>NZ_CAJHCP010000007.1 GCF_904848625.1 Paraburkholderia metrosideri
CTGTTAATTTTTAAAGATCGATCCGCAAAACCCGCAGCGCCCACTTCCAACTTCCCGGCACCGCTTCGTTCTGCGTCGCTGCGTCTGCAGCAGAGAAACGAGATTATGAAGGCTCTTTTTCGTTTCGTCAACAGTATTTTTTCGCTTTCGCTTAAAAACCTGTTCACGTCACAGCCGCTGGTTTCTGCCGCGGCCCTCGTTCGCAAACGAGGAGGCGAATCTTAGGTGAACATGCGCCTCGTGACAAGGGTTTAACGGAATCTTTTTTGACGACTCACTTACGGGTCGAACTCACCAGTGCATCCATCGGAACCGCTTCGGCCATTGCGGCGTAGCCGGCATCGCTCGGGTGGATGTGATCCCCGCTGTCAAACGCGCGCTGAAGGCGGTCAGGTTGCGCCCGATCACGTAGTGCGGCATCGAAATCCACGACGCCGTCGAACGCGTGACTGGAGCGAATCCACTGGTTGACGGCGAGACGAATGCTCTCCCGCTCTGCCGGCAGGGATGCCGGCGTCAACGTTGCGCCAAATATCTTGACGCCACCGTGTCGCGAGGCGGCAATGACCCGCTGGTAGCCAGCAATCAGATCCGCCGCTGTCACCGAGGTATGCGGGGAATCGCAGTCGAGCCCGCCACGGGGCGGCATCGCAGCGAAATTAATGTCGTTGATACCGATCAGCAGAATCGCTGTCTTGACGCCCGGTTGCCGCAACACGTCGCGATCAAAGCGACGCGCGAGCGCGTCGCCGTAACAGGCGGAGTCGTTCAGCAGCCGGTTTCCGCTGATTCCAAGATTGACGATCGCGGTCGAGCGGTTGCCCGTCTCGGCTAGCCGCCGGGCCAATGCGTCTGGCCAGCGGCGATTCTGGTTCAGGCTGGAACGCATGCCGTCGGTGATCGAATCGCCGATCGCGGCAACCGCAACCATCGGCGCAGCCGCCTCGACCGACAGTCCCGTCACCCACACGTACTGGGTAAACCGTCCGCGAAACGCTTCCGCCGACGCGTCCGCTGCATGGTTACCCGGCGCGGAAATATAGTTGACCTGGTTCGATACCCGATGCCAAGCCACGATCCGCTGCTCCGGCCCCATGAAAGCACTGACGGCATAGGGCGTGCCTTCTGTGATTCCAATAGCAACCGGATCGCTATCCAACTCCCCGCCGGCCGGAATACTCACGCCGCTTTTGCCGCCGAAGGTGACGTGCGTCGAATCCTTTTCACTAGCAGCCGCGCCACCTCCCGACCGTGCGATGCGCAGATCGTCGATCACGAGCGGCGTCTTGCCGTACTCGTTGCTCAGGTGAATTCTTGCGGATGGGCCCGACACCGTCGGGTAAATGATCTGGCGGACGGTGCGCCCAGCCACCTCAGGCGCCCGGTACAACGCCGGCAGATCGGCTCGCTGCGGAATGGGTTGCAGCGCCGTCGCCCAGGCAGCGACCCAATGCCCGGGTGCATCGGCGGCAAAAACGGTGGGGGAAACAGCAAATTGGGCAAGCAGCGCCGCGCCGCAAGCAGCAACTAAGGTGCGAATGGTCATTCGGATGGTCGGTGGAGGGTTCAGGCCAAACGTGCATTGTGCCCGATCACACCGGTGCTCGCGGACGGCGGCGGCGGCTCGTGCACGCCGCCGCGCCCAGCTTGATTAACCCGCCCGCGCCCCAGTCATGTTCAACGCAAGCGCTTCGGCAACCTCGATTCCGTCGATAGCCGCCGAATAAATTCCGCCGGCATACCCTGCGCCTTCGCCCGCCGGATACAGCCCCTCGACGTTCATGCTCTGATAATCGTCCCGGCGACGCACGCGAATCGGCGACGACGTTCTCGTCTCCACGCCCGTCAGCACGGCGTCATGCATGGCGAAACCGGCGATCTTCTTGTCCATTTGCGGCAGCGCTTCGCGAATTGCCTCGATCACGTAGTCGGGCAACGCGGTGCTGAGATCCGTGGGATGCACGCCGGGCTTGTACGACGGCACCACCGAACCGAGCGACGTAGACGGCCGACCCGCAATAAAATCACCGACCAGTTGACCCGGCGCCATATAGTTGCCGCCGCCAAGCTCGAACGCGCGTTCTTCCCATTTGCGCTGGAAAGCGATGCCGGCAAGCGGACCGCCGGGGTAATCGTCTGGCGTGATGCCGACCACGATCCCTGCATTCGCATTGCGCTCCGCCCGCGAGTACTGGCTCATCCCGTTCGTGACGACCCGGCCGGGTTCGGACGTCGCCGCCACCACCGTACCGCCCGGACACATGCAGAAGCTATAGACCGCCCGCCCGTTGCTGGCGTGATGCACCACCTTGTAGTCGGCGGCGCCCAGCTGTTTGTGACCGGCAAACTTGCCGAAACGGCTGCGATCGATCAGACCCTGCGGATGCTCGATCCGGAAACCGAGCGAAAACGGCTTCGCTTCAATATAGACACCGCGATTGCTCAACATTTCGAAGGTATCGCGTGCGCTGTGACCCACCGCGAGCACGACGTGATCACAACGGAGCGTCTCGCCCGTCGACAACTTCAGACCGCGCACTTTGCCGTCGTCAATCTCGATATCGTCAACGCGGGTTTCGAAGCGCACTTCGCCGCCCAGCTCATGAATGGTCGCGCGCATCTTTTCGACCATGCTGACCAGACGGAACGTGCCGATATGCGGCCGGCTCAGGAACAGAATGTCTTCCGGCGCACCGGCCCGGACGAATTCGTCGAGTACCTTGCGGCCATAGTGCTTCGGGTCCTTGATCTGGCTATACAGCTTGCCGTCCGAGAACGTGCCCGCGCCGCCCTCGCCGAACTGCACGTTCGACTCGGGATTGAGCACCGACTTGCGCCACAGCCCGAACGTATCTTTCGTGCGCTCGCGCACGGCCTTGCCGCGCTCGAGAATGATCGGACGAAAACCCATTTGCGCGAGGATCAAACCGGCGAACAGCCCGCACGGCCCCATGCCGATCACCACCGGGCGCAGCGTGGTCAATTGCGCCGGCGCCTTCGCGACGAACTTGTACGTCATGTCCGGCGTCACGCCACAGTGCGGCACGTCGGCAAGCCGCTTGAGCGCAGCCGCCTCATCCGTCACCTCGACATCGACGATGTAAGTGAGCTTGATGTCGGCGCGTTTGCGCGCGTCGTGCGCGCGGCGAAACACGGTGTAGCGGATGAGCCCCTCTTTACCCACGCCGAGTTCCGCCAGGCGGGCACGGACAGCCTCTTCGAGAAGATTCTCAGGGTGATCGAGGGGAAGTTTGATTTCGCTTAGACGTAACATGAGATACCGGGATGCAGATGGGCCGCAAATCGCGGCCAATTCGCAATTTTATAGGTTAAGTGTGAGCGCGGGGCGGCAGCGCTAACGAAACGCCTCCGCAGCAACCCCCGACCTCTTCCTGTCGCCACGATTCATCGGTCTCAAAAAATTTATAAACCGACCGGTCGGTTGGTTTATACTGTGCCGACACAGACAACTTCCGCAGAGAGCGTCCCCATGTACACGCAATCCCTGGATATTCCCGGCAATGTCGCGTCGCTCGAGGCGGGCGCGAGTTCGCCCGAGCAGACCCAATTCGACGCGGTCATGGCCGCTGACGGCAAAATCGAAGCACAAGACTGGATGCCGGACGCTTACCGCAAGACGCTGGTGCGGCAAATCTCGCAGCACGCGCATTCGGAGATCGTCGGCATGCTGCCGGAGGGCAACTGGATCAGCCGTGCCCCCAGCCTGAAACGCAAGGCGATTCTGCTCGCCAAGGTGCAGGACGAAGCGGGTCACGGGCTCTATCTATATAGCGCGGCCGAAACGCTCGGCGTATCGCGCGATCAGCTGATCGCCGCACTGCATTCGGGCAAAGCCAAGTATTCGAGCATCTTCAATTACCCCACGCCCACCTGGGCCGACGTCGGCGTGATCGGCTGGCTGGTGGATGGCGCGGCGATCATGAATCAGATTCCGCTGTGCCGCTGCACCTACGGACCGTACGCCCGCGCGATGATCCGCATCTGCAAGGAAGAGTCGTTTCATCAGCGCCAGGGTTTCGACGCGCTGATGTCGATGATGGCCGGCACCGAAGCTCAACGTGAGCTGGTCCAGCAGGCGGTGAACCGCTGGTGGTGGCCGGTGCTGATGATGTTCGGTCCGAGCGACAAAGATTCGATCCATAGCAACCAGTCGTCGAAATGGGGCATCAAGCGCATTTCCAACGACGACCTGCGCCAGAAATTCGTCGACGCCACCGTCGATCAGGCCAAGGTACTCGGCGTCACGCTGCCCGACCCGGACCTGAAATGGAACGAAGCGCGCGGCCAGCACGATTACGGCGACATCGACTGGGAAGAATTCTGGCGGGTCGTCAATGGCGACGGCCCGTGCAATCGCGAACGCCTCGCTACCCGCGTCAAAGCCCATGACGAAGGTGCGTGGGTTCGCGAAGCCGCCCTCGCCCACGCTGAAAAGCAACGCCAGCGTGCGCAACAGCACGCCGCCTAACCCGAGCGACGTACCGGACAAAGAATCAGGAGAGCAGCAATGAACAAGGAATGGCCGATTTGGGAAGTCTTCGTGCGCAGCAAGCAGGGACTCGACCATAAACACTGCGGCAGCCTGCACGCCGCCGACGCGCCGATGGCACTGCGCATGGCGCGCGACGTCTACACGCGCCGCCAGGAAGGCGTGAGCATCTGGGTGGTGCCGTCGTCGGCGATCACGGCGTCTGCGCCGGAAGACAAGGCGGAGCTGTTCGAACCGGCTGGCGACAAGATTTATCGCCACCCGACGTTCTACACGCTCCCCGACGAAGTCAACCACATGTAAGCGCCGCCATGAACCCGACGCCCCAACATCTCCAATACGTGCTGCGTCTCGCGGATACCGCGCTGATCCTCGGTCAGCGTAATACCGAGTGGTGCGGCCACGGCCCGATCCTCGAAGAAGACATCGCGCAGTCGAACATGAGCCTCGATCTGATCGGCCAGGCGCGTCTGCTATACACGCACGCCGCCACGCTCGAACAGCAGCTCAACGGCAAGACGCGCACGGAAGACGACTACGCGTACTTTCGCGCCGAGCGTGACTTCGCCAACTACACGTTGGCCGAGTTGCCGCATTTCGGCCCGCTGTGCGGTACCGCGCAGGCCGAAAAGGATTACGCGGTCACGATCGTGCGCAACTTTCTGTACTCGACGCTGATGGCGCATTTGTGGACGGCGCTGACTACTTCCGCTGACGCGCAACTCGCGGCAATCGCGTCGAAGTCGATCAAGGAAACCAGCTACCACGTGCATCACGCGAGCGAGTGGCTGATCCGTTTCGGCGACGGCACCGACGAATCGCACCGCCGCGCACAAGCCGCGCTGGATTATCTGCTGCCGTACACGCGTGAGTTTTTCAGCGCGGACGTAGTGGAAGACGCCATCGCAGCCGCCGGCATCGGCCCGAAAACGTCGGACCTCGAAGCGGCCTGGCTCGACGATGTCCGCGCGACGCTGGAGCAAGCCACGTTGACGCTCCCCGATGCGGTCAAACACATCACGACCGGCAAGCACGGCGAGCATTCCGAGCACATGGGCTTCGTTCTGGCAGAGATGCAGAGCCTCGCTCGCCAGCATCCCGGCGCGACCTGGTAACCCACGGCACTCCGACGATGACGACAACCTCGACAGCTCCGCACGCCGCCGACCCCACGCTTGAACGTGCGTGGGCCGTGCTCGAAGCGGTACCCGACCCAGAAATCCCGGTGGTATCGATCCGCGAACTCGGCATTCTGCGCGATGTGCGCCGCGACGTCGACGGCACGCTCGAAGTCGTCATCACGCCGACCTACTCCGGCTGCCCGGCCATGTCGCAGATTGCTGAAGATGTCGGCCACGCGCTCGACGTCGCCAACCTCGTGCCGTATCGCATCGCCACCGTGTTGGCTCCCGCGTGGACCACCGACTGGATGACCGCCGACGCCCGCGAAAAGCTGCGCAACTACGGCATCGCGCCGCCCACGGGCAATTGCGGCTCGGCTGCGCCGTCGCAGGAAAAGGTCATGCGCTTCGTGCCGCGCTCGTTGCCCGCGCCTGCGTGTCCGCGCTGCGGCTCGGCTCACACCGAGCGTCTCGCGCAATTCGGTTCGACCGCCTGCAAAGCCTTGTACCGCTGCCTCGACTGCCGCGAACCCTTCGACTACTTCAAACCATACTGATATGGCCACTCCGCAATTTCATCCGCTGCGTATTCGTGAAGTTCGGCCCGAAACCGTCGACGCCGTTTCGGTTGCCTTCGAAGTCCCCGCCGAACTGCGCGATCACTATCGCTTCACGCAGGGCCAGTTCGTCACGCTGAAAACGCACATCGACGGTGAGGAAACGCGCCGCTCGTATTCGATCTGCGTCGGCGTCACCGATTACGACCGCGACGGTGAGTTGCGCATCGGTATCAAGCGCGTGCGAGGCGGGCGGTTCTCGAACTTCGCGTTCGACACGCTGCAGCCCGGCCACACGATCGACGTGATGACGCCTGACGGTCGCTTTTTCACCCATCTGAACGCCGATCAGGGCCAGCAATACCTCGCTTTCTCAGGGGGCTCGGGCATTACGCCGGTGCTGGCGATCATCAAGTCGACGCTCGAAGTCGAGCCGCGCAGCACGTTCACGCTGGTGTACGGCAACCGCAGCGTCGATCAGATCATGTTCGCGGAAGAACTGGAAGATCTGAAAAACCGCTTCATGAATCGGTTCGTGCTTTATCACGTGCTGTCCGACGATTTGCAGGACGTCGAGTTGTTCAACGGCGTGCTCGATCAGGAAAAATGCGCAGCGTTTATCGAAAACCTGCTGCCCGCCGAGGCAATCGACGAAGCATTCATCTGCGGCCCCGGCCCGATGATGGACGCCGCCGAAGCCGCGCTGAAAGCCGCTGGCGTGCCGGCCGACAAGGTCCACGTTGAACGCTTTGGTTCGCCGCTGCCGCAAGCGGGCGTGCCGCCCGTCGAAATCACCGAAAACACGCCGGCCGCGGACCTGGAAATCGTGCTCGACGGAAAGCGTCGCAAGCTGCGCCTGCCGTATCAGGGCGTGAGCGTGCTCGATGTCGGTCTGCGTGCCGGTCTCGCGTTGCCGTACGCGTGCAAGGGCGGCGTTTGCTGCACGTGTCGCGCGAAAGTGCTAGAAGGCGAAGTGAAGATGGAGAAGAACTACACGCTGGAAGAACATGAAATTCGCGACGGTTTCGTGCTGACGTGCCAGTGCCATCCGATCAGCGACCGCGTGGTGGTGAGCTACGACGAGCGTTGAATCTCGCGCAGTGGCCGTGCCTGGTGCGACATCCATAGCGCTTTCAGCAGTCCCGCGATCCGCTTACACTAGGGGCCGCTCGCGTCCGGACATCTGTTCCGGTCGACGGGCGGCCCCTTTTGTTATTGCCACGCCCAGCCACTTCCCATGAGTACGATCCACCTCACCAATGGCGATGTCGCCGCCGAGTCACTGCGCGCCGCGCTCGCCGAAGCGGGCCGCGACGATCGCGTGCACGCGTTGCGTGACGATCTGGCGGTCGGTCCGTTACGCGGCATAGACGACGTGGCGGAATTGCGCGCGAACTTCTGGGACCGTGTCAGCGCGGACACCCGGCGCGATTTCGTCCGCGAATGCCGCGAACAGACGGCGGCTCTGGAGACAATCGCCCGCGGCGAAGCCAATCTGGTGGTGTGGCACGCCGACAGTGCGTCAGACCAGTTGATGCTGCGCCGCGTGTGCTATCACCTTCGCAATAGCCCGCAGCGTCTGAATGAAGTGCGTCTGTCGATTCGCGATCTCACCGATCCGGGAGCATGGGCGCATAGCCGCAAAGACCGCGCGACCTCGGTCGGCATGTTTGCGCCGGCGGTATTACAGGCCCGTCTGCCCGACGCCGCGCCGATCTCCGTGCTGCGCATCAGCCGGCTCGCGCTCGAATGGCAGGAAGTCAAACACGCGAACGGCGAGACGCGGCGCTGGCGTGACAACACGTTCCAGAGCGGCACCTTCGCCGAACTGGACGCGCTGATTCTCGATCGCATTACCGACGGGTGGCAACCCGCCGCGCGGATCGCCGCCGACGTGATGAGCGCCGAACTCCACTTTCTGGTCAGTGACACGATTGTGCTGTGGCGGCTGCGCGAACTGGCCGCAATCCGGCGCATCCGGCTACGCGGCGACGCAAACGCCTGGCGCACACTGGAATTGAGCTCGGCGCTCACCCCCTGTCCACACTAATAAAACAGACGACTATGGCCCGCACCCGAGCCCCCGACCACGAAACCCAACGCGAGCAGATCCTCGAACTGGCTGCGGCAAAATTTGCGCAGACCAGTTACCCCAGCACGTCGATGGCCGATCTTGCCGCCGCGAGCGGCACGTCGAAAGCCCGTCTGTACCACTATTACGCGAGCAAAGAAGCGATTCTGTTCGACCTGCTGGATAGGTACACAAAACGGTTGATGCTGATCATCGCCGAGGTGGAAGGCGCAAGCCAGCGCCGCGGCCTCAGCGAACATGAGACGTTCGCCGAGTTGATCCGTGCATTTCTGTCCGAATATGAAACCTCGCACAGCCGGCACGTCGCGCTGCTGAACGACGTCAAATATCTGGTCGACACCCAGCGCGAAGTCATCCTGAACCGCCAGCGCGATGTCGTCGCGGCCTTCGCGCGACAACTGGCTCGCGCCTATCCGGAGCGGGCCACGCGCGACAACCAGACCGCCCTGACGATGATGGTGTTCGGCATGATCAACTGGACCTTCACGTGGCTCAAGCCGGACGGCCGCATGGGCTACCGTGAATTCGCCGAACAGGTGGTGAATATGGTGGACCACGGTCTGGGCTCGCCGGCACGTTCTTGATTGATGCATAGCAGCAATTTGCAGAACACTGGAACCGTGCAGCTGATATGCGACATCGTGCCACGAACGCTCGTTCAGTTTATTTTTCTTTATAAATCATAAATTTAAAAATGCCGCCCCATTTTTTTAGTCACCTTCTTCGGAATTAGATACGGGTTTTCCCTAGTGATCGCTAGCGGTTTCCGCTAAAATCGTTTTTGCGGTGCACCACGCCGCTCGATCAAAAGGAGAACCCGACCATGAACATTCTGACAACCCGCACCGCCGAGCAGATCGTCGCGCACGATCGCGTATCGCGGCCGGCAGGGCGTGCGCCTGTTCTGGTCCGTGAGCTCACCGCCATCGACCGCGACCGCCTGCTGGCCCACTTCCTCGCACTCGACGAAGATGACCGCCTGCTGCGCTTCGGCCAGGTCGTACCTAACCATGTGATCGAAAACTATGTACGCGCCATTGATTTCACGCGCGACACCGTTTTCGGCGTCTTCAATAGCAAGCTGGAACTCAGTGGCGTCGGGCATCTTGCCTATCTCCCCGCTGAAGGCGACAAGCGCACGGCGGAATTCGGCGTGTCGGTGCTGGAAAGTGCACGCGGCGAGGGTATCGGCTCGAAGCTGTTTGAGCGCGCCGCCATTCGCAGCCGCAATACGCACGTCACGACCCTCTATATCCACTGCCTGTCGCGCAATTCGACGATGATGCACATCGCGAAGAAGGCCGGCATGAAGATCGAATACGCGTATGGCGAAGCCGACGCTTATCTGACGCTGTCGCCGGCGGATCAAACGAGCATCATCGCTGAGATGCTTCAGGAACAGGCTGCGGTGTTCGACTACGCGCTCAAGCGCCAGGCCCGCCAGGCATCCAAGTTGTTCGAGTCGTTCATGCCGACGGCCGCTGCGGCCTGAAAAGTCTGGACTGACGCAGCGATAGCAGCTTCGGCGAAATGAAAAAGCAGCCCCTCGGGCTGCTTTTTTTCGTTCTGACGTTCATGCGCCTTCACGTTCAAAGCGCATCGCTCACAAGATGGGCAGCGCCGTCGTCTCCTTAAACTTTTCCAGTGAGAAGCTCGACTTCACGTCGATCACCGACGGATGGTGCAGCAACTGGTCCTGCACGAAACGCGAAAAGTGCGCCATGTCCTCGACCTGGACTCGCAGCAGATAATCCATATCGCCGGTCATCGCGTGACACGCGACCACCTCCGGCCATGTCTGGACCGCCGCACGGAACAAGTCGGCATGGGTGACATCGCCGCGCGGACTCAGCGCCGACCCACCGCGCTTTTCCAATCGCACGTTCACATAGGCGAGCAGGTCGAGCCCCAGCAATTGCGCATCGAGCAACGCAACGTAGCCGCGAATCACCCCACTCTCTTCCAACCGCCGAATCCGCCGCAGACAGGGGCTGGGCGACAGGTTGACGCGCTCGGCGATCTCCTGATTCGACAGCCGTCCATTCTCCTGAAGGATCGCGAGAATGCGCCGATCAATTGCGTCTATTTCTACGTGAGCCATATTCTGCCGTCCGATCGATAAATCGAGCTAGAAAATAGCGCCAGCGTAACGATAGGCAATTAAGTTCGCAAGTTTTCGTCGCCATGGGAAATCTACACTTGCGTCATTCAGTCGCAATCAAGCGCACATTCCCCACTCGAGCAAATCAGGAGACACGCAATGAGGGTTTCAACTTGGGATAACCCGGTCGGCACCGACGGTTTCGAATTCATCGAATACACCGCGCCGGACCCAAAGGCACTCGGCAAGCTGTTCGAACAGATGGGCTTCACCGCCGTCGCGAAACATCGTCATAAAGATGTGACCCTGTATCGTCAGGGCGAGATCAACTTTATCGTCAACGGGGAGCAGGACTCGTTCGCGCAACGTTTCACGCGCCTGCATGGCCCTTCGATCTGCGCGATCGCGTTCCGCGTTCAGGACGCGGCCAAAGCCTACAAACAGGCGCTGGAAAAAGGCGCGTGGGGCTTCGACAACAAGACCGGTCCGATGGAACTGAACATTCCGGCCATCAAGGGAATTGGCGACTCGCTGATTTACTTCGTCGACCGCTGGCGCGGCAAGAACGGCGCGGAGCCGAACAGCATTGGCAACATCGACATTTACGACGTCGACTTCGAGCCGATTCCCGGCGCGAATCCCAATCCCGTCGGCCATGGCCTCACCTACATCGATCACCTGACCCACAACGTGCATCGTGGACGCATGCAGGAATGGGCGGAGTTTTATGAGCGCCTGTTCAATTTCCGCGAAGTGCGTTACTTCGACATTGAAGGCAAGGTGACGGGCGTGAAATCCAAGGCGATGACCTCGCCGTGCGGCAAGATCCGCATTCCGATCAACGAAGAAGGATCGGATACCGCCGGCCAGATTCAGGAGTATCTCGACGCGTATCACGGCGAAGGTATTCAACATATCGCGCTTGGCAGCAACGACATCTACCGTACCGTGGATGGTTTGCGCGCGTCCAACATTTCGCTGCTCGACACGATCGACACTTACTACGAGCTGGTTAACCGCCGCGTGCCGGATCATGGCGAACCGCTCGACGAACTACGTAAGCGCAAGATTCTGATAGATGGTGCGCCGGATGATCTGCTGCTGCAGATCTTCACCGAAAACCAGATTGGGCCGATCTTCTTCGAGATCATTCAGCGCAAGGGCAATCAGGGTTTTGGCGAGGGCAACTTCAAGGCATTGTTCGAATCGATAGAGCTGGATCAGATTCGGCGGGGTGTGGTGCAGGATAAAGCCTGACAACTGGCAATTGACGGTTGCCATGTGGCAGCTAGACCAGAACAGTCAGTGACCACCAATAAAAAGGGCGCGGATCTCACGATCCCCGCCCTTTTTACTTGCGCTGCCGTTCTGGCTAGAACAGCAACTGGTTATCAATCAATACACCGCATGGGCGGCACATCACGAATTCTGGTCTTCCTCGTCCGTTTTCGTGGAGCGCGAGACACGCGCCATAGCCACGCTTGCGGGAGCGACTTGAGCCGTACGGCTAATCGCGTTCGACAGCGCCCCCGCGCTGCCCGAGTTGGAGCGCACCGGGGCGCTCATGGCGAAGAATGCAGCTGAGACCATCAGGAAGGTCTGGATATTTCTAGTGTTCATGCGTACTCCTTTTCTAACTACCCTGTTGTCCTGAAGCTCCACAGAATGTGAAGCGTTGCGTAGACATTGCTCACAGGTGCCGTTTAGACAGCAATTTGCACCACGGTTCCTTAATTTTTTAGCTTTTACAGCTTGTTACAGGACCGCCCAAGAAATAAGCAACCACCACCAAAAAGCCGTCGACATTACACGCGAATCACGCTGCATTGCGGCATTTTTAACGCAACGCGGCGGGTTTCTCCGAGTGCTACCATCGCTTAAAACACGTCAATATGACGGTCCCGGCCCAACGCATTCACAAGATGCTGCCGGCCCCAAAAAAGTTTTGGTGATCCCAAGCTGAGTGGAGGAGTACACATAATGAATGCCCCGCTAGACGCCGGTCAGCGAGCCAGGCTCGAAGCCGCGCTGACGTCCGTTACGCTCGACGACAAATACACGCTCGAACGCGGCCGCGCGTATATGAGCGGCATCCAGGCACTGGTCCGCCTGCCGATGCTGCAACAGGAACGCGACCGGGCCGCCGGCCTCAATACCGCCGGTTTTATTTCCGGCTACCGTGGATCGCCACTCGGCGGACTCGACCAATCACTGTGGAAGGCGAAACAGCATCTCGCCGCGCACCAGGTCGTGTTCCAGCCCGGCGTCAACGAAGACCTCGCGGCGACCGCCGTCTGGGGTTCGCAACAGGTCAATCTGTACCCCAGCGCCAAATACGACGGCGTGTTTTCGATGTGGTACGGCAAGGGCCCTGGCGTCGACCGTTCCGGCGACGTTTTCAAGCATGGCAACTCCGCGGGTTCCGCGCGAAATGGCGGCGTTCTCGTTCTCGCTGGCGACGACCACGCAGCTAAATCCTCTACGCTCGCGCATCAGTCCGAACACATTTTCAAGGCATGCGGGCTGCCCGTGCTGTTCCCGTCGAACGTGCAGGAATATCTCGACTTCGGTCTGCACGGCTGGGCGATGAGCCGGTACTCCGGCCTGTGGGTCGCGATGAAGTGCGTGACCGACGTGGTTGAATCGTCGGCTTCGGTGGATATCGATCCGCATCGCACGAAAATCATTCTGCCGGAAGATTTCGCGATGCCCGACGGCGGGCTGAATATCCGCTGGCCCGACCCGCCGCTCGTGCAGGAAGCACGTCTGCTCGACTACAAGTGGTACGCCGCACTCGCCTATGTCCGCGCAAACAAGCTGGACCGTATCGAAATCGATTCGCCGCACGCGCGCTTCGGCATCATGACCGGCGGCAAAGCATATCTCGACGTGCGCCAGGCCCTCACCGATCTCGGTCTCGACGACGAAACCTGCTCGCGCATCGGTATCCGGCTCTATAAGGTCGGTTGCGTGTGGCCGCTCGAGGCGCAAGGCGCGCACAGCTTCGCGAAGGGACTCGACGAAATTCTGGTGGTCGAGGAAAAGCGCCAGATCCTCGAATACGCGATCAAAGAAGAGTTGTACAACTGGCCCGACGCGCAACGTCCGCGTGTGTTCGGCAAGTTCGACGAAAAAGATGGCGCAGGCGGCGAATGGTCGGTGCCGATGGGCAACTGGCTGCTGCCGGCGCACTACGAACTGTCGCCCGCGATCATCGCGAAGGCGATTGCCACTCGGCTCGACAAGTTCGACCTGCCCTCCGACGTGCGCGCGCGTATCGCCACGCGCATCGCGGTGATCGAAGCCAAGGAAAAAGCGCTCGCTCGACCGCGCGTCGAAGCCGAGCGCAAACCATGGTTCTGCTCGGGCTGTCCGCACAACACGTCGACCAATGTGCCGGAAGGTTCGCGTGCGATGGCCGGCATCGGCTGCCATTACATGACGGTCTGGATGGACCGCAGCACCAGCACGTTCAGCCAGATGGGCGGCGAAGGCGTCGCGTGGATCGGCCAGGCGCCGTTCACCAACGACAAACACGTGTTCGCCAATCTCGGCGACGGCACTTATTTCCACTCCGGGCTGCTGGCGATTCGCGCGGCGATCGCGTCGAAAGCCAACATCACCTACAAGCTGCTCTACAACGATGCGGTCGCGATGACGGGTGGCCAGCCCGTCGACGGTGTCTTGACCGTGCCGCAAATCACGCATCAACTTGCCGCTGAAGGCGCGTCGAAAATCGTCATCGTCACGGATGAGCCGGAGAAATATTCGGCGAACGTCGGTCTTGCGCCGGGTATCGATATCCACCATCGCGACAAGCTCGACGAAGTGCAGCGCGAACTGCGCGAAGTGTCGGGCACGACGATCCTGATCTACGACCAGACGTGCGCGACGGAAAAGCGTCGTCGCAGGAAACGCGGTGCTTATCCCGATCCGGCACGGCGTGTCGTGATTAACGAGGCTGTGTGCGAAGGGTGTGGCGATTGCTCGGTGAAGTCGAACTGCCTGTCGGTCGAACCTTTGGATACCGAATACGGCACCAAGCGGCAGATCAATCAGTCGACCTGCAACAAGGATTTTTCGTGCGTGAACGGGTTCTGCCCGAGCTTCGTGTCGGTCGAAGGCGGTCAGTTGCGCAAGCCGAAGGCGACCTCCGGCATTGCGGGCGACGCGATGCCGCCGGTCCCCGAACCGGAACTGCCTGCAATTGATCACCCCTATGGCGTACTGGTGACGGGCGTCGGCGGAACGGGTGTCGTGACGATCGGCGCCTTGCTCGGCATGGCCGCCCATCTGGAGAACAAGGGCGTCACCGTGCTCGACGTCACCGGCCTCGCGCAAAAAGGCGGCGCCGTGATGAGTCACGTGCAGATCGCGAACCATCCGGCCGACATCCACGCAACCCGCATCGCGATGGGCGAAGCGAGTCTGGTGATCGGCTGCGATGCGATCGTCACGGCCAGCGACGAATGCGTGTCGCGGATGCAGGCCGGTCGCACGCGTGTGGTGCTGAACAGCGCCCATACGCCGACCGCCGAACTCATCAAGAATCCGAACTGGCGCTTTCCGGGCAGCAGCACGGAGGCCGACGTGCGTGCCGGTGCGGGCGACGAAGGTGTCGATACGGTCGATGCAAATCACTTCGCCGTCGCGCTACTCGGCGATGCGATCTATACGAATCCGTTCGTGCTCGGCTATGCGTGGCAGAAAGGCTGGGTGCCGTTGACGTATCAATCGCTGATGCGCGCAATCGAGTTGAACAACGTGCAGATCGAAAAGAACCGCGCCGCGTTCGAATGGGGTCGCCGTGCCGCACATGATCTCGCTGGAGTTCGCAGGCTCGCGCAATCGCAGGGACGAGGCGCCGCGGAGGAAACGACGAGCAGCAAGATCATCGCTCTGCACACGCCAAAGGCGCTCGACACGCTGATCAACAAGCGCGCCGACTACCTCGCTGCGTGGCAAAACGATGCCTATGCGCAGCGGTATCGCGCGCTGGTGTCGCAGGTGCGTGCAGCGGAATCAACGCTCGATTCACCCGACGCTCAGTTGCCATTGACTGAAACCGTCGCGAAGAATCTGCACAAGCTGATGGCGTACAAGGACGAGTACGAAGTCGCTCGTCTGTACAGCGATCCGGCATTCATCGAAAAACTGAAAGCGAATTTCGAGGGCGACTGGAAACTGCACATTCACCTCGCGCCGCCGACGTTCTCGAAGAAAGACGCTCATGGCCATCTGATTAAAAAGAAGTACGGCCCGTGGGTGTTCAGCGCGATGCACGTGCTTGCCAGACTCAAGTTCCTGCGCGGTACTGCGCTCGATGTTTTCGGCAAGACAGAAGAGCGTCGTACCGAACGGGCGTTGATCGGCGAATACGAAGCACTGGTACGCGAACTGATCAGCGGACTGACTGCGCAGAAACGCGATCTGGCGATTGAACTCGCGAACCTGCCGGAGGGTATTCGCGGCTACGGCCACGTGAAGGAGAACAACCTGAAGGGCGTGCGGATCAAATGGAACGAGTTGCTGGCGCGCTGGCGTTCACCGGAAACGGGAAAGACGCAGCACGCGGCTTGAGTCCGGTTTGACTCGACGGAAATAAAAAGCGGTTGTCCTCACGGACAACCGCTTTTTTTTCGTGCGTTGAAAGCGCCACGGCATCTTTCCCGCCGCGCCATCACTCACCGATTACTTGCTTTTCACCGGCTTGCGCGCGTTAGCCGAAGCCACCGCCGTCATGTTGATGATCCGACGCACGGTCGCGGCCGGCGTCAGAATATGCACCGGTTTTTCAGCGCCCAGCAGGAACGGGCCGACCGTTACGCCTTCACCGCCAATCATCTTCAGCATGTTGTACGTGATGTTCGCGGCTTCCACGTTCGGCATGATCAGCAGATTCGCTTCGCCGCTCAGCGTCGTGCCCGGGAACGCGGCCTTGCGGATCGCTTCGGACAATGCGGCGTCGCCATGCATTTCACCGTCGATTTCGAGCGAAGGTGCGCGTTCGGCAATCAGCTTGCGAGCCGCCGCCATGCGTTGCGACGACGACGACGGCGCGCTGCCGAAGTTCGAGTTCGACAGCAACGCAACCTTCGGCGTGATACCGAATTTCTCGATTTCACCCGCGGCGAGAATCGTCATGTCGGCGAGTTGCTCAGCGGTCGGCGTTTCGTTCACATACGTGTCGCAGATGAACAGATTGCGGCCCGGCAGCATCAGCAGATTCATCGCGGCGAAATTCTGCACGTTCTGCGCCTTGCCCAGCACCTGCTCGATGAACTTCAGATGCGTGTGGTACTGGCTGATCATCCCGCAGATCATGCCGTCGGCTTCGCCCAAACGCACCAGGATCGCGCCGATCAGCGTGTTGAACTTGCGCATCGCGGCCTTCGCGACATCCGGCGTGACGCCTTCGCGTGCGCCGAGTTCGTGATAGGCCTGCCAGCATTGCTGATAGCGCGGATCGTCTTCCGGATCGACGATCTCGAAGTCTTCACCGCACTTCAACTTCGAGCCCATCTTCTTCAGACGCATCTCGATCACCGACGGACGGCCGACCAGAATCGGCTTGGCGATCTTTTCGAGCAGCACGAATTGCGCGGCGCGCAGCACGCGCTCGTCTTCACCTTCGGCGAACACGATGCGAGCCGGTTCCGACTTGGCCGCCGCGAACACCGGACGCATGACCATGCCGGTGCGATACACCGTCGTGCCGAGTTCTTCGCGATACGCGTCCATGTCTTTGATAGGACGGGTCGCGACACCCGAATCCATCGCAGCCTGTGCGACGGCCGGCGCGATCTTGATGATCAGACGCGGATCGAACGGCTTCGGAATCAGATACTCCGGGCCGAATTCGAGCGAGTGGCCTTCGTACGCCTTCGCGACTTCATCGCCCTGGTCGGTTTCTTCGGCCAGCTCGGCAATCGCGCGCACGCACGCGAGCTTCATTTCTTCCGTGATCGTGGTTGCGCCGACATCCAGCGCGCCACGGAAGATGAACGGGAAGCACAGCACGTTGTTGACCTGGTTCGGGTAATCCGAACGGCCCGTTGCAATAATGCAGTCAGGGCGAACCTTCTTCGCTTCTTCCGGACGGATTTCCGGTTCCGGATTGGCCAGCGCGAGAATCAGCGGCTGAGTGCCCATGTCGACGACCATTTCCGGCTTCAGCACGCCTGCGCTCGAGCAGCCGAGGAACACGTCGGCGCCGCGAATCGCGTCAGCCAGTGTGCGCGCTTCGGTGTTCGCCGCGTAACGTTCCTTCGACGGATCGAGGTTGCCGCGACCTTCGTAGATCACGCCCTTCGAGTCGGTGACGAGAACGTTCTTCTTCGACAGACCGAGGTTCACCAGCAGATCCAGACACGCGATGGCGGCCGCGCCCGCGCCCGAACACACCAGCTTCACCTCGTCGAGTTTCTTGCCAACTACTTTCAGGCCGTTCAGGATTGCCGCCGACGCGATGATCGCGGTGCCGTGCTGATCGTCGTGGAAAACGGGAATCTTCATGCGCTCGCGCAGCTTCTTCTCGATGTAGAAGCACTCGGGCGCCTTGATGTCTTCGAGGTTGATGCCGCCCAGCGTGGGTTCGAGCATCGCGATGGCGTCGACCAGCTTGTCCGGGTCGGTCTCGGCGAGTTCGATGTCGAACACGTCGATGCCCGCAAACTTCTTGAACAGACAGCCCTTGCCTTCCATCACCGGCTTCGCTGCGAGCGGGCCGATATTGCCAAGGCCGAGCACCGCCGTGCCATTCGTGATCACGCCGACCAGGTTGCCACGCGACGTGTACTTCTGTGCGTCGAGCGGTTCATCGTAGATCGCCATACAGGCTGCGGCGACGCCCGGCGAGTAAGCGAGCGACAGATCGAGCTGATTCGATAAGGGCTTGGTTGGCGTGACCGAAATCTTGCCGGGTTTCGGATTCTGGTGGTATGCGAGAGCGCTTTGCTTAAGTTGTTCGTCCATTTTTTTAGCCTGCGAGACGTAAGAAAATTGGCCGGGCACACCACACCGTTGACGTCGCATTCATCTATCGAATAGATAATCGACCGAGGCGGATTTTGCGTGCGCCGAATAGACGACGCGCCGAGCCGCGACGGAGGACAGAACAGTGCGGAGTGCTTCGCGGGCCGACCAGTGTACACCCCGAAAGCGTCGTTGGACTGCGTGGTTAACACTGCTCACCATCCGCGAAACGCCGGCTGGTTATGGTGCGGCGCCGCATGAGAGGAACCGGTTGCCGCAGGCGGCCGATGCTCATATCGGCGCGTGTTATAGCGTCTATTTCCGTCGCGACATGAACCGTTCACAAGTCGCGTGTACGCGAAAATCGCGCGGGCTTATTCGAGCTCGGCGCCGCGTCGTTCGGGAATCAGAAAGAGTGTCGCGAAGATGTCGAGCAGATAGATCGACGCGAGAAAAACCAGTGCCACGCCGAACGAATAGCGTGCGGCCAGTGCGCCTACCGCGACGGGCCCGAAACCGCCCACCGCGCGACCGATGTTGAACAGCACGTTCTGCGCGGTAGCGCGTGCGTCGGTCGGATAAAGCTCGGAAATCAGCGCACCATAACCGCCAATCATCCCGTTGACGAACACACCCATTGCCGCGCCGCCGATCAGCAACGCCATTGGCGTACTCAGGTGCGCGTAGACGAACACCATCACCACGGCGCCCGCCTGGTAGAACAGGAAGGTCGGCTTGCGTCCGAAGCGGTCAGCGGCCAGGCCGAACAGCCAGATGCCAGCCGCCATGCCGAGCACCGTGACCGCCGTCCACACGCCGGATCGGGTCAGCGAATAGCCAAATGTTTTCGACAGATAGCTCGGCAGCCAGATCATCAGACCGTAGTAGCCGAAGTTCTGCACCGAACACAGAATCGTGACCCCGATGCTGGCGCGCGTGGTGCGGCCGTCCGCGACCAGCAATTTAAACGGCGCCTTGCGCATGCCGCGCGCGACGCGCTCATTGAACAACGCGGGTTCCTCGACGCGGCGTCGCACGAAAAACGACACGACCGCGGGCAACAGACCGAGCGCGAACATGCCGCGCCAGCCGATCAACGGCAACAGTAGCGGCGTCAGTAACGCAGCCGCCAGCACGCCGAGTTGCCATCCGAGGCCCACATACGACGACGCCCGCGCCCGCTGCGACGCCGGCCAGGCCTCGGCCACCAGCGTCATGCCGATGCCAAACTCGCCGCCCAAGCCGATTCCGGCGATGGTCCGGTAGATCAGCAGATCGGTATAGCCTTGCGCCAGCGCGCACAATCCGGTGAAGACGGCGAAGATCAGGATTGTCCACGTCAACATTTTCACGCGGCCGAAATAGTCACTGAGCACGCCGAAAATCACGCCGCCCGCGACCGCGCCAATCAACGTCCACGTGACGAGCGAACCCGCCTGCGTCGAACTCAAATGCAGATCCACAGCGATCACCGGCAACATGAAACCGAGGATCAGCAGATCGAAGCCGTCCATCGCGTAACCGAGCACCGAGGCGATCAAAGCCCGACCCGCGTAGCCTTTCTGGGCGGAGACGGGGGTATCGGTGGCGGAGGAGGCGGCAGTCATTGAAAGCATTCCGTAGGTCAGGTGAGCGGCCACGTCATGCGGCGCCCGGGAAATTCGCGTGAGTGTAAAGGCGCCCCAGGTTGCTCACAAGCGGGCAAAAAACGTGAGAGGTCGGGTGGGATGACGTTGTCTTTTTCGTCCGTCGAGCTTGCCCGGCATGGCCGTTATAAGCGTGATTCGTGGCGGCGGTGCACGCCAGCCTCCTCGGAAGCACCCATTTCGGGTAAAATATCGGCCTACGCGCGTAGCAAAAACCGGCCTTTATTCGCTTTCAGGCGCACTAACAGGCGTCACTGTCCGGCAGCGTATTCCGCCCAGCATGGCGCGGCATACCTCGCTTGCTGCGCCACCGGGCCCCGCGCCCGCTTCTCCCCGCTCACACCCAAGGATCCCGCCCATGACAGGCTTCGATCGCCAGACGATCTCCGACACGACCGCCAAGATGCTGCTGGAAGTTCAGGCAGTGCACTTCAACGCGGAGAAACCGTACATTTTCACGTCCGGCTGGGCGAGCCCGGTTTATATCGATTGCCGCAAGCTGATTTCGTATCCGCGCGTGCGCCGTGGCCTGATGGAAATGGCTGAAGCCACCATCCTGCGCGACGTCGGCTATGAACAGATCGACGCGGTCGCCGGTGGCGAAACCGCCGGCATCCCGTTCGCGGCATGGCTGTCCGACCGCCTGATGGTGCCGATGCAATACGTGCGCAAGAAGCCGAAGGGTTTCGGCCGTAACGCGCAGATCGAAGGCCTGTTGACCGAAGGTCAGCGCGTGCTGCTGGTCGAAGACCTGACCACCGACAGCCGCAGCAAGATCAACTTCATCAACGCGCTGCGCACCGCTGGCGCGACGGTGAACCACTGCTTCGTGCTGTTCCACTACAACATCTTCAAGGAAAGCGTGTCGGTGCTGAAAGACATCGACGTCGACCTGCACGCGCTGGCCACGTGGTGGGACGTGTTGCGTGTCGCGAAGGCAAACAACTACTTCGACACCAAGACGCTCGACGAAGTGGAAAAATTCCTGCACGCACCGGCTGAATGGTCGGCAGCACACGGCGGCGCAAACGCAACGCCGCAGTAAGCCCGGTCGCGTCACGCGGATCAAGCGCACTGGTTGAAAAAAGGCCGCCTGTCGTGAGACAGGCGGCCTTTCTGTTTTCTGCGCGGCGCGGCGCGGCGCGGGGCAAAAATAACTTATTGAGGCACGTCGCCTTTTTCTCCCGACGAATGCGACGAGAGGTTCAGCAAGCCGTTGCTTTGCGCGTACTGAAACAGTTCGGAATCGCGATCAATGCCGAGCTTGCGCATCGCTGTGTTCTTTTGCGTGCTGATCGTTTTGATGCTGCGGTTCAGCTGTTCGGAAATTTCCTTGATCGTCATGCCCGATACGAACAGGCGCACCACTTCCAGTTCGCGCCGGGACAACATCACCTCATCGCTCTTGCCACCGGAATTCATGCGCAGCGCATCAAGCGCGACTTTGACCGATGGGCTCATATATTCGAGGTTGCGGCTGACGTGTTGCACTGCCAGTCCGATATGACTCAAATCATCCGATTTGTTGACGACCGAAATCACGCCCAACTCGCGTAGCCGTTGAAGCAACGCAGCGTTCTCAAGCATGGTCAGAACGACAATCGGCAGATTGGGAAAATTCCGACGCAAATATCCAATGAGCGGCAAGCCGTCACCATACTGGCCACCGGGCATGGCCAGATCTGTAACGAGCACATCGCAGGCGTCGTTCTGCAGCATCTTGATCAATTCTGTTGACTGCCGCGCACGCCCGACAATTTGCAGCCCGGGAAACTTCAGCAACGCGTGTTCCGCGCCGAACAGGATCACCGGATGGTCGTCGGCCACTATCACTCTGAGCGGATTTGGCATTGCCCTCCTCTTGACAGAAAAACCACTCTCCACAATGTCTAACATCTCTTTTTGAATTCTGGATACTTCGGGGACAGGCGCGTACTCCTCGGCGCACGCGGAAAATTCCTTCGACTATAGCCGATTCCCATCCTCACATGCATGCCCCCCGAGACAACAATGATGCATCGGAGAGCTAATGTTAGACTTGATTCGACCCTGGGGCAAAAATTAGGGACAATAATCATCGTGAGGATTCGCCTCGCGCCCTGACAGGAGAACCGGCACATGCGCTCGCGTTGCCTGGTTGTTTCGCTTGTTTCACCGTCTTACCGTACGCTGACTTTTGCCGGCGCAATACTGGGTGTTGCGCTATGCGCGGTGTCAGGTCCCCGCGCACTCGCCGAGGGCACTTTTGCGATCACCAGCAGCAGTTTCAAGTCCGGCGGCAACGTAGAAACCCCGCAGGTTTTCAATCAGGACGACTGCAAAGGCGGCAATCGCTCGCCCCAATTGACCTGGCACGATGCGCCATCCGGCACACGCAGTTTTGCAGTCACGATGTTCGATCAGGATGCACCCGGACGTGGCTGGTGGCATTGGGCCGTGGCCGGTATTCCGGCCACCGTCAGCAGTTTGCCGGAGAACGCCAGTTCGTCTGGCTTCCTGACTAAACTCGGCGCGGTCGAAGCGCGTAACGACTTCGACACCGACGGCTACGGCGGCCCGTGCCCGCCGCCAGGCAAACCGCATCGTTATATCGTTACTGTTTATGCATTGGGCACGTCCGATTTGCGCCTCGCGCAGGGGCGCCCCGCGCTGATGTTCGATCACGAAATTGGCACCGCGGCGCTCGGCAGTGCGCGGATTGAAGTGAATTACCGGCGATAAGCGGCCAAAGAAATCCGGCACACTGCAGCGTGCGCTTTGACCCGGGCAACACTGCGTGCTGAGCAAAACCTGACCTGACGTTTGCATCACCTTACGGCGTGCACGGAGTTGATGTCACGTGCGTGCGCTAACGTGCCGTTGGTGCGATTAAGCGGTGTACACCATGCCGTTCGATGCGGCGTGGCTGCCTCCGTGCACCATGGCCGTGTGATATTCCCTCCCCTCTCACTTTGCCGGAGCGCTGCATGTCAAAAATTGTCATCGTTTATCACAGCGGCTATGGCCATACGAAGAAAGTCGCCGAGGCCGTGCTGGCAGGCATGCTCGAGGCGGGCGCGCAAGCGAAGCTGCTACCGGTCGGCGATATCGATGACGCCGGCTGGATCGAACTGGGCGAAGCCGACGCGATCATTTTTGGTGCACCCACCTACATGGGCGGCCCATCGGCCGACTTCAAGAAATTCGCCGATGCCAGTTCAAAACCATGGTTTGGCCAGACATGGAAAGACAAGATCGCGGCTGGCTTCACCAACTCGGCAACCATGAACGGCGACAAGTTCTCGACGATCCAGTATTTCGTCACGCTCGCCATTCAGCACGGCATGATCTGGGCGGGCACCGGCATGATGCCGTCGAATACCAAGGCGGCGACCCGCAACGACCTGAACTATGTGGGCGGCTCGACCGGATTGCTCACGCAGTCGCCGGCGGATGCGTCGCCCGACGAAGCGCCGCCCGCGGGCGATCTGGAAACCGCGCGAATGTTTGGCGTGCGTGTCGCTGGCGTCACGGCAAGGTGGATTGCAAACGCGGGCTAACTGCGGGGCATGGGCGGGTTCTGCGCTACGGAATAGCGTGGCGCAACAGCGCGTGAAAACAGCCCGCCCTGAACTGACTCCACGCTTCGGGCGCGCAGCGCGCCGTTTGACTGCTCCCGCCCATTCCACCCAACGGGCCAAGGCATTGGCAGCTCCGTCAGCGTGCTTAGCAAGCGCACAACAGGCCGCCGACAAGATCGATTTGCCAATGTAGACCGCGAACCCTGCAGTTCGTCGTCAACTAGACGGCATCGGTGTGCATCTGTCGCATAACCGGTCACGCCGATGTCACTTTCAGCGCGCATCGTCGTTTTTTCGCCCCGTTCCGCACGTCTGCCGTCGTGAGGTCTTAAAATAACGTTCCGGCGCGGTGTCGCGCCCCGTTTCCAGCAAGCGAGTGAGATCGAGATGAGCACGAAAGTTTTTGTCGACGGACAGGAAGGCACGACCGGCCTGAAGATTTTTGAATACCTGTCGTCGCGCGCCGACGTAGAGATCCTGCGTATCGAAGAAGCGAAACGCAAAGACCTCGAAGAGCGCCGCCGTCTCATCAATGCGTCGGACGTCACGTTCCTGTGCCTGCCCGATGTCGCGTCGCGCGAATCCGCTTCGCTGGTCGAGAACGACCGCACCGTGCTGATCGACGCGAGCACCGCGTTCCGCACCTCCGCCGACTGGGCATACGGCCTGCCCGAACTGGCTCACTCGCAGCGCGAACGTCTGCGCACGGCGAAGCGCATCGCCGTGCCGGGCTGCCACGCGTCGGCCTTTGTGCTGGCCATGCGTCCGCTGGTCGAAGCCGGTGTGGTGGCGCCGGAGTTTGCCGCGCACGCCTACTCGATCACCGGCTACAGCGGTGGCGGCAAGAAAATGATTGCCGACTACGAAGCTGGCGGCAACGACAAACTCAAGAGCCCGCGTCCTTACGCGCTCGGTCTCACGCACAAGCATCTGCCGGAAATGGCGGCACACACCGGCCTGAAGTCGGCGCCGATCTTCACACCGATCGTCGGCGACTTTTACAAGGGTCTGGCCGTGACCACCTTCTTCTCGCCTGGTCAGTTGGCCAAGAAGGCCACGCCGCAAGACGTGCAGGCGCTGTTCGCCGAATACTACGCGGGCGAGCAGTTCGTGCACGTTGCACCGTTCGACGCCGAAGCGAATCTCGACAGCGGCTTCTTCGACGTCCAGGCGAATAACGACACGAACCGTGTCGACCTGTTCGTGTTCGGCAATGAAGAGCGTTTCGTGACCGTCGCGCGTCTGGACAACCTGGGCAAGGGCGCGTCGGGCGCGGCGATCCAGTGTATGAACCTGGCCATCGGCGCTGCCGAAGACGCTGGCTTGAAACGCTAATTCCATTCAGATGCGGACGGCTTTGCGCCGTCTCTCTGCCGAAAAGCCGGTCTTTCAGACCGGCTTTTCTGTTTTAAAAACACCTCAATTTAAATCCGTCGAAAGCTTTATCAGTACTAGCCCGTATTACCTTAAAAATAAAATGTGGAATGCGTACCAAACTCCCGGTAATTCATTCCTGAAGTCGCCATTCCTGCATAGTTTTCCGCCTAGGGAAAGTCCGAATTCTTACGCGAACGGTCGCTCGAAGATGATAGAGCCATTTTGCTGTAACGCCTGTCACTAAAGGGCGTGCGGCGATGCAACGGTTGCCTGTTCCCGACGAAATTTCCTTTTTTGTTTAAAAGGGCCCGAGACGTCCACGCAGCGTGTGGGCGTCGAAACCGCCACTGTTTGAATCAGTCTTTTTAGACGGCTCATTCAATTGACAGGCATTAAACAGGCAGCGAAATTAGTCCGCACAATTACATGTCAGGGAGACAGCTGCATGTCGAATGCCATTATTCGAGGCGTGGCAATGGCGATTGCCACTACGCCATTGCTGATCGCGTGCGGCGGCGGCAAGGCCGACAATCCGGCCGCGATTAATTCACCTCAATGCTCGGGTTCGAGTTGCGGCACGCAGGGCGCACCCGCGAGCAGCACCAGTTCGGCAGCGCTGTGTCCGGCGACCGCCGACATCGTCAACAGCACGTATCTTGGCGGCGCCGGGAGTGGTGAGGTCGTGCAGTTGAACATCAATGCAACGGCGATGACCTACACGCTGAAGTGGCTGGAGTCGCCGATTCCGCTGCGCACAGGTCAGGTCACGCCGACTCGCGCGGGCACCACGATCACCGGCGCGGTGATCCACCCGCCCACCGGCGCGCTGCCGACTGCCGAGCAAACGCGTTGCGCCTTCATTCTCGGCGCGGGCACCGGCACCGCCGCGGGCGACGGTCAGCCATACACCACGCCGGATTACGTCAACAATCCTAATCCGCCGATGGTTCTCGTCGGCCTAGGTGTGGCGGGCGGCGGTATTCCCGGCGCAACGGTCGAGTTCCCCGGGGTTCTCGGTGGCATCGGCGCGGTGCCGAACCGTCACTTCGACTTCTATCCGTTCCTGGGTTTCGCGAGCACCACGACCGACATCACCAAACTGCCGGGCACCTATAACGGCCTGCTGTATCACCTTGTGCCATCGGGCGACTATGCGGCAGTCGCGACTCCCACGGTCGAAACCTTCGACGCCAGCGCCACCTGCACGAGCTCCAATCAGCCCAACGCGAGCTACTCGCCCAATGCCGGCGGCTGTCTGACCACCGGCAATCCGTTGACGCTGAACAGCAACGGCTACTTCGATAGCGCCGCAGCACCGCAGATCGGGAAGCAACTCACGATTCCGGTGCTTCTTCCGGCCAGCAAGTCCGGCACGGCGCACATGATTCTCGGCCAGATCAACGGCGCAACGGTTCCGCTGGTCGTGCGCACCGGCTTTGTCGATGTGACCAACCTCCTTACCGCCAAGGTCGACGACGAATCCGGCATCGCGATGCTCACCGCGGCCACGCCGCTTGCCTCCGGCGGCTTCGACGGCGGGTATGTCGGCGCGGATTCCAACTTCAAGTCGACCGCGACCTTGATCCAGGGCGGCGTCGGCTCGTTCATCAACCCGTCGACCTCAGCCGCGGAAGACGGCTTCGGCCTGGCCTACGGTCTGCAGAGCCCCGGGTTGGTCGGCGTTGCGCAGGCGAACGGCCAGACCGGCTACGCCATCGCCTCCGGCGGCCTCTATGCGATTGAAATTCAAGGCACGGTCAACGGCGGCGTCGCGGCGACTTCGGCCAATTCAGACACGTCGAGCGCTCCGTATTTCGGCATCGGCGCGCAGATCAGCAAATGAAGTGACGAAGTGACGCAAAGGAAATGAAGCAGAGGACTCGGTAACACGCATCACATGGCAGTTCGTACTACGGGACCGACATAAAGCAAAAGGTGGCGGGGCTGGGAGCCGGCCACACACAACGAAAAAATCTGGAGGCAGTATGAAATGGAGAATCCTTTCGGTGCTCGCTCTTGCTGCACCGTTGCTGGGGGCGTGCGGCGGTGGTGGCGGCGGTGACGGACCGGTGACGGAAACGCGTCTGTGTCCCTCGTCGCTCGACTACAACACGGTGTTCACGGGCGGTGGCGGCGACGGCGAACTGGTCAAGCTGCAGCTCGACACGACCAAAATGACGTGGCAGGTCAATTACATCGAATCGCCGATTCCGGCGGCGGTCGGCACCGTGACCCCGACGCGCGCCGGCCAGACCGCCAGCGGCACGCTCACCCAGGAAACGCTGCTGCCGACCGCCAAGCTGAACCAGTGCGCGTACCGGCTGAACGGCGCGAGTCTCGATTCGACTCGTCCGGCGCGCATATTCGTCGGCGAGGGTGTCGCAGGCGGCACGATCCCGGGCGCAGAAATTTCATTCGGTGGGATTCTCGGCGTAGGCGCCGTGCCCGATACCACGTTCCCGTATTACCCGTTCATCGGTTTTTCGTCGATTGAAACGAATCTCGCCAACGTCGCCGGGACGTATAACCAGCTCGGTTATCACCAGGTACCGTCGCAGAGCTTCGCGCCGGTCTCGGTCGATTCGAAGATCACGATCAACGCGGACGGCACGTGGACGGAGTGCGACAACTCCGGCGTCAACGCAGGCAAATGCCAACAGCCGGGTACCAACCTGGTCGCGGCCAGCGACGGCAGCGGCGCGTTTCAGACCAACAACTTCCAGGGCCAGGCGAAGCCGACACTCGCGGCCACGCCGCAAGCACGCGGTTACATGATCGTCGGCAAGCTGAAGAACCAGTTGGTGCCGATTCTCGTGCGCACGGGCGCGGCGAATTCTTCAGTGACTACGCCGGTCAATGGCGCGCTCGGGCCGTACGCAGACGACGAATCGGGCATCTCGATCCTGTCGCCGCAAACGTCGATCACGGCGAACTCGCAAAACGGTGAGTACATCGGCGTGGATAGCCAGTTCGACTACCGCACGACTGCCCTCGAAGGTACCGAAGCCACGCTGCTGGATCCGTTCAACGCGTCGCAGGCATCGCTCGCGACTGCGCTGAATCTGGACTTCACGCAAGCCACGCCTGGCGTGGTGACGACCACGCACGTGGGCGCATCGACCGGCACCACGCCGACCGGAAAGATGATTTTCACCGGTGGTGTGTTCGGTTACCTCGATCTGACCAACGCGACCTCGCCGTACTTCACGATCGGCGCCTTCGTCCAGTAACGGGCGCGGCACGCGCCGCCTCATACGACGAGGCGGCCGCGTCCCGGCTGCTGCGCGCAACCACAAAACAGCGCAGCGGCCGGCGCCCCAACGACTATCCAGCGCACTGGCCGGGCCGATGGTCCGCCGTCGTCCGTCGCGCGCGATGAGCGGCATGAGCGCCTGAGGAGAATGAAAATGAAACGAATCTGTCTCGCGATACTGTTCGCGGTTCTGTCGGCCAGCGCGTACGCCCAGCATGCGGGCGACAACGTCGCCGTGCTGGGCTGGTTTCACGTGATGCCGCAGGATTCGAGCACGCCGCTCACGACCAACGTTGCGCCGACGCCGATCAATACGCCGCTGCGTCTGCCGAGTTCCTTTACGTCGCCGGGCACGGGGTTGTCGACCAATAGCGCGAATACTGTCGGCCTTGTCTTTAGCCACTACCTCACCGATCACATCGCAGTGACGACGGTGGCGGGCGTGCCGCCGGTCTTCAAGATTTATGGACATGGCACGATCCAGCCGCCGGGACCGGCGGGCGCGCTCGGTCAGCAGAACCTGGGCGACCCGCAGGCCAATCCGATCGTGAAGAGCGTGCGCCAATGGAGTCCGGCGCTGATCTTCCAGTATTACTTCAATGCGCCGACCGCCAAGCTGCGGCCGTTCGTCGGCGTCGGCGTGTCGTACAACTGGTTCTCCGACGTCCAGTTGAGCCCGAATTTCGTAACGTCGACGCAGAATAATCTCGGGTCGGTACTGGCCGCGGGTGCAGGCAAGCCGGGGACGACGCAGATATCCGCGAAGGCGTCCTCATCCTGGGCACCGGTGTTTAATGCGGGTCTCGCGTACAACATCACCGATCACTGGGGGCTCGTGGCGTCGGTCACGTACATTCCGCTGAAGACGACGTCGTCGGTCATCATCAAGGCGGCGGACGGTACGGAGCTGGGGGTGTCGAAGGCAGAACTGAAGGCCGATCCGATCATTTCCTTCCTGGCCGTTTCTTACAAGTTCTGAATTCCGGGCGGTTTGCGCTTCGGAATAGGAAAGGAAAAGGCATCAACGCGGCAAAGCCGGTGGCCCACGCAAGGGTCGACCGGCTTTTTCTTTTCTGGCGCAGGGCGACGCGAGAATGGCGTCGTCGGGAAATTTTGGGCAAAAAAAAAGCCCACCTAGGTTGGCGGGCTGAATCCATATCAGAGGAGACATGGAGGAGACAAGGCAAATCTTAGCAAAAGGTTTGATGCGACGCAACATGCAAATTAGGGTAGACCCTCGATGTTGCAAAAATACCACGCATCACTTTTCTGGCCCTGTTCCTCTTGACCTCTTGTGACCGCGAGCCTACTGGCGTACCAGCGCCATCATCGCGCCAAAGCCGACAAACACGCCGCCAGTCAGACGATTGAAGATTCGCGCGACGCTGCGGCTTTTCAGTTTGGCACCGATCCGCGTGCCAAAACCCGCGTACACGCAATACCAGCTCACCTCGATCGCGGCAAACGTGACGAGCAGCGCGCCGAATTGCGGCAGCCTGGGCTGCGCGGCGTCGATGAATTGCGGTAGCAGCGCTGTCGCGAACAGAATGGCTTTCGGATTGCTGGCACCCACGAGGAATCCGTTGCGGTACAGCGCGAAGCGTGAGCGCTCGGGTTTGGCGGCCAGTTCGTCGGCGTGATCGGCAGCGGCTTCGCTAACCGGAGCGCGCCATGCCTTGATGCCCAGATAGACCAGATAAACGGCGCCGATCATCCGCAGCGCGTTGAACATGGCCGGCCACGCGGCGAGCAACACGCCAAGTCCTGCTGCCGATACCGCCAGCATTAGCACCAGCGCCGACAAACAACCCGCCATGGTCGCGCTCGAGCGCCGCAAACCGTGCTGCGCACCGTGCGTCATCACGAGCAACATGTTCGGACCGGGAATCGCGCAAACGACAAAGACGGTGGCAACGAACAGCCACCAGGTATGCAAGGTCATGGAGAATGGAAACGGATAAAGATTGGGCGGCTATTATGCCCGTTCGGATAAATCCAGGGCATGACGGGCATGACCGTTAGCTGGGCGGAACCCACGTGACGCGGGCAGGCTGCGCCGGTGACGACGCATCGTGCATCCAGTATGGATAGCGCTTCGCGACGACGCTTCACCTACCGCTGAAGGAACAAAGCCACACACGGTGTGCAGAGCGCAGCGCTTGCAACTGACGGACGCAGGGCCCGATATCAGCGCCCCGCTCCGCCCAACTGCTAACAGACCTCTCCGAGCCGTTTAACGCCCTGCCCGACGCGCAGCTACGTCACCCAGCACGGCAAAGTCCTTCTCGCCGTCACCGTGCGCAACCGCTTCGATGAGGCTGTCGCGCACGACGCTCGCAATCGGCATCGGCGTCGTCACAGCGTCCGCCGCGGCGAGCGCGAGGCGAATGTCTTTCAAACCGAGACGCGCCTTGAACAGCGCCGGCTCATAGCTCTGCTCCGCGATCAGCTTGCCGTAGCCCGAATAAACCGGACCCGGGAACAGGCCGCTCGTGATCACGTCGAGAAAATCCTGCATCGCGAGGCCGTGACCGGTCACCAGCGTGGCCGCCTCACCGAGCGTCTCGACCGCCGCGCCCAGCATGAAATTCGCGGCCAGCTTCATCACGTTTGCCTGTTGCGGCAACGATCCGATGCGCCAGGTTTTCTGACCGATCGCGTCGAACACCGGCTGAACACGGTCGATCGATTCCGCCGGGCCACCCGCGACAATCGTCAGCTTGCCCGCAGCGGCGACATCGGGCCGCCCTAGCACGGGTGCCGCGACATAGTGAACGCCGCGCGACGCATGCGCCGTCGCCAGTTCTTCGGCCAGCGCCACCGAAATGGTCGCCATGTTCACGTGAATCAAACCACGCGGAGCATGTTCGAGCAGCGACGCCGTGATCACTTCGCGCAATGCGCTGTCATCGGCCAGCATCGAGAACACGGCTTCGCCCGCAAACGCTTCGGCCGGCGTGGCGACGACTCGCGCTCCTGCGTCGGCGAGCGCTTGCGCCCGTTCCGGCGAGCGGTTCCATACGCGCACCTGATGCCCGGCTTTCAACATGTTTGCAACCATCGCGGCGCCCATCTCGCCGAGACCGATAAAACCGATGTCCATCTGTCACTCCGTCTTCGAAAGAACCTGAAGTAAAGCACACCCATGCGACAAGTGCAGGACAACGCGCAATGAAACACACAATCGGACACGGTGCGATACTGCGGAGATGGTCACCGCGACATTCCGCTTCTACGAGGAGTTGAACGATTTTCTCGCCCGGCCGCTGCGTCGGCGCGAGTTCAATTGCGCATGCGCGCGCGGTGCGACCGCGAAGCACATGATCGAAGTCCTGGGCGTGCCGCATACCGAAGTCGAACTGATTCTGGTGAATGGCGAGTCGGTCGGTTTCAATCACCCATTATCGGATGGCGACCGTATTGCGGTTTATCCGAAGTTTGAAGCGCTCGACATCCAGCCGCTGCTGCGCGTACGCGAACGGCCATTGCGCGTGGTGCGATTTATCGCCGACGCGCATCTCGGCGGCCTTGCCCCGCTTCTGCGGCTGGCCGGCTTCGACACGCTGTACGACAACCACTATCCCGACGCCGACATCGAAGCGCTCGCCGCCGCGCAACAGCGCATCGTGCTGACGCGCGACCGCGAGTTGTTGAAACGCCGCAGCATCACGCATGGCTGTTATGTCCGCACGCTCAGGCCGCGCGAGCAATTGCGCGAAGTGTTTGAACGGCTCGACCTGGCGCATAGCGCGCAACCCTTCCGTCTGTGTCTGATGTGCAACGCGCCGCTGCGGCGAATCGCCAAAGACGAAGTCGGCACGCGCGCACCGGATGGCGTACTCGAGCGGCATAACCAGTTCGTCACCTGCGACGTTTGTCAGCGTGTGTTCTGGGAAGGGACACACTGGCAGAGAATGCGCGCGCTGATGGATAGCGTCGCTGCGCCGGGCCGGCCGCCTCATGCCGCCGCCCAAACGCCTGGCGCCTGACCTATGGCGCGTACAATAGGGGGTTACTTATCTGGCAGAGGCCTTCCGTATGGCGATGAAAAAAACCGACCTTGAAAAGAACAAGGCACTCAAGCTGAACAACGCAATGAAGCTGTCGACCGCCGACCGCTTCGGAAAAGGCGTAGCGGCCGACCCGAAACTCGACCGTCGCGAGCAACGCAAGCTCGATCAGGCGCAGGGGCTAGTTCCGTTCGCATGCAAGCTGAGCAGTGAGGTGGTCGACGATCTGAAAGCACGGGCCGCAAACCACCCTGAAGGCCTGCCCGGGCTGTTGACCGAAGTGATCAAGCGCGGTTTGGCCGACTGAAGTCGAGCGACTCGCAGGCTGCACGAAGTGCAGCAAACGCGAAGGAAATGCAAAAAGGCCAGAGCACACGCTCTGGCCTTTTTGCTGGTAACGCTCTTTTTCGCTCTACTCTGCATCAGCCGACTGGCGGCGCAATCCGGCAAAGCGAAACAGCTCGCCCGATTGAACGGGCATGAGCTTAGTTTTGCGTGCCCTTGTCGTTCGTGCCGGCTGCCGACGCTGCTGCCGAAACGCCAGCGCGCTTGCCGTGCGTCTTCAGCTTCTTGCTGTGATGCTTTGCCGGTGCGCTAGCGGCAGCGGCCGGCGCTGCGTCCGATGCCTGTGCGAAAGCTTGAACCGAAACCAGAGCGATCGATGCTGCTGCGAGCGAGATAATGACTTTTTTCATGTGTTGTTCCCCAAACCTGACGACTGATTCAATGTGAATGAAATAGCTGCACGGTAAAGCAGACAGGGCTTCAGGCGCCTTCCCGCTCCCCGCGGGAGAGTATTACCCAGGTGTAGGCGGTTTGTCATGCGCAAAACTCGATATGTATTTTCCGGGAGACAGCGTGCTTTCACGGCGCTTTCAATCATTCAGTATTCCGTATCAGGGATACCACCTAGCCCATTTCCAAACGAGCGATCAGACGAGATTGCGCAGCAAACTGGCGGTTTCCTGCAGCGTCGGCAACACGCGATGCAGCGCGGCGTTCGCCGACTCCTGGCCAATCGGCATGCTGACGCTGATCGCCGCCACCACCGAGCCGTGCCGGTCACGCAAAGGCACCGCGACGCCGCGCACGCCCAATTCGAGTTGCTGATCGGTGACCACATAGCCGGTGCGGCGAATCTCGGCGAGCACTTCCCGCAGCCGATCGATCGTCGAATAGGTGTACGGCGTGAACACCTTGATCGGATACGACGCGAGCCATTGTTCGATGCCTTCTGGCGCCCGGAACGCCAGCAACACCAGTCCCGCCGACGATAACGGCGCGGGCGCGCGCGAGCCGAGCACGAAGCCGACCGCCATCGCCCGGTTCACGCCGTTGCGCGCGACGTACACCACGTCGTGTTCATCGAGGATCGCGACCAGCGCGGTTTCCTGCACAGTCGCGGTGATGCGCTGAAGAAATGGCTGCACGGTGCGCGGCAGGCGCGCGGAATCCAGATACGACTGACCGAGCCGCAACACGCGCGGCGCGAGCCAGAACAGTTTGCCGTCGGTATCCACGTAGCCGAGCTCGCGCAGCGTCAGCAGATAACGGCGCGCCGCCGTGCGCGACAGGGTTGCGCGCGCAGCCACCATGGTCGGTGTCATGCGCGCGTGTTCTTCGTCGAATGCTTCGATGATCGCCAACGCCTTCGCAGCGCCCGCGATCCAGTCTTTTTCATCCATAGATCTCGCCTGAAAAGCTGAAAGTCGCCCGAACGCCGGTTGGCTGATCAGCCGTGCCGCCGTTGCGCGATTATCGCGCGAGTTGGTGAATGCGCAATGAGGGATGCAGAGTGCGCTGTGCTGTGGCCTTCCCCTTCCTGTTCGACTGCCGGGCGGATTCCCCCTCGCATTACCCTTGCCGATTGCGAATGCTCGTCGTAAGGTTCACTGCGCCGCCGCCATGGGGCCGGCAATAGGCGCCACACCACCACAACCGCTTGCGAAAAATCACCTTTGAATCCGAATACCCGCCAACACCTGCGCGCCAATCTGCTGATGCTGATCGCCGCCGTCATCTGGGGCTCCGCGTTCGTCGCGCAACGCCTGAGCGCTGACGCGATCGGCCCGTTTCTGTTTACCGGATTGCGTTTCCTGCTCGGCGCACTCGTCGTCCTGACGATGATCGTCTGCGTCCGACGTTCCGCGCTCGCGGAACTGTCCAAACGCGGACCGACTGGCGCGCGCGAGTTGCTTGGCGCGGGTGCATCACTCGGCATGGTGCTCGCCGTGGCGATCTCGCTGCAACAGATTGGCCTGCAGTACACGAAGATCGCGAACGCCGGTTTCATCAGTTCGCTTTACGTGGTGATCGTGCCGCTGCTGGGCGTGCTGTTCAGACATCGCACCGGTATCGGTACATGGCTCGGTGCGACGCTGGCGGCTGTCGGCATGTATTTCCTGAGCGTCGACGAGCATTTTTCGATGCTGTACGGCGACTGGTATCAACTCGCCGGCGCACTCGTGATTTCCGTCCAGATGATGCTGGTGGGCCGCTTTGCGCGTCGGCATGACACCTTGATGCTGGCGCTCGTGCAATTCGTCGTGTGCGGACTGGCGTGCCTGCTCGTGGGAATGGTTATCGAGCCAATCAGTTTTGCCGTGATCAAACGCGCCGCGCCGACCATTATTTACGGCGGGGCGTTGTCGGTCGGGGTCGCCTATACGATCCAGGTCGTCGCGCAGCGATACGCGGCGCCGTCGCATGCGGCGGTGATTTTCAGCATGGAAGGGGTATTTGCGGCACTGGCCGGCTGGGCGGTGCTCCGCGAAACCTTGTCGGAGCGTGCGTTGATCGGTTGCGCGCTGATGTTGGCGGGTCTGATCGTCTGTCAGGTGATGCCGAACTGGCGTCAGGATCGCGTGCCTCGCGCATCCTGACGGCGACGCACATCGCGGCTGGTTTCACGAGTTGCATGCCGGCGCGATGCTGATTCGCAAACAGCAATGTGCGTCGTCAGCCGCCGGGGCGCAGAAGCGCCGGCGGCCACGTCACTTCGCATTAAGCCGCGCGAGTGTGCGCATAGAAACTGGGCGTGTCCGCCGTTGGCGGGAAGACACACCAGCATCCATCGTCGTGCCGGAAGAAGAACAGGCTTCGCGAGCCCGCTTCAACCGACGTCTCGACCCGCACGTAACGCCGGCCGCCAATGCGGGTCCGGCTAAATTCGGTGACATGAACCGGCGCCGAAGGTGAAGGCGCCAGCCATTTCTCAACCAGAAAACGCAGCGACTGTTCGCTCGCGGCTCTCATGATCCGCTCCGTACCGGTTTGGTTTGATGCACTTCGCGGGCAGCGTCGGCGTTGTCTTCGGCTCTGTCGTCGGAGTCGGCGGCGTCCGCGTCTTCTTCAGCGGATGCGAAGGCGATCGCCCGGTTGGTGGCCGCCGCCCGCAGCGTGCTGCAATGGGCTGCGTGCCGGATATCGGAAAGAAGCCGGACTAGCTGTCGTGCTGATCTGCGTTTCATACACCCCCCGCACTGCACCAAGAACCTCAGAAAACACTTTAACTCTATGCCTGGATCGGGCATTGCCGAAATGCTTTCGGCTAAATAGCAACAGTTGCGCTTGCAAAAAGAGAGACGCAATCTTTGTACCGCCCGCACTTCAATGTGCGCGTGCGGCGAGCGGCGGTCTGTACGCTGGCGAGCGGTTGGCGCGGCAGGAGTTGCCGATGAACGGATTGCAGGAAATATTGCGAAAAATTTAAGCACCGCGAGGCAGGGAAAATCCGCCAGCAAGTGAAAGTTATCCACAATTGCCTATGAATAACTTCGGTATAGCCCCCCGAACAGCCTGTGCGTGGATTCTTGATAAGGATCGGTCAGCGCCACGCCCTATCAAAGTTATCCCGCTTATGTAGTTTTTCTACAGACATGTTCCGCAGGGTTATTGATTCTGCATGACGTTGATGTGACGGAAGATTATGGAGTTATCCACAGAGGGGGTTAACCCTTGTTAACTATTACTACATATGTATACAAACAAAGTAAAAGACATAGGATAAGTACCGCTTCGGCGCTGAGATTCGAGGCTGCGTAGGTTAACCGGGCTTTGCTTTCGACCCCTAGCGGCACATCAGGGCGTGACGACGTTAACTCCACTCGCGGTTAACGCTGCCGCTGCAGCAGCCTGACCGATTGCATCCGGGGTCGCAGGAACAGGCGCCGACGTCGTTGTTTCAACCTGAATCTGGACTGGAACCGGCAGCATCCGCGTTTCAATCTGGCTGCTGGTGACGGGCTGCGTGCGCACTACCGTCTGAAGATAATGATCGACGAGTCCGAAGAAACGGTCGTAGAACTTGCCCGACGGAATCGTTTCGCTTGAAATCTTGACCATCGCGTCGCTGTTCGAGCGGATCGGCAGCGATAGCGAGCCCAGCACGCTGAGCCCGACGCTGGCCGAGGTATCGCTTTTCTTCAATGCGAAGCCGTTTTGCACGGCATTGACGTAAACGATGCTGGTGTCGGCCGCTTCTTCTCCCGGCGTGCAGACCACATGAAACTCGACGACCACGTGGGTATCGCCCGTGGGCTGAAAGTTCTTGGTGCCGTCGACGGTATCGGTGCGCGGCATCGTCGTCAGATAGCCCTGGCTCAGCAGTGCACGGCGTGCCGCTTCGCAGCTATCCGTGGTGCTCGAATTGAAATTGCGGGCGTAAGGGCTCGCGCCCGTTTCAAATAACTCCTGCTGGAATTTCGGTTGAGGTGTGCTGCTGCACGCCGCGAGCGTGAGCAGGCCACCAAGGCTCAGTGCACCGAAGAGGACGGAGGCTGTGTTTTTAGGGAACGAGGGCAACATGGTCGATCGCAAGGAACGCTGCGTGAGCGCGAATGGGAAAGCATTGTAGAGCGGTTATCTGGCACGCGTAAAAGCCCGCCACGCAGCACGCAAAGCTCTCTGCGCAGCGCATTACACCTGTCGACAATGGATGACCACAGCGAGAATGCCACGGCCATTAAAAGACAAACGGAAGCGCGCTTTTATTTCGATGCGGCAGTCGATCCGCCAGCGACGCCCTTCGACGCAGCGCCACCGCTCAGGCCAATGGCACTGACAGCCGGCACGGTGAACGCATCGGCCCATTGATCAGTTGGTGCGCAGCGATCTGCTTCGCACATGTCGGCCTTCGCATCGGAATGCGAGGCGGCGTCTTCCGACGGGGCAACGGCAGCGAAATCCTCGACGCGCAAGCTCACCTTCTGAGCGTAAGCCTGCGAGCCGCCGTAGCTCTTGAGCGCGGCGTTCATGTCGCCGTTAGCCGAGCGCATGTAGCCGTAGAGAATCGCGGAGCCTACTTCGATATTCGCCGTCGGCTCGGTCAGGTCTTTGACATTCCTCAGCAGCCCGCGATGGGCGCCCGGCACGACTTGCATCAGCCCCGTTGCGCCGTTGGCACCGCGGGCCTTTTCCTTGAAGCGGGATTCGATCGAGATGATGGCCAGCAGAAGCGCTGGCGGGAGGGAATATTTCGACGCGGCGGACTGCACGGCGTCGGAAATTTTTTGAGCTTTTTCCTTTGCCAGACCGAATTTCTGCGTCAGGTACGCGGTCATTCGGTCCGTATTTTCGTCGGCCGCTGCGGTTTGCATCAGGCCGAGCGATAGCACGATCAGGCAAAGTAACCGGCTCATAGCGGAGGACCCGAAGGAAGGGAATTCGTCCATTATAGCGCTGCCCCAAAAAGAGGCACCGATTAGCGGAAATTTTTCCTTTGGAATCAATGCTGATCGGTAATCCTTTTTGTCTTACTTAAACGACTTCGGCCTGAGATCGTAGTCGTCGTTGAGCGTCGTCAGGAACGATTGATCGGTCGGACAGTTCACACGCACCCATGTCGAAGTACTGCGGAGTGGCATTCACTTTCAACTCAGGATTGCGCGGCACGCCGAGCGCCAGGAAATTGAAAGCGGGGAATAGCGGATGCGAGCCTTCGACAGCCTGCTGATCGATAGGGTACGAGGCGGATATAGCACGACGCGCATTGCCGCCCGCCGGATTGTCGACGAGTTTTTGATCGGCCAACTCTTAAGCCGTTAGTTGCAATTTATCGTCGAGATAGTAGTCGCATCTGCTGGCATACGGATGAAAACTCGAGTCGTCGAGTTGGAAGCGCTCGATTGCCTACATCGCTAGCGCAAAGGTCTGGGTGAGATCGACAGAAGATTTCGCACCCGGCTGTTCGCCGCAGCAGGTCAAGCCAGAGAACACCAGATAATCGACGCCGTCACCGTCACCGTCGCGTAATCGCCTTCGTCGAAATTGATGATCAGCAGATCGTCCTTCTGGAACGCCAGCGAAGACGCGATAATCGGCGCCCACTTCTGCATGAACGTGTTCGCGCCCGTCACACCGCCCAGCTGGCCATTCACCCACGGCGAATCATGACCGTCGTCGCACAGGCTCGGCGTGATCAGGTTGAAGTTGGCCGTCGTCGAGATCGATCGCAGATCGCTTCTAAGGGACGTCGACCGGCTAGCGTGCAGTGCCACGCGGCCGGTCCCGGCAAGATTTGAGACAATGACGGACGTCGGTGAAGGTATCGCCGCTATGTCGCCAAAATGGCCAGGTGTAGCCTTGGCCCTATGTACCGGAGTCCGATGCCGGTTTTCATGGCGCCACCGGCCTATTGAACAAGAGATGTTTTCAGGTATGAGCAAGACCGCATTTATTCCCAGCGTCCCCGCCAGTTCGGAAGACGACTTCGACATTACCGCCATGTCAAAAATGGCGGGCTACCGCCGTTTCTACGGCGTGTTGAAAGTGGTTCGAACCACCGACGGCCGCGTGCTGTTTCCCTTCGACGGCGCGCCTGAACTCGGACCGTATGCGACCAAGCTGGAAGCGATCGCGGCGGCGCAGGTGTACGGCGAGCACATCGTGACGAGCGACCTTGCCCGTCCGGAACTGTAGGCGCTGGTTGTTGTTTGATAGGCGGCCGGCGTGACGACTTTGGGAGCAACGCATGATCTCCACGCTGCGCAACATGAACTCACCAGCCGCTGTGATGCGGTGCGCAGCCACGCTGCTGACCGCGCTGTCCGCCACCTTCAGTCCAGCGGGATTTGCACAGGACGCCACCAGCGCTGACGCCGTACAAACCGCACTCGGCAACGCCGAAGTCGTCCACGCACAGGTTCGGGTCGCCGCGATCGACGCCGCCACCAATACCGTCACGGTGCGAAGCCAGCGCGGCAATCTCGCGGATGTCGACGTCAACCCCGCATTGGCCGATGTCAGCCGCCTGCGGGTCGGCGACAGGCTGAACGTCGCATATCAACAGGCCATCCTGATTCATATCGACAAACTCGCCACGAAGGGCTTGCGCGAGCGCGTCGAAACCACCGTGGCGATTCCCGCTTCAGCGGGATTCGTGTCGTCGGCGCACAGGGTGCGGGTGGTCGCGACGGTGGAAAAGATCGATCGGAAAAGCCGCATGGTGACCTTGCGTGGACCACGGCATAGACAGGTGCTGCGTGCGTCGAGTGCGATTCCGCTCGACGAACTGAAGGTCGGCGACAGCGTGCGGGCGGAGTTCGTGTCGGCGGCCGCGGTGGAGCTGGTGAGGGAGTGACGCGCGTGGCGTCGCACCACACAGTTGGCCAGAATTGATGCCTTAACGATGCCCCGACCATGACTTGCCGGCATCACAGACGCTATACTCGCTGGATGGACACGAAACCGACCCCGCCGAATCAGCATCGTTGGTGGCACGCCTGACCTGGGCGGCCCGTTTCTACTCGTACATCGAAAACGTGATGCCGCCAGTTCTGGCGGCATTGTCGTATTTGCGCGCCAGATACCGGTGGGGTCGATAACCACGGAACACCAGACTATGTCGCAAGCAGATCAATCGTCGAAACCACTCGTTATTCTCACCGGCGACCGCACGACCGGCCCGCTCCACCTGGGCCACTACATCGGCTCGCTGCGTTCGCGCGTGCAGCTTCAGCATGAGGCACAGCAGTTCCTGCTGCTGGCCGACGCGCAGGCCATGACCGACAACGTCGGCAAGCACCAGAAGGTGACCGAGAACGTCATCGAAGTCGCGCTGGACTATCTGGCGGTCGGCATCGACCCGACCAAATCGACGATTTTCATTCAGTCGCAGGTCGCCGAACTGGCCGAACTGACGCAGTATCTGCTCAACCTGGTGACGGTCGCGCGTCTCGAGCGCAATCCGACCATCAAGTCGGAAATCGTGTTGCGCGGATTCGAGCGCGACATCCCCGCTGGCTTCCTGACCTATCCGGTGAGCCAGGCCGCCGACATCACCGCATTCAAGGCGACGCGCGTGCCGGTCGGCGACGACCAGTTGCCGATGATCGAGCAAACCAACGAACTGGTGCGCCGCTTTAACTTCACCGTCGAAAAGGAAGTGCTGGTCGAATGCCAGGCGGTGTTGTCGCACGTTGCGCGGCTGCCGGGTATCGACGGCAAGGCGAAGATGAGCAAGTCGCTCGGCAATTCGATCCCGCTCGGCGCGACGCCTGACGAAATCAGCCAGGCCGTGAAGAACATGTACACGGACCCGAACCACCTGCGTGTTGCCGATCCGGGTCAGGTTGAAGGTAACGTGGTGTTCTCGTTCCTCGACGCGTTCGAGCCGGATACCGCGAAGGTCGACGAACTGAAAGCGCACTACCGTCGCGGCGGTCTGGGCGATAGCGTCGTCAAGCGCGCGCTCAACGAGCGTTTGCAGGAAATGCTGACCCCGATCCGTGAGCGTCGCCGCGAGTTCGAGTCGGATCGTGGCGCCGTGCTCGACATCCTGCGTCAGGGCACGATGCGCGCGCGCGAGGTAGCGGCTGCGACGGTGTCTGAGGTGAAATCGGCGCTCGGGTTGAATTACTTCCAGAGCTGAGCGCGTGGCTGGGGGGCGAACAGGTGCGGCGTGCGGCGGCATCGGAATGTCGTCGCGCGACGCAGCGTTACGTCGCCCGTTCAGGCTTCGACATCGGCAAGACTGAAAATTTCAGTGTTGTCGTTGTACGAGAAAATCTCGCCGTAACGTCCCCAGTTGATCACGGCATCCAGCGTCGCTTCCGCGATGCTGTCCGACAGAAAATCCTCCAGTTCCTGTTCGAAGCGCACGCGTGGCGCGCGATGACCCGGCCGTTCATTCAGCACTCGCTTGATCCTGGAAGCCAGCGGCACGTGCCGCAGCAAATGCTCGGCAAACATCATCTTGCGTTCCTGTGTGCCCAGTTCGGCAAAGACTCGTGCTGCCGGCGTGAGCGTAATGTCACCCTCGCGCACGTCGGCGAAATCGAGGTACTGAAGCGCCTCGGCGACAGGGAACAGATCGTCCACTTCCAGATGCAGCGAGCGCGCGATTTCCGGCATGTCGGCCCGCCCGTTGTAGGGCGCGGCGGCGACCGTCTCGATCAGACCCGCCATCAGATTAGTCGACACGGATGGCAACTGGCTGTTCAGTTCGAGCTCTTTTCTGGCTGTATCGCCGGTGGGGCGCGCCGTCATCTTCGCGTAAATCTCGTCGACGAGGTTGCGAAACGACGGATCCAGCCGATTGCGCGGATGCCTGAACGCTACCTTGATTTCGGCGACGACCCGGCCCGGATTCGACGACAGCACCAGAATCCGGTCGCACATGAAGACCGCTTCCTCGATGTTGTGCGTGACGATCAGCACCGATTTGATCGGCATGCGGCCGTGCGTCCATAGATCCAGCAGATCGGTACGCAGGTTTTCGGCGGTCAGCACGTCGAGTGCGGAGAACGGCTCGTCCATCAGCAGCAGCGTCGGGTCGACTACCAGCGCGCGTGCAAAGCCGACGCGCTGCCGCATCCCGCCGGACAACTCGCGAGGATAAGCATTTTCGAAGCCGTCCAGACCGATCAGATCGATCGCGGCCAGTGCGCGCGTACGCCGCTCGCTCGCGCCGACACCCTGCGCTTCGAGACCCGCCTCCACGTTTTGCAGCACGGTCAGCCACGGGAACAATGCGAAGGTCTGGAACACCATCGCGACACCCTTGACCGGGCCTTTCAGCGGTTTGCCCAGGTAGGTGACGTCGCCGCCAGTCGGCTCGATCAGTCCGCAGATGATGCGCAGCAGCGTCGACTTGCCCGAACCCGAACGGCCCAGCAAGCCGACGATCTCGCCCTCGCGTAACGACAGATTGACGCCATCGAGAACGAGCAGATCTTCCTGGCTTCTGTCGAAACCCCGGGTCACGTTCGCGACCCGCAGGATTTCATCGCCCAGTCGCGGCCGCGTCGGAAGCAGTTCGGCAGGGATAGCAGCTTTAAGATTTTGCATGACGTTCACTCTCAATCGAGCCGGAGTCGGGAATTGGCGTACGCATACATCGGGCGCGCCAACGTGCGGTTGAACAGCGTGACGAACAGGGACATCACGGCAATGCCCAGGATGATCTTCGGAAAGTTGCTGGTGGCCGTGGTCTGCGCGATGTACGCACCGAGCCCGGGGGCGACCACCTTCGTATCGCCCCACTGCAAAAACGTCACCGTGAAGAAGATGTAGCCCAGCACCGGCACCGCCTGCAGGATGTCGAGGATCGGCATCCGCACTTTCTCCGCGCGACGGCTCTTCGCAGCCAGCGTGCCGTACGCGAGCGTGAAAATCAGCGACGCCACCATCGCGGCCAGCATTCGCAACGTGGTGCGTATCGCGTATTCGGGGAGCCGCGCCGGATCGAGCGAGATGGCCTGGGTCTTGAACACGGACATCGGCGCCAGCGTTTCGTCAAAGCCGATCGCCGCCATGGCGATCATGCAGATGATCAGCGGAACAGCGACGAAGTCCCACCCGTAGGGCAACAACCGTTTCGCGGATGGGTTGGCGGTGTGGCGCAGATCGAAACGGACGTTCATCGTGGGCCTCCTCGCTGAGTGAATATCGGCAAACGCGCAGTAAGCTGAAGAGGCTCCATGCGGCAGATGACCGGGTCGCCAGAAAGCAGCGAAGTAGCGTTGAAATGAGTCATGAATCGACACCCGCTATCAAACGAAAAAGACTGCCGCCGTCATTCGCGGTGTGCGTGACGACACGCCCGCCGCGCATGACGGAGTCTGCGAAGGCTATGAAAAGAAGGCTTTGCAGCGCTGCCAGAGAGCGGTGAGTTTGCGAGGCTCACGGGCATGGAGCGCCAGCATGGCGTCGTAATGGATACGCGATTCCTGCACGTGCGGAAGGTGCGACAGAAGGAGGCCGAAGTTCATCATGTTTCTCCGAGCGTTTGGCTTAACGCGGTTCGCGGAAAGCCAGCAGACACGAAGACGGGCGCATCGGGCGCGCGGCGACAGTCGTCTACTCGCTTTCCTCAATCAAAAGTTGAGACTGAGCTGAGTGGCATATGGGATAACTGTCACTGTCCGGCATGGCGGCTCCTTATCGGCGTCTGGTACGCACGAGTTGATTCACGCGTTCGAACGCGCTCCGCTTAAGGAACGCGTAACGGACACAGCCGCGAGTTCAGGTCGCGACACGATGCCAGCCGGACCGATGCACACGCATGGGTCTAGATGGCGTTAATCAGGATGCACGGAGAGATTGTGACTACGGCGCGCACCGTCTGCCTGCTGGCAGGACGGCGGCTATGAAGAGGAAGCGCGGACGTCTTGCAGGTCAGGCAGTGAAACTGTTCGAAGATCGACTACTACAGGAGTCCAAGGCAATTGCCCCTTTTTTACGAAAACGTCGAGAGTTTAGGCTCGCCGGGAATTCCAAGTCAACATGATTCGCTAAGCAGAGCCAAGATAATTGACCAGAGTGTTGCGCGGATGTCGACGGCGAAAATCAAACAGCCGTTCTAGCCAACAGAAGCTTTTCAAATCCCTCGAAAAAGGCAGTAAAACGAAACAATTGAAGGACGATTGCAATGCAAATTGCGTCCCCTTGGTGGTCTTCGCGGTCTGGAGATTTCGCGTGATGGCGCTATGTTTTTTGCGCACTGGTTGACGGCGCAAACGTGGTCGCGACAGCCGGGCCTCAAAAGAAAGGGTTTGCTGGCGATGCCAGCAAACCCTTTCTGGTTCTCTTTAAAGCACAACAGGCAGGCCGTGAAGACCGACTACTGTTCGTACCTAATGAAAGCGTTCCGTGGAACGCTTTGAAATGTCCCACATTTCGTCATTACGGCCTTAGCGCTTGGCAGCAAGCGAAGTCGACACGTCAAATGACCCCGCGTCGCACCGATATTCATTCTGCCGCTACACAATACAAATGAAAGCGTTCCATTTCGCGCAGGCACAGGCCATCTGTAAATAGTTGACCACGAGGACGTCCCTACGGTGGGCAAGTTTCACCGCGTCTCTTACGGTCTGGGCATGGTCGGACCTCCCGCGACTAGCCTCCTGCGATTACACGATGCCCCTCACCACGCCAATCAGAAGTCGATGTCGACTTCCTGCGCGTCAGTCGGTCGGTATTCCGTCTCGACGACCGCCGGCAGCTGCTCCCCTGTGGGTATCTCGCTCGATTTCCGTGCGGAACCGAGCAGCGCGCGGGTGTGCGCCGCACCAGCGTGTGCCTCGGCAGTTTTGCGAACGCTCCTGTTGTTAACGGTCCGCGGCAACCCATCGGCGGCCGCCATCCGTCGCTGAGTGGTCTGCGAAACTCCTCCACGCTTGACCGCCTGCTGCACGGTAGGGTGCTTGCGGGTTTTATCTCGCTGCTTGTCGAGGTCGACCACGTCTCGCATCTGGATGTAGTCACGGATGTCAGGAATCGCGATGCCGAACTTCTCGAGTGTCGGCTCGGTGGCCTCCAACTCAACGAAGTGGCCGTTGTCGTCCCACAACGCATGGAGCTTCGATGTGAAAAGCTCGTAGCCAACGATAGGCAGCGAACGGCCATTGTTCATAGCTTCGTGCTGAATCGCTCTCTTTTGAAGCTCTACCGAAGTGAACTCCCGCTTATCACGGCTCACAAAACCCTGAGGCGCCGTGGTTTCGAAGCGTTTGGCGAGTTTGCGAATCACCATGTCCTCGGTCAATTCCCATACCGCATCGCCTGCACGCATCGCCAAATTGAACAGGAACATGTACTTGGGAACAGGCGGCACGTTGCCCTCGAGCATCATGCGATTCCGCAGCCGTCTCATATCTGCATTCAAGTTGTATTTGCTTATCGCAGTGAGAAGTGCGCACATGAACTGTTCCAGCGTCAGCGTCGCCCCCGCTGTAGCCTTCCTGAGTTTCTCGCGATTGCGCTTTCGAGCTGCGTCCTTCTCCGGCCCTTTTCCCTTAACCGGCTCCCCATGCGTGGCACCCGTAAGCTCGGCAATTTCTTCCTGGAAATAATCCATCATCTGCTCGACGTCGCCCTTTGCCTTTCCCTCGCCCGGTGCAGCCATCAGCAACCGTTGCCGCATCTGACCAACGAGCGCGCGCTGCACCTTTTCCGAAATGCCAGGGCCCCGGTCAACGAACAGCGAGCTAGGGCTCCCGTACACCATCCCGTCCAGATGTGAAACGCCCCATCGTGCTAGCTCGTCCTCCTTATCCGTGCATGCGCTAAATACGCATGCCAGATAAGAATCAGCATCCTCCGCTCGATAGGTTACGTACCATCCAAGTATCGCGCGGCTTGACCGGTCGACCGCGAGCAGAACCGTCGGTTTCAAAACGCCATTTATTGCAACCGTTGCATCGCCGACACGCAAGAAGCAGTCCGCCACCGTGCCGTCGATGTCCACAACATTGAGGTCACCTCGCGCAATCTGTGCTGAGTATCCACGCCCACGCTCCGAGTTATGGAGCAATGCCAGCTTCGCCTTCTCCGCCTTAAAAATGGGGGTTAGGTGCCGTATTGTGTTGCGTTCGGATGGCAGCTTCCGTGGGTCGACCGGGAAGCTCTGCTTTTTCTCGTCGGGACCGCGATTGTGTCCTCTGAGTCCCTGAAGAAATTTTCGGGCGAGTCCTGTAATTGTCGCACCCGGCACATGGGCTTCGCGCTGGACGAATTTTGTCAGCCGCTCCTTCAAGTAAACCGGGAACTGCATCCGCGAATGCTTGCTCAGTGGGTCGAGCACCTGAGCAAACGTCTTCCGTCCGGATTTGATTAGCGCTCCATCTTTGCCTTTTACCCCAAACCGCGGAACGCCAGGTGCACCTTTGTCCCAATGCCTATCCGCCAAAGCGAACTCGTGCTCACCGTAGAAGAGGTAGTGCTCGTAGTATTTCCGCACTGTCTTCTCGGAACAGCCGTGTCTGTTCGCGGCGTCGCCGACAGCCAACGCGTAGACCTTCTTGTCCTTGAACGGAGTGTCGCCATGGACCCGGACGATGTGGTCGACGACTTGCCGCTTGCTCTTTAAAGCTTTCTCTTCCTCTTTGTTTTTTGGCGCGAAGTCCTTCATTCCTTGTGGAATGCCAGCCTCATCTACCTTCCACACCAGTTCTCGTCTCTTGAGGTCTCGCATGTCCCCGACAGAGCGCGTCATCCTATACTTCTTGGTATCAGGGTCCCGATTGAGCGTGAGAATCCCGTTCTCTACAGTACCAAGCCGGACGAGATACACAAGGCTCGCGTCCTCACCCAGGTACCTCACGAGCATCCGCTCGCGCTTTCCAATCAACAAAATCAGATTGGAATTCTTAGGGAACAACGTAACGCTCTCGACGTTGTTGACAGAACTACTCATAGTACGGCTCCGAACACGTTGAACAGCGTGGGAGTCACCTGCTACGGGCGAACGAAACGCAGGGGCTCCCAGGGTGCGTACAAATGTCGTACGTCCCATTTGAGATAGCCGAGAAAGATTGCGACTGCCAGCAGCCGGAAGGATTGGTCGCTGTCCCAGCCACGCCGCTTGCCAAGCATGGGTACTACGCGGCGCGCATTGCCCGTTGCGTTCGTAACGAGAAGGTCGTGTGCAAACACTCGGGCATCGACACCGAGGTGTTCCAGTTCTGCAAGCTCGACGTACTTCATGTGCTCGAACATGCGGCGATAGCTCTCGTACTCGGTGTCGTCGACAGTCTTTTCCGTCATGATTTCATGAGTCGCCCCCCATTCCCAGAGACCACCTGACTCTCGGTCGTGTCTCCGAATGACCTTCTTCTTTTGAAGGTGTGCACTAGGTTTTCCCGAGACACCGTGATAAATCGGGTACGGCAGGCCCGGGATTAGAATCGTGAGCATGAAGTCAATGGTCAAAAGTTCGTTGACGGGAAACGGTCGCCCCTCCTCGCAATAAGCGAGGAAAGCTTCGCGGTTCCATTGTGGGTATTGCGTTCGTATCTCAATGACAAACGGGCACATCTCGAAATACGCGAGGAGGCGCGCTTCAAGGCTCGAGTGACACGCCACTTGGCCACCGGCCTTAAAGCTGAAGTGATAGCCCGCAATGCCCACTCGGCTCGCGCTCGCTTTTTTCCAACACTCGAAGTTCGGTGCGCGAAGAACACCTCGCGGGTCGCGTTCTGACATGGCAATTGGCCATTGGAGGACTGGCGAACCTCTCAGCCCTCGAAGCCAACTGCCCGAACCGTGCGCCGGCTCATCGGCATCTGGCTGCTCTATGTCACAGTCGCGCGGAAGCATCACGCGCATTGACCATGGATACCATTCCGTCTTCCTCAACCCGCTCGCAATCGCGAGGCCTCGAAGCCGTTCGCCCCGGGCTCGCGAGAACGACAGATGCGAGCAGTCGCCCGTCATTCGCTGTTTCGTTCTATCCATGCCTTGGCCCTTCTGAGTCGGTCCGAGAATTGCCTTGGGTGACACCCTTCGAAGTTCGTTCGCTCGGCCCACTTCGACTTTTTGCCGACCGTTCTCGCCCGGTCCGTAATCAATTTGATTTGACGTTCCCTCCACGAGTCGTGGGTGTCAACGCATTGGTCTAGGACGGCTTCGAGTTCCGGCGTACCTGTGCCTAATTTGTATGCCGACTCGTTGCCCGTCTCGCTGAGGAGGAACGCCCTGGAGATGAGGCGTTCTGGATTTTCGCGAAGTGCGACCGCATACCGCTCCCGAACAAGTTTCCGTTTCATTTCGTCCTGCGCCCGCTTACGCTCAATCACCTTAGGCAAGCTCGGCTTGCCTGCCTGGCTCGGCAGGTTCTTGTCAAGCCACCGCGCGTCATAACGGGTCGCGAAAAATGTGAGTCTTTGACCGTCTGCTAAATAGCGTATGTCGCTACGCTTGTAGCTTGGGTTGAGCCGCATGGCGCCTGAAATCTCTGACCTGCATTTCCTGCGATAGCGGCTCAGTTCGGCAACATTCATCAGGTCAAACTGACGCTGCCACCGTTCGTGTTTGGAGTCGCGCCGAGGTCGAATTCGCTTCGGTGGGGTAGTGGCTGTAGCGTCATAACGCCTCGGGTTCGTTCTGCGCCGTTTCACCTCAATGAAAAAGTCTGTCCATCCTCCAAAAAGAGCCCACACAGATGCGATGTTCTGAATGGGATTTCGAAGTGGCCCTGCCGATTCCCGATGATGACCTGTTGCTCTTTCAAAGGTTAAAGCTTTGAATCCGAGAGCCAAGGCCAGTTGGTTCCCAAGGCGCCCTTCGAGATGCTCTCGGGCAACCTGCTGGTAGTCACGACGCTCAAGTATCTCAGCGATGCGACGTACCTTTGCTCTTAGCACAGGACCAGTGTTTTCTGAGAGCGTTGATGTATCAATACGTCCCATCAGAACATCTTCTGCCATTCTGGAAATTGCGATGGCCGCTTCCACACTGTTCCGTTTTGTCACGACTCCAACGCGGCGCAATGGCCCTCCACACAGACATACTTCCTGGGGATGCCACGTCTTCGGTGCTCTACGATGGCTTATGTCGCAATCACGGCAGTAGCTCATAAGAGGCTCTTCGTGCGTCGGACAATAGAGCATCGAAGGCGTCAGATGAATTCGATGCCAAACGGGAAAGCCGCGAACCTTAAGGTCGGTTTCCATACAGCTTAGACAGATACCCAAGCGCCCCCGAAGAGTCTGCTGGTGAGTAGCGAGATAGCTGTGCGTGCCACGTGCAGTTCCGCTTCTGTACTGCCTAAGCAACTTCGTGCGATTCTGTCGAGGAAGGAAAGCGCTGTTGAGCCGGTATCTTGTGTGATTCAAGACGATGGTTTCCCAGTCTGGTAGCAACCCAGGGAACAGCTTTGAAATGCCCTCCACGTTGGCTGGATGTATGAAAGCTGGCCTATGGCTAGGCCGGCCAAGAATTTCCATCACACCACGATGGTTATCGACGTTACTCATTTCAGCTTGGCGGATGATGAAACCCGTGAAGTCTTCTTCATCCTGAATGTTTGTTGCGAGGAATGGAACTATTTCGCTCATCTACTCTTGTTTGTGCAACGCCTTCACGACGCAGCTTCCATTTTCTTAGTGTTGTCAAACGCAGCACCGCTGCACGCGCTGTCCGCCAGTTTTCGAGATTGACATGCGGCGCGCGACGCGCTACCCAGTCAACCCGGGCCGCGATGTAGGCGTCACGGCTCTGGGACGCGGCGCGCGGCGCGGAGTGGGTGAGGGACGACTTCATCGCGTACTCGGTGATTCCCAGGAGTTCCCGAAGCCGGTATGCACTCCGTCGCCGCGGTGGACCCTCGAGTGAGTCGAGATACGTCTCGGCAGCGTCAGCGGCACGAGCCAACGCAGAAATTGCGGTCGCAGACCTATGAGCGCGTACCCGACTGTGCGCCGGTGCGGGCGCGGGAGTGTGTCGTTTGAGCCATTCAGGCGCGTTTCGATGAAGAGCCGCGAACGTAGCCAGAGCGCTATAGCGGAGCTGCGTCCGCGTCGCCTCGGGATGTTCCTTGATGCGCATCAACCACCGTTGCTTCGCTTCATCGGTCGAATGGCTTACTCGACGTCTGTAGTGAGACTCGACATCAGGCATTGCAGCCAAGACTCGATATATTGAGGTCGTCGACAGTTGAGTAGCGCGGGCAATTTGTTCCGGGTGGATTCCGTCCGAGAGGTACTGGCGGATTGTTGTGAGCCTCGAGTCGCTCAGCTTCGACGGTCGTGCATCGACGGGTATTCCCGCACAACGGCAGAAGATGGTCAATTGGTGCGGCGTAACGTTGAGCGCGTTTGCTGCTAACCCAACCGTAGCGTGGAGCGCCATTGCCGACCTCACATCCTCATCGGTGATGCGTTTGACTTCGCGATGAGTAGACACGGGAGCGTACAAACGCTTGCTCTCGCAATTCTGCGCAAACCACGTCAGCAGGATGCACCAAACAGGATGTACCGCGCGGTCTTCGCGCATCAGCGCCCGGAGCGCACGCTCCACGTATTCGGATGTTGAGACCAGTTCGTCAAGCCTGCAGTCATCAAACCGGTCGCGAAAAAATGAATGGAATGCATCAAGCAACTCAGCGAGTTGAAATCGGTTCCCCAGGGTCAGCCAACGTGCGTTTCGTAAGGCGGCTATGACGCCAGCCTTGCTGTATGCGGAGGATGTCTGGTCACCTTCCACGCACGCGACCGAATGGAAAGCGAATTGGATTGCATCGGGTAGTTGGCGTTTCGACGGACGGCGCTGGCACTGATTCTCAAACAGGAGTTGCGCCTGAGCAGACGACCGAAGCCAGCAGAAGTGATAGGGACACGCAGCGACGAAAGGAGCAACATTTCGACGATGCGTGAATGAGAACCCATATCGGATAAACGCCTCTTCCTCGCATTCCGGACACACGAAGAATGTTCCTTCCGATGGTGTAAGCAACACAGGCAGTCGCGACGAGCGAATCGGACCCGTGCATCGCCTGCGTAGCCGGTCCTTTATAATTTCCTGTCGACCCAGTGGAACGCCGAGCAATTCGTAGGCAAGCAGCGTGTGTTTCGTCTCCAGCTCGTCGCGCGCACAGAGCAAATATCCAATCCGTGCGTAAAAGTCATATAGCCGGCTCGGCATTCCGTCCAATCCTGGACATCTCGCAAGCAATTGCTGACTAATCCTTCGAAGCGTGCTGTCACCCACCACGCTCGCACCGCGGCGCAGAAAAGAGTTGACCGTCTCGCCATCAGGAAAAGGCGTAATCAACAGCTGGGAGGAGAGCTCGTCAAACATGTCCGAGCCCGAGTCTGTGCCGAGGAAGCAACCCCTCCAACATCGAGCTAGCGAGGAACGGAAGGTGGTCAAGATGTTGGTAGACGACAGAGCGACCGACCGACGCCGGGTCCCTACTGTATTCTGTAATCGCGATACGAGCAGCCTCGCAGGTACGAAGAGCTGTCTCGAAAGCCTTCGTTACCGTGCTTTCCGAAGGGCCGTCATCTTTTAACAATGAAGGCTCCCACGCCAAGCGTTCATGCAATGCGCGGAATCCAGCGGCTAACCACCCAAGACGTCCATGACAGAGGGCATATGTCCACCGTGGCAGGTCATGCGGCATTTCCAAGAGTGGCGACAGTAGTCCCGAGCGCCAGAACCACAGATTAAACTGATACCACAGCCCGAGTCTCCCCAGCGCTTCCTTTGGTGCCTCACGTAGGCTTTGCCCACGAAGGATAGCGTCTACATCGGGAGGTGGCGCGCCGAGTGGCTCAAACGCAAGACTGCGACCGCGGAGCACAGCATCTACTTCTGGGCCCAGCTGTTTGGCACCTTGCATGAAAACGTCACTGCACGAGAGGAGTAACGGAATGTTGGTGTGTCCTTGTAGCTTGCAAAGGAACATCAGTATTTCTCGAACCCCTCCCTTGAGACTTTGCGCGCAGGCGCCATCAACGACGAGCAACCCGACGTTGAGCAAAACTGCGGCGGCTATAGCGGCGGTGGCGGCATTTCTTCCGCGCATTCGCTTAAAGACATGCGCCAAACTTTGCGGGTCTTTAATTTCTGAGACAAGCTTGTCACGAAACTGCTCGAGCAAACCCTTCAACGTTCCGCAGGTCGGCCATTGCAAAACCATGATAGGGAAATACCAAACGAGCTTGATGTCGTCTAGCGATGGCGCAACCACACGGAATGGCGCGCCGAACATCGTACGCAATCGCTGTATGTAAGCGGTGCGTCCCGACTGGGACCGTCCGGTCACTACAAAATTGACGCCGGTCAGCGTATCCAAGCTTTCACGACTCGGGATGGGGCCGCGTCCTTGAACCGCCTGTTGAAACGAGTAGAAGTAGCGGCGGTACCTGGGATTTGTGAGGTGCTTCGCGCCCATGCATTCGACGTACGCGGATACGAGCGAGTATGTGTACCTCGCAACTTCCTCAGTTGCGAGGTATCCCTTATCGAACTGAGTCATTGCTCGAAGCTTGATTTCCGGTCCAGCCTTCCACAAGTCCTCGTCGTCGAGGACAAGCCTGTTGCGCAACCGCTTAATGATGGCCGCCTTGCTCGGCGCGTGTACGAATTCCGGTAGCTCTGACGTCTGGCTGACATAAGACTCAATGCTGCCAGGCCCTTCGGCCAGCAAGCTGCGGCGAAACACCGGCCACGTCGGGAATTCGACGGGCTCCATCATTGAGCTGCCTGCAGGCCGTTGGGGACGCTTTGGAGCACGGCCACACAACAAGTGCTGGCGACGGGGGGTAACCCAGGCAAAGCACTGCAAGTGTTCGAAGCATCGAGTGCGCTGAACGGATGGAGGCCGGGAAGCGTCCGACGGAAAGCTGCGGCGTCGATTCGGTCTGATGTCATGTGGTTCCTCACCGGTCGGATACGGGTGAAAAGCAAAGCACTCCACCTACCGTTGACGTGCAGCAAGCAACGAATGGGCGGTACGGTGAATACGACAAATGCATGTGCCTTGACAAATTCGAATTTAATGGTATAATCACCCTCCCGCTTGGGAGCGGTCTGCATACTACCTGAGGTTCGACGGTGTCGCAAGTCCATGTCCTGCGGCGCACCTCCCTCCCATCGTTCGCACAGCCCCACATTTTTAGCCCGCAGCCGCCTGGTACAATCCGCGGGAGCGCTGGCAAGACGCCTGCCGAAAAGAGCATAGAGGCCATATCCAATCACTTCAAAATTGGCGATTTTTACTGTCTCTAACTTTAGGTCAATCTTCCCTTAATGCAAGGAGTCCTGTGAGCGATGCAGAAACGCCATGGTCGAGTCTTGCGGCGCGTGTCGTGCGCGTCGTGCTGGCGAGGAAAGACTTCGGCTATGCACAGTTGTCTGAGGCCTTGGCCTCAGTAGGTGTGAAAGAAAGCAACCGGGCGCTTGCATCCCGCGTCTCTCGCGGACGCATTAAGTTGTGCCTGCTCCTCCAGATTCTTACAGTGACTGGCGCGAAGGTGCCTACCTTGTGGTGCGCTGCCGTCGCCATGCCTGGAACGTGGGAGCAGCGCGCTAAAGAGGTCATAATCGCCGAGTTGTCCAGACAGCCGATGGTTACCTTCGATGAACTTGCGCACAGGATGATTCGACTCGGCGCGGACTTAACTGAGAAGACGCTGATGTCGCATCTGGACGAAGGAATAATCTCTCTTCCGGAGTTTCTCCAATGCCTTGTCGCGCTCGGCAGTTCAAGCCTCGAACGCTACGTGGACTACGAAGACCTTGCTGCTGCCGTTCCGGCTGTGCCACCCCACCTGCTCACGTGAGCGCCTCGAACTCTCCTCCTTGCTTTTTCATCCTGTTGACCTAGAATCGAAAACAGCGATTTTTGTGTCCAATTTACGACCAGAAAATCCGCTATGTAACAGCGCGCAACAGCTGAATGATGCGGGGTGGCCGGAGCGCGACCACGCCGTGCTCCCGCTGCTGGCGCGCATCCAGGTACTCACCGGTCAAGTGGCACCAGCCAGCGAACGCACTACCGGGCATCCATCCGCGCTTACGTCTGTCCAATGTTTTTTTGACGAACGGAGGCAGTCATGCCTGTTTGGAGCGTTCCCGGCGTAAGTGTCGAGCGTGAGATGTCAATTTCCGACTGGCAAATCCTAGAGACGCAGAAAGGCTCGAGGCACTTCGTCGGTACCGATGTGCGTGACTGCACTGGTCGTGTCAGCACGGCGATTCAAGAGTTCGACCCTGTTGCATTGCGTGGCGTCACGTTTTCCGGTCGCGTCTATCAGTTGGTCGTGCCGCGTGGTTGTTCGAGAGAGGGCCAATACATCTGGGAGCGCTGGTGCGGGGTCAACGGAGTGACCTCGTACACAGATGTCACGACCGAACTTCTTGCGGAGAAGAAATCATGACAACACCGGCGGAGCGTACGAAGGCTGTCGTGGACACGCGGGACTTTCTTGGAATGCTCGCCAACGCAGAAGAGGTCACGATTCGCGGTCTGGTGCAGTCGGTCGCGATTAGTCTTCTTAGGCACTACCCTTTGAACGTCGACCTGGACGTATCGGCGTCTGCGCTTCCGGGAGTCTGGACGCATCCGACTGCCGAGCGACCTGAAGAACGAACAGCACGCACTCGCGTCGTTCCGTTGTTCCCGATGCGAACGGACGAATAGAGTGTCGAGGGAGAATGACCATGCCGCGCCGTCAACACAACGCAACCAGTGAACCTTCGGCTCCAGACGCGCGGGTCTTGGAACTCTTGGGGACCGCCGCGGTTGCAATGACTCTCTTCGACCCTGTGGGAGTTCGGACGCTACTTAAGATTCCGGATGCCGAACTTGGTCGCCGCTTCAAACGTGCGCTTGTGCGAGTCGCAGGGATGACCACAGTGTTGGACCTGGAGCATCGCTCGATTAGCGAAGAAAGCGTACAACGGCGGATGGAGCTTGGCTCGAATCGAGGAGCGTCGACGCCGGCACGCCTGGTTGCAAACGTAAAATTACTACACAAGTCTCATTTCTGTGCAGCCATCGGATACACCCCCCAAAGGGTCAGCAAAGAAGTTACTGCTCAGCGGATATTCAGTGTCGACATCGACGATGAACCGTATTTCCCAGCGTTCTTCCTGGTTGAGCAGTTTCGTCGAAAGGACTTGGCCAAAGTTGTGCAAACGCTTGGTGACTCGACAGGCTGGAGCAAGTGGGAATTTTTCACCTCGCCCAATAGTGCGCTCGATGACCTGACACCGTTGCAAGCACTTTTTTACGGCGACAAGAAGCAAGTTTTTCGCGCTGCCGCGGAATTCGCTGGCCAGTGAGGAATTCGTTGTAGGCATCCCCAAGTCTCGTATTCACAAAAGCCTATGGAAGCAATCTGGCAATTCGCTCTTCGGAATCCGGCCCTCCTGGTCGTGCCCGCCTGCGGGTTCGTCCTCGCGCTGCTCGTGATGCACGTCAAGAAGCGGTACGTGAATGAAGGAATGTGGTTTCGCCGCTCGCCGCGTCCGTGCGACGACAGCACTTCCAAACCAGCTGAACAGAACGAAATGATGCCTGACAGACCATTCGACCTCACTATTGCCCTTCGCACCTTCGAGCAGTTGGGGCTGGAAGACGGTGGCCAAAGATACGCTTACTGGAACGAAGTCGGGCAACTATTGAAACGCGCGACTGGCATGCAGGCGAAAATAAGCGCGCTCCGAAATGCGTTGGAGCATTGCCTCGCGAGGCTCAGAAAAGAGGATTGAAGCGAAAGCGCCGCCAGACGCAAGGAGGTCAAGATGAAAAAGGAAATCGCTGGAGAAGCGCGGCTATTCAGAAAGTCGGAGAAGCCTTCTGAAGACTGGAGTTGCAACTGGCACTACGCGCACTCCGCGAGTTACAACTCGATTGCCTCAACGGACGCGGCGGGGAAATGGTGCATTTTCTCAAGCAGCGTCGAGGTCGACGAGCATTGGGGCAAAATCAGACACGCTATGGAGAACGACCAATTGATGTGTGCCAAGGTGTCCACTGCCCTGCGCAGCATGAGCCGCGATGGTCACGTCATCTGCGTGTACACGCGAGACTGGACCGATGTTCAAGACGTTGCAGGCGCGCGTGACGTCTTGCGATTGCTGGGCTTTGTGGCAGAGCTCGGCTACAAGCGTGACATCGATACTGTGAACGGTGTTTACGGGCCTGGAGAATGGTACCTGCGTGCGTAGTAACAGGCGAATCGTTGCTGTTATCGAGGCTAGGTCAACGTCGTTCCGTGAAGAGTCCAGGCGAGAGAAGGAAATCGTGGCCGAATCAACCGTGAATTCGAAAGGACAGACCACCGTGCCTGCGAGTGTGAGGGCGACGTTGAATGTTCTAGCAGGTACGCGTTTGTTCTGGCACGTAATGCTCGATGGCACTGTAATCGTACGCGTGAAATCGAAATCGATTCGTGGCTTGGCGGGGTCAGTGAACACCGACATACACGTCGACATCGAAGACATGAACCCGTGGCGTGGTTGATTTGCTATCGGCGCCGGGTTCAAGCTGCCTGCGATGCTCCGACCATGGCCAGAATGTGAAGGTGTGTCTCGAAATGACACGAGCACGCTGCCGTCAACGTCTGCCATGGCATCACGGATTTCACCGGCATCGTGCCCCCAGGCTAGAGCGCCATGGCAATTTGCGGAAATCCTCTTCCGAAAGAACCTTGCCATTGCGAGCATCATCGAGTCCATCCATGGCGTCATTCAGCATCATCATCCTGCGCCGCTCTTCTTCAAGCAATAGTGCCGACTTCACCGCGATGCTGATGAGCGTCTCTGAGACGGGCGGCCCGTTAAGCCTCTCGTTAAAAAGGTGTTCGCACTCCATTGCTTCGGAGGACCACAACGGCTGTGAATAGCGATGCACGTTAGCGGCCATGTCGGCGGCGGTGAGCACGCTTGCACGTTCGGCAGCTAGCGAAGTGCTTCGCTCAATCAAAGCCTTCAGATTCGTACCCATATCTGCATCCTTGCAGTCGTCGATTACGAATATTGCACGAAAGAGTCGGCTGGACAATCCTTTGCGGGAAGATGCAATGCTCAAAAATAACCAGGATGTCGGCGCCTAGAAATGGTAGATACGGCCGGTGGAACCGGCGCCACGAGCGTTTGTTGAGCTATACGGTATCGTCCCAACAACGAACACCCAGAACATATGAATGACTTTGCAGAAGACCAACTAGATATCAAAGAACTCCGGAACGCTGCTTATCATGAGGCAGGCCATAAGGTGATTTACGAGCGCTTCGGCGGAGCGGGTGATGCGGTGGTGTGGAAGAACCAGAGCGGAAATCTCGACGAAGCCACCTGGCTCGGGCACTTCCAACCCAGGACCTGTCCCGACACAATGCACGCAATAGCCAAGGCGCAAGGATTCATCGCCGTTCAGCTGCCCGCGAGTTGGAAGGTGTTGTACGGCATGGCAGGCTTGTTGGCTGAGGTCATCATAAGCGGCGAGACGGACGACGCCGGCGTCATGGCTGACATGTTGCGCACTCGAGTGTGGACTGGCGAGGCGTCACTCTCGGACTTAACGTTGATGAACGCCATCGACCTCGATTGTTCCTCGCTGAGCTACGACGTCGTCGAAGAGTGCGTGCGTCTGCTGCGAGAAGGATGGACCGACGTGCAGCGAGAGGCCGAATATCTTATTGCGGCCGGGTTGGAAGATTTGAACGTCAAGTGACACGTTGAGCAGGCCCTCTTTTAGCGTGAACACTGATTCAGCGAGGTGAGTTCCCATGTCGACAGATGCGAAGATTTCACCGCCATCCGAAGGCGGCACTGACGAATTCATGTCCGCTGCTGAAGCTGCGAAGCTGCTATTTGTTTCACGCCCACATGTGCTGAAGCTGCTCTCGCAAGGGAAACTCAAGCTCCACCACAAAACGGGGAACAGCCGATTCGTGACGAAAACGTCGGTTCTGGACTATCGGGCCGACCAGCGCGCTGCGGCAAAAGCATACCAAGCTTCAACAACTGACGACGAGTAAAGCGAGTGCGACCAGCTGAGCAGAACGCCAAGTTTGAGGCAAGCGCTCACATGCGACTGCGCTCCCCTAGGCGCTGATTTTTCGACAATAAGTGGTCGAGACAATGCCGTATCTTTCCAAACAGTGCCCGCGGATACATATCTACATGAACATGAAGACCGATACTCATCTGCCGACTGAGCACCTCGCGGTTAGCAGACTTCTTTCGAAGATTTTGCGCCACGAACCCGAGCTGATTGGCATCAAGCTCGACAGTCAAGGATGGGTATCTGTTGACGAGCTTACACGCGCCATCGAACGTACTGCGCGTACCGCGGGCGCGTCGAAGCGACTGAGAACACTTCCAACAATCACCAAAGAAGTCATCCAGGCGGTCGTTGCCACAAGCGACAAAAGGCGATTCACACTATCATCGGATGGCACTCGAATACGTGCGGCGCAAGGCCACTCGATAGAAGTGAGCCTAGGATATGCCGTAAATGAACCGCCTGCCGTTCTCTATCATGGCACCGCCTGGAGCAACTGGAAGAGTATCGCTGTTGAAGGGCTGACGGCTCAAACGAGGCACGCAGTCCATCTGAGCACGGATGCGGAAACGGCAACGCGGGTCGGCGCTCGCCACGGCCAGCCACTGGTGTTGGTCGTGGATGCGGCGCGGATGCACGCCGACGGGTACGCTTTCTCGCGGTCGGATAACGGAGTTTGGCTTGTCGAGGAGGTCCCGGCGGCTTACCTCGCTCAGCTTGGGCCGCGCGGGCACGGGTCGAAATCGTGAATGCGGGTCAGCGCACAGGTCGCAATTTAATGGAGAGTAGCGGTGTCCAATTCACAAGATGAGAAGCTGGAGCAAGCGGCCGCGTTGCTGCGAGAAGCCGACGGACTGCTCATCACTGCTGGTGCTGGCATGGGCGTCGATTCGGGCCTGCCTGACTTTCGTGGCCGAGATGGCTTCTGGCGCGCGTATCCCGCGCTCCGTCACCACGGCTTTTCGTTCGAGGACATGGCAAATCCAGCAAGATTTGCGGAGTATCCTGAACTTGCATGGGGCTTCTATGGACACCGTCTGAAGCTTTATCGTGAGACTGTGCCGCATCAGGGCTTCGCGATTCTGCGGCGGAGGGCGGACAGCATGCCGCGTGGTGCATTCGTGTTCACGAGCAATGTCGATGGACAGTTCCAAAAAGCCGGGTTCTCCGAGAGCCGGGTCTACGAATGCCATGGGTCAATTCACGCATTGCAGTGTCTGGAGGTCTGCACGGACGCCACATGGTCGGCTAGGGACTTTCAACCGCAGGTGAATGAAACGACATCGGAACTGGAAAGCCCGATGCCTCGCTGCCCGCATTGCGGTGCGCTTGCGCGTCCAAATATCTTGATGTTCGGAGACTGGACGTGGGTTGACGTGCCCTATGAAAAGCAACGGGAGCACCTTGAGAGCTGGATTTCTTTAGTATCGAAGCTGGTCGTCGTGGAACTGGGAGCTGGGAAAGCACTGCCCACGGTGCGCCGCTTCAGCGAGCGTAACGCGCGCCAGCGGCTCATCCGGATAAATCCTCGGGACTCGAACACAGACCCATTACATGGTGTGGGCTTTGTGGGCAGCGCGGCCCTGACACTCAAGCAGCTCGACGCACAACTGTGAGTCGCGCGCGGATAGAGTGCACCTGCGGCACAGCAACGCGCACTGGACTTCGCACATAACGAGAGTACTCGGCTTGGCGCGCTGGACATCGTTCCCAGATTCTCTGCTTCTCAAAGGTATCGCGCCGCTACGGGAACACCTCCAGGTAGTTTCGGCAACGTGCATCTTCGCGAGTGTTGAGTGCGGGTGCCGCGTTCCAGCGAAGAAGCGCCCCAAATTTCCGCCAGTTGTCGTGTAGCGTCGCCGGAAAGCCCGAATTTGTCGGGTAGCGTCCCCGGAACGAGAAAGACGTCGCGGTGTCGCGGATGCTTCTGGTGACGCATGCCGGCCGCGTCACAAAATCGGGTGCTGATATCTGTAGCTAAACTTGTCGAGCGAGATATAGTATCGCTCGCAAACGCTGAGGGGTTTCGTACAGCGCGCGCGTCGGATAGAGATTGAGTCGACGAGTTTAAGGAAAGCTGAAGCTGTCAGCTCGAGATTTCTCTTTTTGACGAGACGAAGGCGCTAGCCGCGCGGGCGTCACAAATCGCACTCGCCCGCACTACTCGTCATGGAGCTACGGCTGGCGAGGTCTTTGAATTCTGGCCTGCGGCCTTCTTCTGGGCACTTTCCAGATTCTGCGGATAGTTGGTTTGATTGCCGGCGGGGTTGTACCCATTTTTTTCTAGGGTGCTCAGTTCGGCATTCTTCTTCGCACGGCGCTCCTTGCTTGCCGCCTTCTTTTGTGTCTTTTTCTCCTGCTTTGAAGCAACCCCATCAGATGCGCTGACGTCTTGCGTCGCTGCTTGCGCAGTTAGTGCCGAGACACAGAGGAGGCTCAAAGCCAAACCAGCGGCGAAAGCAAGATTAGAAAACTGATTAACTTTCATACGTCTCTCCATATGGATGCGTTGATGAAAAAATGCGTGCGAGCCGCTTGAAAAAGTTCCAGAAAGGACGTCTCCTTCCTTCTTGGAAGGCCAAACTGTAGCTGACAAAACGTCGACGGCGATACGGGGTTAACCGCGAGCACGTTGACAATGAAAGGGCCGAAAAGCCCTTCTGCTCGTGCATCTGCCGCATTTTCCCTATTAGCGCGAAAGAGATTCCCCGTTCTGCTCTTTGTTAGAACGATTGAGGAATATAGACTCCGGCCGAAATGCACAAATTGCTGACGACGCTTGCGCCGCTTGAGTCGTCGATTTCAGGCATTGTCTCGTCGCCCTCAACCTGTGCGCACCGCTTTAGCCGGCCGGTTGATTGTTCACCGTTGAAGTTTCGAGCGTTGCCGGCTACCCGGTTAGTCGAATTTCCTAAGAACAATTTAATTGAGTAGTACAACTACATTATGGAGGCGACAATGAAGAAGCTCATGTTCAGTTTGACTGCATTGTGTGCGACGGTTCCGGCATTCGCTCAAAGCAGCGTCACGTTATACGGTATCGTGGACAACGGTATCGTGTATGAGACCAACCAGCCGAAGGGGCACGTATTCGGCGGCCAAAGCGGTGGCTGGGCCCAGTCGAGATTCGGTCTTAAAGGCGCCGAGGACCTCGGCGGCGGTACTCATGCAATCTTCCAGCTTGAGTCCCGACTGAACACGATGAACGGGTCTTTCGCGAACGGCAGCTTCTTCGAGGGGCAGGCAACCGTTGGTCTGCAAAACGACACGTGGGGGCAAATCAAACTCGGCAATATGGGCTCGGCCGAAATCAGCCAGTATTCCGGCGATGTCGACCCTCAGCAAACCAAGAGATACTCAATCGGCACACTGGTTCGCGGCCGTATCTTTTCGCAGGCTGCGAACGGCGTCGAATACCTCTCGCCGACGATTGCCGGTCTCACCCTACAGGGTCAATACGATTTGACCAACTCGACGAAGTGGAACTCCGGCAATCCTGGCAGCGCTCCTGGCCAGCTCGGCACGTCAACCGGACTCGGTAGTTCGCAGGGACGTTCCGACGGCATCAAACTTTCGTACGCAAAGAAAGGCCTGTTCTGGCAGGCGACTTACGACGAGGTTCGTGACGGGAACGGCGAGTTCAGTAACGTGTATCTGGCGTCCCGCTCGATTCTCACTGGCTTGACCTATACATTTGGCACCGTAACCGGTTATGTCGGATACCAGCATCTCAGCGCGCCGGATGCGTCCAATGCGGGCTATTTTGGTACCGCGACGCCGTCCGCATTGCCGGCGGGGACGAGTCTCCCGACCGCCGTCAATCACGAATGGCTCGGCGCAATCTGGCAGTCGACACCCGCGCTTGCCATTACGGGTGCGGTCTATCATGCGAATGCAAATAATGGCAACGGGAACGCGACACTCTACACACTGGGCGTGAACTACTCGCTGTCCAAGCGAACGTTGCTTTACACCGAGTTGGCTTACATTCGCAACAGCTCGACCTCTAACCTCGGTCTCGACGGGAGCCTGTACGGAGCGAACATCAACAACGACCCCGTCAACGGAAGCCCGTCCACCACGAATCCGAACTACGGTAGGAGCCAGTTTGGCGTCATCGCAGGTTTGGCGACGAGCTTCTGACGTTCGAGGTTGCCCGGGAACTCCATTGCCGGGCAACAGCGATACCAGGCTCGCGAACTGGCAAATCAGTCACGGAACCGCTTGGCGATGTAGTCAGGAATATTTTCGGGTGTCACGACTACAACGGAAGAAGACGGCGCGACAGAAGACGCGGGCAACAGCTTGTGGAATTGCATCACGTGATGACATGCGGAGCGCAAGTCCTGACGGAGGTCATGATGCAGTATTGCCTGTATCTTCCCTTCCCGAAGGAGTCGCACGTTGTCCCTGTCGAGGTCATGCCCTATAAAGAAGACGGGGGTCTGCTGGTGTGCTTCGATTGCGCGGAGAATTGCGACGTTCCCTCCGCCCATGGAGTAGACGGCCGAGATTTCGGTATCCGAGTTGAGCACGCTACAAACCCGCTGTTCAGTAGGTGAATCGAGACCATGCCCACCACTGGCATCAAGCAGTCTGAGTTGCGGGTGGTGCTTTCGCAATGCACGACGGAAACTTATCTCTCGCTCTTCCTCTCCGCGAAAGTGTTCGTCGCTCATAGTTACCAGGACATTTGCGGGTTTGGGCCCAAGACCCAAGCCCAGAAGATAGGCGGCTGTGGCACCAGCGGCACGATTATCGAGCCCCGCGTAGGCGACGCGGCCAGACAAAGGGATGTCGGTGACGACCGTGACCACAGGAATTCCATCGCGCTGGAGTTCCGCGACTGTTTCGGCAATCTCGGGGACGTCGCGTGCCTTCAAAACCACGCCGTGGGTGCCTCTGCGAGCAATGGAGCGCAGAGCGTCGACGACCTGGTGCGTCGTCATGGTTTCCTGCAAGAGAAAGCGAGGACGAACAATCGTCGGGAGCATTAGCGCCAGCTCACCTTCTAGCGCGTGCTTTATTTCGTCGCTGAATCTGGCGGGAGCTTCGACTACCACGTCGAAAATGAGCTTCCTGCCCGAGTTCGCAAGGTTGACAGCTTGGGTCTCAAGGTCCTTTATCGCCTGCTCAACCCGAATTCGAGTGTGCTCCCGGACGTTAGCGCGCCGGTTCAACACCCTGTCGACGGTCGCGACGCCGAGCCCAGCCTGGAGAGCGATTTCCTTAATCAAAAAGCGGTGAGCCAATTCGCCCTCCTTCTCTGATAGTTTGCTGACGCGTTAAATCTAAATTGATAGAACGTTGATGCCTATCCTACATCGAAAACTGAGATGTGAATTAGCGAGAGCGGATGTTTTCTGCTCAAACCAGCCGCTGGCCGCATTTAATGCCGACCGCGACCAAGCGTTGGACTCAAGTTGCAGCATTGTTCCCATGGATTGGCGCTCTGTCTACGCACGGCCAATCCGCCGCCGTAGGTCAAAAACAAGTATTTTCCCTAAATGTTCCAATTTAAAAGAGTTGATTTGATAGTTTTTTGATGGTTTTTAAATCGGTGAAGATAGATTTTTGTATTTACCATGATAGGGAGGCAATTTTCAAAGCGAGTCAATGAGGCAGAGTGTGCTCCTGCAGTCAGCGCGAATGCAGGCGGAGACAATGGCGTGATGGCGTAAGAGCATGGACCAATTCAAGGAATTACAACTATTTGTCGAGGTGGCCGAGACGGGCAGCATCAGCCGAGCTGCGGAATCCGCCGAACTTTCAATCTCGGCGGCAAGCCGGTATCTAATGTCTTTGGAGTCGCGGCTGGGCGTGCAACTCGTTCGAAGGACGACGCGCAATCTCTATCTAACCGAGGCAGGCGCTGAATTTCATCGGCGTTGCAAGTCAATTCTCGGGGAGCTTGGCGAAGCCGAGGCGGCAATCAAGGAAGCAGTCGTCCGTCCAAGCGGCGTGTTGCGCGTGACGGCGTCGCTGTCGTTTTGCATGCTGCACATCGCCCCCATGCTTCCGGAGTTCAGTGCCCGTTATCCAGACATCTCAATCGACGTGGTAGCCGCCAACCGTTACTACGACATCATTGAGAACGGTATCGATGTGGCCATTCGCACAAAGGTGCTTGAGCCTGACAGCAACATCACAATTCGACGACTGGCGTCCACTCGCCGAATACTCGCCGCGTCGCCCGCTTACCTGGACGCGAACGGCCGCCCCCGGTTTCCCGCAGAACTCGCGAAGCACAAGCTTTTGAACTATCAGCTCGCTGACAATCCTCGTGAGCTGTCATTCACGCGTGATGGCGAGACCGTTGTGGTCAGGGTGAAGCCAGCGGTGGAGTCAAACGACGGGCAGATATTGCGCGTTGCGGCGCTCGACAACATGGGCATCCTCGTGCAGCCCAAATACATCATTTACGACGACCTTCAGGCGGGGCGCTTGATACCCGTGCTCGACGACTGGGACCTCCCGCGATTGACGATGAATATCGCCTTTCAGACGCGAGCGCACCTTCCTGTAAAGGTGCGCCTGTTTATCGACGCGCTCGTCGAGAGATTTCAGCAAAACGAGTACGAACGGCGCTGGACCGAGTGAGCCGCGCGCGAGGTGGTTGCTGGGAGGCATATTCCCACCTGGCGCGAAAGACTTTCCCTTTTCAACTCTGTTTTGACTGAGGCAGCGAATATAGACTTCACTCAAGGCTACAAACAAGATGATGGAGACAGGCAATGCAAAGCGGTTCCCTTCCAAGTCAGGCCACCTCACCGTATTTCGATGAAGCTCGCTCAGCAGAAGTCGTCAATGCCCGCATGAGCGACGAGGCCGATGGTCGTCTTCGCCGCGTCATGTCGGTTCTGGTCAAGCATCTTCATGCTGCCATCAAGGAAATCGAGCCGACTCACGAGGAGTGGTTCTCGGCCATCCGCTTCCTGACCGAGACCGGTCAGATGTGCACCGACTGGCGGCAAGAGTACATCCTGCTGTCGGACATTCTCGGCGTTTCGATGCTGGTCGACGCCATCAACCACCGTCGACCGAGCGGTGCGACACCAAACACGATTCTGGGCCCATTCTACGTGGCCAACGCTCCCGAGTACGCGAACGGCGAAAACATTTGCTTGGATGGCAAGGGCGAGCCGATGGTCGTAGAAGGTCGTGTGACGGACATCAGCGGAAACTCCATTCCGAACGCGAAGCTCGAAGTCTGGCAGACCAACGATGACGGGTTTTATGACGTGCAGCAAAAGGGTGTTCAGCCCGACTCGAATTTGCGCGGTGTTTTCACGTCCGATGCTGAAGGTCGCTACTGGTTCAAGTCTGTCAAGCCGCGTCACTATCCGATTCCCTCGGATGGTCCGGTCGGTAAGCTTCTGGAAGAAATGGGTCGACATCCGAATCGTGCCGCCCACCTGCACTTCATCGTGTCGGCACCGGGCTTTGACCCGGTCATCACGCACATTTTCACGCCCGACTGCCCCTACTTGAGCGAGGACGCGGTATTCGGCGTAAAGCGTGAACTCATCGCCGAATTCACCAAGATTGACGACCTGGACGCAGCGAAACGCGTCGGCTTTTCGTCGTCGTATTGGTCGGTGTCGTGGGACTTCACACTCGCGACGTCAGGTAAGCCCATTCTGGCAAACGCCTAATCGCCGGCACGCGGGTGCGTGCATTCTCGAACCAAGTGATTTTGATAGACATAGGAATGCTAATCATGAGCAAGAAGGAACTGCTGGCTGCGTACTGGACTTTGGCCGGCGACGTTTATCCGTGTGCAGCGAACGAAATCAGCCCGTTTCCGCTGCGCGACCGCTGTGAAGCAGCGATGCGCGCGGGATGGAGCGGTGTTGGTCTCATTCTCGATGACCTTGAGTACAGCGTCGAGAAGTACGGCCTGTCGGGCGTGAAGAGCATTCTGGACGACACCGGGCTGAAGTATTTCGAGCTCGAAATCCTGATGGACTGGTATTTCGACGGCGAGGCGCGCGCCAAGTCAGACCACGCTCGGCAACGCTTCATCGAACTGGGTGGCGAGTTGGGCATGCGCAACCTGAAAATCGGTGCAAGCCCCTTCGACAAGACCCCCCCCGACTTTGCCCGCATGACGGATGAATTCGGAAAGCTGTGTCAAGACGTAGCGACTGTCAACGCGACAGTCGCCATCGAATTTATGCCGTTTTCTCCCATCCGCAACGTGGCAGAGGCGCTGAAAGTCGCAGGAGGCGCGAATCAACCGAACGGCGGGCTGATGGTCGACCACTGGCACGTCGCTCGCGCTAACACACCGTACAGCGAGGTCGCACAAATTCCGGCCCGCTTCATTAAAGGTGTCGAGATGGACGACGTCGCGGCGCAGGTGAAGGGGTCGCTGTTCGACGACAGCACGTTTAACCGGCAACTGTGCGGCGAAGGCGCAGGCGACTGCCGCGCGTTCGTCGATGCTCTCGAGCAGGCCGGCTGCGCGCTGCCGTACTACGGGGTCGAGCTCATCTCCGAGGTCCACCGGACATTCCCGCTCGACGAGATGGCAAAGCGCGCTTACGACACGACCATCGCCCAGTTCTCGGCAGCGCCCACGACGGCTGCGTGACGCTCATCAACTTTCAACGAAAAGTATCTCAGGAGACTCAAATGATTCGAATCGCCGTACTCGGTGCTGGCCGCATTGGCCGCATTCACGCTGCCAACGTTGCAGCAAGCCCGAACGCGAAACTGGTGGTGGTGGCCGACCCGGTCGAAAGCGCGGCACAATCGCTGGCCACTCGCCTCGGCTGTGAAGCGTCCACGGACCCCGCCGGCGTGCTCGAGCGGAACGATATTGATGCCGTCGTCATCGGCACGCCGACCGACACGCACATCACGTTCATGCTTGAAGCAGTCAAGCGCGGCAAAGCCGTTCTGTGTGAAAAGCCTATCGACCTCGATATGGAAAAGTCGCTCGCTGCGGCAAACGAGGTCGAGCGCCAGGGTGGTCGCGTCATGCTCGCTTTCAATCGCCGGTTTGACCCGACGTCGCAAGCGTTTCGCAAGGCGATTGATGCGGGCGACGTAGGCGATGTGCGGCAAGTCATCATCTCGAGCCGCGACCCGGGGATGCCCCCGCGCGACTACGTCGAACACTCCGGCGGCATCTTCCGCGATATGGTCATTCACGACCTGGACATGGCTCGCTGGTTGCTCGGCGAGGAACCTGTCGAAGTGATGGCCATGGCGAGCCGCCTCATCGACGAATCCCTCGAGATGCTCACCGACTTCGACACGGTGATGGTCCAGTTGCGTACCGCGTCGGGCAAGCAATGCCATATCAACTGCTGCCGCGAGGCCGTCTACGGCTATGACCAGCGCATGGAAGTGTCTGGCTCCAAAGGCATGCTCCTGCAGGAGAATCTGCGGCCGTCGACGATTCGCCGCTGGTCGAAGGAAGTGACCGACGCGCGCGAGCCGCTCCTCAACTTCTTCCTCGAGCGCTACGTGGAAGCGTACAAGGCCGAGCTCGAAGCCTTCGTCGACGCACTGAACACGAATTCGCCGCTGCCGACGTCCGTACAGGACGGGCTCAAGGCACTCCGCCTGGCGGATGCTGCGCTGGAATCCGCGCTGACGGGCAAAACAGTCAAGGTGTAACTAGGAACCCGGAGGAGATAAGTCATGACCCGAAAGATTGGTCCGAATGAAACGCTCGGCGTGGCGTGCCTCGGTATCACTCACCCGCACACGTCCGGGCGAGTCAAAGCGATTCAGCGTCGTACCGACGCCAGGATGCTCGGCGCGTGGGACACGAGTCCGCTTTTGACGCCGTTCGTCGATGCCCTCGGCCTCGAGGCGCGCTCGAAAGAAGACATTCTGGCGGACGAGAATGTTCACGTCGTGCTCGTCCACTCGAAGAGCGAGAAGATGGCCGACCTGACCATCGAAGCACTCGAAGCGGGCAAAGCTGTGCTGTGCGAAAAGCCGGCTGGTCGGAGCTCGGCAGATGCAAAGCGGATTGCCGACGCCGTGGAGCGTACGGGCGGCCTTTTCCAAGTGGGTTACTGCTGGCGTTTCGCTCCATCAGTCGACGCCATGCAGGCGGTGCTGAAAAGTGGTCGTCTCGGGAAGGTGGTTCAGGTACGTGCGCATGGCGGCTGCTCACATGACGAGGCCGGTACCGCGCACATGACTCGACCAGGCGATATTGGCGGCGCCGTATTCGTCATCGGATGCCACCTCATCGACCGGATTCTCCTGCACTTTGGTCTGCCGCGCTCGGTGAACGCGCGCATCACGAAGTTCCCGAACTTTCACGGTGACGAATCGCGTGAAGATGCGGCGGGCGCGGTGCTCAACTACGAAGACAAAATCGTCAGCGTCGACTTCATGTCCTGGGACGTCTTGCCGTGGACTGAGAGCTGGGACATCACCGCCTACGGAACCGAGGGCATCATGTCTTCGCGTTCGTTGCCCGCGAGCTACAAGATTTACGACGCCGGCAAGGGCGACTATCCGGAAGGATGGACGGAGTGGCAGGAAACCAGCTTTCCGGAAATCTGGGCGACGAAAAAGACGGAATATTCGCCTGACATCGCTGAAATCGGCAACCCGGTCTACTTCGACCGCGAATCGAACGCATTTTTCGACGCTCTGCGTAACGGCACATCGTCCGTGGTTCCCGCTACGCAGGCGTACAACATCAGCCGTGTCATCGAGGCCATGTTCGCCTCTTCCAGCAAAGCAGGTTCAGAGGTCTTTATCGATTAATGGTTTGAAGCTGACGCGCCCGCGCGTCAGCTGAAGATTCCATATCTCATCACCTGAAAATGTAAATACGCATTCCTAAATAGGAGACGATGTCATGAAAATCTTGAAGAGTGTTGCACTTGTGCTGGCCGCTTCGGCCGCTTTCGCGGCGACTTCCGGCGCAGCCTATGCCGAAGACAAAGGTGTGGTTGGAATTTCGTTGCCCGACAAGACCGAATCTCGCTGGATTACGGACGGCAAGAGTATGGTCGACGCACTGAAGGCGAAGGGCTATTCGTCGGACCTGCAGTACGCGAACTACGACGTTCCGACACAAGTGAATCAGGTCGAGAACATGCTCGCGAAAGGTGTGAAGGCGCTTGTGATTGCGCCTATCGACGGCAAGACGTTTTCGGACGCTCTGGCACTCGCCCAGAAAAAGGGCATCAAGGTCATCTCCTACGACCGCCTGATTAGCCAGACCAAGGACGTCGACTACTACGCGACGTTCGACAACTACGGCGTCGGCGTCCTGCAGGCGCAGAGCATCGTCAGCGCCTGGCAGAAGGCTGGCAGCAAGACTCCGTTCAACATCGAAGTGTTCGGCGGCTCCTCGGACGACAACAACGCACACATGGTGTACGCCGGCGGCATGTCGGTCCTCAAGCCGTACATCGACAGCGGCAAGTTCGTGATTCGGAGCAAACAGGTTGCTTTCGAAAAGGTCGCCACTCGCAACTGGGATGGCGCGACCGCTCAGGCGCGAATGGACAATCTGCTAAGCGCGTTTTACGGCAAGGACCACCTCGACGCGGTGTGGGCGCCGAATGATGCGCTGGCCATCGGCATCATCTCGTCTCTCAAGGGCGTGGGATACGGGTCAGGCCAACAGCCAATGCCCATCATCACAGGGCAGGACGCGGATGTTCAGAACGTGAAGAACATCGTTCGAGGCGACCAAACCTCGACCGTGTTCAAGGACACCCGCAAGCTCGCTGGCGTTGCAGCCGAGATGGTTGACGATGCGTTGACCGGCAAGCAGGTGCCCGTCAACGACACGAAGAGCTACAACAACGGCGCCAAGATTGTTCCGACCTACCTCGTGAAACCTGCGCTCGTCGACAAGGGCAATTATCAGGCGGAACTCGTGACTAGCGGCTACTACACGCAGGCGCAAGTCAAGTAAGTCACCTGGACGTAGGCGATGCGGAGTTTCCAGCGAAGCGCCGCATGGCACAGGCACGCGCGCAGCGTGACGAATCGGAGGAATGAGAGCATGGATACCATTCTTGAAATGCGTGGAATTCAGAAAACCTTTGGCCCGGTCAAAGCACTGAATAACGTCAATCTAAGGGTCGGTAAGGGCGAGATTCACGCCATTTGTGGAGAAAACGGCGCAGGTAAGTCGACGTTGATGAAAATTCTCAGCGGCGTCTACCCGCACGGAACTTACGGGGGTGATGTGCTCTACGACGGTCAGACGCGCGAGTTCGATGACATTTCCGACAGCGAAGAGGTCGGAATTATCATCATCCATCAGGAACTGGCTCTCGTGCCCATGCTCTCGATTACCGAGAACATTTTTCTCGGGAACGAGCAGTCGAAGCGCGGTGTCATCGACTGGCAAGGGTCGCGGGCGAAGGCTAGAGAGCTTCTGTCAAAGGTGGGCCTCGCTGACTCACCAGATGTGCCGGTCGGTACGCTAGGGATTGGCAAGCAGCAGTTGATTGAAATTGCGAAAGCGCTATCCAAGAAGGTTCGTCTACTGATTCTCGACGAGCCTACCGCCAGCCTGAACGAGAAGGACAGCGACACGCTCCTTACTCTGTTGCTTGAGCTGAAGTCGCGCGGTGTCACCTCAATCATTATTTCGCACAAACTCAACGAGATTTCGCGCGTGGCAGACGGTATTACTGTCATCCGCGACGGCTCGACCGTCGACGTACTGGACTGTCGTGCCGAGAGCGTGAGCGAGGACCGCATCATCAAGGCGATGGTCGGCCGGGAGATGTCGGACCGTTACCCGCCACGTACGCCGGACATCGGCGACGTCATCTTTGAAGTCAAGGATTGGCGTGTCCAGCATCCCACGCAGCGGGACCGTGCGGTCATCAAGGGCGTCAATCTGAAAGCGCGCAAGGGTGAAATCGTCGGCATCGCCGGACTGATGGGCTCAGGACGCACAGAGCTGGCCATGAGTGTCTTCGGAGGCACATATGGGCAAGACATCACGGGCCAAGTCCTGATGCACGGCAAACAGGTCGACACGTCATCTGTGCAAAAGGCCATCAAGGCGGGCATCGCCTATGTGACGGAAGACCGGAAAGGCAACGGTCTGCTCCTCGACGACAACATCAAGCGAAATATCACGCTTGCCAACCTCTCCGGCGTCTCAAAGCTCGGTGTCGTCAACGAGCACGAAGAAATCAAAGTTGCGACGGAATTTCTGAAGAAGCTTCGCATCCGGGCGCAAGGTGTAACGCACGTGGTCGGGAATCTGTCGGGTGGAAATCAGCAGAAAGTCGTTATCAGCAAATGGCTTTACTCGGAACCCGATGTGTTGATTCTCGACGAGCCGACACGAGGCATCGATGTGGGTGCGAAGTACGAAATCTACAACATCATCAACCAGGTGGTTGCGGCAGGTAAATGCGTTGTCATGGTTTCCTCGGAGATGCCTGAGTTACTCGGAATGTGTGACCGCATCTACGTAATGAACGAAGGCCGGTTCGTCGGCGAATTAACCGCAGAAGAAGCCTCGCAGGAAAGCATCATGCGGGCAATCATGCGAAATGGAGACATTCAAAATGCGTAAGGCACTCTCTCCGGTGGCCGCCGAAGGCACCGAGGTCAAAAAAAGCGAACTGTTCGGCGTTGTGAAGCGTATTGGCAGCGAATACGGATTGCTTCTATCGCTTGTCATCATCATGGTGTTCTTTCAGGTGTCGACGAGCGGGGTGCTGATGCAGCCGCTCAACCTGACGAACCTTGTTCTTCAGAATAGCTACATCGTCATCATGGCGCTCGGCATGCTGATGGTGATTGTCTCGGGCCACATCGACCTTTCCGTTGGCTCAACGGCTGGCCTGGTTGGTGCCCTGGCGGCGGTGTTGATGGTGCAGTATGACGTCAACTACGTCTGGGCAACCATCATCTGTATTGCTGCAGGCGCGGTGATTGGCGCTGCGCAAGGGTACTTCATTGCCTTCTGGCGCATGCCGTCCTTCATTGTGACGCTCGCGGGCATGCTGGTCTTTCGCGGCATGACGAACCTCGTGCTTCAGGGGCAGTCGATTGGCCCGTTTCCCGACGGTTTCGGCGCGGTGAGCTCGGGTTTCATCCCCGATGTATTCCACGGTCAAACACTCCATATCACCTCCATCCTTCTCGGAGTGCTGGTTGGCGCGATGTTCTTTGTGATTGAACTTCGTCACCGCGCGGGTGCTGCGAAGCACGGCGTCGGCAGCGGCTCGTTCTCGATGTTTGTCGCGAAGAATGTTGTCCTTACCGCACTCATCGTAGGTTTCTGCTATCTGCTTGCCTCATATCGCGGCTTGCCGACGGTGCTGGTCATCATGGGCGTTCTCATCGGCGTGTACACGTTCCTGATGAATCGCACGACCATCGGTCGCCGGATTTATGCGGTTGGCGGCAACGCAAAGGCCGCGCGGCTCTCGGGCGTGAGCGTGCCGGCAGTGAGCTTCCTCACCTTCGTCAACATGGGGATTCTCGCGGCCCTGGCCGGGTTGATTTTCGCGGCGCGGTTGAACAGCGGGACGCCGAAGGCTGGCACGGGTTTCGAGCTCGACGTCATTGCAGCGTGCTTTATTGGCGGCGCCTCGGCTTCTGGCGGCGTAGGCAAGGTGGTCGGTGCGGTGGTCGGCGCGTTCATCATGGGCGTCATGAACAACGGCATGTCCATCATGGGTATTGGCGTGGACTATCAGCAGGTCATCAAGGGCATCGTCCTGCTCGCCGCAGTGTTCGTCGACGTGTACAACAAGAACAAGGCGTAACTGATACTAATCCAGCAGACCAGATTAGGGAGTCAGCAGGCGAATCGAAACCTGCCCTGCTGGCACGCAGACTTGAGTCGTGAGATTGCATCTCGGGAATTTGGCCTCGCTTTAAGCACTACTAATGGAAATGATTATGGTCAAGCACATCGTGATGTGGAACGTTCGAGGTGACACTCCCGAACAGAAGAAGGCATCCGCGAATCTCGTGAAGTCGGCGTTCGAGAGCCTAAGTGGGAAGATTCCTGGGCTCACCAAGCTTGAGGTCGGGCTGGACGTCAGCGCAGTTGATTATGCCTGTGACGTCGTGCTCTACACCGAGTTCGAGAGTCAGGAGTCGCTTGAGGCATATGCCTCGCATCCTGAGCATCTCAGGGTGAAGGAAGTCGTGGGAGACATTCGCATCGCGCGCCATCAGGTCGACTACGTCTAAGGGCGTCATACCAAAGCGTTCAGAAGACACAGGAAGCAAAACTATGTACGAATTCACCTACACCACACAGGCGGCAAGAGTCGTATTCGGCGCTGGAAGCATGAAGCTGATTCAGCAAGAGGTCGAGACCTTGGGGGCCAAGCGAGCGTTGGTACTATGCACGCCCGAGCAAAAGGCTCAGGCTGGAAATGTCTCGGACCTGCTTGGCCCTTCGAGTGCGGGTGTGTTCGACGGTGCCCAGATGCACGTCCCAATCGAAATCGCGCGCCGTGCACGTGAACATGCCAAGGAAGTCGGCGCAGACTGCGCAGTTGCTATCGGAGGCGGTTCGACCATTGGCCTCGGAAAAGCGATTGCGCTCGAATCTTCATTGCCGATTATCGCCATCCCGACGACCTATGCTGGGTCTGAGATGACGCCCATCTATGGGATAACAGAAGACGGCCTGAAGAGGACCGGCCGCGACGCAAAAGTGCTTCCGAAGACGGTTCTCTACGACCCGGAACTGACGATGGGGCTGCCGTTGAAAATGTCGATTGTCAGCGGTCTCAACGCAATTGCTCACGCAGCTGAAGGTCTCTACGCACAGGACGGCAACCCTGTCATGTCGCTGATGGCGGAAGAAGGCATTCGTTCGCTCGCCTGCGGATTGCGGGGTTTGAAGGCGAACGACAGGGACAAGAAGGCTCGAAGCGAAAGTTTGTATGGCGCCTGGCTATGCGGCATGGTGCTGGGCAATGTCGGCATGTCGCTTCATCACAAGCTCTGCCATACCTTGGGTGGGACGTTCAACTTGCCGCATGCGGAGACGCATGCAATCGTTCTCCCTCACGCGCTCGCGTACAACAGTACAGTCGCGGTCGAGGCAATGGAGCGCATTGCAAGGGCTTTGAGCGTCAGCTTTGCCCCAGATGGGCTCTACCAACTCAACGAACAGCTTGGCGTACCAAAGGGTCTGCGCGAAATAGGACTGCGCGAGGCTGACCTGGACCGCGCGTGCGAAGTGGCCTTGTCAAATCCCTACTGGAATCCACGTCCGATTGAGGAGAAGCCGCTGCGCGGACTGCTGCAGCGTGCGTGGGAAGGTGCTCGCCCGTCGGCATGACGAGGCAAGCCCGGTACCAGCTCAACCAAAATTGCAATTGACGGCGGTGAGCCCATCGAGCAAGTGCGACATATCGACGAGCCGTTGGGCGAGCAGGTGATGAACCTCGGCCGCGCGTCACCACGTCCCATACACCGCAAGCAACGATGCGCCCAGAGTTTCCTGCCGGGGTCGCTCCTGGATTGGAGGCCATGCGTGGGCGACGCATGGTCAGGTAGGGAATTTCATCCGCTGGTAGATGAGGCGACATCGGAACTGGAAAGCCCGATGCCTCGCTGCCCGGATTGCGGTGCGCTTGCGCGTCCAAATATCTTGATGTTCAGCGACTGGACTTGGGTTGATGTGCCCTAAGAAAAGCAACGGGAGCACCTTGAGAACTGGATTTCTGAAATACCGAAGCTGGTCGTCGTGGAACTGGGCGCAGGCAAAGCTCTGCCCACGGTGCGGCGCTTCAGCGAGCGAAATGCGCGTCAGCGGCTCATTCGAATAAATCCTCGGGACTCGAACACGGACCCGCTGCACGGTGTAGGTTTCGAGGGCAGCGCCGCCACAACTCTCGAGCTGCTCGACGCACAACTGTGAATTGCGCGCGCAGAAGTCGCATTTGCGGCATGGCGAGGCGCATTGGACTTCGCACGTGACGAGTGTGAGTAGCTTGGCGCGCTGACTATCGTCGGCAGATGCTCTGCTTTTCAAAGAGCATCAAGCCACTGCTGAAGCGAATTCACATGCTTGCAGCAGCAAGCGGTTTCGGGACTGTTGAGTGCGAGTGTCGCGTTCCAGCGAAGATTTGCCCGCGATTTCCGCCGGTTGTCGTGTAGCGTCACCGAAAAGCCCGAATTTGTCGGGTAGTGTCCCCAGAAAGCGAGAGATGTCGCGGTGTCGCCAGATGCTTCTGGTATCACCTTCTCTAGCGGATGGATGTGTGAGCATTCACAAAAGTACGAGCAACCCGAAGTGTCATGTTGAAGTTCCTCGACATGACTTGACCTTTGCCCACGGTTTACTTGACCCCCACCCACGCGCAACTTGACCTCCACACACGTTTTGCTTGACCTTCACACACGCAAAATGGGTATCCAGTCGTGAAAACTCCCACGTCGCTTGGCAGTTTTCTCGGTCGAACGCGCTGGTAATCTTATAATCTTTTAATCTGTGTAGTCGCAATGCGTGGGTTTGACTATTTTTCGAATCACCTTGTCAGCGTGTTTTCTGTAACTCATCGTCAAGCCTGTGTTGACTATGCTCAAGTTGGAATGCGCGTTTCGTGGCAACCAGGATAAGGGCAGTGGCGTGCGTGGTTCTGTACTCGCATCCGCTTCGTTCACGAAGACATCGGGTTTCGTCAGGAGTGAGCTTCCGACGCTCCTCCTTGGCTGCGATGTTCACGTCGTGCTCGTCCACTCCAAGAGTAGGAAGATGCCGGCTCAAGGCGCTGTTCGGGAAGGGCTGGTCGCAGCAGCGAAAGCAGGTGCCGGCCGAGCGTGAGACTCATCGAGTTGTAGTCGGCGACGACGGTCGAAGACGGTGTAATTCGAGCTGAGAGCGATACTCAATCACTCTGCACCTTTCGTTTTCCCGTCAGACCGGCTACCGTAGTGATTTTTGAGATACGACCGTCGCCAGCCAGATATGTGGGTTCGCGTCGGCGAACTACGATGACCAGCGCCGATAACATAAACCAGTGGGCACCTTCCCACTACGGCCAGAGATTCACGAAATCGAAGAACTGGATTTTGCGCCTGGCAGATGGCGCTCTGGTTCTCTTCGTTGAAGGGAAGCAACAGGTCACGCTCACCCTGGACGGCAAGAATAGACCCAATATCAAGCAAGGCCTGTTCTGGACGGACATCACCTTTGGCGCTGGGAAGCAAGACTCTGTCCGCATCGATGGGCTTCCAAACAAGCTGGCACATGGGCTTGAAGACGCAATCTCAACGTGCGAGCGTCTCAGTCTGTTCAATCACGCATATGGCGAGATACTGGCGTGGTTGAAGTCGGCCGGCGCCCACGTGGCGAAATGCGAAAAGGAGAGACGCTGGATACCGGAAAGCTGGCAGGCCGGATTCGAGGCGCGGCGACCGCGTCTGAAAATCTCCGACGAGGAACTTTGGAACCTTTTTAAAGACCCGGCTGTTCGCGCCAACCTTTGCGATGCCGCCGACCGCATCGAAACAGCACTCAAGAGTTGGCGAGGTGACTGGCCGGCCTACTGGGCACGGAGAAATGAAGCGCATGCGCAGCGGGAACTCGCTGCCTGCAAGGACCTGTTTGACCGGGTCGAAAGCAAACCGCTATCTGAAGAACAAGCTCGCGCGGTGGTCTGTTTTGAGGACCGCCTGCTGGTTGTCGCCGCTGCCGGGTCGGGCAAAACGTCGACCATGGTTGCTAAAGCAGCCTACGCAATCCACCTAGGCATCATCCGCCCCGACCAGGTCCTCCTCCTGGCATTCAACAAGAAAGCCGCAGACGAGCTTCAGACGCGCGCGGTCCAGTCGTTCAGTCGACTCGGCATGAACGATGTAGCAGTTGAAGCGCGAACCTTCCACGCACTGGGACTCAGCATCATCGGCAAGGCAACTGGCGAAAAGCCAGATGTGCCCGACTGGGCTATCGACGCATCGTCCGGTCAGCGAAAACTGATGGAAATCGTCGACGCGCTCAAAGACAGCTCGCCCATATTTCGCACGAACTGGGACCTCTTCCGGATTGTGTTCGGTCAAGACCTGCCAAAACCTGGCGAGCAAGGTGATGCCGACTTCATCGACCGTGATGGCAATGCAAAGATTCGAACTAACGACGGCAAGTTTGTCCGCAGCCAGGAAGAACGCATCATCGCGAATTGGCTGTTCTACCAGGGCGTCGAGTACGACTATGAACGACCTTATGAGCACAACACGAGGACGGCCGAGTATCGCCAGTACAAGCCCGACTTCTACTATCCGGACATCGGCCTTTACCACGAGCATTTCGCGTTGGATGCGAACGGTGACGCCCCTGCGCACTTCGAAAACTACCTTTCCGGCGTAGTGTGGAAACGGGAAGAACATGAACGCCGCGGGACCGCGCTCGTCGAGACGACATCTCACCAGGTCCGCACGGGTAAATTCGCGTCAATCCTCGAGCGCGCTCTCACAGAACGTGGGGTTGTGCTTGACCCGAATCCAGACCGCCCCGTCCCGAAGTACGGGCAGCGCCCCATGGATAGCGCGACGCTGGTCAAGCTCATCCGCTCGTTCATCGTGCATACGAAGAGCAATTCACTGTCGATGGACGATTTGCGCAAGCGTCTTGGAGATTCGTCCAAGGATACCTTCGTTCATCGTCATCGGATGTTTCTTGACCTTGTCGAGCCGATACTCGACGCCTGGAACGCAGCACTCGTAGTAGAGGGTTGCATCGACTTCGAGGACATGTTGAACCAGGCGGCCGAGCACGTTGAAAGCGGTCGATACCTGTCACCGTATGGGTTAGTCATGGCTGACGAATTCCAGGACGCGTCGCGCGCCCGGGCGCGTCTCTGCCGGGCGCTGGCGAATGCTCGACTCGGGCCGGCGCGGATGACATTCGGGACAATAACCGAGCAGACGAATTTTCATGTACCCAAGACGCCAGCGCGCGTAAGCCACCGGTACTTCTTCGCCGTGGGTGACGACTGGCAGTCCATAAACCGCTTCGCTGGCGCCGATGTCTCGGTGATGACCAGCTTCGCCGAGTGGTTCGGCAAATCACAGGTGCTGCGACTGGAGCAGACATTCAGATGCCCGCAGGCGCTCTGCGATATATCGAGCCGGTTTGTGACGAAGAACCCCCAACAAATCAAAAAGAACGTTCGCTCGTCGACGCCTACTATCGGCGCAGTGCTTGAGGCATTTCAAGTCAAGACGCGGTTCGACGTCCAGAGAGCTATCGATGATTATCTGGCAAACCTGCATCGCGGTCTCCTGGATGGGAGCGTTCCTCGTGCGCACGACAGAAAAGTCACCGTATTCATTCTCGGCAGGTACAACGCTGACAAATCTGCGCTCCCGGCTGGATGGCAAAGACGCTATGGACAGGAAATTGCGTTGTCGTTTGTCACCATGCACAGTTCGAAAGGCGCCGAAGCTGACTACGTGATTTTGCCCGGAATGCTCAGCCGCGGATTCCCTAATACGCGAGAGGACGACCCAGTTCTGGCCCTCGCGATGCCCGGTACTGACCCATATCCATTTGCTGAGGAGCGGCGCCTCTTTTACGTCGCACTCACGCGTGCCCGTCGCTCTGTAGCGATGTTCACAGTCGCGGGTCAGCGCTCCTCGTTTCTGACGGAGCTACTCTCAGAAGGCGCTGTCAACGTCACGTCGGCACGAGAAGATGAACATGCGGAGAATACGTGTCCGGCGTGCGGTACCGGACAACTCATCATCCGTGAAGGACGTTACGGGCCGTTCCTTGCATGCTCCAACTTTCCGGCATGTCGATACAAGCCCCCTGCGAAAAACTAGGCTCGACATTTTTATCGCTCAGGGCTCCCCTGGTTGCATGCGTTTCGGTTATACCGTGAGACCGTCCCGCACGAGGGCTTCGCGATTTTGCGCCGATGGGCGGACCGCATGCGGCATGGCGCATCCGTGTTCACGAGCAATGTTGACGGACAGTTCCAGAAAGCCGGATTCTTCGAGAGCCGAGTACACGAATGTCATGGGTCGATTCACACACTTCAATGCACGGAAGCCTGCTCGGCAGACACATGGTCCGCGGAAGGATTTCATCCGCTCGTAAATGAGAAAACATCTGAGCGAGAACCCTTTGCCGCGATGCCCGCGCTGCGGTTCGTTAGCGCGGCCGAACATTCTGATGTTCGGAGATTGGGCGTGGGTTGACGCGCCATATGAAAAGCAACGGGTGCGCTTCGAGGACTGGATTACCTCGACGTCGAGACCGGTCGTCGTGGAGTTGGGCGCGGGAAAAGCTCTTCCGACGGTGCGGCGCTTCAGCGAGCGAAACGCCCGTCATCGGCTCATTCGCATAAATCCACGTGAGACAGACGCAAACCCGTTGTATGGTATTGGATTCGCGGGGAGCGCCGGTCTGACGCTCAAGCTACTCGGTGCGCATGTGGAGAGGTCGCACCGATAGTCGACAGGCTAGCACTCACGTGCGTCCGTCGGCACTCTCATTTTGTCTTGCCATTTAGATTTCGTGCTGGATTCTTCATGCTCGGCGAACCCGGTGTGGTGGTCGCTCCCGATTCATTCTCGACGTGACGCTCGCCGCCATTCTGCGCGAAGCGTCTCACTTCCATGGCAGCATCCGTGGATTTCGATTGCTCAAGTCGCGTGGCCAGTAGTTCAAGAAAAACGGGAGCCTCGGCAGGACCGTGAAGAGCTACAAACTCCGTCCAAGCTTCCTCAATCGCGGCGTTGCGAGTATCAGCACTTCGAGTGCTGGCGATATGCGACCGCCCCCGCGCGAGTTCAACCTCGTAGCGCCTGTCGTATTGACTCAAATTTTCTGGCTTTCGCTTTTTCTTTTGGCCGCTCACGATTTTCCTCTCAGACTCCGTTGGTTGTATCACTCCAACGCCGCCAGTCTAAATCTCACAGGCAATTTTGAGAAGAATCCTGACGCGACTCAGCCTCGCTTGCATTTGCATATAGCGTGGCTATAGAAAGACTGACACCACTTGTTCGGAGCACCCGAGAACGTGCTGCCTGTTTGGTCGCGCGCACAAATTGGCCTGACTACGAAGCACGACACATGTCCTAGCGGGCGGTGGCAACGGGAGCATTAACTTTGATAGGTGGCGCGTCATCATCGAACGGCGCGTGCGGCACAAAGCTTCCTACGACGTTCGGCTGGAATACCAAACAATAGGTCGAGCCACCGTACTGGAAAAATCCGATTTCGTCGCCCTTCGCCACTTGCTGACCAGGAAGGGCTTCGATGACGCACGAGGAGACGTCTGCCATGCCCACGAAAATACATCCCACCAAGCCAATCTGCGGGTCATCGCAATTGATGACGATAACCGCTCGTGCCGCGACGGAAGTTGTGTAGCCTTGCGAATCGTTAAGCCCACCCGGGTCTACGCCCTCGGATTCCGCGTCGGAGTAATAACTGCCGTCGACGTGGTACGCCTTCACGATTCGGCCGGCAACAGGAGCATGCCAGCGGTGATAGTTGAAAGCACTGAGGAACGCCTGATAGACACTCCCGCCAACAAACTCCTGCGCCACGTCGCGCTCGCGTGCGGTGAACATCTCCTCAAGCGAATAGGGTTGCGACTTAATCCAAAAATTGTCGCGAAGCTTCACTTCATGCTGAATGTTGTACGGAGACGCCTCGCATGCGCTGACGATGACCTTGGAGTTGTCGGGTTCAGCAACGGGTCGGGCGTCGGGTTTAAAACGGCGGGTGAAAAAACTGTTCCACGACGAAAACCCCCAATAGGGTTTGTCGGGGTCGCAAATGAACTGGGACATCCCGAGTTGCTCCTGTGCCTTCGGAGACAGCCATCCCTCGGGAGCGGATGTATTCAAGTATTCGCGCGAGTGAGGGCCATCCAGAAATCCCGACCACACATTGAGGACCCGCTTAAGCTTGGCGTTCACGACGGGGTCGCGGAAAAACGCGTATCCAGAAGGCATGCACATCCGCCAGTCAAGGACTGCGTTCAACGGGCAGTGAATCAGACTTGCTTCGCTAAAGCGCGGAGGGTACGTCATCAGATAGTCGATGATGTCCATCAGCTCGTCGATTGTCGAATATCCAAGCTCATAGCCGGCCTCAATTGCATCCGAGATGGCACGCGTGAGGTCCATACGCATGACCGGGTCGCCTTCGACTAGCATCGCCAGCTCCTGTACCGCTGACGTACGGGGCGCGAGGCCGGCCCGTCCTCGGGCCTTCTCGGCCAAATCCCTACGGAACGCAATCAACTCGGCTTCCTTGCGCGGCAACCAGCCGCCTAAGCGGCGGCGTTGCTCTAACGTGTTTTCCGGACGGCCAGACATCGAATACTCCTTGGGGCTGGGTTTTTGCAATCGCTGGAGACGCGACCATTGTTTTCCCGACGGCGCCATGACCTGTAGCAAACGCCGCGGGGGGGGGGGTGCCATTCGGGATGGGCACCCACCATTGCTCGAATGCCGAGACTTGGACGGGACGCCTACGCCGCCGTTTTCAGCACGACCTTAGTCCATCCCTCGTCCCTAGCGTCGAAATGCGCATACCCTTCAGCCGCCTTATCAAGCGGTAGTTGGTGGGAAATGATTTCAGACGGCTTCGCTTTCCCAGCGGCGATGAGGTCGCGCAGTTTCCTGTTGTACGCCTTCACGTTCGCTTGACCGGTTGCGATATGTTGACCTTTCATCCAGAGCTGGCCGAAGTCGAGCGCGAGCTGGCCCTTCTTGGCAAGAGCGTCCTCAGCTTTCGGGTCCTCTGCGACGAAGACACCCACCACGCCGATACCGCCAGTCGGTCGCACCGCTTTGATGAGGTTGTTCATCGTTGCGTTGGGCACTTCGTGGCCCTTGCAACTACATTGGTACCCGACGCATTCACAGCCTCGGTCTGCACCCTCGCCGCCGGTTAGCTCCATCACCTGGTCGGCCGACGAACCATCGCTGTCATCAATCGGGATGGCGCCGAGCTTTTCCGCGAGAGCCAGCCGGTCGGCGTGTGTGTCAACCACCATAACTTTGCTGGCGCCTTTGATTGATGCGGACAGTGCAGCCATCAGTCCCACCGGCCCCGCGCCATAGATAACAACGCTGTCACCAGGCTCGACGCCGGCGAGAACCGTCGCGTGATAGCCGGTAGGAAAAATATCTGACAGCATTACGTAGTCGTTCTCCTTCTCCTCAGCGTCGGGCGGTAGGAGCAGACAGTTGAAGTCGCCGAATGGAACACGTAGGTATTCCGCCTGCCCCCCACTGTATGGCCCCATGCCCGCAAACCCATAGGCTGCACCCGCGACGCCGGGGTTGGCGGTCAGACAAAATCCGGTCAGCCCTTTCTCACAGTTCTTGCAAAAGCCACAGCCAATGTTGAAGGGAAGGCATACGCGGTCGCCTACCTTGATACGCTCCACACCTTTGCCGACCTCGGCGACAACGCCAAGGTTTTCATGACCTAGGATGCGTCCGGTCTCCATGTTTGTGCGGCCTTCGTACATATGCAGGTCTGAACCGCAGATGTTTGTGGTCGTGATTTTTACGAGCACGTCGGTTGGCTTTTCGATTTTGGCGTCCGGCATTTCCTTTACAACAACCTTGCGTGGCCCTTCGTAAACAAGTGCTTTCATTTCCCATCTCCGTTGAGATTTGCGGCACTGCCACCAGTGGACAGCGTGGCAACAAAGCCAGCATGGGGCATGCCTCAATGATGCGAACCGGCGGACTGCCAACTGGTCCGCGCTTGCTTCGCGCTAGAAGCGACGGCACGCCTGATGAAAAACGCCAAGGAAACGAGGATGTCGACAAACACTGGGGACGATTCAAAGCAGCGCGCAGTCGAACAAAGAATTGAGGTGCGAAAGGGGCAGGTCACCGAGAAGATGTCGCGCGATGCCTTCAGGCAACGATTTATGGCCAGATTTTATGACCCGAAATTCCGGGTGGAAGATGAGTCGCTCGATAGGCTCGAAGCGATTGCATGGGAGGCCTACGCTGCAGGGCGTAAGTCGCCCGTCACGGAAAAGGCAGGGCCGGGATTCGCCGACCCAGACTACGATTTATCAGTTGAGTGGCGCCAGGCCAGCGAGCGTATAAAGGCAGCCCAGCGTCAGCAGGCAGACCCTTCAGCGACCAGCCGCGTGCTCATTGTCAACGCCTCGTCCCGCAATGACTACTCGTGTCCGGGCGAAATGTCGAAAAGCTTTCGCCTGTCGAAGCTCGTTCAGGGCACCCTCGAATCGAAGCGCATTCAAGTTGATTTGCTGGACCTCTCCCGCCTCACATCTGACCGCGATTTACACATCCATCCTTGTAAAGGTTGCGTTTCTACCGCGATGCCGCTTTGCCACTGGCCCTGTAGCTGCTACCCGAATCACTCTCTCGGTATGGTGAACGACTGGATGAACGAGATATACGAACGATTTGCTGCGGCGCACGCCGTCGTCTTCGTGACACCGGTCTATTGGTACCAGGTGAGCAGCCCGCTCAAACTTTTGATGGACAGGCTCGTATGTGCTGACGGCGGCAATCCCGACCCGACTAGCACCCACGGTAAAAAGCCTGATGAAGCGAAAAAGCTCGAGCTCGCGGGTTGGGACTACCCGAAGCATCTCGCGGGCCGCGCCTACGGACTGGTTGTCCACGGCGACGTCGCCGGCATTGAAGGTTCTCGTCGTGCGCTCACGGACTGGTTCGACTGGATGGGCTTCGTCGAAGCGGGTGGTAAGTCTCGTCTCGACCGATTCATCGGCTACTACGAACCCTACGCAACGAGTCATGCAACGTTGGACGAGGATGACAATATGCAGAAGGAGGTTGTCAATGTTGCGCTCGCAGTGGCGAACGCGGTCGCCGCCATACGGGCCGGTAAGCTCGAAGAGCCGGACGCGAATCTTGAAGCGCCTCGGGCGAAATAAGGCGCGGTTCAGCTAGACCCGTTTCGGCGAGCGAGATAGCGGTGCTTAGCGAGGCCGCGCCGCTTGAACCGCCCTCACAGAGCCGCCAACCTGCAACAGAAGCAGTCCGACACTGGCTTGCGAAGCTGGTGGCGTCGCGTATCAGATAGCGCCAGAAGAGGCGCATTCACGTTCACGGCATCGCAAGTTTAGGACCGCGGGAACAAGGTATCGAATGTTCAGTGCTCGCACGAGTATTCATGTACCTCGGGGTGTGATTCGTCCAGAAGGCTATGAATCACCTTTATCAGCTGGCCTATGGGGGCTGGCTTCAGCAACAGCACGTCCCACAGCCGTTCACTCACATGAGGCGGCAACGCGGCCGACAACATCACCACAGGAATGCCGGCCATCGCAACGTCGGCCTTCAATCGTCGACACAATTCGACGCCATCAATGCGCGGCATCATCTAGTCTGTCGCGATGAGACTTGGTCTTTCGATAGCAGTGGTAGCGAGCGCTGCCTGTCCGTCCGTCTAGCGCCGCGAGCACGCGGAATCCGTCTCGCTCCGGCAGCCATCGAAGGGGGCGCAGAATATTCGGGTCATCATCAACAAGAAGTATCGTCGCCAATTTACGGACCGCTTTCGCATTAACAGGTTAACCCTTCGACGGTGCAATAAACGTTCCTAACCTTGTCGCCGCTGCGAACGGCCGCGCTGCCGCCATTGGTCTTTGTCGTGCAGCGACTACAATTAGCTGGCGCGGCAATTTTCCCGCTCATTTGACAGTACAAGTTACAACCTGGAGGCCATATGGTCGGACCGTCTGCGCCCTCCGCAGCGGACCGCGCACGCTGCGCGGGCACACTTGCTACGCCTGCACTGGGCACGCGCCCCCATCGACCGCCCGATTTCGCCGCTGAAAGCGAATCGATGCATCGTCTAGCGCGAGCGCTGACCTCCTCGGACGGCGCTATGCTCCAGACGCTGTCGGACATGGCACTTAATTTGTGCGAGGCGGGTAGCGCGGGCATTGCGTTGCTGGAACGCGGTGCCGATGGCGCACAGGTCTTCCGCTGGGCCGCGGTTTCGGGCGAATGCGTCGTCGCCATGGGTACTACGCCACCTGTGGAAGACAGCCCGAGCGGCATCGCGCTCGATTTGGCTACGGGGCAGCTATTCTCGTTTCCCCAAAACCACTTCACGTGTCTGCAGCACGTTGTCCCCGAGATTATCGAAGAACTGGTCGTACCGATTCCTGGCGAACGGGAGCCATGGGGCACGGTTTGGGTGATGTCTCACGACAGGGAGCACCTGTTTGACTCCGAAGACCTCAGAATCCTGACCAGTCTCGCGAACTTCACCTGCGCTGCGCTCACCATAACGCGGGCAAAGGCTGATGCTGAAGCCCGCGCGGCTGAAGCCGATGCAGCGAGGAATGCACTGGCTCTGGCTGAAGCACGCAAGGACGATTTCATTGCGACCCTGAGCCATGAGTTGCGCAATCCCATTGCTCCGATTGACAGCGCCCTGACTGCAGCGCGAAAGCTCGCTTCAGACAATTCCGCCGTGTTGTCGGCTTTGAATATCGCCGACAGGCAGATTCGGTTGTTGAAACGACTCGTGAGCGACCTGCTCGACGCGTCCCGGATACGGCACGGCAAACTTTCTGTCCGCCCCTCGTACGGGTTACTTCAGGACATCGTGGGGGACGCCGTGACGGCGATGAAGGCTGACGCCAACAACGGTCAGCATCGACTCCATACCATTGTTCCGCCGTATCCGGTGACCGTTCACGCGGACCCCGCACGTCTCACGCAGGTTGTGTCGAACCTGCTGTCGAACGCGGTGAAATACACACCTCCCGGCGGCGACATTACTCTATTGGTAGAGGCACCGGACCTCAGCACCGGGTCGATACACGATTCATCGCCCCGCACTGCGGTCATCACGGTGAGGGACAACGGCGCTGGCATTTCATCTTTATTGCTGCCACACGTCTTCGACATGTTTGCCCAGTCGGCTTCAGCGCGCCGACATGCAGAAGGTGGCCTCGGAATTGGACTGGCTGTCGTGAAGCATCTGGTGACGGCACACAACGGCACAGTCACAATTGCGAGCGCTGGCGAAGGCCAAGGGACGGAAGTCAGTCTGCAACTCCCCATCGTCTGCGAAAGCACGGGCGAGGTCACCATCATCGCGAGGCGCACGATGGCACCGATGCGCATCCTCCTTGTAGACGACAGCGCAGACGCGACGGAAGCAGTAGGCACCTTGCTGGAACTGGAGGGGCACGAAGTGAAGCGCGCACAGAGCGGGCCCGACGCGCTCTCGATAGTGGAGTCATTTACTCCGGATGTTGCCCTGATTGACATCACAATGCCTGGCATGGACGGCCTTGAGCTTGCGCAACTGCTTCGTCTGCGGGCGCAGTGCTGCCTGACGAAGCTGGCGGCATTGACGGGCTACACCGACGCCGCCGGCAGACTCCAGACTGACGAACGGATATTTGACGGTCATCTGACCAAGCCGCTGTCGCTCGATGACCTCGCAGATTTTCTGCGAGCTTCATAGAGTTGAGTAAAGCCCAATGAAAAAACGAGGGAAGACGGATTTCACACGGAAGCCGCAATGGATAAACGGTTGTGCATCGAAATCAGATAACGCGCCTTGAGCAGGGCATCGACAAGCTTCGATTCTCGTCGACCTTCCGAACCCACCCGTCGGCCCTCATGATGGAAGTCTCCATTTGATAATCATGTTGGGCAGCCTATTCCATTTGGGCGCTACGCACGTACCTTCGTTGGCCGCGCGGTGCCTGTGGCATCCTCGAACAAATCAGTCTCGAGTCGGCCGTCCTTCAAGGACGAGGAATGCGCCGTCCGACGAGCCGTCAGTCCTTGTGGCGTACGTCCCAGCTCGCGCCTGGCCGGGGTCGGGTCGTTAAGACTGGCTATCTCGCGCTATCTGCCGTACTTCCCGGAGGGGGTTGGCCCGGTCGGAGCCCTTGTCGACCTGATGGTGCAGCAGGCTTCTGTTACGGCAAGAGCGGCACCGGCGTCATCACAAACCTGCAATTGCGGAGGCCATCGCCACTCAGCGACGACCTTCACCGTCATTCGTGTTACTTGCAGCCAAGCGCCTGGTAAGCGGCCGTCGTGGTGTAGGTGATGCTTGGCAGATACGGGCCGACTACGGACGCCTCGTCTCCCGGCGTCTTTGTGTTCTGGATAGCGTTTGCGAAATCCGGACTGGAGAGCATATTTCGCATAATTAGCAGACCGTCGTCAGTATGTCCGGCGCCGTCGCCTGAGTCTGACCACGTGATAAATCCGCTACCGCAAGCTGAAGTAGCGTTGCTCGGCTTGTCTGCAGCCCGGCTGACCACGATGGTGTAGTTTCCTTGTGCGTCGACAGGCACCTGCTCATCATACAAACAAGAAGTTGCCTTCTGAGTGTAGAACTCGTTTGTGCACATCGACCAGTAGCGCAACTGCCCCGAAGTCAACGAAGCGACATTCTGGAACGATTTGGGCGTGGTCGGTAGACGCCCTTTGAGAACCACAACGGCACCGTAAGCGCGACTGATGAGGGCTGTGACGTACGCATTGTCGAGGTTCGCAAAGAAGCCGACTTGGCGGATTGGATTACCGCCGCATTTACCCATAAACATGCACTGCAAACCATACTGCGTATTGTATTGAGCCATCCAGACACCCGGATTCACCGCGGGGAAGCCCAAGGGAGCACCTGATTGGTCCCGAAGTGCAGCGTAGGTAGCGGCGGGTAGCAGTGGAGATGCAACCGCAGTCTGTGATGGGGACAGTGCGTTGCAGGCCTGGGCACCGGTCAATACTGTGCCGTTTGCCTGTTGTACCTGAAGGTCAGGCAAGCCGACGCCACCGGTCGCGTCGGCACCTTTGTCAGCGACATATACACGGTACCAGACCGTGATTGTCTGACCGTAGTTGCTGTCCGCGTAGAGCGTGTTAGGTGCAGTTGTCCCCGGAGCAGGCGTTGGAACTATTTCGACCGTGTAGTTTCGGTTAGCCGCGTAGCGGGCGGCGCCCGGGACAAACGGGTTTATGGAACCAGCATCCGGCGCTATTTGATAATCGGTCAGTGCTACTGCTGGCGCATTATTCGTTTGGTAGCTGTTGAGCGACATGTAGCGCGAATAGGCGAATTGCCCCTTGAGAAAAACGCGCGCGCCGGCCGGAATCTGGAACTGCGCGGTCCAGTATGTAGCGCCGGAATCGGGGTAGGCCTCATTAACCTCGTTCGCAGCGGTACCTACTGGACCTTGCCACAAACAGCTAGTCATTGCGTGTGCGACTGAGAAGCTAGCTGGCAGCGGTTGAGATGCATCAATGCCACCTCCGCCGCAACCGGACATCGCCATCGCTCCTGCCATGACCAGTCCACTTAGTACAACTGATTGACATTTTGAGCAGGCACCATTGAATGCTTTCATGCTTGAATCGTCTCCCGGTTTGTTGTGTCAGCTACAGCTCTCGATTGGCTTGCTGCTAAAGCGAATACCCCCTTCGATGTAATCGAGGAGATACCGGTCAAGCCGGTCGGTGTTTTTTGTTTCTAATGGCCAGTAGGCCTCAAGGCCTATGTCCACGACCACATTGAGCGCAGTGTTGAAAGCAAATAACGCTTTGGCGCCAGCGGCTTCCCGTCCGTTTTCAGGGACCGCGTGATACACGAGGTCATTGACTCGTTCGGCAACGCCGCGCCACTCGCGCGCTATGACTTCCTTTCCACGTGCTCCGGAACCGCCAATCATCCGTGCGAGGAATTGCAAACTTGCCATCCCTTCGGGCGAGCTCGCGATTCGGACTATGGGACGAACCATGGCTTCGACCACCGCTTTGAGCGGCAAAGGGCCGGAGGTTTCAGCCTCGGCGGCATCAAGTATGGCGCTTACGCCAGTCAGGTAACGCTGGAGGGAAACTTCGATGGCCGCCTCTACCAGTCCCCATATATCGCCGAAGTAGTGATACACCGCGTTCTGACTGGACACTGCTGCCGCCTTGTTCAGCGCACGAATCGAGACCCCTTCAATGCCATGCCGGGCGAATAGCCGAATGGATTCCTTGATAAGCCGAGCCTTCGGTCCCTCGTCGGACTCGCGGCGTTTTCCCAGCTCGATAGGTGGCGGTGCAGTCATCTCAAATTTGGTACGTTTGTACCAGTACAATCGTACCCAGATGCTGGCTAATTGCCACCAGGTGATTTCCCTCAAACGCGGGAATGCGTAGGCGCGCCGGCATATGACGCTTGGTGCCGAATGCATCGCTCCATAGCTGGTCCACTATCCCTCGGTCAGCCGAGCGCGGGGTGCGTACCCGCCTCTGACGCGCCCTCCGGCGTAAGCCGCCCGCTTCGTTCGCATGCAAAAAGCATGAGATGGGCAATGTCCGAAAAATTCTCCACGTTGCCGGTCCAATTGCTACACTTTGCGCAGAATTCGTAGTCCGCTCCGGACATCGTTGTTTCGCGCTGCGTTTTGTCTTCCATTAAGACAGGCACAGTCGAGCAACCTCAATCATCGCGAGGACAATCCGCTCCCGACTTTTCCCAGTTTCTTAAGCTTGATGTCCGCTACGAAGGGTGTCTTCCGCCCCAACAAAAGGCTAGGTTATGAAGCCAAAAAAAGCGCAGAAGGATGTAGCAACTCGTCGCAAGTTAGCCTTTGTACTACTCGTATTTTTTTCGGCGGACGCGGCCGCGCAAAGCTCGGCGGACGATGCAAATCGAAGCAATAATCCGCTTAACCTGGCGCCTTCGTTCAACGTCCAGAACTACTACACTCCCAGCCTTTTTGGCATCAGCGGCCACACGAATGACCTTCTGTTGCGGCCGACTATTCCAGTCGGCCCTCTGGGACCCATCGGAGTGCCAGAAATATTCCGCGCAACCGTCCCTGTAAGTACGCGGCCTGACCCGACCGGCGGATATAACACCGGCCTGGGTGATGTCAATCTATTCGACATTTTTCTGCTATCGCAATCTGACATCCAGTTCGGCGTCGGTCCGTTAATCACAGCACCCACCGCCACCGACCCTAGTCTGGGGACAGGGAAGTGGCAGGCTGGACTGGCGGCAGTTGCGGTCAGCGCTACGAAGGCCCGCCTGCTCGGCGCGCTTGTTCAATGGCAGCACTCCTTCGCCGGCCAGAGCAGCCGACCGACGACACAGTCTCTCACTGTCGAGCCCTTCGGTATTTTCAATTTGCCGGAGGGTTGGTACATCCGTTCCACGGGTATCTGGACCTTCGATTTGCAGCATGGCAGCTACTACATCCCGGTCGGCCTCGGTGCAGGTAAGGCATGGAAGAGCGGTTCAACCATCTACAACGCGTTCCTTGAGCCACAGTACTCGGTCGCTCACTCCGGTTCAGGTGTGCCACAGTTCACCATCTTTGCTGGACTCAATATAACGTTCGGCAAGCAATGAACTTCGCCGAAAACGTCAGATACTTTCGAGTTGCGAGGAAAGGCCATGAACTGCAATGACCGCCAGGCAAGCCACTACTTCTTTCGCTCGCGAGTGCTCACGACTCTGTGTGTCGTCTCTACGGCCGGTAGCATTTCGCTCAGCGCCTCTGCTACCGAAGGCGGCATCGGTCGCCCCATTACCGGGATGCAAATAGCTCCATACGCGGGCATCGTTCCGCCGACGGACGACTGGATTGTCTTGATTACGTCGATTTATTACGAGGGTTCGCTCGGGGCTAGTAAGTCGATTCCCATCGCGGGCACAGTGACAGAGGGTCTCGACTATCACATCTCATACAACCTCATCAACGCAGTCAAGACCTGGGGCATCACCGCAGGCGGGTGGAATTTCGCCTCTTCGTTTGGCGTTCCAGTGCAGTACACAGATGTCTCGTCATTTCATGGACGTTTGCCCGATGACCACGCGACGCAGTTTGCCGACATCTTCTTTACGCCGGTGGTGGCAGGCTACCACCTGACGAAGACAGACCATGTTGCGCTTAGCGTACAGATTTACGCTCCGACGGGCGCGTACAACACAAACAATCTTGCGAATGCCGGCCAGAACACATGGACCTTCACACCCACAGTCGCGTACACCAAGATTCTCCCAAAAGAGAACGTCGAGTTGTCGTTGAACTACGGCGTGGAGTTTTATGCCCCCAATAACGACACCCACTATCACAACGCGCCTGTCAGCGTACTCGACCTGATGGCACTCAAGCGCTTTACAGGCGGCTGGGGTTTAGGTGTCGTCGGTGGTTGGATTCAGCAACTTGGCGGCGACTCCGGCGGGCTAGCCGCACTCGTGGATGGTGCCGGCGGCCATTCCATCGGTATTGGCCCAGTCGTGACCTGGGCCGGCAAGGTAAGTAAGACGCCCGTGTCTGCGTCTTTGCGGTGGGTAAACGAATTTGAAGTAAGTAATCGGCCAAAGGGCAATGCTGTGCAGCTCTCGGTGAGCGCCACGTTCCAGTGAAAATCTGCAAGCTGGCTTCGCCAGCTTGCGTAGCCTCAAACGTCGGCTGTCTGGCTAGCCGCAGTGAGTTTGTTAAGAGGGGAATGGCAGTACGGTGTTGGGTTCGCGAGGGCCGTCTGCTTGCCTGGCTTAAACAGAAAGCTTCCGAACTATTTGAAAGGAGTTTTGATGCCCCGAATCCTGAGGTTGCCAATGCTCACGGCAGCAACTGCGGCGGTTTTGGCTTGCGGAACCACTTCCGCGCAGACGGTGGACACGCGAATCGGCAAAATCGATTTGTTCGAAGGTGTTCCCGCCAGCGCACAGACTGTCCAGAAGCTCTTTGACGAGTCGGATTTTCAGCGAGCATCGCAAGCGTACGTGTGGGCCTTGCCGCTAGTTGGCTTTGCTCAATGGCAGGCCGACGCGCGCAACGTCTTTGGTGCCAAAGACACGGACATGGTGATTTACCAATCAGTGCAGGACAAGCTTGGAATTTTGACGGCGAATGCAACGACGCCATACATTATCGGCTTGCCTGACCTGTCGAAAACGGGTCCGCTCGTGATTGACTACCCTGCCGGAAACTCTGCCGGAGGCGTGGGTGATTTCTGGCAGCGTCCGCTAACCGACATGGGCGAGACAGGGCCGGATGCAGGTAAAGGCGGCAAATATCTGGTAGTGGGACCTGGCCAGGAGGCCCCGCGCGCGAACGGATACCGCGTGGTTCATTCGCCGACGGTCAACATCTTTGTCGCTTTCCGTGCGCTCGACGCCGACCCGGCGAAGGCGAATTCCTTGATTCAGAAATTCCGCATGTACTCGTACGCGGACCGTGCCTCATCCTCGCCAACCCGCTTCCTGCGGCCCGATGGCCGAAAGTGGTCTCAGGTTCCGCCGCGAGGCTTGGCTTATTGGGAAAGGCTTGCTGACATTATCCAGCGGGAGCCGGTCATGGAGCGCGACCGCGTCATGATGGGCATGCTTCAGCCACTGGGCCTCGAGAAAGGCAAGCCGTTTGCGCCGGACGAACGTCAACGCAAGATTCTCGAAGATGGCGCAAAGATAGGTGAGCTATTTGCGCAGGCCAATGCATTCGACGGTCGCGCACCGGGGGCACAATACCGGTCCGGCGCGCAATGGCGTTATGTCATCGCTTTCGACCCATCGCAGGAGTCGAAGTATTACACGCAGGTGGACGGACGGGCCGACTATTTCTATCAGGCGGTCACGACATCCAAAGGCATGGTTACGCGGACACCCGGCGTCGGGCAGGCCTATCTGGCCGAGTACCGTGACAAAGACGACCAGGTGCTCGATGGCAGCAAAAACTACGTTCTCCACGTGCCTGCGAATCCGCCCGCGAAACTGTTCTGGTCGCTGACGGTGTACGACACTGACCAGCGCGTCTTAATCGATAACGGGAAAGGCGTCGCGGACAAATCCTCCCGGCAGGATTTGTTGAAGAACGCGGACGGTTCCGTGGACATATATGTTGGAGCGGACGCCCCCTCCGGCAAGGAAAAAAACTGGATTCCATCTGTTCCCGGGAAGGCCTGGTTTGCCATGTTCAGACTCTACGGGCCACTTCAGCCTTATTTTGACGCGGCGTTTGAGTTGCCGGACTTCGAACAAGCCAGGTAAGCACTAGCAGAGGCATCAGACCATCAAGCGAGGCGCCTAGATGGCAAGCGCCAAACGTCTCGCGCCACAAGTCACATCGGGAGCTGTTATGTACAAGTATCCGAAATGCGGACGTCGATACGCGGTTGTTCTCGCTGTGCTCGGCACGCCAGCCGTCGCTGCGCCCCCTACGTACAAGATGACAACTCCCATCCCGCAAGAAATCACAACCCCTGACCAGGTTGATACGCGGATTGGCCAACTCAATTTTGTCGACGGTGTTCCGACAACGGAAACCGCACAGAAGGTCTATGACAACCTCGATTTCACTCGTGGAGTCGAAGCATTCCTGAACGGTATTCCAGGAGCATCGCTCGTCGCCCTGCGTGCGGGGCTGCGAGAGGTTGGCGCAGTCGGCAGTACGGTTGGCGTGTTCGAATCCCTGATGGATTCCAAGTCTCTATTCCTGACTGCGAACACCGAGACGGTGTATTTCTGGAACTGGATGGACCTGAAGAACGGTCCGGTAGTGGTTGAAACGCCGCCGAACATCCTAGGTGTGGTCGACGATTTCTGGTTCCGCTACGTGACCGACCTTGGGAACGCAGGTCCTGACAAGGGTAAAGGCGGTAAATTTCTATTTGTGCCACCCGGATACAAGGGGCAGTTGCCGAAGAGCGGATACTACATCGTGAAGTCCCCGACGTTCGGCAACCTCCTCTTCGGTCGGGCGTTCATGAAGAACGGCGACCCGCGCCCCGGTGTCGCGAGCCTGAAGGAGCGCCTGCGCGTGTATCCTCTCTCGCAAGCCAGTTCACCTCCGCCTACGAACTTCGTCAATTTGTCTGGCCGCGTCATGAACACGATTCATGCGAACGACATCAAGTTCTATGGCGAGGTCAATCAAATCATTCAGGAGGAGCCGGCGGGCGCGTACGGTCCTGATATGACCGGACTGTTTGCGTCCATTGGGATGGAGAAAGGCAAGCCTTTCTCACCTGACGCAAGGATGACGAAAATTCTCACCGACGCTGTTGCCGTCGGTAACGCGACCGCGCGTGCAATCGACTTCGCCAACCGCGACAAAGCAGTACTGATTTATCCCGACCGGCATTGGACCACGCCATTTGTTGGCGGCAGCTATGAGTGGCTGAACAACGGCGCGCGAAACTTTGACGCCCGAACGATGTTCTTCTATGCAGCTACTGTCGATACGCCGGCGATGGCGGTCGCCATGCCAGGAATCGGCTCGCAGTACGCAGCTGCGAATTATGATGCAGCCGGCAAGCCATTCGACGGTGCGAAAAACTACACGTTGCATGTGCCACCCAACGTTCCAGTGAACAATTTCTGGTCGGTCGTACTTTACGACACACAAACGCGCTCGATGCTTCAGACGGACCAGCAGTTTCCGAGTCTATCTAGTGAGAAAGGGCTCACGAAGAATCCTGATGGCTCAGTCGACCTGTACTTCGGTCCAAAGGCGCCAGCAGGCAAAGAGAGCAACTGGGTACAGACCATTCCTGGAAAGAGCTGGCTAACGATTTTCCGCCTATACGGTCCGCTCGCACCCTGGTTCGACAAGAGTTGGAAGCTTAATGACATTACGGAGACGGTACCCTGAAGCGTAACGAGTGAATCCGGTTCCAAGTCGCCCCGCAACGGTCATGTTCCGACGGCCTAACCGGCCGCCGCTTCCACCACGGTCAACGGGATTATCACGGAAGCGACGACCGGAGGCTCGAGTGTGCTACTCAGCTTAAATCCAAGCGGATTCCATCAAGCCCAGAATCTTGCTAGACGCTAGTTGATTGCGGACATCGGCATTGCGCCTTGGCAATGCATCTTCTAGCTTGTCCACTCTCGAAGCTTTTCGACGCGAGTTCGATAGAGCTGTCGCACGCTGCCGCTTCTAATGCCCTCTGCGCTTGAGACTGAGTGGGTTCACATCAGTCACCACATCGCTAGCCGTGGCTATCGACCCACGCGCGACACCATGAAAGGCCGGCCGATTCCGCGTCTTCATCAGTATCGAATACGCCAAGCACTCCAGACGCCACTACAACCTTCGAATCGCGCATGATTGTGCCGCTTCCGGCGAATCGTTCCTGGTGCAGGACATCTTCCTCCTGCAGGATGGCATGGCCCCACAACGTATATCCGCGGTATTGGTCAGTTTGCATCGGTCGACCTTTGAAGGTCCTCTATCGGTTTTTATTGTTGCTTAGCTCAACTTGGCCGGCTCGACACCTGCCTACTGTTCACCCGTGCGGTGTCGACACCTGCCATCTTCAACGCAGAGTCAATCATGCTCAGTTCCTCAACGAAGTCGAGCGCCCAATCTCCGCCATCGCACCGCATGGTCGTGCCGTCATGCAATCAGATAAGATAACCAACCGAAATGCAATTGACCCGGACGGTTTCGGCTTTGTGATGAGGAGAGGTACGAGCAAAGTGGTCAATATCACAGGACATCGGCTCGGAACGGTGTGATAAAAGAAGGTGTTTCCAGACCGAGGTCGGTCGCGGGATGGTCGTGGTCGGCATAACGCTGCTAACCGGGCGACGCTTTCGCGTCGCCGTGTTCATTTGATGAGTTTCAGGACATCGCGAAACTTGGGATGTTGGCAGGACCGCAACCACTCGAACGCAATCATCTCCACTGTCGCGACTTCGGCGCCAGCTCGCGCCAGTCTGTCTATTGCTGCCTCACGGTCCGATGGTCTTCTCGACCCTATCGCGTCGCTGACGAGGGTGACCTCCAATCCGTGGTTCATCAGACCCATCGCAGTCTGCAAAACGCAAACGTGCGCCTCACAGCCTGCAACTATCGTCCTCGTGACTTCGCATGACAATACGTCAACAAGGCCCTCAGCAGCCGCGTCGAAATGGTGCTTCACGATGATGCGCGAGCATAGAGCTTTGATTGTCTCGTCGTTCTCGCCAAGATGCCGCGGTGTCTGCTCTGTGCCGACGACCGGGACACCAAGCATCTGCGCAATTTTTCCCAGCCGAGCGGCTTGACTCACAATCAACGTACCCTCATGGATGACAGGCATAAGCCTAGCCTGCAAGTCCACGAGGACGAGAGCCGACGACTCTATAGCGTGTAGCATCATGCATCCATCCATGAAAGAGCTAACCGGTGCGGGACGTGCCAAACAATGCAATTGGAAAAAACCGGCGTCGCGTTCAATAAATCGGATTGAGCTGCAGGCAACCTTGCTCACCATCAAGACGCGTGAACGTTCGGAAGCCAAACGCCTGTCCTTAGCTTATGTCAAAGCGACGTCGGAGCATTAACTTCACCCAATACAAACCGTTGCCCTGGTCCAACGACAGTTGTATCTGACACACTATCGATGGTGGAGGATTGGCGGGTTGACCTGACGTCATTGGCCCGCTGGGTTCATGCATGCAGTGACCGCATTCTGCCCGAGCACCTCCGCAGGCCCGTGATGTGAGTCGCGCACCAGTAGCGCAACACCCGCTAATATTCTTTCGGTCAGTGCGTGACGCGCTCAACAGCCGAGGTCGGCGTCGTCCATGGACGATGAAAATGCTGCTGTTTTCCAAGCCAGCGACGTGTCCTCGCTGTCCTCGAACGGCGAGATGGGCGCTCCTGTGGTGTGCGTTGGGCACTTCTTTAATGCGGCCCGGCGTTCAACAACATAGATGCATGCTTGTCGGTAGTTCAGCATGAATGCGAGCAAACGCTACCCGATGCTGTATGCAAGCGTCGTGCTCTTCGCGCCGGTGTCGTGCAAGCAGCCCGGACCACATATCTCATCGTATGAACTGTCGACAGCGCTGCCAAGCTAGACTAGCTTAGCAAGTTTCATATTTGGAGCAACTAGGACAAGAACGACTCGATAAAGCAAACCCCGGCACCGAAGTTATCGTCGAAGGCTTTAACTCTCAATTCGGCAACCTCATCTGCGCTCATGTCCGCCGGGTAAATCCTCAACAACTTCATTCGGCTATCGATGCGCTTTAGCGCAGCCTTGTCTCCAGCCTTCTGAGCAATTGCTGCCCACTCCGGCAAAATCCGAGTTTCCGCTTGACTGTCGCCGTACATGCCTTGATAGAAGGCTTCTTCATAGCCGGCCAAAGCCTTCGAAATATCGCGGCAATATAGATGAAATCGGGCTTCGAGCCAGGTTATATAGTAGCCAACTACCGGGACTCCATATGTCTTTTCCTTAACAATCGCAAGCAACTGTTCTGCACGAGCTTTGTCGCCCATGATGCGATGCTTGTTGTAAAACAGCAGAGTGGTGAGACATCTCAGATAGTAGACGCCGTCCGCGCTTATCTCTTTCCTCGCGAGCATGTCACTCTCCTCGGTGAGAGTCATCGCAAACTGAGACGGTGTTGGCGGCGGAGCGTCTCGCTCAATGGCATCTGCAATTAAATGTCGGTACTGTTTGTCAATTTTTTGCAGAAATCGCCCAATCCAGACCCAAAAGACAATGCCCGAATATTGTCCCTGCCCAAGAGCGTCGAGAAGCTCGAAGCATGTCTCCAACGACGGCGTGGCCTTTCCTGCACCCCATTTCCGGACTAGCTTCTTATTGTCGTCAATATCATGGTCGGTCGGCTTATCCGCATACGTTTCTGACTTGCCAGAGTAAATCTCAGCAAGGTCAAGCCACGACTTACCCGCATGATGCAATGGGTAGTGAAATGCGACCTTGAGGGGCGACTCCGAACGCAAGAGTTCGACGACGTCAACGAAATCAAACGGCTCGCGGTTCAATAGTTTCAACCACCATCCCGCATATGGGATGATGAATTCGGGGACCAGCTTCTCTTCGACAAAGCGCGACCGCCCCCAAATGGAGGCGCGACTGTTCAATATCAAAGACTTGTATACATCGAGAAAGCGGCGGAACGCCTCGAAGCAAAGGTCCCCCAGTCCCGGTGGCGCAATATCATCTTCAAGGCGCGCTTGCAGGACATCAAGGATTTCGTCGAGAAGACTAAAATCTTTGCCTTTTTGCTCTCGAACGAACTGCTTCAGGTGGTCATAGGCAGGGTCGTTGCCGTCAGTCAGCACCAGGCCGCTGCGAACGGCCAGGAAGGCGATGATTTCGCCAATTGTCGGAAATGCCGTGTCGCTCGCAACGTACTTTGCCATGTTCACTGTCTGTTGTTTGGGGAACAGGCGTGCTCCCCGTCCACTTAAAATTCACCGTTTTATCTTGCCCGGCGTTACTTTCTCTGCGCCCTGCGAATTTGCCTGATGAGCTTTTCGCATTGCGGCGCTCATTGCTCTCGCCGCAAACGAGTCCTTCCTGACCTGACCGTTCCCGGCCTTCGCCGCCGCTGAGTAGATACGCGACGCTGCCTCGATAGTCATGCTCTGAACCGTAGCCATAGATAGCCTCCATCGTTTTCCCGCGTGGAAGGTGTTAGTCTGCTGTCGCGGGTCCCAGCAGCACTGAAGTCTCCGTATGTTATTTCTCGAGAGGGCGGTAGCGAAGCGCACTTTCAGTGGAAACTGTTGTCAAGGGGGCCGTCGTCTGACCTCGGGCTCGCCAGGCGAGTAAGGCAAGCCGCGCTGATTGCCTCGCCCTTATTTTCGTGAATACCCTTTGGTGGAGAAGCGCGTCGCCATATCGTGAGCACTGCCTTCACCATCGTCCCAAGCATCGTAGAGATGCCCCTCGGAGCCAGCGTCACCCGTTAGCCGTTCGCCTCAGGGCGCTAACTTCGCCACCCTGTCTGGTATCTCAAGGCTAACTGCTTAGCAGAAGTTTCGACTGACGGCGGTAAGCCCACCGAGCAAATGCGACATATCGACAAGTCGCTGGGCGACCAGGTGGCGGACCTCGCCCTCGCATTGCCACGTTCCGTACACAGCAAGGAGCGACGCGCCCAGCACCTCCTGCCGAAACTTCTCCTGGACCGATGTCCAGATGATGACGTTGACATTGCCGGTCTCATCCTCGATGGTCAGAAACATCACGCCTTTCGCCGTCCCTGGTCGTTGACGTACCGTGACCAGACCACAACCGCGAGCGAGCCTGCCGTTGCGATACGTCATGAGCGTCGCGGCCGGAACAAGACGGTGTTCGAGCAGCACCGGCCGCAGCAGCGAAAGGGGATGCCGGCCGAGCGTGAGGCTCATCGAGTTGTAATCGGCGACGATGTCTTCGCCCTCTGACGGCGCGCCAAGCACAGGCGTTTCATCATCCGCGCGCGCATCGGCAAGAATGTCACGGTCGGGTACCGCGGCGACGGACGTCCAGAGGGCTTCGCGCCGGTTGCCGGCGAGCGACGACAGCGAATTCGCGGCGGCCAGAACCTGAAGGTCCTTCCGGTCGAGCTGCGCGCGTTTGGCAAGGTCGCTGACGCTGGCAAACTGTTTCACTGCTCTCGCGGCTTCAATACGTTCGGCGGCACCGTCCTTCATGCCCTTCAGCAGCGACAGGCCCAGACGCACAGCCGGCCTCGATTCCGATTCGTGACGCTCGAGGACCGAATCCCAGCCGCTGATGGTGACGTCTGCCGGCAGTACCTTCACGCCGTGCCGCTGAGCATCCTGAATGAGTTGCGAAGGGGAGTAAAAGCCGAGGGGCATGCTGTTCAGCATCGCTGCAAGAAACGCCTCCGTCTCATGGCACTTCAACCAACTGCTCGCATAGACGAGCAACGCGAACGACGCCGCATGGCTCTCCGGAAAGCCGTATTCGCCGAAACCATGAATCTGCTGGAAAATGGACTCTGCGAAGTCTTTTGTGTACCCGCGCTCCGTCATCCCGTTGACGATGCGGTCGTAATATTTGTCGAGGCCGCCCTTGCGCTTCCATGCGGCCATCGCGCGGCGCAGCTGGTCCGCTTCGCCGGGCGTAAAACCGGCAGCCAGGATTGCAACCTGCATCACCTGCTCCTGGAAGATGGGTACGCCGAGCGTCCGACCGAGCGCGACCTCCAGTGCTTCGCTCGGATATGTCACGGGTTCGAGCCCCTGCCGGCGGCGCAGGTACGGGTGCACGGCCCCGCCCTGAATCGGCCCGGGGCGCACGATGGCGACCTCGATGACGAGGTCGTAGAACTCGCGCGGCTTCATACGTGGAAGCATGCTCATCTGAGCGCGCGACTCAATCTGGAACACGCCCACCGTGTCGGCGCGCGAAATCATTTCATAGGTCGCCGCGTCTTCAGCCGGTATGTCCTGCATCTCGAAGCGCTCGCCGCGTTGCTCCGACACGATGTCGAGCGTGCGCCGGATTGCCGACAGCATTCCGAGCGCGAGTACGTCGATTTTCAGTAGCCCGAGCGCTTCGAGGTCATCCTTGTCCCACTGGATTGCAGACCGGTCTGCCATCGCCGCGTTCTCTACCGGCACGAGGCGCGTCAGCTTGCCCCGGCTGATGACGAAGCCGCCGGAATGCTGCGACAGGTGCCGGGGGAAATTGAGAATCTGCGCGGCCAGCTTCGCCCAGAGACCAATGAGCGGATTCTCAGGGTCTAGGCCTGACTCCGCGAAGCGTTGAAGCAGGTCCGCCGAATGGTCGAACCACTGGTGCGACTTCGCGACCTTGTCCGCAATCTGCGGGTCGACGCCGAGCGCCTTGCCGCTTTCGCGCAGCGCGCCGCGCGGCCGGTAGGTCGATACCGCCGCCGCAATCGCAGCACGGTCTCGTCCGTACTTCCGGTAGATGTACTGGATGACCTCCTCACGGCGCTGGTGCTCGAAATCGACGTCGATGTCGGGCGGCTCACCGCGTTCCTTGCTAATAAAGCGCTCGAATAACATGTTGCCGCGCGACGGGTCAACCTCCGTCACGCCGAGGCAATAGCAGACTGCGCTATTTGCAGCCGACCCACGTCCCTGACACAGAATGTGCTGGCTCCGGGCGAAACGCACGATGTCATAGACCGTGAGGAAATAGGCCTCGTATTCCAGTTCGTGAATAAGCTGCAGCTCGTACTCAATCTGCTCCTGCACGCTGTGCGGGATGCCATTGGGATAGCGCCGGTGCGCACCGATGTACGTCTCCTGTCGCAGATACGCTTCGTGCGTGAAGCCAACTGGTACCAGCTCGTCGGGATATTCGTAACGCAGCTCATCGAGCGAAAAGTTGCAGCGCTCGATAATGTTAAGCGTCTCGTAGAGCGCGTGCGTCGGATACAGGTTGCCCAGTCTGAATCGAGAGCGCAGATGACCTTCAGCATTGGGGGCGAGGTCGTATCCGCATTCGGCGACGGTCTTGCGCAGCCGGATTGCCGTCATCGTGTCCTGCAGCGGCTTGCGTGACCTGACGTGCATCACAACGTTACCCGTCGCCACCACTGGCACCCGATACTGGTCAGCCACATGCTCGACGATGCCGCGATGAATGTCGTCCATCGCGCGCTGGTGCAGCGTGAGGCCTACCCATGCCCGGCTCTCAAACACATCGTTCATCCACTCAAGCTGGGCTGAAAGCACATCTTCTTTCGCGGGGAAATCCGGCACTAGGATGGCAAGGCAGTTCGGCATGCCGCGGAGATGTGTGTAGCCTTTCTCGGGCTTCGATATATCGTGCGGCGTGAGCAGGTATTCACCCTTTGCCGCACGCATACGTCCCAGCGTGATGAGCTCGGAGAGGTTGCCATAGCCTTCACGGTTCTGCGCCAGCAGGATGAGGCCGAAGGCCGAAGTCCTGTCCGCATGCACAAGCTGGAAATACGAGCCGATGACCAGTGGCAGCTTTGCCTTCTTCGCCTCGACATGGGCACGCACGACGCCTGCGAGCGAACACTCGTCGGTTATTGCAAGGCCTGAATAGCCAAGCTGGGATGCACGTTGCACCAGCTCTTCTCCGTGAGACGCGCCACGAAGAAACGAAAAGTTGGTGAAGGCAAAAAGCTCCGCGTAGTCTGGCAGCATCGACGATGGAAAGTCCATGACGGCACCGTATTACCCGAAAAGACCGTGGAGAAACCAGCGGACTTCTTCCGTCCTGACCATAGGTCGTTCTCGATAAATCCAGTAGCAGCTTCTGTCGGCAGCCTCCGCGACATAGTAATCGCGCGTGACCGCTTCGCTGTCATGCCATCCGGCTTCGATGCGCTCGCCCATCGAGACGAGCTTGAGCGGCGAACCGTAAAACGGTCGATGGTTCTTCATCATCAGCTTGATGGGTTCCTCGAGCAGCCAGATGGGTCGAGGTAGACCAGGCGGTGGCGCCTGTACTTTTGCATCGGCCTGGACGGTCACCCAGCGGTTTGCCATCTCCGGCCGGTGGTCGCATGTTGGCGCCGCGCGCTCCACATTCTCCGCGCCGAGTCGCGCGACCAGCAATTCGATGAGACGGTTGTGGTCTTCGGCTAAACCACCCGGGTCAGGGAACAGCGAATTGCTGGGTGGCACCGCGGGCTGCACGCTGCTTGCCGTCAGGCGCACTGCGAGGACGGCGGCCGGCAGCTCAGCCCGCCCGAGACGCTCCTTCAGCAGGCGGACAAGGTGTCCCTCATGCCACGTCGGTTCGGCGAGTGCGATTTCGAGGACGGTCGGCTCGACGGCTTCACGTCCACGCTCATGTTCAAGTGACACGGTGGCGTGGGTCAGCGCGAGCTGCTGCGCGCTGAGCCAGCCGCACATCTGGACGATGAGACGCTTCGCGGAAAACAGGATGGCTTCGGCATGCTCGACACGGTCGGGAAGCTCGGCGCGCGCGCTAAATGTCGGTGGCATTTCCAGCCATTGATACAACTCGGGCGACAGACCATAGGCGCGGTCGAGCGCATCAAGCAAGCCCACACCGCAGCGTTTCTTCAGCCCGGCGCGAGGGAGGCGGCGGATGTCGCCCAGCACTCTGCAGCCGAGGCCCTGAAACCAGTCCGCGAATGCGCGAAGCTCCTGCACGACCGTGAACGGCAGAGCGTTAAGGTTTCGCTCGAGTGACGGCATCTTGAGCACGCGGCATCGGCCCCGCTTGGCGAGCAGCCACGCGCCCTGGCCTGTCGGCGCCACGCTCATGCGAACGGTCACGCCGACGGTCTTCACGACATCGAGTATCAGGGCGCAGACGTGCCGGATGCCACCGAAGAGACGCAGGCTGGCAGTCACGTCCATAACGATAGTTTCCTCGTCGCAGACCCCAACCTGCGGCGAGAAGCGCAGCAGACCGAAGGCGACTTCGCGCTGCATGTCACGCTCGCGCTCGACGCTCCGGTCGTACATCAGGGCGTCGGGTGACATGGTGATTACGCCACCCCGTTTCATTCCCGGCAGCACACCGGCTTCCCGCGCCATTGCATCCGCTACCACTACCTTGTCGCGTTCCAGCACGACGCAGCCGTGCTCAGTCCGAGGCGACCACCTCGGACGAAACACCTCCAGCGAAAGCCGGGGCAGGAAGATGGCGACGAACACGGCCATAAGGGCTGAGAAGAATCGGTGACGGTTGCAGGGTGATGGACAGCGTTTCGCTTCGTGTTGGGCCCCGTCGCTTGACGACATCGACGACGAGGCCGCCGTCAGCGGGTCTGACTCCCAACCGAAGCGTGGCGGGTGATGCGTCCTGCGCACTCGCCAGTGGCCGGATGAGTACGAGCAGCGTTTCGGACGCCTGCGCCGCCAGATGTAATCGCCGCAGCGCCTCGGTACGGATGTGCTGCTGCCACAGAATGAGTGCGCCGCAGCTCTTCGCCTGAAGCACACGCTCCGCACACCAGAGCGCGTCCGCCGTCTTCGGTGCCCTCAGTCTCATGAGCCGCTCGACTGGCAAGCCGAGGTATGAGAACGCCACCGAATTCGGCACGTGCGGTGGCTGCAGTAGCGCAATCGGCCGCGCGCTCAACTCGGCGAGCGCCGGCTTCAAAAGCCGCATCTCGCCAATCCCGGGCTGCTGAACCAGCAGTTCCACCAGTGCGCCCAACGGCCAGCCACTGCCGGGTAGTTCGGCCGACAGGGCCGCGTAGCCCGTATCGACTGTCCTGCCGTGGGCACGCGCGAGCTGCGCCCCGCGCCAAAGCGCTGGGTGAATCGACTCGACGTATTGGGGTAAGGTGGCCAATTTGCAAAAATACTGTATGGATGTACAGTATCCTATATCAAAAACCCTGTATGTGAAGTGTCCCTTTTAAGCCGCCATAGGAAACGCATGATGGACGTGCCTGTTCGAAAGCACCCGATGCCGGAGATTGCGGCGTTCGTGACCGAATTGCGCGCGGCGTTCGGAGATGCGACCATCGACCAGGCGGTCGCAAGCGGCAAGGCGGGCGAGCCGACCTTTTTCGCACGGGAGAATGGCCGGACGGTCGGCACGAAGGCGAGTGACAACCCGAATTGCTGGCCAGTCGACAATAGTGTGCGGGACCGGCATTACTGCCGGGGATGTGACGGGTCATGCATCGGCACCGAAACGCGGTGCAGTCAATGGAGGTGACGCATGTGCTACTCAGCTCAAGTCTGGGCGGACTATCGCCGCCGTGAACTGACTCGCGCTTGCTGGAAGTTGCCGATTGGGGCGACGGGACGGGCCAAACGTAGTCAGTTAGCTCACCACTGCGCAACTATTTGCCGGCCGCTGAGCTAGCTTGCGAGTGAGCAACTTTGGCCGCCGACGCTGAACGCGCATTGGCCGCGGATGACGTCGAGGTCGCAGCGCCGGCCTTAGGGCTTACCGACGACGAACCCGCAGTAACACCACTTGCGTTCGTAGCCACGCCACGCCCTGCTTTCTGGGTAACGTCGGCCTTAGCTGTTGCAAGATGCGAGTCTTGTTCAGGGTTGGTAAGCCTGAAATAGACGACATGAGCCAGCACTAAACCAGTTGCAAGTACAACTGCGACGGCTACTAGCGCGACGCGTTGCCACCAAAGGCGCTTCAACAGGAAGTCGAATACGCCAGCGAATTGCTCAGCTATGGCTTCATAGTTCTTCTTGGTGTGCTCTTTCTGCCGCTTAATTTCTCCGTCAATAACCGCAAGCGTAAATCGCTGATTCACTAGCAGGAAGCTTACGAGAATGGCGAAGACCCAAACGCCGGCTAGCACGGCAGTATTCACCCAAAACTCGTAGCCATAAGTGGTCGCTGACTTCATCTGTGTGGCGACCACAATGGTGGCCACCGGGATGGTCAGAATCTGTGTCTGGATATCGGTAAATACCTTGTGAATTTTTGCGGCGTATTCAACCTTGGCCGTTTCGAGTGCATCACGAATCTTGTCGTACGAGAATTCAGAGATGAAGACCCGATAGCCGTGAGTCGCCTTTTCCGCCAACTCGGGCAGATTGGCCAGAAGTCCTGAGAACCGGTCGGGCTCAGCATATGGCTGGCAAGTTTCACGAATCGCACCTTCGAGAATGCCAAGTTTCTTCTCGTTGAAGGCGTCATCGCCGACGAATGCGAGCAGCTTGCTTGTTGCAGCTTCGTCCATGATGGCCAAGTCTTTCACCGTGTACGCGATGGGCATCTCAAATCGACCACCATGCACGAACACGAGCTTGCCCGCATCCCTATCGAGGTATGCGGCCACAGTCTCCAGCAGCTCGACGAGTTGCAACAAACGCCGGTATTGCTGAACCTCAGCAGGAGGGTCAGCATCGCCTTTCGCGAACTTGCGCTCAATGAGAAAATAATTCTTGGGCTCTTTGAGACGATGTCGCTGCGCCTTCAACAAGCCGGTCATATCGTCAGTGAGCATTCCGAGCCCGAGCTTCGGTTCCCCGAACTCCACATGAACAGTGTTGCCAACGGCGACTGCGGTTGTATCTTCGGTGATAGCAACTGAATACTCATGCAAATCATTGAGACACACTTTCAGGGCATCGCAAATGCCCTGATTCGTAATGTCCAACTCGCCTTTACGCTCCCCTGTGAATTTGGTGGCTCGGTAAAGCGTGACGAGGTAATCGAATCCTGTATCACTCATCTTGCTCTTCAGCGTTTAGCTTCTGCTTGAAATCGTCAGGCAGATTGTGAAGCGTGAGCGTGCCGTTCTTGCTGTTGTAGACCGCTTGGCCGTCGTTGAACGCCTTCCGCGTTACTTCCACTTTCCAGAAATTCGTCTGAGCCTGGAATTTCACCAATGGGCTCAGAGCGGCTTTGTCTGGGACGAACCCGTCCGCCAGCTCGACCGAGGCGTCGCTGAAGACCTTACTGATAGCAGCCGGCTCCTGCGGCCAAGCCGCGTTGCAAAAATCTTCAACGATAAACGGCGCTTTCTTTTTTGCCAATTCATCGCATAAATCAAAGACTTTCCCAAGCCAAGCGTCTCTTTCTTTCACGTCTGCGATGTTCTGAGAGGCGAAGGCCTGAAGTGCCGAAGTGAGCTTTTGAGTCTCTGCCTTCGCAAGCACGGCATCATCACACCCCATGAAGTGCCGGAAATAACCAGAGACTTGTTCACTCTTCTTTCCCTTCAGAAAGCCGATATAGCGGTCGATTTTTTCTGTCCAACCGGTGAGGTCAATGCGGCCAGCAAGGCGGAAGTTACTAAGGTCGACGTGCTCAGAGTCGACAATGTCGAGGTTTTCCGTGATGGCGCTACCAAGGGTCTCAGTCACGATAGCGAACAGCAAGTAATTCCGCTCGCCGCTAACTAGGTGGCAAATGAGCACATAACCACCTGTAGACAAGGGCGCGTCATCGGCCTTGCCCTTGAGGATGCCCATCGCTGCTAGCGAAAAATCCAGAAAGTCACTGGATTTGTCGATGAAATATTCGCGCACGCGACGCTGCATCGGAAAGTTGTCTTCATTATCTTCAAACTTCCCGTAGCCCTTACTTGCTTTATCGCTATAAAGCCCGTGCAAGGCGTCAACAAGACGCTGAACCGGCTTAGTCACCTTAATGACCGTTTTACGCGGAACAATCGTCCCCTTTGCGTGTGTTTCTTTCTCGAATTTGTGAACAACAAGACCCGCAATTTCGTTTGCCACGCTGCCCTCAGTATGCTGTTTGGTATTAATTTTCTCGCGCGTGGTTGGCGCGATGCGCATGCAATGTAGCACAGGCATAACGAGTGGAAATGTGGCGAACTTCGAAATGTCTGAACGTTGTGTGGGTGCGGCTCGTTGCATTTCTTGTCACCATTCGCGACCTTGCTGGGCCGGACAATAAACCGTCAGTGGTTCGGCAACCCGCCCACGCGGGGTTTGGGTACCGGCAACTCCCGCGACGTCGCCCCGTGCAATGCTTCGACTAACGCGGGCGGCTGGAGTCAGGGCAGTGCAGGTGTCGGACAGGCGGTAATTCATCGCGAATACTGTATGAATGTACAGTATTGTATATTAAAAACCGATTTCCTTAGTGACCCTTTTTTGTGTATTTCTCGCTGGCTTTGATAACAGATTCGCGCGATAGCGTTCGATGTCTGAAGTTGCTGCGTCGTGGCAGATTTGCGTCATACATTCAGGGATGCGACCATTGGACAGCGGTCACGTGCAGCAGCGCGGGCGAGCCAACGAACCCGCGAGTCGACGATAGCGTGCGCGACCGACATTACTGTCGGGGATGCGGCGGGTCATGCATCGGGACCGAAACGCGGTGCAGTCAACGGAGGTGACGCATGTGCTACTCAGCTCAAGTCTGGGCGGACTATCGCCGGTATGTGCGGATGTTCGGCGCGCACATGGACATTGCCGAGTTCGCGCGCCTCTATTTCCTGCAGGCCGAAGGGAGCGGCGCAAAGACGCCGAAGGCATTCGACGATGCGTTCCGCGACCCGCAGACCGACGACGAGCGTGAGATACGGCAACTCATCGACACGACCTGCGCCCAGCAGAAAACGAAACTTGAGCAGGAGCTCTTCAAGCAGCGCACCCGACTGACGGAAGCCGAGCGCAAGCTGGAATCGAAGGTGACGAAGGCTGCGACCGAAAGCCGACGCATCGCTACCGACAAAATCGAGGCCGCGCTACGCCGCATTGAAGACGTCAACCGGACCGACTCGAAGCCTCGCGATTCCCGCATCTTTCCGGGGTGGTACGCGCCGGTGCTGGTGATGGAGAACGGCGAATATGTCGTCAAGCCGATGCGCTACCAGTGCCGGGTCGCGGGCACGCCGGCCAGTTTCGATATGAAATATCCCGGAACATACAATGCGCGCAAAGATTCATTGGATGGCTTCTGGAAGTCGTGCTTTGGTCAAACGCATGGCGTGATGCTCGTCGAGGTCTTCTACGAGAACGTGAAGAGGGCAAAGATGGAAGGCACTCTTCTTGAGACGCACAATAAGGACGAGAACGTCGTCCTCGAGTTTCAACCGAGCAACCGGCAAGTGATGCACGTTGCCTGCCTGTGGTCGCGATGGACTAAGCCGGGTGAGCCCGACCTGTTGTCGTTCGCGGCCATTACCGATGACCCGCCGCCGGAGATTGAAGCGGCCGGCCATGACCGGTGCATCATTCCCATCAAGCCCGAGAACATTGAAGCGTGGCTGAATCCGGAAGCATCAAGCCTGGATGCGATGTACGCCATCCTTGATGACAAGGACCGGCCTTACTACGAGCACAAGCTCGCGGCGTGAGCCAACGCCACCGGAGTAGGCGCCGTGAGACCGACCAGTCGAGAAACTCGGCTACTCGGCGCTGCTCGCCTAGACCGAAATGCTGCTTCCGCTCCGGACTTGCTTTTGGGAGCTGCTGACGTTATAGCCAATGAGCGCCTTTGCGGGATTGCGCGCCATAGCCAGCTGGTAAAATGACCATGTTTGGAATGAAATTTTTCATCGGTGGCCCACGCCAGAAGTCGGACGAAGTCTCGTCGATGACTATCACCTGGTCCTTACTATCCACCGGCCCCAGCGCGTGTAGAACGATTGCGATAACAGCTTTCATCGACTCCATGCGCTCAACGGATGAGATAACTTTTTTCCTTCGTTGAGCCTCAACACCAGGGCCTTCCAACGTCTCAAATGCGACATGCAGGACAGCGAGTTGGTCGTTGGGAAGCTGGCGTACGGCGCGCGCTATTGTGGTCTTCACGTCCCGTGCTTTCCGCTCGATTGCATCGTCCGCATCGCAACTGAACGTCGCTCCACTCGCCCAATCCACTGTGTTGAGAAACGTCGAAAAATAGCCGGGAGTTTCGCTTGAGTCTTTTCTCTCGCCATCCACCGACAGTGACGTAATCGCATTTTCTGGGACCCAGTCGCCGCCGAGCAAATGGCGCAACTTCGAGCCAGCCAACTTCAATGAGCTCCATTTGAGGTCAGAATCGAGTGCTTTACGGTCAATCAGTCGCACCCGAACAGTAGCATTTTCGTCGGATGAAGTTGCGTCGTTATCTATAAGTGGCAGTAGCCCTGCAATTCGCTTGGACAACCAGTCGTTCGGCAAGGTCTCTAATCTGGCGTGCGCCACGACGTCCAGCCAAACCGATTGGCCCTGTTCGCGCAAGGACGGAACGGCTTCTTCCCAATGGAGCCTCCAAAGCGCCTCCTCTTCAATCGCATACTGAGACCGCGACGACATTCGCTTGCATTCGACCAGAAGTTTTACCCCGGACCGTTCAACGCGCATATCGGGTGTCGGGTCACCACCTTCCGGGAGGAACTCCACAGTCCATCCCAATTCGGCATACGAGAGCGCCACAATCACTTCGAATATGAACCCGTCAGGCTCGCGCTTGCGGTCTGTCATCGTCTCTCGCAGCTTGGCATCAAGATTCTTAACGGACCCTGCATATTGCAGTTTGCGTCCAATCACCCCTATGAATGGCAGCGTTCGCGAGGAGTAGTATGTCGGCATCTCGTACGGGCGAGCGATAGCCAACTCGCATAAATAGAGATACCACGCGATGGTGTCGTCGAACGCAAGCAAGGGCGCATCGACGTAGCCCATGAGCTCGGCAGATTTTCTCTGAAACTCCGCGGCGATGGCATCGCGTCGGGTGAGCCAGGCGTCGACTCCGATTTGAGCAACAAAAGCATCGAAGGCGCGGCGCAACACGACTGGGTCGGGTTCCGAAACTTCGACGTCGGAATCTTCTGCGGTCAGCGTGGACACCTTCGCCCATGTTGAATGGGTACGCATGAGGCTCTTAAGGCGGCGCTCGTTCTCGCTCATTTCACTAACTGGCTTGGTCACGGTATCGTTGTCAGTGGGTCGTAACGTGTTCACATGTGTTGCAGAGAGTCGGCATCGGCGTCACATACCTGGGAACGACTGCTGCTTCGCTGCCGGCAACGCAGCGGTATTCCAGAGCTTGGTCGCAAGTGGATGGCGGGCAAGATGGATAAGGCGATACAGCGGCCCCTTGTTCATGTTGACGAATAGCGGTTTGGATTGCGCAACCTGCATCTTGGTAAGGTCTGTCACGAGTGACTCCCAATACTCCAGGTACGCACCGACCTGCTCGCGCTTCGGAACCTCTCTCAACCGCAGCTTGCTGCGCCAACCCGGCGCGGCGGCATCCAACCTCGAACTGGCCAGATTGAAGTCGCCCCCAATGTTTCGTTGAACGTCCATGACGCTGAAGTGAATCAGTAGGTCGATGTTCGGTCGCGCCGCGAGCTTGCGGATAATCTCGAAGTCGAGGTGCTCGATATTGAACGGGTCGAGGAAGGCGAAATGCAGTCCCCGAGGCAGCTTGCCGAGCACTTGGTCTACGGTCTTGGATGCGCTACCTACATAGGCCTGTACCGTGGCACCTGCGTCGCGAAGTCGCGCAGAACAAGCCTCCACGCTTCCCGCGTCGGCATCAGCGATGAACATCTCGTTGAACGGCACGCCTCCTCGCTCTGACATGCGCCACGCCGACAGGACGCCACCGTCAGATATAACACCAGACTCACGGTTCAGTACGCGTCCCGGCCCAGAGAAAAGGTCGATAAACGAGGCATAGGGCCACTTCGCCCGAGCCTTTCGCGCCGCATCCACATATCGTGACAGTGCAACGTGCTTGTCTTCCGACCAGGGACCAACCTTCATCACCGGCAAACCGTCTGCCGGGTCGATGACAATCTCGTCGTCGTTTTTCATGGGGACGCTTTTTCTCGTATTTCAGCGCTCAGTAGGAAGTGAAATAGTATGCCGTGATTTCGAAATAACTACTAAAACCTGATAATCTTTTGAGAGACCAAGGGCCCCATAAAACCAAGAATGGCGAAGACAGAAGACAAGTATTTCTGGCAGGTTGGGCATCGTCCACCGATTCTTGACCAGCACAGTGCCGTCAAGCATTCGATTGTCGAACAGTACGTTCAGCAGTACATCGAAACCCTGATGAGTATGCCTACTATGCCCAAACTAACTTTGACGTTAGTGGACGGTTTCGCTGGTGGCGGGGAATACCTTAACGACAAAGCTGAGTCGGTCGACGGCACGCCACTGCTTATGATGCGCGGCGCATATTTGGCCCGTGCCAACCTGAACGTTGGTCGACGTACACTGCGCGAGGTCGATGCTGAGTTTTTCTTTGTGGAGAAGAAACCACAATCTGCAGAGTATCTGAGTCAGCATCTGGAAAAACGGCGAGTTGAAGGCGCGGTCGCGCAACAGGACTTCGCGCGGTCGAAAGTGTTGAAGGGTGGCTTTCTTGACGAACTACCGGGAATCGTGAAGCGCATCAAAGAGCGCAAAGGCGGTAACCGGGCGATTTTTCTGCTCGACCAGTACAGCTATAACGCCGTTCCGATGGAAAAGCTGCGGTGGCTGATGACAGAGTTGCCAAACGCAGAGGTCATCATGACCTTCAACGTCGACTCGCTCCTCACCTACATCAGTGACACTGAGCCGAATCGCAAGGCTGTTCGGGGAATCGGCATCGAGAAATACATTCCTTGGACCCAACTCGGCCAAATCAAAGCGGAGCATGGACGGGCCGCGCTCCAGCGCTACGTCGCGCACGGCATCAAGACTGAAACGGGTGCGCCGTACATGACCCTGTTCTTCGTCCGGCCAGACTCGGCGAATCCTTGGAGCTACTGGCTCGTGCACCTGTCGCGGCAGTACAAGGCTCATGACGTGATGAAGTCGCTGCACTGGGAGCATTCGAGCGAGTTCGGTCATGAGCTCGAGCCTGGGCTCTTCATCCTCGGCTATGACCCAAAACGGGACGAGCAATACACCGGGCAGTCCATCCTTTTCGATACCGGCGGCGCACAGCTCTGCATTGAGACGTTGAAGGATGACCTTGGCCGGGTACTATCGAGCCGACAGGAACCGCTCACATTGCGGCAGTTGCTGACCGAACATATCTCGAACACCATCGCCGATGAAGCGCGGCTAAAGATGGTCATCCGGGGTTTGCACGCCGAAGGCAACATCGTGGTGTCGAACAAGGAAGACAGGGCGCGGCGGCCATCAAAGCACTACAACGCGTCCGACATCATCGAATACTCGCCACAGCGGCGCTTCTTCACGTAAGCAATACGCGCTCTGGCATGTCGTCCCAGGTCCGACCGTCGAGGAGGCGTCCGTTCGCCCCCTTTGAGCGCCGGACGCCATCGCGGCCCCATGCCCCCCATTGCTTGAAGAAGAACTTCACGCCTTGTTCTTCGCATTGGAGCTTGACGTTGTGCACCCATTCTTCCCGCATCGGACGCGCCTTCGGTCCGGATTCCCCGCCGACGATGACCCAGTCGATATTCTCAAGATTGAGGGTGCCAATGTCTTCGAGAAGAGGCTCGACTGACAGGAAGCGTACGCCGCCTTCTACCTCACGCAGCTCATCGATACGAGGCACACCATACTTGCGGTCCTCTACGGTCACGCCGAGCCAGGCGTTCACAGGAATGTCCCTGCGACTGCAGTAGCTCGCGAGGCGCTCCGCACGCTTCGTGAGAATCTGGAAGGTGTGTTGCGGACAGGCTCGAATAGAGTCGAACACCTGTGTGATGTAGGCATCCGGAACGGAGCGGTGAAACAAGTCGGACATCGAGTTGACGAAGTACACCGTCGGGCTCTTACGCTTCAACGGCTCGTCGAGGCGACCCGGCAGGATATTCAGCCTGAAGCCGTTCTCGTAGCCAGGCGTTCCCATGGCGTGCAGGCGCTTCGCCATCCCTTCGGCGTAGCAGTTTTTGCAGCCCTTGGAGATTTTCGTGCAGCCCACCGTTGGGTTCCACGTGCGCTCGGTCCACTCAATTTTGCTTTGCCCACCGCTCATTATTCAACCTCTCAATTTGATTGCGATTTTATCGGGCTTCCTGCTGGTGCTACGAAATAGCCATGTTTCCGTCATGTGCTCGCATCTTCTCGCTGCGCGAAAGCAACGGCACACCCGCCCTTGCGGCGGTTCCGCCTTCGCAGTATAGAGTTATAGCTGTATATTCATACAGTAAAGTAACAAAAAATGTTTCCCGGTCTGGACGCGGGCCATGCATCCGGGATGCATGGGCAAACAGAGTCTCGGGGGAATCGACCGCGCCAAACGGATCGGGACGTCCGACCAACAGCGTGGTGACGAAGCGGGGTATTTGATACCGACCATATTTGGCTCAAGAAAGCCGGCGCATGCTCATAGGAACATGAAGACGATGCAACAGGCTACCTATAAAGGTTACGTGCTATGGGGTCACGCTATTGAGCAGCAGGATGAGGTCCTAGCGCTCAAGCGATACGCCGCGAGCGGGACGATTACGCGGGACCGTAAATTCGTGGAGGCCTCTGGCATCCTCGGTGTCTTCGATACCGACGAGGAAGCGCAGGAAGTCGCACTGTCGTGGACGCGGGCGTGGGTCGACTCGCATGAATAACCCGGAGGGCACTAATAGGGCATTTGAAATGACAGGACACAGGGTAAGCAAGGCCTCAGCCGCGCCTGAGGAAGCCATGGCTTGCTCGATGGGTGGTCAGCTCAGTGTGCAAGCGCGGGCTGAGTTAATGTCTCCGCGCCAAATCGTGTACCGATGTTCGACAAAAAGCGTCGCAAGCCCTAGAGCGCAGGAAGTCCCGATTAGCGGCGGGGACCGAAAGCGATGCCATTTCGTCATCCCTCCTCGACTGCTCAGATACAATTTCGTAGCCTCTCCGGCCAGATGCTCGCTAAATGTGTATAGGAAAACCCAAATGAAAATGCCGGCCCCAGACATTGAGAGCATCGAGACTGCTGTAAGGTCGCTCGATACCCATGACGGCACGGAACTAGTTATAAGCCCGGCAGGGTCCAGCGTGACATCTTTCTGCGCGGAAGCTGCCCTTCTGCAATTTGTGGTGACGTGGGCACGACGAAACCAGTCGTCGGCCGTCGCTGCGTTCTCCGGCCTTGACGGCGCAGCAGAGCACTTCGAAGCAAGCCTTCAAAAACAGCTGGGGCTCCCATACGTGTTGGCAGCCTGGGTGCTGGCAACACAGTTGTTGGACGCGAATGGCCACGTGCTGAAGCGACGCGAGGCAAAGGGCTTTGCCGCGTTCCTCGACGCAATGGACGACTTCGAATTCCAGAGGACCCATGAGACGGCAGAGAGCAGAGCCAACCTCGTATGCGTACAGGGTAGCAAACGGGAATTCATCCGACCGTTCTATGAACAGGTCAAGTCCAGCTGGCGCGTAAGACCGGAAGGTGACGTCCGAGTTGTAATTCAGGACATTCTTGTCCAGCTTGCTGAAAACTGGCACGCCAAATACCTTCGGGAAGTCGCCGACCCCTTGGCTCACCTCGTGCGAGAGCTGGTAGAAAACTCAGATTGGTGGTCACGTTCAGACCACCGTGGTGTGGAGTATGACAAAGGTGTTCGCGCGGTCACGCTTCGCCTCCACGATATTGATGACGACAACCTGCACATGTTCGCGGGCGGCAATTCCCATATTCAGAGCTACCTCCTGCACAATCTGACGACGCATCCCCGAGCGAAAACGGATGACCAGCCCAGCTCGCATGCTGGCATCGTGCGAAAACTGAGCTTCATGGAACTCACGATGGTCGACTCCGGACCGGGATTGGCTCGTCGTTGGCTTGCAAGTCGGCCGGAGGACAAGAGGTCTGTCGACCATCTAACGGACATCTCTTTGTCCGATGAGGAGGAGGCAGTCATCGAATGCTTCAAGAAATGGCGAACGACTTCAGGAAATTCGCTGCGCGGCGTTGGCCTATTTAGCGTAGCAAGCCTGCTGAAAAAGCGAAACGGATTTTTAAGGCTACGTACAGGGCGTCTCGGATTTCTCTTTGGCACTCAGTCGGCTATCTCGGGTATCGAGACGGAATTGAGAAAGCACGACACTTCCGTCGACTACATCAAATTCAAAGACGGCACTCATATCTTCTTGCAGCAGGGAAAAATGGAATTCTTTCTCCGACCGTGGTCGCAGAAAGAACTTGGCGCGGTTGAAGGAACCGCTTACTCAATCCTGCTCCCGGTGTGAAAGATATGCTCTTTATCCCTTTTTCCGGGCCGGTACCGCATACAAAAAACGCACTTCTGCTGTTCCTTGGCTCGGATACACCCGATTGGACCGAGATTGGGGAGAGGTTTAAGCGCTGGACGGCCGCAAACGTGGTTCCACCGCGCCTTTTTGTTTTGGCGAACCTAGAGGCGGCGAAGAAACTCAAGGACGACTTTGAAGCCGTTGGCGGCAGCGGAACATCCATCCAGGTCGTCTCGCGACTATGCGACGTCTGGTTATTTTCTTACACGGGCAATGGCGACATATCGCATGTAGCCGAACAAAATCGACTGCAAATCCAGGGATTGGACGACCTCGTGGTGCCTGCGGTTGACAGCCTCATAAAGAGAGAGCTTTTGGCGGGTGGCCTTGTGGCGGCCGCGCCTCAAGGGTTCTACTTCTCTAAGTTGTCGTCTCGGAACTCGTCACACTTCATCCGTGCCGAAAGCCTTCTCAGCTGCACAGCGTCTATTGAGCTACTCGCGGTTCGTCTTCTTAAATCGTTTCGCGACTACTGCAATGCATTGCCAGAGGTGAAAGTACGCATCCTCGTCGATTCAATGGTCATTTGGCCGGTGGCGCAAGCGCTGGTTTCAATGCGTCGCGAGAAAGACGCAAAACGCAGATACGTCATCGAAAGCTTCCGTTCCTACGACGGTCTCTCCGACGATAGCATTGAACCTGGCCCTGCATTCGTCCTTATCTCCGCTTCGACTTCCGGGGGACTTGAACAGCACTTACTTGAAAGGCTGGGACGGAAGGACGTTGAGTGTTATACGGTCTTGGGTCTTGAATCCAAGGTCGCGCTCAACGACGATGAGAGGAAAGAACGGCAGCGGAAGATTATCTACACTCTGCCTAGACATTTGACGGGGCCAGCTTCGCTCGAAGGTTTGCGTCCACTGTTCGAAACCGACGTGTCGGAGGTTCCACCCGGCTGTGAGTCGGTCCGAATTATTGGTGAGCGATTTTTAAATCAAAACTTCAAGCCTAAGCCTGTCCGTCTTGCCCATAAAGCGCTCGAAGATGGTCGCAAAACCACGTTGGCGCAGCTATCAGCCGATAAGTTGGTGCTCGTAGCACGTCGGAGACAAGAAAGAATGTTCTGGTCGTTGTCTTTCGACATCGAGCGCCTAGTCAACAAATACTGTATCGACGATGTTAGCGGCGAATGCCTGCTGCGAAGCTGGCTGATTAACTACGCAGCTGCCGGCAACATGGTCGTCGTTTATCCCGCAGACGTTCTTGAAAGTGGCCGCCCCGGAGAAGGCGAAGCCAAGCGCATGGCTATGCGGACTCGCGACTTGCTTTTGGAGAAGTCGCCAGGGGCTGAAGTCCGCCTTGTGAATAGCAAGGACCTAGAGCGACCGTCTGAAGAGTTGAAGTCGTTCATAGTCCACGCAGGAGTGGTTATTGTTGCACCCATTTTGGGGAACGGCTTTACCTTCAAACGGGTTAGCGCAGCCTTGAGAGCAATACAACCGAAGGGGCCACGTTTGTATATCGCGTTGACCGTCCTTGCCGAAAGTCAGGCTCGGTTGAATGAACTGCGTACCGACTTGCAAATGAATGGCGACGAGAGCGCTTATCATTTCAAAGCGGCCATCCAGTTGGCCATCGGAAAAATCGACCAGGACATTGATTGGCACGGGGAATCGCAATTGGTTTCGCGCGTCCTTACCGCCTGCGGTGAAGATGGAGTGCCGGTTCCTCCGTTTCTTGTTGGCAGGTTGAAAGATTTCCGGGCGGGTAACGGATTAAACGGCTCAGTCGCGCTTATGCCTTCGTATAGCGGACAACCACCTGCGATGTCGCCAGGTTTTCTGCTATGGCGCTCGAAAGCGACGCTCTCCGGTCACGAGCTGAATGCTGGGGTCTTTCTGACTGTCGCGGTGTTTCTCGAGGCATGTCGTACAGCCGCTAGCAAGGATAGCGATACGAGCCTGATAAGCGGTCTCTTCCAGCAGACGCTAATTGCACCGGCGAACTTTACGAGGTTTAACGACCCAGCGATTCAAGCAGCGCTCCTGAGAGCTGCATACAAGTCAGAGCTAAATTTCTCATCAAGTCCCGACCTGAGCAGCGACATGCAACGCCTCGTCATGAGGCTCATCGACCTGTACGACGCGCCGGCTGGCGAGGCACTTCCCGAATTTTTACTGGCTTTGGCCATGGGTCGTTTGACACTCGCTCGCGAGCATATGAAGGAGCTATTACCAGAGGCCGCAAAGCTTCCGGGATGGCTACGTTATCTCGCGGAAGAGCTTCCCGGATGGTCCGCTGTTAAGGACGAGGCCAGCGTCAACGTGGCGTAGTGTTCATCTGGCGGAGGTTACCGGGCCTTCAAACCTCCGCCTTTTTTGCACACGTAGCAATGGAGTAAATGACCGTACGAGAGGGTCACCACACGCGGACTCATGGGCACAGCATGAATGCTCCGTCTCAGTTTTTCAGACCGGAGAAGGCGCGGTGAAATATGCCAAAAAGACTCCTAACCTACCCCACTCGTTAACATCTCCATCACTAAGTGTAGGTAGTGCAATGTCGTACGCCGACGCAATTCGTCCAGTTCGCAACCAGCTGAGGAAGTATTCGTACGTCAGCGTTTTAGGCGAGCTCTCTCAGTTCATCAGAACCGAGTCCACAGCGAAGGATGGGAAGGTGCACGCGCCATGGCTTGCCGAGCGCCTCGCTGTTTGGGTTCTGCGCGACGATGTTCGAATGTACGGTCGCCAGCCAATCTCGCAGCAAGATTTGGGGCGATGCATCGACAGTTCTTGGGGCGTAATGAACCACGCGTTCCCGGGATTCAGTCCGACGCGTTCGTTCCATCTCACCCTTCGCTCTTTGGTAATGCCGCAGGTCCCGCACCAGCGCAAACAGGAGCTAGGACCCTTTGCCCGGCAGATTGACCTTATCAATCAGCTGCAACCAACCTCGCATCTATATCGCCTTTTCGAGAACACCCTGGGCATGCCGCCCATGGACTTCCTCGGGATGGCCACCCTGTTCCGCCAGCATTCCCTCGAAAACATTTCGCGCGTCGTCGATGCAGATTACCGCGTGGGCCTCTGGCAAGTGTTCGGTAAGGGACCGGTCGAAAGGTTCTATCAAACGATGCTTGTCCCGCGAGACGTGACCGCGCAACAGATGTGTGAGGTCAGCCCGGACGAGTGGTTCCAACCGAACGTGCTTTATCGTTCGCCCTTCACGTCGTTCAATAAGATGTGGTTTTTCTGGGGACGATGCGGCTTGGACCGTAACTTGGGATACGCGCTCAGTGACATCGTAGGTCGAAGCGAAGACAGTGGAGTTCGTCAGGCCTTCGAGAAGTTGTTTGAGGCCTATGTCGGCCGCAGCCTCGCGCTGACCGGTGTCGAGGTCCTAGGCGAAAATGAGGTGCGCACACGCTTCGCCGTCGTAGGCCAATGCTGCGACTTCGCCGTCCTGGAGGGGAGCAACGTTGTGTTGCTCGAGGTCAAGAATAAGGCGTTGACCCATACGCTTCCGGCGAATGGGACCGCCCGCGACTATGCTTCGAAGCTCAGTGCGACCGTCAAAAAGGCCGATGCGCAGGTCCGCAACGTCGAGGCATTCGTAAAAAAGACCCTTCCGAATGCTGATGTGCACAAGGTTGTCATCACTTACGGAGACTTCTTTGCCGCTGAAACGGACCAGCTGTTCACGACGGCCGCCGACCAGTTTGCATCGGACAACCCTGTTTACATGCTCAGCGCCGACCATCTCGACCGACTTGTCGAGGCAGTGCGCCTAGGTCAGTGCCAATTCGCATCCTTCTTCCTAGACTACACCCAGAGGCGAGGCGAGCCAGAAACGCGACTCCTGTTGCTTTCGGAACTCCTGAACGAAAAGCCTTATTTGGGTCCAGAACTTCCGGCCCATCTCTATGAAATCTATGAGCCTTTTTACGAAAAGTTGGCGGAGCGAGCGCAACCGAAGCAGAACGGCGCAGGGATTGACTCGGAGGTGGCTTCACCCCCGGTGTCTTGATAGCTCGGGTCGGAGGGAGGTCGTGGCGAGACCAGAGCCGCGCATGTTCGCGCAGCGCAATGTCCAAAATTGCTAAGGCAATCGCAAAAAAAGGGGCGCTGGAAATGGCTCCAGCGCCCCTTTGACAATAGCTATGGTTACGCCTTGTGGGACAAGGCTTAGCGGGAGGTCAGCCCCCCCGTAACCTAAATTAAATCAGGCGGCCTGTAACCGAAACTAATGCAAGTCAGCAACCACATCCATTGCGCGCAGTCAGCTGCCGCACCGTCACTGACTTCGCCAAATACCGCTCGACGAGGCTATACGGAAGTGGAGAAGCCTTCCGTGGAGGCTAACCCTCCGCGATTGTTCTCAGAACTGTGAGTCGCCAGCTCAAATTTTTTGCCGAATACGCAGTGCGCAGCAGAAGAATTCCGCGTCCCGTGCAGCAAGCGTTTGGGGCCATTTCGACCCCTTGATGGAACGCTTTTACTGCAGGTCGCGGAACGCTTTCATTTGGTGCGAACAACTACCCGCTTCGTCCTCGATGCGTCACTCCACCGTGACCGATTTAGCCAGGTTGCGAGGCTTATCGACATCGGTACCGCGCGCACACGCCGTGTGATACGCCAGCAGCTGCAGCGGCACAACGTGCAGGATCGGCGACAGCAAGCCATAGTGCTCCGGCATCCGGATCACATGCAGACCTTCGTCATTGACGATCTTCGTATCGGCATCGGCGAACACATAAAGCTGACCGCCGCGCGCACGCACTTCCTGAATATTCGACTTCAGCTTTTCGAGCAGTGCGTCATTCGGCGCGACCGTCACCACCGGCATCGCTTCAGTCACGAGCGCGAGCGGCCCATGCTTCAATTCGCCGGCCGGATAAGCCTCGGCGTGGATATACGAAATCTCCTTGAGCTTCAGCGCGCCTTCGAGGGCGATCGGGTAATGCAAACCGCGACCGAGGAACAGCGCATGTTCCTTGCGCGAAAACTCTTCAGACCACGCGATGATCTGTGGCTCCAGCGCCAGTACGCTGTTCAGCGCCGCCGGCAAATGGCGCAACTGCTTCAGGTAGCTGGCTTCCTGCTCGTCGCTCAGATGACCGCGCAGTTTCGCGAGCGTGGTTGACAGCACGAACAGTGCGACCAGTTGCGTGGTGAACGCCTTGGTCGACGCGACACCGATCTCGCGGCCCGCATGCGTGAGGAACGACAGTTCCGTCTGACGCACCATCGCGCTCGTGCCGACGTTACAGACGGCCAGCGTGTGCTTGTGTCCGAGCGACTGCGCATGCTTGAGCGCAGCGAGCGTGTCCGCCGTCTCGCCCGACTGCGAGATCACCACGACCAGCGACTTCGGATTCGGCACCGATTCGCGGTAGCGATACTCGCTCGCAATTTCCACCTGGGTCGGAATCTTCGCGATCGATTCGAGCCAGTACTTCGCGGTCAGCCCCGAGTAATAGCTCGTGCCGCACGCGAGAATCAGCAGGCTGTCGATTTCGCCGAACACCTTTGCCGCGCCCTCGCCGAAGATCGACGGGTCGAACGAATCGGATTGCGGGATCGTGTCGGTAATGGCGCGCGGCTGCTCGAAAATTTCCTTCTGCATGAAGTGACGATACGGGCCGAGTTCGACCGCGCCGCCATACGCCGCGACCTGGCGCACTTCACGCTGGGCGTCGTAGCCGTCGCGATCGGCGATACGCACGCCGTCGAGCGACAGTTCGCAGACGTCGCCTTCCTCAAGGAAGATGAAGCGTTCGGTGCTGCCCGCCAGTGCCAGGGCGTCCGACGCGAGGAAGTTCTCGCCATTGCCGAGCCCGACCACCAGCGGCGAACCCTGCCGCGCGCCGACTACCGTATGCGGCTGGTCTTTGTGCAGCACCGCGATCGCGTACGCGCCGTGCAATTGCGCGATGGCCTCGCGCACGGCGGCAAACAGATCGCCCTTGTACACGCTGTGCACCAGGTGGGCGATAACCTCCGTGTCGGTCTGCGAGACAAACGTGTAGCCCTTGCCACGCAACATTTCACGCAATGATTCATAGTTCTCGATGATGCCGTTGTGTACCAACGCGAGCTCATCTTTCGAGAAGATCGGGTGGGCGTTGTCCGTGACCGGCGCGCCATGCGTCGCCCAGCGCGTGTGCGCGATACCCGTGACGCCTTCGAGATGACTCTCGCGGACCTGCTCGTCGAGATCGGCAACCCGCGCGACACTGCGCGCACGGCGCGGACCATTGTCACCAAGCACGGCGACGCCACACGAATCGTAGCCACGATATTCGAGGCGACGCAGTCCTTCGAGCAGGACGGAAACGATATTACGTTGCGCAACCGCGCCGACAATGCCACACATGTCTTCTTCCTTTTGCAGTGCTGGGTTTCAAGGAGCGCGCACCGCGGCGCGCGCCGTCCCCATCAGCTCTTCTTCTTGACCGGGCGTACGTAGCCCGTCTTACTGGTTTGTGTCTTGTCGTTCAGAACCAGCGTATCGGCTTCGACGTCTTTCCAGACCGTCGTGCCCGCCGCGATCGACGCGCCGCGCTTCACGCGCACCGGCGCGACCAATTGCGTGTCCGAGCCGACGAACACGTCGTCTTCGATCACCGTGCGGAACTTGTTCGCGCCATCGTAGTTACAGGTGATGGTACCCGCGCCGATATTCACGCGCGCACCGATGTCCGCGTCGCCGATATACGTGAGATGGTTCGCTTTCGAGCCGCGACCGAGCACGGCGTTCTTGACTTCGACGAAGTTGCCCACGTGAGACTCGTCCTGCAGCGACGCGCCCGGGCGCAAGCGCGCATACGGGCCGAGCACGACGTTCGCGCCAACTTCCGCGCCTTCGATATGCGTGAATGCATCGACGCGCGTGCCGGCGCCGATGCTTGCGTTGCGGATCACGCAGTTCGGCCCGATGGCGACGTTGTCGGCCAGCGTCACGCGGCCTTCAAATACGCAGTTCACATCGATTGAAACGTCGCGGCCGCATTCGAGCGTGCCGCGCACGTCCAGACGCGCCGGGTCGGCGAGCGTCACGCCCGCGACCAGCAACGCGTCAGCGACGTTGTGCTGGTGAATCCGCTCCAGTTCGGCCAGCTGCTGCTTGCTGTTCACGCCGAGCGTTTCCCACTCTTCATCGGGTTGCGTGGTGACGACTTCGAGACCGGCTTCGATCGCCATCTCGACAGCGTCGGTCAGATAGAACTCGCCTTGCGCGTTGTCGTTTTTCAACGCGGCGAGCCAGCCGGCGAGCCGCTCCGTCGGCGCCACGATGATGCCGGTATTGATCTCGGCGATCTGCAACTGCTCCGCGTTCGCGTCTTTCTGTTCGACGATGCGCTGCACTTTGCCTTGCTGGTCGCGCACGATGCGGCCGTAACCGGTCGGATCGTCCAACGTGACGGTGAGCACGCCATAACCACCCTGCCCCGCACGATCGGTCAGCGTCTGCAATGTGCTGGCGCGCGTCAGCGGCACATCGCCGTATAGCACCAGCGTGGGCTCGGATGGATCGAGCAGCGGCAACGCCTGCTGGACGGCGTGACCGGTGCCGAGTTGTTGTTCCTGCACGGCAAACTGCACGTCCGGCGCCGCGACAGCGTTGCGCACGGCTTCAGCGCCGTGGCCGATCACGACGACGAGACGCGCGGGTTTGAGCGCGCGAGCGGTGTCGATGACATGAGCGAGAAGCGGCTGGCCAGCCAGGGGATGGAGCACCTTGGGAAGCGCTGACCGCATGCGCTTGCCGGTGCCTGCCGCCAAAATCACAATGTTCATGGCGTTGGCAATAGGACGAGTTTTGAGCCGAGGATTCTATCATGCAGCCTATAACGACAAAGGCCGCTAGTGCGGCCTCAAAACGTGCTGAAATGTGCGGAAACGCCCATTTTTTAGGGCGTTTTCGCTTACATCACAGATCGTCGAACTGAACGATCGAGATCGTTTTCGATGCGGTGAGTGGCTTGCCCTCACCGCTGCCGGTCGAACACGGATCTTCGTCGAACGCAATGTCACCTTGCGGATCGGCCTCGCCGGTGGCGCGCAGGTTCGCAAACGGATACAGCTTGTGATCCATCAGGTGCGACGGCACCACGTTCGACAATGCGTTGAACATATTCTCGATGCGGCCCGGGAAACGTTTTTCCCAGTCGCGCACCAGCGCCTTCATTTCCGCGCGCTTCAGGTTCGGTTGGCTACCGCACAGATTGCACGGAATAATCGGGAACTCGCGCAGTTCCGCATATTTTTCCAGATCGGTTTCCTTCACGTACGCAAGCGGGCGGATCACGATATTTTTACCGTCGTCCGATTGCAGCTTGGGCGGCATGCCCTTCAGCTTGCCGCCGTAGAACATGTTCAGCAGCAGCGTTTGCAGAATGTCGTCGCGGTGATGGCCGAGCGCGATCTTGGTCGCGCCGAGTTCGCCCGCCACACGGTACAGAATCCCGCGACGCAGCCGCGAGCACAGCGAGCAGGTGGTTTTACCTTCCGGCACCAGTCGTTTGACGATGCTGTACGTGTCCTGATTCTCGATATGAAACGGAATATCGAGTTGCTTCAGGTATTCGGGCAGCACGTGTTCAGGGAAGCCTGGCTGCTTCTGGTCGAGATTCACTGCGACGATGTCGAAGTTGATCGGCGCGCGCTCGCGCAGCCGCATCAGGATTTCGAGCATCGCGTAGCTGTCTTTGCCGCCCGACAGACAGACCATCACCTTGTCGCCGTCTTCGATCATGTTGAAATCGACGATCGCCTCACCGACCTGGCGCGCAAGGCGTTTGAACAGCTTGTTGTTCTCGTACGCTTCCTTCTGCTCGCGGCGCGTGAGCGGTGTCTTGACCTTCGCGGCGGGCGCGGTGCCCGTGGCGTCGGCCTTGCCGGCGGTTTCAGCGACTGCGGCGGCGTTCAGGATTTCCGGAGCGTTCATGGCTCAATCCTCTTTGATACGGAAAACTTCGACGCCGACCGCGTCGCAGTCCGGGTACACGTCCGGCTTCTCGGTCGACACGCGCGCCGCCCGCACCAGCGGATGCTCGAGCATGGTCTTCACGAGGTCGTCACACAGGGTTTCCTGCAAGTGGATATGGCCCTGCTCGACGCGACGCGAAATGGTGGAGCGCATGAAGTCGTAATCGACGACTTCGTTCAGCTTGTCCTGAACCGGCGTGGACAACGCGAGCGGCACGAACAGTTCGACGTTGATCACCACGCGCTGTTCGCCGCGCTTTTCGAAATCGTGCACGCCGATGTTGATGTGCACTTCGTAATTGCGCAGAAAAAGGCGGCGGCAATCGGCGAGCCGGGGATGCGAAAGAGCGGCAAACATGTTCGTTCCAGTCAAAAAAGCGTGCGAAGCACGCAAAGGGGCGCTTTGAAGCGGAAAATCTGCCGGTCTGCCATGTGGGACAGACAAGCAAGGCCGCGCGTCAGGCGCCCGTCAAAAACATCACGTCGCGCGGCAGTGGCAGCAGATGCTGCCCGCCGTCGACCACCAGCGTCGTTCCGGTGACGCCCGCTGCATCGGCGAGATACAGCGCGGCGGCGACAATATCGCCGGGCCGCGACGCGCGACCCAATGGCGTAGTACGGTGTGCGGCTTCGAATCCATCCTGCGTCTGATCGCCGGATTGCAGCGTCAGACCGGGCGCGAGCCCGACCACGCGCACTTTCGGCGCCAACGCCTGCGCCAGTGCGACCGTGGCTGTCTGCAACGCCGCCTTCGACAGCGTGTACGACAGATAGTCCGGATTCATGTTGTACAGCTTCTGGTCCAGCACGTTGATCACGACACCGCGCTGACTTTCGTCGGTGCGCGCGGCTTCGGGCGTCGCATCGAACAGCATACGCGCCAGCACCAGCGGCGCGCCGAGATTCATCGCGGTCAGCTTCAGCAGTAGCTCATAGCCGACGTTGTACGCGGTGTCCTCTTCGAAACGCGACGCATTGTTGACGATGCACGCCGGCCGCCCGAGCGCCGCGATGCAGTCCGGCAACAGCCGTTCGACCTGCGCCTCGTCGCCCAATTCGGCCTGCAGCGCCACCGCGCGACGGCCCAGAGCGGTAATTTCCGCGACGACTTCGTCGGCGGCTTCCCGCGATTCGCCGTAGTGAACTGCCACGTCCCAGCCGCGTGCGGCAAAACCGAGCGCGAGCGCGCGCCCAATCCGACGGGCGGCGCCGGTAATCAGTACGATACGCGGCGCTTCGCGGGTGTCAGGCGAGCCGGCGGCGGCGATGTCCACGGGGGTGTCCGAAGAAGCGGTCATTTACAATACGGGGATGAATCCGAAAGCTCACCAACCCGATAGTTTACCTGCTCCCGGCCCGAGCGCGCTTGCACAGTCCGAAGCGCTGATCGCGCAGATCCGTTCCGAGCTGGAAAATGCGGGCGGCTGGCTGCCGTTCGACCGCTATATGGAGCGCGCGCTGTATGCGCCCGGACTCGGTTATTACAGCGGGGGCGCGCGCAAATTCGGTCTGCGTGGCGACGACGGCAGCGATTTCGTGACAGCGCCGGAACTGTCGCCGTTGTTCGCCGCGACGCTCGCACGCCCCATCGCGGAGGCTTTGCAGGCGAGCGGCACGCGCGACGTGATGGAGTTCGGCGCGGGCACAGGCAAACTCGCTGCGGGCTTGCTGAACGCGCTCGATGCGCTGGGCGCGGAGTTCGACAGCTATTCGATCGTGGATCTGTCCGGCGAATTGCGCGAACGTCAACGCGAGACAATCGCGGCGGTTGCACCCGCACTGCTCGCTAAAGTCCGCTGGCTCGAGGTTTTGCCGGAGCGGTTCGAGGGCCTGGTGATCGGCAACGAGGTGCTCGATGCGATGCCGGTGCGGCTTTTCGCGTTCACGGGCGACGTTTGGCATGAGCGCGGCGTCGTGTGGCGCGACGACGCGTTCGCGTTCGACGACCGTCCGGTTTCCAGCGCGTCTGCAGACCTTGCGTTGCTGTCGGAAATCGAAACGAGCGCCGGCGACGACTACATCGCCGAAACCCACGAAGCCGCCAGCGCATTCACGCGCACCATCTGCACGATGCTGGCGCGCGGCGCGGTGTTTCTGATCGACTATGGGTTTCCGCGTCACGAGTACTACCACGCGCAACGCGCGCAAGGTACGCTGATGTGCCACTACCGGCACCGCGCACATGGCGATCCGTTTTTGTACCCGGGTTTGCAGGACATCACCGCACACGTGGAATTCACCGGTATCGCCGAAGCGGGCGTCGAAGCGGGCGCAGACTTGCTCGGTTTCACGTCGCAAGCGCGATTTTTGCTGAACGCGGGCATTACCGAAGCGTTGTCGGAGATCGATCCGGCCGACGCTGCAAAATTTCTGCCTGCGGCCAATGCGGTGCAGAAGCTGTTATCCGAGGCGGAGATGGGTGAACTCTTCAAGGTCATCGCCTTTTCGCGCGGACTCGACGACACGCTGCAGGCATTTTCCAGCGGCGACCGCTCGCATACGCTGTGATGTTCGGCCTACTTTGCCCCAGGAACGCGCGATGATCCGCTGGCTGTTGACTACGTTTATTGCAGTGGCGGTGCTGTCGTCCTGCTGGCCGTGGCTCAGAAAAATCGGCATTGGCCGGATGCCCGGCGACGTGACGCTGCGCATGTTCGGGCGTGAATACCCGTTTCCGTTTATGTCGACGCTGGTGTTGTCGATGCTGTTATCGCTTGTGGCAAGGCTGTTGTAGCTTTGGTTTGCCTAGGGCCTTGACGTTCGATCACGGCCGCATGCGCGAACCTACCGTGATCGACAACGCAAAGAGCCGCCGCCTTACCCCAGCGCCGCTTCCACCGCGTGAACCCGCTCCTGATGCACCGCGTCCTTGATGCCGGCTGGCGCATCGGCAAGCCGTTTGGCCACCGCGCCGGCATCCACGCCACGCGCGGCAACCAGCGCCAGGCGCAAGCGCTCAGCCTGCGGATAATCGCGCGTCTCGAACCCAAGCCGCCCCCGTGCATCCGCCTCGCAAGCCTGCAACGCTTCCGCAAAGCGCGCGGGTTTGCGGATCGCATCGCTACGTTCCAGCAAGCGCACCAGCGCAGCCGCCCCCATGTCCATCACGCGATGAATGTTGCCGTGCTCGCGCGCCACCAGCAGCGCCAGATCGCGGCAATCGTTGGGCACACGCAACCGTTCGCAAAGCGGCTTCAACAGATCGACACTGCGTCCCTCGTGGCCGATATGTCGTGGCAGCACGTCTTCGGGCGTCGTGGCCTTGCCGAGGTCGTGCGTCAGCGCCGCGAACCGGACCGGTAGCGCATAACCCTGCTGCGCGGCATGATCGACCACCATCATCACGTGGACGCCCGTATCCACTTCCGGGTGATAGTCGGCCCGTTGCGGCACGCCATAGAGCGCATCGATTTCCGGCAGAATCCGCGCCAACGCGCCGCATTCACGCAGCACGCCGAACATCCGCGAAGGCCTTTTTTCCATCAACCCACGCGAAACTTCCTGCCACACGCGTTCGGCCACCAGCGCATCTACCTCGCCGTCGGCAACCATCTTGCGCATCAGCGCCTGGGTTTCCGGCGCGACGGTGAAGTCGACAAAGCGGGCCGCAAAACGCGCAATCCGCAGAATCCGCACGGGATCTTCGAGAAACGCATCGCTGACATGGCGAAAGAGTTTCGCCTGCAAGTCGGCCTGGCCGTTGAACGGATCGATCACCGGGCCAGTCAACTCACCGTCCGGGCGCACTTCCCGCGCCATCGCATTGACCGTCAGGTCGCGCCGCGCGAGGTCCTCTTCGAGCGTGACGTCCGGTGCATAGAAAAACTGGAAGCCGTGATAACCCGCTGCCGTCTTGCGTTCCGTGCGAGCGAGCGCGTACTCCTCGTGTGTCTGCGGATGCAGAAACACCGGAAAATCCTTGCCCACCGGACGATAACCCTGCGCCACCATCTGCTCCGGCGTCGCCCCGACCACGACGTAATCGCGATCCAGCGCCGGCACGCCCAACAACTCGTCGCGGATCGCGCCGCCTACCGCGTAGATCTTCATGGGCATACGTCTTGGTACGGAATCGCATGAGTTTCGCCGCGCGACGCATCGATCCATTCACGGACTGCCGGCAATGCGTTGATCCGCTCGACATAAGCCAACGCGGTCTCGGACAACCCCGGCTGCCACGTGTTGAAGCGCATCACGACCGGCGCGTACATTGCGTCGGCAATGCTGAACTCGCCGAACAGGAAAGGTCCGCCATACGTGTCGAGGCAGTCGCGCCAGATCGCCTCGATTCGCGCGATATCGGCCAGCGCCTCGGGCGTCGCGTTCTTGCCGGGAAACGATGCACGGATATTCATCCACATGTTCGAGCGCAATGCGCCGAAGCCCGAATGCATCTCCGCGCTCACGCAGCGCGCGCGGGCACGCGCCGCCGGGTCGCGCGGCCACAGCGCATGCTGCGTGAAGCGCTCGGCCAGCGTTTCGGCAATCGCCAGCGAATCCCATACGGCCGCCCCTGTTTCATCGATCAGGCATGGCACCTTGCCCGGCCCGTCAGGCGCGAAAGCGAGAACTTCCGCAGTCGTACTGGGCCGGTACAAATGGACCAACACCTCTTCGAACGAAATGTCGAATTGCTTCAGCAGCAGCCATGGGCGCATCGACCATGACGAATAATTCTTGTCACCAATAATCAGCTTCATGCTTTGTCTTTCTGTTTGACCTGGTTGAGGCGGAAAAAAAGAATGTGCTCTAACGACCCGCGGTCGCGCGGAACGCATCGAAGCGCGAACGCGTCGACGCGCCGGTCAGATAAGTCGGCGCGATCGTTTCGATGCTAGTCGGCTCGATGCCGAGTTCAGGTGCGACAGGTGAGCTCAGCACATTGTCGACTTTCATCGAATCGAGATTGTCGCGCGAGATCACCGGTTTGCCCGGCGCCATTTCAAACGTGAGCGCCTGCAAACGCGCGAACGCTTCCGGCAGACGGATGATCCGTGCGTGCTTGCCGATCACGTCGCCGCAATAGCTGACGAGGTCTTCGAGGGTATAGACGGTCGGGCCGCCCAGTTCGTAGGTGCGGCCGCTGGCGGCGTCGAGATCGATCACGTTGGCAATCGCCTTCGCCACGTCGCCGACGTACACCGGCTGGAACTTCGCGTCGGGCATCGCCAGCGGGATAGCCGGAAACATACGTTGCAGGAACGCGAATTTATTGAGGAATTCATCTTCAGGACCAAACACCACGGACGGACGAAAAATCGTCCACGCCAGATTCGCTGCGTGCACCGCTTTCTCGCCGTCGCCCTTCGAGCGCGCGTACATGCTCGGGCCGTTCGAATCGGCACCGAGCGCGCTGATGTGAATCAGCCGATGCACGCCCTTGCCTTCACACGCGGCCACGATGCGGGTCGGCAACTCGACATGCATTCGCGCAAACTCCGAACCGTAGGGCTTGCCACGGTTGCCGTTCAATGTGGCCACGAGATTGATCACGCAATCGGCGCCCTCGACGAAGCGCGCGAGCTGGACCGGATCGAACACATCGGTTTCGATCACGTCGATAGGCAACAAGGTGAGATGGCGGGCGTTATAGCGCCGCCGGGTGGCGATGCGGACGTCTTTGCCCAGTTCGACAAGCGAGTTGACGAGGTGGCTGCCGATAAACCCGGAACCACCGATGATCGCAATGGCTTGATGTCGCATTTTCGACTCCCTGGTGGAAGCCGCGGCAACGGCTGGCGTGGCGCGCCGCGGCCTCGGGCGAGGCAGCGGCGGCACGGCGCTTACGGTGCGATGTAACCCAGACGCGCCTTCAGCGATTGCGGACGGCCTTCGAACAATGCCGCGTAATAGACCGTGTTGGACAGCACGTTCTTCACGTAGTCACGCGTTTCCTGGAACGGAATCGCTTCAGCGAAGATCGCGCCTTCAACCGGATGCTGCAACGAAGCGCGCCAGTTGCGTGGACGGCCAGGACCCGCGTTATAGCCGGCGGTGGCCAGCACGGCGGACCCGTCGAACTGATTGTAGATCATCGACAGGTAGTTGGTGCCCAGCAGGATGTTGGTGTTGATGTCGTTCATCTGCTCGCGCGAAATCGGGCCGAGGCCGATCTTTTTCGCGACCAGTTGCGCGGTGCCCGGCATCAACTGCATCAGCCCGCTCGCGCCGACTTCGGAGCGCGCATTCATGATGAAACGCGATTCCTGGCGGATCAGGCCATACGCCCACTCCACGTCCAGCCCATTGGACTGCGCGTCGCGGTCGACGATATCGCGGAACGGCGACAGATACCGCAGCGAGAAATCGTGGTCGGTCTTCGTGCGATCGGCCGTGTTGACGGTGCGGTCATAGAGCTGGATACGGCGCGCGTATTCGGCGGCTGCGAGCAGTTGCCGGTCGCTCATGGTGCGCAGCGGCCAGTTCCATTCGCGATTGCCTTCGAGCCGCAGATTCATTGCATAGAAGCGTTGCGCCAGATCGAAGCCAGGCGTATTCGCAGCCTGCTGGACTTCGGCGTCGCTGACGGTGGTCTTCTGCGGCACCATGATCTTCTGGCCGAGTTCTTCCGAAGCCAGTTGGCCGTAGAAGTTGAAGCCTTGCGAGATCGACGCGAATTCCTGGTTGGCGGTGGCCGTGTCGCCAGCCTGCTTGAGCGCACGGGCATGCCAGTACACCCACGACGGCTGGTTGCGCAGCGCCTCGGGCATCTGTTCGATCGACCAGCGCACCATGTTCCAGTCGCCCGCCAGCAGCGCGGTGCGGGTACGCCATTCATACGCGGGATTCGACAGCGGCGCATTCGCCGACAGGCGGTACCAGTCCACTGCGCTCGGCATCTGCTTGGCGGCGGCCTGATAGGCAATCGTGCCCCACCCGATTGCGCGCTCCGGCGAATTCAGCGAAGGCGCCACCGACGCAAACGTCGCCGCAGCCATAGCCGGGTCGTTGCGTGCCATGCGGGTGATCGCGAGCAACGCCAGTTGATGCGATTGCGAATCCGGACCGACGCCGCGCGCCAGCAACAACGGCGGCGTACTGGTGGCCTGCGCGAACAGCGTCGGATCAGGCGGGTTGTTGCTCAGTGCGTCGAGCAGCTTGCTGCCGGTGTTGGTGTAGTTCTGCTCATACGCGAGGCGGATCTGTTGCCAGATGTCGTCGGTGCTGAACTGGCGGCTCACGCCCAGCATGGTGATCAGGTCGACGCAGCCGTCGCCATACCATTTCGGATCGACCAGTAACGCACGCGCGGCATCCGCCACGTTCTCGCCACGCGATGCGCGCGATTCGAGCGCGTAACACTTCACCTGCGTGTCGTCGTTCAACACGAAGCGCGCGTATTGCTGATCGAAGTTGCGCCAGTCATGACGCGTGCCGAGCACCGTGAGGTAGTCGTTGCGCATGCGGTCGGCGATGGCCTGGCCGTCGTACTTCTGCAGGAATGCCAGCACCGGTGTGTCCGGCGCGTCAGTGCGCGCATGGCCCGACGAATCGAACAATTGCGGCTTGATCTGGAAGTACTCCACATATCCAGGCGCCGGATAGTTCGGGATCATGCTGGCCAGCTGGGCGGCACGCGCTGCGTCGTTATTGCGGGCCGCTTCACGCAACTGGACGAAGGTCTGGTCGTCGTCGGTGAGCTGCGAAATGGGGATGGGCTTGACGGCTGAGGCTGTGCTGCACGCGACGAGTGCCGCAGCGGCGAGCGCCAGACCGGCCGCGCGATATACTCGGTAAAGGCGTTTTGACATCGTTGTTTCTGGAGCGCGAATTGAACCCAAGCATAGCATGCAACCCTATCCCGGAATCGAAAAAGGCGTTGCGTCGAATGCTATTGGAAGCAAGGCTACAAGCGGCTTCCGACCCGGCCTGCAACGTCGCGCTGGGCCGTCGTGTGCTGGACGCGCTGAAGCACTACGAAGCGGACAGCGTGGGCTTCTACTGGCCGCTCGCGGGCGAGTTCGACGCGCGCCCCGCAATCTCTGCCTGGCTGGCCGCCAATGCACAGCGCGAAGCCAGCTTGCCGATTGTCAAAGAACGCGGCGTGCCGCTCGAGTTTCATGCATGGACGCCTGAGACGCCGATGAAAATCGGCCATCACAAGATCGCTGAGCCGACTTCCGGTCGCGCGGTGGTTCCCGCACTGCTGTTCGTGCCGTGTGTCGGATTTGATGCCGATGGCTACCGGCTCGGATATGGCGGCGGTTACTACGATCGCACGCTGGCCGCATGGCCGGGATCGAAGAAGCCGATCACGGTGGGCATCGCGTATGAAGCGTGCCGCACGCAAGATCTGCAACGTGAAGCGCACGACATTCCGCTCGATCTGATCGTGACGGAAGCCGGGCTTTATCCGCCACGTTGAGTTGATTTCAGGCGAACGCGGCGGCCCGGCGCTTCATGCCTTCGCGCCAACCGGCCAACCAGGCTTATAAAGATGCCGCCGCCCGCGCCGCCGTGTCGTACAAACCGGACGCGTTGCGCATCAACTGCGCCGCGTCGCCGATCTGCTCGTTGGTCAGCCCGCTTTCCTTCAGCGTTGAAATCAGGCAGCTCTCGCGCACTTCCCGATACTTCAGACACAACTCGCGGCCCACGTCGGTTGCCGAGAAGAACACTTCCTTGCCGGTCTTTTCGCTTTTTACATACCCTCTAGCTACGAGCTTCTTCAACGCGTACGTGGCGATGTGCGTGTCTTCGATGTTCAGCACGAAGCAGATGTCCGCCAGTTTCTTGCGACGCTCACGGTGGCTGACATGATGAAGCAGCGATACTTCGATGGCGGTCATGTCCTTGTCGCCGGCGGCCGACATGCAACGCACCATCCACCGGTTGAACGCATTGCCGGCCATGATCAATGCGTACTCGAGTTCGGACAGTTCCGCGCTGGTCTCGGACACGAGATGTTCCGAGGAGACGATCTTGGTGGGATGGCGTGACATGGCGGAAATTCTCGAGGAAACGGGATGGAAAGGTGACGGGAGTGTACGACGCGCCGCCCGTCCCGGCGAGCCTGGCAAAAACGCTTATTGATAAATTGTTGATATTTTATTGATAATGTACGCTTCAATCATCGTGTGTCAGAGGCCGGCCAGGAGGTCGGCAGGCATCAAAGAGCGCTGCGTGCTCGACTCCTTTCACTCGAACCGGGCTGTGAAGCCATGAGCCAACCAAGAATTTTTCCGCTCGGCGATGCCGCGCTTGTCTGCGAATCGCCGCCGCCCGCGACGCTGGCGTGCCAGCAGCGTGTGTGGGCGGCCGCCGAGGCCGCGCGCGACTGGCCGCATGTGCTGGAAGTCGTGCCGGGCATGAACAACCTGACGCTCGTCTTCGATCCACTCGAAGCCGACCGCGAAGCGCTCGCCAGCGAGTTGCTGAAAGCCTGGAACGCGGCCAGCGGTGTGGCCGAAGCGGGTCGCGAAGTGGAGATACCGGTGCACTATGGCGGCGAATTTGGCCCGGATCTGCAAGCCGTCGCCGATCACACCGGACTCAGCGTGAGCGAAATCGTGCAACGCCATTCGAGCGGCGAGTATGTCGTGTTCTTCCTCGGCTTCCAGCCGGGCTTCGCCTATATGGGCGGCCTCGAAGCCGCGCTGCACACCCCCCGCCGGGCGTCGCCGAGGCTTGAAGTGCCGGCGGGGTCGGTGGGGATCGGCGGGGAGCAGACGGGCATTTATCCGGCTACGTCGCCGGGTGGTTGGCAGTTGATCGGACGCACCGATCTGTCGCTCTTCGACGCCGCGCGCCGGCCGCCCACGCTGCTGCAACCCGGCGACCGGGTGCGCTTCGCCATCGCGGGGATACACGCATGATCGATGTGATTCGCGCGGGTCTGCTGACCACGATTCAGGATCTGGGCCGTCACGGCTATCGGCATCTCGGGGTAGCGATGGGGGGCGCGCTCGACCGTCTGTCGCTGGAAGTCGGTAATCGGCTGGTGGGCAACCGTCCCGATGCGGCCGGTCTCGAAATCACCTTTGGCCCCACCGTGCTGCGCTTTCTGCGCGCCACCCGGGTGGCGATCACCGGCACTGAATTCGGCGCGACGCTCGACGGCAAGCCGGTCTATTCATGGTGGAGCCTGCCGGTGCAAGCCGGTCAGGAACTGGTGCTGAACGGTGCGAAGCGCGGCATGCGCGGCTACGTGTGCGTAGCAGGCGGCATCGATGTCCTGCCGATGCTCGGCTCGCGCGGCACCGACCTCGCCGGTCAGTTCGGCGGACTCGGCGGCCGCGCGCTGCGCGATGGCGACCGCTTGCCGGTCGGCGCGCCGCCGCCGCGCGGCCATGTCGGCTTCACGCCCGAGGCGCCGGAATTCGGTGTGAAAGCGCCTCACTGGTGCAAGTTCGTGCTGGTTCACGAACCACTGCGGCGGGGGCGTCATCCGTCGGGTGTGCCTTGGGCGATTCCGATTCGCGTGCTACGCGGCCCGGAATACGACAGCTTCACCGCGGACGCGCAGGAAGCGTTCTGGTCCGACGAGTGGCTCGTCACGCCGAACAGCAACCGGATGGGTTATCGCCTCGCGGGTGCCGAATTGAAACGCGCGCAGAAGACCGATCTGCTGTCGCACGCGGTGCTGCCGGGGACCATTCAGGTGCCGCCGAACGGCCAGCCCATCGTGTTGATGAGCGATGCGCAGACCACCGGCGGTTATCCGAAGATCGGCGCCGTGATTCAGGCGGATCTGTGGAAACTTGCGCAGGTCAGGCTGAACGCGTCCGTACGCTTTATCCCGACGACGACTTATGAAGCGCGTCAGGCTTTGCTGGAAGAACGCACGTATTTACGGCAGATCGACGCCGCGATCGCGATGCATGAAGAACGCTGCGCGCGTCAGCTGGCGGCTGCGGCGGTGTAACGGGAAAACGCAGGGGCGCCTCCGGTTTGCTGCCGGGAAGGCGTCGTCCCTTCGGCAGTCTGGCGCGAAAGACGCCAGACCGGAGGGCACTTGCAATCAGGAGGGCAACACCATGGAAATCGATTTGAACGCCGACCTCGGCGAAGGCTGCGGCTCCGACGAAGCGTTGCTCGCACTCGTCAGCTCGGCGAACATTGCGTGCGGCTGGCACGCGGGCGACGCCAATACGATGCGCGAATGCGTGCGTTGGGCGGTGCAAAAAGGTGTGTCGATCGGCGCGCATCCAAGCTTCAACGATCCCGGGAATTTCGGCCGCAAGGAAATGGATTTGCCGGTCGGCGAGATTTACGCGGGCGTGCTGTATCAGCTTGGCGCGCTGTCGGCGATTGCGCAGGCCGAAGGCGGCCGCATCGCGCACGTCAAGCCGCACGGCGCGCTGTACAACCAGGCCGCGCGCGACGCCAGGATCGCTGACGCGATCGTGTCGGCGGTACACGATTTCGATCCATCGGTGGCAGTGTTCGCGCTCGCCAACAGCGGTCTCGTGACGGCGGCACGCAACGCAGGCCTCACCGCGATCGAAGAAGTCTTCGCCGACCGTGGCTATCGCGCGGACGGCTCACTCGTGCCGCGCAACCAGCCGGGTGCGTTGCTCGACGATGAAGACGAGGTGTTGCAGCGCACGCTCGCGATGGTCAGCGACCAGCGCGTGCAGGCGGTGGACGGTCAATGGGTGCCGCTGAACGCGCAAACCATCTGCCTGCATGGCGATGGTCCTCACGCGCTGGCGTTTGCGAAACGCATTCGCGGCGCGCTCGAAGCGGCCGGTATCGAAGTTCACGCGGCGGGCGCAGCACGCGTGTAGACGACAGGGTCAACATCAGCGATACAAACAGCGCCATTTAACTTTCCTGCGACACCTCAGACGCCCCGCTCTCACGCGGGGCGTTTGCCAGGTGCCGGTCGTATTGCAGTACCCGCAGTACCCGCAGTACCCGCAGTCGCGCAGCAACGCAGGTGCAGGTGCAGGTGCAGGTAATCGCAGTCGAAAGCAACGCGGCCGCCAAGAGCCGCGACAACCAGAAGGCGTAGGGACGGGCCGCCACGCGCCATAACCCTGTTCGCCGTCACAAGCGGCGAGGTTGAACCCTGTTTGGAGATCCGGATGCAGACAACTGTCAGTCTATGGCCGCTGATTGGCGTGGCCGTCATCATCGTTGGCTTTTTGTTGCGGTTTAATCCGATGCTGATCGTGGCGGTCGCCGCGATCGTCACCGGGCTTGCCGCGAATTTCCCACCTGAAAAAATTCTCGCGCTGATCGGCACCGGCTTCATCAAGACGCGCAATATCCCGCTGATCATTCTTCTGCCGCTCGCGGTGATCGGGCTGCTCGAACGACACGGTCTGCGCGAGCGCGCGCAGACCTGGATCAGCGGCATCAAGGCGGCGACTGCAGGCCGTCTGCTGATCGTTTATCTGCTGGTGCGTGAGCTCACTGCGTCTGTCGGCTTGACCGGTCTCGGCGGACATCCGCAAATGGTGCGGCCGCTGATCGCGCCGATGGCCGAAGGCGCGGCCGAAACCCGCTTCGGCAAACTCAGCGATGCCGTGCGATTCCGCTTGCGCGCGTTCTCCGCTGCGACCGACAACGTCGGCCTGTTCTTCGGCGAGGACATCTTCGTCGCATTCGGCGCAATCGTGCTGATGACCACCTTCCTGAAAGAGGCAGGCATCGTTGTCGAGCCGATTCATGTCGCCGTGTGGGGCATTCCGACGGCGATCTGCGCGTTCCTCGTTCACGGCTTCCGTCTGTATCTGCTCGACCGGCGGCTCGAACGCGAACTGCGCGGCAATGCGCCGGTTTCGTCGACGCAACCCGCTGCGGGAGACAAAGCATGACGTTCACCATCAACTATCTGTTCTGGCTGCTGGGTATCGTGCTGCTGGTGATCGGCGGGATGATCGTCACAGACAGGGAGCACCCGCGCCGCTTCACCGCTGGCGGCTTCTGGATTCTCTACGCGTTGATCTTTCTGATCGGCGACCGGTTGCCGCCTGCTGTGGTCGGCGTCGCAGTGATCGTGATGGCGCTGATTGCCGGCTTCGGCGGCGTCACGGCGGCAAAGCCCAAAACGCTGTCGCCCGAGGCCCGCAAGGCCAGCGCCGCGCGGCTGGGCAACAAGCTGTTCATACCGGCGCTGACGATTCCTGTGGTGACCGTGATCATCACGCTGTCGGCGAGTCACCTGATCTTTAGCGGCGTTCCGCTGATCGAAAAGGCCAACGTCACGCTGATCGGCTTCGGCCTGGGCTGCGTGATCGCGCTCGCGATTGCCTGCGTGATGACGCGTGATACCGTCGGTCAGTCGATGAAAGAAGCGCGCCGGCTGGTCGATGCATTATCGTGGGCCGCCGTGCTGCCGCAAATGCTGGGCATGCTCGGTCTCGTGTTCTCCGATGCGGGCGTCGGCAAGGCCGTTGCGCACGTCACCACGGCTTATATCAGCCTCGACTACCGTTTCGTGGCGGTCGCTGTGTATTGCATCGGCATGGCGCTGTTCACGATGGTGATGGGCAACGGCTTCGCCGCGTTCCCGGTGATGACAGGCGGTGTCGGCGTGCCGATTCTGGTGGGCGTGTTCCACGGCAATCCGGCGGTGATGGCAGCAATCGGCATGTTTTCCGGCTACTGCGGCACGCTGATGACGCCGATGGCAGCGAACTTCAACATGGTGCCGGTCGCCTTACTGGAATTGCCGGATAAGAACGCGGTGATCAAAGTGCAGATTCCTACGGCGCTGACCATGCTGGTCATCAACATCTTTCTGCTGAACTTCATGATGTTTTTGTAGCGCGTCAGCCCGGTTCCACCACGAAGCCGCGCTGCCGCAAAAGCTGCAGCACGCCTTTCGGTCCGCCCAGATGCAACGCACCGATGGCCACGAACACCGGCTTGTTCGGCGCGGCGATCTGTAGCATCCGCGACACGAAGCGCCGGTTGCGCTCGTAGACGATCCGGTTGTCGATCGAATCGGAGACGCGCTTGTCGCGCGCCAGATTCTCGGACTTGGCGGCCTGCCACGCGGCAATCGCGTCGGCATCGCCAACCTGCCACAGCCGGTGCAGCGCGTGCACGTCGGCGACATTTTGTGCGGGCGTTTGCACGAGATCCTGCGCGAGCATTTCGCGCTGCTGAGCCAACGAAAGATTCGTGAACGCACGCATCTGCTGCGGCAAGGTTTCAAGACCGACGATCTTGCCGCGCGTCTTCAGATACACGTTCTGCAATTGCGCTTCCGAGCCGTACTCGGTCTGCAGGCCGGCGCTCAGCGAGTCGTACGTTTCGACCACCAGTGACGCGAGCCATGGCCGCATCTTCTTGATGGCGTCGAGCGCGGCGGGGTTGCCGCGCAACCTCATCGCCAGCTTGTGCCACAGAGGTTCGGGCAACAAACCGGGCAGACAGTCGTGCCGGCAGACGCCGTACTTCGACACGTCGTCTTGCGAGACCAGCAGTTCGTCGGGAGACAGTTCGAGTGCCAGCGTCGGCGATGCGGCCAGCGCGGCAAGAATCTGCGGGCGGAATGGCTGCGTCGCCGGATAATCGTTCGGATCGCCGACATGCAGCGTGCCCAGCACATAGAGGGTGGTCGTGCCGCGCGTCGCGACATAAAACGGCATGCGCGCGGGCTGCGCGCGGACCGGACCGCTTGCGGTGCTGCCCGGCGTGGCGGGCGGCAGCGACGGCGCGGTATGAAAGCCGGGCAGACTGGCGGGGGGCGGCGTCGGCACACCGGGAACCGTCACCGCCGGACGTCCGGCCTGCGCGGGCGTATTGGCCGCCGCGCCCGCGGCATAAGCGAGACCGGACGGCGCGACACGCATCGCCGGAAAAGTACAGACGCCAAGGAGCACGGCACCGGTCAGTGCGCGCGCTCCCCAGCGGCGCGCGAAAGCGGCGCGGCGGCCGCCATCACGCGAGCGGCGCGCAATACGACGCGCCGCCACTGCATCAGGCATCCACGTCCCCCACCTCCTCGGCGCGATGACACGAGACCTGACGGCCATCCACTTCACGCAGCTTCGGTTCTTCGCTGCGGCAACGGTCGATCACATACGGGCAGCGCTGATGGAACGTACAGCCCGACGGCGGATTCAACGGCGACGGCATCTCGCCCTGCAGCTTGATCTTGATGCTGCGATCCGCTTCGAAGATGGAGGGTGTGGCGGACATCAACGCGCGCGTGTACGGATGCCTCGGCTTCGCGAAAATCTTCTTCTTGTCGCCGAGTTCGGCGACGCCGCCGAAGTACATCACCATCACGTCGTCGGCGATATGCTCGACCACCGACAGGTTGTGCGAGATGAACACGTAGCTGGTCTTGAACTGTTCCTGCAAGTCCATGAACAGGTTCAGGATCTGCGCCTGGATCGACACGTCGAGCGCGGACACCGGTTCGTCGGCAACCACGATCTGTGGATCGAGAATCATCGCGCGAGCAATTGCCACACGCTGACGTTGACCGCCGGAGAACATATGCGGATAACGCTTCGCATGTTCCGGACGCAGGCCGACCGTGCGCATCATCTGCGCGATCCGTTCGGCGCGTTCGGTGGCGCTCAATTGCGTGTTGATCGCGAGCGGCTCGCCGAGCGTCTGCTCGACAGTCTTACGCGGATTCAGCGACGCAAACGGGTTCTGGAACACCATCTGCACGCGCCGCCGCAATGCGGCGATCTTCGCGTGATCCGCACCGGCCACGTCCTCACCGTCGATCAGCAGGCGACCCGCGCTAGGCGTTTCGATCATCGTGAGCTGCCGCGCGAGCGTGGACTTGCCGCAACCGGATTCACCGACCACCGCCAGTGTCTTGCCGCGCTCCAATGCAAACGACACCCCGTTCAGCGCCTTCACCGTGCCCGACGCGAACATGCCGCGCTTGACGGTGTAGTAACGCGCGAGCTGGTCGGCGACCAGCACGTGATCGCCCGCATGGTCCGACTGGCGCCGCGTTTCGAGTACTGCGTTCATCGTGCGCCTCCATGGGTGTGAACGTTCGCGTCGCCGCTCAGGTTCAGGGGTTTGATGCAGCGCACGCGCGCCACTTCGGCGTGACCTTGCATCGGCGCAAGTGCGGGCCGCGCCTTCACGCAGTCGTCGACCACGTACTTGCAGCGCGGCGCGAACAGGCATCCTTTCGGACGATCGTCACGTCCCGGCACCATCCCTGGCAACGCCGCGAGCCGCACCGCGCCCACGTTGTGCTCGGGAATCGCGGCCAGCAGCGCTTCCGTATACGGATGATGGGGCGCCGCGAAAATATCCGGCACCTTGTTGGTTTCGATCACTTCGCCAGCGTACATGACCGCGACGCGCTGCGCGACCTCGGACACCACGGCGAGATCGTGCGAAATCAGCACGAGCGCCATGCCGCGTTCCTTTTGCAGCTTGATCAGCAACTCCATGATCTGCGCCTGGATCGTCACGTCGAGCGCGGTGGTCGGCTCGTCGGCGATCAGCAGTTTCGGGTTGCAGGCAATCGCCATCGCGATCATCACGCGCTGGTTCATGCCGCCCGACATCTGATGCGGGAACGAGTTGATGCGCCCTTTCGGATCGGGAATGCCGACCTGGTCGAGCAATTCCAGCGCGCGTTTGTCGAGCGCGCTGCCGCGCAGGCCTTCGTGCAGCTTCAGCACTTCCTTGATCTGATAGCCGACCGTATAGCTCGGATTCAGACTGGTGAGCGCGTCCTGGAACACCATCGCGATATCTTTGCCGATGATCTTGCGGCGTTCCTTCGCCGAGGCCTTCAGCAGATTCGTGCCGTTGAACGTGACTTCGTCTGCGGTGACTATGCCGGGCGCGTCGATCAGGCCCATCAGCGCCATCATCGTCACGCTTTTGCCTGAGCCCGATTCGCCGACTACGCCAACGACTTCGCCAGGGGCGACGTCGAGACTGATGCGGTCGACGGCGGGCAGGCCGTTGAAATTTACCGCCAGGTTGCGGATGGTTAATAGCGAGGTCATGTCATGCCATCCGTTTCAGTTTGGGATCGAGTGCATCGCGCAGCCCGTCGCCGAGCAGATTGATCGCGAGCACCGAGATCAGGATGGACAGACCCGGCATCGTGACGATCCACCATGCGCTGTCGATGTAATCGCGCGCCGAGGCCAGCATCGCGCCCCACTCCGCCGACGGCGGCTGCACGCCGAGCCCGAGAAAACCGAGCGCGGCCGCATCGAGAATCGCCGACGAAAAACCGAGCGTGGCTTGCACGATCAGCGGTGCGGTGCAGTTCGGCAGCACTTGCGAGAACATCAAACGCATCGTGCTGGCGCCCGCGACACGCGAAGCGGTCACGTATTCCTTCTGCAACTCGCCTTGCGCCGACGCACGCGTCAAACGCACGTAGCCTGGCAGTGCCACGATCGCAATCGCCAGCATCGTGTTGACCAGACCCGGACCGATGATCGCGACCACGGCGACGGCGAGCAGCAGCGACGGCAACGCGAGCAGCACGTCCATGATCCGCATGATTGGCGTGTCGGCCCACTTCTCGAAGAACGCGGCGATCAGCCCGAGCACGACGCCCGGAATCAACGCCAGCACGACCGAGACAAAGCCGATCCAGAACGACAGGCGCGCGCCGTACATCAGACGCGAGAGGATGTCGCGGCCCGCTTCGTCGGTGCCGAGAATGAACTTCCAGTTGCCGCCGTCGAGCCACGCCGGTGGAATCTTCACGTTGTCGCGGTACTGCTCGATCGGGCTATGCGGCGCGATCAACGGCGCGAAGATCGCGATGAAAACCAGCAACAGCACGATCACGCCAGCGGCGACCGCACCGCGGTTACGCGAGAAATTCGCCCAGAATTCACGGGCGGCGATTGCGCGGCCACTGGGAGGCGTGACCGACTGGGGGACTGTGTTTTGTATGTCTGCCATTTGCGTCATGCCTCCCGCCGAGCCGCCTCAAGGGAGGCATGCGCCCCCTCGGGGGGCAGCGAACGTATGTGAGCGTGGGGGTTCATATTCACCTCGTATGGCGGATGCGGGGGTTAAGCACGCCGTACAACAAATCGACGACGAGGTTCACGACGATCACCAGTGTGGCGATCATCAGGATACCGCCCTGCACGACCGGATAGTCGCGTCGGCTGATCGCGTCGATCAACCACTTGCCGATGCCCGGCCACGAGAACAGCGTCTCGGTCAGCACCGCGCCCGCGAGCAGCGTGCCGACCTGCAAACCGATCACCGTCACCACCGGAATCAGCGCATTACGCAGCGCATGCACGACGATCACGCGTCCCGGCGACAAACCTTTCGCGCGTGCGGTGCGGATGTAATCCTCACGCAACACTTCGAGCATCGACGAACGCGTCATCCGGGCAATCACGGCCAGAGGAATCGTGCCGAGCACGATGGCGGGCAGAATCAGATGGCTCAACGCGGATTTGAACGCACCCTCGTCGGTGCCTGGCATCAGCGCGTCGATCAGCATGAAGCCGGTCACGTGCGGAATGTCGTATTCGACCGCAATGCGGCCCGACACCGGCGTCCAGCCAAGATCGACCGAGAAGAACATGATGAGGATCAAGCCCCACCAGAAGATCGGCATCGAATAGCCGGTTAGCGCCGTGCCCATCACACCGTGATCGACCACCGTGCCGCGTCTGAGCGCCGCGAACACGCCCGCTGGCAGACCCACGATCAGCGCAAACAGCATCGCGCAGATCGACAGTTCGACGGTAGCGGGAAAGCGTGCGAGGAATTCGCCCATCACGCTGGTGTTGGTGATGATCGAGGTACCGAGGTCGCCATGCAGCGCGCGGCCAAGATAGTGGATGTATTGCATCGGCAGAGGCTCGTCGAGCCCGAGACGATGCAATGCGGCGGCATGCATCGCGGGATCGACGCCGCGCTCGCCCATCATCACTTCGATGGGGTCGCCCGGAATCAGGTGAATCAGCGCAAATGCAAGGATGGTGATGCCGATGAAGGTCGGTATCACCATGCCGATGCGGCGCAAAACAAAGCGGAACATGGTTCGTCCCTATGGTCTTGGTGAAGAAAAAACGCAACCGGCGACGAGGGCTTGTGACCCCGGCCGCCGGACCATTTCGACCAGTTTTCTAACCGTGCGAAAAGCGTACTGCGCAAATTTTATGACGTGCCAAACCGGTTACTTGACGCTCACGCCGTCAAAGCGTGCATAGCCAAGCGGCTCGATGCGCATGTCGACCACCTTCTTGCTGACCGGCTGATATACCGTCGAGTGAGCAATCGGCGAGAACGGCAGTTGCTGAGCGAAAATCTGCTGCGCTTCGATGTAAGCCTTCGTGCGTGCAGCCACGTCGGACGTCACACGGCCCTTCTGGATCAGATCGTCGAACGGCTTGTAGCACCACTTCGAGAAGTTGTTGCCGTTCACCGCTTCGCAACCAAGCAGCGTGCCGAGCCAGTTGTCCGGATCGCCGTTGTCGCCGGTCCAGCCGATCAGCATTGCATCGTCTTCACCAGCGTGAGCGCGTTTGATGTACTCACCCCATTCGTACGTGACGATCTTCGCCTTCACGCCGATCTTGGCCCAGTCGGCCTGGATCATTTCCGCCATCAGACGGGCGTTCGGGTTGTACGCGCGTTGCACCGGCATCGCCCACAGGGTGATGTCGAAGCCGTTCGGAAAACCGGCCTTCGCGAGCAGGTCCTTGGCTTTGGCCGAATCGTACGGCGCGGCCTTCAGGTCCTTGTAGAACGACCATTGGGTCGGCGGCATCGGGTTGGTGGCGAGCTGGCCTGCGCCCTGGTACACCGATTCGATGATCGCCTTCTTGTTGATCGCCATGTCGAGGGCCTGACGCACTTCGACCTTGTCCACCGGCTTGTGCGTCACGTTGTACGCGAGGTAGCCGAGGTTGAAGCCCGGTTGCGACGGCATGTCGATGTTCGCTTCAGCCTTCAGCGGTGCGATGTCGGCGGGACGCGGATAGCTCATCACCTGGCATTCGTCGCGCTTGATCTTCTGCACGCGCACGCCGGCGTCCGGCGTGATCGAGAAGATCAGCTTCGAGATCTTCACTGCGTTCGGCTTCCAGTAAGTCGGATTGCCGTCGAAGCGGATCGTCGCGTCTTTCGTGTAGCTGCGGAAAATGAACGGACCTGTGCCGACCGGGAACTGATTGATGTCCGACGCCTTGCCGGCCTTCAACAGTTGGTCCGCATATTCCGCCGACAGCACCGACGCATATTCCATCGCCAGATTCTGGATGAACGGCGCGTTGACTTCCTTCAGCGTGAACTTGACCGTGTACGGATCGACCTTTTCGACGCTGGTGATCAGCTTGTCGAGGCCCATGTCGGTGAAGTACGGGAACTGCACCGGATACGCCTTACGGAACGGCTGGTTCGGGTCCAGCATGCGCTGGAACGAGAACACGACGTCGTCCGCGTTGAAATCGCGGGTCGGCTTGAAGAACGACGTGGTCTGGAACTTCACGCCATGACGCAGATGGAACGTGTAGGTCTTGCCATCTTCCGACACATCCCACTTCTCGGCGAGACCGGGTTCAACTTTCGTACCGCCGCGCTCGAATTCGACGAGACGGTTATAAACGGTGAACGTGTTGGCCGTGAAGTCGACACCCGTCGTGTATTGGGCCGGATCGAAACCCGCAGGGCTGCCTTCTGAGCAGTAGACGAGGGTCTTGTTCGGGATCTCGGCGCGCGCGCTGTTCGCGCCCACCAGCGATGCCGCTGCAGCGGCGACGAGCGTCGTAACACGCACGGCGCGCAACAGATTGTTTTGCTTCATGTTTCCTCCAGGTTCAAGGCTGGCTCCCGCCAGCGTAGCGCGATCTTACTTGAGCTTGGCTCGCAGCAACAAGCGGAGGAAATTACCCGTGTTGACGATAGGAAACACTTAAGGCATAAGGGCGACCGCATGGGCCGGCGAGGGCCGGCCCATGCGGTTCTAGCGCGCAGCAGACGCAATAATGCGTGCTGCTGCGGCTATTTCAGACCAACCTCCAGAAATTGGGTCGGTCCGAACGGGTCGACCTTGAAACCAGTGACGTTCTTACTGATTGGCTGATACACCGTGGAATGAGCGATCGGCGTGAATGGCACCTGATCTTTGAAAATCTCCTGGGCTTCCGTATAAGCCTTGGTGCGTTCGGCCATATCGGTCGTGCCACGGCCTTTTCTGATCAGATCGTCGTAAGGCTTGTAGCACCATTTGGAAAAGTTACTGCCATTTACCGCGTCGCAGCCGAGCAATACGCCCAGCCAGTTATCGGGATCGCCATAATCGCCGGTCCAGCCAATCAGCATCGCCTGATGCTCGCCGGCATGGGCGCGGCGAATATATTCGCCCCATTCATAGGTGGCGATATTGACCTTCACGCCGATCTTCGCCCAATCAGCCTGAAGCATTTCCGCCATCAGACGCGCATTCGGGTTATAGGGCCGTTGAACCGGCATCGCCCACAAAGTGAGTTCGAAGCCATCGGGATAACCCGCCTGTTTCAGCAGCGCTTTGGCCTTGTCTGTGTCGTACGGGGCGTCCTTCAGATTCTTGTCGTAACCCCATTGGGTCGGCGGCATCGGGTTGGTCGCGGCCTGGCCCGCGCCTTGATAGACCGAATCGATAATCGCCCTTTTGTTGATCGACATATCGAGCGCGCGGCGCACCAGCACGTTATCGAGCGGCTTTTTGGTCGTGTTGTACGCGATATAGCCGAGGTTGAAACCCACTTGGCTCGGCATCGCGAGCGATGAATCCGCTTTCACCGTCTGAATATCAGCGGGACGCGGATACGCCATCACCTGGCATTCGCCGCGTTTGATTTTCTGCAACCGCACGGCGGGATCGACGGTAATCGCGAAGATCAGTTTGCCGACTTTAACCACGCCGGGCTTCCAGTAATCGGGATTACCGTCGAAGCGAATCGAATCGTCCTTCGTATAGCTGCGGAAAATGAATGGACCGGTGCCGACCGGATATTGATTGATATCGGCTGCCTTACCCGCTTTCAGTAACTGATCGGCATATTCCGCCGACAGAATCGACGCAAACGGCATCGCGATCTGTTGCAGAAACGGCGCATCGACTTCTTTTAGCGTGAAGCGCACCGTGTATGGATCGACCTTCTCGATCTTCGAGATATTCTTCGCGAGTCCCAGATCGTTGAAATACGGAAACGGCACGGAATACGCCTTACGGAATGGCTGATCCGGATCGAGCATCCGCTGGAACGTAAAAACAACGTCGTCGGCGTTCATTTCACGCGTCGGCTTGAAGAACGACGTGGTCTGGAATTTGACGCCGGGGCGTAAGTGGAACGTGTAGGTCAGGCCGTCTGGCGAAACGTCCCACTTTTCGGCGAGGCCCGGCTCGATATCGGTGCTGCCGTGCGCAAACTCGATCAGCCGGTTGTAGACCGTGTAGGAGCCCGCGCTGAATTCGACGCTAGTGGTGTATTGCGCGGTGTCGAAGCCCGCCGGACTGCCTTCGGAGCAAAACACCAGCGTCTTGTCGGGCAGCGTGGCCGCCTGCGTAGGGCCGGACGCCACGGCGCTCATGGCAACCGCAAAGGCGGCAAGAGCGGGCAGGCAGCACTGGTGAAACGCAAACAGCTTTTGTGACACTGTCATATCGTCCTCCGCACAGCAGCCGGATCAGCTGCGCTTCGATCATAGACAGCACAAAAATGAGCTTCAACAAGGGCTTACCATTTGCTTTCCAACTGAAAGCAGGGTCCGCGCGGTTGCGCCAGTTTGAGGTGGGGAAGGTATTGGGCTGGAAACGGCAAAAAAAACCGCGCGGCCATTGCGGCCGCGCGGATTGATCCTCTTCGGGTGATACCGGGCGGCTTGCTTACGCGCCCAGCCGTTCGCAAATCGCTTTGGTCGCCGCAGCGCCGTTCAGCGTATAGAAGTGGACGCCCGGCACTTTGGCGTCGATCAGCCGCTGGCACAGGTCCGTCACCACGTCGAGGCCGAACGCGCGAATCGACTCGCGATCGTCGCCGAAACTCTCCAGCCGACGCGCGACCCAGCGCGGCACTTCGGCGCCGCACATTTCCGAGAAGCGCATCAGTTGCGAGAAGTTCGTGATCGGCATGATGCCCGGCACGATCGGCACGTCCACGCCGAGCTTGCGCGCGTCGTCGACGAAACGAAAATACGCGTCGGCATTGAAGAAGTACTGCGTGATCGCCGAATTCGCGCCGGCCTTCACCTTGCGGGCGAAGTTTTCCAGATCGTGACGCGGCGAGCGCGATTGCGGGTGGTATTCCGGATAACCGGCCACCTCGATCCAGAACCAGTCGCCGAACTCGGCGCGGATAAAGCTCACCAGTTCCGACGCGTAACGCAGTTCGCCGACTTCGCCCATGCCGGACGGCAGGTCGCCGCGCAGCGCGACGATGTGGCGAATGCCGTGCGCGCGGTACTCGTTGAGGATCGCGCGCAGGCTGTCCTTCGACGAGCCGATGCACGACAGATGCGGCGCGGCTTCGACGCCGCTTTTGGCGAGGTCGACGACGGTATCGAGCGTGCCTTGCTGCGTCGAGCCGCCAGCGCCGAACGTGACGGACACGAACTTGGGCTTGAACGCCGCGAGTTCCGCACGGGTGGCGCGCAGTTTCTCGACGCCTTCCTGCGTTTTAGGCGGGAAAAATTCGAATGAAAGTTCGATCGGGTTCATGATCCAGTAGGTCAACCGAGACTGCGGTTGCCGAAAATGAGCGCGGACAGCAGCCACGAAACGATGCTGTACAGAATCGAGCCGAAGAACGCCGACCAGAAACCCGACACTTCAAAACCCTTCAGCAGCGACGCGCACAGCCAGAAGCACAGCGCATTGACCACGAGGATGAAAAGTCCGAGCGTGATGATCGTGACGGGCAGCGTCAACAGGATCAGCACCGGACGCAGGATCGTATTGATCAACCCGAGCACCACCGCGACGATCAATGCGGTGCCGAAACTGCGGATGTGGATCGACGGAACGAGGTAGGTGATGATCAGCAGCGCGAGCGCGTTGATCAACCAGGTCAGCAGCACGGTCATGTAAAGCTCCTTTGGCAGGATGTCCGATAAATAAAAAGGGTGGCCAAAAGCGCGGGCATGGTGAACAAAGCGGCGCATCGCGCGCCGCCGTGTTCTCAGACTCTCATGCTTTTACAACCGCCGGAATGTCTGGCTCAACTCGTGAGTCGCGCCAGACAAACGTGCTTAGTAGCGATAGTGGTTCGGCTTGAACGGACCGTTCTTGTCCACGCCGATATAGCCAGCCTGCTCGTCCGACAGCACGGTCAGGTTCGCGCCGATGCGCGCCAGGTGCAGGCGGGCGACCTTCTCGTCCAGATGCTTCGGCAGCACGTACACCTTGTTCTCGTACTTGTCGCCTTGCGTGAACAGTTCGATCTGCGCGAGCGTCTGGTTCGTGAACGAGTTCGACATCACGAACGACGGGTGGCCGGTTGCGCAACCCAGGTTCACCAGACGGCCTTCAGCCAGCAGGATCACGCGCTTGCCGTCCGGGAAAATGATGTGGTCGACTTGCGGCTTGATGTTGTCCCACTGGTACTTGCGGGTCGACGCAATGTCGATTTCCGAATCGAAGTGACCGATGTTGCAGACAATCGCGTTGTGGCGCATCGCTGCCATGTGGTCGTGGCCGATCACGTGGAAGTTGCCGGTGGCCGTCACGAAGATGTCGGCCTTGTCGGCGGCGTATTCCATCGTCACGACGCGGTAGCCTTCCATCGCCGCCTGCAATGCGCAGATCGGATCGATTTCGGTGACCCACACGGTTGCGCCCAGACCGCGCAGCGATTGCGCGCAGCCCTTGCCCACGTCGCCGTAACCGGCGACCACCGCGATCTTGCCCGCGATCATCACGTCGGTCGCGCGCTTGATACCGTCGACCAGCGACTCACGGCAGCCATACAGGTTGTCGAACTTCGACTTGGTGACCGAGTCGTTGACGTTGATCGCCGGAAACGGCAGGCGACCTTCCTTTTCCATCTGATACAGACGGTGCACGCCGGTCGTGGTTTCTTCCGTCACGCCCTGAATGTGCGACAGACGCGTCGAGTACCACGTCGGGTCCGCGTCGAGGTGCGCAGCGATCGACTTGTACAGCGCGACTTCTTCTTCGTTGGTCGGCTTCGAGATCACCGAGCGGTCTTTCTCAGCCTTCGCGCCGAGGATCAGCAGCAACGTGGCGTCGCCGCCGTCGTCGAGGATCATGTTGGCGAATTCGCCATTCGGCCATTCGAAAATGCGGTGCGAGAACTCCCAGTATTCGTCGAGCGACTCGCCCTTGAATGCGAACACCGGCACGCCAGCTTTGGCGATAGCCGCAGCAGCATGATCTTGCGTCGAGAAAATGTTGCACGATGCCCAACGGACGTCGGCGCCGAGCGCGGTCAGCGTCTCGATCAGCACGCCGGTCTGGATCGTCATGTGCAGCGAACCGGCAACGCGCGCGCCCTTCAGCGGCTGCTGCGCCTTGTACTCTTCGCGCGTTTGCACGAGGCCGGGCATTTCGGTCTCGGCAATGTTGAGTTCCTTGCGGCCCCAGTCGGCAAGCGACATGTCGGCAACGAGGTAGTCCTGGGAATTTTTGGAATCGATAACTGCGGCGTTCATCACGCCCTCCTTTCTAAGTAGTGACTAGAAATTTGACGTGAGCGCGGTTCGATGCGGTGGTTGAGAAAGCGCAATGCGCATTCATGGCCCTCCGATTGAAGTCTTCGAGCCTGGCGGGCGGCCGGCGAATGCAGATTCGCGGTACCCGTCGCAACGCTCCTCGAAGACGAACCGCGATTGTAGCAAATCGAGATAACTTCAGGGCGTGGGGATCGGATTTTGGGGGCGGTTCCCCCGCCCCTTCGCCGGCCTAACTTACCTGCGCCATGCGCAATTGCATGAAGCCCGCGCGCGCCGTGTCGAGAAATTGCCGTGAGAGCCGGAACGCTTCGTCGACATCGGCGGAATCTGGCGCTTGCAGGCCCAGCGCAATGCGAAAGTAGCGTTCGGCGTGGATCCCCGCGTGGTAATGCATGCGCACACGTTTCGCATCTTCCAGGCGCGGATTGCCGAAAATTTCGCGCAGGGTCCACGAAAACGCGCCGTCTTCTCCGCCGATCCGGCGAAACCCGTCGTCCATCGGAAAGCCGCCGAGCGCCGCGAACGCCGCGCGCCGGATGATCAGGCTGCTCGGCACGGTATTGCTAAGGGTGGCCGCGTGCGCCGCGAAGTCGGGGTGAGCGGTGAGTTCGACGGGGAAATCCACGTAGTCGACGTCGAGCCGCACGGATACCGCGGCTGGGTTGTCAGCGATGAACGCGCTTGCCGCGGTCAGCGCGCCGGGCAGATATTCGTCGTCGGCGTCGAGAAACGCGAGCAGTCCGTGCGACGCATTCAGCGCGCCCCAGTTGCGAGCCCGCGCCGGGCCGCCGTTTTGCGGCATGCGCAGCAGGCTCACGCGCGGGTCGTGGCGGCTGAACTGGTTCGCGATGTCGACCGAGTGATCGGTTGAACCGTCGTCCACCACCAGAATCTGCGCCGCTTCGGGTTGGATCAGGCAACTTTCAAGCGCACGCCCGAGGGTCGATGCGCCGTTGTAGCAGGGGATGAGGATAGTGATCGGCGTCATGGATCGAGCCGTGCGCGCGGCATGCCGTTGTTGGTGGGAGGCCGGCGATAGTATCCGGCTTCCGGCCAGGCTCATCCTGAAATCCAGCGCGTTGAAAGCCGCGCCGCGCAGGCGCACTCGTTGCCCGCGCGACGGCTTCAGATTGGCAGCAAGCTCAGCATCGGCGCGAGCAAGACCATCACGACGCCGGCGATCATCATCGTCAGACTGGCGACCACGCCCTCTTCGCTGCCCAACTCGCGCGCCTTCGCGGTGCCGATGCCATGCGCAGCCGCACCGAACGACGCGCCGCGAGCGAGCCGCGTGCGCAACGGCACGAACCCCAGCACGAGTTCGCCGAACAGCATCCCGCAGACGCCAGTGGCGATCACGAACAGCGCGGTGAGATCTTTCGGCGCGTGAATCTTGTCGGAGACGGCGAGCGCGAATGGCGTCGACACCGAGCGCGTCATCAGACTGCGTTGCAGTTCCGGCGACAGATGCAGCAGCTTCGCCAGCATCAACGAGCCGCCAACCCCGACCAGGATCCCCACCGTCACCCCGACGCTGAGCGAGATCCAGTGCCGCTTCAGCAACGCGCGGTATTCGTAGATCGGCACGGCGAACGCGACGGTGGCCGGGCCGAGCAGCCACATCAGCCAGCGCGTGTCCTCGAAATAGACGGGATAAGGGATGTGCGCGACCAGCACGATGGCCGCGAGCACGACCGGCACGGCCACCAGCGGCGCGAGCCAAAGCGATTTGACCCGCGCGTACAGCGCCTTCGACGCGAAATACAGCACGACGGTCAGAACCAGGCAGCCGGCCGCGATCAGACGCGAGGCGTCGTCGGCAAAAAGGGACGCATAGAACTGGCTCATGGGTAGGCTTTCAGCGGAAATAAACCGTGGGACGATCAGACCCGCGCAGCCTGCCGCGCAATCAGTGCGCGGCGCAGCGCAAGGCGTCGCTCGAGTCGGGCGGCCTGCTCGACCGCGAAGGCCACCGCCACCATCACCATCAGCGTGCCGGCCACGACAACTAGTGCCAGCCGCCAGCCGTCCTCGCGAAACAGGCCGCCATACTGAACCGCCGCGACCGCTGCCGGAATGAAGAACAGCAACATGTCGGACAGCAACCAATCCGCGCCCGCCTTGATCCAGCGCGGCGCGACGCCACCGCAAAACAGCAGCGCAAGCAATACAAGCAGCCCGACCACGCCGCCGGGCACGGGCAAGTGCACCAGACGCACGACGAAATCGGCGGCAAGCCACAGACCGGCTATTGCCCCGCTCTGCAACGCGATCCGGGCGACGCGCCCGAGCCTGCTAGCGCGGCCGGTCCGAGCCTGGACAGCGGATGGAGCGAGAACTGGCGAGGCCATGGCAATCCCTGGATGGGCTTCTGAAAAAAGCGAGTATAGGTTGCACTGCATCATAAATATAATGACTTACAATCATTCAAATTATTCCAATTTGGAATTCCGGAGCCTGAGACCGTGGAACTACGAGCGTTGCGGTATTTCATTGAAGTGGTTCGTCAGCAGAGCTTCACTGCCGCCGCAGAGCAGATGTTCGTCACGCAGCCCACCATCAGCAAGATGGTGAAGTCGCTGGAAGACGAGATCGGCTCGCCGCTGCTGCTGCGCGACGGACGTCAGATGGTGCTGACCGACGCCGGTCGCATCGTTTATCAGCGCGGCCAGGACGTGCTCGCGGCGCACGCGCAGTTGCAGGCCGAACTGAACGATCTCGACACACTGGGGCGCGGCGAACTCACCATCGGTATTCCGCCGATGGGCGGAGCGCTGTTCACGCCGGCCATTGCGGCATTCCGTCAGCGGTATCCGAAAATCGAGCTGAAACTGTTCGAACAGGGTTCGCGCGCAATCGAAACCGCGTTGATCAACGGCGAACTGGAGCTGGGCGGCGTCCTGCAACCGGTGGATCCGGAAAATATCGACGTGCTGCCCATGACCCGCCAGCTTCTCTGGCTCGTCGCGCGCACCGGTTCGCGGTGGGACGCGCTGCACGAGGTGCCGCTCGCGCAACTCGCGAATGAACCGTTCGTGTTCTATGGCGAGAGTCTCGCGCTCAACGACGTGGTACTGAATGCGTGCCGCACGGCGGGGTTCGCGCCGACTATCGTGGGGCGCAGCGGGCATTGGGATTTCATGGCGGCGCTGGTGCTGGCCGGCGTTGGCATTGCGCTGCTGCCCGCGCCCTATTGCCGGCGGCTCGATCCCGCGCAGTTCACCTGTTTGCCGGTCGTCGAGCCGGAAATTCCGTGGGAAATGGCGATTGGATGGCGCCGCAACGGTTATCTGTCACATGCGGCGCGCGCGTGGCTTCAGGTGGCCCGCGAGGCGTTGCCCGGTCAGTCCGGCGACGATTTCATGCTCGGGCCTGGGATCGGGATACTCGGATAGCGCTGAATACCGCCTGCGGAATAGCGAAATAGCTGAATAGTGGAATAGCGGCATGCGGGCTGGCGTGAACGGGCCCGCATCTTCTATCCGCACAATCCACCTGAAAATCGCAGCACCTGAGTACGATTCAGACCGCCGACGCGGCCCTCGCCCCCGTCGTCTCTCCGCTCGCGAACACCGTCCTCGACTCCGCGGCCCCTTCCCGCCGGCTCGCCGCAATCAGTTCCGCCGCGCGCTCGCCGATCATCACCGTGGGCGCATTCGTATTGCCGCCGATCAACGTCGGCATCACCGACGCATCCACGATCCGCAGCCCCGTCACCCCCCGCACTCTCAATTGCGGATCGACGACCGAGCGCGCATCGCTGCCCATCCTGCACGTCGCCACCGGGTGATAAATCGTGTCCGCGTGTTCGGCGATGGTGCGGCGCAATTCCGCTTCCGACTGCCCCGCATGCGTGTACAACTCGCGCCCGCCGTGCACTGCGAGCGACGGCGAATCGAGAATCCGTCGCGCCATCTTCGCGCCGTCCACCAGCAGATCGAGATCGCGCGGATCGCTGAAAAACCGTGGATCGATGAGCGGCTTCGTGCGCGCGTCGGCGCTGGCGAGCGTCACGCTGCCCCGGCTATGCGGCCTCAGCACACAGACATGCAGCGAATAGCCGTGCCCCCAATGCATATGACGGTTGTGATCGTCGACGATGGCCGCGCAAAAATGCAGTTGCAGATCGGGCCGCTCGAGCGTCGGACGGCTTTTCAGAAAGCCGCCCGCCTCGGCGACATTACTCGACAGCATGCCGCGCCCGTGGCGCATGAACGTGGCGAATTGCGGCAGCATCCGCGCAATGCCGCGCAGCGAAAAACCCGTCGGCTCGATCGACGAAACCCGCTTGTTGATCGTGAAATCGACGTGGTCGATCAGGTTCTGGCCGACCTCGGGCGCGTCATGCAACACCGCGATGCCGTGCGATTGCAGATGGGCGGCCGGCCCGATCCCGGAACACATCAACAGTTGTGGCGAATTGAATGCCCCGGCGGCCAGCACCACTTCGGCACGCGCTTCGAGCGTTTCGGTCTTTCCGCCGCGCACGATGTCGACACCGCTCGCGCGTTTGCCATCAAAGGTCACGCGCAGCACGGTAGCGTCTGAGATCGTCTGCAGATTAGGACGCGCGCGATCGTAGATATAAGCGCGCGCCACGCTGCAGCGGCGTCCGTCGCGCTGCGTCACCTGGTAAAAGCCGACGCCTTCCTGATCCGCGCCGTTGAAATCGTCATTCGGTTGGTAGCCGGCTTCGAGCGCCGCTTTGACGAAACGCTTCGAAAACGGGTTCTGATAACGCAGGTCGGACACCGTCAACGGGCCCGCGTCGCCGTGCCACGCATCGGCGCCACGTTGGTTGCCTTCGGCGCGGCGAAAGTACGGTAGCACTTCCGCCCACGACCACCCATCGCAGCCGAGTCGCGCCCACTCGTCGTAATCAAGCGGATGGCCGCGCGTGTAGATCATCGCGTTGATCGCACTCGATCCGCCGAAGCCGCGTCCACGTGGCTGATAGCCTTGTCGTCCGTCGAGCCCCGGTTGCGGAGTCGTCAGATAGCCGTAATTGGTTTTGAGCTTTTGCGGCACCACGACCGCCACGCCGACCGGCATGTTGATGAACAGATTGCGATTCGTGTGCGGGCCGGCTTCGATCAGGGCAATCGTCGCATCGGGACAGCTATCCGCAAGACGGCTCGCCAGCGAGCAACCGCCCGAGCCTGCACCGACGATGATGTAGTCGTATTGCATCCGCGCCTCCTTGTGGGCCGCGTTGCTCGCGAGCCCTGTCTCGTGCACACTTGTCTACGTGTGTTTCAACGGCATTGTAGGGAGCGTTCGGGGGCCACGGCGGGTTCGCGTCAGAGCGATTCCTCTAAACGCAAGCCCCCTCGCGACCCTATGATGAAAGACGCGCTGACGGCCACCAGACGGCCTCGCGCGACATTCAAACAGGGCTCGGCACGGGCGTCCTCACAGTGTGCGGCATCGCACGCCGCAATGAAACAGCGCCCCGCTGGCGCACGCCAGCACACCGTCGCCCAGCGCAGCAACGGCGACCCCGCGGTGAACGGAGACAGCAGATGGAACGGCATGGCATCGGCCCCACGCACGACGTGACAAATCAGGCTCCGCCGCTCGCGGACTACAACCTGTTTTCGTGCGACACCGCTTTGTCCGACGCACTCGAACGCGACGGCGCCGGCTGGCATCGCGAGACATTGCGCCGGCATGGCGCAGCGCTCAGCACGCCGGACACGCTCGCGCTGGCCGACCTGGCTAATCGTCACTCACCCGAATTGTTCACACATAGCCCGCGCGGCGAGCGCATCGACGCGCTGGAGTTTCATCCCGCGTGGCATGAACTGCTTTCGCTGCAGCGCCGCGAAGGTCTGCACGCATTGCCTTTTTCCGATCCGCAGCCTGGCGCGATGGTCGCGCGCTGCGCGAGCTATTTCCTGCATGCGCAACTCGAATCCGGCTCGCTGTGCCCGCTGACCATGACGTTTGCGAGTATTCCTGTGCTGCAACGCGAACCTGCGCTGTTCGACCTGCTGCGCGACAAACTTTATGCACGCGAGCACGATGCACGCGACGTACCGCTCACGCAAAAGACCTCCGTGATGATCGGCATGGGCATGACCGAAAAACAGGGCGGCTCGGATGTCCGCAGCAATCAGACCCACGCGTACGCATTGGCAGGCGGCGGCCGTGGCGCCGAATACCGGCTCATCGGACACAAGTGGTTTTTTTCCGCGCCGCAATGCGATGCGCACCTCGTGCTGGCACGCACCGACGATCAAGAAGGCCTTTCATGTTTCTTCGTGCCGCGTTTCGCGCCAGACGGCCGCAAAAACGCAGTGCAGGTTCAGCGTCTGAAAGACAAGCTCGGCAATCGCTCGAACGCGAGCGGCGAAGTCGAATTCCTCGACGCGTTCGGTGTGATGATCGGCGACGAAGGACGCGGCGTGCCGACCATCATCGAAATGGCGAATTACACGCGGCTCGATTGCGTGATCGGCAGCACGGGGCTGATGCGCGCCGCGCTCGTGCAGGCGATTCACCATGCGCGTCATCGCAGCGCGTTCGGCCGTCCGCTCGTCGATCAACCGTTGATGCGCAACGTTCTTGCCGATCTGGCGCTGGAATCCGAGGCTGCGACGGCGCTGTTCATGCGTGTGGCACGCGCCTTCGAAGCGTCCGCCGACGCAGCTTCGTCAAACACGTCTCCGGTCGAGCGCGCGTGGCGGCGCATCGTCACACCGGCTTCGAAATACTGGGTTTGCAAACGCGCGCTGGAATTCACCGGCGAAGCGATGGAAGTCTGGGGCGGCAATGGTTATGTCGAAACCGGTCCGATGGCGCGCTTTTATCGCGAAGCGCCGGTGAATTCGATCTGGGAAGGTTCGGGGAACGTGATGTGCCTCGACGTGCTGCGTGCGATCGAACGCGAGCCGGAAGCTGCGCAGGCGCTGTTCGCCGCCTGGCACGCAGACGCGCACACGCATCCGGCGTTGAGCGCCGCCCTCGGCAAACTGGTCGCGACGCTCAACGGACCCGCCGACGCCCGTGAAAGCTCGGCGCGGCGAATCGCGCAGCAGATCGTGTTGATCGCTCAAGGCACGCTGCTCGCGAAACATGCGCCGGGCGAAGTCGCCGACGCGTTCATGGCAACACGTCTCGCCGACGGTTGCGGCGAAAGCGGTCGCGTGTACGGCACCTTACCGGCGACCTTCGATCATGCCGCGATCATCGAGCGGGCTTTTCCAGCGTGAGCATTTCGTGGAGCCCGCGAGGCATCTCCACACAGAAATTACCCATCAGATAAGCGCGCTCGAACGCGCATCGTCATCCATCAGGGAGTGGACCGCCATGAAGAACGATCTGCCAGAGGTCGCCGCGCTCGAAGCGCTGCTGCGCGACCAGCGCCACGCGTATTTACGCGCGCCGTATCCGTCATGGGACACGCGTGCGGCGCACCTCAAAGCGCTGCGCAAAGTCATGCTCGACCATCGCGACGCACTCGCCGACGCGATGCACGCCGATTTCGGCAATCGCTCGAAACAGGAAGTGCTGCTGGCCGAATTCCTGCTGGTGAAAGAGGAGATCGACGCCGCGCTCAGACACGGCAAGCGCTGGATGAAAGCGCAGCGCCGCAGCACCAACAAGTGGCTGCTCCCCGCACGCGCGAAGGTCGTGCCGCAGCCGCTCGGCGTAGTCGGCATTATCGTGCCGTGGAATTATCCGGTGCTGCTTGCGGTCGGTCCGCTGATCAGCGCGTTGACCGCCGGCAATCGCGCGATCATCAAAATGTCCGAACTGACGCCGCGTACCTCGGCGTTGTTCGAGCAACTGATCGCGCAGACTTTTTCACCCGATCACGTCGCGGTCGTCAACGGCGACGCGACGCTCGCCGCCGCGTTCAGCGCGCAACCGTTCGATCATCTGCTGTTCACCGGCTCGACCAAGGTCGGTCATGAAGTGATGCGCGCCGCCGCCGAACATCTGACGCCGGTCACGCTCGAACTGGGCGGTAAATCACCGGCCATCATCGGCGCACATGCGCGTTTCGACAACGCAGTGGATAACCTCGTCGCCGGCAAGACGCTCAACGCGGGCCAGACCTGCATCGCGCCGGACTATGTGCTGGTGCCGCGCGGCAAGGAACAGGCGTTCATCGAACGGGCGCGCGCGCGCATGGCGACGATGTATCCCGGCTTCGAACAGAATCCCGATTACACGTCGATCATTTCAGCGCGGCATTTTGAACGGCTGGAGCGTCTCGCCGACGAAGCACTCGCCGCCGGCGCGCAATTGCACGCGCTGACCGGCACTGCACCGGACCCGACAAGCCGCCGCTTTCCGCTGATCGTCGTCACGAATGCGCCGGACGACTGCGCGCTGATGCAGGAGGAAATCTTCGGGCCGCTGCTGCCGCTCGTCCCGTACGACACGCTCGATGACGCAATCGCGTGGATCAACGCCCGGCCCCGCCCGCTCGCGCTGTATCTGTTCGCTGACGACAGCGGCACGATCGACCGCGTCACGCACGAAACCATTGCCGGTGGCATGGCGATCAACGAGACGCTGATGCATCTGGCCTGCGAAAGCCTGCCGTTCGGCGGCGTTGGCGCAAGCGGCATGGGCGCGTATCACGGTTACGAAGGCTTCGCGACTTTCTCGAAGATGAAGCCGGTTCTGACGCAGGCACGTCTGAATGCGCGCGGCTGGATTTCGCCGCCATACGGCAAGCGGGTCAACGCGCTGCTGAAGTTGATGATGCGGTTCTGACGCGCTTTGGCGCGAGCATCTGACCAGGTGCTCGCGGCTTCAACGTGCGGCTGGGCCGCCTTCGACGTCCGTCGCAACCACGTCGGTCACGTCCTGTTCGTTGTCGCTCGCGCTATGGGCGGACTCGAGATCCGCGCCGCTTTCCAGCCGATGCAGCCACGCCAGCAATTCCGCCACCGCCTGGTAAAGTTGCGGCGGAATGCGTGCGTCGAGATCGACCTGCATCAGCAGGGACACCATTTCGGGCGCCTCGTGCACATACAGACCCGCTTCCTTGGCCCGCTGCACGATCATGTCGGCGACCAGTCCGTAGCCTTTGGCGACCACGCGCGGCGTGGCATCGCCGCCTTGGGAGTCGTACACGAGCGCGGCCGCGCTGCGGCGATTTTTCCGGCTCATCAGATGTCCCAGTCGAAATCGTTACGCCGCGCGGCATCCGCGTGATGACCGTCAGCGGCCGCTGAAGCACCCGCCGAGGCCGCAGCCGAACCCGCAACCGACGCGGTCGACGCCCCCGCCGCCGCGGCGGCCGCCGAAGCCGACCGCGCATACGCCGAAGCGGCCGCCTGCGCGCCAGCCGCACTCGTTGCGCTGGTCCCGCTGCCCGGCACGCCGCCGCCAGTCTCGCGAATCAACAGGCCGCTCAGCTCGATACCCGCCGCCGCCAGCCGCTGACGAAAACTCTCGCCCTGCGTGGCGAGCCGTCCCGCCCCGCCGGGACTCGCCAGCATGCGCGCGACCAGCCGCGAGCCGGTCAGCGTCAATTCGGCGTCGACCGTGCCAAGCGTCGGCAACGACAACGTCAGACGCGTGCGCCACGGCTGATCATCCTCGCTCGCCGTGCCGCCGCCGCTGCGGTCCCACTCGTCGCCGTCCTGCTCGATGGTCCAGTCGAGTCGCGCGCCCGGCCACGCTTCACCGGTCCAGCGAAACTGCCCGGTGGCGAGCAGATCGAGTTGCTGGCGTACCAGCGACACCGTGGCCGGATGCACGGCCGCCGCCTGTTGCGAGTTCGGCGCCGAACCCGCGTCGGCGGTCGGCGCGGTCGCGCTGTGCAGGCTCGCGTGCGCGGGCTGATTGTTCAGGTCGGATACCGAATCGGCCAACACCTCGCCCGCCGCGAAGCGCGCGGCCTGCGCGGTCAGGATCGACTGGTTGGAACGGGAGGCCGTGCTGGCATTCGCATTCGTCGGGCTACCCGGCGAGCCGTTGGGTGTTGCACCCGTGCCCTGCCGAGGGGACGCATTCGGAGCGGACGCGTCGTCGTCGCTGGCCCAGTCGAGCGGCAATTGCGCGGCCTCGGCGACCAGCTTGTTCTGCGCCTCGTCGGCGAGACTGTCGGGCGAGCGCTGGCCACCCAGCCACTGCGCGAGATGCGATTCGTAAAAGAGGCCGCTGCCGCTGACGGTTTGTTCGAGCGCCGCCGCAAGCGCCGCGACCGGTAGTTGAGCCGCCGCGACATTGGCGGTCGCGGTCGTACCCGCCGCAGGGTCGGACGCAGCCGCGGCGGTCGCCGGCGTGTCGAACAGCGGCAGCCCCTCGACTTCCATATCGAGCGCGGGCGCAGCCGGCCAGATCGGCGTCTGGCCGAGCACGGCAAGCGTGACCTCGCCGCCCGAGCGGGCAATCGCGTCGAGCGTCAGCGCGACCGCAGACAGCGCGGTTTGCGCGGACGGCGGTGGTGCGGGCGTGGCAGCAGGGGGGGTGGCAGTCGGCGCGTTACCGACACCGGTCGCGCCGGTCTGCGAGGTGGCCGCACTGCCCGGCTGGATGCCGAGCAGACTGTCGACCCGGCTGGTCAATGCCGAAGCGAGCGCCGCGTCGATTCCGTTCATGCCGATTCCTTGATCACATTGGCGGCTGCACGCTCAACCAAAACACGTCGGACGGAGCGCGCCAGATGCGTCGTACGCGGGTGCGGCCGGGGTGCCCTAGCGCAATCCGTACAGTTCCTTGAGCACGCGGGTGGGCCGCCCGGCGAACAGTGCCGACAGATTGGCCATGCGCGGATTCGCCAGATCGCGGATCGCAGCGTCGTCGGCGAGGATCTGCCGGATCAGCGCGTATTTGCGCAGCCGCTCGGCTTCGTCGAGCCTCACGCCGGAGTCGGCCTCTTTCAACGCCTCCACCTGATGCCGGTATTGCTCCTGCAAGTCGACCAGGTCGCTCCACAGGGCTCGCCGGGCTGCCATCAGCATGCGGCAGGAAATCGCTGCAACCGCCTCGTAGCGGGCGAAATATTCTGCGTTCGATGTCATCTCATGCTTTCCGCGGCCGGCTGGGCTGCCATCCGCGCGATCTCCGGGGCAATCCCGATCCATGCCTCTTCGAGCGTTGCCAGCAGGCCGTCGACTTCGACCAGCATCGCCTCGCTCTGTTTTATGTTGGCTTCGAGCAGCCGCCGCGCCATGTAGCTATACAGCGCGTTCAACCGCCCTGCAATCTCGCCGCCCACCTCAAGGTTCAGCGACGACTGCAGCCCGCTTTCAATGATGCGAATCGCCTTGCTGATCGCCTTGCCGCGATCAGGCACCTGGCCTTGCTGGAGATGCATGCGGGCCTGCGCGATTGCCTGCCTTGCGCCCTGATACAGCAACACGATCAGACGATGCGGACTTGCGCCCATCACACCCGTCTCGACGCCCACGCGTGCATACGCATTGGCTCCAGCGTGTCCTTGGGAAAACATCAGCGCTCCTCCTCTCATACAGACTGCGGTTTGATCGTGGCGAGCCGTTTCCAAACGTCAGGCGACGTCTGCAGCAGGCTTGTATCCGGGTTATCGGATAGGCAACGACAAAGCTTTAGGCCGATGTAAGGAGGATTAAGGGACGTATCGCGCAATGGCAAGCGCCGCGCCGGTCGGGCTCAATTCACGTTCACATCGAGCCGCACCGGGACCGCCTCGTCAGCAAGGACGATAGCGGCCGCAGCGAAAACGCCCTTGCGGGCGACCTGCCGACATCATGCAATCCGCATAGACGCCGTATCCACCACGCACTTTCGACGCGAGTGCGATGCATACACGGCCTTGCGAATCTCCATGCAAAACGGGCTTCGCGGACGGTCTCTCGCGCCGTCCGAAGCGCGTCTAGACCGACATCTGCGCGATCTCGTTATAGGCGGAGACCAGTTTGTTGCGCACCTGCAGGCCGAACTGGAAGCCGACGTTGGCCTTCTGCATATCGACCATCACGTCGTTCAGCGACACGTTGGAGGAGCCCAGTTCGAACGCCTGCGATTCGCCGATCGCCGATTTCTGGTCGTCGCTGATCTTGTCGAGCGAGGCCTTCATCGCCGACGCGAAGCTGCCGGCCGTCGCCGCACCGTTCGCTTCGGTCGCCACGTTGCTGGCGGTCGTGCCGCCGGCCGCCTGCGCCGCCATCGCTTGCATTTGTTGCAGCGCTGACGACAGCGCGTTCACGGGCATGGTCATGTTCTCTCCATTAAATGAACGACCGGCGCATCACAGCCGTACCGATCTGACCAGAAGCATAGCAAGCGCCCCCCGGTAGAAAGGCCCGAAACTAGGGGGGAAACCCCGCTCTATTCAAGCAATCGGGTTGAGCCGCGCTGCGGATAATTTCAAGGGTGAAAGTCTCTGTCCGTACGCCCGCCGACCCCCGGTGCGGCGGCAGGCGGCAGGACGAAAAGGCATTCCGGAGATACCCGACGCATGGATTCGTCAGCCAACTCATTGATCAACCCCGACGCCCGCATGGGGCTGGCCGGCGCGCAGCCAGGCGCCGGCGCGGCCGGCACCGGCCAGCCCGGCGGCGCCGATGGCCTCGGGGGACTCGGCGGCATGGGCGGCAACTTCACCCAGCGGCTATCCGGTCTCGCGCAGATGCGCGGCAACCCGCGCGCGCCGCTGATCTTCGCCGTCGCGCTGCTGGTCGCCATCGTAGCCGGCCTGTTCCTGTGGTCGCGCGCGCCGGACTACAAGGTGCTGTACAGCAACCTGTCCGACCGCGACGGCGGCTCGATCATCACCGCGCTCCAGGCAGCCAACATTCCGTACAAGTTCTCCGACAACGGTGGCGCGATCCTCGTGCCGGCCGATCAGGTGCATGAGATGCGCCTGCGCCTCGCGTCGGAAGGCCTGCCCAAGAGCGGCTCGGTCGGCTTCGAACTGATGGACAACCAGAAGTTCGGCATCAGCCAGTTCGACGAGCAGATCAACTATCAGCGTGCGCTGGAAGGCGAACTCGAACGCACGATCGAATCGATTTCGACGGTCAAATCGGCGCGCGTGCATCTGGCGATTCCGAAGCCTTCGGTGTTCGTGCGCGACAAGGAAGCGCCGTCGGCGGCTGTGCTGGTCAATCTGTTCCCGGGCCGCGTGCTCGACGAAGGCCAGGTGGTCGCGATCACGCATATGGTTTCGTCGGCGGTGCCGGAAATGCCGGTGCATGGCGTGACGATTCTCGACCAGGACGGCAATCTGCTGACCCAGCCAAGCACCGGCAGCGGTCTGGACGCGTCGCAGCTCAAGTATCGCCAGCAGATCGAGCGCAATACCCAGCAGCGCATCGACGCCATCCTGTCGCCGCTGTTCGGCTCGGGCAACGCGCACTCGCAGGTCAGCGCCGATATCGACTTCTCGCACAGCGAACAGACCTCGGAAAACTACGGCCCGAACGGCAATCCGCAGCAAGCGGCGATTCGCAGCCAGCAAAGCAGCAGCGCCACTGAAATGTCGCAAAGCGGCGCGTCGGGCGTGCCGGGTGCGCTGTCGAACCAGCCGCCGCAACCGGCTTCCGCACCGATCGTCGCCGGTAATGGCGCGAGCGGCGTGACGACCACGCCGGTCAGCGATCACAAGGACTCGACCACCAACTACGAACTCAACAAGACCGTGAGCCACATCGATCAGCCGATGGGCGGCATCAAGCGTCTGTCGGTCGCGGTGGTCGTGAACTACATGCAGGTCACCGACGCGAAGGGCCACAGCACCATGCAGCCGGTCACCGCGGACAAGCTCGAACAGGTCACGCAACTGGTGAAGGACGCGATGGGCTTCGACGCGCAGCGCGGCGACTCGGTCAACGTGGTCAACAGCGCGTTCTCCACCGAAGTCGATCCGGACGCCAACCTGCCATGGTGGCGCACTCGCGACATGATCGCGCTGTACAAGCAGATCGCGACCTACCTCGGCATCGGCGCAGTGGCTCTGTTCCTGTACTTCGTGATGGTCAAGCCGGCGCTGCGCCGCGCGTTCCCGCCGCCGGAACCCGCGATCCCCGCGCTGGCCTCGCCCGACGAGCCGATTCTGCTCGACGGCATCCCGGCCGCCGAGCGCGAAGGCGCGGTGGTCGAGATCGAGACCGACAGCGAAACACTCGCGCTCGAAAGTGCGAAACACAAATATGAGCGGAACCTGGAATTCGCACGCGGTATTGCGCGCCAGGATCCGAAGATCGTTGCAACCGTCGTGAAAAATTGGGTGTCCGATGAGCGCTGAAGGCGTAGTGAAAAGCGCGTTGCTGCTGATGTCGATCGGCGAGGAAGAAGCCGCGCAGGTGTTCAAGTTCCTCGGCCCGCGTGAAGTCCAGAAGATCGGCGTCGCGATGGCCGCCCTGAAGAACGTGACCCGCGAGCAGGTCGACGAAGTGCTGCAGGAGTTCGTCAAGGAAGCGGAACAGCACACCGGCATGTCGCTCGATTCGAACGAGTACATCCGTTCGGTGCTGACCAAGGCGCTCGGCGACGACAAGGCCGGCGCGATCATCGACCGGATTCTGCAAGGCAGCGATACCAGCGGTATCGAGGGCCTTAAGTGGATGGATTCCGGCGCGGTTGCCGAACTGATCAAGAACGAGCATCCGCAGATCATCGCGACGATTCTCGTCCATCTGGATCGCGATCAGGCGTCGGAAATCGTCGCCTGCTTCTCGGAGCGGCTGCGCAACGACGTGCTGCTGCGGATCGCGACACTCGACGGCATCCAGCCGGCCGCGCTGCGCGAACTCGACGACGTGCTGACCAGCCTGCTCTCCGGCAGCGACAACCTCAAGCGCAGCCCGATGGGCGGTATCCGCACGGCGGCCGAAATTCTCAACTTCATGTCGAGCAATCATGAAGAAGGCGTTATTGAGAATGTTCGTCAGTACGACGCGGAACTCGCGCAGAAGATCATCGATCAGATGTTTGTGTTCGAGAACCTGCTCGATCTGGAAGACCGCGCGATCCAGTTGCTGTTGAAGGAAGTCGAGTCCGAGGCGTTGATCATCTCGCTGAAGGGCGCGCCGCCCGCGCTGCGCCAGAAGTTCCTGTCGAACATGTCGCAGCGTGCGGCCGAACTGCTCGCCGAAGACCTCGACGCGCGCGGTCCGGTACGCGTCTCCGAAGTCGAGACGCAGCAGCGCCGTATTCTGCAGATCGTGCGCAACCTGGCCGAAGGTGGCCAGATTGTTCTAGGCGGCAAGGCGGAAGATGCTTATGTCTGATCCGAATTCCCCGGCGAAGGACAGCCTCTCGGCGTATCAGCGCTGGGAGATGGCCTCGTTCGATCCGGTGCCACCCGCGCCCGAGCCTACCGAACCCGAGTTCGACCACGGCGCGTTCGAGGCAGAACTGAATCATCGGCGCGACGCCGCGCATGCACAGGGCATCGCGTCGGGCCACGTGGCGGGTCAGGCGCTGGGCTATCAGGCCGGTTATGACCAGGGCCATGCGCAAGGCTTCGCGCAGGGTCAGAGCGAAGCACGTGAGGAAGCGGCGCGGCTGGCCGCTTTGGCCGCGACATTCAAGGCGGCGCTCGACGGCGCGCAGGGCGCAATCTCCGAAACGCTGGTCACGCTCGCGCTGGATATCGCGCAGCAGGTGGTGCGTCAGCATGTGCAGCACGATCCGACGGCGCTGATCGCCGCCGCTCGTGAGGTGCTTGCAAGCGAACCCGTGCTGATCGGCGCGCCCGCGTTGATTGTGAGTCCTGCGGATTTGCCGGTGGTCGAAGCCTATCTGATGGAAGAATTGCAAACGCGTGGCTGGACTGTGCGCACCGACCCCTCGGTGGAACGCGGCGGCTGCCGCGCGCAGGCTGCCACCGGCGAGGTGGATGCGGGCATCGACACACGCTGGGAGCGCGTGGCCGCCGCACTCGGCAAGGTGAGCACATGGTGAAGCCGACGCTCGAAGAGATTCGCGCCAGCGATCTGACGCCGCTTGAACGCGAACTGGCGTTGGCGTCGTTTGGGGCCGAAGCGCTTGCGGATGTGTCGGTCAAAAGCGCACAGCATGCTGCGCCGGGCGCGTCGCGCACTGCGGTTCGCGGGCGTGCTCCAACAGGCTCGGCGGCGGCGGCGAGCGCTGACGCGGCCGCCGCCAATAGCGAACCGGCGGCTTCTTCCAACGCCGATTCGGCCCCTGCTTCAGACCCGGATTCGGACCTCATTTCGAGCGCTGCGCCACTCCCCTCTTTCCCTCCGTACGATCCCGCTCTCGACAGCAATCCGCACGTGCAAGCGTGGCGCGGCCGGCTCGACGCGTTGCGCGAGCGTAATGCCATCGCGCGGCCCATGCGTGCGTGCGGGCGCCTGACGCGTGCCGCCGGGCTGGTGCTCGAGGCCGTGGGCCTGCGCCTGTCGGTGGGCGCCGAAGTGATGATCGAATTGCCGCAAGGCAGTTCGCTGTCGATGGCCGAAGCCGAAGTCGTCGGCTTTTCCGGCGACAAGCTGTTTCTGATGCCGACCACCGAAGTAATCGGCCTGCTGCCCGGCGCGCGGGTGTATCCGCTCGAAAGCGCGCCGATCGCCGATCCGAACGCGGGCGCGAAGCGTCTGCCGGTCGGCTGGGAATTGCTTGGCCGCGTGCTGGACGCGTCCGGCCGTCCGCTCGACGGGCTTGGCCCGCTCGGCACGCATGCCGATGCGCCGCTGTCGTCGCCGGTCATCAATCCGCTGAATCGCGAGCCGATTCACAAGGTGCTCGACGTCGGCGTGCGCGCGATCAATGCGCTGCTGACCGTGGGACGCGGCCAGCGGATGGGCTTGTTCGCCGGCTCGGGGGTGGGTAAATCGGTGCTGCTCGGCACGATGGCGCGCTACACCAGCGCCGAGGTGATCGTGATCGGCCTGATCGGCGAGCGTGGCCGCGAAGTGAAGGAGTTCATCGAGCAGATTCTCGGCGAAGAAGGTCTCGCGCGCTCCGTCGTGATCGCCGCGCCCGCCGACGTGTCGCCGTTGCTGCGGATGCAGGCCGCGTCCTATTCCACATCGCTCGCCGAATATTTCCGCGACCAGGGCAAGCATGTGCTGCTGCTGATGGATTCGCTGACCCGTTACGCGATGGCGCAACGCGAAATCGCACTGGCCGTGGGCGAGCCGCCCGCCACCAAGGGCTATCCGCCGTCGGTGTTCGCGAAGCTGCCGGCGCTGGTCGAGCGGACCGGCAACGGCCCGGCGGGTGGCGGCTCGATCACCGCGTTCTACACCGTGCTGACCGAAGGCGACGACCAGCAGGACCCGATTGCCGACTCCGCGCGAGCGATTCTCGACGGCCACATTGTGTTGTCGCGCTCGCTGGCCGAGGCCGGCCACTACCCGGCGATCGATATCGAAGCATCGATTAGCCGGGCAATGACCGCGCTGATCGACGATAACCATCTGAACAAGACGCGTATGTTCAAGCAGATGCTGTCGCGCTATCAGCGCAACCGCGATCTGATCAACGTGGGCGCCTATTCGAGCGGACGCGACGCGGTGCTCGACCGGGCGATTGCGCTGTATCCGCGAATGGAAGCATTTTTGCAGCAAGGGTTTCGCGAGTGCGCGAACTTTGAACCGAGTGTCGGCATGCTCGACGCTCTGTTTGCCTGAGGAGGCTGACGATGGCGAAACACTTTCCGATCAAGACGCTTATCGGCCTTGCGCAGGACGACGTGGACGCCGCTGCACAACGTCTGGGGCGCGCGCAGCGCGAGCGCAACGACGTGGAAGCCCAGCTCAACGCGCTCGTGCAGTACCGCGACGAATACCACTCGCGTTTCAACGCGACCGCGCAGACCGGCATGCCGGCGGGCAACATGCGCAATTTTCAGGCATTCATCGACACGCTCGACGCCGCCATCGACCAGCAGCGCAATCTGCTGGTCACGGCCACGGCGCGGGTCGAAGCGGCGAAGCCCGACTGGCAGCGTCAGAAGCAGAAACTCGGCTCGTATGAAGTGTTGCAGGCGCGCGGCGAAGCAGCCGAAGCGAAAACCGTGGCGCGGCGCGACCAGCGCGACGCCGACGAACACGCCGCCAGGATTCTGCGGATGCGCACCGAAGGCGTTTGATCCGCGCAATGCGTGTGCTGTACCTAACGTGCTTTACGTGTTCCACATGTGTTAACGGGAGCGGGCTCCGCTTGCCCGACTAAACCTCCCACCTTGACGGTTTGACAGGATTCCCTATGTCGCTTCTTTCACAGATCGGCTCGTTATTCGGCTCAGGCGCCAGCCAGTCGGCCAGCGCCGCCGCAACCGCTGCGGCGAATGCGATCCCGTTCTCGCAGACCTTGCAGCAGAGCATCGTCCAGCAGAACAGCACGGCGCAGAGCCAGCAGCAGGCTTCGGCTTCGGCTTCGTCGTCTGCGTCTGCGTCTGCGTCTGCATCGCAGGCGTCATCGTCGAGCGTACACGACGCACCGGCGCCAGCTGATTCATCGACGCAAAGTGCCAGCGATACGAGCAATAGCACTCAGCAAAATAGCGGCGCCACGTCGGCGTCGGGCGCGACGGACGGCACGGACGGTACGAAGCCGGCGTCGACCGGCAAAACGGGCGCGACCCGTCAGGCGAAGAACAGCCATGCCGCGAGCCAGACCGACGCCGCCACCGCAGCGGCCTCTGCCGCCGCACAGGCGCAAGCTCAGGCTCAGACGCAAGCGCAGACCGATGCGGCGAACGCTACGGCGCAGGCCACCGACGCCACCGACACGAGCGCCGCCGACGCCGCAGCCGCGACCGCGATCACAACGACAACGACCGGCAGCGCGACGGGCAAGAAATCCGCGATCGATCCGAAGACGATCAAGGACGCGACGCAGGCCGCGCTTGCTGCGCTGGCCAGCGGCCAGGGCGGGGTGCCTGCGCAGGCGCTGGCAGCGGGCGCGGCAGCGAACGTCAAAACGGGCGGCCTTGCGGGAGCGAGCGGTAGTCTGAGCGGATCGGCGGACGGCAAGACGCTGGCGACCGGGTTGCTCGGCGAGGGCAAGGGATCGAGCGCGAAAGCGGCGCTTGCCGCGGCGACGACAGCCACGTCGACGGCGCTGGCGGACCAGTCGGCCACGAAATCGTCGCTGGACGCGTTGGCTGCGGCCGCCGCCGATGGCTCGCAGGCCGACAATCTGGCCGCCTTCAAGAGTGCCGCCGACGCCGCCACGGCTGCCCAGGCCGCCGCGCAAGCCGCTGCGAGCGCGGCAGGCACGACTTCGGCGGTGCAGAGCACCGGCAACGCCAGCGCGGCTGCCGCGGCGAACGCACTGGCACCGCAAGTTGGCACGAGCGACTGGGAAGACGCGCTGGGCCAGAAGGTCGTATTCCTGTCGAACGCCCATTCGCAGAGTGCCGAACTGACGTTGAACCCGAAGGACCTCGGGCCTCTCCAGGTTGTCCTGCAGGTTGCCGACAACCATGCCCACGCGTTATTCGTGTCCCAGCACCAGTCGGTCCGCGAAGCTGTCGAGGCCGCGTTGCCGAAGTTGCGGGAAGCGATGGAGTCCAACGGAATCGGACTCGGAAGCGCGAGCGTGAGCGACGGCTTTGCCGGCCAAAGCAGCGGCCAGCAGAACGCCGGCTCAGGCCGGTCGAGCAGCAGATCCAGCGGAAACAGCGACTCGGTAGCCGGCGTCGACGGCGTCGATTCCACTGAAACGATAACGCCCGCGACCACCCGCAAAACCGTAGGCTTGGTCGACACATTTGCGTAGGGCGAGGCAGCACCGGCGACACAGCGCAACGAGCGGATATCTCCAACGAATGGCCGCCCCTCGGCACCATTGAATTGATGTGTTTGCGGAAGGCTCTTCGGCGACTCAATACGCGAAATCGGAGCTGAGCGCCCCGACAGCGCGTACGGCGGTAAGAGAAGAGCGTGCCTTGTAGCGAGACCCGAGCGTACCGAAGCAACCCTTCGGGCCGCTCCGGCTGCACCTGATCTGCGGGCACACAGCACGGCAGAAAGAAGTACCGCGCCGGCCCGCGCAGCGTGGCGGGAAGCATGACTGCTTTGTCACGAACGCGGAATGTGCGGGAGCACTGATTCCAGATGCACCACTACCCCCTCCAAGCCAGGGGACCCGCTTCAAGGCTAGCGGTGTGAGCCCGCTTTCTTTGCTTACTTTCTTTGCGGCGGCAAAGAAAGTGAGTGCCGCCCCGCACAGGGGCAGTGCTAATAGACCACCGTGAAAGCAAGGAAAGGCCAACACCACAAGAGCACATCCCCTCAGCCGCTCAAAAAGAAAACCTCCCGGCATACGCCACCACAAAAAAAAACACCCCCACCCCAACCTTAAAAACCAGAGATAGCCTGCAATAACCCTTCTTTTCGACCCATCGCGCCGCAGGCAAATCAACAACAATCACACCACCAGCACTAACGGCAAGCAAAAGCAAACCACATGGCAACCACAACTGCACCTCAGCAAACCGCGTCCGCGTCGCCGGGCCCGATGAAGCGCATCATCCTGATCGCCCTGATTGCGATCATCGCCGCAGGCGCAGCCGGCGCTGGCGTGTGGTTCTTCATGTCCAAGCGCGCTCCGGCAGCCGCCAGCGCCGCTGAAGCTCTGCCGCCGCCCGCACCGCTGTTCTTCCCGCTCGAATCGATGACCGTCAACCTGCAATCGGACGACGGCCAGCAGCATTTCCTGCGCATCGGCCTGACGCTCAAGCTCAGCGACGCGAAGACCCAGCAGGAACTCACCGATCACATGCCGGAACTGCGCAGCCGCATTCTGCTCGCGCTGTCGAACCATCATCCGGACGATCTCGCGCCGCTCGACGGCAAGCGCGCGCTCGCCACCGAACTCAAGTCGCTGATCGAGGAGCCCACCGACAAGGGCGCACCGCCGGTCCACGTCGACGACGTGCTGTTCACCGAATTCGTCGTGCAGTAACGCTTCCGTGAAGCGATCTAGCACTGCCATCATCAACCGCCGCGGGACGCACGAGGAATAAGCAATGGGCCACGAAGAGTTCATGTCCCAGGAGGAGGTCGATGCCCTCCTCAAGGGCGTCACCGGCGAGTCCGACTCGGTTGCCGAGCAAACCGACCGCTCAGGTGTACGTCCGTACAACATCGCGACGCAGGAACGTATCGTTCGCGGCCGGATGCCCGGCCTCGAAATCATCAACGACCGTTTCGCGCGTCTGTTGCGCGTCGGCATTTTCAACTTCATGCGGCGTTCGGCGGAAATTTCGGTCGGTCCGGTGAAGGTGCAGAAGTACAGCGAGTTCACCCGCAATCTGCCGATCCCGACCAACCTGAACCTGGTCCACGTGAAGCCGTTGCGCGGCACCTCGCTGTTCGTGTTCGATCCGAACCTCGTGTTCTTCGTGGTCGACAACCTGTTCGGCGGCGATGGACGCTTCCATACGCGGGTCGAAGGGCGCGATTTCACGGCGACCGAGCAGCGCATCATCATGAAGCTGCTGAATCTGACGTTCGAGCACTACACAGCGTCGTGGAAAAGCGTGAAGCCGTTGCAGTTCGAATTCGTGCGCTCGGAAATGCACACGCAGTTCGCCAACGTCGCCACGCCGAACGAAATCGTCATCGTCACGCAGTTCTCGATCGAATTCGGCACGACCGGCGGCACGCTGCACGTCTGCATGCCGTATTCGATGATCGAGCCGATCCGCGCCGAGTTGTCGTCGCCGATCCAGGGCGAGGCGATGGACATCGACCGCCGCTGGGTGCGCGTGCTGTCGCAGCAGGTGCAGGCTGCGGAAGTGGAACTGACCGCCGACCTCGCGCAGGTGCCGGTCACGTTCGAACAGATCCTGAACATGCGCAAAGGCGATGTTCTGCCGATCAACATCCCCGAGCACATCACCGCGAAAGTCGACGGCGTGCCGGTGATGGAGTGCGGCTACGGAATTTTCAATGGTCAATACGCGTTGCGGGTCCAGAAAATGATCAGCGCAGCCGACACGATGAAGGATGGTGGATATGAGTGACCTGAACGCAAAGCCCGAAGCCGAAGCGCTCGCGGGTGAGCCGCAACTGGCCGCCGGCGCGGTCAGCACCGAAGACGATGACGCGATGGCCGACTGGGCCAGCGCGCTCGCCGAACAGAACGACAACCCGGAAGTCACCGCGACGACCGCGGGTGTGTTCCAGCCGCTGTCGAAAGTCGAGCCGACCTCGACCCGCAACGACATCGACATGATCCTGGACATCCCCGTCCAGATGACCGTCGAACTCGGCCGCACGAAGATCGCGATCCGCAATCTGTTGCAACTCGCGCAGGGCTCGGTGGTGGAACTGGATGGCCTCGCTGGCGAGCCGATGGACGTGCTGGTCAACGGCTGCCTGATCGCTCAGGGTGAAGTGGTGGTCGTGAACGACAAGTTCGGGATCCGTCTGACCGACATCATTACGCCGTCTGAACGTATCCGGAAGTTGAATCGATGAAACGCTTTGCCGGTCGCGCCATGCTGAAGGTTTCGCGCGATGTCCCTGCTGTACTGCTGCGTAACGCATTCGCCATGGTCTTGCCGGTAGCGCTTGTCGTGCCGTTCGCGGCGCACGCCGCTGACCTGAATGCGGTCAATAACGCGGCGAAAATTGCATCGGGTGTCGGCGCCGGCACGGCTGTTCCAGCGCTCGGCGTGGGCGCGGTCCTGCAGACGATTGTCGGTCTGCTCGTCGTAATCGCGCTGGTATTCGGTTGCGCATGGCTCGCCCGGCGTTTCGGCTTGCAGCCGGGCAATCGCGGTGGACTGGTGAAGACCATTGGCGGTGCGTCGCTCGGCGGCAAGGAGCGTGTCGCGGTCGTCGAGATCGGCGATACGTGGCTGGTACTCGGCGCGGCGCCCGGCAATGTGCGTCTGCTGCACACCATGCCGGCAGGTTCCGCTTCAGCCGACGCCGTCTCCATGGCCGCTCGGGCACCGCAGGGTCAAAGCGCTCACGCACCGTTGCCGGGCACTTTCGGCCAACGCTTTCGCGATGCGTTGAAAGGCGAAATAGGCAAACGTTTCAATGCGCAAGGCGGCGAGGATCGGTGATGCTGCAGTTCAGTTTTCAGTCAGCGCGCGACATGCGCACCCATCGTGCCGTCGGCGGATCGCGGGTCGTATCGAAAATGATCGCCGTGCTGCGCCGTGTGGCGCCCCTTCTGCTACTCGTGATGCCTGCGCTGCTGCTCGCGCTGCCATCGTTGTCGTTCGCACAAACTGCCGGGTTGCCGGCATTCAACACCAGCCCCGGGCCGAATGGCGGCACGACCTATTCGCTGAGCGTGCAGACGATGCTGCTGCTCACGATGCTGTCGTTCCTGCCCGCCATGGTGTTGATGATGACGAGCTTCACGCGCATCATCATCGTGTTGTCGCTGCTGCGCCAGGCGCTCGGCACCACCACCACGCCGCCTAACCAGGTGCTGGTCGGTCTCGCTCTGTTCCTTACGCTGTTCGTGATGTCGCCGGTGCTCGACAAGGCGTATAACGACGGCTACAAACCGTTTTCCGACGGCACGATCTCGATGGATCAGGCGGTCTCGCGCGGCGTCGCGCCGTTCAAGACCTTCATGCTGCGTCAGACCCGCGAAAGCGATCTCGCGCTGTTCGCCCGCATCTCGCACGCCGCGCCGATGCAGGGTCCGGAAGACGTACCGCTGTCGCTGCTGGTGCCGTCGTTCGTGACCAGCGAACTGAAAACCGGCTTTACGATCGGCTTCACGATCTTCATCCCGTTCCTGATCATCGACATGGTGGTGGCGAGCGTGCTGATGTCGATGGGGATGATGATGGTGTCGCCCGCCACCATCTCGCTGCCGTTCAAGCTGATGCTGTTCGTGCTGGTCGACGGCTGGCAGTTGCTGCTCGGCTCGCTCGCGCAGAGTTTCGTTTAAGCGTCGCCTGAGCGTCCTTTAACCTCTCACCGTTTCCGGCACATTCACCATGACACCCGAATCAGTCATGACGCTGGCCCACCAGGCGATGTACGTCGGCCTGGTGCTGGCGGCTCCGCTCCTGCTAGTCGCGCTGGTGGTCGGCCTCGTGGTGAGCCTGTTTCAGGCCGCCACGCAGATCAACGAATCCACGCTGTCGTTCATTCCGAAGCTGCTGGCCATCGCCGTCACGCTGGTAATCGTCGGTCCGTGGATGTTGACGACCATGCTCGACTACCTGCGTCACACGCTCACCAGCATTCCGACGCTCGTCAACTGAGCGGCCTGAAGCCGCTTCAGCACCCGCCCGCCCTCTCATGTTCACGGTCACCTACGCTCAACTGAATGCCTGGCTGACCGCGTTCCTGTGGCCGTTCGCGCGCATCGCCGCGCTAATCGCCACCGCGCCGATACTCAGCAACGTCTCGATGCCGACGCGCGTGAAAGTCGGCCTCGCTGCCTTCACCACGATCATCGTTGCACCGACCATCGGCGCATTGCCCCAGGTGACGGTGTTTTCGGCGGCCGGCGTGTGGATTCTCGTCAACCAGTTCCTGATCGGCATCGCGTTGGGCGTGACCATGCAGATCGTCTTTCAGGCGATCGATGCGACCGGCTACTTCGTCGGCCTCGGCATGGGTCTCGGCTTCGCGACCTTCTTCGATCCGCAATCGACCGGCTCGGGCGTGGTGATCTCGCGCTATATGTCGACGATCGCGATGCTGGTTTTCCTCGCCGTCGACGGCCATTTGCAGATGCTGGCCGCGCTCGTGACCACGTTCCAGTCGGTGCCGGTGTCGGCCAGTCTGCTCGCGCCGCACGGCTGGCAAACGCTCGCCTACTGGGGCGGCTCGATCTTCTCGGCGGGGTTGCTGCTGTCGCTGCCGGTGGTGGTGGCACTGCTGATCGCCAACCTCGCGCTCGGCATTCTGAACCGGGCCGCACCGCAGATCGGCGTGTTCCAGATCGGCTTTCCGCTGACCATGCTGGTCGGGCTGCTGCTCGTGCAACTGATGCTGCCGAACATGATTCCGTTCTTCGTGCGGTTGTTCGATAGCGGTATCGACGAGATGGGGCGGGTCGCGGCGGGGTTGAAATAACGCCGGTTCGCTGCGCGGTTTTCCTTCGTTGCCTGGTGCGGTTTGCAATAAAAAAGCCGGCTTCACACTGATTTCACTCACCCGACACGTTGTTGCATTCGCCGCTTCCGGACATAACACGCCACTGCAAACCATGCGACGCCCAAGGCGAGTGCGACAGTCAGCCACGACGCAATGGTTAGCGCAACGAGGCACAAGGTCTCAACGTCGTCTTCGTTGTATAGACCCACAACGCTAGTGGCGCGAACAGTGTCGCGCATCGCGTTCCATAACCATTCTGGAATCCATAGGGCCGTGTGAGAGATAAACGCCCCAAGAAACCAACCGCCGACAAGCGATGCTGCGACATACGCAAGCATGCTTGCGATGCGCGGAAGCCATCTTTTCATCGAACGTCCACCGTTCCGTAGGCGCGCAGACTGCTGCGGGGAACCGGCAAGTCAGGCTTACGGGAGAGAATGAACTGGCGAAGCTGGTCAAACTCAATGTGACTGCCCACGGTAATACAGCCTTCGCTTAGATGCTGCGGCCCCTCCGGGTGCAGACGAAAACTGCCGCGACGAATGCCGTCGATCATTGTCGTATCACCAGTACTCGGGTTCCACAGAGCAAACCATTTCGTCCTGTCGGTTGTTCCGTAGCCGTCTTCAGACCACAAATCGCGCGCCCAACCAAGCATTCCGCCGGATTGCCGGTCAACGATATAGTACGTGCCTGCCGGGAGCGGCCCTACGTCTTCTGCGGCTGTCGCTTTCGGGTTGTCACGTCCCCACTTCTGACCAGAATAGGCGGTGACTGAACCGAAGCCAGAGCAGTACAACGCGGACGTGGTTTTTGTTGTTCAGTGCAAAGGTGCAGCGTACTGGCATGACGGCCCGTGGATGTCATTCCAACTATCTTTGAAAATCCCTTGTAGCACGATGGGGAAATGCAAAGAGTGAAGAATCGTCAAAGGTTTTGCCGCGTCCTTCGTGGCAGGATTTACACCTGAATCAAGGCGCATAAAATAAAACGCGCTTTCCAGGACTCGTCTGGTGCGTCACTCGCACCCCAATGCGCACTGTTTCGAGCGGACATTGAACGCCTAGCTGATGTCCTGTCGATGATCGTCTCGCTGGCCGAGAACCGTCCCGTGCCGATGGCTCATGCAAAGCAGCTATTCGCGCAGATCGCGCGCCTCGCACGCGGCGCGCTGGCCGGTGCCACGCCTGCCGAATCTGTCGATACGCGATAACCGTCGACGTGTAGGACAGACAGACGGTTTTTTTCGCGCAAATTGATTAACCGGATAACTGCGCCCAAACATAAAAAAACCGGCTTGCGCCGGTTTTCTTACGTCTGCGCGGCGGAATGCCCGCGCGATCCATCGATCAATTGTTGATGTACTGGAACAGCGACATGTTCTGGATCTGCGCGAACGCCTGCTGCGAAGCCTGCAACGCAGCCTGCTCCAGCGTGTACTTGCTGATCGTCGAGACCATGTCGACCGAGGTCAGATCAGCGAGGTTGCTTTGCGTCTGCAGCGAGTTGGATTGCGTGACGGTTTGCAGCGCCGTCACTTCCTGTGCGCGGCCGCCGACCGACGCCTGCACCGCCGTCACGTTGCCCATCGTGTTCGCCAGTTGCTCCATGCCCGCGTTCATCGCGTTCTGCAAGTTTGCCTGCGCGGCGGGGTCACCGGTCACAGGCGTCTGCAGCGCGGCGATCATCGCGTTCAGGTTCGCGAACACATCGGTACCCGCCTGATTGGCCGGTTTAACGGAGAACTGGTCGCCAGCGGCCGGCGTGCCGCTGATCGCCACCGTCTGACCACCCATCGTGATGTCGGCGCCCGCGGTGTACGGCTGCGCCGCAGCGGCGACACCCGTGGTCGTATCCGTGACCGTGTAACTCAGCGACGAGCCGCTGCCGCTGAACGCGATCTGGTACGAATCGGCATTCGCCGTGTTGGTCGGATCGTTCACCGTCACCGAACCGATCACGCCGGTGCCGGTATTGCCCGAATTGCCCGCCGCGATCGGCTCGGCATTGGTCGAACTAACGCTCGTGAACACCGCCGCACCGTTGTCGCTCGTCGCCACCGCGTTGCTGCCGGTGACCTGCACCGTGCGCGTGCCGGTGTCGCCGGTATAGACGACAGCGCCGCTCGAATCGGTCGTGAACGCGGTCGAGGTGTTCTGGAAACCGGCGAACAGCGCATTGCCCGAGCCGTCCGTCGCATTCGCGTAGGTCAGCAACTGGTCGCGCAGGCTTTCCAGTTGCGACGCGATGGCGTTGCGGTTGGTGTCGTTCAGCACACCGCTGCCCACGCTCAACGCGGCCGTATTGGCGCTTTGCAGCGTGGTCATCACGTTGCCGAGCGTCGAACTTTCAGCCTGCAGCGACGACAGTGCTGCGTTCTGGTTCGTCGTGTATTGCGACAGCGCCGTCGCCGTCGAACTCAACTGCACCGCCTGAGCCGCGCCAAGCGGATTGTCGGCGGGAGTGGTCAGCGCCTGTCCGCTCGAGATTTCCTGATAGATCTGCGACAACTGGGCCTGCTGGTCATTCATTGTCGAGACGTTCATGCTGAAGTACTGCTGGCTGGAAATACGCATGGTTTAACGCCTTACGAGAAGATGCCGAGCAACGTCTGGAACAGGGTCGAAGCCGTCTGGATGACCTTGCTGTTCGCCTGATAGAGCTGCTGATATTGAAGCAGATTCGCTGCTTCCTCATTGATGTTGACGCCCGACACCGACTGTTGCGCAGTGGTGATCTGCGTGACGAGCGCGGTCTGCGCGGTGTTCGAACTCTGAATCTGGGTAGTCTGATTGCCGATCGCGTTGACGTAGTTCGCGTACGCCTGGGTCAGCGTGGACGTACCGCCGCCGAGCGCCTGCGCCGAAGTCAGGTTCGACAGCAGTTGCGCGTTGCGGCCGTCGCTGGCGGCGCCAGTGTTCGGTCCGATCGTGAACGAGTCGCCGCTGGCCGGCGCGCCGCTGATCGTGACCGTCACGTTGTTCATGCTGGCGGCGCTGGTCGAATTGCTCGGATTCGTGATGGTCAGCGTCGCGCCCGAGCCGGCCGTGTAAGGCACCGCGGTCGTCGACGACGTAATCGTGTACGACTGGGACGGTGAACCGGCCACCGTCACGACCGAATCCAATGGGAAGCCGGTCAGGCCCGTGCCGGCGGTGTAGGTGATCGTCGATGCGGTGGTCGGCGCGCTGTAGCCCGCTGTCACCGAGCCCTGGGTGATCTGCGCGCTGCCGGTGTTCGATGCCGAAGCCGACGCCAGTACCGGCGCCGCGGCGGCGATTGCCGACGCCGACGTGGTCGCGAGCGCGAAGCCGTTTAGCGCGCCGCGGGTCGGTTGGACTTCGAACGAGTCGCCCGCTTTCATCGTGCCCTTGCTCGAGAATTGCAGGCCGTCGATCGGCTTATCGAGAGTCAGCGCGGAGCCCACCACGCTGCCGGTCGAATTGTCGGTCAGCGTGTAGGTGGTGCCGTTATAGGCCAGCGTGTAATCGCCGGTGGTCGGCTGGGTGGCATCCGCGAAGCTCGCGCTCACCGTCGCATCGCCGGTGTTCTGCGTGCTTGCGTTGACCAGCGGTGTGCCGACCGTGAAGAGCGCGCCACCCGCCGCGCCGTTCAGCGTGATGCCCAGTTCGTTCTGCGCATTCACCTGCGCGGCGAAGCTGGTGGCGATTGCGCCGAGTTGCGCTTCGGCCGGGTCGAGGGTTTGCGAACGGAATGCCGCGAGACCACCCAACGTGCCGCCGGACAACTGGCTGTCGGACAGCGTCTGCGGCGTCGGCGTGGGCTTCGCGCCAACCTGGCCGAGATAGGTAACCGACAGTTCGGTCGGATCGGTCGACGAGGTCGCCGTGCCGAGCGCAAAGCTGTTGTCGGCTGACACCAGCGGCTGGCCGTTCGACATGTACACACTGTAGCTGCCGTTGCTGGCCTGCACGGTCGACACGCCGACCAGTTGCGACAGGTTCGACACGGCCTCGTCGCGCTGGTCGAGCAACTGGTTCGGCGTCTGGCCCTGGTTGCTGGCCGCGAGAATCTGGTTGTTCAGCGACGCGATCTGCGCGGTGTACGTGTTGATCTGCGTGACCGCGTTGCTCATCTGCGTGTTGACGCTCGAGCGCAGGCTGTCGTATTGCGCGCCGGCCGCATTGATCTGGTCGGCGAGGGTCTGCGCATCGCTGACGGCGGTCTGCCGCGTGGCAGTGTCCGACGCGTCGTTGGCGACGTTCTGCAAACCGGTGAAATAACTGTTGATGGCGCTCGCAATCCCCGAGGTCGGGCTGCCGACCAGGTTATTGAGCTGCGTGATCATCGTGTTGTATGCGGTCAGCGAACCGCTGGTCGACTGCGCGGTGTTGAGCTGGGTCGCCAGATACTGGCTGTACGAGCGCTGCACGGTGGTCGTGGAGACACCCATCGGCAGATAGCCAGACCCGGTGTAGGTGCCGGCGGTTTCCGAATAGACCGGCGTTTCCATCGAATAGCCGGCGGTCGACGCATTGCTGATGTTCTCACCAGTCGTCGTCAAACCCCACTGGGCTGCATTGAGTCCGCTAAGGCCGATAGATATGAGATTGCCCGACATGCGTCATCCTGAAGGGCGACACCGCACACATGCCGCCGGGTTACTTGAATACATTGATTAACGGCCTCCGGCGCAAAAAATTGAGGGCCGTCCCGATGGTTTCTATGCCTCAGCGCACCAGCGAACGGCGCTTCATTTCGAGTTGCGTGATCAGGCGCTGCAGCGTGTTTTCGGCGCTGCCCGGCAGCGTCAGAAAACGGAAGCCGAGCTGATAGCGCTGCGTGCCGTTCGGCAGGGCGGTGGAGCGGTGCGACACGAGTTGCAGATCGAGCGAAAGGCGGCCGAGCGCGCCGAGCACCAGCTCGCAATCTTCGAAACGCATGCCCATCGGCAATTCGGCGACGCGTTCGTCGGAGGTACGCATGCCAACACCGCCAAGCGACAGATCGTGTACCTCGAAGCGGAACGTATCGCCGCCAGGGAACCGGCCCGTGCATACGTACGGATCGAGGACCGGCGCATCGACACGGAAATATTCGCGACGCTGCACGTAAAACAGCACGTCGGGGAAATCGGCCTCGAATGCCGGCATGCCTTCGAATTTCGTCTCGCGCGGCGTGCTGACGCCGAATTCGACGCGCACGCCGTCCGGCGCCGCGTGGAACCGGCAGCGTGCCGCGGCCAGCAGACCGGTGTTCTGATTGGACACGCCGCCCCAATCGAAAATGAACGTGCGGGCGCGCACATCGACGTCGAGCAGGCGCGTGACGAGCTGGCCGCCTGCATATTCGACGGTGAGGAAATCGCCCCGATTGACGAGATTGCGCAGCTGGACGCCGATCTCGAGGGGATTACGGCGGCCGAAGTCATTTGCACCTTCGTCCTGCGATATGTGCGCGTGGCTGTGCATGTCGCTCTGGCCGTTCGACTGGTTTATATCCATGGGCTTGCCGGTATGCATGTTCTTGCGGGCGCGTGCCGAGGGCTCCTGCCGGGGCCTTCGAACGGTCTGTTAAGGCCGCGGCACGCGCGTTCAACCGGACATTACAGCGCTTTTCCGGTATCGGGTCTAACTGATTAGCGGCAGCGCCCAGCCAAAATTTAGGGGCGTGTAATGAAATATTTGCCGCAAACGTTAAAACGTGCTCCGCCTCACGCGGGTTGGCCGGCCGCCCGTTGGGCGACCGGCCTCGTCCGTCTTGTTATGCACCTGGCCCCGTCGCGTGCATGGATTTATTCGGGTGTTTCAGTTACCTCCGGTGCGTGCCGTGATTCGCCTCGTAGCGAATCGACGTGCGCGGCACGCGCCGTTTGACGCGCCGATCAAGCCATCTTCTGCATGATCGACAGCAGTTTTTTTGCATAATGCGGGTCGGTCGCGTAGCCCGCGCGCTGCATGCCGTTCGCGAAGCCGGTCACGTCGTGCGACGAGTTGAGTACCTGCGCATAGCGCGGGTTGCTCTTGAGCACGTTCGCGTAGTCGGTCATCGCTTCCTGATACGAGTCGTACGCGCGGAATTTCTCGACCGTGCGCTGCGGCTTGCCGTTCACGTATTCGGTGGTGACGGTGGACACGGTCTTGCCGGTCCAATCCTTGGTGGCCTTGATGCCGAACACGTTGTGGCTGGTCGAGCCATCCGCCTTCTTGATCTCGCTCTTGCCCCAGCCCGATTCGAGCGCGGCCTGACCGATGATGAAGCGCGCCGGAATTCCGGTCGCGGCGCTGGCGGCCTGGGCCGGCGCGGCGAGCTTGTCGACGAACGCGTCGATCTTCGGCGAGCTGCCGTCGCCGCGCAACGGCGGCGTCAACGAACTATTGCCCGTGTATGCCTTGCCCATTGCCAGTTGGCCATTGGCCTGCGCGTTGCCGTAGGCTTTCGCGAGTGCATTGAGCGCAGCGGTCTGACCTTCGTCACCGCCGCCACTGCTGCTGCCGCCGCCGAGCGCATTGGCCATGCTGGCCAGGCTGTTCGCGCCGCCCGCGCCACTGGCGCCGCCGACCTGCATGCCCTGGTTGCGCATCAACTGCTTGAGCATCGCATCGGCCACGCCGATGCCCTTCTTCGACAGTTCCTGCGACATCTGCTGATCCATCATCGACGTGAAGGTCGCGCTGTCGTGCGAGTCGAACGGACCGTCCTGCGGCGTCGCATCGCGCATGCTTTTCAGCATCATCTGCGTGAAAACAGCGTCGAACTGCTGAGCAGCCATCTTCATGCCGGCTTGCGGCGAAGCCTTGGCCTGCGCGCTCAGCGCACCGAAACCCTGCACGTCGAGCGCAAACCGGTTAGTCAGGTCGTTCGCGGTATTGGTCGTATCCGAATTCATCTGGCGTCTTCCTTAGATGATTTCCAGGTCGGCGCGCAACGCGCCCGCCGCCTTCATGGCCTGCAGGATCGACATCAGATCCGCGGGCGTCGCACCCAGTGCGTTGAGTGCCTTCACTACGTCGGCGAGGTTCGCACCGGCGGTCACCAGCTTCAGCGCGCCGTTGTCCTGCTTCATCTGAATCTGCGACTGCCGGGCAGCCACGGTCTGGCCGTTCGAGAACGCACCCGGCTGGCTCACTACCGGTTGCGTGTTGATCACCACCGACAGATTGCCGTGCGCCACCGCGCACGTCTGCAGCGTGACCATCTGGTTCATCACGATCGAGCCGGTGCGCGCGTTCAGAATGACCTTCGCGGCGGCTTGTGCCGGCCTGACGTCGAGATTCTGCAATTGCGCCATGAACGCGACCTGCTGTTCGGGGCTGCTCGGCGCGCGCAATTGAACGGTGCGGCCGTCGAGCGCGGTGGCGGTGCCGCTACCGAACGCATTGTTCACCGCTGCGACGACGCGCTGCGTGGTGTCGTAATCCATTTCATTGAGGTCGAGCTGCATGGTGCCCGCCTGCGATACCGACGTCGGCACCGCGCGTTCGACGATCGCGCCGCCGGTAATGCGGCCCGCCGCCAGCGTATTGACCTGCACCTTGCTGCCGTTGGCGCTTGCGCCCGCACCGCCCACCGCCAGATTGCCCTGGCCGAGCGCGTACACCTGGCCGTCCGCGCCCTTGAGCGGCGTCAGCAGCAGCGTGCCGCCGCGCAGGCTCTTGGCGTTACCGAGCGACGATACGGTAATGTCGATCTGTTCGCCGGGACGTGCGAACGGCGGCAGCACCGCCGTCACCATCACTGCGGCGACGTTCTTCAACTGGATGTTCGACAGCGACGACGACGAACTGCTCGAACCCGCCGCCTGGTTATTGATCGAGATGCCGAGGTTCGCCAGCATGTTGGCGAGCGTCTGCGTGGTGAACGGTGTCTGGGTGGTCTGGTCACCCGTGCCGTCGAGGCCGACCACCAGGCCGTAGCCGATCAACGGGTTGTCGCGCACGCCCTGGATCTGCACGAGGTCTTTCAGCCGTTCGGCATGCGCTGGCGTGACGGTTACGGCCGGCAGCGCAGCGCAGGCGAGCACGACGAACGCAAGCGCACGGGCAGCCCGCGACGCGGTGCTGCGACCTGCGTCAAGAACAGCGTGAGCGGCGCGGCGAAAAGAGACGGTACGCATGATCACCACGGCGACACGTTAAGGAAGAAGCGTTGTAGCCAGCCCATGTTCTCGGCCTCGTCGAGATAGCCCTTGGCCGAGTACTCGATTTTCGCGTCGGCCACCTGGGTGGAGTACACCGCGTTCAGGCTGGAAATCGTGTTCGGATTCACCACGCCGGAAAAGCGCACGAACTCGTTACCCTGGTTGATCAGCATCTGCTTTTCGCCGCTGACGAGCAGGTTGCCGTTCGGCTGCACCCCCGTCACCGTGACGGTGATCGTGCCGTTGAACGTGTTCGACGCGTTCGCGCCGCCCGTGCCCGCGAACACATTGCTGCCGTTCGCGCTCAGATTGGCCTTGCTGAACAGGCCGCTGAGAAAGCCCGCGGTCGGCACGGCCAGGTTCGTGCTGCCGGAGCGGTTGGCATTCGCGCCCGACGACTTGGTCGCGTTGATGTTTTCGGCAATCACGATAGTCAGGATGTCGCCGACATTGCGCGGACGCTGGTCTTCGAACAGCGGCCGGCCTGCGTAGCCCGGGTTGAAGATCGAGCCCGGCGATTGCATTTGCGGCGGCATCGGCGGCACGGCCGTCATCGGCTGCTGCGTGATCGGCTGCTTCGGCACGAGGCCGCAGCCGCCCAGCGCGGCGAGCAGTGTGATCTGCACGAGCGCCTGAGCGGTGCGCGAATGGACCGGGATACGGGAGAGGTGCGACATCATGATTACCGCCTTTAATTCCCAGTCCCTCAAACCTGCATCTGGCTGAGGGTCTGCAGCATCTGGTCGGACGTGGTCACGGCCTTGCTGTTGATTTCGTAGGCGCGCTGGGTCTGGATCATGTTCACCAGTTCCTGCACCACGTTGACGTTCGAGGCTTCCACGTAGCCCTGATTCAGCGTGCCCGCGCCGTTCAGGCCCGGTTGCGCGATGTTCGGCGCGCCCGACGAAGCCGTTTCCGAAAACAGGTTCTCGCCCTTCGCATCCAGACCGGCCGGGTTGATGAAGGTGGCGAGCTGCATCGTGCCGAGCTGCTGCGAGTTAGTCGAACCGGCGACGGTGATCGACACCGAGCCGTCGCTGCCGACCGTCAGCGAAGTCGCGTTGGTCGGGACCGTGATAGCCGGGATCACCTGATAGCCGCTCGACGTGACGAGCTGGCCTTGCGCGTTGGTCTGGAACGAGCCGTCGCGCGTGTAGGCGGTGGTGCCGTCGGGCATCTGCACCTGGAAGAAGCCCTGGCCGTTGATCGCCAGGTCCTTCGAGTTGCCGGTTTGCTGCAGGTTGCCCTGGGTGTACAGACGCTCGGTGGCGACCTGTTGCACACCGGTGCCGAGCTGGATACCTGACGGCAGTTCGGTTTCCTGCGTCGAGTTCGCGCCTGGCTGACGGATGGTCTGATACAGCAGGTCCTCGAACACCGCGCGCGAGCCCTTGAAGCCATTGGTGCTGACGTTCGCGAGGTTGTTCGAGATCACGTCCATCTGCGCCTGTTGCGCGTTCATGCCGGTAGCGGCGATGTAGAGCGAGCGATTCACTATGTTTCTCCTTTGTCGACCGGAGTTAGCGCTTCAGCGCTTACTCCGGTCCCATGCAAAGCTGTCGGCGACAGTTAGCGCTTTAGCGCTTACTGCTACCCCCTGCAAAGCTGTCGACCGACGTCAGCGCTTCAGCGCTCACCCCAGCCCCATACATCCCATTAACTGAAGCTCAGCAATTCGTTAGCGGACTGATCGTTCTTGTCCGCGTTCTCGAGCAGCTTGGTCTGCATCTGGAATTGCCGCGCGTTGGTGATCATCGAGACCATCGCGCTGACCGGGTTCACGTTGCTGCCTTCCAGCGAAGCCGGCGCGACCGTCACAGTCGGATCGGCGTCCGCGGGGTTGCCGTCGGCGGTGCGAAACAGACCGTCGTCGCCGCGCGTCAGCGTTTGCGGATCCGGATTCACCAGCTTCAGCTGATCGACCGTGACGACGGCGGTCGGTGGATCCCCCGGCGTCAGCGCCGAGACCGTGCCGTCCTTGCCAATGGTGATTTCCGCCCCCGGCGGCACCGACACCGGGCCGCCGTTGCCGAGCACCACCTGATTGGTGGCATTCACCAGCTGACCGTTTTCGTCGATGTGCAGATTGCCGGCGCGCGTATAAGCCTCGCCACCGTCATTGGTTTGCACCGACAGCCATCCGGGCCCCTGGATAGCCACGTCGAGCGGATTGCCCGTCTGCTGGATCGGCCCTGGCGTGTAGTCCGCGCCCGGCGTCGACGACAGCACGAAGGTGCGGGTGGTGTCGTCGTTGATCGAGCTGCCGTCGCCGAACGACATCGGCACGGCGCGGAACGTTTCGAGCTGCGCGCGAAAGCCCGTGGTCGAGGCGTTCGCGAGGTTGTTCGCAACGATGGCTTGCTGTTCGAGTGCCTGGGCACTGCCCGACATCGCGGTGTATATCAGCCGATCCATGATGGGTCCCGTTCGATTACAGGTTGATCAGGGTCTGGTCGACGGTCTGCTGGGTCTTGATCGTCTGTGCGTTCGCCTGATAGTTGCGTTGCGCGGTGATCAGGTCGACCAGCGCGCCCGTCAGATCCACGTTCGAGTCTTCGACTTCACCCGGAACCAGACTGCCGAGCTGGTTGCTACCCGGCACGCCGACCTGCGCCTGACCCGACGCCAGCGTCTGGCCGTATTCGTTGTTGCCGAGATCGACGAGACCGTTCGGGTTCGTGAAGTTCGCCAGCGCGATCTGCCCGAGCACCGCCGTCGCACCGTTCGAATAGGTGCCCGTCAGCGTGCCCGACGAGTCGATCGAGAAGTTGCTCAGGCTGCCCGCCTTGTTGCCGTTGGCCTGCATCGCGGCGACGTTGTCGCTGCCGCCGTACTGGGTCATGCCGGAAACGTTCAGCGTCAGCGCTTGCGGCGTGCTCGAGCCGTCGGTGTTCGGAATCGTGAAGTTAAACGCGAGCGGCGTCGAGGTCGGATTGCCCGACTTGTCCGTCGTGCCGGTCAGCACACCCGACGAGTTGAAGGTTGCACCGCCGACCAGCGAAGCCGTGCCGGTCGAGGTGCCGGCGTAGACGTCCCACGTGCCGGAGCCGGTCTTTGCGAAGTACAGGTTGACCTGCTGCGAGCCGCCCAGCGAGTCGTACGCGGTAACGCTGGTCGCGGCGTTGTAGGTCGCGCTGGAGTTCTGGTTGAACGTGATCGGCTGCGCGGTGATCGCGTAGCTGTCGCCGGCGGCCGGATCGCCGCTGAACGTGATGGTCTGGCCGTTACCGAGGCTGATCGCCGTGCCGGCGGTGTAGCTGCCGCCAGATACCGTGACCGAGCCCGTCGTCGTGTCGGTGACGTTGTAGCTCGTGGGGCTCGTGAAATCGACCGAGTAGTTGTCGGTGTTCGTGCCGGCCGCCGCGTTGGTGACCACCGCGCCGGTGGTGTCCAGCGTGCCGCTGTTCGTCGCGCCCGCCGCCACGGTCGGCGTGCCATACATCAGGTCGTCCTGCGCGCCGAGATTCAGGCCCGAGCCGGTGATGGTCGTCGTCACCACGGGGGCAATATCGCCGGTCGGGATTTGCAGCGGCACGGTTTGCGCGGTGTTGATCACGCCCGCCGAGTTCGCCGCGTAGCCCATCAGCTCCAGGCCCTGGGTGTTGGTGATGTAGCCGTCCTTGTTCATCTGGAACACGCCGTTGCGCGAGTACGTCAAGGTGCCGTTATCGTTCATCTGATAGAAGCCGTTGCCGTTGATCGCGGCGTTCAGCGCAGCGCCGGTGCTGGTGAACGAGCCTTGCGCGAACTGCTGCTGCACGGCGGTCATTTGCGTGCCGATACCGACCTGATTGGCCACCGCAGTGGCGACCGAGCTCGCGTACATGTCGGCGAATTCGGCAGTGCCGCTCTTGAAACCGACCGTGTTGGCGTTGGCAATGTTGTTGCCGATCACGTCGAGATCGTTCGACGCCGCGGACAAACCGCTCAAACCTGTGTTGTAACCCATGGTGACTCCGTATCTGGAAAGTCGTAACTAGCTGTTTGACTCGGAATTAGAGAATCGCGTCGATGCCCGTCAGCGGAACCGTCGAGCCGTTCGACAGCACGAGGCCGCTGGTGCCGTCGGACTGCTGCACGACGCTTTCCACGGTCGTCGCGCTGAGCGCCGTCGCGGTAGCAGGCTGGCCGCCCGCCGTCGCGCTGACAGTGAACGTGTAGCTGCCGTCGGGCAGCGTGTTGCCGGACGAATCGACCGCCGTCACGCCGACCGGCACGACGCCTGCCGACTGCTTGCCGAGGTCGACCGTGTTGACCACCGTGCCGGACGAGTTCTTGATCGTCAGCGTCACGTCGTCCGCGGCTGCCGGAAGCTGGACGCCGATGGTGCTGGCCTTGCCGCTCGAGACCGTCATGCTGTTGCCCGACGCGAGCACGCTGCTGCCGATCAGCAACGCCGCCTGCGACGACTGGCCGGCCGAGAGTTGCGTCGACAGCGAAGTCAGCGACGTGTTCAGCTGGCTGATGCCTTGCACCGTACTGATCTGGGCCAGCTGCGAGGTCATTTGCGAGCTGTCCATCGGACTAGTCGGGTCCTGGTTCTTCAACTGCGCAACCAGCAGTTGCAGGAAGGTGTTCTGCAAGTCGGTGGCCGACGTGCCGGACGTGCTGCTGGTGGCACTGGTCGAGCTGCTCGACGCGCCGTTCATCGTGTCGAGCAGGGTTTGCGAAACGGTCGCGCCGTTGTTGCCAATAGTGGTGGTCAAGGTAAGTCTCCTCAGGTTCCGATCGTGAGCGTTTTCAGCATCAATGTTTTGGCCGTGTTTAGCGTCTCGACGTTGGCCTGATAGGAACGTGAAGCCGAAATCATGTTGACCATTTCCTGCACCGGATCGACGTTGGGCAGCGTGACGTAACCGTCCGCGTTGGCCGCCGGATTGCCGGGCTCATACGCCGTCTTCATCGGCGACGGGTCGTCGACCACGCCAGTGACCTGCACCCCGCCCACCTGCTGACCGGAGGCCGAGCGCGCGCCGCCGAGCGGGCTGACCGCGAACACGACCTGTTTGGCCTTGTACGGCTGGCCGTCCGGGCCGGTGGTACTGTCCGCGTTGGCGAGATTCGACGCCGTCACGTTGAGCCGCTGCGACTGCGCTGACATCGCGGAGCCGGCAACACCAAAAATATTCATCAGGGATGGCATGGTTTCCTGACCTCTCCTGCCGGTTTGAGCCGGCTTCAAGTTAAGTCCCGTAGCGATTTGTTCGTGCTTGCTGCTGTGTCTGTTACTGCGTGTGCGTTGCTGCTGCTTTTTTTACGAGCCCGACGTGATCGCCGACAGCATCGTTTTGATCTGGTTCGACACCACCGTCATGCCCGACTCGAAGTGCAGCGTGTTGTCGGCGAACTGCACGCGCTCGGTGTCGATATCCACCGTGTTGCCGTCGAGCGATGGCTGGACCGGATTCCGGTATTGCAGGTTGCCGTAGTCGTCGGGCGAACCGCCGGTTGCCGTCAGCGTGGACTTGCCGGACATATGGCCCGGTTCCGTCGACACCATCGACATGCCGCTCGTCACGCCAGCCGGTTGCGTCATCGCCAGCGTCGAGCTGTTCGACGCGCCCTGCCCGGTGGTGCTGCCACCGGTCTTTTTCAGCGCGCCAGCCAGCGACGAAGCGAAGTCGACGTCGCGTGCCTTGTAGCCGGGGGTATCGGCATTGGCGATATTCGACGACAGCAGTTCCTGCCGGTAAGCGCGCACATCCATCGCCTGGCGGCCAAAGGCGAATTCGGCATCGAGTTTGTCCAGCATAGAAATCTCCCGAGAAGGTTCCCGAGGCTTCCCCTTCGGCGTCTCATGCGAGGTTCGCGTCGACCGGGAAGGCCTTTTTGCATGAGGTGCATCTTATGGGCCGAACGCAAGCGGCAATCGGACGAATAACCGGGAAAGGGGGCTTCTATTCAACGTTTGCGCCGGGGGCGCGCTCTCTAGAATGCAAGGCGTACCGATGCATTCGATGGAGAACCGTATGGACCAGCCCACTTCCGATCTGCCGCAGCGTGCGAGCCACGCGGCGGCGCATCGCACTGGAGCGGGTTCACGAGCTTCGCGTGGCTCACTGCCGGCCCGCACCATGCGGATTGCGCCGCGTCTGGCGCGGCGCATCACAGCGCGCCTCTTTACGCGGATGGTGGTCAACGTCGCGCTGTGGGTCGCGGGCGGCATCGTGCTGTTGCCAGGCAGCACCCAGGCTCAGGAAGCGAGCGGCCCGATCGTGATTGCCGGTCCGGCTGAGAACAATCCGGCTGCCCTGAACGAACTCGCACAAAAGATGGCCGCGGCGACACCCGCGCAGCGCGCCGCGGTAGCCACGGCGTTGGCCGCTGCCGCCGCCCAGACGGCCGGACGCGAGCCGCAGAACCGCGATGCCGATTCGTTCACGCGCGCGGCCGGTTCGAACGGCGCGATCGTCATTCCGGGCGCGGGCGAACCTGCCGCTGCGCCGACCATGATTCACACCAATTTAAAGCCGGATGCCAATGGCGTCGTGACGATTCCGCCGCCGGGGAATGCCGCCACAGCTGGGGCGTCGGGTTCTTCAATGGCCGTGGCGCGCGGCTATGCCGCGCAAAATTCGCGCGCGATGACGGCGTCGGCGTCAGCGCCGATCGTGCCGGTCGTGGTGACGCCCGCGCCGGCGGCCTACGTCAACCCGCAGCCAGTCGTCGCCAGCGCTCCCCAGGGCGGCTTCGACAGCCTCGCATCGCGCGGCTTGCCGCCGGAGCTCGGTGCAAACGGCAGGCCCATCGTGACGGCAACCGCGATGCCGGGCCGTCCCACGATCGCCAGACCGCAGCCGTTGGCGGTGCGCGAGGTACAGGTTGCGGCGCAGAAGAATGCCCAGCCAAGCGCCACGACGCTGCCTGCTAAACAGCCCACCGCGCAGCCCACCGCGCAACCCGTCGCACAGGCCGCCCCGCTGCCCGGCCAACAGGACCCCGAAGCCATTCACGCGGCCGCGCTCGCCTTCCTGCAACAACAGGCCGTCGGTTTGCCCGGCAAGGTCGACATCACCGTCGCCGCCGCTTTTCCGCGCGGCATCGCCGCCTGCTCGTCGCTCGAACCGTTCATGCCGACGGGCGCGCGCATGTGGGGCCGTACGACGGTGGGCGTGCGCTGCGCGGGCGGTCGTCCGTGGACCATTTATCTGCAGGCACGCGTGTCGCTGCACGCCACCTACTACCTGGCGGCACGTGCAATGGGCGTCGGCGAAGTCCTCACCGCCGCCGACCTCGTCGCGCGCGACGGCGATCTGACCGGCTTGCCGCAGGCCATCGTCACCGATCCTTCACAGGCCATCGGCTCGGTGTCGCTGACGCGGATTGCGGGCGGCATGCCGTTGCGCATCGACATGCTCAAGAGCGCGTCGGCCGTGTCGATCGGCCAGACGGTGCGGGTGGTGGCAGCCGGGGACGGCTTCTCGATCTCGGCGGAAGGCAGTGCGATGAACAATGCGTCGCCGGGTCAGCAGATTCGGGTGAAGACCGCGACTGGCCAGATCATCTCGGGCATCGTCCGCGATGGAGCGACAGTGGAGATCCAGCTGTGACCTGGCTGGCCGCGCTGAATCGCACGCCGGCCGCAGCCATGGCAGCGAACCGGGCTATCAGCCGGGCGGCAACGCGGACGGTCATGCGGACGATCGAGGCACCGAAAGGGCCGGATTGCATTGAAAGGCAAGGAAAAGCGTGGAGCGATTGCGCTAAAGTTTTGATCAGCGGTTGCCGTTATCAGGATCAAATCGTTCAGGAAGCCAATCGTGAAAGTCGATTCCACAACCAATTCGAATCTGCCGACGTTAGACGTCGTGCCCCGCTCCCAGCCGAGCGACGCCAGCGCAACGAGCGCCGACACCACGCCAAGCGCGGCGACGACCTCGTCAAGCGCCAGCAGCGGCTCGGGCGATGCCAGCGTCAGCCTGTCGGGCCTGTCGCAGCACCTGCTCAGCCAGGCGGCGTCCGGCTCGGCCGACATCGACACGGCGCATGTCGCGTCGATCAAGCAGGCCATCGCGAATGGCACGCTGCAGATCGATTCGAGCAAGATCGCCGACGGCGTGTTGCAGACGGCGCGCGACCTGTTGCAGAACAAGACCTCGTCGACCGGCAACTAATCGACACAGTGACGTGTGGTGAAGTGGCCGGCGACGTTCGACAAACTCGGCTCGCGAATCGTGCGCGAGCCGGCGTGTTTAGCGAGTTGTTGAGATGAAAGACGCCCTGCTTGCCACCCTCGTCGAAGAATATTCGACCGTCGAGGCATTCGCCTCGATTCTGACGCTCGAAACCCGGGCGTTGACCGCCGTCTCGCCGGTGGAGCAATTACCGCCGATCATCGAGAAGAAAACCGAACTGATCGGCGTGCTGGCCAGACTCGAAGCCGCGCGCGACGCGCAATTAGCCGAGCTGGGTTTTCCGGCTGGCTGGTCCGGCATGGAGTTGGCAGCCAGTACCGACGCGCGGGTCGCCGCGCAATGGACGCTGCTGCAAAAAGCGGCAGACCGCGCGCGACGCGTGAACACCAGCAATGGCGAACTGATCCGGGTGCGGATGGATTACAACCAGAGGGCACTCGCCGCGCTCCAGGTGAACGTGCCGCGCAAGGCTGGCTTCTACGGCCCGGATGGGCGGGTTCCGTCGCAAGTCGAGTTGTGAAGAGTATTTGACGCTGGGTTGGGCGGCGCTCAGGCGTCGCTTCCAGCGCAGTTGATCCGTTTCGTTTGAACGACAAAAGGCTCGTCTTTGACGAGCCTTTTTTGTTTTCCCCCGCCTCCTCTCTGTCCCGATCCTCAACGCTGGCCGTTTGGCTAGCTGGCGCGCATCGCTGCGGCACGGTGAAATAACCCGCCCTGTCGAGCTTCCTGCCATGCGCCAGTTTTCACGTTCCCTCGTCATGGCGGCGAAGCACAACCTACTAGCGGGAGTGTGTAATCGTGTGTATATTTAGAGGAGTAGCAAATGAACAGCGCCGAGGTCGTCAAACTGATTCAAACCGATGGCTGGCGTCTGATCCGCATATCGGGCAGTCACCATCACTTCCGGCACGCGGTAAAGCCCGGTCTCGTGACCATCCCGCATCCGAAAAAGGATCTGCCGCCCGGCACCCTGAACAGCATTCTGAAATAGGCAGGCCTGAAATGAAAAACCTGATTTACCCGATCGCCATCGAGCCCGGCGACTCAGGCCACGCGTTCGGCGTGGTGGTGCCCGACATCCCGGGTTGCCACTCGGCGGGCGACACACTGGAAGAAGCCTACGCCAACGCCAAAGAGGCGATCGAAGCCCATCTCGACACCTTGCTCGACGAAGGAATGCCGGTGCCCGAACGGCGTACGCTCGACGAGCATCGGCATAATCCCGACTTCGCGGGATTCACCTGGGGCTTTGTGACAACGCGCAATATTCCGGCGTTGAAGAAAGCAGTCCGCATCAATATCTCGTTGCCCGAGGCGCTGGTCCACGAGATCGACGCTTATGCGCAGGCGCGCGGCATGTCGCGCTCTGCGTTTCTCGCGCTCGCCGCCGAGCACGAGATGGCTGACGCCTGAACCAGGCAGTGGGTTGAGCGCGTCGCGCCAGAACACCAACTGCTCAGACGTCAGTTCGCCTCGGCGTTCGCCCAGGCCATTTCCCGCAGCCGCGTGCGCAAACGCGCCACGGCCTGGCTGTGCAACTGGCACACCCGCGATTCGCTCACTTCCATCACCGCACCAATCTCACGCAGATTCATCCCGCGCTCGTAATACAGCGACATCAGCAGTTTCTCGCGATCCGGCAAGCGGTCGATCGCCTCCACCAGCGCCGAGCGCAGGCTGTCGTCGAGCAACGCGGAGAGCGGATCGGAATGATCCACGCAGTAGCGGTCGAGAAACGGCTCGTCGTCGGCGGAACGGTCGAAGTCTTCGTAGTAGATCAACTGGCTGCCGTGCAGGTCCTGCAGCATCGACTGATATTCGTCGAGCGGCATTTGCAGTTGCCCGGCAATCTCGGCTTCGCTCGCCGAGCGGCCCAGGTTCTGCTCCACCTTATGCACCGCCGTTTCGACTTCACGCGACGTGCGCCGCAAGCTGCGCGGCAACCAGTCGTTGCTGCGCAGCTCGTCGAGCATCGCGCCGCGAATCCGCTGGCTTGCATAGGTCTCGAACTGCGCGCCCTGATCTTCCTTGTAGCGCCCTGCCGCATCCAGCAGTCCGATCATGCCGGCCTGGATAAGATCGTCGAGATCGACGCTCGCCGGCATCTTGGCAACGATCTGCAAGCCGAGACGTCGCACCAGCGGTGCGTACTTCGTCAGAACTTCGGCTTGGGAAATCTTTCCCTGAGCGTTATACATCGTGCACCCCTTGTCCGCGTGCCGCCTCTCAGGCGTGCTGCGCCGACGGTTGTTCGGCGTGTTGCGCCGCTGTAACTGTCGCAGGCGCCGTCCAGGGCGTTTGCGACGACATCGCTGGCCGCATCGGCCAGTACTGCAATTCGGCGGCAAGGTGCCGGAAGTCGCGCGCGGCAGGTGTCGACGGGAACGCATCGACGACACAACGCGACAACTCCTGGGCTCGCGCCATCCGCACATCGGCGGCAATGCAACCGGCGTCTTCCAGCGCCACCGTCAGGTAGCGCCCGGCCACGCCGGCCAGGTTCATGAATATGGTGTGCGCGTCGTTCACGCTCTGCACGTAATTGGCCAGCACCCGGAACTGCGCGATGGCGTGCGCGTAGTGCAGACGTTTCATGCACGCGTACGCGTCGGTGATCGCCTGAGCCGATACGCGCGCGACGACCATCACGTCGTGCGCCTGCTGCGCGAACGGCGACAGATGGCCTTGCTCGTCGAGCTGCGCATCGATCAGCACGATGTCGGCGGTCCCGCGCAACAGCAGGTCGAACTGCTGCGCCGAGTGGCCTTCGCGGTTGTTGCGCGACGCCGCCAGCACCGAAAAACCAAGTGGATGACGGGCAGCGGCATCGTCGAGCGTCATCTCGCCGCGCATCACGGCCGAGAAATTGCCGGCGCCGCGCAGGCCGCCGAGCATCGCGCTCACCGAGCGCCCGCCAACGCATTCGTCGATCACGAGCACGTCCTTGCCCTGCTGCGCGAGCGCTGCGGCAAGATTCACCACCACCGTCGTACAACCGACACCGACCGGTCCGCCCGTCACCGCGATCACGCGTGCGCCGGTTCGGGTCAACAGCCGCCGCAGTCCCTCTGCCTGATCCGAGATGAGCTTATCCAAAGCGAACCTCGTGCAGTTCGGCCGTCGAACGTGCGGACAGTGCGGAAAGCAGCGCGGGGATATCGTCGGCGTGCGGCACGAATGGCGAGTTGTCGCGCGGTATGCAGAACGCGCTCTTGATCAAAAATTTCTTCGTGCCGACGTACAGGTTTTCCGGCACTTTCTGACCGGTCGACACGTAGTGCACCGGCAGCTTGTAGCGGATCACCGTATCGAGTACGCCGCCCAGGTTGGTGGCTTCGTCGATCTTGGTCAGGATGCAGCCGGCGAGCGGCTGTTGATCCGGCGCGCGCTGGTACGCCTGCACGACTTCGTTGAGCGTATCGCCGTGGCTCGTCGCGTTGAGCAGCAGGAGGCGCTGCACCGGCTGACCGGCGCGGCACAACATCGCGATCTGGTCGGAGACGAGACGGTCGCGCTGGCTCATGCCGATCGTGTCGATCAGCACGATGTGCTTGTTGCGCAACTCGGAGAGCGCGAGTTGCAGATCGGCGCCGTCCTTCACTGCGTGAACCGACACGCCAAGAATCTTGCCGAAGATGCGCAGTTGTTCGTGGCCGCCGATCCGGTAGCTGTCGGTGGTCAGCAGCGCGACCTTGCTCGCGCCGAAGCGCATCACGCAGCGCGCAGCGAGCTTCGCGGTCGTCGTGGTCTTGCCGACACCCGTGGGGCCCATCAGCGCGAACACACCGCCGCGCTCCATCAGTGCATCTTCGTCTTCCATCACCGGCAGGTTCGATTCGAGCACGGTGCGCACCCAATCCATGCCGGCGTCCATGTTGTCGACGTCGTCGGGCAGGTTGTCGACCATCATCTGCACGAGCTGCGCGGAAAAACCCGCCGCAAACAGATGCTTGGTGAGCGCAGCGCGTGCCGGGCTGCGGCGCTGGCGATCGCCCCACATCAGACCGGCGAAGTGTTCTTCCATCATTCCGCGCATCGACGACAGTTCGCTCATCACGGTGTCGTTGACGACCTGTTCCATGCGCGCCTTGATCGCTTCCGCGACCGCTGCGGGGGTGCGAGCTTCGTCGCCGGTCGGCATCGGGGCGATCTTCTGGGCATTGCGCCGCGCGGCGACTTGCGCGGCTTCGCGAGCCCATTCGGGTGTGTCGGTGACTTGCGGGCCGATCACGGGGGGCGTGGCGACTGCGCTGACGTCGACCGCTGCGCCGAGTCCCTTCGCGGTGGCGACGGACGGCGTCATCGGCAACGGACGCGCGCTATAGGCGCCTTCTTCCGGTTGCTGTTCGGCGGCGATGCGACGTGCATGATCGATCAGCCAGGGGTTCGATTCCGCCATGGTGCGCGGCGCGTTGGAATCGGCGGTCGCCGTGACCGGCGACGGCGGCACACCGGCGGCTTTCAGCAGATCGGCACGCATGTCTTCCGACAGGCGCGCGGCCGCTGCACGGGCGCTCGGTCCGGTCGAGGGCGTCTGAGCCAACGCCGACGCCGATGCTGTACTTGTGATCGCGCCAGGCAACGCGGTGCCCGGTGCGGCGGCGGCAATCGCCGCAGGGAGCGCAGCGGGGATCGCCTTCGGGGCGCTCATCGGTGCGTCATGCGCGGACAAACTGGCGGCCAGGCTCGGGAGCGTCGATTCAGCGCCCGCTTCCGGGCTCGCGCCGAACACCGACGAGAACACGTCGGGCATTCCGCTCGCATACGGATTCGCCTGCATCGGCGGCAGCGCGCGCGGCGCGCCAAACGACGGCAGTCCTGCACCCGGATTCATCGATGCGGCCTGCGCATTCGCGCCTTCGCGAGCCTTGGGCGCAATGGCGGCGAGCTCCCTGTCGGCCACTGCGACGATTTCGACGCTGCCGTCTTCCATCGTGCGGCTGGATAACACGACCGCGTCCGCGCCAAGGGCTTCGCGAACGAGACGCAGAGCATCGCGACTCGTGGCACCGATAAATTTACGAATGTTCAAGCTGGACCCCCGATGAGGTAAACGGACTAACGGACCGGCAACATACCGCTTCCCATTGAGATCAATTATTGCGAAAGCCGTCGAGCGACGATCGATGGATAAAGACCGTTAAAGGTAGGCAATTCGCGCGATGGGGAGATCGCTGCTGTCACGCGGAATGGCGTATGAACAGCGTTCGCGCGGGCACCTCGCGCGCTTTCGAAAGCGCTGCGGCAAGAGTCGGTAAGACAGTCTTCGGCAGGCATCCGTCGCGCGCGATGATCGGCTACTCGCGCCGGATCAAATGAGCCGCCCAAATGAAAACCGGCGCCCTGATGGGCGCCGGTCGATGCTCCTGCCAGCTCTGCGTGCAACGTGTTCAGCCGTGCGCGCCGATCTGGTTGACTACCCGCACATTGCGGGTGTCGGGCACCTCGGCATACGAGAGCACCTTCAGTTGCGGCAGGCTGCGACGCAGGAAGCGCGCGATCATCGGCCGCAATGCGTGCTGCACCAGCAACACCGGCGCCAACCCCGCATTCTGCTGACGTGTCATCGCCTTCTGCGTTTCGTTCAGCAGCGTGTTGGCGAGACCTGGTTCGAGGCCGGGATTCGTACCCGTCGACAGCGCCTGGGACAACACCCGTTCCAGATTCGAATCGAGGCCCATCACCTGCATGTCGCCGGTACCGGGGAACCACTGCTGCGTAATCGCGCGACCCAGCGCAAGGCGCACGGCGGCGGTCAGATCGTGCGGGTCGGTGAGCTTCGGCGTGTGTTCGGACAGCGCTTCGAGAATCGTGCGCAAATCGCGGATCGGCACGCCTTCTTCGAGCAGGTTCTGCAACACTTTTTGCAGCGTGGTGAGCGGCAGTGTCTTCGGCACCAGATCGTCGACCAGCGACGGCGTGTCCTTCTGCATCCGCTCCAGCAGCGACTGCACTTCGCGGCGCCCCAGCAGTTCCGATGCATGCGTGACGACCAGGTGATTCAGATGCGTCGCCACCACGGTGCTCGAATCGACCACCGTGTAGCCATACACCTGTGCCTGTTCGCGCAGATTCGTGTCGATCCAGGTGGCCGGCAAACCGAACGCCGGATCTTGCGTCGGCGTGCCCGGCAGCGCGGCGGAAACCTGGCCTGGATTGATTGCCAGCCATTGCCCCGGGTATGCCTCACCCACGCCGACTTCGACACCCTTGAGCGCAATGCGATAACCGTTCGGCCGCAATTCGAGGTTATCGCGGATATGAATGACCGGCGGCAGGAAGCCGATTTCCTGCGCGAACTTCTTGCGGATGCTCTTGATCCGCTTCAGCAGTTCGCCGTCCGAGTTCTTGTCGACCAGCGGAATCAGCCGGTAGCCGACTTCGAGGCCGAGCGTGTCGATCATCGTCACGTCGTCCCAACTGGCTTCGGTGTTCTCGACCGGCGCGGTGACGGCCGGTGCGATATCGACCAGCGACGGGCCGTTCTTGCGTTCGTCGGCACGCTTTTTCATCGTCCGGCCAAGCTGGATCAGACCGCCGCCCAGCACCAGAAACGCGAAGTGCGGCATGCCCGGGATCAGGCCCATCAGCACCAGGATGCAGCCCGTGATCATCAGCACGCGCGGGTTCGTGAAGAGCTGGCCGGTCAACTGCGTGCCGATGTCTTCATTGGTCGCGACGCGCGACACGATCACACCGGCCGCCGTCGAAATCACCAGCGACGGGATCTGCGCAACGAGGCCGTCACCGATGGTCAGCAGCGTGTAGTTCTTGCCCGCTGCGGCAAAGCTCATGTCGTGCTGGACCATCCCGACGATCAACCCGCCGATGATGTTGATCACCATGATCAGCAACCCGGCAATCGCATCGCCGCGCACGAACTTGCTCGCGCCGTCCATCGAGCCGTAGAACTCGGCTTCCTGCGAGACTTCCGCGCGGCGCTTACGGGCTGCGTCTTCGTTGATGAGGCCTGCGTTCAGGTCGGCGTCGATCGCCATCTGCTTGCCGGGCATCGCGTCGAGCGTGAAGCGCGCGGACACTTCCGCGATCCGCCCCGCACCCTTGGTGATCACCATGAAGTTGATCACCATCAAAATGATAAAGACGACAATACCGACCGCGAAGTTGCCGCCCACGAGGAAGTGACCGAACGACTCGATCACCTGACCGGCCGCATCGGGACCGGTGTGGCCTTCGAGCAGCACGACCCGGGTCGATGCCACGTTCAGCGACAGCCGCAGCAGCGTCGAGAACAGCAGCACGCTCGGGAACGCGGCAAAGTCGAGCGGCTTCATCGTGTACATGCTGACGAGCAGCACCATCACCGAAAGCGCGATGTTGAAGGTGAACAGCAGGTCCAGCAGAAACGGCGGCAACGGCAGAATCATCATGCCGAGGATCATGCAGATCAGTACCGGCCCGGCGAGGGCTCGCAAATTGGCGGTACTGAAGGCATCCGGCCGTCGGGACAGGAATCCGGCGCGAGCGTTCATGCGGAGGCTCCTGAAGCGTCGTCGTTAGCAGAGTTGTCGGGGTTAAGCGCGTCGGCGGCTTCTTCATCGGCCTGATCCGCCGGTACACCGCCCTTGTCGAGATCCGCGGGCACGTCGAACTCGGTCGGTGCGACCGGCTTGACGCCACCCTCGGTATTGAAGCGCCGCAACTGGAACACCCACGCCAGCACTTCGGCGACCGCGCCATACAGCGGACCCGGAATTTCGCGGTCCAGCTCGACGTTGTGATACAGCGCACGCGCGAGCGGCGGCGCTTCGAGCAGCGGCACGTTGTTTTCGGCGGCGATCTCGCGAATCCGTGCGGCCACCAGGTTCACGCCCTTGGCGACCACCTTCGGCGCGCGCATCTCGCCGTCGGTGTATTGCAGCGCGACCGCGAAGTGCGTCGGGTTGGTCACCACGACGTCGGCGGTCTGCACCTTTCCCATCATCCGGCGACGCGCGGCAGCGCGCTGCTGCTGGCGAATCTTGCCCTTGATGTGCGGATCGCCTTCGCTTTCCTTGTGCTCGCGCTTCACTTCTTCCTTGGTCATCCGCAGTTTCTTGTTGAACTGCCAGATTTGATACGGCACATCCAGACCCGCCACCACCAGCATGCCCGCCACCGTCATGCCGCAGCACACGCCGATCAGATGCACGGAATTGGCGAGCGCGAGGTTCAGCGGCTGGGTGGCGAGCGCGAGGATTTCGTCGCGGCGATTCCAGATCGCAGTCCCGCCGATAATGCCCACCACCAGCGTCTTGGCGAGCGACATGCCCAGCTGGATCGGGCCGTTGATCGAAAACATCTTTCCCAGCCCGGCAATGGGATCGAGCCGGCTGAACTTGGGCTCAAGTCCCGCCGACGACAACTGCCAGCCGCCCAGCGCCAACGGCGAAAGCAACGCGGCGAGTCCGGTGAAGGCGAGAATCGGCAGTAGCGCATACAGGCCTTCGCGGGCGGCTGCACCCGCGCCGATCAGCATGCGGCTGGTTTCGAACGCGTCAGCGTGGTTGAAGGTGAGCGACGCGTGCAGCATGTTCTGAAAATGCTCGCCGATGCTGCCGGACATGCCCCACACACCGAAGAATCCCGCTGCGAGCAGCGCGAACGTCGACAGCTCCCGCGAACGGACGATCTGCCCTTCCTCGCGCGCCTTCTGCAGGCGCCGGGGAGTGGCTGCTTCGGTCTTTTCGAGGTCGCTATCCTCTGCCACAAAAACTCTCCAGTCGGCCGAGGCACGACGCCTCTTTCCAGTGAGAGCGATTATTCACGCTCGACGCAAGCACCGATCGACGGATAAGGGCGGAGAAAGGGGGGTATTTCGAGGGATGGAGCAGCGCGGCGGCGGGGTTCGTCAGGTGTGAGCGAATGCCCCGTGGGAGGCCGCTGACCCTGGAAGCGTGCGGTTCAAATGCAGCTCAATGCTGCGAAGAAAATACGCGGGGACGTGCGAACGCAGAGGTCGGATTGCAGGCGGCTCGCCTATCGCAGAAGCCAGGCGTCCACGCAGTCTCGCGCGGACGCCCGGTTGGTCTTTAAACGTGATGCCCTGCGTCAGAACGCGACATAGGGCGTGGCGCCGCCGCTCGCGGTCTTGTCGATGCCATAAAACACGTGACGGCCATAGAAGAACGGCAGTCCCAGATCAAACACCTGATTGATGCTGATCTGCCCGGCGAGGTTATTGAACGCAAAGTTGCTGCCATTGCTGAACAGCGTGGCCGCGCTCAGGATACCGATGCTGGCGCTCGCGGCGACGCCGTTCAGACCGACCAGGGTGACCGAGCGGGTTTGCGCCGACGACGGACAGTAAAAGCCCGAGTACGTGCTGTTGCACAGCGCGAGCGTGCTATCGCCGAAGAAATAGCCATTCGAGCCCGAATCGAGGAATGCCGTCACCGTCGAGCCGTTAAAGACACTATTCACCAGATTGCCGGACACGTCGGTCGTGAAACTCTGCGTCGCCGTGAGCGCATTGTTCGACTGTGTGCCGACGCCGAACACCAGCGTGCCGGTCGCAGACGCCGCGCCGGTATTCGACACCGGCTGCATCTGTACGATCACGCCGTTGTTGTCGCTGCCCACGAAGTTCGCCACCGGATTGGCCACCTGACCGGTTTGCGCCAGGACGGACGGCGTGCAGGTCGACGCGCCGCTCGGGCACGCAAAGTAGGCGCCGTTTTTGACCGCACTCGCGCAACCCGCGCCGCAGTCGTTCGGCGCGTTGCCGATGCCGAGAATGCCGTTTGCGCCGAGATCGGCGACGGTGTTTTCCGGCGCGCCCGTTTCGCAGTAGCCCGCCGGGATCGTATCCGTGCTTTTGTCGCCGATGATCTGCACCGGAATGCCCGACGACGTCGTTTCGCCGCCGATGTTCACGATCGCCGTGCGCACCGAGCCCCACGCGTTGCCGTCGGCGAAAGTCGCGCATTCGGCAAGCGGCGCGCCGTCGCTGCTGCGCGTGCTGGCCGGCAACGCGGCGAGCAGCGACGTGTTCAGCGCCGTGTTCACCAGCCGCAGCCCGGACGAACCCGTGTCGACCTGAATATTGTTGATGGTCTGGCAACTGGTGGGAGCGGTGGGCGAGCAGATCGTCACGCTAACCGTCGGAATATTGATGACGCCGTTCACGCCCCGGCCGACCGTGATCGGCACCGTGTTCGTCGCCGTCGCGGCAATCGGCTGCTGCGACGGGCTGGGCGGCAGCGTACCGCCGTTCAGCGCGTTCGACGAATTGCTGCTGGAACTGGAACTGTCGCCGCCGCCTCCGCACGCGACGAGTGTCGCGACCAGCGTCACGGCCGTCACAGCCTGTATCCAGCCTTTGAGCTTTGTTGCAATCTGCATGGTTCGCATCGTCTTCCTCGGCTATTACTGGATGTCGGAACCGCTGACGCCAGCGGGCAGCGCGGCAGGCAGCCATGCCTGGCCGCCGAACCCGCCCATGTGGCCGCCGGAGTGCACGACCAGACCGCTCTGCTCGACCGCGACCGGTCCGCGCGCATGGCTGCGCGCGGCGCGCACGGCTTTCACGCCGTCGACATACTGCGAGAAATAGCTGCCGAGCAGATCGCTCAGATTAGGCATTTGCGGCCCGTACCAGGCGATACCGAAGACGGTGCCGTCCGTCGCCAGGTATTCGCGAACCACCGTGTTGTTGCTGAGCGTGGTTGCTCGCACGGTATACGACGATGAGGACGATGAGGACGAAGCAGCAGAAGAAGAGGCAGACGCCGCGCTCGATGCAGAATGCATCACGCTTTGCGTGGTGCCCGGCTGCACGATGCGGGAAGAAACCGATGCGTCGGTGGGCGGTGTCATCGGCGCGCCGCCAAGAGCGGCGTTTGCGGACTGCAGAGACAACAGGGAACAGGGCAATACAAGCGCCGTGACGATCCTGGCGCGGCGTATACAACTCAGCATGACGAGGCTCCTCCCAAGCTGCCGCCGGGTTCGCACCTCGCACGAACCGGCCGCTATAGGCAAATGATACTGCAGCGCTGCGTCACGATCGGGAGGAAGCCCTCGCCGTGCCATCCGCCGAAGCCGGATGTGACCGGAACGCAATGCCGCCGATTAAGCCCCTAGTATGCCTGTGCTTTCTATCCGTAGTCACCACGCACGCGTCTGCGTGGCTTGCTGCATGTACCGATTGCATCCCGCGCGAGTTTGACAGCCGCGTGTGTGTCGTCAAACTCGCGGCGCGTCAGAAGCCCAGGCTTGCCAGCAGATCGTCGACCTGCGACTGATCCTGCACCACGTCCGCCTTGCCTTCCGGATTGATCTGCGGGCCATTCAGCAGATGTTCCGGGCTGCCGGTCGGCGACACCTCGGAAGCCGCCAGCGCCGCCGCATTCGCCGCGAACTGCTCGCGGCGTTCCAGCGCGATGTTCTCGACCAGCACGCCGAGCAGCTGTTGCTCGATCAGATACACGACGTCGGTGATCTTCTTGATCACCTGGCCGGTCAGATCCTGGAAGTCCTGCGCGAGCATGATTTCCATCAGTTGCGAATTGGTCGCGCTGGTCGCGGCCGGCACGCCACGCAAATACGTGCGCGTGTCGTTCATCAGCGCGCGCACTTCCTCGCGATCGATCGGCGCCGCATACCACTGCTCCCAGCGCGCGTCGAGTTCGGCCGCGCCAGTTTGCAACTGTTCCTGGATCGGCTTGGCGACGTCGATGGCCGACAACACGCGCTCGGCAGCCTGCTCGCTCAAATCCGCGATGTACTTCAGACGGTCGCGTGCGTCGGGTACGGCTTCCGCCGCCCGCTCGACATGCTTGTCGAGCCCGAGCTCACGCATCGAGTCGCGCAGCGTGCGCGTCAGTTGTCCAATGCGGGCAAGAATGCGGTCGGACGCGAAGTCGCCGATCTCGTTGGCCGCGTCGGCGCCAGGCGCTGGGGTCGGCAGAGTCACATCAGCTCCCGGCTTTCGCCATCTTCTCGAGAATCTTGTTGAGCTTCTCGTCGAGCGTCGCGGCCGTGAACGGCTTGACGACATAACCGCTCGCGCCAGCCTGGGCCGCTGCGATGATGTTTTCCTTCTTCGATTCCGCGGTCACCATCAGCACCGGCAGATGCGTCAGGGCAGCATCGGCGCGGATCTGCTTGAGCATTGCCAGACCGTCGAGGTTCGGCATGTTCCAGTCGGAGATCACGAAGTCGTAGGTACCCCCGCGCAGCCGCGCGAGACCTGCCTGGCCGTCTTCCGCTTCGTCGACGTTCGAATAGCCGAGCTCTTTGAGGAGGTTGCGGACAATCCGGCGCATCGTCGGAAAGTCGTCAACCACCAGAATCTTCATTCCCTTATCCATTTCATTCCCTTTGCTTGATCCATGGTGCGGTGTCTGATTGCCTCGTTAGCGCTTCAAACAACCGCCTCAATCTATCCGGCTCGCATCATACCCGCTGAACACGTTCGCCCATCGACGACAAACGCGCCATGACGCGTCGGCTCATCTCCGGCAGCGACGCGATCTCGTCTGCCGCACCGAGCGCAATCGCTTCTCGCGGCATGCCGAATACGATGCAACTCGCTTCGTCCTGTGCAAGGGTATACGCCCCTGCTTTTTTCATGTCCAGCAACCCGGCAGCACCGTCGCGTCCCATCCCGGTCAGAATCACGCCGACCGCGTTCTTCCCCGCATGCTGCGCGGCCGAACGGAACAGCACGTCCACCGAAGGACGATGCCGGTTCACCGGCGGTTCGTCAGACAGGTGGGCAATATAATTCGCACCGCTACGGGCAAGCAACAGGTGCGCGTGACCGGGCGCGATATACGCATGTCCGGGCAGCACGCGTTCGCCATGCTCTGCCTCTTTAACGGTAATCCGGCACAAACCATTAAGGCGTTGTGCGAAAGATTTGGTAAACCCAGGCGGCATGTGTTGCGCGATCAACACAGCGGGGGCGTCGGGCGGCAGCGGCACCAGCACTTCGCGGATCGCTTCGGTGCCGCCTGTCGATGCCCCGACGATGATCAGCTTCTCGGTACTGAGCAGCGGATTGTTGAACAGCGGCGCGGCGCCGACCGGTGCGTGCGCGGCATGAGCCGTCGCGTGATGCACCGGCGCAGCTTGACGCACGCGCGCCCGGGCCGCCGCACGAATCTTGTCGGCGAGCTTTTCCGAGTAATCGAGCATGCCGTCGCGAATGCCGACCTTCGGCTTGGTGACGAAATCCACTGCGCCGAGTTCGAGCGCGCGCAGCGTGATTTCATTGCCGCGCTCGGTCAGCGACGACACCATCACGACCGGCATCGGTCGCAGGCGCATCAGCTTCTCGAGAAAATCGAGGCCGTCCATGCGCGGCATTTCGACGTCGAGCGTCAACACGTCCGGATTGTGCTGCTTGATGAGTTCGCGCGCGACCAGCGGATCGGGTGCGGTCGCCACCACCGTCATATCCGGCTGACCGTTGATGATCTCAGTCATCAGGCTGCGGATCAGCGCCGAATCGTCGACGCACAGTACTTTGATCTTTTGCACGGCGCTCACGCCTCCTCTGTCGTTCTGGCGTTGTTTGAATTAATTGGGCGCGGGCTCGAACCGAACAGTTCGATGCGCGGCTTCGCGGCGCCGCTGCTCGAGCCGAACAGTTCGATCTTCGGCCGGGCAGCACCGGCGGCGCCAGTGCCGGGCGACGAGAACAACTCGACCCGTTTGCGCGCGGCTGCGAGCCGCTCGGCGCGCGCTTCGGCGCTTTGCCGCACCAGCGCCTGTTCGCGCTCGGCCACACCCGCTTCCTGCTGAAGGCGCAACTTCTTCACCATCACCTGGCCGGTGCGTGGCATGAAGGCGACCTTGCGCGGGTGCGAGCCCTGCAAATCTTCGGCGACGATGCGGATTTTTTCGGTCGCCAGATAGCGGCGCACGAACTCCGAATTGCGATCGCCGATGTTCATCGTCGTCATACCCGCGAGCACCGCGCCGCCACCGAACACTTTGGCTTCGAAGCGCTCGCGCCGGCCGCCGGCCTTGATCAGTTCGTTGATCAGCACTTCCATCGCATACGCGCCGTAGCGCATCGAATCCGATGCGGCATGCGCGACGTCCGCGCCGTCGTCGGGCAGCATGAAGTGGTTCATGCCGCCAATTCCGGCCGTGCGGTCCTGAATGCAGGCCGCGACGCACGAACCCAGCACGGTGACCAGCACCATGTCGTCGTGGGTCGTGTAAAACTCGTTGGGCAACAACTTCACGCCTGGGCGCTGGAAGTGGTTGTCGTAGTACAGATTGGTGGCGATCGGCAAAGCGCTGCTCATGCGGCCACCCCGCTAGTCGAATGATGATGCGTTGCGCCCGACGCGCGCTGTGGCGTGCGCGTGCCAGTGGCATCGCGAGTCAGCTCGTAGACGGTCTGGCCGCGCAGCTTGAATGCCTGCGTCACATAGGTGAAGTTTTCCGAATGACCGGCGAACAGCAGACCGCCCGTTTTCATCAGCGGTTCGAAGCGCGCGAGCACTTGCGCCTGGGTCGGCTTGTCGAAATAGATCATCACGTTGCGGCAGAAGATCGCGTCGAATGACGAGCGCAACTGGTAATCGCGGTCGGTCAGGTTCAATTGCTCGAAGCGCACCAGCGCGCGCACTTCGGGACGCACTTTCACCATCCCCGCATGCGCGCCCGTGCCTCTCAGGAAGAAGCGCTTGAGCCGTTCGGGCGACAGGTGCTTCACCTGATCGAACTGATACACCCCGGCTTCGGCTTTCGCGAGCACCTGCGTATCGATGTCGGTGGCCAGCACGGACGCCTGGCGCGCGCCGCTGTCGCCGAGCGCCTCGATCAGCGTCATCGCGATCGAATACGGCTCCTCGCCCGTCGATGCCGCCGAACACCACACCGACACCGGCTGCGCGCGGCGCGGTACGAAATCGGCGAGGATCGGGAAGTGATGGGCTTCGCGAAAAAATGCGGTCAGGTTGGTGGTCAGCGCATTGGTGAACGCCTCCCACTCGGCGGGATTGTTCTCCGCTTCCAGCAGATCGAGATACTGCCGGAACGTGTCGAGACCGCGAGCGCGCAAGCGGCGTGCAAGACGGCTGTACGCCATGTCACGCTTGTGATCCGACAGCGAAATGCCCGCGCTGCGATGAATCAGGTCACGAATGCGGGTGAAGTCCGCCGTCGTGAATTCGAAGTCCCGGTTCGACTCGCCGGATCTAACCGGCTCCTGCCGGTCCGGCCGTGGTTGTGCGCGCGTTGCCATCATGAATGTTCCTGCCTGCGATACGAGCCATCCCGCTTTCCGCCCAGAGGGTGCCCTTGGGAAGAAGGGATTGGGTTCGCGGGGTTGCACGCGCCCGCCGGTGCTGCCTGCATGCAGTCGGCCCGCAGCACGCGTTGCCGGCGTGCTTCGAAGAATCGCTCATTAGCGAGCGAGATGCGGGATGACTGCATGACTGTGTGCCACTTCCTAAAACGTTTCCCAGTCCGAATCCGCGCCTGCCGTGGCCGCGCTTGCTGCGGCCGGACGTGCTGCGGGTTCGGATGCTGCACGGACTGCCTTCGACCTGAGGGCGGCCTCGACGCGCGGACCTGCATCGTTTGTGGACGACGCCGTGGTTGCGCTCGTTACGCCATTGACTTTCGTTGCTCCATTTGCCGTGATCGCCGCAGCCGCCGCACCATGACCTGCCGGTGCTTTCGGCGTGGCTTTTGCCGACAGCGGTTTGAACGCCCCGCTATTCGCATGCGCCGCCGTCTGCGCACGCACGGCCGCCACGCCACTGCGCGCCTGTCCACCGGTCACTTTCCAGCCGCCTATCACGGCCTGCAACTGCCGCGTCTGCTCTTCGAGCGAGGACGCTGCGGCCGCGGCCTGTTCGACCAGCGCGGCGTTCTGCTGCGTGACTTCATCCATCTGCACGACCGCGCGATTCACCTGTTCGATACCGCCCGACTGTTCTTCGGAGGCCGCACTGATCTCGCCCATGATGTCGGTCACGCGGCGCACGGCCTGCACGATCTCGTCCATCGTCGTGCCTGCACGGCCGACCAGCGCCGAACCACTTTGGACCTTCTCGACCGAATCGCCGATCAGTTCCTTGATTTCCTTCGCCGCGCTCGCACTGCGTTGCGCGAGACTGCGCACTTCGCCTGCGACCACCGCGAAACCGCGGCCCTGCTCGCCCGCACGCGCGGCCTCGACCGCCGCGTTCAGCGCCAGAATATTGGTCTGAAATGCAATGCCTTCGATCACACCGATGATGTCCACGACCTTGTTCGAACTGGTCGCGATGCCTTGCATCGTCGTGACGACCTCGCTCACCACTTCGCCGCCGCGCGTAGCGATGTCGGAGGCGTTGACCGCCAGCTGGCTCGCCTGACGCGCGTTCTCGGCGTTCTGCCGCACGGTGCCGGTGAGTTGATCCATGCTCGATGCGGTTTGCTGCAATGAGGCCGCCTGCTGCTCGGTGCGCTGCGACAGATCGGTGTTGCCCATCGCGATTTCGCGCGCGCCGGTGTCGATCGATTCGGTGCTGCCGTGAACGGCCTTCACCATCGTCGACAGGCTGTCCTGCATCCGCTTGATACCGGCAAACAGGCGGCCGATTTCATTGCGGCTGAATACCTCGATCGGTTCGGACAGATCGCCCGCCGCCATCCGCTCAAAGCAGGCCGTCGCGTCCTTCAACGGTTGCACGATCAGGCCGCGCAGCGCGAAACGGATCCCCACCACTAGCAGCAACGCAAGCACGGTGACACTGATGATCAGCGTCATCATCAGCGACGCATTGTTCTGCGCGCTCTCCTGCTGCTCGCTCACACTCTGCTGCAACGCCTTGACCACCGCCGCCGCCGCCGCGTCGTATGCGATGAACATCGGGCTGATCTTCGTATCGGCGATCGCGTGGTAAGCGGTCATGTCGTTGGCGCTCAGCGCCGCGAATTCCGGCGTCACGCCGTCCTGCATCACCGCGGTGTGTTTGGCGAGCACGTCGTCGAGCAACGCCTGATCGACGCCCGGCTTGGGCGCGTCAAGATAGGTTTGCCAGTTCTGGTTGCTCTTCGCGAGCAATTCCTGCGCACGTGAGAGCGCCTGCTTCGCTTCGTCGGCGTTACCCGCGCCTTGCAGCGCGTTGAAGCGGTCTATCGCCACACGCGAACGCAACATGTATGAAGCCGCGTCGTCGAGAGCGTGAATCGCCACGAGGTCGCCGCGCGCAATCCGGTCGAGCGAGGTGCTCGCCCGATTCAGCGCGGTTAGACCGAGCGCGCCGACCACCACGGTCAGCGCAACCAGAAGGACCCCCACCAATGTCAACGACGTGCGGATCGACCACCTGTTCAGCATCTTGACGCTCCCTCTCCAGTCTCTCGTTCGCGGTGTTCCGTTAAGCGCCCAGCGTTTCGATCAGCGCCATTTCGCGGCTGGTCATCAGCTTTTCGATGTCCATCAGGATCAGCATGCGGCCGTCGACGGTGCCGAGGCCCGTCAGATACTCGGTCGTCAGCGTCGCGCCGAATTCCGGTGCGGGCATGATCTGGTCGGTGGCGAGCGTCAGCACGTCGGACACGCCGTCCACCACCATCCCGACCACGCGATGCGCGACGTTCAGGATGATCACCACCGTCTGATGGTCGTATTCGACGCGGCCCAGATGGAACTTGATGCGCATATCGACGATCGGCACGATGATGCCGCGCAGATTGATCACGCCCTTGATGAACTCGGGCGCGTTCGCGATGCGCGTCACGTTGTCGTAGCCGCGGATTTCCTGCACCTTGAGAATGTCGATGCCGTACTCTTCGGCGCCGAGCGTGAAGACAAGGAACTCCTGACCGCCGGCGTCGGCCTGCTGCGCGTCGCGGCGGCCATTCGTACCGCTCGCGTTCGCCACGCTCGAATTGATGGATTGGACTTCTGCCACGTTAGCCCCCAAACGGTTGGGATGAAATGAATTGAGTGAGTGTTGCGCGTCGTGCTCGTGCGAGAGTCATCATGCGAGACTCATCGCGCCGTGCGCATGGCGGGTTTCGCGATTCAGCGCCGCCACGTCCACGATCAGCGCGACGCTGCCGTCGCCGAGAATCGTCGCGGCGGAAATGCCGTGCACCTTGCGGTAATTCGTTTCGAGGTTCTTCACGACCACCTGTTGTTGTCCCACCAGTTCGTCGATCAGCATCGCAAAGCGGCGCCCTTCGGTCTGCATGATGGTGACGATGCCTTGCGTGGGTTCCTGCTTCGCGTCTTCCACGTTGAACACTTCGTGCAACGCGACGAGCGGCAGATATTCACCGCGCACGCGCACCACGCGCTCGCCATTGGCGACCGTGTAGATGTCTTCGGCTTGCGGTTGCAGCGACTCCATTACGAAGTTCAGCGGCAGAATGAAAATCTCGTTGCCGACCTTCACCGACATGCCATCGAGAATCGCCAGCGTGAGCGGCAACACGATGCGCGTGGTGCTGCCCTTGCCGGCGTGCGACGTAATTTCCACGTGACCGCCCATCGACTGGATGTTGCGCTTCACCACGTCCATGCCGACGCCACGACCCGACACGTCCGTCACCTGTTCCGCCGTCGAGAAGCCCGGCAGGAAGATCAGGTTCCAGACTTCGTCGTCGCTCATCGTGTCGCTGACCTGCATGCCCTGCTTGGCCGCTTTCGCGAGAATCTTGTCGCGGCGCAAACCCGCGCCGTCGTCGCTCACTTCGATGACGATGTTGCCGCCATGGTGTGCCGCCGACAGCACCAGTTGCCCGGTCGAATCCTTGCCCGCCGCGCGCCGCGCTTCCACGGTTTCGATGCCGTGGTCGAGACTGTTGCGCACGAGGTGGGTCAACGGGTCGATGATCCGCTCGATCAGGCTCTTGTCGAGTTCGGTCGCCTGACCGAAGGTGACCAGTTCCACTTCCTTGCCGAGCTTCGCCGCCAGATCGCGCACCAGACGCGGGAAGCGGCTGAACACGTAATCCATCGGCATCATGCGGATCGACATCACCGCTTCCTGCAGATCGCGCGCATTGCGTTCGAGCTGCGCCATGCCGTTGAACAGCCGGTCGTGCAACGCCGGATCGAACGTGCTGGTGGTTTCCGCGAGCATGGCCTGCGTAATCACCAGTTCACCGACCAGGTTGATCAGCTGATCGACCTTTTCGACGCCGACGCGGATCGAGCTGCCTTCCGCGGCCGCCGCCGCCGCCGCCGGACGCGCCGACTTGCGATCGTGTTCGGCCGGTGCAGCAGCGTTGGCTGCCGGTGCCGGATGGTTTGCCGCAGCGGGTTGCGCAGCGGCGGGCGTCGACGCAGCCGTTGCGGCCGATGCGTCGAACAGCCCGTGAGTCGCCTTGCCGGCGGGCGCAGCGGTGTGGGCCGCAGGGGCCGACGATGCTGCGTGTTCCGCCTGACTGCTGGGTAGTGCGTTTGTTGCTTGCGCCGGGGTCGAGTCGGCTTCGGGCGTTCCAGGTTCGCCTTGCTCCGTCTCGTCCACCGGTGCGGTGCCGCGGCCGATCGAGATCTGACTTTCGTCGATCACGAAACAGCACACGGCGATAATGTCATCGGAGGTCACATCGGTCGCGAGCCACAGCGTCAGATCGCCGCCGCCCTTGACCTGCCCAACGATGTTCCCCAGGTTACCCAGCTCTTCGGCCAGCAGTTCCTGGTCCTTCTCACCCGCGCCCCGTAGCGTAATTTTCAGATGGGGGCCGCCATTGCCGCCGTCGCCGTCGGCACTGCCCGCCCCCGCGGCTTGCCCGGTCTGAGCCGGTTCGCCGTCATCCCACCCACCCGCCACCTGCACCGCCTGTTCGACGACGTGCTCAGGCGGGGTACCTGCCTTGACTGCCATTGTTTCAACCGACGCCACCGCGGCGGCTTGCGTGGCTTGTGCCGCAGCCGGCGCCACGGAAGCAGCGCCGCCGAGGCTCTCCGCATGCAACTGTTCGAGCTTCGCGCAAATCGCCTTCGCCACCGCGGCGTCCGGTTCGGCGCTCGCGCGATAGTCGGCGAGCTGGCCGGACAACACGTCCTTGGTTTCGAGGAAGGTGTCGATCATGTCCTTGCGCAGCACGATTTCGTTATTGCGCGCGCGGTCGAGCAGCGATTCGAGAATGTGGGTCGTTTCCGTCAGCGCGGTAAAGCCGAACGTCGCCGCACCGCCCTTGATCGAATGCGCCGCGCGGAAAATCGCCGCGAGGTCTTCGGGGTCCGGGTTGGCGATATCCAGATTGAGCAGCAGCTGCTCCATCTGCGCGAGCAGTTCGTCCGCTTCGTCGAAGAACGTCTGATAGAACTGAGTGATGTCGAGTGTCATGCCTGGGTCACCGCGAGAGTTCCTGTCCGGGCTTGGGCTGTCGTGCCGCTGCGCCGGGTGCTTCGATAGTTTCTTTAACGTGTCCGGGGGTGCTGCTTAGGCCAGATCCGGCTCGGCCAGCGCCGCCACCAGCTCGGTCAGCATGTCGGGGTCGAGCGGCTTTTCGATCCAGCCGGTCGCCCCCGCCGCACGCGCGGCTTCCTTGAACGGTTCGCCCGATTCCGTCGTGAGGACGAGGATGGGCGTCGCCTGATAAGCCGGATTGCCGCGCAATGCGGTGATCAGATCCAGGCCGGTTTTGCCCGGCATATGCTGGTCCGTCAACACGAGGTCGAACGACATGGCGAGCGCGTTTTCGAGCCCTTCGTTGCCGTCCGCCGCGAGCGTCACTTCGTAGCCGGCTGTCGTCAGCGTCGCGGCAAGGATCTGCCGCATCGATGCCGAATCGTCGATTGCCAGAATGTGCCTGATCATGAAAACCTCGCTGCGCTTACGCTATGAATCGCCGGGCTGTCTGCGCCAGTGGGCGCGCGACTCGCGTGGCGATCGCTGTCTGTTACTGGGCCGCCGGCGCGGGCGTCGCTGCTGCTGGCGCGAGCGCCGGCGCCTTTGGTGCAACCGTTACCGGCTGCGCAATTTTTTGCAGCAACGGCTTGGAGCCGGCTGCGTCGTCGGACAAGGTGGTCGTGGTGGAGTCGTCGTGATTCAACGAGTCCTCCGACTTCTTGTTCAACACGATGATGCTGATGCGACGGTTCTCCGGATCCATCGGGTCCGCCTTGTTCAGGTTCTGCGTCGACGCGAGGCCGAGCACGCGCATCACCTTCGCTTCGTCCATGCCGCCGGCGACCAGCTCGCGACGCGACGCATTCGCGCGGTCTGCGGACAGTTCCCAGTTGCTGTAGCCCTTCTCGCCGCCCGCGTATTGCGCGGCGTCGGTGTGTCCCTGCACGATGATGCGGTTCGGCACGTCGTTCAGCGTGTGGCCGATTTCGCGCAGGATGTCGCGCATATACGGCTCTACGTCGTCTTTGGCGGTCGCGAACATCGGCCGCTTCTGCGAGTCGACGATCTCGATGCGCAGGCCGGTCAGCGTCGAGTCGATGCGGATCTGCTGCTTGAACTGGCGCAGCACCGGGTTCGCCTCGATCGCGGCCATCAGCTTGACCTGCAGATCGTGCAGGCGAACCTGTTCGCGACGCTCCAGCTCGCCCTGCAACTGCTTCTGCGCCTCTTCGTTGTTATGCGAAATGGTTTGCTCGGCGCGGCTGCTGCTGCCGTCGGTGGAGCGCGTCACGCCCTGCGCGTCGGTCGAGATATCGCGGCCGCCGCCTTTCAGAATGCTCGAATCCTCGGCGCTGCGGTCGCCGCCCCAGAGCGTGATCTTCAGCGGCTGGTTGAAGTAATCGGCGATGCCCTTCAACTGCACGGTAGACGCCGAACTCAGCAGCCACATCAGCAGGAAGAACGCCATCATCGCGGTCATGAAGTCCGCATACGCGAGCTTCCACGCGCCGCCGTGATGCCCGGCTTTCTTGGGCGCGGCGCGCTTGACGACAATGGCGCGGTCTTTGTCCTTGCTCATCGATTCGGTTCCCGGCGCCCTTTACTTGGCCTTCACGCGGCGCACGTGCTCTTCCAGCTCGGCGAACGACGGACGCTCGGTCGAGAACAGCACCTTGCGGCCGAATTCGACCGCGATGGCCGGTGCGTAGCCGTTCAGACTCGCGAGAATCGTCACCTTGATGCACTGGAACATCTTGGTCGACTCGGTCACGCGCTGTTCGGCGACGCTCGCGAGCGGCCCGATCAGCCCGTACGAAAGCAGAATGCCAAGGAAGGTGCCGACCAGCGCCTGAGCGATCATCTCGCCGAGCACGGCAGGCGGTTTGTCGGCGGAGGCCATGGTGTGCACCACGCCCATCACGGCGGCCACGATCCCGAACGCCGGCATCGCGTCGCCGACCTTGTTCAGCGCGTGCGCCGGCGCTTCGCCTTCCTGGTGATGCGTTTCGATTTCCTCGTCCATCAGGCTTTCGATTTCGAACGCATTCATGTTGCCGCCCACCATCAGACGCAGGTAGTCGGTCAGGAATTCGATGATGTGATGGTCGGCGAGAATCTTCGGGTACTGGGTGAAGATCGGACTCTTCGACGGATCGTCGATGTCCGCTTCCAGCGTCAGCGTGCCTTCCTTACGTGCTTTGGCCAGCAGGACGTAGAGGAGCGCCATCAGCTCCATATAGACGTCCTTGTTGTACTTCGCGCCCTTGAAGAGGGTTGGAATGACGCGCAGCGTCGCCTTGATCGTCTTCATCCCGTTACCGAGAATGAATGCGCCAACACCTGCGCCGGCGATCATCAGCACTTCAACGGGCTGCAGCAGCGCGCCAAGATGGCCGCCTTCGAGCGCGTAACCGCCGAAAACGGACAAAAGCGTCACGAGTGTTCCCACGAAAACTAGCACTGCCGAGCCCTCACAAAGAAGCGACGGTCACCGTCGTTAATTGGTTTACGGCAACGGAACAGAAAACTTTGACGGAAAAGCGGCTGAGCGCTGCGGTGTAAACCAGAGGGCGCTTCGCGCGCCGCCTGGCATGGACGGCGAGGAGGACGGCGCGGCGGGAGACGGCACGGTGCGAGCGGCCCGCAGTCCCCAGCGGGCGGCCTGGCCGGACCGAACCGGCGGAATTTGCCCGGTCGCCCGCAGAGGCCCGCGGCTCAGGCCTCGAGCGCGGCGAGGCTTTCGCGGGCGCGGGCGTCGGCGAATTTCTTTGTCTTACCTGCGCGCGACGGCGGCTGGCACAGCCCGCAGACGAACCCATTCTGCGGATCGTGCGCGTGCGCGACAAAATGGCCGCCGCAACGGCAGCAGGAAGTCATCTGCAGCATTCCGGAGTCGAAGAAGCGCACCAGCGTCCACGCGCGCGTGAGGCTGAGCACCGGCTCGTCGTCGTGCAGACTGACGTGCTCCAGATAGAGGCGGTAGCTCTTCACGATCGACTGGATCGTCTTGCAGCCGCCGTGGCCGGCCATGAAACGGTAGATGTTATAAAACAGCGAGGAATGAAAGTTCGGCTGCCAGGTCATGAACCAGTCGGTTGAAAACGGCAGCATGCCCTTGGGCGGCGACACCCCTTTCAATTCCTTATACAGCTTGATCAACCGGTCGCGGGACAGACTCGTTTCCGCTTCCAGCAATTGCAACCGCGCGCCAAGCTCGATCAGCTCGATGGCTAGCGTGATTTCCTTGACTTCCAGTACGACACTTTTATAGGCCATCAGCCGAGTTGCTCGACGGGCTGGCCGGCCATCAGGATGGCCGAGTGCGCCTGGGCCACAGCAGCCGATTTACCCTTGTCAGCCAGTGTGGAAAGCACCGCGTGATCGTCGAAACGGAAACGGCACAACACCTGGTTGGACGCCGCCAGTTTCACGGTCTGCGCCAACGACAGATTGGCGAGCACATCGGCTAGCTGATCTGAAATCCCCATGCGGAACATGCCCATTGGCTTGTCTTCGCGCAGCAGACGCTGCGCAAGCAGGAGATAAGACAGGTTGACTTCTCTGATCTCATTGAGCATATCGCTCGCGCTCATGATTCCCCCGGGGTGTGTCTGGCTGGTTATGCCGTGTAAGGAAACGTTTGCCTGAGCGCGCGCACTTAATCCGCACGATTCGGCTCGTTTCCAGTGTTGCCAACATTGTGTCTAAATGTAACTGAGACGAAAATCGGACAGACACCCAGCCTCGTTGACGGATAAATCCGTCATTCATGTAGGAATTTTTCCTACAAAGCTGGCTATGCGGGGGATGCAAATTCGGGGGAGAAGGCGCGCAGTCTGAATGTCGCAATGCGCGCCGGGTATTTGCCGTTGGGTGAATGACCCAAACGGTGAGTTCTGATACTCGCTAACGGCGCCTCTGCAGAGGTGAAAAAGAATTATAAGACGTTTTCATTTGGCTGTAATGAAGGCCGTCCAGGGGCGCCGTTCGGATAGCAGGCCCGCCAATTGCTGACATCGAGCACCGGTTTGTCAGCGTTTGTTTATGTGGACAAGGATCGCTCCCGATTATCGGGACGCCCTCCCAGATGAGCTGTAACCGTGCATGTTTCGCGCTGTAACAACATTAAGCGTTTGAAAAATAACTCGAATTGGCGCGGCCGATCCCGATAATGAAGGCTAAGGGATTACCCGATGCAGGATTCGGAGCACCCCCGGGCGGCGGCTTACCGCGCCCAACCGTCCGTCAGGCATTCGCTCCTCGCTCTATTCGAGCGCCGCTATGCGATGCCGTTTGAATTGGAGAAAACGCATGCGAATCGCACAAATTGCGCCGTTGTATGAAGCCGTCCCGCCGAAACTTTATGGCGGCACCGAACGCGTCGTGTCGTATCTGACCGAAGCGCTGGTCGATCTGGGCCATGATGTCACGCTGTTTGCCAGCGGCGACTCGGTCACGTCCGCGAATCTCGACGCCTGCTGGCCGCGCGCGCTGCGTCTCGATCCGACGATTCGCGACGCGTTGGCGCCGCACGTGCTGATGATGGAAAAGGTGCGCAAGGTCGCGCATGAATTCGACGTGCTGCACTTTCACCTCGACTACATGCCGTTCCCGCTCTTCACGACCATGGACACGCCATTCGTGACGACGCTGCACGGCCGCCTCGATCTGCCCGAATTGCAGCCGGTGTTCGATGCGTTTTCAAACGTCCCGGTCGTGTCGATTTCAGACTCGCAGCGTTTGCCGCTGCCGCAGGCGAATTGGCTCAACACGATCTATCACGGTCTGCCGGAGCAGCTGCTGACGCCGCAAACGCACAAGAAGCCGGAATACCTGGCTTTCCTCGGCCGCATCTGCCCGGAAAAGCGCGTCGATACAGCTATCAAGATCGCTGCACAAAGCGGCTTGCCGCTGAAGATCGCCGCCAAGGTGGACAAGGTCGACCAGGAATACTTTAAGCGCGAAATCGAACCGCTGCTGTCGATGGCCCATGTGGAGTTCGTCGGCGAGATCAATGAAGCGCAGAAGCCCGAGTTCCTGTCCGGTGCGAAGGCTTTGCTGTTCCCGATCGACTGGTCGGAGCCGTTTGGTCTGGTGATGATCGAGTCGATGGCGTGCGGCACGCCAGTGATCGCATTCAACCGCGGCTCGGTGCCGGAAGTGATCGACCACGGCGTGACGGGCTATATCGTTGAAGACGTGCAAGGCGCGGTGGCTGCGCTCCAGCGTCTGGACGAGCTGTCGCGCACCGAAATCCGCGCTCAGTTCGAACGCCGCTTCAGCTCGAAAACGATGGCGCAGAACTACGTCGACGGTTATTCAACGCTGATCGAAGCAACGCGCCGCCCGGTATTGCGCCAGGTTGCAGTGGGCTAACAAACGGACTAAGCGGTCGACGCGCTTTTTGGGCAATCAACCGCTTAAAGCAGTTAGCCTCAGCGCAGCGCGCATTTCCGATTTTGCGATGAATGGGGTGTAAGTCGAACAAGTGAATCGTTTGCGCGAGCAAAAAATCAGACTTGTCTCACACCGTTTGCAGAAAAGCCGCCCCAACGGGCGGCTTTTTTATTGGCCGCAGGATGCTGCTTCGATCAAAGATTAGCGCATCGCGAATAAGACCACCGGTGAAAAACCTTCAATTCGCTTTCGCGATAGCTGACAGTCGAATCAAGCTGCTCCAATCAGAAAACGTTCGCGATTCTTACCGGCAATCCACTTAGGCGGTTTACCGCGTCCGCTCCACGTATTTCCCGATTTCGGATCTTGGTATTTCGCCGGCAGGGGAGCCTTCTTGGGCGGGCGTCCGCGCTTGGCAGCGACGGCAAAGCCAAGGTCTTGAGCAGTTAGACCGTATTCAGCGATCTTTTGGCGGATGTCGGCGACCACATTGTCAATTTCGGTACGCCGGGCTTCTTCTGCTTGTGCCTGCAATTTGGCGATCTGCGCCTTGAGGTCTGCATATTGAGACATTTGGTTCTCCCCTTTTTAGAACTGATTCGATCGCAGACTAACTGCAATTATAAAAATTCGCAATGGACAATAATACCGATTTAGCGCGATATCCTCTGATAATTATTAACCGCCGCTGAATGGTAAAGCAACGTTTTATCTCGAAATAATCCGTAAAGGCGCACTCCAGATTGACAATTCTTGACACTGGATTTCCCGGTCTTTCCCTAGAATGCGCGCTCAGGACATGCACCATCATTGAGCCGTGTGTGTTTCCCGAAGCGCTACTTTTTAGGAATACCAATCATGCAGTTGTCAAAACGTCTCGCCGCCGAGCTATTCGGCACTTTCTGGCTCGTGCTCGGCGGTTGCGGCAGTGCCGTACTTGCCGCCAACTTCGCCGGCCCGGTTCACGGTCTGGGCATCGGCTTCGTGGGCGTGTCGCTCGCGTTCGGATTGACCGTGCTGACCATGGCTTACGCGATCGGTCACATTTCCGGCTGTCACCTGAATCCGGCGGTGAGCGTCGGGTTGACCGTTGCAGGCCGCTTTCCGGCGCGCGATCTGGTGCCGTACATCGCCGCGCAGTTAATCGGCGCGGTATTGGGCGCATTCGTGCTGTCGGTCATCGCGTCGGGCCAGCCAGGCTTTGACCTCGTTGCGAACGGCTTTGCCAGCAATGGCTATGGCGATCGTTCGCCGGGCCACTACTCGCTCGCCGCCGCATTCGTTTGTGAAGTGGTGATGACGGGCTTTTTCCTGTTCGTTATTCTTGGCGCAACCGACAAACGCGCGCCGGCCGGCTTCGCGCCGATCGCCATCGGCCTGTGCCTGACCTTGATCCACCTGATTTCGATTCCGGTCACCAACACGTCGGTCAATCCGGCGCGCTCGACCGGCCCCGCGCTCTTCGTCGGCGGCGCAGCGGTGGATCAGTTGTGGCTGTTCTGGGTCGCGCCGATCATCGGTGCGGTCATCGCGGGTGTGCTGTATCCGCTGATTGCGGAGAGCCACAGTAGTAATTCGCAGAAACTGGCCCTCGACTGATTCGTAGTCACTCACCCAGCGGCAACCCGGTATGAGCCTGCGTTGACTCGAAGCGGGCGCTTTAGCGTCCGCTTTGTTTTGGTGCAGCTCTGGCGCTGCCCGAACGACCTGGTCATGCTGGGGTGCCCGGGCGCGCCCCGCTGCTAGAATCGGGCGACTTACCAAGCTCGCACAGGTGCTACCGATGAACCGTTTTCGCGGATTGCTGCATGCCGTCCTATTTTCCATCGGCGGCTTATGCGCTGGCGCGCTCGCGCTGTCAGCCGCGCCCGCGAGCGCGGCTGATGGCAACACCGAAACGATCGTCTTCGTGCGACACGGCGAAAAGCCAGCGCAAGGCTACGGACAGCTCAACTGTCAGGGGCTCAACCGCGCGCTGGCTTTGCCCGCAGTCATTGCCGCCAAGTTCGGCAAACCCGATCTGATTTACGCACCTGATCCCGGCCAGCAAAAAGACGACAGCGGCCATCCTTATTACTACATCCGTCCGCTAGCGACGATCGAGCCGACCGCCATTCAATTTCAGATGCCGGTGCAAACGCCCTATGGTTTTGCCCAGATCGACCAGTTGGGCACAGCGCTGGTTAGTCCGGCGAACCACAACAAGCTGATCGTGGTGGCCTGGGAACACAAGCTGATCGTGAAGTTATTGCGCCAGATGCTAGCCGCTCATGGCGGCAATGCCGCCGACGTGCCGAAATGGCAAAGCGACGATTTCGACAGTATTTATATCGTTAAGCTCGACTGGCAAAACGGCATCGCACGCGCCAGCTTCAAACATGAACAGCAGGGGTTGAACGGACGGTCTGCAGATTGCCCTTGCGCGGCGTTGCCGGGCGCATCGTCGGCCGCGGCGGGATCGGCGGGATCGGCGGCTTCAGCGAGTGCGGCACATTAATCGGGTAATACAGATGTAAGCCGCAATTACGTAGGCGACGACGAAAATCACGCGAAATGCGATCGCGGCCATTATGCAAATTGAATTGATAAGGCTGTAACGCTTACACCGTGCGGCTTACGGCGACTCGAATGCGATTTGCGGCACGCCTCAATTGCAATTCAACGTGCTTTCAAAAGTTGCGGCGATGCTTGCAGTCCGTAACATCTCGTCGCAGTCCTTCTGCGACTGAATGCGTACATTGATCCTGTGCGACAAACATACGTCGCTTCACAGGAGAACAACATGAAACGCATCGTCACTCACTTGCTGGTTGCTGCTGGACTCGCTGCGGGCGCATGCGGTGTCGCGCAAGCTCATACGGATCTGAATATCGGCCTGTCGCTCGGCGCACCGGTTTATGCACAGCCCGCACCACAACCGGTGTACTACGGGGGTTGGGATCATCGTTATGAGCATCGCGATTATTATCGCGGCGACCATCGAGATGACCGTGGCTGGCACCATGATGACCATCGTGGGGGGCGCGACGATCATGGCCGTGGCGGATGGCACGGTTAATCGACGCAGGTTGATCGTGGCATGTACGCCTGGGAGCAACTCGCCTGCGCTATGCGCCGGCTTGGGTGCTTCGGTCACAGGCTAAGCCACGCTCAGCCGTCGCGTCTGACATCCAATATCGCCAACTCCGGCCCGCGTTCACGCTTCGTGACGCGGGCCGGCTCTTTTCCGGGTCAGGACGTCAATTCGTCGTCGAGCGAGAACAGCTTGCGTAGATGATGCGCGACGCCCGCTTCAAAGTTATTGCCGATACGCGGCACATTCGGCAATCGCTTGATGAGATCGGGATTGGCGTTGTTCATCATGAACGGATGGCCAGCAGTTTCCAGCAGGTCGATGTCGTTCATGTTGTCGCCAAAGGCCACGCATTGCGACGCGTCGAAACCCAGGCGCTCAAGTACGATCTGCAAGGCCCGACCTTTCGACACGTTCGCCGTCATCACTTCGAGGCAATCCGGCAGCGAGTAGGTCACGTACAGAGCATCGCCAAATTCGCGCTCGAGATTCCTCGCGACGTGCGCGAGATCGGCAGGATCGCCGATATATAGCGCCTTCGCGATGTCGACGCCGTCGTGTTTCGGCAAGTCGGCGACTTCGTACGTAAAGCCGGAGTCCTGGTGGAATTTCAGCAGTTCGGGCGCATCGCGATCGATCAGCCACGCCTGATCGGCGAACAGATTGACGATCACACGACCATGCGCGCCGACGATTTCCGGTTGCACCAACCTCTGGACTGTGGGCGGCGGCAGATCGTCCGCGTGGATCACCGTGTTGTCCGGCGCGTGAATGCGCGCGCCGTTCGATGTGATCAGATAGGGGCTGATGCCCAGCACGTCACGGATGCCCGCGACGTCGCAATAGTGACGCCCCGTTGCGATCACGAATCGCAGGCCGTCGCTTTCCAGTTTGCGCACGGTGGCAATCGTGAACGGATCCACCTGGTGATCCGCGTTGAGCAGGGTGCCGTCGAGATCCGTGGCGATGACTTTGTACATGGTATGAGCAACCGGGCAGCGTCAAAGAGCGTATTTTACCGTTGCCAGTCGTATCTGCCGATTGTGGCTGCCGCACGCGCCCGTGCTCAAACGTTCTCAGCTCGCGAGCCGCGCTGCCTCGCGCTGTGCCAACTGCAAGCCACCATGCGCCGAATCAGCCAGCGGCTCGCGCAGACGCGCCTGATAGATTTGCGGCACGTACTCGCGCAACGGCACGCCAAGCCCACCGCAAAGGGCAACCGGCAGCGTTCCCGATGGGTCCAGCGCAGCGATCATCTTGCCCACTTCAGCGCCCGCCTCGCCCAGCAAACGCGCGGCAAACGGATGCGTACGGTGCTCGACGGCGATCCGCGCGAGCCTCGCATAAGCGGTCTGGTTGGCTGCGCAAAGCCAGACGACGAGGCTGTCCGGATCATGAGCGCCGACGTGGGCCAGCAGAGCCTGAGCAAGCTCGTCGTGGGGGCCGCGTCCGTCGAGCGCGTGCTGCGCATGCACGATTATCCGCAAACCTAGCCACGCCCCGCTCGCCTCATCACCCGATGGAAATCCGTAGCCACTGACGACGCGGCATTCGCCATCCCTGTCGAGCACGGCCGCCACGCTGCCCGTGCCCAGCGCGACGATCACGCCAGGTTCGCCGCCGTGCGCGCCCAACAGGGTAGTAAAAGAGTCCTGCTCCACGGCGAGTCCTGCCAGCGCTGGCGACCGCGCGCGAAATTCCGCGAGCCAGTCGCGATTGTTCGCGCCCGCGAGACCGCAACCGAGCACGCAACGCGACCAGTCCAGCGCAATGCCTGCGCGCGCAAATGCTTCGACGCAACCTGCCTCGATGGATTGCCACGCCCGTTCGATGCCGAGTCCCAGACCCGACGGCCCACTTGCCGCCTGTGAGAGGTCGCGGCCCTGCGAGTCGCCGAGCACTACGCGTGTACCGGTGCCGCCACCGTCAATGCCGATCAGAAAGAAGTCGTTGTTCATCGAATCGAGAGAGTTCCGTGAGTGAATAGTGCATAGCGTGGCAGGTCAGTTTTAATCCTGCAATCGGCCGAATGGCCAGCTTGCGGAGCGCGCAGCTTCAGCTATGCTGGCGGGCGACATGACTACGCGGGAGCGCGACAGTGACACAGCGATGCAACTGGGTATCGAGCGAAGCGCTCGCACAGTATCACGACGCCGAATGGGGTGTGCCATCCCGCGACGACCAGCATCTGTTTGAGATGCTCGTACTGGAAGGCGCGCAGGCGGGTCTGTCATGGTCGACGATTCTGAACAAACGGGCCGGTTATCGGCGTTCTTTTGCCGACTTCGACATCGAAAAAGTGGCGCGTTTTACGCCGAAACACGTGGATGCGCTCGTGCTGGACGAAAGTATCGTGCGTCACCGCGGCAAGATCGAAGCCGCTATTAACAATGCGCGCGCCGTGCAGCAGATTCAGACCGAACATGGCTCGCTTGCCAACTTTGTCTGGTCGTTCGTCGACCAGACGCCCATCCAGAACGAATGGGCGTCGTATAAGCACGCGCCTGCATCGACGGAAATTTCGGACGCGCTGAGCAAGGGGCTCAAGCGCTACGGCTGCAAGTTCGTCGGGTCGACGATCTGTTATGCGTTCATGCAGGCGGTCGGCATGGTGAACGATCACGAGACAAATTGCATGTGCCGCGCGAAATGTGCGGCGCTGGGCAAGAAGGGACGTAATCGTAAAGCGGTTTGATTCGGCGAAAGGTCGAGCCGCTTAGTGCCGCGGTTCTAACAAAAGAACTCCGCCCAGGGAAAATCCTGAACGCTGACGCGCTCACGCGGCGGTCGGCCGATTCCATAAGCCGAAAAGGTTGAAGCGATGCTGCGCAACGTAGCTCGATAAGCCCGTCCGGAACAGTCCTGCTGCGTTTCTCGCGCACTCTGGCCGTTATACGTTTATGAGCACATCAGGTGTGGCACCCGTTCCGCTTACACATCGCAAAAGCCATAAGCGCGCCAAATCCGGGAATTGAAGGGTTTTCGTGGCGTTAGTCCGGACTTCGCGAAATGGGCCTGCGCCCGATACTCATGCTCATGCGCTCAAACAACGAATAACCGCTGCGGTATGCAGGGGAGACCAACCATGAAAACACATAACTTCCTGACGCATCAGGATATTTTCGATCAGGCCGTAGACCACCTGTTCGATCAGAAGCGCGCCGCGCTGCTGCCGCGAGGCGGCGGCGCCTATCGCGGCTATTGCGGCGGCTGCCCGGTCGGCAATTTCATCAAACCACGCGATTACATGACGGCGATGGAGGGCGTTCCGGTGCGCTACATCGGCAAAACGCCCGTCGAGATTCCCGCTTATATGGACGTCGGTGTATCTGCACTGAAAAAAGCGCTTTTGCGGGCGCGTATCAATGTGTACGACCCGGCTACTATCGACCTGCTCAGTTGCCTGCAGAACGTGCATGACGTGTTCGGCACGTGGGAATGGCGCGAGCGGTTGGGCTCGATCGCGCGTCAATTCAGGCTCTCGGCGGAGCGGTTGAAGAGCGCCGCATAACATCTCGCGATACGTGGCGACGCGGAAGCGTCGCCGCACGTTGCAATCATCATCCGGCGATTTACGCCGAAATAACTCGCAACTTCGCCAAGCCGCCTCGCAACTGGCGATTCTGTTCCGTCAATCAAATTACGACCGCCCAAAAGCAAAACGGCGATGCGGCTTCTTTCGAAGCTCGCACCGCCGTTCGGCGTGCGTAAAAGCGTGCTTAGTGCAGCTTTTTCGGCAGCATCTGGCTGCGCAGGCGCTTATGCAGACGCTTCACAGCAGCAGCCTTTTTACGCTTACGTGCCGTAGTCGGCTTTTCGTACGATTGACGCTCACGCAGTTCAGCGATCAGGCCATTCTTTTCGATTGCGCGACGAAAGCGGCGAATCGCCACTTCGAACGGCTCGTTTTCCTTCAGAAGAATCGTCGTCATGTAATTCCTAACTCAATCACTTGATACGGGTTAATTTGCGTGGCGGGAACCCGCTCACGCGCCGGCCCTCCGGTCGTTTCAGTTCATGGCCAGTAACAGGCAAACGCGGGGGAAACCCCCGGCCAAACCACGAATGAAACGAGAGGCAAAGCGGCCACGGAGGCCGGAAAAGAGAGGTGGGGAGCTCACCGCGGAACGCGGACAGACGTACTTCAAAGCCGCGCCTGTTGCCGTTTCGCCAACCGTTCATCAATGCATTTTTCAACATGAAAACACTGACGAAACAGGCAAAGATCTCAATTCACTCCCGATGATATCAGGAAACTCACCATCGTACCAGGGGTTTACGGATTGCGCCAGGCCTCTCGCGAGCTCAAAGGCTGGCCTCGTCAAGCTCGCGGATATCGTCGCCCGTCAGCACAAGATGAACGGCCGCTGCGAGGCTTTTAAGCTGATCAACCGATGTCGCGCTGGCAATCGGCGCCGTCACGCTAGGCCGCGCGATCAGCCACGCCAGTGCAATCGTGGCCGGCGTGCTGCTGTGCCGCTCCGCGACGCTGTCGAGCGCACCGAGAATCCGTAAGCCACGCTCGTTCAGATACTTCTCGACCCGGCTGCCACGCGCCTTATTGGCCAGATCGGCCTGTGAACGGTATTTACCGGACAGGAAACCGCTCGCAAGACTGTAATACACCACCGCGCCGAGTTGGTTGGCGAGCACCACCGGCTCGGTATCGCGCTCATATTCCGCGCGGTCGTACAGGTTGTATTCCGGCTGCACCAGCTGATATTCGGGCAGCCCATGCTTGCGGGCCACTGCCAGCGCCTCTTCGATGCGTGCGCCGCTGTAGTTCGACGCGCCGATCACCCGCACTTTGCCCGCCTCGATCAACTTCTGGTAAGCGCCCAGCGTCTCTTCCAGCGGAGTTGCAGTGTCATCGTCGTGGGAAAAATAGACGTCGATATGGTCGGTTTGCAGGCGCCGCAGCGAGTCCTCCACAGCCGCCTGAATGTTCGCCGCCGACAGACCCTTGCGCTGCGGAAGCTTGGACACTTTGGTTGCGAGCACGATCTTGTCGCGCTTGCCGCTCTGCCGGAACCACTTGCCGATAATGGTCTCCGACTCCCCGCCCTGATTGCCCGGCACCCAGGCCGAATAGACGTCTGCGGTGTCGATGAAATCGAGTCCGGCGTCGACGAACGCATCTAGAATCGAAAACGACGTGGCTTCGTCGGCGGTCCAGCCGAATACATTGCCGCCGAACATCAGCGGCGCGACTTGCAATTCAGAACGTCCAATGCGGCGTTTTTGCATGACTTCTCCGGGGTTCAATTACGAGAAAGACGAGAGCGAATGAGAATACGCCGTCTTTGAATTAGTTGCAGTGCGTCTGGCAATCAATCGTAATCGCAGGCTGCAACCCAGGCTACAAGCGGCTTTCAGCGCCAGGCTCGCCACCCCTTCCGCAAAACAATTGGGTCGCAATTGCATAAAGTCTCTCAAGTTTTTTTTAGGGGAGCCGTCATCCTTCACTGAGGCGGCCAGCAATGAACATGTGCTTCCGCCGATGCCAACACTGGCAGGTTTAGGGCTAATGCCTCTACAGGAGAATTTTCATGCTTAGCATTAACAGTAATATCAGCTCGCTGACCGCTCAGGAAAACCTGAACAGCTCGGGCAGCGCACTCTCGCAAGCAATTACCCGCCTGTCGTCGGGCAAGCGCATCAACAGCGCGGCGGACGACGCAGCAGGCCTGGCCATCTCCACGACTCTGCAAACCGCGATCAACGGCCTGAACCAGGGCGTTTCGAACGCGAACGACGGCACGTCGATGGTGCAGACGGCCAGCACGGGTCTGAGCCAGATCACGTCGAGCCTGCAAACGATCCGTTCGCTGGCCAACCAGGCAGCAGGCGGCTCGCTGTCGGCAAGCAACCAGGCAGCACTGCAACAGGAAGTTGCGCAGCAAGTTGCTGAAGTGAACCGCCTTGCATCGCAAACCACGTACAACGGTGTCAACCTGCTGAACGGTTCGGCAGGCGTGGTCAACGTCCAGGTCGGCGCGAACGTCGGTCAAACCATCAGCCTCGACTTGAGCCAAGGCGTGTCGGCAGCTTCGCTGGGCGCAGGCGTCCCGCAAGCAGGCAACACGCTGGGCACGATCACCGGCCTCGACCTGAACTCGAACGGCACGGCGAACTCGTCGGGCGGCGCGGGCGCGATCACTCAGATCAACGTGCTGTCGAACGGTACGGGCGGCTTCACGTACACCGACCAGAACAACCAGTCTCTGTCGACGACCGCTGTCAACAACCTGTTCTCGACCACGTCGTCGGGCGGTATTCAGAAACTCGCCCTCGGCAGTGGTACTGGCCTCACCATCGGAGGCCAAGTCACTGCTATCGACCAGCAGTTCACGACCGGCGGCGGCTCGGCGGCTGGCGCAGGCACAGTGCTGGGTAAGATCTCGGACCTGAACATCGATCCGACGACTGGCTCGGCAGCTGCTACGGGCACGCCGAATTCGATCACCTCGATCACGGTCGAATCGGACGGCAAGGGCGGCATGACCTATCTCGACCAGAACGGCAATGCACTGTCGAGCGCAGCGCAAACGGCTTTGTTCTCGTTCAGCAGCGCGACGGGCATCAGCGCCGCGGCCGGCGCATCTGCCACGGGCGGTGGCCTGACGTCTACCGTCAGCACGACGTTGACAAGCATCAACACGAACAACGCACCGACCTCGGTCGCCAACGTGAACGTGAGCTCGACCGCAGGCGCGAACCTAGCGATGGAAACCATCGACAACGCGCTGGCAACCATCAGCAACATCCAGGCAACGCTGGGCGCAGCGCAAAACCGTCTGACGGGTATCGCGACGTCGCAGCAAGCTGAGTCGACCGACTTGTCGAGCGCGCAATCGCAGATCACCGACGCTGACTTCGCGCAGGAAACGGCGAATCTGTCGAAGGCTCAAGTGCTGCAACAAGCTGGTATCTCGGTGCTGTCGCAAGCTAACTCGATGCCGCAACAAGTGCTGAAGCTCCTCCAATAAGGTAGTCTTCGCCAGTCGGCGCGGATGACCCGTCACGCTTTATCGACGGTTCATCCGCGTACGCGTTTCACCGGGAGGCTCGGCCTCCCGCCACGCATACGGGCACGACGCGCTTTGAAGCCAGCAGCCGCGCGGCCCAGACTTTGTACGGAGCCATTCCATGTCGACCATTTCGACGTCCGCTAGTAGCAGCACTGCCGCAGCCGCCGCTGCGCAAGCCGCCGCCGCAGCAGCACTGCAGCAGGCAAGCCAGTCCATCATCAGCGGTTCGACGGGCTCGTCTCTGGATGTGTCGTCACTGGTCACGGCTCTGGTCAACTCGAAAATCGCCGGTCAGACAGCCACGCTGACGGCCAAGGCGACCACCGACAACACGCAGCTTTCCGCGATCGGCCAACTATCGGCGTCGCTGTCCGCGCTGCAGGTCGGTCTCGCGCCGCTTTTCAACGGCTCGCTGCAGACCGCGTTCACCGCGACGGCGAGCGGCACCGGCCTTACCGCAACCGCGGCCTCAGGCGCGGTTGCGGGCACCTACTCGGTCAAGACGACGCAGATTGCGCAGGGGCAAAGCATCACCTCGGGCGCGTTCACATCGACGCAAACCGCTGCGATGGGCACGGGCACGCTGAACATCACGGTCGGCAGCAGTTCGATGACCCTCGCGGTCAACTCGACGAATAACACGCTGAGCGGAATTGCCGCAGCGATCAACAACTCCAGTTCCAATCCGGGCGTCGCTGCCACGGTCGTGAACGGCGCGGACGGCGCTCACCTTGTGTTGAGTTCGACGTCGACCGGCTCGGCCAACACGATCAACGTCAATGTGACCGGTGCGTCTACGGGCGCGGCGCTGTCCAGCCTGGCTGTCAAGTCCGTTGCGGGCTCCGACTCGGACACATCCACGTTCGCGACTGTCGCCGACGGGAAGACTACTTCGATCGGCGCATCCTCTCTCGCCACCGGCAGCACGTGGACGCAAAGCTCAGCCGCCCAGGACGCGGTGTTCTCGCTGAACGGCACCATCGCCACCAGTTCGACGAACGCTGTTACGAGCGCGCTGGACGGCGTCACGATGAACTTCGCGTCGGCCTCGGCGGGCACGACTCAAACGCTGACCGTCGCTGCCGATACGGCGACGCAGGTCACCGACATCGAAAATTTCGTCAGCCAATACAACGCGGTGGTGAGCACAATGACCTCGCTGACTTCGTTCGATTCGAGCGCTGCGGCCGGTTCGCAAGGCGGCCCGCTGCTCGGCGACTCGATGCTCGACGCGATCCAGAACGGCCTGGGCAATATCGTCAGTGGCGGTATTAAGGGAGCCGCGGCCGGCACGACGCTCGCCTCGCTCGGCATCACGCTGAATCAGGACGGCACAATGTCGGTCGACACTACCGCGCTGACCGCCGCCGTGCAGTACAACCCGAACCAGGTGGCGGCCGTGTTCAACACGAGCACTGGGATCGCGGCGCAGTTGAACAGCACCATCAGCGCGTACACGACCACGGGCGGCATCATCGATGTACGCACCGACGCAATCACGACCGACCTGGACAGTATCAAGGACCAGTCGAACACGTTGACGGCGTACCAGGCGCAGCTTACCTCGCAGTACAACAACGAATTCACCGCGCTGAACACACTGATGGCAACCACCACCAGCAACTCGAACTATCTGACGCAGTTGTTCGGCGGCACGAACAGCTCGGGTTCGATGTCGGACAACAAGGCTTGATAGAAGCAAGGAATCCGGAAGATGACTGAAGCACGTCCCGAAATTGATCAGAACCGGCTTGTCGAGCAGGTGCTTGCACTGACCGAGGAAATCGACCATGCCGCGCGTATCGCCGACTGGCAACGGGCGGCGCTTCTGTCGGAGCAGCGTTCTCCGTTGCTGATGTCGTTCGCGCCGCAGCAATCACCTGAAGCGCTCGCACTGATCCGCCGGATTCAGGCACTCGACGACGTCACGCTGCGCGGGGCACAAACCGCGCAGTCGGAACTGGTGACCGACTACCGCTCCGCAATGGACCGCACCAACGCCGCGAACCGCTACAACAGCGTCGCGCTGATGCGATAAATGCAGCTACGAGCGAAATAACGCAATTTCGAGCAAACATAAGAAGAACAGGCCGGCCAAGCCGGAGCGGTTGTTCACAAGGCCCGCCATGCGCGGGCTTTTTTTCGTGCGACGGATTCGTGCCGGCCGCTACACCACCGCCCAGCCGCTGAAATACGGGGCAATCCGCCCTCTACTCCGCCAATCGTCCGCCCCGCGCGTCCGTAAACTAATCACAGCGCATTGCGTCTGCGTCGAGCCCGTGTGGACCCGACCATCGTTCAACGGCATTCGCGGGCTGAACGCGGACGCCGTGCAGCCCCTAACCCACTCGATTGACTCGACGCAGTTGCGAATCACAACCGTCGCCGCCCGAGCACACACAGCGGCGCGTCGTTCCGGGCTCGATCGGTGCGAAGCACCCTGTTTTGGCCGATGCGGTCCGAACGATTCCACCGACGCCCCATTACGCTAGAGCTCAAGCATAGAAGGGAATTCATGACTACCGATGCCGATCTGCAACAGGCCCTGACTCACCACCGCGCGAAGCGTCTGCCCCAAGCGGAGCGCCTGTACCGCGACGTCCTGCAGGCTCGCCCGGATCATCCTGTCGCGAATCATAACCTCGGCGTCATGGCCATCCAGACCGGGCAGCCCGGTGCGGGGCTGCCGTTCCTCAAAGCCGCCGTAGAAGCCGCGCCAAAGCGCGCGGAATTCTGGTCGCTTTATCTCGACGCACTGGTCATGACCGGCCGCGACGACGAGGCGCAACAGGTTGCCGAACTGGGACGGCAACGCGGTCTGCCGTTGCACGCCGTACGAATCGAACCCGTCGATGCGCCGGCGACCACGCCCCGCAGCGATGCCGATCTGCTCGCGGACGAATTCATCCTGACGATCGAAACGCTCGACAAGCAGAACATGCACGCCGACGCTGAAACGCTCGCAAGGCAAATGACAGGGCTGTTGCCGACTCATGGCTACGGCTGGAAGGCGCTTGCGTATGCACATCTACGGCGTGGCGACCTGGCCAGCGCGTTGCACCCGCTCGGGCAGGCCGCTGCATGCCTGCCCGCCGACGCCGACCTCGGGTGCCACCTGCATGCGGCAAGGGCGATGCAGGACGCGCTGGCACTTGAGCAGCGCGGCGAGCTTCGCGAGGCAGGCAAGCGCTTCGAGGCCGTGCATGCGATTTATCCCGAGCATCCGCTGGTCAATCACCGGCTCGGCGTGATTTCGATCCGGCTGAACCAGTCATCGGCTGCGGTCGAGTACATGGAGCGGGCTATCGGCGGCGATCCAAACAACTGCCAGTACTGGGCGAACTACATCGACGCGCTGCTTCAGACCGGAGAATTGAAAGCGGCGTGGATGGCGCTGGAAATGGGCCAGCAACGCGGTCTCAAAGGCCCGGAAATCGACAAATTGATCGGGGTGATGACGATGATGTCTACGCCGGCCACCTACACGGTGCAGAGGATGGTCGATAACGACGCCCCGTCCAACGCACGGTTGTCGCCAGCGTTCGAAACCCAACCCGCAGCGGCGAATACGCCCGCCGCGTCCCGGCGCAGCAACGGCAAAAACGAACCTAGCAAGGCCGAGATCGCCGCAATTGCCGAGATGTACAACACCGACCGCACCGAAGAAGCGATTGCGGCGGCCCGCAACCTCGTCGACGTTTATCCGTCGCACGGTTTCGGCTGGAAACTGATGGCGATTTCACTGCACCGTCTTGGTCGCTATGACCAAGCGATGGACTATTGCGCGACCGCCCGTGAACTGTGCCTGAACGATATCGACCTGCTGCAGGTCTCGGCAAGCGTCCTGGAATCGAAGGGGGAACACGACCAAGCGGAAGCGGATTGCCGGAAGATTCTCGAAATCAACCCGAACCACCAGGAAGGTCTGCGAATTCTCGGTATCGTGCTGATCTCGCTGGGCCGGCTCGAAGAAGCCGAACGCGTCTGTCTGAGGGCCGTCGACGTCGACCCGAACGCCCCGCTGCCGTACAGCACGCTCGGCGTGACATATATGAAGCTCGGCAACCTCGACAAGGCCGCCACGCAGTTCCGCCGCGCGATCGAACTCAACCCGAACGGCGACCTCGCGTACGACAATCTCGCGTTCTGCATGACGCACAGCGAAAATACCGATCCCGCCGAACTGTTTGCCACGCACCGCATGTTCGGCGAGCAGTTCGAGACGCTTTTCAAGCCGAACTGGCCGCAGCACAGCAACTCAAAAGATCCGGAGCGCCGGCTGCGTATCGGTTTCACGTCAGGCGACTTCTGCCGCCATGCAGTGGCCAGCTTCTTCGAGCCGATTCTGGATCACCTTGCCCTCAATCCTCGTCTGTCGCTGCATGCGTATTCGAATACCTCGATCAACGATCAGGTGACCGAGCGCATGCGCGGCAAGTTCGAGCGCTGGCATCACGTGTTCGGCATGAAAGACGATGCGGTCGCCAAACTGATCGCAGCCGACGAGATTGACATTCTGATCGATCTGGCCGGCCACACCGCGAACAACTGCCTGCTTTCGCTCGCGCGCAAACCCGCACCGATCCAGGCCTCCTGGATCGGCTATCCGGGCACCACCGGTCTGAGCGCCGTCGATTATTTTCTTGCCGACCGCCACTGGGTGCCGTCAGACCAGTTCCGCGACCAGTTCACCGAAAAGATCGTCTACCTGCCCGCGCTGGCACCGTTCAAGGCCGACTCTTTGAGTCCACCGGTCAATCTGCTGCCCGCTCAACGCAACGGCTATATCACGTTCGGCAGCTTCAACCGGATGGACAAGCTGCGTCGCGAAGTGATCGCGCTGTGGTCGCGCCTGATGCACGCCGTGCCCAACTCTCGCATGCTCATCGGCGCGATGCCGGGTGACGGCAGTCTCGGCGATCTGGTCGAATGGTTCGCGGAAGAAGGCATCGCTCGTGAACGGCTCGACTTCCGCTCGCGAGCAAGTGTGCCGGTCTATCTCCAGCAGCACTATCACGTGGACATCTGCCTCGACACGTTCCCGTTCTCGGGTCTCACCACCGCGCTACATTCTCTATGGATGGGTGTGCCGACGCTTACGCTACCGGGCAAGACGGTGCCGGGACGCAGCGGCCTGACCGCGATGTCGCACGCCGGACTGGATATGTTCATCACAACCGACAAGGACGATTTCGTGCGGCGTGGCGTAGCCCTGACCTCCGATATCCCGGCGCTCGCAGCACTGCGCGCCGGTATGCGCGAGCGCTGCGAACGTTCGCCAATGTTCCGTCCGGCGCAGATCGCCGAGAGTGTGTCCGAAGCACTTCGCGCAATGTGGCGCCGCTGGTGCGTGGGCTTGTCGGCGGAATCGTTCGAGGTGAAGGAAGCGGCCGCGGAAGAGGTTGCGTAAAGCAGGCGCCATGAGCCAGCGCGGCCCACAACAATAATCCATCGATATCAATGAAACCGATCCGACTCGTATGCGGCACGCGCCGCAGCCGTGAGCAGTTCTCCAACGAAACGGCGCTTGGCCGGTCGTTGACGCTCTACAAGCATTTGATCCAACCACAATTGCATCTGTTCGACAACAACTCGCTGGGACTGTCGACGATCTATAACAGCGCAATCCAGTTCGCGCAGCAGCATCCGGCGATTCTTGTGTTCGTTCACGACGACGTCTGGCTAAGCGATCTCTTCTGGACCGAGCGGATCGCGGAGGCCGTCGCAAAGTTCGACGTGGTCGGCATTGCGGGCAACAAGCGGCGCATCGCCCGACAACCCGCGTGGGCATTCGTCACGCCCGACTACAAGTGGGATGAAAGACAGTACCTGAGCGGCACGGTCGGACACGGCAAGGGTTTTCCATGCGAGATCGTGTCGTCGTTCGGCCCGTCGGGCGTCGAAGTGAAGCTGCTGGACGGCGTGCTGCTCGCGGCCGACAGCACGACGCTGGTCAACAGCGGCCTGCGTTTTGACGAGCAGTTTGCGTTTCACTTTTACGATATGGATTTCTGCCGGCAGGCCGAGTTGAAAGGCCTGCGGATGGGCACCTGGCCGCTTAGCGTGGTGCATGAAAGCACCGGAGCGTTCGGCAGTCCGGGATGGCGCGACGGGTATGCGCGGTATCTGCAGAAATATGGCAGTTGAGCTTCAGCGGGCGCTGGCGGAGATCGCTGCGCCAGGCGGCGGTTGCGATCCGGACGATCGCGACGCCGCCTGGCGATCAGAAGCAGGGAAGCGCTCGACACAGCAGGGTTATCGCCGGACCCGCGACGTGCATCACGCTGCACGAGAGCGAGTTCGCGAAAGCGACATGCTAGGGTTCGTCACTATGCGTTTGTGCGAGCCGCTATCATTTTCTGAACGTTCGCTATTCCGTCGAGGAAACGCGGCGAATCAAACAAGCCGCCTGCGGGCGATTCTGTAATCTCGTCAAGGTTGCTGCTCAGGATCTGGAGTTCTCGGATCCCGCGTATCTCGACACCGTGCGTGTAGATCTCCTTCAGACGCTCTTTTGCACGGGCGAAAGCGGCACCAGGAAAGCGGCCGGCCGCAGCCTCGCCACGAATCATGACTTCCCATTCGTAATATCCCGCAGCGATCATCGGACTCGCTCCGCTAGAGTTCTGTGCCTCGTGCTTGCGAAAACAGCTGTGATAGCCGCCGGCCAGAACCAGTGGCGCCCGCTCGGCAAGATTCAGGTACATCGCGACATCGTTGAGGAACTTGACTCCCCATGAGCGGTAACGCATCACGGTCGAGATGTCGACCTTGTCGCGAGCCAGCATCACGTTACTCGGTTCGCCGATAAAGTTGTTCGCATCTACCACCATGTTCTGCACAAGAAAGTCGCGGTCGATGCGAGCGCCCTGGCCAGCCGGAATCAGTGGTGACGGCACGTGGACGACCTTGTCGTTCCCGTCGATAAACACGCGCTCATGAAACGCCATCAGGGCGTCCGGATTGCTAACCAGTGCATCCAGCAGCGTCTGGACCGAACTGGGCATCAGGATATCGTCGTCGTACAACCATTTCACGTACTTACCCGTGCAACGCTCCCACAGCCGCCGGGAGTTTTGCAGGCCATCCTGAAAGCCATGGTGAAAATACCTGATGCGTGAATCATCGAAGCACGCGACAACGTCCCGTAGCCTGCCGTCTGCATTGTCGTCCCCGACAAGTATTTCGATGTCCCTGAAACTCTGTGTTTGCGCACTAATAATTGCCTTCTGCAAATACTCGGGCTTGTAGGCGGGAACGAGAATGCTGACTGTGGTCATTAAAGCGAGTCCTTTTGAAATACGTCAGCATCTCCGTCCCCAGTTGGACTCGGCCAAAGGGCCTGAAACTGGCGTCAGATAGAGCGTACGGGCATGCCGCAGCATATCAGCACACGCCCGCTGGCCGATCTGCAGAACAGCGGGCTGTTTCCCTGCCAATTTGTGTCAGTCGCTTCTGCCTCGCCGCGCTCATCAAAGGAATTAGCCGTCATTGGGGCATTTGATCGATGAATCGAAGTGAAACATCGAGGGTTACGATAGGAACATCGATAGTCCGTCGCATGCCCCTATTCCGTAACCGCCGCCCACCATGGATAAACTGATACCCGTTACGCAGCCGTTCCTGCCGCCGCTGGAGGCGTTCCTGCCGTATCTCGAGCAGATATGGGAAAGCAAGCAGGTTACGAATGGTGGCCCGTTTCATACACAACTCGAAGCGGCACTGTGCGACTACCTAGGCGTTGAGTATCTCTCACTGTTCTCCAACGGAACCCTCGCGCTGATCACCGCATTGCAGGCGATGAAAGTCACCGGCGAAGTGATCACCACGCCATTCAGTTTCGTCGCCACGACCCATGCGCTCCATTGGAACGGCATCCGTCCCGTGTTCGCCGATATCGATCCCGTTAGCTTGAACCTCGATCCGCAGAAGATCGAGGCAGCCATTACTCCGCAGACGACGGCAATCCTGCCGGTGCACGTTTATGGCAATCCATGCGAAGTCGAAGCTATCGAGCGAATCGCCGACATCTACGGCCTGCGGGTACTTTACGACGCAGCGCATGCGTTCGGGGTGCGCAAGAACGGCCAATCGGTGCTGAACTTCGGCGATATGTCGGTACTCAGCTTCCACGGCACAAAAATCTTCAATACCTTCGAAGGCGGCGCCATCATTTGCCGCGATGCGAAGACGAAGCGTCATATCGACCATCTGAAGAACTTCGGTTTTGCCGATGAAGTCACGGTGGTCAGGCCCGGTATCAACGCCAAGATGAACGAAGTACAGTCTGCGTTCGGGATGTTGCAATTGCAGTACGTGGATCAGATTGCACTGGCTCGCGCGCAAATTGCCGACCGTTACCGTTCTGCGTTCCGGGGCGTCGAAGGTCTGCTGATGCATGAGGTTCCCGCGCACAGCACGCGAAATAACTCTTACTTTCCGGTTCGCATCACAGACGACTTTCCTGTCACGCGCGACGAGCTCTATGACCGGTTGCGAACGGCGAGCATTCTCGCGCGTCGTTATTTCTACCCGCTCATCAGCGAATTTCCGAGCTATCGCGGATTGCCGTCTGCCGGTGCGGCGAATTTGCCTATCGCCACCGAGATTTCCCGACAGATTCTTTGTTTGCCGATCTATCCGGCGCTCGATATCCAGTCGCAACAGCGGGTCATCGACGTCGTGCTGGCAGCCTCCGGCGTCGCGCAGGCGTCCGCAGCATTGACGCAGACGGCCGAATTTCCCCCGGTCGAGGCCGTATGACCGGTATGGAGCAGCTCGGCGCCGCCCGGCTACTGCGCGACAAGGTGGCCATCGTGACCGGCTCCAATCGAGGTATCGGTCACGCAGTGATCCGTACGTTCGCAGCACATGGTGCACGGGTGTTTGCCTGTATGCGCGAGATCGGCCCCGAGACGTTGGACCGTTTGCAAGAAATCGAGAACGCGCACGGAGTCAGCGTGCAGGCGTTGAGTCTCGATCTGGCCGACGAGCGGTCCATCAAGAGCGCAATCAAGGAAATCGCCGGCGGGTCCACGCGGATCGACGTGCTGGTGAACAACGCGGGGACCGCGAGCGGGTCGTTGTTCCAGATGACCACGATGGCCGAGATGCGGCGCGTATTCGAGGTCAATTTCTTCGGCCAGATGTTGTTGACTCAAGGGCTTGCGCGCCTGATGGCCCGCAACAAGTCGGGTTCCATTATCAACATCTCGTCTACGGCGGCGCAGATTGCCGATCCAGGCACGTTGACCTACGGTTCGAGCAAGGCCGCCTTTGCACGTGCGACACAAAGCATGGCCACGGAGTTCGGCACGTCGGGGATCCGCGTCAATGCGATCGCGCCGGGGGTGACGCGTACCGACATGTACGACAAGATGGCGCCGGCGGCCCGCGAAAAACTGATCGCCGCTTCCGCGCTAAAGCGGGCTGCGGAGCCGCAAGACATCGCCAACGTCGCGCTGTTTCTCGCGTCAGAGCTATCCGCGTTCGTCACCGGGCAGACGGTGCGCGTAGATGGCGGAATGGTTTAACTAACGAACGAGCGATGCTTTCCATGTTTGATCTTTCGATTTTTATTCCCACGCACTACGCGGGCCCCCGGCACTACGCCGTCATCATGCAGGCCTGCGAACTCGCCCGGACTAACCCGAACATTGAAGTCGTCGTGTCGGATAACTCGGAGAACCCCGAAAAGTTTGCGTTTTTGAGTTCTTTTGCCAGCGATAATTTCCGCCTGGTAAAAGGGCCCTCAATGGAAAATCACGTCTTCGCACTCGGCCAAACCACCGGACGCTACCTGATGGTGGTAGGGGACGACGATACGCTTTTGCCTGCAAGCATCCCCACCATGATGCGGGATTTGACGGGTTCAAACGGCTTTGTCGGGGCGATCGGGCAGTTCGGGCGCGAGCTCGACAGCGGCTATGACTTCCACAATTTGCGTGGGATAGACGCCCAGTCGTTCGACGGCAGAGTTGCCGGTATCGCAGGAACTGTCGGGCTGGGTAATCCTCTTTTTCACGCGATCGTCGCCCGGGACATCTTGCTAAAAGGTTACAAGCTGTGGGTCTCCTTGCCAAACATCATGTCGCATCATGATCAGCTCGCAACGCTTTTCGTCGCGTGCTCTGGCCCGTTGAAGATCATGGCTCAGCCCTGGTTCATCTACAACATCCAAAATCATCTGCGCACGGCGACGGTCGATACGGAACTTCGTCATGCAAAGACGCTTGGCCATCCCGTCTCACTCTGGATCCTGTCCCGTTTGATGCTGGCGGTTGAGGGCTCCTTCCTGATTGGGTCCCCGGATTTTTTGGCGCCTGAAGATCAGAAACGCGCTGCAATAAGCGCCTGGTTCAGGGGCTGGCATGCCGCCTGGCAACACTCGATTCACGACAACTACTATGCGCGTCCCGAGTTTGCCGAGTGCCCGGCCGCCCCTCATGTCGTTGCGTTGGCGCAAAAATACGTTGCATCGAATCAGCTTGATCCAAACGTACTGCTCGGTGAGATTGCGGGTATGTACGAAAAAATCAACGGCAGCGGCGAAGGTTATCGCCGGTTCTGGACCCGAATGGCATCAGAAGGTCTGGCTGCGGCAACTGCCGGCTAACCTTCTTCCGGAAAAGCAGCGGATTTGATATGCCGGGACTCCGCCGCATCACAATCAGTGACAAACGCCGACTCCGTTTATCTGAACCTTCTGCTGACCTGATAGCGCAAATATGAAAGCAGTCATTCTCGCTGGCGGTCTCGGTACGCGTATTTCCGAGGAAACCACCACGCGCCCAAAGCCGATGATCGAAATCGGTGGCAAGCCCATCTTGTGGCACATCATGAAGACCTATTCCGCCCACGGCGTGAACGACTTCATCATTTGCTGCGGCTACAAGGGCTACATGATCAAGGAATATTTTGCCAACTATTTCTTGCACATGTCAGACGTGACCTTCGACATGGCCTCTAATCGTATGGAAGTCCATCAACGTCACGCGGAGTCCTGGCGGGTGACGCTGGTGGATACGGGAGAAAGCACACTGACGGGCGGGCGACTCAAGCGCGTGGCTTCCTATCTTCAGGATGAGCGGGCCTTCTGTTTTACTTATGGCGATGGCGTGGCGGACGTCGATATCGGCGCGCTGATCAAATCTCATCACGCCCATGGCAAGGCCGCCACCATAACCGCCGTGCAACCGCCCGGCCGCTACGGCGCCCTGAGTATGGACGGAAACCGCGTGGCCGGCTTTACCGAAAAGCCAGCGGGAGATGGCGGAATGATCAACGGTGGCTTTTTCGTGCTTTCGCCTGAAGTGCTGCCGCTCATCAAGTCCGATGACACTCCGTGGGAGGGCGAGCCGTTAGAAACCCTCAGCCGCAACGGGGAACTGCACGCGTTCGAGCATTGTGGCTTCTGGCAGCCCATGGACACGCTGCGTGAAAAAAATCTGCTCGAATCGCTGTGGGCTAGCGGGCAGGCCCCCTGGAAGGTCTGGTGATCCCAATGCGCCCCGACTCTACATTCTGGAACGGCAAACGGGTCGTGTTGACCGGTCACACTGGCTTCAAGGGCAGTTGGCTCGCACTATGGTTGCAGCGCCTGGGCGCCCGCGTGACCGGCATCGCGCTTTATCCGGATACCGCGCCGTCCCTATTCGATGCCGCAAAAGTCACGAACGGCATGGATAGCCATTTCTGCGATATCCGCGATAGAGAGGCACTCGCTGCTCACATCAAACGAGCAGAACCGGAAATCGTCCTGCATCTGGCTGCGCAGCCTCTCGTTCGCGCGAGCTACCAGTATCCGGTGGAAACCTTCGCCACCAACATGATGGGTACCGTTCATCTGCTCGAAGCCCTGCGCAATCTGAACAGTGTGCGCGTCGCGCTGATGGTGACAACCGACAAGGTCTACCGTAACCAGGAAAGACCCGTTCCCTACGACGAAGACGCGCCGTTGGGCGGACACGATCCCTACAGCGCCAGCAAGGCCGCCAGCGAACTGGTCATTACCAGCTACCGTGACGCATTTCTCGCCGCTCAAGGAGTCGCTGTTGCCAGCGCCAGGGCCGGCAACGTGATCGGCGGCGGCGATTGGTCTGCCGATCGCATTATTCCTGACGCCGTACGTGCGTGGGACAGCAACCACGTATTGCAGGTACGCCGCCCCGATGCCGTGCGTCCGTGGCAGCACGTGCTGGAACCGCTAGCTGGCTATTTGCGACTGGCCCATGCGCTATGGGATGCCCCCGCACTCGCAGGTTCCTGGAACTTCGGACCCGACGCGGCGGACGCGGTTTCTGTGCGGCACGTTGTGGACATCGCCCGCAGCGCTTACGGTCGAGGTGAGGTCGCTTACGGTCAGGGCGACACCGGCCCTCATGAAGCCGGGCTGCTGATGCTGGACAGCGCGAAGAGCCGCGCCATGCTCGGCATCTCGTCCAGATGGAATTTGAACGAGATGGTCGGGCGCACCATGCGTTGGTACGGTGCATTCGCGCAGGGAACAAACGTTCGCTCGCTGTGTGAGGCAGACATTGACGCTTTCGAATCCTGACCAGTCATGAAAACGCTGTCCACCCACATCGAAGGCGTGATCGTCGCGGAAACTACGCCGGTCGCGGACCGGCGCGGTGCTTTCACGCGCCTGTTTTGTCAGAAGGAGCTGGCGGCCGTCCTCGGCACACGTCAGATCGTGCAGATCAATCAGTCCCGCACGACCCAGCTCGGCGCTGTCCGCGGGTTGCATTTCCAGCATGCGCCCCATGCAGAAATGAAACTGGTGCGCTGCATCCGTGGGAAGGTCTGGGATGTGGTCGTGGATCTGCGCGCAGGTTCGCCCACTTTTCTGCAATGGCACGCCGAAGTACTCAGCGCTGACAACACCCGGATGATGGCCATCCCTGAAGGATGCGCTCACGGCTTCCAGGTCCTCGAGACGGATAGTGAGTTGCTCTACCTTCACACAGCCTTTTACACGCCCACCGCCGAAGGGGGGCTGCGCCACGATGATCCGCGCGTCGGCATATCCTGGCTCATTCCGGTAACCGATATGTCCGAGCGCGACCGTGCTCATCCGCTGATTACTGAAGATTTTCCCGGACTCATTCCATGAAATGCCGTCACTGCGGTCAGGCCGTTCAACAGACCTTCGTCGACCTTGGAACCGCCCCTCCTTCCAATGCTTATCTGCGAGAGGAGGATCTGCATCGTCCTGAGGTCTATTTCCCGCTTAAAGTGGGCGTCTGCGAAACCTGCTGGCTAGTCCAAACCGAAGACTATGCAGAGGCCGAGGCGCTGTTCACGAGCGACTACGCCTATTTTTCGTCGACCTCAACCAGTTGGCTGGAACATGCGTCCCGATATGCCGGGATGATCACCGAGCGCCTCTCACTCGACCAGAACAGCCTTGTGATCGAACTCGCGTCCAACGATGGCTATCTGCTCAAGAACTTTGTGTCATCGGGCATTCCTTGTCTTGGGATAGAACCGACGGACAGCACTGCGGATGCGGCGGAGAAATTGGGCGTCCCCGTATTGCGTGAATTCTTCGGCGAATCCGTGGGCCAGCAGCTCTGCCGGGATAACAGGCAGGCCGACCTCATCATCGGCAACAACGTGTATGCCCACGTGCCGGATATCAACGACTTCACCAAGGGGATGAGAGTTGCGTTGAAGGCCGGCGGCACAATCACGCTCGAATTTCCTCATCTGCTGCGCCTGATCGAACAGACCCAGTTCGACACCATCTACCACGAGCACTTCTCCTATCTGTCGCTCTACACCGTCAGCCGGATTTTGTCGACCTGCGGACTGCGCATAACGGACGTTGAAGAGCTTCCGACTCACGGCGGTAGCCTCAGGGTCTTCGGATGCCATGCCGACGATTCCCGCGTTGACAGCACCGCGGTGGCGCGGGTTCTGCAACTGGAAAAAGCCGCCGGCCTGCAAACGTTGGAAACCTATCGGGCTTTCCAGCAACGGGTCGATAGCATCAGGAACAACTTCGTGGCGTTTCTGATCGAGCAGAAAAAAGCGGGCAAAAGGGTGGCTGCCTATGGTGCGGCAGCAAAGGGCAACACGTTGCTCAACTACGCCGGAATCAAACCCGATCTGCTGTCCTTTGTCTGTGACGCTGCTGTGTACAAACAGAACAAATACCTACCGGGTAGTCGCATTCCCATTTTTGCGCCGAGCGAGCTGATGAAAGCACGGCCCGACTTCGTAGTGATATTCCCTTGGAATATTGCAGACGAAGTCATGAATCAAACTGCCTGCATCAGGCAATGGGACGGCAAGTTTGTCACGGCTGTGCCTGTTCTGGAAATACGATGAGCGAACGCATCTACTACACCAAACCGTCGATTACCGACCTCGAAGTCGGGTACGCAACGGACGCCGCCCGCAACGGCTGGGGCGACAAATGCTATGAATACATCACTCGCTTCGAAAACGCTTTCAAGGAACATCTGGGCGTGAAGTATGCGATAGCGACTTCGAGCTGCACGGGGGCGCTTCACATTGGCATGGCGGCGCTGGGCATAGGGCCAGGCGACGAGGTCATCATGGCCGATACCAACTGGATCGCCTCCGCGGCACCCATCGTCCACCTGGGCGCGACGCCGGTCTTTGTGGATATCCGCCCGGACACGTGGTGTATCGATCCCGAGCGAGTCGAAGCCGCTATCACGCCTCGCACCAAAGCTATTTTGGCAGTCCATCTGTACGGCAACCTCTGCGAACTGGACAAACTATTGGAAATAGGCGAGACACACGGCATTCCGGTGATCGAAGATGCTGCTGAAGCTATAGGGTCGGTGTATTTCGGCAAGCGCGCCGGTAGCGTCGGCGCGTTCGGCGCCTTCTCATTTCACGGTACCAAGACGGTGACCACGGGAGAAGGCGGCATGTGGGTAACTAACGACCCGGCGCTGTATGAAACCGCGTTGACGCTGTCAAATCATGGGCGCGATCCGAAACAGGTCCGGCAGTTCTGGCCTGATTTGCTCGGTTTCAAATACAAGATGTCGAATATTCAGGCCGCCATCGGCTGCGCTCAAATCGAACGTATCGACGAACTGATCGCTGGCAAGCGCCGTGTGTTCGAGGCTTATAAACAGGGATGCGAGGGGCTGGAGGGTGTGACGTTGAATCCCGAGCCCAGAGGCATCAGGAATGGGTATTGGATGCCGACTGCGGTATTCGATCGATCGATCGGTATCACTCGTGAAGCGCTGCAAGCGGCGTTCCGCGTGGACGGAATCGACGCGCGAGTCTTTTTTCATCCCCTTTCCAGTCTCCCCATGTTCACCCCTTGCGCCGGAAACACGCTGGCATGGGACATCTCGGCTCGTGCGATCAATTTGCCCAGTTACCACGATCTGAGCAGTGAAGACACGCAGCGCGTTATCGGAGTGATCAGGCGATTGCACGACGAGGCCATCAATGGGTAATGAACCCACATGCGACAATTGCATCGTCGTGTCGCAGCCAATGTATTTTCCGTGGTTCGGCATGTTGGAGCAGATACGGTTGTGCGATACATACGTGTATTACGACGACGTACAGTTCACACGCGGCTTCTTTAACCGCGTGCAGATCAAGACGGCGCACGGCATCCGCTGGCTCACGGTGCCTCTGCAAAACTGGAAGCGCGGGCAGTTAATCAACGAAGTCCGCATCGATAACAGCGAAGACTGGATGACCCGCCATCGCCAGCAGCTTGAACAGGCGTACGCGCATGCGCCGTTCAAACAGGACATGCTGGAGCTGGTGGATGCGGTATTCGCTCGCGATTACGAATGGATCGGGGAACTGGCCCAGGCTTCCACCGATGCACTGGTTAGCTATTTTCCGGAGATCGGCCTCGACAAGCGTTTTCTGGTTTCCTCGCAGCTCGACGTCGACGGGTCAAGCAGCCAACGTTTAATCAACATCTGCACGGCACTGGGAGGAAAGACCTATCTCACGGGGCATGGTGCAAAAAGTTATCTGGCGCACGAAGCGTTCGAAGAACGCGGCATCGATGTTGACTATATCGACTACGAACTCAATGCCTATGCGCAGGCGCACGGGGATTTCACCCCCTACGTCACGAGCTTGGACCTGATCGCTCATGTTGGACGGGCCGGAGTCGCTCACATTCGTGGAAAATCGAGCCCATGGCGCGACTTCCTCACTCACACCACGCCTGCAACGCTGGAAAAATGAAACAACATCCGAACCAGGTTTCCTGCGGATATCGCCGTCGCGCAGTGACGGGTCCCGGCATCGTTGCTCACGAGCTATGTGCCGCGCCGTCTATTGAACTGGACGCGCAATGAACACCGGTAAATTGACCATCGCGGTTACGGGCGTCGGCGCGATCATTGGACAGGGCATCGTCAAAAGTCTGCGACAGTCCAAGTACAACGTTCGCGTCGTTGGGATCGATCGCAGCGACAATTCGCCCGGTCCTCGCCTCGTCGACATCTTCGAGAAAAAGCCCGACGGCGCAGAGGATAGCCAGACCTACCTTGAGTATTGGGAACGGATTATCCGCGTTCACGGTATTGAGCTAGTCCTGCCCGGGCTCGAGCTGGATATGCTCTTTTTTAACGCGCACCGGGACTTCTTCTCCAGGCTCGGCGTGAAGGTGGCGCTTAACAATCCTCAATTGATCGAGCAAACCGCCGATAAATGGGCGTTCGGGCAAGCACTCACGGCAAGCGGCTACCGGGCCATTCCGGCAGCCCGGCCGCAATCGTGGAGCGAGGCCATCAGCGCATTGGGGCCCGCCCCTCTCCTGCTCAAACCGCTACGCGGCAACGGTTCGCGCGGCATTGTGCTGCTGCACGACGAAGCTGATTTCGACTACTGGAAAAGCAAGTCGCTCTCAGAATGGATGGTACAGCGCGTGGTCGGCACGATCGAAACCGAGTACACCGTCGGCGTATTCGGCATGGGCAAAAGCGGCACACTGGGTCCGCTGATCTTTCGCCGTCGTTTGTCTTCCGCCGGCAACACGCTCACGGCCGAGGTCGTCAGCGCGCATCCGGTGATCGAGGCGGCAGTCGCCACGCTCATGCAGACCTTCGACCCGATCGGGCCGACGAATTTTCAGTTCCGCCTGGAGAGCGATCATGCATACCTGCTCGAGATCAATCCGCGCTTCTCGAGCAGCAACTCACTGCGCACGGCATTCGGTTTCAATGAAGCTGAAATGGCCGTCGACTTCTATCTGTACGGTAAAACACCTGCCATGCCGCGAATTACCACGGGAATCGCATGGCGCTACACCGAGGATTTCGTGACCCATGCTAGCGATTCTGTCTGACATCCATGGCAATCTCGCCGCGCTGGAAGCGGTCGTCGCAAACGCCAGATCACGCGGCTGCACCCGCTTCATATCGTTAGGCGACGTGGTCGGCTACTACTCGAAACCAGGCGAGTGCATCGACCTGCTGCGCTCTCTTGGTGCGACGAACATACTGGGCAATCATGACAGCTACATCACGATGAATGAAAGCTGCCCCCGCTCCCGCGTGGTAACGGAAATCATTCAGTATCAGAAAGGGATATTGAGCGCGGCGCAGGTTGCCTGGCTAGGCGAATCGTTGGACATGCTGCGCGAAAGCGATTATCTATTTGTGCACGGCGGCCCCGAAAATACCCGCGATCAGTATCTCTATTCAGTCTCACCGGCAATCATCCCCGACGGGGTGCGCATACTCTTTTCCGGGCATACGCACGTACAAACTCTCGCCAGATTCGGCGATCGGGCCTATTGCAACCCTGGCTCAATTGGTCAGCCGCGCGACGGAGATAACCGGGCAGCGTACGCGATTGTCGACGATAGCGAAGTATCGCTGCACCGCGTGACCTACGACATCCAGCAAACTGCCGACGCGATGAAGTCGGCGGGATTCGAACCTTTCACCTATCAAAATCTCTTCCACGGCACCCAGATTGGCGGACGCGTGGATCAGATCCGAATCATACAAAGCAAGGAGGATTGACTATATGAACCCTATTCAGCAATTCGAGCGCGAAGTCCAAGACAACATCCAGCGTCTGGGAGAAGACACTTCTCTGGCGAAAGACACGCTGGACTGGATGATCAAGTCGGACACAGTTGGGTCCTATACATACAATTTTCGTTGGCTTGGCCGCCCTATTATTCAATATCCGCAAGATATCCAGGCCATGCAGGAAATCATATGGGAAACCCGGCCGGATCTGATCATCGAAACCGGTATCGCCCACGGCGGCTCGATCATTTTGAGCGCCTCCATGCTTGCGCTGCTCGACTATTGCGATGCGCAAACCAACCAGACACCGCTGATCCCAGATGTTTCAGCACGCCGCGTGATTGGTATCGATATTGACATCCGCGCTCACAACCGGGCGGCTATCGAGCAGCATCCGCTCAATCACCTGATCACGATGGTCCAGGGATCGAGCATCGCCGCCGAGACCATCGACAAGGTGCATGAACTGGCCAGCGGCGCAAAGCGAGTCCTCGTGTTTCTTGATTCGAACCACACTCACGATCACGTCCTGGCGGAGCTGGAAGCGTATGGCCCGCTGGTATCTCCTGGTAGCTACTGCGTGGTGTTCGACACCGTGGTCGAAGACATGCCGCTTCATCTCTGTGCAAACAAACCCTGGCATCCGGGCAATAGTCCGAGAACGGCAGCACGTGCGTGGCTCGAAAACCATCCCGATTTCGAAATAGATCACGACATCCATCGCAAGCTGCAAATTACCGTAGCGCGTGATGGATATCTGAAAAGAAAAGCAATCTGATTTCTGTCGGCGAGAAACCCAAAAGGCACCAGCATGGCCCAATTCCAGTTAGCCGACACGGACAAGGTAACGTTCGATCGCGACGGCGTGATCGTACTTCGCGGCTTCCATGATCCCGAAAGAGACATTCTCCCCATCCAGAGAGCCATCTACGAAATCATCGGATTGGTCATCGAACGGCATGGGCTGAACATTCTCCGCGAAAGTTTTTCACCGTTGTCTTTCGATGCAGGATTTACGGAACTCATTCGGATCAACCGCGGCTATGGCGGTGAGGTCTACGACCTCGTCAAGCAGATTCCGGCATTCCTACGCCTGATTTCAAGCCAACACAGTGAAGCGCTGTTTTGCAGCCTCCGCGGGACCGATCTCGCCGGTATCGGGACAGCGAGCTACGGCATCCGCATCGACAATCCCGGGGAGGAGAAATTCCGCAGCCAGTGGCACCAGGAATATCTGTATCAGCCCCAGAGCGTCGACGGTATTGTGTTGTGGACACCGTTGGTACCCATTCTTCCGGAGACCGGCCCGGTTATGTATTGCGTCGGCTCGCACCGGGACGGGCTGCGTAAATACGTGAAGGATGACGTCTACTCCGGTAAGAGCGGTGCTTACAAGATTTCGATGCTAGACGAAGAGACGATTGCAAATCAATATCCGCAATCATCGCCTTTAACTCAACCCGGCGACGTGATCGTGATGGATTACCTGACTATCCACCAATCCGGCTACAACAGATCAGCGCGGTCCAGATGGTCTATCCAGTCGCGCTTTTTCAATTTCAAAGATCCCAGTGGAATGAAAATCGGTTGGAAGGCCTCGGTTACCGCCGGCACCGAGATAGAAGCAATTTTTTCCGACTACTTCGTTAAAGGTGCCGCATGAGCCTGACTTGCAACGTCTGTCGTGCGACTTTGACACAGCCGGTCTATGAGTCACCGGAAAATCATTCGATCACCACGATGAACACCCTGGTCCAGGGTCGCACGCATGTTTATTTCTGTGATGATTGTAGTCATCTGCAAACCGATGAACTTCCCAATCTCGCCGAATACTATTCGACCGAATACACGATAAACGCGAATAGCGAAGACGACGACCAAGTATACAAGATAATCGACGGTCGGCCCGTGTTTCGAGCCGATCATCAAGCCGCGGTCTTGCAATCCAAGCTGACGCTCCCGGAAGGTTGCCGCATACTCGATTACGGCTGCGCGAAAGCACCCACGCTGCGTAAAGTCCTGGCGTTGCATCCGGGAATCGAACCATATCTTTTCGACCTGACCGACAAGTATCGGACTTTCTGGCAGCAGTTTCCCAAGCCTCCACATACCGCCGTGGGCGAACCGAACCGCGAGTGGGACGGGACATTGGATGTGGTCCTGTCGTTCTATGCGCTGGAGCATGTCAGCGATCTCGACACCGCAATCCGCAATATCAGACGCTTGCTAAAGCCGGGCGGTTTTTTTTATTTTATCGTCCCGAATGCCTATCAGAATATCGCGGACTTTATAGTGGCTGACCATATCAACCACTTTAGTGAAACGTCGATTCAGGTCTTACTGGAACGGCTTGGATTCGATCAGGTTTCCATAGACACCTCGGCGCACGAGGCAGCCTATGTCGTCATGGCGCGTAATGCCGGCGTGGAACGCGCCCCATCTTTACCAGCGAATTCGATCATTGCGGATTTGGGAAAACGGGCGGCAGAGATGTCTTCGTACTGGAAGGGTATCGTTGAAAAAATCCAGCATTTCGAAGATGCACTCCCGGAGGATGCTCGTGTCGCGATATATGGTGCCGGCTTCTACGCCAACTTCATCGCGCTTTCTTTGCGAGATGTCTCACGAGTGGGGGTATTTATCGATCAGAATCCGCACTTGCAGAATACCTACTTGTACGATCGACCGGTTATCGCGCCGTCAGCATTACCGGGCAATACTTCGCATGTCATTGTTGGTCTGAATCCGCGTACTGCACAATTTAGTATCAATGCGATCGGTGTACTGCAGTTGCGACCGATCGAATTCCTGTTTCTTTAAAGACAGTCAGGACCCCGCGTTGAAGTTTTAGCGCGGAGCCCCATCATCGTCGATCCCTAGCCCAACGCACCAATAATCCTGGCCGCAATTCTCTCCGCAACCAGTCCGTGCGTTTGAAGGAGATATCGGTACTCGCCCGCCTTTTCAAAAGCATCTGGCAGGCCAATGATCAATTGCGGCACGCTCGATCGCTTCGTCGTCTTGTATTCGGCAACGGCGCTGCCCAGTCCACCGATCACCGAATGCTCCTCCACGGTGACCAGCAGCTTTGAGCCTTCCATGGCTGCGTCAACGGCATTTTTATCGAGCGGTTTGATCGTGTGCATGTTGATCACGCCAGTCGATACGCCCTGCGCGTCGAGCAACTTTGCGGCCTCGATAGACTCGTACACCATCGAACCGTTGGCGATGATGTTCACATCGGTCCCTCGCCTCAACGTAATCGCCTCGCCAATCTGGAACTCGTAGTCTTCGGTGTACACCGGTGGGTTGTTGACCGCGCCGGTCAGTCGGATATACATAGGCCCGTTAAATTCCGCGGCGGCCTCCACGGTCTTGATGATTTCCGCGCAATCCGCGGGGCCAATCACGGTGATGCCTGGAATCGCCCGCATGACGGCCAGATCTTCGATGCCGTAGTGCGAATTGCCCAGGAAGCCCATCGACACACCGCTGCCAATCGCGACCGCCTTCACGTTCATTGCCATGTAGCCGAGGTTCATGCGAACCTGCTCGGCCGCGCGCATTGAAATGAACGGCGCAAATGACGTCGCAAAAACGTTGTGACCTTCCTTTGCGAGTCCTGCGGCGACTCCGATCATGTTCTGCTCGGCGATCCCGATATTGAGAAACTGGTCCGGATATGTCTTCTTGAAACGGTCTAACCCCGACGAATTGCCAAGGTCCGCGGACATGACCATCAGGTCCGGGTATCTGTCCGCTACGGACAAAACAGCCTGACCAAACACGCCGCGCGATCCCAATCGCGACCATTGCCGGGCATTGCTTGCAGTGATTTCCATTATTTTCAGCTCCCCACCACCACAGTCTCTTTATCGACCAGTTCAGAGAGCGCCAGCTCATAGCTATTTCTGGTCAGTCTGTTGTGGTGCCATTCGTTATTGTTTTCCATAAAGGAGATCCCCTTGCCCTTCACGGTATTCGCCACGATCGCCCTCGGTTGGCCATGCACAGGAGGTTGTTCGAAAGCCCCGGCCAACTGACCAATGTGGTGACCGTCGACTTCGCACGTGTCCCACCCAAAGCTGCGAAATTTGGCGCCGAGGTCCGCGAGATCAACGATTTGCCGCGCATCGCCGTCACTCTGCAACTTGTTGTAGTCGATCACGATCACGAGGTTGTCAAGCTTCAACTGGGCCGCCGACATGACGGCCTCCCAGACGGAGCCCTCGTTGCATTCACCATCTCCAAGCAACACATAGGTCTTGAACGATTGCCCCTTCTTTCTGGCTGCGAGAGCTATCCCGACTGCCATGGAAAGACCTTGACCCAAACTGCCATTGGATGACTCAATACCCAGATCGAGATTCATCACGGGGTGCGCGATCAGATCGCTGCCGTTGGTCTGAAAGGTGTTGTAGGTGTCTTCGTCGATAATGCCCGCGGCTAATAGCGCGGAGAAATACCCGAGCACGCCGTGACCTTTGCTCAGGATGAAACGATCACGCCCGGACCAGCGCGGATCTGCTTTGTCGTAGCGAAGCACCTGCGCGTAAAGCGTCGCCATGATCTCGACCATTGACAGCCCTCCGCCGAGGTGCGTGCTCAAATTGCAATGATGGCTGATATCGAGAATTTTCCGGCGCATGAAAGAAGCCATGCGCTCGATATCGGGGTAATTCATCCTCAGTCTCCTGGGTTCATATCAATGCAGCCGCCGAACCGTTCGGCTCGTCCGCGAAATCACGTCGGCAGCTGCGGCACGGCTAAGCCGAGCCGTCGTCGCGGTAAATCGGTCCGCGCTCGTACACGGGTTCCAATATCGTCCAATCGTCGACGCCGAGTTCGTTGCCGGCTGGAAAAGGTGGAATGGCGCCCACCGACAGGCGATAGAGTACGCGTCGGTCGGTATAGTAGGCGCGCAGCGCATGCGTGATAAAAGTCGAAAAAAGACGAACGTCCACGACCTTGCAACCATTGATGGCTACGAGGCGTTGACTCTCATCAAGCTGCTCGAATTCCTTGTTGAATTTTTTCCGGGCCACATCCGCAACAAGCTCGACAAACTTGTCAACCGGACCAGAAATTCCATGGCGTATCTGGTAAAGCTCGAAATCCACCGACGATGCTGGAGGCATGCCGAGCTCCGTATCACCCGGCAAGATGGTGTCGCGAATGAGCTCGATCATGCTTCGCCTATCAGTTCACTCATGTTCCGGTGAAGAAAATCGCACGCCATCAACGTCAGTGCCTGGGCCGTCGCTACCGGGTTGACGGCGCCCGCCGTGACAAAAATGCTGCTGTCTACGATGAACAGATTCTTGACCGCATGCGCCTGTCCATACCGGTTGACTACCGACGTAGCCGGATCTTCGCCCATCCGGGCTGTGCCCATCAGGTGCCAACCAGTATGTTTCACGGGCGCGAACGCAGAAACGACCCGGGCGCCGGCTGCGTCGAACACCTGCTTGCTGGCCTCGAGACCATGCTTGAGCATGCGTTTCGTGTTCTCGCCGAGCGTATAGAAGACCTTCACGCCAGGCATGCCGCTACTGTCGCAGTGTTCCAGGTCGAGTTCGACGCGGTTATGCGCTTCCGGTAAATCTTCGGTGATCACCGCAATGCCTGCGGTATGGTTGAATTGCCTTGCAAACCGCTTGTGATGATCAGGGCCAAGCGGAACCTGCCGCATGAAGTAGCCAGACACTGCCGTCTCGACAGGCGGCGCTCCCCGCAATACCTGCATCGTGTAACCGCGCACGAAATCGCGATCGGGGGCGGTCTCGTAGAACTGCTGACTCAGAATGCAGCAGCCATGTGGCCCGATGCTCGAACGAAGGTTGTCTTCGAAGACGCCTTCGGTATAGGCAAGCGGGTGAAGCATCAGATTGCGCCCGACAAGACCATGCTCGTTCAGCAAGCCATCGGGAAACGCGCTCGATTTCGAGTTGAGCAGCAGACGCGGCGTACCGATTCCGCTGCAGGCCACCACCACGATTTTCGCGTTAATGCGATTTTCGCGGCCCTTGGCGTCGACATAGATCACGCCACTGGCTCGCCCTCGAGCGTCCAGCGTTATTTCGCGCACCCGGCACTCGATCCTGACTTCTACACCCTGTTGCCGCGCGGCGGGCCAGTACGTCACGTCCACACTCGCCTTGGCCCCCTGAGTGCAGCCTGAGTTGCAAGGTCCGAGATTGACACATGCAGCCCTTGCGCCGTGCTTGTGCGTATTGATCGCGCTGTAAGACGGCCACCAGTGCCATCCCAGACTGTTAAAGCCGCGTGCCATCTCCCGTCCAACGTCGCCCAGCGGCACAGGTGGTAACAGGCTGTCGTAATCCGGACTGGCCGGATCTCCGACAAGGCCAGCGACACCCATCATGCGTTCATTCTCGCGAAAGAACGGCTGGAGGTCGTCGTAATCGAGCGGCCAGTCGTCGCCTACCCCATCAAGGCTTCGAGTCCGGAAATCCGATGGATGAAAACGCGGAAAATGCGCGGAGTACAGAATCGTGCTGCCGCCAAAACCGTTGAAATTTGCGATCGATATCGGTGAAGCAGAGTCGTCGATCGGATAATCGGCAGGATTTGCGCGCATTGCGGGATTGGAACTGTACTTACCGGCGCGAGCCAGCTCCCAGTCGACGGTGGACGACGGGTAATCAGACGCACGCGTGACGGAGCCCTGCTCGAAACACACGATGCGTAGCGAGCGATTGCGGCTCAGGCTCCAGGCGGCAGCCGCGCCGCTCGCTCCGGAACCCACGATCACAATGTCTGCCACATCCGTCATGCGGAGTCACTTCCTTTTCGGCAGATATTGTTCGAGGATCTGTGGAATGGTGATCAGCATGTCGGCTTCACAGGCGACTTCACCATCGACCTTCGCCACCCCGCGCCCTTTGCAGATGCCCCGGTTCCACGACAGAACCTGCGTATCGATTTCAAATTTCTTGCCGGGCAGCACTTCTTTGCGATAACGCACCGTATGTTGCAACGCATGCGTCACCATGCCTTTCAAGCCTGGTAGCGTGGTGATGGCAACGGTCAGCATCTGCGCAAGCGCTTCGAGTTGCAATGCTCCAGGCATGTTGGGTCCTCCTGGGAAATGCACGGGGAAGTACCACTCATTCATGGTCAGATTCTTGTAGCCGCGAGCGAATTTCCCCGGCATGACCTCGTCAACGTGATCAATCATCAGGAACGGATACCTGTTGGGTTGATATTCCTGAAGCTCGATGCAGTTGAGACTGAATGCGTCCATCCTTTCCTCGTATATCTGAAGTGTCATTGAATATCGATCACACGCGACAGGCTCCCGACAATGTCGAAGCCGTCCCAAACGATATCCATATTCAAAGCCCGTCCGACCGGCACGAGCCGGTCGATGCCACGCAACCGCTGCGAGACGACGAAGTCTCGTAATTGCACCTGTTCGAGTCCGAAGTAGGTCAGGGTCTGATAGCGCTCATTGACGATCGGTGCGAGTTCACTGAGCGATGTGAGCGTGACCTCATGAATGGTCCCTCCATACCCTCGACGAACATGCTGGTGCGTTGCGAGGGCAGATTGTTCGATCCGGTAAAGCAGATTGCCGTGGCGCTCGATTGAGACGATCTGTTCGTTGCCAAGCGCCTGAAGGCACGCTTCGACGTATTTGTCCATCACTCGCACCGGTTCGGGTGTGTAGCGCGGGTTGACGTGATCGACCAATGCCGGCCAAAGCCGGGCTTTTGCCGCTTCAACAACAGACGCATCCCCGATCCACGCAAGCAACTGTGGCGATGAGCAGGCGGCCTGATCCATCAGATACAGATCGTTGTACAAGTCGTTGCAAAGCGCGCGCAGGCCTGCTTCGTCCAGTTCAAGGACGGCCTCGGGTGCGATCGCACACAACGAGTAGCGATCGGCAAAGGCCACCTCACGCGAGCGCGGCGGACAAGGCAGGCTGCGCATGTGTTGCACGGTTTGGTCTCCGCCCCACACGACGCGCGCATCGGCTACCGACAACCAGAAACGGGTGATGGCATCATCTCTTTCGAAACGGGTCAGCAGCATGCAATCGGCCAGCGACGCATATTGCTCACGTTTCAGAAGCGCGGCCACAGAGCGCACAATCAGATCCGCCGTTTCCGACGCTTTCGACGGCAGGCGCAGAATGCTGACATTGCCCGCGAGCAAGCCGAAGGCAAGCGAGAAGGCAAAGTTCACCGGCACGTTCGACGGGCAAATATGGAATGACAGACCAAGCCCCAATCGAGTCTCACCGCGAGCCCGGTTCTGGTCGGCCAGTCGGTTCAGGTTGGCACGGCGGCACCAATACGCAAAGCTCACGACGTCGGGCAGCCTTCGCACTTCGGGGTGACCAAGAAGATCCCGCGACAGGTCGGCGAGAAAATCAATACGCGCTCCGTCGAACACCGGGGCGGGCGCATTAGATACGAAGTCCGATCGGCCGACCAGCACCGCCATCTTCAACTGAATTTTAGCGGGAATACGTATCACTGCATCCCCTTGTTTCGGCATTCTGAATCCGGCCATGTACGTTGAAATACGTGCCCATTCGCCCACAGGCACAGTCGTCAACACCGACGATTTCGCCCAGGTCCTCGCTCAACAACGAATGTCCCGGATAACTGCGCGGAATGACCGACAGCAGTTGAATGAGGCCACGTTTGCCAGCAGGCAACGGGCTGAAATCGACTGGATCGCGGACGATTACATCGGACCACGAGGACGTGTGCAGATGGCCGTGCTCGCATTCCATAAAAATGGACCCCGTCTGCTCCACCATGCCGTAGTAGTTGTGCACGCGTTTGAGACCCGCCACTGCATCCAGCCGACGCCTGAATTCCGCGTGACTGACTGCGTGAGTCTGGAGTTGCTTCCAGCCTCCCCCGTGAATCAGCAGGCCACGCCCGAGCGGCAAAGTGATGTCGAGCGCTTCCAGCGCCTGCACGAAGTGCTGCCAGACGATGAAGGTAAAACCGAACAGCAGGATGTTCTGGTCACGGTACTTGTCGAGAAAGCGCTGGATGCGTTCCACGTCGAGCGTCATGTCGTCGTTCAGCGCGAATTCGACTTCGCGGCCGAAAATGGAGAATCCCAGCACACCGGCCGTGCGCGCAGAAAAGCGATCGCGGTCGGCCACGGTCGCACGGCAGTCGATGACCAACAACGGTAACCGCTGCGGACCAATGAATTCGCCCACAATACGGGAGAGCACTCTGACCTGAAGGGCCGACGTTTCCTTATCGAGGAAGATCTGCGACACGCTCTGACCGCTCGTACCCGAGGAAGTCATTGTCTTTACGATATCTGCCTGCGGCACGCTTAACAGCCGCTCATGCTTGAACAGCCGCACCGGTAGAAACGGCACTTCATCCAGTCGGCGAACGGTACGGCGGAATCCGAAGCGATCGACAATCGTGCGGTACTGCGGGCAAGCGCCGTGATGCCAGTCACTCAGGCGCTGAAGTTCGTCGAGCAGATTTTGCTCCTTGTCCTGTCTGCGCATGCCGAACACCGGCCATTCCTTTACGTTGCTCATCACTGCTGGCTCAAACGTTGGTAGTCGATTTTCCCCGTCGACAGGCGCGGTAACGCCTGCAGCGGATTCACGGCGATCGACGTGGGATGAATACCGAGCGCCGTCGCCATGTGAGTACGAATCTCATCGGCACGAACTTGCGGGCTTTCGACCACATGCATGATCAGGTGATCATCGCGGCCATGCGCCGCACAAACAAATCCCTTCTCGGCGGCCAGTTGCTCTACCGCATCCAGTGAAATCCGGATTCCGAATATTTTCAGAAACCGTTTGAGGCGACCGCAGATTAAAAGAAAGCCTTCTTCGTCGTAAGCCGCCAGATCGCCGGTACGCAAAATGCCCTGGTTAATATCGCCGAGCGCCAGGTCATCGGCCGTTTCCGCGTAGCCCATCGACACATTGGGTCCGGCATAGATCAACTCCCCCACGTGGTCCGCAGCGGTAATCACTTGTCCCGCTTCGTCTTCCAGCCATATACGCCCACCCGGAATCGCCCCGCCAATGCTCTGCGGCCGGCGCGACACTTCGTCGTGCGGAAGCCAGGCGATACGGGCTGTGGCCTCCGTCTGGCCATACATGGGTATAAAGCGGATACCGCGGTTCCGGCAGATATCGCTTATCTGCAGCACTCTGACCGGATCCAAGCGACCTCCGGCCAACGTCAATGTGCGGATGGTCGGCATATTGATTCGATCGAGCCGCAGCTTGAGCAGCATGTCGTAGCTATACGGCACGCCAGCAATACTTGTGACCTGATGATCGTTGACGAGGCGCCAGAAACGTCCGTCGATCAACGAGCGTTTCGTTAGAACGATCGAAGCGCCAGCATGGAGATGACTGTTGAGAACAGACAGTCCATACGAATAGTTGAACGGAAGCGAGGTAATGCTGCGCTCGTCGGCCGTCAACTCCAGGTATTGGGCGATCGAGGCCGCGTTGGCCGCGATGTTTTCCACAGAAAGACGTACCAGCTTCGGAGAGCCTGTGGATCCCGAGGTTGCCAGCAGTAGCGCAAGACGCGCATCGGGCTCGGCGGTCGCGACGCCTGCACGGCGGTACAACCCATAGTCGCCCTCCAGTCGAATCAGCTCGCAGCCAGGCGTCGACCAGTTCGATCCGATCGCGACGAACACCAGCGCCGGGTTGTACGTGCGTACGAGGCGGTTTAACTGAGTCTCTTCGATGCCCGCCCGAAGCAATAGCGGCACCGCCCCGCTTGCAAGCGAAGCCAGATAGCAGAGGATGCTCGGCAGGTCGTTATCGCCAACAATGAAGATCAGTTGCCTCGACGGCAGGTACGCGGCGAGGCTGTCGACGGCTTCGTGCAGTTCGGCATAGCCGAGCGTCGCTCCGTCTTCGACGATGAGTGCAGGACGCCCGGGATGCCGACGACTGACGAAGTCGAGGTTCATACTTCTACTGCGTACTTTTTGAGTTTTTCAATACCGATCGGATAGGACCCGAACTCAATGATGTCCTCAGTCTCCATCATGATGTCGAACGTTTCCTCGAGGGCGGCGATCATGCCCATATGACCCACCGAATCCCACGCTGGAACGCATTGGTACACGAACTGGTCATTCAGCGCGTCCTGTGGCACCGAAAAGCAGTCCATGAAGACCTTGTCGTACTTTTCCTTGTTTGTCATCTTCTTTACCGGATTTTCACTTGAAGACCTTGCGGTCGGTGTTGGGGCGGGCGACCCTAGCCGGATTGCCCACGACGATTACATCATCGGGAACGTCGGTGTACACAACCGAGCCCATTCCGATGATCACATTCGAACCAATACGAACGCCTTCCTTGATAAGGGCGCCCATCCCGATGTAACTGCCATTGCCGATCACGCAACTGCCCCCTATGTTGACCATTGAGGAAATCACGGTGTAATCGCCTACATGGACGTCGTGGCCGACAATGGACATCGTGTTGACGCAGACGTGAAGCCCGAGGCGGGCATCGCTGGAAATAGAGCAAAGCGGCGCAACGACGCTCCCCCCTTGCAAGAGGGCACTCCCGGATATCAGGGCGCTCGTATCGATTACCGTGGCCAGTTCTGCGCCTGCTTCAGATAGACGTTTGCCCAGCTTTTCCCGACTGGACGGCTCGCCGAGCGCTATCACGAAGGTCGCGCCGTCCAGCTGATCCTGTATCTCGCGGGATTCGAATGGAAACAGTCGCACACCATAGCGCGTTGGCTCGGGACGAACATCGTCGACGAAACACAGTTCGGTCCATCGACCAGAGGCCGCATTCTGACGTCTGGCAATGTCCATCACCTCTTTGCCAAAGCCGCCCGCGCCATAAACGAAAAGTCCAGCTGTCACGATAAAGTCGCCAAGAAGTTAGCCATGCAAACCCCATGCCCAACGCCAGGAAGCCGCGCCGGTCAGTGCACGAGGACAGATCGCATCTGCTCGCCGGCATGACGTTGACGGGAAGCGTTCCAACGCGATGCCTGGAACACTATTTTGGGGAAATTGTATCCGCGGGGTAGCGGTATCAAACCGTGAAGATAAGACAGAAATGCCCGCTAATTTGAGGCATGGTTGCGTCGAGCAGAACCTTGTTCGCTGGATCGAATCCCGTGGATCCCCATGTAAAGGGCATTGCGAGCGCTGGGACCACGCTGTTGAGGGCCCGAATCTTATGGCTTTAGTCGACAAACACGCATTGGACGAAATTGCAGGCTGCAGCGTGGCAAACGTATAGGATATGAAATCACGCCGTAGCGATGAGCCGGCACGAACGGAGGGATTGCAGCGGCTTGCCGACGTGACCCAGTGGCCGAAATAACAAAAGGACGGTGGTCGCGGCAGAATGACCACGAAAAAAACGGAGAATTGAAGCGACGCGGCGGGGAGGGATGCAGAACAAAAGCCGTGATTTAGCAGCGATGCTTGGTGCGCCCGGCTGGGATCGAACCAGCAACCCCTGCCTTCGGAGGGCAGTACTCTATCCATTGAGCTACGGGCGCTTGACTTGAAAGCGCGGCAACCGGAACGGATGCGACGCCAAAGCAAGACCGCAAGAATACCCGGTTTCGGCTCTACCGTCCACCGGACGGCCTATATGACACGATCCAGCGCCTTTCAGCTGCGCTTCGCGATGCGGGTAAACGCCTGCTGAACACCCCGCCGCGCGCCTCGCCGCGGCTGAAATCTTGCGTCTATAATCGTCCTGGCTGATCAAAAACAAGAAGTTGCCGTCACGCTGTACCGCTCACATACCCACGGAGACGAGACAAGCATGAGCGAAGCACCCCACGGAGCCCCGATCAAAACCCCAGGACAGCTCATTGCCGCGATCATCGCCGGGTTTGCTGTGCCGATCGTCATCATTGTTCTGCTGGCCGTCTACGTCGACAATTCGACACGCACCGGCGCCGGCACCGATTCTCTCTCCGAAGCCGAAGTCACCGCCCGTATCAAGCCGCTGGCGCAGGTCGACATTCGCGACGCCAATGCGCCACGCGTCTACAAGAGCGGCGAAGAAGTTTACAAGGCGGTTTGCTCGGCGTGTCACGCGTCGGGCGCCGCTGGCGCGCCGAAATTCACCAATACCGCCGATTGGGCACCGCGTATCGCGCAAGGCTTCGACACGCTGTGGCACACCGCGCTCTCGGGCAAAGGCGCGATGCCCCCGCGCGGCGGCACCAGCCCGGACGACTATAGCGACTTCGAAATCGCCCGCGCGGTGGCTTATATGGCGAACAATTCCGGCGGCAGCTTCCCCGAACCGGCACAGCCGGCAGCGGGCGCGGCGGCCGCCTCCGGCGCGGCCGCTGCTGCACCGGCAGGCGCGTCGGATGCAGGTGCGGCACAAGCGGCCGCCGCCATGGCGGCGATGGCAAGCGTGCCTCAAGCAGCCGCTCCGGCGGCGGCCGGCACGCAAAGCGCGGACGCGTCGCAAGCCGGCAAGGCGCTGTATCAGCAGGTTTGCCAGGCCTGTCACGCGGCCGGCGTGCTGAACGCCCCGAAATTCGGCGATAAGGACGCTTGGGCCCCTCGTCTGAAAGATCCGATGGACACGGTCTATAACTACGCATTGCACGGCAAGGGCGCGATGCCGCCGAAGGGTGGCTCGACCGCCTCCGACGCCGACGTCAAGGCTGCGGTCGACTATATGGTCAGTGCGGTGAAATAAAACGATGCGGCTTCGTTAGCCGCAGACAAAAAAATCCCTGCTTCGCACGAACGCAAGCAGGGATTTTTTTATGCGCGCTGATTATCCGGCGCGCTGAAACTCTGAGAAACCGCATCGAGCACTCGCCGAAAGCCGAACGCATACGAACGAATTGCGGCCTCCTAAAGACCGCCGTCCACTCACTCACACAGCCTCGCCAACGCCCCAATCTGGCCGCTTCTGCAGCCGAACCCCCATCCGTCCACTCAAGGCTTCTGCAACAACGCCTTCAAACTCGCCAACCGGTCTTTTGGCGACATCGGTGCTTCCTCGGGCGTCGGCGGTGGCGCATCGTCCAGCAGCATTTCGGGGATAAACCGCGACGGCTCGCACACCACCGTCTCCCGCGCGCGCTTGCGTTTCTTGCACCAGTTCAGATGCAGACTGCGCTGCGCCCGCGTAATCGCGACGTACATCAGGCGACGCTCTTCCTCAATCCGCGCGTCGTCGATCGGCTCGTCGTCGGGGCCGCCGCGATGCGGCATGATGCCTTCCTCGACGCCCACCAGGAACACGTGCGGATACTCCAACCCCTTCGACGCATGGACCGTCGAGAGCCGCACCGCATCCGGATCTTCCTCGCGGCCTTCGAGCATCGACATCAGCGCAACAGTCTGAATCAGGCCGAGCAGGCTCTTGCCGGTGTCGCCAAAACCGTCGGCGGTGTCGTAGCCGGTCGCCTCGCTGTTCGCGGCATCAGCAACCTCCGCCTTGGTGCCCTTGCGCTTGAGCCACTCCATGAACTCCAGCACGTTCTGCCATTTGGCCTGCGCCTGACGCTCGTCGAACGCGTCGTACAGGTACGCCTCGTAGTGGATCGCGTCCATCAGTTCGTCGAGCAGCGTGCCGGCCGCGTCCTTCTCCGCGCGGTCGGTGAGGCGTTGCATGAAGTCGCAGAACACGCGCATCGGCTCGATCTGACGCGGCGACAGGCGCGCCTCGATCCCGCCCATGTACACCGCCTCGAACAGCGACACCTTCGCCTGCCCCGCAAACGAGCCGAGCGCCTCGAGCGTCGTATTGCCGACGCCCCGGCGCGGCGTGGTGATCGCGCGGATAAACGCGGGGTCGTCGTTTGCGTTGGCGATCAGGCGCAGATATGCGCAGATGTCCTTGATCTCGGCTTTATCGAAGAACGACTGGCCGCCGGACAGTACATACGGAATCCGCTCGCGACGCAGCACCTGTTCGAAGATGCGCGCCTGAAAATTGCCGCGATACAGGATCGCGTAATCGCGGAAATTCGCGCGCCGCTCGAACTTGTGCGCGGACAGACGGAACACGACCGACTCCGCCTCGTGCTCTTCGTCGTTACACCCGGTGACGGTGATCGTGTCGCCCATCCCGTGTTCGGACCACAGCTTCTTTTCGAACAGCTTCGGGTTGTTCGCGATCACGTTGTTCGCGGCGGTCAGAATGCGCACCGTCGAGCGGTAATTCTGTTCGAGCTTGATCAGATGCAGCTTCGGAAAATCCTTGCTGAGCTGGCCGAGATTTTCGAGCGTGGCGCCGCGCCAGCCGTAAATGGCCTGATCGTCGTCGCCAACCGCCGTGAACGCCGCGCGCTTGCCGGCCAGCAGCTTCACCAGTTCGTACTGGCACGCGTTGGTGTCCTGATACTCGTCGATCAGCAGATAGCGCAGCTTGTTCTGCCAACGGTCGCGCACCTGCTCGTTCTTCTCGAACAACTCGGCGGGCAGCCGGATCAGATCGTCGAAATCGACCGCCTGATACGCGTGCAGCGTCGCCACGTAGTTGCGGTAGACGATCGCGGCCTGATGCTCGTCCTCGTTGGCCGCAATCGCGATCGCCTGCTCCGGCATGATCATGCCGTTCTTCCACAGCGAGATGATCGACTGGATCTTGCGGATAAAGCCCTTGTCCGTCGAGCCGACCTGCTCCTGGATCATGCCGAAGCAATCGTCGGAATCCATGATCGAGAACTGCGGCTTGAGGCCGACGTGTTCCGCCTCCTGGCGCAAAATCTGCACGCCGAGCGAGTGGAATGTGCACACCGTCAACTGATTGACCGGTACTTTGCGGCCTTCCTTGCCGGGCGTGGTGAGCGTCTTGCCTTCGAGCAGCTTGCCCACGCGCTCGCGCATTTCCAGAGCGGCCTTGTTCGTAAACGTGACGGCGGCGATGTGGCGGGGTTCGAAGCCTTTGGCTTCGATCAGGTGCGCGATTTTTTGCGTGATCACACGCGTCTTGCCGCTGCCTGCGCCGGCGAGCACGAGACACGGACCGTCGAGATAACGGACCGCTTCATTTTGAGCGGGATTCAGGCCTGCGGACATCGTCTGTGGATGGGTGATGCGGTTGAAACTGCGGTTGTGGGCGCGTCGGCTCGACAACACCGGCCGAAGGCCCGGGGGCATGCTGCGCGCCGCCGGCTGGAACGGCTGCCCCGCACTGCTGCGAAGCGGATCCGGCCCGCTGCGTGTTCGCGCGAGAGGAGCGATGTTAACACGGATGCCAGGGCGGGACGCTGGCGCCGCGGGATCGCAAAGCATGCGCTGCGCAGACTCCTGGCATGGGCGAGCCGGCCGATTCACGCGACGCTTCCACCAGCTAGCCCGACGGCGACTGTCTGCCACGATTTCTTCAAAAGATAGCCAGACGCAGCGGCGCCAGACGCGCCCCACGCGATAGAGGCCAGCCATCGTGGCCCGCAAGCGTTCACATGCTCGTGACGTCTCGCCACCCGATACCGCCGCGCCAGTCTCTCTCTCGTCAGGCTCGCTCAAACGTCCGCACGTCAATCACCCGCCACATGGCTCCCGTTCCCGCTTCAGGACATGCCACAATTACGGTGTTGCGCGCCGCCGCCGCGGTGGCAAAGCGGCGCGACGTTTTTTGCAGGAAGACACGCATGTCCGCATCGCTGAAGATTGGATTGATGGGTTACGGTTTTGCTGGCGCGACCTTCCATGCGCCGGTGATCGCACATTGCGGACGCGCAAGCGTCGCCGCCATCGCGACCGGTCAGCCCGAGCGCGCGCTGGCCGACTATCCGCACGCGAAAATCGTGGCCGATCTCGACGCACTGCTGGCGCTCGACGATATCGACTGCGTCGTAATCGCCACGCCAAACGACACGCACTTCGACCTCGCGCGCCGCACCCTGGAAGCCGGCAAGCACGTGGTGGTCGACAAACCGGTCACGCTGACGGCGGCCGAGGCACACACGCTCGCGAACATCGCGCTCGCCCGCAGCAAACTGTTCGTGCCCTTTCACAACCGGCGCTGGGATGGCGACTTCCTGACCGTCCGCGATCTTCTCGCACGCGTGGAACTGGGGCGCATCACGCAATATGAATCGCATTTCGACCGCTTCCGGCCGGAAGTGCGGCAACGCTGGCGCGAAGAGGCCTCGCGAGGCGGCGGCTTGCTGTTCGACCTGGGCCCGCATCTGATCGACCAGGCGCTGGCGTTGTTCGGCGCCCCGCAAACCGTGTCGGCGACGGTGCGCACGCATCGCGACAACGCTGGCGCGCCGGATTACGTGCACATTCAACTCGGCTACGGCGAGTTCGAAGTGGTCTTGCACGCGAGCGCATTGACTGCCTGGGTGGCGCCGCGATTTGTCATCCACGGAACTCGCGGGAGCTACGTGAAATACGGGCTCGACACCCAGGAAGACCAACTGAAAGCAGGCCTGCGGCCCGGCGATGAAGGTTTTGGCGCCGGCAACACGGCAGGCACGCTGCGCGTACTGGAAGGCGATCAGGAAGTGGAGCGCGAGGTCCCCACGCGCAATGGTGACTACGCGGGCTTTTACATTGCGCTGGCTGATGCGATTCAGAATGGCATCGCCTTCCCCGTCACGGCTCAGGATGCCGTTGACGTCATGACCATCATCGAACTGGCCGCGCGCAGTTCCGAAGAAGGCGTCCGGCTACCCTTCGAGCGGATTCGCTGATGCATTTGTCTGGGCGGCGCAACGGTCTGTGTACCTAAAAATCACCCCTGCCAATGCGCCGCTCAAGCGATGGACCCGACACCCTAACGGGAACATAACGTTACAAATCAGGTCATCTCCCGGGTCGGCGCGAACCTGCCGCCATCCGTTGCTACACAGGTAGCACAATCAACGATAACGACTTCCGGAGAGTCCATGCCTCGTGTCACCCACGCAATCGCCGCGTGCGCCTTGCTCAGTTCCCTCGCCGCCTGCGTCGTTCAGCAACCCGCACCGGCACCGCGCCCCAGCCCGCAGCAAATCGAAGACCGGCGTCTGCATCAGGTCGAAGGCCGTGTCGATAATCTTGGCCGCCGGATCGACAATCACGTGAATCAGGGTGCTTACCCGCCGCCGCAAGGCGCTGCTTTGCACCATCGGCTGGAAGTGATTCGTCAGGAAGCGCACGACATGGCCGCGCAACACGGCGGCGGTCTCTCCGCCGACGAGCAGCGTGTGCTGAACCAGGAACTGGATAACGCGGCGCACGCCATCGGCGAGTGAGCGCACTCGCGTTTCCATAACCTCTGCAGCAATAGCGCGGGCAGCCTGTCCCGCGCTTTTTTTGACGCGTGAAAGCCCCTGTGTCAACGCCCACACGGCGCGCGGGCCTTCAATTGACAAGCCTCCGGCCGTCGCGTACATTCGCCGCACGCGTCGGGAGAGCGCGCTGGCCGCTGAATTTCGCAGGCCGCGCCGCCGAAGGGGCATACCCGCAAACTCTCAGGCAAAAGGACCGACCGCGTCGAGAGACCCGCTTCAAGGCAGCATCGAGGCACCCGGTTTTTCGCACTCTGGAGAGCGGCAGTAGCCGTCTGCGTCGTTTAAACAACGAGCAGATTCAGGCAAGCTGCCCACCGAAGGGGCGCGCGTCTCACCGTGACGAATCACATTTTCACGGCGGCGCAATCTCTCAGGTATCGAGGACAGAGGGGTCATGCAGAACCACGCTCGCAGGCATCAGGCCGCGAGGCGTTGCGCCGCATGGCCTTTTTTGTTTCGCGAGATGCCCGAGGCCCCATGACCGAACTCAAACACACCCCGCTCAACGCCACCCATCGTGCGCTCAATGCCCGCATGGTCGATTTCGGCGGCTGGGACATGCCCGTCAACTACGGCTCGCAGATCGAGGAACACCGCGCCGTGCGCACCGACGCCGGCATGTTCGACGTCTCGCACATGTGCGTCGTCGACTTCACCGGCGAGCGCGTGCGTGCGTTCTTCGAATACGCGCTGGCGAACAACGTCGGCAAGCTGCAGACCCCGGGCCGTGCGCTCTACTCCTGCCTGCTGAATCCTAATGGCGGCGTGATCGACGATCTGATCGTCTATTACTTCGGCGAAGATCATTTCCGCGTGGTCGTGAATGCCGGTACCGCCGATAAAGACATCGCGTGGTTCGGCCAGCTCAACGCCGAAGGCGGCTTCGGCCTGACCATCACGCCGCGTCGCGATTACGCGATCGTCGCCGTGCAAGGTCCGAATGCGCGCGAAAAAGTCTGGCAAACCGTGCCGGCCGCCCGCGCCAGTACCGAAACACTTAAGCCGTTCAACGCAACCCGCATCGAAGCAACGCCGTTCGGCGAATTGACCGTGGCGCGCACCGGCTACACCGGCGAAGACGGCTTCGAAATCATCGTCCCGGCGGATCATGTCGAAGCGCTCTGGCAAGCATTGGAGGCTCAAGGCGTACGCCCTGCCGGTCTCGGCGCACGCGACACATTGCGCCTCGAAGCCGGCATGAACCTGTACGGCCAGGACATGGACGACAACGTGTCACCGCTCGACGCCGGCCTCGCATGGACCGTCGACCTGACCTCGCCGCGCGACTTCGTCGGCAAGGGCAAGCTGGAAGCAAACGGTTCTCAGGCCGCGTTCGTCGGCCTGATCCTGCTGAAAGAAAATGGCAAGGCGGCGGGCGTGCTGCGTGCTCATCAGAAAGTCGTCACGCCGCACGGCGAAGGCGAAATCACCAGCGGCACGTTTTCTCCGACGATGCAGGAATCGATCGCCTTCGCGCGCGTGCCCAAAGGCGTGCAAGCAGGCGACACGGTCCACGTTCAGATTCGCGATAAAGCCGTACCCGCAAGCGTGGTAAAACTGCCATTCGTGCGCAACGGCAAAGTGCTGGCGGTTTAAGCGGCCCGCGCGTGCGTCCCTCAGAAAAACGACTGAAGTTTTTTTGCCTCTTACATGAGGAGCCTGGCAAGTCAAAACGCCAGGCTTGGGACCTTCCCCCATTAAGTCACTACTGAATCACCGCATAGGAGCATCCGATGAGCATCCCGGCCGATCTGAAATACACCGAATCGCACGAGTGGGTCCGCACCGAAGCGGACGGCACGCTGACGGTCGGCATTACCGACCACGCGCAGGAAGCGCTCGGCGATATCGTCTTCTTCGAAGTCCAGGAACTGGGCAAGACCGTGACCGCTGGCGACACCGTCGCCGTGATCGAATCGGTGAAAGCGGCTTCCGATATCTACGCGCCGGTGTCGGGCGAGATCATCGAAGCGAACACGGCCGTGGCCGATACGCCGGATTCGGTCAACACCACGCCGTATGAAAGCTGGCTCTTCAAGATCAAGCCGGCCGACGGCGCCGCGCAAGATCGTCTGATCGACGCCGACGCGTACTCGAAGTCGATCGGCGCCTGATTCACCTTTACGTTTAACCCGTCAGGTGCGGCGGGTTCATCCTGAAACAGGATGGGCAGCCGCACCGCCAGGAACACCCATGAAGCTCGAACACCCGGATCGTCTGATGAACCGCACTCCTCTCTCGCTCGCCGCGCTCGAAGTGCACGACGCCTTCGCCGAACGGCACATCGGCCCGGATTCGGCCGACCAGCAAGCGATGCTCGAAGCCCTCGGCTTCGCGTCGCGCGCCGCACTGATCGACGCCGTGATTCCGAAGACGATCCGCCGCACCGAAACGCTGCCGCTCGGTCCCTTCGCGCAACCCAAAAGCGAAGCCGAAGCGCTCGCCGCGCTGCGCGAACTCGCGGACAAGAACCAGGTGTTCCGCTCGTACATCGGGCAGGGCTATTACAACGCGCACACCCCGACGGTGATCCTGCGTAACGTGCTGGAAAATCCGGCGTGGTACACCGCGTACACGCCGTATCAGCCGGAAATCTCGCAAGGCCGTCTGGAGGCGCTGCTGAATTTCCAGCAGATGATCGTCGACCTGACGGGTCTCGCCATCTCCAACGCGTCGCTGCTCGACGAGGCGACGGCTGCCGCTGAAGCCATGACGCTGCTGCAACGCGTCGGCAAGTCGAAATCGAACGTGTTCTTTATCGCCGACGACGTGCTGCCGCAAACCATCGAAGTGGTGAAGACGCGCGCAACGCCGGTCGGCATCGAAGTGAAAGTCGGTCCCGCAGCGCAAGCCGCGAACGCGAATGCGTTCGGCGTGCTGCTGCAATATCCCGGCGTGAACGGCGACGTGCGCGACTACCGCGCGCTGACCGAAGCGATCCACGCAACAGGCGGGCACGTGGTCGCCGCCGCCGATCTGCTCGCGTTGACCGTGCTCACGCCGCCGGGCGAATGGGGCGCGGACGTGGCCGTCGGCAATACGCAGCGCTTTGGCGTGCCGGTCGGTTTCGGCGGCCCGCATGCGGCTTACCTCGCCGTGCGCGACGAATTCAAGCGTCAGATGCCGGGCCGTCTGGTCGGCGTCACAGTCGATGCGCAAGGCAACCCCGCGCTACGTCTCGCGCTGCAAACGCGTGAACAACATATCCGTCGCGAGAAGGCGACCTCGAACGTGTGTACCGCGCAGGCGCTGCTCGCGATCATGGCCAGCATGTACGCGGTCTATCACGGCCCGCACGGCCTGAAGACCATCGCACTGCGCGTGAACCGCATTGCCGCGTTGCTCGCCGAAGGCGCGAAGCAACTCGGCTACACGCTCGTCAACGAAACCTTCTTCGACACGCTCACATTCGACACCGGCGCACGCACGCAGGCGCTGCTCGACGCAGCGACCGCGAAGCGCATCAACCTGCGCCGCGTGAGCGCGACGCAAGTCGGCCTGTCGATCGACGAAACCACGACGCGACGCGATCTGGCCGATCTGCTCGCCGTGTTCGCGCAAGCGGCTTTTTCGAACGACGTGCCGCAAGTCGACGCACTCGACGCAAAGCTCGCGGCTTCGAATACCGCTTCAGTGCCGGCCGCGCTCGAACGTACCAGCGCGTACCTCACGCATCACGTGTTCAACCGTCACCATTCCGAAACAGAAATGTTGCGCTATCTGCGCAGCCTGTCGGACAAGGACCTCGCGCTCGACCGTTCGATGATCCCGCTCGGCTCGTGCACGATGAAGCTGAACGCGACATCGGAAATGCTGCCGGTCACGTGGCCCGAATTCGGTCAGATCCATCCGTTCGCGCCGGCTGAGCAAACCGTCGGCTACCGCGAAATGATCGATCAGCTCGAAGAAATGCTGGTCGCGGCAACCGGCTACGCCGCCGTGTCGCTGCAACCGAATGCCGGCTCGCAAGGCGAGTACGCGGGTTTGTTGATCATTCACGCATATCACGCGTCGCGCGGCGAAGGTCATCGCAATGTCTGCCTGATTCCCGCTTCGGCGCACGGCACCAACCCGGCGTCCGCGCAAATGGCCGGCATGCAGGTCGTGGTCGTTGCGTGCGACGCGCAAGGCAACGTCGATATCGAAGACCTGAAGAAGAAGGCCGAACAGCACGCCGACAAGCTCGCGGCAATCATGATCACGTATCCGTCCACGCACGGCGTGTTCGAGGCGAACGTGCGCGAAATCTGCGAGATCGTGCATGCGCACGGCGGCCAGGTTTACGTGGACGGCGCGAACATGAACGCAATGGTCGGTTTGTGCGCGCCGGGCCAGTTCGGCGGCGACGTCTCGCACCTGAATCTGCACAAGACGTTCTGCATTCCGCACGGCGGCGGCGGACCGGGCGTCGGTCCGGTCGCGGTCGGCGCGCACCTCGCGCCATTCCTGCCGAACCAGATCTCGTCGGGTTATGAACGCGCGGCGAACGGTATCGGCGCAGTATCGGGCGCGCCGTACGGCTCCGCGTCGATCCTGCCGATCTCGTGGATGTACATCGCGATGATGGGCGCGAAGAACCTGACCGCCGCCACCGAAACCGCGATCCTCAACGCGAACTACGTCGCGAACAAACTCGCGCCGCATTACCCGGTGTTGTACTCGGGCCCCGGCGGTCTGGTCGCGCACGAGTGCATTCTCGATCTGCGTCCGATCAAGGAAACCAGCGGCATCACCGTCGACGACGTCGCCAAGCGCCTCGCCGACTACGGCTTCCACGCGCCGACCATGAGCTTCCCGGTGCCGGGCACGCTGATGGTCGAACCGACCGAATCGGAATCGAAGGAAGAACTCGACCGTTTCATCGAAGCGATGATCGCGATCCGCGACGAAATCCGCGCGGTGGAAGAAGGCCGCCTGGACCGTGAGGACAATCCGCTGAAGCACGCACCGCACACGGCCGCGGTCGTGATCGCCGACGACTGGAAGCATGCGTATGCGCGCGAAACCGCCGCGTATCCGCTGAAAACGCTGATCGCGAAGAAGTACTGGCCGCCGGTCGGCCGCGCGGACAACGTGTACGGCGACCGCAATCTGTTCTGCTCCTGCGTGCCGATGTCCGACTACGAGTAAGCACCACGCGCCGCCGCGCATCGTCCGCTGCCGTGAAAGCGGTAAAAAAGGACCATGCGCGGCGCCGCCTCGATCCTGTCGCTGACGACCGCAAACGGCTAACATCACACACCGAATCAGCCAAACTAGGAGTTTCGCATGGCGCGAAAGGTGCGATTGATGCAAAGCCGGGCCGACGCAACGCAAGCCCGAACGTGGCGGCCAACCTGCACATTGCTGATGGCTGGCGCGGCGCTGCTGCTGCCGTTAACGCAAGCGCAAGCCGCAATGAATTTCTGCGCGGCGCCCGCGCTGCAAACCAGCGAGCGCACTAACGCCGATCCCGGCGTGAAATTACTGGTGAGTAACGTGCAGGCACATCTGAACGAGCAGCCGCATGCGCTCGCGAGGCTGCACACCGAAGGCACGCTGCCACATGAAGGCATTTACGATCAGAGCAACGAGGCGGAGCAGGATCTCGATCTGCTGCGCGACGCCGCGCTCGCGTGGCGTGCAACCAGCGACGACCGGTATCTGAAGCTCGTCGACCGTTTGCTGTATGCGTGGGTCACGACGTATCAGCCGAGCTTCAATCCCATCGACGAAACGCGCTTTGAAGGGCTGATTCTCGCGTACGACATGACCGCGAGCGCACTGCCGGTGAAAACGCGCAACGCTGCAATGGCGTTTCTGACGAAGCTGGCGAATGGCTACATCGCGCAGATCGACGCGCAGCCGCGTCCACTGAAAGGCACGTTCCGCAACAACTGGCAGAGCCACCGTATCAAGCTGATCGCGATGGCCGCGTTCACGCTCGATAACCGCAAGATGATCAACGCGGCGCAGCGTCTGTTCGTCGAGCATATCGGCGACAACATCAATCCGGATGGTTCGACCATCGACTTCAGCGAACGCGACGCGCTGCATTACGTCACCTACGATCTGCAACCGCTCGTCACGGCCGCGCTGGCGGCGCGCCGCCACAATCGCAACTGGCTGCAGGAGAAGGGACCGAACGGCGCCACGCTACTCGCCGCGCTCAACTGGCTCGCGCCGTTCGCGACCGGCAAAGCGACGCATGAAGAATTCGTGCATTCGAGTGTTCCGTTCGATGCAAAACGTCGCGAAGCCGGCTTGCCCGGCTATTCGGGTCAATGGGATCCGAAGAACGCGACTGAACTGTTTCACCTGGCCGCGCGTCTCGATGGACGCTTTACGCCAATCGCGCTGCAACTCGCACCCACGCCGCCTGCCTGGCTCGCCGTGTGTTTGCCGTTGCCCGCGCGCTAAACCAACTTTTTATCAGCAGGGAGCAGTCAATGGCAGTTAGCGTGTTCGATCTCTTCAAAATCGGCATTGGGCCGTCCAGTTCGCATACGGTGGGACCGATGCGCGCGGCGCTGATGTTCGTGCAAGGGCTTGAGCGTGACGGGCTGCTGGCTGCGACTGCATCCGTGAAAGTGGATTTGTACGGATCGCTCGGCGCGACGGGCAAGGGCCACGGCACGGATCGCGGCGTGATGCTCGGCCTGCTGGGCGACGCACCCGACACCGTCGATCCCGACACCATCGCGCAACGGCTCGAAGCCGTGCGAGTGACGCGCAAGCTGGCGCTACTCGGCGCGCACGAGGTGCCGTTCGTGCAGAAGGAGCACATTTCGTTTTATCGACAGGCATTGCCCGAGCATCCGAACGGCCTGAAGCTGCGCGCGTTCGACGCGCAAGGCGAGACCTTGCGTGAGACGACGTACTTGTCGGTAGGCGGCGGTTTCGTGGTGACGGCCGGCGCGCCGAACACGAAGGTGCTGAGTGCTGCCGACCAACTCCCCTACCCGTTTCGCACCGGCAACGAGTTGCTCGCACTGTGTGAGTCGAGCGGGAAAAGCATCGCTCAGTTGATGTGGGAAAACGAGCGCGTCTGGAATAGCGAAGAAGATACTCGTAGCGGTTTGCTGAAAATCTGGGACGTGATGCAGTCGTGCGTATCGCGCGGTTGCGGCATCAACAATCCGGCTGCCGATGGCAATTTGCCTGGCCCGTTCCAGGTGAAGCGCCGCGCGCCGCAGTTGTATCGCGCGTTGTCGGGCAATCCGGAGTTGGCGCTGCGCGATCCGTTGTCGATGATCGACTGGATCAATCTCTACGCGATCGCCGTCAACGAAGAAAACGCTGCGGGCGGTCGCGTCGTGACCGCGCCGACTAACGGCGCGGCCGGCATCATCCCGGCGGTGCTGCATTACTATTACTACACGCGCTTCATGCCCGGTTCGAACCAGCAGGGCGTGATTGATTTTCTGATGACAGCGGCAGCAATCGGCATTCTGTACAAGCTGAACGCTTCGATTTCAGGCGCAGAGGTGGGATGCCAGGGTGAAGTGGGCGTCGCGTGTTCGATGGCGGCGGGTGCGCTGGCTGCGGTGATGGGCGGTACGCCGAGACAGGTCGAAAACGCTGCTGAAATCGGCATGGAACACAACCTCGGGCTGACCTGCGATCCGGTTGGCGGGATGGTGCAGATTCCGTGTATCGAACGAAATGCAATGGCATCGGTGAAGGCGGTGAATGCGGCGCGTATGGCGTTGCGCGGCGACGGCAGCCACTATGTGTCGCTCGATTCGGTGATCAAGACCATGCGCGAAACCGGCGCGGATATGAAGACGAAGTACAAGGAAACGTCGCGCGGTGGGTTGGCGGTGAATATCGTGGAATGCTGAGAATCGTATTTCACGCTGCGCTTGCTGGTGAATAAAAAACGCGGACCTTGCAGGTCCGCGTTTTTATTGGTGCGCCAGTTCATCACACTCAGCCGCGACATAGGTGCGCTGCGCCGTGACAGCACCTGCACCCTCAGCGTAAGCTGTCGAAGCGCCCATCGCCTGCGAGCCTCACCTATGGACGATGCGGCATCTCACATCGCTCTCACGCACTGCCAGGAGGTTTCTTCGCAATGTCGCTGCCGAATGCTCCCGTTTCTGATTCCAACGCCACCCAAACCACCGGCGCGCGTCTCGTTGTCGATGCCTTGCTCACGCATGGCGTCGAACGGGTTTTCTGTGTCCCCGGCGAAAGCTTTCTCGCCGTGCTCGATTCGCTGCACGACGAACCCGAACGCATCCAGACGATTGTCTGCCGGCATGAAGCCGCCGCCGCGAACATGGCGGAAGCGGTCGGCAAACTGACCGGCCGCCCAGGCGTCGCGATCGTCACGCGCGGACCGGGCGCGACGCACGCATCGATCGGCGTGCACACCGCGTTTCAGGATTCCACGCCGATGATTTTGCTGATCGGCCAGTGCGCACGCGAACATCTGGACCGCGAGGCGTTTCAGGAAATCGACTATCGACGCATGTTCGGCCAGATGGCGAAGTGGGTCGCGCAGATCGACGATCCGAAGCGCATTCCCGAATATCTGAGCCATGCATTTCACACGGCGACATCGGGACGACCTGGGCCCGTCGTGCTGTCGTTGCCGGAAGATGTATTGAGCGATGCATGCGATATCGTTGCCGGGGCGCCCGCTTATCAACGGGTGGCCGCATCACCGTCCGGCGCGCAGATCGACAAGCTTCGTGACTTGCTCGAAAGCGCGCAGCGGCCGATGGTGATCGCAGGCGGCAGTGGCTGGACGCCGGCCGCATGCGCGGATCTGCAGCGCTTTGTCGAAAACTGGCAGTTGCCCATTGGCCTCGCGTTCCGCTTCCAGGACACGCTCGACAACGAGCATCCGAACTACGCGGGCGATGTCGGTCTCGGCATCAATCCTGCGCTGGGAAAGCGCATCCACGATGCCGATCTGCTGCTCGTACTCGGCCCGCGCATGGGCGAAGCGACGACCAACGGCTACACGCTGCTCGATGTGCCGAAAACAAAGCAGACCCTAGTGCACGTGCATCAGGGCGCCGACGAGTTGGGGCGCGTCTACTCCGCCGATCTGCCGATCGTGTCCGGCATGCCCGAGATGGCGGCGTTGCTCGCGGCGCTGAAGCCTTCATCCGATAAACCCGCGTGGACCGGTGCTGCCGACGACGCACATCGCGCCTATCTGGAATGGCGCAAGCCGCGCCCGATTCCCGGCGACGTGCAGATGGGCGAAGTGATCCAGCAATTGCGTGCGCATCTGCCTGACGATGCGATTCTGACGAACGGTGCGGGCAACTACGCGACGTGGCTGCATCGGCATTTTTCGTATCGGCACTATCGCTCGCAACTCGCGCCGACGAGTGGTGCGATGGGATACGGCGTGCCCGCGGCGATTGCAGCCAAGTCGCTGTATCCGCAGCGCGCGGTCGTTGCGCTCGCCGGTGATGGCTGTTTCATGATGGCCGCGCAGGAACTCTCGACGGCGATGCAATACGACCTTCACGTGCTGTTTATCGTCGTGAACAACAGTCAGTTCGGGACCATCCGGATGCATCAGGAGCGGCACTATCCGAACCGTGTCTATGGCACCCAAACCACGAATCCGGACTTCGCGGCGTTCGCCCGGTCTTTCGGCGCGCATGGCGAAACGGTCGAGCGAACCGAAGATTTTCTACCCGCATTGCAACGCGCGATGGATGCGAAACGCCCAGCGTTGATCGAGATACGGATGCCGCAGGACGCGAGTACGCCCGGCGCGACGCTTGAGCAGATTCGTGAGCAGGGCCGCAAGTTGCGCGGAGAGTAAGCAAGCGCTGCCCCATGAAAAAACCCCGCCGAAGCGGGGTTTTGTATTCAACCCATGCAGCGATAGCAACGATAGCAACGAGAACGGCTTACTTGCCGCCCACGCTCTGCAGCGTCGTCCACTTACCGTCGACGACCTTATACAGCGTGATACCGCCGTTCTTCAGATCACCGCGCGCGTCATACGCGAGGTTCGACGACGTCACAGCCGGCATCGACGTCTTCGCCAGCACCGGCAGATACTTCGCCGGATCGGTCGAGTTCGCGGTCTTCATTGCGGTGAACATCGCCATTGCGCCGTCGTACGCGTACGGCGAGTACGTTTGCACGTCCTCGTTGAAACGCTTCTTGTACTTCGCGACGTATTCCTTGCCGCCCGGCATTTCTTCCAGCGGCAAGCCAGCCAGCGATGCCACCGTGCCATTCGCCGCGTCGCCCGCGAGCTTGATGAAGGTCGGCGTGTGAACCATTTCGCCGCCCATCAACGGAGCCTTGATGCCCAGTTGCTTCATCTGCTTGGCCATCGGCGCCGCTTGCGAATCCGCGCCGCCGTAATAGATCAGATCCGGGTTGTTCGACTTCAGCTTCGTCAGGATCGACTTGAAGTCGACAGCCTTGTCGTTCGTGTATTCACGATCGACGATCGTGCCGCCCGCTGCCTTCGCTGCTTTTTCGAACTGATCCGCCAGACCCTGGCCGTAAGCCGTGCGGTCGTCGACGATCACGATCTTCTTCATGCCCAGCGTCTTCACCGCGAACGTGCCGGCGACCGAACCTTGCTGCGTGTCGGACGTCATCATCCGGAACGTGGTCTTGAAGCCTTGCTGCGTGTATTCCGGCGCGGTTGCCATCGCGATCTGCGGAATGCCCGCGTTCGCGTAGATGCGCGAAGCCGGGATCGTGGTGCCCGAGTTGAAGTGGCCGAGCATGCCCTTGATGCCGTCGTCCACCAGCTTCTGCGCGACGGTCGTGCCGGTGCGCGGGTCAGCCTGGTCGTCGGCTGCATCCAGCACGAAGTGAACCTTCTTGCCGCCGATCACCGGATTGGTCGCGTTCATGTCTTCCACAGCCAGCGTGATGCCGTTCTGGAAGTCTTTGCCGTAGTGAGCCTGCGCGCCCGTCATCGGACCGGCGAAACCCACCTTCACGTCTTCGGTCGATTGAGCGTGTGCCGTCCCCGCAACCGACATCGCAGCAACCAGCGCCGCGCCTGCCAGCTTTGTCATCTTGTGTTGCATAGCTTCTCCTTGGTACCAGGTGAGTGTGGAGCGGTATCGGGGTCGCCGTACCGCTTCCGTTTTAATTGAGTGATCAGAGAGGTTCGCTCAGCCGATCGTCATCAAATTCGCATTACCGCCGGCTGCTGCCGTATTCACGCTGACCGAGCGTTCCGTCAGCAGACGCTCGAGTGCGTAGTCTTCATCGCCGCTTTCCAGCGCGCGTGCCGCCACGCCCTGCACCGAGACGATCGGTCCCGAACGCTTCGCGACTTCCTTCACCAGCGCGAGCAGTTCGTCGCTATCGCCTTCGAACAGCACCGCGTCGAATGGCGTGTCAGCGCTCTTCTTCACGCTCGCATGCGACTTCAGCGACGCGGGCAACTGCGCCACCAATTGTTCACCGGCTGCGCCTTCGAACAGCGCACGATTTCCCGTAGCCAACGCGGCGGCGAACTGCACACGCGCGCCGCTAGCCGTCGACGCAATGCACAGCACCGTGCCGCGTGCGCCCAGCGTGTACGTGTTGCGCTCGCCGGTCGGCCCCGACAACACCGCCGTCGCGCCCGCCGGCACATGCGACAGATAACCGTCGCAACGCGCAGCCAGCTCGGGCTGACGCTCGGAGATCAACCAGTCGCGCAGCGCGGTCAGCGCGGCGGTCGGATTGTCGCCGTTTTCGGCAGAACGCGGGGGTTCTGCGACCAGCGTCTCGGCCAGCGATTTCGGCAAACCGGCCGGACGCGTGGCCAGCAGACGCTGCAGATACAACGCGCCACCCGCTTTCGGCCCCGTGCCCGACAGGCCTTCGCCGCCGAACGGCTGCACACCCACCACTGCGCCGATCACGTTGCGGTTCACATAAATGTTGCCGACGTGCGCACGGCTGATCACGTGAGCGATCGTTTCGTCGATTCGCGTGTGAATGCCGAGCGTCAGCCCGTAACCGGTCGAGCGAATCTGTTCGAGCAGCTTGTCGAGCTGGCTACGGCGATAACGCACCACGTGCAGCACCGGGCCAAACACCTCACGCTTCAGTTCGTCGATGCTGTCGAGTTCGATCAGCGTCGGCGGAACGAAGGTGCCTTGTGCGCAACCTTCCGGCATCGGCAGTTGCTCGACCTTGCGGCCCTTGTCGCGCATCGCCGCGACGTGCGCGTCGATGCCACGTTTGGCGTCGAGGTCGATCACCGGGCCAACGTCGATCGACAGACGATCCGGATTGCCCACCGCCAGTTCGCGCATCGCGCCGGTCAGCATTTCGAGCGTGCGGTCCGCGACGTCGTCCTGTAGACAAAGAACGCGCAGCGCGGAACACCGTTGACCGGCGGAGTCGAACGACGATTGCAGCACGTCCGCGACCACCTGTTCGGCCAGCGCCGACGAATCGACGATCATCGCGTTCTGGCCGCCCGTTTCGGCGATCAGCGGAATCGGCTTGCCGTCCGGGTCGAGCCGGTTCGACAGCGTCTTGTTGATCAGGCGCGCGACTTCGGTTGAGCCGGTGAACATCACCGCACGGGTGCGCGGATCGGCGACCAATGCAGCGCCGACCGTTTCGCCATTGCCCGGCAGCAGTTGCACGGCGCCCGCCGGCACGCCGGCTTCGCGCAGAATGCGCACAGCTTGCGCGGCGATCAGCGGGGTCTGTTCAGCGGGCTTCGCGAGCACGGTGTTGCCGGCTGCAAGCGCGGCGGCCACCTGGCCCATGAAAATTGCCAGTGGGAAATTCCACGGGCTGATACACACCACCGGACCGAGCGGGCGATGGGTGTCGTTCGAAAACTCTGCGCGGATCTGCGTCGAGTAATAGCGCAGGAAGTCGATTGCTTCACGGATTTCCGCGACCGCGTTCGCCAGCGATTTACCGGCCTCACGCACCACCAGACCCATCAGCGTGTGCATCTGCGCTTCGAGCAGGTCGGCGGCACGGGCGAGGCAATCAGCGCGCGCGTCGACCGGTGTCGCTTGCCAGATCGGCGCGGCGGCCACCGCATGCGCGAGCGCGGCGCTCACGTGTTCCGGCGTCGCTTCGACCACCGTGCCGACGAGGTCGCGATGATCGGCAGGATTGCGTACATCGCGCGCGGTGCCGACGGCGATCTCGTTGTCCTCAAGCATTGGCGCGGCACGCCACGGATGATGCGCGCTAGCCAGCAACGCCGACGACAGCGACGCGAGCCGATGCTCGTTCGACAGATCCAGCCCCATCGAATTGAGACGCTCGCCGCCAAACAGATTGCGTGGCAGCGGAATCTTCGCGTGAGGCGCGCCGAGCGGGACGATCTTCGACGCTTCGTCGACCGGATCGGCGATCAGGTCTTTGATCGCGACGCTTTCATCGGCGATGCGGTTCACGAACGACGTGTTTGCGCCGTTCTCAAGCAGACGGCGCACGAGATACGCGAGCAGCGTTTCGTGCGTGCCGACCGGCGCGTATACGCGGCACGGGCGGTTCAGCTTGTCGCGGCCGGTGACTTCTTCGTACAACGGCTCACCCATGCCGTGCAGGCACTGGAACTCGTACTGGCCAGGATAGTAGTTGTTGCCCGCAAGGTGATAGATCGCCGACAGCGTGTGCGCGTTGTGCGTGGCGAACTGTGGATAAACCGCGTCCGGCGCGCCGAGCAGCTTTTTCGCGCAGGCAACATACGACACGTCCGTATAAATCTTGCGCGTGTAGACCGGATAGCCTTCGAGGCCGTCCACTTGTGCGCGCTTGATTTCGGTATCCCAGTACGCGCCCTTCACGAGACGAACCATGATCCGGTGACGGCTGCGGCGCGCGAGATCGATGATGTACTCGATCACGAACGGGCAACGCTTCTGATACGCCTGCACGACGAAACCGATGCCATTCCAGCCCGCCAGCTCCGGATCGAAACACAGCGCTTCGAGCAGATCGAGCGAGATTTCGAGGCGGTCGGCTTCTTCGGCGTCGATATTCAGGCCGATGTCGTAGCGGCGCGCGAGGATCGCGAGCGAGCGCACGCGCGGCAGCAGTTCGCTCATCGTGCGTTCCTGTTGCGAGCGCGAGTAGCGGGCGTGCAGCGCGGAGAGCTTGATCGAAATGCCGGGGCCTTCGTAGATACCACGGCCGCCGGCGGCCTTGCCGATCGCGTGAATCGCCTGTTCGTACGACGCGTAGTAGCGCAGCGCGTCGGCTTCGGTGGTCGCCGCTTCGCCGAGCATGTCGTACGAGTAGCGGAAACCACGCGCTTCGTATTTGCGGCTGTTGGCCAGCGCCTCGGAAATGTTTTCGCCGGTGACGAACTGCTCGCCCATCAGGCGCATCGCCATGTCCACGCCCTTGCGGATCAGCGGTTCGCCGCCCTTGCCGATCAGCCGCGTGAGCGCCGACGACAGGCTCGTCTCGCTATTGGTCGTGATCAACTTGCCGGTGATCATCAAGCCCCAGGTCGCGGCGTTGACGAACATCGACGGCGCCTGGCCCATGTGCGATTTCCAGTCGCCCTTGCTGATCTTGTCGCGGATCAGCGCGTCGCGGGTGGCGCGATCGGGAATGCGCAGCAGCGCTTCGGCGAGGCACATCAGCGCGACGCCTTCCTGACTCGACAGCGAGAATTCGTGGATCAACCCCTCGACGCCGCCGCCCTTGCTCTTCGAGCGCAGCGTTTCGACCAGCTTGCCGGCCATCGCCTGAACGTCGCCAGCAAGGTTCGCGGGCAAACGCGCCTGGCCGAGCAGGAACGGCAGGCACTCGGGCTCGGGGCGGCGGTAAGCCGCCGTAATCGCCGCGCGCAGCACCGACTGCGGTTGCACGTTCTGTGCGAAATCGAGGAACGGGTGCGACGCCCCGTCTTCTTCGTTTTCGACCGCGGCGCCGTCGGCCAGATCGGCCGAACCCGTCGCCCCCGACAGTTCAGGCGGCAATTGCCCATGCTCGATTTTTTCGAGGTAGGCAAAGATCGCCTGCTTGATCAGCCAGTGCGGGGTGCGTTCGAGACGGGTGGCGGCATCTTTGAGCCGCGTGCGCAGGAGGTCGTCGACCTTGACGCCAAGGGTGGTGCTAGCCATGTTTCCTTCTTCGGAGACCAGACGAATGCCTGGCGAAAGACTAAAAGTTGGGCGAATCGTACGCTTCTCAATAAAAAGGTGCAACCGCCAAAAACGCGTGGTTGCACCCTGCTAGAAGCCTTACCCAACAAGGCTTTTCAGCCGATGGCGCCAGACATGGGGACGCCCTGTGGGATCAGTGTTTTCCCTGGGCCGATTCTTTTTGCATTTCACCCTTATCAAACCGTCGGACGCGCCGTTATAGAGCCATAGCGGTAAGCGGCCTCACGGCACGCAAAAAAACGATACGGGGTTTTTGAGGACGATTGAAATGGAAAAGTGGCTGGTGGTAGCGGGCATCTGGGCGATGTGCGCGGCTTGCGCCGTGCTGTTCATTCGCGGCGCAACGGGTCGGTCTGACCGGCGCGCAATCGCCGATGGACACGCGCGCGCGGCGTCCCGTGCATCGGCGGGCGATAGGCGGGCGGCGTTGAACGATTGATTGATTCAGCGTGCGAGGCGCTCGCTAGCAGGTTGTGTGCGAGCCTGATCGCTGATTGACCTGGCGACGCCAACGCGAGTTCTTCGTCGAAGACGTTTACCGATAAGACCGTGCGCGATCCGATTCCACCTCGGCCGCGCATCGGACCGGCGCGTCAATGCGAAACAGCAGCGAAGCCGGGCGGCGAGAACTGCGCGCATGAATCGTCGGGAGAGACGAGCTGGTCATGCAGACGACACAGGCGGCTCTCCGCGACGCTCGCGCCGAATCCAGAACTGAACACCGTGAGGCCCGGAATGCTTTGCTCCAGTGAATGCCGATCGTCGGCGCGATACCGGCAGCTTGCGCAACGCGGCGCGCACGCTTCGTCGCGTGCGTCCGCGGTGCTGGCCACCCGGACGGCAAGATCCGTCACGAGCCCTGCCCCAAGCTATTCCAGTACGGTGCGAACACGTGCGCGGACAGCGCGTAGCCGATGGCGATATTGACCACCACCCCCGCCGTGAAGGCGAGGAATGGCTTCAGACCGGTCGCCGTGAGCGAGCGCAGCCGGGTGGTCAAACCGATGCTCAGGAAGCAGAAAGTGAACGCCCACGTACGCAGCGCGGTAATCGGCGCAACGAATTCGGGCGTGACGATCTTGCGGTAATCGGCCAGCGAATAGTGACTCGCGATCCACGTCACCAGCGCGGACGCAATCACGAACCCGATGACGAACTTCGGAAAGCGCGCCCAGATTTCACCCGCGTTCGGCTTTGCTTTCACACCGCTATCCTGCGATTCCCAGCGCGTCGTCGCGACAATGGCCAGCACGAAGGCCCAGATGCCGATCCAGATATCGCGGCCGACCACCTTCATCAGCGTGAAGGCCTGCAGCGACGCTTCCGGAGCGCCGGCGATTGCACTGCCCGCATGTTTCGCGAAATCGCCGTAGGCTTGCGCGGCGGCAATGCCGGCGGCGTCGGCGAACTCGGAGGTGCCGATCCATGCGCCCGCCACTGCGGTTGACAGTCCCAGTGAACGCGACGCGAACGGCAACACGAAGATCATCACGATCGCCCACAGCACGACCAGCGTGATCGCCACCGAAGCCTGTTCACGTTTGGCGCGCACCGCACCCGCAATCGCAATCGCCGCCGAGACACCGCAGACTGCCCCGCCGACGCCGAGCACGGCGGCAAAACGTCGATCGAGCCCGAACGCTTTGGCGGTAAAGAAAATCACGAAGAAGGTCACGAGCGACACGATACTCGCTTGCACGACCGCCACCGGACCCGCCCACACGAGCAGCGTGAACGGCAGCGTTGCGCCAAGCAGCACAATGCCGACCTTGATATAAAACTCGACACGCAAGCCCGCCGAAAACCATTCGGGCAGCGTGAACACATTCGACACCAGCAAGCCAAGCGCGAGCGCGACCAGCGGCGGCTCCAGGTTGTACTTCGATGCATTGACCCACGCGCCGACCGTGAAAATCAGCGCCGACGCAATGAACAGAACCAGGAACGACGCGAGGAAAGCGCCGACCCGCTGTTTCAGCGCCGCGAGGCTCACGCCGAACAACAGCGCGAACACGACGAATAGTGCGACGTAATTCGGCAGATGCTTGCCGAGGTCCTGAGCAGCCTGGCCAACGCTTGTCCATTTAGCCGGCGCGACCGCGAGCCACTTGATACTGCTGCCCGACGCGAACAGCGCCCATGCGATCACGATCACCAGCAGGCCGACCCACACGGCCCACCAGTCTTCAGTCGAGAAAAGTCCGCCGCCCTGCGCGGTCTGCCGGTTGGTGGGCGCAGCGCCCGTCGGCAGAGTTTGATTGGTATCGCTCATCGCAATGCCCCGAGGAAGTTAAGTGCATCGGCGCGGGATTGTTGGAGTTTTGCCTGAAATATGCGCCGATCCGGCGAAATATAGGCGAGCGGCGCGTTAAAGCGAAACGACCATTCGCTCTATGAATATGACTGGAAGGAGTAAGGCCGCTGAAGGCTGACGGTTGGCGTCAGATGTCGAGTGGATCGACTTCGAGGTTCCAGCGCAGCACGCCTTTCAGGCCGCGCAGCAACGGTTGCCATGCGCGTAGTGTGGCCTGCAATGCAGCCCGCGACGCGCTTTCAATCAGCAATTGCGCGCGATGCACGTGCATCACCTTGACTATGGTCAGCGGCACGGCATCGTAGACGGTGACGCGTTCGGCGGCGGGAATGCCGGTCAATTCCGCGGCGGCTTGCTGGAGAAACGCGAGCGCGGCTTCCAGCGTGCGCCCCTCGGCGCGCAGCAACGCCTGATAGACGAACGGCGGCAGATGCGCATCGCGCCGCTCGGCCAAAGTCGAACCGGCAAAGCCGACATAATCCTGGCGACCCAGCGCGTGATAAAGCGCGTGGCGCGGATAGCGCGTCTGCACCAGCACCTCGCCCGGCAAACCCGAGCGACCCGCACGACCGCTCACTTGCATTAACTGCGCGAAGAGGCGCTCGCTGGCGCGAAAGTCGTGGGAAAACAGCGCGGTGTCGGCATTCAGCACCCCGACCAGCGATACGCGCTGGAAGTCGTGCCCCTTCGCGATCATCTGTGTACCAACGAGGATGTCGATCTCGCCGGCGTGGACATCGGAAAACAGCGCCTGTGCGCTGCCTTTGCGGCGCGTGCTATCGGCATCGATACGCAGCACCCGCGCGCCGGGTACGGCGCTCGCCAGCGTTTCTTCGACCCGTTGCGTGCCGCGTCCCATTGGCTCGATATCGACGTTGCCGCACTCCGGGCACGAGCGCGGAATGCGGGCTTCCCAGCCGCAATGGTGGCAACGCAGCGCGCGCTCGGGCTTATGCAGAACGACATAGGCCGAACAGCGCGGACAACCGGCGACCCAGCCGCAGGCATCGCAGGCCAGTTGCGGCGCGTAGCCACGGCGGTTCAGGAAGATCAGGCTTTGCTCGCCGCGCTCGACGCGCAACTTAAGCGCAGCAATCAGCGGCCCCGACAAGCCCTCCACCGATGCGCGGCCGCGTCGACGCTCTTCCTCCAGATCGATCAGCCTCACCGTGGGCAGCACGGCGTCGGCAACGGCGCGACGCGACAACGTGAGCCGCTTGTAGCGCCCCTGGTCGGCCTGCCACCAACTTTCCAGCGACGGCGTCGCCGAGCCGAGCACGACCGGCAAGCCGAGTTGCTTGGCGCGGTAAATGGCCAGATCGCGTGCCGAATAGCGCAAGCCTTCCTGCTGCTTGTAGGCCGGATCGTGTTCCTCATCGACGACGATGATCGCGAGCTTGGGTAGCGACGCCAGCACCGCGAGCCGCGTGCCGAGTACGATGCGGGCGCGGCCGGTATGCGCGGCGAACCAGTTGCGGGCACGCTCGCCTTCTGCGAGACCGCTGTGCAACGTGACGATGGCGGTGCCGTCCAGCGCGGCGAAGCGCGCACGGAAGGCCGCTTCGAATTGCGGCGTCAGATTGATTTCGGGTACCAGCACGAGCGCCTGTGCGTCGGGCCGCTCGGCCAGAATTTCGGCGAGCGCGCGCAGATAGACTTCTGTCTTGCCGCTACCCGTCACGCCATGCAGCAGGAACGGAGCGAAGCCGTCCGCGTCGCGAATCGCTTCGACAGCGGCTGCCTGCTCGTCGGTGAGCGTGGGGAGGACCGGCGGCGCCGGCAAGTTCTGGCTCGCCGGCGAGCCGACTACGGCGGCGGCTTCGATCACGTCCAGTGCGACCCAGCCTTCGTCCTGCCACGCGGCAAGGCTCGCCAGCGCTTTAGGGTGAAGCGCGCGGGCGTCGGCGGCGAGCAGGAAGTCTGATTCGGCCAATGCCTGCGCGAGCTTCCTCAACGCACTCGCCCGCGCAGGTAATGCGTCGGGCAATGCGATCCGTCCTTGGGGCGTCAAGCTGTAGCGCTCTTCAGGCGCGAACAGGCGCGACCAGCGCGAGGCGTCGCGTAACGCCTGCGGCAAAGCAGGCAACGCCACTTCGCCAAGACCGCGCTGGTAATAGTCCGCGGCAAATGCGGTCAATTTCAACCATTCTGCCGACACCGGCGGACAGGCCGTGCACAAATCGCTCACCGATCGCAGCCGGTCAGCCGGCACGTCGCTGTGAGCGGTCACTTCGCATACGAGTCCCACCACGTGCCGCTTGCCGAACGGCACGCTGACCAGCATGCCCGGCACGGCGAGTATGGACGTGTCGCAACGGTAGTCGAACAGGGTCGGCAACGGATGGTCCAGCGCGACACGGACAAAGACGGCGCTCACGCGGCGGGGCTTAAAAGAGGGATGAACGTGGCGCGAAGTCGCGGCGGCGGCGCGGATATGCGAATTGAATCGAAGATGAAGCGCGCGAAGTTAAAGTAACACTTCAATTTCGGCGCTAAGTTTTGGATTCCGCTGAACAATTGCAAACGTCCGCCAGCCTGTGGATAACTTTGTTGAGAACTTCGGTCGGAAGAGCCGGAAACCGCGCCGTAGCGGCGTTCTGTGGGGTTCCGAACATTTCGCTCCGTTGCCCGGAAACCCTTGCCAGACAAGGCTTAGATCAAATGCGCCCGCACTGTGCAAGGGTCAGGACACGACGAAAGCTTCTACCGCGCCGCAGCGTGACAAATGTGCATAAGTCAAGTCTTGACAATCGCGAGACCCCCATCTGACGGCCCCTTCCGTACAAACTTCGCCTTAGGCCGAGAGCCCACTTCGCCGCAATGCAGCAAAAGTGGTAACGATTACGGCATCACGCTGGTGCATGTGAACCGCTGCGAATCGCCCGGCTGTGACGATGCACTTCGTCGACGAGTTCGGCGACATTCTCGGGCGGCGTGAACTGTGAAATGCCATGGCCGAGGTTGAATACGTGGCCCGGATGATTGCCGAAACTATCGAGCACCGCGCGTGCTTCCATGCGGATCGCGGCCGGCGGCGCAAACAATACCGACGGGTCGATATTGCCCTGGAGCGCCACTTTGCTGCCCACGCGTTCGCGCGCGTTACGCAGATTGACCGTCCAGTCGAGGCCGACGGCATCCACGCCGATCTCGGCGATCTCATCGAGCCACAGACCGCCACCCTTCGTGAAGGTGATGACCGGCACTTTTTCGCCGTCGTGCTCGCGCTTCAACTGGCTGACCACCTGCTGAATGTAGTGCAGCGAAAAGCGTTGATAGATGCCGTCTGCGAGCGCCCCGCCCCACGTGTCGAAAATCATCACGGCTTGCGCGCCGGCTTCGATCTGTGCGTTCAGATAGGCCGCGACCGAGCGCGCGTTGATCTCGAGAATGCGATGCATCAGGTCCGGACGCGCATAAAGCATCGACTTGACGGTACGGTGGTCCGGCGAACCGCCGCCTTCGACCATATAGCACGCCAACGTCCATGGGCTACCCGAAAAGCCGATTAACGGCACGCGCTGACGGCCTTGCGCATCGGTGAGCGCAGTGCGGATTTCGCGTACGGCGTCGGTGACATAGCGCAGCGTGGCGTCGATGTCAGGTACCGCGAGCCGCGCGACGTCGTCTTCCGTGCGCACGGGGCGCGCGAACTTGGGACCTTCGCCAGCGACGAACTCGAGGCCGAGTCCCATGGCGTCGGGCACCGTCAGGATGTCGGAGAACAGAATTGCGGCGTCGAGCGGATAGCGCTCGAGCGGTTGCAACGTGACTTCCGCTGCGAACGACGGGTTCGTCGCCAGGCCCATGAAGCTGCCCGCGCGACCTCGCGTGGCGTTGTATTCCGGCAGATAGCGGCCGGCTTGGCGCATCAGCCAGATCGGCGTGTAGTCGGTCGGCTGGCGCAGCAGCGCGCGCAGAAAAGTGTCGTTCAGGAGTTTATGGGCCACGTTGCGTACGACTCAGGGCAAAGGGGCATTTTACCGGACCCGGCTCGCGCCATTGCGCCTGATGCGGGCAATAACTGTTGCCCGCACGGCCTGCGTCAAGCTTTCGAGCCCGCCGACGGGGCCGATCCGGCGCAACGGCACCTGGCTGAACGGCCAATGTTCAAGCGGGAATTGCTGGGCTATGATCCGACGGCCTTACCGGACAATGACACACCAACAAGGAGACTCGATGAACAAGGCAGCCCTCGCACTGCTCGGCGCGCTCGCCGGAATCCTGATGCACACCGGCGTGGCCAGCGCGCAGACCGCCGCCGGTGCGCCTTCGAGGCTCGACGAAATTCTCGCCCGCGGTACGCTGCGCGCCTGCACGACCGGCGACTACAAACCTTATTCGTTCTATAAGGCGGACGGCCAGTTTGAAGGCATCGATATCGACATGACGGAGTCGCTGGCGAAATCACTTGGCGTCAAGGTGGAGTACATCAAGACGTCGTGGTCGAATCTGATGAACGACTTCGTCGACAAATGCGATATCGGCATGGGCGGCGTGTCGCCCACGTTGGAGCGGCAGAAGCGTGCGTTCTTCACGCAGGCTTATATGGTCGACGGCAAGACGCCAATTACCCGATGCGACGACGTGAACAAATACCAGACGGTAGCGCAGATCGACCAGCCTGCCACTCGTGTGATCGTCAATCCGGGCGGCACTAACGAGCGTTTTGCCAAACAGTACTTTCCGCACGCGACCCTGACGGTCTATCCGGACAATGTGACGATCTTCAAACAGATCCTCGCCGGAAAAGCGGACGTCATGGTGACAGACGCGTCGGAAACCCTGCTTCAGCAAAAATTGAATCCGGGCCTTTGCTCAGTTCACCCGGACAAACCATTCCAGTATGGCGAGAAGGCATGGCTGCTGCCGCGCGGCGACGTGGTGTTCCAGCAGTACGTGGACCAGTGGTTGCACCTCGCCCGCGCGACCGGGGAGTATCAGGCAATCTCGGATAAGTGGCTCAAATAGCGACCGCGGCGCCACCTGCAGCCGCTTCCTATCGACCGAAAGTGGGTGGTTTCGTGCATTCGGAACAACTTACTCGATTACTCAAATCATGTAACCAGCCCGGCGGTATTAGGCAAATACGGAATCGTGCCAGGCAAAAAATGATTTCTAGACGGGCCCCCTTTTTTTTCGCGGAAATGTACGGACTCGATGCTGCAGGGCAACATGCCGTTCTTGTGCCGGAAAGCAACATTTCAGAGCCAGTCAAAACTTCTGTAACACGGGGCTCGAGTCCGAAAGAAGGTGTACGTGCAACCATTTCATGCGGAATCGACTGAACGAATTACGCCGCGATATGCACCGCGAATAGCATCAATCACTCGTATGAAATTGCGGCGCAGTCATCGGTAAAAATTACGTTTAAAACCGGAAAGTTTGGCAATAAGTCCCGCAACGCCTTATCTGGCGGGCGTTACAACCTGAAACACTTTGTTACCGCGCTCGTAGGTTAATTCGCCCACAATGCCCTCAACGGTTTCAACACGGATGTGGCTGGGTGCGTGGTGTGAGCGGATACGATGCACTTGCCGGTCGGCGTATGCCGAAGCCCTGTGAAGGGGCATCCCTGCTGGGGCCGTAGTCGGCGCAGGGTCGTCGTCTCAGTCGGTTCCAACTTTGGTCTCCTCGCGCTAACCCCGTAGCGTGTGGTTTTTAGCGGGCTCCAGGCCCGCTTTTTTTTTGTCTGGCCAAACGTTTGCGTGCTGCGAAGTTGGTCTGATCTGGACAGCTCGTGAGCGCTCTCGAAGGCTTCTCTACGAGAGTTGTCGAGAAACCTTCCTGCCTGCTCTCCCCTACGCTTTGTTCCTATATCCCGGTTTTTCCAGCGCACCCTGATTTCGCGGCCTGGCACCGTCTCGCCCAAGTCACGCCGTCCTGTCTTCCCGTAGCTTCAACTCGCTAATCATCTGTTCGCGCATGATGAATTTTTGCACTTTGCCGGTCACTGTCATCGGCAATTCGTCGACGAAACGGATGTACTTCGGCACCTTGTAGTGCGCAATCTGGCCTTGGCAGAATTGCTGAATCTCGTCGGCTGTCGCCTGTTCGCCTGAACGCAAAACGACCCACGCGCACACTTCTTCGCCGTACTTCGTGTCGGGCACACCGAAGACCTGGACACTCTGAATCTTCGGGTGGCGAAACAGAAACTCCTCGATCTCGCGTGGGTAGATGTTCTCCCCGCCTCGAATCAGCATGTCCTTCAGGCGGCCAACAATGTTGCAATAGCCCTCGTTATCGAGCGTCGCGAGATCGCCGGTATGCATCCAGCCGTCCACAATGCTTTCGCGTGTCTTCGCCTCATCGCCCCAATAACCCCGCATCACCGAATAGCCTCGCGTGCACAGCTCGCCCGTTTCGCCAACCGGCACGATTTCGCCAAGCGGATCGACGATTTTCACCTCCAGGTGCGGCTGGATGCGACCGACGGTCGTGGTGCGCTTGTCGAGTGGATCAGTGGTTGAACTCTGGAACGAGACCGGGCTGGTTTCCGTCATCCCGTAGGCGATGGTGATCTCGCTCAAATGCATCTTCGAGACAACCTTTTTCATCGTTTCGATCGGGCATGGCGAGCCGGCCATGATGCCGGTTCGTAGGCGCGAAAAGTCGTAGGCGGCAAAGTCGGGATGATCCAGTTCTGCGATGAACATGGTCGGCACGCCATGCAAGGCCGTGCACTTCTCCTCGGCAACCGCGGCCAACGTTGCCGCCGGATCGAATCCCTCGCCCGGAAACACCATGTTCGCGCCGACCGACACGCTAGCCAGCACCGCCAATACCATTCCAAAACAGTGATATAGCGGGACCGGAATGCACAGGCCGTCCTGTTCGGTCAGCCGCATCGCCATCGCGATGTAGCGTGCGTTGTTGACCACGTTGCTATGAGTGAGGGTCGCGCCCTTCGGATTGCCCGTGGTGCCGCTGGTGAACTGGATGTTGATCGGCTCGTGGCACGACAGCGTGGCGCCGATAGCGTCGAGCTTCGGCACATCGAGCGTCGCGCGGCCCCGCTCAATCAGATCGGAAAAGCTCAGCATGCCGGGCGTTTCCGTGTCACACATGCGGATCACATAGCGCAACTCGGGTAATTTCGCGGCACGAAGCTCGCCGGGCCGCTGCGCTGCCAGTTCGGGCGCGAGTTCCTGCAGCATCTCCAGATACATCGACGTCTTGAAACGCTCGGCCGCAATAATCGCCTTGCAGCCGACCTTGTTCAACGCGTATTCAAGTTCCGCGAGCCGATAGGCCGGATTGATGTTGACGAGGACGGCCCCGATTCGCGCGGTCGCAAACTGGGTAAGCAGCCATTCAACCCGATTCGGCGACCAGATGCCGACGCGGTCGCCCTTCACGATACCGAGCGCAAGAAGCCCTGACGCCAGAACGTCCACCTCGTCCGCAAACTCCTTCCACGTCCAGCGAATGCGCTGCTCACGAAATACCACCGCGGGTCGATCGGGGAAGCGCCCGGCGGTGTCGCGGAGAAATTGCGCAACGGTTGCTTCGCTCAACGGAATTTCAGTCGATCCACGGACATACGAGAGGCCGTCTTTCGGCTCAATGAGTGCACCTTCGCCCGACACTTGCGTTGCCATGGTGTTGTCTCCGTGAGCGGAAGCTCGCTCTATTGAAATGAATTTGAAATCGATTGTGCCACCGGCACAGGTTGCTTCGGCATCAAGTCTTACCCGCAGCGCATTGCATGGGCATTGTTCCGCCGCAGTTCAACTCTCTTCTTGACCCTCGATTGTGCTTACCTTTCCGTAAACGTCAACTTGAGATCAAAAAAAAGCAGCCACTAAGGCTGCTTTTTCTCTAATACGTACTGCCTAGTTCTGACCGCGCAGCTTGCGCAGACGCTGGATTGCAGCGAGCTGAGCCGTCGCGTACGCCAGTTCCGCTTGCGCGGTTGCGTATTCGAGGTTCGAACCCGTGTTTTGCAGCGCTTCTTCTGCACGCTTGCGTGCATCTTCAGCTTTGGCTTCGTCGAGATCCTTGCCTCGGATTGCGGTGTCGGCGAGAACCGTCACAGCGCCCGGCTGGATTTCGAGGATGCCGCCAGCGACGAACACAAACTCTTCTTCGCCGTTTTCAGCTTCGATGCGCACCGCACCCGGACGAATCCGCGTAATGAGCGGCGTGTGGCCCGGCAGAATGCCGAGTTCACCTGCTTCGCCCGGCAGCGCGACGAACTTCGCCTGGCCCGAGAAGATCTGCTCTTCCGCGCTGACGACGTCTACTTTAATGGTTGCCATAAGTGTCGACTCCTGTGGACGAAAGTAAGCGCTTTAGCGCTGGCCCTCGTCCCATGCAAGGCTGGGTTGAGCGTAGTAAGAGGCGCCGGATTTGCGATTGGATGCCGCCAAGGCATCCAATCAGCGCGGACTCCCGCGCCTCGCTTCGTTAAACCCGACCTTTACTGGATCTTCTTGGCCTTTTCGAAGGCTTCGTCGATCGTGCCGACCATGTAGAACGCTTGTTCCGGCAGGTGGTCGCACTCGCCTTCAACGATCATCTTGAAGCCACGGATCGTTTCTTTCAGCGGCACGTACTTGCCCGGCGAACCCGTGAACACTTCAGCGACGTGGAACGGCTGCGACAGGAAACGCTGGATCTTACGAGCGCGCGCAACGGCGAGCTTGTCTTCCGGCGCCAGTTCGTCCATACCCAGAATCGCGATAATGTCGCGCAATTCCTTGTAGCGCTGCAGCGTTTGCTGCACGCCGCGCGTGATCGAGTAGTGCTCTTCACCGATCACGTTCGGGTCGATCTGACGCGAGGTCGAATCGAGCGGGTCGACTGCCGGGTAGATACCCAGCGAAGCGATGTCACGCGACAACACGACGGTTGCGTCCAGGTGGCCGAAAGTCGTAGCCGGCGACGGGTCGGTCAAGTCATCCGCAGGGACGTACACGGCCTGAACCGACGTGATCGAGCCAGTCTTGGTCGACGTAATACGCTCTTGCAGCTTGCCCATTTCTTCAGCCAGCGTCGGCTGATAGCCCACTGCCGACGGCATACGGCCGAGCAGTGCCGACACTTCCGTGCCTGCCAGCGTGAAACGGTAGATGTTGTCGACGAAGAACAGCACGTCGAGGCCTTCGTCACGGAAGTGCTCAGCCATCGTCAGGCCGGTCAGCGCAACGCGCAGACGGTTGCCCGGCGGCTCGTTCATCTGGCCGTACACCAGCGCGACCTTGTCGAGAACGTTCGAGTCCTTCATTTCGTGATAGAAGTCGTTCCCTTCGCGGGTACGCTCGCCAACACCGGCGAACACGGAGTAACCACCGTGTTCCTTGGCGATGTTGTTGATCAGTTCCATCATGTTCACGGTCTTGCCCACACCGGCGCCACCGAACAGGCCAACCTTACCGCCCTTAGCGAACGGGCAGATCAGGTCGATAACCTTGATGCCGGTTTCGAGCAGTTCCGTCGACGGCGACAGTTCGTCGAACGCCGGAGCCTTCTGGTGAATGCCGCGAACCACGTCCGAGTTGATCGGGCCGGCTTCGTCGATCGGGCGACCCAGCACGTCCATGATCCGGCCCAGAGTCGGCTTGCCGACCGGCACGCTGATCGGCTTACCCGTGTTTTTCACGACCGTGCCACGACGCAGGCCGTCCGAAGCACCCAGACAGATGGTACGGACAACGCCGTCGCCCAGCTGTTGCTGGACTTCGAGGGTCAGTTCCGAACCTTCGAGAATGAGCGCGTCGTAAATCTTCGGCATGTCCGAACGCGGGAATTCCACGTCGATCACCGCGCCGATGCACTGTACGATCTTGCCTTCTACCAAAGCAGTAGTACTCATCGCTTTTCCTTTAGATACTCAATTCTTCACTCGCGCAAAGGCGCAATTTCGATGGGACCGCCAAGGTGGGGTGCGCCGCGAAGGGCGCACACGAAGCGGCTTGCCTGACCGTCACGGTCAGACTGCCGCCGCGCCACCGACGATTTCCGACAGTTCTTTCGTGATCGCGGCCTGACGGCTCTTGTTATACACAAGTTGCAGTTCGTTGATGACCGTCTTCGCATTGTCCGAAGCGGCCTTCATCGCGACCATCCGTGCCGACTGCTCCGATGCCATGTTTTCCGCGACGGCCTGATAGACCAGCGCTTCGACATAACGCACCAGCAGTTCGTCCACCACTGCTTGCGCATCCGGCTCGTAGATGTAGTCCCACTGCGTGCTCGGCGTCGTGCCGTCATCTTCCGTGCGCTCGAACTGTTCTGCCGACAGCGGCAGCAGTTGCTCGATCACCGGCTCCTGCTTCATCGTGTTGACGAAGCGCGTGTACGCCAGGTACACCGCCGAAATCTTGCCTTCCGAGTACAGGTCGAGTTGCACCTTGACCGCGCCGATCAGCTTTTCCAGATGCGGCGTATCGCCCAGATGCACGACGTTCGACACCACTTTGGCGCGCAAGCGGTTCAGGAAACCCAGACCTTTGGTGCCGATCGCAGTTGTCTCGACCGTCTTGCCCTGGCCTTCCAGTTCCTTGAACTTCTGCAGCGACGCACGCAGCACGTTGGTGTTCATGCCGCCGCACAGACCCTTGTCGGTCGTCACGAGGATGAAGCCAGCCGTCTTCGCACCTTCATTCGACACCATGAACGGGTGACGATACTCCGGGTTCGCACGGCTCATGTGCGCAGCGATATCGCGGACCTTGTCGGCATACGGGCGAGCAGCGCGCATGCGCTCCTGAGCGCGGCGCATCTTCGATGCGGCCACCATCTCCATCGCTTTCGTGATCTTGCGCGTGTTTTGCACGCTCTTGATCTTGCCGCGAATTTCCTTCATTCCAGCCATTGCTTGCTCCTTGATCGAAGCAGCGCGGGTTCAGTTGCCTGCGGCCCGCGCCGCTTCAATGTCCGTTTATGCCTTGCGGATCACTCGCGGATCAATAAGCGCCGGACTTCTTGAAGTCTTTGACGGCCGTGTGCAGCAGGCCTTCGTCGTCCTTCGAGAGTTCCTTGGTATCTTCGATGCGCTTGACCAGGTCAGCGTGGCTCGCTTTCAGGTGTTCGCGCAGGCCCTTTTCGAACGGCAGGACTTGCGAGACTTCCAGATCGTCGAGGTAACCGTTGTTCGCGGCGAACAGCGAAACACCCAGCTCCCACACTTGCAGCGGCTGATATTGCGGCTGCTTCAGCAGTTCCGTCACGCGGCGGCCGCGTTCCAGCTGCTTACGGGTTGCTTCGTCGAGGTCCGATGCGAACTGCGCGAATGCTGCCAGTTCACGATACTGCGCCAAGTCGGTACGGATACCGCCCGACAGCTTCTTCACGATCTTCGTCTGAGCCGCACCGCCAACGCGCGACACCGACACGCCGGCGTTAATTGCCGGGCGGATACCTGCGTTGAAAAGGTCGGTTTCCAGGAAGATCTGGCCGTCGGTAATCGAGATCACGTTCGTCGGAACGAATGCGGTCACGTCGCCTGCTTGCGTTTCGATAACCGGCAATGCCGTCAGCGAACCGCTCTTGCCCTTCACTTCGCCGTTCGTGAACTTCTCGACGTACTCTTCCGAGACGCGAGCAGCACGTTCGAGCAAACGCGAGTGCAGATAGAACACGTCACCCGGGTAAGCTTCGCGGCCCGGCGGGCGGCGCAGCAGCAGCGAGATCTGACGGTATGCCCAAGCTTGCTTGGTCAAATCGTCATAAACGATCAGCGCGTCTTGACCGCGGTCGCGGAAGTATTCGCCCATCGAGCAGCCGGCGTACGGCGCGAGGTATTGCATCGCTGCCGATTCCGAAGCCGAAGCGGCCACGACGATCGTGTATTCCAGCGCGCCGGTTTCTTCCAGCTTGCGGACCACGTTCATGATCGACGACGCCTTCTGGCCGATCGCGACGTAGATACAGAAGAGGTTCTTGCCCTTCTGGTTGATGATCGCGTCGACTGCGACTGCGGTCTTGCCGCACTGGCGGTCGCCGATGATCAGCTCACGCTGGCCACGACCAACCGGCACCATCGCGTCGATCGACTTCAGACCGGTTTGAACCGGCTCCGAAACCGACTTACGCCAGATCACGCCCGGAGCAATCTTTTCGATTGCATCGGTCTTCTTTGCGTTGATCGGACCCTTGCCGTCGATCGGGTTGCCGAGTGCGTCGACCACACGGCCGAGCAGTTCCGGACCCACCGGCACTTCGAGAATGCGGCCCGTCGTCTTGACGATGTCGCCTTCCGAAATGTGTTCGTACTCACCCAGAATCACGGCGCCGACCGAGTCGCGCTCGAGGTTCAGTGCGAGACCGAAGGTGTTGCCCGGGAATTCGAGCATTTCGCCCTGCATCACTTCCGACAGGCCGTGAATACGCACGATACCGTCGGTCACGGAGATCACGGTGCCTTGGTTGCGAACGTCTGCGTTCGCTTCAAGGCCCTGGATCCGGCTCTTGATCAGCTCACTGATCTCAGAGGGATTGAGTTGCATTATTCGCTCCTGATAGTCAATTCTGTTGCGTGCCAGCCGCTTCAGCGCGTATCGCGCTTCAGGCCGTCAGAGCCGTCTGCATGCTGGCAAGCCGCGCGCGGACCGAGGCATCGAGCACTTCGTCGCCGACCGTCACGCGAACGCCGCCGATCAACGACGAGTCGACTTCGACCGTCGGCTTCAGCTTGCGTTGGAACTTGCGTTCGAGACTTGCGACGAGTTCGTTCAACTGCGCGCCTTCGAGCGGGAATGCGCTGACGATCAGCACATCGGCCGCCCCTTCGCGGGCGTTTTTCAACTCTTCGAACTGCACAGCGATTTCCGGCAGCAGTTGCAGGCGATGGTTATCGACCAGCATTTGCACCAGATTCTTCGCTTGCGCGTTGTCCTTGAGCGGCGACTTGACCGCGGCCAGCAGCAGTTCGCTGACCTGGGCGCGGCTTACTTTCGGGCTCGAGGCGATCGACAGCACTTCGGGCAGACGCGCAACCTGTGCCAGCTCCTGCACGAGGGTGGACCAGGCGGCGATGTCACCAGCTTCGGCCACGCCAAACAGCGCTTCTGCGTACGGACGGGCGATGGTTGCAAGTTCGGCCATGATCAGAGCTCGGCTTTCAGTTGATTCAGCAGGTCAGCGTGAGCTGCCTGGTCGACTTCGCGCTTCAGGATCTGTTCAGCGCCCTTAACAGCGAGTGCAGCGACTTCGCCGCGCAGCGTTTCGCGTGCTTTCACGACTTGCTGGTCCGCGTCGGCCTTCGCTTGCGCGATGATGCGAGCGGCTTCAGCTTGCGCTTGCGCCTTGATTTCGTCAGCGACTGCCACGGCGCGCTTTTCTGCGTCAGCAATACGTTGCTGACCGTCGTTGCGTGCCTGAGCGAGTTCCTGGTCGACGCGCTTATGAGCAGCTTCGAGTTCTTGCTTGCCCTTTTCAGCAGCCGACAAACCGTCAGCAATCTTCTTCGAGCGCTCGTCGAGGGCGTTGATCAACGGCGGCCACACGAACTTCATCGTGAACCACGCGAGGATCAGGAACACGACCATTTGCGCAAACAGGGTTGCGTTGAGATTCACGGTGTTTCCTTAAACGTTGCTAGTTCGGAAAGTGAAACGGCAAGGCGCTCATCGATTCTGTATTCGATCAGCGCCTAAGTGCCCGTTCCGCCCTGCGCCTTTACCTGTTATAGCTCAGGCGCAAACTTCCGAGGAACCTCAGCCTGCCAGCTTCGACAGCAGCGGATTCGCGAACGCAAACAGCATTGCCACACCAACGCCAATCAGGAACGCCGCGTCGATCAGACCAGCCAGCAGGAACATCTTGGTTTGCAGCGGGTTCATCAGTTCAGGCTGACGTGCACATGCTTCGATGTACTTGCCGCCCATCAGGCCGATACCGATACAGGCGCCGATAGCACCCAGGCCGATGATGATGCCGATACCGATGGCGGTCAGACCCTGGATGTTGGCGATGAAAGCTTGCATGATCACTCCTTTGTGAAAAGTCTTTTAGAACTGGTTGGAACTGGGATTTGAAAAACTACGATTCTTTATTCGACGGCGCCGGTTAGTGCGTGTCGTGTGCCTGGCCGATATACACCAGCGTCAGCATCATGAAAATGAACGCCTGCAGCAGAACGATCAGGATGTGGAAGATTGACCACACGCTGCCGGCAATCACATGGCCGATGAAGCCAAGCACCGTCGTGTCCGCGCCAAAGCTCCAGATGCTGCCGAGCAGGGCAATCAGCAGGAACAACAGCTCGCCCGCGTACATGTTGCCGAACAGCCGCATGCCGAGCGAGACCGTCTTCGCGACGAACTCGATGATGTTCAGTGCAAGGTTCGGGATCCACAGCAGCGGATGCGCGCCGAACGGAGCGGACAGCAGTTCATGCACGAAGCCGCCTGCGCCCTTGATCTTGAAGTTGTAGTAAATCATCAGCACGAACACACCGAGGGCGATACCGAGCGTGCCGTTCAGGTCGGCAGTCGGGACGATACGGTGGTGCGGGATGGTTTCGGACAGACCCAGCCAGCCAATCACGTGGCCCGGCAGGTCGACAGGGATAAAGTCGAGCGAGTTCATCAGCGCGACCCAGACGAACACGGTCAGGGCCAACGGTGCGATGAAGGTACGCGAGCCGTGGATCATCGACTTCGATTGATCCTCGACCATTTCGACCAGCATTTCGATCGCGCATTGGAAACGGCCGGGCACGCCGGACGTTGCCTTACGGGCAGCGAGATGCAGGATGAAGATCGTGGCCAGACCGCAAACGATCGACCAGAAAAGGGTGTCCAGATTCCACACGTGAATGTCGAAAATCGACGTCTGATGCGCGGTGGAAAAGTTTTGCAAGTGGTGCGCGATGTACTCGGACGGATCCATTGCGCGCGTGCCTTCGCTAGCTGCCATATCGTTAAAGCCACCCAAATTGTCGAAAATCGTCTTAGGCCGCACCCGCAGCAATGCTGTATTGCGGGAACACGCCGGGTGCGGACCGTGTCTCATCCGCACACCTGTTGCCGGCGCTGCGCGCCAGCCTGAATTTTTTGCTGCTACTTGTTGCTGCTGCCCGTTCGCTAACTTAGCGCCAAGCCAAGGCGATCCAGTATGTCTTGAGCGCGATGAGGTAGGTCACGAGCAGCGGAACCCAGCGTACGTCGTGATACCAGAAGGCGATGGCTACAAACATCGCGATCGTTGTCCCCATCTTGAGCGCTTCACCAATCATCCAGCTCATCACTGTTTTGGCGCCGCTCAGCGTTCTAAGGCGCGCCGCAAACAGCGCGCCTGGTATCCAGCAAATTGCGCCCCCCAGGAATGCAGACAGCGCAGCATCGCCCGGCGGCTTATAGAACAGCCACCACAACAGCGTAGCACCCAGGGACAAAACCATTTGCGCTGCCACGACCTTGAAAGGCGTAACGCGCGATGGACGACTCACATTGGGACCAAACAGCTTTTCAGCTTCGGCCCGCGTGAGCGGAACGATATTGTTATCTTCTTGCGCGACATCCCACTCATCGCCAGATGCAGCTTGCTGACCGGAGGACAGACCGGAAACGGAGCGTTCATCGCGGTGTCCGTCGTGCCCATTCTTCGGCGCTTGATTCGACGTTTTGACCGCCATCGCAGTGTTCCGAAAGTCTTGTTCCAGCCCGCGAGCTTACGCTGCGCTTACGGGGTTGCCGTGCAATTAAATCCGGGCGATTGTAAGCGATAGTTGCAGGCAATTCAAGACTTTAGGCCGTTCAATAACCTGCGTGAAATGCGCCTCCACAATGCGGCAACGGCGCATTTTTGGGTGAAAACACGTCAAATGTAAGGTGGCTGGGGGACGGCAAAAACCAATGCACAAATTGGGCTCGCGGATGTGCGGCGAACGGTCGCTAAAGCGCTGTGGCCGACGTTTCGTAAATGCAACAAACGCCAATTTATGCGCGTAGGGATTGGACAGGTGACGGGTCTTCGGGTAAGCGGGCGCTCAGACACACTTAAGCTCAGAGAACGGCCCTACCCTCTTCGAAATACCTCGCCCGCAATTTAGTTAGGAATCCAACGATTATTGATGCATTCCGGCTCCCCTCGAACCCTGCCCCGGCACAAAAAAGCCTTCGCGTTCGCCCAAAATACAAACGGGCGACTCAACATCGAGTCGCCCGTTCATTCCGCACTGTTCAGCGGGATGTATCGATCAAACGGTGGCATTGCCCCGCAAACGTACCAGGATTCCTTCCAACGCATCCAGGTCGCCGAAGTCCACGAGGACCTGTCCCCGTCCTCGTCGACCCAGCTTGATCTTCACGGTTGCCGATAACAGATCAGACAGCTCCTCTTCCAATCGACGCGTATCGCGCCCGCCGTCCTGATTTGCACGAGCCTTAACCGTAGGAACCGCCTTGGTCGTCGCCGTCACTAGTTTTTCGGTCTCGCGCACCGACATGCGCTTGTTAACTACCTGGTTAGCCAACGTGATTTGCGTTGCGGCGTCGACGGCGAGAAGTGCGCGCGCGTGCCCCATATCCAGATCGCCCGCCAGCAACATCGTCTGCACCGGCGAAGCCAGATTGAGCAAACGCAGCAGATTCGACACCGCACTACGCGACCGGCCAACCGATTCCGCCGCCTGCTCGTGCGTAAAATTAAACTCATCCAGCAGACGTTGAATACCCTGCGCCTCTTCCAGAGGATTCAGATCTTCGCGCTGAATATTCTCAATCAGCGCCATCGCAGCGGCAGCCTGGTCCGGCACGTCCTTCACCAGCACCGGCACTTCTTCCAGACCCGCCAGACGCGCCGCGCGAAAACGTCGCTCCCCAGCGATGATCTCGTACTTGTCCGCCGAAACGGGACGCACAAGAATCGGCTGCATCAATCCTTGAGCACGAATGCTGGCGGCCAACTCCTGCAACGCACCTTCGTCCATGCGTGTACGCGGTTGATACTTACCCGCCTGCATCTTGCTGAGCGGCAGCACGTTCGGTGCGCCCTCGATCGTCGCCGTCTCGGTGATGTCAGCCGTGCCGCCCAGCAACGCCTCCAGACCGCGGCCCAATCCCTTCTTTCTTGCTACTGCGTTCATTGTGCTTCCTCGATCCGCTTAGGATGCCTGGGGCGCATCGTTCAATGCGCGCACCCGTTCAATCATTTCCACGCCGAACTGCACATATGCCTGTGCGCCACGTGAAGCCTTGTCGAACACCACACCGGGCAAGCCATAGCTAGGTGCCTCGGCAAGACGCACGTTGCGCGGAATGACTGCGTCGAAAACCTTGTCGCCAAAGTGTTCTTTCAGTTGATCGGAAACCTGCTGCTGCAACGTGATGCGCGGATCAAACATCACACGCAACAGACCGATGACCTTCAGATCACGGTTCAGATTGGCATGCACCTGTTTGATCGTATTGACGAGATCGGACAGACCTTCGAGAGCGAAATACTCGCACTGCATCGGAATGACGACACCATGCGCGGCGCACAGACCATTAAGCGTCAACAGCGACAAAGCCGGCGGGCAGTCGATCAGCACGAAGTCGTATTCGCTTTCGACAGCCGCGAGTGCGATTTTCAGTTGACGCTCACGGTTTTGCACGCTGACGAGCTCCACCTCGGCGCCCGCGAGTTCGCGATTCGCGGGCAACACGTCGTACCCGACGGCTTCCGGACGAATTCGCGCACTAGCGACCGACACGCCGTCCACGAGCACTTCGTAGACGGTATTCGCGCACGCTGCCTTGTCAATACCGCTACCCATCGTGGCGTTGCCCTGCGGGTCCAGATCGATGAGAAGGACTCGCTGTCCCTGCGCTGCCAAGCTCGCGGCCAGATTCACGGTGGTGGTCGTCTTGCCGACGCCGCCTTTCTGGTTCGCAACGCAGAAGATTTTTGCCATCGTTGGTGTGTCCCTTTTGCTGCTAGATGAAGAAGAATTGCTATTGATTCTGAAGATGCTGCGAGCTACGGCGACGGCTCAATTGTCGGCGGTCACCAGAACCTTGATCAGATGACGCTCCGCGTCGAGCGACGGCACGTTCAATCGAATGATCTGTTCCACGTGGGCCCCGGCAGGCAGGCGCTCAATCTCGCCGTCCGGACGCACGCCTTTCATAGCCCAGATCGCGCCGTGCTCAGCAACCAGATGCCGGGCCAGTGTAACGAAATCCGAGAGTTCTGCGAATGCGCGTGAGACGATTACGTCGAACTTTTCCGATACTTCGGCGCCGGGCGTCAAACTCTCCACTCGCCCCGTCACCACTGACAGATTCGTCAGACCCAACTCGGCCTTCGCCTGAGCCTGGAACGCTGTCTTTTTATGAACGATGTCGTTTGTGGTGATGGTCCAGTCGGGCAGCACAATTGCCAGCACGATACCCGGCATACCACCACCCGACCCGACATCGAGCACAGACGACGGGCCGAGCGGCGCGAGGTGCGGCACGATCGAAAGCGAATCCAGAATGTGCTGGATCAGCATTTGTCGCGGGTCGCGGATCGCCGTCAGGTTGTAGACGGCATTCCATTTCGACAGCAACGCGACATAGTCCAGCAGCTTGTTGAGCTGGGCATCGCTCAAATCGAGGCCAAGCTCGCGGACACCATCCGCAAGCAGCGACGCCAACTCTTGAGAAGCGGTACTCCCCTTCTGTCCCACCATCATTGCGTCACCGGCGTGTTGTCGGTACCCGGTGCAGCAGGTTTCGTCGAACGACGCCCCAGACCACGCTTCAGGTGAACCATCAGTAGCGAGATCGCGGCAGGCGTAATGCCGGAAATCCGCGACGCCTGACCAATGGTCTCCGGGCGGAATTGCGTCAGCTTCTGACGGGCCTCAAATGACAGACCTCTCACTTCCGCGTAGTCCAACCCTTCAGGCAAACGCGTGCTTTCATGAGCTTCGTTGCGCTCGATCTCATCCGCTTGACGGTCGATATAACCTTGGTACTTGATGCCGATTTCGATCTGTTCCTTGATCTGCGCGAGGAGCACTTCATCTTCGGCCAGAACGTCGGGCGCGGCGCATTCGCCGGCACGCAGCCCGCAAACACCGTCATAGCTCACGCCCGGACGACGCAGCAGATCAGCCAGACTGTACTCATGGTCGATCGGCTTACCTAGTAACGCCGTCGCTTCGTCTGCGGGTAAAGTCTTAGGATTCACCCACGTCGTACGCAAACGCTCTGTTTCACGTGAAACAGCGTCACGTTTACGACTGAATGCATCCCAGCGGATATCGTCGACCACGCCAAGCTCGCGACCCATCTCGGTCAATCGCATATCCGCGTTGTCTTCGCGCAGGCTTAGGCGATATTCGGCGCGGCTGGTAAACATCCGGTACGGCTCGGACACGCCGCGCGTGACAAGATCGTCCACCAGTACGCCCAAGTAAGCCTGATCCCGACGGGGACACCAAGCTTCCTTGCCCTGCACGTACAGGCCCGCGTTGATACCTGCCAGCAGGCCTTGCGCAGCCGCTTCCTCGTATCCCGTCGTCCCGTTGATCTGACCGGCAAAGAACAGTCCGCTGATCACCTTGGTTTCAAGCGAAGCCTTCAAACCACGTGGATCGAAATAGTCGTACTCGATCGCATAGCCTGGTCGCAGGATGTGCGCATGCTCCAAGCCGCGCATCGATCGCACGAGTTCCAGTTGGACGTCAAACGGCAGGCTGGTAGAAATACCGTTTGGATAAAACTCGTTGGTCGTCAGCCCTTCCGGCTCCAGAAAGATCTGATGCGATTCCTTCGACGCAAACCGATGGATCTTGTCCTCAATCGAAGGGCAATAACGCGGCCCCACCCCTTCGATCACACCCGTATACATCGGCGACCGATCGAGTCCGCCCCGAATAATGTCGTGGGTACGCTCGTTCGTATGCGTGACCCAGCATGGCACTTGCCGCGGATGCTGTTCGACACGGCCCAGGAACGAAAATACCGGCACCGGATCCAGGTCGCCCGGCTGCTCTTCCAGTTGGGAGAAATCGATCGTGCGACCGTCGATACGCGGCGGCGTCCCTGTCTTGAGCCGCCCTTGAGGCAGCTTCAATTCCTTCAGTCGCGCGGACAAAGACACCGCAGCCGGATCGCCAGCACGCCCCCCGGTGTAGTTGTTCAAACCCACGTGAATCTTGCCGTCGAGGAAGGTCCCCGCCGTCAGCACAACCGCTCGGGCGAGAAAGCGAATTCCGACCTGCGTCACTGCTCCGACGACCCGGTCACCTTCCACGATCAGATCATCCACAGCCTGCTGGAACAGCCACAGGTTCGGTTGATTCTCCAGCCGATGACGGATCGCCTGCTTGTACAACAGCCGGTCCGCTTGGGCGCGCGTCGCACGCACTGCGGGGCCCTTCGACGAATTCAGGATACGGAATTGGATCCCGCCTTCATCCGTCGCTGCCGCCATCGCACCGCCGAGCGCGTCGACTTCTTTAACCAGATGGCCTTTGCCAATACCGCCGATCGACGGATTGCAGCTCATCTGGCCGAGGGTTTCAATGTTGTGAGTCAGCAGGAGCGTGGTATTGCCCATGCGTGCCGAAGCCAGGGCAGCTTCAGTGCCAGCATGACCGCCGCCGACGACGATTACGTCAAATTCTGTGGGAAAGAGCATTGCGGATCTCACGCCAGATCATCGCGTGAGCCTTTCAAAGGAAGAGGTATGGGCGAATTATAACGGGTTCGGTTTAGGCCCGAATTTCGTCCGAATGGCTAACTCATAAAAAAAGCGGCTTGTTTCACGTGAAACAAGCCGCTTCAAAGTACGACGAACAACAAACGCGCGATCCTAGGCGACTTTTTTTGCCAGCCCCAGATATGTCTCAATCACACGCGGATTTTTCGCCAAATCGGCCGCCTCCCCTTCCAGCGCCAACTCTCCCGTTTCAAGCACGTAACCATAATCGGAGATTTGCAACGCGGCGCGCGCATTCTGCTCGATCAGTAGCGTCGCGACGCCGGTCTGGCGCAGCGCGCTGATGATGTGAAAAATCTCTTTCACGATCAACGGCGCCAGGCCCAAACTTGGCTCGTCCAGCATTAGCAGATCTGGTTTGCCCATCAGTGCCCGCCCTACCGCAAGCATCTGGCGCTCGCCGCCGGACAACGTGCCAGCGGCCTGCTTGCGACGCTCCTTCAAGCGTGGAAAAAGAGTAAACACGGGTTCGAGCTGATCGAGGAAATTTCGCTCCCCTGCCCGCTTGCGCCGATACGCCCCCAGCACCAGGTTGTCTTCAACCGTCATCGACGCGAACAACTCGCGCTTCTCAGGCACCAGACACATGCCCCGCGCGACTCTCTTTTCGACCGGTACCGCGCTGACATCCTCGCCCTGATAAACCACGGCGCCTTTCGCGTGCCCCGTACTCGGCAACGCCCCCATGATCGCGTTCAAGAGCGTGGACTTGCCGGCACCATTGGGGCCGATCACCGAGACGATCTGCCCCGCGCGCACTTTGATCGCCGCGCCGTGTAGCGCCTCGACCTTGCCGTACCGAACGGACAGTCCGATAACATCGAGAATCGGCGAACCAGCATTCATTGTTTTCTCCATCACTCCACCCCGCCCAGATACGCTTCAAGCACAGCCGGGTCTTGCTGCACGTCCTGCGGCAAACCTTCGGCGATCCGGGTGCCAAACTCCATGACGACGAGTCGGTCGGTGAGATTCATCACGAAATCCATGTCGTGCTCAACCAGCAGCACGCTCATCCCCTCCGCTTTCAGGCGACGCAGCAAGTCTGCCAGTTGCAGCTTTTCCTGGTAACGCAAACCGGCCGCCGGCTCATCCAGCAGCAGCAGCGTCGGGTCACAGCACAACGCACGGGCAATCTCGAGAATCCGTTGCTGCCCCAGCGCCAGACTGCCCGCTTCGTCATACATATGCTGCTCAAGCCCGACACGACGGATCTGGCGAGCGGCCTCGGCCATCAAGCGCGCCTCTTCCGTGCCGTTCAACCTGACGACGCTGCGCCAAACGCCCGCCTGCCCTCGCAGATGCGCGCCAATCGCGACGTTCTCCAGAACGGTCATGCCGGGCAGCAGCTTGACATGCTGGAACGTCCGGCCGATTCCTCGCTTGACGATTTCACGTGAATTCAGCGAATCGATCCGCTCACCACGGAACGTAATTTCGCCGCTGGTCGCCTGAAGCACGCCGGTCACCAGATTGAAGGTGGTCGACTTGCCCGCGCCATTGGGTCCGATCAGCCCGATGATCTGCCCCGCTTTCACCTCGAAGCTGACATCGTTCACCGCAACCAGGCCACCGAACTGCTTGCGAGCCTTGTTCACCGTCAGCAGGCTTTCGCCGCTCGCCGGCTTGCTGCGCTGCGGCAGCGGTTCTGCATGATCGGACATGTGAGCGCGCGAACCACGCGGGAAAAATCGCGCGACGAATGGCCAGACACCCTGGCGGGCGTATTGCAGCAGCAGCACCATCAGGATGCCGAACACGATGACTTCGAAATTGCCATTCTCGCCCAGCAACTTCGGCAGCAAGGTTTGCAGATAGTCCTGCAACACCGTGAGGATCGCCGCCCCCAGCACTGCGCCCCACACGTGCGACACGCCCCCCACCACCGCCATGAACAGAAACTCGATGCCGTGATTCAAACCAAACGGCGTCGGATTCACTGCGCGTTGCAGGTGGGCGTACAAAAAGCCTGAAATCGACGCCAACACCGCTGCATAGACGAAGATCACCACACGCATCCAGCCCGTGTTGACGCCCATCGCTTCAGCCATCATGCCGCCGCCGCGCAACGCGCGAATCGCCCGGCCCGGCCGGCTATTAAGCAAATTCTGAACAGAGACGACCGCGCCAAGCACGACGACCCAGATCAGGTAATAGATATGCCGGCCAGACTCCAGGTTGATGCCGAACACATTCAGCACCGGAATCCCGTTGATGCCGTCGTACTTGCCCAGCATGTCCAGATTGCCGAACAGATAGAACAACGCGAGTCCCCATGCGATCGTGCCAAGCGGCAGGAAGTGGCCGGACAAACGCATGGTGACGAGGCCGAGCATCAGCGCGATCACTGCCGTCACGACCACCCCGGCGATGAGCGCGAGCCACGGCGACACGCCGTACGTTGTCGTCAGATAGGCGGTCGCATAGGCACCGATCCCGACGAACGCCGCCTGCCCGAAGCTCGTCATCCCGCCGATGCCCGTGAGTAACACGAGCCCGATCGCGACGATCGAATACAGCCCGATGTAGTTCAGCAAGGTCACCCAGTACTCGGGCACATGAATCGGTTGCGGCAACACCGGTAGCGCGAACAACACCACGAGGAACAACCAGAAGAACTTGTTTTGCATGATCCGTTTCATCGGGTCACTCCTCCTCTTCTTCGGTGTGCGGGCTGGCAAGACTTCGCCACAGCAGCACCGGGATGATCAGCGTGAACACGATCACTTCTTTATAAGCGCTCGCCCAGAACGACGAATACGATTCCAGCAGGCCGACCAGAATCGATCCCGCAGCCGCCAGCGGATAGCTGACGAGTCCGCCGATAATCGCGCCCACGAAGCCCTTCAAACCGATCAGGAAGCCCGAGTCGTAGTAGATGGTAGTCAGCGGTGCAACGAGGATGCCGCACAGCGCGCCGAGACCCGCAGCGAGCGTGAACGCGAGCCGTCCCGCCTGCGTCGTGCCGATACCGACGAGCCGCGCGCCGAGCCGGTTCACCGATGTCGCGCGCAACGCCTTACCGGAGATCGAGCGGTCGAAGTACAGATACAACGCGCCGATCAGCACAACCGCGGTGCCGACGACCCACAGGCTTTGCCCGGAGATCGACAGGCTGCCGAGGTTGAACGTCGCATCCGAGAATGCGGTCGTGCGCGAACCCTCCGCGCCGAACATCACAAGCCCGAGGCCGACCATCGCGAAGTGCACCGCCACTGCGACGATCAGCAGCAATAGCGTGGTCGCTTCTGCGATCGGCTCGTATGCGAGCCGGTAGACGAACGGTCCCATCGGAATCACGATCAGAAGTGTCAGCGCGATCTGCACGAGCATCGGCAATGGCTGCAGGAAGACACCTCGCGTGAGCGCGTAAACCGCAATCGGAAACAGCAGGTATTTGCCGACCAGCAAGACCAGCGTGCGCGCCGCATGGCGCCGCCGCTCGGCATGCCGCACCATCCCCCCTACTTCGACGACGAAACAGGCAGCGCCCATCGCCATTAACAACCAGCATGTGGCCGGAAATTTCTGCGTCTGCAAAGCGGCGAGCGTCAACGCACCGTACGAAACAAACTCCCCCTGTGGGATGAAGATCACCCGCGTCACGGAAAACACCAGCACCAGCGCAAGCGCGAGCAGCGCGTAAATCGCGCCGGTGGTGATGCCGTCCTGCGCGAGGATCGCCGCAATTGATAGATCCATACTTCCTCGTCCTGAAGCGTCGAAATCGAAAACTGGGAACCGGTCGACGTGGTGGCAAGATACGTGGCCCCACCGACCTGCAATATCTGAAAAGACACCCGCCGCACCGGAACACGGTGCGGCGGGCGATGCCATTGTCATCGAACAGAATGGCAATGCGGCTTATCAAGCCGCAGAATGCGCGAGAGGCGCGTACCGCTTTTTGTTATTAGTCGTTTTGCAGCTTCCACTTGCCGTCGACGATCTGCACGATCACACGTGCACGTTTATCGAGACCGTTGTGGTCGGTCGTCGTGGTGTTCATGATGCCGTGCGAGACCGGCAATTCCTTGATGTTCTCCAGTGCGCCGCGCAGTGCCACGCGGAACGCTTCGGTGCCCGGTTGGGCCGTCTTCAGCGCGACGGGGATCGCGGCTTGCAACATCTGGCCGGCGTCCCATGCGTGACCGCCGAAGGTTGCCACCGAACCCGCGCCATACGCTTTCTCGTACGCCGCTTTATAGGCTTCGGACGACGCCTTCACCGGATTCGAATCGGGCAATTGATCGGCCACGAGGATCGGCCCCGCAGGCAGGAGTTCACCTTCGCAATCCTTGCCGCACACGCGCAGGAAGTCGTTGTTGGCGACGCCGTGCGTCTGGTAGACCTTGCCCTTATAGCCGCGCTCTTTCAACGTCTTGGCCGGCAGCGCGGACGGCGTACCGGCCCCCGCGATCAACACCGCGTCGGGATTGGCGCCCATGGTCTTCAGAACCTGGCCGGTCACCGATGCGTCGGTGCGGTTAAAGCGCTCGTTCGATACGATCTTCAGATGATGCGCAGCGGCAGCCGCAGTGAAGACGTTGTTCCAGCCGTCGCCGTATGCGTCGGCGAAGCCGATGAAGCCCACCGTTTTCACGCCGTGACGCTCCATATAGTCGGCGATAGCGTCGGCCATCAGGCTATCGTTTTGTGGCGGCTTGAACGCCCATGCGCGCTTCGTATCCATCGGCGAAATGATCGCAGCCGATGCCGCCAGCGAAATCACCGGCGTCTTGCCTTCCGCCGCGGGATCGAGCATGGCGAGCGAATTCGGTGTGACCGTCGAGCCGATGATCGCATCGACATGATCTTCGTCGATCAGCTTGCGCGTGTTCTGCACGGCCTTGCCGGTATCCGATGCGTCATCGAGAACAATGTACTGCACGGTCTTGCCGCCAATCTCTTTCGGCAACAATGCGATTGTGTTCTTCTCAGGAATCCCGAGTGATGCGGCCGGTCCCGTGGTGGACAACGTCACGCCGATCTTCACCTGGGCGAACGCTGCGCCGGCGCCGCACATCAACGCCATGGCGATGCCTGTGCGTACCCATTGCTTTGTCTTTTTCATTGCGAGTCTCCAAACGCTTCGAAGCGCGTACCTGTAATCCGGCGCATGGGCCGGGTGTCTGAATCTAGTTTTCGGGTTCAGGCGTGCCAAGCATGGTTTTCCCTGCTTCACGTGAATACCATCGCCACTTTTTATTCCACTGCCCTACTTCTATCGTCGCGAACAGCCCGCCACGATTCCCACGATAGTCGGCGCACTTCATCGTCACGATTTCGTCGCCGGACAAAACCACTAACATGTTAGTAGTATTGCGTTCTGCATCATTCATGGTCAATAGACTGTATGGCTAATGCGGGTTTGTCCTGAAGCCGCCGAGCCACACTTTTCACGTGAAGCACTCATGCAGCGCATTCACTTCAGACAAGCAATAAAAAAGACGCGTCAACTGCACGCGTCTTTTTTGATGGGCTTCCGTATCGCTGCGCCTTCGCTCAGTCGCCGGCCAGCTTCCACTTGCCGCCGACGATCTCCACCATCACGCGCGCACGCTGGTCGAGGCCTGCGTGATCGTTCGCGCTCATGTTGAAGATGCCGTGCGACGCGGGCATGTCTTTGGTGCTCTCCAGTGCCGCGCGCAGCGCCTCACGGAATGCGGGTGTGCCCGGCTGGCCCTTCTTCAGCGCGAGCGGAATGGCACGTTGCAGCAGCAAACCTGCGTCCCATGCGTGACCGCCAAACGTCGAGATCGAGTCAGCACCGTAAGCGCCTTCATAAGCGTGCTTGTACGCAAGCGCACTCTTTTTCACCGGATTCGAATCGGGCAACTGGTCAGCAACCAGCAGCGGCCCAGCCGGCAGATAGGTACCTTCGCAATCCTTGCCGCACACGCGCAGGAAGTCGTTATTCGCGACGCCATGCGTCTGGTAGTACTTGCCCTTGTAGCCACGTTCCCGGAGCGTTTTCTGCGGCAGCGCGGCCGGTGTACCCGCACCCGCGATCAGCACCGCGTCGGGGTTTTGCGACATCATCTTCAACACCTGGCCCGTCACCGACGCATCGTTGCGCGCGAATCGTTCGTTCGCGACGATCCTGATCTTTGCGAGATCGGCAGCCTTGCTGAACTCCTTAAACCAGCTTTCGCCGTATGCATCGGCGAAGCCGATAAACGCAACCGTCTTCACACCGTGATTCGCCATGTGTTGCGCAATCGCGGTGGCCATCAGAATGTCGTTTTGCGGCGTCTTGAAGACCCACGCGCGCTTCGCATCCATCGGCTCGACGATGCTCGCGGCGGCGGCCATCGAGATCATCGGCGTGGTGCTTTCAGCGGCGACGTCGATCATTGCCAGCGAGTTCGGCACGACGGTCGAACCGATCAGCGCATCGACGTGATCTTCGCTGGTGAGCTTGCGGGCATTCTTGACCGCCTGAGTTGAATCGGTCGCATCGTCGAGCACGATGTAGTCGATCTTCTGCCCTGCTACCTCTTTAGGCAGCAACGCAACGGTGTTCTTTTCCGGAATTCCCAGCGACGCAGCCGGCCCCGTTGCCGACACCGACACGCCAATTTTCACGTCTGCGAATGCATGGGTGCTCCATGCCGACGACATGCCCACAGCGACCAGTGCCGCACTCATCCAACCCGATACCGACTTCATCCTGCTCCTCTATCTACCCCGGTTATTCATTTGAATTTAAAGCCGCGGATTTAAATGCCGACCCAGCGGTCGGTGAAAAGCGAGTTTAGCGGACGAAAGTGCGGCCCCGCAAGCAATTTGCAGGGTTGTGTGGCGTGGAATCAGTGGCTATCCGGCGAATAAAAAAGGGCCACCGGATTAGAGAAAAACGGGAATGGTGATTAATCGAAAGTACAAATAAAAAGCGCTGTTGGATATCAATCCAACAGCGCTTTCGTCTGGGCACTTAGTGCCTCATTGTCTCCTCGTTCTCCACCTGCAAATTCGGTGCTGCATCAGAACTTCATGAAGATTAAACGACCACCCTCCCGGCTACAACTAGCAATTACCCTAGTGGTGCACTGCGGCACCAACTTGGCGCACGTTTATGCCAAGCAGAACCGCCTTCGTTTGATACCGCCCGGGGAAGGCTTTGCAGTCTACCTCAAGCACGCCCGACGCACAGATACATCGGAATCCAGATCAATTGTGCGACGCATCGTTTTCACGCTCTGAGCGGCCGGACCCGCGCCACGATCTCACCGACAATGCCGCGCCGGAACGCGAGCACGCACGCGATAAAGATGATCCCCGTGACGATGGTCACTGACTCGCCCAGCGAACGGAACCAGTCGACGCCAGTCGATGCAGCCAATGCCGAGCCGATGTCGCCGAGCCGGTCTTCCAGTGCAACGATCAGCGCGGCGCCGAGCAACGGTCCGAACAGCGTGCCCATGCCGCCGACCAGCGTCATCAGGATCACGAGACCGGACATGGTCCAATAGGCATCGCTCAGCGTTTCAAAACCCTGCACCAGCACCTTGAGCGATCCGGCCAGACCTGCAAGTCCCGCCGACAGAATGAACGCGAGCAACTTGAAGCGATCCGTGTCGTAACCAAGCGACACCGCACGCGGCTCATTTTCCTTGATGGCGACCAGCACCTGCCCGAACGGCGAATGCACGATTCGCACGATCAGCAGGAACGCCAGCACCATCACGATCAACACGACAAAATACAGCGCTACGTCCGACGACAGATCGAGCAGGCCGAACAGCTTGCCGCGCGGCACGCCTTGCAGTCCGTCCTCGCCATGCGTGAACGGCGCCTGCAGGAACACGAAATAGACCATTTGCGCGAGCGCCAGCGTCACCATCGCGAAGTAGATGCCCTGCCGGCGAATCGCGAACAGCCCGACGAGCAGGCCGAGCACGGTCGCTGCCGCGGTGCCGGCCAGCACCCCGAGTTCCGGCGAAAAGCCGAGCGTCTGCATTGCATAGCCTGTGACGTAGCCGGCCGAGGCAAGAAACATCGCATGACCGAACGACAGCAACCCGGTATACCCGATCAACAGGTTGAAGGCCGCGGCAAACAACGCGAAGCACATCACCTTCATCATGAAGAGCGGATAGATGCCGAGCACGGGCACCGCGAGCAATGCAATCAGCAGCAGGCCGTAGAGGATTTTTCTCTGCATCATTTTTCCTTGCCGAAGAGACCCGCCGGGCGCACGAGCAACACCAGCGCCATGATCACGAAGACGACGGTGGCCGACGCTTCCGGATAAAACACCCGCGTCAGTCCCTCGATCACGCCGAGCATCAGCCCAGTGAGAATCGAGCCCATGATCGACCCCATCCCACCGATCACGACCACCGCGAACACGGTGATGATCATCGGCTGGCCCATCAGCGGTGATACCTGGATGACCGGTGCCGCCAGCACGCCGGCAAACGCGGCCAGCGCGACGCCGAAGCCGTAGGTCAACGTGATCATCAGTGGCACGTTGATGCCGAACGCTTCGACCAGCTTGGGGTTTTCAGTGCCCGCGCGCAGATAGGCGCCGAGGCGCGTCTTCTCGATCACGAACCACGTCGCGAAGCACACCACCAGCGACGCGACGACCACCCACGCACGATAGTTCGGCAGGAACATGAAGCCAAGATTGGTCGCACCGGACAGCGCCGACGGCACGTCGTACGGCTGGCCCGACGAACCGTAGATAGACCGGAATACGCCTTCGACCACCAGCGTCAGCCCGAACGTCAGCAGCAGGCCGTAAAGATGATCGAGCTTGTACAGCCAGCGCAGCATCGAGCGTTCGATCACCATGCCGAACAGGCCGACGATCAGCGGCGCAACAAAAATCATCACCCAGTACGGCAGCCCGAAATACGACAGCCCCATCCACGCGAGCATCGCGCCGAGCATGAACAACGCGCCGTGCGCGAAGTTGATCACGTTGAGCAAGCCGAAGATGATCGCCAGACCGAGGCTCAGGATCGCGTAGAACGAGCCGTTCACGAGCCCCAGCAGCAGCTGGCTCAGCATCGCCGGAAGCGGAATGCCAAAGATGTCCATTAAAGCCTTTAACCCCTGAAGCCATTGCCAGGATGAGATCGATCACGCACGATCCGGCCGGCGCGCGATGGGCATCGACAAAAACCCCATCGCGCGCGGCATGTGAAACGGTTGGCCGCGGCACGGGCGCTTGCGACACCGACGCGTCGACGCTCGCGCCAGCACACGCAGCCCTGCAGCCATCAGGCCTTCACGTGATGCTTATTTCCACAACGCGCAGCGCGTCTGCGCCTTGGTCGTGAATGCCTGTTCGCCGGGAATCGTCGCGAGGATCTTGTAGTAGTCCCACGGCTCTTTGGATTCGGCCGGCGTCTTCACCTGCATCAGATACATGTCGTGGATCATGCTGCCGTCCTGACGGATGTAGCCCTTCGCGTAGAAGTCGTCGATCTTCGTCTTGCGCAACTGGGCCATCACCTTGTCGGTGTCGGTGGAGCCGACTGCCTTCACCGCGTTCAGGTAGGTCATGGTCGCGGAGTAGTCGGCGGCCTGCAGGCTCGACGGCATCTTCTTCGTCTTGTCGAAGTACCGCTGCGCCCACTTGCGGGTCTCCGCGTCCTTGTTCCAGTACCAGCTGTCCGTCAGCACCAGACCTTGCGTGGTTTCCAGACCCAGGCTGTGCACGTCGTCGATAAACATCAGCAACGCGGCAAGTTTCATCGTCTTGGTCAGGCCGAACTCCTTCGCGGCCTTGATCGAGTTGACCGTGTCGCCACCGGCATTGGCGAGACCGAGAATCTGCGCCTTCGACGCTTGTGCCTGCAACAGGAACGAAGAGAAGTCCGACGCCGACAGCGGCGCACGCACCGCGCCGAGCACCTGGCCGCCGTTTGCCTTCACGACGTCCGAGGTGGCTTTTTCAAGCGCCTTGCCGAACGCGTAGTCGGCGGTCAGGAAGTACCACGTCTTGCCACCCTGCTTCGTCACCGCCGAGCCCGTGCCGTTGGCCAGCGCCGTGGTGTCGTACGCGTAATGGATCGTGTACGGCGTGCATTGCTCGTTGGTCAGCGTGTCGGCACCCGCGCCGATGTTGATGTAGACCTTGTGCTTTTCACCCGCGACGGTGTTCATCGACAGACCCGTCGCCGAGTTCGTGCCGCCGATCAGCATATCCACGCCGTCACGGTCAAACCACTCACGCGCACGCGATGCCGCGATATCCGCCTTGTTCTGGTGATCTGCGTAGACCAGCGTGATCGGCTTGCCGTTGACCTTGCCGCCGAAGTCGGCAATCGCCATCCGAATCGACTCCAGCCCGCCCTGCCCGTCGATGTCGGCATACAGCCCCGAAAGATCGGTGATGTAGCCGATCTTTACCGCGTCGTCGGCCGCTTGCGCGCTGCCTATCGCCGACGCGGTAAGCGCGGCGCCCGCAGCAACCGCAAAACAGAGGGAGGCAAGCCGCGCGAGTGGGTTCTTTTTCATTCGTGTCTCCAGTTTCTTCGCTTGTGGTTATGAGAGGCAGAGAGGCAACCAGACGCCTTTTTATACGCCCAGTAAATCGTGCAACACCGGCATCTTGCCTTCGAGCTCCTTTGCCCCGAAGTGCTCGACGATCGCACCGTGTTCCATCACGTAAAAGCGATCGGCCAGCGGCGCCGCAAAGCGGAAATTCTGCTCGACCATCACGATCGTGTAGCCGCGCGCCTTCAGCGTCACGATCATCCGCGCGAGTGCCTGCACGATGACAGGCGCCAGCCCTTCCGAGATTTCGTCGAGCAGCAGCAGGCTCGCGCCGGTGCGCAGAATGCGCGCGACCGCCAGCATCTGCTGTTCGCCGCCCGACAGGCGCGTGCCCTGACTCATCCGGCGTTCCTGCAGATTGGGAAACATCGAATAGATTTCTTCGAGCGACATCATGTGCGCCTTATCGCCGACAGGCGGTGGCAGCAGCAGATTTTCCTCGCAAGAGAGACTCGAAAAAATACCCCGCTCTTCCGGGCAATAACCAATGCCGCAATGCGCGACGCGATGCGTCGGCAGATTGATCGTTTCGCGTCCGCCGATACGGATCGACCCCGTGCGCCGCCCCGTCAATCCCATGATCGCGCGCAGCGTGGTGGTGCGGCCCGCGCCATTGCGGCCGAGCAGCGTGACGACCTCGCCGCGATTCACCGTCAGATCGACGCCGTGCAAAATGTGGGATTCGCCGTACCAGGCCTGCAACCCCGCAATCTCCAGCGCCGGTGCGCCGCTCTCGGCCCCGCTCACCGCGAGGCCTTCGCGCTCGGCAATCGTATTCATCAGTGAGCTCCGGCGAGCGCCGCGTCGGCGCTGCCCATATAGGCTTGCATCACAAGCTGATTTTTCGATACTTCGGCGTAGCTGCCTTCGGCCAGCACTTCGCCACGTTGCAGCACGGTAATCGTGTCGGAGATGCCCGCGATCACATTCATGTTGTGCTCGACCATCAGAATCGTGCGACCGCTCGATACTTTTTTGATCAGCGCCGTAACGCGGTCGACGTCTTCATGGCCCATCCCTTGCGTTGGCTCGTCGAGCAACATCAGTTCAGGTTCCATCGCGAGCGTGGTGGCGATTTCCAGCGCGCGCTTGCGACCGTACGACAACTCGACGGTCGCGACATCGGCGAAATCGGTCAGACCGACCTGGGTCAGCAGATCCATCGCGCGATCGTTCAACTGACGCAGCGTGCGCTCGCTTTTCCAGAAATGAAACGCCGTGCCGAGCGAGCGCTGCAAACCGATCCGCACGTTCTGCAATGCTGTCAGATGCGGAAACACCGCAGAGATCTGAAACGAACGAATGATGCCGCGCCGCGCAATTTGTGCCGGACGTTCACGGGTAATGTCGATGCCGTTGAAGACAATCTGACCCGCCGTGGGCGTGAGAAATTTGGTGAGGAGGTTGAAGCAGGTCGTCTTGCCCGCCCCGTTCGGGCCGATCAACGCATGGATCGAGCCACGGCGCACGCGCAGATTCACGCCGTTCACGGCGATGAAGCCTTTGAACTCGCGGGTGAGGCCGCGCGTTTCGAGAATCGTATCGCCGAGAATCATGTTCCCTTCCATACGGAGTAAGGCGAAGCATTACGATCTTCCGCGCGAAGCTCCGCGCGACTTTTTATGACGGCGGCACCCCTTTGCCGCGCGTTGACGTGCTGCACCAATACGGACGGTAATCCATGACGCGGCACGCAGCATGGCTGCCATTGTCGCGCCAATGATGCAGCGCATTCATTGGGATTTGCACTTAGTGAGGAGGGTTGCCACGCGCGTTGCCGATGCGCGACTCGGCTTTGGAACGCGTGTGAGACGCCGGCCAGGCTGGTCTGGCTGACGTCTCACACGCTGAACCGCGTCAAGCTGTCGTGACTGTCATACAGCGGACATCGAAGGAACGGGACTGCTTTGCGCCGACCAGCTGCCGCCCACGCGTGCGCGGCGATCCTCGCGGATCATGTCGCTTGCGCGCTCGGCAATCATCAGCGTGGGCGAGTTGGTGTTGCCCGACGTGATGGTGGGCATGACAGATGCATCGACCACGCGTAATCCGTCAACACCGATCACGCGCAGGCGGTTGTCGACTACTGCTGCCGGATCGTCGGTCGTGCCCATCCGGCAGGTGCCGACCGGATGAAAAATGGTCGTGCCCACTGCGCCTGCAGCCTGCTGCAATTCTTCTTCGGTCTGGTACTGGATGCCCGGCAAAATCTCCTGCGGTCGATAACGCGCAAGCGCGGGCGCCGCAGCGATGCGACGCGTGAGACGCAGCGCATTGGCCGCCACGTGGCGGTCGTAATCGGTGGACAGATAGTTGGGGGCGATGAGTGGCGCCGCGGACGCATCGGCTGACCCGATGTGGATACTGCCGCGCGAAGTCGGCCTTAACTGGCACACCGACGCCGTAAACGCATTGAATCGATGTAGTGGTTCACCGAAGCGATCGAGCGAAAGCGGCTGCACGTGATACTCGAGATCGGCACGCGTAATCGAGCGGTCATCGGGATCGGATTTGGCGAACGCGCCGAGTTGCGATGGCGACATCGACATCGGACCGCTTTGAAACAGCGCGTATTCGATACCGATCATCAGTTTGCCCCACCAATGCGCGGACGCCGTGTTGAGCGTGCGCACACCATCGACCTTATAGGCCATGCGCAGTTGCAAATGATCCTGCAGATTTTCGCCGACACCGCGCAGGTCCTTCACCACATCAATGCCCAGATTCTGCAGACGCGCGCCGTTGCCAATACCGGACAGTTCGAGCAGTTGCGGCGAGTTAACCGCGCCCGAACTGAGGATGACTTCGCAGCGGGCTTTAGCGAGGTAGTCGATGTTATCGCCACGATATTCGACACCTGTACAACGGCGTCCTTCGAAAACGACGCGCTGAGTATGTGCGCCGGTAATCACCGTCAGATTTGGGCGCTTCAATGCGGGACGCAAGAACGCTTTCGACGCATTCCACCGGATACCGCGTTTCTGATTGACGTCGAAATAGCCGACGCCAGTGTTATCACCGCGATTGAAATCGCGGGTGGCGGGAATGCCGTTCTGTTGCGCAGCTTGCGAAAACTCTTCGAGAATCTTCCATTTGAGCCGCTGTTTTTCGACCCGCCACGGACCACCCGCACCATGCGATTCACTCGCGCCAGCATGATGATCTTCGCTGCGTTTAAAGACCGGCAAAACAGAATCCCACGACCATGAAGCATCGTTGGTGACGCGAGCCCATTCGTCGTAATCTTCGCGCTGGCCGCGCATGTAGATCATGCCGTTGATCGACGAACTGCCGCCCAGTACACGTCCCCGTGGATACGAAAGCGCGCGTCCGTTCAGTCCCGCTTCCGGCTGCGTTTTATATAGCCAGTCCGTGCGTGGATTCCCGATACAGTAAAGGTAGCCGACTGGAACATGAATCCAGTGGTAATCGTCTTTGCCGCCGGCCTCGAGCAGTAGAACCTGAATGTCCGGATCTTCGGTCAGTCGATTTGCGAGCACGCAACCGGCCGTCCCTGCGCCGACAATGATGTAATCGAATTCGCCTTCCAGCCGCCGGGATGCTGCTGGCGAACTTTCGGTGTGGCTCATCATTGAGTCTCCTAAGCTTTTTTCCCGCGATCCGCGTGATGTCCACGCGGATCGCATCGTCAGGCTTTAGTTATGTTTGTACCGCTGCGTTCGACGCACGCATCACACGAAGCGCCGCCGAACGCCAATGCATCAACCACTATTTAGCGACCGGCATCGTAAATTCCGCACCCTTCGCAATGCTGTCGGGCCATCGCTGCATGATGCTCTTGTAGCGGGTGTAAAACCGCACGCCTTCTTCACCATACGCGTGATGATCGCCGAACAGCGACTTCTTCCATCCGCCAAAAGAATGCCAGGCCATCGGCACAGGAATCGGCACATTGATGCCGACCATGCCAATCTGGATCTGCCGCGAGAAAGCGCGTGCGACACCGCCATCGGAGGTGAACAGCGATACGCCGTTGGCAAACTCATTCGAGTTGATCAGTTCCACCGCTGAAGCGAAATCGGGCACGCGCACCACGCACAACACCGGGCCAAAAATCTCTTCGCGATAAATCTTCATATCGGTCGATACATCATCGAACAACGTGCCGCCGAGGAAGAACCCCTTTTCGTGGCCGGCAACCTGATGCCCTCTTCCGTCGACCACGAGCTTTGCGCCCGCTTCGACGCCGGCGTCGATATACCCCACTACCTTGTCGCGATGCACGGCCGTCACCAGCGGCCCCATCTCCGCGGCCGATTCCATCCCGTTGAGTATCTTCAGACTCTTGACGCGCGGCGTGAGTCGCTCGATCAGTTCATCGGCGATATGGCCGACTGCGACCGCGACGGAGATCGCCATGCAGCGCTCGCCCGCCGAGCCATAGGCCGCACCGATCAACGCATCGACGGCCTGATCGAGATCCGCGTCCGGCATCACGACGAGGTGATTCTTCGCCCCGCCCAACGCCTGCACGCGCTTGCCGCGCTTCGTGCCTTCCGTGTAAATATATTCGGCAATCGGTGTCGAGCCGACAAACGACAAAGCGCTCACGTCCGGATGCGCGAGCAGCGCATCGACCGCCACTTTATCGCCGTGTACGACGTTGAACACGCCGTCAGGCAAGCCCGCTTCCTTCAGCAATTCCGCGAGGCGGTTCGAGCACGACGGATCGCGTTCGGATGGCTTCAGCACAAACGTATTGCCGCAAGCAATCGCGACGGGAAACATCCAGCACGGCACCATCATCGGAAAATTGAACGGCGTAATACCGGCCACCACGCCGAGCGGCTGACGCAGATTCCAGTTGTCGATACCGCCGCCGATCTGATCGGTGAAATCGGTCTTCAACAGATTCGGAATGCCGCACGCGAATTCGACGATCTCGATACCGCGCATCACCTCGCCCTTCGCGTCCGAGAACACCTTGCCGTGTTCGCGCGTGATCAGCTCGGCCAGTTCGTCGTGGTGACGATCGAGCAATTCCTTGAACTTGAACAATACCCGCGCCCGCTTGATCGGCGCGGTTTCGCTCCATGCGGGGAACGCGGCGTTGGCGGCGGCGACCGCGGCATCCACTTCGGCGACGCTCGCGAGCGGCACGCGTGCGCTTACGCTGCCCAGCGCGGGATTGAAGACGTCGCCGAAACGGCCGCTCGTGCCGTCCACAGCATGGCCGTTGATGATATGAGTCAGCGCGCGTGCGCTGGCCGCGCTACGCACGGTGTCGTCCTGATATGTCTCGCTCATGTGTGTCCTCTTCGTGTGAAGTCTTCCGCCCGGCACCGATAGCGCGACAAAGGCGTGATGAACGACAAGCGTACGGTGCTTCAGGGCGACAAATCCAATGAGTAATGCTCAACTGCGCTATAAGCCGCGCTAATATCAGGATATGGATCTGATACTTCTCCGGGCCTTTATCACCGTCGCGCGCGAGGGCAATCTCACGCGTGCTGCGGTGCAGCTTCATCTGACGCAACCGGCGGTCAGCCTGCAAATCAAGCATTTGCAGGAGACACTCGGTGTGACATTGTTCACGCGGACCTCGCACGGACTTTCGCTGACGCGCGACGGCCAGGCGCTGCTGCCCCACGCCGAGCGCGCACTCGGAGCGGCGGCCGACGTGCAGCGCGCCGCACAATCGCTGCGTCACGAAGTACGTGGACGCTTGCGGATCGGCACGATTCTCGACCCCGCGTTTCTGCGGCTGGGCGGCTTTCTGAAGCAACTGGTGGAGACATGGCCCTCGATTGAAACCGCGTTGCGGCACGGTATGTCGGGCTGGGTGCTGGAGCAGATTCGCGCGGGTGAGCTGGATGTCGGCTATTACATCGGCCTGCCGTCCGATGACGAGCCGCGCGACGGACCCGCGTTTCACGCGGTGACGCTCACGCACTTCCAGTATCGCGTGCTGGCGCCGGCCGGCTGGAAAGACCGCGTCAAAGGGGCGCGCGACTGGCGTTCACTGGCTGCGTTGCCGTGGATCTGGACGCCGCCCGCGTCCGCGCATAACCGGCTGTTATCGCGCTGTTTCGGCGAGGCTGGGGTGAAACCCGTCAAGGTAGCCGAAGTGGACCAGGAGCCGTCGATGCTCGATCTGGTCAAATCGGGCGTGGGCCTCACGCTCGCTCGCGACGCCACCGCCATTGCCGAAGCGCATGCGCACGCGCTGACCATCGTCGAAGGAATTACGGTGCCGACCCAGCTCAGTTTCGTCACGCTCGACGAACGCAAGGACGAACCGGCGATCGCCGCTGCGCTAAAGCTGATCGAACAGCAATGGGCCACCTGAGTGAAAACGTGGACGGCCGCGGCACGGTCGTGAAACTACACCGTCACGCAGTTTTTGTTAGATTGAGGCTTCGCGCTCACACGCCGGCTCTGCACCATTCCCGTTTCGCATGACTTTGTCTCCCTGGTGGCTTCGTTGGCAATACAAGAAGCTGCCGTCCCTCCCTTTTCCCACAGGAACCTGACATGGCACGCAACATCGAAATCAAAGCCCGCGCCCAGCACTTCGACCAACTGCGCGAACGCGCAGCGAAGCTCGCGCCCGATGCGCCGCTGATCTTTCGCCAGCAGGATTTCTTCTACGATGTGCCGCGCGGCCGTCTGAAACTGCGCCAGTTCGACGACGGCACACCCGCCGAACTGATCTTCTATCAGCGCGACGATCGCGACGGTCCGAAGGCGTCGTATTACACGCGCAGCCCCGTGACCAATCCCGAAGCGATGCATGCTCTGCTCGCCACCGCGCTGACCACCCGCGGCATCGTCACCAAGGAACGGCATGTGTACCTAACCGGACGCACACGGATTCATCTGGATCGGGTCGACGGTCTGGGTGATTTCGTGGAACTCGAAGTCGTACTCGGGCAAGAAGACGACGAGGAAGGTGGTCATGCCGAAGCCCACGCGATGTTCGAAACCCTTGGTGTAGCTGAATCGGATCTGGTCGCGGTGGCTTACGTCGATCTGCTGAATCTGGACAGCGAGCCTAAGCAGGCGGCCTGACTTAAAGCCACCAGCACGGATTGCGGCCTCCATCACGGAGTAAACGTTTTGCACAGGTGACGGCGAGCGCCGCCCATGCTGGAGCCTCAGACAGCCGCTGCACCCGGCGACAGATGCGCAAGCGGCAACGGCCCGTTGCGCTTGAACGTAGTCAGCACGATATTCGAACGGACACTGTCGACCCCTGGAACGCGCATTAGCTTCTTCATCACGAAGGTCGACAGATAATTCAGATCGGGCGCGACGATGCGTAACAGGTAATCGGCGTCGCCCACCACCGCATGGCACTCCAGTACTTCCGGCAGCACGTCGATTTGCTGCTGAAACTGTTCGATGATCGAATCGCCGTGGTGCTTGAGTTTCAGACTGGTAAACGCGGTGACGCCGAGGCCGAGTTTCTCCGGCCGCAGCACGACGCGGTAGCCGTCCACCACACCGATCTGTTCCAGCCGCTGCAGGCGTCGTCCGATTTGCGACGGCGATAGCGGCACTTCCTCCGCCAATTGCTGATGGGTGGCGCGACCGAAGCGCTGAAGCACGTTCAGTAGCGCGAGATCGAAGTGATCGAGATCAAGCATGACGATTATCCGCATTAAATCGATTATTAATGCATGATTATTGCATATAAAATTAGTTAAACGCCACTATTGCGCCCATCCCGCATGCTTGCCCCTCTACACTCGCATCATCGATTTCACTTGCAGAGCGCAGCATTCATGTCGACCAGCACCTCGAACACCGCCAACACCGTCAAACTGAAAGAACAATTCGATGCCGGTCTCGAAACCCGCGTCGACTTCACCATCGACCAACCCATCGAACGATACGGTGCGGTCGATCACGCCGTCTGGCAACAGCTCTATGCGCGTCAGACCGCGCTGCTCAAAGGCCGCGTGTGCGATGAATTTCTCGAAGGAATCGAACGCATTGGCATGCCTGCGGACCGCGTCCCTTCATTCGACGAAATCAACGCGAAGCTGACACCCGCCACCGGTTGGCAGATTGTCGCCGTGCCGGGCCTCGTGCCCGACCAGGTGTTTTTCGAGCATCTGGCCAATCGCCGTTTTCCCGTGACGTGGTGGATGCGTCGTCCCGATCAGCTCGACTATCTGCAGGAACCCGACTGCTTTCACGATCTGTTCGGCCACGTGCCGCTGCTGATCAACCCTGTTTTCGCGGACTACATGCTCGCTTACGGTCGCGCTGCGCTAGCCGCCAACGATGCAGGTGCGCTGCCTCTGCTCGCGCGGCTTTATTGGTACACAGTGGAGTTTGGCCTGATCCGCGACGAGGCCAGTCCGAACGGTGTCAAGATCTATGGCGCGGGAATCGTATCGAGCAAAGGAGAGACGCTGTATAGCCAGCAGAGCGGCGCTCCGAACCGCCTCGGCTTTAATCTGGAGCGCGTGATGCGCACGCGTTATCGCATCGATACGTTCCAGAAAACCTACTTCGTAATCGATGACTTCGAGCAGCTATTCGACGTCGCGCAAACCGATTTCGCTCCGCTGCTGACGAGGCTCATCGCGGAACCTGCATTCATGGCCGGCGAGGTACGCGACGGCGATCACGTGATCACCCGTGGCACGCGGGACGGCTGGCAAACCGACGGCGATATCTGAAACACAACCTGGGAGCCACGCGGTGCACGCCGTCAGCAGGCTCAGTGCATCCGTGAAAAAATAGTGAACCCGCACGTCCGCCGGCATGCGGGTGCCGCATGTTGCCGCTATCGACGAGAGGTACCACCATGATTCAGAAACTGACCACCGAAGAACGCGCCACCGAACTCGCCCAGTTGAAAGGCTGGCAAGTTGTGAAGGACCGTGACGCAATCCAGCGCAAGTTGCAGTTTGCCGATTTCAATGAAGCATTCGGCTTTATGACGCGCGTGGCGATCAAGGCGCAGGAAATGGATCACCACCCCGAATGGTTCAATGTGTACAACAAAGTGGAAATCACGTTGTCCACGCACGAGGCCAACGGACTGACCGCGCGCGACATCAAACTCGCGTCGTTCATTGACAGTATTACAGCGTAATACAGGAAATTCGCGCCCTTCATCGCGCGCTGATCGGCCGCAAACCGCACAATTGACCGGAAATGAAAGGGCAATGCAGGTTATCCCTCGCCCAAACCTTCAGTTCTACAGGCTATTCTTAAGGCGTACGTAAGCTTCCCACGCTTGCCTGGCGAACCCGTCTAAACGATCCGGTGATAGCGTCTGCTGACGCTGTACAATCAGCAGCGCATACGGCTTGGAGAGCGCGCTTGCCTCCTTGCACAGTTCGAGTTCGTCACCGCTTGAAGGTGAGCGGGCGCGCCAGAAGTTGATCGCGGCTTCCAGTTCGTGGATGGTTATATCGGACATGACTTCGCGGTTGCCTTGCGCGCAACATGGCGGCTCGATGGCTGCTTCGTGGCCCGCTCCCGCCGTACCGGCACGGCCACCCCGCACGCTGCCTGTGCAGCAGGCGCCCCGGCGAACCGCTTGCCCAAACGCCTAAACCCATTGTACTTGAGCGAAATCCATGCGACTCCTTCTGATCGAAGATGACCGCCCCATCGCACGCGGCATCCAAAGCAGTCTCGAACAAGCCGGCTTCACAGTCGACATGGTCCACGACGGCATTTTCGCCGAACAGGCCCTCACGCAAAACCGCCATGAGCTGGTGATTCTCGATCTGGGCCTGCCCGGCATCGACGGCATGACGTTGCTCTCGCGTTTCCGCCAGAGCAATCGCCACACGCCGGTCATCATCCTCACAGCGCGCGACGAGCTGAACGACCGTGTCCAAGGCCTGAATTCCGGCGCCGACGACTACATGTTGAAGCCGTTCGAACCCACCGAACTCGAAGCACGCATTCGCGCCGTGATGCGCCGCAGCGGTCCGCACGGCGATATGCCGCGTCCGGAAGTGTCGCTGGGCGGTGTGCGTCTGTCGGGCGTCGATCGCCGCATTTTCAACGACGACAAGCCGCTCGAACTGTCGCCGCGCGAATTCGCGGTGCTCGAAATGCTGCTGTTGCGTCATGGCCGCGTGGTCAGCAAAGCGCAACTGCAAGACCATCTGACGCATTTCGGCGGCGATCTCGGCGATACCGCGATCGAAGTCTACGTGCACCGGGTGCGTAAAAAGCTCGAGAGCTGCCGTGTGGAGATCGTCACGGTGCGTGGCTTTGGTTATCTGTTGCAGGAAATTCGCCAAGCCGCATAATCGTCGTAAGGGCCGCCCACGAATTTCGTGGCGGCCTGACGGTGCCGGGCCGGCGCCGCGCACGTATCGCATGCGTGCTATGCAATTCGCCGGCATCGGCGGAATTTAAACGGCGCCTCGCGCCGTAGCCCTTTTCCCGCGCGTTCGATCATGCCCCAGCCGGCCGCCAATAGTCTGCGCCGCACGCTGCTGCGGCGCCTCGCTGCACCCCTTTCCCTGCTTGCCCTGATGAGCGGTTTGATCGCTTACTGGCTGGCGTGGCAATACACGCAGCATGTGGTCGACCGCTCGCTCGCCGACCTCGCCACCGCGATTTCCAAACAGATCCAGATTGCCGGTCCCGATGCCAGAGTGACTGTGCCGCCGCTTGCGCAGGCCATGTTCTCCGATCCGGTCGAACAGCTCGTCTACCGGATCAGCAACGGTGACGCCGAAATTGCCGGCGACCCCAGCCTTCCGCTACAAGGCACCAGCGTGCGCCGCATGCATTACGCGTACGTGTTCGAAACCGAACATCAAGGCACGACCGTGCGGGTCGCACAGGTGCGTGTCGATCAACCTTCTGGCAACCCGATCGTGATCGAAGTGGGTCAGCCAGTGCGTCACCGGTTTCAAATCGCCGCCGAGTTCCTGGTCGCGATCATGATGCCCCTGCTCCTGTTACTGCTGGCGGGCTGGGTCATCGTGTGGCGCGTCGTCAACCAGCAACTCAATCCGCTGACCGACCTCGCGGACTCCTTGAACCGGCAAACTCACACATCGCTGGAACCGGTCGACGAAACCTATGTGCCGGTCGAAATCCGGCCGCTCACCGGTGCGCTGAATGCGCTGCTCGATCGTTTGAAGACCGCGCTCGACGGCCAGCGCAAATTTATCGCCGACGCAGCGCATCAACTGCGCACGCCGTTGACCGCCGTCAAGCTGCACGCCGAACAGGCCGCCACGGCGCGCGATCCGCAGCAAACGCTGGTGGCGGTGCGTGAGTTGCGGGCCGCGGCCGACCGCGCGGTGCGTCTGTCGAATCAGTTGCTGTCGCTGGCACGTGCCGAGCCGGGCGAACAGGCGGCACGCTTCGTCAACGTGGACATGTCCGCGCTTGCGTTCGACACCGGCGCCGAATGGGTGCCGCGCGCGTTGTCGTTCCATGTCGACCTCGGCTTCCAGCGACTCGACGATCCGAACAACGATCAGCCGTTGATGGCGCGCGGCAATCCCGTGCTGTTGCATGAAGTGATCGCCAATCTGCTGGATAACGCACTGAAGTATGTGCCGCCGTCGCGCGTCGATGGCGGGCGCATCACGGTGACGGTGTCGCAAACGGTCGTCGACGAGGTGCGCATGGCTGAGATCATCGTCGAAGACAATGGGCCGGGGGTGCCGCGTACGCAGCAGTCCGACCTGTTCAAGCGGTTTTTCCGCGGCGATGGTCAGGCCGAAGCCGGCGTAGATAGCGGCGCGGGTCTCGGCCTCGCGATCGTCCACGACATCATGGTGCTGCATCACGGCAGCGTGCATTACCAGGACGCGCCGGAGGGCGGCGCACGTTTTATCGTGCGGGTTCCGTTGATCCTGGCAAGCATTCAGGCCGAAACCCCGCGTACCGACGTGCCGCGAGTCGCAAAAAAAACGGCGCACTCGGCGCCGGTGGACATGTAACGGTAGCGACACAAAAAGGGGCTGCTCAGAGTCGGCTCACGGGCGTGATATGCGCAACGTGACCTACAGGGGCAGCCCTCGCGTTATTTCTTCTTTGCCTTTTTCGCCGACGTTTTGGCTTCCGACACCTTGGCTTTCTTCGCCGACTTGCCGGCTTTACCGTCGCCCTTTTCTTTCTCCGGCGGAGCCAGCATCGTGCCGCGACACTTGCGCGCGCCGCAACGGCATTCGTATTCCTTCTTCAGCTTTTTAGTCTGACGCGCGTCGATCACGAGGCCGTAGTCGTAAAAGACTTCCTCGCCTTCAGCGATATCGCGCAATGCATGCACATAGACGTGACCGTCGATTTCTTCGGCTTCGCAGTTCGGCGCGCACGAGTGGTTAATCCATCGCGCGCTGTTGCCGTCCACTTTGCCGTCGATCACCTTGCCGCTATCCAGCGCGAAGTAGAACGTGTGATTCGGCTCGTCCGGATTATGCGGATGGCGGCGCAATGCTTCTTTCCAAGAGATCCGCTCGCCTTTGTACTCGATCAGCCGCTCGCCAGCCGCAATCGGTTCGAGGGCAAACACGCCTTTGCCGTGCACGCCCGAACGGCGCACGGCGATCCTGCGTGAACTCATTGAATGAATCCTTGTGAAGAACTGGGGATGAAGTCCGACAGCCGCCTGAAATGCCCGCGTCTGACGCGCTGCTTTTTCCTGACGCCAATAGCAAACGCGGCGCCCTGCGAGCGCCGCGTCGACTTGCGACGCTTACGCGCCACATCCGGCATCCTACACGCTCAAGACGGCTTCCTTCAACCGTCAAAAAGACGTGTTCATGCAACCTGCACTGTCGGCTTCAACGTTGTCCGAACGAAATATCGCCGAACAGCGCTTTTTGCTCGCGTGGCTGCGAACGCCAGTATTGCGGCGGCGCTTCGACCGTCGCGCCAAGTTGCGCCGCGGCATGCCACGGCCAACGCGGGTTGTACAGCAATGCACGAGCCAGCGCGATCAGATCGGCGTCGCCGGCTTCGATCAGTTGCTCGGCATGCAGCGGATCGGTAATCAGGCCGACACCGATGGTGGTCAAGCCCGTGGCCTGTTTGACCGCCTTCGCGAACGGAATCTGGTAGCCCGGTTCGAGCGGAATTTTCTGCAAAGGCGACACGCCTCCCGACGACACGTCGATCCAGTCGCAGCCGCGCTTTTTCAACTCCTGCGCAAACGCGATGGTGTCCGCAAGCGTCCAACCACCTTCGACCCAGTCGGTTGCCGACACCCGCACGCCGACGGGCTTATCGGCCGGGAATGCAGCGCGCACGATATCGAAGATTTCCAGCGGGAACCGCATACGGTTTTCGAGCGAACCGCCGTAGTCGTCATCGCGCTGGTTGGCGATGGGCGACAGGAATTGATGCAGTAAATAGCCATGTGCTGCATGCACTTCCAGCGCGTCAATGCCGATGCGCGCAGCGCGCCGTGCAGATGCCGCGAACGCTTCACGGATCCGGTTCAGCCCCGCGGTGTCGAGCGCAAGAGGCGGCTCCTCACCGGCCTTATGCGGCAGCGCGGACGGTGCGTGCGGCAGCCAGCCGCCTTGCGACACCGGGATCAGCTGACCGCCCTCCCAAGGCACATGGCTCGACGACTTGCGCCCTGCGTGCGACAACTGCATCGCAACCTTGATCGACGAATGTTTGCGAATTGCGGCCAGCACCGGCACGAGCGCGGCTTCGGTTGCGTCGTCCCACAAGCCGAGATCGCCGGGGGTGATGCGGCCGTCCGGTTCGACCGAGGTCGCTTCGATGCACAACATGCTGGCACCGGACAACGCGAGGCTGCCGAGGTGGATCATGTGCCACGCGGTGGCCTCGCCGCGTTCAGCGGAATACTGGCACATCGGGGACACGACGATACGATTGGGAAGCGTCACGCTACGCAGCGTGAGTGGAGAGAAAAGCGCGCTCATGGATGTCGCCCAGTGAAAACCCGAGAGCGATCGAGCATAGCACCGTGAGCGGTTTACTGCATGTCAGCGAGGGTCAGAGCTTTACGCCAGAGCCTGATTTCGCTTCGACCTGGTCGAGCCATTCGCCGAACATCTTGCAGGCAGCCGATTCGAGCGCAGGACCAAATTGCGCGGTCTCGGCGCGTAACCGACGTGCGTCGATACCGTGGCCAGCAAGCTCGCCCGCGTTGCCGATCAGCCAGGGTTCGAACCGGTCGGTGCGAATCTCCGGATGGCACTGCAAACCCAGCACATGATCACCCCATGCAAATGCCTGGTTTTCGCAGGTGGGAGTCGATGCGAGATGAATGGCCTGGTCGGGTAAATCGAAGGTATCGCCATGCCAATGCAGCATGGAAGTATGTGCGCCATCCAGATGACGCACCGGCGACGCGCGGCCGGCATCGGTCAACGTGAGGGGCGCCCAGCCGATTTCAGAATGACCTGCGGGATAGACTCGCGCACCGAGCGCACGCGCAATGAGTTGAGCACCCAGGCAGATACCGAGCGTCGGCAGACCCGCCGCGATGCGCTTCTCGATCATCGACAGCAACGGTACAAGGGTGGGATAAAGCGCGTCGTCGGTTGCGCTGATCGGGCCGCCGAGCACCACCATCAGCGATGCCGCGACCGGATTCGGCGCCTCGATGCGGGCGAAACCGACATCGAGATATCGCACTGGACGCCCGCGCTCGCCGAGCACGAGCTCGAGACTGCCCAGATCCTCGAAGTGCACGTGGCGAATGGCCAGAACTTCGCGATTCATCGGCCTGCCCTACCTTCAGGTTGACTAAAGACTTGCCGCGACGCGGCGCCATGCGGCTGGCGGGCGGCGTAAGCCGCCCGCCGAAGCCGGCTTGGCAGTGTAGCGGATTGCTCCGAAAGAAGCCGCGTTATTGCGCGAAGATCTTCCAGGTCTTCTTCTGGGTAGCGACGTCGGCGACTTCATATACCGAGCAATCGAGACGCAGATCCGTGTCCGACATCTTCAGACCGAGCAGCGCGCATTGATGCGGCGTCTTCTTTGGATTCTTGCTCGGTTCGAAGTGCGTGCAGCTCAGGCACATGCGATGCGGCGGAATCTGGGTCTGAGCTTCGAGCTGATGGATGGTTTTGAGCAGCGTGCGGTAGAACACAGCCTGCTCGTCGTCACGCAATGTGCCAACAGCCTTGGACAGGAAGTCCGGCCATTGCGCCGCGCGCTTGGCAGCCGTACGGCCGCGTGCGGTCAGGCGAACTGCCAGTGCCCGGCCGTCGTCGAGTGCACGACGCTTTTCGACCAGACCCTTGGTTTCGAGCGTGCTCACCGCGTCGCTGGTGGTCGCGGCAGTCAAAGCCGTTTCACGGGCGATTTCGCCAAGGCGCATCGGGCCTTTACGTTGCATCAACAAGACCAGGATTTCGCCCTGAGTCGGCGTGAGACCCGCGCCTTCGGCCCATTCCCAGGCCTGGCTCCGCATCGCCGTGCTCAATCGCAATAGGCTGTGGGTCACTCGCCCGGTTGCCTGTTCTCCGTATACGCCTTCGCTCATAATCTTCGATTGGTTTATTTGCAGCCCTGGTGCGTGCCGGTGAACTGCTCGCCGACTTCGCCCGTAGCTCGTGTGGGGTAGCTTCGCCCAACTGCAGGCGAAACGGTTTCTACTATCTCAAAAATTTACCGCCTTGCAAGCCAGCAAGGGGAAAACGGTATTCTATGCGACAGCGGCGAATCGTACAGCTAACTTATCCAATGCGAGCTGTGGATAACCGCGGGAAAACGTTTGGATAGCCTGTGCAGCGATTCTTTATCTGCGCCAGGAGCGAATTCGCCACTGACTGAATTGCACGCGTTTTGCGGCGTCGAGGCAGCATGAGGCCAGCCGGTTATCATTTTCCCACCGTGTTGACTTTGCAGGGAATTATTCAGTTGTCCACAGTCTATGGCACGCCCGCTCGCTACCTCTATGGAGGTATACGTAAACTTTCTGGAAATCTGAAGGGCTGTCCGTCAGAAAATTTAATTACGAAAAAAAACCCGCTCGAAGCGGGTTTCTCCAGAATCAGGCGCAAAAGGGTATTAGCCGGCTACGCGCGCCACTGCAGGCACTGCTGCCGCACCGCTTCGTGCAAGGACTTTTCTTCGCTAAACACGCTGCGCAACCACGTGGCGTCGTTGACCTGGCCGCGAGCGATCGCGCCGATTTCGGCCAGCGCATTGGCTGAGCCCAACGCTTCCGCGTGTGGCGCGATGAGATCGAGCGTTTCGAGGATGTCTTCGGAAATAGTCTTTCGCTCACCGGTTTGCGGGTTGATGCAGGTACCGGCCAGACCGAAACGGCAAGCTTCGAAACGGTTGAACGTGTAGACCAGGTAGTCGTCTTCCTTCGGCGTAATCGGCTTGTCGAGCAGCAGATGTCGTGCAAGCGTCTGGATGTAGCACGCAATCGCAGCGGCGCGATCCACGGAAAACGGTGTGTCCATCACGCGTACTTCGATCGTGCCGAAGCCTGGCTTAGGCCGGATGTCCCAGTAAAAATCCTTCATGCTGTTGACCACGCCCGTGTGGACCATCTTCGAGAAATACTCCTCGAAGCTGTCCCACGTCAGCACGAACGGCGCGCGTCCCGAGAGCGGGAACGCAAACACGGAATTCAGTCGTGCCGAATGAAAGCCGGTGTCCACGCCCTGCACGAACGGCGACGATGCGGACAACGCGATGAAGTGCGGAATGAAGCGCGACATCGAATGCAGCAGATAAAGCGCGCTGTTCGGATTTGGGCAACCAATGTGAACGTGCTGGCCGAACACGGTGAACTGCTTGGCCAGATAACCGTACAACTCGGACAGGTACTGAAAACGCGGCGTATCGACGATCTGCCGCTCGCTCCATTGCTGGAACGGGTGCGTGCCGCCGCCGCACAAACCGACGTTCAGATGATCGGCCGCCGACACCAGCGTGTCGCGAATCTTGCGCAAATCGGTGACGGCCTGTTCATGCGTCGTGCAGATGCCCGTCGACAGTTCGATCATGCTTTCGGTGATTTCCGGCGTGATGTTGCCGGGGATTTTTTCGTCCTTGATCAAACGCATCAAATCCGAGCCAGCTTTGGTCAGATCATAGTCATGCGTGTTGACGATCTGCATTTCGAGTTCGACGCCGAAGGTAAACGGCTTCGAATCGATGAAGGGTTCGAGTGACATGGCGTCCCCTGAGTCAGGTCGGCCGGGAAGTTGTCACATGCCCGGCCGTTTTTTGAATCAAACAAGTTGGATGTTGCAGGTCAAACTTTGAGCGCAACCAGGTGCGTTAACCGGCGCTGACTGCGGTTAGAGCCGTGCTGTTAGAGCGGTTTACTCCTCGCGTCGTTCAGCCACCATCGCGAGGCTGCGATACACGAGCCACGGCCCGAGAATCTGCAGCACGAAAATCGAACACATCACGATAGCGCGCAGTTGCGGGTCGAAATTCGGGTACAGGTTGTAGGTGTCGTCGACCAGCAGATATGCGAGCGCCGACATCGGCGAGAGCGATAAACCGAGCGCGACCCCCTGCTTCCAGTTCAAACCGCTCGGCTTGGCGAATGCCATGACGCCGACCAGTTTCGCGACCAGCCGCGCGACGATCAAACCCAACGCGGCCACACCGCCAAGCGCGATGTCCTTCCATTCGAACGATGTCAGTGTGAGCACAAACAGGATCACAGTAAGCAACCAGCCAGCCGTGCCGAAATGCTGCGGCCACAACTGCGGACGCGCTTCGTGGTTCTTCACGATGATGCCGGCCGCGAGTAGCGCGAGAATCGTCGACAGCTTGAACAGGTGCGCAACCGCGATCGCCAGCAACACCAGGCCGAACAATGCGACGAACGAATGCTCGTCCTGCATGTTCAGGCGTCGATAGAAAAATGTGCAGGTGCGCGCGAGCAGATACGCGAGTACGAGTGAGCCGGCCAGCAGATAAAGCGGCTGCAGAATGGTCGCGAAAACGTTGCCGTAAATCTCCTGATGCAGCCAGCTCGACACGAGCTTTTCAATCACCACGGCATACATGCTGTTCAACGCGGTTAACGTGAGCAGACGCTGGGTGACCTGTCCTTCGGCGCGCAATTCCGTTTTCAGCTGAATCATCATCGCGGGCGATGTCGCCATCGCAATCGCGGCGAGCACGGTCGCCACCATCAGCGGCACTTTCAGGAACAGCAAAACAGGAAGAACCAGCGCGAAAGTCAGCGTGGCTTCTGCCACACTCGACAGAATCAGCCACGGATTGCGACGGATCCAGCGCAAATCGAGTCGGCTACCCAATTCGAATAACAGTAAACCGAGCGCGACATCGAGCAATGGCCGCGCGGCGCGCGCCGATTCTGCATCGATCACGCCGAAACCCGCGGCGCCCGCTATGAGACCAATGACTGCATATCCGGAAATGCGCGGTAAACGCCACGCGCGATAGCAAAGCTCACCGCATAAACCTGCGGCAAGCAGTGCGAGACCAGCCCAAAAAATGGCGTCGGGTGAAAGCGGCCAGGCTGGAAAAAATGAAAACGCCGAATTCATCGTGATGGGTTCTCCTTTGCAGCAACGGCAGACGACACGAACCGGCGTAAACACCGGCAACGGGTAAACGCAAGAAACGTTCACCGTCGCAATCGCTTCGCGTGGCCAGCGTTGCGAATTTTCTATGATCGGATGATCTGAATGCGCTGCAGCAGCAAGAGCCCGGCACATTCATGAGTGCGGCCGTAGCTACCGGCACGGCACGGTGAAAGAACGCCGTCGACTTTGAATCAGATTCTGTTTGTCCGGCACCGTTCCGTTTGCTGCGTATGCCGCTAGAGGCAGGGCACGACGCGGAAAAGAACGGCGATTGTGCCATAGCTTTTTCAGCCCCAACCGAAAACACACGAACATGCAGGCAAAACGGTAAAAACGTACGTTATCTTCACGGCATGAGCAAAAAGCGACTTTTTTACCGCTGATGCAGGGCGACGTAAACGAAGAGATTGGATGACCCGTATGTGCTTTTCGGGTCATTGGCGCAGAAGTTTTGCGTCGATTTGAACGGGCCGGGCTATGCCGATGAGAGCGTCTCCAGCCTCGGCTTTGCTGTTTACAGGTTTACTGTATGTATACGTAGTAACAGTTAACAAGCTGCCTTGTTTTCTGTGGATAACTCCTGTTTACCGAAACGAATCATTAGCTTGCCGACCGCATAACCGGATGCACAGCGTGTGAGGGAGCGCCGCGTATACGAGGGTAACTTTTTGCGTTTTTCGGCAACGGCGAAGTTACCCCGTTTACGTCCACAACGGTTCCACACGACTTGCGCCGGTTAACTGCGCGGTTATCCACATGTTTCAGTGGATAACTTTTTCGCTCGGTGCGGTCGTTAACACCGGGAGTTAACTCACCGCTCCCTGCCGCAGCGCACGCAAGAGAAAACGTGCAGGGTCGATGTCTTCGGCAAGATCGCGTTCCAGTGGCCATGGCTCGCCTTCAATTTGCGAAGCGATCAGCTCCGCGCCGAGCGCCGCCCAGACGAGGCCGCGGGAGCCATAGGCGAATGCGCCGTATACGCCGTCCATCCGTGGCAGATCGAGTGGCCATGCGCCGCGTAAGCGCTGGGCGTCCTGAGCGGCGCGGGCTTCGTCCGCGAGTTGGCCTATCATCGGCATGCGATCGCTGGTGACGCAGCGGAATGCGACGCGGCCCGCCAGCGCCGCCGCTTGCGCAGGGTCAATCGCACCTTCGAATGCAGGCAGCATATGTGCGACCCGCGCGAGGTTTTCCCGGTGCCCGTCGGCACGCAACGACGCGTCGAGGTCGTCTAGTTCATAAGTGGCGCCGGTTAACGTGACTCCGTTGGCGAGCGGCACGGCATAGCCCTCACCGATCACCGGCAATGCAAGCGACGGCACCGTTCCGGATGGCAGCAACGTTAACTGCCCGCGAATGCTGCGCGTCGGCGCGTGCTGCAATCCGGCGATTCGCGCCGCATCGTGTGCGCTCGCGACGATCACCACTGGCGCACGGACCACGGGGTTGCCCGCTGTGTCGAAGACGGTCCATTGATCGCCGAAACGTTCGAGCCGGGCGACTTCCACGCCGAAACGCCGTTCGAGACGATTGCCAGCCGCGGCAAACTGGGCCGCGCATAGCGATGCCGGGTCAATCCAGCCACCGCGTGGAAACAACCAGCCGCCGCGTGTGAGCGGCGTGCCCGCGAGCCGTCTGGCGTCGTCCGCTGAAACGGGTGTCACATAGTCAGCCGGGTAACCGAACGCGGCGATGGCTTCGCTGATCGCACGGGCTTCATCGTCGTCCGCGGCGATCTGCAACAGGCCTTGCCCGCCGCGCAACAGCCGATGACCCGCGCGTTCAAGTTCGCCCCAGCGCCTGAGCGCGTAAAGAAAGCCCGCGCGCGTGACCCGAGACGCGACGCTGTCGTCGCGTGAAATCATCGGGTGGAACACCCCAGCGGGATTGCCCGACGCGTCCTGCGCGACCGCGCCGTGTCGTTCTAACGACGTCACCCGCCACCCACGCGCCGCTAGCCGTTCGATCACCGCGCAGCCCGCCAGCCCGGCGCCGATCACCACCGCGTGCCGCTCTTCCACCGCGAGCGGCGCGGGCGGCTCATAGCGGCGCACGCGCCAGCGCGGCGCAAAGTGACCGACCAGCATCGCCCGCTTCCAGCCGAATCCATCGACCTTGCGGTATTCGAAACCGTTCTGTGTCAACGCGCGTTTGATGTCGCCCGCGCTGCTGTAGGTGGCGAACGTCGCGCCCTCGCCGGCCAGCCGCGCGAGCGCCTTGAAGATGGATGGTGTCCATAGTTCGGGGTTCCTGGCAGGTGCGAATCCATCCAGATAGAACGCGTCGGCGCATAACCTCAACGCGGGCAGGCTCTCGGCTGCGTCGCCCAGTACGAGCGTCAGCACGACGCGTCCGTCTTCGAATTCGATGCGATGTGTGCCGGGGACGAGCATCGGCCATGCGTCGGCAAGCGTCTGCGCCAGATCCGCGATCCCGGGATCGGACAAGGTCGCGGCGTAGACGCTGCGCAGATCGTCGAGCGTAAAAGGATGTCTTTCTGTCGAGACGAAATGCAGCCGTTCGCAACGTGATGGGTCGGCACGCCACGCGGCCCACGTCACCAGAAAGTTGATGCCCATGCCGAAGCCGGTTTCGAGCACGGTGAACGTGCGTCGTCCTTGCCACCGTTCAGGCAGTGAATTGCCGCGCAGAAAAACGTAATGGGCCTGTTCCAGACCGCCGACGGCACTGTGATAAATGTCGTTATAAAGCGGCGAAAAAGGGGTGCCGTTGTCGCGAAAAGCGAGGACGGCGGGAATCAGCGGATCGGTCATTCGCGTCGGGAAATGACGCTCGGGAGAGCGGGTCGAACGTTACCGCCGGCGCGCGCAGATCGCCGGGCGGCGAAAAAGACGCGCGAGGCGTTGGTAAAAACCAACGCCAAGCCCCGTCCATACTGGGTTTCAGCCCTCGGTTAGAGGTCGCGGGGAAGAAAAATTGCAGTTTCCTTGCGATATCGGCTCCGGAACCGTCGAAATCTTCGAAACCCTTGTCCTGATTGGGTTTGCGCTGCGCTATCATAGCAAGCGCCGCGAGAGGAGCGGCAGCACGGCCGCTGGGTGGTCATTTTCCCGGCGCTCAGGTCCGGAGGGGCTCCGGAGCCGTAGCTGCTCGACGGCGCGGCCCGCGCACGTATAATCGGCGCGTTCGCGCTGTTCGTGTCAACCTAAACCAGAAAGGAACCTTAATGAACAAACAGGAACTGATCGACGCCGTCGCAGGACAGACGGGCGCCAGCAAAGCTCAAACCGGTGAAACGCTGGACACGTTGCTTGAAGTGATCAAGAAGTCTGTTTCGAAGGGCGACGCAGTCCAGCTGATCGGCTTCGGTAGTTTCGGTTCGGGCAAGCGCGCGGCGCGTACGGGTCGTAATCCCAAGACCGGCGAAACCATCAAGATCCCGGCTGCCAAGACCGTCAAATTCACGGCAGGCAAAGCGTTCAAGGACGCAGTCAACAAGCGCTAAGCAGATTACTGCCCGGCAGTTGACACCCGCCCACGGCGGGTTTTTTTTCGTCTGTGCGTTCTGGTCTGTGCGTTCTGAATAGCCAGCGTGGCTCGAGTGTGAGGCGCCGTGACGTGCGTCGCCGCGGCTCCCGACCTTCTCAATCGAGGCGATGACCCTGACAGTTCTCGTCATGGTCGTGGTCATGATCGCAACCATGATGGTGATGGCCGTGATCATGGTCATGATCGTCTTCGTCGAAATCCCATGCGGGGAACGGATCGGCGAATTGTTGCCAGGCTTGTGGTCCGAGCGCGTATTCGTCGTCGGTCAGCAGACAGGCGTCGAACTTTGCCGTCCATTCGGCCGCATCGATGCCGACGCCGATCATCACCAGTTCCTGACGACGGTCGCCGATGGTCATATCGTCCGGATCGCCGTACCAGTCGGCGGCGATTTCGGCCAGCAGTTCGTCGTCGCCCTCCGGCCACTCGCTGCGATCCTGGGCGGCCCACCACATTCCCGCCGGACCATGCCGGCACGCCCCGCCGGCTTGCGATAACGAACCGCCGATATCGTTACGCGTCGCCAGCCAGAAGAAGCCTTTGCTGCGCAATACGCCTTTCCATTCCTGATGCAGCAACGCCCACAACCGTTCCGGATGAAACGGCCGACGCGCGCGATAAATGAAATTGCCGATGCCGAATTCGTCCGCTTCGCCATGATGTGAATGGCCGTGGTCGTGCTCATGTTCATGTTCATGAGCCAGCGATGCCAGCCAGCCGGGCGCGCTCGCCGCTTCGTCGAAATCGAAGCGACCCGTGTTCAGCACGTCGGCGAGCGGCACATTGCCAAATCGGCTCACCACCTGCACCGCGCGCGGATTGATGCGGGCCAGAATGCGTTGCAATCGTGTGAGTTCGTCGGCGCTAACGAGGTCGGCCTTGTTCACCACCAGCACGTCACAGAATTCGATCTGCTCGATCAGCAATTCGACGAGCGTGCGGTCATCTTCTTCGGTCGCGGCGATACCACGCTCGGCGAGCGCGTCGGACGAACCATAATCGCGCAGGAAGTTAAACGCATCGACCACGGTCACCATCGTGTCGAGTCGCGCGACGTCGGACAGCGACGCGCCGTCGTCGTCGACGAAGCTGAATGTCTCCGCGATCGGCATAGGCTCGGCCACGCCGGTCGACTCGATCAGGATCGCGTCGAAACGCTTCTCGCCAGCAAGACGTTTGATTTCCAGCAGCAGATCATCGCGCAGCGTGCAGCAGATACAACCGTTCGACAGTTCGACCCGTTGCTCCTCGACATGTGCCAGCGCAGCGGCATCGCGCACCAGGGTTGCGTCGATATTGACGGCGGCCAGATCGTTGACGATCACGGCCACGCGCAAGCCTGCGCGATTCGCGAGGATGTGATTCAGGAGCGTGGTCTTGCCGGCGCCCAGAAAACCGGAGAGCACGGTGACGGGCAGTAGCGGCTGGTTCATCGCAGTACGGAAAAAACAAGAGAATTGGAAGGCGTGCCGCAGCGGGTGTCGCCTGACTGAACAAGCTGTCATGACGTCGAGCTTCGACGGGCAGCACGAAGCCGCATTGTGCATCAAAACGGCAGACGCCCGCGTGCCGCGGAAGGTCAAAAATCAGAAGAAGGTATAATGCGGGGCTTGTGTGCGGCGCGATTATGCGGTAAGGAGGGTGCGAACCCGCTTAATGATCCCGGCGAATCCGTGCTGGCCTGGACCGACGGGTACTCCTGACGAATCCAGCGCTCAGTGCGCGGCCGGCATCAGATTCCACTTGCGCAGAATCGCGGCGATCTGTTGTGAATACTTGTCGCGCAAAGCCGGCGTTTCAGAGTGGTACGCACCGACGGCTTGCCACGTGTTGCCGTACTTGTTCATCTGATGGCGCAGGTGCCATGCCGCGATATACACGTTCTTGCACGGCTCCATTAGCGTGCCCTGCGAGATCCCGTATTGGGCGAGCACAGGCAGATGAATCGAGTTGATCTGCATCACGCCGTAGTCGATTGAACCGTTGGCATTCTTGTGTTGCGCGTCTGGCCGGTTATGCGATTCCTGCCACGCAATGGCCCGCAGAATCAACGGATTGACCTTCTGATACTTCGCCGCCTCGTCAAAGCAATCCGCGCGCGCCGACCCTGCCGCTATCAGCATGGCAAGTCCGGCGGTGACGGTGACAAGGGCTCGTTTCATCGGTCAAGACGACTAAGTAAATCGCAAGGGTAAGGGGTGGTAAGGCATTTCTTCGGCCATATGTCAGCCGCTGACAGCCGCGAGAGCATGCTGGTTGGGACTTCGTCGGACATCGGGGAAAACCCGTGTCGGCAAAACCTCCAACCGAGGCTTGAACCGCTCGTATGATACCGGCAGTCCGGTTTGCGTCAAGTTGGCTAACAGACATAAGCAGGCAGAAAACGAAGCGCCTCTGGGGCGCCATTTATGCCCATCAGCTTTCAATTGATTAACAGACCAGCGCTCCCGCATAAGATTCGCGTCCAGTCGTTCGTTTTGTGACAAATCCGACATGAAAAACTGTTACTGTTCATTTTTTTCGGACACCGGGTGGTCCCCACCCGAGGCGATTTCAGGCCGAGAGGCTGGCCCGCAGACCGGCAAGGCGGCGTCCAGCCTCCGTGTTCGCACTGCATGACCGTCGGCAGCTCATGCTGCTGGCATCGATATCACATTCCATGAGAAGAAATAGTATGGCTTTGCGTCGCGTTGCAACGGCGCTGCTGGTGGCTGGATTGATCACCGCGCAGACAGCACAGGCACAGGTGACACTCAACTTCGTGAACGCCGACATCGATCAGGTCGCGAAAGCAATCGGCGCCGCAACCGGTAAGACGATCATCGTCGACCCGCGTGTCAAAGGGCAGTTGAACCTCGTGTCCGAAAACTCGGTGCCTGAAGATCAGGCACTGAAGACCTTGCAGTCCGCGCTGCGCATGCAGGGTTTCGCGCTGGTTCAGGACCACGGTGTACTGAAAGTCGTGCCCGAAGCCGACGCCAAGCTGCAAGGCGTGCCGACCTACGTCGGCAATTCGCCTGTCGCGCACGGCGATCAGGTTGTCACGCAGGTGTTCGTGCTGAAGAACGAGTCGGCGAACAACCTGCTGCCGGTGCTGCGTCCGCTGATCTCGCCGAACAACACCGTGGCGGCCTACCCCGCCAACAACACGATTGTCGTGACCGATTACGCCGACAACGTGCGTCGTATCGCGCAGATCATTGCGGGTGTCGATACGGCGGCGGGTCAATCGGTGGCGGTGGTGCCGCTGAGGAACGGCAACGCGCTCGACATCGCCGCGCAATTGACCAAGATGCTCGACCCGGGCGCGATCGGCAGCACCGACGCGACGCTGAAAGTGTCGGTCACGGCTGATTCGCGTACCAACTCGCTGCTGATCCGCGCGTCGAACGCCGGTCGGCTGGCGGCGGCGAAACAGCTTGCGAAAGAACTCGACGCACCGACCACGATGCCGGGCAACATGCACGTGGTACCGCTGCGCAACGCGGACGCCACCAAGCTCGCGAAGACCTTGCGCGGCATGCTCGGCAAGGGCGGCGACTCCGGTTCGTCGAGCGACTCCAGCTCGGCGAACTCGTTTAACGGCAGCGGCGGTGGCGGCTCGGGCGGCAGCAACTCCACCGGCACGTCGGGCACCCCGCCATTGCCGTCGAGCAGCCTCGGCTCCAGCAGCGGCGGTTCGTCGGCTTCGCCGATGGGCGGCAGCGGCTCGGGCAATAACAGCAACGGCGGCCTGCTGGGCGGCGACAAGGACAAGAGCGACGACAATCAGCCTGGCGGCATGATTCAGGCTGACGCCGCCACCAACTCGCTGATCATCACGGCGTCCGAGCCGGTGTACCGCAATCTGCGCGCCGTGATCGACCAGCTCGATGCGCGCCGCGCTCAGGTTTATATCGAGGCGCTGATTGTCGAACTGAACTCGAATACGAGTGGCAACCTCGGCATTCAATGGCAGGTCGCGAACAATTCGCTGTTCGCCGGCACCAACCTGACCACCGGTTCGAGCAACAGCATTATCAATCTGACGGCTGGCGCCGCCGCGACTGGCGGTCTCGCTACGTCGCTCACCGCTCTCCAGCAGGGTCTGAACGTCGGCTGGATCAAAAACATTTTCGGGGTGCAGGGTCTCGGCGCGCTGTTGCAGGCGCTGTCGACGAGCGCGGATGCCAACGTGCTGTCCACGCCTAACCTGATCACGCTCGACAACGAAGAAGCGAAGATCATCGTCGGGACGAACGTGCCGATCCAGACGGGTTCGTATTCGAACCTGACTAGCGGTACCACGAGCGCGGCGTTCAATACGTACGACCGCGTCGACGTCGGTCTGACGCTGCACGTGAAGCCGCAGATCACCGACGGCGGTATTCTCAAGCTGCAGTTGTACACGGAAGACTCGGCGATCGTGAACGGCACGACCAACGCGACCACCAACCCCGCCGGTCCGGAATTCACCAAGCGCTCGATTCAGTCGACGGTGCTCGCCGACAACGGCGAAATCATCGTGCTGGGCGGCCTGATGCAGGACAATTATCAGGTCAGCAACAGCAAGGTGCCGCTGCTGGGCGATATCCCGTGGATCGGCCAGTTGTTCCGTTCGGAACAGAAGACGCGCGACAAGACTAACCTGATGGTGTTCCTGCGTCCGGTGATCATCAACGATCGCGATACGGCGCAGGCCGTGACGTCGAATCGCTACGATTACATCCAGGGCGTGCAGGGCGCGTACCGGTCGGATAACAACATCATGAAGGACAAGGACGATCCAGTCATGCCGCCGATGCCGCTCGGCCCGAGCCAGGGTGGGTCGGCTGCGGTGAACCTGTTCGATCTGAACGCGATGCGCCGTCAGCAGGCGATCGGTGTGCAGCCGCCTGTTGCACCGGCTCCGGCAACGGTCGCCCCGGCGCCCGCCGTCGTGCCGAATCCGGCTATCGTGCCTAATCCGGCCGTGATGCCCACGCCCGCAACCGGCACGCAAGGAGTGAATCAGTGACACAGGCGCCCGCGCAAGCAGCCCATCGTGCTCAGAACGGTGACGCAGTCACCGGCGAGCGCGCTGCGCCTTCGAGCGTCGCCGCCCGGCTCGTGCCCTATGGCTTCGCGCGCAGCGGCCAGATTCTGGTCGCGCATCAGCACGCGGACAGCCTCGAAGTCTGGATCAGCGAACGCACCAGCGAAGCCGCCCTGGCCGAAGTCACGCGCAATTTTGGCGCGGTGTCGGTGGTGCGTCTGTCTGCCGACGAACTCGCGCAGGCGATCAACCAGGCGTACGCGCGCCAGGATGGCAGCGCCGCGCAAGTGGTTGGCGAGGTGGAAGGCGAAGTCGATCTGTCGCGACTGATGCAGGACATCCCCGAAGTCGAGGATCTGCTCGAATCGGAAGACGACGCGCCGATCATCCGCATGATCAACGCGCTGCTCACGCAGGCCGCGCGCGAACAGGCGTCGGATATTCACATCGAACCGTTCGAGAACGCGTCGGTAGTGCGGTTTCGCGTCGACGGGACATTGCGCGATGTCGTGCGCCCGAAGAAAGCGCTGCACGGCGCACTGATCTCGCGGATCAAGATCATGGCGCAGCTCGACATCGCGGAGAAACGTTTGCCGCAGGACGGCCGTATCACGTTGCGCGTGGGCGGCCGGCCGGTCGACGTGCGGGTGTCGACGCTGCCGACGGGCCACGGTGAGCGTGCGGTGCTGCGTCTGCTGGAAAAAGACGCGTCGCGCCTGAATCTCGAAGCGCTCGGCATGGCGCCGGATACGCTCGTCAAGTTCGACAAGCTGATCGGCAAGCCGCACGGCATCGTGCTGGTGACCGGCCCGACCGGTTCGGGCAAGACGACCACGCTGTATGCGTCGATGTCGCGGCTCGAAACGGCCACGACGAACATCATGACGGTCGAGGATCCGATCGAATACGACCTCTCCGGCATTGGCCAGACGCAGGTCAACGAACGGATCGGTATGAGTTTCGCGCGCGCATTGCGCTCGATTCTGCGGCAGGATCCGGACATCATCATGATCGGTGAAATCCGCGACCTCGAAACCGCGCAGATCGCGGTGCAGGCATCGCTGACGGGCCACCTTGTGCTCGCCACGCTGCACACGAACGACGCGGCTTCCGCCGTCACCCGTCTGACCGACATGGGCGTTGAACCCTATCTGCTGGCTTCGTCGCTGCTTGGCGTGCTGGCGCAACGGCTGGTGCGTCGTCTGTGTCCGGTGTGCCGCGAAGAGCGCACCGAAGAAGATGGCAGCGTACGCTGGCATCCGGTCGGTTGCGACCGATGCGGCCAGTCCGGTTACGCGGGACGGCGCGGTGTGTACGAACTGCTTCTGATCGACGAAGAAATTCGCAGCCTGGTCCACCGCAATGCGGCCGATGCCGAAATTCTCGCGTTAGGTCGCGAGCAAGGCATGCGCACGTTGCGTGAGGATGCGGACCGCTGGCTCGCTTCCGGGCTGACGTCGCTCGAAGAAGTGATTCGCGTGACAGGCGGAGCATAAGCGCATGCCGGCATTTCGTTTCGAAGCAATCGATGCGGCGGGCAAGGCTCAAAAAGGCGTGCTCGACGCCGACAGCGCGCGTGGCGCCCGCACGAATTTACGTTCACAAGGGCTGACGCCGCTGGTCGTCGAACCGGCGGCAACGCGCACTCGTGGCGAGCGTAATCAGCGTTTGTCGTTGGGACGGCGTTTGTCGCAGCGCGAGCAGGCTATTCTCACGCGCCAACTGGCCAGTCTGCTGATTGCGGGCCTGCCGCTCGACGAAGCGCTCGCGGTGCTGACCGATCAATCGGAACGCGATTACATTCGCGAACTGATGGCGTCGATCCGCGCGGAAGTGCTTGGCGGCCATTCGCTTGCCAATGCGCTGACGCAGCATCCGAAAGACTTCCCCGAGATTTACCGGGCGCTCGTCGCGGCCGGTGAACACACGGGTAAGCTCGGTCTGGTGTTGTCGCGACTGGCCGACTACATCGAACAGAGCAACGCGTTGAAACAGAAGATCGTGCTCGCGTTCACGTATCCGACCATCGTCACGTTCATTGCGTTCGGTATCGTCACGTTCCTGTTGAGCTACGTGGTGCCGCAGGTGGTGAACGTGTTTGCCAGCACCAAGCAGCAACTGCCCTTCCTCACGATCATGATGATGGCGTTGTCCGGTTTCGTGCGGCACTGGTGGTGGGCGGTGCTGATCGGCGTGTTCGCGGTGTCGTATATGGTGCGCTCGATTCTGAAGCAGCCCGGCCCGCGTCTCGTTTTCGACCGCTGGCTGCTTACCGCGCCGCTCCTCGGCAAACTCGTGCGCGGCTACAACACCGTGCGTTTTGCGAGCACGCTCGGCATTCTGACGGCCGCTGGCGTGCCGATTTTGCGCGCGTTGCAAGCCGCTGCGGAAACGCTCAGCAACAATGCGATGCGCGGCAACATCGACGATGCAATTGTGCGGGTGCGCGAAGGCACGTCGCTGTCGCGCGCGCTCGGCAATACGAAGACGTTTCCGCCGGTTCTGGTGCACCTGATCCGTTCAGGTGAAGCAACCGGCGACGTGACGACGATGCTCGACCGCGCGGCCGAAGGCGAAGCACGCGAGCTCGAGCGTCGCACGATGTTCCTGACGAGCCTGCTGGAGCCGTTGCTGATTCTGGCGATGGGGGGCGTGGTGCTGGTGATCGTGCTCGCGGTGATGCTGCCGATCATCGAGTTGAACAACCTCGTGCAGTGACGCGCTAAAGCAGTAACGCGAAACGAGGCCGGGTCGCGCGCCGAGTAGCGGCTGAGGCGGCCGCGCAACCGGTTGAAGCAAACGAAAGTCGAAGCGAAACGGGTTGAAGCAGGCGGGTTGAAAAATCAGGCGGCTTGAAACAGCAACGCCGCCCGATTTCAGCGGACGTAAATAGTAGGACCGGCTGCGTTGGCCGGCAGGAATACTTCGGAATGCGCGCCGTTGCGGTCGATGATGATCGAGCGGGCGCGGACTTCGGAGAGTTTGGCACCCTGCATCAGCGCGCTGCCGAGCGAGACGGCATGAGGCGGTTCACCGCCCACGCTGACGATGGCCGCAGCGCCTTCCCGCAAAGCGAGGATGCCGAACAGATGCACGTCCTGATTGACGCTGCGCGTGAGCTGGCCGCCGAACAGCGTGGCGGCCTGGTCGGTGGAGACCTGAGCGTGCACAGCGGCTGCGGGCAACGGCGTGCCGGACAGCGCGGTGAGTGTGATGACCCAGTAGGTCAGCGTCGCGCAGAAAACGGCGAACAGCGCGAGCGACAGAAGGCGGATTTGGATGGCGTTCATGCGCACATTGTACGGACTATTGTGAAAATTGCGTTGGGTTGAATCCCTTCAATACCATGACATTAAAATGACCGGCTGGGCCTGTTCAATGGCACCCTGATTGCCACTTCATGCATTCTGACCAGTCAAAAATTTCACCTGAAAAGAGGTAGCAAGCTATGCAACTGTCGACCACTCGCCGCACTGAAATCGCGGGTTCGCGCAGCCGTCTTCAACGTGGTTTCACGCTGATCGAAGTGATGGTCGTGATCGCGATTCTGGGTATTCTGGCCGCGTTGATCGTGCCGAAGATCATGAGCCGTCCCGACGAAGCACGCCGCGTCGCCGCCAAGCAGGACATCGGCACGGTGATGCAGGCGCTGAAGCTTTATCGCCTCGATAACGGCCGTTATCCGACACAGGAGCAGGGTCTGCGCGCGCTGATCGAAAAGCCGGCAACTGATCCGATTCCGGCTAACTGGAAAGACGGCGGCTACCTCGAGCGTCTGCCGAACGATCCGTGGGGCAACGCGTACCAGTATCTGAATCCGGGCGTGCACGGCGAAATCGACGTGTTCAGTTACGGCGCCGACGGCAAGCCGGGCGGCGAAGGCAATGATGCCGACGTCGGCTCCTGGCAATAAGCGGCCTGATCAAGTACGGTTTTTCACGCGCGCGAACTGCCGTCGGGTACCGCTGCTTGGCAGCGCGGTTCGTGTGTCCTGTCGATGCGTTGTTGTCTGATTTCCAGTTGATCGTTTGATGGCCGGCTCTATGCGCATGTCCGCTTGCAAGTCCCGTGTGGACAGTCCGTGTACGGCCCCGTCGCCGCACGCGGCGAGTAGCGCCGCGCGTCGCTCGCGTGATTCGCGCCGGCGTGGCAACTCGCGCCGCTCCGCCGGGTTCACGTTGCTCGAAATGATGGTCGTGCTCGTGATCGCGGGCTTGCTGGTGTCACTCACCGCCTTGACGATGAACCGCAATCCGCGCACCGATCTGAACGAGGAAGCACAGCGTCTCGCGCTGCTGTTCGAATCGGCGGGCGACGAAGCGCAGGTGCGCGCCCGGCCCATCGCATGGCAACCGCTCGATGGCGGCTTTCGCTTCGATCAGCGAACCGAAGACGGCTGGCGTCCGTTGCGCGACGACCTGCTCGGGCCGCGTAACTGGGAGGGCGGTGTGACCGGCGTGACGATCAGCTATCCAGGTTCGGATTCGCATCCGCACCGTATCGTCTTCGGCACCGAGGCGATCGATGTGCCCGTGCAGATCACGCTGTTTTCGGCAGCCGGCAGCGCGACGATCGTCGGCACCGGCAATGGCCGCTACGAGGTGCACTGAGATGCGTCGTCGCAGCAGTTTGAATCGCGCCGGTCATGCCCAAAGCACGCAACGCGGCTTCACGATGATCGAAGTGCTGGTCGCGCTCGCGATCATCGCGGTCGCGTTGTCCGCGTCGTTGCGTGCGGTCGGCAGTCTGGCGAGCGGCGAGGCCGATCTGCATCGGCGTCTGCTCGCCGGCTGGAGTGCGGATAACACGCTCGCCCAATTGCATCTGACGCACGCATGGCCCAACGTCGGCTCGACGAGCTTCGAGTGTTCGCAAGGCAATTTGCAGCTGATGTGTACCGAAAATGTGACGTCGACGCCGAATCCGGTGTTTCGTCGAGTGGAAGTGATGGTGACGATGCCTGGGCGTTCCGGCAATCTCGCTCAGATGGTCACGGTGGTCGCGAATGAAAACAACCGCTCGCTCTGAGCGCCGCCGCCGATCGGGCGCGCGTGGCTTCACGCTGATCGAATTGCTGGTCGCGATTGCGATCATGGCGGTGATTGCCGTGCTGTCGTGGCGCGGACTCGACCAGATCATTCGCGGTCGGCAGACCATTACGAACGCGATGGAAGAAGAGCGCGTGTTTGCGCAGTTGTTCGACCAGATGCGAATCGACGTGCGCCACGCCGCCTCGGACGACGAAGCGGGCCAGGCCGCGGTGTCGCTGTCGGGCAATGTGTTGCAGGTCGTCCGCGAAATGGTTTTGCCGGGCGCCGCGCCGCGTTTGCAGGTGGTGCGCTATCGGGTGTCCAATGGACGCGTGACCCGTTATGCGTCGCCGCCGCTGGGCAATCTCGGCGATTTGCGGCGCGCATTGCGCGGCACCGAGGGCGAAGGATGGTCCGCCATCCCGCTGATGGGCGACGTCACGTCGATCTCCGCGCGGCTGTATGTACCGAAGGTCGGCTGGACCACGCAAATGGAAGATGTGCAGAGCGCGATCATCGAAGCCAACAATAATCTGAAGGTGCCGCAACTGGGCAATGCGCCGTTGCCGCGCTCGGTGACGGGCCTGGACGTGAGCGTGTCGGCGAAGACGTTGGCGCGGCCCGTCAAACGGGTTTTTCTGGTCGGAGAATGAAATGAAATTCTCTTGGTTGTCTACGCGACGGTTTTTGCGTGCCTCGCCGGCTGGCTTCGGTCAGCCGCAGGCGCCTGCCCTTTCGCGCGCATCCGCCACACGGAAAGCTCGCAGGGCATCGTCGCGGGCGCGACAGCAAGGCGCGGCGATCATCAGCGCGCTGCTGGTCGTTGCGTTGTCGGCGATTCTGGTGTCGGGCATGCTGTGGCGGCAACAGGTCCAGATCAGGCGGATCGAAAATCAGCGTCTGCTTTCGCAGGCGCTATGGGTGTCGCGCGGCGCACTCGACTGGACGCGGTTGATCCTGCGCTCGGAAGGCGATACGTCCGCCGGCATTACCTATCTTGGCGGCTTGTGGGGCGTGCCGATTGCGAAGACGCGTCTGTCCGATTTCCTTGGACAGATCGGCGAGGTCCGCGCGGAACAAGGCGCGGAAACTTACCTGTCGGGTTCGATTGAAGACGCGCAAGCCAAATTCAATCTCCGCAATCTGGTAACGAGCCCTGCACCCGGCGTGCTGCAACTGAACGCCGAGCAGATCAGCGCGTATCAGCGCCTGCTCGTGTCGCTCGGCGCGAACAGTCAACTGGCGAAGAACACCGCGGTGCAGGTGCGCGCGAGCCTCGCGCAATCGGCAACCCGCTTTCAGACCAGCACGTCCACCACCACTTCGTCGAGCACCACGTCAACCACCAACACCGCGGCCCAGGCGGTTCAGGGCGGTTCCACCGGCGGCGGCTTCACCGACAGCCCCGGTATCGACGACGACAACGACAAGGGGGGCGCTCCGCTGCAAATGATCAGCGTCGACTCGCTGCTCGACATTCCAGGCTATACGCCGGAAATGGTCGAGCAACTGAGGCCCTTCGTGACAATTCTGCCGACCCCAACAGCGGTCAACATGAATACCGCGTCAGCCCAGGTGATCTCGGCGATCGTGCCGGAAATGAATCTGTCGTCGGCGCAGGCTCTCGTCGCGCGCCGGGAGACCGTGTTCTTCCGCAACATCAGCGACGTACAACTCGCGTTGACCGGTTCCGGCGTGCAGTCGACCTCGATCGATCCGAGCGAAATGGACGTCACCACCAGCTACTTTTTGATTCATGGCCGCGTGCAGCACGAACGCGCCGAAGTGGACCGCACGACACTCGTTTATCGCGATGCAATGACTCACACAACGCGTGTGGTGCGAGTACAGGACCAACTATGAATAACGCAATTCCCAGAGAGAGTGGCCTTTGAGCACGCTGATCGTCCTATTGCCGCCGCGTGATCCGGCGGTGCCATCGCAGGAATGGCAACTGCCGGAGTTGCCGTTCGTCCTGCTCGACAAAACGGGCCGCACCCAGCGCGCCGGCCGCTCGGCGCTCGCGCTGCTGCCGCGCGCCAACCTGACGGTGCTGATGGTCGCCGCGCGCGACCTGCTGATGATGCCCGCGACGCTGCCGCCGCTGCGTGGCCCGAAGTTGCGTCAGGCGCTGCCCAATGTCGTCGAGGATCAACTGATCCAGGACCCGCAAACCTGTCATATCGCCGTCGACCCGCAACCCGTTGCGGGCGGACGGCAGTTGCTGGCGATCATCGATCGCGGCTGGTTCCGCTTTATCGTCGAAGCGTTCACCACGGCGGGTCATCGCAGCCTGCGCGCGGTGCCGGTGACGCGTTGCCTGCCGCAAGCGGCCGTGCTCGACACGCCCGCCGAAGTCGCGGAAACGGTCAGCGCTGGCGAACCGGTCGCTGTGGGTTCCGCCAGAGCCAGTGTGGCGACCTCGCTGCCGGGCGTGACGCCCGTCGTGGCGCCGGAGCTTGCCTCCGTCACGCCGATGGTGGCCGCTGTCCTTGGCGCGGTCGTGCAGACCGCGCCCGCGATGTTGCTGGAAGGGATGGTCGAAAGCACCACGCCGCGCGTCGAACTGGCGATTGCGCGTGGTGTGCAAGGCGAAGGGCTGGCGGTGCCGGCCACCGCGGTGAATTCAACGCTCGGCGCATTGGCCGGCGCAGCGCCCATTTCGCTCTACATGCTGACCGAAGTGCCCGGCAATGAGCCGAGCCTGGCGCCGAGTAGTCCGGCGCGGCTCGCGGCGCATATCCATGGTGCAAGTCCGCTGCCGTTCGAGCAACTGGCGCGGCGTGCGCTGGAGTGCCGCTTCGATCTGTGCCAGTTCGAGTTCGCCTCGCAGCCGTGGCGGCTCGACCGCTCGACGCTGCGCCGTCTGCGTCTGCCGATCACGTTGGCGGTAGCCGCGCTGGTGATCGCGATCACCAGCGCGAACGTGCAGTGGATGATGCTCGCGCGCCAACGCGATGCGATCAACACGCAAATGACCGAACTGCTGCTCAACACGTTCCCGAAGACGACGGTCGTGCTCGATGCGCCCGATCAGATGTCACATCAGTTGCAGCAGTTGCGGGTCGCAGCGGGTGAATTGTCGCCGGACGATTTCCTGTCGCTGGCCGACGGGCTGGCACGCTCGTTGTCGCCGGTGCCGGTCAACGGCATTGCCGGACTCGACTATCACGACCGTCGACTCGACGTGACCTTCAAACCCGAGGTCAAGCTCGACGCCGATTTTGCGAAGCGTCTCGCGCGCAATGGGCTGAGCGGTTCGATCGACAGCAATACCGGCAAGTGGACCATCAGGAACGGACAATGAAAGCTGAACTCGCTCAAACATGGGCCGGATTCTGGGACCAGCGCACCGAGCGCGAAAAGGCCATTCTGGCTTGGGGCGGTGGTGTGCTCGCGGTGGTGATCGCGTGGTCGGTACTGTGGGCGCCGGCGCAGGAAGGCCGCTCGCATCTGCGTGAAACGCTGCCGAGCCAGCAGCGGCAACTCGCGCAGATGACGGCGGAATCGAATGAGGCGCGTGCGTTGTCGGCGGCGGGTCAGGGCGTTGCTCCCACCGGCGCGGCGCTCAAGGACGCGCTGACCGCTTCGCTCGGCGATCACGGTCTTGCCGCGACGCAGGTGCAGGTCATCGGCAACGCGGTGCAGATCCAGATGAAGAACGCGTCGTTCCCGGCGTGGACAAGCTGGGTCGACGACGCGCGCAAGCAGTTCAAGGTGCAGGTCGCCGAAGCGCACATCACCGCGCTCAAGGACGACGGCCAGGTGGATCTGACGGCGTCGTTGCAGCCGTCGACCGCTAAATAACCGCGCCGTCACGGGATCTCGCATGAATTACTGGATGCGGCGCGTGCGCGTCGCGCTGCCCTGGCTGGTGATCGCGGTACTGTCCGCCGCAGTCGTCATGCTCACGTTGTTGCCGGCCGCGTGGATTACCCCGCAGTTTGCGAAACAGACGCGCGGGCACGTCAATCTCGTCGATCCGGCCGGTTCGCTGTGGCACGGCTCGGCCACGCTGATGCTGGCTGCCGGCTCCGACATGAGCGCGGCGACCCTGCTGCCTGGGCGGATCGAATGGACTACGTCGTTCTGGCCGTTGTTCACCGGCCGCGTGCGCATGACCATGCGGCACAGCGAAGCGATGCCCGACCCGATCACCGTCGACGCCACGCTGCGCACCGTCAACGTGACGCCGGGTGCAATGTCGGTGCCGGCTTCGTTGCTGGGCGGATTGGGTGCGCCGTTCAATACGCTCGACCTGCAGGGCAACGTGCAGTTGTCGTGGTCCGACTGGCGTAGCTTCAATCGGGAAGCGTTCGGTCAGTTGACGGTGACGCTAAACGACGCGAGTTCGCGGATTTCGCTGGTGAAGCCGCTGGGTTCGTATCGGGTGCTGTTTCAGGCGCAGGGCGCGTCGTCCACGCTCGATCTGACGACCATGAAGGGGCCGCTGATGTTGAGCGGCAACGGCACGGTATCGGCGGCTTCGACTTCGTTTCATGGGGTCGCCAGCGCCGCGCCCGAAGCGCGCGACAACCTCGCGGGGCTGCTGAATCTGCTGGGAAGGCCGACTGGGCCGGGGATGGTGGCGCTCACCTTCGTGCACTGAGATTAGCGACCTGGCAAGGCGGCCAGGTGTTGGTCACGCCTTCGTCACGCATGATAAAAAAAGAGGCATGAGCGCAATGTGCGTCATGCCTCTTCTGTTTTGTGATCGACGCCCGCTCGATCAGCGCCGAACTTACTGGTTCTGAACCTGTATCGGCACCGCCCCGCTCTGCGCAACGGGCATGGCCGACGACGCTGGCAACGGAGGCGGTGCGGCCACATCGCCCGTTTCGCGGTTCATTTGCGACACGTCCCAGCCGCCGCCCAACGCCTTCACCAAGCCCACCGACGACACCATCCGCTGACCGGCCAATGCCTCGAGCCTCTGCTCGGCCGTGAACGCGGTGGTCTGCGCGGTCAGCACGTTGATGAAGCCGACCGTGCCCGCCTTGTATTCGTTCGTCACGATGGCCAGCGCCTGACGCGCCGAATCCACTGCTTGCCGTTGCACGATGATTTCCTGTTCGAGGATGCGTTGCGACGCGAGGTTATCTTCGACGTCCTGGAACGCGGCCAATATCGTTTGACGGTAGGTCGCGACATCCGCGTCATAAGCGGCGCGAGCGGCGTCGGTCTGGGCCTGGCGCAGACCCGCGTCGAACAGGGTCGCCGCGAGTTGCGGGCCGAGCGTCCAGAAGCGCGATGGCGCGGTCAGCAATTGCGAGAACACCGAATTCTCGAAACCGCCGCTGGCCGACAACGTCAACGACGGAAAGAACGCGGCAATCGCCACGCCGATCTGCTCGTTGGCCGCCGCCGCCTTGCGTTCCGCGGAGGCGATGTCCGGCCGCCGCTCCAGCAGCGCGGACGGCATCTGCGCGGGCACCGCCGGCGGTGCGGCGGTGAGCGGGCTAGGCGGAATCGAGAACACCGACGCCGGCACGCCGACCAGCACGGCAATGGCGTGCTCGTCTTGAGCGCGCTGCACGCCGTTGTCGATGGCGGCGGCTTGCGCCGACTGCAACTGCGTCTGCGCCTGAATCACATCGGAGCGCGCCGCGACGCCTTGGGCGTACTGGTTCTGCGTGAGTTGCAGCGTCTTCTGATAGGCGACTACGGTGTCGTCGAGCAACCTTTGCGTGGAGTCGAGCGCGCGTAGCGAGAAGTACGTTTGGGCCAGCGTGGCCTGTGCCGACAGGCTCGCGTTGGCCAGATCGGCGGCGGCACCTTGTTGCCCGGCTTTCTGCGCGTTGACCGTGCGCGTGACCGAACCCCACAGATCAGGCTCCCAGCTCGCGTCGAGCTGTACGTTAAAGCTATTGCTGACGCCGGAACGGTTGGTGTTCGAGCTTCCCGTCGACGACACGCCGGTGCCCGAACGCGTCGCACCCGCCGACGCACCGACAGTCGGGAAATACGCGGCCCTTGCCTCGCCCACAAGCGCGCGCGCCTGCCGGTAAGCGGCCGCATATTGCGCGATGGTCTGATTCGCGGCGTTCAACTTGTCCTGCAGTGCGTTGAGTTGCGGATCTTCGTAAATGGCCCACCAGTCGCCGCGATCCTGCTGATCGGCCGGCTGCGCGACTTTCCAGCCCGGCGCAGCTTCCTTGAACGAAGCCGGGATCTCGGCGGCAGGCCGCTTATAGTCGGGGCCGACGGCGCAAGCGGCGAGCAACGTGGAGAGCGCCGCCGTTACCGCGATAGTCAGGGCGCGAGGCGCAAACGGCCTCGCGCGCGAGAGTCGATCAGACTGCATGCAATGAATTCCTTCTGGACGCCGCGATGCGGCCGATGGCGGCACCGTCGGCGGGGCGAGATCTTGGTCTGCCGGAATGTTAGCGTATGAGCCCGCGAGCGCGGGAAACTGAAAGGGTAATGCGAGGAAGAGTGCAGAGGTGTTACTTGGACGGCCGCGATGGTTACACGTTGTTACCGCTGGACGCGTTAAACCCGTGATTCCGTCGACTTCGCCTGACGGGCCTGCTTGCCCGCTGCTGCGCGGCACGGGGCATCGCCACGTGCGTGACACGCAGTGGTGGGCGTGACGGTGCTTGCCGGCACAAGGCTCGTAGCCGTGACCGACGCTGGGATCCTCGCCATGTCGGACCCAGCCTTACTGCCCTTCCGTCCCCGCCGATGCTCGACCCATGCCATGACCACCACCCCTACCGATCCACCCGGCACCACGACCAGCACGGCGAAAAGCGCGAGTTTCCACCAGCGGTTCGGGCCTTGAAAGCTGTTTAGTGCGGAATCGGTCAGAGAGCGGCCCAGGCCGCCAAGGGTGTTTTTAAGGTACAGCATGGGGAAATCCTTGTTTGCGCGCCGCGTGCGCGACGAGCAGAAAATCGGTCAGAACATGGTCTCGGGTGGCGCGGATCGCGCGTAACTCGTTGCTTGTCATAATATTGACTATGCAATCAAATTTCAAGATACTTCGCCCTACGCGCGGCGCGGCTGTTGTTTTTCAGTCGTATGCATGGCGTGAATGAGATTTGACTTGCCTGCTTAGGCAGCTAAACTCCGTTTTGCTCGTCGATGTTCCGGAAACACAATGACTGATGGCCCCTACAACGCGGACACGACTCCTCTGGAGTCGAGCCTCGGCTATTACCTGACGAAAGCGCGCAACGTGCTGGTCGAACGGACGGATCGCGCTGTCGCGCCGCTCGGTCTCACCGCCCAGCAGATCGGCGTGATCGTGATGCTGTCGTCCAGACGCGCGAGCACGCCATTCGAGTTATCGCGAGCAATGTCTTACGACAGCGGATCGATGACGCGTTTGCTCGATCGCCTTGAAAAGAAAGGCTTTGTGGTCCGCACGCGAAGTGATGCCGATCGCCGGATGGTGAAGCTGGAACTGACGTCACAGGGCCACGAAGCCGCGCGGCAATTGCCCAGTCTGGGCGCGGCAGTATTGAACGAGCAGTTGCGCGGATTTTCCGCCGCCGAACATGCGACGCTGATTGAGTTGCTGAGCCGTTTTATCGCGAACGGGCTGGATGGGCCGTCAGGATTGTGTTGCGGGTTGGGGCCGCAGCAGGACGCCGAGCCGGAGTCGCAGAAAGATTCGTCTGAAGGATCGTCGCCGGAATAAGGCGAGCAATCCGCAATCACCAAAGAGGCGCTTTTAAGAGCGTCATTGTTTGCAGATATCTGTCTGGGCAGAGGGTGTTCCGGCATGTAAGCACGCCATTCGTCAGGCGTGATAAGGCTGCCGTGACAAGCTTTCCCAGCTGAGGAGAAGAAAATATGGATGCCACGGCTTCCGTCGCCGCGCTGCCCGCAGCCGAACCCGCGCCGCTCAAGGGCGGAATGCTTGCGCTGCTCACCGTCGGCCTCGCGTTGGGCACGTTTATGGAGGTGCTGGACACCTCGATTGCGAACGTCGCGGTACCGACCATTTCCGGCAGCCTCGGGGTGGCGACCAGCCAGGGCACCTGGGTCATCTCATCGTATTCGGTCGCGTCGGCGATTGCCGTACCGTTGACCGGCTGGCTCGCGCGGCGGGTCGGCGAGGCCAAGCTGTTCACGCTGTCCGTGCTGCTTTTCACGGTTGCCTCGGCGATGTGCGGTTTCGCGCAAAACTTCGAATCGCTGATCGCGTTCCGGCTGTTGCAAGGGTTGGTCTCCGGGCCGATGGTCCCGCTCTCGCAGACCATTCTGATGCGTTCCTATCCGCCGGAGAAACGCGGGCTCGCGTTGGGTCTCTGGGCGATGACCGTGATTTGCGCGCCGATTTTCGGTCCGGTGATGGGCGGCTACATCACCGATAACTACACGTGGCCGTGGATTTTCTATATCAACGTGCCAATTGGGGTGTTCTCGGCGGTATGCGCGTTCATTCTGCTGCGCGGTCGTGAGACGAAAACCAGCAAGCAGCGCATCGACGCAATCGGCCTCGCGTTGCTCGTGATCGGCGTGTCGTGTCTGCAGATGATGCTCGACCTCGGCAAGGATCGCGACTGGTTCAACTCGACATTCATCGTCACGCTGGCGGTGATCGCGGTGGTGTCGATTGCGTTCCTGCTGGTGTGGGAGACGACGGACACCGAGCCTATCGTCGATCTCTCGCTGTTCAAGGACCGCAATTTCGCGCTCGGCGTGGTGATCATTTCGTTTGGCTTCATGGCGTTCTTCGGGTCGGTGGTGATCTTCCCGCTGTGGCTGCAAACCGTGATGGGCTACACACCGTGGCTCGCGGGTCTGGCGACCGCGCCGGTGGGCCTGCTCGCGCTGGTGTTGTCGCCGATGATCGGCAAGAACATGCATCGGCTGAATCTGCGGATGGTGGCGAGCTTCGCGTTTATCGTGTTCGCGTTCGTGTCGTTCTGGAACTCGACTTTCACGCTCGATGTGCCATTCAATCACGTGATCTGGCCGCGTCTCATACAAGGCATCGGCGTGGCCTGCTTCTTCGTGCCGATGACGACGATCACGCTCTCGAGCGTGTCGGATGAGCGGCTGGCGAGCGCGTCCGGTCTGTCGAACTTCTTCCGGACTTTGTCGGGGGCAATCGGCACGGCGATCAGCACGACGTTCTGGGAGAACGACACGATTCACCATCACGCGATACTGACCGATTCGGTGAACGTGTATTCAGCGAATACCAACGCATATAAGGACGCATTGGCGAGCCTCGGTTTATCCGGCGACGGCCTCACTGCACAGTTGAATCAGACCGTGACAGCCCAGGCCTATATGCTGGCAACCAACGATTTCTTCCGCATTTCCTGTGCGGCGTTTCTGGTGCTTGCCGTACTCGTCTGGGTCACGAAGCCGCGTAAGGGCGCCGGCCCTTCAATGGGGCATTGATGCGTTGATGCATCGCTTCAACGCATCAAACAAAGGCGCGCACCAGCGATAGTCCGCCATCGCCTGATTGCGCGCCTTCTTCACTATTGCGACATGGCCTCGCCATTCGCCGCGGGAATCGATTGACCTTGCGACGCATCCGGATGTGCCGTTGTCGCAGCAGGTTGCGACGGCGTCGCGTTACCCTGCGGCGCATTCGCGCCCGCACCGCTCTGTCCTCGCACGAACTCCTTGAAGTCCGCGCCCGCTTCCCACGGATTCGGCTTGCAGCCCATCGAGCCATCGCAATGCGCAGCAAAGCCGATGGTCGCCGTGCCATCGGGATTCGCGGTACGGGTGATCTGATACGCGAGCGCGCGTTTGCCACCATCCGGGCCAGCGGTCTGGATCAGCGAACGGGTCGCCGATTCGATTTTGTACGTCGAGTGGTTCTGCACCCATGTTTGCGCGCGTTGCCACCAGAGATCGCATTGGGCGCCATCCGAGCACGTCAACGGGGTGGTCGCGACCTGCATGACATCCGGATTGACCTGCCCTTGCGTCGAACACCCAGCCGCGGCCACACCGGCAACACACAGCGCGGCCAATAGAATTTTGTTTATCACGATAAGCCCTCCCTCGATGGACCGTTTCATGTGAGTTTGGACCATGGCATCGGTATGGTGTTTCACCTCGATCAGAGAATCGTCGGAACGCGTGGAGAATTTGCCGATCGCGCTCTGCGTCCGCCGTGTCATCACGTAGACGTTACCTGCGCGCAATAAAAAAGCGACCTGGCCGGTCGCTTTTGCATTCACTGCCTCAGGCACACTCGTCAGACGCTAAAACGATTTAACGTGTACGCGCGATAAGCTGCGACAAATGCGTCGAACGAACCGACTTCTTCGCGCTCCAGCTTGGCCTGTTCTTCGAGCGATTGCGTGGCGAGATCGCTGAACACTTTTGCCTGATCGGCATCCAGCGGACGCGAACGGAAATACGCGGCGTGCGCTTCGCTTTGTTCCAGACCAAATGCCAGGAAGCTCTGCTGCTTGTCGCGCATGGTTTGCAGCACACGCGCCGACGGTGTGAGCGACGCGTCTGCCAGCTTCGCGCGCTGAACCTGCACCGAGCGAGCGTGCGCATCGCCGCCCTGCAACGTGTCGAGTGCGGCAGCCGCTGCGTCGATCTTGGCGAGCAATTCATTCGCCCAGTCGATCATCGCAACCGGTTGACCGTCGCGGACCAGTTCAAGGCCGGGTTTGCGACCTTCCATCGTCACGCGGCCAAAGTTCTGGTTTGCTTCCGCATAGGAATCGGGCGGCAACAGTGCGCTGTCGTCGAGCGCGCAAACCAGCAGATAAGCATCGAGAAAGCGCGACGTCTCCAACGAAATGCCGCTCGGCTCGAACGGATCGATGTCCATGCAGCGCACTTCGACGTATTGCACGCCCCGCGCGGCCAATGCATGCAGCGGACGCTCGCCCGGATGCGTTATGCGCTTCGGACGAATGGTCGAATAGAACTCGTTTTCGATCTGCAATACGTTGGTGTTGATCTGTACCCACTCGCCATCGCGTTGCGTGCCGATCTGTTCGTATGCCGGGTACGGTTGGCTCACCGCTTTGGCAAGTGCGTCGAGATAGCCGGGCAGCGTGTCGTAGTCAGCGTGCAGTGCGGCCTGCGCTGTGGTGTTCGAGTAACCGAGATCGCTCATGCGCAGGCTGGTCGCGTACGGGCGGTACAGCGTGTCGGCGTCGAAGGTTTCCAGCGTGTTTTTTCGATCGCGGAGAAAGCGCCGGTCCAAAGCCGGCGATGCGCCGAACAGGTACATCAGCAGCCAGTTAGTGCGGCGGAAATTGCGGATCAGCGCAAGGTAACGTTCGGACTGGAAATCGACCGCATTCGCCGTGGATTGCTGGTCGGCATGCAGCAGGCGCCACACCTCTTCGTTCAGGGAATAGTTGTAGTGGATGCCCGCGATGCACTGCATCGTGCGGCCATAGCGCAACGCAAGGCCGATGCGGTACACGTATTTCAGCTTGCCGATGTTCGAGTTGCCGTAATTCGCAATCGGGATGCCGTCGTCGGTATCGGGCAGCAGGCCCGGCATCGAGTTGTTCCACAGGATCTCGTCACCGAGTTCCGCATAGACGAAGCGATGCAGCGTATCGAGTTTGTCGAGCGTGATCGCGACGTCCTGCTCAGCCGGCGTGATCAGTTCGAGCAAGGCTTCGGAATAGTCGGTGGTCAGCGACGGATGCGTGAGCGCCGAACCCAGCGCGCGCGGGTGCGGCGTCAATGCGAGTTGACCCGCATGGGTGACGCGCAAGCTTTCCTTCTCGATGCCGCGCAGGCCGCGCGTCAGCGCATCGCGCTGCGGGCCCGAAGTCAGCACGGACAGGCGGTGCAGGAACGCGTCGGTCGTGCGGGAAGATGTGGTGTTTGGCATTGATGCGAGTCGGGCGTTGTCGGCCGCCATGTGCCGCGTGACTGCATGCGGCAGCACTGCGCGGTTGACAACGTCCGGCGGAATTTTCAGTAGCGGGCACTTTAACATCTCGTTACGACGCCTGCTTGAGGCCGCTTCGGCAGCCTGGGCGAGCCCGCTGGTGCGCGGTCCTGGGTGCTTTTCAGCCGAACCCGGCGGTGGTGCACGATGTCGCTACTGTCCCACTCTACTCGCCGCCCGGGCCTTCCGCGATTCGCGTTTTTCCCTGAAGGGCCTTCCGTTTCCGCCACCATTCAGCTGTTGCGTTGAACGCCGGATCAGCCGCCACGCGTGGCACCCACGCGGTCTGCCACCTCGTTCCACAGATGCATCGCTGCATACGCACGCCATGGCCGCCACGCATCGGTACGCGCGCGTTGCTGGGTGGGTCGTACAAGCGACGGGTCGCGCGCGGTGATCGACTGCATCAGCACAAGGTCCCACGCCGGCCACGCGTCGGCATCGCGCCATGCGCGCATCGCGACATATTCGACCGTCCACGGGCCGATGCCGGGCAGCGCGAGCAACGCAGCACGCAAACTATCCGCGTCGACGGCATTGCTGTCGACCGGCACGTCGCCGGTGGCGACCGCGTGCGCGAAACCTTGCAACGCCGCTACACGTTTACCCGGCATGCCGATCTGCGCGAGATCGACGGCGGCCAAAGCGGCGGGGGTCGGAAAACGCCATGCGGTGTTCTCATGCGGATGTCCGTCGATGCGCTCGCCGGCGCGCTGCACCAGCCGCCCGATGAGCGTGGTCGCCGCCTTCACGCTGACCTGCTGGCCGACGATTGCGCGCACGAAGAGTTCGAAACCCGACCACGCGCCGGGCACGCGCAAACCGGGCACGGCTTCGACCAGCGGCGCGAGCCACGGATCGGCAGAGAGTTCGGCACCGATCTTTTTCGGATCGGCGCGCAGATCGAACATCTTTGCAATCGGGACGGCGAGCGCATCCGCGTGACGGCTCACCGGTCCTTCAATGCTTGCCACCAGGCACCGTTTGCGCGGATGCAGACGCACACTTAACGTGCCGCTATCGCCGGTCCAATCGATTGCGCGGCGGTACGCGCCGTCTTCGACGGCTTCGACGCCCGGCGTGGCGCGACCGCCGAAAAAGCGCAGCAGGCGCGGCCAGTCGAACGGTGCTTTGAACGGCAGTTCCAGGGTTGCGACATCGTCAAGCGTGCTCACGCGGCGTGGTCCAGTTTGGGAGGGACAGACGTTTCCAAATCGTCAAGGCGAGATTTCTGCGTGCGATCGCGATCATTCCGACGAGATGACGCATCGCTAGCGTGCTGTGCTTCGTTATCGAGCAACGCCGCCTTGCGCGGCAGGCCCCAACGATATCCCGCGAGCGCCCCACCTTTTTGTACGACACGATGACAGGGAATCGCCAGCGCCACGGGATTCGTCGCGCACGCGGTCGCCACGGCGCGCACGGCGCGGGGCGAGCCGATTGTTTCGGCGATCTGTGAATAACTGCGCGTTTCGCCGTACGGAATGCGCCGCAGCGCGTCCCACACACGCTGCCGGAACGAGGTCGCGGCGATATCCAGCGGCAGGTCGAAGTCCTGACGCGTGCCGCGCAGATAAGCATCGATCTGCGCGATGAACGGCGCCAACTGTCGGGCATCCTCCAACAGATCGGCGTTGACGAACTCGCCGCGCAATTCGTCGATCAGCAGCGTACTGTCGTCGCCGAAACCGATCTTGCAGATGCCCTTCTCCGTCGCCGCGACCAGCACGAAGCCAAGCGACGTCGGCGCGATCGCATAGCGCACGGTCAGTCCCGCTCCCTTACGCCGATACGCGGACGGCGCCATGCCCAGTTCGGCCGGCGCGCTGTCGTACATTCGCGATGGCGAGCCGAAGCCCGCGTCGAGCGTGGCCCGCGTGACGTCGGCCCCGCTGCGCAGCGCGTCGCGCAACGCGGCGCCCCGCTGTGCGGCCTGATATTGACGCGGTGAAACGCCCACGACGCGCTTGAATAACCGCTGAAGATGGAACGGACTGACGTGTACGGCGTCGCTCAATTGCGCGAGCGTGAGACGCCGCTGCGGATCGGCATCCAATGCGGCACAGGCGCGCTTCACGATTTCCAGTTCGCGCGGCAAGCCGCCCGGCTGGCAGCGTTTGCAATCGCGGAAGCCCGCGGCGCGCGCGGCGTCGGCATCGGCGAAAAAAGCGACATTCTCACGACGTGGCTGGCGCGACGCGCACGACGGGCGGCAGAACACGCCGGTCGTTCTGACCGCGTAGAAGAATGCCCCGTCGGCTTGGGGCTCGCGACGCGTGACGGCGGCCCAGCGCTCGTCGTCGGAGGCCCAGCTGGCGCTGTCTGATGCTCGGTCGGTGTCGGTAGGATCGGTGATGCCGTTCATGATGGTTCCAGATAGGCGGTCGAGGTCGATGCTCACCAATTTAACCAATATGCCGACACACTACGCCCCGGTTCTTGCTCTGTCATTGCGGTCATGTATCGGCGCAAGGCCCCGCCAGGCAGCCGTTACGTTAAAAATTATTAAAAACTGCGACAATTTGGCCCGATGTCGGGTTTTCCCTTAAAAAGTTATTGCGTCGCACCAACCCCATGTGTATATTAGTACCTGTCTCCTCCATGTCTCCTCCTGATATGGATTCAGCCCGCTCCACATAGAGCGGGCTTTTTTTCGTCTGTAGTTTCCCAATTTTTCCTTTCGATCCGGCCCTTCTGGTCGATCCCGGCATCTCCGCTCGCAGCGTGGCCCTTTCTTCTACACTGGCTAATCATCCGTTCTGCGAAACAGCGAGGGGCGTTCGACATGAAAATCCATATTCGCGAGATCGATCACGTTGTCATCCGGGCGACGAACGTCGAGGCCATGGCGCATTTCTATTGCGATGTCCTCGGATGCAGCGTCGAAAAGGAGCAACGCGATCTGGGCCTGACGCAATTGCGCGCTGGCCGCTCGCTGATCGACCTGTTGCAGGTCGGCGCGAAGCTCGACCACGCCGACAATGGCGTACCGGGCGCGGGACGAAATATGGATCACGTGTGCTTGCGCGTCGAATCGTTCGACGCCGACGCGCTCAAAGCGCATCTGGCCGCGCACGGCGTGCGCCTGGGCGAACAGGGAGTACGCTATGGCGCGGACGGCTTTGGGCCGTCGCTGTATCTGTTCGACCCGGAGGGCAATATGGTCGAACTGAAGGGGCCGCCTGAAGCGGCGCGTATGACTTCTCTCTGACCCTTTGCGCGTCAGGGCCAACCGTCAGGCGTTGGCCGGTTCCTTCAACACTGTCCAGGCGACCTTTACCGCATCGGCATCGGCGCTGCCGAGCCATGCTTCGCCGTCCTGCACCGTGCATTGCAAACGCATCGTGCGTTCCGCGAGCGAGCCGAGCGACGCAGCCACCTCTTCATCCAGCGACCACACCGTCACGTTGCGCAGGCGTTCCACCTTATTGCGCACGCCTTGCCACCAGATGTCGGAAGTCCGGCCACCGTAGGCGATCACGATCACTTCGTTCGAGCGTCCGCTCGCCTTGGCGATCCGCCGTTCCTCCGGCTGACCGACTTCGATCCACGTTTCGATCGCGCCGGTCAAATCCTTCTGCCACAAATCCGGTTCGTCGACGTCCGACAAACCTTTGCAGAATTCGAGGCGTTCCTGCGCGAACAGCGCGAACGCGGCGACGCGGACCATCATCCGTTCGTCGGTTTCGGAGGGATGGCGGGCGATCGTCAGCGAATGGTCGGCGTAATAGTGCCGGTCCATGTTGGCGATCTGCAGTTCCGCCTTGTAAATCGTCGATTTGAGAGCCATGCCGTTGCTAAACCAGGCGCTCGCTCCACCGGAGCGAACAGAAAAAGAATCGTCGACGGCGCGTTGCCGTTTTCCGTGTTTGTTGTACATCGCCTGCTTCTCCCCGGGCCGTTAACCGGCCGTCATACCAATGGGAGAAGCATTTATCGCGCCACTGCCGCCTCGGCAGGCGTGCCATAGACCTCGGCAGCGGCTTCCCGCAAGGCTTCGAGTACGACGGAGGCCGCGGGCGAAAGCAGATGCGACTGGCGCGTGATGATACCGAATGTATCCATCCTGCACGGTAAATCGATCGGAATACGCTTCAGCACACCGTACTGTTGGTACTGACGCGCCACTTCGTCAGGTAAAACCGCCAACATGTCGCTTTGAAGAAGCAGGCTCGAAATGGCCAGAAAATTGTTGGTATTGACCACATTTTGCGGCGGATTCAGCCCGATTTGCGAAAACACCAGATCAAAGCGATGGCGCAGCACGCTGCCCGGCGGGTGCAAAACCCAACTCGCATTGACGATTCCGCGCAGCGTCAAACCTGTCTCATTTTCGAGAGGATGGCCAGGGCGGGCGACCACACAGAGCGGTTCGTCGGCGAGCGGTTCGTAGCGGACTTCGGCTTTGAACTGGTTTTGCCGCTCCAGTACGCGGCCGATCATGATGTCGAGTTCGCCTTCGGCCAGCCGCGGCAGCATCACGTCCGAGGTTTCGACCTCGGTCCAGATCTGTAATTGTGGATAACGTTGTTTCACGCTGGCGATCGCGCGCGGCACCATCGTCGCAGCGGCCGCCGCAATCACGCCGATCCGCACCTGGCCGGCGAGACCGGCGCGCAGCGCGGAGATTTCATCGTGTGCATGGCTCAGATTGGATAGCACCATGCGCGCGTGCCGGATCATCACTTCGCCGTACAACGTTGCGTGCATGCCGTGCGGCGTACGGTCGAACAGGCTGACTTCCAGCATGTCCTCCAACTCTTTCAACAGCCGCGACGCGGCGGGTTGAGTCATGCCGAGCACGTCGGCGGCGCGGCGCACGTTGCCCTCCTCCTCCATCGCCGCCAGCAGCAGCAACTGGCGCGTCTTGAGCCGCGCCCGCACGAACCAGTTCGAATAGCTACGCGTCATGCATGTCTCCGAGCTTTTTTGTTGACCGTTGGAAGCCGATCCGCCGGAAGCTTCGTCCCGGTCGGGCACCATGATGCTATACCAGAATTGATATCTGGAAGGCCAAAAAAGGGATTGGAAAGTTATTGGGGCGGCTCATACCATTCGTGGACTTTTCGAACTTCCCACTTGGCATCTTTCCGTCGATGAACCGCGATCCACTCGTTCCGCTGGTTGCCAGCCCATTTCGCCATTACATCAATGGCGGATGGGAGACGGGCGCGACCACGGGTGTGTCGTTCAATCCGTCGGACCTGGACGAGCCGGTCGGCGAATACGTGCGGGCCGACGTGCGCCAAACCGATGCGGCGATCGAAGCCGCCCATGCGGTGTTTCGCGAGTGGTCGCTGGCGTCGGCGCAGCGTCGCGCTGACGCGCTCGATGCAATCGGCACCGAAGTGCTGGCGCGCCGCGACGAGCTCAGCCGGCTGCTCGCGCGTGAGGTCGGCAAGACGCTGCCCGAGGCCGCCGCCGAAGCGACGCGCGCTGGCCAGATCTTCAAGCTGTTCGCCGCCGAAGCGTTGCGCGCGCTCGCCGAGCCGGTGGCGTCGGCGCGAGCCGAGGTCGAGATCGACGTGACGCGCGAACCGCTCGGCGTCATCGGCATCATCACGCCGTGGAGCGCGCCGCTGGCGATTGCCGCGGCGAAGATCGGCGCCGCGATCGCCCACGGCAACTGCGTGGTGTTCAAACCGGCGGAATCGGCCCCGGCGTGCGCGGCGGCGCTGGCGTCGATTATCAGCCGCGCGGGGTTGCCCGCTGGCGTGTTCAATCTCGTGATGGGGAGCGGCCGGCAGGTCGGCAAGCGGATCGTCGCGCATCCGCTGGTGGCGGCGATCAGCCTGACCGGATCGGCGGAAACCGGCTCGCGCGTGCTGCAGGTCGCGACCGCTCGCCAGGCGCGCGTGCAGCTCGAAATGGGCGGCAAGAATCCTTTTGTGGTGTTGGCCGACGCCGATCTCGACAGCGCCGTCGATGCCGCGCTGAACGGCGCGTATAGCGCGGCCGGTCAACGCGGTACGGCGTCGGCGCGGCTGATCGTCGAGCGCGCCGTGTTCGAGCCGTTCGTCGCAGCGTTGCAGGCGAAACTCGCCAGACTTTCCGTCGATCACGCGTTGAAACACGGCACCGATATCGGCCCGGTCGCGAACGCCGCGCAACTGGAGCGCAGTCTCGACTACGTGCGCATCGGCCAGCAGGAAGGCGCGCAATTGCTGCGTGGCGGCGTTCAGCTGGAGCGCGCGACGCGCGGTTACTTCTTCGAACCGGCGCTATTCGTCGGCGAGCCCGAACACCGTATCGCGCGAGAAGAGATTTTTGGTCCGCTCGCTGTCGTGTTGCGCGCGGACGATTACGAGCACGCGCTGCATCTGGCGAACGACACCACTTACGGCCTGTGCGCCGGCATCTGCACGCGCTCGCTCACCCATGCGCGGCATTTTCGCCGTCACGCGCAAAGCGGTCTCGTGACGATCAATCTGCCGACCACCGCCGTCGAGCATCACGCGCCGGGTGGCGGCCGCAAAGCGTCCGCGTATGGCGCGACCGATGCAGCCTTCTGGACGGCCGTGAAAACGGCCTACGTGGCGGCTTGATCGTGACGCGTGACGTTCGCGTTGCCACCCACCGCGCGGTTGGCAGCAAAGCGGCGCGGCCCGGCGCGTGTGCCAGGCCAGTCGTGCGACGTGACGTGAAATACGCGACGCCGCGCATTGCTTACCCACGCTCTGGCTAACGCCGCCGAGCATGCCCCCCGCTGCGAAAAATGACATCAAAGCAGCTTTTTTAACCTCAGCAACTACGTTGTATGCGACAGGAGCAGGCGCTTCGCACGAGACCGGAGTCACACGCCACGGCGTGACCTCTGATCGACAGCCAAAGCGCTGATTCCAGATCAACAGGAGACAGACATGACCAGCAAGCTTCGCCGTTTGACCCTTACCGCAATCGCCGCCGCGACCCTCGCCGCCCCCTTCGCGCTGCAATTTTCCGCGCACGCGGATCAGCCGCTTAAAGTCGGCTTCCTCGTGAAAATGCCGGAACAGGCGTGGTTCATCAATGAGCAGAAGGCCGCGACCGCGCTCGGCCAGAAGGACGGCTTCACGGTGGTCAACATCGGCACGCCGGACGGTGAAAAAGTGCTGGCCGCCATCGACAACCTCGGCGCGCAAGGCGCACAAGGCTTCGTGATCTGCGCACCCGACGTGCGTCTCGGACCGGCCATTCAGGCACGTGCGAAGCGCTACAACATGAAGTTCGTCACCGTCGACGATCAACTGGTGGACTCCACCGGCAAGCCGCTCGCGAACGTGCCGCACCTGGGCATGTCCGCGTTCAAGATCGGCAATCAGGTCGGCACGGCGATCGCCGAAGAGATGAAGCGTCGCGGCTGGAAGCCGGAAGAAGTCGGCGCACTGCGCATCACGAACTACGAACTGCCGACCGCCAAGCTGCGCACTGACGGCGCCACGCAAACGCTGGTGGCCGGCGGCTTCAAGAAGGAAAACATCTTCGACGCGCCGCAAAAGACCACCGATGACGAAGGCGGCTTCAACGCATCGTCGCCGGTGCTTGCGCAGCATCCGAACATCAAGAAGTGGGTGATCTTCGCGCTGAACGAAGAAAGCGTGCTGGGCGGCGTGCGCGCTACCGAGCAACTGCATATTCCCGCGGCGGATGTGATCGGCGTCGGCATCAACGGCGCGGGCGAAGCGTTCGCCGAGTTCCAGAAGAAAGAACCGACGGGCTTCTACGGCACGATCGCGGTCAGCTCGACCAACCATGGCAAGGACAGCACGGAGAACCTGGTCGACTGGATCAAGGCGGGCAAGCAGCCGCCTGCCGATACGCAGACTACCGGCAAGCTGATGGTGCGCAGCAACTGGCAGGACGTGCGGAAAGAACTCGGTATTTAAGCGGGCAATAAGCGGTAAAGCGAAGCGGTATGGCGGAGCTCGAGTTCGAGCCCGCATGTTGCGGGCCGTGCGCGCGTGGAGGCGCAAGCGGCCCGCAAAGATGTTCACCAGCTTGAGGTTTTTCCAATGATGTCCTCACACATTGAGTCTTCCGGCGACGCAGCGGCGGCGTTAGCGCCCTCAACTGCTTTCGAGCCCGGCACGCAACCGTATCTGCAACTCGACGGCATCACCGTGCGCTTTCCTGGCGTGCTTGCGCTCGATCAGGTGTCGCTCGAAGTGCGGCGCGGTGAAGTGCATGGCCTGATGGGCGAAAACGGCGCGGGCAAATCGACGCTGCTGAAAGTGTTGTCCGGCGTGAATCAACCGGCGGCGGGCACGTTGTCGCTGGGCGGCGTCGAGCAGCAATTCACGACGACGAAGGCGGCGATCGCAGCGGGCGTCGCGATCATCTATCAGGAATTGCACCTGGTGCCGGAATTGACCGTCGCCGAAAACCTGATGCTCGGCGCGTTGCCCAATCGCTTCGGCGTGCTCGATGAAAAAGCGCTGGTGTCGCGCGCGATGCGCGAACTGGAACGGCTCGGCGAAAAGATCGATCCGTCGCAACAGGTGAAAAATCTGTCGATCGGTCAGCGGCAGATGATCGAAATCGGCAAGGCGCTGATGCGCGATGCGCGCGTGATTGCGTTCGACGAACCGACCAGCTCGCTGTCGTCGCGTGAAACGACGCAATTGTTCCGGATCATTCGCGCGTTGAAGGCCGAAGGCCGCGCGATCATCTACGTCACGCACCGGATGGAAGAAGTCTACGAACTGTGCGACCGCGTGACGGTGTTTCGCGACGGCCGCCGTATCGATACCTTCGAAGCGGGTGCGGGACTCGATCGCGAACGCCTGATTAGCTGCATGGTGGGTCGCTCGATTGTGGATGTGTACGGTTATCGCTCGCGAGAACTCGGTGACGTGCAACTCAGCGTCAAGAATCTGATGGGACGCGGCTTGCGCGAACCGGCTACGTTCTCAGCCCGTAAGGGTGAGATCGTCGGCTTTTTCGGACTCGTCGGCGCGGGCCGTTCGGAGTTGATGAAGCTGATCTACGGCGCGGTCAAACCCGCTGCCGGCGAGATCACGCTCAAAGGCAAACAGGTGCGCTTCTCGTCACCACGCGATGCGGTGCGCGCGGGTGTCGCGCTGTGTCCGGAAGACCGCAAGCAGGAAGGCATCGTGTCTATCGCGTCGGTGTCGGACAACCTCAACATCAGTTGCCGCCGTCATTTCAGCCGCTTCAACGTGCTCAACGGACGCAAGGAAGCGCAGACCGCGAAGGAGTTCATCGGCAAGCTCGCGATCAAGACGCGCAATGGCGATACGCCGATCGGCACGCTGTCGGGCGGCAATCAGCAGAAGGTGATTCTGTCGCGCTGGCTCGCCGAAGAGATCGACGTGTTCCTGATGGACGAGCCGACACGCGGCATCGACGTCGGCGCGCGCAGCGAAATTTATGGGCTGTTGTACGGACTCGCCGAAGCGGGCCGCACGGTGATCGTCGTGTCGAGCGATCTGGCCGAGGTGATCGGCGTCGCGGATCGCGTGCTCGTGATGAAGGAAGGCTGCATCGTCGGCGATCTGCCGAAGGCGCAAGCCACGCCGGACGCATTGATCAAGCTGGCCCTGCCCCGCTGACGTCGCCTCCTGTTCGACACAACACGACACAACACGACACCATACGACACCACACGATTTAGGCCAAAGCAATTGAATCGCGCTACTGAAACGGAATACACATCATGAATACACCTTCAACCGATTCCTCGACCCCCGCCGTCGCGTCTGCCGGAATAAGCGCGCGAGCGGCGCGCACGTGGGATTTGATCAATAAGTCCGGCATCGTGATGGTGTTCATCATCCTGTTCGCGGTGCTGTCGTTCACCGTGCCGGACTTCATCAGCTCGCGCAATATCCAGGGGCTGCTGCTGTCCGTCACGTTGATCGGTTCGATCTCCGTCACGATGATGTTCGTCCTCGCGTTGGGTGAAGTGGATCTGTCGGTGGCGTCGATCGTCGCGTTTGCCGGCGTGGTCGCCTCCACGTTGATCACCGCGACACATAGCGTGATGCTCGGCGTCGCGGCCGGCGTGCTCGCGGGCGGCGCGGTCGGTCTCTTTAACGGCGTGCTGGTCGCGCGCTACAAGATCAACTCGCTGATCGTCACGCTGGCGATGATGGAAGTCGTGCGCGGCCTCGCGTTCATTACGTCGAATGGCGACGCGGTGATGATTTCCGAAGAGCGTTTCTTCGACCTCGGCGGCGGCTCGTTTCTCGGCATTTCGTATCCGATATGGAGCAACATCGTTGGCTTCGTGCTGTTCGGTTTCCTGTTGAAGAAGACGGTGTTCGGCAAGAACGTGCTGGCGGTTGGCGGCAACAGTGAGGCGGCGTTGCTGGCTGGCTTGCCCGTGACGCGCATCAAGATCACCGTGTTCGTGCTGCAAGGTCTCGTGACCGGGTTTGCAGGCGTGATGCTCGCATCGCGGATGAGCCTCGGCGATCCGAAGACGTCGGTCGGTCTCGAACTCGGCGTGATTTCGGCGTGTGTGCTCGGCGGCGTGTCGCTGACGGGCGGTGTCGCGACGATTTCGGGCGTGCTGGTCGGCGTGTTGATCATGGGCTCCGTGCAGGACGCGATGAGCCTGCTGAACGTACCGACTTTCTATCAATATCTGATTCGCGGCGGGATTCTGCTGCTGGCGGTGCTGTTCGATCAGTTCCGGCGCAGCAAGCGCGTGCATTGAGGTTTGCCGGTTATCTGTTGTTCCTGCGCTTTGCGAGAAGGCGTACTGCCGATGTGGACCACCATCCACATCGGTTTTTTTTGGCCGCCATTTTGCGCGTGGCCCAATGCGTTGCAAGCCGTGAAAATAAAAACGGCCGCGCATCTCTCCAATGCGAAGCCGCTTTTTTCAACGCATGAATTTACACGCCCCGAGGCTTTCTAAAAAGCCAGGGGATTGACGCGCGCAAAATCACATTCCAGCGAATCTCGCCGGAATTAACGCATTCAGGTTATTGCTTGATAAATCGATCGTTTGCCCACAGCCCTTCGGTATCGCTATTGCCCGAATTCACGAATTCGACGTCGTGGCCGACCACACGCACCACGCGGAAACTTGAATTTGCAGGCGTCGATACGCATTGATATCCGGAGAAGAATTCCTGCATCTTTTGCTGTTCGCCGGCTTGCGCATGCTGGTCGGCGGCGTCGAGTTTATCCTTCGACAAACAGCCGTACGCGTTGGCTTTGAACTGAATGGTTTGCTGCGGCTTGACCATGGCGTCTTGCGCCTGAACGGTCGCGGCAGCCAAACCCGCAATGGCGAAAACAACGGCGAATCGTGCTTTCATTTTTTCCTCCGGTGCGGGTCGAATACTCAGGTTAGCTATGTATTTAACTTTAACGTTTAACCCGCATCTAGCACTTTAGGAGAATGAGAAAGAACGACAAGCACATCTTGTGTGCGGTCGCAACAGTGGCGAATTGTCGCAGCGCGCATGCCGAGTGCTTAATCCTTGAGCAGTCGCCAAAACGTGTGACATTGAAACGGATAACTAAAAGACCCGCTGGTCGCACCGCTTTAACCAGTAAAGCTTTGCGCTGCGTATTGGCGTAAACGAGTAACGTCAATTAAGTGATTTAATACATCGAAAACCCTGACGTTGTGCATCGCACACAAAGTCATTCAACCGACCAAACAGAAAATGCGAAATAACGGATTAGGTGCAGAAGATAAACGATGCCATGCAGATAGCACGCCCCGTTAAAAGCGGCCCATGCAGCGAGTTTGCAGACAAGGCAAAGGCGTTATCGGCGCTGCTGCACCTGCTGGGTACGGGTGGTGCTCTACAATGAAATCATGCTCCTGCGATTCGGAGGCCACCGTGATCGAGCACCTGATATTGGGCATTTTTCTGGTCATTCCGCTGCTAATCGTCGCGTTTCTTTTCTCCGACGAATTGTGGCAGGAACACCGCCACCTTCACCCCATGCGTCCGGCGCACGTTAGACCGCGACGAATCGACTGGCGGCATCCACTGCGTCGCCCACGCGAGGGTCCCTGACGCATTGTTTCAAACGATCCAACTCCTGTTCTGCGTGCTGCACTGCACGAAGCGAGCCGCCCTCTTAAAATGGCGGCCCACTGAACAGGAGAATTCGTGCGCAAACTGATGTCTTTGATGTTGCTGACCGTCACCGCAAGTGCTTTCGTACCGACAGCGGCCAACGCCCGTACCGTATGCCAGCGCGTATGGGTGCATGGCCGGTTGGTCACGCGTTGCCACCATGTGCCGCCGCATCATTACCACCACCATCATCGTCCGCCGCCGCATCACGGCCCGGCGCCGTACCATCGGTAAATGAATCGGAAACCCGCGTTGCGCGGGTTTTTTTACGCGCTCGTGCCGGGCAAGCGGCGGCGCAGGCACAAACAAAAAAGCCTGCCGTTTCCGGCAGGCTGAAAAAAGAGATCCACACTCAATGCCTTGCGGGTACAAGGCAAATTGCAGTCTAGCCGCGCAGCGCGGGCCGCTGGTTTCAATGGCTTTTACAGTTGTTACGGCGCGTAACCACGTTAAGGAAGCACCGCGTAGAACAGCATCAGGCGGCGCGCCAGTGCGAGCGGATGCGTTTTGCGAGCGCCTCGAGCGTATCCGCATCGGCGACGTCGCGCGAATGCAGTTTCAACGGCTGGCCTTCCCAGCGCGGGATCACGTGAAAATGCACGTGAGGCACCGTTTGTCCCGCCGCCGCGCCATTGAATTGGCCGATGAACACGCCGTCCGGGCGCAACGCTGCGCGAACGGCAATCGCAAGCTTCTGCGTCATGCGCATGCACGCGGTCAATGACGCATCGGACAACTCGAAAATCTGCACCGCCTTTTCTTTCGGTACGACCAGCAGATGGCCGTCGGCCTGCGGCATCAGGTCCATGAAGGCGAGGGCGGCGTCGCTCTCGGCCACTTTGATGCACGGCAGTTCGCCACGCAGAATCCTTGCGAAGGGATTGCTGTCGTCGTAAGTCATGAGGCTTTCCTTTGCCATTGCGAGGTACAGGGGATATCGGGGAGGGGGCGTGCGCCTTCATTGTCCATCACATCTGTTACAGCGCGTGAACCGCGCGTTCAGATGCGCGACGCTGGCCGGTTGCTCGACCTTCAGCGGCTCTTTCGCGAACGACGGCGCGTTCTGGATTGCGAGAGGATGCCGGCTCCAAGTCCCAGCATCGCCGGCACTGCGGATGACCGCCCGCGCAGCGGTGATACGCCCTGAGTTGTCTGGCGCCGGCGCGCGAGATATCCGCGCGATGCGTTCTATCTGCAACATGGCATGGCAAGCGACAAGCGACGCGTGCCAGCTGACAAGCAGCAAGCGACAGATGACAAGCAATAAGCAGCAATCAGCCCGTCACCGCCACCTGATTCTTGCCATCCCGCTTTGCGCGATACAGCGCGACATCGGCGGCTTCGATCAGCGTCGTTACCGGTTCGTCCAGCGACGGCACCAGGATTGCCGCACCGATGCTGATCGTGACGACACCGGTTGCGGACATCGAATGCGGAATCCCGAGTCCCTCGATGGCGAGGCGGATTTTTTCCGCGAGCAGACGCAAGCCGCCCGACGACGTGCCCGGTATCACGACCGCGAACTCTTCGCCGCCAAAGCGCGCAGCGAGATCGGGAGAGCGACCGAGGCATGACTCAACGGTTTGCGCGACCCGTTTGAGCACTTCGTCGCCGGCCACGTGGCCGTAGGTGTCGTTGTAGGCCTTGAAGTTATCCACATCGATCATCAGAAAGCCGAGGACCGATTTGTCGCGCGTGCCGCGACGCCATTCCGCCGACAGATACTGGTCGAGATAACGCCGGTTCGATAGCCCCGTCAAGCCGTCCGAATGCGTGAGCCGCTGCAATTCCAGATTGGTCGCAAGCAACTGCTGTTGCGATTGACGCAGCGCCTGATACGCCTCGTCACGTTGCAACAGGTTCAGATACGAGCGCGAGTGATAGCGAATCCGCGCGATCAGTTCGATCCGGTCCGGCAGCTTCACCAGATAGTCGTTCGCGCCCGCCGCGAATGCCGCGCTTTTCACCAGCGGTTCTTCCTTGGTGGACAGCACGATGATCGGAATATCGCGCGTGGCCGGATTCTGCCGATACTGCCGCACCAGCGTGAGCCCGTCCGTGCCTGGCATCACGAGATCCTGCAGGATCACGGTCGCGCGCGTGTCTTCGGCGACCATCACCGCATCTTCGGGCGACGCGCAGTAATGAAAGTCGACGCTCGCTTCGTCGGCCAGCGCGAGGCGGATCGCCTCGGCGATGATCGCCTGGTCGTCGACCAGCAGCACCATGATCGGACACTCGGCCGCGGGCGGATTGCCGAGGATGCGCGCGAGCGCGTCGTCGACCGCGAGATTGGACGCGTCCGCTCCGTCCAGCACCGGTGCCTGCGCATTCGCGTCGTGTCGGGCGAGTTTTGGCGCGGCGGTGTTCTGTTTCGGTTCAGGAGTGTCCATGGTGTTCTGCCAGAATGAATGTCAATGTTCGGGGCGCGTGCGTCGAGGGGGACGAGCGGGCGTCTATCGCGCGCCGATCGCGGCCGCCAGGGCGGCGGCGATGCGTGGCAACGGCAGGATCGCGGCGGCGGCGTCGAGCGCCGCGGCGGCCTTCGGCATGCCGTACACCGCGCTGGTCGCTTGGTCCTGTGCGATCGTGTGGTAGCCCTTGGTCCGCATCGCCTTGAGTCCGATCGCGCCGTCGCGGCCCATCCCGGTCAGCAGCACGCCGACCGCACGAGCCGGCCAGCGCGCCACCACGCTATGAAAAAACACATCGACGGAAGGACGGTACGGGGTTTCTTCCGGCGCGCGCGTGTAGCCCAGCACAGCAGGCAATTTCAGATGCAGATGGTCGTCGGTGGCGGCGAGCAGCACGACACCGGCTTGCGGGCGGTCGCCTTCCATGGCGATGCGCACCGGCAACGCCGACTGCTGGTTCAGCCAGTCTGCCATGCCGGCCGCAAACGAAGCGTCGACGTGCTGCACGATCACGGTTGCCGCAGGGAAATCCTTCGGCAAACCTGCGAGCAGGGTGGCGAGCGCGGCGGGCCCGCCTGCCGACGCGCCGATCGCCACCAGCGGCGTATCGCGTGTCGTCGCCATGCCGAGGCTCGCTGCGCCAGTCGCCGCGCCGGGCGCATGGCGCTCCTTGACCAGGGCGCCGATACGGTCGATTTTGGCGATCAACGTGGCGATGCTCTTATGCGCATCGGGCCCGCTGAGCGACGGTGTATCGACCGCGTCGAGCGCGCCCGCGCCCATCGCTTCATAGACGCGCCACGCGTTCGCGCCCACGTCGACGGTCACGATCAGGATCGCGCACGGCGCCCGCGCCATGATCCGCCGCGTGGCCTCGATCCCGTCGACGTTCGGCATCACGAGGTCCATCAGCACGATGTCGGGCCGCTGGGCCGTGCAGAAATCGACCGCCTGCTGGCCGTCCTGCGCGATCCACAACACGTCGTAGTCGTGGCGGGCGGCGAGCGCGCGCCGCAGCGCCTCTACGGCGAGCGGCATGTCGTTGACGATTCCGATTTTCATTGATTTACCCGTAGGCCTCGCCGATCAAATCACGCACGGCATCGAGCAGTGCTTCGTCATGAAAGCTGCCTTTCGCGAGATAGTAGTCCGCGCCTGCATCCAGTCCGGCGCGGCGGTCTTCTTCGCGATCCTTGTACGAGACGATCATCACCGGCAGCGACTGTAATTGCGGATCGCGCTTGATGAGCGTGACGAGTTCGATGCCGTCCATGCGCGGCATGTCGATATCGGTGATGACGAGGTCGAAGCGCTCGCCGCGCACGGCGTTCCAGCCGTCCATGCCGTCGACGGCAATCGTCACGTCGTAACCACGCGTGGCCAGCAGCTTGCGTTCGAGTTCGCGCACGGTGAGCGAGTCGTCGACCACCAGCACGCGGCGGGTCGAGCGTTGAGCGACGTGAGCGCCGCCGTGTTGCGCGTGCTTCAGTTCGCCGCCGGCCACGAGTTTTTCGACCGAACGCAGCCAGTCCTCGACGTCCGCGATCAGCACCGGATCGCCGTTTTCCATCAATGCGCCGGCGGTGATGTTGCGGATCTTGCCCAGACGCGGATCGAGCGGTTGCACGACCAGCATCCGCTCGCCGAGAAAACGGTCGACTACGACACCGTAGGTGTGCGCGTCATCGCCGATCACGATCATGCAGACGGTGCCGGTGTGATCCACGGGCGGCGTGGTGTCGAGAATCTGATGAGCGGTGACGACGCCGATGCGTCGCCCGGCGAACGCAATGTGCTGATGGCCTTCGAGCAATTCGATCTCGGCACGATTGATCTGCAGCGTGCGGTTCACGTGCGCGAGCGGCACCGCATAAGGCTCGCCCGCGACTTCGATCAGCAGACTGCGAATCACCGACAGCGTCAGCGGTAATTGCAATTGCACACGCGTGCCGAGACCCGGCTCATGCGTGATGCGGACCGTGCCGCGTACGCGCTTGACGACGTCGTGCACGGCGTCGAGTCCGACGCCGCGTCCCGACACCTCGGTGACCTGATCGCGCAGCGAGAAGCCGGGCAGCAACAGGAATTCGAGCAACTCGGCTTCGGATAGCCGCGCTGCGGTTTCCTCGCTGGCGAGTTTTTTGCGAACGATCGATGCTCGCAGCCTGTCGAGGTCGATGCCCGCGCCATCGTCGGACACGGTGATGAGCAGGGCGCCGGCTGTGTGACGCGCGTCGAGCGTCAGCGTGCCTTCTTCCGGTTTGCCGCGCGCCGCGCGCACGGCGGGCACCTCGATGCCGTGGTCGAGTGCATTACGCAGCATATGGCCGAGCGGCGCTTCGAGCAAATCGAGAATGTCGCGGTCCACCTGGGTCGATTCGCCCACCAGTTGCCAGCGCACTTTCTTGCCGAGCGAGCGTGCGACGTCGCGGACCATTCTCGCGAGTCCGCTGGTGCCGTCGCCGAACGGACGCATCCGGCATTGCAGCGCGGCGTCGTAAAGCTGCTGCGACAGATGCGTCGAGCGGCGGTCGAAGCTTTCCAGATCGGCGAGACGGTCGGCAAGCAGATGCTGCGACTCGGCGGTAAGGCGGCGGACTTCTTCGAGCGCGGCTTGCGCGCGCGGATCGAGCTTCAGGTCGGCGAGGGTGTCGTGTAGCTGGTCGAGCGCGCGGCTGCTGTCGCGCTGGACGCGTTTGACACGCAGCATCGATTGCGCGAAGGGCTTTAGCCAGCGCGATTCGACCAGCGATTCGCCCGATAAGGACAGCAGGCGGTCGAGGTTGTCGGCGCGCACGCGAAGCATGCGGCCGGGTTCTGCGGTGGCGGCCGCTGTGTTGCTGCCGCCGTTGCTGGCCGCAACGGGCAATGTGGCGGCTTCGTTTGCCGCCACTGGCGCAGGCGCTGGTGACGATGCCGGTGTTCGCGCAGCTTCCGCGCGCAAGGCTTCGGCTAGCAGATTGAAGGCGGCGTCCGGATCGGCGTTGCTGGAAGCGGAGAGGGCGGCTGGCGCATCGGGTGCCGCGAAGGCCGCGCTCGGCGCAGGTGCAGATGCAGGCGCACGTGCAGGAGTAAGCGCAGAAGCAGAAGCCGCCTCCCCAACACCGCCCGCCATCATTCCGCGCCGCAATGCCGCGCCATGCGGCGGCACATTCTTCATCCGCGTCTGCAACGCGGCCACGCACACGCCGACCGCATCACGCGCGGACTCGTCCTCATCGTTGCCAATACGCGCGACGATATCGACGCCGCGCAGCAACTCGTCGATCCACGCGGCGTCGAGCAACGCGCGACCTTCCTGTGCCGCGACGAAGCAATCCTCCATCGCATGCGCGAGTTCGACACCCACCTGCACGCCCACGATACGCGCCGCGCCCTTCAGCGAATGCGCGGCCCGCATGCACGCTTCGAGCGCCGTGGCATCGTTGGGCACGCGGTCGATCACCAGCAGGCTGTCGTTGAGCACGCGCGCCTGCGTCCGCGCTTCTTCGCGGAAGAGATCGAGCAGCGACGGGCGGCGCGGGTCGTCCGTCATCCGAGACTCCGGTTCAAGGTGTCGAAGAGCGCGTCGACATCGAGCAGACCAACACTGACGCCGCGCCACGACGCGACCGCGCGCGTATGTGCGGCCGCCGCTTGCGTGAGCGTCGCGGGCGGCGCGCAAAAAGTAGACGATGCCAGCCGATGCACGCCGTCGACCTGATCGACGGGAAACGCCGCGTGTTCCTCGTCACGCGACACCACCAGCAGACGTGGCAGATCGTGTGGAGCGCGACCGTCGCGGGCGGCGGTGTCCGGCTCGAAGCCGAGCAGATGGGCGAGCGACAGGCACACCAGCAATTCGCCCTGCACGTTGACCACGCCGAGCACCGCGCGATGCTGTCGATGCGGCAACGTATGAATCGGCCGCGTCTGCACGATGCGTTTGAAGATCGACGTGGGCAACGCGAGCCATTCATCGCCGATACGAAACACGAGGAACGATTCGCTCGCGCCTTGCACATCGTGTTGCACGTGCGGAACGTGCCGATGCCGCGCCGAACCATGAGTGTCGTGTTGTGAAAGATCGACGAGCGAAATTGGCCGTTCGAGCAGTTTGGCTGCTGCCGCCTCGAATACGGGGCAATTCAGGCAGCGCACGTATTCGTCGAGCCGCTCGCACGACGAATCGCCGCGCACGCCGATGCGGTTCCAGCAGTCGTCGACAGTGGTCATGCGCGCTTCAATCACGTGCCGCCCCTTGTGCGCGGGACGCGCGTTGCATCAGCAGGCGCGCGCCGGCGCGATCGCCTTCGAGTTCGAGCAGCGTCGCCAGGTGCGCGAGCGCTTCCGCGTGCTGCGGATCGAGATAAAGCGCCTTGCGATACTGGCTGCGCGCGAGGCGGGTATCGCCATTCGCATCAGCCAGAACGCCGAGCAGATAGAACGCGCCGGCGTGCGGCGCGTGTTGCTCCAGATAGGTATTGATTGCCGTGGCGGCTTCGGCGAGACGGCCCGCGTCGGCTAGCGCATGAGCGGCGTTGAGTGTGTCGCGGGCGGCGTTTGTCGGTGCGTCGATAGACGACGCCGACGAGTCATGCACGTGCGAGGCGGCCCGCGACAGGTTGCCGGAGTCCAGCGATGCAGAGCCGTCGAGCGTAGGCGGGCGGAGCGTGACGTTGGCAGACGGGGCAAACTGCGTCACACCGTCGAGCGCTGTCCGCGCGACGGGATCAGGCCATGCAAAAGGTTCCGCCGAGAAAACCTGCGCCGGCGCAAGTGCTGGTACCGGCGAATGGGTCATCGCGAGCGCGGCGGCGCCGGCGAGCGGCGCGGTATGCCAATGGTTCAACTGCGCATCGGCGGAAGCGGCGCGATGAAACGCGAACGCCAGCGGAATCTTCGCGGATTGCATGCCGTGACGCATCAGCAAGCCGGTTTCCGCCGGGCCGACGAATAACGTACCGTTTTCAGCCAGCACGTGATTGAGCGCCTGCAACGCGGTCTGCTGGGTTTCCCGGTCGAAGTAAATCAGCACGTTGCGGCAGAACACGAAGTCGTAGACACCCAGCGCGGACGCATCGAGTTGCATCAGATTGGCGCGCGAGAATCGCACCATGTCGACGATACGCGGCGTGAGACGCCAGCCGTCTTCGGTACGGATGAAATGCGCGTCACGAAACGCAAACGCGTTGCCGCGAAACGAGTTGCGTCCGTACAGCGCGCGTTGCGCGACCGCCAGCGAACGCTCGCTGATATCCATCGCGTCGAGTCGAAACTGCGAATCGTCGATGCCCGCGTCGAGCAGGGTCATCGCGATCGTGTAGGGCTCTTCGCCAGTCGAACAGGGCAGGCTCAGAATCCGCAACGGCAGTCCGGCCGCGCGGCCGTGAAGACGTTCGTGCGCGAGTCGCGCGAGTGCCTTGAATGCGTCGGCATCGCGATAAAACCACGTTTCCGGCACGACCACCGTTTCGATCAGCGCCTGCACCATCGACGGCGATGTGGACGTGGCTTCCCAGAAGTCGGCAAGCGTGGCATCGGCGTGACCGTGCGCGCGCCACGCGGCTGCGCGTTGATCGACGGCGCGTTCGACCGCGCTATGGCCGAGCGATGCCGCATCGAGTCCCATGGTCCGATGCAGCAGTTCAACGAAGCGCCGATAAAGCGGCGCGTTGTCGGGATGCGCGTTCATGCGTGCGCCTCGGGAAACAGCAGCGCTTTCACGTCGTCAGGCAACAGATGCTCGACGCGAATCCATTGCACGAGTCCGCCTGCTTCACTGGCAACGGGGCCGAAATACCGCGCATGCGGCATATCGAGGCCGGTCGCATGAAACGCATCGGCTTCAAGCCGGATTGTGCGGGTCGCGCCTTCCAGCAATAACGCGAGCAGCCGCACAGTGCCCGCATGGGGATAACGCACCAGCACGACGCGCGTCGACATCAGCTGCGCAGCGGGACGGCCGAGCGCGAGCGCCGGCAGATCGATCACCGGCAAAGGCGTGCCTTCGTAGTCGAGCACGCCCGCCACCCACGACGGCGCGCCGGGAATCGTCTTCGGCGGCGCTTGCGGCGTGAGCGGCATCAGTCGCTCCACCTGCGTCGCGTCGATCACGTAGCGTTCGCTATCGAGCGTGAAGAGGATGAAGAGCATCGTCGTATTGGCTGGGCTGGGCTGGGCTGGAGATCAGCAGGCTGGCTTTGACGGCTGCGCGGTGGCGCGTCGTCAGGCCACGACCTTGAAGCGCGACACACCCGTACGCAGACTATTGGCGACGTGTGTCAGGTCGTCGATGGCCTGAGTCGACTGACGCAGCGACTCCGCCGTCTGCTGCGCGGCCTCCGACAATTGCGTCAATGCCTGCGTGATCTGCTCCGCGCCGGTCGCCTGGGTCTGCATGCCCTCGTTGACCATCGAGAAACGCGGCGCGAGTTGCTGCACCTGCTGGATGATCTGGGTGAGATGGCCGCCCACATTCTGCACGTCGAGCATGCCGCGCCGCACTTCCTCGGAGAACTTGTCCATACCCATCACGCCTGCGGCCACGGCAGACTGGATCTCCTTGACCATCTGTTCGATGTCGTAGGTCGCGACGGCGGTCTGATCGGCGAGCCGGCGAATCTCGGTCGCCACGACCGCGAAACCGCGTCCGTATTCTCCGGCCTTTTCGGCTTCGATCGCGGCGTTGAGCGACAGCAGATTGGTCTGATCCGCGACCTTCGTGATGGTCGCGACGACCTGGTTGATGTTGCTGGCCTTCTCGTTGAGGATCGCGAGTTTCGCGTTGACCGAACCAGCTGCTTCCATCACGAGGCGCATCGTTTCTTCCATGCGCGCGAGACCTGCGTGACCGGTGCCGGCGAGCGCGGCTGACTGACCCGCTACGTCCGATACTTCGTTCATCGTGCGCAGCAGATCGCGCGAGGTCGCAAAGATTTCTCGCGACGTCGCGCCGATCTCGGTCGTCGTCGCGGCGGTTTCATTCGCGGTGGCTTGCTGTTCACGCGAGGTCGCGGCAATTTCCGTCACCGACGTCGTGACCTGCACCGCCGACTTCTGCGCCTGGCCCACCAACGCGGTGAGTTCATCGGTCATGCGGTTGAAGCCCGCTTCGAGCGCGCCGATTTCGTCCGCGCGATTCAGATGCAGGCGCTGGGTGAGATCGCCGGTGCGCATCACGTCGACGACTTGCAGCACTTTGGCCATCGGCGTGGTGACCGCGCGCAGCAGCCAGTAACCGGCCAGCACGGCGACGAGCGCGGCGAGCAGCAGCATCACGAGCAGCACGAGCCGGGTTGTCTCGACCGAATTGCGGATACTTTCGGCGGCCTGGTCCGCGTAGCCCTTGTTGTTCTCGACCAGTTTGCGCATCGAGGTGCGGCCCGTTTCCCAAACCGGCGTGAGCTGCGTGTTGAAAATGCGCGCGGCCGTGTCTTTCGACGCCGGCAGGGCGTTCAGCAACGTGTTCTGGATCGGCAGGTATTGCGTGTGCTGCTGGCGAAAATCGTTAAAGATGTCCCGGTCGACGTCGCGGAAAATCGTCGCGCCGTAGTCGCCGAGAAGCTTCTGAAGCGCCTGTTGGGTCTCCTGCAAACGCGTGGTGTCGCGCTTCACGGAGTCGGGGTCCGCATCGACATAGATGAGACGCTGCGTGACGGTGTAGTTTTCGAACCATGCCGCGCGCATCGCGGTCGCGTAGTAGAGGCCAGGCATCGAGTCCTGCTGCTGACTCTTGGCGTCGTGATCGATACCGCCGAGTTGTTCGAAAGTGACGATCGCCATTGCCAGCATCACGATCAGCACAATCCCGAAGCTGCACAGAATCCGTTGCCGGATGGTCCATTGTTTCACGCGCACGCCCCTTACTTTTTTGGCTTTGTCTCGACCCCGGTCTGTTGATGCCGGTCTGCGCAGGGGTCGAGGATCGGAAAGCTCTGAGGGTTGTCAGATTCATCCGACGGGTTATGTCGCCGAATTTTACATTGATCGGGAGATTGTTTGAGCCTGATAGAGGAGAGTAGACCAGCGCGCCTGGCGGTCCGCGTCACCTGGTTACACGGGTAATGTCCAGTTACCACTTGCAGCATCTATTTCTATGTACTCCCTTCACAATCCGTTCCATGCCTTGAACGGCGCGGAGCTAAACATGAAAAAGATCGCAGTGGCGTTGGTGATGGTCGGGAGTCTGAGCATGGCGGGACAAGCGTCGGCTCATGGCGGTGGCGGAGACGTCGTCGGTGCGCTGATCGGCGGTGCTGTATTGGGCGCGGTGGTGACATCGGCGTTGAATCCCGCGCCAGTGGTCGCTTACCAGCAGCCTGTCTATGCGCAGCCGGTTTATGCCCAACCCGTGTATGCCCAACCGGAGTACCAGCCTGCGCCGGCCTATTCGGGTCCGCCGCCGGGATACTGCTATGACCAGTACCAGCGCGCATACGTCGCGTGCGGTGCGCCGCCCCCGGGACAGTACGGCTATGCGCAACCGCAGCCTCAACCGGGTTGGTAAGTGCCTGAGTGTGGGCGCTAAACAAAAAGGCTCGTCTTTGACGAGCCTTTTTTGTTCCGGATGCGTCGCTCAGTGACGGTGATGCAGCCACTCCGCATAGTGCGTGTCGAGCCAACGCTCGAACCGGGGCGGCTTGGTCGTGTGGTGATAGCGAGACGCCGCCCAGATTGCTACGCCAACCAGCAGCATCACAGCGGGCCCCAATAAATATGCAATCAACGATTCAGACATCGGAGCCTCCATCGCGGCGTGCATCGATGCTTCAGTTTAGGCGATCAAATCGGGGAAAGATGAACAGGTTGATGGGGTTTCTGTGCATTTCCGTGAATATTTTCGTAACCTGATGAGGCGGCTTGAATTTCTCTAATGGCAGAGTTTACAGCGTTATGGTTCCGTGAATGTGTACCATAAACGTCGCCAAATGACGGTGATAGATTCATCCGCAGGGTCATATCGAGATTGTTTGATAACTACGTTCACCGTTTGCTGCCGGCCGCAATCTGCACGTCGACGAAATCCGCCCAACGTTGAGCCATCCGACGTTGTTCGACGATTTCTGCTGGATCTTCAACCCCTTGCGCGCTGATGGATGCCGGATCGAGCGCATCGGCTTGCTGCGCGATCGCGCGCAAGTGCGTCGACGCCGTGCGCCGAAAATCATGCAGGACGAAATGTTCCACCTCGAGGCCCAGCGCCTTGACCGCCTGATTCAGCGTGCTCCGGGCAATCGGCCGGTCGTCGCCCCTGACGCTCGGGAATACGAAATTCCGGCGGAGTTTCGCCTGATGAAGCTCGCGCAGCATCGCCACCGCCTGACGCGAAAGGTACACGTGCTGATCCCGCTCTGTGTTGAGACGCGCGGCGGGAATCGTCCAGACTGCATTGTCCAGATCGAACTCGACCCATCGCGACTCGACCAGATCCGACTTCCGCACCATCGTCAATACCAGCAGATGCAGCGCCAGTTTGAGTGGCCGCCGAATGCTCGATGCGTCGATTGAACGGAACAGCGTGCCGATCTCTTCTCCGGACAGCACGCGAGTGCGGCTGTCGAAGGTCGCGATGGAACGCGCCGACACGACATCCGCCGGATTGCTGGTCGCGAGTTGGCGGCCGATCAGATATTCGTAGAGTCGTTTGACGACGTTGCGCGTGTGCAGGGCCATTTTCGGCGAGCCACGGCTTTTGATGTTCTCGCAGATCGCGACGATGTCGTTGGGCGTAACCGCATTGATCGACTTGCTGCCGATCGCGGGCAACACGTCCTTATCGAGCGCGCGGCGGGTGGTGCGCCGATATTCGGCCGATTTGCCGGACATCGCCGTCGACAGATAGAGGTCGGCGGCTTCGCGCAGCACATCGGCTTTGCTCTCCGCGCCGCGATCACGCCGCGCGGTCGCAACCGGCGAGGTGCCTTGCGCGACCATCTCCGCATACTTCTGCGCCTTGGCCCGCGCGACGCGCAACGAGATCATCCGGTAATCGCCGATGGTGGCGAGCGGCTGGCGTTTGCCGTTCAGCGTGTAGCGGAAGCGCCAGATTTTGGTGCCGGTCGTCATGACTTCGATGACCAGACCATTGCCGTCGGCAACGCAGTAGCGGGTGGCGCGCGGTTCTAGCGCGCGAATCTCGGATTCGGTAAGGGGGACGGCCAAACGGGGCATGCTTTCGGATCTTTAATACTGGGCAGTGTGGATTTTAAATCCTTATGCCGCCTGTTGTGTACCAAAGATTAGCGGTTTTTTGGGTCGACCAAAGTTCGCATTGGATCGATGCCGAGATATCGTGATTGGCTTGTTAGTCCAAGCCAGTCAAGCCCGTGTGGCAATTTCGCATTTCACCGCTACTTGCCGATGCAGAATCTGCTGAAAATCACTCCGAGCAGATCATCCGAACTGAACTCCCCGGTAATCGAGTTCAACTGATCTTGCGCAAGCCGGAGTTCCTCAGCGAACAGATCGAGCGCTTGCGAGTTCTGATCTGCGTGTGCGGCGGCTGTCGCCAGATGCTCCTGCGCAGCCCGCAGAGCAATTAGATGACGCTCGCGCGCGAGATAAACGCTTTCCGCGCCCGCCTGCCAACCGGCGATCCGCAGCAGTTCGTCGCGCAATAACGCGACGCCGTCGCCCTGTTTCGCCGACAACCGCACTTCACTCAGTTCGAGATCGGCGTCGAGCGCCTGAGTTGCTGGAGCCTGCCCCGTCAGATCGCTCTTGTTCATCACACGCACCACCGGCACTCCATTAGGGAAACGCCCGGCGATCGTCTGGTCCTCGGCGGTCATGCCGGTACGTGCATCGAGCAGATGCAGCACCACGTCCGCGCGCTCGATCTCGCTCCACGTGCGCGCAATGCCGATCTTTTCCACTTCGTCTTCGGTGTCGCGCAAACCGGCGGTGTCAATTACGTGCAGTGGAATGCCCTCGATCTGGATGGTCTGCGCGACCTTGTCGCGCGTCGTGCCGGCGATCGGCGTGACGATGGCCAACTCCGCGCCCGCAAGCGCATTCAGCAGCGACGACTTGCCGACATTCGGCTGTCCGGCAAGCACCACCGACAACCCCTCGCGCAACAGTGCCCCTTGGCGCGCTTCGCTCAACACATGCGCGAGACGCTCGCGAATGCGGGTGAGTTTGCCGCGAGCGTCGGCGGCTTCGAGGAAGTCGATTTCCTCTTCGGGGAAGTCGAGCGTCGCTTCAACCAGCATGCGCAGCGTGATCACTTCTTCGACCAGTGCGTGGATGTCGCGCGAGAAAGCGCCGTCCAGCGAACGACCTGCCGAGCGTGCGGCGGCTTCGGTGCTCGCCTCGATCAGATCGGCGACGGCTTCGGCTTGCGCCAGATCCAGCTTGTCGTTCAGGAAAGCGCGGCGCGTGAATTCGCCCGGCTCGGCCAGACGCAGAGCGAACTCGCGGCCGGCGTCGATGCAACGTTGCAGCACGAGTTGCAAGACAACCGGGCCGCCGTGGCCTTGCAACTCGAGCACGTGCTCGCCGGTGTACGAGTGCGGCGCCGGAAAATACAGCGCAATGCCGCGATCGAGCGCGCTGCCGTTGGCGTCGAGAAACGGCACGTAACTCGCGTGACGCGGCGTGAGGGCCTGGCCAGTCAGCGCCTGCATGAGCGGCTGAGCCGCTGCCTCCCCCGCCCGGCCGAACGAAATGCGCACGACACCGATGCCTCCACGGCCTGGCGCGGTAGCAATGGCGACGATGGGGTCGGAGTCGGTGGTGAGCATGGGAGCGTGGCAAAAAACGGGAAGAGGGAAGGCCGGCGCAGATCGGCGCGGCGCGACGCATTGTAACGCGGGCGTATTCCGCAGCCGCTGTCGCCGGCCGAGAACTATGTCATTTGGCCAGCTATTCAGACGAATTCAGATTTATCTCGATCAAGCTAGGATTGTTACCCTTTCGTCTCAGAATATTTAAGATAATTTAAGATGTCGACTCTCCGCAGATGCCCGCCAGCTAAAGAAAAATTGGAAAAAATCAAATCTGGCGAAACGCTTTGTCCATCGTGGACAACAAGCTAAATCTATCTCAAATACGCTAAAACGAAGCTCGGTCAGTTGTCAACTGGTTGGACGCTAAATTGCACAATCTGGCCCATGCCGACCACCAAAGAAAAAGCCGCCTTCGCCAAAAGGCTGAGGGATTCGTTAGAGCCGCTGAAGATTCGCGGCGGCACCAAGCTTGCCAACGAGTTCAATCGCCGATATCACGGCGAGCGTCCCGTTACACCGCAAACCGCGCACAAATGGCTCACCGGGACGACGATTCCAATGCCGGACAAGTTGCGCACGCTGGCCGAATGGCTGAACGTCAAGGAACATTGGCTTCACTACGGGTCACCGCCAGCAGAAAATGCCCGAGGACTGGCGCGCGGCGAGAAGTATCCGCCGACGCCCGAAACAATCGAACTGGCGTCGAAGATCGCGTCGCTCAATCCGAAAGACCGCTTTCTGCTCGAAGAAATGATTGTGCGCTTTTACGGCGAGGATTCAGAGGGGTGATAGGGCGGCGCCCACGCTTTGCGGCGCTTTCCGGGTGATACGTCTTATCTTTCCGACCGTCGCAGCGAACGCGTTTTTAATTGACTCTCCTTCTAGCCGCAGACGAGTTGCGAGGATAAAAAAAGCCGCCCGGTTTGCACCGGGCGGCTTTTTTGCATCTGTACTGCCAGCGAGCTTTTTGGCGTTGATGGAAGAGGGCGCCTCTCCCATCAGCCTATCCATCCATCAAGCCGCTTTCGGCGTCTTCGGCTTACCCATCATTCGCGTGATGTAGTACTGCTGTGCGATCGACAGCACGTTGTTCACGACGTAATACAGCACCAGGCCGGCCGGGAAGAAGAAGAACATGACCGAGAAAGCGATCGGCATGAACATCATCATCTTGGCTTGAACCGGATCCGGCGGCGTCGGGTTCAGCTTGGTCTGCAGGAACATCGAGACGGCCATCAGCACCGGCAGAATGAAGTACGGGTCTTGTTGCGACAGATCGTGAATCCACAGAATCCACGGCGCACCGCGCATTTCCACCGACGACAGCAGCACCCAGTACAGCGAGATGAACACCGGAATCTGAATCACGACCGGCAGACAGCCGCCGAACGGATTGACCTTCTCGGTCTTGTACAGCTCCATCAGTGCGGCGTTCATCTTCTGCGGATCGCCCTTGAAGCGTTCGCGCAACGCCGTCATACGCGGCGTAATCGCCTTCATGCGCGCCATCGACTTGTAGCTCGCGGCCGACAGCGGGAAGAACACGGCCTTGATCAGCAGCGTGAGCAGCACGATCGACCAACCCCAGTTGCCGACATAGCTATGAATCTTCTCGAGCAGCCAGAACAACGGCTTCGCGATGATCGTGACCCAGCCATAGTCCTTGACCAGTTCCAGACCCGGCGCAATGCCTTCGAGCATGCGCTCTTCTTCCGGACCCGCGAACAGGCGTGCCGACACGGTGGTCGTCTGGCCCGGTGCGATGGTCGGCAGCGGCTGCTTCACACCCACGCGATACAGCGACGGATCGATCTTCTCGACGTAGATGTCGCGCTTCACGCCATGTTCAGGAATCCACGCCGACGCGAAGTAATGCTGGACCATCGCGATCCAGCCGTTGTCGGCCGAGGTCGCGTAATCCTGCTTGTTCTTGTCGATGTCGCCGAACGTCATCTTCTGGAAGTGGTGCTGGTCGGTGTAGACAGCCGGTCCGATGAACGTGTGCGAGAAGCGCGGCGTTTCCACCGGCTGATCGTCGCGCACCAGTTCCATATAGACCGACGGCGTCACCGGCACATTGCCGACGTTCTGGATCTTCGTCTCGACACCGATCACGTAGCTGCCGCGCGTGAACGTGTAGGTCTTGATGACCTTCACGCCACCCTTTTCCGGCGACTCGAAGCTGAGGCTGAACGACTTTTCGTCGCCCGTCAGTTCGGTCTGCTGATTCGGCATCAGCGTGAAAATGTCGTTGTGGTTCGGGAAATCGCCGCCGAGCAGGCCTGTGCGAGCCAGATACGTGTGATTGTTCGTACGGTCGAACAGCGTGATCACGAGATCCGGCGTCTTGCCGTCGCCTTGCTTGACGAGCGACAGCTTCGACAGCGTGCCGCCGCGCGTGTCGATCTCACCGCTATAGACGTCGGTGCTGAACTTGACGAGTTGCGACTGCGTTGCCGCCGGCGCATTGCCGGGCGCGGCTGCGTTGGTAGCCGGCAGATCGGCGGGTTGGGTTCCAGGCGTCGTGGTTCCCGGTGCAGCGCTACCAGTCGTGCTGGTCGGCGTGGCGCTCGGGAAGAACATCGACTGGCGTCCATGGTCGCGTTGCCAGTTGTCGAACAGCATGACCGCTGACATGAAAAAGATGACCCATAGGACGGTGCGTTTGATATCCATGCGTTGTCTCAGTGTCGATGGAACGGCGCGTCAGCGCTTTTCAGAAGTGGGAGGCGGGACGAGATCGATGCCGCCCGCGGAAAACGGGTGGCAGCGGCAAATACGCCTGGCGGCGAGATAAGTCCCGCGCGCGGCGCCATGATACTGGATTGCTTCGCGCGCGTAATCAGAGCAGGAAGGGTAAAAACGGCACCGGTTGCCGAGCATTGGGCTCACGGCAAGCTTGTAAAAACGCAATAAAGCGATGAGTACCGTTTGCATGGCTGATGCGGCCGAACGGCGCCGCGCAACGTGGAGTACCGGGCGACGCCCGCCTGGCAAGGCTGCCGAAGCTGCTTGGGCTTCAGGAGCCGCAAAGCGGGCGGTCACTTGAGTGTCATTCCGACTTGGGCGCTTCCGCGGGTGGCGCTTCACGACGGATAATTTCGCGCGCTGCCTTGTCGAGCAACGCCTCGATTTCACTACGGCACAGCGCCCTCAGGGGCGGCGACGAGGCGCTCGGCAAAGCCTTCTTGTCGAAACGCGTGTGCAATCGCAGCAGCACATCCCAACCGCCGAATTCCGCGCGACGCAGCCGGAAGGCTTCGCGCGCGATTCGACGTACCAGATTACGCGTGGCCGCGCGCGGCGCATACTTCTTGCCGATCACGAGGCCTAAGCGAGCGTCATTGCCGGTGGGCCGGCCGTACACCACGAAGTGCGGAGTGCGGCGCCACGGGCGCAAACGAAAAACGGATGAAAATTCATCCGTTTTCAGCAGCCTTGCGGCTTTGGGGAAGGCGGCTTGCGCTGGCAACGGAACCGAGCCCGGTTGCTGCGCCCCAGCCGCTCCCGCATTACCGCGGGCTTCGGTCACAGCGCGCAATCTGCTCGCCTTAGATGGCGAGGCGCTTGCGGCCCTTCGCGCGACGTGCGTTGATGACCTTGCGGCCACCTGCGGTCTTCATGCGAACGCGGAAGCCGTGGGTGCGCTTGCGACGGGTAACGGAAGGTTGGTAAGTACGTTTCATGTTGCTCTCACTTGATCGAAAAAAAACCGCGCGATCATCGCTGAAAGCGCAATGGCCGGAGGTTTACTGAAATTGGTTTTCGCGGAACCCGCTATTTAAACCGGTTTTCCGTTGGCCGTCAATAGTTTAGCCTGGTTCGGCCGAGCCCTGGGCCTGGTTCGTCGGTTGATCCGTCCCTGTGGATAACTCCCTTGCGGGTTCGTTTACGCGTTAGAATCTCGCCTTACTTCCCAAAAATCCTGCACGCCGCTCCGGCTCGCTTGCCCCGCAAACCCTTGTGGCACAAGCGCCTGGAGCCGTTACGCCTGGCTGCTCAGGGCCTTGTTGCGCGCACGCAACGGGGGCAGCGGCGACCGCCGTGCACACCATAACGACAGCAACTCGATGAACGATTTCTGGCAACACTGTTCCGCATTGCTGGAGCGTGAGCTTACGCCCCAGCAGTATGTGACGTGGATCAAACCGTTGGCCCCGGTCGCCTTCGACGCCGCTGCGAACACACTCAGCATCGCCGCGCCGAACCGCTTCAAGCTCGACTGGGTCAAGAGCCAGTTCTCCGGCCGCATTTCCGATATGGCCCGCGATTTCTGGCAGGCCCCGGTCGACGTGCAATTCGTGCTGGACCCGAAAGCCGGTATGCGCGCCCCTGCGGCAGCGTCGCCGGCCCCGGCTCGTCCGGCGTCGTCCGCACCGATGGGCGGCCATGCTGGCGGCGGTGCCGCGGTGGATGCAGCCGTCGGCGCCGTGCAGGCCGCACAGATCGCGCGCGCCAATCAGGCGATGTCCGCGCAAAACGCGAACGCTCGCGCCGCCGCTGAAGACGCCGCCGACCTCGACCTCCCCAGCCTCGACGCAAACGAAGCCGCAGCAGCACGCCGCACGTGGCGCCCGGGTCAGAGCGCGGGCTCGTCCAGTAACGGCGAAAACGACTCGATGTACGAGCGCTCGAAGCTGAACCCCGTTCTCACGTTCGATAACTTCGTGACCGGTAAGGCCAACCAGTTGGCGCGCGCGGCGGCGATTCAGGTCGCGGACAACCCCGGCATTTCGTACAACCCGCTGTTCCTGTATGGCGGCGTGGGTCTCGGCAAGACCCACCTGATCCACGCAATCGGCAACCAGTTGCTGATGGATAAGGCCGGCGCCCGGATCCGCTACATCCACGCGGAGCAATATGTGTCCGACGTGGTGAAGGCTTACCAGCGAAAGGCATTCGACGAGTTCAAGCGCTATTACCACTCGCTCGACCTGCTGCTGATCGACGATATTCAGTTCTTCTCGGGCAAGTCGCGCACACAAGAGGAATTCTTCTACGCATTCGAGGCGCTGGTCGCAAACAAAGCGCAGGTGATCATCACCAGCGACACCTATCCGAAGGAAATTTCGGGTATCGACGACCGCCTGATCTCGCGCTTCGACTCCGGCCTGACCGTCGCAATCGAGCCGCCCGAGCTGGAAATGCGTGTCGCGATCCTGATGCGCAAGGCGCAGTCGGAGTTCGTGAGCCTGAATGAAGACGTCGCGTTCTTCGTCGCCAAGCATTTGCGCTCGAACGTGCGCGAACTCGAAGGCGCGTTGCGCAAGATCCTCGCGTATTCGAAGTTCCACGGCCGTGAAATCACGATCGAACTGACCAAAGAAGCGCTTAAAGACCTGCTTACGGTGCAAAACCGGCAGATTTCGGTAGAAAACATCCAGAAAACCGTGGCTGACTTCTACAGCATCAAGGTTGCGGACATGTATTCCAAAAAGCGGCCGGCGAACATCGCGCGGCCGCGCCAGATCGCGATGTACCTGGCGAAAGAGCTGACCCAGAAGAGCTTGCCGGAAATCGGCGAATTGTTCGGCGGGCGCGACCACACCACGGTGCTGCACGCGGTGCGCAAAATTGCCGACGAGCGCAGCAAGGACGCGCAACTGAACCACGAATTGCACGTGCTGGAGCAGACCCTGAAGGGCTAGGCGGCCCGGATGGAAAAATCGACCTGTTTATTTCCAAACTCGCCCCCATTTTAGTGAGGCGGTTCCGTTTTCAGGCACAATACAGGTTTAACCGCCCGGCGGCCGCGGGCGGATTTCACGCCGTGACAGGCGCTGCATGGCGCCGGCGGGGAGCCACGGCTGCATGCTGGAAAGCTTACCTGGCAAGGTGCGCAGGCCGTCATATCAACGAAGGAACTCTATGCAACTGGTCAAGACCGAACGCGATAACCTCCTCAGGCCGCTGCAAACTGTGAGCGGCATCGTCGAACGCCGCCATACGTTGCCGATCCTCGCCAATTTGCTGATTACCAAGAACGGCCCCGACGTGTCGTTCCTGTCGACCGACCTCGAGTTGCAGATCACCACGCGTGCCGATTTCGGCGTGGGCGCTGATTCGGTCGCGACCACGGTGGCAGCACGCAAGCTCCTCGACATTCTGCGCGCCATGCCCGACGGGCAGGTCACGCTCACGCTGAACGACAAGCGTTTGACCGTGCAATCCGGCAAGAGCCGTTTTGCGCTGCAAACCCTCGCCGCAGACGAATTCCCGACGGTCGCGCAAGCCAAAGACTACGGCGCGAGCCTCGTGGTTCCCCAGAAGACGTTCCGCCAGTTGCTCGGCATGGTCCATTTTTCGATGGCCCAGCAGGACATCCGCTACTACCTGAACGGCATGCTGCTGGTGGTAGACGGCGACCAGCTGATGGCAGTCGCGACAGACGGTCACCGTCTGGCGTTTTCGTCGATGAAGATTGAAGGCTCGTTCCCGCGCCAGGAAGTCATCATTCCGCGCAAGACGATCCTGGAATTGCAGCGCCTGCTGGAAGACATCGACGACACGCTGAAGATCGACATCGCGCAAACGCAGGTGAAGTTCACGTTCGGCCAGGTTGAACTGGTGTCGAAGCTGGTCGAAGGCAAGTTCCCCGACTTCCAGCGCGTGATTCCGAAGTCGCACAAGAACCAGTTCCTGATTGGCCGCGAAGAACTGCAGCGCTCGCTGCAACGCGCAGCAATTTTGACGTCGGACAAATTCAAGGGCGTGCGCTGCATCATCGAGCCGGGCCAGTTGAAGATCATGTCGACCAACGCCGACCAGGAAGAGGCGCAGGAAGAACTGGAAATTGCCTATACCGGCGACAGCGTCGATATCGGGTTCAACGTCACGTATCTGCTCGACGTGCTCGCGAACCTGAAGGTCGACATGTTGCAAGTGAGCCTGGGCGACGCCAGCTCCAGCGCGTTGATCACGATTCCCGAGAACGACGAATTCAAATACGTAGTGATGCCGATGCGCATCTAACGCGTCCAATACCGAGAACACACCAAGGGGCGCAGCGCCCCTTTGGCGTTTTTATGGTGTTTTGAAAAGTCCCGAGCAGCAACCAAGCAGCAACGCAGAACCGGAAAAAATCCATGACTGAAACGAACAATACGCAACCCGACAACAGCTACGGCGCCTCGTCCATTCAGATCCTCGAAGGTCTGGAGGCTGTGCGCAAGCGGCCGGGGATGTACATCGGGGATACATCGGATGGCACCGGTTTGCACCACCTCGTGTTCGAGGTGCTCGACAACTCGATCGACGAGGCATTGGCAGGCCATTGCAACGACATCCAGGTGATCATTCACGCGGACAACTCCATCTCGATCACCGACAACGGCCGCGGCGTGCCGACCGGTCTGAAGATGGACGACAAGCACGACCCGAAGCGCAGCGCCGCTGAAATCGTGATGACCGAGTTGCACGCCGGCGGCAAATTCGACCAGAACAGCTACAAGGTGTCCGGCGGGTTGCACGGCGTGGGTGTGTCGTGCGTGAACGCGCTGTCTGGATGGCTGCGTTTGACCATTCGCCGCGACGGCAAGAAGCACTTCATGGAATTCCACCGTGGCGTGCCGCAAAACCGCATTATCGAAGAGATTGACGGCGTGGCTGTTTCGCCGATCCAGATCACCGGTGACACCGAGAACCGCGGCACCGAAGTGCACTTTCTCGCCGACGAGACGATTTTCGGCAACATCGAATACCACTACGACATTCTGGCCAAGCGGATTCGCGAACTGTCGTTCCTGAATAACGGCGTGCGCATCAAGCTGACCGACCAGCGCACAGGTAAAGAAGAAGATTTCGCGTTCGTTGGCGGCGTGAAGGGCTTTGTCGAGTACATCAACAAGAACAAGTCCGTGCTGCACCCGAACATTTTCCACATCAGCGGCGAGAAAGACGGCGTGGGCGTGGAAGTGGCCATGCAGTGGAACGACAGCTACAACGAAAACGTGCTGTGCTTCACGAACAACATTCCGCAGCGCGACGGCGGCACTCACCTGACCGGGTTGCGTGCGGCGATGACGCGCGTGTTGAACAAGTACATCAACGATCACGAAGTCGCGAAGAAGGCGAAGGTCGAGACTTCTGGCGACGACATGCGCGAAGGCTTGTCGTGCGTGCTGTCGGTGAAGGTACCCGAGCCGAAGTTCAGCGCGCAGACGAAGGACAAACTGGTGTCGTCGGAAGTGCGTGCGCCGGTGGAAGACGTGGTCGCGAAGGCGCTCGAAGAATTCCTGCTCGAAACGCCGAACGACGCGAAGATCATTTGCGGCAAGATCGTCGATGCAGCGCGCGCGCGCGATGCGGCTCGGAAAGCGCGGGAAATGACGCGTCGTAAGGGCGTGCTCGACGGCGTTGGTTTGCCTGGGAAGCTGGCGGATTGCCAGGAGAAGGATCCGGCGAAGTCTGAAATTTATATCGTCGAGGGTGACTCGGCAGGCGGGTCCGCGAAGCAGGGACGCGATCGGAAGTTTCAGGCTATTTTGCCGCTACGCGGCAAGGTGCTGAATGTGGAGAAGGCGCGTTATGACAAGCTGCTTTCTTCGGAGCAGATCGTTACGCTGATTACGGCTTTGGGTTGTGGCATCGGCAAGGAGGACTACAACCTCGACAAGCTGCGTTATCACCGGATCATCATCATGACCGATGCTGACGTCGACGGTGCGCACATTCGGACACTGCTGCTGACATTCTTCTATCGTCAAATGCCGGAGATGATTGAGCGCGGATATATCTATATCGCGCAGCCGCCGCTGTTCAAGATTAAAGCGGGTAAGGACGAGCGGTATCTGAAGGATGAGGCTGAAGTTAATGCGCACATTCTGAAGCTGGCGTTGCAGGGCTCGGAGCTGGTTTCGTCCGAAGGCGCTACGCCGATTACGGGCGATGCATTGGGTGAGCTCGCTCGGGCTTATTTGCTGGCTCAAGGTGTGGTTAATCGGTTGAGCCGTTTGTATGACGCCGGTGCGCTTGAGGCCGTGATGGATGGGGTTGTTATCGACCTTTCCAGTGAGGAAGCGGCTGAAGCGTCGGCGGCTGCGTTGGAAGCCAAGCTGCGCGACGATCCGCTGAAGCCTGAAGTCAAGATCACGACGATGTACGACCCGGTGCGTGAATTGCGCTCGCTGCGCGTCGCGCGAACTCATCACGGTAATCAGAAGATTTCCGTGCTGGATCAGGATTTCCAACTCACCGCTGATTATCAACAGCTGATCAATACCGCTAATACGTTTAAGGGGTTGATTGGGGTTGGGGCAGTGATCAAACGTGGTGAGCGGAGTATGGCTGTTACCGACTTCAAGTCCGCTATGAAGTGGTTGCTGGCTGATGCTGAACGCAATGTCTCCAAGCAGCGCTATAAGGGCTTGGGTGAGATGAATCCTGGGCAGCTTTGGGAGACTACGATGGATCCGACTGTGCGTCGTCTTCTTCGGGTGCAGATTGAGGATGCTATTGCGGCTGATGGTATTTTCACGACGCTCATGGGGGATGATGTGGAGCCACGTCGGGCGTTTATTGAGTCGAATGCGTTGAGGGCGGGGAATATTGACGTTTGAGTTGTAGGTTTTCAGAGTTCGTGAAAACATTCTCACTGAGATGAAAATTATTTCTCAGTGTTTATGAAAATTTAGGTCAGTGTTGTAGCCCGGTCGACGTCCTGCGTCTGTCGGGCTATTTTATTTTTCGACACCGAAATCCACGCGACTAAATAGTAGGAAACATTAAATGCAATAAATATTGCACATTGCACTAGTGAAAACGAATTGCGCCACGAAGAGTCAATTTCCCCATCATTTCATGCGGCTGGAGATTCAATTGACGTCGGTCGATTTGCGATAAAAAATACTCCAATAGTTATTGACCATGCGTCGGTAATCAATAAAATAGCGTCTTCACTGAAAAAAGATGCTAATTTTAAGCAGGATCAAGCATGCCCGTCGATTTTGAGGGGCAATGAAAAAAGGAGAGATGGATGTAAAAACGGAGCAAAGCCCCCTATTGGAAGCTTGCCCCGCTGGTGGGCGCTGACGCTACCCGATCTAGTCAATCAAAGTATCGGCAATCGCCCGACCGCGGTCAAGTTTTTCTGATCTCGCAAGTTGAGAGGGTTTAATGCGCCCTTTTTATTTGCAAGCGGAGCAAATCATGCAAAACAAACCGCATACCGCCGTCAGTTTGACGGCCAGGCAGGGAATTCATCATACTCCCGCCCGAGAGGTAGTTCGGCCTACAGGAGGCATATTCCGTGGCCGTTTTCGCGACGACGACACAAAACCAACTTATGCGTTTAGTGTTTTTCTCAACCCGCATTCCGCTGACCTGTCGGCGCGGCTCGTCATTTCTACGCATTTAGCAGGCTTGGCGACAACGCCATGCCAAGAACACTCGGTACAAAGCACGGGTTTGGTGCGAGCCCAAGGCGATTGCGGAGAAGACCGACCTGCTCAGCAATTGGCAGGACGTCGCCATGTGCTGCTTTGCAAGAGACTTACAGATCCGGAGAAAATGGGAGCAGATGCACGTTATTAATACCGATATTAAACCGTCCAGCCGAACTTGGAAATAAATTCCGATTTAACAATTTCTTTTGAATATACGATTGCTGTAAACGTCTGATCTTTTGTATTATCGCGCGATAGCGCGGGGGCGCAATTTGCATAAAAAGAGGCGGTATGGGTGCGCAGGACATTATCGCGGCGATAAAAGGCGGGCTCGCGCAAAGCGATCGACTGCTTAAACTGGACACACCACTGGGCACCGACGTCCTTTTGCCACAAAGGCTGACGGGCCAATCACGCCTCGGGCGAGACTACGAATTTACGCTGGACGCTGTTTCAATCAACGACAATATCGAGCTGAAAACGCTAATCGCCCAGCCGGTCACGCTCTGGATCCAGCAGACCGACCAGTCGTACGTCCCGCATCACGGTTATGTTCATACCGCCCGTCGGTTAGGCTCTGATAGCGCGATTACCAGTTATCAGATCGGTTTTGTCTCCTGGATGCATTTTCTGCGTTTCAGAAAAGATGCACGGATCTGGCAGGATAAAGCCGTCGATGAGATTCTCACCGATGTATTCAATATGCATCCGCAGGCGCGGGGTGCATTCCGGTTCTCATTGCGTAATCCTTTGCCTCGGCGTTCGTTCTGCGTGCAGTACGAGGACGACTGGAATTTCTGTCACCGGCTGATGGAAACGGAAGGCCTGTTCGGCTACTTCGAACAGGCTGCCGATGGTAAATCGCACACGCTGGTTATCACCGACGATATCGGCAGCCTGCGACCGATTTCGCCGCAGGTGGTAGATTTCTACCGCTCGGGCACCAACAGCGAAGCCGACGCCTTCGTGCAGTGGAGCGGTACGCGCACGCTGCAAAGCACTACGCTTACTACGCGTACGTTTGACTACAAGGCCCCGTCGGCACCTGCCAATCCCAAAGGCACGACGATCCCGACGCTGACTACTCAGGGCAACCTTCCGCAGCAGGCGGAAGTGTACGAATACACGGGCGCATATACGTACGGACAGCAGGACCGCGGTGATCACCTCTCGAAGGTGAGGATGGAGGAATGGGAATCGCAGGCGAAGCGTTTCCACGGCGTAGGCGCAGTCCGTCGCATCGACGCAGGCCGCTGGTTCGAACTGCAAAACCACGCGGAGCACGACACTGGCAGTCAGCAGGACCGACAGTTCGCCGTTATCGCCGTCGAATGGGTCATCGAGAATAACCTGCCGGTCTCTGCCGGCACGACGGACTTCCCGCATAGCCTGAAGCAGGCGATCGCTGCGGCGAGTGCGCAGCACGCGAACGATCCCAGGTTGCTCATCAAGTCGGCCGATGGCAGCGAAGGCTTCTTCATGGCGACGGTCGACGCGCAACGCAAAGCTATCCCGTTCCGCAGTCCGCTTGAGCATCAGAAGCCCAGGATGCACATGCAGACGGCGGCGGTGGTAGGCCCCGCGAACGAGGAGGTCTTCACGGACCAGTTGAACCGCATCAAGGTACAGATGCACTGGGATCGGCTGAGCTTCGGAGATGAAAACGCGTCCTGCTGGATGCGGGTGGTTCAGTCAGATACGGGCGGCAGCTACGGTGCAGTCAACGTGCCCCGCATCGGTGAAGAGGTCATTGTGTCTTTCCTCGACGGCGACTGCGACAAGCCGCTCGTTACCGGCCGCGTCTATAACGGCGCAAAGACTCCCGACTGGCATTCGAACGGGATTCTCTCGGGCTACAAATCGAAGGAATATCAGGGCAGCGGCTATAACCAGATGGTGATGGACGACGCTACCGGCCAGAACCGGGTGCAGATGTACAGCAGCAGCGCAAACTCCCAGTTGCATCTGGGCTATCTGATCGCGCAAACGGGCAACTCGCGTGGGGAGTACCTGGGTAGCGGTTTCGACCTGAAGTCGGACGCATTTGGCGCGGTCCGGGCGGCACAAGGCATGTACGTGTCGACGCATCCGTCGACCGGGACCTCCAGCCAGCCCCTCGCCGTCCGTGAGGCGAACAGTCAGCTGGTCAATTCCGAAAGCATGATGGAGTCGTTAAGCCAGGCGAGCGAAACCCATCAGGCTGAAAGCCTGAAAGACGGCTACGACTCATTGAAGTCCTTCACGGACGCGACGCAAAACAGTGTCACAGGCGCCGCAAGCGACGGCGGCAATACTGCCGGCGGTGGCACGGGCAGTGCGAACGCGTTCAAGGAACCGATCATGCTGTTTGCGACGCCTTCGGGCATCGCGATGTCAACGCAAAATCGGCCCACATCGCGGCAACGGACCACATAAACCTGGTCAGCGGCCAGAGCACGCATATCGCGACAGGCAAATCGCTACTGGCAAGCGTCGGCGAGAAAATCAGTCTGTTCGTTCAGAACGCAGGCATGAAGTTGTTTGCTGCCAAAGGTAAGGTTGAAATCAAAGCGCAGTCCGACAACGTGGAATTCACTGCGCAGAAAACGTTCAGGTTGCTCTCGGCAACCGAAAAAATCGAAGCGGCAGCCGATCAGGAAATCCTGTTGACGAGCAGCGGCGCATACATCCGTATATCTGGCGGCAACATCGACATCCATGCGCCGGGAAAGGTCGATGTCAAAGGCGCGCAGCACAGCTTCAACGGTCCGACCAGTCAGGGCTATCCGCTGCCGGCCGCGCGCCCTGATCAACCGGGCCAACTCGAGTTGCTGCACCAGTATGCGAATGGCGAGGCGTTCAAGGGTGGAACGTTCTCGGTGCTGGACGCCAACGGCGCAATTCTACGCAAAGGCGCACTGGACGGGAGCGGGCACACGATCGTGAGCGGCTTGCCGGCCGGTGCTGCACAGGTCCAGTTCGGCGAAGATCCGCGCAACCAGTACGACCCGTCCAGCGTATTCAAGACCGCGACATGGCCTGCACAGCCGCCTCAGTCAGGCGGCGTCGCCACATCGGCACTCTCGCAGCTTGGTGGGTTGTTGCCGTCCGCCACCGGCGGCGCCGGTAAAGCGCTTTCCGGCGCAACGCAGCTCGCGAGTGTGGCGGGACAGGCGGCGCAAGGCAGCAGTGGGCTGACGCAGGCGCTAGGCGGTCAGGCCGTCGGACTCGCCCAAGGCGCACTTTCGCAAGCCCTTCCAGGGCAAGCCAGCGCCGCCTTGTCGAAGGCGAGCCAACTGGGAGCCGCGGCGAAGCAAATCAGCACGCTGGCGCAAACCGCGCGCGCGTCCGTACCTGCATTGACCTCTCTCTGAAGCTCGCGTCAGACGCGAAACCTCACCTTCCCAGAAAAAACCGCTATGGCCGAGTCTTCCGGTGTCCTTCTTCCCAAACCGACAGAGGTGTTCGTCGGTCCGCTGCTCCAGATAGAAACCGTCGATGTGAGCGCTGGCATCAAGGCCTGTGATCGCTGGCTGCGCAGCATTAGCGATGACTTCATCACCATCGAGCGCATCCAGATGGTGGCCAACGCCTTGCCCGTCGTAGCAAACATCATGGCAGCCGTGGATCTTGTGCTCGATATCAAGGACATGGTCGAGCACAGCCAGCAACGGAAAGATCCCGACGTGTTCGACTGGATGAACCTCGGTCTCGACCTGATCGGCATCATTCCGATTCCGCTTGGAACTGCGGAATTCCGCATGGGCGCGCGGCCGGTGATGAAGCTGGTTCGACAAAAGATCGTCGAAAGCGGCAAAGCAGTCGGAGAGGCGACGTTGCAGGTGATGCAGACTGCACTGTTGCAAGCGGTGATCGACAGCCTGAGCGAACAGTTCGCCGGCCGGATACAAAGCTTCGTGGACGGCGTCAAAAAGGAGCTGGATAGCCTGCTCAAGACCTGTGCGGAGTACATCGAGAAGTTCATGCTGGGCTTCGCTCATCTGTTCGCTCAGGCGGCCGGTGACGAGCCGCTCAGCGCAGCGGGAAATGTCCGTGCGGCTGGCCAACACCTGGACCAGGCAGCCGCTGGATTTGCGGCTCACGATGCCCGTAAAACCGCCAGCGGTCTCGGCCATCTGATCGTCGACTTCGTCAAGATTGAGGCGAAGGGGCTAATCAACACCGGCACGTACGTGGCGAAGGCGCTAGACGTCTCGTATCAGAAACCGTTACGTGAGATGGCGGCTGCGTTGCGGGCGATGGTGCCAATGGTCAAGGAGCGAATCCTGGCACTCGGTGGAACGGATGCTGGCAAGATCGGCTGGCTGATCAACCTCATTCAGGTCGCAATCGAAAAGAAGCGCGACATCCTGGCGCGTCAGCGCTTGCATTCGACCGGCATTAAAGAGCGTGGCACGACGAAAGTGCATCGTCAGGAGGGGGAGGGACAGAAGGAGACATTGCGGCATACGGAGGATGCGAAACATCCGGGCCCCAACGACGGCAAGGTTCATTGTCCAAGACCATCCCCACCTGCTCGCACCGGTCACTCAGTGGGCTTTGCGCTGGGTGACGAGCGGCTGAATCATCAGGATTTCGTCCTCCCCGGCGCGATGGCGATCGATTGGACAAGAACTTACCGTTCGTTCTTCGACGCGAACGACGAGCGAGGCGAACTGGGTGCACGCTGGATCACCGCGTACACCACGCGGCTCGATGTACGTCTCGACAAGCTGGTGTATCACGACGCCACGGGACGAAGCCTCGCTTACCCCCTTCTTGCACCGGGTGATGAGCACGACGATCGATCCGAGGGGTTCACGCTCGTCCGTCTCGATGAGCAATGGCTGACGCTTGCACGCGACCATGTGCTACTCGAAGTGTACGAAAAGCGAAACGACGCTTTTCGTCTCGCGTTCTATCGCGACAAGTCAGGCAACCAGGTCACGCTTGACTATGACGAGGCGCAGCGTTTGCACCGGCTGATTACGCCGCAAGCCGTGGTGGCGCTCCGGTACGACACCCAAGATCGAATCATCGAGATAGCTCATCACGACGTGGAGGGCAAGCGAGTCGGCACGCTCGCTACGTACGCTTACAACGCCGATGGCGACTTGGTCAGCGCGACGGATCGCTTCGGCAACCGGCGTGAGTATGCTTATCGCCATCACCTGATTACGCGCTACACGGATCGGACCGGACGAGGAATGAATCTCGAATGGAGCGGGACCGATCCAAAGGCCAAATGCGTCCGCGAATATGCGGATGACGGCAGTCATGACACACGCCTGGCCTGGCATCCGGATTTCCGCAAGGTGAGCGTGACGGACGCAACAGGCAACGTTACGCAGCACTACTACGATCTGCACGGTTATACGTTCCGTATCGTTTATCCCGATGGTCGCGAGGAGTGGATGTATCGCGACACCAATCACAATCTTGTCCAGCATGTCTATCCGGACGGCACTAGCGAGCGCATGACCTACGACGCTCGTGGTCGAATGGCGCGACATGCACGCCCGGACGGCAGCACGATTGAAATGGTCTACGACGAAAAGGACCACATGGTTCAGATCGTCGACCCCGAGGGGCATGCCTGGAAGCGCGCATATGACGATGCTGGCAATCTGGTGGAGGAAACGGATCCGCTAGGCCATTCCACGAAATACAGCTACAACGCGCAGGGCTTGCCTATCGAGGTAACGGATGCCAAGGGCGGCGCCAAGGTCATCGCTTACAACGAAGCCGGACAGATGACCTCGTACACGGACTGTTCAGGCAAAACGACGGCTTGGGAGTACGGCGTCGATGGGCGCCTGAAAACCGTAAAAGATGCGGCGGGTGGCACGACGACCTACCGCTATGGTTCGAATGGTTTTCCTCAGGAAATCCAGAGTCCGGCCGGCATCGAACGCATTCAGTTCGACGCCGAGGGACGCTTGCTGACGAGAACCGACCCGCTGGCGCGCACCACTCAGTACAGCTACGACGGCGCTGGGCGGATCGCCAGCCGTATCGATCCGATGGGCTATTCTCTGAGCTATGGCTACGACCGGCAGGGCCGTCTGGTTCGGCTGACCGATCAGAACCAGGCGACCTACCAGTTCAAGTACGATCCGGCCGGCCACCTGCTCGAATCGATCGGTTTCGACGGGATGCTAACTCGTTACGAATATGACGCGGAAAGCGGTCGGTTGTGCGCGATCGAGGAAGGCGGACAGAAAACGCATCTGGACTTCGATCGAGGTGGCCGCCTGACGAGTCGCGCCAGTGGCGAAGTTGAGGAACGATTCGCCTACGACGCAATGGGGCGGTTGATCGATGCCCAGAACGCCTATAGTCGCGTACAGCATTTCTTCGACGCGACGGGCAACCTGGTACGCGAGCATCATGCCTACAATCTTTTCGGTGTGCAGCGTAGCTACGTGTGGCACCACGCCTACGACGAGCTGGGTATGCGCGTTCGAACGGTGCGACCGGATGGTCACGCGATCGACTGGCTGACCTACGGCTCGGGCCACGTCCACGGCATGGCGCTCGATGGTGAGGAACGTCTTCAGATTGAACGTGATGATCTTCACCGCGAAGTGAAGCGCATTCTGCCCAGCAAGATTGTTCAGCGCACGGACTACGATTCGGCGGGACGGATGCTGCGGCAAACCATCCAGCGCGGCAACGCGCCGGCGCCGCTTGCTGCGCGCATATACCGTTACGATGCGGCCGGCCAGCTCTCACACATTGAGGATAGCCGTAAGGGCCTGACGGATTATCGCTATGACCCGCTCGGCCGGTTGGTCGAATCGATTGGTCCGGGTGGCACGGAACGGTTCTCGTTCGATCCCGCCAGTAACCTACTTGACGCAGGTACCCCGGAAAGGGCTCGCACCCATTCCACCTTGATCGCCTCTCGACCGGAGAGCACGTTGCCGGCAACGGCGCCCAAGGTGCTGGGAAATCTTCTCAAGGAATACGCAGGGACTCATTTCAATTACGACGAACGCGGAAATCTGACGGAAAAGCGTTCCCCCGGACGGATACAGAGCTTCGAATGGGACGGTTTTAACCGCCTGACGCGAGCACGCACGGAGAGGCTCAATGAAAGTGTCGAAGCACGTTACTTCTACGATGCGTTTGGTCGAAGAATCGCGCGAGAGGTGGACGGCGAACGGACTGTGTTTGGATGGAGCGGCAATACTCTCGCGTACGAAAGCAGTGTAAAGCGCAGCACGCATTTTGTTTACGAGGCCGGGTCGTATGTCCCGCTTGCACAGTATGCCGGGGAGCCGGTATCTGGGACACCAACACCGGTGGCTGGTGCGCATGAGCGGTATGCACCTGAAGACGATCCATTGCAACGCATCCCGGCGCCTGTTTCGGATGTACACCTGTTTTTCTATCACTGCGACCAGATTGGCACACCGCTTTTGCTCACCGATGAGCTGGGCGATGTAGCCTGGGAAGCATCGTACAAGGCTTGGGGCGAAGCAAAAGAGGTGATCGCCCGCGCCTCCAGTGCGACTGGAACCGCGCCGCAGAATCCGATCCGTTTTCAAGGTCAGCAGGCAGACGGCGAAACAGGGCTTGTCTATAATCGGCACCGTTACTACGACACCGATTCAGGGCGGTTCGTCAGCAAGGATCCGATCGGGCTGGCGGGTGGCATCAATCTTTATCAATATGCACCGAACGCCATTGGCTGGATTGATCCATTAGGTTGGGCTGGTGACAACATACTTGCGCTGCCCGCTCCTACCAATGCGGAACCATGGATGCCCAATACGCCGCTGATGTCGGCGCCTGCCCCGGCAGGCGGACTGACGGTCCAGATGGCGATGGCTCCTGGCCAGACACGTCCGGGGGGATGGGCGACAACGGATAACATCACCAGCGTCGATTACGTGCGCAACGATCTGGCTGTCACGCCCGAGTTTAAGCAGGACGTGTCTCACGTCCAGACCTTCCATATCCCCGAAGGTGTGCAGCTACAGCACGGTACCGTTGGTCCTCAAGAATACGGTTGCGCGTTGTATCCGGGGGGAGGAAGTCAGGTACAGATCCTAAACTACTCGGATCGGGCCAAGCTGGTTCCGATCGGAGCGCCGAGACCTATTGAATGAGTACTTTAGAAAAAATCGCGGACCTTCGGATCGTCGACCGCCACCCCGGTTACGACAAGGTCAACAATCCTCAGCGATTGAGCGTTGCGGAATTGGCGCCTGTCGGCCTTACGTGGCAGTCGGGCGGCGTTCAACACGCCATTCACAGTCAGTCGGGTGTGAGTGGACGACTTCTTGGTGACGCGAGCGGTATCGCAGTCGTTGAAGGGCCATACGACCCTTCGGCGAATCGGGCTTATATCGTCAATGCAGACGGGTCATTGAGGGCGCAAATTCCTGCACAAATCGGCGGCGATCGTGTCATGTTTTATGACGTGATCGAAGCTAACGGCTCAGTCGCATTTCTGGCTGCGGCGCCTGGAAGAGATGTTCGTATCGAAGTGCGAGAGGCAGACGGTGCCATCGTGCAAGTCACAGAAAGTCGGTAAGTGCACGTCGACGCGATGAACAGCGGTCTGACGCCTTGGTGCGACTCGACGCGTCGTGTCCAATGATGGGTAGGTCGCATCGCAGGTCGTCAAACTGGATTAGATTCGAACGGTTGCGGTAGACCTCGGAGACACATTGAAACGATATCTGGTTTTGAACGGCGACAAGACGACGGCCAATGGGGTCGTCCAAGCGACGCCAACTTCGATTCGATTGAGTGACAAAGACGTCGCCCATTACGGCGACGAGATTGCGTGCCCGGCTTGCAATTCGACGGGGAAAATCCAATGCGATGGACCGCGTCAGATAATGACGGCGCTGGACCGTAGGCACGCCGCCTTAAGTGATGACTTGTCTATATGTGGTTGCCATCCGCCGGCACGCTTGGTGACATCGCAGCAAATGATGTCTACCGAGGCGTAGCTAGATGGGACAGCAGAGTTCCGCATGCGGGCCCGGCCGGTTTGACTAAACCATGAACATCGATACAACGAACGGTAACGTAGCGGCTCGCGAAACAGGATTGAATGCCCGAGAAACCTTAAGCTCCAGAGACATCATGAAACGATTTCTAATTTTGAACGGCGACAAGACGACGGCTAACGGCGTCGTTCAGGCAGTGCCGGCCACCATTCAATTGAGTGATAAAGACGTTGCCCATGAAGGGGATCCGATCGCGTGCCCCGCTTGTAATACAACGGGGAAAATCCAGTGCGACGGACCGCGCCAGGTTATGACCGCGCCGGACGGAAGGCATGCCGCGTTGAGTGACGATTTATGCATTTGCGGCTGCCATCCACCGCCGCGACTGGTGTCCTCGCAGCAGATGATGTCCGTCGATGCCTAACGATTGACCCGCGCCTCCGCCTCTGTCTTAATCCACAACGGGGCACCGCGCGTGGGAATACCTGACCAACGAGGAAAGGGTCCACGTGCACGATAGTTTCTATCGAGGTTTGAAAGATGAGTTCACGCAGACTTTGTCCGCGCCATGGTTTTCATGGGGTACATCGAATCATCAAAGGATATTGATGCCTGCATCGGTGCGAGGGGACAGTTTGCTGCTGGTCAGCTAGTCAAGGTGTCGTTCGACAGACCGAAGCGCAGCAGGGAGGTCTGGGTGCACCTAGCTGAACTGGCCGAGTACGCACACCTCATCACTTACGCGGGAAAGACCGCTCATCTGAAAGACTTTCCGTCTATAGCCGCAATCGAAAGGTCTTTGGTTCCGGTCTGCCCGCGCTGTCTCGGCGAATTGTTGGCGCGCTCCGACGAGCAGCCCTTGCAGGTCACCTCAAGAGAAAGCGCTTTCGACACTTCTCTCGTCGCTGAAGACGCCAATGTGTCGGAAGACGTTCTCTCCTGCCCGATACATGGCCTTGTGCGTCCGAAGAGAACTTCGCCGCAGATTGCTGACGCAATCGATTCAGGTGGGGCGCTTCCAAGTAGCCCTTTGATTAAAACCATTCTCGAATCCGACAAACATGAAGACGTGTTCTGGTTTGAGGCCAGCTATTTGCGTAGGCGGTTTGGCCCGGGAATCGATTTGACATCGTCGACCTATCGGTTGAATTGGGGGGAGCAAGAGGAAGCACTGCTGGAAGGCGCCGTGCGGGTCTGCCCTGTGTGTTTACGCGACTTTCTTATTCGTAACGGTATCGGAGTCTGAACGACTACTTCAAGCCCGAGATATTTCATGAAACGATATTTGATTCTGAACGGCGACAAGACGACAGCTATGGCGTCGTTCAGGCTGTGTCAACCACCATTCAATTGAGCGATAAGGATGTTGCCCATGAAGGGGATCCGGTCGCCTGCCCCGCTTGCAATACAACGGGGAAAATCCAGTGCGACGGACCGCGCCAGGTTATGACCGCGCCGGACGGAAGGCATGCCGCGTTAAGTGACGATCTATGTATTTGCGGCTGCCATCCGCCACCGCGGCTGGTGTCCTCGCAGCAGATGATGTCCGTCGATGCCTAATCCAAGACGCGTGCCTGTGTCGCTGGCTTAGCCCACAACAAGACGCCCAAAAAAAGCAAGAAATATCCTTGCTGCAGCATTTATGGACATGCATGTTGTTTTTACCGAATTCATATGTGCATCGAATCAAGGCGAAACAAATTCCGATTTAACATTTGTTTTTGAATATACGATTGCTGTAAACGTCTGATCTTTTGTATTATCGCGCGATGGCGCGGGGGCGCAAATTGCATAAATAAGAGGCGGCATGGGCGCGCAGGACATTATCGCGGCAATAAAAGGCGGCTTGTTGCAAAGCGACCGCCTGCTTAAACTGGACACGCCATTGGGCGCTAATGTTCTTCTGCCACAAAGACTGGTGGGCCAGTCGCGCTTGGGCCGTGATTACGAGTTCACGCTGGATGCCGTTTCCACGTATGACAACATCGAACTCAAAACGCTGATCGCCCAGCCAGTTACGCTCTGGATGCAGCAAACCGACCAGTCCTACGCCCCGCACCACGGTTATGTCCACACCGCCCGCCGTTTGGGCTCCGACAGCACCTTAACCAGCTATCAGATCGGGTTTGTGTCGTGGATGCATTTTCTGCGCTTCCGGAAAGATGCACGGATCTGGCAGGATAAACCGGCTGATGAAATTCTCACCGATGTATTCAATATGCATCCGCAGGCGCAAGGTGCATTCCGTTTTGCGTTGCGCAATCCTTTGCCGCAACGCTCGTTCTGCGTCCAATACGAGGATGACTGGAATTTCTGCCACCGGCTGATGGAAACGGAAGGCCTGTTCGGCTATTTCGAACAGGCCGCCGATGGTAAATCGCACACGCTGGTGGTCACTGACGATATCGGCAGTCTCCAACCCTTGTCGCCCCAAAAGGTCGATTTCTACCGCTCAGGTACCAACAGCGAAACTGACGCTTTTGTGCAGTGGAGCGGCACCCGCACGCTGCAGAGCACGACGCTCACCACCCGCACGTTCGACTACAAGTCGCCATCATCGTCTGCGAATCCGAAGGGCACGACGGTCCCGACGCTGAGCACCCAGGGCAACCTGCCGCAGCAGGCCGAGGTGTACGAGTACACGGGCGCGTATACGTACGGACAGCAGGACCGTGGCGATCAGCTGTCGAAGATACGCATGGAAGAGTGGGAGTCGCGCGCGAAGCGTTTCCATGGGGTAGGCGCGGTACGCCGGATCGATGCGGGCCGCTGGTTCGAACTGCAAAACCACCCGGAGCACGACGCTGGCAGTCAGCAGGACCGGCAGTTCGCGGTGATCGACGTCGAATGGGTCATTGAGAACAACCTGCCGGTCTCTGCCGGGACGACGGACTTCCCGCATAGCCTGAAGCAAACGATAGCCGCAGCCCGTGCGCAGCACGCGAACGATCCAACGCTGCTCATCAAAGCGGCAGACGGCAGCGAAGGTTTCTTCATGGCGACGGTCGAAGCGCAGCGCAAGGCCATCCCGTTCCGGAGTCCACTTGAGCATCAGAAGCCCGAGATGCACATGCAGACGGCGACCGTGGTGGGTCCGGCGAACGAGGAAGTCTTCACCGATTCGCTGAACCGCATCAAGGTGCAGATGCACTGGGATCGCCTGAACCCCGGCGATGAGAACGCGTCGTGCTGGATGCGCGTTGCGCAATCGCATGCTGGTGGCGGGCATGGCGGCGTACATGTACCGCGCATCGGCGAAGAAGTCATTGTGTCGTTCCTCGACGGCGACTGCGACAAGCCGCTCGTCACCGGCCGCGTCTATAACGGTGCGAAGACTCCCGACTGGCATTCGAATGGGATCCTGTCGGGATATAAGTCGAAGGAATACCAGGGCAGCGGCTACAACCAGATGGTGATGGACGATGCCACCGGCCAGAACCGGGTGCAGCTCTACAGCACGAGCGCAGACTCCCAACTGCATCTTGGATATCTGATCGCGCAAACAGGCAACTCGCGCGGCGCCTATCTCGGCAGCGGCTTCGATCTGAAGTCCGATGCGTATGGTGCGGTCCGGGCGGGGCAAGGCTTGTATGTGTCGACGCATCCAACGACCGGGACATCAAGCCAGCCTCTCGACGTCCGTGACGCGAGTAATCAGTTGGTCAATTCGGAAAGCGTGATCGAAGCGCTAAGCCAGGCAAGCGAAACCCATCAGGCAGAAAGCCTGAAAGACGGTCACGACTCGCTCAAAACTTTTACCGATGCGACACAGAGCAGCGTAGCGGGCGCAACAGGTAGCGGTGGCAATACCGCAGGGGGTGGCACTGGCAATGCCAACGGCTTCAAGGAGCCGATCATGCTGTTCGCGACGCCATCGGGCATCGGGATGTCGACACAACGGTCAGCACACGTAGCCGCGACCGAGCATGTCAACCTCGTCAGCGGCCAGAGTACCCACATCGCAACCGGCAAGTCACTGCTCGTGAGCGTTGCCGAAAAGATCAGCCTGTTCGCACAGAACGCGGGTATGAAGCTTTTCGCGGCGAAGGGAAAAGTCGAAATCCAGGCGCAAGGCGATAACCTTGAAATCACCGCCCAGAAGACGCTGAAGTTGCTCTCCGCGACCGAGAAAATCGATGCGGCTGCCAAGCAGGAAATTCTTCTCACATCGGGTGGCGCGTACGTGCGCATTTCCGGCGGCAACATCGAGATTCATGCGCCGGGAAAGATTGACATCAAAGGAGCCCAGCACGCTTTCAGCGGCCCGACGAGTCTCGATCGAACTTACAACGCGGAGGGCAAGAAAGCCGACATGCGCATCCGCTACATGGATGCGGAAGGCAAAGTGCCCGAAGGTGAACCGATCAAGCTCGCGTCGGAGGATGGCGCGCTGCATAACGTCGTTCTCGATGGTGAGGGCAAAGGCGAACTGAAGGGCATCGATTTCGGCAAGTTCGTGGCAGACCAAGTCAAGCGAAGCGGAGAATAACAATGGCCGACCGTCCCCTGATCCAACATACCGTGTGCATCGATTTACCGGGTGAACCGGTCGAATGCTGGGCCGAGACTGATATCACCGTTCTGCTACGCAAGCACCGCGACGTGATATTCGATATTCAGGTGAAGAAGGGAGCAACCTATACCGTCGAAGCAACCGAGGACTGGATTTACGACGTGGTCAGGAAAAAGCGCGTCAAGCAGGGGCAGTTCCAGGACGGCCAGCGTTATCACATCTGGATTAGCAGGGATTTCAAGGGACATCTGATACTCAAGCAGAATGGCAAGGTGTATCAGAACTATTCTATGCAGATGTTCGGTTTGACGAACACCGCCGCTTCGCCGAAAGCCAAGCCTGAGCCGATCATCATCGCGATCGGTACGAATCACGCCTCGCATCCGCCTACCGCTCCAACGTCATCGAAGTCGACGAACGTATCGCCACTGATCACGTACCCGCAAGCGCCCACCCCCGAGTATCTGCGCCTTGCGCCGCCGTTTGATCCGCTGCGCGCAGATCAGCTATGGTCGTGCCCGTTGCCGATCAAGTTGGCGCCTGGCACCACGGTCGAGCCAACGCAGGAGGCACATGTCTTCGAAGTCGACAAGAGCTCGGTTCCCAAGGAAGTTGTAGATGCGCTGGCCGCGGGCGGCTCTGACGAAACGGCGATCGACACTAACAAGATTGCGACACGTAACTGGCTAATTGGGCAACTGGCCGGTACAACGGCGTTTCTAAACGATAACAAGCAATGGATTCAGGAGCTCTGGGGAGAGAAGTTCAGATTGACGAAGGTTGTTCACAAAAACGTCGGAGAAAGGCTGTATGTCGTTTTCACCGGCAACCCGAGATTGCGCAAGCTGGTGACGGCCGCGCGGTATGGCGTGAAGAACGAAAAGGTGCTGACGATTGCTGGCGGCGCTGGCACGGCAGAGTCGGGCGCGGCGGCCGCCTGGGAAGGATCCAAGGGCGCATTCAAGAAGGCCGGTTTGATTGCGTTGATTTTTACCGTCACGCTCGATACGGCTGAATGGCTTCACGATTACGAAGAGATCGGTCCGGACGGAAAGCGAAAGAAGGACTTTGCGGATTTGCTCGGCAAGATAGGCATCGATCTTGCCAAAGCAGGCTTAAGTGCCGCCATTGCTTCCGTCGTGGTTGGTGCCATTGTGGCCGGACTGGCGGGCACTGTGGCCCTGCCGGTTGCCGCAATCGTGGTGGGAACCATTGTCGTGGCGATCGCGGTGGGTTACGGGCTCGACTGGGTCGACAAGAAAACGCACGCGACGGAGCATGTCACCTCGTGGTTCCGCTCCATCGGCGAGTCGATGAAGCACGCGGCTGAATACTTGGAAAAGTCCATGCCAAAAGATTACGATACGTACCCAATGATGTACATGCCGTGATAGGACATCCACCGGAAAGCGAACCTAGATGCCACGAGCACAATCGATGACGAAGCCCCAGGCGGAACCGAAAGACTCGGTTTGGGAGATGACGAAGAAAGCCGCGCCGATGAGCCTGTTGCTTCCCTTGCTGGGCACGGGTATTTCGTACGCGGCATATGCGGACGATCTTGCGGTATCTGGATGGCCATGGAAAATCGGCCTGCTCGTTACGCTGTTTTGCCTTTTCGTACCGTTCGCTGTCTCGATGATGTACCGCCGCACGAACCTGTTGTGGGTGTGCGGATTGGTACTGTCGACCGGAATATTTGCCGTCTATTTTTTCTTTGGTGTATTCGCTTATTTTTACTATTTTGTGTTTGCACCAATGTCACCCGTTCTGCGTTGGCCAGGACTATTGGGCGGGATTGCATTGACGCTGTACTGGATCGTCATGTCGCGGCAAACAGTGAAGCATACGATCACGACAACCTCTTTCGTCAAGGAGGCCTTCGACGAAAATGCATCTGACTTTCGCTATCGAACCCAAGCCGGAATGGCGCTTTTCGAGCGGCTCAATAAAGAGCGTTCGCCGTTTCCAAAAATCTATTCCTACATTGCCTTCGGTATTGCGCCTTTCTATCTGATATTGGGTCGATTATTGTCGTCGAGCTTTGGGGCGAACGGTGTGTTGTTCGCCTTGGCGGTGTTGGGTATGCCAGTGTCGCTTTGGTTTGTTGGCCTGCTCGTCCGCATCTATCTCGTGATGGTCCGCTTACCTAGAAAGCTGGAGCAGGAACATCGCAAGCCTGTGTTGGTGGCCGATTAGGGAAATGGGGAATTCTATGCAAGTGATGCGCCACCATCTGTCGGGACTGAGGGTTTGTGCCACGCGCGGTGGAGCGTGAAGGTGGAAGACGATCTGCCGCCCTACAAGATCAGACTTCGATAGAAGTCGAGCACTGAGAGGCAACCAGTTTCGGCGGCGGAGTGCACTGGCAGATGCACAGGTCGTCGCTCAGTGCCGACAGTCGCGTGCATGCCCGCGTGCTGCCCCGGCACTGGCGCCCGACCGAACCGCTGCACCGCGCCATAGTTGAAGGGGCGGTGCCGGCCTCGAACCGAACCAGTGTACCGGCTGCCTCTTTGGTACTCGGCGCCCGATGAGGCGCGCATCCCATTTCGACTCCCCGAGATGCTTGAGTGGCTGGCGAGCTCTCCACCCACAGCCAGTCCACAAGCGCCGGCGGCATTCCAACGATGACATTTGTGTTCCAGAAGATTCCAGACTGATCTTCAAACATAGCATGCGGCTTTGAAGTCTCTTGGGAGAGCAGATCACGACGAGCGTGGGGATCGTAGTCTCGCCAAGCGACCTAAACGCTTTCAGCCGCCCCTCGCCGCACACCAGCAGATACCGTTCGACACCCGTCGCAGTAGCTCGCGGGGTTACAAGGATCGGCTTTTTCAGTCCTATCGCCTTGATGTTGCCAATGATTCCTAGTCTTGGTAGTCGGAGTACTTACGCGAATCTCCCCGCACTTTTTCGGCGGGATACTTCACCCCATTGATATCCATTTTTTCCAGACAGGATTGATAGAGGTCGACATCAAGCTTGTCTGCAAGGCGGACGAGGTAGAGCAACACGTCCGCCATTTCATGACGAATGGCGGCTTGTTTACCGTCGCCCAGTTCGCTCTTGTCTCCAGTGGTCAGCCACTGAAACGGTTCCAGTAGCTCACTCGCCTCGACGCTCAATGCGGTCGCCAGATTCTTTGGCGTGTGGAATTTGTCCCAGTCGCGTTCATCCGCAAACTGACGAACGAGGTCGCGCAAGCTAGCAAGGTCACTTTGCATTTCAAAGTCTCTTCGGGTGATGGGTTTCCCCGGCGGCGAAGCAGCACCGACGGGACGGCGCGTCCAGTCTACCGCGCTTACCTAAGCCCACCCGTATGCAAAGAAGAAACGAGCGTGCAACCATACTCAGATGCATCGCCGTATTGCGCGACCTCCGAGCCTTTGTCACGGGCTTTTGACGTGGCACGGGTAGTGTAATTATCCGCGTGTTTGGGACAGAACACAGGAGCACCGGTTCTCGCGACGGGATGCCCCATAAAGAAACAGATCGCAGATCAACCCAGCACTTCGCCATTCGAACCGGCGCGGTCACCGAGCCGTATCACACCCGGCATAACGCCCCCCTCAGTTGAGCCGACACCTGATGTCATCGACTAACACCCTCGCGCGCCGAATCAGCTTCAACAATCAATCGGCAAACGTCCCTTCCGTCAGTTTCACCGGCTCGCCATTGACAGAAAACTTGTACTGCATGACGTTCTTGTTCGCTAACGTGGAAAAAGGAGATTGCAGCACCGCTAGTCGAAAATTTCTTATCGACTTCTTCCGCTGCGATTTTTCCCGAAACAATAGCGGCAGAATACGGCGACATAGCAGGAGGCATGCTCAGGTCTTTCAGCAATTCGCGTATCCTCGGATTCTGTGCAGACTGATCGACAAGGCTCGCCTCGTAGATATATTTCCAGCCTGTGACCTTCTTGAGGTGATCCCCGATGTCGTCATCCCACTGATATTTTTTTAGCAAGTCCGCCAGCGTGATGGACGAATTCTTGCTGACTTTCACGCAACAAAGCACGCTGTTCTTTGTGCCGGCATCCACCAGCCCGCTGAACACCGTATCGTCAGCAATCTTTTGATCGACGAAAACAATATTGTGGCGCACCGCATTGGCTCCGCCATTAGCATCGACAACAGGAAGTTGCTCCCACACGCCAACGATCGGGGCTTGTTGGGCATTCGAAAAATTGCAAATCAAAGCGACAAAAACTGATACCGCGATCCTTCGCATAATTTTTCCTGTTAATGACCCGTGTCAGACCAATGCATGTTTTGGTGGGGATCATAAGTCACCCGTAGCCATCGCCAATTTGCTTCAGTTCGGCAAATGACCTGACTTCGACGTCATGGCCCGCCGCACCCTTGACCCGCTTGTCCAGGTTCCGAGTGATATTCAGATGGACTGCCGCGCCATAGTTATGGCGCGGCGCTGCATTGGCGGACGGATACGGAGTTGTACTCGATTCACTATTTGCCGCGCAACCGGTGCTGGCCGTCGCCGCAACTTGCGGCGTTGACGCTGGAAGGTTATTTCCGGCAGCGTTGTTCACCGCCGTAGCCATGGCATGCATGGCAGAGCCGGCAACGGATTTAGCGCCGGTGACTGGTGTATGTGATTGATCGGTTGGTTGAGATTGGGCATAGAGTTAGCGGCGGCGACATTGCGGATGCGCAGACATGAGCCCCTTATGCGCGATCTCGTGGGCGAGGCCTCTATTGAAGGCTAGAGTTCGCCTCGTCCGCTAAATTTCCGTCCGACCTACAGTTCGGCATACAACGGTAATAAATCCTGATCGACCAACCGCAGTTCAATCGCATTCGCGACTGCCACATGCTCCTCCTTCGCCGCTGAAAACGGTTCATCGACGACACTGACCACAATCGTCCCTTTCTGCAACTCGCCATCCATCACAGGAATGAGGGAAGCAGCTTCCGGCACTTGCAGTGACGTGAGAACACGTGGCAAATAAAGCATCCAACCGGCACCCGGTCGTTTTTCAAAGACCTTGTGTTCCGAGGCATATATAAAGGACCCCACTTCAATACTCAGCGCCGGCCAGATACGCGTCGCTTCGCTGACGATATACGCCACGACTTCAAGCCTTGCCATCTCCGTAACGCCTTTGGTTTGCAAGCTCAAGGTGCACAGACCACTCACCGATAAATGGTCCGTAAAAACCGCGCCTCCGTTACCTTCAATTCCATTCCAGGCACCGAACGAGCGCACCCCCGGGTAGTCCTGCTTCTCGGCCTTGGCCATCGCAATTACGGCCGTGGTCGGTCCTGACGCATAGAAAGCACGATTACGGAGTGAAGCCTTCACGCTTGTCGCAGGCGGATACCAACCGTCGATCGGCAAATTCGCGCGTTGCAACACGCTTGCGAACTCCCACAGCCAGGCGCATTCGGTTTCGATGGCGGGCAACACCGGCTCCGACAGACGAAATACCAATTCAAGGTTCAGACTGAACTTCATGGTATCGGCCAATTTCCTCCGAGCTAAAGTTCGGTGAATAAGGGCAGCAAGTCCTGATCGACCAATCGCTCTTCAATTGCGTTGGCGATCTTCACATGTTCCGGATTAGAAGCAGAGAAAGGCTCATCGACAACACTGACGATGAGGGTGCCTATCCGCTTCTTACCATCCATGACCGGAATCAGGTCGCGAGCCTCGGGCACTTGCTGCACGGTGAAAACTCTCGGCAAATAAAGCATCCAACCGGCGCCGGGTCGTTTTTCGAAGATCTGCTGCTGCGAAAAATACTTGAATGGGCCGACCTGAACGCTCGACGCGGACCAGATGCGCGCCGCTTCCGAAACAACGTCCGCCACGAGCGTTGTCTGCTGAAATCCAACAATGCCTTTCATCTGGAAGGTCACCGAGCACACACTATCAATACCCTGCGAGTCGGAAAAAGCAGCTCCACCGTCTCCCTCCAAGCCATTCCAAACCCCGAGCGACCTGACGCTAGTGCCATTGGATAAAGCGGAATTCTTCGCCATGGCAATCGCCGCGCTGGTCGGTCCATTGGCATCGAAGGCAGCGTTTAGCAGCGACGCTTTTTCCGTATCCGCCGCTGGATACCATTTGTCCACGGGTAAGCCGGCTCGCGTTAGGACGTTCGCAAACTGCCAAAGTCGGTCGTACTCCGACTCGATGGTCGGCAATTGCGGGGCAGCTACGCGATAGGTGACATCAATGTTCAAATGAAAGGCCATGTTCGTCAACGTTCAGTGCTCGTACTCATTAAAGTGGCTTCAATTCTGTGTTGACCAGCGGCGCGGTGGTGCGAAAACTGCGCGTGAAGTACCGATAGCTCAGCGGCTGCATAAAATACCAATGCAACAGCGCCGGTGTATTGGCCGCCGCAACGAGGTTCTGTTCTCTCGCCTGGTTGCGCATTTTTTCAACACCAGAAATCAGGAAGAATCGCTTTGGATTGCCCGTCTCCGGATCAAAAAACTGATCATAATTCGCCTTTGCCTCTTCCAGCTGACAAAGCGACGCACGAAACCCATCGAAGTCGAGCCCGCTGAAACTCCACTCCGTATTCGGCGCGAAGCCTGTCACCTGCGCCTGATACGTGCGCGAGGTGTCTGACATATTCCAGTTACGCGTCACGAGATTACCCGCATCCGGTGGACACTTCTTGCACGCTTCGTCTGTCTTCGGCATGGTTCGCGCGACCGGTTGGGTCTTGCTCTTGTCTTGCGCCTGATCGCCGGGTAGCGACAGGATTCCCGCCGCAGCGGTCCCGCCTAGCAAAGCGGGGAATGCTTCGGCAAGCAATGCGCCCGCTCCTTCGACGAGCGGAATTGCCAATACAGCCATCACCGCTTCTCCCTTTCCCGATCAATCAACTTCCGCCGCGTCACCGCCAGCAGATCCTCGAACCGCTCCTCGACCGGTCGTCCCGGCTTCGCGAGCCAGGCCGCGATCCCCGGCTTGCGATAAAACTCTGGCACATCCGCTTCGATATAAAGAAACTCCACCAGCTCCTTGTCCTGCTGAAACCCCATACGCTTAGCGTCCCCATACGCCCGCACCAGGCGGTCGAGTAAGGTCGGATCGTTGGCGTAACGCGGGGCGTCGCGCACGATATCGTCGCGAATCGTCGCGACAAAATTGCGTTCGTCGCTCGCGCACAAAGCGGCCCATTGTTCTGCGGTCAGTTCAAGCATGGTGAGAGACGTGAAAGCGTTTGCCATCCGCGAGGCCGTGCCACTCGTCCACATCGCCGAAATAAGCGCGACGTCTTTCGGTGTCGAGCGCATTGAAGAGCGGCACGAAAACACGCGGATCCCAGAACCGGAGCAACGCAATCTTGCCATTCGGCAGTTTGCTGTTGAGCTTGCGTTGCAGTGTCCGCACGAGCGACTCGATATCCTGCGTGCTGAACAACCACATCACACCAGGCCGCGCTGTTTCCAGTTCATCGAGTGAAGCCACCACGTCGGCATCGGGTTGCGCGATGTCGACAAGCCATGGTCCAGCGGATGCCAATGGCTCATCTTCTGTCCCGGCGAAAAGCGCGTGCACAGTGCCCCAGCGGCGCCGCAAGCTGCGGCCGAAATGCTGTTCGTACTGCAGGCCATCGACCAGCGCATACGCACGCAGCCCCGGCGCATCCGCACGCAAACGCTCCAACCGTTCAGCGAGAGTCGTTGGGATCATGAGCGCACGACAGTGGAAGCGCCCATTTCTGCGGCATGAGCGAGGCACTCACGACATAAGGTCGGCGCGACTGTGGACTCCGCCGCCGCGGCTGTCGTGCCCTGCATCGACGCAGGTACATTGCCGGTGGTCTCGGATTGCGCGGCGATCAACACCGCACCGCACGAGGTCTTGTCCCCATGAAAAGCGAGCGGCACACCTTCCACGGTCATCGCCGGATTCTGCGATGTCACAATCGGAAACGTGCCGTCGCATTTCGGACAATGCACGAGGTCACCGAGCCGGGCCGCGCGCCGTCCGCTGTCGCCGACGCCGATGGTCGCCGAAGCGGAAAGGATCTTGCCGCCGTGCGACGTGCTATCGCCTTCACATGCGATCGAAGTCATAAGTCACCTGCCATCAGTCTCGAATGTCGAATCACGTTCAAAGCTAGGTCCGTTTGCTGTGGCGCCCACCGCTGAAGTCGACGGTGCTGACAAAGAACACACCAACGGCGAAGAACGGCAAGCCGATGACAAAGAGGATGGCAGGCAGTCCCCAGTGCTCCCAGAAGCTGTCGATCATCGCGCGATCGGGCGTATTCGCATCGTAGAGAACACTGACCTCATCACCGCTGCCGAGATCGTTATGCGATGACGACGACCCCTGCGCAAAGGTGACTTCTTTCCCCGTCGCGGTTTTGAACGCGACAATCGCCGAGTACATGTGCGAGCGCGGCTGATAAGGCCGCTCGGCTCCCTGGACTTCGACGACTTTGCCAGTCGTGCGCGTATAGCTTCCAATGATCTGCCGTTCGCGCATCGCCGAAGCAGCAGCGCCCAGCAGAAATCCCGCGCCGATGACAATCGGAATCAGGCAGATCAGTAGATTCTGTCGGGCGCGTTTGCGCCTCGCCTGCGAGTATGACGAAAGCGCGACATGTTTAACCTTGCCGCGTTCGATTATGAACATCACCGCGCCAATCGCTGAAAACACCACGCTGAGCAACATCACTACGCCGACAGGAAACCAGCGCTGCCCAAAGTCGTCGATGATCGCCGAGCGTGCGGGGTTCGCAGGGTCGTAGAACACGCGCAACGTTTGGCCGATATCGTAGGCCGGCTGCGTCGACGACGTCTGGCCCGTGACCTGTTCGCGCTCGCCGCGTGCGGTCGTGAAGACGATCACGGGTTGATACGAACGCCAGCTCCGGCCGCCCTGGTCGTAACTCACCACGGTTCCTTCGGCGACCGTCATGCGATGCGTGGCGATCAGCGAAGACACGAGCCAGCACAGCGAAAAAAGCAGCGCGCCGAGACTGAGCGTCAGAATGACGAGCGTGCTTCGGCTGTGCGGCGACGGGGCGGCGGCTGAATTCATCATGAGTGGACGGTTGGAGCGTGCGTGCGCATCTCACTGACCTGTTGGCGAAGACTGGTTGAGCACGCATCGAAACCCGAGATCGGCCTTCGCGGTATCGGGCGCGAAGCCCGTGCGGTCGATGACGAGTCGCGTGCGGCTATCGGTTGCATACCGGACGCTGCGCAGACTGCCTCGCTCCGGACCTCGCGGATCGTGCGGCGCGGCGCGGCTATAGTAGTTCTTGTCGAACCAGTCATAAGTCCATTCCTTGCCGCGGCCGAACACGTCCGACACGCCCAGCCGATTGTCGCCATACGTGCCTACCGGCCGGCTAACCAGCGGCTCCGGGCTGGTGCCGTTCTCTTCCATTTTGTCGATGATGTTGTCGAGCTGTTCGAGGTTGTATTTGCCGTCGACAACCGGCACCGCGGCGCTGGGAATCACCCACAACTCGCCGCGCGAACGTGCTGCATATTCCCACTGCGCCTCAGTCGGCAAATCGACCGGCAGACTCACGAGCTTACCGACCCATGCGCAGAAATCGCGCGACTGTTGCCACGTGATATGCGCCACGGGGTAGTCGGGAAAACGGAACTCCAGGTCTTCGTGTTTGCTGATCGCGATCGGCGGCAAGCCATTGGCGCGTGTGTAAAGGTCATAGTCGGCGTAAGTCACGCGATGCTTGAAAATCGAGTAACTGTCGAGCGTCACGTTGTGTGCGGGCGCGGCGCCGTCGTTGGCGGAGTAGGGCAGTCTGTCCTGCGACTTTTCCGGACCGAAATCGCCCATCAGGAACTGGCCGCCTTTGACGAAGACCAGTTCGCGATGCACCTTGTCCTTGAATCTGGCGAGTTCGTCATTAGAAGGCGGCGGCAACGACTTGAAGTAATCCTGCAAGATGCGGATGGTGTCGTCGTACGGCTTACCGGTTCCCCAGTTCAGCACAGTGCTGAGATGTTCCCACGTGTCCTTCTTCGGTGACGGTGTCGTAATCTCGCGGATCAATCGATCTTTGTCAGCGGGTGCGTTCACGTCGACTTTCTGTGCAAAAACGCTGCCCGACAACAGCAACGATATTCCAGCAACCAACAGCGGCCGTGATTTCTCTTGAGCCAGACGAGACCGATAACCCATGCAGCACCACTCCTATATTCTCTATTGAACCGATGTCGCCGCTCAAGCCATCTGGGAGCCGTCGCCCGCGGTCGTTTTTGGATCCATCCAGGCGAGCGCGGTTCCTTGCTGCATCCGGTACGCAGCCGAATCGTTGAAGACAAAGCCGAAACCCGGTGCCGGGTCGACACGCATACGGCTTTCCACCATCGCCAGCTGGCTCGTGCCGACGAACTGTCCGATCTCATTGCGCGCAACTTGCGCATTGCCCTTAACCGCAATTTCCGACGAGGTGAACTGGTAGACGTTCTCCAGTTCGTTCCTTATCTGGGCGGCTGCAAGAATACGGCTGATCGCATCGGTCGCTTCCAGCCGCCATTCGTCGAATCGGTCGGCGATGGACTTTAACGCATAAACGATATAACCCTTCACCTCCGCAAGACTGTTCAGCAGCGAGTCATGCGCGTTCCTGATTGCGTTGAGAAATGCCCGAGGCTGGGTACGGATAAAGTCGGTCAGCTCGGTTCTCATTTCGTCGAACTGTTTGCCGACGTAGGCGCCGATCTCCTTACCCTTGGCAATCGCCAACGTGTACATCGCCACGAACGTCCTGAAGGCATCCTTGGCGAAGTACTGAAGGTTTTTGTCGCCAGCATAGGCAATTTGGGTTTTGGCCCACCAGGCGAACTCGGCCATGTTGACGACGTCGACCGCGGCTTCCACTTCGCCCTTCAAGCCAACACCGACGCATAAGCCCGCCCTCATCAGAATGCGAAACTTGTCGTCATAGGTAATGTGGAACGCGGCCTGCGCGCCGGCGCCGGCCTGGCCGCTCACGCCCGGCTTGACGGACGCGAACGAGGTCCATTTGACCTTTTCCTGCGGGCGCCCCCATTCGAATGCTCCCTCCACGGAGGCCTCCGCCTCGACGCCGGCAAAGGCCTTCAGATCACCGCCCGCGTCAGCCTTGACTTCGACCTTTGTTACATCGAGTTTGGGTTGCTGCATTTGCGCCGCGTTGCGAGTAGCACGCGTACCTTTGACCTTCTGCGTCTTACCGTCGCGACCAAGTTTGAATTCGACCCCGCCTTCCGCGAGGAGGCTCGCACCGCAAGAAGCTTCCGCCTTTGCCGCGAGCGAGATCCTGAAGAAGCCCAGCGTGGTGTCGGGCGAGCTCTTCCACGAGATCGCGCCACTCGGGCTCTCAGTCGGTGCCGGAATCCATAGTTCAAGCCCGGATTTCCACGGCAGATAAAGCGTGGCTTTGATGTTTCCGTCAGCCAGCACTCCGCCGACTTCACCCTTCGCTTTCGCCGATGCGGCGACTTCGCCGCGCAGGTGCAACAGGTCGTCGAACGACTTGATGGTGCTTTCCGCTTTGGCGCTCGCGCCAGCGCCGGCGAACAGCCGCAGGATCTGAGTGCCACCGGAGAACTCGCACATTGCGTTGGGATCGTCCGGCGATTTGAATTTGGCGGCCTTGTTGAACGCCTCTGCAAACTCAGGTATGCGAACAGGCTGATCTTATCGACCGCATTTGCGACGAGGCTCTTGCCGATCGCAACGTTGATATCGGTGTTCGCGGATATCGTCGCGTTCTCGCCCGCGTGAATATGGACGCTTTCCGGCGTAGTGATCCCTACGCCTTTGGGGGAAGCGAGCAGCAGCACGGGATCGCTGAAGCCGTTGGCTTGGCCAGTGCCGCCCGACGTCTCCTGTCCCTGCGCGGAGGAAGCCGACAAGGCAGGCGAAGCGCTTCCGCCGTAGCTGGATTGGGTGGCATTTGTGAACGTCTTCAGCGAGTCGATCGCTTGCATATCGGCTGCACCGTGTTGTTGCGCAGTGTCCGCCGTTGCGCTCAACAACTGCTGACCTGCGGTCAACTGACCGCGCGCCTCGGTGGCGTCGAGTTGCTCACCGCTCGCAGCCGGACGGCCAAACGTGCTGATGTAGAGCCCTTTCTGGGAGCGGATCGCGCCGTAGGCGTCGGTGTGAAGTTCGAAGCCCGTGCCGCGGAATGCGCCACGCGTGTTGTCGGTTTGCGAGACCAGATAGCCGAGATTCAACTGTGCTGCGGTTTGCGTGCTGTAAAGCTGCGCGCGATTCTGACCGGTGGAATCGTCGAGCACTAGCTGGTTATACCCCGAGCCTTTATGTTCCTTTGACTTATAGCCGGACAGCTGGCCCTGCGTGTGCCACTGCGGCGAGCTTGCGGAGTTATAGACGCGGCCTGTAATGAGCGGCCGGTCAGGATCGCCGTCAATGTACGTGATGATGACTTCCTGACGATGCGCGGCACGAAGACGCCGCCCCAGTTGCTGCCGGCATTCGGGTATGACACGCGCACCCAGCAGGAAGCCTTTTCGTCGCCGCTATTGATCCGGTCCCAGTGCATGCGGACCTTCACGCGATTCAACGAGTCCGTAAAGACTTCTTCACCCGTGGGACCGACGACCGTTGCGGTCTGCGTCGGCATGACGGGTTTGTGATGGTCCAACGGACTGCGAAACGGAATGCTGCGCCGCTGAACCTCAATGGTCGCCATGAAAAAGCCGGTGCTGCCGTCGCCGCCCGGAATCAGCGCGGACGGCTGCACTTGGCCGAAATTGGCGCGTGTCGTGTTGACCTTAGTCTGGAGGCTATGCGGAAAATCGGCACCGCTACGTGATACCGGCAGATTGTTTTCGATAACCCAATCCACTGCTAGCACGGCGAATTGCCGCTCTTGCCCGTTGCCGCCTGAATGATCCGGATGATCGACAAGTTCAAACCACTGCCCTGCATCGATCCGCCGCACTGCGCCTACGCCATAGAAACGCTTTGCGCGCGACTCCCACTCCTCCATGCGGATCTTCGAAAGCGCGTCGCCACGGTCCTGCTCGCGATACGTGTACGCACCGGAATATTCGTAGACTTCCGCTTGCGAAGGCAATGAACCCTGATTGCCGACCGTCGGAATATTGGTGCCTTTCGCATATTGCGGCGATTTATAGTCGAATGTACTCGTGACAAGCGAGGTGCTTTGCAGCGTCCGGGTACCGGACCATTGAACGAGCGCGTCGGTTTCGCTGTTAGTGCCCGCCCGATAGAACGCCACGCTTTGCGGTGACGCAGATTTGAACGAATCCAGATTGTCCGTCACCACCAACTTGTGCGACTGTCCGTCGTCGGCCTGTTCAAAATAGCTGTACCAGCCTTCAGCTTCCATCAAACGATTGACGAAATTCCAGTCGTCTTCGTACTGAACGCAGAATGACCGCGGCTGAAGCGGCTTATTCAGCGCAAAGCGAAATGCGCCTTGGGCTTGAGGATGCTGATTGAATACGTCAGTAATGATTTCATCAACCGTGACGTCCTGCCAGATGCGCGCATCACGTCTGAAGCGCAGAAAATGCAACCAGCATGCAAATGCGACTTGATAGCTGGTCAGCCCGCCATCCGAGCCGAGCCGGCGAGCGGTGTGAACGAAGCCGTGCACTGGCCGATACGATTTGTCGGTTTGCTGCATCCATAGCGTAACGGGCTGCGCGATAAGCCGTTTAAGCTCGATGTTTTCGTCTGTGGACGCGACGTCGACGGTGAATGCGTAATCGCGGCCTACGCGGCTGTTTCCCACCACTCGCTGGACGAGCAATGCATTCGCACCGATAGGCGTATCCAGTTTGAGCAAACGCTCATTCTGGAATATTCCCGAACGAATTTGTTCGATTAGGTCAGCTGCGCCCATTTTTTGCACCCCGTCTTGTCACGTACTGGTTCTAGCCCGCAGATTCTAAGTCTGATGATAGTGGATGGTAAACATTCCCTTGAATGTAGCTATCCGTTCCTGTTAAAGGCGGTGGCGACCGGAAATACATTCCGATCAGATTGTTAATTTCTGTAAATCGGAAATATTTTTTTTGGCACGTGTTCAGAAGCGAGAATTTAAAACGGCCTTTTCATTTAGACGCGAGCGCAAAATTTCCAGACACTTTTCCTGTTCATGCCGACGCATTTCATAGAACGACAGTGTGGCTCGACGCGGACTGGTACGCGCTTCATTCGGGCGGTTATACCGGATCGTCAGCAGAAAACGCCCTCGTTTTACAAACGCGACGTTCTCGTAAAGAATCACGGTGCGCCCCACCTTGCATCGATCGTCATAGAAAACCGCGCGTGTCGTGAAATTCATGCTTACGAGCGCGGCCAGAGGTGCGAGAAAAACCATAAAAACATCGCCAAAGCTCATGAACGGGTTCGATTGTGCGAAGACGATGTAAGACCCGACAATAATAACGAAAATGATGCTGAGAGCCGGCATTGCAAAGCGGCTGCCGCGTACAATTAGTTCTGGCTCGATGGTCTGGGGTAGGCTGTTCATATAAGGAATAGAAAATTGAACTCGTAGAAGACATCAGGCCCGGCATTCCCCTGCACTTCCACAGTCTGGACTAATGCAGAGATATTTTTATTTGAACAAACACGAGTAGGCTGGAACAGTATTCTGCACGACGGTCTTGGCTTTGTCCGCAATAAAACTTGATATTGATTCATCGCGCATAAATTCAACAGACACCTGCTCTATTGCTCGCTGACTACGATTACGACGAGGGCAGCGGTCCATTAGCGATGTCACAGCCAATATCTCATCGACAGCGGGCTTCAATCGACAACGCGTGATAGGCCCTTGATACACGGAAAAGGCGGAAGTCGAATGACGGGATGGTGTAAAAGTGATTCTTGCGGATTCCCGCGATCTTGTTGAAAGTCCGCTGTTGATGTCCATGCAGAACTGACCCAGCTCATTGCCTCACAGACGCGAGGCTCGCTATCGGCATAGTGACGATTGCCGCGCTGCACTCAACAGCAGAGTCGGGGCGCTCCTTCGTCGAGCCCAAAATCCGCGTAAGCGCTGACTGCTGCCTCCCAAGGAGCACGTCTTCCGTCTTGCCCGGACGCAATCGAAACGCGTATCGGCAGACATCTCATATTGCTCATGGCGGAAACTGACCGGAAGAAAATGGGTGCAACGGCAGTCGCGGCCGGACTAGCAGGGTTGGGCGGCATCGCCGTCGGCGTAAGCGGTATGGCGATGGATACGACTGAAGAAGCGGATCTACTGGAGTTCGATCTGGACGGCAAGCCAATCAAAGCGTGGGTGTGGCAGTCGGTCTTTGATGAAGGTGACGAGGTGGAAGTTGTCGCCGAGCCATGGGACGATCATTGGCAAGGATATGGCATAAGCGGATCAGAGACAAAATTGTGGCACTGCATCCGCATTGCAGCCGGGGCAGATACGCCCACTACAAAGCTTCGTTGAAATTGTGGCTGAAGGTCTGCCTGCCGCTGCTTCTATTTATGTACATCTTGACCGGTGGGATAGCCTTCTTTGAATCGCTGGACAATTGGGCAGGCATCGTCCAGATGTGGGTCCTCGGTGGCTCCGGATTGATGGCGATATTGGGCGTTATTGCGTTTCGGATGTCGCGCAAGTTCATGGGTTTCGTTTGCCTCGCCGAAGGCATTTTCAAAAGCTTTGGTTGGAAGAACGTTAAGAGCATCGATCTACCGGCGGCCACCAGGAAAGGCAAAGCGCCGGGGGACCCCGGCGCGCTCGGCATACTCTATTTTAGATATTGATGGCGTTGATATCTCCGGTGACAAAATCAGAACCTCGACTTTCATTCGTCTTGCTGCGCCAACTGGCGCGACGACGCCAAAGGGCCGATGCAAGTTGTTTTCCGGCCCGATCGGGCGTCAGAAAGTCCACTTCGAGGCACCTCCCGCAGCACGAATGGATAGCAGGTGGCCGCGGCACGTCGTACGAGCCAGCGGACGAGCGCTAAATAAGCCGCTCAACTTATCCACACCCCCCTCTGGATAACTTTTGTACAAGCCCCCTGGCAGCTTGTGGGCGAAACTTTGATAACCATCCAGGTTAACCAGGCCATCAAAAAGTTGTCCTTGGCTCCGTGTTCCTATCCGCGTTAACTCCGCAGGCTTATGGTTTACGCAGATCCTTGATACGTAAACGAAGTTCCAAGTTATCCACAGGCGGGTGCGATGCTTGTTAACTATTACTACGAATACGTATACAAAGAATATAAAAACCAGAGAAGCATGCGAAACCTCTGCATCGCAAGCGTGCATCGAGCACAGGCAAAGGGACGTAAACGCCGTAAACATCAAAACGCGTATACCCAACTCACCCCAACCCTCACCTCAACGGTAAACATATCTCCGTCATCAGATCCCCAGGCGCAGTGTCCTTGGGGCTATTCAAATACTCCTCAAACACCGGCGCATCGGCCGCTTCACGACCAGACTGCACAAGCCACGTCCCATACAACCACTCATAAGCCGCTCGCATATCGCTATACGGACCGGTGTGCCGCAACACCGCATATTCCCCGCCTCTCACCGAAACCATCGAAACCGGCGCACTCACCGTCACCGCCGCCAATACCCGCTGCGGCAACAAAACCCCGGCCTTCGACCGCAATGCATTTTCATCAATCACACCGGGATCATCGAAATAAATCCCGATCATCCGCATTTCCGCCTCAAGCAAATTATGTCGGGCGAGCCAGCCGAACAAAGCATCAAACGCCTTGCCGATCTGCATATACGGTCCAACGTGATCCACCGATAAAAGCGTAAACGGCTCGACAGAACGAATCACCACTTCACGCATCGTCATTTGATCGTCTCCTGGGAGTGCCGGACGGAACCGGCTATGCGTACCTCGCTTGCGATACTGCGCCGGCGGCACGCCGAACACCGCGCGAAAAGTGCGGGAAAAAGACTGCAAACTGCTGTAACCCGAGCGCTCGGCTATCTCGGCAATCGACATCGAGCCGTTCGCCAGATACCCGGCCGCGTGATGCAACCTCAACCGACGCACCGTCGTCGCGACCGTTTCGCCATACATCGCCTGATAAATCCGATGCCAGTGGTATGGCGACAAACAGGCGATTTCCGCCAGATGGTCGATATCAAGCGGCTCATCGAGATGATCGTAAATATGGTCAAGCACGCGTGCGAGCCGCGTTTCATACCGGGCCCGACTTCCGGATTCATTCATGACGGAGCGGAGAGGAATAGCGAGAACCAAAAGTACCACGTCCCCGTTTACCAAATCCTGCGGAGTTAACCGGCTGGCGAATCTACGCAAACGCGCTAACAGCAGCCCAGTACACAAAAGCACCTTCCGCCCAAAACTTTGCCGAATTTCGATAACACCCTCGAATAATGGCTCCCTACCATCAGTTGAAGCCTGTCGGCCGACGCATAACGCTACGCACTAACGCCAACTTCGGGAGCATCCGATGAAACCAGAGTCCAGCAGTCAGCCCATCGGCAAAATCATGCATCAAGAGCTAAAGCAGACGCTCGGCACATGGCAGTTATGGGGCATCGCAGTCGGCCTCGTCATTTCGGGCGAATATTTCGGCTGGAGCTATGGCTGGGCAAGCGCCGGCACGCTCGGCTTCGTCATCACGGCGATCTTCATTGCCGCGATGTATACGACGTTCATTTTCAGCTTCACGGAACTCACCACGTCGATCCCACACGCCGGCGGCCCGTTCGCCTACGCGCGCCAGGCGTTCGGTCCGACCGGCGGATATCTCGCGGGCGCCGCGACGCTCGTCGAATTCGTGTTCGCGCCACCTGCGATCGCGCTCGCTATCGGCGCGTATTTACACGTGCAATTCCCCGGACTCGAACCGAAACACGCGGCAATGGGCGCGTATCTTGTCTTCATGGCGTTGAACATCGTCGGCGTTCAAATCGCCGCGGCGTTTGAATTGTGCGTGACGTTGCTGGCTATTTTCGAGCTACTGGTTTTCATGGGCGTCGTGTCGCCAGGTTTCCGCTGGTCGAACTTCACAACCGGCGGCTGGTCGGGCGCGAACACCTTCAGCATGGGCTCGTTCCACGGCATGTTCGCGGCGATTCCGTTCGCGATCTGGTTTTTCCTCGCGATCGAAGGCGTCGCGATGGCAGCCGAAGAAGCCAAGAATCCGAAGCGCTCGATTCCGATCGCCTACGTCACCGGCATCCTGACGCTGGTCGTGCTGGCGATCGGCGTGATGGTGTTTGCCGGGGCGGCTGGCGACTGGACCAAGCTCTCGAACATCAACGACCCGCTGCCGCAGGCGATGAAATTCATCGTCGGTGAACATAGCGGCTGGATGCATATGCTCGTGTGGCTCGGCCTGTTCGGGCTCGTCGCGTCGTTTCACGGCATCATCCTCGGATACTCGCGGCAAATCTTCGCGCTGGCTCGCGCGGGTTATCTGCCGGAGTGGCTTTCGAAGGTGCATCCGCGCTTCAAGACACCGCATCGCGCGATTCTGGCGGGCGGCGTGGTCGGCATTGCCGCGATCTATAGCGACGAGCTGATTCAGTTCGGCGGCCAGACGCTGACGGCGAACATTGTGACGATGTCGGTGTTTGGCGCTATCGTGATGTATATCATCAGCATGTTGTCGCTGTTCAAACTGCGCCGTACCGCGCCGAACATGGAGCGGCCGTTCCGCGCGCCGCTGTTTCCGTTCTTCCCGGCGTTCGCGCTGGTGGCCGCGGTGATCTGTCTGGCGACGATGGTCTACTTCAATTTTCTGGTGGCAATTGTGTTCGCAATCTTTCTCGCGCTGGGCTACGTCTACTTCCTGATGACGCGCAGTCAACGCGACGCGGCACCGTCGGACGCTTTGCTCGAAGAGTGACGTGACGAATCGAGCCGCTGCGCAAGCAGCGGCGATGGAGTCGTAAACATGAGCTACACCGAGTCGATCGGCAGTCGAACGTATCGGTTTGCCGATCTGAAAACGCTGATGGCGAAGGCCAGTCCGCAACGTTCCGGCGACCAGCTTGCGGGCGTCGCGGCAGCGAGCGAAGAGGAGCGGGTCGCCGCAAAAATGTCGTTGGCGCAGGTGCCGTTGCGCACGTTCCTCAACGAAGCACTGATTCCGTACGAAAGCGACGAGGTCACGCGTCTCGTGATCGATAGTCACTCGCCGCAGGCGTTTGCCGAGATTGCGCATCTCACGGTCGGCGATTTCCGCAACTGGCTGCTGAGCAGCACGACCGATGCCGACGCGCTCACGCGTATCGCCGCTGGTCTCACGCCAGAGATGGTTGCAGCTGTTTCCAAGCTGATGCGCAATCAGGATCTGATCGCCGCAGCGCGCAAACGACCAGTGATTACGCGCTTTCGCAACACGGTCGGTTTACCTGGTCGGATGTCCGTGCGCCTGCAACCCAATCATCCAACCGACGACGTCAAAGGCATTGCCGCATCGATGCTCGACGGGCTGATGTACGGTTGCGGCGACGCGATGATCGGCATCAACCCGGCCAGCGACAATCTCGCCGCCATCATGAAGCTGCTGGTGATGGTCGACGACTTCCGTCAGCGCTATCAGGTGCCGACGCAATCGTGCGTCCTCACACACGTCACCAACACGATTGCCGCAATCGAAAAAGGCGCACCGGTCGACCTGGTGTTTCAATCGATCGCGGGTACCGAGAAAGCGAATGCGGGCTTCGGCATTTCGCTCACGCTATTGCAGGAAGCGTACGAAGCGGGTTTGTCGTTAAAGCGCGGTACGGTCGGCAATAACCTGATGTACTTCGAAACAGGACAGGGCAGCGCTTTGTCGGCGGATGCGCATTTCGGCGTTGATCAGCAAACTTGCGAAGTGCGCGCGTATGCCGTGGCGCGCAAGTTCAATCCGTTTCTGGTTAACACTGTGGTGGGTTTTATCGGACCCGAGTACCTGTACGACGGCAAGCAGATTACGCGAGCGGGTCTGGAAGATCACTTTTGCGGCAAGCTGCTCGGCGTGCCGATGGGTTGCGACATCTGCTACACGAACCATGCCGAAGCGGATCAGGACGACATGGATAATCTGCTGACCTTGCTCGGTGTGGCGGGTATCAATTTCATCATGGGCATTCCGGGCGCGGACGATGTGATGCTCAACTATCAAAGCACGTCCTTTCACGATGCACTGTATGTGCGCGACGTTCTAGGCTTACGTCGCGCGCCGGAATTCGAAGAATGGCTTGAGTCGATGCAGATCACCGACGCGCGCGGCGCGTTGTTGAGCGCGTCGCCGCAACAGCCGCTGCTCGAAGGCGCGAGCGACTGGATGGGGACGGCATGAGCGACTTCCTTGAAAAGAATCCGTGGGATGCGTTGCGGCAGTTCACTAATGCACGCATTGCGTTGGGCCGCGCGGGTAGCAGTTTGCCGACTGCGCCGTTGCTGGCATTCAACCTGTCGCATGCGCAGGCGCGCGACGCCGTACATCATCCGCTCGATGCCGACGTGCTCCACGCCCAGTTGCGGGAACAAGGCTTTGAATCGCTGGACGCACACAGCGCCGCGCCTGATCGCGAGCATTACCTAAGGCGCCCCGATCTGGGCCGGCGTTTATCGGAAGAGAGTCGGACGGCACTCACCCAGATCACAGCAGAACCGAGCGACGTCGTTTTCGTGATCGCCGATGGTCTGTCCGCGTTCGCGGCATCGAAGCAATCCATTCCGCTGCTGCGGGCTGTCTGCCCGCAATTGAAGGATTGGAAGATCGGACCCGTGGTGATCGCGCGTCAGGCGCGTGTCGCGCTAGGTGACGAGATCGGCGAATTGCTTAAAGCAAAGATGGTGGTGATGCTGATCGGCGAACGGCCGGGTTTGAGTTCGCCGGATAGCCTCGGCGTCTATCTGACGTACGCGCCGAAAGTTGGTTGCAGCGACGCGCAACGCAATTGCATTTCGAATGTGCGTCCCGAAGGACTCGACTATCCGTTGGCTGCACACAAGCTGCACTACCTGCTGACAAACGGGCGGCGCCTGGGGCTTACAGGTGTCGGTCTGAAGGACGATAGCGACGCGCAGCAGCTTGCAAGCGCGCCCGCCACGCCCGCCGTGAGCGATGACTCAAATCCGGGCGCGTCGTAATACCTGATCGGTCATGCGTCCGCTTTCTCCACGGGATGCGTTTCGAGCCACGCATTCTCGTCATCTTCGAACAGCCTGGAGCGCGTCAGAAACCGCAGTCCGCTTGGACGCTCCAGCGAAAACATTCCGCCATTTCCCGGCACCGCGTCGATGATCAACTGCGTGTGCTGCCAGTACTCGAACTGAGACTCGCTCATATAAAACGGCACATCGGCAATCGACCCGAGTTTTACGTCGGATCCGCCCACCATGAACTCGTTCTGCGGAAACATCATCGGTGCGCTGCCGTCGCAGCATCCGCCGGATTGATGGAATATCACGTCCCCATGTTCGGCGCGCAATTTGTCGATCAGATCGACCGCCGCAGGCGTCGCGACTACGCGGGCGACTTTCTTTTCATCGGTCATCACATGGCCTCGTTGAAAGAGAGCGAGCCGCGCAATGCGGCCCGCCCGAACAGACTCGTTAGCGTTGACTCACGCCAGGATGCTTAGAAGAACCCGAGCGGCTTATCGCTATAGCTGACCAGCAGGTTCTTGGTCTGCTGATAGTGGTCGAGCATCATCTTGTGATTTTCGCGGCCGATACCCGATTGCTTATAGCCGCCGAACGCCGCATGTGCCGGGTAGGCGTGATAGCAATTGGTCCACACGCGGCCTGCCTGAATCTGCCGACCGAAGCGATAAGCCCGCGTGCCGTCGCGTGTCCACACACCGGCGCCCAGACCGTAGAGCGTATCGTTGGCGATTTCGAGCGCTTCCTCTTCGTTCTTGAACGTCGTCACCGATACGACCGGCCCGAAGATTTCCTCCTGGAAAATGCGCATCTTGTTGTGGCCGCGGAATACGGTCGGCTTCACGTAATAGCCTTTGCTCAACTCGCCGTCGAGCGTATTGCGCTCACCGCCAATCAGACATTCAGCACCTTCCTGTTTGCCGAGATCGACATACGAGAGGATCTTTTCCAGTTGCTCCTGCGAAGCCTGTGCACCGATCATCGTCTTGCTGTCGAGCGGATGCCCTTGCGTGATCGCGGCGACACGCTTCAATGCGCGCTCCATGAAACGGTCATAGATCTTTTCTTCGACCAGCACGCGCGACGGACACGTACACACTTCGCCCTGATTCAGCGCGAACATCGTGAAGCCTTCGAGCGCCTTGTCGAAGAAACTGTCGTCGTCGTTCATCACATCGGCGAAGAAGATGTTCGGGCTCTTGCCGCCGAGTTCAAGCGTCACCGGGATGATGTTCTGGCTCGCATACTGCATGATCAGACGGCCAGTGGTGGTCTCGCCGGTAAACGCGATCTTGGCGATGCGTTTGTTCGATGCGAGCGGTTTGCCTGCTTCGAGGCCGAAGCCGTTCACAATGTTGATCACGCCTGCGGGCAGCAGGTCGTGAATCAGTTCCATCAGCACGAGGATCGACGCGGGCGTTTGTTCCGCGGGCTTGAGTACGACGCAATTGCCGGCGGCGAGTGCGGGCGCGAGTTTCCACACGGCCATCAGAATCGGGAAGTTCCACGGAATGATCTGACCGACTACGCCTAGCGGCTCATGAAAGTGATACGCAACGGTGTCGTGATCGATCTCGGAGATGCCGCCTTCCTGCGCACGCACAGCGCCGGCGAAATAACGGAAATGATCGATGGCGAGTGGAATGTCGGCGGCCATCGTTTCGCGCAACGGCTTGCCGTTGTCGATCGTTTCGGCGACCGCGATGCGTTGCAGGTTCGCTTCCATCCTGTCGGCGATGCGATTCAGGATGTTGGCGCGTTCGGCAACGGAGGTCTTGCCCCAGGCGACCTTAGCCTTGTGCGCGGCGTCGAGTGCGAGTTCGATATCGGCTTCGCGTGAACGGGGGATCGACGTAAACGGCTCGCCGGTAATCGGCGACACGTTGTCAAAGTACTCGCCGCCTACAGGCTTGACCCATTCGCCGCCGATAAAATTCGCATACTGCTTCTTGTACGGGAATTCGGTGGTCAGAAACTGCATCTCTGCATGATTCATCTGTGTGCTCCTCACATGTTTGAATGGGCTATATCCGGCGAGATATTTCGCTCGACCGTGAGGGGCTAGAGCGAGAAGCGTGCCAATGCACCGGGCTGGTGATGTATGCACGTGGAGAAGGCACGGCTGTGCCAGAGCGCGGGTCGCCTTGTTCAATCGGTGGCAACGGAACGCATCGTTTATGAGCAGGGCAGACAAGGGTGTTCAGGAATTGAACAGGGTTGGCGTGGAGAGCCGCTTTTCAAACAGGAAACGCGATGCGACGGTTCGGCATGGGAATTGCCTTGTTGTGCGGCTTGATATTCCGTTTGCAGATCACTTATGACGATTGATGCCCGGAGCGATCACCTGACCCATTCCATCCTCGCGGCGCAGCCTGGCTCCCGCGTGCAGACACACGTCGCTTACGACGCCGATGAGCAGGCGCGCAATCTCCATGGCTGGAACCAGACTTACGATCAGTTAACCGCAGGCTGCTTCGTGGGCGGCCTGACGGAATTGTGCGTCGATCATATGCAGGTGTTCGTCGAAACGACGAGCCACACGTTGCGGCAAACCTGCGAAGTGCAGAAGGACGCGTACTGGTTCGGTGTTCCGACTTGTCCTTCGGGCTCGGGGCGTATCGACGCGCAGGTTATTTCGGGCGATGCACTCGCGTTTCGCCCGGGTGGTGTCGAGTTCGAACTACTGACCTCGGCGGGCTATGAGATTTTCGGCGTCGTGGTGTCGGGCGAAATGCTGCGCCGTTATGCGGCCGAAGTGGAGGGCGTAGGCGCGGGCAATCATCTGCCGGATGCGGAGGTCGTGCCGATCGGCGCGCAGCGCAAGGAGCAACTGTGTACCCTGCTGCGTCAGTTGCTCGATGACGGCGCGGCGAGCGGTGCGCCGCTCACTTCCACGGCGCGTATCAACTTGCAGGCCTCGGTACTGGCATCGCTATTCGACGTTGGCGCGTTGTCGGCGGCAGGACAGGCTGCGATGCCTGCACGTCCGCGTCGTCAGTCGATTGTGTGGGAAGCGCGCGACTATGTGTTGGCCAATCGGGACCGCGCGATCAACGTGCCCGAGTTGTGCGAACAGCTTCACGTGAGCCGCAGAACGTTGCAGTACTGCTTTCAGGATGTGCTAAACATGGCACCGGCCACGTATTTGCGCGCGATCCGTTTGAATGGCGCCCGGCGCGATCTTTCGAATGCGGCGCGTGAATCGCACTCCGTACAGGATGTTGCGGCCGCGTGGGGCTTCTGGCACCTGAGCCAGTTTGCGACTGATTACCGCAAGATGTTCGGCATACGGCCTTCGGAAACATTGAAGGCGGCTGCGGAGCGTCGGGCGCGGTTCGCTCACTAGTTGTGCGCGCACCGCTGGCGAACCTCAAAACAATCGAGACGAATGGCTGGTGTAAAACGCGTGCGCGGTCGCCATTCGATCGTTTGCTATTTGCGCAGCAGACGCAAGCCATTGCCCACGACCAGCAAGCTCGCGCCGACATCGGCGAATACCGCCATCCACATGGTCCCGAGGCCCATCAGGGTCAGCACGAGAAACACGCTCTTGATGCCGAGCGCCAATGCAATGTTTTGCACCAGCACCGCATGCGTTGCCTTCGACAGGCGGATGAACGACGGAATCTTGCGCAGATCGTCGTCCATTAACGCGACGTCGGCGGTTTCGATGGCGGTGTCGGTGCCCATCGCGCCCATCGCGAAACCGATGTCGGCGCGCGCCAATGCGGGTGCATCATTAATGCCGTCGCCGACCATGCCCACGGTCGCGCCATTCGTCGACCATTGCGCGATGGCGCTCAACTTGTCTTCCGGCAACTGATTGCCGCGCGCTTCGTCGATACCGACCTGCTGCGCGATGGCGGACGCAGTGTGCGGGTTGTCGCCAGTGAGCATCGCGGTACTGACGCCCAGCCGCTGCAATTCGGCGATGGCAGCGCGGCTCGTCTCTTTCACCGTATCGGCGACTGCGAACAGCGCGAGCACGCGTTCGCTGTCGGCCAGCATCACGACGGTTTTGCCTTTCTGTTCGAGCGTATCCAGGCGTGCTTCAAGCGACGCAGAACAGCGTCCCAGTTCTTCGACCAGCCGATGATTACCGAGCCAGTACGACGCGCTTTCAATCTCGCCGCGCACGCCACGCCCGGCGAGTGCCTCGAAAGCATCGACTGGAAGATGGATGATGCCTTCGGCCTGAGCCGCTGTAGCAATGGCCATCGAAACCGGGTGGTCTGAGCGCCCGGCCAGACTCGCCGCGAGCGTCCGGTAACGGAGCGCATCGCCGTCGGCGCCAGAGGAGGCAAACGTCTCAAACTCTGTTTGCACCGGTTTGCCGTGAGTAATCGTGCCGGTTTTATCGAGTGCGAGGCGGCTCAGCTTGCGGCCTTGTTCGAGATAGGCGCCTCCTTTGATCAGAATGCCCTTGCGCGCGGCTGCAGCGAGCCCGCTGACGATCGTCACCGGCGTCGAGATCACGAGCGCGCACGGGCAGGCGATTACCAGCATCACCAGCGCCTTGTAGACCCACTCGTGCCACATTCCGCCGAACAGCAGCGGTGGCACGAGCGCAACCGCCAGCGCAATGGCGAATACGATCGGCGTATACACCCGCGCGAATTGATCGACGAAACGTTGGGTGGGGGCCTTGGTGCCTTGCGCCTCTTCGACCGCGTGGATGATCCGCGCGAGCGTCGTATTGCTGGCTGCCGCCGTGACCCGGTAGTCGAGCGAACCGGCCTGGTTGATCGTGCCGGCGAACACGGCATCGCCGATGGTCTTGTCGACCGGCAGGCTTTCACCGGTGATCGGCGCCTGATCCACGCTCGAACGACCCGCGACGATTTCGCCGTCGAGCGCGATCCGCTCGCCCGGTTTGACGCGGACCACCGCGCCGGGCGCAATCGCTTTGAGATCGGTGAGCTGCCAGCCGCCGTCGGGCTGCTGCACGCTGGCCTGCTCGGGCGTCAGTTGCATCAAACCCTGGATCGCGTTGCGGGCGCGGTCAAGCGACTTCGCCTCGATCAGTTCGGCGATCGTGAACAGCACCATCACCATCGCGGCTTCCGGCCACTGGCGCAGGGCCAGCGCGCCGGTCACGGCAATGCTCATCAACGCGTTGATGTTCAGGTTGCCGTTGCGGATCGCGAGCCAGCCCTTGCGGTACGTCGTGAGGCCGCAGGACGCAATCGCGACGATCGCCAGTGCCGCAGATACCCAGGCGGGTGCGCCGAGCCAGCCTGCGGCCTCTGAAGCGGCCGCAGCGACAACCGCGAAGGCCAGTGGCCACCACGGTTTGGGTTGCGCTTGCGGAGCGGCCGCTGACTGGTCGGCTTGACGGTCATCCGCAAGTTCGGGCGTGAAGTCGAGCGAGCGGAGCGCGGCGAGGATCGTGTCGAGCGCGTCGGGTGCGTGGACGACGGTCAACACCCGCTGCATCAGGTTGAAATCCATGCTGCGGACGGCCGGCATACGGCTGAATTTCTTGCGGATCAGCGCTTCTTCGGTCGGGCAATCCATCTGCATGATGCGGATGGCGGTACGCAAATCGCTGCCCACGGCTTCGGAGCGAGGCAGGCGCGTCGGCGCGGCAACGGTCGAGGCGGCGGTGCAGCAACCGGCATCGGCATGGTCGTGCGCGTGATCATGGTGATGGTCATGGTCGTGCCCGTGATCTTCATCAACCCCATGGCTACACCCCTGTTGGGGATGATGCTGATGGTCATGCCCCGCTACGGACACGTGCACATGCCGCCGCCGCTGCCCATCCTCTCCATGGCCGCCGCAGTCCGGCTTCTGGCCCTGAGCACTGGCGGGCCCATCGGCAGGGCGATCCTGTTCCCTTTCGAGATGGTTAACGTGACGCATAGTGGCTTCCTGGGTCGATTTGTGGTCTAGTAAACACCTTGAAGCCACTACAAGGTCAAGGTCGGCTTCAAGACCACCGCCGGGAGGGCTCATGAAAATCGGCGAATTGGCGAAAATCGCCCATTGCACGACTGAAACCATCCGTTTCTACGAAAAAGAGGGCCTGTTGGCCGAAGCGGAGCGTACCGAGGCCAATTACCGCAGTTACACGGCGAAGCACGTCGAAAGACTGCGTTTTATCCGCAATTGCCGAGCGCTCGACATGACCCATGACGAAATCCGCGCTCTGCTGCGTCTGACGGATGCACCGGCCAACGGCTGCGGCGGCATCAATGCGCTGATCGAAGAGCACATTGCACACGTCGACACCCGCATCAACGAACTAAAGCAGCTGAAAGTGCAGCTCACCACGCTGCGTGAGCAATGCCACGGCGAACAGAGCGTCGAGGACTGCGGCATCGTGCACGGTCTGACCGACATGGATGTCGCCGTGCCGCGTGCGCGGCATACGCATCTGGGTTGAAACGCTTTCCGCAGCCTGCAGCCGTAACTGAATTTCTGGCCGAGGCCGCGCATGGCCGGCCCGCCCAATCAACTATCGAATCCAGCTGGAGAATCAACGTGTTTACCTGTAGAAATCAGTCCTGCGACGCGCAGTGGGCGCTGTCGGACGTCGTCATCAAGAACGAAGGACAAGGGCTTCTGTTCCGTTGCCCGATGTGCGGCGCACGCAACTACGTCGAGCGTTTCGAAGGGGACGACGGCACGGTGCTGTACGAACAGCTTGATGGCCGTCCCGCCGACGGCCCGATGGCCGAATAATCTGAAGCCTTCAGCCGGCTCAGCCGCCCTAGCCCCTATCGAGCCCATCCTATGAACAGTCCCACCTCCGCTGGCGCGCCGTTTAGCGACTTATCGCTGCCGCCAGCGACCCTCGCGAACCTGTCGCAACTCGGCTATGTCGAGATGACGCCGATTCAGGCCGCGAGCCTGCCCATCGCGCTCGCCGGCCACGATCTGATCGCGCAGGCGAAAACCGGCAGCGGCAAGACCGCAGCGTTTTCGCTGGCGCTGCTCGCGCGCCTCGACGTACGCAACTTCGCCGTTCAGGCGATGGTGCTGTGCCCGACGCGCGAACTCGCCGATCAGGTCACGCAGGAAATCCGCCGCCTTGCGCGCGCGGAAGAAAACATCAAGGTGCTGACGCTGTGCGGCGGCACGCCGATGCGTCCGCAAACCGCAAGCCTCGAACACGGCGCGCACATCGTGGTCGGCACGCCGGGCCGCATCATGGATCACCTCGAGCGCGGCAGCCTGCCATTGCAGTCGCTGAACACGCTGGTGCTCGACGAAGCCGACCGCATGCTCGACATGGGTTTCTTCGACGACATCGCGACAGTGGTCAAGCAATGCCCGAAAGAACGGCAGACGTTGCTGTTTTCGGCGACGTACCCGGAAGGAATCGTCAAACTGAGCCAGCAATTCCTGCGCAATCCGAAGGAAGTGAAGCTCGCCGAACGGCACGACAACACCAAGATCCGTCAGCGCTTTTATGAAGTGGCCGAAGATGGCCGACTGCATGCGGTTGGCTTGCTGCTGAATCATTATCGTCCGGTGAGCACGCTCGCGTTCTGCAACACCAAGCAGCAATGCCGCGATCTGCTCGACGTGCTGCGCGCGCAGGGTTTTCATGCGCTTGCGCTGCATGGCGAACTCGATCAGCGTGAACGCGATCAGGTCCTGATCCAGTTTGCAAATCGTAGTTGCTCGGTGCTGGTGGCGACCGATGTCGCCGCGCGCGGTCTCGACATCGCGCAACTCGAAGCCGTGATCAACGTCGACGTGACGCCGGATCCGGAAGTGCACGTGCACCGTATCGGCCGCACGGGTCGCGCGGATCAGGAAGGTTGGGCACTGAGCCTCGCGAGCATGAACGAGATGGGCCGGGTCGGCAGTCTCGAACAGGCGCAAAAGCGCGAAGTCGAATGGCACAAGCTGTCCGAACTGACCGCTGCGAGCAACGAACGCCTGCTGCCGCCAATGGAAACGCTGCAGATTCTCGGCGGCCGTAAGGAAAAAATCCGTCCCGGTGACGTGCTCGGCGCACTGACCGGCGAAGCGGGCTTCGCCGGTTCGCAGATCGGCAAGATCAACGTGACCGAAATGTCGACCTACGTGGCGGTGGAGCGCAGCATCGCGCGCGACGCGCTGCGCAAGCTCAGCGCTGGCAAGGTGAAGGGCAAAAAGGTCAAAGTCCGCCTGATGGACGACGCCTGACACTTGACGCTTGACGCATGACAGGGGCGGCTGCATCCACGCAGCCGTCCCTTCAGGCAGACGCACGCATCACATTACGTCATACCTCCGCTGTTCGCCGCGTGTGTCACGCGAGTCGCTTTCCTCCCCGCAAGCCCCGATCCCACCTGTATTGCCCGCAACCGAACGGGGTCGCGCGAGCCATGACATAAACGCATGCCGCGCATGACAAAGTTTCGATTGTGAGCGTTCTTTGGCTGATGCCTAATCACCTCACCGGGATGGATTGCCGCGTAGTCGGCCGTCCGCGAGTCCCCTGCCGGATGGAGAAAGGGAGAAAGCCTTATGCAGAGCGCCACGCAAGCCCGCTCGAAACTGCCTGATGTAGGCACGACGATTTTTACCGTGATCGGTCAACTGGCCGCACAACACGATGCGCTGAACCTGTCGCAAGGCGCGCCGAATTTTGCGCCGGACACGAAACTGGTCGAGGGCGTCGCTCAGGCCATGCGCGCGGGTCACAATCAGTATTCGCCGATGGCCGGCATCTCCGCGCTGCGCGAAGCGCTCGCCGAGAAAGTCGAAACGCTCTACGGCGTGCGCTACGACCCGGAGAGTGAAGTGACCGTGATCGCCAGCGCGAGCGAAGGGCTGTATTCGACAATCAGCGCGTTGGTGCACCCCGGCGATGAAGTGATCTACTTCGAACCTTCGTTCGACAGCTATGCTCCGATCGTCCGTTTGCAGAGCGCGACGCCGGTGGCGATCAAACTCTCGTTGGACGATTTTCGCGTGAACTGGGACGAGGTCGCCGCCGCGATCACACCGAAGACGCGGATGATCATCATCAACACGCCGCACAATCCGACCGCGACGGTATTCAGCGAAGACGACATCGCGCGATTGAAAGCGATCACGCGTAATACCGATATCGTGATTCTCGCCGACGAGGTCTACGAACACGTCGTATTCGACGGCGCGAAGCATCAGAGCATGGCGTGCCACCCGGAGCTCGCGGAACGCAGTGTGATCGTGTCGTCGTTCGGCAAGTCTTATCACGTGACGGGCTGGCGTGTCGGTTATTGCCTCGCGCCTGCTGCATTGATGGACGAGATTCGCAAAGTTCATCAGTTCATGGTGTTTTCCGCCGATACCCCGATGCAGTACGCGTTCGTCGACGCATTGGCCAATCGCGAAAGTTATCTCGGCCTCTCCGCTTTCTATCAGCAGAAACGCGATCTGCTTGCGCATGCGTTGCGCGAGTCGCGTTTCGAGCTATTGCCGAGCGAAGGCAGCTTCTTCATGCTCGCGCGTTTTCGCGGCTTCTCTGACGAGAGCGATAGCGATTTCGTGTTGCGTCTGATCCGCGATGCGCGCGTTGCGACGATCCCGTTGTCGGCGTTTTACAGCGACGGCACGGATTCCGGTTTGATCCGCCTCAGCTTCTCGAAAGACGACGCGACGTTGATCGAAGGCGCGCGACGTTTGTGCGAGATCTGATCGTTCACCCGCGATCGAGATTCGCGCAGGCCGCATTTTTGAACGCGATATGATCGCCGCGCCTGGCGCCGCTAGCGCGGGTGTTAAAGAAAAATCGAAGAGAAAAGGGACCTGTTATGAAGTTGCTGAAGCCTCTATTGGCACTGGCCTGTGCATTCGCATCATTTGCCACGGTAGCCGCGGCGAACGCTGCCGATACCTCGACGCTGCGTTTCGGACTCGAAGCGCAGTATCCGCCGTTCGAATCGAAAGGCGCGAACGGTCAATTGCAGGGGCTCGATATCGATGTCGGCAATGCGGTCTGCGCCGCTGCGCATATGACGTGCAAATGGGTAGAAACCTCGTTCGATGGATTGATTCCCGCGCTACAAGGCCGCAAGTTCGACGCGATCAATTCGGCAATGAATGCGACCGAACAACGTCGCCAGGCCATTGATTTCACCACGATCGTGTATCGCGTACCGACGCAGTTGATCGCGCGGCGCGACAGCGGTTTGCTGCCGACGCCTGCTTCGTTGAAGGGCAAACACGTGGGCGTGTTGCAGGGATCGATTCAGGAAACCTTCGCGAAAACGCATTGGGAACCGGCGGGTGTGACTATCGTGCCGTATCAGGACCAGAATCAGGTTTATACCGATCTCCAGGCGGGCCGTCTTGATGCGACGCTTGTACTGGCGCCCGCAGGACAAACGGGTTTTCTGTCGAAGCCCGATGGCAAGGACTATGCGTTCGTCGGCCAGCCGGTGCGTGACGACCGGATTCTCGGTAGCGGGATCGCGTATGGAATTCGCAAAGGCGACACCGCGCTGCGCAACCAGTTGAACGCGGCGATCGCAAAAGTGCAGGCCGACGGCACCGTGAAGACGCTGGCTGCGAAGTATCTCGGCGATATCGATGTGAGCGCGAAGTAAGCTTATCGCGCGTTGGCTTGTTGTCGATGCATTTGACGACTACGATACGTAGGCTTCGCTGCAGCGAAGCCTACGCAACGATCGGAGAGCGCGCCAATGAGCGATGTAACGGTGACGGCGGCGTCATCGGCAGTTCACGCAAGAAATGCTTCTGCGCCGAAGTTCTGGCGCAGCGACGCATTGCCGTTCATCGAAGCGCGTTCCATCGAAGATGGCCGCGCAGTCTGCTACGCCAAACATTCGCACGAAACGTTTTCGATTGGCGCCGTCACGGGTGGCCGCAGCGTCTATGTGAATCGTCATACCCGCGAATGGGTCGGTGCGGGCGCGGTCGTCATGATGAATCCCGACGACGTGCATGCATGCAATCCTGTCGCCGACGAGCGTTGGTCGTATCTGATGCTGCATGTCGATGTCGCCTGGCTCGCGAATCTGCAACACGAACTGGGCTTCAGTAAGAACCACACATTTTGTGCGTTCTCTCAAACCATGACGCCGGATCCGGCGTTGTTCGACGGACTGAACCGCTTGCATGCGATTCTTGTCGACGTCGACGTCGACGTCGACGCCGACGCTGAAACACTGCGCAAGCAGAGCGCGGCCGTGACGTTTTTCTCTGCAGTGCAGCAGAAACTGAATCCCGCTTCCCTGCCGCCGGACGACGACGCTAGTCATCAACTCACGAGGGCGGCAGAATTCATAGCTGAAAACTGTACGCAATCGCTGACGCTCGACGATGTTTGCAAGGCTGCGGATCTGTCAGCGTCGCATCTGATTCGTGCTTTCAAACGACGCTACGGAATGACGCCTCACGCGTATCTGATCAATCGCCGCATTCAATACAGCCGCGAGCAACTCAGGCGCGGCCGTCTGATCGCCGACGTCGCGCTCGATGCCGGTTTCGCCGATCAGGCACATTTGCAACGCACCTTCAAACGGCTGGTCGCCGCAACACCCGGGCAGTACCGCAGGTGATCACGCTATCAGCAGATACAACGCGCTCGCTGCGAGCAACGCAGCCATCACGCGATTGAATAGCTGAACGCGTTTGGGCTCCTGCAAGTACTTACGCAGGAACGTGCCGGCGTACGCCCAACTCGCAATCGATAAATAGCAGACCACGAAGTACACGACGGTGAATTGCCAGACGAGGCCGCCGTCGCCACCGGCTGCATAGGCGCCCATGCCGGCCAGCGACGCCAGCCATGCCTTGGGATTAAGCCATTGCATCGCCGCGCCGTAAGCGAAGGAGGGGCCGCGAGACGGCTTGTCTGCACCGAGCTGACCGTTGTCGGCGGCGAGTTTATAGGCCATATAAAGCAGAAACGCGACGCCTGCCCATTTGACGATGTCGATCAGATTGGGAAAGTGGATAAGCAGTTCATGCAGGCTGAGGCCGATCAGCAGAAGCAATACCGTGAAGCCGACCGTCGCGCCGGTGACATGGCGCATGCTTGCGGCGAGTCCGTGTTGCGCGCCCGTACTGAGTGCAACGACATTCACTGGACCTGGCGTGATCGAACTGGCCAGCGCGAACGCGGCCATGGAAAGTAAAACAGTCATCTGATGCCTCGATACGTGAGTGCGCAGGATTGGCGACACTCAAAGGTATCGGGCAAAGGGCGGCGATGTATTGAACGAAATTGCTTTGTGAGCCGGTGCGCGTGCGGAACTGGCGTAAAAAAAGCCCGATCGCAAGGATCGGGCTTTCGAAGTTGCCAGGCGGTCTGCGCCTGAAATCCAGCTGTATTTTTAAGCGTGTTGCAGGCTGAATTCGGTCAGCGCGTTCGTCAACGTGGCGACTGCCTCTTCCGTTACCGCGTTATAAAGCGACGCACGCAGCCCGCCGATCGAACGATGTCCTTCCAGTCCGATGATGCCCTGTTCACGCGCCACGTGAATGAACTCTTCGCCAAGCCGCTCATCGCGGAACTTGAACGAGACGTTCATTTGCGAGCGCCAGCGAGGATCAGCGTGAATCGTCACGACCTCATTCAGAGCATCCAGTGTGTCATACAGGTGTTGAGACTTGCGTTCGTTAATGCTCTGCATTGCATGAAGCCCGCCAATGTCGTCGCGCAACCAGCGGGTGATCAACGTCAGCACGTAGATCGCAAATACCGGCGGTGTGTTGTAGTTCGAACCGTGCGATACGTGAGTGCGGAAATCGAGAATCGCCGGCAGCGTGTCCGGAATCCGTTCAAGCAAAGAACGTTTCACTACGGCTACCGTGACCCCTGCTGGCCCGAGGTTCTTCTGCGCGTGCGCGTAGATCATCGAGTAGGCGTCCGGGCTGATAGGCTTTGACAGAAAATCGGACGACATATCCGCGATCAACGGTACCCGGGGTGCTTTCTCGTAGACGGGAAATTGCAGCCCTTCGACAGTTTCGTTGGTCACATAGTGCAAATAGGCGGCCGAGTCGCTGATCGCCAGTTGATCCAGATCGGGCAAGCGCCGATAACCCGTCGTATGGCCGTCCCACGCAACTTTTCTGTCGGTCACTTTCGCGGCCTCTGAAGTCGCGCGACCGCTCCAGTAACCGGACGTCACGTACTCGGGCGGAGCGAATCCCTGACCGGCGAAATTCATCGGGATCATTGCGAATTGCAGGCTGCTGCCACCTTGCTGGAAGGTCACCGCGTACTCGTCGGAGATGCCTAGCAGGGCGCGCAGATTGTTCTCCGCTTCGTCCAGAATAGCGCGGAACCAGTCAGAGCGATGACTCATGCCGAGTACCGAAATGCCGGTGTCCGGCAACGCGGTAATGGCGATGCGCGTTTGCTCCAGCACCGATTCCGGGAGGGCTCCGGGACCACCGGAAAAATTCAATGCGTTCGACTTCACTGCGCCTCCGAAGCCATCAGTTGAATAGTGTTTGCGCTTGCAGCGGCGCTGCGCAGCATGTGATGAAACGCGTCTGCAACCCGGCGTACTTGCGGAAATTTGTAGGGGAAGATATCGGTATCGTCCATGTCGTGAATCACCATACCGGTGGCGATTTCGAATATGAGGAGGCGGCCGTCGCTCGTTTCCGCGCAGTCGAATCCGACATAGTCGAGGCCTGTTAATTCGGTGATGCTGCGGAACGCGTGATGATGGCGCACGGCGAAATCGTTATCGAACGTCGCCATGATTTGCGCTTCTTCTTCGCGCCGCTCCGCATGCGCGAGCATTTCCGCGTATGGGTAGTGAACCATCCAGTCCTTCGAAATGCCCATATGGCACACGAATGGCTTTCCGTCGACTATCACGATCCGGTACTTGCGAAACAGACCGTCAGTGCTGCTGTAATCGATGAACGGCGCCATGTAGTACTCACCCGCGTCAGACCCGGCCAGATAACGCGCGAGGTCCTCGGCGCCGGACACTTTGGCGAGACCTTGTCCCGCGTGCGAGCCTCGCGGGCGGATGATGAACGGATAGTGAGTGCCGAGTACTTCAGACAAGTCGAACGTGCCGGAGGCAGCTTGATTCACCCGCTCGCGGGACAGACGCACCGTGCGTGCCATGCAGATGCCGGGAACTGCACCTAGCAATGCATACGCTGCATCGCGTGTCGTCTTTGCGACATGTTCGGACCGGTTCAGCACGCGGCAACCGGTCTCGCCGGTCAGCGACGCGATCTGAGCGAGAACGTCGGCCGTTTCATCCGATGCACATGCGGCGACAAAGACGACATCGTGCGGCGGCAATGCGGTATTCGCCGGCGAGTTCGAGTCGACATAAAGCACTTCTATCTGCAGATCGGCGTTTTCAACCAGACACTCGAATGGCGTGTTTGCCATCAGATCGCCCGGCGCTTTGAGCACCAGCACTCTCACTGGAGCCTGGGCCGCCTGCGCATTCTTCAACCGGTAACGCCGTGTGATTTGCAGTGCCTGCTGCTGAACGGCAAGCGCTGCGGTCTTCTCGTATTTCAACTGCAGCACAAGCGAGAGATCGAGCAGTGCGTAGGGATCGTCGTGTTGTCGGGCGTGGTCGAGCAGACCCTCGCCGAGCGGCGTCAGATCGTTTCCAGCGGTGGCTGCGCGAAGCAGCGTCGCCAATCCGAGCGGCTGATATAGCCAGGGATGAGCGGCATCGCCCGTTAATTCAGTTTGAACAGTATTCATGATGGGCGCGTTTCAGTGGAGCACTACCCGGGGCGTAAGAAAGTATTCGGCTGTATCGCTCTTACGCGGAGTTCACTCGGTTATTGACGGTGAGCGATCGGTCCGTCTGTGCTTGCGTCACCTTCCGCAGGGAACGCGACAGTGCGCGACACGTTGATTGCAACGGACAGTCTGGCCGGGTTAGCACGCCGCTTTGCAATTGCCATACATTTTTCCTTCGATTAAGACGCCTGGATTCGCGTATCGGCGACGAGTCCGTCACGTCGTATTGAACCCACGGTATGAACCCATCATACGAGCGCAGCGGCGAAGCAAATGGGAGAAAAGAGGGGCGATTGGCTGCTTAATCAGGGGACTTTGGGGGTGGGGGTTTTTTCGGATGAGCAGCGAGGTGGTGTGCGGTTTCTTCGGCGCGATGGGGAGTGCCAGCTCAGGTTCGCAGATACCGCGCTGGTTTTGAAAGTCACAGTTCGTGCCGCAATTTGCTGAAGTACGGGCCGCGGTGATTTCATTTGCAGCGTGAAGGCGTTTGACGAAGGCGCGCGTTGGGCGAGCGCATCGACACGCAGTGATTAACCCGCGAACGCAGGGCCGACCCGAACAGAGACTGGATTGCCGCTGGATGCCAAAGACCAGCACAGTTCAGCGAACCCGGAAAAGCAAAAAGCCCGGTCAGCTTTCGCTAACCGGGCTTCAAAATGCTTGGTGGGGCGTGAGTGACTCGAACACTCGACCTACGGATTAAGAGTCCGCTGCTCTACCAACTGAGCTAACGCCCCCAACAGAAACGAGATTATGCAGTAACTCTCACGCGTTGCCAAGCCCCTTTAGCAGATTTCTTAAAAATATTTGCGGCGGCGCGTTCGAGCGCTTCCTCAATCGCTGCGAAGCGCCGAAGAGGGCGCTGGCGTCGCTGTCCCGGTATTATGTCGCGGACACCTTGCCGCACGAAGCGTCGCGCGGCGTTCGACCCGGGGGCTGCCATGGACGACAAAGAGATCAATGCGTTGCTCGACCGTATTCTCGCCCCGTGGGTCCGCGCGCTGACGCTGACTCCGGTCAAGGTGGACGAGGAGGGCGCGACGCTGCGCCTGCCGTTTTCGGGCGGCCTGCGCCATGCGGGCGGCGTGATCTGCGGGCAGGTGTTCATGGCCGCGGCAGATACGGCGATGATCGTCGCCATTTCAGCCGCGCTCGGCGGCTTCAAACCGATGAGCACGGTTTCACAAAACATCAACTTCATGCGCGCGGTCCGCAAGGGCGACGTGCTGATCACCGCCCGCGTGCTGCGCATGGGCCGCAATCTGGTGTTCGGCGAGGTCGAACTCTTCGACGAGACCGGCCATATGGCGGTCCATGCGACCACGACTTACGCGCTACTCGACTGAGATCCGAAAGCAGCGTAGCAAGCCGTATTCAGAGGAATAGGAAAATCAGGATGTTCGATCAGGTCGTTTTCGCGGGCGGCGGTAATCGCTGCTGGTGGCAGGCAGGTTTCTGGGACGTCGTGCAGCCGGAGTTGAACATCCGTCCGCGCGTCATCACCGGCATTTCAGCCGGCGCCGCCACTGCGTGCATGCTCTACACGCGCGACTCCGACTGGGTTATGCGCTACTACGAAGACGCGTTGCGCCACAACACCCGCAACGCTTATTGGGGCAACCTGCTGCGCGGCGAATCGGTGTTTCCTCACTACCGCATTTACCGGCAGGCGCTGCTCGATATCTATGGTGAGAAGTTTTCGACGCTCGCCGATGCGCCGGAAATCCGCATCGGCGTGTCGCATCTGCCGCGCTGGCTTGGCGCGCGCAGCGCGGTTGCAACGGGTCTGATTGCATACAACATCGAAAAATATGTGCGCAAGACGCTGCATCCGACCTTGGGTCAGACACTCGGCTTTCATCCGGAATTCGTGCGGGCTCAGGACTGCGCGAGTGTCGAGGACCTTGCCGACCTGATCCTGCAATCATCGAGTACGCCGCCTTTCACACCGGTTCTGCGGCGCAATGGCCGGCCGGTGCTGGACGGCGGGATGGTCGACAACGTGCCGGTCGGCGCGCTCGACGCCGATGCGCCAGGCAATGTGCTCGTGATGGTCACGCGTATTTATCCGCGTCCGCAGATGTTTGTCGTGCCGCACGGCGTGCAGCAACGGCTCTATGTGCAGCCGTCGCGCAAGGTGCCGATTTCGAGCTGGGATTACACCAGCCCTTCGCAGATGGTGCACGCGTACAACTTGGGCCGTGTCGACGGTGAGGGTTTTCTGGAGCGCGTGCCCGAGCTGCTGGAAGCCGGCGCGCATGCGGCGCGCTGACGTGAGTGGCGGCGCGGGTGGCTGGTTTCATTGGCGGGCGTTGAATTGCCGCCACCGCGAAGCTGGGCTACTTGCTGCGCGTTAAAGAAGCCGTGCAGCGGTGCGCATACGAATACGAATACTGAAAAGATAAGCACCGTCGCCAGGCGCGACGCTGAAAATACCAGCGCAGCCTGGCGCCAGTTGGCTAACTAGCCAGCATGCGACGCGCCACACGCCCCAAGAAATTACCGCCGACGCCCGCCCTGCAATGCCTCAGGATTCGCCACGCTCGTGGTATCGCCGGCATCGAACGCCAGGATGTTGTTGAAAGCCGCGGTGAAATATAGCTCGTAGCTCTCGCGTTCCACGTAGCCGATGTGCGGCGTGCAGATCACGTTTTCCATCCGCAGCAGGCTGTAGCCCTGCAGAATCGGCTCGCTTTCGTACACGTCGATCGCAACCATCCCCGGACGGTTGTGCGACAGCGCATTCACCAGCGCATTTTCGTCGAGCAGTTCGGCCCGGCTCGTATTCACGAGCAACGCGGTCGGCTTCATCCGCATCAGATCTTCCTGCTTGACGATGCCACGCGTGTCGTCGTGCAGACGCAGATGCAACGACAGCACATCGCTCTGTTCGAACAATTCTTCGCGGCTTTCGGCGACGCCGTAACCATCTGCGCGAGCAGCTTCACGCGAATGCTCGCGGCCCCAGATCAGCACGTTCATGCCGAACGCCTTGCCGTAGCCGGCGACCAGGCGACCAATCTTGCCGTAGCCCCAGATTCCCAGCGTCTGACCACGCAGCAATTGACCCAAACCGAAGTTCGGCGGCAGCGCCGACGTCTTCAGGCCGGACTGCTGCCAGGCTCCTTGCTTAAGGTTTGCCACGTATTGCGGAATCCGGCGTTGGGCCGCCATGATGAGAGCCCACGTCAGCTCAGCAGGTGCGAACGGCGAGCCGCTGCCTTCCAGCACGGCAATGCCGCGCTCAGTACAAGCCGCCAGATCGATGTGGCTGGACACTTTGCCGGTCTGGCTGATCATGCGCAAACGCGGCAATTTATCGAGCAGTTGCGAGTTGATGCGAGTGCGTTCGCGAATCAGGACGAGCGCGTCGACTTCGGAAAGGCGGCTTGCCAGTTGGCCAAGTCCCCGAACGGTGTTGTTGAAAACTTTGACTTCATGGTCAGCAAGCAATTGAAAGCAGTCGAGCTTACGAACGGCGTCCTGATAATCGTCGAGGATGGCAATCTTCATGGTATGTGTCTTGCGGCGCACCGTGACGGTGCGAAACGGAGTGTTATGCTGACTGTCCCACCATGTGACCCAGGTCACATGCCGGTCTGGCTGGATGCCTTACCGTAGAAGCTGCAAAGAACGGCAGCGCTACGTTATGGCCGATTGACATCGTTTTTAACAGTTTGTTGCGTGTTGAGGCAAGCCGCTTTACAGACGGTTGCAGAAGCCCCGTCAGCAGGCGTCTCCGCCCGACAAGCTGGTTGGCCCAGGTTGACCTGCGCAATTATGCGTCGAGTGGTGGAAACCTCGGCGCGAAGAATTGAATGCCTCTCGCATGCAGCGTCGCCGGGCTTGTACCGTTTTTCTATTGCTACAAAACGGAGACAAGTCGATGAATCATCCCTCATTCGAAGGACAGCCCACTATTGAGGCGCCCGCGTGGGTTAGACACCGAAAGCTGATCGACTGGGTCCAGCGGGTCGCCGCGAAGACCAAGCCGGACGGCATCGTCTGGTGTGACGGCTCGCAGGAGGAATACGACCGCCTGTGCGCACAGATGGTCGCGGCGGGCACCTTCACGAAGCTCAATCCCGCGAAACGTCCCAATTCCTACCTGGCATGCTCCGATCCTTCCGACGTCGCGCGCGTCGAGGATCGCACCTTCATTTGCTCGCAACGCGCGGAAGATGCCGGTCCCACGAACAACTGGATCGCGCCAGCCGAAATGCGGACTACGCTCGATGGCCTGTTCGACGGTGCGATGCGCGGCCGCACGATGTACGTGGTGCCGTTCTCAATGGGCCCGCTCGGATCGCCGATCGCACATATCGGCGTTGAATTGAGCGACAGCCCGTATGTGGTGACCAACATGCGCATCATGACGCGCATGGGGCGCAAAGTGTACGACGTGCTGGGCGAGGACGGTGAGTTCGTGCCGTGTGTCCATTCAGTCGGTGCGCCGCTGGCGGCGGGCGAGAAGGACGTCGCGTGGCCGTGCAACGAGACCAAGTACATCGTCCACTTTCCTGAATCGCGTGAAATCTGGAGCTATGGCTCGGGCTACGGCGGCAATGCGCTGCTCGGCAAGAAATGCTTCGCGCTGCGGATCGCGTCGACGATGGGCCGCGACGAGGGCTGGCTCGCCGAACACATGCTGATTCTGGGCGTGACGTCGCCGGAGGGGCGCAAGCATCATGTGGCGGCAGCATTTCCGTCGGCGTGCGGCAAGACCAACTTCGCGATGCTGATCCCACCGGAAGGCCTGAACGGCTGGAAGATTTCGACTATCGGCGACGATATCGCGTGGATCAAACCGGCTCAGGACGGCCGCCTCTACGCGATCAACCCCGAGGCTGGTTACTTCGGCGTCGCGCCGGGCACGAGCGAGAAGACCAACTTCAACGCGATGGCCACGCTGAAGGAGAACGTGATCTTCACGAACGTCGCGCTGACCGACGACGGCGACGTCTGGTGGGAAGGCATGACCGACGAGGCGCCCGCGCATCTGATCGATTGGCAGGGCAAGGACTGGACGCCGGCCAGTGCGAAGGAGAGCGGCCGCAAGGCCGCGCACCCGAATGCGCGCTTTACGGCGCCGGCCTCGCAATGTCCGTCGATCGACGCCGACTGGGAAAACCCAGCGGGCGTCGCGATCGACGCATTCATTTTCGGGGGCCGTCGTTCGACCACCGTGCCGCTCGTCACCGAAGCGCGCAACTGGGTCGAAGGCGTCTACATGGCGGCGACCATGGGTTCGGAAACGACGGCGGCCGCTGCAGGCCAGCAGGGCGTGGTGCGCCGCGATCCGTTCGCGATGCTGCCGTTCTGCGGCTACAACATGAGCGACTATTTCGCTCACTGGTTGAAAACCGGCGAACGTCTTGAACAACTGAACGCGACGCTGCCGAAAATTTTCTGCGTGAACTGGTTCCGCAAGGGCGCGGACGGCAAGTTCGTCTGGCCGGGTTTCGGCGAGAACATGCGCGTGTTGAGCTGGATGGTTGGGCGGATCGAAGGCACGACGCAGGGCGAGGAGCATGCGTTCGGCGTGTCGCCACACTATGACGACATCGACTGGAACGGTCTGAATTTCAGCCGCGAGCAATTCGAGCAGGTCATTTCCGTCGACGACGCAGCATGGCGCGACGAACTCGCGCTACACGCCGAGCTGTTTGACACCTTGAAACAAAAGCTGCCGCCAGCGCTGCAACACACCCGGCGCACGCTCGAAGGAAAGCTCATCGCGTAGCAAGGTGAGTATTCACTATCTAAAAAGACCGCCTTCGGGCGGTTTTTTCTTTGCGTTCTGTCCCCGAATGGCGATTTTTTCTGAATCCGCAATACCGAGACGACCTTTACGTCTATTCGCACAAAAAAGACAGTTTGCGGTGCAGTGCAGCAGATTGTTTCTTTTTTTCGATCAATCGAGGTTCATGCCCTACATTAGGGAGCAGAGTCGCACGAAAACTGACAATATTTAAGCCGTTGTGGGCAACTTATGCACGATTTCGCGAGTCGTAGGAGAATTCCAAGTTCGCTTCACTGGTTTTCACCAATTGTCAGGAAGCTGTAACACGGCAGGAGTTGTCCTATGGATCATTTGCAGTCGATGCGAGTTTTCGTCAAAGTGGCGGATCTCGGCAGTTTTGCCCGCGCTGCGAGCGCGATGGATATTTCCAACGCAGTTGCCACCCGTCACGTAGCCGACCTCGAAGGGCGTCTTGGTACGCGGCTGCTCAATCGCACAACCCGCAGCTTGTCTCTGACCGAATCGGGTCAGGTTTATCTCGAGCGCGCGCGCCAGATTCTCGACGAACTGGAAGACGTCGAACAGATGGTGGTCGCGCGCAATCACGAACCCGTCGGCACATTGCGGATCGTCGCGCCGGTGGTGTTCGGGTTGCATAATCTCGCGCCCGTGCTTCAAACGTACGCGGAGCGTTACCCGAAAGTTATCCCCGATGTCACGCTGGTCGATCGCCAGGTCGATCTGGTCGAAGAAGGTTTCGACGTTGGTGTAGTCATCGCGCGTCAAATGCGCAGCGCGAGCATCGTCACGCGACGTCTCACCACGGGTTGCATGACCGTGTGCGCGACGCCGGCGTATCTGGAGAAGCACGGCACGCCGACGCGTCCTGAGCATTTGCTGGAGCATCCGTGCTTGAGCCTGCCGTCGGAGTATTGGGGCGACGAGCGTGTATTCACGGGGCCGGAAGGTGAAGTGCGGGTGCGTCCGTCGAACGTGATCGTCGCGAACAACACGGAAATGCTGCGGCAGTTCGCGTTACTGGGCATGGGCATCGCGATTTTGCCGAGCTACCTGATTGGCCGCGATATGACGCGTGGTCGCCTCGTGCGTTTGCTCGGCGATTATCGTTTGCCGCAAGTCGAGATCAATATTGCGTATCCGAGCCGCCGTCACTTGCCGGCCAAGGTGCGTACGTTCATCGATCACCTGGTCGAGCATTTCAACCAGACGCCGAACAGTCTGCTTGGCGAACAATGGATCAAGGACGGTCTTGAGCGGCCCGCTACGTCGGCGTCGTACGATTCCACTGACTCGATGCCGCCGGAAGCGTTCGACGGCGCTGAGCCGTTGTCGCGACTGCTGGACAGCGAGTTGTCGCCCGTGTCGACGAATCTGGCGCAGTCGACGAATCGCACACGGCCCACGATTGTATCGCCGCTATAAGGGTTGGTCTGGCTGGCGTGTGGCGCTGGCGAGTATAAAAAAGGCGCAGTCACTTGAGGTGACTGCGCCTTTTTTCATGGCAAGTGCGAAAGAGCGAAAGCGTGAGCCGGGCAGCGGGCCGGAAGCGGATCGCGTTCCGGTTGCCGCCGTGTTCGGATCAAGATCCAGTCTTGCGCGCCACGGCCTTTTTAGCGGGTGCCTTCTTGGCGGCAGCGGTCTTGGTCGCGGGCGCCTTCTTGGCCGCCACTGTTTTCTTCGCCGCCACCTTCTTGGCCGCTGGCGCAGTTTTCACTGCGACTACTGCGCCGTCTTCGTCGGAATCAGACTCTGAATCCGATGCAGCCTTGGCCGAAGACTTGGCCGCCGCGGTCTTCGCAGCCGTCTTAGCCGACGGTTCCTTCTTTTCGAACTCGAAGCCGACCTTGCCGTCGGGCTGTCTGACCAGGAATGCTTTGAAGTTACGACCAGTACGCGACGACTTGAAGTTGGTCAGCAGATCCGTGCGACCCTCTTCGAGCAACTTCGCCATCTGTTCGCGAGCAATTTCCTGCTGCAGAATCACCTTGCCCGAGCGGAAGTCGCAAGTCTTCGGGTTGGCAACCGAGTTCTCGCAGACGTAGCTCATGCCGTGCTCGAACACGCGGCCTTTGCACTTCGGACACGCGCCGACCGGCTGCTGGTCGGAGAAGTCTGGCGGTTCGCCGTCTTCGCCGCCCGCATCCTGACCGAAGTCGAATTCGAGCTTGTAGTTCTTGATCTCGTCGTCGAGCGAGAGCTTCAGGATCGCCGAGAACGGACGGCCCATCTTGCTGCGGAAACCCGACAGCGGTCCGATCGTCTTGTTCTGCAGCAACTCTTCGACTTCCGGAATTTCGAACTGACGGCCGCCCGGAATCTTCGAGATCGAAAACTCGCATTTCGAGCAGGCAAAACGCCGGTAGTTTTCCTTCACCTGACCGCCGCAATGCGGGCAAGGTGTTTGCAACGTCGCGTAATCGCCCGGGATCGTGTCGGAATCGTATTCCTTCGCGCGTTTGACGATAGTCTGCGTCATGCGGGCGATTTCCTGCATGAACGCGTCACGAGGCAGGTTGCCACGTTCCATCTGCGAGAGCTTGTATTCCCACTCGCCAGTCAATTCCGGCGCGGTCAATTCTTTCACGCCGAGGCCGCGCAACAGCGTCATCAGCTGGAATGCCTTCGCGGTCGGAATCAGATCGCGGCCTTCGCGGATCAGATACTTTTCACCCAGCAGACCTTCAATGATGGCGGCGCGCGTAGCCGGCGTGCCGAGACCCTTGGCCGCCATCGCTTCGCGCAACTCGTCGTCTTCGACGAGCTTGCCCGCGCCTTCCATCGCCGACAGCAACGTCGCTTCGTTGTAGCGTGCGGGCGGCTTCGTCACCAGTTGCTGGGCGGCGATCTTGTCGGTCTTGACCTTTTCGTCCTTCTGCACCGGCACGAGGTTCGCGTCTTCACCGCTGATTTCGCGGCCATAGACCTGCAACCAGCCCGGTTCGACCAGTACCTTGCCTTCGGTCTTGAAGTGATGGCCGACCACTTCGGTGATCCGGGTGGTCACGCGATATTCGGCGGCCGGGAAAAATACCGACAGGAAGCGCTTCACGACCAGGTCGTACAGCTTCTGTTCCGGCTCGGACAGATTTTTCGGCGCCTGCGCCGTCGGGATGATTGCGAAGTGGTCGCTGATCTTCGAGTTGTCGAAGATGCGCTTGTTCGGCTTCACCCAGCCCTTGTCGAGCACCTGCTTCGCGAACGGCAGGTAGTTGTTGCTCTCCTTGAGCATGCCGAGCGTGTCCTTGACCGTATCCATATAGTCTTCCGGCAGCGCGCGAGCGTCGGTCCGGGGATAGGTCAGCACCTTGTGCTTTTCGTACAGCGCCTGGGCGAGGCCCAAGGTGTTCTTCGCGGAGAAGCCGAAGCGGCCGTTGGCCTCGCGCTGCAAACTGGTCAGGTCGAACAGGGCCGGCGAAAGTTGCGTGGACGGCTTCGATTCTTCGGTAACCGTGCCGATCTGGCCGCGGCACGCGGCAACGATCGTCTCGGCTGCAGGCAGCGCCCACAGACGCGAATCACGCTTTTCCGGATCGAACTCGTCGCGCTTGAATTTCGGGTCGAACCAGCGGCCTTCGTAGAAACCGTGCGCGCAGACGAACTCCGCCTTCACTTCCCAGTAATCGCGCGGCACGAAGCGGCGAATCTTTTCTTCGCGTTCGACGACGATAGACAGCGTCGGCGTCTGCACGCGCCCGACCGTGGTCAGGAAGAAGCCGCCGCCCTTGCTGTTGAACGCGGTCATCGCACGTGTGCCGTTGATGCCGACCAGCCAGTCCGCCTCCGAGCGGCAACGTGCGGCATCCGCGAGCGGCTGCATTTCTTCGTCGCTGCGCAGACGGGCGAAGCCATCGCGGATCGCGCCGGCCGTCATCGATTGCAGCCACAGGCGCTGCACCGGCTGCTTCGCTTTTGCGTGCTGCGCGATCAGGCGGAAAATCAGCTCACCCTCGCGCCCCGCGTCGCATGCGTTGATCAAACGGTCGACGTCTTTACGCTTGAGCAGCTTGGTCAGCACCTTCAGGCGCGACTCGCTCTTGGCGATCGGATTCAGATCGAAATGTGGCGGGATGACGGGCAGGTTGGCGAAGCTCCACTTGCCGCGCTTGACTTCGTAGTCTTCGGGCGCGGCAATTTCCAGCAAGTGGCCGACTGCCGAGGAAAGGACGTAGTCGTCGCTTTCGTAGTATTCGTCATGCTTGGTAAAGCCGCCCAAAGCGCGCGCGATGTCGTTCGCGACGGAAGGCTTTTCGGCGATGATCAGTGCTTTGGACATGACTCGATGTGAGGTTGGTAGATCCGGGTTGATGGCCTTGAGTGCGCTTTTGCTAGCGCGACCCTCGTTTGCGACCTTTGCGACCCATTAACGACCGCTTTATAGCACACGGCGCGAAGGCGGCGTGTCAAGTGCCATAAAAAGCGCGCCATCATCATTGCGCGCTCTGTCGTTGGGCAAGCAGCGCCAAACGCGCCGCGCGCTGTCTCGTGCAGCGCTTGCTGCGTCTCGTGCGGTAAAGCGCGAACGCTCACCGACGGCCGCTCTAGGCAACCGTTAGCGCGGGCCGCAGCTTGGGCGCACCGCTGACGCCCGGTACGGCCGTCAGGTCCGACAACATCCGTTCAACAATCGACGCCTGTGGCAAAACCGTACCGAAAAAACGTGTCGTAACCGAGTCTTCTATCAGGATGGTGGGGAAGTTCTCGACATCGAGATCGTCGAAGCGATCCGCATGGTTCTCGATGTCGATCCATGCGAAACAGATATCTGGATGCCGGTCAGCCAACTTGTCGAAAGCATCCCGATAGTCACGGCAGGTGCCGCACCACTCCGCGCACAGGCAGGCAACGAACAGCGTGTCGGGTTCGTTGACGCGCTCGGCAATCCGGTCTTGATCGGTGTCGAGGTTCAGCGCGGGCATGGGGCGTTTTCCTTGGATACTTTGTTCAGGTGCTTTGGCGCGAATGTAGCATGGCGCATCTGTCAGGGTGGTCAACCCTGATCGATGCGGGGTTGGTTTCGACTCGTGCGGACGAAGCGGCCGCCGGGCAGAACCGTCACCTGGCCGGATAGTTCGAGTTGAAGCAGGGTGGTTTGCAAGGTTGCGTCCCCCATCTCGGTGCGGGTGGCGAGAATTTCAAGCGTGGTGGGTGAATGGCCGAGCGCAGCGAGGAGACGCTGGGCCTCGGGAGCGGCGGATTGTGGGACTGGCTGAGGCTCAAGCCCCTCTTTCAACGCCGGCACCTGGCCGAACGCAGGCGCAATCGCCAGTTCACCCTGAACGCCGGCCGAGGCGGCGGCTGCAGTCGAGCGCCGTGAATGAGCGGCTTCCCAAGGAAGCGCTCTCTTCGAGGCTCGCGCGGCACTGGCAACAGGCCGCCGCGCAAAACCAAGTTCCTCGAGCACCTCATCGGACGTTTCCACCAGTTTTGCCCCTTGTTTGATGATCCGATGACACCCGCGCGACAGCGGCGCGTGAATCGACCCAGGCAACGCAAAAATATCGCGTCCCATTTCATTGGCGAGCCGGGCCGTGATCAGCGAGCCGGAACGCATCGCAGCCTCGACAATCACGACACCGCTGACAAGCCCTGCGATTAACCGGTTCCGCTGCGGAAAATTGGCGGCGCGTGCCGGCGTGCCAAGCGGCCATTCCGACAGAATGGCGCCCTGCACTGCAATTTGCCGCGCCAAAGCATGATGCGCCGCCGGATACACGAGGTCCGCGCCCGTGCCGATCACGGCGACCGTGCCGCCAATGCCTTCCAGACCACCGCGATGCGCCGCGCCATCAATGCCAAGCGCCAGACCCGACACGACGGTGACGCCCGCCGCGGACAATTCGCGCGCAAACCGCTCTGCGTCTTCGACACCCTGCGGCGTCGCGCTGCGGCTACCCACAAGGGCGACCGCCCGGTTATGCAACAGATCGAGCCGGCCCTTTATATATAGCAGCGGTGGCGGATCGGGCATGGTCAGCAGCGCTGGCGGGTAAGCGGGGTCGTCGAGCGTCACGACCTGATTGCCGGGTTGTTCTCTCCACGCGATCACAGCATCGAGTTGAGCGTCGAATTCGGGACCTGCAGGAGCCAGAGCGGCGCGTGCCGCAGCGTCGCCAGCGACCGCCGCGAGCGCCTCCTGGGTCTGGCCAAAAATCGCTTCGGGCAGCCCAAAAGCGCTGAGCAGCAGACGTAGCGCAGCGGGTTTGAGCCCCGGTGCAAACGACAGCCGCAGCCACGCGGCAAGTTCGGGATAGGTTGCGGGGAGGGTGTGCATTGCGGGTCGCTCCTCTTGCAGGGCCTGCGGGCAGGCGGGCGCCATGCTAAAATTTTCATCATCCGAAATAACTGCAGCGCCGCGCCCACCCGCGCGGGCCCGTCGTCTAGCGCAAGTGGCGCGTTGAATCGAACTGGTTCGACACCATCTATCCTCGGCGTATTGCGACGGGCTCACAACCTGGCCGAATGGCCAACGCGAGCCTTCTTCCGGTCAGCGGCGCCTAAAAACACACTCAAGATCATGGCTTTACTGAATATCCTCAATTACCCGGACAAACGGCTGCACAAGATCGCGAAGCCGGTCGAGAAGGTCAACGACCGCATCCGCCGTCTCGTCGCCGATATGGCGGAAACCATGTATGCGGCGCCCGGCGTCGGTCTTGCCGCGACCCAGGTGGACGTGCATGAGCGCGTGATCGTGATCGACGTGTCGGACACGCATAACGAGTTGCTCGCGTTCATCAACCCGGAAATCATCTGGTCGAGCGACGAGAAGAAGCTGAATGAAGAGGGCTGCCTCTCGGTGCCGGGCATTTACGACAACGTCGAGCGCGCCGAGAAAGTGCGCGTGCGCGCATTGAACGAGAAGGGCGAGACCTTCGAGCTGGACTGTGACGGGCTGCTCGCCGTGTGCATCCAGCACGAAATGGATCACCTGATGGGCCGCGTGTTCGTCGAGTACCTGTCGTCGCTGAAGCAAACGCGCATCCGCAGCAAGATGAAGAAGCTCGCCCACGCAATGTAATGCGCGGCCACCTCGTCTACTGTTCCCGTTCATGAGCCATTCGTTGCGCGTTATTTTTGCCGGCACGCCGGAGTTCGCCGCGGCCGCGCTGGCCGCGATTCACAGTGCCGGTTTTCCGGTGCCGCTCGTGCTGACCCAGCCCGACCGGCCTGCCGGGCGCGGCATGAAATTGCAGGCGAGCCCGGTCAAGCGTTACGCGCAGGAGCACGGTCTCGCGGTTGCGCAGCCGACTTCGCTGCGTCGCGCTGGCAAATATCCGGAGGAAGCCACGGCTGCTATCGACCAGCTGCGCGCCACGCCGCACGACGTGATGGTAGTGGCGGCTTACGGCCTGATCCTGCCGCAGGAAGTGCTCGATATTCCGCCGCTCGGCTGCATCAACATTCACGCTTCTTTGTTGCCGCGCTGGCGCGGCGCCGCGCCGATTCATCGTGCGATCGAAGCGGGTGACGCCGAAACCGGCATCACGCTGATGCAGATGGACGTCGGCCTCGACACCGGCGCGATGATCTCTGAAGCGCGCACCCCCATTTCCGCCGACGACACCACCGCGACCCTGCACGACCGGCTCGCGCAAGACGGCGCGAAACTGATCGTCGAAGCGCTGCTCGAACTCGAACGCAGCGGCAAGCTGGCTTCGACTCCGCAGCCGGCCGACGGCGTGACGTACGCGGAAAAGATCGGCAAACACGAAGCTGCGCTCGACTGGCGCAAACCCGCCGAGGTTCTCGCGCGCCAGGTTCGCGCGTTCGACCCATTCCCCGGCGGCGTGGCCACGCTTGAGGACGGCAGTTCGGTCAAGATCTGGGCGGCAGTACCTTCAACGGCCCATGGCAACGGCACTCCAGGCACGATCGCCGAAGTCTCTGCCGAAGGCGTCGTAGTCAACTGTGGCGAAGGCGCGCTGCGTCTCACGCAATTGCAGAAACCCGGCGGCAAGCGCCTGCCGGTGCGCGAATTCCTCGCCGGCTCCACGTTGGCCAACGGACAGCGTTTCCGGCTTCCCGAAGTAAATTAACCGAGTTGCCCCTGTCTGACCATCGTCCGATCGGACGATGGTCACTGCACCCGCCTCGAGGCTTGCCGCGCGTTAGAATCCTTCATGCAACAGCTTATGTTTTGAGGATTCCAATGTTCGGCATTACCCATTTCGAGTTTTTCATCGTCGCGGTGTTTCTTTTGAACGTGACGCCCGGCCCCGACACGGCTTATATCGTGGGGCGCAGCGTCGCCCAGGGGCGCGGCGCAGGCCTGATGTCGGCACTGGGCATCTCGGCAGGTTGCTGTGTGCATTCGCTGGCCTGTGCGTTCGGCCTGACTGCGCTGCTGGCCGCGTCGACCACGGCGTTCACCGTCATCAAATTCATCGGCGCGATTTATCTGATGTATCTCGGCGTGCGGCTGATTTTCGCCAAGTCTTCAGCAGACGACGCAAACACGGCAGCAGCCGGCGAAGCGCGCGCAGCCGGCGCACCCAAGTCGCTCAGGCAGTTGTTCCTGCAAGGTTTCTGGACCAATGTGCTGAACCCGAAGGTCGTGCTGTTCTTCGTGTCGTTCTTTCCGCAATTCGTCACGACCGGCAGCGATCATAAAACCTTCGCGTTCCTCACCCTCGGCGCGGTGTTCGTGCTGATGAGCATGATCTGGAACAGCTTTGTCGCGTGGATCGCAGGAAGCGTGACGCAGCGTTTCTCCGGCAAGCCGTCGATGAAGAAATGGCTGGATCGCGGTGTAGGCAGCGCGTTCGTCGGACTGGGCATCAAGCTCGCCACCGCCTCAAGATAATTGAATTTTCTGCATCCGACCATATCTAACAGTTCGCTTACAATCGGGCGCCGCGATCACGCGGCGCAGATATGAAGCCCGTACTTAGGGCAAGGAGTAGCAAACATGTTTAATTGGGTCAAAACCGCGATGTTGATGGCCGCGATCACGGCCCTTTTCATCGTGATTGGCGGGATGATAGGCGGGTCGCGCGGCATGATGATCGCGCTCGTGATCGCCCTCGGAATGAATTTCTTCTCGTACTGGTTTTCGGACAAGATGGTTCTGCGCATGTACAACGCGCAGGAAGTCGACGAAAACAGCGCGCCGCAGTTCTATCGCATGGTGCGCGAACTGGCCACGCGCGCGAATCTGCCCATGCCGCGCGTCTACCTGATCAACGAAGACGCGCCGAACGCGTTTGCCACGGGGCGTAATCCGGAGCATGCAGCGGTTGCTGCCACCACCGGTATTCTGCGGGTGTTGTCCGAGCGTGAAATGCGCGGCGTGATGGCGCACGAACTGGCGCACGTGAAGCACCGCGACATTCTGATCTCCACCGTGTCGGCGACCATGGCCGGAGCGATTTCCGCGCTGGCGAACTTTGCGATGTTCTTCGGTAGCCGTGATGAAAACGGTCGTCCGTCAAATCCGATTGCCAGTATCGCCGTCGCGTTGTTGGCGCCGATCGCCGGCGCGCTGATCCAGATGGCGATTTCGCGTGCGCGAGAGTTCGAAGCGGACCGCGGCGGCGCGCAGATTTCCGGCGACCCGCAAGCGCTCGCTTCGGCGCTCGACAAGATCCATCGCTATGCGAGCGGTATTCCGTTCCCTGTGGCCGAGCAGCATCCAGCCACCGCGCAGATGATGATCATGAATCCGCTATCGGGTGGCGGTATCGCAAATCTGTTTTCGACGCACCCGGCCACTGAAGAACGCGTCGCGCGTTTGATGGAAATGGCGCGCACGGGGCGCTTCGACTAAACGCCGGCACTTCAAAAAGCTTCACCGGCAGTTCACGACGCTCTCACACAGCGTTGGCGTGAAGCAACGAAAAGGCGAGCCTCCAGCAGGCTCGCTTTTTTTTAGGCGAATGGGACTGCATGCGAGTAGACCCGCTGCCGCAGTCACTAGCGACGGCGCCCACACTGCGCCACGCTACAATGTGTGCTGATTGCGCTGCGCGTACCGCGCGGCCTGCCCTTGTTTCTTTCATGACACCAAAGCCTTCTCCGCGTTCAGCTTCTCCATCGGCGCGTCCGCGTGAATCCCGTTTGTCGGTGTTGCATCTCGCGCCCGAATCACTGGGTTTTGCGCTCGACGGCGCGGCCCAGGCCATCGGCGCAGTTCGTCTCGGCGCAGCGTTGCCGGCCGCGCTGCAAGCCGTCTTCGTGTCCGCGCCTGAAGGCAATGCGGCTGCCGCGCGCGGCGCGGTGCAAGACATTGCGTATCGCACGATGCGTCGTCTCGCAACCGCTGAGTGGCTGATTGCAAAGCTGGTGAAGAAGGCGCCGCCGCCGCATGTGGGTCATGTGCTCGCCTGCTCGTTTGCGCTGCTGATCGACGACGAAGCGACCGCCGCCTATTCGCCGTTCACCGTGGTCGATCAGGCGGTCAGCGCGATCGCTGCACGCCGCGAGTTCTCGTTCGCCAAAGGTCTCGTCAACGCCGTACTGCGCAACTTCCTGCGCGAGCGTGAGACTTTGCTGCAAGCGGCGCAGGCCGACGAAGTTGCGCGCTGGAACTACCCGGCATGGTGGATCGACGCCGTAAAAAAAGCGTGGCCCGATGCGTGGCAAGCAGTGCTCGCGGCTGGCAACAAGCAAGGCCCGCTCACGTTGCGGGTCAACGCCCGTCACTCGACTGTCGATGCGTACCTGCAAGTACTGCAGAGCCATCACATTGCCGCTAGCCGTGCCGGCGAGTACGCCGTCAAACTCGACACGCCGATGTCGGTGGACCGCATCCCCGGCTTCAGCGACGGCGTGGTCTCGGTTCAGGACGCCGGTGCGCAACTCGCCGCGCCTCTGCTGGGCGCGCGAGATGGCATGCGCGTGCTCGATGCGTGCGCAGCGCCTGGCGGCAAGACTGGCCATCTGCTCGAACTGGCGAAGCTTCAACTCGTAGCGCTCGAAAGCGATGCATCGCGTGCGCGACGTATCGGTGAAAATTTGCAGCGGCTCAGGCTCGAAGCGGAAGTGCGGATCGGCGACGCGGGCGCGCCGTCGAAATGGCACGACGACATCGACCAGCCGTTCGACCGCATTCTCGCCGACGTGCCGTGCTCGGCGTCGGGCATCGTGCGGCGTCATCCGGATATCCGCTGGCTGCGTCGCGCGTCCGACATTCCCGCGCTGGTGGCCGAACAGCGCCGCATCCTCGAAGCACTCTGGCCGCTCGTGAAACCAGGCGGCGAGTTGCTCTACGTTACCTGTTCGATCTTCCCTGAAGAAGGCGAGTTGCAGGCGCAGTGGTTTGGAAACAAGTATCAGGATGCGGTACGATTGGACGCGCCGGGGCAACTGTTGCCATCAGTCGCTCGCGCGCCCGCCGATACCTCGGCCGGTTCCGACGCCGGACCATCCGCTGAAGCCAGCACCGGTGCGAACTCAGACCACGACGGATTTTTCTACGCGCGCTTTCAGAAACGGTGACCATCAAACGCTTCTTCCCGCTTCGGCTCGCTGCCGTTCTCTGGATTGCGCTGGCCGTATGGCTAGCAGCACCGGGCGCGGCGCATGCCGACTCGATCGCGGTGCAGCGGGCGTCGTTGCAGGCTGACAGCACCGGCTGGAGTCTCGACGCGCGTTTCGACTTCGACCTGAACAGCAATCTCGAAGACGCGGTCAACAAAGGCATTCCGCTTTACTTCACGACCGACTTCGAACTGAGCCGGCCGCGCTGGTACTGGTTCGACGAGCAACCGGTGAGCGTGTCGCAAAGCATTCGCCTGTCGTTCCAGCCGTTGACGCGAGAGTATCGCGTGTCGAGTGTGTCGTCAGGCGGTTTGCAGCTTGGCTTCAGCACACTCAAAGACGCACTCGCGGTGATCAAGCATGTGACGTCATGGCATGTGATCGACCGCAATCAGGTGCAGCCCGGCGAGACCTACACCGCGTCGGTGCGCATGCAACTCGACATCGCGCTGATGCCCAAGCCGTTCCAGATCGACGCGGTGAACAATCGCGACTGGAACCTCGCTTCCGAATGGAAGCGCTTCACCTTCACGGCGACCGAACGTGCTAAATAAAGTGCGCTCATCCACTACCAGCGTCAGCAGCCTCGTTGTGCGGGTGCTGGTGTCGACGGTCGCGGTCACGGCGGTGTTGCTGCTCGTGCTGCTCGCTGCCGCCAGCGCCAATACCGAATTTTTCGACCGCTATTACCAGTGGCTCTATGCAGCCAACGTCGCGGTCGCGATGATCTTCCTGCTGGTCGTAGTGACGCTTGTCGTCATCATCATTGCGCGATTGCGCAAGGGCAAGTTCGGCACACGACTCCTGGCGAAGCTTGCGTTCTTCATGGCACTGGTCGGCGTGGTGCCGGGCGGCATCATCTATATCGTCTCGTATCAGTTCGTGTCGCGCAGTATCGAATCGTGGTTCGACGTGAACGTCGAAACCGCGCTGACGTCGGGCCTGAATCTCGGTCGCGGTATGCTCGACGCGTCGCTGTCCGATTTGCAAACCAAAGGCCGGCTGATGTCGGAACAGCTCGCGAGCGCGGACGCTGCGGGCACCACGCTCACGCTATTGCGCTTGCGCGATCAGTTTGGCGTGCAGGACGCGACCATCGTCGAGCCCACCCGCAGCATGTCGGGCGCGACGCCGGACATGCACGTGGTCGCGCAGGCCTCGGGCAATTACGCGACGCTCATCCCGAACGACCTGCCCACGCCGATGATGATCGATCAGGCGCGCGGTCGCGGCTATGCGGCGATTGAAGGAGAAGTGGACGGCGATCCCAACGCGCACGGCGGCAAGGGCGCGTTGCGTTTGCGGATCGTGCAGCGCATTCCCGACTCGAACGCCTCGCTATTGCAGCCCGCCGAACGCTTCCTGCAACTCACGCAGCCGGTGTCGCCGTCGCTCGCGCGCAATGCCGACGCGGTTCAGCGCGCGTATCGCGAGTATCAGGAGAAGGCGCTGGGCCGCACGGGTCTGCGCAAGATGTACATCGGCACGTTGACGCTCGCGCTGTTCCTGGCCACCTTCATCGCGATGATGCTGGCGCTCGCGCTCGGCAATCAGCTTGCCCGGCCGTTGTTCCTGCTTGCACAGGGCACCAAGGAAATTACCGAGGGCGACTACACGCCGAAACGCGAGATCAAATCGCGCGACGAACTGGGCTTTCTCACGCAGTCGTTCAACGCAATGACGCGGCAGTTGTCCGAAGCGCGTGCGGCGGTCGAGAACAATCGCATCGCGCTCGAGCACTCGAAGGCCTACCTCGAAAGTATTCTCGCGAATCTGACCGCGGGCGTGTTCGTGTTCGACCGGCAGTTCAGGCTCACCACCGCGAACCGCGGCGCCGAGCGGATTTTCCGTCAGCCGTTTCAGACGGTGCTGGGTTCGTCGCTCGATCAGATTGGCGTGTTGAGCGAATTCGGCGGCATGGTGCGTAAAGCGTTTGCCGATCGTGAAGCGGCGAGTGGCGACGGTCACGACGATCGTGGCCATTGGCAACAGCAGTTCTCGATCGGGGTGCCGGGAGAAACTGAACCGCTTACGTTGCTCGTGCGCGGCGCGCGCCTCGTGTCCGCCACCGACCGCGATGCGGAAGACATGCAGACCTCGGGCTATGTCGTGGTGTTCGACGATATCTCCGACGTGATCTCCGCGCAGCGTTCAATTGCATGGGGCGAAGTCGCGCGGCGGCTCGCGCACGAGATCAAGAATCCGCTCACGCCGATCCAGCTCTCCGCTGAACGCTTGCAGATGAAACTCGCCGACAAGCTCTCGCCCACCGACGCCGACTTCTTGAAGCGTGGCGCGACCACGATCGTGAACCAGGTCGCCGCGATGAAGCAGATGGTCGACAATTTCCGTGATTACGCGCGCACGCCTCCGGCTGTTCTCGCGCATCTGCAACTGAACGACCTGGTCAGCGAAGTGCTCACGTTGTACGGTATCGAAGAAGGCAAGGGCGCGATTCAGGTGGAGCTTGCAGCATTGCCGGCCATTCGTGGCGACGCGACGCAATTGCGTCAGGTGATTCACAACCTGCTGCAAAATGCGCAGGATGCAGTGGCCGAGGTCGGGCATCCGCGTGTATTGCTCGAGACCAGGACAGTAGAATACGGTGACCCCGACGCCGAAGGCAAAGTCCGCGTCGCGGTGCGTCTGACAGTGTCGGATAACGGACCAGGGTTCCCCGCGCGCATCCTCACGCGCGCGTTCGAACCTTACGTGACGACCAAGGCCAAAGGTACGGGCCTGGGACTTGCGATGGTCAAGAAAATCGTCGACGAGCATGGCGCGCGCATCGACGTTCGCAATCGCCTGAAGGCCGGCGACGTGATCGAAGGCGCGCAAATATCGATTCTCTTCCTTCAACTGGCAGACGATGCAGCGGCGCCTGGTTCATCGGGGCCGCGTCCGGCGCACGTCAGTGCGTCGCAGGGAAAGACAAAAGCAACAGTGCAGACAAGGGCAGCGTAAATGGCAACCATCCTGGTGGTAGATGATGAAATGGGCATCCGGGAATTGCTCTCGGAGATCCTGAGCGACGAAGGGCATGTCGTGGAGGCCGCTGAAAATGCGCAGGAAGCGCGCGACTTCCGTTTGCGTCAGGCACCGGACCTGGTGCTGCTCGACATCTGGATGCCCGACACCGACGGCGTGACCTTGCTCAAGGAGTGGGCCGCGCAGGGGCAATTGACCATGCCGGTGATCATGATGTCCGGGCACGCAACAATCGACACGGCGGTCGAAGCGACCAAGATCGGCGCACTCAATTTCCTCGAGAAGCCGATCGCGCTGCAGAAGCTGCTGAAGGCGGTCGAGCAGGGTCTCGCGCGCGGCAATGCGGCAACGGCTCCGGGTGGTGCGACAGCGAAGCCGGTGATGCCGGTGAGTTCGTCGGCGGTGGCATCGGCGGCTGCGTTGCCGATGTTGTCCACCGACGGCATGGGCAGTGGCGCGTTGGCTGCGCAAACCGCATCGATCTCGTTTGATATCCCGCTGCGCGATGCACGTGACGCGTTCGAGCGTGCGTACTTCGAATATCACCTCGCGCGTGAGAACGGCAGCATGACGCGCGTCGCGGAGAAGACCGGGCTTGAGCGGACTCACCTGTACCGCAAGCTCAAGCAACTCGGCGTCGATCTCGGCAAGAACAAGGGGGAGTAAAGCTCGCACGTCGCGTGCGACACCCTCGTCGAAAGATTTTTTTGGGAAGAGGGCTTGTCAGACCGCCGACCCCTTGTTATGATTTCGTTCTTCGTTGGCCCGGTAGCTCAGTTGGTAGAGCAGCGGATTGAAAATCCGCGTGTCGTTGGTTCGATTCCGACCCAGGCCACCAGGATTCAGCCCCAGGAAATCGCAAGATTCCTGGGGCTTTTCCTTTTCTGATCGGGTATTACGGGCAAGCCTTGCTTCGGCTTGTGAGCCCGGTGCGACAGGGGCATGCTCGGCGGTATTCGGCATCGCGTGATAAAATCGCGCCAGTTCAAGGACTTGCACGCGAGCGTGCCGCCTGATCGGCGATTGAGCGCGGCGCAGCATGCGCCGCCACCCGCCCCGAACCCTTCGCCCGACGATTAACGGTATAAGCGCCCAGCGACTCTGCATGCGGAAGGCGCGGCCTATACTGCTTTGGGCCGGCAGCAGTGCCGGCACGCGTCGCGCCGCGTTGCTTGCATGGCGCACCTCGCGCAGCGCGACGTGGCACTTCATCATTCACGGAGTTTCACGGTGATCCGCAACGACGCTAAACGTAGCGCTCTGGTGCTGTTTTCCGGCGGCCAGGATTCCGCCACGTGCCTCGCCTGGGCGCTCGAACGTTATGAGACGGTTGAAACGCTCGGCTTCGATTATGGCCAGCGGCATCGCGTCGAACTCGAATGTCGCGAAGGTTTTCGTCAGGCTGTGACACGCGCATTTCCGGCGTGGGCCGATCGCCTCGGTGAAGATCACATGATCGATCTGTCGGTGCTTGGTTCGATCAGCGATACGGCAATGACACGTGAGATCGAGATCCAGGCAACGGCCAATGGTTTGCCGAACACGTTCGTGCCGGGCCGCAATCTGATGTTCATGACCATCGCGGCCGCCATCGCTTTCCGGCGTGGTTTGCAGGTGCTGGTCGGCGGAATGTGCGAGACGGATTTTTCGGGCTATCCCGATTGCCGCGACGACACAATGAAGGCGTTGCAAGTCGCGCTGAATCTCGGCATGGACACACGCTTCCTGCTCGAAACGCCGCTCATGTGGCTCGACAAAGCCGATACATGGCGTCTCGCGCACGAGCTGGGCGGTGACGAACTGGTTGAATTGGTGCGCGTCGAGACGCATACGTGCTACGTCGGCGAACGCGCGGAATTGCATTCATGGGGCTTCGGCTGTGGCGAGTGTCCCGCGTGCCGTTTGCGCAAGCGCGGTTATGAAGCGTACCTGGCGGGTGAGAAGGTGACCGAGTCGCCGCTCTGACAGGTGGCGGGCTGAACCGCGCAGCACCGTGGCGGCACGACGGTGCAACGCGGCGCAACACGCTTCAACGACGTTTCGGCACAGGCAAAAATTTTCAGGAACACAAGGCAGAAAGCAGCATGACTTACGCGGTCAAGGAAATCTTCTACACGTTGCAGGGCGAGGGCGCGAATGCCGGGCGTCCGGCCGTATTCTGCCGCTTCGCCGGCTGCAATCTGTGGTCGGGTCGCGAAGAAGATCGTGCCGAGGCCGTATGCCGCTTCTGCGATACCGACTTTGTCGGCACCGACGGTGAGAACGGCGGCAAGTACCGCACCGCTGAAGATCTGGTCGCGATGATCGCGTCGCAATGGCCGGAAGGCGAGGGCGAGCGGTTCGTCGTTTGCACAGGCGGTGAGCCGATGCTTCAGATCGATCAGCCGCTGGTCGACGCGCTGCATGCCGCAGGCTTTGAAATCGCCATTGAAACGAACGGCTCGCTGCCAGTGCTCGACACGATCGACTGGATCTGCGTGAGCCCGAAGGCCGACGCGCCGCTCGTGGTCACCAAAGGCAATGAACTGAAGGTCGTGATTCCGCAGGACAACCAGCGTTTGTCCGAGTATGCGAAGCTCGACTTCGAGTATTTCCTCGTCCAGCCGATGGACGGCCCGTCGCGCGACATCAATACGAAGCTCGCGATCGACTGGTGCAAACGCCATCCGCAATGGCGCCTGTCGATGCAGACCCACAAGTATCTGAACATTCCCTGATTTGCCGTGCTGACGATTACCCGAAAACTCGAATTCGACGCGGGCCACCGCATCCCCGATCACCGCAGCCAGTGCCGTAATCTGCACGGCCATCGCTATGTGCTCGAAATCACGCTGCAAGGCGATCTGGTCGACACCGAAGGTGCGCCCGATCGCGGCATGGTGATGGACTTCGCCGACGTGAAGTCGCTCGCCAACGAGCATCTGGTCGACAAGTGGGATCACGCATTCCTTGTCTACGAAGGCGACGCGCAGGTGCGTGGCTTTCTGGAGACCATGGCCGGTCACAAAACGGTCGTGCTGGACCGCATTCCGACGGTGGAAAATCTTGCCGCTGTCGCATTCAATATTCTCGCGAGCGTGTACGACGCGCACTATGGCGTGAACATGCGTTTGCAGAAACTGCGTCTGTACGAGACGCCGAATTGCTGGGCCGACGTAGTCCGCGATTGAATTCTGGGTCGGCGCAACGACCCAACCCCCGCGTTATTGTCACGGTATGATCGCTTCGATAACCAACGGAGCGAGACATGCCGGTCACCGCATTGCATAGCAGCAGGCAGCCGGGCCATCAGCGCCCTCGTCGTTGCCTGGCCTGTCAGGTCAGCCAGTTTTCCCGCATCTCATCAGGCGCCGCGCCCGCTACTCATCAAGGAGCGCGCCGATGAGCACCTTCACCAATCCCCTCAAGCAACGTCTGACGGAAAAAGATCCGCTGTTCGGCCTGTGGCTGTCGCTCGGTAGCGACGCTGCGGCCGAAGCGCTCGCACATGCCGGTTTCGACTGGCTGCTGATCGACATGGAGCATGCGCCGAACGATAGCGTCGACGTTGCATCGCAATTGCGCGCGATCGCCGCCGCGCATCTGCCGAGCGAGCCCGTGGTGCGGGTGCCCGCCAGCGAAGGCTGGCTGGTCAAGCGCGTGCTGGATGCCGGCGCGCGCACGCTGATGTTCCCCAACATCGAATCCGCCGACGAAGCCGCCCAGGCAGTGCGTCTCACGCAATACCCAACCGCCGACGCCCGCGACGGTCAGCGCGGCGTCGCGGGCGTGGTGCGCGCATCGGGCTACGGCATGCGGCGCGACTACGTGCAGACGGCCAACGCGCAGATCGCGACGATCGTGCAGATCGAGTCGGCGCGCGGCTTGCAGGAGGTCGAGAAGATCGCGGCCACGCCGGGTGTCGATTGCCTGTTCGTCGGGCCAGCCGATCTCGCTGCGAGCCTCGGCCATCTCGGCGACTCGAAGCATGCCGACGTGCAGGCGGCGATGGCTCGCATTGTCAGCGCTGCGGATAAGGCCGGTATCGCCACCGGCATTTTTGCGATGGACGTCGCGAGTGCGAAGCAGCATCGCGACGCCGGTTTCCGTTTTATTGCTCTGGCCGCCGACGTCATGTGGATGTTGCGCGCAACCCGCCAGGCATTGCAGGAGGTGAGGTCATGAAGGGGAAGGTGCAGGGCGTCGCGGTGCGTCTGACGGTCGTGACAGCGTTGCTGGCCGGTGCAGCAGTGAATGTGTCGGTGTATGCGCAGGACCGGGTCGCGAAATCGAACGATCCGCAGACGCAAAGCGCGGTCGCCGACTACAACGCCGGCAATCTGGGCGCGGCGCTGACCGAGTTCCGCCAGGCCGCGGAGCGCGGCAGCCGGCTCGCCGAATTCAATTACGCGATGATGCTGCTCAACGGCGAAGGCACCGCCGCGAATGTCGAGGAAGGCAAGAAGTGGCTGCGCAAGGCCGCCGATGCCAACATGTCGCACGCTCAATATGTGTACGGCAAGATGTATGACGATGGTGAGTTCGTCGGTCGCGATCCGGCGGAGGCGCACCGTTGGTTTCTGAAAGCCGCGGAGCAGGGACATGTGCAGGCGGAATTGGCGCTGGCTAACCAGTTCCTCGACGGCCGCGGCACCGAACGCAACAACCAGCAGGCGTTCGTCTGGTACAAAAAGGCGGCGCAAGGCGGCGATATGACCGCGCAATACGTGACAGGCTCGTTCTACGAGCGTGGCGGCGATGGGGTGGACAAGAATCTGAACGTGGCGCGCGCGTATTACGCGGCTGCGGCGGCGCAGGGCGATCCGGCGGCGCGGTTGAAGTACCAACAACTCAGCGCGCAGTTGCGGGATCAGAAGGAAGTGAAGCCGCAGTAAATAAAAAGGGGCGCTCCTGATAAATGGAGCGCCCCTTTGAGCATTGAATGATCCGTCGATTTTTCGAGAGCCGCGGGGCTAACTCTGCATCAACCGCTTCTGGCGCGCGACGCTCATGATCAACCCGATGGCGACGCCTAGCGTAGTGAGCGCAGTGCCGCCGTAACTCATGAACGGCAACGGCACACCGACCACCGGCAAGATCCCGCTCACCATGCCGATGTTGACGAACGCGTAGGTGAAGAACGCCATGGTCAGCGATCCGGCCAATAATCGCCCGAACAACGTCGCGCCATTGGCTGCGATGTACAGGCCGCGCGCGATCAGCAGCATGTATAGCGTGAGCAGCACGACCCCGCCGGCCAGACCGAACTCCTCGGAGAACACCGCGAAAATAAAGTCAGTGTGCTTCTCCGGGATGAACTCCAGATGCGCCTGCGTGCCCTTCAACCAGCCCTTGCCAAGCGGACCACCCGAGCCGATTGCGATCACCGCCTGGATTGTGTGGAAGCCCTTGCCGAGCGGATCGGAAGTCGGATCGAGCAGCGTACAGATCCGGTGCTTCTGATAGTCGTGCATCAGCGGCCATTGCACTTCGGGCTGGCAGATCTTGTCCTGGAACGTCGCGATCGCGGCCACGGCGATCACGCACGCAACCAGCACCGGCACGATCAGCTTGAAACTCAAACCCGCGAAGTAAATCACGAAGAGGCCGGCCGCGAACACCAGCACGGCGGTGCCCAGATCGGGCTGCTTCGCGATCAACGCGACCGGCACGATGAGGATCACGAAGCCGACCAGGTAGTCGTACCAACGCATCACGCCTTCGCGGCGCTGGTAGTACCAGGCGAGCATCAGCGGTGTGGCGATCTTCAGGATTTCCGACGGCTGGATCACCACGCCGACATTGATCCAGCGCTTGGCGCCTTTTCGCGTCAGTCCAAATGCCGCGACCGCGATTAATAACGCGATCCCGAACGTATAAAGCGGGACCGCGAAGCGCATCAGCGTAGTGGGTGGAACATTGGCGAGCGCCCACATCAGCACGAACGTCAGCAGGATATTGCGCAACTGGTCTTCCACGCGGCCTGGCACGTCCAGACTCGCGCTGTACAGCGTGACAATGCCAACGCACAGCAGCAGAAACACCACCAGTGCGAGCGGACGGTCGAAGCCCGCGAACATCTTCTTGATGCGGTCGATCCAGGCGCGCTTGTCGAATTGCATGCCTTTCTCCTTACTCGTCGATGCCGCCGGAAACCGGCTGGCGTGGCGACGCGGTCTGAACGTCGTCATCCCGTGACGGCGCGGTCGCGGTCGGCGCGGGCTCGCTAGCCGGACGGGGTTTATGCGGTGCGCCGGATTGACGCGACGCGGATTTTTTTGCAGCGGCAGAGGTGGACGCAGCCACCGGTGCGGAAGCACTCTCGAGCGCACTGGATGCCGCCGACGGTGCCGAAGCCGCATTCGCCGACGAAGCCGCAGCAGCGGAGGCCGCAGCTGCCGCTGAAGCCGCGCCAGGGATCGGCAACGCGGTGAAACCTGCCGCAACCTTGACCGGCTGCGCTTCCTGCGGTGCCGGCGCATCGCCGACTTCAGGCGCGGACGCATCCTGAGTCGCCGATGCCGCTGCTGCAACAGCCGCCGCCTCGGCGCCTGGTTTGCGCTTGTCGACGAGGTAGTAGTCGAGCACCTTCCGCGCGATCGGGCCTGCCGATTCCGCGCCCCAGCCGCCGTTTTCGACGATCAGCGCGATGGCGATTTTCGGGTTATCCACAGGGGCGAAGGCAGTAAAGAGCGCATGGTCGCGCAAATGCTCGGCGATTGCGTGACCCTTGTAGTTCGCGCCTTGCAACGAGTAGACCTGCGCCGTCCCCGTCTTGCCGGCCGCCTGGTACTGCGCGCCGATAAACAGTTTGGACGCCGTGCCGTTCGTCACCACGCCTTCCATCGCGCGCTTGATGATGTCGATGTCCGACTGCCTGACGTCGATCTTGTCGCTGGGCGCACGCACGACTGCGCGGGTGTCTTTGGTGATCGGATTTTCGATATCGCGCACGAGGTGCGGCTTCATCACGACGCCGTTGTTGGCAAGCGTTGCCACAGCGTGCGCGAGCTGCAGAATCGTGAACGAGTTGTATCCCTGACCAATACCCAGGCTGATCGTTTCGCCTTCATACCAACGTTGCTGTTCAGGACGACGGTAGGCTTTGCGCTTCCAGTCCGTCGACGGCAGGATGCCCTTCGCCTCGCCGGCAATGTCGATGCCGGTAATCTGGCCGAAGCCCCATGGCTTCATGAAGTTGGCGATGTTGTTGACGCCGAGATCGTGCGCGAGCATGTAGAAATACGTGTCATTCGACACGACGATCGCGCGGTTCATATCGACCCAGCCTTGGCCCGAGCGTACGTCGTTGCGGAACGTGTGGCCGCCGAACGTATAGAAACCCGGATCCTGGAAGCCCCAACCCGGCGTGCGTTTATGCAGCGTCAGCGCGGCGAGCGCCATGAACGGCTTGTAGGTCGAACCCGGCGGATAGGTGCCGTGCAGCGGACGGTTTAGCAGCGGATGGTCGGGCGAGTTATTGAGGTCGTCCCAGGTCTGCTGATCGATGCCGTCGACGAACGAATTCGGATCGAAGCTCGGCGCCGACACGAACGCGAGCACGTCACCAGTCGAGGGTTCGATCGCGACCAGCGCGCCACGACGGCCCGCGAAGGCCTGCTCGGCAACCTGCTGCAAGCCGATATCGAGCGACAGCACGAGGTTGTTGCCCGGGGTTGCCTGCGTGCGCGACAACGTGCGTACCGGGCGGCCGCCAGCGGTCACTTCGACTTCCTCGAAACCGGTCTGGCCGTGCAGTTCCGTTTCGTAACTTTGCTCGACGCCGATCTTGCCGATGTAGTCGGTGCCCTTGTAGTTGTTTGCGTCCAGACGCGGATCGTAGTGGTCCGGGTCGCTGTCGTTCTGGTCGCTGGCGTCGTCGATACGATCCTGATCGCGCTGCGAAATCCGCCCGATGTAGCCGATCACGTGCGCCGCGGTCGGCCCAAGCGGATATTGGCGGAACAGTCGCGCGCGCACTTCGACGCCGGGGAAACGGAAGCGCTGCGCGGTGAAGCGCGCGACTTCGTCGTCGGTCAGGCGGGTGCGGATCGGCAGGCTTTCGAAGTTCTTCGAATCTTCCTGCAGCTTCTTGAAACGGCGGCGGTCGCGCGCGTCGATCGACACGACCGTGGCCAGATTGTCGATCACGTTTTCGAGCGAGTCATTCAGCTTCGACGGCGTGATTTCGAGCGTGTAGGCCGAATAGTTCTTGGCCAGCACCACCCCGTTACGGTCGGTGATGATGCCGCGGTTCGGCACGATCGGCGCGACGGAAATGCGGTTTTCGTCGGCCTGCAGCGAGTATTTGCTGTAGTGCCAGACCTGCAGGAACAGGAAACGGAAGCCGATCAGCCCGAAGCAGACGAACACGAACAGGCCCGCCGCCGCGACGCGCAGGCGGAATTTCGAGAGCTGTTGCTGGGTGTCCTTGAATTCGGTCATGCGATTCTGCAAAAGGCCGGACGACGGCCATCATGAGTGTGCGCCCAATCCGGCCGGAACCGGGAGGCATGAACTGCGAAGCGCGTCGGGCGGGCCGGCAAGGCGGGTTCCATTCGAGCGAACGAGTGGAACGGCCAGCGGGCCCGATGCGGGATCAAATTGGCCGTGTGTCGTCCGGATCGGCCGGGCGGCGTTGCGGCATCAACAACAGCACGCTGGTGATCGGCCACAGCGCGGCTTCGACGAATCCGTCGATCAGGTAACCCCAGCCTGGAAACGCCGCACCCGTCAGCAGACGGATCACGAACGGCACTAACTGTGCGACGACTAGAAGCGGCATGACCGCGAAGGTCTGCACGCCGAGCGACATCCACAATACGCGACGGTGGATCGTAATTGCGCCATACGACAACAACGTATACGCCAGCGCATGCTCGCCGAGCAGGCTGGCGTTGTGCACATCCATCAGCAAACCGAGGAAAAACGCGATCCCCATGCCGACTTTGCGCGGCTGATGCACGTTCCAGAACAGCAGCACGACGGCCACGAAATCCGGCACGCCGACGAGGCGTCCCCACGGCATCAGGTTCAGCAGGAACGCCGCGGCGAGGCTGAACGAAATGAAGTACGGATTGACCGGCTGCAGAATGTATTGCGGACGGTTCATGGGTTAGCCCCCGGCGTGGCTTGCGGCTTCGGGTTCTTCTGCGCAGCCGGTTTCTTTTCGGCGGCGGCGGCTTTTTTCTCCGCGGCGGCCGGCTTGGCCGGAGTCTTTTCGGTGGGCTTGGCCGGCGCGGGTTTTTCGCCTGGTGCTTTTTCACCGGGCTTCGCGGCGGATTTATCGGCCGCTGCGGTTTTGCTGTCCGCTGGTTTGCTGCCCTTCTTTTTTGCGTCTTTCGCGGTCGTGGCGGCGTCGGGTTCGTCGGCGGGACGGGGCGGCACGTTGTTGACGTAATGCAGCACCAGCAGCTCACGTGCGCCGCGCACTGGCGCGATGGGCAGACAGATCACACGCGCGAACGCGGTGTCGGCCTGCTTGTCGACGCGCACTACCCTGGCGACCGGCAGACCTGGCGGATACACGCCGTCGAGTCCGCTCGTGACGAGCTCATCGCCGGTTTGAACGTCTGCGCTGATCGGCACGAAGCGCAGATCGAGCGTATCGCCCTTCGGCGTACCGTAAATCACGCTGCGCAAACCGGTGCGCACGATTTGCACCGGCACGGCTTGATCTTTGTCCGTCAGCAGCGTCACTTCGGCTTGCAGCGGGAATACGCGTGTGACCTGACCGATTACGCCGTCTTCGTTGACGACCGGCGATCCGTTCTGGATGCCTTGCTGCGCACCCCGTCCGATCACCACCTTCTGCGTGAACGGATCGCGCGTGTCGTACTGGATTTCCGCGGGCAGCGATTCCGTGGTCGAGCGCTGCGACAATTGCAGCAGCGCGCGCAAATGGGCGTTTTCGGCGGCAAGCTCGGCGGCCGTATTGGCCTGCTGCGAAAGCTGTAGATCTTTGGTATGCAGCTTTTCGTTTTCGCTGCGCAGCGTGGCGCTGGTCACAGCCAGATCGGCGGCGCCCATAAAGATGTCGCGCGGCACGAGAGCTGCACGTTGCAACGGATAGAGACCCGCGCCGAGCACGCCGCGAACGATTTCGAGCGTTTGGAAACGTGCATCGGAGACTAGCAGCGCCACCGCCAGCACGACGAAAAAAATCAGTCGGGCGAGTGCGGATGGGCCTTGCTTGAACAGGGGCGGCGGACTGTATTCCATGGTCGGCGCCGGGGGCGTGAGCAGTGGGGTGAGACGGCGGCGCGCGAGGGACGCGCGTTCAGTGCACGGAGGCTGGTTGGCCCAGCCAATGGCAGGCCGGCCCACGTGGGGCCGTCTGCCAGATCCGCGCTACTGACATGGAGACGAGCTCGCTTACTCGTACGAGAAGATGCTACCCAGCTTGTCCATGCGTTCGAGCGCCATGCCCGAACCGCGTACGACGCAGGTCAGCGGGTCTTCGGCGACGAGCACCGGCAGGCCGGTTTCTTCGGCGAGCAGGCGGTCGAGATCGCGCAGCAGTGCGCCACCGCCGGTGAGCATCATGCCGCGTTCGGCGATGTCCGCGCCGAGTTCCGGCGGCGTTTGTTCCAGCGCGATCTTGACCGACGACACGATCTGATTCAGCGGATCGGTAAGGGCTTCAAGAATTTCGTTGCTGGAGATCGTGAAGCTGCGCGGAATACCTTCCGACAGATTGCGGCCCTTCACTTCCATTTCCTTGACTTCGGAACCCGGGAAGGCGGAGCCGATTTCCTTCTTGATGGCTTCGGCGGTTTGCTCGCCGATCAGCATGCCGTAGTTGCGGCGGATGTAGTTGACGATAGCTTCGTCGAACTTGTCGCCACCGACGCGCACCGAGCCCTTGTACACGATACCGCCGAGCGAGATCACGCCGACTTCGGTCGTGCCGCCGCCAATGTCCACAACCATCGAGCCAGTTGCTTCCGACACCGGCAAACCAGCGCCAATTGCAGCCGCCATCGGTTCTTCAATCAGATAGACCTGCGAAGCGCCTGCACCGTGGGCCGCTTCTTTGATGGCACGGCGTTCGACCTGGGTCGAACCGCACGGCACGCAGATGATGATGCGCGGCGACGGCGAGAACATACGCGATTCGTGAGCCGTCTTGATGAACTGCTTGATCATCTGTTCGGTGACGGTGAAGTCGGCGATCACGCCGTCTTTCATCGGGCGGATTGCCTCGATGTTGCCCGGCACCTTGCCAAGCATCTGCTTGGCTTCCTTACCGACTGCCTGGATAGTTTTCTTGCCGTTGGGACCGCCTTCCTGGCGGATCGAAACCACTGACGGCTCGTCGAGTACGATGCCTTTGCCACGCATGTAGATGAGCGTGTTGGCGGTGCCGAGGTCAATCGCCAGATCGTTGGAGAAGTAGCTGCGAAGAAAACCGAACATTCAAAATCCTGTCTCGCTGGGGGCCGGGCCTCGCAACGTATGCGTAGGGTGGCAGCGGAAAATTAACAGTTTCAACCGGGCGGACACTGCGCCACTGGCACTTGAAACTGCAGGGGAGTCTACCGGAGGCCGTTGCAAAGCCAAGTCGGAAAATTCCGAACTATCTTTGGGAATTGTTCAGAAAGGACTTGGTAAGTCGGTCCGGGTTTGGGTCGAACGCGTAATGATACCTTATAATTTTGGATGATTTAAAGGAAACGGATGGCACTTTTTGCCCCCGCTGACCCCTTTTTCCAAGTTGTTCCATTACGTCGTAACTTCCTGTCGCAGCGCGGTTTTTTTCGTGTTGCGGCGGTCCACCACAATTTCCGGTGACTGCATGGCTCTGACCCTGACCGATGTCAAACGCATCGCGCATCTCGCACGGCTCGAACTGGCCGACGCCGACGCTGAACACACGCGTGCCCAGCTCAACGATTTTTTCGGGCTCGTCGAGCAGATGCAGGCGGTCGATACCACTGGCATCGCCCCGCTTGCCCATCCGATCGAGCAGATCGAAGACGTCGCGCTGCGTCTGCGTAACGACGCCGTGACCGAAACGGTCGAACGCGAAGCCTTCCAGCGCCCGGCGCCGGCCGTACAAGACGGCCTGTACCTCGTGCCGAAGGTGATCGAGTAAGACCCGCGCATCGAGATCGGCGCGGCTCGCGAGTGAACCAGTGCCATGCTTTCGACGCAACGTCGTCTGAAAACGTGATGCCCTCCGTAAAGGACGCTCGCATGTCCGTCGTCTCCGGCTTCCTCGGCTCGGCTTGCCGGCGGGCAGCCGAACGCCTCCACGGCAGCGTCAACACGCTGTCGCGCTTTCCAGGATAAAACGCAATGCATGAAAAAAGTCTGACTGAACTGCGCGCCGCATTGGCGGCCAAGGAACTGTCCGCAGTCGAACTGGCGCAGCATTACCTCAAGCGGATCGACGCGGCGAATAGCCTGAACGCGTTCATCCAGGTCGATCCCGAACTGACGCTCGCGCAGGCCAAAGCCGCCGACGCGCTGCTGCACACGGGCCACGCGGGCCCGCTGGTCGGCCTGCCGATCGCGCACAAAGACGTGTTCGTGACCAAAGGCTGGCGCTCCACGGCCGGCTCGAAGATGTTGTCGAACTACGAAAGTCCGTTCGACGCCACCGTGGTCGCGCGTCTGCAGAACGCAGGCATGGTGTGCGTAGGCAAGACCAATATGGACGAGTTCGCGATGGGCTCGTCCAACGAGAATTCGTACTTCGGTCCCGTGCAGAATCCGTGGGACATCAAAGCGGTGCCGGGCGGTTCGTCGGGCGGCTCGGCGGCGGCTGTGGCCGCGCGTCTCGCGCCCGCTGCGACCGGCACGGACACTGGCGGCTCGATCCGGCAACCGGCGTCGTTCTCGGGCATCACCGGGATCAAGCCGACGTATGGCCGCGTGTCGCGTTACGGGATGATCGCGTTCGCGTCGTCGCTGGATCAGGGCGGCCCGATGGCACAAAGCGCCGCCGACTGCGCGACGCTGCTCAACGCAATGGCCGGCTTCGACGAACGCGATTCCACCAGCCTCGTGCGCGACGACGAAGACTACACGCGCTACATCGGTCAATCGTGGAAAGAAGGCGACGCTGGCAAGCCGCTCGCCGGTTTGCGCATTGGCCTGCCGAAAGAGTATTTCGGCGCCGGTCTCGCCGACGACGTCCGTGCGTCGATCGACACAGCCTTGAAGCAATACGAAGCGCTAGGCGCCACGCTGGTCGACGTCTCGCTGCCAAAAACCGAACTGTCGATTCCGGTCTATTACGTGATCGCCCCGGCCGAAGCCTCGTCGAACCTGTCGCGTTTCGATGGCGTGCGCTTCGGCCATCGCGCCGCTGAATATCGCGATCTGCTCGACATGTACAAGAAGTCGCGCGCCGAAGGGTTCGGCCCGGAAGTGAAGCGCCGCATCATGGTCGGCGCGTACGTGCTGTCGCACGGCTATTACGACGCGTACTACCTGCAGGCGCAGAAAATCCGCCGCATCATCGCGCAGGATTTCCAGGAAGCGTTCAAGCAGTGCGACGTGATCATGGGACCGGTCGCGCCGTCGGTGGCGTGGGACCTCGGCGCGAAGGGCGACGATCCGGTGCAGATGTATCTGGCCGACATCTACACGCTGTCGGTGAGCCTCGCTGGTTTGCCGGGCATGAGCGTACCGTGCGGTTTCGGCGCGGGCGCGAATGCGCAGCGTCCGGTGGGTCTGCAGATTATCGGCAACTATTTCAATGAAGCCCGGATGCTGCAGGTGGCCGACGCGTTCCAGCGCGCGACCGACTGGCACCGCCAAGCACCGGCAGGAGTGTGAGCACCATGGCAACACAATGGGAAGTCGTGATCGGTCTCGAGACCCACGCGCAACTGTCGACTCAATCGAAAATTTTCTCCGGTGCCGCCACGCAATTCGGCGCCGCGCCGAACACGCAGGCCTGTCCGGTCGATCTGGCGTTGCCGGGCACCTTGCCGGTGATGAACCGCGGCGCCGTTGAACGCGCGATCGAGTTCGGTCTCGCCATCGGCGCAACGGTCGCACCGCGCAGCATCTTCGCGCGCAAGAATTATTTCTACCCCGATCTGCCGAAGGGCTACCAGATCAGCCAGTACGAAATTCCGGTTGTGCAGGGCGGCCAGGTGACCATTCAGGTCCCGGCCAACGAAAAGGCGGGCAAGGAAGCGTACGAAAAGGTCGTCAACCTGACGCGCGCCCACCTCGAAGAAGACGCGGGCAAGTCGCTGCACGAAGACTTCGCGGGCATGACGGGCATCGACCTGAATCGCGCGGGCACGCCACTGCTCGAAATCGTCACCGAGCCGGAAATGCGCAGCGCGGCCGAAGCGGTCGCGTACGCGAAGACGCTGCATACGCTCGTCACGTGGCTCGGCATCTGCGACGGCAACATGCAGGAAGGCTCGTTCCGTTGCGACGCGAACGTGTCGGTGCGTCCGGTCGGTCAGGCTGAGTTCGGCACGCGTGCCGAGATCAAGAACCTGAACTCGTTCCGCTTCCTCGAAGAAGCGATCCAGTACGAAGTGCGTCGTCAGATCGAACTGATCGAAGACGGCGGCACGGTGGTGCAGGAAACGCGTCTGTACGATCCGGACAAGCGCGAAACGCGCTCGATGCGCAGCAAGGAAGACGCGCACGATTACCGCTATTTCCCCGATCCCGATCTGATGCCGCTCGTGATCGACGCGGCGTGGATCGAGCGCGTGAAGAGCGGGATGACCGAATTGCCGGTGGCGATTCAACAGCGTTTCGTGACGCAATACGGCCTGACGCCGTACGACGCGAACGTGCTGACGTCGAGCAAGGCAATGGCCGCGTACTACGAAGCGGTAGTCGTCAAGGTGGGTCCGGCGAACGCGAAGGTCGCGGCTAACTGGCTGATGGGCGAAGTGTCGTCTCAACTGAATCGCGAAGGACTGGACATCGCCGATAGCCCGGTGTCGTCCGCGCAACTCGCGTTGCTGTTGCAGCGCATTGCCGACGGCACGATCTCGAACAAGATTGCCAAGGAAATTTTCGTCGCGATCTGGGAAGAGAAGGCCGCCGACGAAGCCGCCGCTGACCGCATCATCGAAGCGAAGGGTCTCAAGCAGATTTCGGATACCGGCGCGCTCGAAGCGATCATCGACGAAGTGCTCGCCGCGAACCAGAAGTCGGTCGAGGAATTCCGCGCAGGCAAGGAAAAGGCGTTCAACGCGCTGATCGGCCAGGCGATGAAGGCGACCAAGGGCAAGGCCAATCCGGCGCAGGTGAATGAACTGCTGAAGAAGAAGCTGTCCTGAGCGTGACGGGAAGAAGTACGGTTCAGGCGCTTTGACCGTCAAGTCAAAGCGGCTGAACAACTGCAATACAGTAATACAGTAAGCAAGGCGGGCTGTTGCCGGAAACGAAAGTGGGGCAACGGCCCGTTTCATTTTGCGGGCCTATGTTTGCGCTCGCGCAAAAAACGCAGATCACGGAGTGTGTGGATGGCGAAGCAACCCGAACTCGACGATTTCCGCGTGCCGTATTTCGACGACGGCAAGAAAAACACCAAATTCTCGCTCGACGCTTTCGACCCCTCGGCGAAGCCATTTTCGACCGGCTCGAAAGATTCGGACCGCTCGCGTTTGTCTGAGATCGGTGCGCAACTCGATAATCTGCAAGAACGTCTGCATGCGCAGCGCAAGCGTCGCGTGTTGCTGGTGTTGCAGGGCATGGACACGAGCGGCAAGGACGGCACGATCCGCGCGGTGTTTCACGAAGTCGATCCGCTCGGTTTGCGCATCGTGCCGTTCAAGGCGCCGACGCCCGTCGAACTCGCGCATGACTTTCTGTGGCGCGTGCACTCGCAGGCGCCCGCCGCGGGCGAGCTGACCATCTTCAACCGTAGCCACTACGAAGATCTGCTGGTGCCGACCGTGGTCGGCGAACTCGACGCGAAAGCGTTCGAACAACGCTGTTGCCATATCCGCCAGTTCGAAGAAATGCTGGCATATAGCGGCACGACCATCATCAAGTGCATGCTGCACATTTCGAAAGACGAGCAGCGCTCGCGTTTGCAGTCGCGTATCGACGATCCGACCAAGCACTGGAAATTCGACGTGTCCGATCTCGACGCGCGCAAGCAGTGGGACAAATATCAGGCGGCGTATCGCGACGCGCTGGCCGCGACGTCGACGGATTACGCGCCGTGGTACGTGATTCCCGCCGACTCGAAAACGCATCGCAACGTGATGATCGCCGAGTTGCTGCTGCGCGAGCTCGAAGGAATGAAGCTCGAATATCCGCCTGCGAAAGAATCGCTGAAGGGCATCAAGGTCGAGTGACCGCGGCGCCCTTCGCTATAGAAACGAATCGAACATAAAGGAACGACATGTTGCGTGTGATTACCGCCAACCTGAACGGCATCCGCTCAGCGGCAAAGAAAGGCTTTTTTGACTGGTTCGGCGAACAGAAAGCGGACGTGCTGTGCGTGCAGGAAATCAAATGCTCGCAAGACGATATGACGCCGGAATTCATGGCGCCGCACGATTTCACCGGCTATTTCCAGCACGCGGTGAAGAAGGGCTATAGCGGCGCGGGCGTGTACACGCGTCACGAACCCGATGAAGTGATCATCGGTTTCGGCAGCGAGGAGTTCGATCCGGAAGGGCGTTATGTCGAACTGCGTTTCGGCAAGCTGTCGGTGATTTCGGTGTATGTGCCGTCGGGGTCGAGCGGCGAAGAGCGTCAGCAGGCCAAGTTCCGTTTCATGGACGAGTTCATGCCGCATCTGACCGAACTCGCGAAGGAACGCGAAGTGATCGTGTGCGGCGACGTGAACATCGTCCACAAGGAAATCGACATCAAGAACTGGAAGAGCAACCAGAAGAATTCGGGTTGCCTGCCGGAAGAGCGCGCGTGGCTCGACACGCTGTTCGACGACGTCGGTTATGTCGACGTATTCCGCACGCTCGACCAGCGGCCGGAGCAGTACACGTGGTGGAGCAATCGCGGTCAGGCGTACGCGAAGAACGTGGGGTGGCGGATCGATTATCAGATCGCGACGCCGGGAATCGCGAGCAAGGCGAAGCGCACCGACGTGTTCCGCGATATCAAGTTTAGCGACCACGCGCCGCTGACCGTCGACTACGACCACAAGGTCAAGAAGTAAGTAACTCGCGGCCCGCGTCGCCGGATTTCAGTCGCGGGCCGTCTTGCGGCGTGGGCGGCCCATGCCGGCGTAGTCCGGCAACGCGTCCACCGATTTTCCGATCGCCTTCGCGTACAGCGGCAGCATATCCGGCAAGCGCTTGATGATGTCCGCGCGCCGCGCCGGTGTGTACGGATGCACGTAGATGAAGCCCCGGTCGCGATCGCCGCGCGTGGCGTCGGCGAGCTTGTCCCACAGCGTGACGGCGGCGCGCGGATCGAAGCCGGCGCGCGAAGCGATGTCGCTGCCGATCACGTCGGCTTCCGTCTCGTCCGTATTCTCGTATTTCATTTCCAGCAATCGCGAGCCGATGCCTAACGGCGCGGCGCCGAGATCGGCGAGTCCGAACAGTTGCGGGATCGTGCCCGACGAATCGAGCTGGCTCGCCTGAAGCTGGCCGAGTCGCTCGCGCGCATGCTCGCGCAGCGCATGCGCGATTTCGTGGCCGATCAGCATGCCGAGTTCGTTATCGTTCAGATGCACGCGATCGAGCAGCCCGCTATAGACCACGATCTTGCCGCCCGGCAGACAGTACATGCGGATATCGGTGGAGCGCACAACCGCCACATCCCACTTCCAGGTTTTAGCGCGCTCGTTCCATTTCAGCGAGTAAGGGATCATCTTGTCGACGATCGAGCGGATCCGGACGACGTGTGCGTCGGTGTCGCCGTACAGGCTTTTCGCGTGCTCGGCGCCGTAGGTGATCTGGCTGAATTCCTCGGCGGCCTGAGCCTCGAGTACCGGCGATGGAATCAGGTTGCGAAACACCATGTAACCGCCGTAACGCAGCTGCGTGTTCGGGGTGGTGTACGGCGGCGGAGACGCGGGCGCGTTCGCTGCGGCGGCCGACGCCGACGCTGAGGTTGCCGCTGGCGTTCTGGCCGTGACTGGCGCTAGCGGAGCTTGCGAGGCGGACGTCGGTGTGGCGGCAGGCGTGCTGCCAGGCGTCGTCGTGCTGGCAGGGCTGGCGCTGCTGTTCACAGCCGACGTCGCGTTTTCAGCGCTTGCTGCAATCGCCGCCGACTTGGCGCTCGGCGCGGCTGCCGCGCCGGTCGTCGTCGCAGCAGCCGATGACGGCGCGCTCGCATTGGCGGGCGGCATGGCCGTCGCGTAAGCGTTCAACGGCATGGAGGTCGTCGCCACGCTTGCGCCGCCAAGCGCCCAACCCGCATATAGCGCCGCCCGGCTGACCTTGAGCCGCAGCCGGGTCGTTCGAGTCGCGCGCGAGTGCGCTGCCCGCATTGCGTTCAGCGCCTTCACGACTGGGTTCTCCACGGCGCGATACGCAACAGCAGCAGCATGCCTGGCACCGCCAGCGCGGTACACACGATGAAGTACTCGAACCAGCCGATCTGCGCGACCACGTAGCCGCTCGCCGCCGATGCCAAAGTGCGCGGCACCGAAGCAAGACTGGTGAAGAGCGCGAACTGGGTGGCCGTATAGCGCGGATCGGTGGTGCTGGCGATATAGGCGGTGAACGCCGCCATCGTCAGACCCGTCGCGAAGGTTTCTAAACCGTACACCAGCGCCAGCGCAACCGAGCGCGGTTCGAGTTGCACGGCCCAATCGACGCCGAACAACGCGAGCAGTCTGCTTGTCCCCTGACTGATCCACACCGCGATGTCGTAAATCACTGCGAGACCGGGCGACGCGGGGCCAAGATGCGCGAGCCACGCGAAGCCGAGGGTCGACACCATTTGCAGCACGCCGAAAATCCACAGCCCCTTGCCGATGCCGATTTTCATCAGCCAGATTCCGCCGACAATCCCGCCCGCGAGACTCGCGCCAAAAGCAGTGGTCTTGGCAATCACGCCGATCTGCGTGCGAGAGAAACCGATGTCGAGGAAAAACGACGTGGACAGCGTCGTCGCCATCGTATCGCCGAGCTTGTACAGGAAGATGAACCCGAGCACGAACAACGCGCCGCGCCAGCCATCACGCTGAATGAATTCGCGAAACGGCAGAACGATCGCGTCGCGCAGATTTTTGGGCGGCTTGCCGTGCACTTCAGGTTCGCTGACCACGAGCGTCATGATCATGCCCGGCAGCATGAACGCAGCCGTCACGATGAAGACGGTGGTCCACGGCAAATGGTCGGACAGAATCAGCGCGAGTGAACCAGGCACCAGCGCCGCGATCTTGTACGCGTTCACGTGCACCGCGTTGCCCAAGCCCTGCTGCGTATCGCTGAGCAACTCACGCCGATAGGCGTCGATCACGATGTCCTGGCTAGCACCAAAAAACGCAACCAGCGCGGTCAAAGCCGCGACCGTCCAGATCGAATCGCGCGGCGAAACGAAGCCTAATGCCGCAATCGCGCCCGCCACGAGAATCTGCGTGACCAGCATCCAGCCGCGCCGTCTGCCCGGACGCCAGCCAGGGAAGCGCGGCACGTACCGGTCCATCAGCGGGGCCCAGACGAATTTCCACGTGTACGGGAATTGAATCAGCGCAAAGAGGCCGATTTCCTTCAGATTGACGCCTTCGGAGCGTAGCCACGCCTGCACCAGATAGACGAGCGTGAACAGCGGCAATCCCGACGTAAAGCCGAGAAAGACGCAGATCAGCATGCGCGTATTCAAAAACGCGCGCCAGCCGGGATGTTCTTCGTGAGCGGTAAGTGCAGGCGCCTCTTGCGGCGGGTTCGACATGTGGTTTGCTTGCGTTAGCTTTTCTTGACGCGATAGACCGCAAGACTACCACGCCAGTTCACGCCCCATCGCACCACCTGACCATCGTGCAGCACGACCCGGTCGAGAATTTCGATGCCGACTTCGGGCGCAAGCGCTTCGAAATCTTCAATCGTCAGAACCCGTACGTTCGGCGTGTTGTGCCACTGGAAAGGCAGCGATTTCGACACCGGCATGCGGCCTCGCAACACCGAAAGCCGATGCGCCCAATAACCGAAATTCGGAAACGACACGATGCATTCCTTGCCCACCCGCACCGTCTCGCGCAGGATCGCGGCGGTCTGATGAATGGTTTGCAGCGTCTGCGACAGAACCGCGAAATCGAAGCTGCCGTCTTCGAATAGACGCAGCCCGTCTTCCAGATTCTGCTGGATCACGTTGACGCCGTTTTGCGTCGACGCCAGCACGCCCGCGTCGTTGATTTCGATGCCGTAGCCCTGCACGTCCAGTTCTTCGGTCAGCAGCGACAGCAGCGAGCCGTCGCCGCAGCCGAGATCCAGCACGGTGGCGCGCGGTTCGACCCAGCGGGCGATCGCGCGAAAGTCCGGGCGTAGCGCCAGGTAATCGAGTGCTCGCTGGTTCATGCGTTCACCTCGTTCGAAATACGTTCGTAGTAGGCGCGCATCAGGTTGTGATAGCGCGCGTCGTCGAGCAGGAAGGCGTCGTGGCCGTGCGGCGCGTCGATTTCCGCGTAGGTGACCGTGCGTTTGTGGTCGAGCAGCGCCTTCACCAGTTCGCGCGAACGGGCCGGCGCGAAACGCCAGTCGGTGGTGAAGCTGGCGATCAGGTATTTCGCCGTGGTGTGCGCGACCGCCTTGGTCAGGTCACCTTCGAAGTCTTTGGCCGGATCGAAATAATCGAGCGCGCGGGTGATCAGCAGATACGTGTTCGCATCGAAGTAGTCGGCGAACTTGTCGCCCTGGTAGCGCAGGTACGACTCCACTTCGAACTCGACGTCGAAGTTGAAGTTGTACTTGTCCAGCGCGCCTTCTGCACGACGCAACGAACGGCCGAATTTCTCTGCCATGTCGTCGTCGGACAGATAGGTGATGTGGCCGATCATTCGTGCGACGCGCAAGCCGCGCTTCGGCTTCACGTTATGCGCGTAGTAGTTGCCGCCGTGGAAGTCCGGGTCCGACAGGATCGCCGAGCGCGCGACCTCGTTGAACGCGATGTTCTGCGCCGACAGCTTTGGCGTGGACGCGACCACGATGCAATGCGCAACGCGCTCCGGATACATCATGCTCCACGCGAGCGCCTGCATGCCGCCGAGGCTGCCGCCCATCACCGCCGCGAAGCGCGTGATGCCGAACTCATCGGCGACGCGGGCCTGCGCGTTGACCCAGTCTTCGACCGTGACGACCGGAAAGGTCGCGCCATACGGGACGCCGGTTGCGGGATTGATACTCATCGGCCCGGTCGAACCGAAGCACGAGCCGAGGTTGTTCACGCCGATCACGAAGAACTTGTCGGTGTCGAGCGGCTTGCCGGGGCCGACCATGTTGTCCCACCAGCCGACGTCCTTCGGATTGTCTGTGTACACGCCCGCCACGTGATGCGACGCGTTGAGCGCGTGGCACACCAGCACGGCATTACTGCGTGCAGCGTTGAGCGTGCCGTAGGTTTCGACCATCAGGTCGTAACCGGCCAGCGAGCTGCCGTTCTGCAACTGCAGCGGCTCGGAAAAATGCATTTTTTGGGGAGCGACGATACCGATCGATTCCATTCATTCCGCCATTTAACAAAAACAGGGCGGCTAGATGGCGTCGGCGAGGCACGGAGAAAAGACTGTGTGCGCGGCTGACGACCTCTTTAGCCGCATTTATAGTGAATCGCGGGAGGTTTCCCACGATTCGCGCGCCCGCAATCGAGTCAGCAAATCGGCGCGTAATCAGGTATTCAGGGTGTTGCACAGAGCGGCGCCATGTATTTCGGGCACCGCAGTCAGGCGCAAAGTATAGCGGAAAATCTCACGCGACAGCGTCGTGGGCGCCATGGCTGGCACGCTGCATGCCGCGCGGACTACTGAAGAATCAGCAGCAGTTGTGCGTCGGCATGCTCGGCGGGCAGACGGACGAAACCGCTGCGCACATAGCGATGCCAGCGTCCGATGATGTAGCTCAGAAGCAGGCTCGCGCGGATCGCGGGATCGTAGCCGGCGGGGAGTGGAACGGCTGAATTGTCGACGCCGCTTGCTGCTTCGTTGGCTTCCATCTGCGCAAGCCGCAAGCACTGCTTTAGCGATGCCTCGACCCGTTCCAGCATCTGATTGACGCGCTCGGTGAGCCGCTCATGTTCGCCGACCAGCGCCTCGCAAGTCAGCACGCGCGTCATGCCGGGATTCTTGGCGGGGAAATTCAATAGCATCAACGCGATGGCGCGGGCTTGCAGCACGCCACTACTTTCTTTACCCGCGATCTGGTTGATCAGACCGAACAGCGTTTGCTCGATGAATTCGATCAGCCCTTCGAACATCTGCGCCTTGCTGGCGAAATGACGGTACAGCGCGGCTTCTGACACGCCGAGCCGCGCGGCGAGCGCCGCCGTGGTGATCTTTTCGGTTTTCGGCACTTCCAGCATTGCGGCGAGCGTTTGCAGAATATGCACCCGACGCTCGCCCGGCTTCATACGCGGCGCACGCGGAGCTGCCGATACCGCGTGCGGTGTGGGTTCGTGTTCGGTTAAGGCTTCGTCAGGTTTGTCGATCGGCTGCATGGCTGTCGTCCCGGCTGCTGTCCCTTCCATCGAACCGAGCGGGTGCCCAGTCGAAGCGATTTTAACGAACGAATGGTCCGGTCGACATAGTGCGGACGGCCGGTGCCCGGCAGGCGCGTCGGAATGCCGTCCGCATGCGGTTTGCGTGGCAGATGGCCGGTGATCCACACGGTACGGATGCCCAGACGCCGGTAGTTTTTCAGGTGCGAGCGCGTGTCTTCGACGAGGATCACGTCTTTCAGCGACACGTGCGCGTCGCGCATGGTCTTGCGCAACATGGCGTGATCGGGCTTGGCTCGCCAGAAGTGGCGGTCGCGCATGTGCTCGATGGCGATCACCTGTTCAAACAGGCGTTCGATCCGCAGTTCGGCGAGCACCGCGCGCGCGTACTTTTCCGGCGCATTGGTCAGCACGATCTTACGACCCGGCAGCGCGGCGACGAGGCGCGCGACACCCCGTTCGTGGCGGATCATCGCGCCGAGATCGGGGAAGGTGTGCACGACTTTCAGGAAGTCTTCGCCGTCGAGCGGATGGTGACGCGTCAGACCGAGCAGCGCCGCGCCATAGCGCTGCGTGTAACCGCTGCGCAGGCGGTTGGCTTCGTCGATATCGACTTGCAGCGTGTCGATGATGTACTGCGTCATTCCCTTATTGATGGCCGGGAAGATTGCGTGCGAAGCGCGGTGCAGCGTGTTGTCGAGGTCGAACAGCCAGACCGGACTGCCACCGGCGATATGCGGACGGCGGCGGCGGGAAGTCGGAGTGCGCATGATGGAGAACGTGGTTCAGACGTGAGCAGTCGCTTCGCGCAGCGAACGTGACAGGTTCGGTGAGCGGGCGGCGATGAAAGAGGGGGAAGTGCGCCGATACGCGGCGAGAGCGCAGGGCGGCGATTGCGCGGGCTGAATGTCGAGTACATAGCGCACAGGAAGCACTGGGTGCACCTGGCGTAAGACGTAGCAGCGCAACCGCATGGCACACACGACACGCCTTTGCGACGTGCCCCGTGTGCCAGGTTTGATGCAGGAATCAATGCGAGCGGATCATCGTGCCGAACGGCTGTTCGGTGAGAATTTCCAGCAGCACCGAGTGCTCGATACGGCCGTCGATGATGTGCACCGAGCGCACGCCGCTCTTGGCGGCATCTAGTGCCGACGAGATTTTCGGCAGCATGCCGCCGGAGATCGTGCCGTCGGCGAACAGACCGTCGATTTCGCGTGCCGACAGATCGGTCAGCAGATTGCCTTCCTTGTCCATCACGCCGGGGATGTTGGTCATCATCACGAGCTTTTCGGCGTTCAGCACGACCGCCAGCTTGCCCGCGACCAGATCCGCGTTGATGTTGTACGACAGACCGTCTTCACCGAAACCGATTGGCGAGATGACCGGGATGAACGCGTCGTCTTGCAGCGCCTTCACGACCGCCGGGTTGATCGCCTCGACTTCGCCGACCTGGCCGATGTCGACGTACTGGCCCGGGTTGTCGCGATCCGGCATCAGCATCTTGCGCGCGTGGATCAGGCCGCCGTCCTTGCCGGTCAGGCCGACTGCGTGGCCGCCGAAGTGGTTGATCAGCGTGACGATGTCCTGCTGCACTTCGCCGCCGAGCACCCATTCGACGACTTCCATCGTCTCTTCGTCGGTGACGCGCATGCCCTGGATGAACGTGCCCTGTTTGCCGATCTTCTTCAGCGCCTGGTCGATTTGCGGACCGCCGCCGTGCACGATGACCGGATTGATACCGACCAGCTTCAGCAGGATCACGTCGCGCGCGAAGCCTTGCTTCAGGCGCTCTTCGGTCATGGCGTTGCCGCCGTATTTGATGACCACGGTCTTACCGTGATACTGGCGAATGTAGGGCAGCGCCTCGGCCAGAATTTCAGCCTTAAGGGTGGGCGCGATCTGCGAAAGGTCGGGAAGCTCGGACATGGCGGCAGGCTCAGGCACGGAACAGTTAAAACAGGGCGAATTGTACAGGACTGGCGCGCTGCAACAGGGTTTTCGATACGTGCGCCGGCACCGGACGGCAGCGGCTTTGCGCACTGCGCAATCGCGGCCCGCAGCGCTGGCCGACCCGACACAAGCCTACCGCGCTGACATGACGCTTGTGAATTAGCCGAACGGACGACTCACGCGGGCTCGCCAGTCGTGGCATCATTTCCTGACCGATGCCTTGGCCGTAGCTGGCGTGTCATGAAACCGTCCCCTTCCCTTTCTGAAAGCAGTGCGCGCTGCCCGCGTTGCGGTAATTCGTTCGACTGTGGCATGGGTGCGCAGCCGTTCGACTGCTGGTGCCGCGAGATGCCGTCATTGCCGGCTGACAGGCTCGATCCGGCTAGCCGATGCCTGTGTCCGGAGTGCCTGGCTGCGGAGATGGCGCGGGTGGCGGCTCAGCCTGGACCGCGTGGCGACGGTTCGTGATTGTTCGCCGGGGATATCGGCCTCACAGCCGCGCTGATCGGGTAAAAGCGCCTACGCTGGGCAATGCTTGCCAGCAAGCGTGGCCAGGTCGCGGGTGACCGCTTCCAGTACCGGTTCCCACTGGCCGAACTGCGGCTGTCGGTAAAGCGTGGCGCTCGGGTACCACGGGCTGTCGGCGCTATCGAGCAGCCAGACCCAGTGCGGATTGACGTCGAGCAGCACCCACGTGCGCTGGCCAAGCGCACCGCTTAAGTGCGCTACAGACGTACAAACTGTGATCACGAGATCGAGTGCGTCGATAAATGCGGCGGTGTCGTCGAAGGTTGCAAGCTCGGCGGTGTAGTCGGCCATGGGCAGACCGGCCGCTCGCGCCGCGGCGACGTCGGCGGTCGCGCCCGGCTGCAATGAGTAGAACGCCACGTTTTGCAGGCCGCCGAAATGCGCGGCATAGCGCTCCAGTTCGACACGGCGGAACGGATTGCGTTGATGTCCCAGGCTGCCGGTCCATGTCAGACCGACTTTGAGTCTCGACTCTCCTGCGAACCGTTTTCTCCATAACTCACCAGCCGTGGGGTCCGCGAAGAGATACGGTGACCTGGCCGGAATAGTGTCCTCGCGCGTGTCGAAGATCCACGGCAGGCTGAGCAACGGAATTTCGAAATCGAACGGCGGCAGCGACTCGACGCCGCCGCCTGCCGAGTAATCGTCGACATGACTGGCGAGGCTGCGTGGCAGCAGAGCGCCCAACTGCGGAAACGAATTCCAGACGAGACGCCCGCCTTCGTCATGAACGCGCTTTGCCAGCATCGGAATATAGCGGCAGAACTGCAACACGTCGCCCATACCCTGTTCACCCCATACCAGCAGCGTTTTTCCCGCGAGCGGTTCGCCGCGCCAGACTGGCCCGGGCATGGCCGGACGATGACCGCCCAGTTCCATTGATCCATCCCAACGCGCTTCGTGCAGCGGCCAGCCTCGAGCGTAGTGGCCGCGCATGAGTTCCAGCATGGCGAGGTTGGAGTGCATGCTGGGGTCCTGCGGGGCTAACCGGTGGGCCGTTGTAGCAGCTTGCACTGCTTCGTCCCAGCGTTGCGCTTCACGGAGTGTCAGAGCATAGTTGTTGTGGGCTAACGCGTTATCTGGCGCGCTTTGGACGGCACGGGCACCGGCTTCGATGGATCGCGGCAGATCCTGTTTCGTGCGATAGGCGTTCGCGAGATTGATCCAGCTTTCAACCTCGCTGGGCGCGTCGCGCACGGCGTCTTGCAATAGTGTTAGCTGCTCGTCTGTGTCTGCGCCGGTGAGCAGGAGCGCGCAGGCGAGATTGTTGCGCAGCAGTCTCATGGCCGGATCGATGGCGAGCGCGCGACGATAAGGGGCGATCGCCTCGCCATGCCGGTTTGCCATCTGCAACGCGTAGCCGTGGCGGAATTGCGCAACGGCGCGATTCGAGTCGAGTTGCGCAATAATGGCGGCGAGTTCGACTGCTTCTCCGTGACGCTGTTGCTGGAATAGCCCGGTTATCAGCAATTCGAGCGACGCGTCATCGAGTGGATGCAGTCTGGCCGCGGCTTCTAGGCAACTGGCTGCCGTTTGAGCGTCTCCGCTCTCGCGGGCCGCGGCGGCGCGGCGTAGAGAAGTGACGAAGGCTGATGAGGCGTGCGCCTCGGTCTTGGAGGTGGGTGGCATGGGGCGCGCGGTGGATGAAGCAGTGAAGAAGGACCGGCCTGTGCGGTGCTGTCGCTATCCGTATGTTAGAGGCAGTTGGACTGCGAGAGAAATGAGACTGGTCCGAACCGGTAGACTGAATTGATGCATCGAATAACCAACACCGGCAGAGTCAACCTGGGTCATCTGTTCTGGCTGCGCAGCCTTGCCATCATCGGCCAGTTGATGACGATCGCCGCTGTGCAGATTTTCATCGGCGTGCATCTGCCATTGCCGGCCATGCTGCTCGTGATCTCTCTCGAAGTGCTGTTCAATGCGCTCACGTGGTGGCGCGTTTCGCAGCAACGGCCAGAGTCCAATATGGAGTTATTCGGCCAGATCTGGGTCGATCTGGGCGCGTTGTCCGCGCTGTTGTTTCTCTCCGGCGGCACCACCAATCCGTTCGTTTCGCTTTATCTTCCGTCGCTTGCCATTGCTGCCGCCGTGTTGCCCTGGCATCTGATGGCATGGCTCGCAGCGTTCGCGGTGGCCTGCTATGCCGTGCTCGGTTTCGAATCCGTGCCGCTGAATCTCGACAATCCGGCCAACCTTTTCGACTACTATCGCGCCGGCATGTGGGTCAACTTCATGGTCAGTGTCGGACTGATTGCATGGTTCGTCGCGCGCATGTCGCGGGCTCTGCGGCTACGTGACGCAGCGCTCGGAGACGCGCAGCAGCGCTTGCTCCACGACGAACGTGCGGTCGCGCTGGGCGTACAGGCCGCGACCGTCGCACACGAAATCGGTACGCCTCTGTCTACAATCGCGATGTTGTCCGAAGAGCTTCGCGACGCCGCGCGCTCCGACGAGGGACTCGCGCCCTACAGCGCCGACCTCGAACTGCTCGAACAGCAGATGACGTTATGCACGTCGGCGCTTGCGCGTTTGCGCAGCCGCGCGTCGACCACGACGAACCGGCAACTGGTCGGCGAGTGGCTCGAATCGTTTGGCGAACAATGGCGCCTGCGGCATCCGCATGTGAAGTTTGAACAGATCGGCCTACCGCCCGATGATGTCAGCCTTGACGACACCGTGGCCGTCAGCCAGATTCTGACGATTCTGCTCGATAACGCCGCGCGCGCCAGCCGCGATCACGTGACATTGTCGTGCGCGCTAGCGCCGCATGGCGACCAGATCGTGTTCGAAGTCTGCGATGCGGGTCCGGGCATTCCGGCCACGTTGCGTGGCTCGCTCGGCGCGATGCCGGTGGACAGTACGCAGGGCGGCCACGGCGTGGGCCTTTACCTGGCATTTTCGGCGGCCAAGCGTCTGCGAGGATCGATCGAATTGACGGATGTCAGTACGATCAAGCCACGCGGCACGCGCGCAGTCCTGAAGGTTCCACTCGCCGGGCACCAATTTACGGGCGCGGGCCGTCAAGGCGCTGCGCCATCCAACACGGAGAAACAGGCATGAGCGAAAAGAATTTTCTGGTGATCGACGACGATGAGGTGTTCTCCGGCATCCTCGCTCGCGGTCTGACGCGGCGCGGTTATACGGTGAGCGAAGCGCACAACGCCGATGAGGCGATCAAGCTGGCGAACCAGCAGAAGTTCACCCAGATCACAGTCGATCTGCATCTCGGCAATGACTCCGGCTTGACGCTCGTCGCGCCGTTGCGCGATTTGCAGCCGGATGCGCGCATGCTTGTGCTAACCGGCTACGCAAGCATCGCGACTGCAGTCCAGGCAGTGAAAGATGGCGCGGACAATTACCTCGCGAAGCCTGCGAACGTCGAAACGATTTTGTCGGCGCTGCAAAGCGAAGCAAGTGCGTTGCAGGCAGAAGAGGCGATCGAGCATCCGGCGCCGCTGTCGGTTGCGCGCCTGGAGTGGGAGCACATTCAGCGCGTGCTGGCCGAGCACGGCGGCAATATTTCGGCAACGGCACGAGCGTTGAACATGCATCGCCGGACCTTGCAGCGCAAGCTGGCGAAGCGACCGGTCAAGCAGTAAGTCGTTTTGCTGCTGTGTCTGCCGTAAAAAAACGGGCTGCCTGTTTATAGGGCAGCCCGTTCTTTATGCGTCGAAAATTTGATCTGCGTCAGGTGTGCGCGAATACGCGGTCTGCCTGACGCAGCGTCACAGCGTCACTATCACAGCACGTAACGCGACAGATCCTCGTCTTCAGCCACTTCATTCAACGCGCGATCCACGTAAGCCGCGTCGATCTGCAACTTGTGGCCCGAATGATTGCCGGCCGAGAACGACACTTCTTCCAGCAGCTTTTCGATCACCGTATAAAGGCGCCGTGCGCCAATGTTCTCGGTCTTCTCGTTCACCGAATAGGCGATCTCTGCCAGCCGGCGAATGCCGTCGTCGGCGAATTCGAGGTGCACGTCTTCGGTTGCGAGCAATGCCTGATATTGCTTGACGAGGCTCGCGTCGGTGGACACGAGGATCGATTCGAAGTCGTTCACCGACAACGAGTCGAGTTCGACACGAATCGGAAACCGTCCCTGCAATTCCGGAATCAGATCGCTCGGCTTGGCCAGATGGAACGCGCCGCTCGCGATGAACAGAATGTGATCGGTCTTCACCATCCCGTACTTGGTGTTGATCGTCGTGCCTTCGACCAGCGGCAGCAGATCGCGCTGCACGCCCTGCCGCGATACTTCACCGCCGCTGCCTTCGTTACGTGACGCGATCTTGTCGATCTCGTCGAGGAACACGATGCCGTTCTGCTCGACGTTCTGGACGGCTTTGGTTTTCACCTCTTCGTCGTTCAGCATCTTGCCCGCTTCTTCGTCGGTGAGGAGCTTCAGCGCTTCCTTCACCTTCATTTTGCGGTGCATTTTCTTGCCGCCGCCGATGTTCGCGAACATCGAACGGATCTGCTCGGTCATGTCCTCCATGCCGGGAGGGCCCATGATGTCCATGCTGGCTTGCGGCTGTTCGACGTCGAGCTCGATTTCCTTGTCGTCGAGCAGGCCTTCGCGCAGACGCTTGCGGAAGGTCTGGCGCGTGCTGCCGCTTTCGTCGGCGGTGTCGGTGGCGCTTGAGCTTGCGCCAAAGCCGACCGGGCGCGCGCTCGGCAGCAGGATGTCGAGGATGCGGTCTTCGGCCAGATCGCCTGCCTTGGTCCGCACTTTGCGCATTTCGGTTTCGCGGGTCTGCTTGACCGAAATTTCGATCAGGTCACGCACGATGCTGTCCACATCGCGGCCCACGTAGCCCACTTCGGTGAATTTGGTCGCTTCGATCTTGATGAACGGCGCGTCCGCGAGCTTGGCCAGGCGCCGGGCGATTTCGGTTTTGCCGACGCCGGTCGGTCCGATCATCAGAATGTTTTTCGGCGTGATTTCCTGGCGCAGCGGGTCGTCGACCTGCTGACGGCGCCAGCGATTGCGCAGCGCGACGGCCACGGCCTTCTTCGCGCGGCCTTGGCCGATAATGTGTTTGTCGAGTTCAGAGACGATCTCTGCAGGGGTCATTGTGCTCATCGTGGGTCCTTACTCGATCGTCTCAATGACGCGGTTGTGGTTCGTGTAAATACACATGTCGCCGGCAATCGCCAGCGACTTCTCCACGATTTCGCGGGGTGACATTTCCGTGTTCTGGGCCAGCGCGATCGCGGCGGCTTGCGCATACGAGCCGCCCGAGCCGATTGCGCAGATGCCGCCTTCGGGGTCGAGCACATCGCCGTTGCCGGTGATGACGAGGGTGGTGGTGGCGTCGGCGGTAATCAGCATCGCTTCAAGGCGACGCAGCATGCGATCGGTGCGCCAGTCTTTCGCGAGTTCAACGGCGGCACGCGTGAGGTTGCCCTGATGTTTTTCCAGCTTCGCTTCGAAGCGGTCGAGCAGCGAGAAGGCGTCGGCCGTGCCGCCGGCGAAGCCGACCAGCACCTTGCCGTTATAGATGCGCCGGACCTTCTTCGCCCCGCCTTTCATGACGATGTTGCCCAGCGTCACCTGACCGTCACCACCGAGCGCGACCTTGTCGCCGCGGCGCACGGAGACGATCGTCGTGCCGTGAAATTGCTCCATATGCGTTCCTCTTTGCAAAACGGGTAGGACGCGGCAGCGCGGTGCGCTACCGCATGAATCCTGAAAGCGGACGGCGCGCGACGTTGAAAGCCAGGCAGTCAGGTCGGCGCGCTCGTGCAGCGCATGTCCGATTCATTTTAGGGCGTACGCGGTCATATCAAGAGCCGGCAAAAGGCATAAGACAAAAAACAGGTGATTGAGAGCGGAGGCGTGAAGCCGTTTGGGAATCGGAGCGGATCGGAACGTGCGGCAACGCCGCGTTCGAAAGAGCCCGCTGGGACAGGAAAGGAGCGCTGCGCTGCGAACAGGAGTGAGTACCCGCTTACTGGGCAATCGCATCGCGTGAAGCTGCGTTACCGACGGCGCATAGCATTCGCCGCATAAAAGAAAAAAGGCGCACGGATGACCGTGCGCCTCTCGACGAAGCAGCGTGTGAGGGCGCGGAACCGAGGCCGCGCCGGCGGCGTTCAGTCGCCGAACAGCTTCTGGCGCAGTTCGCGGCGTTCCTGCGCTTCGAGCGACAGGGTGGCCGTGGGCCGTGCGAGCAGCCGCGGAATGCCGATCGGCTCGCCGGTTTCTTCGCACCAGCCGTAGTCGCCGGAATCGATTCGCGCGATGGATTGCTGCACTTTCTTCAGCAGCTTGCGTTCGCGGTCGCGCGTGCGCAGTTCGAGCGCATGCTCTTCCTCGATCGTTGCACGGTCGGCCGGGTCCGGCACGATTACCGTTTCGCGGAGATTTTCGGTCGTCTGGCCGGCATTGCGGAGAATGTCCGCCTGCAGTTGTTCGAGCTTGTTCTTGAAGAAGGCGAGCTGATCCTCATTCATGTAATCCTTGTCGCTCATCTTCAGGATTTCGGCTTCGGTCAAGAGTCGTTTCGTCGTCATCTGGCTTACTTCTTCAATGTGAGGCAAAACTCTTACATAGTGCCCGCACTTTCGTATTGCCCGCAAAGGCACCTTGAGGACGCGAAAGCGTAGGCGGGCACGGACGGTGGTCTGTCGTGACGCCGAAGCGCCTGGCGCCCACACGCCGGGCGTCGCAACGCCAATGCGGGGCCGAACTCCTCTGGAAACCGATTCTCAAATGCTCCTGAGGTATTGCTTGCCGGCAGCTACCTTGTCAGGCTGTGCCAGCCGGCATTGTCGGCGTGATTTCCGGACAAGATTTTCCGGCGCCGCTTCAGGCCCGAGCGGCTTACGCGCTGACCGGGCAATTCGTTGTCATTCTCCAGTGGGCACGTATTGTAACTGAATCACAATCCGGCACCGCATCTGGTGAAAATCCCCTTGCGGCGCGCTGATATCCCGAAAATATAACGCGCGCAGGGCCAAAAAGCGATGGTCGTGCACGCTTTAATGCAACAGGGTTTTCACGCGCTTTTCACACATAGGGCTTTTCAGACACCTTTCGGTCGTCGCCATACGCATTTGGCAGACGATTAACACCGTCCGCAATTGATGAATTATTCAATGCGGATGCCGAGCGCATCAGCATATTGCGTGCCGCGCACTGGGCGCGGCACGGCGGGCTTTTTTGACGTGAAGGCGATTAAGGCGGTTCGGCAGCGCAAAAGTTGCAAAATCTGACGCACCGAACGCCTTAACGCAATGACTGACGCGAACGCGTTCAGGCGAGACAGGCGTCCAGACCGTCGGTAATCAGGTCTTGCGGCAGTTCGATGCCGATAAACACCATCTTGTTGGTCTTTTTCTCGATCGGCTGCCATTTTGCGGCCAGATCGCTGCCCATCATCTGATGCACGCCCTGGAACACGACCTTGCGATCCACGCCCTTCATATAGAGCACGCCCTTGTAGCGCAGCAGGCGTTCGCCGTAAATCTGCAGAATGCCGCCGAGGAAGTCTTCGAGCTTGTTCGGATCGAACGGGCGGTCGTTGCGGTACACGAACGACTTGATCTTGTCGTCGTGATGCGCGTGGTGGTGATGCCCGTGATCGTGGCCTTCGTGGTCGCACTTACCGTGGTCGTGATCGCAATTTTCGTGATCGTGGTCCGCGTGGTCCGCGTGATCGGCATGCGTGTGGCCATGCTCGTCGTGCGCGTGAGCGTGGCTGTGCGCGTGCTCGTCTTCGGTCAGGAAGTCCGGGTCGATTTCGAGCTTCGAATTCAGGTTGAAGCCGCGCAGATCGAAAATTTCCTTGATGTCTGCTTCGCCGAAATTGACGGTCTTGATCGCGGCCCGCGGGTTCATGTGCAGTAGACGGTGGCGCAGATCGTCCAGATGCTTTTCATCGACCAGATCGGCCTTGGTGATGAACAGACGGTCGGCGAAACCGACTTGGCGCTGCACCACTTCGTGCTCGTCCAGTTGATGGTTCGCGTGCTTGGCATCGACCAGCGTGATGATTGCGTCGAGCAGGAATTCGCTGGCGATCTGGTCGTCCATGAAGAAGGTTTGCGCGACCGGGCCGGGATTCGCGAGCCCGGTCGTTTCGATCACGACGCGGTCGAAATCGACCTTGCCGGAGACCTTCTGCGCCGCCAGATCGCCCAGCACGCGCGACAGGTCGCCACGAATCGTGCAGCAGATGCAGCCGTTGCTCATCTGGATGATCTGTTCGCTCGTGTCCTGTACGAGGATTTCGTTGTCGATGTTCTCTTCGCCGAACTCGTTCTCGATCACGGCGATCTTCATGCCGTGCTTTTCATTCAGGATGCGCTTGAGCAGGGTCGTTTTGCCGCTGCCGAGAAAGCCGGTCAGGATGGTGACTGGGATCATGTTGGTCGCCTGTGTGTACGTGAAACGGTGCGTAATCGAATGCGTAAGCGGGGGTATAAACCGGGCGCGGCAGCCTTGCGGCGCGCAGCCCTGTCTAGCCGGTTATTGAAACATATCTGCCGGGCCTGTGCTGGCGAGCCGCTCTCCGCGGCGCCGTCAGTCGCCTGAAATAGCCATACGAACTATGGGCGATCAGGCAATTTGCAACAGCAGGCCCTTCAGGTATTCGCCTTCCGGGAACGCCGTGAGCAGCGGATGATCCACCCCCGCGCCGAGGCGCTTCAGGATGCGGGCATCGACGCGGGCGTCGGCGGCCGCGCTGGAGACGATCTTCTGGAACAGTTCGGAGTCGATCGCGCCCGAGCACGAGTAGGTGAACAGCAACCCCCCTGGACGCAGCAACTTCAGGCCGGTCAGGTTGATGTCCTTGTACGCACGCGACGCGCGGTCAACGTGTTCCTTCGACGGCGCGAATTTCGGCGGATCGAGCACGATCAGGTCGAAACGCTCGCCTTCGTCGTACAGGCGGCGCAGCGTCTTGAACGCGTCGGCGTCGAGCCAGGCGGCGCGTTCGGCGTCGAAACCGTTGGCCGCGACGTTCTGCTGGGCCAAAGCCAACGCTTCACCGGACGAATCGACCGACACCACCCGTTTGGCGCCGCCCTTCAACGCTGCCAGCGAGAACCCGCCGGTGTAGCAGAAGCAGTTCAGCACCTCGCGGTCCTGCGCGAGCTGCTGCACCAGCAGCCGGTTGTCGCGCTGATCGACATAGAAGCCAGTCTTGTGGCCATTGAGCACGTCGACGTGATAACGCACGCCGTTTTCGCTTGCGATCAAGGTTTCCGACGGTGGTTCGCCCGCCAGCACGCCGGTGATCTGCTCGAGCCCTTCCTTCTGCCGAATCGATACGTCCGAGCGTTCGTAGACGTTCGGGCAACCGGTCGCGCCGACCAGCGCCGCGACGATCGCTTCCTTCCATGCTTCGACGCCCGTCGCCATGAACTGGCAGACCAGCTGGCTGCGCTGACCTTCGTCTTCAGCGACGTAGTGGTCGACGATCAGGCCGGGCAGGCCGTCCGCTTCGCCGAAGATCAGTCGCACGGCGCCGGTGTCGTGCACCATCGTCTGACGATGCGCGAGCGCGCGTTGCACACGGCGCTTGAAGAACGCGTGGTCGATCGGCTCGCTTTCGTCGAAGCTCCACACACGGGCGCGGATTTGCGAATGCGGGCTATAGGCGGCGCGCGCGAGAAAACGCCCGTCGTGCGCACGCACCAGCACGGTCGCGCCGGGCGCGGGATTGCCGTCGACGCGGTCGATCGCGTTGGCATAAACCCACGGGTGGCGGCGCAGCAGCGACTTTTCTTTCGACGGTTTGAGCGTAACGGTATTCATCAGGATGTCAGCAGGGCAATGAGCGGTAAGCCGGGTGATGGCGCGGCCGAATGGCACAACGCACACGGCAGGTGAAGCGAAAAAGGAACTACAAAGCCGCAAAAAGCGGCGTCAGTCGCGTTTTTTGGCGCGCGGATGCGCCTGATCGTAGACATGGGCGAGATGCTGGAAATCGAGCCCGGTATAAACCTGCGTAGCGGTAATGCTCGCGTGACCGAGCAATTCCTGAACGGCGCGCAGATCGCCGCTCGATTGCAACACGTGCGTGGCGAACGAATGCCGCAGCACGTGCGGATGCACGTTGGCCGGAATGCCGGCCACCAGCGCCGCGCGCTTCACGCGATCCCGCACGACATTCGGCGACAACCGGTTGCCACGCGCCGACAGAAAGAGCGGATGCGGATCGTGCTTTACCATCTGATCGCGCACCGCGAGCCATGCCCGCAACGCTTCGAGCGCCTTGCGACCGACCGGCACGATACGACGCCGGTTGCCTTTGCCGAGCACTTCGACTTCGGCGGAATCCAGCTTGAGCCAACCGGCGGAGCGGTAGCCGTCGGCATCGACGAAACGCACGTCGAGGCCGACCAGTTCCGCCAGGCGCAGGCCCGACGAGTAGAACAGTTCGAGGATCGCGTTATCGCGCAAACCTTCCGCCGAGTCGGGACGCGGGCTGTCCATCAGGCGCGCGGTGTCGTCGACGGAAAGGGCTTTGGGCAGCGTTTTGGCCTGCTTCGGCGCACGCACGGCTGCGACCGGGTTGGCTGGCAGATCGACGCGGCCCGCGAGCCAGTGATAAAACGCACGCCACGCCGACAGCCGGTGACTGATCGAGCGAGCGCTCAGGCCGCCCGCATGGGCTCGCGATACGGCGCCGCGAATGTCTACGGCGTTGAGGCTTTCCAGCGGCCGGTCTTTGGCCAGCAGCCTGAGTTCGTCGAGTTCGTGGGCATAGCCGCGTAGCGTATGCGCCGAGAGCCGCCGCTCATGTTCGAGATTCGACAGATAGGCGGCGATCGGATCGGCGGCGGTCACGGTGGGCTTTGGGCGGCTGACGCGGGATGATCGCAGGATCAGCGCGGCAGCAGGCGGCTCAGCGCAGCGCTGGCCAGAGCGCCGATCTGCGTCAGGAAGTCGGTGGCCATGCCGTCGTGAAAGCGGCGGGCATCCGCCGAACCCATCACTAGAAGCCCGAACGTGGGCGCTTCTTCCTTGCCCTCGGGATCGCGCAGCGCGAGCAACGCGATCGATTCGGTGGCGTGCGGCTGATCGGCCGCGCCGTTGCCGGAGCCGTTTTCATCGGCCACCGCGCTCACTGCCGGCACCAGCCACTGCGCGGCCTCGAAGCCGGTGTTCGCGCCACAGTAAGGCGAGGTCAGGCTATTGGCGAAAATCCGCACTTCTTCGCCGACATGGCGGGCGAAATCGGCCTGTGTGTAAGGCTCAGCGACATCCCACACCCGCAACGCGGCTTGCGGCACGTCGAAAATTTCGCGCAAGCCATTGGCGATGGTGCGCGGCAACGCATACGGATCGCGCTCGCCCAGCACGCGAATCGTCCAGCGGTTGAATTTCGACGCGATGCTGTCGTTCTCGTGACCGTAACGCAGCAACTCGGCCAGACGCCGTTCGAGATGCTTGTTCTTGTCGCGCAGCATTTCCATCTGCCGCTCCTGCAGCGACACCGCGGCTTTGCCGTGCGGGTTCGCGAGCCGGATAGTCGCGAGCATTTCCGCGTGGTCGGCGAAGAATTCGGGGGTGGCGAGCAGGTAGTCGGCGACTTCGCGATCGTTCATGGTTTCGGCTAAAGGACTACGGGACGCCGCCTGAGGCGGCGCATCGGTCAATCAGTTCAGACGGCCGTTCATCGTTAATGAGGCGCTACTCGCGCCGATAATCGGCCGGCCAATCGTTCAACTCGCTGGGTCTGGCCGATCAGTCGGCCAGTTCGATCTCGCCCGAGAAGACGGTTGCGGCGGGGCCGGCCATCAGCAGCGGGTCGTTTTGCTTCGCGTTGTCCCACGTGATGGTGAGCTTGCCGCCGTGCGTGTGGACCAGCACCGGCGCGTCCAGCAAGCCACGACGGATGCCGGCTGCAACGGCCGCGCAGGCGCCCGTGCCGCACGCGAGCGTTTCGCCCGCGCCGCGTTCGTAGACGCGCAGCTTGATCTCGCTACGGCCGACGATCTGCATAAAGCCGGCATTCACGCGCTGCGGAAAGCGCGCATGCCGCTCGATCACCGGACCGTCGACCAGCACGGGGAACGCTTCGACGTCGTCGACGATCTGCACTGCGTGCGGATTGCCCATCGACACCACCGAAATCCAGCGCGTCGTGCCGTTCACGTCGAGCGGCCAGAGCGTGTCGGCGCCTTCACGGCGGCCTGCGATTCCTTTGGTGGCGAACGGCACGCGTTCCGGGTCGAACACCGGCGTGCCCATGTCGACCAGCACTTCGCCGTTTTCCTGCATGGTCAGCGTGATGGTGCCGTTCTGCACCTGCACGCGTACCGTGCGTTGATCGGTGAGACCGCTGTCGCGTACGAACTTGACGAAGCAGCGCGCGCCATTGCCGCAATGCTCGACTTCGCCGCCGTCGCAATTGAAGATGCGATATCGGAAATCGACGCCTTCGATGGTGGGCTTTTCGACCAGCAGCAACTGGTCGGCGCCGACGCCGAAATGCCGGTCCGCGAGCGCGCGCACCTGCGCCGGCGTCAGGTTGACCGGTTGGGTGTAGCCGTCGAGCACGACGAAGTCGTTGCCCGCACCGTGCATTTTGGTGAATTTCAATTTCATCACGCTATTGTAAGTGACGCGCCCTTAGCTGAGCCGAACGCCGCGTTATTTCCGCGTTCGGGCGCTTTTTTCGTGGACTGCATGGGCCAGTGGAGGCGGCACGCCCGGGTCGGCGACCGGGCCGACCGCGCTGGCTCAATAAACGCTCGGATCGCCCGGCGGACGGGTCTTGAAGCGCTTGTGCACCCAGTAATACTGCTCGGGCATCGAAGGAATCTGTTCTTCGAGAAATTCGTTCATGCGCCGCGCGTCTGCGTCGTCGTCGCCGCTCGGGTAGTTGTCCCACGGCTTGAACACCTTCAGCCGATAACCCTTGTAGTTCGGCAGCACCTCGCCGATAAACGGCACGACCTGCGCGCGTCCGACCTTCGCGAGACGCCCCACGGCGGTCAACGTGCAGGTCGGCACGCCGAAAAACGGCACAAAGGTCGAATTGCGCGCGCCGTAATCCATGTCCGCGCCGAGCATCACCGGTTTGCGTTCGCGCAGCCAGCGCAGCACGATGCGCGCGCTGTCGGCACGGCTCGCCATATCGGCGCCGAAACGCGCACGTGCTGTTTTGGCGACTTCGTCAAGTTCATGGTTTGACATCGGCTGATAAAGCGAGCCGCACTGGCGCTTGAGCGCGTAGTTCAGGAAGATCGACCCGGCCTCGATGCCAACAAAGTGAAAGCCAAGAAGGAGCGTCGGCGGCATATCCGGATCCGTCAGATCGATCTCACTGTCGACCTGGATCAGCTTTTCGAGTTTCTTCGCGGAGCCGAACCACTGCACGCTGCGTTCGAGATAGCTGCGGATCGCGTGGCGAAAATGCTTCTGCGCGACGTCCTCACGACGCTCGTCGCTCCACTCGGGGAAGCACAGCTTCAGATTCACGTGGACGATGCGCTTGCGCCGGCTCGGGATCTGATAAAGCAGCCAGCCGAGTCCGTCGCCGAGGCGGGCGACGACACCATAGGGCAACAACGCAAAAAGTTTAAGCAGCCCGATCGCGAGTTTGGCGCCATAACGGCTCAGCATGCGACCTCCGCAAACGAGGCGCTACGCGTGACGGGTTTCAGGAAAGCGGAAAAGTTGTCGTAATACCGCACTCGTGGACACTCTGTGACAATCAAAGGAAGTCGCTATAATAAGGGCTTCGCCGAGTTAATAGACAACTTGCGGGGCGAAGCTGGCGGGTGCGATCCACGTGTTAATCGTGTGAAAAGCGCTGGTCGGTCAGGTAATCCGCTAAAGCGTCGCCGCTTCAGACTCCCGAAGCTGGCTACGTGAAACTCAACCGTAACCACACAACAGGAGTCTGCAACGTGGCAAACGACTATCTCTTCACTTCCGAATCCGTCTCCGAAGGCCATCCCGACAAAGTCGCGGACCAGATCTCGGACGCCATCCTCGACGCCATCCTCGCACAGGACAAATACTCACGCGTTGCAGCGGAAACGTTGTGCAACACGGGTCTCGTCGTGCTGGCCGGTGAAATCACCACGACCGCGAACGTCGATTACATCCAGGTCGCGCGCAATACGATCAAGCGCATTGGCTACGACAACACCGACTACGGCATCGACTACCGCGGCTGCGCGGTGCTCGTCGCTTACGACAAGCAGTCGCCGGACATCGCCCAGGGCGTGGACCGCGCGCACGACAACAACCTCGATCAAGGTGCTGGCGACCAGGGCCTGATGTTCGGTTACGCGTGTGAAGAAACGCCGGAACTGATGCCGCTGCCGATCCACCTGTCGCACCGTCTGGTCGAGCGCCAGGCTAATCTGCGCCGTGACGGCCGCCTGCCGTGGCTGCGTCCGGATGCAAAGTCGCAGGTCACCGTGCGTTACGTCGACGGCAAGCCGCACGCAATCGACACCGTCGTGCTGTCCACGCAGCATTCGCCGGACATCGATCTGAACACGCTGCGCGAAGCCGTGATCGAAGAAGTGATCAAGCCGACGCTGCCGGCTGACCTGATCAAGGGCGACATCAAGTTCCTGGTGAACCCGACCGGCCGTTTCGTGATTGGCGGTCCGCAAGGCGATTGCGGTCTGACGGGCCGCAAGATCATCGTCGATACATACGGCGGCGCGGCTCCGCACGGCGGCGGCGCGTTCTCGGGCAAGGATCCGTCGAAGGTCGACCGTTCGGCTGCTTACGCTGGCCGTTATGTCGCGAAGAATATCGTTGCAGCCGGTCTGGCTTCGCGCTGCCTGATTCAGGTGTCGTACGCCATCGGCGTTGCACAACCGACTTCGGTGATGGTCAACACGTTCGGTACGGGCCGCGTGTCGGATGCAACGATCACGCGTCTGGTGCAGGAGCATTTCGACCTGCGTCCGAAGGGCATCATCCAGATGCTCGACCTACTGCGTCCGATCTACGAGAAGAGCGCAGCGTATGGCCACTTCGGTCGCGAAGAGCCGGAATTCACGTGGGAAGCGACGGACAAGGCATTGGCGCTCGCTGAAGCCGCTGGCACGGAGCCGGTTGCGGCGCTGGCAGAGTAAGCGCTAGTCGCACGCGATTCATCAGCAAAACAGCAAAAAACCCCGCACGGCGTGAGCCGCGCGGGGTTTTTTATTTCCTGTTACGCCGGACTGCATAGCAGCGAAATGAACGGACGGCTTTCGTCGAAAGCCGCGCAAGACGTGCGCGCTCCTTAGCTAGCGCGCCCGGATCGCGAGCGCTACAGCGAATACTTGCATGGTGCCGTTCGCCATTCAAGCCATGGCGCCCACACCACTAGAACACTTTGAAAAAAACGCCCCAACGGCTAGCTCAACGGCTCGAAAACGCGAACGCAAACCAGCCAGTGCTGCCATTCGTCGACATCCGACGCGGCTTGCGGCTCGTGTTCTGCGGCGCGGCGAGCGCCACGCGTTTCGTCAGCGACAGATGCAGCGGCGTCGGTTTGCGCAGCAGCGTGCGCAGCGAAAAGCGCCGCGAACTGCCCTGCAAACGCAGTGCGGAGAAGAAGGTGTGGAACCAGGTGCGAATGCCGTCGACGGCTTTCGCATCGCGCCATTGTTCGCCCAACGCGCGGGTGCGGGTGGCGTGGTGACGCAACGCGCGCATCACATGGCGGCGCGCAGGACGCGCCGCTTTCAGCGCGGCGCGGGTGAGACGGGTGCTCAGAAGAGTATGCATGGCTTCACAAGGGGGCAATGTGTCGCGCGACGGGAAGTGCGCCAATAGCAGCACCAAATGTGCCAATAAGGGCGTCGCGATCAACGGCACGGATGCCCGGTATTCGACGGATAAAAGCGCGGAGGCCGGCGGCATGGGCCTTGGCGGCCTGCGCACGGTGCAAAAACGCGGGAGCGACGATCAACATGCGTGCAGGCTACACGTGATTCGTGACGTCAGAAAGTCGGTTTTTACCCTGCGAATACGGGTTTTTACGGGGTCGATCGCTGAGCATGTCGACGCGAACCTGCCCTTTGCGACCGATTATCGTGCACGCTCGCCCGTTCAACGTGCCTTGCAATCAACCTGCACGCCTGAAAGTAGTGCGTAAGGCAGTCAGGCCGCAGAGGCTCGTAGCACGGTGAAACTGCGCGCAGCGCCATCGCGCCCGTTTTACAATCGAGCATCAGTTAGTGGACAGTAACGGAACACCATGTCACTTCATTCGAAGAAAGAGCAGATTCACACGTTGCGGGAGCAGGGTTTTGTCGTCGTGCCCGGTCTGGTGTCGCCCGAGCGCTGCGAAGAACTGAAGCAGATTGCGCAGCAGCAACTGGTCGAAGCAGCGGCGCCGATCGAGTTCGAAGCGGATCTGCAATACCCCGGCGCGCCGTCGTCGAAGCATGCACCGGGTGGGCACACCGTGCGACGGTTGCTCGATGCGTATGGACGTCATCCGGCTTTCGCGCAGTGGGCGACCGCGCCGGAAATTCGCGGCTGGATGGAGTTGTATTTCGGTGAAGAGCCGCGGTTGTCGCGCGCGCATCACAATTGCATGATGACCAAACATCCCGCGTACGGCAGCCTGACGGGGTGGCATCGCGATGTGCGTTACTGGTCGTTCGAACGCGATGATCTGGTGTCGGTGTGGCTCGCGGTTGGCTCTGAAACCGTCGATAACGGCGCATTGTGGCTCGTACCGAAATCGCACAGCGAGCCATTCACGTCGGAGCGTTTCGACGAGGCCAAATTTTTCCGTTCGGATCTGGAAGAAAATCAGACGTGGATTCGCAGCGCTGTGTCGCCCGAACTCAAAGCCGGCGACGTGGTGTTCTTCCACTGCAATACGCTGCATTCAGCAGGAAAGAATCTCAGCGATCAGGTGAAGTTTTCGCTCGTGTACACCTATCACGGTGCGAGCAATGTGCCGTTGCCGGGAACCCGGTCGGCCGCGAAGCCTGAAGTGGCGTTTTAAAGTGTCGGCTTTCTGATTCCGGCGGCGGCGCCGGATTGTGTTTAATTAGCATTCGAACAGACATCGGGCGCCGCGCAGATCACGAATCTATTACCGCTTGCGCCCGGACAGTGCCATGCCGGTGATTCCCGCGAGTGTCGCCACCACGCCACCCACGATCAGCATGATCGCCTTGTTGCTCGGCGAACCGGTGAAAAAGCGCGCGACGTCGCTGCTAACCGAATTGAACGCCTGCCCGCCGAAATACAACAACACGATACCGCCGACAATCAGCGCGAGCGAAATCGCTTTGGTCATCTGATGCTCTCCGTTGGCTTTGATCGGCGAAAGTGTAGGGGAGCGACCAGCGCCCGTCCATCCCGCATACTGGGTGCATGCACGTCTCGCGTCGATTGGCTAACATAGCGGTCTGGCTGCAGATTCGCCGGCCTAAAACAGATAACAGATAGCAGCACGCCTCCCGCAGCACGCGATTGCCTCACGCCCGCAATGACCGGGCGATTTCCACCAACAAGGACACAAGCAATGGCTTACGAAGCAGCTTCAGAACGCTATTCGGACATGCAGTACCGCGTCTGCGGCAAATCGGGTCTCAAACTGCCGGCGCTCTCGCTGGGTCTGTGGCACAACTTCGGCGACACCACGCCGATCTCCACGCAGCGTGACATTCTGCGCACGGCCTTCGATCTCGGCATCACGCACTTCGACCTCGCGAACAATTACGGCCCCCCATACGGCAGCGCGGAAACGAATTTCGGCCGCCTGTTCAAGGACGACTTCAAGCCCTATCGCGATGAACTGCTGATCTCGTCGAAAGCAGGTTGGGATATGTGGCCGGGTCCGTACGGCCAGGGCGGCGGTTCGCGCAAGTACGTGCTCGCGAGTCTCGATCAAAGCCTGCAACGCATGGGCCTCGATTACGTCGACATTTTTTATTCGCATCGTTTCGATGCCGACACGCCGCTCGAAGAAACCGCCGGCGCATTGGCGACTGCGGTTCAGCAGGGTAAGGCGCTGTATATCGGCATCTCGTCGTACTCGGCCGCCAAGACGCTCGAAATGACGAAGTTGCTCGCCGAATACAAGGTGCCGATGCTGATTCATCAACCGGCGTACAACATGCTCAACCGCTGGATCGAGCATGAGTTGCTCGATACGCTGGAGCAGGTCGGCGCGGGTTCGATCGCGTTCACGCCGCTCGCACAAGGGCTGCTGACCGGCAAGTATCTGAACGGCGTACCGGACGATGCGCGGGTCAACAAGCCGGGTGGCGGTTCGTTGAAGCAGGAGCATCTGAGCCCGCAAAATATCGAGCACGTGCGCAAGCTGAACGACATCGCCCAGCGTCGCGGGCAAAGCCTCGCGCAGATGGCGCTCGCCTGGGCCTTGCGCGATTCACGCGTAACGTCGGTGCTGATCGGCGCGAGCCGTGCGGAGCAGGTGCGCGAGAACGTCGGCGCGCTGAAGAACCTTGCGTTCTCGAAAGATGAACTCGCGGAAATCGATCGCTATGCGACCGAAGGCGGGATTAATTTGTGGGAAAAGCCGTCCACGGATCAGGCGATCTGATCCGCACCACGTTCACCCCGTCAGTAGAAAAGCCGCCCGTGAGGCGGCTTTTTTTTCGCTACAGCGCGCTATACCAGCGCCGGCAATCCTTCGACCAGCGCGACCGCGCACATCACGCCGATCAGAGCGCCCACGACGCGCAGCGCGTTGTGCCGCATTTCCGTCTTGCAGGGAAGCGCGCCGACAAATAACGCGCCGGCCAGCGCCATCGGAATCACCAGGATGAAATCGCTGATCGTGAAGTAGGTCGTCATGGTCGTCTCCTTATGTATTACCGGCGAAGGCGATTGCTCCATTGATGGAGTCATGCAACGCCAACGCTTGATTTGAGTATAGGAGACGGTTCAACCACTATAACGACGCCGGTCGGCGCTTCAGCAACTATTCGCAAGCTGCTGAACCCAACCACATCAAGGCTTGCAACGATTGGCGCAACGCAGCAAAATGCGGCGAAAAAATGAAGCGTTTGCTTACACTGGCCTTACTTTTTGATCGCATTTCATGCGAAACAGATTACAGGGCTGGCTCATGCGATTACTTGGTGATCGGTTCACGGGCGCGCAACCGTGTCGCCGCAAAGAGGCCGATGATCAGCAGGGTTCCGACAAGCCCCGCGACGCCGTTCCAGCCGTGATTGGCCCACACGTGACCACCGTACGAACCGATCAGGCTCGATCCGATGTAATACGCGAGCAGATACAGTGCGGCCGCCTGGCCTTTCGCGTCTTTCGCGAGGCGGCCCACCCAGCCGCTCGCCACCGAGTGCCCCGCGAAAAAGCCGAACGTCACGCAGGCGATGCCAGTTGCAATCGCGGCCAGCGGATGCAGCATCGTGAGCGCGAGACCGAGCAGCATCAGCAGCAGGCTGGCGGTCAGCACGCGCGCGCGGCCGAACGTGTCGGCCATGCGTCCTGACCATGGCGACGCCACTACGCCCGTTAGATACACAACGAAGATTGTGCCGATTTCCGTCTGGCTCAGTTGATACGGCGGCGCGAGCAGCCGGTAGCCAATGTAGTTGTACAGCGTGACGAAGCTGCCCATCAGCACGAAGCCTTGCAGGAACAGCAGCGGCAAGCCGGGTCGCGTGAACTGCTTGAGCAGCGCGGTGCGATGATGTGCAAAGCCGAGGCCCCGGCGCGGTACGAAATGGCGCGAGGGCGGTAGCAGCGCGCGAAATGCGAGCATCGACAGAAGGCCGAGCACGCCGATCGTGCCGATCGCGACGCGCCACGAGAACAGATCCGCGACGACACCCGTGATCACGCGTCCCGCCATTCCGCCGATTGCCGTGCCGCCGACATACAGACCCATCGCGAGGCCAAGGCCTTCGGGGTGGACTTCTTCGGCGAGGTAGGCCATCGCGACGGCGGGCACACCGCCGAGCGCAAGACCTTGGAGCGTGCGAAGCAGCAGCAGTTGATGCCATTGCGGCGCGATCGACACGCCAATCGTCAACAACGCGGATACCGTCAGCGACAACGTCATCAGCTTGTGACGGCTCCATCCTTCCGAAACAAAGCCGGCGACAAAGATGGCGAACGCGAGCGCGGCCGTGGTGAACGACAGCGACAGGCTGGATTGCGCGGGCGTCACGTTGAACGTCGCGGAGAACGCGGGCAGCAGTGGCTGCACGCAATAGAGCAGCGAGAAGGTGGCGTAACCGGCGAACAGCAGCGCGATGCTGGCGCGCCAATAGGCCCGCGAACCGCGTTCAAGGTAGGGGATATCAAGGGCGTCGGGCAAAGCGGAAGCGGTGAACGAGGCAGAAGAAGAAGGAACAGCCGATGAAGCAGTCCGGTGGGATTCCGGCGAGGGGGTCACAAAAAAATCTCCTGGGAGGAAGCAAAGTCTTCAAAGGAGTTAACGATACGCTGAAAAGAGGGATCGGGGTCGTGGGGCGGGCAGGCGTGCTGCGCAGATTCGGGCGGTGAAGCAGGGGGCAGAGGGTGTGACGCAGACTGACGGGAGGCGAATCGCGACCGCAGTATTTTCCACATATGCAGCAAGGTTTTGATGGACTGATTAAACGCCGGATGCCCGTCGGCGCGCGAGACCGGACGATCGCCGAACGAACCGGCAAGCCACGCGAGCGCGCCGGGCAACTCAGTGCGTTTCGCTCCGCTGTAAAAGCACTCGCCTAGCCATGCGCCGTCGCATCGCTTGCGCTCTGCGGCGCGGCCGGGTGCACGATCTGCTCATCGGTCGGCAGATCGGAGACCTGCCAACCTCCGCCCAACGCCTTGACCAGCGCCACACTCGCGGCCATCCGACGACGCGCGATCGACACCGCATTGCGCTCGTTCGTCAGCGCGGTCGTTTGCGCGACGACGACGTCGAGATAGGTGATCGCGCCGTTCTTATAGCGGTCCGACACGACCGCCAGCGACCGTTGCGCGGCGCTCACCGCATCGTCCTGCGCACTGGCTTCCTGTTCGAGCACCCGCAGCGCGGCGAGGTTGTCCTCGACTTCGCCGAACGCGGCAAGCACCGTTTGCCGGTACTGCGCGACGCTTTCGTCATAGTGCGCGCGAGCCTGTTCTCGAACGGATTCGCGTCCGCCGAAATCCAGCAGCGTGCCCGCGAGCGCCGGTCCGAGCGACCACAAACGGCTCGGCGCGAGCAGCCACTGACTGTAGTTAGTCGCTTCGAGCCCACCTGTCACGGACAACACGAGGCTCGGGAAAAACGCCGCTGTCGCCACGCCGATCTGCGCGTTCATATTGGCCACCTGCCGTTCCGCCGACGCGATGTCTGGCCGTCGTTCGAGCAACGTGGACGGCACGCCCGCTGCCGCCACCACCGGAACCGCAGTGAGCGGCGCAACTGGCAGCGAAAAAGTGGAGGGCGCCTGGCCGATCAGGATCGCGATCGCGTGTTCGAGTTGCGCGCGTTGCACGCCGAGATCGAGTGCCTGCGCCTGGGTAGTTTTCAACTGTGTTTGCGCTTGCGCGACATCGGCGTCGGTGGCGATGCCGCCCGCGTAGCGATGCTGCGTCAGATCGAGCGCTTCGCCGTAGGCCTTGATCGTGTCGTCGAGAAGTTGGCGCTCCTGATCGAGGCCGCGGAGCTCGAAGTAGTCGGTGGCGAGTTCGGCCTGCATCGACAGGAGCATGGCTTGGGCGTCGGCCGCGCTGGCCTGCGCCTGGGCTTTCGCGCCCTCGACGCTGCGCGACACGCGGCCCCACAGGTCGGGTTCCCACGACGCGTCGGCTTGCACCAGGTAGTCGTTCAGCGTGAGACCGGCGCTCGATTTGTGCAGCACGTTCGACGAAGAGCGCGCGCGCGAATAGGCGCCGTTCGCGCTGACAATCGGGAAGAAGCTCGACCGGTATTGCGCAACGGTCGCGCGCGCGGCGCGAAAGCGCGCGTCGGCAGCCTGCACGTTCTGGTTCGCGGTGGCGACCTGCTGTTCGAGCGAATCGAGCGATGGGTCGGCGTAGAGGGTCCACCAGGCACCACGCGTGACGGTGTCGGCGGGCTGTGCGGGTTTCCAGCCGCTGCCTTCGAGTTCCTTGTACGTCGCAACGGTCGGGATGGGCGGCTTCACATAGTCAGGGCCGACGGTGCAAGCGGTTAGCGTGGCGGCCAGCGTCAACGCAAGTGCTAACTTTGCTGGGCGCGCAGACGCACGTTGGCCCACCACACGCTTCGATGACGACGCGAACTCGCCGCGCGATTCCAGCGCTTTCATGATGACGTCCCCGTTTTCCCTTCAGCGCCCGCTGCCCCAGACGCACCCTTCGCGTCACCCGTCTTACGCGGCACGATCCGCACTGCCGCGCCATCGACGATCGAATCCTGCGGATTCAGAATCACCTGTTCGCCGCCTTGCAAGCCCGACGCGACTGCCACGCGCGTACCGAAATCGGTCCCTAGCGACACGGGCAACAACTTCACCTTGTGATCGGCGTCCACGGTCGCGACCTTCACGCCGTCCGGGCGAAACAGAAATGCGTTGCCCGGCAACGTGAACGGCGCCGCGCCCGAGCCCAACGCGAAATGCACCTGCGCATACGCACCCGGCAGCAGATCGCCGTTGCGATTATCGACATCGACTTCGACCAGCATCGTCCGTTGCTGCGGATCGACCGCGCCGGCCGTGCGTGCCACCGTGCCGGGATAATGCTTCGACGGCGTTTCCGTCAGCGTCAAAAATGCGCTCTGCTGCGCGCGGACCTGTTGCGCGTAGGCTTGCGGCACGTTCACATACACCCGCAGCCGATCCGCCTGCGCCACATGAAACAGTTCCTTCGTTGGACCACCCGCGCTGCCCGCGTCGATCAGCGCGCCGACATCGATATTGCGCGCGGTCACCGTACCGTCGAACGGCGCATAGACCTTCTGGAACGATTGCGTCTTTTCGAGCCGCGCGACGTTGAAACGCGCGGCATCGAGCGACGCTTTTTTCGCGAGCATATCGCCGACCTTCTCGTCGGTTTCCTGCTTCGACACCGATTTGCTTTTCAGCATGTCGGTCCATCGATCAGCGGTGCTTTTTGCGAGTGCGTAATTGGCTTCGGCATTCGCAAAATCGGCACGGGCGGCGCGCAACTGATCGTCCACTTCGGGCGTATCGATTTCTGCGAGCAACTGGCCGCTTTTCACATGCGCGCCGATATCGGCGTACCACTTCTTCAGGTAACCGCTGGTGCGCGCGTAAATCGGCGTATCGAGAAAAGCCTGCACATTGCCGGGCAAAACAAGGTCGACTCCCGCCGACGATTTCTGCGGCCGCACCACTTCAACACTTAACTGGCTCGCATGCTCGGCATCGCGTTCGAGCGCGGCGTGCGCATCGTGACGCGACCAGATGCCTTGCGCCGCGAGCGCAAGGACGACGACGGCCACCGCAACGGTCATCGCGCGCGAGCGCCGCGTTTTCGCGGGGTCGCGCGGGTGGTCGGATCCGTCTGGACGTTGTGCTTCCATCAAACTTCCCCTGTGAAAAAACGTGGGCAGTCGATGCTGCCTCTTGTGCTGCCCGTCATGGCAACGGTGGTGGCGAATGCGGGTGCGCATGGCAATGCAAGCGCCATTGCGGACAGTCCGGTCATGTGCGTCATGGCTTCTGCACCACATGTTCGGCCGCACGCTGACGTCGCGCCGCAAGCCGCTTGTAGATCATCGAGAACACGACCGGCACGAAGATCAGCGTCGCCAGCGTACCCACCGTCAAGCCGCCGATCACCGCACGCCCCAGCGGCGCGTTCTGTTCGCCGCCTTCACCGAGCCCAATTGCCATCGGCACCATGCCGATCACCATCGCGAGCGCGGTCATCAGCACCGGACGAAAACGCGTGAAGCCCGCTTCGATTGCCGCGCGCGTGGCATCGCCATGTTCGAGCAACTGTTCGCGCGCAAAGCTGATCACCAGAATCGCGTTGGCCGTTGCGATGCCGATACACATGATCGCGCCCGTCAGCGCCGGAATCGACAGCGTGGTGTGCGTGAGAAACAACATCCACACAATGCCCGCCAGGGCGCCTGGCAACGCGGTGATGATGATGAACGGATCGAGCCACGACTGGAAGTTCACGACGATCAGCAGGTACACGAGCAGGATCGCGAACACCAGACCGGCGAACAGACCCGAGAACGAATCGTTCATGGTCTGCACCTGGCCGCGCACTTCGATCGTCGATGCTTTAGGAAGCTCGGCGCGAGAGTCGTCGATGATCTTGCGGATATCGTCGGAGACTCCGCCAAGATCGCGACCGTCCGCGGTGCCGTAAATGTCGATGGTCGTCTGCGCGTTGTAGTGGTTGATCGTCGCGTTGCCGGCTTCGCGCTTCATGGTCGCGAGCGAGCCGAGAATGTTGCTGCGGCCATTGGCGTTCAACGGAATGTTCGCCAGCGATTGCAGCGAATCGATCGTGTATTGCGGTGCTTCCGTGATCACGTTGTAGCTGACGCCGTTGCGCGGATTGAGCCAGAACGTCGGTGTGGTTTGCTGGCTGCCGGACAGCGTAATCAGCAGGTTGCTCGCGATGTCGTGTTGCGAGAAACCCGCCTGCTGTGCGCGGGTACGGTCCACGTCGATGAAAATACGCGGCAGGTCGGCAGGCTGCTGGATGCGTGCATCGGCAAGACCCGGCACGGTCCGCAGCCGGTTCAGCAATTTCGCGGCGAACACGCGATTTGCCGCGACGTCACGGCCAACAATCTGAATATCGATCGGCGACGGCATGCCGAAGTTCAGCGTCTGACTGACGATATCCGCCGGCAGAAACGCGAACTGCACGCCGGGGAATTCGTCGGTGAGGGTGCGTCGCAGCGTGCGCACGTAGTCGGCGCTCGGATGATGATCGGGATTGAGCGTGATGAGCACGTCTGCATCCGACGTGCCGATCGTGCCCGTGCTGCCGTACGAGAGATTGATACCCGACACCGGCAAACCGATATTGTCGATGATCGAATGCAGTTCGCCGACAGGGATCAACTGACGAATCCGCGTATCGACGCGATCGGTCACGACCGCGGTTTCTTCGACCCGCATGCCGGTTTTCGCGCGCAGATGCAGTGCGATGGTGCCCGCATCGACGGCAGGGAAAAAGTCGCGGCCGATAAACGGAAGCAGCAGCATCGAGGCGCCACAACCAGCCAGAAACAGCGTGACGAATAAACCGGGCCGTGCGACGCGTGCTTCGAGGAACACGCGATAACGATCGCGCAAACGCGAGAAGCCGCGCTCGAATCCATAGTGAACGCGCATGAACGGATTGCGCGTTTGCACCGGCGAGTGATGCGCGGTCGTCGCCGTATGGTGATGGCGCAGCAGGTATTTCGCCAGCGTCGGCACGAGCGTGCGCGAGAAAAAATACGACGCGAGCATCGCGAACACCACCGCTTCGGCGAGCGGAATGAACAGATAGTGCGCGACACCCGTGAGCATGAACATCGGCACGAACACGATACAGATGGACAATGTGGACACCAGCGTCGGAATCGCAATCTGTTGCGCACCGTCGAGAATCGCCTGTTCGAGCGTCTTGCCCTGCTCGAGCTGATGGCTGATGTTTTCGATCGCTACCGTCGCATCGTCCACCAGAATGCCGACCGCGAGCGCGAGCCCGCCGAGCGTCATGATGTTGATGGTTTCGCCGAGCAGCGAGAGGGCGATGACCGAGGTGATCATCGACAGAGGAATCGACACGGCGATGATCAACGTCGCGCGCCAGTTGCCGAGGAACAGCAGAATCATCAGACCGGTCAGGCATGCGGCGATCAACGCCTCGCGCAACACGCCCTGCACCGACGCGCGCACGAATAGCGACTGATCGGCAACCGGGTCGATATTCAGCGACGCAGGCACGAGATTGCGCAGCGCCGGCATCATCGTCTTGATGCGGTCGACGATTTCCAGCGTGGACGTGTTGCCGCTTTTGTTGACGGTCAGCAGCGCTGCACGCTGTCCGTTCACGCGCACGATATTGGTTTGCGGTTGAAAGCCGTCGCGAACATGCGCGACGTCGCGAATATAAATGGTGCCGTTCGCGGTCGATTTGATCGGAATATTGTTCAGACCGGCGAGCGAATCCGGGCTGCCGTTCATTTCCACAGAGTATTCGGTCGAGCCGATTTTCGCGGTGCCCGACGGCAGAATCAGATTCTGCGCGGTGACGGCGTTGACTACATCGAGTGGCGACAGATTGCGCTCCTGCAATTTGCGCGAATCGATATCGACCATGATTTGCCGCTGCTTGCCGCCATACGGTAGCGGCACCGACGCACCGGGCACGGTGGCGAGTTGCGTCTTCAGGAAGTTATTGCCGAAGTCGAACAGCTCCTGCTCGGTCAGCGACGCCGACGACAACGCGAGCCGCAAGATCGGCACCGTCGACGCGTTATAGCGCAGGATATTGGGTGGGGTAATGCCGGGCGGCAGCGAACGCAATTGCGTTTGCGACAGCGCGGTGACCTGGGCCAGCGCTTCGTCGATATTCGCGTGCGGCTGGAAAAAGATCTTGATGACCGCAATGCCGTTCAGCGAAGTCGATTCCGTATGTTCAATATCGTTGACCGTGGTCGCCAGGCCGCGCTCGTAATTGAGCACGATGCGCTTTTCCATTTCGTCGGCGGGCAGGCCGTTGTACGACCAGATCACCGAGAGCACCGGAATATCGATGTTCGGGAAAATGTCGGTTGGCGTACGCAGAATGGTCAGCGGCCCGACGATCAGCAGCAGCAGGGCGAGGACGACAAAGGTATAGGGGCGCCGCAGCGCGAGTCGGACAATCCACATGACTAGCGCGAGCGATAAAGGCCAATAGAAGCGGGCTCACCTACCCCGCAAACGTTGCAAACAGGTTGGACGTTGTGCACGTTTTTGAAATCTCCCCCCGGGTGGGTTTATGATGGTCTCGTTACGACGCGTGAAGCCGAGATGATCGGTTGGGCGGGCCGTAATTGGAATAGGGCGAAACGACGGGTGATGCGTTTTTTGCCTGGATTTTTAATCTTTTCGTTTGCACTTTCCAAAGCCCCTTAAAACGGGAACAATGACTTTCAACCTCTCACGCGTATCACGCGCAGCAGATTGGGTGCGTAAGCAACGTTATCGGCGGAGCGACGCTTTTATCATCACCTTGACCGGCGTGAAATCATAAAGCCGGCTACGGGAGAAACGGGGAAATATCATGCAAATCGGTTCCATTGTCCGATCGGTGCACATCGCCGTGCCGCAAGGCGCGCGCGGAATTGTCATGCGCATTCTGGGCGACATGGCCATGGTGGCGTGGTACGCCGGCGAGCCCGGCGCTTCGCCGCACCTGAATACTGAACCCTTTTTTCTCGAAGATCTGATTGATACGGGCGAGCAGGTGCGTCCGTCCAGCGCGCAGATACATTGATCACACGTGCGACGTTAAGCATGTTGTAAGTCACGCGCACGTCGCTGCGTTATTCGTGTGTTCAACCGCAACGTGAGCCGTTGCTCTCGTCTTTGACGGCGGCGCGGCGCACAATGCGGGCATGAACGACGACCTTCCCGATCTCCAGGACGACGCGAACAGCGCCGTGCCTTTCGCCCGGCTCAAGCCGGAAATCGTGCTCGATGCGCTCGACAGCGCGCTCAGCACGGTCGGCGTGCGCACCGATGGCCGCATGCTGCCGCTCAACAGCTACGAGAACCGCGTGTATCAGGTGGGCGTCGAAGACGGTCCGCCGGTCGTCGCGAAGTTCTATCGTCCCGAGCGTTGGAGCGATGCCGCGATTCTGGAAGAACACGCTTTCGTCGCCGATCTCGCCGCGCGTGAGATTCCGGTGGTGCCTGCACGCGTACTGGAGGGTCGTACGCTGCATACGTTCGACGGTTTCCGCTTCTCGATCTTCGAGCGCCGTGGTGGTCGCGCGCCAGACCTCGACCGTAGCGATACGCTCGAATGGCTGGGGCGATTCATCGGCCGGATTCATGCGGTCGGGCAGACGCAGAATTACACCGAGCGTCCGACGCTCGACATCCATACTTTCGGATACGAGCCGCGCGATTTCCTGCTTGCGCAGCGTTTCGTCCCCGACGACGTGCGCACCGCATGGCAAACCGTGGTGAACCTCGCGCTCGAAGGCGTGGAGCGCGCGTTCGAACGTGCCGGCGACATTCGCATGCTGCGAATGCATGGCGACTGTCATCCGAGCAATGTGTTGTGGACCGATGCCGGTCCGCATTTCGTCGACTTCGACGATAGCCGCATGGGTCCGGCCGTGCAGGATTTGTGGCTATTGCTGCCGGGCGAGCGTGCCGAGGCTTCGCGCGCGTTGGCCGATCTGCTTGCCGGTTACGAAGACTTCTGCGAATTCGAGCCGCGCGAACTCTACCTGGTCGAAGCATTGCGAACGCTGCGGCTGATTCACTATCAGGCCTGGCTTGCACGTCGTTGGGACGACCCCGCGTTTCCGGCGGCGTTTCCGTGGTTCAACACGCAGCGCTATTGGGAAGACCGCATCCTCGAAATGCGCGAGCAGATCGGCGCGATGCAGGAAGGGCCGCTCTGGCCGGTTTGAGTGTCGCGCCGTGAGTGCACGAAGTACATGTCGTCGTGCGTGACGCGCTGAGCGCGGCAGCGAGTCTGCCGCGCTCAGCGCAAGCCCACTTCAAGGCGCTTGCGACGCCACACTCGACGACTCCACTAACGTCGATTTGACGATCACCTCGGCGCGCACGTCACGCTCAATGGCCTGGATGACCGGACGCATCTGCGCGAAGTCATCTGGCGAGCAGACATCGCTATCGAAATGCGTGGTGCCGTCGCGCGTCATCGTCACCGTGTTGCTCGACGGATCGAACGAATACTGCGATTGGAAATCGACGAAGCGGTCTTGTGCGCGCTTCGGCTCCGGCATGTCGAGCACATGGAAATTGGCCGGCAACTCGATGCGCGCATGTTCATGCAACGCCAGGTTGTGGCAAACAAAAGGCTGCGTGCGCTGACGCTCGCCGAGCCAGTAACGCGTATCTGCTTCGACGCCACCCGCCAGACTCGTCAGCGCGCGAATGGAGGCGGCTGCGCCCGGCACCACCAGACTTTCCAGGCTGCCTTTCATCGTGATCGTGAGCGGCCCATTGGGGACATTGAGATCATTGGTGCTGAGTGTGGCGGTGCCGCGCAGATTTGCACCGCGCAACTCGGCCTGAATCGACTCTTCGCGCTGCGACGGTGTCTGCATGCGCAATCGCGCGCGCGCCTGTTCAGCGAACGGGCCGTTGTCTTCCAGCCGATAGGTGAAGCTCGCCGAACCATCCGGCTCGACCTTGATCGACAGATCGGTGTTGCGTTTCATCAGCGCAGTGGCGGGCGTGCTGGCGAGTACGCCGTCGTCGACGAGCACGGTCGGCCGGTTCATGTCGGAAGAGGGCAAAAAGCCGAATTCGACATTCGATGCGGTCGAATCGGCGTATTGCTGCAAATCCGGCAGCCATGTGATGACGTGATTGATCACACCATAGCCCGGCACACTCGGCAGCGTGTAAATCGTGCCGCTGCTGATCAACGCCGGCTCGTTGCGGATGCCGACCGCGTCGAGCAGCGCACCGTAGAGCGCGACGTGGTCCTTGCAGTCGCCATAGCGGTTCGCGAGGATCGCGCTGGCGCTGTGCGGCACGACCGCGCCGCGCCCGACGTTGATCGCCACATAGCGCACGTCGCGACGTACCCAGTCGTATAACGTTTTGGCTTTGTCGCGCGGCGTGCGGTCGTGAACGGTGAGTTGTTGCGCGAGTCGCGTGATCGCCGGGTCGCGTGCGCCAGGGTCGACCGAAGATTCACGATAGGTCGCGGCGAACGCGGCGTAATCGGGGAACGTCGAGACCATTAGCCGATCGCCATACGACACATACGCAATCGAGCCATTCTCCAGCCGGTTGAAATGCGCGTTGTCGTAGCGAAATTCGTAGCGTGTCCGGCCGTTGAGAGTCACCGGGCGCGTCACGGTAAAACCACGGGCGTCGGCGTAGAGCGGTTTGTCAGCGGGCAGGTCGTAGATCAGACGGAAATTATGGGTCGGCGCGAGGTCTGGCGGCGTGAAGTCGCTGAATTCGCCCGGCACGATGGGCTGCCTCTGAGTCTTGCGATAGGTGAGATGCACGCGCGCGCCTGGCTCTACCGCGGGGAACACGATGACCTTTTCCTGAATGTCCTGGAACATCGGTGCGTCGAACGAACGGGCTTCCTGCACGTCGCGGATCTGCTCGGGCTGCACTTCATGACGCGCGCCGTCGGCGGTTGTGGTGTACGCCTCGAGAATCTGCACGTCCGCCATGTTGCGATTGAACCAGACGTATTGCTGCGCCACGCGCGCGACGCCCGCCTCGCTATTCACCCGCAAGGTCAGCGAATCGAGCTTGGAAAACGAGCCGTCGGCGTTGACGGTGAAGGTCTGGGTCTCGCCCTCGTTGGTATAGGGATCGTCCAGCTGGTCCGCGCCGCTCGCGTTCGCCGCGTGGATACCGGCAAGCCAGCCGAATGAAACAACCCAAAGCGCAGAAGAAAATCGCATGGCAACAGGTATCCGAACGGCAACGTTGACGGGATCTGAAGCTAGAGTCGGTTTGCGCCGCGCGATTGTCAAGCGCCTGCAACACGTAGCGTTTGAGCAAAGTGCGTAAATAGGTAATGATAGCCATTCTCAATTGAAAGGCATCGCCAGCTACGGTCACCTTTCTGCTCCTCTGTGACCGCCAGCCAGCCTCTCAGCCGGACGGCCTGGACCGCAAGCCGGGTCGTCCGGTCCCTGCTTTCGACTCTCTGTTCCTTACCGCTGTCGTATGAGCGCGTGCCGTTCCGCGGCGTGCCGCCGCCCGCACAATGCGTGCGTTGCGACGATGAATAATCCTCACCAAGGTGTGGGTTTGAGAGTCAGCGGGCGTTGCTGATCGATACGATTGCCGCCAGTCTGAATCTGCTTTCGCTGACTGGCCGCATTCAAACGCTACATGCAGTCCCGCCTGACGCCGCGACTTCCCGAGCCGCCTTCGCACCTTCGACCTGAAGCAGCGTCGGCAGAGATACGCCGTTCTTTGCTGCGGTCACCTCGGCCAGAATCGACACGGCTATCTCCGGCGGTGTCCGGCTGCCGATATAGATTCCCACCGGCCCATGCAAACGCGCCAACTCGGTCTCGTTCAGATCGAACTCTTTCAACCGCTCGCGCCGCGCCTGATTATTCCTTCGGGAGCCGAGCGCGCCGACATAAAACGCGGGCGTTTTCAACGCTTCCATCAGCGCAAGATCGTCCAGCTTCGGATCATGCGTCAGCGCGATCACCGCGCAGCGTTCATCGAGCTTCATGTCGATCACGGTATCGTCCGGCATGGTTCGTACGATCTTCGTGCCGGGGATATTCCACTCTTCCGTGTACTCCTCGCGCGGGTCGCATACGGTGACCTGATAGTCGAGCCCCACCGCGATATGGCACAGATAGCGCGACAACTGCCCCGCGCCGATCACCAGCATCCGGTAACGCGGACCGTGGATCGTCAGCAGACGTTCGCCGTCGAAATGCACGCCATCGGTGGCAAGCGCAGCGTCGAGCCGCACGGCGCCAGTGCGCATTTCGACCTGACGGGCGACGAGGCGCCCGTCCTCCACCGCGTGACATAGTTCGGCGATGCCGCTGTGCCGCGTTAACGGTTCCAGCACGAGTTGAATCGTGCCGCCGCAAGGCAGGCCGAAGCGATGCGCTTCCTCCGCCGTGATGCCGTACTTCACCGCCTCCGGGCACGTCTGCTCGATACCCCGTTGCCGCACCCGGTCGATCAGATCGTCTTCGATGCAGCCGCCCGATACCGACCCGACCACGAGCCCATCGTCGCGCACCGCGAGCATCGCGCCCTCGGGACGCGGCGACGAGCCCCACGTCTTCACGACCGTCACCAGTAGCGCGCGATGTCCTTCTTCCAGCCAGCGGGCGCTGGACTTCAGGACTTCGAGATCCACGCTGTCCATGATTTCTTCCTCTTTGTTGGCTCGGTGTCAGTGTCGGTGCCGGTGCCGTCATCCGCTTCCGTGCGCGGCGCCGGGGCAGCGGCAGCGGTTGCTCCTGCGCCATCCACTGAAGCGCCCGTCTCGTCGTCCGCTCCCGCTACCTGCGCGCCGAAGCGCTTGAAGAACTCCGCAGCGATCTTGCGTGCCGCGCCGTCCACCAGCCGCGAACCGATTTGCGCCAGTTTGCCGCCGACCTGAGCGCTTGCCGTATAGCTTAACTTCGTTGCGTTTTCGCCGTCGGCCTCGAGCGTGACGCGCGCGTTGCCTTTGGCGAAACCCGCAGCGCCGCCCTGGCCTTCGAACACGATGCTGTATGCGTTCGGTGCGTCGATGTCGGTCAGTTGCATGCGTCCCTTGAAGCGCGCCTTGACTGGACCGACGGCGGCGCTCAATGCAACCAGATACGCATTCTCGCCATCCGGCTCGATGCTTTCGCAACCGGGGATGCAGTTGCGCAGAACCTCGGTGTCGTTCAATGCGTCCCACGTTTGCTGCTGCGAAACCGGCAGCGTGTGAGTGTCGGTCAGTTCCATGACGTGACTCCAGCGGTAGCCCCGGTGGCGAAGGTCGGACGAGGCGCGTGCGTGAGTTGCGCGAGGTCGCGGCCGAACGCTGCGAGACTGTCCAGATTATGAACCGGACGATGCGCATCGACATAAGGCAGGATCGCCTGTATGCCGCGCGCCTTCGGAGAAAAGCCGCTAAAACGCAGCAGCGGATTGAGCCAGACAATACGATGCGCGAAGCGGCGCAGGCGTGCCATTTCGGCGTCGAGCACGTCGATGGCTTCGTGGTCGAGGCCATCGGTGACGAGCAGCACGGTGGCGCGGCCTGTGAGTACGCGACGCGCCCAACGTCGGTTGAATTCGGCAAGCGCTGCGCCGATTCGCGTGCCGCCCGACCAGTCGGCGACCTGCCCGGTGAGCGTCGCGATGGCCACATCGGGATCGCGCTCGCGCAGCGCGCGGGTTGCGTTGGTGAGACGCGTGCCAAACAGAAACACCTGCAAGCGTTCGCGCGACTGCAGCAGCGCGTGGCAAAAATAGAGCACGGCGCGCGAGTAACTGCTCATCGAGCCGGAGATGTCGAGCAGCAACACGAGCGGCGGTTTGCGTTCAACCACCGCGCGATATTTCCACACGGTCCAGTCGCCGCCGGCGCGTACCGCGTGTCGGGCGCTCGCGCGCAAATCGGCATGCGTGCCGCGCGATGCTGCTTTCAGCCGACGCGTCGGCTCGGTCGCGAGCGGCAGACGCTGGCTGCGAATCAGATGCCGCAAAGTGCGCCATTCATCGGCGGAAAGGGTATCGAAATCGCGCTGACGCAGGCGCTCTTCCGCGCTGAACGTCACGTGCGCGTGCAGTTCGTGTTGCTCGGTTTGCTGTGGCGTTTTGCTGTGCGGCGACAGCGGCGCGCGAACCGCGAGTGCGTCGGCGAGACGGTTGTTGCGCTTGGGCGGCGGCAGACCGTCGCGAACTTTGGGGAGCAGCAGCGCGCGCAGCTTGCCCTCCCAGTCCGGGTCGCGCCAGAACAGCGTGAACGCGGCGTTGAACAGCTCGCGCTCGTCCGGTGCGCGGACTAGCGATGCCGCGAGCGCGGCGCGTACGTCGTCGCGTCGGCCGAGATCGATCCAGTGCAATGCGGCGAGTGCATCGACGGCCTGGGCGGGCGACATCGGCAAGCCCGCACCGCGCAGCACGCGCACGAAGTGAACGACGTTGCGCGCAAGCGTTGGGGTCTCGTCGGCGGAAGCGGCGGGTGGCTCGCCCGTTACGGATCGCCTGGTCATGCGGATGATCCTGGTACGGCAGCAAGACATTGTGCAATCTGTGCGGCATCCAGCCGTGCCAGATCGTCCTGGTACTTGAGCAGCACGCCCAGCGTGTTCTGCACCGATTGCGGATCGAGTTCCGTCACTGACAGGGCTTCCAACGCGCGGCACCAGTCGATCGTTTCGGCAATGCCAGGTGCCTTGAACAGATCCATCCCCCTCAACCGATGCACGAAATCGACCGCCCGTCGCTGCAATTCCACTGATGTCTGCGGCGCACGCGCAGCGACGATCTCCAGTTCACGATCGCGCTCGGGGTACCCGATCCATTGATACAGACAGCGCCGCTTCAATGCATCGTGGACTTCACGTGTGCGGTTCGATGTCATCACGACGAGCGGCGGTTGCTCCGCCCGCACGGTGCCGTATTCGGGTATCGACACCTGGAAGTCCGACAGCAGTTCCAGCAGGAAGGCTTCGAAGGGCTCATCGGCGCGGTCGATTTCGTCGATCAGCAGCACGCGTCGCGCGCCGGGATGGTGTTCATCAGGCATCAACGCTTGCAGCAGCGGACGCTTCAACAGGAATTCGCCGCGATATAGCGTGTCGTTGTCCGGGCGCTCGCCGGCGGCTTCGGCGAGACGCAGCGCCATGATCTGACGCGGGTAGTCCCATTCATACAGCGCACTCGCCGTATCGAGTCCCTCGTAGCATTGCAGACGCAGCATCGTGGTACCGAGCATGCCCGCTGCGGCTTTAGCGAGTTCGGTTTTGCCGACACCCGGCTCGCCTTCGACGAACAACGGCCGCTCCATCCGCAGCGCGAGATAGAGCGCGGTCGCGAGCTCGCGGCTGGCGAAATAGCGTTGCGCGGCCAGTTGCGCGAGGGTGTCGTCGATTGAGGCGGGCTGCATGGTCGTCCTGAATCTGCGCGCTCGATGACGCCGATGAAGCGTAGCGTCGGTCAGGCGCTGCACGGGTGGCGTCGTTTATAGAACGGAGCTGACGTGCCCAAATCAAAGCACGCCCGCTGCCCATTCCACGTGTTGCTAACTGTTCGCCTTCGTCACCGCTCGCGCGGCGAGCACAGGAATCAGATGCGCTCGGTAGTCGGCGCTCGCATGCATGTCGGTGTTCAGATTCGCATTCGACACGCTGACTCCGCGAGCCGCTTCCGGTGTGAAATTCGCCGACAACGCGTTTTCCAGTTCAGGCACACGAAATACCGACGCCGCCGCGCCTGTCACCGCGACGCGCACGCCGCTCGCGAACTTCGCGACGAACACACCGACCAGCGCAAAGTGAGACGCAGGATTGCGGAATTTTTCATAGGCTGCGCGCTCGGGCACGGGAAACTCGACCGCGACGATCAGCTCGTCGGGTGCCAGCGCGGTTTCATACATGCCGACGAAAAAGTCCTGACAGGCGATCCGCCGACGCTCGGTGACGATGGTCGCATCCAGCGCCATCGCGGCAGCCGGATAGCACGCGGCCGGATCGTTGTTCGCGAGCGAACCGCCGATCGTGCCCAGCGCGCGCACCTGCCGGTCGCCGATGTGCGCAGCGAGGTCGGCGAGTCCTGGCGACACGCGACGCAACTCCGCGTGATCCGCGACGTCTGCGTGACAGACGGCGGCGCCGATGGTCACTGTTTGCGCGTTGACGGTGATCGACTTGAGCGCGGGAATGCGCGTGACGTCGACCAGTTGCGACAGTTGCGCGAGGCGCAGCCGCATGGTCGGCAACAGGCTTTGGCCGCCGGCCAGGAATTTCGCGTCGCTGTCGGCGGTGAGGATGGCGGCGGCTGCTTTGGGATCCGTCGCGCGTTGGTACTCGAATGAATACATGTCGATTCTCCGCTCAGGATCTCAATGGGGTTGTGCGTTGCCGTGCGCGGCCGCGTGAATCGCGGACCACACTCGATGCGGCGTCGCCGGCATTTGCAGATCGGTCACGCCGAGCGGCGCGAGCGCGTCGAGGATCGCGTTGATCACCGCCGGCGGCGAGCCGATCGCGCCCGCTTCGCCGCAGCCTTTGACGCCGAGCGGATTGTGCGTGCACGGCGTGCCCTTCGAAGTTTCGACGGTGAAGTCGGGCAGATCGGACGCGTGCGGCATCGCGTAATCCATGTAAGAGCCTGACAGCAGCTGGCCGCTGTCGTTGTCGTACACGCAGCGCTCCAGCATCGCCTGGCCGATACCTTGCGCGAGCCCGCCATGCACCTGTCCTTCGACGATCATCGGGTTAATCACGTTGCCGAAATCGTCCACGGCGGTGAATTGCTGGATGCGGCACACGCCCGTGTCCGGATCGACTTCGATCTCGCAGATGTACGCGCCGGACGGATAGGTGAAGTTGGTCGGATCGTAGAACGCGCTTTCTTCGAGGCCGGGTTCGAGCACGTCGAGCGGATAGTTGTGCGGCACGTACGCCGCAAGCGAGATGTCGGCGAAGGCCTTGGTGCGATCGGTGCCCGCGACGCGGAACACGCCGTCCCTGAACTCGATGTCTTCGGCCGCCGCTTCCAGCAGGTGCGCAGCGATTTTCTTCGCCTTGGTTTCGATCTTGTCGAGCGCTTTCATGATCGCCGAGCCGCCGACTGCGATCGAGCGCGAGCCATACGTGCCCATGCCGAACGGAATCCGTCCCGTATCGCCGTGGACGATCTCGACGCTTTCCAGCGCGATGCCGAGCCGGTCGGCGACCACTTGCGCGAAGGTCGTTTCATGCCCCTGGCCATGACTGTGCGAGCCGGTGAACACGGTGACCGAACCGGTCGGATGCACGCGAATCTGACCGACTTCGAACAGACCCGCCCGCGCACCCAACGCGCCAGCGATATTCGACGGCGCGAGACCGCACGCTTCGATGTAGCACGAGTAGCCGAGGCCGCGCAGCTTGCCGTTCTTTTCGGATTCCTGTTTGCGTGCGGCGAAGCCTTTGACGTCCGCGAGTTCTAGCGAACGCGCGAGGATGGTGTCGTAATCGCCGGTGTCGTAGGTCAGGCCGACCGGCGTCGCGTACGGAAAGTCGCGGATAAAGTTGCGGCGGCGGATTTCCGCCGGATCGAGCTTCATCTCACGCGCGGCGGTCTCGACCAGACGCTCGACCACGTAGGTCGCTTCCGGGCGACCCGCGCCCCGGTAGGCATCGACGGGAACGGTGTGGGTGAAGACCGCTTTCACCTCGGCGTAGATCGCGGGTGTCGTGTACTGACCGGCGAGCAGCGTGGCGTACAGGATGGTCGGCACGCTCGACGCGAACGTGGACAGGTACGCGCCCATGTTCGCGATGGTGTGGATGCGCATGGCGAGGAACTTGCCGTCCGCGTCCATCGCGAGTTCGGCTTTCGTCACATGATCGCGGCCGTGCGCGTCGGACACGAACGCTTCCGAACGCTCGGCGGTCCATTTCACCGGCCGGCGGATTTTCTTCGACGCCCACGTGAGCGCGACGTCTTCGGCGTACAGAAAAATCTTTGAGCCGAAGCCGCCGCCGACGTCCGGCGCGATGATGCGCAGTTTCGATTCCGGCAGCGACAGCACGAACGCGGCCATCAACAGGCGCTCCACGTGCGGGTTCTGGTTCGCGACGTAGACCGTGTAGCTGTCGTCCTGGACTGAGTAGCTCGCGTTGACCGCGCGCGGTTCGATCGCGTTCGGGATCAGCCGGTTGTTGACGATATCGAGCGTGGTGACGTGGGCGGCCTTGGCGAAGGCCGCGTCGGTGGCGGCTTTGTCGCCGTGGCCCCAGTTGTAGCAGACGTTGTCCGGCACTTCGTCGTGGACGGCGGGCTGGCCCGCGTCGGCTGCGTGCGCGGTGTCGACGACAGCGGGTAGTACGTCGTAATCGACTTCGATCAGCTCGGCGGCGTCTTTTGCGGCCTTGATCGAATCGGCGATGACGATGGCGACCTGGTCGCCGACGTGGCGCACTTTCGTATGCGCAATGACCGGATGCGGCGGCTCGTTCATCGGTTTGCCATCGGTGCTGTGGATCAGCCAGCCGCACGGCAGGCCGCCGACGTTTTCCGCGGCCATATCTGCGCCAGTGAAGATCGCGATGACGCCGGGCGATTGCTTCGCTGCAGCGATGTCGATGCTATTGATCCTGGCGTGCGCGTGCGGCGAGCGCAGGAATACGGCGTAGGTCTGCTGGGGGAGGACGATGTCGTCGGTGTACTGGCCGTTGCCGGTCAGAAACCGATAGTCTTCCTTACGTTCGACGGAGGCGCCGATCAGGTGGTGGGTGTCAGGTGCGTTCATCGTCGGCTCCTCAGGCGGTGGCGGGCGCGGTAGCCGGTGCGCCGGCGCTCGCGGTATTCGCATTCGCGGCGGCATTGGCCGTGACCGGGTTGCCGGAGGACTTCATGCCTGCGGCGCCTTCGAGGACTGCCTTGACGATATTGTGATAGCCCGTACAGCGGCACAGATTGCCGTCGAGCTGGGCGCGGACGTCGTCGCCGGTGAGATCGGGCTGGCGGTGCACGAGCGAGACCGCGCTCATCACCATGCCGGGCGTACAGAAGCCGCACTGCAGGCCGTGGCAGTGTTTGAACGCCGCTTGCATTGGATGCAGCGTGCCGTTCTGCGCGAGTCCTTCAATGGTGGTGATTTCCGCGCCCTCGGCTTGTACCGCGAGGATGTTGCAGGATTTGATCGCGCGGCCGTTCAGGTGGACCGTGCAGGCGCCGCATTGAGCCGTGTCGCAGCCGATATGCGTGCCTGTCAGGCGGAGCTGGTCGCGCAGAAACTGGACAAGCAGGGTGCCGGGGTCGATTGACGCGGTGATTGGCGCGCCGTTCACCGTCAGACTGATGCTGATCGCCATGAAGTTGTCTCCTGATGGGGTGAGACCGGACCTTCGGGTTTTGCCTGCTTTTTCGGTTGTTCTTGTTGCCTTCTGTTTCTGCTCTTCGGGTCCGATATTGGGGGACTGCGGGCTTGCTTGCTTCGGGTTTCTTATGGGTGTGCCGAAAAGTAAAGCACAAATTGGGCGGGGGCGCTATGAGGGGAAGTTGTTGGGCGGGAGAGTGCAGGGCGAGCAGAGCAAGGCAGGGCAGGGCAGGGCAGGGCAGGGCAGGGCAGGGCAGGGCAGGGCAGGGCAGGGCAGGGCAGGGCAAGGCAAGGCAAGGCAAGGCAAGGCAAGGCAAGGCAAGGCAAGGCAAGGCAAGGCAAGGCAAGGCAAGGCAAGGCAAGGCAAGGCAAGGCAAGGCAAGGCAAGGCAAG
>NZ_CAJHCP010000008.1 GCF_904848625.1 Paraburkholderia metrosideri
GATCCTCGTCGGTATTCAGGTGCCGACAAGCGAGAACGATGGGTTCGAAAAATTCCTCACGACGCTCGGCTATCCGTATTGGGAAGAAACCAAGAACCCGGTTTATCGCCTGTTCCTCGCCTGAACAATCCGAATCGACCGAACCGCCTGAACTGACTGAACTGACCGGACCAAAACGCACAGATGGCTCTTTCGCTCGTCGACAAACTGGTAGTGGCAATCTCGTCGCGCGCGCTGTTCGACTTCGAGGAAGAGAACCGCGTGTACGAGGAAGGCGATCTGCGCGCGTACGAAGCGCTGCAGCGCGACCGGCTGACCGTGCCCGCCAAACCAGGCGTCGCGTTTCCTCTGATCCGCAAGCTGCTGGCGTTGAACACGGGCGGTCATCGCGTCGAGGTGGTGATTCTGTCGCGCAGCGATCCGATTAGCGGACTGCGCGCGTTTCACTCGTGCCGCGAACACGGTCTCGCGATCGAACGCGGCGTGTTCACTCGCGGACGTGCGCCATTTGGCTATCTGAAGCCGTTAAACGCGTCGCTGTTTCTGTCCGCGAATCAGCAGGATGTGCGCGACGCGCTGGCCGCCGGATTCCCGGCTGCACGCGTGTTGCCCGAATCGGCGAAAATGGCGAGTAAATATCCGGACGAAATCCGGATTGCGTTCGACGGCGACGCGGTGCTGTTTTCCGACGAAGCCGAACGCATATTCCAGAAAGACGGCCTGCGTGCATTCGTCGGCCACGAGATTCACAACAAAAATTTGCCGCTCGCGGACGGCCCTTTGAAGCCTTTGCTCGAAGCGCTGCATCGGCTGCAAAAACTCGCGGACGAAGCCGCGCCCATGCATATTCGTACGGCATTGGTTACGGCCCGTTCAGCGCCCGCACACGAGCGCGCGATCCGCACGTTAATGGCGTGGAACATCGAAATCGACGAAGCGATGTTCCTCGGCGGCCTCGACAAGAGCGCATTTCTGCGCGAGTTCGAGCCGGACTTTTTCTTCGACGACCAAATTGGCCATTGCGAATCGGCCCGCGTCGTGACGGCGACGGGGCACGTGCTGAGTGGCATCGTGAACGCATCATGACACCCGAACAATCACCGCTGGGTAAGGCCTCCACCTACACCGAACAATACGACGCGTCGCTGCTGTTCCCGATCGCGCGGAAGAACGCGCGAGAGGCGATCGGCATCGGCGCGCAGTTGCCGTTTTTCGGCACGGACATCTGGAACGCTTACGAGTTGTCCTGGCTGAATGCACGCGGCAAACCGCAAATCGCGGTCGCCACGTTCTTCGTGCCGGCCGACTCGCCGAATATCGTCGAGTCGAAGTCGTTCAAGCTTTATCTGGGATCGTTCGCGCAAACCTCGTTCGAGTCGATGGATGCGGTGCGCGACACCATCAAGCGCGACGTGTCCGCGTCGTGCGGCGCGACGGTTTCCGTTCATTTGGCCGCGCCGTATGAATTCGGCAAGCTGAAGATGGAAGAATTCGAAGGTTTGTCGCTGGACCGGCTGGATCTGGATACCGACGTTTATCACCCGGACGCGTCACTGCTGAGCGCCGCGCACGATGAATCGCCAGTTGAGGAAACGCTGTTTTCCAACTTGCTGAAGTCGAATTGCCCGGTGACGGGTCAGCCCGATTGGGGCACCGTGCAGATTCATTACGTCGGTCCGCAAATCGATCATGCAGGCTTGCTGCGCTACATCATCTCGTACCGGAATCACACGGGTTTTCACGAGCAATGTGTCGAGCGGATTTTTATCGACCTGATGAAGGTCTGCAAGCCGGTGAAGCTCGCGGTGTATGCACGTTATACGCGACGCGGCGGACTCGATATCAACCCGTTCCGCACGAACTACAATCTGCCGATGCCGGACAATATGCGTCTGGCTCGACAGTAACCCTGCCTGATTCGCCGCGGAGGCTGATATGGACTTCGCGGCGAATCAAAAGCCTTAAGCCGCCGGCTTCTTATAAGCCACGCAATCCACTTCAACGCGGCAGTCGATCACCATCGACGACACCACGCAAGCACGCGCCGGCGGATTCTCGCCAAAGTACTCGCGAAACACCTTGTTGAACGATGCGAAATCGCGCGGATCATCCAGCCACACGCCGCAGCGGACCACGTGCTCCGCACCGTAGCCGGCTTCCTTCAGAATCGCGAACACGTTCTGGATCGCCTTGTGCGATTGCTCGACGATGCCGCCGTTGATCACTTCGCCGTTTTCCATCGGCGTCTGACCTGACACGAACAGCCAGCCGTCCGCTTCAACCGCACGTGCAAACGGCATGTGCTGACCACCCGTGCCCTTTCCGCCTTCTACGCCATATCGCTTCATCTTGATACTCCTTAAAAAGTTGGGCGCGCGTTCGACACTATCGCTTCGCGCACCATCATCAATCGGTTAAATAAAATCAGAACGCGCCGTGCGCGTCACCCTTCGACGCCGCGCCGCGCGCTACAAAATGCCCGGCCCGCTCGCCCGTTACTTCGCCATCGCGATACGACAGCACGCCGTTCACCCACACTGCGTCAATGCCGTCGGCGGCTTGCTGCGGCTTTTCGAAAGTCGCTGCGTCACGCACTTTGGCCGGGTCGAACAGCACCAGATCGGCGTGATAGCCAATGTGGATTTCGCCGCGCTCCGCGAGTCCAAAACGACGCGCCGACAAACCGGTCATCTTGCGCACCGCTTCTTCGAGCGGCAGCAAACCGGCGTCACGCGCGTAATGACCGAGCACGCGCGGAAACGCGCCCCACAAACGCGGATGCGGCAGCGGATCGTTCGGCAGGCCGTCGGAACCGACCATCGTCGCGGGATGCGACAGAATGCGCCGCACGTCGTCCTCGGACATGTTGTGATACACCGCGCCCGCCGGCTGCAGACGCTTGCCCGCTTCCTGCTGCGTGACGCCCCACTCCGCCGCGATCTCCTTCACGAGCTTGCCCGCCATCTCGGGATGCGGCTCGGACCACGTAATCGTGATGTCGATATCGCCCGTCACCTGCTTCAGATCCAGCGTGGACGAACTACGGTTGTACGGATAGCAGTCGCAACCGATCGGCTGCAAGCGACGCGCGCCTTCGATCGACTTCAGCACTTCTTCGCTGCGCCCCCAGTTCGACGGACCCGCGCACTTCAGATGCGAGATCACCACCGGCACATGCGCGTGACGCCCGACGCGAAACGCTTCGTCCATTGCGTCGAGAATTGCGTCGAATTCGGTGCGCATGTGCGTCGTGTACAACGCGCCGGCGGCGGCGAGCGGTTCGGCGAGCGCCATCACTTCTTCGGTCGGTGCAGCGAACGCCGAGCCATAGGCCAAACCCGAACTCAAGCCCAGCGCGCCGTTTGCCAATGCCTCTTCGAGCTGCGCACGCATGCCGTCGATTTCAGTTGACGTGGCCGCGCGATCGAGCCGGTCCATCTGGTTGTTGCGCAACGCCGTATGACCGATCAACGCGCCGACATTCACCGCCGGACGCGCCTTATTCACTGCATCGACATACGCTGCGAACGTGGGGTACTGAAACGCGTCGCGCTCGCCCAGCAGGTTCATCGGATCAGGCGGCTCGCCCTTCAGCGAAACCGGTGACGCGCTGATCCCGCAATTGCCGACGATCACCGTCGTCACGCCTTGGGTGATCTTCGGCAGCATTTGCGGCGAGCGGATCACATGCGTGTCGTCGTGCGTGTGGACGTCGATAAAGCCTGGCGCCAACGCGCGCCCATTGGCCTCGATCACCTCTTCGGCGAGCCAGTTCGACAGGTTGCCGATCGCGGCGATGCGGCCGTCGCGGATCGCGACGTCGCGCTCGACAGGCGGCGCGCCCGTACCGTCGTACAGTTGCGCGCCGACGATCAGCGTGTCGGCGGCTTCGGGATGCGAATGCATGGATCAGTCTCCTAACGGTTGTCGATCGCCGCCGCCGCGGTGAGTGTCGAGCGCGTGCTTCATGCGGCGCAGCAATTCGCGGCTCTCGTCACCCTGACTGACGGCAAGTTCGGTGACGAGCACATCGAGTGCCATCATCATCGCGTAGCGCGACGACGATGGCTTGTAAATGAAATCGGTTTCGAAGGCGACGATCGGGATCACCCAATCGGCCAGACGCGCGAGCGGCGATGCCGGCGCGGTCAACGCGATCACGGTCGCGCCGTAGCTGCGCGCGATCTTGCAGTTCTCGACCATCTCGGGCACGCGCCCGGTGGTGGACAGCGCGATCACCACGCATTCACGCGACACCGTGCTCGCGACCATGCGTTGCAGCAAGCCATCCTGATAGGTCGCGACGGGCCGGCCGAGGCGCACGAGACGGAAGCGCATCTCATCGGCGAGCGCGGTCGAGCCGCCGCCCATGCCGAACACGTAGATCATTCGGGCTTCGCGCAATGCAGCGGCCGCTTCGCCTAGCGGCGCCTGACGCAGCAATTGATGGTTATGCGCGAGCGCGTTTTGCAGTTCGTCGAATATGCGGGTGGCGATCGGCTCCGGGGCGTCGCTGGAGCCGCCCGGTTGCAGGAAGCGCTGACCGACCGCAGCCGCCTGCGCGAGCCGCAGTTTCAACTCGCGTACATCGCGGCAGCCCACGGCTTTCGCAAAGCGCGTGACGGTCGCGACGCTGACTTCGGCCTGCTGCGCGAGCGCATTGATGCTCGCGCGCGATGCGCCGGTGAGATCGTCGAGAATCAGCGCGGCGACCTTGCGTTCGGCCGAGCGCAGTTCCGGCGCGCATTCGGCGATGCGCGCGACGATGTCGAAAGCCAGCGGTTCGGCGGTTGAGTTCATTGCAGACTGTGGGGTGTCATGCGGGGCTGACAAAGAGCCGCGCGACGACTGTTGCACCAGGGCGTGGTACTAAATAACATTTCATCAACCATCGTACTTTCGGTAACATGGTAAAGTCAAATCTGATTCAATTTAACCGGACGATGGAGCTTGGAGACATGAAAGTTACAAACTATCAGGGCGCAACGATTGATCCTTATAGCAAGGGCTTGGGCATGGTTCCGGGCACCAGCATCCAGCTCACGGATGCCGCGCGTCTTGAATGGAATCTGCTGAACGAAGATGTGAGCCTGCCGGCTGCCGTTCTGTATGCGGATCGGGTGGAGCACAACCTGAAGTGGATGCAGGCATTCGTCGCCGAATACGGCGTCAAGCTCGCGCCGCATGGCAAGACCACCATGGCGCCGCAACTGTTTCGCCGTCAGCTCGAAACCGGCGCTTGGGGTATTACGCTGGCCACCGCGCATCAGGTGCGGGCGGCGTATCACGGCGGCGTGTCGCGAATCCTGATGGCTAACCAGTTGGTCGGCCGTCACAACATGATGATGATCGCCGAGTTGCTCAGCGACCATGACTTCGAATTCTTCTGCCTGGTCGATTCGGTTGACGGCGTTGAACAGTTGGGCGAGTTTTTCACGTCGGTGAAGAAACCGCTGCAAGTGCTGCTCGAACTCGGTGTGCCTGGCGGCCGAACAGGGGTACGCGACGAAGCACAGCGCAATGCGGTGCTCGAAGCGATCGACCGTTATCCGGACATCCTGAAGCTCGCCGGTGTCGAGTTGTATGAAGGTGTATTGAAGGAAGAGCACGAGGTGCGCGAGTTCCTGCAGAGCGCAGTCGCAATTACGCGCGATCTCGTCGAGCAAGGTCGTTTCGCGCGCACTCCGGCGGTGTTGTCCGGCGCGGGGTCGGCGTGGTACGACGTGGTCGCGGAAGAATTCGTGAAGGCGTCGGAGACCGGCAAGGTCGAGATCGTGTTGCGGCCCGGCTGCTATCTGACGCACGACGTCGGTGTTTATCGCAAGGCGCAGACCGATATTTTCGCGCGCAATCCGGTCGCGAAGAAAATGGGCGAAGGTCTGCTGCCGGCGCTGCAATTGTGGGCGTATGTGCAGTCGATTCCCGAGCCGGATCGCGCGATCATCGGCCTCGGCAAACGCGATTCCGCTTTCGACGCCGGCATGCCGGAACCGGCGCGTCACTATCGTCCGGGTAACGAAGCACCGCGCGATATCGCGGCGAGCGAAGGCTGGGAGATTTTCGGCTTGATGGACCAGCATGCGTATCTGCGAATTCCCGCAGGCGCCGATCTCAAAGTGGGCGACATGATCGCGTTCGACATCTCGCATCCGTGCCTGACGTTCGATAAGTGGCGTCAGTTGCTGGTGGTCGATCCGGCGTACCGGGTCACGGAAGTGATCGAAACGTTCTTCTGATTCTCGCCGACTGCGCACTTTGGGCAACAGGGTGCGCCGTTCGTCTTGCAGACCTGCGTTGCGCGAATGCGAGTTTCGCGGTTCTACGAGATCGACCGCTGTTCAAATCCAACCGGCCGCCGCAACGGTCGACGCGTTGCTATACACCGTCCCGGGCACCCGCGGTAGCCGCTACTTCCCCGATTCTCACCTCGAGCATCTTCAGCGCGCCCGACAACGCACCTAGCGCATCGTCCGGCAACGCGGTCATCGTGTCGTGCAAGAACGCGTTGCGACGCGGCAAACTCGCTTCAGTCGCCGACTGCCCCGCTTCCGTCAGACGCACGTTGGTCACGCGGTTATCGCGCAGATCCATGCTTCGCGCGATCCAGCCCAATCCTTCCAGCGTCTTGAGTTGCCGCGTGAGCGCGCCCGGATCGACACGCAAACGCTCGACCAGACGCTTTTGCGACATCTCCTCGCCCGCCTGTTCGTGCAAAACCAGCAGAATGCGCCAGCGCGGCAACGGATGGCCCACATAGGCCTCGAATGCCGACATGAATGCCCGATAAGTCCTGCCGAATTGCTGCATGACGGCGACGCGGTCCTGTTGTTCCATGATGTGTCTGTCAAACGGTAAGTCTGAAAATCAGTCTGCGTGAATCACGGGCTCGAGCTTGCGATGCAGCTTGATCGGCGGCACGCGGCGGCTTTGCCATACCGACACCACCGCGATGATCGCCGCCATCGCGAGACCCAGATGAATCGCGGCCACCAGCGATTCGCGCGCGCTTTCCAGCAGCATCGCGCCGTTATGACCCGCATGCGTCAACTGGTCGACCAGCGTGGTTTGCGCGCTTTGATTGATCAGGATTTGCGGATCGCCGAGTTCGCTGAACCAGTGCGATGCGTTGGCGCTTTCCAGCGCGCTGCGCACACCGCTCGCGTACATGTGGCTGATCAGTGTGCCGGTGAGCGCCGTGCCGATCATGCCGCCGATCATCCGCAGCGACTGCAGCAGCGCGGTGGCAATGCCGAGGTGCTCGCGGCCCGCAGTCTGCTGCGCGAAGATGGTCAGATTGGGCATCACGAAACCGAGCCCGAGGCCGCCGAGCACCATGAACGACATCAGCACCCATTCCGACATGGAGCGCGTGGCGACGACGATCCCGAGGCACGACAGCGCAGTCAGCGCAAAGCCGATATACAGCATCAGATTCGGATTGCGCACGCGCGACACGATGCGCCCGTTAGCAATGCTGCCAACCGTGATGAACACGACCAGCGGCGTGATGACGATGCCCGCCTCCTTCGGCGACATGCCGAAGCCGCCCTGGAACAGCAACGGTGCGTAGAACAGCATCGAGAACATCGTGAAGCCGCCGAGCACGGCGAGCAGGAACAGCGCCGAGAGGCTGCGATTGCGGAACATATCGACGGGAAGAATCGCGGTCGGGCAACGCTTTTCCCACTGCCATAGCGCGTAGGCCGACGCGACGCTCAAGCCAAGCAGCGCGAATGCGATAAGGGTCGAGCCATGCTTCGGCAGCATTTCGACGAATAATTGCAGCGAGCCGAGCGCGATCGCGATCAGCACGGCGCCAGGCCAGTCGAGCCGCATCTTGCCCTCGTGCTCGACATGCCGCAGATGCGGCAGGAAACGCCACACGAAAAACAGCGACAGCAGGCCCACCGGCAGATTCACGTAGAACACCGAGCGCCAGCCGTAATACTGGGTGAGGAAACCGCCAAGCGACGGCCCCACGGCATTGGCGATCCCGAACGCCGAACTCATCAGCACCTGCCAACGCAGACGCACAACCGAGTCGGGGAAGAGATCAGGAATGCACGCGAACGCGGTGCCGACCAGCATCCCGCCGCCGATGCCCTGCAGGCCACGCGCGAGCACCAGAAACAGCATGTTGTTGGCGACGCCGCACAACACCGACGCCGCCGTGAACACCACGATCGACGCGATCACAAACGGCTTGCGCCCGTAGTAATCGCCGAGTCGGCCGAAAATCGGCACAGTGATGACGGAGGTCAGCAGATACGACGTGGCGACCCACGCGTAAAGTTCGAAACCCTTGAGTTCGGACACGATGGTGGGCAGCGCAGTGCCGACCACGGTCTGGTCGAGCGCGACCAGCATCGTGACGAAGGAAATGCCGAGCATCGCCAGCAAGGACTCACGGAACGGTAAAACTTGCCCACTCGAGTGGTGAGCAGCGGTATGGACAGCCATTTTTTTGATAGAGCAACAGTTGACCCGTCAAATGATCGGGAATCATACCATGCGGTAATGCTCTAAGCGGGACGTGCCGCCGGTTCACCGAGGTGGCAATCGACTGAAGAAAGCACACGACATGACGCCAGGGAGGCCCATGCAATCGAGTTCGCTCGCAACATCGCCGTTATCCGACGAAGACCTGAAAGCGCTAAAACGCGCGAAACATCAACTTGAAAGCCCCGCACTCACGATGAAGCTGGCGAGTATTGTCGGCGCGCCGATTGAGAAGCTGCTGTCGCGCATTCCGGCATTCGCCAATGAAAAGATCACCGATGCGACGGAAGTGGCGCTGCGCAAATGCCTGTCAATCGCGCTGCGCACGCTGGGCCGTCGCGACGCTGCGCCGCTGATCGTACCCGACCGGCCGAGCAACCTGTTGCACAAGTTCGCCGTCGCGACCACCGGCGCGGCCGGCGGCGCCTTCGGGCTGTTCGCGTTGCCCGTCGAACTGCCGGTGACGACCACGCTGATGTTTCGTTCGATCTGCGATATCGCGCGTAGCGAGGGTGAGGATCTGACGTCGATCGAAACGCAGCTGCAATGTCTGACGGTGCTCGGCATGGGCGGCACGTCGAGCGAAGACGACGACGCCGACCTCGGCTACTTCATCATGCGCGGGGCGCTTGCGCAGGCGGTGTCGAAAGCTTCGTCGGAAATCGCGACCAAAGGCTTCAGCGCACACGGCTCGGCTGCGTTGCTGCGGCTTCTGAACGCGATTGCGGCGCGCTTTTCCGTCCAGGTGAGCGAACAGATCGCCGCCAAATCGATTCCGGCGATCGGTGCGGTGCTCGGCGCAATGGTCAATACGGTTTTCATCGACCACTTCCAGCAGGTCGCGCACGGTCATTTCACCGTGCGGCGGCTGGAGCGGCAATACGGACAGCCGACGGTCGAAGCGGCATATCAGACGCTGGACGTCACGCTCGACGGTTGAGCGGCGGCGTGCGTGGCGCGGCTGGTCGCGCGTTGCACGAAGGTGGCCGCGTGATCGAGCGCACGGTTCGCCTCGGGGATGAACGGCGCGAACATCGGCCAGACGTGTGGCATCTTCTCCCAGACCTCGAGCTCGCATTCGACACCCGCCGCACGCGCTTTATCGGCGACACGTTGCGAGTCGTCGAGCAAGACTTCCGTGCTGCCCGCCATCAGAAAAAGTGGCGGCAGGCCTTGGAGATCGGCGTAGAGCGGCGAAGCGTACGGGTCGATGGGTGATGCGTCACCGAGATAAACCTGCGCGGCACGCTGGATCGCGGCGCCGCAAAACATGGGGTCGGCGCTGTCGTTGGTGCGCAGGCTGGCGCCCGTCGTGGCGAGATCGGTCCAGGGCGAGAACAGCAGGCCGCCGGCCGGCAACGGATCACCCGCGTGTTTCAAGGCGACCAACGTGGCAAGCGCAAGCCCGCCGCCAGCTGAATCGCCGGCAATCACAATCGACTCAGGTGCGATACCGTCGGCGAGCAGTTGGCGGTACGCGGCGGTGGCATCGTCGAGCGCAGCCGGGAAACGATGCTCGGGCGCGAGCCGGTATTCGAGAGAAAAGATCGCCGCGTTGGCGCGCGTCGCGAGTCCGAACACAATCGAGCGATGCGTACGCGGTGAACAGAAGTAGTAGCCGCCGCCGTGGCAGTACAGCACCGTCGGGCCGGCGCTGGACGCCGTCGCGCTACCGGCGGGTTCGAGCCACTCGCCGCGCAGAGGTGCGTCACTTGCGCCATACAGCTCGCGCAAACGCCAGTCGCGCGGCACGCGCGGCGACCAGACGCGCTTGGCCGTCAACGCACGCGCCCGCTCGACATTGATGCCCGGCTTGAGCGTTTCCGGTCGAAACTGCCTACGCAAATACCAGCATGCGAGTGCACTTTGCCAGCTCATCGGGACACGCTCCTTATGTGGTATCCCGTTATGGTACGTGCGTTCGACGCTATGTCAGTGGACGGCGGGTTCTAATCTTGAAAATGCCCGGGTGGCCAGATCCGGCTCTCCCGGTGTTCAGTTCGCCGGCAAAACCTGGCCGCGGATTTCGCCCATCGGGTTCTGAGATGTGTGCACGTTGAAGTACCACTGCCCGGCCATCAGATCGGTGACCTGCTGTTCGGTAAGTGCCGCCGATCCCTTGATCGGACTCGCGAGTGCGCTCTTGTCGATCGGCACCTGGATCTTCGCGTTCTGGCCTACGGGGGCGGGGCCGTGGAAGTGAGCAGCGGTGGTCGGGCTGCTCAACCCTTCGTAGGTGATGGTCCATTGCAGCGATTTCGTCGACGTATCGAACGTGGCGTTCAGCATGCCGTGCCCGTGGCTGACACGAGGCGGCACTTCGCTGGAAGGTTCGAGATCTGCCTTCAGGGCTACGGTATCCGCGAAGGCGACACCTGACGCCAACGCCCACAACACCACAGCCAGATTCAGTTTTCGCAGCGTCAACATGGTCTTCTCCGGACTTTTGATGCACCGCCGCACCGACAGTTCGGCCGCGCGCGAAGCTTCCACATACTAGTGCAAAAGTCTGCGAGATGTTCGGGTGGGACTGGATACGAAGGAAGTTGGAACGCGTCGCGGTGCGGCGCCGGTGACCGTGATTTCTTTGGCGGAGGTCTGGTCGGGAAAGCGCTGGATTTATAGTTGTCCGTAGTGGTCCTTCATAGGCACGCTACGTGGAAGCGTTTATGACACGACCGGAATTGGTTTCAGGATTTCAGGAGAAGGGGCCTACGAGCGCATATCCAAACGCCCCCGTCTATGGAGATCATTCTGATTTAAAGACTCCAAACTAAACCAAACCCGTTGACTGACCTGCAAAATATGACGCGGACAAGTGACGTCACCTCGTCGTTTTAATCGATTTCTTCAAACAGTTAATTGCGAATTTTGCAGTGAATCAACCGATCTATCCCGGGTATGCTTCCGACTGCGAGAAGTGACTCCTTCATCGAAGGAAGTCTCCAAATCTTTAACGCGGCTTCGGCCGCGTTTTTTTTCGCCTGTCTGTTTCACGCATGCTCTGAGAAGGTTCGCACCTGCCTTCATCAGCGTACTAAGCGGAGAGTTGGCGACTGTCTCGCGCGGGCTTTTGCGCAACGAGACCAGTTTGCCGCCCTCCCCGCTGTGCAAAACACTACGCGAGCAATGCTGCCTGCCGTTCGATACCGTCCAGCATCGCATTGCATTTGCGGATCAACGCCAGCCCGTCGCTACGCACCTGCTCCACAGACCTGATGGCGATATCACGACGATATTCGTCGATCACGTTGAGCAGCGGCGGATACTGCAGCACACTCGCCGCCCCCGCCACTCGATGAAGCCATTCGCGCAAACGTTCAACTTCGACAATTTCGAGCAATGGCGACAACGCCTGAATATCTTCACGCACGGAAAACACAAACGAATCCAGCAATGCCTTGACGGTCGATTCGCTCCCCCACAGTTGCGTCATATGGCTAAGATCGACGGGCACAAATGGCTCGGCGTCGCCGCGAGTAACCGGTTTGACGACCGCGGGAACGGCGACCATTTCCGCAGGAGCGATCTGCCAGGCGCTGTCGGTGCCGAACCAGCGGCTCAGGTAATCGCGCAAGGTGGCGAGCCTGGTCGGCTTGATAAGGCAGTCGTCCATTCCCGCTTCGCGGCAGAGATTCAGGTCCTCAGGTGCGGTGTTCGCCGTGATGCCTAAAATCGGCAGGCGACGCGCCCCGCCTTGCTCTCCTTCGCGAATTCGACGCGTGAGCTCATAGCCGGACATATTCGGCATATGGCAATCCGTGATCAGACAGCCGTAGCTCGTGTGCTCCAGCGCTGCCAATGCTTCGACGCCGTCATTCGCCACGTCGCATGCAAAACCGAGCAACGCCAGTTGATGGCGGATCAGTTCCTGATTGACCGGATGATCTTCAGCAACAAGAATCAGCCGGCCGTTGGCGATCGCCTGTTCACGGTCCGGCGGCGTCGTCACACCTTCGGGCGTGCGCGACAGACTCGCCAGGCGCGGCGACCCCGTAGGCAACCCGGTCATGGCGGCGGCGCACGCGGCACCGAGGCCGCGCCATGAAATCGGATTGATGCTGACGCGTACCGTGTTGTCGAGAATACGGTAACCAGTCGGCTTCGGCTTCTCAGTCAGGCTGATCAAGCGTGTGCCTGGGCCAAGGTGCGCCGGCAACGTCACGTTGTCACTGACGAACAGCAAATCGATTGCTGGCCACGTCGCGCGATCGTGCCATTCTGCGGAATCCGGCATCAGGCTGCACAACTCGAGCCCAAGCGCCTGACCGAAGTTCACCAGCGCCTGGCCGATGTGAGGGTCGCTCGTCAGCACGACTCCACGCTTTCCGCGCAAACCGTTGACGTAGTAATGCTGCGCTTCGATTGGCATGGTGAGCCGCACGATCATGCGGGTGCCCTTACCCACTTCGCTGCGTAGCGTGAGCGTGCCGCTCATCAGATCGATCAACTTGCGACAGATCGTCAAGCCGAGGCCCGTGCCGCCAAAGCGTCGTGTCGTGGACGACTCCGCCTGCACGAATGGGTCGAACAGACTTGCCTGAACGTCCGGGGCGATACCGATGCCGGTATCTTCCACACTCATTTCGATGGTCTGGGTGTCCTCGTCCTGAGTGACGACCGACACACCCACTTCGACTTCGCCCTGCGGCGTGAACTTGATTGCATTGCCCAGCAGATTGAACAGAATCTGCCGCAGACGGACGCTGTCGCCACGCAATACCGCCGCGACTTCCGACGCAATACCCACACGCACCTTCAAACCTTTCTCGTGGGCACGGCCAGCCAGCAAGCCCACTGCGTTATCAACCAGTTCGCGGATGTCGATCGGCTCGGCTTCGAGCGTCAGCCGGCCCGCTTCGATTTTCGAGTAATCGAGCAGGTCGTCGAGAATCTGCAACAACGCGCCTGCCGACTCGTGGATCATCCCCAGCATTTCACCTTGATCGGTATTCAGCGGCGTGCGCTCCAGCACCTCGACGAGACCCAGCACGCCGTTCATCGGCGTTCTGATTTCGTGGCTCATCATGGCGAAAAAATCGTCTTTCGCACGTGACGCCGCTTCGGCCACGTCGCGCGCCCGCGCGAGTTCCTCGGAGCGGGCCCGTTCCACGCTCGCGTCGATCCAGTAGCCGCTCCATACGACGCTGCCATCCGTTTCGCGACGAGGAACCAGTTCAGCGCGCACCCATTTGAGTTGCTGCGCGCTTTTGAGACGAAACTCCATGTGCACCGGTGTTTCGTCGTTAGCCGAACGTTCCAGTTCGGCCAGCACGAACGGTCGGTCCTGCTCCGACACGCGATCGAAATCGACCACTGCGCCGCTGGTCGGCAGTATTTGTTTGTCGAGCGATACGGGCGGGATCTCGCTGCTTCCTAACAGATGCCGCGTGTCGCCACCTATATACGGAAACGAATACACGCCAGTCGACGTGCGTCGCATCTGGAACACCACGGCCGGCAGTGAGCGCGTCACATCGAACAGACGCCGCTCGGTCTCGCTCGCGAGCATTTCGGTACGCCGGATCTTGGTGATGTCGACCATGGTTCCGAGAACGCACACCGGCTGTCCGTCGCTGCCATTGCACACGCTGGTCCAGAACAGGCCGTGCCGCAACTCGCCCTCCCGAGTCTCGAACTGCAACTCCACCTGCGCGATGTCCCCGCCTTTCAGTATGTCGCGCGTCATGTCGTCGAGAATGCGGCTATTGACGTCGCCCCAAGTCTGCACGTCCATCGTGGTACGCCCGATCACATCCTCGCGGCTCAACCCGCACGCCTCTTCATAAGCGCGGTTGATTGCCATGTAACGTCCATCCAGCCCCTTTGCCACGAGCGGATAAGGCACGGTCTTCATCATGGTTTCCTGGAAGTTGAGCTGCAGCGCAAGCTCGCGTTCGGTTTGCTTGCGAAGCCGGACTTCCCGCTGCAGCAACAAATAGGCGCGCAACGTAACCAGCAACGCGACGCCGATACCGATCAGCACCGGTAGCAGGCGCACCGCCGTTACGCTCCAGATTCCTGCGTCAGGCGCGGACCCGGTCACCCACTTTTGCCGGATACGCCGTTTCTCCGACGCCGGCATGGCCTGCAACGCGCGGTCGATCAGTCCGGCAAGCTGGCCCAGGTCCGCGCGCACCGTGAAGTCGAGCGAATCGGACTCGCCGATCGTGCCCAGAATCTTGAGTACACGGCCATAACGCTTCTTAAGGAGAACGTCGACCGCGGCCACGTTGCCCACCATCACGTCTGCTTCGCCGGTCTTGACCATTCTCAGCGCGTCATCGAGGCTGGGGGCGACAACGATGTGCTCGGCGGGGATGGCATCTAGCGCAAGCGGAAGGGAACCAGCGACGTGTGACGGGACGACGACCCGGCGCGACGAGAAGTCGTTGAACGAACGCGCGGCCGGTTCACCGTCACGCCCGACGATCACCATCGGATAGCTTTCGTAGGCCTGGGTATGTTCCGCGTTCTTCAGATGCGGGCCGTTGCTGGACGCCGTGGAAAGGATCGCGAGGTCGCCGCGCTGGAAGGCGTCGATCGTGGAACTCCAGTCGGATGTGCGCGCGCGATTGAACACGACGCCGAGGGTTCGACTCAGATACGCCAGATAGTCGGCGGTAATACCAGCGGGACGTCCGGCGTCGTCGACATAGCTGAACGGCGGCCAGTTGCTGTCGAAGCCCACCTGTAACGGGGGCAACGAACGAAGCCACGCCTTTTCCTGCGGTGACAGTACTAAGCTGGGCGCGACTGTCTCCGGTTCAGAATTGAAATTGGCGGACAGCCAGCGTACGCGAATCGCGGCGCTGTCGGCAGGATTCATCGACGTCAGTGCCCGATTCAACTGATCGCGTAGCAAAGTGTGGCTGCGTGGCACGCCAAACCGCAAATCGGAGATTTGACCCGGTTCTTCGAAAGCGACGCGCAGATCCCGGAATTCCTCGGTAGCCAATTCGTATTGGACGACTGGCGTAAAACCGAGATAGGCATCGGCGTCGCCGCGCGCTACCGCGGCAAGGGCCGCGCGCGTGGAGACGAACGCATCGACCTCTGCGCGCGGAAAGCCGTCGCGGACCGAATGTTCCAGTGCAAAGCCCCGCTCGACGGCAATGCGCGCTCCGGCCAGCCTGGCCGGGCCGTCGTACTGATCGCTGTTCCGGCGCACGACTGCCGAGACCGATGAGCGGAAATATGGCGCGGTGAAGTTGATGCAACGTTCGCGCTCGGGTGTGCGGGCGAGGCTCATCACGATGTCGACATTGCCTGCGCAGACAGCAGCAAAAAGCTGTGGCATGTCCGAGAACGTCCTGGTTTCGATAACGACGTTTTGTCCAACCAGCGCGCGCAAATAATCGCCGCTGACGCCGGTCAGTCGACCGTCCTGCAACGCGTCGAACGGCATCCATCCGCCCGCGAGTACACCTACCGTCAACTTGTCAGGAAAAGTGCGAGTGACTGGAGGGCGAGACCGGACCCCGAGTGTCTGCGCAATCGAGGTCATTTGCACGGCCAGCAACAAGGGCAACGCGAGAAGGCACGCCACCTTGCGCCAGAGCGCGGGCGTCGCAGCGATACGCTGGAGAAAACGACGCATGAACCGGACGCTTGTCACCTGTCCCCCTCAAGCGACGTCACCCTGACCGTCGGCCAGAGCAACGCGCGCCGGGTCGGCGCTTTCTTTAAGGAAGGAAAATAGAACGCCGGCAGCGACGCCGCCCGACAGCGGTGCAGCCCAGAACAGCCACAGTTGATCCAGCGCCCAATTGCCGACGAACAGCGCCTGAGCCGTGGAACGGGCGGGATTGATCGACCCGTTGGTAACGGGAATCGATACCAGATAGACGAGCGTCAAGCACGTACCGACGACCAGCGGACCCAGCGAGGCCATCTTTGCACGGCCTGCAATCGACAGACTCGCCATGACAAACGCGAAAGACAGTACGAATTCGACGACTAGCGCCGAATGCAGTTGATAGTCGGCAGGAGAATGAGCACCAAAACCGTTAGCTGCGAATTCGCTCGCGCCTAACTCAAATCCCGGGCGCCCACTCGCGATGTAGACGAGTAGCGCCGCCGCCGCAATCGCACCGAGCGTTTGGGCGACGATGTAGGGCAGCAGGTCCTTAACAGGAAAACGTTGAGCGACAGTAAAGCCGACGGTGACAGCAGGATTGAAATGCGCGCCCGACGTTTTGCCGAACGCATAACTGGCCGTGATGAATGCGAGGCCGAACGCTATGGACATCTCCAGACCACCGTAACCTTGCAGAGCCGCACGGGTGTCCAGCACGGAACTGCCGCACCCGATGAACACGATCCACGCAGTTCCGACCCCTTCGACCCACAACCGCTTACCTAATGCGACCATCGCCCCTCCCATGTCTATGTACGAGGCAGACGGCACCGCACGATTGCACCAAGTCAATTACCTTGAATTCTCCTGGTGCTCTATCGATCAGGATGACAAACCAACTTTTGCCCCTAGGCGAGCGAGCAGTACGGCCTCAGTGAACTCAGAATTATCGAAGGAGAACCGACGCATACCAATCAGAAAACTCTTAAATCCCAACGTTTCCAGCGACATTGTCGGACACAGCACCGCTTGATCTCTGTCAGGCAAGTCCGATTTGCTGTGCGTAATCGATCAATTCAGAGTCCGTTTCCAATCCGAGCTTTCGCATCGCACTGCGCTTTTGCGTACTGATGGTCTTGCCGCTGCGTTGCAAACGCGCCGCGATCCTGTTGACTGCCATACCTTGCACATAGAGTTGGAACACCTCCCACTCACGCGCGCTCAACACGCCGGCACGAAGCTGCGGCGCCGGCTCAGCGGATTCGATTGCGATACGGGCCTGCTCCGACAGATGGACGCGCCCGGCAGCCACGGCCTCGATCGCGTCGATCAAAGCCGTGGCCGTGTCACGTTTATTGACGATTCCACTCACCCCTATATGTAGAAGCCCGGCGAGCATATGCGGATGGTGGATCATCGTCAGCACGATGACGCGTGGCCGCGGGCCGCCGCGCAACACGCGACGCAGAAACGACACTGAGTTGCTCGCGCCGTCGATTCCCGGCATGCCGATATCCGAAATGACAATGTCGCAGGCGTGGGTGTCCAGCAGTTCCGCTAAACCAACTGTGTCGGCGGCCTCACCGACGATTTCGATATTCGGGCTGTTCTGCAACAAGTACCGGACGCCGGCACGAACGCAGTGGTGATCGTCGGCCACGACGACGCATATCTTATTTGTCATCTTTGTTGTCTTGTCGACTGTCGTGCCCAGCACTCGACGTGCTTCCCCGGGCATGACAATACTTTTCTATTCGACGCGCCGTCGCGCGGCACGTCGCCGGATCGTCAGCGGGTTTGGGCAAGCCCCTTGGGCCCCACACCGTACTCGGCAGCGAAGCGGAACAACTCTGCGTCGCTTTGCAACGACAACTTACGCATGGCCGCGCATTTCTGCGCGCTGATCGTCTTGACGCTGCGCCCCAAACGCCCGGCGATTTCACTGACGCCTAACCCCGATGCATATTGTGTGAACACCTCCAATTCGCGGCGCGACAAGATGGCGTGGACAAAGTCGAGTCGTTTGGTCACGCTGGCGTCGGCAAGCTGTGCGCGAACCGCGGGGCCGATATAGCATTCGCGCGCCATTGCCATAATGATTGCCACGTGGATCAGATCGATCCGGTCACGCTTGCTCACCAATCCGTCGACACCGAGAGAAATGACTCGTTGCAACGTAGTCGCTTCCGTTTCCATAGTGAGAATGACGAGCGCCACGTTTGGATAGCGCGTCTTGAACTGCCTGATGATGTCGAACCCGGTGCTCTCTGACGGACCTGGCATGTAAAGGTCCATGAGCACCAGGTCGCAGGGGGTGCAATCAATCTCCGTGAAGAGGTCAACGGTGTCGGCGGCCCGGCCGACCACCTGTATGTCCGGATAGCCGCTCATCAGATTGTCGATCGCGAGCAGAACCAATGGATGGTCGTCAGCGATGATTGCCCGAACGGGTTTGCCTGTCTCAATGGTGTCGTTCATCATTATGTTTTCTCCCTGCCTGGCTTCTTGCCCGGCCCTCCGGCACGATAGGCTCTGACACCATATTCAGATATTTTCAAGTCGATAAATATCGGATCGATCCGAAACAGGGTCCAAACAATTCAGAACGACTAATTATTTAGCCTTGCGATTTAAATTAAAAAAAAGCGCGTGTGCGCAGACACGATAAAAAAGACCTGCGTCAGTGCTGACTTCAGGTCCCGTCCTGGCCTTGCGTTTTTTCCGAGTAACCGCACGGCGATGCCTGCCAGGCGCGGCCGCAATCTCCGAGACAAACCTGTGCGGGACCTGCGCCTGAATCCCGCAGAGATCTGGCGCAGGCAACCACGAAACAGAACCGGTTCTTTGTTACGTGTCAGTTTGCATCGCAGGTTCGCGACGTTTGCACTTTGCGCACCCGAATCGCACGTGGAAATATCGGCAACGCGATCAATGCACAGGCACTCGCCGCCGCCCAGACCATCGGCCACGATCCAATCGACAACACCAGCGGAATCGCCAATGGCGTCAGGAACAACGTCAGAAATACACAGGTATTGCCGATTGCCAGCGCCGTGCCCGCCCGGCTCGTCCCCGCCAGCGTCGCGAGTTCGGTGAAAGCGACGCCGTGCCATGCCGACGCGCTTACGCCGCCCAGCACGATCAGCACCGCCAGCAGCGTCGTCATCGCGAGGTGATGGCCCGCAATGCCGGTCACGAGAGCCAGGACTGCGAACAGCACCGCCGTCAGCAGACTGCACGCACGCATATAAGCCCGGCGATTGCCGCGCCGGTCAGTCCACCTGCCGCTCCAGACTCGTGCAACCGCGGCGCCCGTTTGCACGGCGGCCATCGTCACACTGATCGCCAGCACCCCAGCCCGGCTGAAGTCGTGCAGAAACACAGTCCCGAAGGTCAACACGGCCAGTTGCGGCACGCACAGTGCGCCAGCGGCGAGCGCCACGCGCCAGATGTTCACGTCACGCAACGGCGAGACCTTTTTCGACAGCGCAGATGAAGCCGCCGTGCCACCGTCCGCCTGCGGCCGGGCTGCGTTGCCTGCATCGATATACGACGGTTCGTGTAGCCAGCGCCATGCGAACGCTGCTGTGATGGCGCACGCAAGCGCCAGCACGCTATACGCGCTCGCAAAGCCGAATCGCGACGCCAGCACCGGCAACACCAGCGCCCCCAGTCCGCCACCCGCCGGCACCGCAGTCTGCCGGATGCTCATTGCAAAGCCGCGCTCGCCCTCCCGGAACCACGCCATCACCGCCCGCCCGCTCGATCCGTTGACACTGCCGCCGAGCAATCCCACCAGCAGCAAGCCCAGCGCGAGCACCGTTACGCTGGGCACATGCGCGCCGCTCGGCACCACGAACACCGCGAGGCCCGCAAGCGCGGCAGCGGTCGACAGCAACCCGAGCAGCAACACGCGCCGATCACCCCAGCGGTCAGTCAGCAGCCCCCAAGGCAACTCGCTGACTGAAATGCCCAGTCCGAGCATGCCAAGCACCAGGCCCAAACCACCGTTGTTCAGGTGGTAGCCCGAGCGCAGAAAGACCGCCGTCGTCGGAATTCCAGAAAATGCGGCCGAAAAACTCGCGTTTGCGGCAAAGCCGACTCCCAACACCTTCCACCGATGAGCGGCCGGGCGCCCTTGCGCCACCGTCGCTGCCGCTTCCGCTTCCGCTGCTAATCCATTTCCCATGACACACCCCATTGCGAAGAATCTGGAGGTATCCTACGGCTGGGCCTTCCATCGGAAAAGCCGGAATTTCAGATGATACTCATCGGATATACCGAATCATGAATCAACGCGGATTTGACCTTACACAGCTGCGCACCTTCGTCGCCGTCGCCGACTCGGGCAGTGTGTCTGCGGGCGCCGAGCGCGTTTTCCTGTCGCAATCATCGGTCAGCGAGCAATTGAAAAAGCTCGAGGATCGCGCCGGTCAGCCGCTGTTCGTGCGCAGCAAGCAGGGGGTCTGCGCGACGCCTGCCGGCAGCCGCCTGCTCGACCATGCGCGGCGCATCCTCGCGATGAGCGAAGCCGCGTTCGAAGACCTGCACGGGCGTTCGCTCGACGGCGAGTTGCGTATCGCGATCACCGACTATTACCGGCCGCACGACATCGCGCGCATTCTGAAAACGTTTTCTGAACAGCATCCGCGTCTGAAACTGCACGTCACCGTGATGCCCAGCGCGGTGATCGACAGCAGCACGCAAGACGATGCGTCGTTCGATATCGGCCTCTCGTTGCGACTCGGCACCGTCAGTCCGCGCGGTGCAAACCGACGCCCCGGGGTGCCGGGCACCGTCGTGCGGCGCGAGAAACTGCTATGGGTCAGCGGCGCCGATACCCCATCGCGCCCTGCCACGCCCTATCCGCTAGTTTTGTTACCGTCGAGCTGCCAGTTGCAACGCTTCGTCGTGAAGTTGCTCGACGAACACAAAGTGCCGTATGTCGTGTCACATTCCGCTTCCGGCGTCGCCGGGTTGCAGCTGGCATTGCAGGCCGGCCTCGGCATTTCCTGCCTGAACGAATCGTCGCTGGGCGGTGGCGTGGTGGCATGTCCGTCGAGTATCGGATTGCCTGCATTACCCTCGGTCGAGTTTCATCTGCTGCCCGGGCGGATCGGCGAAAGCGAACTCGTCAGCAATGCGCGAACCGCGTTAATGAACCTGTTTGCGTGAGCACACTATGATCCAGGTCAATTCTTGCGTGATGAACAGTTGAACGCACACTCATCGCCACCTATGATTGTTCCGGCGCGTCATTGGCCGAGCGTTGTTTTGCTATTGACGTCCCGGATAAATTCCTGCAACCTGACACACGCTGCAGAACGTTACAGACGCGTTTCAAGCGTTATCCTCGCAGCCCGAAAACCGCCGCCCACTGGCGCATTCAGGCAGATCATTGTGTTTGAAAAATGCAATTGCATCGCCGTATCCCGAGTCGTATAACGAGCCGTTTCGACCCATTGCCGTGACAGCGTACGCATTAATACTTCGCGATCCAGAATAAGTCCGCTCTGATTTGCTGTTATGCAGTCGCTATAAAAGACCGGCAGCCCGACATACATCGTCCGTTAGATTCCTGGCGTGAATCCGCGAGCGAATGCATGAGAATCAAATCGATAAAGAAGAACGTTCCCCAACGAGGCCCGGCGTGCATCGTAGAACTATCGGATCTTCGGTTTTGCTCGTGCTTTACGTCATGTGGAGCGGCGCAGCGTTTGCGGCGGCGAGTGCGCCCGTCGCGATGCCCTCGGCGATGGACGAGCGTATTCGTGCGTGCACCTCGTGTCATGGCGTGCAAGGCCAGGGGCTGAACAACGACTACTTTCCGCGTATCGCCGGCAAACCCGCTGACTATCTGTTCAATCAGCTCACTGCGTTTCGTGACGGCGGCCGCACTTATCCGCCAATGGGCTATCTGCTCGCGTTCCTGCCCGACGACTACCTGCGCAAGATCAGCCAGTATTTCGCCGATCTGCAACCACCGTATCCCGACGCCGATCACACCGATGTCCCGGCCGCCACGCTCGCTGCCGGCGAGCGGCTCGTCACGCACGGCGATCCGGCGCGCAAGATACCGGCGTGCATCGCCTGTCATGGGAGTCGTATGACCGGCACGCAGCCGGGCATACCGGGGCTGCTGGGCTTGCACGCGAGCTATATCGCCGGACAGATGGGCACGTGGCGCTCGGGAACGCGTCACGCGCTCGCGCCGGACTGCATGCACACGATCGCGATCAAGCTGAGCGACAAGGACATCACCGCCGTATCGAGCTGGCTCGCCCGTCAGCCGCGTCCGGCCGATCCGCGCCCCGCAGCGTCGGCCGCCGGGCCGCTGCCTCTAGCTTGCGGGAGTCAACCGCAATGAAGCCGACACTTCGCCTGCTGACGGCCGGTTTGCTGCTGAGTGGCGCCGCGATGCTTCTGCATGCGCTGTCTGCGCCGCTCATTGCGCAGAGCCACGCAGCCGAACCCGCCCCCGCCACACCCATCGCAGCGGCGGGCGCCGATACCGACACCCGGCCCGAGATCGTCAAACGCGGCGAGTATCTGGCGCGCGCCGGCGACTGCATAGCCTGCCATACCGCGCCGCGCGGCAGACTGTTCGCAGGCGGTCTCGCGATGGAAACGCCGTTCGGCACGCTGTATTCGCCGAACATCACGCCTGACGCGCAGTACGGCATCGGCACATGGAGCCAGGAAGCGTTCTTCAAGATGATGCGCACGGGCCGCAAGCCCAATGGCGAGCTGATCTATCCCGCGATGCCGATCGCGCAATACACGAAAGTCACGCGCGAAGACTCGGACGCGATCTTCGCCTTCCTGAAGACCGTCGAGCCCGTACGCGAGCCTAACCGCAAGCACACGCTGCGTTTTCCGTACAACCAGCGCGAGTTGCTATACGGCTGGCGCACGTTGTATTTTCGTGAGGGCGAATTCAAGCCTGATCCGACCAAATCGGTCGAATGGAATCGTGGCGCGTATCTGGTCGAAGGGCTGGGGCACTGCACGATGTGCCACACGAAAATCAACATGCTCGGCGGCTCGTCGCAGCGCGATCAGTTCGCGGGCGGTCTGATTCCGGTGCAGAACTGGTACGCGCCGTCGCTCACGTCCGACAAGGACGGCGGTCTCGGCGACTGGAGCATCAAAGACATCGTCGACCTGTTGCAGGCCGGCATTTCGGATCGCGGCGCGGTGTATGGCCCGATGGCCGAAGTCACGTATCACAGCCTGCAATATCTGAGCGACGACGATATCCGCGCAATGGCCGTTTATCTGAAAAGCCTGCCCGACAAAAGCGGCCGCAAATCAGGTCCGACTGCTCCGACCAACACCAACGTGTTCGCGCTCGGCGAAAAGATTTACGCGGACAAATGCGCGATATGTCACGGCGCAAAGGGCGAGGGACAGTTGCAGCATTACCCGCCGCTCGCGGGCAATCAGTCGATTGAAATGGACTCGGCGGTCAATCCGATCCGGATCGTGTTGAACGGCGGCTTTCCGCCCGGCACGATGCGCAATCCCGAACCGTATGGGATGCCGCCGTTCGGTCAGGAACTGAACGACACCGAAGCAGCTGCGGTGGTCACCTATATCCGCACCGCGTGGGGCAATCATGGTCAGCCTGTGACCGCGCGCCAGGTCAACGAACTACGCAACGCGCCGCTGCACTGAGTCACGTATTCGAGCGGCGCGTATTGAAGAACCGCTGCACGGGAGAACCCACGAGATGCAAGCAAACGACACCCCCAGCGCGCCGCCCACCGATGACGAAGTGGAACGCGTCGTCGCGGCCGGTCCGCATGGCGCGATTGCCGTCGCTGGTGTCGCAACCCTGATCGTCATGGCGATCTGGTTCGCCTTCTACTTCTTCGCGTTTTTGCCACGCGGCGTTATCCACTGACCATGTCGACCGAATCGAATCATCAACCGGATAGCGGCCACTCGGTCGCATTACGCGCCGAGCGGCGCTGGGCGATTTTTGCGGTCGGGCTAATCGTGCTGATGCTCGCCGTGATCGTGTTTTCCGGCTTGCATTGGGCGATGATGCCGCCGTCGCGCGTCGAAACGATCGACCCGTCGCGACTGCAACTGTCCGGCGAATTCGTCGAAGACAATCTTGGCAGCGCGGTGCAGCCAGATGGCTCGGTGATGGTGCGCTTCATCGCGCAGCAGTACTCGTTCACGCCGCAATGCCTGCTGGTTCCCGCCGATACGCCGATCACGATCCGCACCACCAGCGCCGACGTCGTGCACGGCCTGCTCGTCACCGATACGAACATCAACACGATGGTCGTGCCCGGCTATGTCGCGACGCTGAACACGCAGTTCGACCATCCCGCCGATCACAACATGCCGTGTCACGAGTTCTGCGGCTTCGGCCATCAGACGATGTGGGCGCACGTGAAGGTGATCGACAAAGCCACCTTCTTCGCGATGGCCCGACAATCACGGAGGCTGAGCTGTGTTCCACGCTAAGCGACTCGTTCTCGCGCATTTCTGGCTCGCCTTCATCGCGTTTCTGATCGCGCTGTTTCTCGGCGCGTGGCAGATGCTGGTGCGCAGTCCGTTGGTGCCGTGGATCGGCGATCCCGAGTTGTACTACCGCTCGGTGACCGCGCACGGCTCGGTGATGGCGTATGTGATGCCGACGCTGGTGTCGATGGGCTTCGGCTATGCGATCGTCGAGCTGGCGCTCGCGCAGCGGCTGGTCGGTCTCAAATGGGCGTGGGCCGCGTTTTATCTGCTGCTGGTCGGCGCGGTGATGGCGATGGTGCCGGTCGCGCTCGGCAAAGCCTCCGTGCTCTACACCTTCTATCCGCCGATGATCGGTAGTCCGTTCTACTACCTCGGCGTGGTACTGGTGGTAGTCGGCTCGTGGATCTGGGTCGCGCTGATGCATGTGAATCTGCGCGTCTGGAAGCGCTCGAACCCCGGCAAGCCCGTGCCGCTCGCGATGTTCGCGAACGTAGCGGGCGCGTATCTATGGGCGTGGACCGCGGTGGGGGCAGCGCTGGAGATTCTGTTCCAGATCCTGCCGGTCGCGTTCGGCCTGACGCATACCATCGACGCCGGTCTCTCACGCATCCTGTTCTCGTGGACATTGCACGCCATCGTCTATTTCTGGCTGATCCCGGCGTATATCGCGTATTACACACTGGTGCCGCGCGCGATCGGCGGAAGGCTTTATAGCGATTCGATGGCGCGCGTGTCGTTCATCCTGTTCCTCGTGTTCGCGATGCCGATCGGCATTCACCATCTGTTCGCCGATCCGCAGGTCGGCTCCGGCTTCAAGTTCCTGCATGCGGTGTTCACAGGCATGGTCTCGGTTCCGACATTGCTGACGGTATTCACGATCTGCGCTTCCGTCGAAATCGCCGGCCGATTGCGCGGCGGCAAAGGCGCGTTCGGCTGGCTCACCGCGTTACCGTGGCAGAACCCGATGATGCTGGTGATCGCATTTTCATTCGTGATGCTCGGCTTTGGCGGCGCGGGCGGGCTCATCAACATGAGCTATCAGTTGAATTCGACGGTGCACAACACCCAGTGGGTAACCGGACACTTCCACCTGATCTTCGGCGGCGCAATCGTCATCATGTACTTCGCGATTGCGTACGAACTGTGGCCGCAACTCACCGGACGCGCGATCATTTCGGTGAAGCTGGTGCGCACGCAATTGTGGCTGTGGTTCATCGGCATGATGGTCGTGACGTTGCCGTGGCATTACGTGGGCCTGCTCGGCGCGCCGCGTCGCATGGCTTACTACGACTACAACATGTCGGGCATGCAGGATCAGGGCTTCTGGGTGGGCATGTCGGCGGTCGGCGGCTTGATTCTGGTGGTGTCCGGTGTGCTGTTCACTGTCATCCTCGCGAAGTCGCAATTCGGACCGGCGATCCAGCCACAGGAGTTCCGCTTTGCCACCGCCGCGCATCCGGTGGACCACGTACCGGCCGCGCTCAACAGCTTCGGCTTGTGGGTCGCGCTGATGATCGGCCTCACCGTCGTCAACTACAGCGTGCCGATCGTGCAGTTGCTCAGACTGCCGCAAACCTCGGTGCCGGCCGTCATTATCGGAGCGCAGCGATGAGTGACGAACGCGTCTTCAGCTTGCGTAACCCGTGGTTCACGTGGAGCGTGGGCGGCACGATTGCGATTGCCATCGTGGGGATCCTGATCGGCTTTATCTGGCTGCCGTCGGCGAGCAGCGCGTTCGGCGATCGCGGCTTATGGGCGACGATCTGCGGCGCCGCAGGCGTGCCGTCGAGCTGGTACAACGGCGCGAGAGCGAACGCGCCCGTACCGAGCGACGTGGTCGTGTTGCCGCCTTCGCCGTGGGTGCATCCCACGGCAGATTCGATCGGGCGCGGTGCGACCATTGCAACGCAGAATTGCTCGATGTGTCACGGCGTGCTCGGCACGACTCAGGTGACAGCGCCCGCGTTGGCGGGACAATATCCCGATGTCGTCTATAAAGAGTTGCGCGATTACCAGAGCGGCCTGCGGCAAAACGCGGTGATGCAGGCGATCATCGCGGCGCGCAGCAATGAGGATTTGCAGGATCTCGCAGCGTATTACTCGTCGCTGGCGAGAGCCCCCGCGGCGGAAGTTCTGCCGCGCGGCGAGGAGCCCGATGCCAACGCGGTGAAGCTCGCGATGCAGGGCGACCCGGAGCGCAATATCGCGCCGTGCGCCGCGTGTCATGGACAACTCGATCGCAAGGGCGCGGCGCCATGGTTAGGTCGGCAGTCTTCGGTTTATCTCGCCGCGCAGATGCATGCGTTTGCTACCGGCGCGCGGCACAACGATATCAATGAGCAGATGCGCAACGTGGCGCGGCAATTAACGCCGGAGGAGATTGATGGTCTGGCGAAGTATTATGCGGCGATGCCGTAGCGTGGGGCCGCGCCCCTGCGCTTCCCCGCGGCGGTTATCGTCATTGCCGATAACCGATGACGGCAAACGCCACAAGGACCTGCGCGCAAGCGTTCGCGCCATCTTTTTTACTGGTTACTTCAGGCGGTAGCGAACTCACCCCGGTCGTTCATCGTCGGCTCAGCGGCCGCGCCGCTACGCCGTTCGCCGGACCGTGGAGCGAACCCGGAGCCACCATTACCCACCCGAAACACCGCCACTGCCGCGGACAACCGGCGTGCCTGATCTTCCAGCGAACCCGCCGCCGCAGCCGCCTGCTCGACTAGCGCGGCATTCTGCTGGGTCACTTCGTCCATTTGCGCGACAGCGAGATTGACCTGATCGATACCGGTACTCTGCTCGAGCGCGGCTGCCGCGATCTCGCCCATGATCGAACTCACGCGCGCAATCGCTTCGACGATTTCGGTCATGGTCGACCCCGAACGCTCGACCAGTTGCGAGCCGGCCTGCACTCGCGCGGTCGAGGCATCGATCAAGCTCTTGATCTCCTTGGCCGCTGCCGCGCTGCGCTGCGCGAGCGAACGCACTTCGCTGGCGACCACCGCGAAACCGCGGCCCTGCTCGCCTGCACGCGCCGCCTCGACCGCTGCGTTGAGCGCCAGGATATTGGTCTGGAAGGCGATCCCTTCGATCACGCCGATGATGTCGGCCATCCGCCGCGAGTCGCCGACGATGCCGTGCATCGTGCCGACCACCTGCTCGGTCAACTCGCCGCCCTGCGCCGCCAGACTCGACGCGCCCTGTGCCAGCGAGCTCGCCTGCTTCGCGTTTTCCGCGGTCTGTTTGACCGTCGACGTCAGTTGTTCGATGCTCGCCGCAGTCTCTTCAAGCGATGCAGCCTGCTCTTCCGTGCGTTGCGACAGATCCGTGTTACCCGCTGCGATCTCGCTCACGCCGGTATCGATCGATTCGGTGCCTTGGCGCACCGCACTCACCGTCGCGATCAACGAATCCTGCATAGTGCGCAACGCGGCTGCGAGACGGCCCATTTCGTTACTGCTGCTCACCGTGATCTGGCTCGTCAGGTCGCCGTTGGCAATGCGCTGGAATTGCGCGATGGTCGCATCGACCGGACTGACGATGGCGCGCATCAGCACCGCGCGGCCGATCCACGAACCCAGCAGCGACACCACCATGCCGATCGCCACCGCCACGCTGATCGCGAAGAACAGGTCCTGCGCGTCCTGATAGCGCTGTGCGCCGTGATCGAGTTGCAACTGTTCGAGCGTGAGCATCGCCTTCTCGTACGCGCTATAGAGCGACGGCAGCTTGTGCGCCTGCAATTGCTGGAACGCGTTGTTGTCACCGGACTTGAGCGCGGCGAGCGCCGGCGCGACGCCGTCGCGAAGGAAGGTGTCGCGCTTGTCCTGCATGTCCTTGATCAGACGCTGTTCATCCGCATCCGCGCTGGCGCGGCTCACGTAGTGGGCAAGTCGATCGTCGGAGGCTTTCTGGTACACGTCGAAACGCTTGAGCACGGCACTTGCGCCGTCCTGATCGTTCAACTCGACCAGCGACGCATAGGTCGCCAGCGCGAGCCGCAGGCGCAGCAGCTGTCCAGAACTTCCTTCGAGATCGGCGACGGCGGGGGTGTCCACCGTGTACATCTGCTGCAGCGACGCGTTGCTCGAACGCAGCGACAGCAATCCCGCCGCAGCGCCAAGCAGCAGCGCGACGCCGAAAAACAGGATCATCAGGGTAAGGCAGGTTCGAATCGACAGATTTCTCAACATCGGGCACGTCTCCATTGGGCTGCCTGACCGCACATCAGCAATAGCCTCGGCCATGCGTGCTGCGCCCAAACCCTTCGGCCCGGTCCGCAACTTGTGTCTAAAATTTAAGCGACCACCACATTGAGGAACTACGGCTGGATTACAGGAAACTTTATGGTTGGTAAGGCAGATCGTTGTCGCAGATCAATATCTGGGCAAACGTGGACGACCGCTCACGCAGATCGCCGCTTTGCGGGACTACCCGGGTTTCCGTCCAGCTTCCGTTGATGGACAGTGTCGAAGCACAGGTTTTTGGAGCATGTCCATGTTGGAAGTCGGTTCGGCTCTACTGGTTTTCGCGCTGTTACTGCTCTCCACTGGCGTGGGCGTGTGGGTGCGCCCGCTCCTGCCCGAAGAGCACAAGGCGCATGAAACCGTGCAACTGATCCAGTTGGTGATCGGCATGCTGGTGACATTTGCCGCGCTGGTGCTCGGCTTGATGACGGCGTCCGCTAAATCCAGTTTCGATACCGCGTCGAACGACTTGCGTACGTATTCCGCCGATCTGATCGAATTCGACACGACGTTGCGCGCATTTGGCAGCGAAACCGACGAAGCCAGGCGTCTGTTGCGTCAGTACACGGCGGCGGCCATCGCCTCGACCTGGCCGGGCGAGCCGGCACCTGCCGGCGATTACCCAAAAAACATCGGACCACCAGCCGGTGCGCAGAACCTGGAGAATTTCCGGCTGGGCGACATGCTGACCGCGGTCGGCACGGAGCTACGCCAGGTGCACGCGCGCGATATGCTGCAACATCGCGCGCTCGACGACGCGTTGACGCAATACCGGCGTGTCGTGGATGCACGTTGGAAGATTCTGGAAGAGGCGCACAGCTCGATCTCACAGCCGTTTTTCCGGACGTTGGCGTTCTGGCTGTGCGTGATCTTTCTGAGCTTTGGGCTGATTACGCCGCGCAATGCGCTGGCGCTGGTGACGATCTCACTGGGCGCTGTGTCGATCGCCTCGGCAATTTATGTGATTGTGGATCTGGATACGCCGTTCACCGGGCCCATCGTGGTTTCCAGTGCGTCGATGCGGGATGCGTTGACGCATTTGCAGCGGGAGTTCTGACGCGCTGAGGCTTGCGTTGCGAGTGTCGCGCAGTGGCTCGACGCGGCTGCCGAAGTTCGTGATCTGCGTCGTGGCAAGCCGGTCGGCAAACTGCGCCTGCGCATTCGCCAGTCCGACGACCCCGGGTGCTTGCTGGAATCGGGGCGCGCCGCGACGATAAAGGTAATCGTCGCCACGGCCGACGCGCGAGCAAAAGAAAAACCCCGCACACAGGCGGGGTTGGTCTTTACATTCTATGGTGGCGAGACCTTAGAACGGAATGTCGTCGTCCATCTCGTCGAAGCCGCCGCCAGCCGGCGCGCTCGGACGGCTTGCACCGCCGCCGCCAGCATTGCCGCCGCGCGGCGCGCCGCCACCCGACATCGTGCGACCACCGCCACCACCGCCGCCGCTACGCTCCGACGGCTCGCCACGGCTATAACCGCCTTCGTCGCCGCCACCGCCCATCGCGCCGCCACGGCCACCCAGCATTTGCATCTGCTCAGCGACGATTTCGGTCGAGTAACGGTCGGTGCCGTCTTGCGCCTGCCACTTCCGGGTACGGATGCGCCCTTCCAGGTAGACCGACGAACCTTTCTTCAGATATTCGGAAACGATTTCCGCGAGGCGGCCGAAGAACGACACGCGGTGCCATTCGGTCGCTTCCTTCATTTCGCCGGACGCTTTGTCCTTGTACCGGTCAGTCGTCGCAAGGCGGATGTTCGCCACTGCGTCGCCGCTCGGAAGATAACGGACTTCCGGATCGGCGCCGAGATTGCCGACGAGAATGACCTTATTCACGGATGCCATGAGTTTCTCCTGTTGATTCCGTTGCGGGCGGCGCGGCAATGCGCGGTTCGCGTCTCACGGCTGGCGAGCCGAGCCGGGAACAGCGCCTCTGCCCGCCGCCGGGTGAGTTCTGGGTGATGTCGGGAAGTACCCCGAATGCGCCGCGAGCGCTACGCAAGTGGTCGCGAATCGTCGCGTGTTACGTACCCGCCCTGCGCGGCGGCTGCTTCATCTTTGCGGCGATTATAAGCCAGCAAAAGACGAGCCCCGAACACGTGAAAAACACGGCGCTCTGACCATCCACCTTAAGCAGCCATCCGCCGATCATTCCGCCCAGCGCAAGACCGATCGACTGCGTGGTGTTGTAGACGCCGGCGGCCGCACCCTTGCGGGTTCCGGGAGCCAGCTTCGACACCAGCGAAGGCTGCGATGCCTCAAGAATATTGAAGCCGAGAAAGTACACAAAAAGGATCGCCGCGACACTCAGAATCGTATGCGGAGCGACGCCCAATAACAACTGTCCGATCAGGATAAGACCGATCGCGGACAGCAGCACGATTTTCATTTTGCCGCGCTTTTCCGCGGCGATGATCGCCGGCACCATCATCACGAACGACAGGCCCATGACCGGCAAATACACCTTCCAGTGCGACGCGACCGGCAAACCGCCGGCTTCGAGAATGCGTGGCACGACGAGGAACAACGCAGTTTGTGTCGCGTGCAGCACGAGCACGCCAAAGTTCAAACGCAGCAGTTCGACGTTATGCAGCACTTCCCTGAACGGCGCGCGTATGTGCACGGGCTTCGGCGCATCGGGCACGACCCACAGCACGAGGCCGATCGCCAGAATCGAGAAGATGCCGACCAGCGTGAACAGGCCGCTCATGCCGACCCACTGGAACACGATCGGCGCACCGACGATCGCCACCGCGAACGACACGCCGATACTGCCGCCGACCATCGCCATTGCCTTGGTGCGATGCTCTTCGGCGGTCAGGTCGGCGATAAAGGCGATCACTGCGGAGGACACCGCGCCCATCCCCTGAATCACCCGGCCGACGATGATCCACGTCATGTCGTGCGCGCCCGCCGCGACGAAACTGCCAATCGCGAAGATCAGCAGGCCCGTCGCAATGACCGGCTTGCGGCCGATCTTGTCGGACACCCAGCCGTAAAAAATATAGAGCATGGACTGCGTCACGCCGTACGCGCCGAGTGCGATACCGACCAGCAGCACGTTGTCGCCGCCCGGAATGGATTTCGCGTAGATCGAGAACACCGGCATGATCATGAACAGACCGAGCATGCGCAGCGCGAAGATCGCGGCAAGCGACACGGTCGCGCGCATTTCAGGCGCGCTCATGCGTGTGGAAGTGGCGGACGGATTGGACATCGGGAACGTTCTTTGAATGAGCTGGGCGGTGCACTGCGGACGGTCAACCCGCTGGACGGCCCCAACCGGGCGGCTGACCACAACGATGACGTGACGGCGGAATGCGATCGGCGCGGCATGGAAGCCAGCGGCCCTGCCGCCTTCCCACTTGCGCCTTGCGGTGCGTCGCGGTGCCTTGTACTCGCGGAAAATGGCCCCAGTTAGACCTCTTTCCGCGGCGCTGAACCGCTGCCTTACAGCTTGCTGTACGCCTGATTCCAGCTGTCAGGAAGCCGTAACGGCGGTCTCGAAAAGTCGTTATAGTAGCAGGTTTAGCCCCTTCCTCTTTCCGCCAGTTCATGGAATAAATCCGTGGAACAAATCCGTATTCGTGGGGCTCGCACCCACAACCTGAAGAACGTCAACCTCGATTTACCCCGTCACAAGCTCGTCGTCATTACGGGCCTTTCCGGCTCGGGAAAATCGTCGCTCGCGTTCGACACGCTCTACGCGGAAGGGCAGCGGCGCTACGTCGAAAGCCTTTCCGCCTATGCGCGCCAGTTCCTGCAACTGATGGAAAAGCCGGACGTCGATCTGATCGAAGGTCTGTCGCCGGCTATCTCGATCGAACAGAAAGCGACGTCGCATAACCCGCGCTCCACGGTCGGCACCGTCACCGAAATTCACGACTACCTGCGACTATTATTCGCACGTGTCGGCACGCCGTACTGCCCCGATCACGAGATTCCGCTCGAAGCGCAAAGCGTGTCGCAGATGGTCGACGCGGCGCTCGCGTTGCCCGAAGAGACCCGGCTGATGATCCTCGCACCGGTCGTGGCGGATCGCAAAGGCGAGCACGTCGAACTGTTCGAGGAAATGCAGGCGCAGGGTTTCATCCGCTTTCGCGTGCGTTCGGGCGGCGGCACCGCCAATGAAGGCGTCGCGAAGATTTATGAAGTCGACTCGCTGCCGAAGCTGAAGAAGAACGACAAGCACACGATCGACGTCGTGATCGACCGTCTGAAAGTGCGGCCGGACATGAAGCAGCGGCTGGCCGAATCGTTTGAAACGGCACTGCGTCTCGCCGACGGCCGCGCGATCGCGCTCGAAATGGACACGGACAAGGAGAAGCTGTTCAGCTCGAAGTTCGCGTGCCCGATCTGCTCGTATTCACTGCAGGAACTGGAGCCGCGGCTCTTCTCGTTCAACAACCCGATGGGCGCCTGCCCGGAATGCGACGGCCTCGGCCAGATCACGTTCTTCGATCCGAAGCGGGTGGTCGCACATCCGTCACTGTCGCTCGCGGCGGGTGCGGTGAAGGGCTGGGACCGGCGCAACCAGTTCTACTTCCAGATGCTGCAAAGTCTTGCGGCGTTCTACGAGTTCGATATCGACACGGCCGTCGAAGACCTGCCCGAGAAGGTCCGCAAGATCCTGCTGTTCGGTTCGGGCAAGCAGGAGATCCCGTTCTCGTACATCAACGAACGCGGCCGCACTTCGGTGCGCGAGCATGTGTTCGAAGGGATCATCCCGAATCTGGAGCGGCGTTATCGCGAGACCGATTCGGTCGCGGTGCGCGAAGAACTCGCCAAGTATCAGAACAACCAGGCGTGCCCGGCTTGCGCCGGCACCCGGCTGCGCCGCGAAGCGCGTTTCGTGCGGATTGGCGCGGATGAAGACGCGCGCGGCATCTTCGAAATCAGCGGCTGGCCGTTGCGCGACGCGCTCGGCTATTTCCAGACGCTGCGTCTCGAAGGCTCGAAGCGCGAGATCGCCGATAAGGTGGTCACGGAAATCGTCGCGCGTCTGATGTTCCTGAATAACGTCGGGCTCGATTACCTGTCGCTCGAACGCAGCGCGGAAACGCTGTCGGGCGGCGAAGCGCAACGCATCCGGCTCGCGTCGCAGATCGGCTCGGGCCTGACCGGCGTGATGTACGTGCTCGACGAACCGTCGATCGGTCTGCATCAGCGCGACAACGACCGGCTGATCGCAACGCTCAAGCATCTGCGCGACCTGGGCAACTCGGTGATCGTCGTCGAGCACGACGAGGACATGATCCGCATGGCCGACTACGTGGTCGACATGGGTCCGGGCGCGGGCGAGCATGGCGGCATGGTGATCGCCGAGGGCACGCCGAAGCAGGTGCAGGCGAACCCGGCATCGATGACCGGGCAATACATGTCCGGCGCGCGCAATATCGAATACCCCGACGCGCGCAAGGCGCCCGACGAACGTCGTCTGCGCATCATCGAGGCGTATGGCAACAATCTGAAGCACGTATCGCTCGACCTGCCGGTTGGGTTGCTCACTTGCGTGACCGGCGTGTCCGGCTCGGGCAAGTCGACGCTGATCAACGACACGCTGTATCACGCGGTCGCGCATCACCTGTACGGCTCGGCGACCGAGCCGGCGCCGTATGAATCGATCGAAGGGCTTGAGCACTTCGACAAGGTGATCAACGTCGACCAGTCGCCGATCGGCCGTACGCCGCGCTCCAACCCGGCCACGTACACCGGCCTTTTCACCCCGATTCGCGAACTGTTCGCGGGCGTTCCCGCCGCCAAGGAACGCGGCTACGACCCGGGCCGGTTCTCGTTCAACGTGAAGGGCGGCCGCTGCGAATCTTGCCAGGGCGACGGCGTGCTGAAGGTCGAAATGCACTTTTTGCCGGACGTGTACGTTCCTTGCGACGTCTGTCACGGCAAGCGCTACAACCGCGAAACGCTGGACGTCCAATACAAAGGCAAGAACATCAGCGAAGTGCTCGACATGACGGTCGAGGCCGCGCACGAGTTTTTCAAGCCGGTTCCGGTTGTCGCGCGCAAGCTGAAAACCTTGCTGGACGTGGGTCTGGGCTATATCCGCCTGGGCCAGTCGGCGACCACGCTGTCGGGCGGCGAGGCGCAACGCGTCAAACTCTCGCTGGAACTGAGCAAGCGTGACACGGGTCGCACGCTATACATCCTCGACGAGCCGACCACCGGTCTGCACTTTCACGATATCGCGCTGCTGCTGGAAGTGATTCACCGCTTGAGCGATCAAGGTAATACTGTCGTGATCATCGAGCATAATCTCGATGTAATCAAAACAGCCGACTGGGTCATCGACCTGGGTCCGGAAGGTGGCGCGGGCGGCGGGCAGATCATCGCCCAGGGAACGCCGGAACAGGTGGCGAAGTCGAAAGCAAGTTTTACCGGCAAGTATCTGGCGCCGCTGCTGAAACGGGCTGCCAGTAAAAAGTAACGCTGCACATCACGGGTTGGAGACGGAATAAGCCATGGCCAAGCGGAATCAGGCGCGCGACGACGGGCAGGTGCAAGACCTACGCCCACGCCCGGTCAGGCTGACTAGCGACATGAGCCTGCCGAAGTTGTCGGCAGTCGAAATCGGCAGTTACGTTCTGATGTTGGTCGGCATGTGGGGGGTGATTGAACTGAAGCTGCTTGGCGCATTGCTCGCCGGGCTGCTGGTGTTCCAGCTCGTCCACACGATCGCGCCGCGCATCGAGCGTCACATGTCGAGCAAGCGGGCACGCTGGCTCGCGGTGGTGATTTTGTCGGCGGTGATCGTGGGGGCGCTGACGGGTCTCACGCTCGGCATCATCGAGCACTTCGAGAACGACGTACCGAGCGTGCAGGCGCTGCTCGACCAGGCCATGCAGCTGATCCACGAGGCGCGCGGCCGGATTCCCCAGTTCATCGCCAACTCGCTGCCCGTCGATACCGAGCAGATGAAGGCGAAAGCCGAAGAGCTGATGCACACGCACGCCAACATGCTGCAGCAAAGCGGCACGACGGCGGCGCGCGGGTTCACGCATGTTCTGATCGGCATGATCATCGGCGCGATCATCGCGGTCGGCGCGCAGAAGCAGATGCACCGGCTGCCGCTGTCCACGGCCTTTGTCACGCGCGTGAGCCGCTTCGCCGATGCGTTCCGCCGCATCGTGTTCGCCCAGGTCAAAATTTCCGCGATCAATGCGGTCTTCACCGCCATCTTCCTGCTGGTGGTTCTGCCGATCTTTCACGACCGGCTGCCGCTGTCGAAAACACTGGTGCTGGTCACGTTCATCCTCGGCCTGCTGCCGGTGATCGGCAATCTGATGTCGAACACGATCATCGTCGCGGTCGCGCTGTCGGTGAGTTTTCCGGCGGCGGTGATGTCGCTCGTGTTCCTGATCCTGATTCACAAGCTCGAATACTTCCTGAATGCGCGCATTGTCGGCGGACAAATCGAGGCGCGTGCGTGGGAATTGCTGATCGCAATGCTCGTGATGGAAGCCGCGTTCGGCATTCCTGGCGTCGTCGCAGCACCGATTTTCTACGCCTATATCAAACGCGAACTGATCTATTTGCGGTTGGTGTGACCCCCAAATACTCATAGGCAATCGGGACGGCGACGTCTGCGCCGTCCCGATTGCCTATCGCTTGTCATCCAGGACAACGCTTCAGCGTCCCCTCTTCTTTTTGTCTTCGGCCTCGTGGCGGGAAACTTGCAGGAGTTCGCACAAGCCCCTAAGATGCGAATAATTCCCGTTTACAAAAAGCCTGCGTCGTGACATCCCATCCGTTTTTCCGCCCTGTGCTGCCGGCCCGCACATGAGACGCCAGTTCGTCCGCCTGCACCGATGGTTCGGCGTCTTAACCGCGTTGTTTCTGTTCGTCGCCGGTCTCACCGGCGCGATCATCGCGTGGGACCACGAACTCGACGCGGCGCTGAATCCGTCGTTCTTCAACGCCCGTACCGCCGGCCCGACGCAATCGGCGCTGGAACTCGCGCGTCACGTCGAAGCGGCCGATCCGCGTCTTCAGGTGACCTATCTGCCGCTCGCGATCGAACCCGGCCACACGTTGCAGATGATCGTGCAGCCGCGCATCGACCCCGCAACCCAGCAACCCTACGCGCTCGATTTCGACCAGCTTGCCGTCAATCCCGTCACAGGCGACATCCAGGGACGCCGCCTGTGGGGCGCCGTCTCGCTGTCACGCCTGAACCTGCTGCCGTTCATCTACAAGCTGCATTACACGCTGCAACTGCCGTTCACCGGCGGCATCGACATCGGCACGTGGCTGATGGGGATCGTCGGCATCATCTGGCTGTTCGATAGCGTGATTGCGCTGTGGCTGTCGTTTCCGAGCTTCAAGGCGTGGCGCAAGTCGTTCGCGTTCCGTCTGAAGCGTGGCGGCTACGCGATGACGTTCGATTTGCACCGCTCAGGCGGCGTGTGGATCTGGGGGCTGCTGATGATCGTTGCGCTGACCTCGATCTCGATGAATCTTGCCGCGCCGGTGGTACGCCCCATCGTGTCAAAGCTCTCCACGCTCACGCCAGACCCGCTTAACAACCCTGAAATCCTGCGTGCTCCGCAACCCGGCGATCAGGTACTGAGCCGCGAACGCATCGTGGAACTGGCCGAACAGGCCGGCCGTGCGCAGAATCTGCGGGTGCCGCCGGGCGGACTCTATTACGTGCCATTCATCCACGCGTACGGCGTCGGCTTCTACTCGCCGGGCAACGATCACGGCGATATGGGCCTCGGCAATCCGTGGATGTATTGGGACTCAGCCACCGGCAAGCTGCTCGGCAAGTCGATTCCCGGCACAGGTTCGGCTGGCGATGTGTTCATGCAGGTGCAATTCCCCCTGCATTCGGGACGCATCCTCGGTCTCGGCGGAAGGATTCTGGTTAGCGCGCTGGGTATCGCGGTCGCCGTGCTTAGCGCGACGGGCTTGCTGATCTGGCTGAAGAAGATGAATGCGCGTCGCCGCTCGGCGCAAAACGCCAATGTTGCGCGGGACGCAGGTCGGTCGGCGGCGCGGCCGTAGGAACCGTCGCCGGAACTCACGGCGTTTTCCGGCGACTCTGCCAGTCGTATAAGCAGGTTGCGCCGACATGGGTGGGCGCAACCCGGCAGCGAAGGAAGCACGGATCAGAATTAACCGCCCGCCAGGTCCAGGCTTCCCGCCTTTTCACGCAGCTTCACCGTGCATTCCATCAGTCCACCGCGCTGGCCATCAACGCGGCGTCGAAACAAAAACGCCTAGCGGAACACCACCGTCTTGCTGCCGTTCAACACGACGCGATGCTCGACGTGCCATTTCACCGCGCGCGCCAGCGTCACACATTCGACGTCGCGGCCAATCGCGGTCAATTGCTCCGGCGTCATGCTGTGGTCGACCCGCTCCACTTCCTGCTCGATGATCGGGCCTTCGTCGAGATCGGTCGTCACGTAGTGAGCCGTCGCGCCGATCAGCTTCACGCCACGGTCGAACGCCTGGTAGTACGGCTTCGCGCCCTTGAAGCTCGGCAGGAAGGAGTGGTGAATGTTGATTGCACGGCCCGCGAGTGCTTCACACAGCTTCGGCGACAGAATCTGCATGTAGCGCGCGAGCACCACCAGGTCCGCCTGATGTTCGTCGATCACTTCGAGCACGCGCGCTTCCTGCGCGGCCTTCGCGTCGGGCGTGCCGCCCAGCAGCGGGAAGTGATGGAACGGAATGTCGTAGCTGGCGGCGAGCTGGTAGAACTCTTTGTGATTCGAGATGATCGCTGCGATCTCGATACCGAGTTGGCCAGTGCGGAAACGGAACAGCAGGTCGTTCAGGCAATGTCCAATCTTCGACACCATGATCACCACGCGCGGCTTGACCGACGCGTCGTGCAACTCCCAGCGCATGCCGAACTGCTCGGCCAGCGTCGCGAACGACACGCGCAGCGCCTCCAGCCCCGGATCGCCGCCCACCTGCTGAAAATGCACGCGCATGAAGAATTCGCCGGTACCGCTGTCGCCGAACTGCGCGGAGTCGAGAATATTGCTGCCACGCTCGAACAGAAAGCCCGACACGGCGTGCACGATGCCGGGCCGGTCGGCGCACGACAGTTTGAGAATAAAGCTGTGATCGGTCGACATGACCTGGGTGACTCCCTTCTTCATTGCGTGGTTTGTTCAGTCTGTACTGCTCGATGCAGCGTGTTTCGTTTTACGGTGAGCGGCTGCTTCAGCGCCTGCGCCAATACTCATTCAAACGCCGGCGGCACGAACAACGCATCGATTCCCGCGCACGCGTCTTCATCGATCCAGCGACGGCGCAGCAGGCAATCCAGCGTAGCAAGACTTGCGTCCACCGTCATCGCACCATCCTCGATCCAGCGTGCCACTTCGTCGATACGCGCGAGCCGGTGCTCGCCCACTTCGCCGTCCTGATTGCGCGGCGAAAAATCGGTCGGCAGCGCGAGGTCGTAGATGAAAATCTGCTCGGCCTGCGTGCCTTCCGGCAGCGATTGCAACACATGCGCGGTACGGCCCGCGACGGCGCGCGCGGCAATTTCTTCGGGAATACCGGCTTCTTCCCAGCATTCCTTGATGATCGTCGCCTCGACGCCGAAGCCCCAGCCGATCCCGCCCGCGACGACATTGTCGAGCATGCCGGGGTCGGTGGCCTTGGTGTCGCTGCGGCGCGCGATCCACAATTGCGGCGCCCCGCCCTCCGCGTATTCTACGACGCCGTTCAGATGCACCGCGTAGGTCATCGTCCCGAAGAAGCGCGACGCCGCGCGCTCGATATACGCGAGCGGCGCTGCGTCGAACGCGTTGCGGATCGCGTAGGTCTCGTTACGCCAGCCTGGAATGCGGCCTTCGGCGGCGAGCGCGCCGATCACCGAACCGAGCGCCGCGCTGCGTAAATCGACGGTATTGAACCCGGCGGCGAGCGTCACACCCGCGCTGCCGATATCGAACACATCGGGCCAGCGCGTGAGCAGCGGCACATCGCTCGAACGGATCCAGCCGACCTGTTCGGCACCGATCCGGAACGGTCGATGGAGCGCGGCGTCGAAGCGGCGCGCGGCGGTGATGCAAGGCAAAGTCATCTGAAAACTCCGAACTGTCTGCGGTGGCGCTGGCTTCTGCGGTGGTGCTGGCTTAAGTCGCGCGCATCGAACCAACCCGCTCGACTACATCCATCACGTCAGTCACGCAGCGCGACGCGAATGCCAATCGCAATAAACGTCGCCCCAGCGAGCCGGTCGAGCCATACGCCCACGCGCGGCCGACGCTTGAGCCAGCCGCCGATCATCCCCGCGCACACGCCGAACAGCGAAAACACCACCACCGTCTGCAACATGAACAACACGCCGAGTTCGAGCATCTGCACGGTGACGCTTTGCGCGCCATGCGGTTGTACGAACTGCGGCAGGAACACGACGAAGAACAACGTTACCTTCGGGTTCATCAGATTGCCGAGCACGCTTTGGCGGAACACGGACATCAGCGGTTGTGGTGCGCGTTCATGCGCGGTTGCAAGCCCCTGACTGCGCAGCGCCTTGATGCCGATCCAGATCAGATACGCGGCGCCGGCCAGCTTGATGGCTTCAAACGCGAGCGGCGACGAGCGCAGCAACGCGGCGACGCCGAGCGCGGCGAGCGTCGTGTGAAACGTGATGCCCGCAGCAAAGCCAAGTGCCGCGACGAGTCCCGCCGCGCGCCCCTGCGAGATACCGCGCGCGAGCACTTGCAGGTTGTCCGGGCCAGGCGCGACCGTGATCGCAATCGATGTAGCGAGAAACAGCAGGAAGTTGGGCATCGTCCTTACCTTCTTGATGTGAAGCCGGAAGCGCCGGGCTCAATGACCTTCGAAAGAGGTCGCCGTGTAAAGCTCGAGCCCGCCGTCGCGCAGCAGCTTCGAGCCGCCAAGCTCGGGCAGATCGACAATCGCCGCGCCTTCCACCACCACTGCGCCGAGCCGCTCGAGCAGAATCTTGCCGGCCATCATCGTGCCGCCGGTCGCGATCAGATCGTCGATGATGAGCACGCGGTCGCCCGGCTTGCACGCATCCTCGTGAATTTCGACGGTCGCGGTGCCGTATTCGAGTTCGTACGATTGCGACAGCCGCTTGTACGGCAGCTTGCCCGCCTTGCGGATCGGAATGAAGCCGATGTTCAGCTCGTGCGCGAGAATCGGCCCGATGATGAAACCGCGCGCATCGAGCCCGGCCACGTAGTCGAGCTTCGCGTCGAAATAGCGCTGCACGAACAGGTCGGTCAGCACACGCAGCGACTTCGCCTCCTGCAGCAGCGGCGTGATATCGCGGAATTGCACACCCGGCTGCGGCCAGTCAGGCACCGTGCGTATGTGGCTTTTGATGTAGTCGGCCGCATCGAGCGGCGCGCTCACGAGCGCGTTGGACATGATGTCTCCGGATGGACCTGGACAGGTCCGATGAAACGATGAAAAACTGAATCAGCAGCGGTCTGCGTGCGCAGCGCCGCCGCGGGGCGCTTACCCCGGTTGCCGGGCGCCGGCTGCCCGTCGCCCGTTGCCCGACGCGTCAATCTGCCTGCATGAATCACGCAGCGGCGGCGCCTGCACGACGATGTTTCGACAGCCGTTCCTCGGCTTCCGCGAGTTGTTCGGGCAGACCGCGCAGCACCACGATGTCGCTTGCGCGCAGCTTGGTGGAGGGGTCCGGCTCGACGCCGCGAATGCCGTGCCGGCGGATCGCCGTCACTTCCACACCCAGCTCGAACAGGCCGAGGTCGGCCAGTGTGCGGCCCACCGCGTCCGCATTTTCGTCGACCGGGACCGATTGTAGCCGCACCTGTTCGTGACCGTCGTCGTCGTCCACGTCGTCGGCGCCACGGAAATAACCGCGCAACAGCGCATAGCGCTCGTCGCGCATTTCCTCGACCCGCCGCACCACGCGCCGCATCGGCACGCCCATTACCACGAGCGTGTGCGAGGCCAGCATCAGGCTACCTTCGACGATTTCCGGAATCACTTCGGTCGCGCCGGCGGCCAGCAGCTTCTCCAGATCGGAATCGTCGACGGTACGCACGATCACCGGCAGCGTCGGCTCCAGTTCGTGGATGTTGTGCAGCACGCGTAATGCCGACGGTGTATTCGCGTAGGTAATCGCGATCGTCGCCGCGCGGTGGATACCGGCGGCGAGCAACGACTCGCGCCGCCCGGCATCGCCGAACACGACCGACTCACCCGCCGCCGCCGCCGCCGCGACGCGGTCGGGGTCGAGATCCAGCGCGACGTACGACAAGCCTTCGTGTTCCAGCATGCGCGCCAGATTCTGCCCGGCACGGCCGTAGCCGCAAATGATCACGTGACCGCTCTGCTTCAGGCTTTGCGTGGCGATACGCGTCATCTGCAACGACTGCATCATCCATTCAGTTGAAGACAGCCGTAGCACGATCCGGTCCGCGTTCTGGATCAGGAACGGCGCGGCGAGCATGGACAGCAGCATCGCCGCGAGAATCGCCTGCAGCAGCGTGGCGTCGACCAGATGCCGGTCGAGAATCAGGTTCAGCAGCACGAAGCCGAACTCGCCCGCTTGCGCGAGGCCGATACCGGTGCGCATCGCGACGCCCGGCGACGCGCCGAACAGACGCGACAGGCCCGTGATCATCACCGCCTTCAACACAATCGGCCCGATCAGGAAGCCCAGCACGATCAGCGGATGTTCCAGGATCACACGCGGATTGAGCAGCATGCCGGTCGTGACGAAGAAGAGCCCCAGCAGCACGTCGCGAAACGGCTTGATGTCCTCTTCCACCTGATGCCGGTACGGCGTCTCGGCGATCAACATCCCGGCGATAAACGCGCCGAGCGCCAGCGACAGGCCGAATTTATCCGTGATGAACGCGGCGCCGAGCGTCACCAGCAACAGATTAAGAATGAACAATTCCTGCGACCGGCGTCGCGCGACCACGTTGAACCAGCGCGTCATGAAGCGTTGGCCGACAATCAGCAGCAGCGCGAGGGCGACGACGATCTTGATCGCGGCCACGCCGAGCGCGCTGACCAGATCGTCCGACCGGCCGCCCAGCGCCGCGATGATAATCAGCAACGGCACCACCGCGAGATCCTGGAACAACAGCACGCCGAAGATATTGCGCCCGTGCTCCGTTTCGATTTCGAGCCGCTCCGCCAGCATCTTGCTGACAATCGCCGTCGACGACATCGCCAGCGCGCCGCCCAACGCTACGCTCGCCTGCCACGTGATATGCACCCAGCGCTCCAGCGCGAAGCCGAGCGTCACCGCGACCGCGATAGTGCCGATTACCTGCAGCAAGCCGAGGCCGAACACGAGCCGGCGCATGGACCGCAGCTTGGCGAGCGAAAACTCCAGCCCGATCGAGAACATCAGGAACACGACGCCGAACTCGGCGAGGTTCTGTGCCCCGACCGAATCCGGAATCAGACCGAACGCATGCGGTCCGACGACGATGCCGACAGACAGATAGCCAAGCATCGGCGGAAGATTCAGAAAGCGAAATATCACCACCCCTGCCACCGATGCCAGCAGCAGGAATAGCGTCATTTCGAGCGGGGAGATCATCGGCACAAACGCATGGGTAAAGCGTCCTCGTTCGTCAGCGGAACCGCGCACGAAAACGCCGTGCGACAAGGTTGAGGGGCCAGTAAATAGGCCGATAAAGGCAGCGGCTTGGCACAGCAGGCCCGGCGCGGCGAACAGGCGCCTTTGCTATACTCCGCGAATGATAGCGAAAATCAATGGCGACCGGGCACTCGCGCTCGCTCGTGACGTGCTGGACATCGAAGCGGACGCCGTGCGCGCGCTTCGCGATCAACTCGACGATGGTTTCGTCGGGGCGATCGACTTCATCCTGGGTTGCCGTGGGCGCGTGGTCGTCTCCGGCATCGGCAAATCCGGCCATGTGGCCCGCAAGCTCGCGGCCACGCTGGCCAGCACCGGTACGCCGGCGTTCTTCGTGCATCCGGCGGAAGCTAGCCATGGCGACCTCGGCATGGTCACGTCAGACGACGTGTTCCTTGCACTGTCCAATTCCGGTGAAACCGAAGAACTCGTGGCGATCCTGCCGCTCATCAAGCGGATCGGCGCGAAGCTGATTGCAATGACGGGACGCCCGTCGTCGAGTCTCGCACAACTGGCCGACGTGCATCTGAATTCTGCAGTGTCGAAAGAAGCCTGTCCGATGAATCTCGCGCCCACCGCCAGCACCACCGCAGCGCTCGCGCTCGGTGACGCACTCGCGGTCGCGGTGCTCGACGCACGCGGTTTCGGACGGGACGACTTTGCGCGCTCGCATCCGGGTGGCGCGCTCGGGCGGCGTCTGCTTACTTATGTGCGCGACGTGATGCGCACCGGTGACCAGGTGCCGAAGGTCACGCCCAACGCTACCGTGCGCGACGCGCTGTTCCAGTTGACCGCCAAGCGCATGGGCATGACCGCGATCGTCGATCACGAAGACCGCGTAACCGGCATCTTCACCGACGGCGATTTGCGCCGCGTGCTCGAACGCGACGGCGATTTCCGCCAGTTGTCGATTGCTTCGGTGATGACACCCGGGCCACGCACCATCGGTCCCGACCAGCTCGCAGTCGAAGCCGTTGAGTTGATGGAGCGCCACCGCATCAATCAGATGCTGGTCGTCGACGAAGCGGGCAAGCTGATCGGCGCCCTCAACATGCACGACCTGTTCTCGAAGAAGGTGATCTGATGGCCATCGCCCCTGCTACCGCAACCGAACGCGCAAGCCGCGTGAAGCTGATGATTTTCGACGTCGACGGCGTGCTGACCGACGGCGGTCTGCTGTTCACGGCGGAAGGCGACACGATGAAGGGCTTCCACTCAATGGACGGCCACGGCATGAAGCTGCTGCGCCAGGCCGGCATCGACACCGCGATCATCACGGGGCGCAAGTCGGGCATCGTCGCGGCGCGGGCGAAGGAGATGAACGTCACGCACGTTTATCAGGGGATTCAGGACAAACCTCAGGCGTTTGCGGACCTTTTGCAGCAAACTGGACTGAGCGCGGAAGAATGCGGCTACATGGGCGACGACTGGGTCGATCTCGCGGTGATGCTGAAGGTCGGCTTCGCCGCAGCGCCCGCCAACTCGCATCCTGAAGTAATCGCGCGCGCTCATTGGGTCAGCGAGGCGCGCGGCGGCCACGGCGCGGCGCGCGAAGTCGTCGACACGCTGTTGCGCGCGCAGCACAAATATGAAGCGCTGCTTGCGGCGGCCTGCAGCGGTGAACAGCGAGGCCTCGTCGGATGAACCAGTTTCGCCTGACTTCCCTGATTCCGCTGGTCGCGATGGCTGCGCTGGCCGGTATCACGTGGTGGCTGCTGCAAGCAACCCTGCCACGACAGAACGAAGACGTGGTACGCCCGAAAGAACACACGCCGGACTATTTCGCGGACAATTTCTCGGTTTCCGAACTCGATCAATCGGGCTCGACTCAATACCGGCTGACCGCCCAGTCGCTGATTCACTATGAAGACGACGAGCTGAGCGATCTGGTCAAACCGGCCATGCGTGCGTTCCAGCCCGGCAAGCCGATCGTCACCGCGACCGGCGACACCGGCAAGGTGAACGCCGACGCGTCGATCGTCGATCTGTACGACAACGCCCGCATCGTGCGTGCACCCGGTGACGGCGATCCGCAGATGCAAGCTGATTCGCAGCATTTTAGGGTGCTGGTCAACGACGATGTGATCGAGACTGAAAAGCCGGTTAAACTTCAGCGCGGCATGTCGGTGATGACTGCCAGCGGCATGAACTACAACAACGTCACCCGGGTGATGCAGCTGTTCGGCAACGTAAGAGGCGCGATTGCCGCGTCCGAAGCCGGCGGCAGCTCGCCCAAGTAACCCGGGTAATCCATTCCAGGCGTGACTGCATGAACGAATCGTTCCCCCGTTTTGATACCGGCCGCTCGCGTACCCTGTCCGCGTGCCGCGCCGGACTCGCTGCGCTGCTCGTCGCGTTGCCGCTAGCCGGCTTCGCGCCGCTCGCGCACGCCGACCGCGCCGATAAGGACAAACCGCTGAACATCGAAGCGGACAACATGACTTACGACGACCTCAAGCAGGTCAACATCTTCACCGGTCACGTGGTCGCCACCAAAGGCACGATCGTGATCAAGGCCGATCGGGTCGAAGTGACGCAAGACCCGCAGGGTTATCAGTACGCGACCGGCACGTCCACCGGCGGCAATCTGTCGTATTTCCGCCAGAAACGCGAAGGTCTCGACGAATACATCGAAGGCACGGCCGTTCGTATCGACTACGACGGCAAGCAGGATCTGACCACGCTCACCACCAACGCCACGGTCCGACGCCTGCAGGGTCTGTCAACGGTGATAGATCAGGTGCACGGCAGCGTCGTCACGTATGACGGCCAGAACGACTTCTATACCGCGAAGGCAGGTAAGGACGTTGCCGGCCCGGGCAACCCGACCGGCCGCGTACGCGCCATGCTGTCGCCGCGCAATGGCGGCGCCGCACCGCTGACCGGTGCGTCGGCCACGCTCGTGCCGTCCACCACGATTCAGGGAGCACCGACTCAGTGAGCTCCTCCGCGTCCCTCCCCAATCGCAAACCGGCCGGCACCAGCAGCTCGCTGGTCGTACGCAATCTGAAGAAGCGCTACGGTTCGCGCACGGTCGTCAAAGACGTATCGCTCGACGTGAAAAGCGGCGAAGTGGTGGGTCTGCTCGGCCCGAACGGCGCCGGCAAGACGACTTCGTTCTACATGATCGTCGGCCTCGTGCCGCTCGACGCTGGCGAAATCGACCTCGACGGCAAATCGATCAGCCTGCTGCCTATCCACAAGCGCGCTTCGCTCGGCCTGTCGTATCTGCCGCAGGAAGCGTCGGTGTTCCGCAAGCTCAGCGTCGAAGAAAATATTCGCGCGGTGCTGGAATTGCAGCACGAAGAGAACGGCAAGCGGCTCAGCAAAGACACCATCACGAGCCGCACGGAAGCGCTGCTCGACGAACTGCAGATCGCGCATTTGCGCGAGAATCCGGCGCTGTCGCTGTCGGGCGGCGAGCGTCGCCGGGTTGAAATTGCGCGCGCGCTGGCCACCAACCCGAGCTTTATTCTGCTCGACGAACCGTTCGCGGGCGTCGACCCGATCGCGGTGCTGGAAATCCAGAAGATCGTCAAGTTTCTGAAGCAGCGCAATATCGGCGTGCTAATCACCGACCATAACGTGCGCGAAACGCTTGGCATCTGCGATCACGCGTACATCATCAGCGACGGCAGCGTGCTGGCCGCCGGCGCGCCGAACGAAATCATCGAAAACGAAAGCGTACGGCGCGTCTACCTGGGCGAGCACTTCCGCATGTAAGCACACAAGGGATTGCGGGCGGCGTGAGGGCGCCTCCGCGAACCCTTGCCGCAACTTTTTTTGCGGCAACCGCACATCAGCATTTTTGACCTGGGCCATTCTGCGCCCGGTGGCGCCGAAACGGGCGCACGCGTAATTGCGAGTGCCGCAATGTATCGCGGTCGTGGCAAACTCTTTACAATGAATCTCAATTTGCCATGAAAGCCAGCCTACAACTCCGCCTATCGCAGCATCTTGCGTTGACCCCGCAACTGCAGCAGTCCATCCGGCTGCTTCAGCTGTCTACGCTCGAATTGCAGCAGGAAGTCGCAATGGCGATCTCGCAGAATCCGCTCCTCGAAAATGAGGACGACTGGATTGCGAGCCCGTTGCGCGTGGCGGCCGACGGCTCGCTGATCGCGCAGGCACCCAACTCTTCCTCGCCGTCCGACCAGATGGGCGGCAACGGCTCGTCATCGTCCACCAGCAGCAACGAGCGCGCCGAGAACGGCGAGCCGCAGGGCGTCGACGAATACAACGGCCTTTCCGGCGATAGTAACGGCGACGCGTCGCAGTGGAATCTCGACGACTACGGCCGCTCCGGTAACGCGTCCGACGACGACGACATGCCGCCGTTGCAAATTCACGAATCGAGCACCTCGCTGCGCGATCACCTGATGGCGCAATTGCGCGTCACTCAGGCGGGCCAACGCGACCGGGCGCTCATCACTTTCCTGATCGAATCGCTCGACGATGATGGCTATCTCGCTGCCACGCTCGATGAAGTGCTGGCCGATCTGCCCGAAGAGCTGGAAGTCGATGTCGACGAACTGAACGCTGCGCTAGCGCTGCTGCATAGCTTCGATCCGGCTGGAGTGGGCGCTCGTTCTGCGTCGGAGTGTCTTAAGCTGCAACTGTTGCGGCTCGATACGTCACCCACGCGAACGCTGGCGCTCGACATCGTCGCGCACTATCTGGAACTGCTTGCGGCCCGCGATTTCACGCGTCTGCGCAAACACCTGAAGGCGAACGACGACGACCTGCGCGACGCGCACGTTTTGATCCGTTCACTTGAGCCATTCCCTGGCGCCGCTTACGGCAAAGCCGAAGCGGACTACGTCGTACCCGACATCATGGTGCGCAAAACAGCCCAAGGCTGGCAGGCCGAACTGAATCCCGAGGTGGTGCCGAAGCTGCGCATCAACCATCTGTACGCGAACATTCTGCGCAATAACCGGGGCGATCCGGGCAGTGGTTCGTTGCGCCAACAACTGCAGGAAGCCCGCTGGCTGATCAAGAATATCCAGCAGCGTTTCGAGACGATCCTGCGGGTCGCACAGGCCATTGTGGAGCGTCAGAAGAGCTTTTTCGTGCACGGCGAAATTGCCATGCGCCCCTTGGTTTTGCGAGAAATTGCTGATACGCTGGGCCTACACGAGTCAACTGTCTCGCGTGTGACAACCGGCAAATATATGCTGACCCCTTTTGGGACGCTGGAGTTTAAGTACTTCTTCGGCTCACACGTTTCGACTGACACGGGCGGCGCGGCGTCTTCCACGGCCATTCGCGCGCTCATCAAGCAACTGATAGGAGCGGAAAACCCGAAATCGCCTCTCTCAGACAGTCGCATAGCCGAACTGCTGGCGGAACAGGGCTTCGTGGTCGCACGGCGTACCGTGGCGAAGTATCGCGAAGCTCTCAAGATCCCGGCAGTCAACCTGCGCAAGTCTCTATAGCCCGTCGCCTTCCGTGGCGGGCATTTACCGGCCGCTCCGCAGTTGGCGGACAGGCTGGCCGATGCGACCTGCCAGAAGTCAGTCACCGGGGGGCGACTCAGGCAAGCCGACAGATCGACCGGACACCTGTCATCGTGCGGATCAAGCGGCCACTAGCTTGGAGAAGCACTATGAATCTGCAGATCAGTGGACACCACCTCGAAGTAACGCCTGCGTTGCGCGAATACGTGATCACCAAACTGGATAGGGTGCTAAGACATTTCGATCAGGTAATCGACGGCAGTGTGGTCCTCTCGGTCGACAACCACAAGGAAAAGGACAAGCGTCAAAAGGTTGAAATCAACCTCCATCTGAAGGGCAAGGACATTTTCGTCGAGAGCTGTGACAGCGATCTCTACGCTGCGATCGATCTGATGATCGACAAGCTCGACCGGCAAGTGATACGCCATAAAGATCGCCTGCAAGGCCATCAGCACGATGCGATCAAGTACCAACCGGCACCGCAACTCGACGTGCCGCCGCAATAGGAAAATTAGAGGGTTTACCTCATTTTCCGCACTTGCCAAACCGCCCGAAATCGGGCGGTTTTTCGTTTCTGGACGCCTTTGCTGCGCGGCAGCGAGTCTTTTGGACTAAACCGTTAAAAACCCATCAAGCATACATGGCGCGCCGCACCATCCGTAGCTACCCTGTTCTATAATGTTCCGGTTACCATCGGGGTCAGGCTAGCTCATACGGAAGTCGGTCTGCCGGAGTCAGGCGCTTTCAGACTCCCCCGTACGTCGTCGCGAGCATCGAACGAATGGAACGCCACTCAAACGCCCCAGCGAGGAGAACCCAGGCCACGTTTTCGCCTGTCAACATGAATCGTTTAGCCAAATTTCTTCCCCTCGAGAACGTCGTCGTCGGACTATCGGTCACCAGCAAGAAACGCGTGTTCGAGCAAGCGGGCCTGATCTTCGAGAACCAGAACGGCATCGCCCGTAGCACGGTCACTGACAATCTGTTCGCGCGCGAGCGCCTCGGATCGACGGGGCTCGGCGAAGGCGTCGCGATTCCGCATGGCCGGATCAAAGGCTTGAAGCAGCCGCTCGCCGCGTTCGTCCGTCTTGCCGAACCCATCCCCTTCGAGTCGCCCGACGGCCAGCCCGTCTCGCTGCTGATCTTCCTGCTCGTGCCTGAACAGGCCACTCAGCAGCACCTCGAAATTCTTTCGGAAATCGCCCAGTTGCTGTCCGATCGCGATGCCCGCGAGCGCCTGCACACGGAAGAAGACCGCGAAGCATTGCATCGCCTGCTTACTCAGTGGCAACCTTGATGCATCGGCGGTTATCCGCACGCCGATTCTTCGCATGCGCGATGTCCGTCCGCATGCGGGTGTCGCCTGACAAGATACGCGGCGCGCGTTAGCGCGGCCGCGTCTTTGTCCGGCAAGCGGCCCACACTGGAGTCACTGACTCATGGATACGTCCAGCATCAACGCCCAGAGCATTTTCGACGACAACGCCGCCATGCTGAAACTCAGCTGGCTGACGGGGCATGAAGGCTGGGAGCGCGGCTTTTCTTCGGAATCGGTCGCCAATGCCACGTCGAGCGCCGACCTTGTCGGCCACTTGAATCTGATCCACCCCAACCGGATCCAGGTGCTCGGCGACGCCGAAATCGACTACTACACACGCCAGGCCGACGACGACCGCTCGCGCCACATGGCCGAACTGATCGCGCTGGAACCACCGTTCCTGGTAGTGGCGGGCGGCGTCGCGGCGCCGCCGGAACTGGTGCTGCGTTGCACGCGCTCGTCCACCCCGCTGTTCACCACGCCAATGTCCGCGGCAGCGGTGATCGACAGCCTGCGTCTTTACATGTCGCGCATTCTCGCGCCGCGCGCCACGCTGCACGGTGTGTTTCTCGACATCCTCGGCATGGGTGTGCTGCTCACCGGCGACTCGGGCCTCGGCAAAAGCGAGTTGGGTCTCGAGTTGATCAGCCGCGGTCACGGTCTCGTGGCCGACGACGCAGTGGATTTCGTGCGCCTCGGTCCCGACTTCGTCGAAGGACGCTGCCCGCCGCTGCTGCAAAACCTGCTCGAAGTGCGTGGTCTGGGCCTGCTCGACATCAAGACGATTTTCGGTGAAACGGCCGTTCGTCGCAAAATGAAGCTGAAGCTGATCGTGCAACTGGTACGCCGTCCTGACGGCGAATTCCAGCGGTTGCCGCTGGAAAGCCAGACCGTCGACGTGCTCGGCCTGCCCATCAGCAAGGTCACGATTCAGGTGGCCGCGGGCCGCAACCTCGCAGTGCTGGTTGAAGCGGCCGTGCGCAATACGATCCTGCAACTGCGCGGCATCGATACACTGCGCGATTTCATGGATCGCCAGCGCCTTGCGATGCAAGACCCCGACAGCCAGTTTCCCGGCAAACTGATCTGAGTTCGCTACCCCGTGAAACGCCTGCGGCGAAGCTCTGCCCGCAGGGACGTGCACGGGGACCAGATGCTATGATGAAACGTACTGTTTCGACGACGCCATGCGCATAATCCTGATCACCGGTATATCCGGCTCCGGCAAGTCAGTTGCCCTGAACGCGCTTGAAGACGCAGGCTATTACTGCGTCGACAATCTGCCGCCGCGTTTTCTGCCGCAACTCGCCACCTACCTCGCCGAAGACAAGCAGGAACGTCTGGCGGTCGCGATCGACGCACGATCCAGCGCATCGCTCGACGAAATGCCCGCGATGATCCGCGACCTGTCGCGCTCCCACGACGTGCGGGTGCTCTTCCTGAGCGCGAGCACGCAGTCGCTGATTCAACGTTTCTCCGAAACACGCCGCCGTCATCCATTGTCCGGCTCCACTGCGCACGACGCGGATGTCGGCCTGCTTACGTCGCTCGCGGAAGCCATCGAGCGTGAACGCGAACTCGTCGCGGGCCTCGCCGAATTCGGCCATCAGATCGACACCAGTAATCTGCGCGCGAACGTGTTGCGCGCGTGGGTCAAACGCTTCATCGAGCAGGAAGATGCGGGGCTCGTGCTGATGTTCGAATCGTTCGGATTCAAACGTGGCGTGCCGCTCGATGCCGATTTCGTTTTCGATGTACGCACGCTGCCCAACCCGTACTACGATCATGAATTGCGGCCACTCACAGGCCTCGACAAACCGGTGATGGATTTTCTCGATGCGTTGCCGGTCGTGCATGAAATGATCGACGACATCGAGAATTTTCTCGCCAAATGGTTGCCGCATTTTCGCGACGACAACCGCAGTTACCTGACCGTCGCGATCGGTTGCACGGGTGGCCAGCATCGTTCTGTGTTCATAGCGGAGACGCTTGCCGCGCGTCTCGCAGCATCGGCAAATGTGATTGTGCGGCACCGCGATGCGCCGGTTGACGCCGACGAATCATCGAAGTTAGTGGCTTAACCGGCCGCATTGCGCGGCCTCAACTCGAAGCGTTGCGCCATGTCTTCTACTTCTACTGTGCTTGCTGATGTGCCGCTGTTCCCGCTGCATACGGTGCTATTCCCCGATGGGCTCCTGCCACTGAAAATCTTCGAAGCACGCTATCTCGACATGGCGCGCGAATGTCTGCGTGAAAAGACACCGTTTGGTGTCTGCATGCTGAAAAGCGGCGCGGAAGTGGCGCGCGAAGAGGAGCCTTCGGTACCCGAAGCGATCGGTTGTCTGGCTGAAATCGAAGAGTGCGATGTCGAAGCGTTCGGCATGCTGCTGATTCGCGCCCGAGGCACGAAGCGTTTCCGGCTGCTGTCGCATCGCGTGGAAAGTAGCGGTTTGCTGGTCGGGATGGCGGAGCCGCTTGGTGAGGACGCACCGCTCGAAGGCAATGAGCTGCTGGCAAAATTCGGTGCGTGTGCGGAGGTGCTTGAGCGGATCATCGCGACGATCCGCGAACGGGACCCTGACAGCTTGCCATTCGCGGAGCCGTTCAGGCTTGAGGATCCGTCGTGGGTATCGAACCGGCTGGCCGAAGTGCTGCCGATTGCATTGCGCGCCAGACAGAAGCTGATGGAGCTACTGGACGCCGGCGCGCGGATCGACGTGGTTCATCACTATATGCAGCAGCATCAACTGCTTTGAATCCGGCGATACGCGCGGGCCGGATTTAAAGCCGATTCGTCATCTTCGGCAGATTCGTCAGATCAACGAACCCTGCAAACTGTCCAGTAGCTTGCGGACTGGCGCGGGCACGCCGAACGAGTCCAGATCGCCAAGCCCGACCCATGCTGTGTCCGCGTCGCCCAATGCAGCCAACCCGCCAACGCCGGCATCCAGTTCTGCGAGCCGTGGCTCGATATCCAGCTTGAAATGCGTGAACACGTGGGTGAACGGAGCAAGCGCCGCGATCACACCGTCGCCGCCGAAACTGCGCGCGCGCTCGGCGAGCGAGGCTTCGTCGGTCGCTTCGGGCAGGCTCCACAAGCCGCCCCAGATGCCTGACGGCGGGCGCTTTTCCAGCATTACCGCGTTGCCGTCGCGCAGCACCAGCATCCATGTACGACGGGTCGGCACAAGTTTCTTCGGACGCGATGTCGGCAATACGCGCTGGCGTCCCGTGACATTGGCCACGCAATCCGGCGCGAACGGGCAACGCAGACAGTCCGGCTTGCCGCGCACGCACAACGTTGCGCCCAGGTCCATCAAACCTTGCGTATAGGAACTGACTTCGTCGTCCGATGCATTCGACGGCAGCAGCGATTCCGCGAGCGTCCACATCGCGTTTTCAACTTTCTTTTCGCCCGGAAACCCTTCGACTCCGAACACGCGCGCGAGCACCCGCTTCACGTTGCCGTCGAGAATCGTTGCACGCGCGCCGAACGCGAACGACGCGATGGCGGCCGCAGTAGACCGGCCAATGCCCGGCAACTCCGCAAGTTCTTCAACCGATGCAGGAAACGCGCCGCCATGCTGTTCGACCACGACCTGCGCGCAGCGGTGCAGGTTGCGAGCCCGGGTGTAGTACCCGAGGCCGGCCCACAGCGCCATGACGTCATCGGAGGGCGCGGCGGCGAGCGCGGCGACATCGGGAAAACGCGCGAGAAATTTTGCGTAGTACGGAATCACCGTCGACACCTGCGTCTGCTGAAGCATGATCTCCGACAGCCAGATGCGATACGGGTCGCGTGTGTTCTGCCACGGCAAATCGTGACGGCCATGCATGCGCTGCCACGCAATCAGTCGCGCGGAAAAATCGGGCATGGCGGGAAAAACTGGCATCTCCGACCCGGCGGACGAACCGGAACGCGAAGATGCACGCGGTGTTAAGCGAGAAGGCATTGAGGATTTTCTAGCGCTGACAGGTGGGACAGAAATACGTGGAACGCTGCCCCTGCACGATCTGTTTGATCGGCGTTTCACACACGCGGCACGGCAGCCCCGCGCGATCATAGACGAAATAGTCGAGCTGGAAGTAACCGCTCTCGCCATCGCTGCCCACGAAATCGCGCAGCGTGCTGCCGCCCTTCTCGATCGCGGCGGCAAGCGTCACCCGCACGGCGTCCGCCAGCAGATCGTAGCGCACCAGTGAGACACGGCCGGCTGCGGTGGTCGGTCGGATACCCGCGCGAAACAGGCTCTCCGACGCATAAATATTGCCCACGCCCACGACGATCTCACCGGCCAGCAACGCCTGTTTCACCGATACCTTGCGTCCACGTGTAAGCCGATGCATCAACGCGCCGGAAAAAGCGGGCGAGAACGGTTCGACGCCGAGTCCCGCGAGCAGCGGATGCTCAAGGATGTCGCCAGCTTCCCGCGGATGCCACAACACCGCGCCAAAGCGCCGGGGATCGCGGTAGCGCAAAATGAAGTCGTCGAAGATCCAGTCGACGTGATCGTGTTTTGCCGCCGCTGGCGGATGCGGAACGTGACGTAGCACTCGCAGCGTTCCAGTCATGCCAAGATGCACAATGAACCAGCCAGCGTCGAGCTCGAACAGCAGATACTTGCCGCGCCGCTCCACTTTACGCACCACGTGGCCGCGCAAGGTGTTCGCAAGGTCGGTCGGAATCGGCCAACGCAACGCGGGCGTACGCACATCGACGCGTTCTACCTTGCGCCCGGACACATACGGTTCGATTCCCCTTCGGGTAACCTCAACTTCTGGCAACTCTGGCATGTCTGACTGGTCTGCAACTTGCGTGAGTGGTGGTGCGCTTATTGTAGCGAGCGCGTTACAATCGTCCGAAACATTGAACGGATTTCCATGAACTTGTCCTTCGTGAAGCTGTTTTCGAAGCGCCCGGCTAGCGCATCCCGCGTACCGCACGCCGTGTCCGCTCGCCGCCTGCTCGGTGCAGCAGCGCTTGCTGTCTGGGCGCTGGCTGCCGTACCCGCGCACGCGCAGGACCCGTCACCCGACTCGGACGACACCACGGTCACGTTGCCCGACCCGCTGGGGCCGGCTTCGGCGGAAGATCAGAAATCCCTGCCCGACGTGCCGTTGTCGAGCCAGATCGTATTCCAGGTGCTCGCCGCCGAAGTTGCTTTGCAACGCGACCAGCCGGCGCCCGCCTATCAAACTTACCTCGCCCTTGCGCGCGACACGCACGATCCGCGCATGGCTCAGCGTGCCACCGAAATCGCGCTGGCTGCGCAAAGCCCGTCCGACGCGTTGACCGCCGCGCAATTGTGGCAGCAGTATGCGCCGAGTTCGGAGCGCGCCGCGCAACTCGACGCGTCGCTGCTCGTGTTGTCCGGCAAGCCTGACGACGCAGAGCCGATCCTTGCCCGCGAACTCGCGCGAGTACCCGCTGACAATCGTGGCAGCGCGATCCTCGCGTTGCAGATTCTGCTGTCGCGCGGTCCGAACCGGATTGGTGGGCTGCACGTGCTGCAAGATCTGCTGAAAAACGACATGGACCGGCCGGAAGCGCAATTGGCTATCGCCCGTCAGCAGATTCTTTCCGACGACGCACCGGGCGCGCGCAAGTCGCTCGAACAGGCGCTTACGCTGAAGCCCGACTACCTGCCGGCGGCGCTCACGCTGTCGCAGATGGGCCCGGAAGAGCGCAAGGAAGGCATCGCGTCACTCGAAAAGTACGTGCAGCAGAACCCGAAATCGCACGACGCGCGTCTTGCGCTGGCGCAGATGTATCTCGCCAGCGACCGTCTGGACGACGCGCAGAAGCAGTTCGAGATCATGCACAAGGCCAACGCGAACGACCTCACACCGTTGATGGCGCTCGCGCTGATCAAGATTCAGCAGAAGGATTTCAACACCGCGCAGACTTATCTGACGCAATACGCGCAGCAGGCTGAGAAAACGCCGGGCGCCGATGCGGGTCAGGCGTACATCTATCTTGCGCAGTTGTCGCTCGAACAGAAGAACGAAGCGGCGGCGAGCGACTGGCTGAACAAGATCGCACCATCGAGCCAGCAATACGTGCCGGCACAGATCACGCGCGCGCAACTGCTCGCCAAACAGGGCAAGACCGACGACGCGCGCAAGCTGCTCGCCGAATTGCAAACGCCCGACGCGCGCGACCTGGCGCTGGTCGCCCGCACCGACGCGGCGATCCTGTTCGACGCGAAGCGTTACCCGGAAGCGGAGGCGCGCCTGCAGCAAGCCACGGCAGCATTCCCCGACGACCCCGATCTCGCGTACGACTACGCGATGGCCGCGGAAAAGAACGGCCATTACGACGTCATGGAAGCGCAGTTGCGCAAGCTGATCCAGACGCAGCCGGACAATCCGCAGGCGTACAACGCGTTGGGCTACTCGCTCGCAGACCGCAACCAACGCCTGCCGGAAGCGGACAAACTGGTCGAGAAGGCATCGTCGCTCGCACCTAACGACGCATTCATCATGGACAGCGTCGGCTGGGTCAAATACCGGATGGGCGACACGACGGACGCGATCAAGCTGCTGCGCAAGGCGTACGACATGCAGCCGAACGCCGAAATCGGCGCGCACCTCGGCGAAGTACTGTGGAAGAGCGGCGATCAGGATCAGGCACGTGCGGCTTTCCGCGAGGCGCGCAAGCTCGAACCGGATAACGACACGCTGGTTAAAACGTTGCAACGTCTTCAGGTGAACGATCTTTGATGCATCTTTCCCGTTTGATTTCCTTTCCCCGGGCGCCGCGCGGTGCGGCACTCGGCTTCGTGGCGGCAGCAGTCGTGGCGCTGGCCGGTTGTGCGTCGGTGAAACCTCAAGGACCGTCCACGTCGAATGCGGCGACCTCGGTCACGGCGCAAACCAGCCGTTCTTATCAGGGCCGTTTTTCGATCCAGTACAACGATAAGTACGGCACGCAGCGCAATGTTTACGGCAATTTCTCGTGGCAGGAAACGGGCGACACCGTCACCATCCAGTTGCGCAACCCGCTTGGCCAGACCTTGGCGATTGTCACTTCATCGCCCGCTTCGGCCACACTGGAATTGCCGAACCGTCAACCGTTCACCGCGGATAACGTCTCCACGCTGATGCAGAACACCCTCGGTTTCGCGCTGCCGGTCGAAGGGCTGCGTTACTGGCTGCAGCCTTCGCCGGCGCCTACGTCGCGCGCGAAGACCGAGAATGACCCGGACCAGCCGTCGCGTCTGAAGCAGATCACGCAGGACGGCTGGACCATCGACTACCTTGCCTACGCCGACGCACCCGCCACTGGCGTGAAGCGTCTGAATCTGAGCCGCGCCGAGCCGCCGCTCGATATCAAGCTCGTGCTGGATCAGTAACCTACGTTCATTGGCGCAACCGTGCCGCTTCTTCGACGCCACCCGGCGCATGTAGCCTCGACTCATGATTGAAACGACCGACTCGCTGCGCGATTGCCTCGCGCCAGCGAAAATCAACCTCTTCCTGCACATCACCGGCCGTCGGCCGGATGGGTACCACACGCTGCAAACGGTTTTCCAGTTGCTCGACTGGGGCGACACACTGCATTTCACGCGACGCAACGACGGCCTCGTTACGCGCAGCACCGAAATCGCGGGCGTGCCGGCGGAACATGACCTTACCGTGCGCGCAGCCGCGCTGCTGAAAACGCACACCGGCTCGACGGAAGGCGTGAACATTGAAATAGAGAAGCGTCTGCCGATGGGCGGCGGTCTTGGCGGCGGCAGTTCCGACGCGGCAACGACACTGCTTGCGCTCAACCGCTTGTGGAAACTCAACGTGCCGCGCAAGGAGTTGCAGGAACTGGCGTTGAAACTCGGCGCAGACGTGCCCTTTTTTGTTTTTGGGAAAAATGCGTTTGCACAGGGTGTCGGAGAGACTTTAGACGTTGTACAATTGCCGCCGCGTCACTTCCTGGTAGTGACGCCGAGGGTGCAGGTTCCGACTGCAGCGATTTTTTCCGAAAAAGCGTTGACAAGAGATTCGAAACCCCTCACAATTACGGACTTTCCTGCAGAACTTAGCTGCAACATTGACTGGCCGGAAAGTTTTGGCCGGAATGACATGCAGCAGGTTGTCGTAGGAAAATACGCGGAAGTAGCGCAAGTGTTGCGATGGTTTGAAAGTATCGCACCAGCGCGGATGTCTGGATCAGGTGCAAGTGTTTTTGCAGCGTTCCGTAGTAAAGCTGATGCAGAAGCGGCGCAAGCCAAACTGCCACGCGAATGGAGCAGCGCAGTAGCACAAGGTCTCGATCAGCATCCACTCTTTACTTTCGCGTCATAAGTTTTGCATCGTCGAACGAAACTCCACGTTCGGCGGAGCTCAAAGTTAGTGTAGGGGAGTCGCCAAGCTGGTTAAGGCACCGGATTTTGATTCCGGCATGCAAAGGTTCGAATCCTTTCTCCCCTGCCAAAATTTCTCGCATTTCCCCTCGCCCCCCAGCCTGAAGCAGGTGCATGATGAGCAGCCATGACGGCCTGATGGTTTTTACTGGCAACGCGAATCCCGCGCTTGCACAGGAAGTCGTCAAAATCCTCGGTATTCCCCTCGGCAAAGCAATGGTTAGCCGTTTCTCTGACGGTGAAATCCAAGTCGAGATTCAGGAAAACGTACGTGGTAAGGACGTCTTCGTCCTGCAATCTACGTGCGCACCGGCGAACGACAACCTGATGGAACTGATGATCATGGTCGATGCGCTCAAGCGCGCATCCGCTGGCCGGATCACTGCTGCCATCCCCTACTTCGGTTATGCCCGTCAAGATCGTCGCCCGCGTTCTGCGCGCGTCGCCATTTCGGCGAAGATCGTGGCGAACATGCTGGAAATCGCCGGCGTTGAGCGGATCATCACGATGGATCTGCATGCCGACCAGATTCAAGGCTTCTTCGACATCCCGGTCGACAATATCTACGCTACGCCCGTGCTGCTCACCGATCTGCGCAAGCAGAACTACGAGAACCTGCTGGTCGTTTCGCCGGACGTCGGCGGCGTGGTGCGTGCCCGGGCATTGGCGAAGCAGTTGAACTGCGATCTCGCGATCATCGACAAGCGTCGTCCGAAAGCGAATGTCGCTGAAGTGATGAACATCATCGGTGAAGTCGAAGGCCGTACCTGCGTGATCATGGACGACATGGTCGACACCGCCGGCACGCTCTGCAAGGCAGCTCAGGTGTTGAAGGAACGCGGCGCGAAGCAGGTGTTCGCTTACGCTACCCACCCGGTTCTGTCGGGCGGTGCAGGCGAGCGTATCGCAGCATCCGCACTCGACGAACTCGTTGTCACAGACACGATCCCGCTCGGCGAAGAAGCCCGCTCGTGCGCAAAGATCCGTTCGTTGACCAGTGCCGGCCTGCTTGCCGAAACGTTCTCGCGCATTCGTCGCGGCGATTCGGTGATGTCGCTGTTTGCTGAAAGTTAAGTATTTGCGAAGACGCAGCGTGTTGCTTTAAGCAGCCGCTGCGTTTTTGCACAATCGGCGCGAGCGAACGAAGGTTCGTGCCGCAGCTCTGGGGCCTCAGCCGTAATGGCTTGCGGGCCCCGTTTTTACTGCCTGGTCGCGGGCAGTGCATTGGAGATTCAACATGAAAGTAGTCGCTTTCGAGCGTTCTTTGCAAGGTACGGGTGCGAGCCGCCGCCTGCGTAACTCGGGCAAGACCCCGGGCATCGTATATGGCGCTGGTGCTGAAACGCAATTGGTCGAACTGGACCACAACGCACTTTGGCACGCGCTGAAGAAAGAAGTTTTCCATTCGTCGATCCTCGAACTGGAAGTTGCTGGCAAGAACCAACAGGTTCTGCTGCGCGACGTGCAATACCATCCGTTCCGTCAGCTCGTGCTGCACGTGGACTTCCAACGTGTCGACGCTTCGAAGAAGCTGCACACCAAGGTGCCGCTGCACTTCATGAACCAGGAATCGAACCCGGCAGTGAAGCTGTCGAGCGCGGTGATCTCGCACGTCATCAACGAAATCGAAATCGAGTGCCTGCCGTCGGCACTGCCGGAATTCCTCGAAGTTGACCTCGCAACGATCGAAGCTGGTCATTCGGTTCACGCTAAAGACATCAAGCTGCCGGCAGGCGTTTCGCTGGTTGCTCACGTCGAAGCAGAAAACCCGGTCGTCGCAGCTGCAACGATCCCGGCTGGCGCAATCGCTGAAGGCGACGCCGCTGCTGCTGCCGAAGGCGAAGCACCGGCTGCTTAAGAACCTGTCAGGTTCAGAGCAAGCAATCCTCTCGATCCGTTTCAATGAAACGGTCGATGTGACCCGCCGAGGTTCTCCCCGGCGGGTTTTTTTTCGGTTTTTTTCGGCCCGGCCGCATTCGCGTGTCGAGCCAGATGGACCTACGCAATCATGATCAAGCTGATCGTCGGGCTCGGCAATCCGGGCGCCGAATATACCGCGACCCGCCACAATGCCGGCTTCTGGCTAATTGACCAACTGGCGCGCGAAGCGGGTACGACACTGCGCGATGAACGGCGCTTCCACGGTTTCTACGCCAAAGCGCGGCTTCATGGCGAGGAAGTGCATCTGCTGGAACCGCAGACGTATATGAACCGCTCCGGTCAATCCGTCGTCGCGGTGGCACAGTTCTTCAAGATTCTTCCCGATGAGATTCTCGTCGCGCACGACGAACTCGACATGCCGCCTGGCAGCGTCAAGCTGAAGCTGGGCGGTGGAAGCGGCGGTCACAATGGTTTGAAAGACATCACCGCGCATCTTTCGTCGCAGCAATATTGGCGGTTGCGGATCGGCATTGGCCATCCGCGTGACCTGATTCCTGAAAGCGCGCGAGCCGGCGCAAAACCGGACGTCGCCAACTACGTGCTGAAACCACCGCGGCGTGAAGAGCAGGAAGTGATCGACGCATCGGTCGAGCGTGCGCTCGCCGTGATGCCGCAGATTATCAAGGGCGAACTCGAACGCGCGATGACGCAATTGCATCGCAATCCCTGAGTTGCACCGCTCGTAGATGGATCGCCGCCATTACCGTATCGACAGGAGAATCGCTTGAGCCGCTATTGGAGTGACATCGTTCACCGTCTGACGCCATATGTGCCGGGCGAGCAGCCCGTGCTTGCGCATCCGGTGAAGCTGAATACCAACGAGAATCCGTACCCACCTTCGCCGCGCGTGCTCGATGCAATCCGGCGTGAACTGGGCGAAGCCGGCGAGTCGTTGCGTCGCTACCCAGATCCGACCGCGCTCAAATTGCGCGAAACGGTGGCCGCGTATCACGGCATACACGCAAACCAGATCTTCGCGGGCAACGGCTCGGACGAAGTGCTGGCGCTGACGTTCGAGGCATTGCTCAAGCACGATAAGCCTTTGCTGTTTCCAGATATCACGTACAGCTTCTATCCGACCTACGCGCGGCTTTTCGAAGTTGAATACCGGACGATTCCGCTCGACGACAGCTTCGCAATCAACGTCGACGACTACGTTGCGCCGAACGGCGGCGTACTGTTTCCGAATCCGAATGCGCCGACCGGACGTCCTTTGCCGCTCGCCGACATCGAGCGTCTGCTGCTGAAAAATACCGAGTCCGTCGTGGTGATCGACGAAGCCTACGTGGATTTCGGCGCTGAGTCGGCGATCACGCTGATTGATCGCTACCCGAATCTGCTGGTTGTTCAGACGGTGTCGAAGTCACGTTCATTGGCCGGTATGCGCGTGGGCTTTGCATTTGGCAATGCCGAATTGATCGACGCGCTGAATCGCGTGAAGGACAGTTTCAACTCATACCCGCTCGACCGGCTGGCGCAAGCCGCCGCCACCGCGGCTTATGAGGACGATGGATGGTTTCGCGACAATTGCGCGAAGGTCATCTCGAGCCGTGAGCGGCTGGCGGCGGGCTTGACTACATTGGGATTCGACGTGGTGCCTTCCGCCGCAAACCTGCTGTTTGCTCGTCATCCGGGGCACGATGCGGCCACACTAGTGCTGCGACTTCGGGAGCGGGAGATTTTCGTGCGCCATTTCAAGGCGCCTCGAATCGACCAGCATCTGCGGATCTCGGTCGGCACCGACGCCGAGTGCGAAATTCTGGTCAACGCGCTACGCGAGATTTTCGGCGCTTAATCGAACTGCGCAACGCGGCGCTCACAACAAAGTGCGCGGCAAAAAAAACGGCGAGGCCCAAGCCTCGCCATTTTTTTATCCGTCCCGACACTGTCAGACTAAGACACTCATTCGCCTTTTTCTGCCTGCAGCGCGTGGTACTTAGCCATCAAGCCGTCAGGCGTCTCCAGATGAGCGGGATCGCGCGGAATACACTCGACCGGACATACCTGAATACACTGCGGCTCGTCGAAATGCCCGACACACTCGGTACATTTCTTCGGGTCGATCACATAGATTTCCGGGCCCATCGAAATTGCGTCGTTAGGGCACTCGGGCTCGCACACGTCGCAATTGATGCATTCGTCGGTAATCATCAAGGCCATACTTCTCTCACTTCACGCCAGCCGAAGCCAACTTTGATCCGTCAAACCGACAGTTTATGCCGGTTACAGCTGCGCCGCCGAAGCGCCGCCATTCGGATCGAGCGCAGCAACCTTTTCCGTCAGCCATTTCTCGACTGAAGGAAACACGAACTTGCTGACATCGCCGCCCAATTGGGCGATTTCGCGCACGATCGTGCCCGAAATGAACTGGTACTGGTCGGATGGCGTCATGAACATGGTTTCGACGTCGGGCAGCAAATAGCGGTTCATGCCCGCCATCTGGAACTCATATTCGAAGTCCGACACGGCACGCAAACCACGCACGATTACCCGTGCATTGTTGCTGCGCACAAAATCCTTCAGCAGGCCTTTGAAACTCATGACCTGAACGTTCGGATAATGCCCAAGCACTTCATGAGCAATGTCGAGGCGCTCTTCCAGCGTGAAGAACGGCTTCTTGTTGCGGCTGTCGGCCACGCCCACCACCAGCGTGTCGAAAATGCTCGACGCGCGCCGAACGAGGTCTTCGTGACCGCGCGTCAGCGGGTCGAACGTACCCGGGTACACGGCGACTACCATGAGACTTCTCCTCTCTTCAGACAAAGGGGGCACGTCAAAGCGTCGACACGACGCATTTGGCACCGACTGCGCGCGTGACTATAAACTGACCGGCGCTTATTTTGGAACGCGCATTATTCCTTATTTTCGCGCTGCAGCAAATGAAAGTGGACAGCGCCGGCTTTGCCTTGACGCACGATTTCCCAGCCGGCAAGCGACTCGTTGCCGTCGAGCTCGAGCGCCTCGGCCGCTTCTACATAGAGAAACCCTTCGGCGGCGACGAGCGGCACGGCCAGCGTGAGCGCCTTGCCAAGCAGATCGCCGTCGAACGGAGGATCGAGAAACACGACCTCGAACGAACCGGGCGCGAGACTCGCGGCGAGACGCAAACCGTCGGCTTCTGCGATTTCGATCGTGCGCGCCGCCAGGCGTTCCTGGTTGGCGCGCAACTGGGCGGCAGCACGCGCATTGCGCTCCACCATGACAACCCGCGCCGCGCCGCGCGAGGCGGCTTCAAAGCCCAACGCGCCACTGCCGGCGAACAGATCGAGGCAGCGTTGGCCGTGCAGATCCTGGCCGAGCCAGTTGAACAGCGTCTCGCGGACCCGGTCGGGCGTGGGACGCAAGCCGTCGAGGTCGAGGACAGGCAACGGTGTGCGTTTCCAGTCGCCGCCAATAATACGGATGGCGTGCGGCTTACCGCCTTTGGACGAGGCGCCATGAGCGCGTGATGGTGCTGAACGGGGCATGCAGTTTCGATTACTTTGTGAAGGTGCTCGCACCGTCGATATGTGCGAGCTGGAGCGCCAACGTTACCACAGGGGCGGCTGGCGTCCAGCCTGGCCGTTCGGCCAATACGACGGGCAGCGGCGCGCCTGATAAAATGTGCGGCTTCCAGCGCCTTGCATCCCGCAAACGCAACGCTGCCTGCCGCTTCCGCCGGTTCGTACCGGCTGCGCGCATCGGCGCGCGCTCTCACCACGCCAGATCATGTTCAGCTTTTTCAAACGATTCAAGGGTTCGAAAGAGTCCGATACCGCGGCAGACGAGTCGCATACGGCGGCGGAAGGCTCGTTGCCTGAAATCGCCGCTGAAGCGCCTTTGGCGGCACCTGCTCGAGTCGACACGCCGGCGCCCGCAGTTCAAGCCGTTCCGGCCGTCATCGAGCCCGAGCCCGAACCCGAAATCGAGCCCGAAGAATCCGCACTCGAAACTGCCGAAATCGTCCCGCCGCCCGCGCAGGACGCCAGCGCCAAGCGCTCGTGGCTAACGCGGCTGAAAACCGGCCTGTCGAAAACGAGTTCGAGCCTGACCGGTATTTTCGTCGGCACGAAGATCGATGAAGATCTGTACGAAGAACTCGAAACTGCGCTGCTGATGTCGGACGCGGGCGTCGAAGCCACCCAGTTCCTGCTCGATTCGCTACGCGAGAAAGTGCGCAGCGAGCGTCTTACCGATCCGCAGCAGGTCAAAACCGCGCTGCGCACGCTGCTGATCGACCTGCTCAAACCGCTGGAAAAATCGCTAATGCTCGGTCGCGCGCAGCCGCTCGTCATGATGATCGCCGGCGTGAACGGCGCGGGCAAAACCACCAGTATCGGCAAGCTCGCCAAGCATCTGCAGAGCTTCAACCAGTCGGTGCTGCTGGCTGCAGGCGACACGTTCCGCGCCGCTGCTCGCGAACAATTGGCCATCTGGGGTCAACGCAACAACGTGACCGTGGTGTCGCAGGAAAGCGGCGATCCGGCTGCGGTGATCTTCGACGCGGTCGGCGCTGCGCGCGCGCGCAAGATCGACGTGATGATGGCGGACACGGCCGGCCGTTTGCCGACCCAGTTGCATCTGATGGAAGAGCTGCGCAAAGTGAAGCGCGTGATCGGCAAAGCGCATGACGGCGCACCGCACGAGGTGCTGCTGGTGATCGACGCGAACACTGGTCAGAACGCGCTCGCGCAGGTGAAAGCGTTCGACGACGCGCTCGGCCTCACCGGCCTGATCGTCACCAAGCTCGACGGCACGGCAAAGGGCGGCATTCTCGCGGCAATCGCGCGGCAGCGTCCAATTCCGGTGTACTTCATCGGCGTCGGCGAAAAGGTCGAGGATTTGCAGCCGTTCAGTGCGGAAGAGTTCTCGGACGCGCTGCTGGGCGGTTGAACGGTCGCCAGCCAAAGTCAAAGGGGCACTCCGAACGGAGTGCCCCTTTTTTCATTCAAGCGGCCCGGACATCAAACCGCTAACGGGCCGTCACCTCACTCCGCGTCCGGCTGAGCGCCAGGCGCCGCGCGGGCGAACGCATCGATCTGCATTGCGTGATCGTAAATACGTTGAATGGTTGAATACTTCGCAGTGTCCACCTTGAAGCGCTGAGCGTTGAACACCTGCGGGATCAGACAGGCGTCGGCCAGCGTCGGCGTGTCGCCGAAACACAGCTTGCCGGTCCGTGCGCTCCCCGCCAGATGCGCGTCCAGCGTCGCAAAACCTGCTTCGATCCAATGCCGGTACCACGCGTCTTTCGCGTCGTCGTCAACGCGTAAAGTGTGCTTCAGATACTTCAGCACACGCAAATTGTTGAGCGGGTGAATCTCGCACGCCACCTGCAACGCCACCGAGCGCACGTACGCGCGATCGGCAGGCGTGCCGGGCAGCAACGGCGGCTCGGGATGCATCTCCTCCAGATACTCGATGATGGCGAGCGACTGTGGCAGCACCTCATGGCCGTCGACCAGCGTCGGCACGATGCCGTCCCCGTTCACCTTGCGATATTCGGGCTTGAGTTGCTCACCGCCTTCACGCACGAGGTGCACGGGCACGTAGTCGTACGGCAGATTCTTCAGGTTCAGCGCAATGCGCACGCGATAGGACGCCGAGCTCCGGAAATAGCTGTAGAGCTTCATGTTCTCTGTCTCCTCCACGCCCGAATGCATCAGACGACGCGCACGCTGAACTCGCCGAGCCCGTCCACGCCACCCTTCATCAGATCGCCCTTGACGACGGCGCCGACGCCTTCCGGCGTGCCGGTGAAAATCAGATCGCCGGGTTGCAGCTCGAACAGCGTCGACAGATAAGCGACCGTCTCGGCCACCGACCAGATCAGCTGCGACACGTCCGAGCGCTGCTTGTCCTCGCCATTCACCGACAACCAGATCGCGCCCTTACCCACATGACCGACCGTCGCTGCCGGGTGAATCGGGCCGAGCGGCGCCGAGTGATCGAAACCCTTGCCGGTGTCCCACGGGCGGCCCATTTTCTTCGCTTCGCCTTGCAGGTCGCGGCGCGTCATGTCGAGCCCGAGCGCGTAACCGTAGACATGGTCGAGCGCGCTTTCAACCGGAATGTTCTTGCCGCCCTTGCCGATCGCCGCGACCATTTCCATTTCGAAGTGGACGTTTTTCGTCAGCGACGGATACGGAAACTCACCGGTCTCGCCTGGCGCGACGTACACCACGGCATCGGCAGGCTTGCTGAAAAAAAACGGCGGCTCACGATCGGGATCGTGTCCCATCTCGCGCGCGTGGGCTTCGTAATTGCGCCCGACGCAGTAGATGCGGCGCACCGCGAACTGTTCGCTGGATCCCACGACCGGCACCGCTACCTGCGGTGCGGGTGCAAATACGTAACTCATGCCGCTCTCCATTCTTTGATTGATGCCGCCGCTGCGGCGATAAAACATCGAGTGTAACGCGCTGCCAGGTGCGATGCGTGGCAGTCCGGCAAGGACGCATAACGGTCCCCTACGAAGGTAATACGAAGGTAATACGACGGGCTTACGACGCCCGTACGACGCTGCTGGCGACGCTCGTTCAAAGGCCACGCTGCCGGCGTGCTGTCTCGTGGAATCGTCATAGATGCGATACTCACGCCAGATAACGTCCCTTGAATACCGTGGCGAACCGTTGCATGGCGGCGCGCCACCACGTCCCATTGCGCCCGATGACCGATTCCGCCGACACCGACACCGCCACCGCCCCCCTCTTCCCCTGCGCCCGCTTCATCAAGGAAATCGGCCGCGGCCCGAATGGCGCCCGCGCGCTGACCGCCGACGACACGCGCGCGCTGTACACCGCGATGCTCGACGGCCAGGTGGCTGACCTCGAACTCGGCGCGGTCCTGCTGGCTTATCGCGTGAAGGGCGAAACCGCCGACGAACTCGCCGCGATGCTGGCCGGAGCGCACGCGTCGTTCGAGCCGGTTCATCTGCCGCAGGCCGAGTTCCGGCCCGTGTCGATTCCGTCTTACAACGGTGCGCGCAAACAGCCGAATCTGGTGCCGCTGCTGGCGCTCTTGCTGGCGCGCGAAGGTGTGCCGGTGCTGGTGCACGGCGTGACCGACGATCCGGGTCGCGTGACCAGCGCGGAAATTTTCACGCATCTGCAGATTCCACATGCCCAGTCGCATGCCGATATCGAGGATGGTCTGGCCGAGCGCCGTCTCGCGTTCGCCTCAGTCGACGTGCTCGCGCCGAAACTCGCGCGGCTTCTCGCGCTGCGCCGCCGGATGGGGGTGCGCAACTCGACTCATACGCTCGTGAAGATTCTTCAGCCGTTCGCACCGGCCGGGCTGCGGCTGGTGAACTACACGCATCCGCCGTATCGGGACAGTCTCACGCAACTGTTCAACACGCATCCGGATGCGGCGGCTGGCGGCGCATTGCTCGCGCGTGGCACCGAGGGCGAGGCGGTCGCGGACACGCGACGTCAGGTGCAGGTCGACTGGTTGCACGACGGCGTATGCGAAACACGCGTACCGCATGAGCGCTCGTCGCCCGATGCGCCTGAGGTCGAGATGCCCGAAGCGCGCGACGCGCAGACAACGGCCGCATGGATCAGTGCGGTGCTACGCGGCGAAGCGCCGGTGCCGGGAGCGATCGAGCGGCAGGTTGAGTTGATTGTGGATGTGGCGAAGACGGCGGCTTGAAGCGGTGAAGGTCCGACGAAAACAAGCCGTCTGATAGACGTCACTCAAGCGCACACCGCGTTGCCTGCCACGCAATCAGCCGCCATTGCCCATCTTCCTGCGTGTGAATGGCGGTGTACGCGATCGGGAACAACAGCGCCCCATTATTCGCTTCCATCTCGATCAACACGCGCCCTGTGACCACACACGTCTCGCGCCCTACAGTCAGCACGTCCTGCGACTGCACTTCGATCTGTCGGTAACGGCGGCGCCCGCCCGTAATTCCGTCGATGAACTGCCGCTTCGTTTCACGCTTGCCGTTCGTGTGAACGTAGCTCACGTTGTCCGCGAGCAGCATATCGAGCGACTGCCCGTCGCCGTCGACCATCGCGCGAAAGCGCTCTCGCTCGAGTCCGCGAATCGCTTCGATTAACTTTGCCGCCATTGCTCAGCCCCTTGCACCGGTAGGCCGAACGGGGCCACGGTCGTCAGAAGTTATATTGCAAATATAGCTGGCTGAAATTTATACCAGGATTGGGCTCTTTGATACCGCCATTGGAAATATGCTGGAAGCGGTAACCGGCCAGGTACTGCTGACGACTGCCGAACTGCAGTCCGACGCCGGCCATGTCGGCAAACTGGAACGCGGTGCCGACCGAGAAGGTCGAAGAAATGCGTGTAGTCGACAGCAGCCGAATACCGGCCCCCACTTCGAAATAAGGGCGCACCAGCCCCGAACTCTTGATGAAGCGGATCACGGGCGTCACGCCGATCTCACCGATGTCGTCGTGCACGTTACCTTCATTGGTATGCCACCAGGACGCGTGCGCTTCGCCGATCAGCGAAAAATGCCAGTCGCCGATGTACCACCACGTCAGATTCGGGTCCCAAGCCAGGCCCAGATCCAGTTTCTTGATATGCCGGTCGCCGATGCCGCCCGCAATCTGCACGCCGAACTGGTCGGCGCAAGCCAATCCGGAAGCGCTGAAGAGAAAGGTCGCCAGAGCGCCTTTTAGAGCCAGACCATGAAAAGCATTCTTTTTGTTGTCCATCTAACACCCGCACCAGCAGACGGTTATCAGTGCACTTCTCTTTTGCGTATTCTAAGACTATCTCAATTTGGTGGATCGTATGAATAAGCGGGCATTTCCGCAATTACTGATCTCGATTTCAGAAAAAATCGGCTATTAATAAGAGTTTTGACGTCACACCCGGTAAGTTCTACGCGCTGCACGCCCTACGGAAAATGAGCGTAACATGGCTATTGAAATTCAAATTTCAATAGGAATTTGCGGAACTTGGATGACCCTACGGCCTCTAAGTATTAGCACTCGGTAAATCAGAGTGCTAACATCCAACGCTGGAGTCGTTTACTGAATACGCTTTTGTCTGATTCCAAAGGAGTTTTTTACGTGAGCCATGCAATGACCCTTCCGAGTACTCTGAGCCCGTCGTCGGCTAAGGCCGCTTCGGCAGGTGCACTGGCGCTCTCGCATTCCTCTATGCTGCCCGGTCAACTGGGCAATATCGACGCCTACATCCAGGCCGTTAATCGGATTCCGATGCTGACGCCGGCGGAAGAACGCCAGTTCGCCACCGAATTTCGCGAGCAGGACGACCTGCAGTCCGCGCGCAAGCTCGTCCTGTCGCACCTGCGGCTGGTCGTGTCGATCGCGCGCAACTATCTGGGTTACGGATTGCCGCACGCCGACCTGATCCAGGAAGGCAATATCGGCCTGATGAAGGCCGTGAAGCGCTTCGACCCCGAGCAGAACGTGCGCCTCGTGTCATACGCGATGCACTGGATCAAGGCAGAGATCCACGAATACATTCTGCGCAACTGGCGGATGGTGAAGGTCGCCACCACCAAGGCGCAGCGCAAGCTGTTCTTCAACCTGCGCAGCCACAAGCAGGGCCTGGGCGCGTTCACGCCGGACCAGATCGACGATCTGGCCAAAGAACTGAACGTGAAGCGCGAAGAAGTTTCTGAAATGGAAACGCGCTTGTCCGGCGGCGACATCGCGCTGGAAGGTCAGGTCGAAGACGGCGAAGAGTCGTACGCGCCGATCGCCTATCTCGCCGATTCGCATAGCGAACCGACCGCCGTGCTGGCCTCGCGTCAGCGTGACAAGCTTCAAAGCGACGGTATCGCAAGTGCGCTCGACGCACTGGACGCCCGCAGCCGCCGCATCATCGAGGCACGCTGGCTGAAGGTGGAAGATGACGGTTCGGGCGGCTCGACGCTGCACGAACTGGCTGACGAGTTCGGCGTGTCGGCTGAACGCATCCGTCAGATCGAAGCTAGCGCGATGAAGAAAATGCGCGGCGCGTTGACCGAATACGCGTAACGCCTGAAGCCCGCGGCAAGCCGGCCTGCCCGGCAATATCAGCCCGCATCGGCTCACCGCCAGACTGCCGCAAAGCCCCGCCCTCGTAAGACGGCGGGGCTTTTTTTCGCCCGTCGCATCGCGCCTCCCGATGGATCGCGCGCCCCCGCCTCATCGGCGCGGAACCAGGCCTGACGTTCAAAGGCTTTCTTGACGTATCTCAAACCACATTGCAATACTGACTAAACGCGGCGAATTTCGCGACACAACGCCGCGCTGCTGACGCAGTGAGCGCAAGGTTCCGCTCCTAAAATCGGGGTGCACTATCCAGGCCGCGACAACGCCCTGGATCCGGCCGGTTCCACCGGTGTGAAGTCGAATTCGACCGATCATGACCATAGCCCTCAATCGCAGCACCACCCGCCGTTCACGCTGGCGTCAGCGGTTCACCCGATGGGTGCGTGGTCCGACCATGGCACGGGACGTGGCCATTGTCCTCGCCATCAAGTTCGTTCTGCTGATGGCGCTCAAGTACGCGTTTTTCAATCATCCGCAGGCGGAGCATATGAGCATGCCGCCTGAACAGGTCGCGCAGGCATTGTTGTCCGTGCCTGCTTCGCATCCGTCTCAAGGTGATCAACATGCCCGTTAGCGAAGTCGTAGAACTGTCGCGCCTCCAGTTCGCCATCACGGCGCTTTATCACTTTCTGTTCGTGCCGCTCACACTCGGGCTGTCGTGGCTGCTGGTCATCATGGAGTCGGTTTATGTGATGACCGGCAAACAGATTTATAAAGACATGACGCAGTTCTGGGGCAAGCTCTTCGGCATTAACTTTGCAATGGGCGTAGCCACCGGTCTGACGCTGGAATTCCAGTTCGGCACCAACTGGGCGTACTACTCGCATTACGTCGGCGACATTTTCGGCGTGCCGCTCGCCGTTGAAGGCTTGATGGCCTTCTTCCTCGAATCGACCTTCGTCGGCCTGTTCTTCTTCGGCTGGAAGCGGCTGTCGCGGATCCAGCATCTGATCGTCACGTTCTTCGTCGCGCTCGGCTCGAATCTGTCCGCGCTGTGGATTCTGGTCGCCAACGGCTGGATGAATAATCCGGTCGGCGCGACCTTCAACTATCAGACCATGCGGATGGAACTCGACAGCATCTTTTCCGTGCTGTTCAACCCGGTCGCGCAGGTCAAGTTCGTGCACACCGTGTCGGCAGGTTATGTGACAGCGGCGATGTTCGTGCTCGGTGTGTCGTCGTGGTATCTGCTGAAGCGTCGCGACACCGAATTCGCGCTGCGCTCGTTCGCGATTGCCGCGGGTTTCGGACTGGCGTCCACGGTTTGCGTGATCATTCTCGGCGATGAATCGGGTTACACCACCGGCGAAGTTCAGCAGGTGAAACTCGCCGCCATCGAATCCGAATGGGAGACCATGCCCGCTCCGGCATCGTTCACGGTCTTCGGCATTCCGAATCAGAAGGAACAGCGTACGGACTATGCGATCCGCGTTCCGTACGCGCTCGGCATCATTGCAACCCGTTCGCTCGATGAACCCGTGATCGGCCTAAAGGACCTGATCACGCGCAATGAGGCACGCATCAAGGAAGGCATGGTCGCCTACGCGGCGCTGCAAAAGCTGAAGCAGGGCGAGGCCACCGACGAAGCCAAAGCCGACTTCGAAAATCACAAGGACTATCTCGGCTACGGCCTGCTGCTCAAGCCGTTCACTGCGAACGTCACCGACGCCACGCCCGATCAGATTGCTCAGGCGGCCGAACGAACCATCCCGCCGGTGTTGCCTTTGTTCTTCTCGTTCCGGCTGATGGTCGGACTCGGCCTGCTGTTCCTCGCAACCTTCGTGCTGGCGTTCTGGTTCTGCGCGCAACGCACGCTGCTGCTGGAGAAACGCCGCTGGTTCCTGCGCTGGGCCGTGTGGGCGATTCCGTTGCCATGGCTTGCGGCTGAGTTCGGCTGGATCGTCGCGGAAATGGGGCGTCAGCCGTGGAGCATCGCCGGTATTCTGCCGACCAACCTGGCCGCGTCGAGTCTGACGCCACGCGACCTTTATCTGAGCATTGCCGGCTTCGTGCTGTTCTACACGGTGTTGTTCATCATCGAAATCATGCTGATGTTCAAGTACGCGCGGCTCGGCCCTTCGTCGCTGCACACCGGCCGTTACCACCATGAAACCGAACAGCCGCTGAATCAGCCGCTGCCGATCACCCCGGCCGTCTGATGCGCCACTGCCGCGCTACAAGGGAACCACAATCATGGATTACGCAACCCTCAAACTGATCTGGTGGGTATTGATCGGCGTGCTGCTGATCGGCTTCGCGCTGACCGACGGCTTCGACATGGGCGCGGCTATTCTGCTGCCGTTCATCGCGAAAACCGATGCTGAGCGACGCATCGTCGTGAACACGGTTGGCGCGACATGGGAAGGCAATCAGGTCTGGCTCGTCACCGCAGGCGGCGCCATGTTCGCCGCGTGGCCGCTTGCTTATGCAGCGTCGTTCTCGGGGTTCTACTTCGCGATGCTGCTGATTCTGTTCGCGCTGTTCTTCCGGCCGGTCGGTTTCGACTATCGCGGCAAACGTGAAAACCCACGCTGGCGCACCGCGTGGGACTGGGGTCTGTTCGTGGGCGGGTTCGTCCCTGCGCTGGTATTCGGTGTCGCGTTCGGCAACCTGCTGCAAGGCGTGCCGTTTTCGTTCGATACCGATCTGCGCGTCACGTACTACGGCGGCTTCTTCGGCCTGCTGAATCCGTTCGCGGTGTTGTGCGGTCTCGTCAGTGTGTCGATGCTGACCGCGCACGGCGCGGCTTTCGTGAGAATCAAGTCTGATGGTGTGGTCGCTGAACGCGCGGGGCTGGCGCTGCGCATCGCCGCGCTTTGCGCCGTCGTGCTGTTCCTGATTGCCGGCGCGCTGATTGCGACAATGATCGGCGGCTATCAGGTTGTCGATGCGCCGCCGCTCGACGCGGTCGCCAATCCGTTGATGAAAACCGTGATCGGCGCACCCGGTTTGTGGCTCACCAACTACGCCACTTATCCGTGGATGGTGATCGCGCCGCTTGCCGGCCTGGTCGGCGGCGTACTGGCGTTATTGCTGGCGCGTTCGCGCTTTGAAAAGATTGCGTTTCTGTCGACCTCGCTGATGATCATCGGCGTGATTCTGACGGCCGGCTTCTCGATGTTTCCGTTCATCATGCCGTCGTCGCTCGACGGCCGCAGCAGTCTGACCATGTGGGATTCGACGTCGAGCCGTCTGACGCTGCAGATCATGCTAGTCGCTGTGATTATTTTCCTGCCGCTCATTCTGATCTATACGGGCTGGGTCTATCGCGTGATGCGCGGCAAGGTAACCGCGGCCGCGCTCAAAGAAAATCACCATTCGATGTATTGAACGGCATTGCGTCCGACAGGAGTGTGCGATGTGGTATTTCAGCTGGATTCTTGGGGTCGGTGTGGCGCTGTCGTTCGGCCTGATCAACGCGTTGTGGCTCGAATCGGCCGGCGCGCGGATCGACGTCAGACGATCCGATCGACGTTAAAAGCAGTGGTTCGGGCCACAGTTTGCCGGCCAATGCAAAAGCGGCACCCTGAATCGAATCAGGGTGCCGCTTTTTTATGGCTGCTAGCGCTCGTGGACGAGCGGCATGAGCCGGGTCGTCAGCGTTGCATCATCACGCGGGCAGAGGTGTCGCGCCGCCGGTCTGCGAGATGCGCGTGGCCAGCTTGTCGGCGTAACGCTGCGCCGAGTCGCCGACGACGATGTGGAATGTATCCGCCGACACCCATGCGGTATCGAGCGAAGCCAGACGCTGGCGATCCACCGCCGACGGATCGCGCACGACGATCCGCAGACGCGTCGACGCCACCGCATCCAGCGATGCCACGTTACCAGCGCCGCCGAACACGGCGAGCCAGCGCAGCGGATCCGGGTCGAGCGGACCGCCGTGCCCGCCATCCGCAGATGCAGCGGCCGGGGCCGGTGCAGCAGCGGCAGCAACCGGAGCCGCGGCAACCGCCGGCTTGACCGCCTCACCACCACCCTGCGCGATCACGGTACGAATTTCATCCGCGATGATGTCCGCTTCCGGTCCAATGATCACCTGGACAGCGGTCGCGCCACGCTTGAGCACACCGCGCGCGCCGATCGTCTTCAGTTCGCTTTCGGAAACCTTGTTCGGATCGACTACCGACAGACGCAGACGCGTCGTGCACGCATCCACCACCGACAGATTCGCTGCACCGCCCAGCGCCGCGATATAACGCTGCGCACGCGGTACAGCAGCACCGGCTACCGGCGACACAAAACCACCCGTCGAAAACGAATCGACCTGTTCGTCAGCGGCAGCGGGTTCGCGGCCCGGCGTCGCCATATTGAACTTGCGGATGAAGAAGCGGAACAGACCGTAGTACACCACCGAGTACACGATACCGATCGGAATCGCCCACCAGCCTTTGGTCGACAGACCGTAGTTCAGCACGTAGTCGATCGCGCCAGCGGAGAACGTGAAGCCGAGGTGAATGCCGAGCGCGGAGCAGATCGCGAGCGACAGGCCCGTCAGCAGCGCATGGATCACGTACAGCACCGGTGCGAGGAACATGAAGCTGAATTCGATCGGCTCGGTCACGCCCGTCAGGAACGAGGTGAGCGCCATCGAGGCCAGCAGGCCGAACACCATCGCGCGACGTTCTTTCGGTGCTTCGTGATACATCGCGAGACACGCGGCCGGCAGGCCGAACATCATCACCGGGAAGAAGCCGGTCATGAACGTTCCTGCGGTCGGGTCACCCGCGAAGAAGCGATGCAGATCGCCCGTCACCGCTGCGCCGCCCGGCGGCGTGAAGCTGCCGAACACGAACCACGTCAGCGAATTCAGGATGTGATGCAGACCCGTGACCAGCAGCAGACGGTTCAGCACGCCGAACACGAATGCGCCGAGCGCGCCCGCCGTGGTCAGCCAGTGGCCGGCCGTATCGATCACGGTCTGCACCGGCTGCCACACGTAGCCGAACACAATGCCGAGTATCAGACAGACCACCCCCGTGACAATCGGCACGAAGCGTTTCCCTCCGAAGAACGCGAGGTAATCGGGCAGCTTGATGTCCTTGTACTTGTTGTACAGCAAGCCCGCGACGATACCCGCCACGATCCCGGACAACACGCCCATGTTCAGCTTGTCGTTGATGTCCTTCATCACCGCGATCTGGACCAGATAGCCGATCGCACCCGCAAGGCCCGCGACGCCGTTGTTGTCCTTCGCGAAACCCACCGCCACGCCGATGGCAAACAGCAGCGGCAGATTGTCGAAGATCGCGCCGCCCGCGTCGGCAATCATCTTGATGTTGAACACATCGGGCTGGCCGAGGCGCAGCAGCAGGCCGGCGACCGGCAGCACTGCAATCGGCAGCATCAGCGCGCGTCCCAGGCGCTGAATCTTCAGAAACGGATTCCCATCCATTGATATCTCCAATCCTTGTCTCGTGGTCGTTAAATGTTGTAGCTATGGGTACTCATCCGGCGAACCCGCCGATGGACTGTGTGGGGTTCAGTCCAGCGGCCAGGTTTCGCGGCTTGCTGCTCTTACCGCCTGCGCCGATTCGAGCGCCAGCGCATCCTGGGCACGTTGACGGCACAGCTGATAATCGAGGTTGCGCACGCGCGCCTTGGCGCCCGGCACCGACACCGGGTCCACCGACAGCTCGGTCACGCCGAGACCGACGAGCAGCGGCATCGCGAGCGGATCGCCGGCGAGCGCGCCGCAGACGCCGACCCATTTGCCGTGCTTGTCCGCGCCTTGCACGGTGGCCGCGATCAGGCGCAGAACGGCCGGGTGCAAGCCGTCGGCTTGCGCGGCGAGATCGGCCTGGCAGCGGTCCATCGCGAGCGTGTACTGCGTCAGATCGTTGGTGCCGATCGACAGGAAATCCGCGTGTTGCGCGAGCTGGTCGGCGAGCAATGCCGCCGACGGCACTTCGATCATCACGCCGACTTCGATCGGCTGCGTGCGGCCCAACTCGCGGGCCAGCTCGTCGATACGTTTGCGGATGCGGATCAGCTCGCCGACATCGGTGACCATCGGCAGAAGAATGCGGACGGCGCCGAGCGGCTGCACGGCGAGCAGGCCGCGCAGCTGATCGTCGAGCAGATCGGGGCGCACCTGAGCCAGGCGAATACCACGCAGGCCGAGCGCCGGATTCGGTTCGGGCGGCAGCGTCAGGTAATCGACTTCCTTGTCCGCGCCGACATCCAGCGTGCGGATGATCGCGGTACGGCCGTTCAGCGCTTCGACAATGCCCTGATAGCTCTCCCGATGTTCGTCGACGGTCGGGGCCGACGCGCGGTGGATGAACAGCAATTCGGTACGTAACAGGCCCACGGCATCGGCGCCGTTGTCGACGGCGGTTTTCGCGTCCTCGAGCGTGGCGATGTTCGCGGCGACTTCGATCGCGCGGCCATCGGAGGTGACGGCTGCCTGCTGCGACGTGCGGCGATTCGCTTCGCGCACATCGGCGAGACGGCCGCGCTCCACACGCGCACGTTCGACATCGACGTCGGTCGGCGCGAATTCGAGGCGGCCGGTCGTGGCGTTCACCACGACCTGAGTGCCGGCCGGAATCGCGTTCAATGCATCGCCGACTGCGACCAACGCCGGGATCCCGGCCTGGCGAGCCAGAATCGCCGCGTGCGACGTGGCACCGCCGCGCGACATCACCAGCGCTGTCACCCGCGAACGATCCAGCGTCGACAGATCGGACGGAGTGAATTCTTCCGCTGCCAGTACGGCTTCGTCCGGCAACGCGCGAGCCGATGCGTTCGTATAACCGAGCGCGCGCAGCACGCGTTTGTCGATATCGCGCAGATCGGCCGCACGTTCGGCGAGCAATGCGTCTTCGACCTTGCTCAGGATGCCGATCTGTGCACGAATCGCTTCACGCCACGCGAAACCCGCGCTCTTGCCGAGGCTGATCAGATCGCGTGCGGCGTCGAGCAGCGTCGGGTCTTCGAGCAATACACGATGGACCGCGAAAATCCCCGCTTCGCCAACCGCGCCACGTTGCGACGCGTCGCGCACGACCGTGTCGAGGTCGGCGTCGACAGTAGCGATGGCTTTATCGAGCAAACGGCTTTCCGCTGCCGACGTGCCGCTCGCCTGTTCCGGCGGATCGACATCCGCATCGTCCCAGCGCACCAGCTTGCCGACCGCGATGCCCGGCGACGCGCAAACGCCGGCGAGTGTATTCGGTGCGAGCGGTTCGCCTGCGGGACTCGCGGCTGCCTGGGTCGCCAGCGACGAGGTTTGGCGCGCAGGTTTCTGCTGTTCCACTTCACCCTGCGCTTCACGCGTCAATTCATGCGCAATCGCGTCGATGGCGGCTTGAGCTTGCGAGCCGACGCCGAGCAACTCGACTGTCGCACCTTCACCCGCGCCGAGACCGAGCAAACCAACCACGCTTTCGATCGCCGCCTTGCGCCCTTCATAACGCACTTCGACACGCGCATCGAAACCGCGCGCCGCTTCACGCGCACGCGCAGCAGGACGCGCATGCAGGCCGCCCGCGTGAATCAGCGTGACCTGCCGGCGCGCCTCTTCCATCACATTCGTCGCGCTCAGTTGACGGGATGCATCAGCGGCTTCGCCAGCGCGCGCACGCAGCACCAGCAGCGGCGTTTCACCCGCCTTCACGATGCCGCCTTCCACCCGCTCGACGATCTCGAACGCATCGGAATTCGCAATCGCGATCACCGACACCAGACTCGGCGCGTTCAGCGCGACCTGATCCTGATCGAACTCGATCAGCACGTCGCCGGCATGCACCTGCGCGCCCTGCTCGACCATCGGCGCGAAACCTTTGCCGTTCAGCTCGACCGTATCGATACCGATATGCAGCAGAATTTCAGCACCTTCAGAGGTCGCCAGCGTCACGGCGTGACCGGTGCGCGCGAGATGCGTGATGGTGCCGTCGCACGGCGCAACCAGCCGCCCTTCGAGCGGATCGATACCGATGCCGTCGCCGAACATACCGCCCGAAAACACCGGGTCGGGCACCTTCGCGAGCGGCACGACCGGGCCGGTCAGCGGCGCAAGCAAAACAATGTGGCCTTCAGAATGGCTCTTCAAGCGGGACTCCTCGACACGTCGCATCTGATTTCTCGTCAGTGAGTTTCGGTGACTTTGTTGAGATGGCGCGGCGCATCGGGATTGCGTCCGCGAGCGGCGGCAAGGCCGGCGGCCATCACGTAAAAGGACAGGATCGCGGCGATCGGATCGAGCGCCGCATGAGCGGTGGTAGCGAGCGGCAACGTCGCTTCGGACACGTCGTCCGGCGCGGCGAGCAACACGCGTGCGCCGCGCGCCTGCATGTCGCGCGCGAGTTGCAGCAGGCCGGCCTGTTCGGGGCCGCGCGGTGCGAAAACCAGCAGCGGGTAATCGCGGTCGATCAATTCCATCGGACCGTGACGCACTTCCGCGCTCGAAAACGCTTCGGCCTGAATGCCGGAGGTTTCCTTCAGCTTCAGCGCGGCTTCCTGTGCAATCGCGAGGCCGAGACCGCGGCCGATCACGATCATGCGTTCGACGCCGCGCAGTTCTTCGACGGCCTTCGACCAGTCGAGCTTGCCCGCGCTTTGCAGCGAATCGGGCAGCGTCTGCAATGCGCCGAGCAGGTCGGCGTCTTTCTGCCAATGCGCGACCAGTTGCGCGGAAATCGACAGCATCGCGATATAGCTTTTGGTAGCCGCGACGCTCAGTTCGGGACCGGCGACCAACGGCAACTGCCATTCGCATGCATCCGCCAACGGCGAACCCGGCGCGTTCACGGCGGCCACGGTCAACGCGCCCGCGTTACGCAGCGCCTGCATCGTGCCGATCAGATCCGGGCTTTTGCCCGATTGCGAGAACGCCAGCGCGAGCTGATCGCGCACCTGCAGCGGTGCCTGCTGGAGTGTCGCGACCGACATCGGCAACGACGCGACCGGCACGCCGAGGCGGCTCATCGTCAGGCTCGCGAAATAGCTCGCTGCATGATCCGAGCTACCGCGTGCGACCGTCAGCGCAACGTGACGCGGCTGTTCGGCCAGCTTCGCTGCGAGGGCCTCGACGTGCGAGGTGTCCGAGAGTTGCGCGGCGACCGTTTCAGCGGACGCCAGTGCCTCTTTAAGCATATTCGACAATTGCTTCTCCTTCGACGTAAGTCGCGGTCAACGCCAGTTCACGATCGAACACGACCAGATCGGCCCACGCGCCGCGCGCGATACGGCCGCGGTCTTCGATGCCGAGATAGTCGGCGGCGTAGCGCGACAAACGGTTTGATACATCGGCGATCGGCAGACCGATCGATACGAGATTGCGCAGCGCCTGATCCATCGTCAGCGTGCTGCCGGCGAGCGTGCCGTCGGCGAGTCGCACTCCCCCCAGGCACTTCGTCACGTGCTGGCTGCCGAGGCGGTATTCGCCGTCGGGCATGCCGGTCGCCGACGTGCTGTCCGTCACCACATAGAGACGCGGAATCGCGCGCAACGCAGCGCGGATCGCGCCCGGATGGACGTGCAGCAGATCGGGAATGATTTCGGCGAATTCGGCATGCGCGAGCGCTGCGCCGACGAGGCCGGGATTACGGTGATGCAGCGGCGACATCGCGTTGAACAGATGCGTGAAGCCACACGCGCCGTGCTTGAGTGCGGCGACGGCGTCGTCGTAAGTGCCGAGCGAGTGACCCAACTGCACACGCACGCCGCGCGCCGCCATCGCGGAGATGATCTCCATGTGGCCGGCGATTTCGGGAGCCAGCGTGACCACGCGGATCGGCGCGATCGACAGATACTTCAGCACTTCGTCCATCACCGCGGAGACTGCCGCGTCCGGCTGCGCGCCGAGCTTGCCAGGGTTGATGTACGGCCCTTCCAGATGCACGCCGAGCACGCGTGCGCCGCCGGGCGTGCGCACCTTCGCGTTGTTGCCGAGACCCGCGACCACGTTCATCAATTCGTCGCGTGGCGCGGTCATCGTGGTGGCCAGCAGGCTCGTCGTACCGAAGCGGGCGTGCGTGCGGGCGATCACTTCGATCGCGTCGCCCGCTTCCATCACGTCGGAACCGCCGCCGCCATGCACGTGCAGATCGATGAAGCCGGGCAGGATGTACGGCGCGTCGTTCGTCGACGGATCGACCGGAACGCCTGTGAGCGCCGTGATGCGGCCGTTTTCATATTCGAGCGTGCCGTGAATCCACCCATCGGTGGTGAGTATGTTTCCGGTCAGCATGAGTCTCTCTGGTGAGGCGTGATACGGGTGTGACTGAATCGCGCTCGCTGGCGCCGCTGCGGGCGGCTGGGCTTCAGGTGCGCAATTCAGCGACGAAGTCGTAGTAATCGTCGCGGCAATAGGTGTCGGTCAGCTCGATTGCACGCTGGTCGGCGCTATAGCCGATACGGGTAATGACAAGCAGCGCGGTGCGCGGTTCGATGTCCATTAACGATGCGATCTCGCTCGACGCATTGACCGCGCGGAAATGCTGCAACGCGCGCACGACAGCGGCGCCGCGTTGCTCCAGATAGCTGTAAAGCGACACGCCGATGGCCTGCGGATCGGGCACGATCGCCGCCGGGAGCGCCGAATGCTCGACCGCCATGACGATGCCGTCCGCGCGACGCAGCCGCCGCAGACTCGCCACCGCCGCGCCCGGCGACAGCCCGAGGTGCACCAGCTCGTCGCGGTTGGCGGCGCGAATATTGCGCTCGATCCACACCGAATCCGGCCGGAATCCGCGTTGCTGCATCTTCTTCGTGAAACCGGTGAGGCGCGACAGCGGATCTTCGACCCGCGGCGTGATGAAGCTGCCCGCGCCCCGCGCCCGCCGGATCAGGCCTTGCTCGACCAGTAGCTCGATGGCTTTGCGCGCGGTGATGCGCGACACGCCAATCGCATCCGACAGCGTGCGCTCCGACGGCAGCGCTTCACCCGCCGACCACACGCCACAGTGGATCGCCGTCGCAAGATTGCGCGCGAGCTGCAAATACAGCGGCGTGACGTTGCGAGCGTCAGGCATCAGTGCGGACCAGCGAGTTTCCATGGGGCTCCGGGGGTCGGTGAGAAAAGGCCGGCCTACGAAAAATGAGAGCCCATTATATAACCAACATAATACCAGTCAATCAACTGGTTACATGCTGGTATAGGCGACCGCAAAGCCTTACGGGATAAGGCTTAGAGAGGCTTAGGAGTGCGTTGGGGGCGGCATTTCCGGGGTAAGGATTTACCCGTATCAGGGCTTTTGAAAGATACCTGTGGGTGCTCTACGAATGCGGCGAGTCCCGGACCGTGCGTCACGGCTAATACCTTTCTAGCACCAGTGGGTCCCACCGGTATTCCGAGTGGGACCGCCGCTTTGCCCGCGTGGCTTTGTCAAAAAGTTTCGTTCAAATATAGTGCTGTGTACCAAGCCATAACAATTCCCCGGGGAGCAGCCTTTGTCCGATTCCGAGGCGCTACGACGTGCTCAGGCCGTCCGCCATTTCAACCGCTTCTACACCCAGCATATTGGAGTGCTGCACGAGCATCTGGCCAAAAGCGAGTTTTCGCTGACGGAGGTGCGTGTACTGCATGAGCTTTTTCGCGGACGCGCGCAGACGGCGTCGGTGCTGGGGCGAGCCCTCGGTCTTGACAGTGGTTATCTCAGCCGGCTGCTCACCAGCTTCGAACGACGCAACCTGATTACACGCCGCCCGTCCGAGCTGGACGCGCGGCAGTCGCTGATCGCGCTCACCGAGCTTGGCCATGCGGCCTATGGGCCGCTAGACACAGCCGCTATCGAAGAGGTGTCCGCGGTGCTCGACGGCCTCACGACGCTGTCGCAGGAACGATTGATTTCGGCGATGCAGGTGATCGAGCGGCTGCTCGGCGGCAAACCCAGGCACGAACTGGTCACGCTCCGGCAACCGCGCGCGGGCGAATGCGGGTGGCTGGTGCAACGGCAGGCACAGTGGTTCGCAGCGGAATTCGGCTGGGATCGATCGTTCGAGGGATTGCTCGCGCGGATCGTCGCCGACTACACGTTGCGCAACGATCCGGTGCGCGAGATGTGCTGGGTCGCCGAACAGGACGGGATGGTGGTCGGCTCGGTGTGCGTCGTGGCTGTATCGACGACCGTCGCGGGCATGCGCCTGCTGTGGGTCGAGCCGGACGTGCAGCGACTGGGCATCGGCACGCAACTGGTCAGCGAATGCGTGCGATTCGCGAAGCGGGCGGGTTATACGACACTCACGCTGACCACGGCCAGCATGTTGGGTGAGCCGCGACGGCTATGCGAGCGCGCCGGTTTCCGGCTCGCCGGTACAACGGCTGAACGCCGTTTCGGCAAGGATCTGACGATCGAAAGGTGGGAGTTGAATCTGTAGCTTGAAGAGCAGGCCCGACGCGGACATGACGCCGCGCGAGCCTCGCTTTTGTCACACGTCGGTTAGAACGACGGCACCATCGAACCCTTGAACTGCGTCTTGATGAACTGGCGCACGTCTTCCGACTGGTAAGCGGCGACCAGCTTCTTGACCCACGGCTTGTCCTTGTCCTGCGCACGCACGGCGATCAGGTTTGCGTACGGGCTGTGGATGTCTTCCAGCGCGATTGCGTCTTTGGTCGGCTGCAGGCCGGCGGCGAGCGCGAAGTTCGTGTTGATCACGGCGGCGTCGACGTCTGCCAGCGTGCGCGGCAATTGCGCGGCGTCGAGTTCGACGAACTTGATCTTCTTCGGATTTTCCGCGACGTCGAGCGGCGTGGCGTTATTGCCGCCCGTGCCTGCACCTGCGTTCAGCTTGATCAGACCAAGCGATTGCAGCAACAGCAGCGCACGGTTCTCATTCGACGGATCGTTCGGCACTGCGACCTTCGCGCCTTGCGGCAGGTCCTTCAGCGACTTCAGCTTCTTCGAATAGACGCCGAGCGGCGAGATGTACGTGAGACCCGCATTGACGAGCTTGTAGCCGCGTTGCTTGATCTGGCTATCGAGGTACGGCTGATGCTGGAAGCTGTTCGCGTCGAGGTCGCCTGCGTCGAGCGCGGCGTTCGGCTGCACGTAGTCGTTGAATTCGATGACCTTCACGTTCAGGCCTTCGCGCTTCGCCACTTTCGTGACGACTTCCCAGATCTGCGCATCCGGGCCGCCAATGGTGCCGACCTTGATCACTTTGTCGTCGGCGTGTGCGCCGAAGCTGGTGAAAATCGCCGCGCCGGCGATCACTGCCGAGAGGGCTTTGAGAATGTTTCTGCGCTGCATGGTGTTTCTCGCTGTTTCTGGTTGATGCTCTGATCGATGTCAGATTCTGGTGGAAGCCGGCGGCGGTTTCGCCGCAAGGCAGATGCCCCGCCAACTGAGCCCTAAATGGTCTCATATGCCCGGCGGGATGGGAAATACCCCTATCGCATATGGGTATGCGTATGAGCACCCGGGTCGAGTGGCGCGTGAGCGAATTTCTCCATGACGGGTTTGCGTTGCGCGATATCTGGCGTTGCAAACCGGTTGTGCACGCAATAAAGCGTCGTCTGACAGATAATTGGAAACCGTGGCCGCGCCCCTATCAGTGGCCCAGCCAATTGCCTTCGAGAACGACCATGTACGTCATCAACATCACTTACACCGCACCGCTCGACCGTATCGACGACGCGCTGGAAGCGCATCGCGCGTTCCTGGCCAAACACTTCGAAGCAGGTGTATTCGTGGCCGCCGGGCCGAAACTGCCGCGCGACGGTGGAATTATTCTGGCGGTGCGCATCGAGCGGGACAGGCTCGACGCGATTCTCGCCACCGATCCGTTCGTCGTCCAGAAGCTCGCGCATTACGACGTGACGGAGTTCAAGACGACGCGTCTCGCGCCCGGTTTGAATCTGCCGATACCGGATTGAGGGTTACGACGACCTGAATTGAAAATGGGCGCGTGATTGCATCACGCGCCCATTTGCTTTTGCCCCGAACGGTCAGTGGGTCAGTGGGTCAGTGGGTCAGTGGGTCAGTGGGTCAGTGGGTCAGTGGGTCAGTGGGTCAGTGGGTCAGTGGGTCAGTGGGTCAATCGATCAATCGAGCAGCAGCTTGAAATCGTGCACCCAAGGCGTCGCGCCCTGACCATCACGTGCGAATAGACGCAGTTTGCCGTCCGTGTCGAACACGTAGCTCGCGGCCGTGTGATCCATCGTGTAGCTGTCGGGCGTCTTGCCCGGTACTTTCGCGTAGTAGACGCGGAAGTCTTTCGTGATCTTCGTGAGTTGCGCCTGATCGGCGGGTCGCAAGCCGACAAAAGTGGGATTGAACGCCGGCACGTATTGCGCGAGCAATTCCGGCGTATCGCGATCGGGATCGACGGTCACGAAGAGCACCTGAACACGCTTCGCGTCTTCAGGCCCAAGTTGCTGCAATGCCTGCGACAGCTCGGCCATCGTGGTCGGGCAAACATCCGGGCAATGCGTGTAGCCGAAAAACAGCACCACTACCTTGCCCTTGTAATCCGCCATCGTGCGAATTTTGCCGGACGTGTCGGGAAGCGAAAAATCGCTGCCGAACTGCGTATTGCCGGTGATGTCGAGATTCGTGAAGGCTGGCGGCTGCTTGCCGCAACCTGCCACCAGCAACGCGCCGCCGAGCGCGCAAGCCAACACAGCAGCGCGCGCCACGCGCGCGAAGCGATTTTTGAGCATGGTATTACGCGCCGATCAAGGCACGCGCATAGTGGTCGATCAGCAGCGCGGCGAACAGCAGCGACAGATAGACGATCGAGTAACGAAACATTCTGCGCGCCAGATCGTCCGAATATTCCCGATAGATCTTCCACGCATAGGCGAGGAACACAGCACCCAACAACACGGCGGAGACCAGATACACCACGCCGCTCATGCCGGAGATAAACGGCATGAGTGTGACCGCGTACAGGATCAGCGAATACAGCAGGATATGCAGACGCGTGTACTTCTCACCGTGCGTGTTCGGCAGCATGGGCAGACCGGCGTTTTCGTAGTCTTTGCGGCGATACAGTGCGAGCGCCCAGAAATGCGGCGGCGTCCACACGAAGATAATCAGCACGAGAATCCATGCGTCGCCCGGCACGTGACCGGTGACTGCGGCCCAACCGAGCGCAGGCGGCATCGCGCCCGACGCGCCGCCGATCACGATGTTCTGCGGCGTGGCCGGCTTGAGCAACAGCGTGTAGATCACCGCGTAACCGACGAACGTGGCGATGGTGAGCCACATGGTCAGCGGATTGGCAAAGCGGTACAGCGTGTACATGCCGAGCCCGCCAAGCACCGCCGAAAACAACAGAATTTGCGTGGTAGTGATTTCGCCGCGCGCCGACGGACGCCACGACGTGCGACGCATTTTCGCGTCGATTTTCTGTTCAACCAGGCAATTGATTGCGAACGCGGCACCGGCGAGCAGCCAGATACCGACCGTGCCGCCGATCAGCACGGTCCACGGCACCATGCCTGGCGTAGAAAGAAACATGCCGATGACGGCGCAGAACACGGCGAGTTGCGTGACGCGCGGTTTCGTCAGGGCGATGTACTGGGAGACCCGGCTACCGGGTGTTTGGGAGAGTGTTGTGCTGTCCATGGAGGTCACGCTGGCGCGGCGTCGCGCGCAGGGAGCGAGGCGCGGCCGGGACGGCTATAAGCGATCCGAAAGTTTAACATAACGAGCAAAAGCAGCAGGATCGCGGCGCCACCATTGTGGGCGACCGCAATCGGCAGAGGCCATTGCAGGACGATGTTCGACAGTCCAGTGATGAACTGGACAATCACCACCAGCAGCACGCCGCTTGCCGGCCGCCGCAGCGATTCGAAGCGGCGCAGCTTCAACGCGAGCCACGCCAGATAAGCCACGACGACGATCGCAAACGTGCGGTGGGTCCAGTGGATCGCGACCAGTGCGTCCTGGGTGATCACGTCGCCGTCGCCGGTCATGCCGAGCGCACGCCACAGGTGGAAGCCGTGCGCGAAATCCATCGGCGGAATCCATTGGCCGTTGCAGGTCGGGAAGTCCGTGCACGCGAGCACCGCGTAATTCGTGCTGACCCAGCCGCCCAACGCGATTTGCGCGATCAGCAGGATCAGACCGGCGAGCGCCGCCACACGCCAGCGCGCAATTTCCGGCTCGAAAGCGGGCAGCGGGGTCAGCCGCGCGGCGAGCCAACCGAGCGTGCCGAGCAAGGCCAAGCCGAGTAACAGGTGCGTAGTCACGATGATGGGTTGCAGCTTCATCGTCACGGTCCATGCGCCGAACGCGCCTTGCACCAGAATCAGCAGCAGCAGCGAGGTCGGCCACCATGGCGACACATGCAACGGACGGCGCTTGATCCGGGCCGTCCACGCAATGATCGTCTGCGCGATGATCAGTACGCCGATCGCCATCGCAAAGTAACGGTGGATCATCTCGATCCAGGCCTTCGCCATGCTGACGGGGCCGGTCGGCATCAGCTGATGCGCGGCCGAAATCGCCGCATGCGCGATAAACGGCGATGACGTGCCGTAGCACCCCGGCCAGTCCGGACAGCCAAGCCCGGAATCGGTGAGGCGCGTAAAGCCGCCGAACATCACCAGATCGAGCGTGAGGAAAGTGGTCAGCCAGACCAGCTTGCGGAATTTGTTGTCGTCGGCTTTGACCCACACGTAGGACAGCGGCAACAACGCGATACACAGGCCGATCAAAGCCAGTTGCAGTACGAACATCTTTCTTACCCTGGTTGCGACATCAGCCGATGCTCGACCATTTGAGCAGCCTGGTCACGTCGTTCTTGATCTTGCTCGGATTCGGATCTTTCGGAAAACGCATCATCAGATTGCCGTTCGGATCGACCATGTAGAGGTGGTCGGTAACGTTGGTGCCGCTGTCGGCAGGCAACCATGCCGATACCTGCGCCGGGTCGGCGACCAGCCTCCGAGTTTCGGGATAGGCGGTTTGTATCACGTCTGCGACCTTGTTGGCATCGGTGCGCAGCCACACTTCCACGACGCGCTCGCGTTCCGGCCCCTGGGCTGCGCGGATTTGCCGCATGAAGTAGAGCTTGGTCGCGCAAGCCTTGTCGCATGAACTGCTGTCGACGGAAATCATCAGCCAGCGGCCGCGCAGCGTGGCCAGCTTCAGCGGTTTGCCGTCCTCACCGGTGACGACGAGCGAGTCCGGAATCGGCCGTTGCGGTTCGACCAGCGTGCCGTAGCTCGTGCTGCCACCGGTCGGCTTGATCACGTAGTACGTGAAATACGACACGACAATCGGCGCAGCGCCGATGATCACCAGCAGCAGCAGAATCCAGCGGCCACTCTTCCACGAACCGGGGCCGTTGGGTTGACCGGGCATGGCTTTCGGCGCGGCGGGTTTGCGGGCTTGCGGCGAACGGGGGGATTGCGTCGACACTACAGGACCTCTTTCAGTGATTGCGCGGTGGGGTCGCCTTCTTCGCTAAGCAAATCTGGCGAACCACCGCATATGTGCTGCATTACGCGCCCGGCGCGTGCTCTTGCGTTTGCTCTTTTCTGGCGGCGCGACGGGCGGCATACAGGCCGAAGAACAAAGCCGCCGCTGCCATGCCCCACCACTGGAACATGTAGCCGTAATTGCGCTCCACGCCGTTATCCGGTGCGGGCCAATCGCGCACCAGCTTGTCGCCGTCGTCGCTCAATTGCTGGATCACGAACGGTTGCAGCGGCAGCCCGGTTTCGGCGGCATACGCTGCCGTATCGAGATTCTGGCGGATCAATTGATGCGCGGCCGAGCCGCCCTGCCCCAACTCGAATGCACGCGATGCATCGGCACGCACGATGCCTTCGATCTCGACCTCGCCTTGCGGCGTCGTATAGGGCGCGATGGTTTCGCGATTGCTCATATTGCGCGGCAGCCAGCCGCGATTGACCAGCACGTAACCGCCGTCGGCCAGTTTAAAAGGCATCACGACGTAAAAACCCGGCTGATCGTTATACGGACGATTATCCAGGTAGACGACCTTGTCCGCGACAAACGTGCCGCGCGCCTTCACGCGATGAAATTCGATGTCCTTCAGTTCGACCGCCGCGCTGCTCAATGGCTGCGCGGGCGCATTCTCGAACTGCGTGATGTGCGCCTCGAGCGCTTCCTTCTGATGTGCACGGTCGCGCTGCCAGAAACCGAGCCGCACCGTCACGACGATCACCAGCAGAATCAGCAGCGCGGGAATCAGGCGAATCTTCATCGAGCGCGCTCCGACGGTGCTTGTTCAGACGCCGGGAACCTGCGGCAAACGCCCGCATGCGGTGCGATAATAAACTTCTTGCCTCTGCGCTTTCTGATTTCAGCCAGCTCCATGCACATTCTCGTTCCCATTGCCTTCGTCCTGATCATCGCCAGCATGGTGTCGGCGCTGTATTTCATGATGCATGACAAGGGCAAAACCAAACGGATGGTCTGGTCGCTCGCCACGCGGGTGGGTCTGTCGATCTCGCTGTTCCTGTTTATCCTCTTTGCTCACTGGATGGGCTGGATTCAATCGACCGGTATTCCTTACGGACGTTGAGTCAGGTGGAAAAAACGTCGCGCCGGTGACCAGCCGCATTGGTTGGCGTTTGTCGGTGCGATCGGCGACCACCGCCGATTTACCGCCGGCCGCGGACTGATCACCGCTTCCTGCCTCCGCTTCCTGCCCCACCCGACCCGCCAAACAAAACGCCGCCCTGACAGGGTCGAGGGCGGCGCTGCTTTCATCCTTGTCTACTGCTTGCTGCGCACATTGCCCCGAAGGACGTTGCGCGAAGAACGGCCCCGCTCGATCCGGATAGCCGGTCGGCGCAGACCAGACTGCGTTACAGCCAGTACACGACGACGTACAGTCCGAGCCACACGACGTCCACAAAGTGCCAGTACCAGGCCGCGCCTTCGAACGCAAAGTGATGCTCCGCCGTGAAGTGACCGCGAATCAACCGCGCCAGCACAACCGCCAGCATCGTGCCGCCGAGGAACACGTGAAAACCGTGGAAGCCCGTCAGCAAAAAGAACGTCGAACCATACACGCCCGAAGCCAGGGTCAGATTCAGTTCGTTGTACGCGTGAAAATATTCGAAGCCCTGGAAAAACAGGAAGCACACGCCCAGCACGAGCGTAGCCGCGAGCCAGATGATCGCCTTCCTGCGATGATTCTCACGCAACGCATGGTGCGACACCGTCAACGTAGCGCCCGACGACAGCAACAGCGCCGTGTTGATGGTCGGCACCGGCCACGGTTGCATCGACTTGTATTGCGACACCAGAGCTGCCGGACCGTTGTTCGGCCAGACCGCCGAGAAGTCCGGCCATATTAGCTTGAAGTCGAGACTGCCCAGTTGATGCAGCGCAATTTCGCGCGCATAAAACAACGCGCCGAAGAACGCACCGAAAAACATCACTTCGGAGAAAATGAACCAGCTCATGCTCCAGCGATACGACTTGTCGACATTCTTGCCGTACATGCCACCTTCCGACTCGGCGATCGCGTCGCCGAACCAGTGCCACAGCGTGAAGAGCAGCCACAACAAACCGGCGACGACGCCGATCGGCGCCCACTCATGTTCGTTGATCCAGGCCGCAAGCGATCCGAGCATGACAAGCAACCCGATAGCGGCGCTGATCGGATGCCGCGACGGATGCGGTACGAAATAGTACGGGCTCTCGTTTTGACCGCTCATTTCTTGATTCTCCACTTCAGTCCAGTTGTTCCGGAATTTCCGGCTGTATCTTCGGCGACGCGTCGATACCGCACCGCTTCTCTCTAATTCGTGGGCCTTGGGTTGCTGCTGTCTCCGCCCTTGTCTGCACTGCTCTTTCTGCTGCTTTAACCGACCACTGCGCGCACGATCAGAATCAGTACGGCAATCAGAATTGCCGTACTGATCAACGCAGCGGCAATCACATGCAATGGGTTCAGCTGCGTCGCGTCCGCTTCCAGATCGCGGCGCTTGCGCACGCCAAAAAACGACCAGAACACCGCACGCATCGACTGACCAAAACTGCTTTTGCGCGGATTACCGCCGTTATCGCTCATCTCGTCTCGTCATCATTCGCTGGCGGCTGCTGCCGTCACGCGGGATTGGCCGAAGTTGCCGCCGGATTCGCTGTACTGGCCGTGGGCGCCGCGCTTCCGGCAGTCGCCGCTGCCGGCGTATTCAGTTCAAAGAACGTGTACGACAACGTGATCGTTTTCACGTCCTTAGGCAATTTCGGATCGACCACGAACACGACCGGCAAGCGCTTGGTCTGGTTCGCCGTCAACGTCTGCTGCGTAAAGCAAAAACACTCGATTTTCCTGAAGTACTCGGTGGCCTGCTTCGGCGCGTAGCTCGGAATGGCTTGCGCCTGAATCGTGCGCGCCTGTTCGTTGCTGACCTCGTACATCACCGTCGTCACTTCGCCCGGATGCACATCCATACTGCGCTGTTCCGGCTTGAAACCCAGCGGCCCGCGCGCGTTCGCATCGAATTCGATTGAAATCGTGCGGCTCATGTCGACCTGCGTGTTCTTCGCCTCGCGCACCGTGGCATCGCGCTGAACGAGGTTGTTGATACCGGTAATCTGGCAGATCGCCCGATACATCGGCACCAGAGCGAACCCGAAGCCGAACATCATCACCGCGACGATGACCAGCTTGACCAGCATGGGACGGTTGAAAGAGCGGTCGGCCTGCGCCGGCGGTTGCGTCGACATCGGAATCCTCAACAAACCTGCTAACCAGACTTCTGCTGTGATGCTGCGGGATCCATCGCCAGACCAACGTCAGGTGAACCAGTGCTGCTTGATGATGACGCTCGCGAAAAAGAGTGCCGCGATCACGAACATCACCAATCCAATCCGCCTGTTGCCCGCACGAATCTGTTCCGGCGTACGTCTTTCCTGTGGATTGCGCGTCATGCTCGACTTTCTGAATGCTTTTCGTGACTGGCGGTTTGCGGCGGTTTCAACTGGAGCGTCACCGCCGGCTGGCGGAGACCCGGTTCTACTCGTTGCATCAAAACGATGCCGCCAGAGCCCAAGCCTCTCGCCGGAAACCACCGCTTATTCGACGGTCGGCGGATGTTCGAACGTGTGGAACGGAGCCGGGCTCGGCACGGTCCATTCGAGGCCCGTTGCGCCGTCCCACGGCTTGTCGCCCGCTTCTTCGAGTTCGCCGCCGCCACGGTAGGCCGGCAGTGCAACCGCGAACAGGAAGTAGACCTGCGCCAGACCGAAGCCGAACGCGCCAATCGAAATGACCTGGTTCCAGTCGGTGAACTGCGCCGGGTAGTCGGCGTAACGACGCGGCATGCCGGCGAGACCAACGAAGTGCATCGGCAGGAACGCGAGGTTGAAGAAGAACATCGACGCCCAGAAGTGGATCTTGCCGCGCGTTTCGTTGTACATCCAGCCGGTCCACTTCGGCGCCCAGTAGTACCACCCGGAGAACAGCGCGAACAGCGAACCCGCCACCAGCACGTAGTGGAAGTGCGCGACCACGAAGTAAGTGCCGTGATACTGGATGTCGAGCGGCGCCATCGCGAGCATCAGGCCCGACAGACCGCCGAACGTGAACACGATCAGGAAGCCGACGGCGAACAGCATTGGCGTTTCGAAGGACAGCGAACCGCGCCACATCGTCGCGACCCAGTTGAACACCTTCACGCCCGTCGGCACGGCGATCAGCATCGTCGCGTACATGAAGAACAGTTGGCCGGTGACCGGCATGCCGGTCGCGAACATGTGGTGCGCCCAGACCATGAACGACAGGATCGCGATCGACGACGTCGCGTACACCATCGAGCTATAGCCGAACAGCGGCTTGCGCGAGAACGCCGGGATCACCTGCGACACGATCCCGAACGCCGGCAAGATCATGATGTAGACCTCGGGGTGTCCGAAGAACCAGAAGATGTGCTGGTACATCACCGGGTCGCCGCCGCCTGCCGCGTTGAAGAACGACGTACCGAAGTGGCGATCGAACAGCACCATGGTGATTGCGCCGGCCAGAACCGGCATCACCGCGATCAGCAGGTACGCGGTGATCAGCCACGTCCACACGAACATCGGCATCTTCATCAGCGTGAGGCCGGGTGCGCGCATGTTCAGAATCGTCACGACGATGTTGATGCCGCCCATGATCGACGAAGCACCCATCAAGTGGACCGCGAAAATCGCGAAGTCCATGCCCGGGCCCATTTGCGTGGACAACGGTGCATAGAGCGTCCAACCCGCAGCAGTGGCACCGCCCGGTGCGAAGAACGAACCGACCAGCAACACCGCCGCCACCGGCAGCAGCCAGAAGCTGAAGTTGTTCATGCGCGCGAACGCCATGTCCGACGCGCCGATCTGCAGCGGCACCATCCAGTTCGCGAAACCGACGAACGCCGGCATGATCGCGCCGAACACCATGATCAGGCCGTGCATGGTGGTCAACTGGTTGAAGAACTCGGGACGCATGATCTGCAGCCCCGGTTCGAACAGTTCGGCACGAATCCCCAACGCCATCACGCCCCCGGACAGGAACATGGTGAACGAGAAGATCAGGTACAGCGTCCCGATGTCCTTGTGATTGGTTGCAAACAGCCAACGACGCCAGCCATGCGGCAATTCGTGTGCATGGTCGCCGTGTACGTGCTCGTGGCCCGCGGTTACATCGTGTCCGATGCTAGACATGACAATCTCCTAAAGCGAATACTGCGGTGCTGACCATGAACTCGTCAGGCAGCCGGGCTTGCAGCCGCGCTGATCTGGACGCGTCGGGCTTCTTTTGCGTCGCCGCCGCCTGTGACCGTTTCCGGTTTCTTTAAAATAATGTGGTCTTCTGCGATGCCGGCTGCTTTCAGCGCATCGCGCACGGCTTCGGCACGACTCTTCGCGAGCTTCGCGTTGAGGTCGGCAGAACCGCTGGCGTCGGTATAGCCCGACACTGAGAATTTCGCGTCCGGATGCGCCTTCGCGTAGGCCGCGGCTGCGTCGACCGCCGCCTTCGCGTCGGCTGGCAGCGTGCTCTTGCCCGTGTCGAAGTAGACGCTGGCCGGCAGGTCTGCCTGCGGCGCTGCTGCGTTGTCAGACGCAGGTGCCGCTGCTGCTGCGGGCGCTGCCGAAGCAGCGTCCGCACCGCTTGCAGCCGCTGCCGCCCCGGCACCGCTGGCCGCCGCACCCGCGTCGGCCAGATGGTCGCCGCCTTCCGGCAGCTTGCCGTTACGGGCGTCCGTGACCTGCTTCGGCTGCAGGATGTCGCCGGTGTGGTTGCCCCACGAGTTACGTTCGTACGTGATCACCGACGCGATTTCGACGTCGTTCAACGTCGGCGCCCACGAAGGCATTGCGTTCTTGCCCTTCAGCACGAGGCTCACGTGTTGGCCGATCGGGCCGTTGGCGATCTTGCTGCCGTCGAGCGCCGGAAACTCGCCCGCGCCCTTGCCGGTCGGCTGGTGGCAGACTGCGCAATTCGACGCATAGACCTTGCCGCCGCGATCCATCAACTCGGCCAACGTGTAGGTCTTGTTCGGATCATCCTGGCCAGCGGCCATTTTCTTCTTCTGTTCGTCGACCCACTTCGCATAGTCGTCGGCGGACAGTACTTCGACCACCACCGGCATGAACGCGTGTTCCTTGCCGCAGAGTTCGGTACAGAAACCGCGGAACGTGCCGACCCGGTTAGCCTTGAACCACGTGTCGCGCACGAAGCCCGGAATCGCGTCCTGCTTCACGCCGAATGCCGGCACGTACCAGGAGTGGACCACGTCGTTCGCGGTGGTGATGATGCGGATTTTCTTGTCGACCGGAACGACCAGCGGATTGTCGACTTCCTGCAGATACAGCGTGCCGATCGGCTCCCGGCCATCGGTCTGCGCACGCGGCGTAGCCAGCGTGGACAGAAAGCTGATGCCTTCGCCCGGGCCCTTCACGTAGTCGTAGCCCCACTTCCACTGGTAGCCGGTGACCTTGACGGTGAGGTCGGCGTTCGAGGTGTCTTTCATCGCCACGACAGTCTTGGTGGCGGGCAGCGCCATCAACACGACGATGACGAACGGCACGATCGTCCAGATAATTTCGACCGTGGTGCTTTCGTGGAAATTTGAAGCTTTGTGGCCTTTCGATTTGCGGTGCGCAAAGACCGAATAAAACATCACGGCGAACACGCCGACAAAAATCACCGTGCAAAGCGCCAGCATGAACATATGCAGGCTGAAGAGCTCCTCAGCGATTTTTGACGCAGGCGGCTGAAGGTTGATGGCGTTGACGGCAGGGCCGCCAGGAGCATCACCCACTGCCAGGGCAGCTCCGGCGAAAAGCAGTCCGCTCGTCGCCAGCACGCCCATGAGCGCTCGCTTGATTGTTTTCATAGCTTCCTTACCCAAATTTTCCATTCAAACCCTCGACCCCGCTGGCAGCTTGTCTCGCACTCCCCTTGAACGCTTCGTGCCTGGCACGTCTAACAACGTGCGAGCCATATACGCAATTCAGTTGCGAACTGCGTGCGCCGATACTGCGCGAGATGTTGCCCGATCATGATCGTCTGGCCGCGCGAGACCAGTTTGATGTGGTCACGCGGCGTTGCGCCCGGCTCGATCCGCACCCAGCGCGGATTGAATTCGAACTGCGTAAGCTGCTCGGCACTGACCTGCTCTATCACGAGCCGATTCGGAAACAGCCGGATCCGCTCGTAATCCACAGCATGACGCGCATAGATGGCAAAGGCGATACCTACCGCGAGCAATTCGATTCCGGTGAACGGCAGCACCAGCCAGGCGCCGACCAGAAACAGCATGAATGCAATTGCCAGCGAGAACAACGCTAGTGACACGTAGAGACAGATGAACTGCCGGGGCGAGATCGAGCAGTTGCGTTTCATCGTCCAGTCTTTGAGGACCGGCTCAGAATCTGCCAACAGATGATCTGATGCGCCCAACGCTGCCTCCTGCGAATCACCGCCTTCGGCCATTCCTTACGGCCAAAAACTGGCCGCATGAACCATACCGCGTCACTTCAGCTTCACTTCATGTTGCAGCCCTGCGCCTCGGACCTGTCGCGCCGGAAGTGGGAACTCCGGGCGACAAACTGACGCATTATAGGCGCGATCCAAAGCATCCACAAGCAAGCCCCGATTGGCCAGAAAGCCCGACGCGACAAGCCTTTGCGCCATTTTCAGGGATCTTTTGCACGTCTTTTGAAGCGGAAATTTCAGACATAACAGAAGCCCTCTTTCCGCTTCAACGATTCCTCTGTGAACCTCGACCAATGTCTTCAATTCGCACGATGCCATGCCCCTCCGCCGTGGTCCTCGGAACGGCCTTCCATGCGTGTCCGTAAATCACTTCGAAAGTCAGCGCGAGGGTGCCGTCGGCCCGCCGGCGCGCTTCGAGCGCGGCGAGTAAAGCCTTGTGCAACCGACGCGCCGCCGCGCTCGACGACGCCTCGCGCTCGAACGGATAAGCGCCCCAGCGCCGCACGTCAGCGAGCAGCGATTCGGGCGACTTGTAGGTGATCGTGAGCGTCTCCTGGTCCATCACGGGTATTTCAAAGCCGCTTTCGACCAGCATGTCGCCCAGATCATGCATATCGACAAAGTCGATCACATGCTTGCGCGACATCACGCCATGCGCCGCCTCGACTTCGGCGTAGGCGCCGCGCAACTCCTTGAGCGTGTCCGGGCCGAGCGTGCTGAACATCAGCAGGCCATTCACTTTGAGTACGCGTTGCCACTCGGGGAACACGAGATCGGGCCGCGAGTGCCAGTGCAGCGCGAGATTGGACCAGATGAATTCGAAAGCGCCGCCTGCGAATGGCAGCGCGGAAAAATCGGCTTGCGCGAATCGCGGGCCGCGGGCGCCGAGCGCCTTGCCGAGCGAAGCCGGCAAAAAGCGCCGCCAGCTGGTGTCGCCGGAGTCATGGTGTAACGCCCGCGTCAACATGCCGTGTGACAGATCGGTGCCGAACACAGGCGCTTCGGGGAAGCGCTCGCGCAACGCGGGGATGTCTTCACCGGCGCCGCAACCGGCGTCGAGCACGCTCGTCGGAGCAACCTTGATGAAGTCGAGGCGCTCCCGCATGCGCTGCGCGATCTCGCGCGGCAGGAAGGCGACCTCGCCGAAAGTCTCGGCACGACGGTCGAAAATACGCCGGAGGCGCCGGGAATCATAGGCCGGACGGCCAGATGGAGCGGGAGTTGGGGGCATGGGTGTCGTGCTGGCGTAGAGCACGAAGTATACTCGTTCGCTTCCTTGCATTCAGCCGAAAGGCCCTCGCGGGCGCCCCACTCGTGCCATTCCGACCGTCGTATTTATCTTCAGGCAACAGCTTCGCGCGTTTCGCGCGTAGTTGGCATTCGGTATGGCCCCAGGTCGTGCAGGCAATGCTGCCTAATCTTTGCGCACTATGTGGCAATTTGTCGCATAAGGTGGTGTGCGGCGGTTGTGATGAAGCTTACTGGAATGAAGCGCGCTCGCGCTGCACTGTCTGTGCTGTGCCGTTATCCGCTTCGCGTCAGGCGGGCCGCGTGACGTATTGCTGCGGGGATTGCCTCGCCGCGCCGCCCCCGTTCGACGCGAGTTTTGCCCTTGCCGACTATCGTCCGCCGCTGGATACGCTGGCGGTCGGCCTGAAATTCCGCGCGCGGCTGATGCTCGCTGGCGAATTCGCACGACGCCTCGCGCGGCTCGCGCAAGACGCGAGGCAGGATGAAACCGACTGGCCCGACGTAATCGCGCCGGTGCCGCTAGCCGGCCGACGCCTCGCCGAACGCGGTTATAACCAGGCGTGGCAAATCGCAAAACCGCTGGCCCGCGCACTGCAAGTACGCAGCGACGCCACCTTGTTGCAACGGGTGATTCACACTGCACCGCAATCGCGGCTCGACCACGACGCGCGCCGGCAAAACGTCGGGCGCGCGTTTCGGGTCGCTAAAGCGGTGCGCGGTCTGCACGTCGGTATCGTCGACGATGTGATGACCACCGGCGCAACACTCGAAGCGCTTGCTCATACGCTCAAAGCTGCCGGTGCACGGCGGGTCACGAATTTCGTCGCGCTGCGCACCCCGAAAAACTAGTCTCCACTGGCCTCACTATGTTCAATGTCGTTCTCGTAGAACCCGAAATTCCGCCGAACACCGGCAACGTGATTCGCCTGTGCGCGAACACCGGCGCGCGCTTGCATCTGATCGAGCCGCTCGGCTTCCCGCTCGACGACGCCAAACTGCGCCGCGCCGGTCTCGACTATCACGAATATGCACAGATGAATGTGCACGCCGATTGGGCGGCGTTCGTCGCGAAAGAAACGCCGGACCCGGCGCGCATGTTCGCGTTCACCACGCGCGGCTCGGGCCGCTTTCACGAACACGCGTTCCAGTCGGGCGACTGGTTTGTATTCGGCGCCGAAACGCGTGGCCTGCCGGACACGGTGCTCGACCAGTTCGCGGGTGAACAGCGCGTGCGTCTGCCGATGCGGCCGGGCAATCGCAGCCTGAATCTGTCGAATACGGTGGCGATCGTGGTGTTTGAGGCGTGGCGTCAGACGGGGTTCGATGGCGGCGCTTGATGCGCGCTGGATCAGCGCTTGATGGGCATTTCCTAGCCGCTTTTTTTGCCAGTCTGATGCTGACTGACTGATCGCGTTAGTAGTGCTTCAGTGCCGCCTCATAGCGTGCGAACATCGCGTCGTCGAAACAGGCGAACACCACACCTTTGATTTGCGGCGTGCGCGGCAGCGTTTCGACGACGGTGCCTAGCGCGATTTGCACGGCCTGATCGGCCGGAAAATGGTAGATGCCGCAACTGATCGCGGGAAACGCAATGCTCGCACACTGCGCCTGCTGCGCGATTTCCAGCGAGCGTCGATAGCAGGAAGCCAGCAAGTCGGCCTCGCCATGCGCACCCCCCCGCCATACCGGGCCGACTGCGTGAATCACATGCCTGGCGGCCAAGCGATAGCCGCCCGTGAGTTTCGCGTCGCCGGTCGCACAGCCGCCCAGCGTCTCGCATTCGCGCAGCAACTCCTTCCCCGCTGCGCGATGAATCGCGCCATCCACACCGCCACCGCCTAATAAGGACGTGTTCGCGGCGTTGACGATCGCATCCACGGCGAGCGTCGTGATGTCGACCACGCGCGCTTCCAGCGTGCAACCATTGAATGTGAGCATGATGGGAAACCTCGCCGATCCGAAGCGTCGATAAAAACGTGGACCGCGAAATTGAGCAGCCGTTCAGCGTCGAACAACGCTAAACGGCTGAAAGACAACGCTTATTCAGCTTTGGAATCGCGCCGCAGCAGGGCGCTGACGGCATCGCGAGGCGCCACGCCGTCGAACAGCACGGCGCAAACCGCCTGCGTAATCGGCATTTCGATTGCATGAGCCCGCGCGATTGCGAGAACCGCCTGTGCACAACGCACGCCTTCGGCCACATGGCCGAGGCGGCCGAGAATATCGTCGAGCGTACGGCCCGCGGCGAGTTGCACGCCCACCGTACGATTGCGCGACAGATCGCCGGTTGCGGTCAGGATCAGATCGCCCAGGCCGGTCAGACCGGTGAACGTTTCAGCCCGTCCGCCGAGCGTTACGCCGAGGCGCGACATTTCGGCCAGCCCGCGCGTAATCAACGCCGCGCGCGCATTGAGACCGAGGCCGAGGCCGTCGGCAATGCCCGTTGCAATGGCTAGCACGTTCTTCACCGCACCGCCCACTTCCACGCCGACGATGTCGTCGCCGGTATAGATGCGCATTGCGTCGTGATGAAACGCGGCAACCGTATGCTCGCGGCACATGGCGGACGCGCTCGCGATCGTCAACGCAACCGGCAAACGCTGCCCGACTTCGCGCGCGAAGCTCGGGCCGGACAGCACGCCATTGCTGCAATGCTCCGGCAATTCCGCCGCCACCACCTGATGTGGCAACAACTGCGACTCGGCTTCGAAACCCTTGCACAGCCACACGATATGCGCCGGCACTTTGCCCGCGTCGCGCATCGCCCTGAACAGACCGCGAAGACCGGCCACGGGTGTTGCCACGACGCATAACGCGTCCTCGGCAATGGCGTGGTCGAGCGCAGCATTCAGGTCGGCTTCGTAGCGAAGCGCTGATGGCAAAGCAACGCCCGCCAGATAGCGGGCGTTTTCGTTCGAAGCGCGGAGATCGTCGATGAGCGCGGACTCGCGCGCCCACAACACCGTGTCGTGCCGTAGAGCCAGATGGCCGGCGAGGGCTGTGCCCCACGCGCCGGCGCCGAGGACAGCAACCTTCATAGCCGGCACTGCCTGCGACACGTTAGTGCGTGACGCCGTTCTGCGCCGCGCCTTCCTGGCTGCCCATCTGCGCGAGACGTTGCTCGTACAGGGCCTGGAAGTTGATCTCGGCCAGGTGGATCGGCGGGAAGCCAGCGCGGGTGATCGCGTCGGCAATGTTCGAGCGCAGGTACGGGAACAGAATGGTCGGGCAGGCAATGCCGACCAGCGGATCGATCTGCTCAGCCGGGATGTTGCGGATGTCGAAAATGCCGGCTTGCTTGGCTTCGATCAGGAACGCGACCTTGTCCGACACCTTGGCCGTGACCGTGCCCGTGACGAGGATTTCGAACACGGTGTCGGCGAGGCGCTCGGCCTTCACGTCGACTTCGACTTCCACCGACGGCATTTCCTGCTCGAGGAAGATGCCCGGCGAATTCGGCTGCTCGAGCGACATGTCCTTCAGGTAAATGCGCTGGATGTTGAAGAACGGCTGGTTATTCTCGTCGGACATGATTGAGTGATTCCTGATAGGTATGCATTGCAGCGCCCCATGACTGCACGGGCCGCCAGATCGTTGCGCCGCATGCCCCGTCCGGCAGGGACGAGAACGCGGCGGCTTGTATATCACCCGCCTGCTTCACCCGTCCGGCCGCGCGCCCGCGGGCGCGCGACTTCGGACAGCTGGTTCAGGCAGCTTCGAGCAGCGGCATCAGACCGCCCGCGCGATCGAGCGCGGAGAGGTCATCGTAACCGCCGACATGCGTCTCGCCGATGAACACCTGCGGCACCGTGCGACGACCGGTCCGGGTCATCATCTCTTCGCGACGGGCCGGGTCCTTGTCGATCAGTACCTTTTCAACGTGCTCGACGCCGCGCGACTTTAAAAGACGTTCGGCCATCTGGCAATACGGGCACACCTGGGTGCTGTACATGATCACTTTGTTCACTTGGCTGCTCCTTGTTTCACAACCGGCATACCGGCTTTCGTCCAGGCATCGACACCGCCTTCGAGAACATGGACTTCCGCATACCCTGCATCCTGCACGATACGCGCTGCCTTGTTCGACTGCTGGCCGGTCTGACATACCAGCAGCACCGGGTTGCTCTTGTTCTTCACGAGTTGCGCGACTTTCGCCTGCAATTCAGCGAATTCAAGGTGCCGTGCCGCAGGCAGATGCCCTTTGGCGTAGTCAGCGGACGGGCGCAGATCGATGACCGCCGCATTGCGCCGGTTGATCAGTTGAGTGGCTTCAGTGGCCGACAGGCCACCACGGCCACGCCGGCTAATCGTCGGCCACAGCAGCAACCCACCGGAGATGAGGACGATTGCGATCAGTACAAGGTTTGTGTAATCAGTGAAAAACTTCACGGAAAATCCGCCGAAAAAGAGAGAAATCGAAAAGGGCAATCGACCCATTATAAAATAACCGTCTGACGCGATGGCGGCGCTCCTCTAGAGGACCTCCGCAACGCTTGACCGCTTCCTCACTACCGACCGGTAATCTCATGTACAAACTCGTTCTCATCCGCCACGGCGAATCGACGTGGAACAAGGAAAACCGCTTCACGGGCTGGGTCGACGTCGACCTCACGGAACAGGGCAACAGCGAAGCGCAGCAGGCGGGCGCGCTGCTGAAAGAGTCCGGTTATTCATTCGACATCGCGTACACGTCGGTGCTCAAGCGCGCGATCCGCACGCTGTGGCACGTGCAGGACAAGATGGATCTGATGTATCTGCCGGTGGTGCATTCGTGGCGCCTGAACGAACGTCACTATGGCGCGCTGTCGGGTCTGAACAAGGCTGAAACCGCCGCGAAGTTCGGCGACGAACAGGTGCTGGTCTGGCGCCGCAGCTACGACACGCCGCCGCCGGCACTCGAGCCGACCGACGAACGCGCGCCGTACAGCGACCCGCGTTACGCCAAGGTGCCGCGCGAACAACTGCCGCTCACCGAGTGCCTGAAAGACACGGTGGCGCGCGTGCTGCCGCTGTGGAACGAGTCGATCGCACCGGCCATCAAGTCGGGCCGCAAGGTCGTAATCGCCGCACACGGCAATTCGATCCGCGCGCTGGTCAAGTATCTCGACAATATTTCCGACGACGACATCGTCGGTCTGAATATTCCGAATGGCGTGCCGCTCGTCTATGAACTCGACGAAAACCTGAAGCCGATCACGCATTACTACCTCGGCGACCAGGACGCCATTGCAAAGGCACAAGCCGCCGTCGCGAAGCAGGGCAAGGCGGGCTAAGTCAGTCGCATCGGCCGCGGGTCTTCGCTGCAACCGGCGAAGACCCGCGGCCGTCAGCACCAGCCGTTCGGAAATACAGTTTTGCGAAGACCAATGGGAGCGGCTGGCATCGCGCGCGCGGGCGGCTCGCGCCAACCTGCGCGTGTTACCGCACCCTACTTCGCGTGTCGCAAGCCTGATTGCACGAACCAGGCCCGCCACGTGCTGTCGAATCACGATTATCTGCGCCGCGCCCTGAGTGGGCGGGTGTGCAGTTATACTTGTCCGTCCAAATCTCTAACGACGCTGCCACGCGCTTCCGACCGCAACAGACTCTATGCGAAAGAACCTGAAAAATATCGGCCTGATTGCCGTTGGCCTTGCTACCGGGGCATTTGCCACCCTCCAACTTTCCGCTTCGGCACAGCAGCCCGCCAGTGCCACCGCGCCGCTGCCGCTAGACCAGCTCAGGCTCTTCGCCGAAGTGTTCGGGCAAATCAAGCACGAATACGTCGAACCGGTCGACGATAAAAAGCTCCTCACCGCCGCCATCAAGGGCATGGTGTCAAGCCTCGACCCGCACTCGTCGTACCTCGACAAGACCGATTACGAAGAATTGCAGGAGCAGACCAAGGGTCGCTTCGCAGGTCTCGGCATCGAGATTTCGTCGGAAGACGGCCTGATCAAGGTGATTTCGCCCATTGAAGACACGCCCGCGTTCCGCGCCGGCATCCGTCCAGGCGACCTGATCACGCGTATTAATGACAAACCCGTACGCGGCATGACGCTCGACCAGGCGGTCAAGCAGATGCGCGGCGATCCGGGCACCAAGGTCACGCTCACCATCTTCCGCAAGACCGACGACCGCACGTTCCCGCTCACCGTCACGCGCGCGATCATCAAGGTGCAGTCGGTCAAGGGCAAGGTGCTCGCACCGGGCTATGCGTATGTCCGTATCACCAGCTTCCAGGAACGCACCGTGCCGGATCTCGCAGCGAAGCTGCAAGATATCGCGCGTCAATCGCCGAACCTGAAGGGGCTGATCCTCGACCTGCGTAACAACGGCGGCGGTCTGCTGCAAAGCGCGGTCGGCGTCGCGGGTGCGTTCCTGCCGCCGGACTCGGTGGTGGTGTCGACCAACGGTCAGATTCCGGATTCGAAGCAGGTCTATCGCGACACGTACGACAACTACCGTCTGCAGTCTTTCGACAGCGATCCGCTGAAGGACGTCCCGGCCATCTTCAAGACCGTGCCGATGATCGTGCTGACCAATGCTTACTCGGCATCGGCGTCGGAAATCGTCGCGGGCGCGCTGCAGGATCAGCGTCGTGCGCTGATCGTCGGCAAGACCACGTTCGGCAAGGGCTCGGTGCAAACCGTGCGCCCGATGACGGCGGACACCGCGCTGCGTCTGACCACGGCGTACTACTACACGCCGAGCGGCCGTTCGATCCAGAACAAGGGCATCCGTCCTGATATTGCGGTCGACCAGTACGCAGACGGCGATCCAGACGACGCACTGGTCACCCGCGAAGTCGACTACTCGAATCACCTTGCGAACACGCAAGACCCGAACGAGAAGAAGGAAGCGGAACAGCGCGAACAGGACCGCATGGACCAATTGCGCGCGCTTGAAGAAGCGAACGACAAGAAGACGCCGGAACAGCGTCAGAAAGACCGTGACCGCAAGCCAGTCGAATTCGGTTCGAACGACGACTTCATGATGCAGCAAGGTCTGAACAAGCTCGAAGGCAAGCCGGTTCAGGAATCGAAGTCGCTGTCCGAGCGCCGTCTCGCGCAGAACAAGCCGGAAACCTCGGCGTCCGCGCCGGTCGCGGTGAAGCCGACGCAACCGGTTCCGGGTGCCTCGGGCACGGCGCCGGCCTCGGCTCCGGCTACGCAAGGTAAGTAAGCAGCCAGCCTGTCAGCGTGTCTCCGCAGCTATTCCCGCGGCGGAGACACGCAGTAGTACCCGCAACGCTTCACCCTCTGCGCGAATAAAATAAACAACGAAACGCGCGCTGTACTTCCCTGTTTGCCTTCCATCGCGCGACCTATCTGCGCGCCCCCGCCATGAATGACGATCAACTTCTTCGGTACTCCCGCCATATTCTTGTCGATGAAATCGGTATCGAGGCGCAGCAACGTTTTATCGATGCTCACGCAATCATCGTCGGTGCAGGCGGGCTTGGTTCGCCGGCTGCCATGTACCTGGCAGCGGCAGGCGTCGGCAAGCTAACGCTGGTCGACGCGGACACGGTCGATCTGACCAATCTGCAAAGGCAGATCCTGCATGTGAGCGCGTCGGTGGGACGCAAGAAGGTGGAGTCCGGGCGCGATGCGATCGCACAGATCAATCCCGAAGTGGTCGTGAACGCGGTGGCCGAGCGGGTCGACGACGCGTGGCTCGATCGCGAAGTGCCGAAGGCGACGGTCGTGCTCGATTGCACCGATAATTTCGCGACGCGCCACGCGATCAACCGCGCGTGTGTGAAGCATGGCGTGCCGCTGGTGTCGGGCGCGGCGTTGCGCTTCGACGGCCAGATCAGCACGTTCGATTTCCGCGACGAAGCGTCGCCCTGCTACGCGTGCGTGTTTCCCGAAGACCAGCCGTTCGAGGAGGTCGCATGCTCGACGATGGGCGTGTTCGCGCCGACGGTCGGCATCATCGGTTCGATGCAGGCGGCCGAAGCGCTCAAGGTAATCGGCGCAATCGGCACGCCGCTGGTAGGCAGGCTAACCATGCTTGATTCGCTGCGGATGGAATGGAACACGATGCGTATCGCGCGCCAGCCGGATTGCCCGGTATGCGGGTTGAAGCATCGAAGTTGAATCTGCAGTTCTGCCTCTCTGCATCTGGAATACGCGGGCCAAAAGACAAACGCCGCACACTGTGCGGCGTTTGTCATTGGTAACGGCGAAGCCGACTTTTCAAGCCAGCGCCACGAGCTTCAGCGCCGCCTGAACCTCTTCCGGTTCAAACGAAGCCAGCACATCGGCTACTGGCTTCTCCAGCGTCTTCAGATGCGAGCGCAGCACCTCCTGCTTGACCACCAGTATCTGGCTCGGATGCATCGAGAACTCAGTCAGGCCCATGCCGAGCAACAGACGCGTCAACGCCGGATCGCCCGCCATTTCGCCGCACACCGACACCGGCACACCCGCGCGCTTCGCCTCGCGCAATGTGAACGCGATCAGATGCAGCACCGCCGGATGCAACGGATCGTACAGATGCGCAACCGCGTTATCCGCGCGATCGATCGCCAGCGTGTACTGGATCAGATCGTTGGTACCAATCGACAGAAAATCGAGCCGCTTCAGAAATAGCGGTAACGCGATGGCCGCCGCCGGAATCTCAATCATCGCGCCGACCTGTATGTTCGGGTCGTAGGCGATACCCGCGTCGTCCAGTTGACGCTTGGCCTCGCGGATCAGATCGAGCGTCTGGTCGATTTCCTGCGCGTGCGCGAGCATCGGAATCAGAATCTTCACCGTCCCGAACACCGACGCCCTGAGAATCGCGCGCAACTGCGTCAGGAACATCTGCGGCTCGGAGAGGCTCCAGCGTATTGCCCGAAGCCCCAACGCCGGGTTCGCAGCGGTTTCGTAGCCATCGCCGCCGCCCATCGAATCGAGCGGCTTGTCAGCGCCCACGTCGATCGTGCGAATCGTGACCGGCAGACCGTTCATCAACTCGGCCGCACGACGATACGCGGCGAACTGTTCCTCCTCCTCCGGCAAACGGTCCTTGTGGTTCATGAACAGGAACTCGGTACGAAACAGGCCCACGCCGGTCGCACCCGAATCGACTGCCGCGCGCGCGTCGTCCGGCAACTCGATGTTCGCGCACAGTTCGATGCGGGTGCCGCACAGCGTTTGCGTCGGCGAAAACTTCAGGCGCTGGAGTTTGCGTTGTTCCAGCGCTTTTTCGCTCTGCCGATACGAGTACTCTTCGAGCACGATCGGCGCGGGGTCGACGATCACGATTCCATGATCGCCGTCGACGATGATCAGATCGTCTTGCCGGATCAACGCGCTCGCGTGCTGCACCCCGACCGCCGCCGGAATGCCCAGACTGCGCGCGACGATAGCCGTATGCGACGTGCGTCCGCCGAGATCGGTGACGAAGCCCTGAAACGTCTGCGTCTTGAACTGCATCATGTCGGCCGGCGCGATGTCGTGCGCGACCACGATCATTTCGTCGCATGCGCCGTGCACGCCATTGAGCGCCGTCGATGCGCCAGCGAGCGCCTTCAACACGCGCTCCACCACCTGTTCGATGTCGGCTTTCCGCTCGCGCAGATATTCGTCTTCGATATCGTCGAAATGTCGCGACAGACGCTCGAGCTGTTCGGTAAGCGCCCACTCCACGTTGTAGCGGCGCGTACGGATCAGGTCGATGGTTTCCTGGACGAGCATCGCATCGTTCAGGATCATTGAATGAACGTTGATGAACGCGCCCATCTCGCTCGGCGCGTCCGCTGCGAGGTCTGCGCGCAGCGTGTCGAGCTCCCGATGCACATGTTGCTGTGCCGCGCGAAAGCGCTCGACCTCCCCTTCGATCTGGGTCGGTTCGATCAGATAGTGGTCTACGTCAAGTGCTGCCGGGGCGATCAGATAGGCCCGCCCGATGGCGATACCGCGTGACACGGGAATTCCATGCAGCGTGAAGGACACGCGCACCTCCTCTAGTTGTGTGATGCCGCGGCAAACCGCTGCAATGCTCTCAGACTCTGTTGGTCATTATAAATTCCGCGTCCTTCGCAAGTACGCCCATGCTGTGTGCAGCGCAGCACGAAATATCGTAATCATGCGGTCACGCACAGCCCGGTCTCCACGCCGTCGCAATGTCGTCGGCGTTCGTTTCCCCATTGTCACGCGCTAAAAAAAACGCCGTGGACAACCGCGGCGTTGACGCTCATCGCGACGAGTGCGCGTTGATCACTGACCTTCGCCAAATTTATCGGCAATCAGTTTCAACAGTGCGTCCATCGCGTCTTTTTCGTCAGCGCCTTCCGTTTCGATCAACACCGTGCTGCCGATACCCGCCGCCAGCATCATCACACCCATGATGCTCTTCGCATTGATACGGCGGCCATTGCGGCTCATCCAGATTTCAGCCTGAAAGTTGCCCGCGAGTTGCGTCAACTTGGCCGACGCGCGTGCGTGCAGCCCCAGCTTGTTCACAATAGTCGTTTCCTGTTGCAGCATGATGGTCCGAAGCGCGGGTAATGAGGTTATGAAAAGGGGAACTGCAAACCAGTTGCAATGTGTTTGAAGCGTGGCCCAAAGGCCTTGATCAACGTGTGCGGCGGCTTCGTGGACAGCCTATAAACCCGCCGAGTCTGCCTTTTGCGTCAGGTCAGCGTCTTCAGGCAACGCTGGCACGCACGTGTCGGCGGCGGCCTCGGGGGGCAATGCCGGTAAGCAATCGCCGGAAGCCGCTGCGGGAGCGACCGGAGCCGGCGTCGCGGGTCCGATTGCATGCACGCCCTTGGTCGCGCCTGCGAGCGCCTTGTCGACCAACGTGTCGAGCGGTGTCGAGCGATAACAGACTGCACGCACCAGCATCGGCAAATTGACGCCGCACAACACACGCACATTCGGCGTCGTGGCGAGTCGTCCTGCGATATTCGCCGGCGTGGCGCCGAACATGTCCGTCAATACCAGCGCGCCGTTTTCTTCCTTGAGCCGCTCGATTTCCGAATTGGCGAACGCCACGACCTGTGCGGGATCGCAATCAGGCGTAACGTCGATCACGCCGATCCGAGCCGGCAAGCCACCATAAATATGCGAAATACAATCGCGCAACGCGGTGGCGAACGGAGTATGCGCAATGATCAGAATGCCTGCCATGTCAGCCTTACTGCAAAAGAACGGCCCCGAACCGTGGAGCGGGACGAAACCCGGTCCTCAAGCGCCCTCGACCGGCCGTAGGTCATGAGAGCCGGAACGCACCATTGACGAGCTGCTCGCGGCGCACGGCTCGCACCTGCGTGCCTGGCCCGCGAAACGGCTCGTTCAGAGTCCGCTAATCCACGCCGAAAGACTCCTCTGGAAGCCGTTGAATCGGGTTGGCGCGAAAGAGCGGGCATTGTAGCAGGCTCATTTTCGCGCCAAATCCGAGCTCGCGCCTGATGCGGATTTACTACACAGTTTGGGGGCTGCGGCAGGCATTCAAGGGCTCAACGCGTTGCGCGACCGGTACCGCCACCCACGTCGCGCCGCCCTCCTACTTGCCGCCTACGCCGCGGCGCGTTCCAGCGCGTCGATGAACATGGCGGCGACGTCGAAGCCCGTCTGATCCATGATTTCGCGGAAACAGGTCGGGCTCGTCACGTTGACTTCGGTCAGCCAGTCGCCGATCGCATCCAGCCCGACCAGCAGCAAACCGCGCGCCGCCAGCACCGGCGCAAGCGTATCGGCGATCTTGCGATCGTGCTCGGTCAGCGGACGTGCGACGCCCAACCCGCCTGCAGCCAGATTGCCGCGCACCTCATTCCCCTGAGGAATTCGCGCCAGCGAATACGGCACCGCTTCACCGCCAATCAGCAGAATGCGCTTATCGCCGTCCTTGATTTCCGGAATGAATTTCTGCGCCATCACCGACCGCGCGCCGTCGTGGCTCAGCATTTCGATGATCGAACCGAGGTTCATGCCGTCGGCCTTCACGCGAAATACGCCCATGCCGCCCATGCCGTCGAGCGGCTTCAGAATCACGTCGCCGTGTTCTTCATGGAACGCCCGCAGCCGCGTCGCGTCACGCGTGACCAGCGTGGGCGTGACGAATTGCGCAAATTCGCCGATTGCGAGCTTTTCCGAATGATCGCGAATTGCCTGCGGCTTGTTGAAAATGCGCGCGCCGCCGCGTTCGGCCATTTCCAGCAACCACGTGGACGTTACGTATTCCATGTCGAACGGCGGGTCTTTGCGCATCACCACCGCGCTGAAGCTTTTCAGTGTGCGTGGCGCGGCCGGTTCGGCGGCGTACCAGACGTCGCGATGCAGATCGCTCACGTCGCCGACAATCGCAAAGCGCTGCACGTTCGCTTCGACGTCGCCACCCGTCCACGCCAGATGCTTCGGCTCGCACGTGTACACCGCGTGGCCGCGACGTGCGGCTTCGGCCATCATCGAGTAAGTCGAGTCTTTGTAGATCTTGAATTGCGTGAGCGGATCGGCGATGAAAAGAATGTCCATGAAGGTCCCGGTGCGCCCTGACGGGCTTGGCATTGTTCGTAAATATAGTCGTTGAAAATGACGATGGCGGCACGCATGCCGCCATCGCTCATTCAGGATGGCTTAGACCTGGATCGCTTCCGGATCGGTCTTTTCCAGTTCGACCGATGCGGCCAGCAGCCCAAGCCGCGCCACCACGCCGTACATGTAGAAGCGGTTCGGCGGCGCCGCGCCCGGCTTGGCGTGCGCGTCGGGCAGTGCCGTGTGCTCGAAGCCGAGCGGCACGAAGTGCATGCCGGGCGCGTTCAGATTCTGATCGCGCTCGCGGCTGCCGTGCACGCGGTAGAAGCCGCCCACCACGTAACGGTCGATCATGTAGACGACCGGCTCGGCGACTTCTTCACCAATGCGCTCGAACGTGTACACGCCTTCCTGCACGATCACGTCGTGCACTTCGAGGCCATCTTTGGTTGCCGCCATCTTCGCGCGTTCGCGCTTGGTCAGCGCGGCAACTTCGGACGCGTCGTGCACCGTCATCACGCCCATGCCGTACGTACCCGCATCGGACTTGATGACGACATACGGTTTCTCGGAGATACCGTACTCGCGATACTTCTTCGCGATTTTCTTCAGCACGCCGTCGATCGCATCAGCCAGCGCTTCCTCGCCGGTGCGCTCCTGGAAATCGACCCCTTCGACGTGCGCGAAATACGGGTTGATCATCCACGGGTCGATTTCGACCATTTTCGCGAACTTCTTCGCGACGTCGTCATAACAGGAGAAATGCGTCGATTTACGGCGAACCGCCCAGCCCGCATGCAGCGGCGGCAGCAGATACTGCTCGTGCAGATTTTCGAGCACGGGCGGGATGCCGCCGGACAGATCGTTGTTCAGCAGAATCGAACACGGGTCGAAATTCTTCAAACCGAGACGGCGCTGTGAACGCTCGAGCGGTTCGAGCACGAGCTTCTGGCCGTCGGACAACGCAATCGTCACCGGACCGTTGATGCTCTCGTCGAGCGTGCCGAAGCGCACGTTCAAACCGGCCTGGCGCATGATCGCGGCCAGCCGGGCAACGTTTTCGAGGTAAAACGCGTTGCGCGTGTGGCGCTCGGGAATCACCAGCAGGTTTTTCGCGTCCGGGCAGATCTTCTCGATCGACGCCATCGCGGCCTGCACGGCGAGCGGCAACACTTCCTGCGGCAGATTGTTGAAGGCGCCGGGGAACAGATTGGTGTCGACCGGCGCGAGCTTGAAGCCCGCGTTGCGCAGGTCGACGGAACAGTAGAACGGCGGCGTGTGTTCCTGCCATTCGAGCCGGAACCAGCGTTCGATGGCGGGCGTAGCGTCGAGGATCTTCCGCTCAAGATCGAGCAGCGGGCCGTTTAACGCCGTAACTAGGTGCGGAACCATTGATCACTCGCAGACTGGAGAAAAAAGATTGTAGAGCAAATGCTTTGCCCATTTGGGGACGGTTTCTCCATTCGCAAGCGGACGCGAATGCATTCTCGCTATGGGGATGATAGGCAGGGAAATCTGCTGTTTCCAGGATAGTCAGCAAGAAAAAAGCCCGCCATGAAGGCGGGCCAAAATCGCTGCGCTTAATTCGTAATCCGGCGAGCCCGGGAGCACGGGCCCGCGGAGACTTCCCAGTCGATGCCTATTCGACGTGTTCGCCGTGCAGGCTCACGTCCAGGCCTTCGCGTTCCTGTTCTTCGGTCACGCGGATGCCCATCACCATGTCGATGACCTTCAGCAGGACGTAGCTCACCACGCCGCTGTAGATCAGCGTCGTCAGGACGCCCTTGGCTTGCAGAACGATGCTGCCGTCCGCGCCGCCGATGTCCTTCACTGCAAACACACCCGTCAGCAGCGCACCCACGATACCGCCGATGCAGTGCACGCCGAACGCGTCGAGCGAATCGTCGTAACCGAGCTTGTGCTTGAGCCACGTTGCCGACCAGAAGCAGATCACGCCTGCCGCGATACCGATCACCAGCGAACCCGTCATGCCGACGAAGCCCGAAGCCGGCGTAATCGCCACCAGACCTGCGACGGCGCCCGACACGATACCGAGTACCGAAGGCTTACCCTTGGTTGCCCATTCGGCGAACATCCAGGCGAGTGCAGCCGCTGCAGTGGCCACTTGCGTAGCGAACATCGCGAAGCCGGCACGGCCGTCAGCCGCCACCGCCGAACCTGCGTTGAAGCCGAACCAGCCCACCCACAGCATCGCGCCACCAATCAGCGTGAGCGTCAGGTTGTGCGGCGCCATCGCTTCCTTGCCGTAGCCGACACGCTTGCCGAGCACCAGCGCGCAGACCAGCGCCGCGATACCGGCGTTGATGTGCACCACCGTGCCGCCCGCGAAGTCGAGGATGCCCGCGCTAGCCAGCCAGCCGGTCGGTTCCCAGACCATGTGCGCGATCGGCGAGTAGACGATGATCGACCACAGCGTCATGAACACCAGCATTGCCGAGAACTTCATCCGGTCGGCAAACGCACCCGTGATCAGCGCCGGGGTGATGATCGCGAACGTCATCTGATAGACGACATAGACCGTTTCCGGGATCGTCGGCGCCAGGTGGCTGACGGTCAGCGTGGTGGCCTTGTCACCCTTGATGTAGTTCATGCCCGCCATGAAGAAGCGCGACAGACCGCCGATGAACGAGTTGCCCGGCGTGAACGCGAGCGAGTAGCCGATCACGACCCAGATGATCGACACGAGGCAGGTGATCGCGAAGCTTTGCATCAGGATCGCGAGCACGCTCTTCTTGCGGACCATGCCGCCGTAGAACAGCGCCAGACCCGGGATCGTCATGAACAGCACGAGCGCGGTGGAGGTCAGCATCCAGGCGGTGTCGCCCGAATTGATCTTCGACGAATCGACCGAGAACGGCGCGGTCGGTGCAGCCGGTGCGGCAGCAGCTGATGCGTCTGCCGGTGCCGAAGCGGCTGCGTTGGCGGTGCCGGCGGTTGCATCCGGAGCCGACGCTGCGGGTGCGGCGGCCGGTGCCGAAGCGTCCGGTGCCGGCGCGCTGGCCGTCGTATCGGCTGGCGCCGAGGCGGCTGCGGGAGCGGAAGCGTCGTCCGCGAGGGCGGCGCCGATACCGCCCGCAAGCAGCGAACCGGCCATCAGCAAGGACATCAATAATTTGCGCATCTTTCGTTTCCTCTTATCGCTATCTGTGTCGCTATCTTTTCGTATTACAGAGCGTCCGCGCCGGTCTCCCCGGTGCGAATCCGGATCACCTGTTCGATTGGCGTGACGAAAATCTTGCCGTCGCCGATCTTGCCGGTGCGCGCCGCGCGTTCGAGCGCTTCGATCGCCTGGTCGACGATGTCGTCCGAGACCGCAGCCTCGATCTTCACCTTCGGCAGAAAATCGACCACATACTCAGCACCCCGATACAACTCGGTATGGCCCTTCTGACGGCCAAAGCCCTTGACTTCCGTCACCGTGATGCCCGAGACGCCGATGGCCGACAAGGCTTCGCGCGCCTCATCGAGCTTGAACGGCTTGATGATTGCGGTAATGAGTTTCATGAAATCCCTCGCTTAGTTTGCTAAACCCGTTGCTAACCCGTTTGCGTACCCGTAACCCGTTCGCGTGGCCTCGTTCGCCCGCCGGTAAAAAGCTCCCGACAGGGCGCGCCGGGCAGTAACAGCAACTCGCATGCCATGTTGTGTCAGACTGCGCACCGCGCCCCCTTAAAAAGGGGCGCAAACTGCCCTGGCCGGATGGCTAACACAGCGGGGCGCGGTGGCGCAGCGTATGGATCGTTGCTAGAGTGTTCGAAGGTTTTGAACGCACGGCCGCGCACCAAAGGCGCTCATGCGGCGGCGGCGCTTAACAGGGCACGCACCAAGACAGCCCATTCGCCGTAACAAAGCACAGACGTAACGAAACATGCACATTTTTTGTGCACCAAGGGGAACACCATGAAACAACCGAACGACGTTTTTAACGATTTCCAGGCTCGCATGAGCGAGCTGTTCAAGAACTCGCCGGCTAAAGATGTTGAACGCAACGTCAAAGCCATGCTGTCGCAAGGCTTTTCGAAACTCGATCTGGTCACGCGCGAGGAATTCGATACGCAGACCCAGGTGCTCGTGCGCACTCGCGCCCGCCTGGAAGAACTGGAGCGCCGCGTCGCCGAGCTCGAACAGAAGCTGCCGGTCTCCACGACTCAAACGTCGTAACGCGTTGCTCGCAGCTTGTTAGCTGCGCAGTGCTGCACATCACTGGCAAGCGAGCCGTGACGTCATCAGCGTTTTAGGGGACTTGCGCGCGCCCTCGGCGCGCCGTCCGACGGGAGAAAACATGTCGCTTGCAGTGGTGCGCAGTCGCGCGCCGGCCTCCGGCCGCGCGCCCGAAGTAACCGTCGAGGTCCACCTCGCGAACGGATTACCCTCTTTTTCGATCGTCGGACTCCCCGATCTGGAAGTACGCGAAAGCCGCGAGCGCGTGCGCGCGGCGTTGCAGAACTGCGGCTTCGACTTCCCCGTGAGACGGATCACCGTCAATCTTGCTCCCGCCGATTTGCCGAAAGAATCCGGTCGTTTCGATTTGCCGATCGCGCTCGGCATTCTGGCGGCAAGCGGACAGATTCCGTCCGAATCCCTGCTGCATCGCGAGTTTGCGGGCGAACTGTCGCTGACCGGTGCGCTTCGGCCGATGCGTGGCGCGTTCGCGATGGCATGTGGGACGGCGCGCAGCGGTAGCGGTAGCGGTGTCCCGGCTGGCGGCGTTTCGCCCGGTGCGATTTCCGTATGCGCAGAGCCGGTTGCACATCAGATGCCGACGCAGCGGACTCCGCAGCTTTATCTACCGGCGGCGAGCGCAGCGGAAGCGGCGCTCGTGCCCGGCGTGGATGTTTATGGCGCGGCGGATCTGCCGTCGCTATGCGCGCACCTTGCAGAAGCGCCTGACGCGCGGCTCTACCCCGTCACCCCACCGGACCTGACCGGAACCGCGCCCGCCGTCATTCCCGATATGGCAGATGTGATTGGCCAGCGCGCTGCGCGCCGCGCACTGGAGGTCGCGGCGGCCGGTGGGCATCACGTGTTATTGATCGGGCCGCCCGGTGCGGGCAAGTCGATGCTGGCCGCCCGCCTGCCGGGCTTGCTGCCGCCGATGACCGACGACGAAGCGCTTAGCTCCGCCGCGCTGCTGTCCGCCAGTCGCGCGGGTTTTTCACCGGCGCAGTGGCGGCAGCGGCCGTTCCGCTCGCCGCATCATTCGTCGAGCGCGGCGGCGCTGGTGGGCGGACGCAATCCGCCGCAACCCGGCGAGATCACGCTCGCACATTTAGGCGTCCTGTTTCTGGACGAGCCTCATATTTCGCTTTTAACCAGATTGTTTCTCGCAAATACATTCGTTCCAAATCAATAATTTAGCTCGAATTTTGAGCAACGCCAGTTGAGCAACTGCGCCGTCACGCGCCGAATGCCAATAAGAACCTGAACCTGAGCTAGAAAGACGGTTTTGGCCAACCGCTGCACTGCTCACACCGGCCGATTTTTCACGGCCTTTCCTAACATCGATTCGGAGATTTGATTTTCTCTTCTACCGTCGACTTTTGAAATATCTCTCACCAAGCCCTTCAGTCGGACAAATGCCTCGGCCGCAAATTCTTGGTCGGACATCTCGTCGCGCATCGCCTCAAGCTCAGACACTGAAGCCCGTCCTGTTCTTCCCAACTCACTAACCTCGACGGTTTCCGGATTTCCTTCGACAGACGCCGATAGAGCAAATACCCAGTCCACATACCGCGACAACGACGACATGCTTTTATGTCCAGTCCGCTCCATCACCTCCTGCGCAAACCGAGTCATATGTGCAAGTAGTTCTGAGAACTGGTCTTTGTTCTGAACGTTGTAAGCTCTGACTAATCGAAACAGCGCTAACGTGATATAGCGATGACGAAAAAGGTGTGGGTGAGCCTTTCCCTCAATCCCGGCTGCCTTTCTTAATAGATGCAGCTCCAATGTGATGGTGTTTGGTTTAATCGGCGCGCCGGTTTTTTCATTTAAGAAGACAAAATCATTGTCTTCCTTACCTAACCTGCGAGCGACAAGTGGACCTCTATAAAACTTGATGTACTCAATTAAATAATCCAGTTCTGAATGGCTGACTGGCACCAAACGAGGCACCGGTTCTCCACCGCGCTTGAACGTTAGTAGCTTCAAGAAGGGCCGTTCCATCGCCTTCGCTGAAAGAACATCTGACACTCGCAGATTCGCGAGCTCTATGCGCCGGCCTCCGGTCATATCAAGAGCTCTCAGAAGGACCAACCGCCGCCTCTTTACGAAGCCCGAAGACTTAATGCCATGTACGGCCTTACGAAGACGATTTATATAATCCTCTGGAACCGGGTATCGCTTATCCTCGGGGCTTTTGGCCGGTAGACACGAATGGTGCCAATATTGGCGCACTACCGGTGACCGACCGTCCGACGCTTTCGTATATGTCCGAAGTTCTGCTTTGATAAAAGCTCCATCGGGTGACAGAAAGTCAGGGATGTGCCAGCGATTGCCCACGAAGTCGAGGAACGAGAGAGTTCGCCTCCCGATACTCACCACTGACCTGTCGCTCCGTGACCTCTCGCCATCAGGGGTCTTGGCGGTCAGCTCGTCGATGAAATCTATAAAGTCTCCATCCTTGAGGTTGTGAAAATCTATCTTCTTCCCATGGCAAAAACGCACTATATGGCTCAACTGCGACACGTATGTCCCAGGTGTGCCACCTCGGTCGGCCAACGAAAGGTTCTTCTCCGCTAAGGAATGTATGAATCCGGCCATCTCAGGAGACCATCCACCGTCTGGCCAAACAGGTAGCGGCAACCCAGAGACATCTCGCGTGATTGCATCTTTGCCTCTCTTGACGCGAAAGAGTCTTGTCCCTTTTGGCGCCGAAAAAAAAGTTTTGCCTTTTTTGCGCGGTAGAAAACCTAATATCTGAGCTGTTTCAGCCATTTTTCGACCTCGGAGTCTTTCTTCACAACAGGCCGCTTGGCCAAGCTGAACATCGAAAGCAGAACACTCTCCTGCTGATTCCAATGTTCTACTAATGCTGCGTTGCGGGTTAAGTTCGCAAGAACTCGAGCCTGTTTTAATGCTTCATGGAAGGCATTGGTTATTTGCCAGCAATCAACCAAGACTTGCACATGTTCAGCCTCCGCCGCACGAAGGTTGCACTCCAAACTTGCCTTAGTTCGTCGCTTCGGCTTTGTCCCGTCGACCATGGCTTCCTGAATCCTCTCCAACGCTTTAAGCCGCTCTTCATCAAATCGCTCAAAGCCTCCCTCAAAGATTCGCTCAGCGGTTCGCTCTATCGTACAGCGCGAAGTCGCATGGATACCCATCTTCGCTCTCGAAAGATGCCCAAGTCGACTTTGTCGCTTGAGCGCAGACAACAGCAAATCATCTCCAACAAATGCGCTAGGATTCGCGATGACATTAGCAATAAGCTTCGCTAGCGCAACGATACTATGTTCGTTCTTTGTCCGAGGCTCGCGTTTTACCTTCATCTCGGGCCTTTCAATTTACAAATAATTTTGTACGGGAAATTCGCCGCAAAGGGGAAGAACTCTGGCTCGACCTCGATTTCGCTTCCAATCAGCGACTCGAGATATGCTTCGAGTGCGTCCGCGTCTACGAGCGAAAATTTCCGAGTCCCAAATCGTTCTTCGACCATCGAACTGAGCAAATCTTGGGCACTCTCGTGCATCTCAATCACGCGCGATTCTGCAGGTAAGAGAAGTTCATCAGTAAGAAAATAAGCTGCAGCTTCGCGGTACAAATCACCGGATACATTGTTCGTTAGATAGTTCCACAGATGTTGCGCGTCCGCATGCGCGACGAACCAACGTAACGTGCCAAGGTCACCCTGTCTTGCACTAAAGAAAAACGCAATAATGAAAAAGCGACGGAACTGATGCTCTCGTAGGTAGAAGCGGGCTCCGTCATCCGACAGCGGGGTTTCGAAGAAATCACAAAACGCGTCAATGCAGTCATTGAAGCCGCTCGCCGTCGCTGTTCGCATTCCTCCGAACCCAGGAATGTCGAACAGACGCCCTAACTCGTCAGTTATACCGTCGTTGAGCAGCCTCTGGCGAAACTCTTGAATGATGGAAAATGCTGCCTCCACCGCAGGAGGGATTGGTCGGACTTCTTTCTCGCGAAGTCCCGCTGCTCCCGATTTTCCGTTTGTAAAGTGAATGAAACTGCGAGATTCATCTAGGCAGCCCTCGACTGGCAATCCCGTGAGCTCATCTTGCCTACGAGCGGTCATTGGCCCAACTATATGAACGACGCTGCCGTAAAACACGTAAATGTTTTGCAACAGCCCGCGCCCTTTACGAAACTCAGAATAGAATTTTTCCCTACTCCATCGTTGTTTCCCTGCGCGGGCCTGCAGGTATCGATTTCCCACGCTGACCGTGCCCGCGTGAGTACGAAGACACCACTGAGTCACACCAAACTTTATAGCCCCGGGCGTTAGGAATTCACGAAAATCGTGAGCTAGCAACAGTCCATAAGGTGTTACACCTTCACTTTTCGCTGCGGCCAAGACGTTTCCGTAGCTGGTGAGGAATTCGTCGCCGTGTTTGCTACAAAAACCAATTCCATTCTTCAACCCATCCATCACCTGCCAGAACGGTGGGTTCCGGAATCGTCCCGGCATTGCGACACGCTCCGGAGAAACGGGCTTATATTCGCGTGCCGTCTCGAAAGCTTCGACAGATACGTCGAACCCAGCAGCGCTCAGATGAGTGAAGGAACTGACTGCTCTGCCTCGGCTGCTGAGGTAACTCTGAGTCGGTCCCTCTCCCTCGCCCGTGCGTACGTTCACACCGGGAAACTCCCTCACGTATTTATCTACAGGATTAAGACACAATTCTTCAAAAACTGGTTTGGGGCCCTTTCCGGCGATGGTACCCGGATAAATAGTGGCCGAGAGTTTCGTCGTACTCGGAGTGAATTTATAATTCATAGTCTTACCGGCTGGGTTGTAGTAGCCGTCTAACCATAAGACCGCTCTCCAAAGCACCATCTTGCGTTCGTCCGCCTTTAGGACCCATTCTTCGTTGGGAACTGCGATGTGGGCGAATCTTTTATCGCTATCTACCAACTGTTCCGCACGTGAGCGAACCTCTTCAAGTCGCGCGTCGAGCCAGCGAGACAGAGAGCTCTTCCAGTCGTAGATGGCGTCCACGTCTGTCGGGCCAATTTCATATCTATGCATCAGCGTGGCGACGTCATTCTTGCTAATGAGCGAGAGGCCATTCCGAGCAATTTTTAACTCATCTTGATTTAACAGAAAGTAGTCGACAACGCGACTCGCTTGCGCGACCGATATGTTCGCCCTTGATGCTACCGGCTCTCGTCCACCGCACAAAGTTGCGTCCGTCTGAACGACTAGAAACGATTTGAATAGATTCCTTGTTCCTGTATGACGCGCGTCGGTGAGGAGGCCGTCACCGAAACGTACGCGCCAATCAATTGTTCGACGCACACCGCCGAAATTCAAAAGCCATACCCCCTCATCGAAGTCACTTACGAGCCAAGTTGCCTGCCGATACAGCAGTTCGCTGACGAGCGACATCTCCTGGAGGTAACCAAACAAATTTTTTGGCATTCCTCTAAGCATAAATCGCCTCGCAATCGATTAACGTCACAGAAGCGCGCTCCCGGGCAATTTCCAACATAGCTATGAAATCGTCACGAGGCGGCGAACTCTGCTCGATATAGTTGAAAAGCCCAGTCGAAAAATCGCGCCACATTCTCGCCAAGCGCGAAACGGTTCTTCCAGCAGGTTGCTCAACGGCCAAACGCAAGCTTTCGAGAATGGTTAAATTTTCGACGCAGACCGAGAAGACCACTTCATCGTCAAAATGTCCCACTTTTGCTTTTGCTTTTGCTTTTGCTTTTGCTGCCGGCTGGGTCGCGTAGTCGCGCGGCCGCCACTTGAGGGCGTGATTTTCGAGAAACTGCGTCATCTCGTTTAGCGTTGTGAAGCCAGTAGCTGGAAGAGCGAAAGGACTTTCCTTTAGTGCCTCCAGCAGAATTCCGCACTGGAAGAGCCTTACCCATCTATTCTGGAAAAAATCGAGCAATGCTGGAGGCATGTACCTCTTCAGGAGCCGCATATCGACGCTTTCGTGTCCGAGTAGCTCAGCGAGTTTTCGGATGCTTGGCTCTTTGACATACGCGCAAACAGCTACGCTTGCCCGGAGGGTGGTCAAAGAGAAACTTTTGGATAGTCGCTCGACAGAGTCCGCTGGAATTACTTGACTGGCCAGGAAACTGGCAGCCATAGCACCCGTCTCCCGTCGATACGAGGTTTCCTCGGGAGGACAAACCCGCATTGGATAAGAAAAGCCTTTTCCGCATTGTAAGAAGAGGTAACGCCAAGTCTGGTCCTTCCGACGTTTCAGATAGTCTCGGAGAGGACGGGTAAGTTCTATCACTTGCGCAATTACGTTAGAGTCCTCTGTAGACAGATGGATTTGCTGATTGGCTGTTGCGGGTCCTTTTCGCAACTTGTGCCCGTCAAGAACCCATCCAATGTCCGTTTGCCCAATGCCAGCTAGTTCAGAATTCGGCTCATACAACATGAGTTCTTCGAAGAATGAAGCAGTTAGTTTCGGGTGCGCAAGCACGAGAAGTGTCATATGCGGAATGAGCGCAGATTTGACTGGAAGACCGAATGTGTCTGAAGCAAGTTCGCCGAGCGGCGCGGGATAGTGCGACCTCAAATCTCCTTCTCGGCTGGGAACGAATCCGTGATGCTCAAAGGTCGCACAAGCGTTGGCTTCCCAGTTGGGGCTTCCCCGTTTCACGCTGTCGACGCGGCCGATTGATACATTCGGCCGAATTTCTTTACGTGTCCCCGCTTTCGCAAGCTCAATTCGTCGCTGGCGGCGATTCCAGATGTTATTCACTTCACGCAACGCCCACCGACGAATCGCTTCGACATCCTCGCTAACTTGGTGGTATAAAAGCTGAACTGCTTGTTCGTTGCTGATGTAGAGCGGAACATCTGTCAACAATTTGGTGACGACAATGGTCCCATCTTTCTCGACCCTTCGATGGGTCTCAGACTGAGGTCGCTCTTGTTCAGGTAGGCATGGAATTTTCGTTTCTTTGGCTATCAGGCTACCGGCACAAAGATACGTTTTCACGAAAAAAGAAAAATCAACCCACTGGTCCCGAAGAGTCGAGTACTGCAGACCTCGTTCGTCGAAATCCTTTGCTGTTAAGTTAAGGAACTTCACGAGCAACTGGTGCATCCGAACAGGAGACGAAAGCATTTCTCCCGTCCAATCTCTTGGAAGCAAACTGAGGAAGTCGGCGAACTGTTGCACCAATGGCAGATTTTGTGCTCTCCTTCCAACGTAGAATCGATTTACCGAGTGTGCATACGTGGTAACAAAGTCCCTTCCATAGCGAACATATAGCGCCCGAAAGTCGTACCATCTCGTCTGGCCGGCGCGATTGAGAAATGCCCATCCTCGCCACAGTTCGACCTGAGCATCTATTAACGGAAGCTGTTCGAAACGCTCACTTGCGTCCGCGAACCAATCCGGTTGATTAGCCAGACTTGGCTTCGGAACCTCGAGTAGAATTTTTGGGCACACCTGTCCTAATATAAGCCTCCAGTTACGTGCCCAGCGATAGCGCTTGTCGCTTGTTGCCTCATGGAAACGCTTCGAGTAAATCGCTCCAAAAAAACCAATTGCGGCTGATAAAGGCCTGAACGCACCACCGACGTAATCAAGTCTTTGTCCTGTGACCGCCAGGTATGCTTCCAGTACGCGAAGCTGAACCGGTAGGTTTTTAACGTCGGTGTCGTTACATACCTTTCGAACCAATTGCGTCACTTTCTTTACTGCGCGCTTGCTGAGGCACTCGATTGGGTATGAAGCCTGCCAGTGCGCACTTCTGATAATTGCCTCGGATTTCAACAAAGATTTGACGCCTTCTGGAGCATATCGAGTATCCGTCGCTATTTGACTCATCTTTCATCACCATGAGATTTAAAAACGTTTTCCTGTACTTAAAAGAGGTCGTGCAAGCTCGGGATGCTGACTAGACGTGCCTTCGTATGGCTCAGTGCGAAAAGCTTCATCGCGTCGGAACAGAGCAGTTGAACAGATTCCGAATACAATTTAGTAATCCACAATAAATTGATTGGCTATGTGTCGTTATCAGTAAGCCTTTGTCCCATATGGGCCAAGGCTTGTGGCCGGTTCCTGAGCAGAGTAACTGGGCGTCTAGTTGTGCATGTAACACCGCATTTTGCTGACATCCTTTAACGAGGTTTCGTCGCCTACGCTAAAGCACTCCGGATGACTAGTGGTCCGCCCCTTTTTTATTTAGAACCATGTATAAGACTAAATAGCTAATTTACTATGGGATTGTGTTGTATTTTGGCAACAATTTGTTTTTTGGTCCAGGGGATGCCACCCCCTTTTCGACAAGGGCGCCGTTCTTGCAAATAGGGCAAGTCCAATCTCGACCTGAGTGGGGGGTGATTTGTGGCGGCCTCCGTTCCTACTTTCAGCAATGCCACCTGGAGTTCGAAGAGTTCGTTGGGCATCAGAACGTATGCGGACACAGTTGGTCCCAACGAGCCGCACCTATAATTAGCTCCGCGCCACGTTCTAACTCCTACGCCGAAGCTGTCAACCAAATGACCATTTTTGAGACGAACGAACAGCTGGCCGAGACCTATAGGGAAGCTCGCTGCTTTTTGGGGCTGGACCAAGCCGCTCGCGCGGAGTCTGATTGGTTCAAGGGTTTCCTAGCCTATGCCCCGGTGCGGAGCTTTTTCAAGCAATCTGTATTCGACAAGGGGACCGTGCTGAAGGTAGCCGCGATTACCCAAGTCGCACGGGCGTATGTGGCCTGCTTCGAACGGGAGCCTTCCGTGCCGCTGCCTACGGCGGCCAACGTGCGCGGTCTGATGAAGAAGGCCGCCGCCTTCGAGTCCGAGCTTGATGCTGAAAGTTCGTCTTGGGTGCCGCCGGAGGTGGAAAAGAGCTTCCGTAGCCCGATGAAGAGCCTCCGGGATGCGGCATCAACAGTCGAACGTCGGTCTGCGGGACGTCCGGCATTCAGCGAGCGGCGCATCTTCGTATTGCACCTTGCTGGGGCGCTCTATGGAATGTGCGGCGACTTTCCGGGCAGGTTTATTGCCACGGTGGCTGCTCGGGTATGGGAAGACACGGACGACCGTACTATCCGGAAAATATTGACCCAAGACGAACGGGACGCCATCAAGCGCCACGCCGAGAAGAACCGCCGGCAAGTAGCTGAAAGCGAAAACGTCGCACACTTGCTGCTGAACCGCGCCAGTATCCCGTCGAAGACTTCCCCCCAAGTCCGAGAGCCGCAGACGACCAGCGAGATATTTGAAATGATGCTGGCACTCGCGAAGCGCATTCCAGACGAGACCATATCAATCTCGGCCGTCAATCTCATGGACACGCTTCGCCAAGAAGCCGAAATTGAGCCGGATTTTCCACCTGACTAAAGCGGCCGAAAAAAGCGTCGAAATCTGTCGAATTTCGGCCGGATGATTTGCCCGTGGAATCGTCGGGCATTTCGGTAGCAGTGTTTCGTGACGGAAGGCGAACAATACGCCTTGTCTTAACTACTACCGTTTCGAATGCACAATCTCCTGTCCTTCGACCGCATCATCGCCACTTGGCCGGATAACACTGCCGCGCATCAGCGCGCGCGTTTGCTTGAGGCGATGAGGGGACGCTCAGGTGTGACGACGCTGGAGGCGATGCGGTTTCTCGACATCGTCGACCCGCGGGCGCGGATTGTCGAACTGCGCAAAGAGGGATACCCCATCAAAACTTCGTGGGTGCATCAACCGACCGAATGCGGGCGGCTGCACACTGTCGGGTTGTATACCCTGTCCTGCAACTTCGAGCTTGTCGCAATTACCAAGACCTCAAAGGCGCCCAGCCACGGAATCAACCAGCAGATGAGGCTCGCGCTGTAGCCGCGCGAGACTTAGAGGAGCCGTTTATCGAGTCCTTGCTCACTGCGCGCGAAAGGCGGCCGCACCGTTATCACGGTCGCCTTGCGGCATTGTCTCCGTTTGAACAGTGAGACCTCGACGTTTGCGAACCATGTTTTCTACTTTATATGCTGCGTTCAATGCGTCGAGGTTCAGTACGTCATTGACTCGGTGAATGTGCCTTATCACGCAGCGGCGGCAACGTCATCGCCGGCCCCGCCCGCAGCGTTTTTAATAGCTTCTCTGGCCTTCTCGTATTTCTTTGCTGAGCGGCCGCTCTTATCGTCGGGTAGATGCATCAGTACCACTGCCATGTGCCGGATTTGACACTCAAGCCCACTCGCGACGTCAGTGTGGAATGAGTTGTAGGCTAGCTTAGGCCGCAGCTTGCAGTCCTCGACGCGGAAGTTTTCCAACTTTACTGTCGCGTCATTCGCAACCGTTGCTGCTTCTGCTATCCACTCCTTAAGCAGCACTGCCGCCTGAGGGCGCAACGTATAGGCAATCAAGCCCCCACGCGCATACAGAGGATTGGCGTTTCTATAGCGCGTGGTGAGTTGCAAGAAGCCTTCACGAAGGTCTGTCAAGCTATTAAATTTTTTGGCCTCGCCAATCCACGTCCAGTCAGGATTGAGACAGCGCACGGTTAAGTCCTTATTTCCACCACCAGTAGTCCCCGTGGTGACTGAGAAGCCCGCCATTTCAAGAAGATTCATCAACTTAACAGTTAGCGCGTCTTCGCTGTCTTCCTGGTGATGTTGTGGATTCTCTTGAAGCTTGGCAATAGCAAAGTCGAGAATTTCATCGTAGATTTCAATGAATTCCTCATAGCTCTCGACGTAAAACAGTCGAACCATATTCCGAGTAACCGGGTTGTCCTTTGCCTTATCGTAAAACGCAGCAAGCGAGACGTTTGGCAGACTCATTTGCGAAGAGCCCTCTTTGCGACTTCCGAAGGCGTAAAGCAAATGAAGAGCTTTGAAGGAAGCTCATCGTCTTTCTCTCCGGTCACGGGGTTTATGTTTTTCTCGGATGCGGCTCGAGCGGCATCGTCGTCGAGTGGAACGACGTCATCCGCATAGATGTATTCGAACTGAAGCTTCAGCAGCTGGAAGCTAGCCCCTGTTAGCAGGCTTACAATGTTCAATACTGCATCTTGTTGATTCGCTTGCACCCTATCGGCTGCTTCAAGGAACAGGGAAAGCGGCAGGAACGAATTGTCGAGGTTCTCAGCCAACAAATCGATGATGGCAGTACCTATGCGCGTCTCCGGGGCATCACCCCAGAGACGAGCCAGTCCTGCTACCGCGTCTGCCTTACTCGCCGGAATCATCGACGTTCAAATATATTTGACGACTTTGTTAATACCGACCGCAAGTAACGGTTCGGTGTCAGCAGTCACCGTAAATCCTCTGAGTTGAGGGGCAGCGCTAGAAACCTCGCGAATCATAGCTCTCATGCCGACCTCGACCTTTCCAACCGGGGCTTTCGACTCCCAGTCTACTGTTAGTGCATATGGCTTCAATTGATGATTCACCGCCTGAGCCCCTGCGTTGTGGAACTTCTCAGACCGAAGGTCATCATCAGACTTAATCATCTTCTCATGTTTCCGCGAACCGGTCAGTGTGCGAAAAGACATTGAACGTACAGTTCCTTCGCTCTTCGTGAAATAGATGCCACCTATCGAATCAAAAACGTTGTACGGCTGGTCTTGATAAGCGGGTTGCAACTCGGGCAGATTGTTGCATAAGGCGCCGAATACACTCAGCACGACCGTCTCGATATTGCCTAGGCCCTTCGTCGGCTGGTCGATGCAAATCTCAATGCGATTCAAACCCAAGCGGATAACAGCGACGTCGTAGGCTTGGAAGTGGACCTTTCTGACCGTGATGAGCTCTTCGATGCCCTTGTACGTTTGTTGGACCAATTTGGGCAGTTGGTCATACTCGTACCTATCCCGGTCATCATAGCTGCGGACAGAGCAATACACCAAGGCGTAGTCGTTCGGATTCAACGGACGCACTTCAACCAATGTTGGCACAGAGGGTGCACTGAGAAGAGGACTTGCTGGAAGTGGTAGTGGGTAAGACTTTGAAAAGTCCGAGACCGATACCGTGGCAGCACCTATCTTTTTACGTAGAGCCGCGTTAATTCCATCCGGCAGGTCGTAAACCTGTACATAGCGCTCCCCAGCGATGATGTGGTCACGAAAGTAGTCTGACAAAAATTTGTTCAGCTTGTCGTCTACTAAACCACCAAGCTCTGCCCAGCCGGTGCCATTGGGAAGACTGGCTTTTTTGAGCGCCTCCCTCAGATTCGCCCAGATGCATCGATTCCGAAGTGCGTCAATCACATCGGCGGGTTTCAATGCCGCATTGAATGGTTTTGGTTGCGCTGCAGCCACCGCCATGTAAGTCTCTCTCAGATTTTAGTTTTTAAGGTATGCGTCACGCTCACTCCGGCTTAATATGAGGAGCAGTTCGACTGCGCAATTTTAGTGCAAAGCCAGACGGAAAAATAGTATTACGTTAGATATACGGTGCCGTTTTTCTCGCGCCCGATAGCCTTTGAAAGCCTTCGAGATTGCCGCGACGCGCGCTACTCAAACTAGGCTGCACGGTATATCCATACAGTATTTGGGGTGCATAGCGGTGCCCCGTCGTCCCCTGCCACAAATCCCCTTCGTCACCGCTAGCCGCACTACGTCGCCTTCGGCGACTGCATGTGTCCGGTACCGAATACGACGAGTCCATCCCGGCGCCTGAAAAGCGGCACATATGTATGCGATACTAATACGCGTCAATGCTCCTGTTGTAGTTCGCGAACGAGCTCGTCTTTGGTCGTCGGGGACAGCGCCTCTCGCTTCAACTCCAAGGTCTTCAGGAGATGCCCGTGGGACAGCTCGAAACTATCCAGCAATGTGTACCAGTTCATGACATAACGTTTCATTCTGTCGTCAACGCTGACTAAGCCCATTTCACCATGTGCCAGCTGGTTTTTTAGACGACTTTTAATCTCAAAATCAGCCCCCGATATTTTACGACCAACGAGAATCAGTTCGAAGTGCATTCGCTCACTGGAGAACGCAGGATGCTTTTTCACGATTGCTGCATAGTCATCCAATTGCCGTAAGTGCTTGTAATTGAGTGCGATGCCAGGCCGTTTAATCTCGATAATGATGCAACGATAGTAGGGTTGTCCCAAAGAGTCTCGGGTAGGATATTTTCGGGCAAGGAAGATATCGGTCTGTCGATTCACTCCTGCAAAATGGGCTTGGTCTTCCACGTCCTCTGCGTCAACAACATTGACGTCTTTCAGCTTCTCGCGGAGATTTCGTGCGACCGACGTGAAAGTGTCCTCTTCTGCGCCGATGGTTTCATACTGGTTACCGAAGAGCCACGTGTTGTTCTCGATTATTTGCTGAAGGTCGGGCGTTTCCAGTACGGTGCGATAGTGTTCGTCCATCAACTTTCGCAGTTTTTGGACGGCAAGTTGCCGCTGCTGCAATAACTCGATAGTGCTGATGATATGCTCAAGTGTAGTGTGTTGCAGTTGGCGCGAGAGGGCCAGCAAATTGGGCTCATCAAGGTCCAACACCTCGCTGATGATTTCAAAGAGCGCGTCGTTTTCGTTCGATACCGAGAGTCGGTCCAGAAGTCTGACAACAATCTTTTTTTGCTTTTTGTTTAACGAATTAATCAACGTCGGGTCGGACATATAGACGAGACGCACTAGGTTGCGAGTATTCTCCGCTCGCCACTCCGCGTACGGAATCGGCAAACCCACATAACTGGGGAAGACGCCGTCTTCGTCGAACTTCTTGAGCTCTCCCTCCACATATGAACGCAAAAATTCAGCATAAATGTGTGTAACCTGGTCGTGTATCTCGTCCGCAAGCTTCCTCCATTCCTCCGAGGCGGTCGTGCGCGCGCGTTCTCCGAACAGGTCGCTCGGCTCGCTGCTGAAGTTGTCTGCCCAAGGAGATTGAGCATAGACGCTTACGAAGAAATTGGCCTTCTGATTGAAACTGCTTAGCTGCTTGTGACGAACTTTCCCTTCCGAATCGAGCAAATACACATATGATTTTTCGGAGGTCGGCTTTTCGTGCCAACGTAGGACTTGGACATCGAAGTGTGCGGAGCCGATATCTATCGAGTGTGTGTGTCTGTCGTGTGCAGGAACCGCAACGTCTATCCCATTCAACGAAATTGCCCGGTCAGAATTCAGCGCGAGATACCACCCGAATTCGACTGCGAATTTTTCGAGGAGCTGTGCGACGGGAGGAAGATTGGAATGAAGTCGCTTTAGCTCAACGACGGTGCCGCTGGCGTAGTTCAGCAGCAGTTCGTGTTGCTCGATTGGCTGTATGTAGTCGCCTGTAAAGGCTTTAATGTTACCGTCTAAAACTCGAATGACAGCATCGATGTCGCCTCGGCGGGTCCACCAGGCCGCTTCGCTAGCAAGTCGATGAAAAGCTAAGCGCCCCCGTCCGTGAGAACCATGTTGTTCAACGTTCTCCTTCTTTTGTGAATCATTGAACTGCCCGAAGTTGTCGTCAATGTTGCGGACGTCGACCCCATCCCCATCGTCAAGAATCGAGACATACTCAATGCTCTCAAGTGCATTCTCGCGCAGACCGACCTCGACTTTTTTCGCTTTAGCGTCCAAGCTGTTCCAGACAAGCTCAAACAGTGCCTGCCACGTTTCGTAGCTTCGAAAGTGCTTCTTGATGCCCTCGTCGCTGATTTGAGCGGTTCCAGAAAGAGTCTTGTCAGCCATCGTTTTTGTCCTTGGTCGGGTCTTGACCCCGCGGAGCCTGAGATTATCCGATATTAGAGTCTTGAGTGAGAGAATATACGGAAGCCTCGAAACTACCGCCTCAGCGTTTCGACGACAGCGAGCCGCTTTGGGCACTAACCCCGAAGACCGGAACGATTGAGATACCAGCACTGATTCTTCGAAGCTGGGTCCCCCCCAAATTACGTGGCGTACGGAGATGACGATTGAACGGTCCGAAAACACCCAACCCGGAGGCATTTAAGAAGCAGCTGTTGGGTTTCAATCGGAAAGTTGCGCATCTTGAACAGAGTCGCTACTTCCGCAGCCGTCCTGTCATGTTTGAGGCGAAACGCGCGCCAGGAAGAATTCTATCCGTCGAGAAAGTCTCGGATGACGACGAAGAGCTTGCATACTGCCTGGAGCTCGAGATGCAGGTCTCGGAGATGAACCTCTGTTTCCACGACCGAGACAATTTAGACGCGTTCATCCTGACCTACAGAATGCTCGTTCAGAAAAACGATAGGTTCAGCATTCGACAGTTGGCCGAGCGTTACCAGTTCGTCCATTATATTTTTCGTGACGCTTTTTATCATCTTCAAGACTTGAATGCAGAGTTCTTGGACTCACCGAGCGGATGGACCTTCTGCGAAGAAACTATCTCTCGGCGCGACTTCCTAGACACAATAATCTATGGGGAGTTAGCTCACAGCACCGAACAAAAAGCCAATAGTTTTGCCAGTTGGACAGAATGGGAAAACCATGGAAAAGCGCTCTGGCTGCTATTTGACCATACTTTGCGTACTGCGATGGAAGCGCTTCGACATTTCAGGGACATCAATGCGGCGACGCTGATGTTGCATTTCGGCATACCTGTGACCGAAGAGACAGTGTTTCAGCGCCTTCAGGAGAAGTGCATCATTCGTAAAGACCTGACGTTTGAAGATGCGCAGGCCCGTCGCAAGGAACCTGAAAGTGACGACCCTCGAATGAGTCCGTAAGTAACTGGTCGACACGACAACGCGCCTATCGTTCGCGTCAAGGTCAGGCGATTGGAAGCGGTACGCCTCATTATGGTATTTCATACGCGCAGCGCAGGAGAGCCAGTAATCTGCGTCCAAGGGCACAGTATTCGTTCTTGTCAAACAGACTGCCTCGTGCCGCAGGACCTGTCGTCGGAGTTATGGCACATCGGAAGCACGTATTTGGAGATTATCGATGCCTCACGAAATCAAGCAATGGAAAGACATCGCCGATAACTACGACGATACGGTACTGTTGGGCAACGGTGCAAGCGCCGCTGTCAACAAATCGTTTCTGTATGGCTCTTTGCTAGAACGTGCTCTTGCAGACAAGTCGATATCGGAAGATGTGCAGCTAATATTCGACTTCTTCAAAACACCAGATTTTGAGTTTGTGCTGCGAACAGTTTGGCAAGCGACGAACATCAACAGCGCGCTCAAGATTGAAGACAAACGGACTCGGGAGGCCTACGAGAATGTCAGGACGGCTCTCATTCAGGCTGTGCGACAGGTTCATCCCGGCCATGACGAGGTGAGTGTTCATTTTGAACCCATCTATCGCTTCTTAAAGAGATTCAAGACAGTCCTGTCCTTGAACTACGACCTCATTGTGTATTGGACGACGATGTTCGGTATAGACTTACGAGATGGGCATTCCTTCAAGGATTGCTTCCCGTACGGTGAGTTTCGTGAAGACTGGGAAGAATTGAGAAAGCCGATACGAGGCAACCAGTCGGTCACGCTTGTATTCTATCCGCACGGCAATCTCGCGCTTGCTCGCGACAAAAGTGAACAAGAGTCGAAGATATTTGGTGGAGATGGTCGGCTTCTCGATGCCATCCTCGCGCGGTGGGAGTCCGAGAATTTTGTTCCTCTGTTTGTCAGTGAGGGGACTTGGCAGCAGAAGGTATCGGCAATACGAACCAGTTACTATCTCTCTACCGTGTATCGGGAGGTCCTTACGTCGGACCAATCGACTCTGGTCATCTACGGTTGGGCACTCGGCGACCATGATGTACATATTCTCAACCAGATAAAACGAGCGACAGTCAAGCGAGTGGCCGTCTCGGTTTATCAGCATTCACAGTCGTTCTGCAATCACGCGCAATATCTAGTTGAAGAGAACTTGGGTGCCGGAATTGAAGTGGAGTTCTTCGACAGTGCAAGCGACGGATGCTGGATACACCCCGCAAGATAAAAATCTGGAGTGCCCCGTTGTATCGTCCGGCAACCTCTGGTCGGTTTTATCCAGTTTGCGCTCTTGCGTAACACTGGGAGCTTGTCATGTCGTTCGCTACGAGTCGGCATGGCGCTTTGGGTAATAACGTCGGCTACCGCGAATTCGGCTTCGAATGTCATGCTGCTGGCTTCTGGAATGGACTACCCAAGCGGCGTCAGGCCGCGAGTCGGTGCTCGTAGTACGGCCGGTCCTTGTCATCCAGGATGGCGTACATCGAATCGAGGGTTGATGCGCCCGGATTGAGCCACCCTTCGATGTTCTCTGGCTTGATGGGGATGATGCAGCGGTCATGGCCAGCCGCTTCAATCTCCGGAGGCGGGTCATCAGTGATGGCCGCGAACGACAGCAGGTCCGGCTCACCCGGCTTGGTCCATCTCGACCACAAACAGGCGACGTACATCAGTTGCCGGTTGCTCGGTTGAAACTCGAGGACGACGTTCTCGTCCTTGTGCGTCTCCAGCATCGTGCCTTCCATCTTCGCCTTCTTCACGTTTTCGTAGAAGACCTCGACGAGCATCACGCCATGCGTGTGACCAAAGCACAACTTCCAGAAGCCGTCCAATGAATCTTTGCGAGCATTGTATGTTCCGGGATATTTCACATCGAAACTGGCCGGCGTGCCAGGAACCCTGCACTGGTAGCGCATCGGCTTGACGACATATTCGCCATTCTCCATTACCAGCACTGGCGCGTACCACCCTGGAAAGATGCGCGAATCGCGAGGCTTCGATTCGGTCCGGTTGATGTCTTCGATGCCAAGCAGCGCGGATTTGATTTTGTTGGTAGCAATGCGCCGGCTTTCGGTCGCAGCCTTCGTCACCTTCGATTCCAACTTGCGCTCGGCTTCCGCCAGGCGGGTGCGTTGCTTGAAGAGCTCCTGCTCGAGTTTTGTCTTCTGCTCGCCGCGCGTCTTTTCGATGAATTGCCGTATCTCACGCTCGTCGTCGGACTGTGGGTCGAGAAAAGCATCATCGAGTGCCTTCGGCGTTTTCGCGCCGCTCCCTTCAGCCTGCAGGAAATAGAGACGCGCAAACTCAGCGATGTCCATGTGTGCGCCGAACATCCGAACGTACCGACGATAGTCCGCCAAGATTTGAGCTGAATAGCACATGCGTCATCTCCGTTGACTGCACCGCGTTTCGGTGCCGATGCATGACCCGTCACATCCCCGGCAGTAATGCCGGTCCCGCACGCTATTGTCGACTGGCCAGCAATTCGGATTGTCACTCGCCTTCGTGCCGACCGTCCGGCCATTCTCCCATGCGAAAAAGGTCGGCTCGCCCGCTTTGCCGCGTGCGACCGCCTGGTCGATGGTCGCATCTCCGAACGCGTCGCGCAATTCGGTCACGAACGCCGCAATCTCCGGCATCGGGTGCTTTCGAACAGGCATGTCCATCATGCGTCTCCTGCGGCGACTTAAAAAGGGACACTTCACAAACGGGGTTTTTGATATAGGATACTGTACATCCATACAGTATTTTTGCAACATGGCCGCTTTGCCTCAATACGTCGAGTCGATTCACCCAGCGCTCTGGCGTGGGGCTCAGCTCGCGCGTGCTCACGGCAGGACGGTCGATACGGGCTACGCAGCCTTGTCGGCCGAACTACCGGGCAGCGGCTGGCCGCTGGGCGCACTGGTGGAACTGCTGGTCCAGCAGCCAGGGATTGGCGAGATGCGGCTCCTGAAGCCGGCGCTCGCCGAGTTAAGCGCGCGACCAATTGCGCTACTGCAGCCACCGCACGTCCCCAATTCGCTGGCGTTCTCGTATCTCGGCCTGCCAGTTGAGCGGCTCATGAGGCTGCGGGCACCGAAGGCGGCGGACGCGCTCTGGTGTGCGGAGCGCGTGCTTCAGGCGAAGAGCTGCGGCGCACTCATTCTGTGGCAGCAGCACATCCGGACCGAAGCACTGCGGCGATTACATCTGGCAGCGCAGGCGTCCGAAACGCTGCTCGTGCTCATCCGGCCGCTGGCGAATGCGCAGGACGCATCGCCCGCCACGCTTCGACTGGGAGTCCGACCGGCTGACGGTGGCCTCGTCGTCGATGTCGTCAAGCGACGGGGCCCAACACGAAGCGAACCGCTGTCCATCAACCTGCAACCGTCACCGATTCTTCTCAGCCCTTATGGCCGTGTTCGTCGCCATCTTCCTGCCCCGGCTTTCGCTGGAGGTGTTCCGTCCGAGGTGGTCACCTCGGACTGAGCACGGCTGCGTCGTGCTGGAACGCGACAAGGTACTGGTAGCGGATGCGATGGCGCGGGAAGCCGGTGTGCTGCCGGGAATGAAACGGGGTGGCGTCATCACGTTGTCGCCCGACGCCCTGATGTACGACCGGAGCGTCGAGCGCGAGCGTGACATGCAGCGTGAGGTCGCCTTCGGTCTGCTGCGCTTCTCGCCGCAGGTTGCAGTCTGCGACGAGGAAACCATCGTCATGGACGTGACGGCCAGCCTGCGTCTCTTTGGTGGCATCCGGCGCGTCTGCGCGCTGATGCTCGACGTCGTGAAGACCGTCGGCGTGACCGTTCGCATGAGCGTGGCGCCAACCGGCCAGGGCGCATGGCTGCTCGCCAAGCGAGGCCGGTGCCGCGTGCTCAAGATGCCGACACTTGAGCGCAACCTTGACGCCCTGCCATTCACCGTCGTTCAGGAGCTTCGCGCATTCGCGGACTGGTTTCAGGGCTTGGGCTGCCGGGTACTGGGCGACATTCGCCGTCTCCCTCGCGCCGGGTTGAAGAAGCGCTGTGGCGTGGATTTGCTGGACGCGCTCGACCGCGCCTATGGTCTGTCGCCCGAGCTGTATCAATGGCTGGAAATGCCGCCGACATTCAGCGCGCGCGCCGAGCTTCCCGACCGGGTCGAGCATGCGGATGCCATCCTGTTTTCCGCGAAGCGTCTTATCGTCCAGATGTGCGGCTGGCTCACTGCGCAGCAGCTCGCGCTGACCCACGCCACCGTGTCACTTGAACATGAGCGTGGACGTGAAGCCGTCGACCCAACCATCCTCGAAGTCGCGCTCGCAGAACCGACGTGGCATGAGGAGCACCTCGTTCGTCTGCTGAAGGAACGCCTGGGGCGCGCCGAACTGCCGGCAGCGGTGCTCGCGGTTCGCCTGACCGCGTCCAGCGTGCAGCCCGCCGAGCCACCGAGTGATTCGCTGTTCCCCGACCCGGGCGGGTCGGCTGAAGACCACAATCGCCTCGTCGAACTGCTGGTCGCGCGACTCGGCGCGGAGAATGTGGAGCGCGCGGCGCCGACATCCGACCACCGGCCGGAGATGGCGAATCGCTGGGTACCCATCCAGGCCGATGCGAAAGTGCAGGCGCCACCACTTGGTCTGCCTCGACCCATCTGGCTGCTCGAGGAACCCATCAAGCTGATGATGAAGAACCATCGACCGTTTTACGGTTCGCCGCTCAGACTCGTCTCGATGGGCGAACGCATCGAAGCGGGATGGCATGACAGTGAAGCAGTCACGCGCGATTACTACGTCGCGGAGGCAGCCGACAAGAGCTGCTACTGGATTTATCGCGAACGCCCCGTCGTGAAGACGGAAGAAGTCCGCTGGTTTCTCCACGGCCTGTTCGGATAAGACGGTGCCCTCATGGACTTTCCATCGTCGATGCTGCCGGACTACGCGGAGCTTTTTGCCTTCACCAACTTCTCGTTTCTTCGTGGCGCGTCTCACGGAGAAGAGCTGGTGCAACGTGCATCCCAGCTTGGCTATTCGGGCCTTGCGGTAACCGACGAGTGTTCGCTCGCCGGCGTCGTGCGCGCCCATGTCGAGGCGAAGAAGGCAAAGCTGCCACTGGTCATCGGCTCGTATTTCCAGCTTGTGCATGCGGACAGAACGCCGGCCTTCGGCCTCATCCTGCTGGCGCAGAACCGCGAGGGCTATGGCAACCTCTCCGAGCTCATCACGCTGGGCCGCATGCGGGCAGCCAAGGGCGAATACCTGCTCACTCCGCACGACATCGCGAAGCCCGAGAAAGGCTACGCGCATCTGAGAGACATGCCAGATTGCCTCGCCATCCTGGTCCCAGATTTCCCGGCGAAGGAGGAAATGCTCGCAGCCCAGCTCGAGTGGATGAATGATGTGTTCGCGGGTCGAGCATGGGTTGGCCTCACCCTACATCAGCGAGCAATGGACGACATCCATCGTGGCATCGTCGAGCACGTGGCTGACCAGTATCAGGTGCCGGTAGTGGCGACGGGAAATGTCGTCATGCACGTCCGGTCGCGCAAACCGCTGCAGGATACGATGACGGCAATCCGCCTGCGAAAGACCGTTGCTGAATGCGGATACGAGCTCGCGCCGAATGCTGAGGGACATTTGCGCTCACGGTTCCGGCTGGGCAACCTGTATCCGACGCGCGCGCTGTACGAAACCCTCAACATTCTCGAACGATGCCAATTCTCGCTCGACGAGCTACGCTACGAATATCCGGACGAGCTGGTGCCGGAGGGCTTCACCCATGAAGCTTATCTGCGGCAGGAGACGTACATCGGCGCACATCGGCGCTATCTCGGAGGCATTCCGCTCAGCGTGCAGGAGCAGATTGAGCACGAACTGCAGCTCATCCGCGAACTGGAATACGAGGCCTATTTCCTCACGGTCTACGACATCGTGCGCTTCGCGCGCAGCCAGCACATTCTGTGTCAGGGACGCGGGTCTGCCGCGAACAGTGCGGTCTGCTATTGCCTCGGCGTGACGGAGGTCGACCCGTCGCGCGGCAACATGCTGTTCGAGCGGTTTATTTCGAAAGAGCGCGGTGAGCCGCCGGACATCGACGTGGATTTCGAGCACCAGCGTCGCGAGGAAGTCATCCAGTACATCTACCGGAAGTACGGGCGCGACCGTGCGGCCATCGCGGCGGCGGTGTCGACCTACCGGCCGCGCGGCGCGCTGCGCGAAAGCGGCAAGGCGCTCGGCGTCGACCCGCAGATTGTGGACAAGGTCGCGAAGTCGCATCAGTGGTTCGACCACTCCGCAGACCTGCTTCAACGCTTCGCAGAGTCCGGCCTCGACCCGGAGAATCCGCTCATCGGTCTATGGGCAAAGCTGGCCGCACAGATTCTCAATTTCCCTCGGCACCTTTCGCAGCATTCCGGCGGGTTCGTTATAAGCCGGGGAAAACTGACGCGTCTCGTACCGGTCGAAAACGCCGCGATGGCGGACCGGTCTGCAATTCAGTGGGACAAGGACGACCTCGAAGCCCTCGGCCTGCTGAAGATTGATGTTCTGGCGCTCGGCATGTTGTCGGCGATTCGGCGCACGCTCGACATCGTGTCGGAGCAGCGCGGCGAGCGCTTTGAGATGCAGGACATACCTGCAGAAGACCCGGCGACCTACGCGATGATTTCGCGCGCAGACACCGTGGGCGTGTTCCAGATTGAATCGCGCGCCCAGATGAGCATGCTGCCTCGCATGAAGCCGCGCAAGTTCTACGACCTCGTCATCGAGGTTGCCATCGTACGGCCTGGTCCGATTCAGGGTGGTGCTGTGCATCCGTACCTGCGCCGCCGTCAGGGTCTGGAACCCGTGACGTATCCCAGCGACAAGCTGGAGGTTGCGCTCGGGCGAACACTGGGTGTGCCGATTTTCCAGGAGCAGGTGATGCAGGTCGCCATTCTGGCTGCCGGTTTTACGCCTGGCGAAGCGGACCAGTTGCGCCGCGCGATGGCTGCCTGGAAGCGCAAGGGCGGCCTCGACAAATACTACGACCGCATCGTCAACGGGATGATGGAGCGCGGCTATGAAAAGGCCTTCGCCGAATCCATCTTCCAGCAGATTCATGGCTTCGGCGAGTACGGCTTCCCGGAGAGTCACGCGGCGTCGTTCGCGCTGCTTGTGTACGCGAGCAGCTGGCTGAAGTGTCACGAGCCGGAGGCGTTCCTTGCCGCGATGCTGAACAGCATGCCGCTCGGTTTCTATTCTGCGTCGCAGCTCATTCAGGATGCGCAACGCCATGGTGTAAAGGTGCTGCCGGCTGACGTCACCATCAGCAACTGGGACTCGGTGCTCGAGCGTCATGAGGCCGCATCGAGCCCAGCGGTACGCCTTGGCCTGTCGTTGCTGAAGGGCATGAAGGACGGCGCCGCGGAGCGCATTGAAGCAGCGAGAGCCGTGAGGCAGTTCGCCAGCGTTAGTGACCTCGCGAGACGCGCGCAGCTGGACCGGAAAGACCTCCAAGTCCTGGCTGCAGCGAATTCGCTGTCGTTGCTTGCTGGGAACCGGCGCGAGGCGCTTTGGGCGTCAGTCACTGCGGTGCCCGACCGCGACATCCTCGCCGATGCGAGCGTGGATGATGAGACGCCTGTGCTCGGTGCTCCGTCGGAAGGCGAAGACATCGTCGCCGACTACAACTCTATGAGCCTGACGCTCGGTCGGCATCCGCTATCGCTGCTCCGGCCGGCGTTGCTCGAACGACGGCTCGTGCCGGCTTCAACGCTCATGACCTATCGCAATGGCAGGCTCGCTCGCGGTTGTGGATTGGTCACGGTGCGGCAACGGCCTGGGACCGCGAACGGCGTGATGTTCGTCACTATCGAAGATGAGACGGGCAACGTGAACGTCATCATCTGGCCGTCAATCCAGGAGCGATTCCGGCAGGAAACGCTGGGCGCGTCGTTGTTGGCGGTATACGGAACGTGGCAATGCGAGGGTGAGGTGCGCCACCTGGTTGCACAACGGCTCGTCGACCTATCGCATCTGCTCGGGGGGCTTACGGCTGTCAGTAGAAATTTCTGTTGACCGATGTCCGTTGTTTCCCGTGCGCTTTAGCCCCTGCAGGGAACAGGATTGGTTTGCCATCTTCGCCCAGCCATCCACGTTCGGTAGACATCCGCTTTCGCTGCTACGGCGTGCGCTTCTTGAGCAAAGTCTTGTGCCTGCCTCAACGCTCATGACCTATCGCAATGGTCGGCTCGCTCGGGGTTGTGGGTTGGTCGCGGTACGTCAGCGCCTTGGAACGGCGAAGGGTGTGATGTTCGTCACCATCGAAGATGAGACGGGAAACGTGAACGTCATCATCTGGCCTTCAATCCAGGAGCGGTTCCGGCAGGAAACGCTGGGCGCGTCGTTGCTTGCGGTGTACGGAACTTGGCAATGCGACGGCGAGGTCCGCCACCTGGTCGCCCAACGGCTTGTCGATATGTCTCACCTGCTCGGTGGTCTGACGGTCATCAGTCGCAATTTTTGCTGAGCATCAGTCTAAGCCGGCACAATCGGCAATATGGCCCCAAATTAACCAAATGGAAACGTCATTTCGACAATTGTTGTAATGATGAAATGTTTCGCGTAGCATCGGAGCATGGATACAAATTTGGTCGTACGCGTGCTCGGCGCGCTTGCTCATGACTCGCGATTAGCAATCTTTCGCGCTCTTGTTGTCGCAGGTCCGAATGGCCTAGCTGCCGGCGACATCGCGCAAAAGCTTGCGGTCTCTCCATCGAGCCTTTCGTTCCACCTTAAGGACCTTTCCCACGCCGAATTGGTTAAAGGTCGGCAGGAGGGTCGTTTCGTTTATTACTCGGCGAACTTTGACGCGATGAACGGGTTGATTGGCTTCTTGACCGAGAACTGCTGCGCAGGCGAAGCCTGCGAAATCGCGCCTGCGCCATCTTGTTGCGGAGACTCCAAATGAAGCGTCTGCACATTCATATTGCCGTCGAAGACCTCGATACGAGCACCAGGTTTTATTCAGCGATGTTCGGTGGTGTGGCACCGACCGTTGAGAAAGCCGAATATCGCAAATGGGAGCTCGACGACCCGCGTGTGAACTTCGCGATTTCGAAGCGAGGCGTGAGCCCGGGCATCGACCATCTAGGCATTCAGGTGGAGACCGAAGCGGAGCTCGCAGAGATGCGCGCGCGTTTCGCCAGCGCGGAGGTCCCGACGATGGACCAACCGGGCACTACCTGCTGCTATGCCAAATCAGATAAGTCCTGGACCGTTGACCCGCAAGGTGTTGCATGGGAGACGTTCCAGACACTCGAAGCAGCACCCACGTATGGCCAGTCTCGTCACGACTCTGAAGCAACGTCTTCTTGCTGTGCGCCAGTGCCCTCGACCATCTCGTCCGGGAGTTAAGCGTGAGCAGCGTCAACCGTCCCGCTAGCATCCCAAAGGCATCCGCCATTGGATTCTTCGAGCGCTACCTGACGGTCTGGGTGGCACTCTGCATTGTCGCCGGAGTTGCACTGGGTCACTGGATGCCCGGCTTCTTTAAGTCCATCGGCCGCATGGAATTCGCGCACGTGAACATCCCGGTTGGCATGCTCATTTGGGTCATGATTGTGCCGATGTTGGTCAAAATCGACTTCGCCGCAATGTCCCAAGTTCGCGGTCATTGGCGCGGAATCGGCGTGACACTCGTCGTGAACTGGCTTGTCAAACCTTTCTCGATGGCACTCCTCGGATGGGTATTCGTACGACACGTCTTCTCGCCGTATCTGCCCTCGGACCAACTCGACAGCTATGTTGCAGGACTCATATTGCTGGCAGCCGCGCCATGCACTGCGATGGTTTTTGTATGGTCACAGCTCTGCAGGGGTGACCCTTATTTCACGCTGTCGCAGGTAGCGCTGAATGACGCCATCATGGTTGTCGCTTTCGCTCCTCTGGTGGCACTGCTGCTTGGACTGTCAGCAATTGCGGTCCCATGGGACACCCTGACAACGTCGGTCGGCCTGTACATCGTTATCCCCGTCGTCATTGCTCAAGTCCTGCGCCGACGACTACTCGCCGGAGGCAAAGCTCACCTTAAAAAGGTGGTTGCGCGACTTGGTCCGTATTCCATCTTCGCGCTACTCGCCACGCTTGTGCTGCTCTTCGCATTCCAAGGCCAGGCAATAGTCAAAGAGCCTATAGTCATCGCGATGCTGGCAGTGCCGATTCTCATTCAGGTATTCCTGAACTCTAGCCTCGCGTACCTCTTAAACCGTCGACTCGGTGTCGCGCACTGCGTCGCCGGACCATCCAGCTTGATTGGAGCGAGCAATTTTTTCGAACTAGCGGTAGCCACCGCCATCAGCCTGTTCGGATTCCAGTCTGGGGCCGCGCTTGCAACTGTCGTGGGCGTACTTATTGAGGTGCCGGTCATGCTGCATGTGGTCGCGGTCGTGAACCACTCGCAGCGCTGGTACGAAGCACGAACGCATTAGGACTCGACAATGAAAGTCACCATCTATCACAATCCGGCGTGCGGCACATCGAGGAACGTTCTCGCCATGATTCGAAACGCTGGAATTGAACCCGATGTTATTGAATATCTGGAGCATCCGCCGAGTCGTGAGCAACTCGAATCGATGATTGCGGCGGCCGGCATAACTGTCCGGGCCGCGCTTCGAGAAAAAGGGACGCCATACGCTGACCTGCATCTCGAAGACGAGTCGTTGACTGACGAGCAACTGCGCGACGCGATGATGGCCCACCCCATTCTTATCAACCGTCCCTTTGTCTTGACGCCAATCGGCACTCGACTTTGCCGCCCGTCGGAAACGGTATTGGACATTCTCCCTTCGAAGCAACTCGGCGAATTCGCGAAGGAAGATGGAGAAAAAGTGGTCGATGCCGCCGGCAATCGAGTGCGCTGATGCATACGATGGTCCCTAACATTGTTCCCTCGGCTTTTGACACGCCTGACCTGAAGAAGCTTGAGCCGCGCAAGGTATCGACTCACCCTCCACGCATCCTTTTGCTCTACGGCTCGCTGCGTGCGACTTCGTACAGCAAGCTGCTGACGTTGGAGGCCGAACGCATTCTTCAAAGCTTCGGCGCAGAGACAAAAGTGTTCGACCCGGCAGGCCTGCCGCTCGCCGATAGTGTCCCCGGCGACAACCCGAAGGTGATGGAGCTTCGCAACCTCTCTATCTGGTCGGAAGGTCAAGTTTGGTGCAGCCCGGAGCGCCACGGAGCCCTCACCGGCATATTCAAAAACCAGATTGATTGGCTGCCGCTCGAAACGGGAAGTGTTCGACCAACTCAGGGTCGCACATTGGCCGTCATGCAGGTATCCGGGGGAAGTCAGTCTTTCAATGCCGTAAATGCGCTGCGCGTTCTTGGACGATGGATGCGCATGGTGACAATTCCCAATCAAAGCTCCGTCGCAAAAGCCTTTCAGGAGTTCGACGAAGACGGCCGAATGAAGCCGTCCGGTTACTACGACCGAGTCGTCGACGTCATGGAGGAGCTCTACAAGTTCACATTGCTCACCCGCGACCGCTCTGACTATCTAACGGACCGCTACAGCGAACGCAAAGAGAAGGCGCCTGCGGCAATAGCCGCGCTAACGAACACGGCGATGAGCCATGAGCGAAATACGGAAACCTCCGACAACGACCAGAGCGAAGTCGAATAACGAATCGCAGCTGGCGCAAGCATGGACGACTTGGGCGCTCACGGTTGTCCAACAATTCGCGGAAGCGACGCCCTGAGAGTACTGTGGAGTGGCGACCTTGGCTCCGATGCGCAATCGAGACATCGGATGCCGCTGGTCGCACCCGACATGTCCAATGGAGGCGGCGATGAGCAAAAGAACTGGCGGAAGCCAAAGTGGCACGCGCGGCGACTCGGGCGGTGCATCGAAGGGCTCGTCCAGCGGAGCCAAACCAGCCGGGAGTGGCGGCCGGTCGGGAAGTGGCTCTTCAGGCGGTAACTGGCCGAGCACGACCGGAAATCCGTCAGGCGGCGGGCGTGGCAATGCTGCGCCTCGCGGAAGTCGTTGACGAACTGTTCGTCGAGGGTTGCACACGCACACCGCCAGTCCGCTTGAAATATTTTTCTGGATATTCTCCGAGCACTCGGCGAGATTTGCGAGCACGGTCTCTCAATCCGAAAACATCCCCGCTGTCGTGCGGTATACATACTGCTGCCCGTTCCGCGGTGCAGCCGCGCGACTGGTCGGACATCAACGGCAGCGGTCGCGGGATAGCCGGTACTGTGGGATAGCCTTGAAATACCGGACAGGGTGGCGAAGTTAGCGCCCCGAGGCGAACGGCTGACGGGTGACGCTGGCTCCGAGGGGCATCTTTGATGCTTCGGAACGTGTCTGAAGGCTTCGCTCAGGAGAAGTCGAGGCTCGAATTTAACCCTGCAACGCTATGTTTAAGCACGGACCACCGAAGTGAGTAAAGCGAGCCGAAGCCAGTAGCGTTCCGTATTTTGCAGAGATGGGCGCCCCTCTTAAACCTGGGCCAGGAATGAATTGACGGCCTGTCAACGTCCAGTGCCGTCGGACGCTGGCTTTGCCGCCGGGGCGGCCGCAAAGTCATCGGAGTCCGAGACCACATCTTCTGCGGTCGGTTCCTCCGACGACGTCAGTTGCAACCGTGCCTTCTCCCAGAATTCGTCGGCGCGCCCGTCTGGACTGCCGGCATCCAGCCATAACTCGTAAGCGCGGGAGCGGATGTCGCCATCAGAAACAGTGAAAGTCATATCCCGCCTCATTGCGTCGCACCTGATTCAGCAGCTAGCCGAAAAACGATGATGCGCCGGTCCGCGCGCAATAGATAGTGGTCGGAAAGGAACTGGAGGCCTCGATACCCAGTACAGCCACCCAACTTCGTTGGAGGCTTGTCAAATTCGGCGGGAAGTAAATCATCCCCAGCGAACGCTCACTCCTACCTAAGTGCCCTATTTGTTCAAAACTCTGAAAAGTTGAAAGTCCCCCAAAGCGGACCTCGCGGCTTCTCTACCGGATTAATACAATCCGCGATGACTATTTTGCAATCAGCCGTCCTTGCAGAACGGGAACGGATGAAACCACAAAGACGCACATGTGCGTGTGCCACGCAGCGCAGCCATCCGTTGCGACGAACTTGTGAGAGCGCTGCCGCCCGGGAACGCGTCATGCGCAGAGTGATTACCTTCGCCGTGCAGCGCAACGCTGCATTTCTGCCAGAGCGCTTCGCTCTGAGACCCGGGCGCCCATCAGGGTGCGGCATCTAGCGCCGCTAGTGTGCAGCTGTCCGGTATGTCTGACCAGCCAGAGTACCTCGCATCGTTATGGGAGCGAAGCCTTCCACCTCGTCGCCGGGTATTCGGCCCCTATGGAGAAGTGACATGTTTATCCACAACAAGCGTCTTCAATATACCGTCCGCGTCAGCGCCCCGAATCCCGGGCTGGCTAACCTGCTGCTGGAACAATTTGGGGGGCCTCAAGGCGAACTGGGGGCGGCCTGCCGCTACTTCACCCAGGCGGTCGGCGAAGATGACCCTGGTCGAAAGGATATGCTCTTTGATATTGCCACTGAGGAACTCAGCCATCTTGAAATTATTGGGTCCATTGTCGCAATGTTGAACAAGAGCGCAAAGGGACAACTTGCCGAAGGCGTGGAGGCAGAGGCCGAGCTTTACCGGTCGATGACGGGTGGTGGCAATGACTCACATACGACAGCGTTGCTGTATGGAGGCGGCCCCGCGCTGACAAACTCGGCGGGAGTCCCTTGGAGCGCGGCATACGTTGACACCATCGGCGACCCAACTGCGGACCTGCGCTCAAATATCGCAGCAGAGGCGCGCGCCAAGATAGTGTACGAGCGCCTCATGAACGTGACCGATGACCCCGGCATTTCCGAAGCACTCGGCTTCCTGATGACGCGGGAGATAGCTCATCAGAAGTCTTTCGAAAAAGCGCTTCATTCGATTCAGCCTAACTTCCCGCAGGGGAAACTGCCGGGCGTCCCGGAATTTGCGAGTGTCTACTACAAAATGTCGCAAGGCGATGACGCGCCGCGGGGTCCGTGGAACGAGGGTCCCGAATGGGAATTTGTTGAGACCCCTCAACCGGCCGTCGACGGCGGTGATGGGCTTGCCACAGTAAATGTATCGGGCGCAGATGCGAAAGTCCTCCAGGCAATGGCTGCGCGGACTGCATCCGACACGAGTCTGGACCCGACGACCGGCGCCGACTTAGGGGCAGGACAAACGGTCGCAGAGCCCGAAAAATGAAGACGCAGCGAAAAGGTTGAATAGCCGGAACAAGCGAGTGCACTTGAGGCACTCGCGTTCACTTCTGATGCGTCATTCTCGCCATTTTTTGTGGCCTGTCCACCTGCTGGCTCACGAGTGCCAAAACGCAATGGTCTCTCCATCGCATGGTGCGCGTTCTTCCACAGGATTCTCCGGGAGCATCGAATGAAATCTTATGCATTCCTCTATACATTTCTTGCCACCGCCGCTATTTCTGGCAGTGCCTTTGCGCAGGCCAATCCGTCTAGCTCTAATAAAGGCCTCAACGCAGGGGACAACGTCCAATCTGCGCCAACACATAAATCTTCGCCTTCGAAGAACATGGAATCATCGAGGTCGGGACCTGCCGGACAGTCCACGCAGCCTGGCGGCACACCAACACCCAGTGGGCCCGGAGCACCGGTCAGTGCGAGCGGCTCGGGTAGCTAGCAGCCGCAATGCAGCAAGATTGAGCAGCAATAACATGCAGCCGTCCCAACGTCGTCAACTTGGAGCATCAAATGAGTATTTTCTCGTCGATTCTCAACAGGATATTTCCGCAAGACCATCCGGCAAATAGCGGCTCCGGCGCAACGGTAGCCCCAGCCGCACCTCCGTCCGCCACCCCCGCCAGCGCGCCAGCGGCGACCATCACGCCGTCAACCGTTGCAGCTGAGGGCTCTCAGCCAACGGCCGTGCCGATACCGACTGTCGACGTTGAAGGGGTACTCACAAAGATGCAGGAGGGAAATGGCGAGCAACTGAACTGGCGAACTTCAATAGTGGACCTGCTCAAGCTGCTCGGCCTGGATAGCAGTCTGTCTGCGCGCAAAGAACTGGCTACCGAATTGCACTACACGGGTAACACCGAGGACTCAGCTTCTATGAACATATGGTTGCATGAGGAGGTCATGCAAAAGCTCGCTGAGAATGGCGGCAAAGTGCCTGACGATTTGAAGAACTGAAACGTCATCGTGGCCGCAAATTGGCAGTCGTTTGATGATGCGAGAGGCCCGCCGACAATCTCATACGCAACGACGGCCGCATTTTTGAGGCACTTGGATGCAAGTAAAGGCGTGAAGCGACACGCTGTATTGTCGTTCATAGCGTGAAGCTTCGTGTGTTGGCTTAAGTAAAGGCTCCATCCCGACAACGAATACCGACCGGCAGCCACTAGGAGAGCTAGTACCTGCAGCTTCAGCCAACCAGCCGACGGTAAGCACTAAGGTGCCGTACAAGACCTTGTTTGTCCCCGCGAATCTCGCTCAGCCGTGCAAGATTGAAATGAGCGTCGGCGTGGCCGGAGTCAAGCTCTAAGCAGCGTTGGTAGGCAGCGTCTGCCGCGTCATAGCGTTTCAGTTCTTCTAGAACCACCGCTCGGTTGAAGTGGAGCAACGCGTCATCTGGAAAGTGCTGAAGTGCGCCATCGAAAATGGACAGTGCGTCATCGCAGCGGGATTCCACTTCGCATAGCAACACGCCCAGGTTAATGTAAGCGTGGTAATGCGGAGACGGTGCAAGCTCAAGCACTTTCCGGTACGCCTGTTCTGCACCGACTGCATCGGTTTCAGTCAATTGTTCAGCCAGCACGAACCATTCTTCTGCCTGCTCGTCCCGGCTCGCCAGGTTTCGCGGCGCAGAGTCCAGGAACGCGACATCGCCCCGGATAGGTGCGACCTCGAAATCGAGCAAAAGCTGGCCCGAGGCCGCGTCCCATTGAGACCGTCCTGACCTGACAGCCACGCTTTCTCCGACAGATGTGATTCGGATTCCAGACAGCGGAAGCTCGTCGGGGAGGTCCGCTCTTAGCCTGGCAAGCGCCTTCAGAATTTTCCGCGACGAAACCTTTGCGGACTGCAGTTGAAATGCGGTGCGAAGGACCACGACATCCTGAAACGAGAACCGCAACTCGTTTCGCCGGCCACGTGCGGGCTGAACAAAGCCTGCGTCAATCAGTCCGGACAGAACCCGGCGCGAGACGCCCAGTAACGACTGGAGGCTCCGCAACGAATAATCGTGTGAAAGATTTCTTCTGTTCACTTGCGAGCTCGAACCTTGGTCGGCGGCGCTTCTTTCACGTCGACTCTTGGTGCGGCTCGTTTGACGGGCCGCCGCGGTTTGGCAGAAAGCGCTTCGACGTTGTCATCGGGCGCAGCCTTCTTCGGAGTAGCTGTCTTTGCCGCCGTTTTGGCAGGAGCGGCCCGCTTTGTCTTGTTTGCGCTAAGACTTGCACGCAGCGCTTCCATCAGGTCAATCACCTGTCCACCTGACTCTTCGGCCGGCGCCTCCGGCGACACAATCTGTTTGCCGGCAATCTTCTGGTCGATGGCTTCGAGAATCCGTCTCTTTTCTTCGTCTTCGTACGCGGTCGGGTCGTATGCGTCCTCGGAAACCTGGTCGATGATTTGAAGCGCCAGCTTCAGCTCCGTCTCGCTGACAGTGACCTGCTCGATGTGCAAATCGCTCAGCGCTCGTACTTCATCGGCAAAGAGTAGTTGCTGAAAGACCATCCCATCCTCAGCCGGCCGTATCTGAACGATTCGGGTCTTCCCCTTGTATGACCATTTGGCCAGCGCACAGCGCTCGCTTTCCCGCATAGCCCGTTGCAGCAGGCTATAGGGTTTGCCTCCCCGTTTGTCCGGGGCAATGAAGTACGCCTTGTCATAGTAGAGCGGGTCGACCGACTTTTCCGGAACGAAAGAAACAATCTCGACCACGTGGCTCGCACCTTCCTCGAGCGCTTTCAATTCGTCCGGTGCAAAGACGACAAATTGCCCCTTTTCGAATTCGTAACCTTTCTTCATGTCGGCGCGAGCAACGACTTCGCCAGTTGCCTCGGATATGTATTGCTGTTTGACCCGGCCGCCCTCCGGTGTCAGCAGGTTGAATCCAACGCCGGCAGAGCTGTCTGTAGCCGAATACAGTTTCACCGGTATGGACACCAGGCCGAAGGAAAGCGTCAGCGATGCGATGGAACGCGCTGCCATGAGATTCTCCTGAACGTGGCCGGCGACCATGCCGCTGGCGCTGCTACACACTATCCATCTGGAGCGACTACCGTGCGCCTCTCACAGCATGGGATGTGCCTAACTTCGCTGCAGGTAAGCTGCAGCCAACGGACTGCGCGCAGTCGGGCAGGCGTCCTAACGCAGACGCTTCGCGGCTGCCACCAGGGATTGACGGGTGGTCCAGTAGTCTGCCCATGGGTCCTGCGTCTGGAAGCTAAGATACTCTCTCGCGGTTTGCACCGTCCAGTGCGCACCGCTTTTCAGGTCGTGCAGTTGTTCCCACGACACTGGCATCGAAACCCCCATTCCCGGCCGTGCCCGCGCAGAAAACGCGGCAGCAGTGGTCTGCGCCTTGCCGTTGCGCAGGTAATCAACATAGATTTTGCCGACTCTATTGGCCGACCCTGACGTCGCCGAGAACCTCTCCGGTATGGTCTTCGCCATATGCCGGACAAACGCCTGCGAAAACGCCTTCACCGATTTGTAGTCCAGCCGGGGCGTCAGCGGCACGACAATATGCAGTCCTTTGCCTCCACTTGTCTTCAGCCAGGCTTTCAGCTCAAGCTCCGTCAGCAACGCATGGACAAGCACAGCCGCTTCCTGAATCTGCTTCCACTTGACCCCTTCGCCCGGGTCTAGGTCAAAGATGACCCGGTCCGGTTTGTCGATTTCGAGCACCGTGGAATTCCAGGTGTGAAACTCGACGACATTCATCTGGGCCGCCGACATCAGTGCATCAGCGGTATCGACCGTCAGCAACGGCGGGTGATTCAGCCACAAATCCCGGTCATGGGCCTTCAGGCCCGGCATGGCTGTCTTTTCGGCGTGCTTCTGGAAGAACAGCTCACCCGCTATGCCGGTTGGCGCGCGGACCATGGCCACCGGCCGTTCCCTTAGGTGCGGAAGCATCCATTGAACAACGCTTTCGTAATACCGAATCAGGTCGAGCTTTGTCACGCCGCTTGTCGGGTCGACGATACGCTCTGGGTGGGTCACCCTCACATTGGAGGCAGGCGCTGGCTTCAGCGTCTCGCCAGCTTCCTGGACGACAAGACGCGCTGGCTTGTCGACGCGCAGACCCTTGAACGACGCCTGGCGCACGACCCCTTCCGCCGTCCACTCCGCGAACTCGACCTCGGCGACGAGCTCAGGCCGAACCCAGCGTTCGCTGCCAGCCGCACGCCTCGACCAGCGACTGGGCTTTGATACTGCTACGTCAAACGGAGACGCATCCCGCTCGAGCGGCATCAGGCGCACCCATAGGTCACGGCCAGTACGGGCGTTCCAACCGGTGCCGACGCTGCCCGCGTCGTGGAGCTTTTTTCCAACGTAGTATCCAAGCAGGAGGCTACCAACTTCACCGTCCTTGCCGCCCCGGGCCGTAAAGCCGCAAACAACCAGTTCCTGTCGCAACCGGCACTTTGCCTTCAACCATGTCTGCGTCCTTCCTGACTCGTATCTCGCGTCGCGAGATTTCAGCATCAGGCCTTCGAGACCCAGACCAGCCGCCGCCTCAAATATCTGGGCCACCGGCGCGTCGAAGTCCTGGCTGAAACGTATGCGGTCGCCTTCATCGTTGAGCATTTTTGAAAGCAGCGCGCGGCGCGCCCACAGCGGGACGTTCCTGAGGTCCATGCCATCGAAGTAGGGGAGGTCGAACAGAAAATAGATAATTTCCTGATTCTTCGCGCCGTCTATAGCATTTTGGAGAGCGCCGAAATCTGGCAGCCCGTTGCTCAGCACGACGATTTCGCCGTCCAGCCATCCACTCGGAACGGGCAGCTTGGCGACCTCCGCAGCCAGACTTGCGAGCTTCGTTGTCCAGTCGTGGCCGCCGCTTGTGAACAGGCGCACGCGACCTTTGTCGACGCGGGCGAGCATTCTGTAGCCATCTAGTTTGCTTTCAGTTATCCAATCACCGCTCGTTGGGAGCGACGAAGCCGACGTCGCGCGCTGCGGTTCGAGCTTGGCGGGGAGCGGCGCGCTCGTGGCGGCAGACAGGTCTAGTTCCTGGTTGCTCCTTCGCACCGGTCGCACGACTTTCGGCTCCCGCTCTTCGAGCAGCCCCAGTGGCTTGGCGGTGACGCTGTCTGGAAGCGCCTTGATGACATCGTATTTCGCCAGCGGTTGTGCCCATTCGTCGCGTTTCTTGAAGAGCATCCACTGGTCCTGTTTGTCGTCTGGCTTGGAGATGCGAACCAGTTCCCACAAACCTGCGAGCTTCTCGCCATGGAGTTGGAAAATCAGCTTGCCGGCGCTTAATGCCTTTCTCGGGTCACCGACTGGCTCCCAGGTCCCCCGGTCCCAGACAATGACGGTACCCGCGCCGTACTGCCGAGGTGGTATTGTTCCTTCGAACGTCGCGTATTCGAGGGGATGGTCCTCAACGTGGATGGCGATTCGCTTTTCCTTTGGGTCGTAGCAGAGCCCTTTAGGCAAAGCCCAGGAGACCAGCACGCCATCCAGCTCAAGGCGGAAATCATAGTGAAGGCGACTGGCCCAGTGCTTCTGAACAACGAAACCAAGGTCCGCTGACCCGCTTGTGGCGCGAGCCGATGGGGCAGGCTCGGGCGTTGCGCCGAAATCCCGCATCTTCTCGTAGCGGTTGAGAGAGGCGGATGCAACTCTGCGGCTCGTGACCATAGGTTTGGCCCGAAGAAAGCCCAACTGTAGGCGTGGTTCACGCCGGCTATCAGCCGGTCACTCAATTTGACAAGGCAATGCAAAGCCTCCGATGGCTTAGAGGACACCGGCGCACCGTCAAGGTACCACTTCTCGATGCGCCGCTTTCCGCACACAGTTTAGCTGCGGTCCTCAGCGCCCTTCAGTTCACTATGCTTGTGTGAATGCGTCGCTGCGTACTTCAGCTCGAAATGCACACCTTTGCCGCTACGTGTTGGCGGAAAATGCTCCCCTTCGACGCAAGTGACCTCGAACGTGTCTTTCCCATCATCATGCACTACCGAATAGATACCCGAAACTTTTACTATTTCACCCGGCTTGTATGAACTGTCGCCTGCCATTGTCCTTCCCCTTTAGATGTTGCAAAGCAACCATATAGCAAGCGGCGTTCCGAGACTGCGATGCCTGGGAAGGGCCTCTCTCGCGTACTCGCGAACCACGAGGCGAGCATGCAGAACTCCGATACATTGTTGAACCTGAGAAATTGCGAGCCGCTTACGTCCTGGAATTCTGGATAACTGATATAGATTGATTGCATAACTGGCACGGATTGTCCTGCTGTAACTTGTCTTCCCATAGCGCACGGGTGCAAATGACTCCGATACCAATGCTTCGCATATTGTTGCGGGGCCTTGCTGTAAACGGTACATCGCGAGCCGCTGCAAACCCGCTAGAGCTGACAGAACGAAAAGATTGATGTTCAAAACATCTTCGTTGACTGCTTAGGAGACAAGCATGAAGACAATGCGCGCCGCGCGTTTGCATACGGTCGGACAACCTTTCCAGGTTGATGAAATCCCGGTACCTGAACCTCGCCCCAACGACGTCCTTGTTAAGGTCCATGCGTGCGGTGTCGTTCCCAATCTGCACAATGTTGTCGCCTACTATCCCGAGTGGTTTCCGTTTCTCCCACTGCCCAAACTGCCCGCTATCTATGGACTTGACGCTGCCGGCATCGTTGAACAGATAGGCAGCCACGTCACTGGCATCAAGGTGGGTGACCGTGTCTACGTAAATCCCGGCCTTTCTTGTGGCAGTTGCCCCGCATGCCGCAGACGCGACAATACGAACTGTCCCGCATACACTTTCCAAGGGTATTTCGGTTTTGGTCAGGGCTCGCAGAAGCTCTTTGAAGACTATCCCTACGGCGGCTTTAGCGAATATCTGACCGCTCCGGCCGACAATCTGGTGAAGCTTCCCGAATCAATCTCATTCGAGCAAGGTGCGCGTTTCGGATATATCGGTACGGCCTATGCGGGTCTGCGCCGCGCCTCACTAGAGGCAGGTCAGACGCTTGTCATCGACGGCGCGACTGGCACGCTGGGCTTGGGCGGTACGCTTTGTGCGCTAGGCATGGGTGTCAGAACAATCTTCGCAACCGGACGTAACCGCGAGTTGCTAGCCCAACTGAAAGCCCTCGCGCCTGAGCGCATTCATCCGGTGCCGCTAGGTGACCGTAGTGTTCATGATGTTGTGATGGAAGCGACAGATGGATATGGCGTCGATGCTGTGTTGCAGTGTCTGGGACCTAACGCACCGGTATCGAATGTCCTTGATTCATTCTCGGCGTTGCGCCGCGGCGGCAAAGCAGTTTCAATCGGTGGCGTCTCCGACCCGATTCCGCTTGAGCCGTTCCCACTCATGTGCCAGCAAAAATCGCTCATTGGTTCGCTATGGTTCACGCCTGCCGAAGGCGAAAACATGGCAGCAATGGCTGATTCGGGGACACTCGACCTTTCTGTCTTCGAGCATGAGGTGTTCAAGCTCGAGCAAATCAATGAAGCGCTCCACGCGGTCGACCATCGTCATGGTGGCTTCACGAACGTCGTCATCAACCCAACGTTGATTTGAGCGGAGGTTGTCATGACCAGACGTCTCGTCACCGGGCACGACGCCAACGGCGCATCCGTCATCATGAGCGAGGGGGAATCCCCTTGGGGCGCCTCATTTAGCTCGATTCCGGGCTTTGCCGTTTCGATGCTGTGGGCAACAGATGGTGCCGGAATCAGCGCCACGGACGTGTTTCCGGATTCCGGAGCACCGCCTGAGTCGTGGGTGCCTGGTCCGGGAGGAAGCCGACTGCTGATTGCAACCTTTCCGCCTGACAGTGTGATGGCATCGGATGCATTTGACGGCGTGGCAGCGCACCGGGAGCAGATGGAAAAAATCCCAGGCCTAGCCGAGGCATTCGAGGCCGACAACCCAGGCATGCATAAGACCGCGACACTCGACTACGGCGTGGTCCTGTCCGGTTCCATCGTGCTTGAGCTTGATAACGGACAGTCACGCGAACTCAAAGCGAACGACGTCGTCGTGCAGCGTGCAACGCGCCACGCATGGCGAAATCCTGGCAACAGTCCTGCAATTGTTCTGTTCGTCCTTATGGGCTCATCGTATCAAAGCTGACTGACGACGTGGGAACTCCGGAGCATTGAATCCGCCGGAGGTCCAACCTCCCACGCCGCATTGGTCGCCTGACTTTTCATCAAAAATCTCTGCCCGCATCTCGCGGGCGGTGCAGGCACGCCTGCGCCCATAAAAAGGAAAGTTTCATGGTTAAGAGATTACTTCTCGTCGCGCTAGCTGCAATTCCGCTCCAGTCCCACGCGCAGAGTTCTGTTACGTTGTTCGGCCTTCTCGACGAAGGCGTGAGCTTCGTAAGCAACTCGGGAGGCCATCATCTTGTACAGATGGCTTCGGGCATTCAGGCACCGAACCTAATCGGCCTGCGTGGAATCGAGGACCTCGGAGGCGGATATTCGGCCTTCTTCGTCCTCGACTCGCAGCCCGACCTGAACACGGGAAAACAGAGCGGTGGCGCATTCACCGGCCGGGAGTCATACGTCGGACTTGCGTCGCCGTATGGCTCGTTGTCGATGGGGCGCCAGTTTGACTATATGTTCGATAATCTGTCCATTGCTCGGTGGGGACATCAGATACCGTTCGTCAGTCTCTACCAGTTGCCAGGGGGGCCATTTGCCAAGCTCGGCGCGCCCCTCGGCACGTTCGACATCACGCGTATCGCCGGCGGAGAGGCCACGCCGAATTCGGTCAAGTTTACATCGAAGACTTACGCAGGCTTCAACTTCGGCGCGATGTATGGCTTCAGCAATATGGCGGGCGAGACTGGCAGCAACAACCTTTCAAGCTTCGGCGCGAACTACGACAATGGCCCGTTGCGGTTGAACGCTGCCTACACCTACTCGAAAGAAGACGGAATCAATGATGGTCATTCCGGTATCCGAAACTTTGGTGCAGGAGGTCGTTACGACTTCGGCGTGTTCGCTCTGGATGCCCTCTATACGAACACGCGCAACACATTTACGAACGGCCATGTAGACAGCTACGAGGTTGGGGGCCTGATAACATTCGCGCCGGACATCTTTCTCTACGCAAACTACATCTACGCAAAAGGTAACGGTGAGCTCGACAACACTCACTCAAACCAGGGGGGGCTGACTCTTGACTACCTCCTGTCGAAACGGACTGACGTCTACGTAAATGCCATCTATCAGCGTGCCAGCGGAACAGACGCTGTCGCATCGGTCAACGGTACATTTGCAACGTCTTCCGGTCAGAATCAGACTGTTCTGCGGCTAGGGATGCGAACTCTATTCTAAGAACCCGTGAGGCAACTGACTGGCGTGTTTCGCGCCGGTCAGTTCATCACAGGTTCTCTATACGCTAACAATTCCTCAGGTTTCTTCGAGCACTTCGTCTGCGGAGGTCTCGTACGTCTTCTTCAGTCGCTCGGCTCCAAGCCAGATGCCGCTACTCACGATTTCATCCACCAGTTGGAAGATGAGTCGCTGACCTTCCCGTACGGCTTGCGAGTGAGAGCGCGCCGTGTTCTCGCAAAGAGCCCAGGTCATGTAAGCACCGCGAATCGGACTCCAGGACAATGACTCTTCCCAGTATGGGTTGCCGCTTACTGCACAACATGGCGTGATGGTATCGGCCACTCCTTGGCGCGCAAGCTCCATGGAAAGATGCATGGCGTCGATTTCGAAAAGCGTCCTCAAATCATGGCCGCGCCGCGATAGAGCATTCTCAATGGTAGTTCGAATGACGTTGGGTTTTCCGGGCAATGCGAACTGCAGGTCTTCGAGTCGGGACAGCGCCACAGGCTTGTCAGGCTGAAGCCCTGCCTCTTTTTGTCCAACAAGAATAAGTGGCTCCCGGATAAGAGGTGTGTGCACGTAACCCTGCGGCGGCGACCCCTCGAACGGAACGATAGCAAGGTCCAGCATCCCCGAGTGCATGACTTCACGCAGTTCGTGGCTGGCGCCCTCGTGCACTCGCAACGAAACCCCCGGATATTCGGCTACCAGACGCGGAACGTACTTCGACGTGAACAGGTAGCGCCAGGATGGCGCAATGCCGATAGACAACTGGCCCGCTGCGCGGTCGCCAACCTGTTCGACGAGTTTTGTCAGTTGACGCAAGATTGGCCGCGCGCGTTCAAGCAATAGCGTCCCTGCGTCTGTGAGCATCACCCCACCTTGGGTCCGGGTGAAGAGCTTGGCCCGTACCTGATGCTCCAGCAGCGCGATATGGCGCGAAAGCGCAGGCTGAGAAAGCCGCAGGTCGGTCGCTGCCTTATTAATGCTCCCAAGCTCTGCAACGCGCAGAAAATACTCAATCAGCCGCGAGTCCACATCCGTCTCCGTTAGGCCATTTCTGTGCAACTTAGGCCTTGGTTATCCATAAAACGATTATACGTCCGGCCCGCCTCAACGTTCGAATCGGGGATTTCCCTGAACCCGGTTAGCCCCGATTGCCAACCAGAAGAAATGTATAGGGCGCTGAATTTAAAGGCTAATCCCGTCTAAACATAGGGTTTTAACCGATAAACGAAAATCGGATGGACTCTATAGAAAACACGCATTATCCGGATAACACCTGTCTCGCTAACATTTGTTCAACGTTTCGCCAGTGCCAACCGAACAGCGGCAGCAGCGAAGCAGACCGGCCGTCGAGCCGGCCGTGCGGAATGCACGGATGATTGAACATAGGAGACAGACCGTGACACTGGCTGTGCTTGGTGCATCCCATACGCCGTTGATGCAAGACGGAGTCGCTTCAGAGGACGTCCGCGCCGCTGTTAAGCAAGGATTTGCCTCCCTTGCAAAGAGAGCAGAAGGATTCGCGCCGGACCTTCTCATTCAGTTCGCGCCGGACCACTTCAATGGATTTTTCTACGAGCTTATGCCGAGCTTCTGCATCGGCGTAAATGCGACTTCGCTCGGCGACTGGGACACGTCCACAGGGACCCTTCCCGTTGCTTCTGACGACGCAGTGCGGCTGAGCGAGGCATTGATTGAAGACGGCCTGGACATCGCGGTTTCTTACCGCATGGAAGTGGACCACGGCTTCGTCCAAATCTGGGAGCGCATGTTCGGCTCATTCAGTCGCTTCCCAACGATTCCAATATTCATCAACTGTGCGGCGCCGCCGCTCCCGACGTTCAAGCGTGCTCGCCTCCTCGGCGAAGCGGTGGGCCGATGGGCAGCAGCATCCGGCAAGCGTGTGCTGATTTCGGCATCGGGAGGTTTGTCACACGACCCGCCGACGCCGAGCATCGTCACCGCGCCTGACGAAGTGAAGGAGCGGCTAATCAGCGGCCGACATCCGTCGCAAGACGTGCAGCGTGCGCGAGTCGAGCGCGTGCTTGCAGCGGGGGCCCGGGCGGTTGACGGCACCCCGGAGATTCTCCCAGTAGACCCCGAGTGGGACAAAGCTTTCATCGAACAATTGCAGCGCGGGAACTTGAGAGATTTCGATTCATTAACCACCAAAGAAGTCCGCGAAAAAGCCGGACGCGGTGGTCCCGAAGTTCTGGCTTGGGTTGCTGCGTTCGCAGCACTGTCTGTGAATGGCGACTACAAGGCCGACCTTATTTACTACCAGGCGATTCAAGGATGGATTGCCGGCATGGCAATGATGTTCGCCGAATCCAAGGCGCCACGCGTTTGACGCGGCTACGATTTTAGGAGATGAGTCATGGGTATCAGAACAGGCAAGCAGTTCATTGAAGGATTGAGGAGTCGGCCGCGTGACGTATGGGTCCGGGGCGAACGCGTCGACGACGTAACGACACATCCGGCTTTCAAAGGTGCTGTCGAACAACTCGCCGCGCTATACGACACGCAGCATGACCCCGAACTGCAGGACAAGGTCACCTACGTCGTCCCGGAAACTGGTGAACGTGCAGGCTTGGCATTCATGCCCGCGAAATCTGCTGCGGACCTGCGCAAGCGCCGTGAAGCCTATCGCATCTGGGCCGAGACAAACTTTGGACTGATGGGCCGTTCACCCGACTTCATGAACGTCACGCTCCTCGCTTTTTGGGAAGCTCGTCACGACTTCGCGAAGGGCGGCCAGAAGTTCGCGGACAACATCGTGAAGTATTACGAGTACATCCGCGACAACGACCTGTTTCTGAGCCACGCGCTTATCACGCCGCAGAACGACCGCTCCAAGCAGTCGTCCGAACAGGCCAGCATGCACCTGCGCGTCGTGAAAGAAACCACCGAAGGCATCTACGTAAGCGGCGCTCGCATGATTGCGACGCTGGGTCCGGTGTCGGACGAAATGATTATGTACAACCTGCCGCAGTTCAAGGCAGGCGACGAAGACCACGCGCTCATCTTTGCCGTGCCGACGGATGTGAAGGGCATGCGTCAGATTTCGCGCGACCCGTATCACGTCGACGCACACGAAAGCTACGACCATCCGCTGTCGACGCGTTTCGAGGAAAACGACTCACTTCTCATCTTCGATAACGTCTTCGTCCCTTGGGACCGTGTCTTCTGCTATCGCCAGGTTGAGCTCTCGAACCAGCTGTACACGCACACCGGCGTGCGGAATCACACCGCACATCAGACAAACACCCGCGCGCTCATCAAGATGCAGTTCTCGGTCGGTCTGGCCATCGCAGTAGCGAAGTCCATCAAGGCTGACCAGTTCCTGCACGTGCAGCAGATGTTGGGCGAACTGCTCGGCTACATCGAACAGGTCAAGAGCGCCCTCGTGCGGTCCGAGTATGAATCGGAACCAACCGAAGTCGGCACGGTACGCCCGAGCCTTGCACCGCTGCAGGCAATCCGCACGATGCTTCCTACCGCGTATCCGCGCGTCATCGAAGTGCTACAAACCATCGGTGCGGGTGGCTTCATGCTGATGCCGAGCGGAGCCGACTTCCGCGCGCCGGAGCTGTCGGACGACCTCGCGCTGTATTACCAGGGCGCTGGCGGTATGCCGTCGGTCGAGCGCGTAAAGCTCTTCAAGCTGGCCTGGGACCTTGCCGGAGAAGCATTCGGCCAGCGCCTCGTGCAATACGAGCGCTACTACGCTGGCGACCCCGTTCGCAATCTCGCATTGAACTATCTCAGCAACCGCAATCCCGACATGCAACGTCTGGTCGACAAGGCACTTGCGCTCGCCGGTGACCCGAATGCTCCGGCGACAGTTGCCGAGCCAACCAACAACGAACTCGCAACGGAAGTGAATTCATGAGCGATACCCGCCCCTCCAATTTTTCGAGCGTCTGGGCCGACCTGCGCGGCGTCACATTCAGTCAGGGCTACCTCGACGCTGACGGCATCAAGACCAGGTATATCTCGTCTGGCACGCCGGACAAGCCGCTGCTGCTTTGCCTGCACGGGGTAGGCGGTCATGCCGAAGCTTATTCGCGAAATTTTGGACCGCATGGTGAGCACTTCTGGGTCGTGGCTATCGACATGCTCGGCCACGGCTGGACGGACAAGCCGGAAATCAATTACCAGGTCAAAGACTACGCCGACCACGTACTTGCGGTGTTGAAGGCGCTCGGCCGCGAGCGGGCGCACATCACCGGTGAATCACTCGGTGGTTGGGTTGCGACATATCTTGCGGTGCACCACCCCGAGGTTGTCGACCACCTGGTGCTGAACACCGCCGGCGGCTGGACGGCGCACCCCGAAGTCATGGCTCGCCTGAAAAGCCTGTCGAACCAGGCTGCTGAAGACCCCAGCTGGGAACGTATCAAGACCCGCCTCGAATTCCTGATGTGCGACAAGAGCACGGTTAGCGATGACCTCATCGAAACACGGCGCAGCATCTATTCGCAACCCGGGTTCGCCGACACGATGAAGCGAATCATGTGCCTGCAGGAAATGGAAATCCGCCGCCCGAACATGATTACCGAAGAGCAGTACCGGTCAATCAAGTCTCCGTCGCTGGTGGTCTGGACTTCGCATGACCCGACGGCAACACCTGCGGAAGGTAAGGAAATCTCGGAAATGATTCCGAACTGTAAATACGTCGTTATGAATGAGTGCGGTCACTGGCCTCAGTTCGAAGACGCCGAACTGTTCAATCGACTCCATATTGATTTCCTGCTCGACAAGTGACGGAGGGTGGTTCCATCGACGGGACCACAACCCAACGACCAAAGCCTGCGATTAAGGATTTAATCATGTCAGAAACCAACCGGGTCGCCGACGCACAACCGGCCGCAGCAAGCGTCCGAGCGGACGCCTTTCGCCACGCGCTTGGCCATTTCGCAACTGGCATTACGGTGATTTCCGCGGTCGACGCTCAAGGGACCCCGTACGGGGCGACGGTCAGCTCCTTCTCGTCACTGTCGCTTGACCCGCCGCTCATCCAGTGGAGCCTGACGACGAAGTCGTATTCGTATCCCATCTTCAGTCAGGCAAAGCACTTCGCGGTGAACATCCTCGCGTCCAACCAGGAAGACGTCTCCCGGACTTTCTGCAAGCCGATTGACCGATTCTCACAAGTCGAATCGTTTCTCGGACTAGAGGGTTTGCCTCTCGTAGCTGGTTGCCTCGGCTGGATTGAGTGCAGCCTCGAGCGCGAAATCGAAGCGGGCGACCACACTATTTTTGTTGGGCGCGTGATGCGTACCCGAGTGGCCGACAAATCGCCGCTGGTGCACTGGCGCGGCTGCTATCACCCGCTTGAGGTCGACCCTGTCTGTTAGTCGCCACCAACGCAAGCATTGAGAAGAGGTTTTCATGTCTGACGCAACCATTGAGCGACAGCCAGCCAGCGCGACGAGCATTGAAGCGCTGGCTGCTGAGATTCGCAACTGCTACGAAACCGGGCAGACGATTGGCCCCCTGCGCTCGCGCACCTTGTCTGACGATGTCGATACGGCGTACGCGATTCAGGACGCAAATACGAAATTTTTCGAGGCACAAGGCCGGCGCCTCATCGGTCGAAAAATCGGATTGACCTCGAAGGTCGTGCAAGCACAACTCGGCGTCGACCAGCCCGACTTCGGAATGCTGTTCGCTGACATGGCTGCGGGGGAAGGCGAGCCTATCGCAGTTAGCCGCCTGCATCAGCCGAAGGTGGAAGCGGAGGTGGCGCTCATCCTGGCCGAGGACCTTGACATTCAGACGCCTACAGTTGCCGACCTGATTCGCGCGACGGCGTATGTCCTGCCGGCACTGGAAATCGTCGGCAGCCGTATTGCCAATTGGGACATCCGGTTCTTTGACACCGTAGCTGATAACGCTTCATCCGGAATGTTTGTGCTCGGCGGCCCCGCACGTCGTATCCAAGACCTCGACTTGCGTGGCCTGCAGATGACGATGCGCCGCGAACACGATGGGGTAACGACCGGCCCGAATGTTGTATCGACCGGCTGCGGCGCAGCGTGTCTCGGCCATCCGCTCAACGCAGCTGTCTGGCTCGCAGGCGAAATCGCCCGCCGCGGCCGCCCGCTCAAAGCCGGTGATGTCGTGCTGACCGGCGCACTGGGTCCCATGGTCCCGGTCAACGCTGGTGACACGTTTGTCGCCCAACTGTCCGGACTCGGCGAAGTCACGGCGAAATTCGTTTAAGAGGTATCTATGTCCAAAACCAAGGTAGCCATCATCGGTTCCGGCAATATCGGCACTGACCTGATGATAAAAGTGCTTCGCTTGTCTGACGTTCTTGAAATGGGCGCCTTCGTTGGCATCGACCCCGAGTCCGACGGCCTGAAGCGTGCAGAACGTATGGGTGTGCCCATCACGGCAGAAGGCATCGACGGACTGACACGTCTGCCCAATTTTCAGGAAATCAAAATCGTTTTTGATGCGACTTCGGCTGGAGCTCACAAGAAGCACGACGCGGTACTGCAATCATTCGGGAAGCGCGTCATCGACCTCACGCCGGCCGCGATTGGGCCTTTCACCGTGCCGTGCGTGAATGGCGAACAGAATCTCGACGCCCCGAACGTGAACATGGTGACATGCGGCGGCCAGGCAACCATTCCTATTGTTGCTGCCGTGAGCGCGGTCTCGAACGTCCCCTATGCCGAAATCGTTGCATCGATTTCGTCGCGTTCCGCAGGCCCCGGTACTCGCGCCAACATCGACGAGTTTACCGAAACGACGTCACAGGCAATCGAGAAGGTCGGGGGCGCAAAGCGCGGTAAGGCAATCATCGTCCTCAATCCGGCGGAGCCGCCGCTCATCATGCGTGACACGGTCTATTGCCTCTGCGAAAGCACAGACGAAGAAGCGGTCACTGCGTCGATTGAGGCAACCGTCGCCAAAGTTAAATCGTACGTCCCTGGTTACCGGATGAAGCAGAAGGTCCAGTTCCAGCATTACACCGACGAGAACCCGCTCTTCATTGCGGAACTCGGCCGCTCGTTCACCGGGATGAAGGTCACGGTGTTCCTCGAAGTCGAAGGTGCCGCCCACTATCTGCCTGCCTACGCCGGCAATCTCGACATCATGACTTCGGCAGCGCTGGCCACGGCCGAGAGCATTGTCCGTCGCCAGAAACACGAAAGCACCGCCGCGGAGGCTGTATGAACAAGGAAGTCAAACCCAAGCTGTACATCCAGGACGTAACGCTGCGCGACGGTATGCACGCCGTGCGCCATCAATACAGTCTTGACCATGTCCGTGCAATCGCCCGCGCGCTGGATGCGGCAAAGGTCGATGCCATTGAAGTCGCCCACGGTGACGGTCTTTCCGGCTCGAGCTTCAATTACGGCTTCGGTGCCTGCACAGACTGGGCGTGGATTGAGGCAACCGCTGAGGTCATCACGCACGCAAAGCTGACCACGCTTCTCATTCCTGGCATCGGTACTACTCACGACCTCAAGCGCGCATACGAATCGGGCGTGCGTTCCGTTCGCGTCGCCACGCATTGCACCGAAGCAGACGTGTCGAAGCAGCACATCGAATACGCCCGCGAACTCGGCATGGATGTCTCCGGCTTTCTGATGATGTCGCACATGCTGGAACCGGCCAAGCTCGCCCAGCAGGCGAAGCTCATGGAATCGTACGGCGCGCATTGCGTGTATGTCACGGACTCCGGCGGAGCCATGACTATGGATGACACCGCGGCACGTTTTCGCGCCTACGACGAAGTGCTCAAACCGGAGACCGAGCGCGGCATCCACGCACACCACAACCTCTCGCTCGGTGTGGCGAACTCGGTTGTGGCCGTTCAGAACGGCGCAATTCGTGTCGACGCAAGCCTCGCGGGTATGGGAGCAGGTGCCGGCAACGCTCCGCTCGAGGTGTTCATTGCTGCGGCCGATGTCTATGGCTGGGAACACGGCACGGACCTTTTCGCGCTAATGGACGCTGCCGAGGAACTGGTGCGCCCGCTTCAGGACCGTCCAGTCCGAGTGGACCGGGAGACGCTGAGCCTGGGTTACGCCGGCGTCTATTCGAGTTTCCTGCGACACGCTGAGACTGCGGCAAAGCAGTATGGGCTCGACACGCGAACCATCCTCATTGAGTTGGGCAAGCGAAAAATGGTCGGCGGCCAAGAAGACATGATTGTCGACGTTGCCCTCGACCTGGTTGCACGGCAGAAGGAAGCAGTCTGAAGCAAAGGCATTAAGGCACCGGGCCCTCGATGGTCCGGTGACAAACAACAAAAAAATAATCTATCCACGTTTGGAGGAAGACATGCACGAATACCTCGCTTCGAATTCTGATTCCAGCCTGCTAAAAAAGCGGGCGTATCGAAAAATCTGGTGGCGCATCATCCCCTTGCTCTTTGTGTGTTACGGGATTGCATTCATCGACCGTATCAACCTGGGATTCACCAAGCTCCAGATGACCGATGCCCTCGGCATCAATCCCACGTGGTATGGCATCGCGGCGGGGGCGTTCTTTGTCACCTATTCGCTGTGCGAGATGCCAAGCAACATCCTGCTTGCGAAATGGGGCGCCCGGCGAACGTTTGTGCGCATCATGGTTCTCTGGGGTCTTGCTACTGTCGCTACAGCGTTTGTTCTGACAGTGGGACACCTCATCACTCTGCGCCTGCTTCTAGGTGCGTTCGAGGCCGGCTTCCTGCCGGGCATCGTTCTTTACCTCACATTCTGGTTTCCCGCGAGCATGCGGGCCCGCGTGACCGCTGTCATCTTCGTAGCGAACGCTGCTGCAGGGGCTATCGCCGCCCCGTTGAGCGGCTGGATTTTGACGTCGTTGAATGGCGCCCTGGGCATGGCCGGATGGAAATGGGTGTTCATCGTGCAAGGGCTTCCCGCATGCGTGCTGGGCGTTGTCTGCTTCCTGACATTGCGCGACCGTCCGGACGACGCTGAATGGTTGACCGCAGAGGAGAAAGCAGCGGTCAAAGCAGACCTTGCTTCGGAGGTTGTCGTTTTGCCAGACCACTCCTTCGGCGTCTTTCGCCAGGTTGCGGGCAACCCGGTGAACTATCTGGTCGCCTTCCTGTTCTTCACAGCAATCTGCAGCAACTATCTGCTCTTCTTCTGGCTGCCCACGATTGTGAAGGAAAGCGGTGTTGCTTCGCTCGTGAACGTGGGACTGTTAAGCGCCATCCCGTTGGCTATGGGATTCATTGGCGCCATCTTGCTGAGCTGGAGCTCCGACTGGCTGAAAGAACGACGCTGGCACCTCACGCTCTGCTTCTGCCTTATCGCGCTCGGTCTGATTGCGAGCACCACGACTCATTCGTTGCCGCTGATGCTCCTTTCGTTTGCAGTCGCCAGCTTCGCGACGGGGGCGAGCGGTCCACTCATCTGGGCTATTCCACCGTCATATCTTGGCAAAAAGGCTGCGCCCGTCGGCATCGCATTCATTAGCACGCTGGGCAACATCGGCGCCTTTGCGAGTCCGCCGCTTCTTGGCTACATCAAGACCGCGACGGGCAGCCTGACAAATGGCGTACTGGCGATTGCAGCATTGTCTGCGGTCGGCGCCATCTGCATCGCCTTCGCCTTCCCGGAAAGGGTCGTACGGGTTGCCAGGAAAGACGCTGTTGAAACCGCTTGAGTAAATCGCCAATCGTCGACATCCGACTACGTCGGGCCGAAATCTGATTGCACTGGAACGGACGTGGTGGCCAAAGTGGTCTCCGCGTCCCGGCGCCCGAAAAGCGGGTGCGCGGCCCGCGGCCAGTGCCCATGGATGCTGTTTGTTTGATTATTAAAAGCCTAGGAAGCAATTATGGGAACCAACACTGAATTTGACACCGACGTGGTCATTGTCGGCTCTGGCCCGATGGGCGCCACCACAGCACTTGCACTGGCGACGTACGGGGTTCGCGCGCATATGGTTTCGCGGTTCAACTGGCTGGCCGACACACCACGCGCGCACATTACCAACCAGCGAACGATGGAGGTCTACCGCGACCTGCAGATTGAAGAAGAAGTGCTTCGCCATGCCACGGCGTGGGACCAGATGGGCGATAGTCTCTTCGCCACAAGTCTGGCCGGCGAGGAACTGATTCGCCTGCGTGCGTGGGGTACTGGTGATGCACGCCACGGTGACTATGTTCAAGGGAGCCCTTGCAACGTCGTCGACATCATTCAGCCGGAGATGGAGCCAATCCTGTTTAAAAATGCCGCACAGCGGGGGGCTACGTTCTCGACCAATACCGAGTATCTGTCGCACGAGCAGGACGAGAGCGGCGTGACTGTGCAACTGCAAGACCGCATTACCGGGCGCGAATATTCAATGCGCGCCAAGTACCTCGTAGGTGCCGACGGTGCGCGCTCTAAAGTCGTTGAAGAGCTTGACCTGAAAATCGAAGGTCAGATGGCACGCGCAGGTACCGCCTATGTCATCTTCAATGCGGACCTGACGCGCTACGTGAAGCATCGCCCAAGCATCCTTCACTGGATTGTCAGCCCGGACGCTGCATTCGGCGAGATTGGCCTCGGACTGCTCCGCGCGGTCAAACCGTGGACCCAGTGGATTGCCGGTTGGGGCTTCGATATATCCAAGGGTGAACCGGACCTCAGCGAGGAGACGGTTCTGAGCAAGATTCGAATTTTGGTTGGTGACCCGGACCTCGAGGTCGACATTGTCCGCAAATCGGTCTGGTATGTGAACCAGGCCTATGCAACCACCTACTCCAAAGGCCGCGTATTCGCAGGCGGAGATGCAACTCATCGTCACCCACCCTCCAGCGGACTCGGGTTGAACACGTGCGTCCAGGATGGCTTCAATCTCGCCTGGAAGCTTGCATATGTACTGAAGGGCTACGCGGGTGCCCAACTGCTTGAGACGTATTCACCCGAGCGGGCACCCGTGGGAAAGCAGATTGTTTTGCGCGCGAATCAGTCCCGTCTCGACTATGCACCCATCAAGGCGGTATTCAGCGTCGAAGGTGCAGAAAATCCGGTGGCGGCTGGCATCGCGCGATTCAAGGACCCCGGGCCCGAAGGCGCCAAGGCGCGTCAGGCGGCTCAGGAAGCTCTGGAACTCAAGAACCGTGAATTCAACGCGCAAGGCGTTGAGATGAACCAGCGATACAACTCCTCGGCGGTCATCCCGGATGGGCAGGTGGGCGAGGAGGAATGGAAACGCGACCAGGAGCTTTATCTGCAGGCGACCAGCCGGCCGGGCGCCAAGATTCCGCACGCGTGGCTCATTGATAAAACCGGGCACCGTGTGTCCACCCTCGACGTTACGGGCAAAGGCAAATTCACGCTTGTTACTGGCCTGTCTGGCGGCGCATGGGTTAAGGCCGCCGACGAGCTCGATTTGCCTTTCTTGCAAACGGTTGTCACCGGCGCGAATGATACGCAGGACCCTTACTGCGACTGGCAGCGTGTTCGCGAAACTTCAGAAGCGGGAGCGCTTCTCGTTCGTCCCGATGGATACATAGCGTGGCGCCAAGGCGAGAACGTATTCGACGCCGCGATGGCGAAAGAATTTCTTCAGTCCGCACTTTCAGCCGTTCTCGGCAGCATGAAGTCGGTCGCTGGACACGCGGTTTGAACCAGGCATTTTGAGCGATTTAAATCATTTTGTAGGAGCAAGGATTTCACCATGAGCGCGAACACTCAATTGACGGAAGCGGGAACCAGCAAGCTTGTGCGAATCAAGGAAGGCGACCTCGACCTCCAGATTCACTACAACGACATGGGCAAAGGCGGCGAAACCGTGGTGATGCTGCACGGCTCCGGTCCCGGCGCGAGTGGTTGGGCTAACTTCAATCGCAATCTGGAGCCGCTGGTCGAACAAGGCTATCGGGTCATCCTGATTGACTGTCCGGGCTGGAGCAAGAGCGACCCCATCGTATGTACGGGCTCCCGTTCGGAGCTCAATGCCCGCGCACTGAAGGGTCTTCTCGATGCAATCGACGTACAGGGTCCCGTACACATCATCGGCAATTCGATGGGCGGTCACAGTGCGGTTGCGTTCGTACTCGCCAATCCATCGCGCGTCGGCAAGCTCATCCTGATGGGCGGCGGGACGGGCGGCCCGAGCCAGTTCGTCCCGATGCCCACCGAAGGCATCAAGCTGCTACAGGGTCTGTATCGTGAGCCGACGATTGAAAACCTGAAGAAGATGATGAGCGTCTTCGTGTACGACACGAGCAATCTGACTGAAGAGCTGTTCCAAGCGCGACTCGGCAACATGCTCGCTCAGAAGGAACATCTTGAAAACTTTACGAAGAGTCTCGCCGCAAATCCCAAGCAGTTTCCTGACGTTGGTCACCGCCTCTCCGAAGTAAAGGCGCCGACCCTCATCATCTGGGGGCGCGATGACCGCTTCGTCCCCTTGGACGTTGGACTGCGGCTGCTATGGGGCATGCCGAACGCCGAGTTCCATATCTTCAACCGTTGCGGGCACTGGGCGCAGTGGGAACACGCCGACAAGTTCAATCGCATGGTGCTGGACTTCCTTACGCACTGACGGAACGGTAGCGCATGGACTACGGCACTGAGGTCTAGTGGGAGCGTCCACCGAGCAGTCGGTGGGGCAGCCATCCTCTCACTGGCTGACGAGCCGTCCCCACTGCATGAAGAACACCTGGTCGTGCCGATGGTAGCGTGCTGCACGCGGGCTCAAGCCGCCACAGTATGGATGTCGGTAGCGCTCCCCTCTGAGATATTCAATCGCTCGTAGCAGCAGTCCGCTTGGCGAACGTCGGGCAGTGGCCCCAGCCAGCAGATACGCGATGTAATGCGCAGACGCAGAGCGGTGGCCCATGCCCTTCAGTCATCGACAGGGCAGCCAGGGAGTGCGCTTTAGCGCCAAGTGACTTGAAGTAGGGAACCGCATCCCGAGTGAATGAGCAGGTAGCACCCATTTAATGATGGGAGCGACGCCGCGCGCGCCATCGCTCTGTCCTGGCAGCCATTATCTTTCGCGCCAGGAAATCAGCTGGGTACAAACAAGCTTAAGGATTGAGCAGAGACGTTGTTGCGAGCTCATCTCGGTGGACCGTGTCGCTTGCGCATAGAGAATTACACAGATTAAAGATTATATGATTACCGGAACATTTGACCGAGAAAACACGTTGGCTACAGCGGAGTTTTCAGAAGTGGATACCCAATTTCCGTGTGTGAAGGTCAAGCAATATGTGGGTGGAGGTCAAGTTGGCTGTGTGTGAAGGTCAAGTAAAACGTGGGTGAAGGTCAAGTCATGTCGATGAACTTCAACATAAGATTGCATAGCCCTTTTCTTCGCTATCTGGTGGTCTTTTAGCCACCGTACATGTCAGCGTGGCTCAAACACCAACGCCTTTCGAATCTCGTCGGCGTTCTCTTTCAGCCATGCACGACGTTTAACGGTGGTGTCAAAGTCATCGACCGTCTGCTCACCGAAGAGCGCAAGTCCCAGTCGGACCGCAAGGTCATCCCGCTTTCGAACGTTTCGGAGGCGTCATGACGACGGCGACGCTCGATGTCAAGATTTCAAAGAAATGGGAGGAGGCGCAAGGCATATGTGCCTTCGAACTCACCTCTGAAAATGGAGTTGCGCTGCCACCGTTCAGCGCAGGGTCGCATATCGACGTTCATCTGCCGGGCGGGCTCATCCGACAGTATTCGCTTTGCAACAATCCGAACGAGTCGAATCGTTACCACATTGCTGTCTTGCGTGATGCCGAGGGTCGTGGTGGCTCCATGGCCATTCACGACCTCGTCCACGAAGGGGACACGCTCAGGATAAGCGGACCTAAGAATCACTTTCCGCTGGCACACGACGCTAAGAATCACCTTTTGCTAGCAGGTGGCATCGGCATAACACCCATCCTGTGCATGGCAGAACGGCTATCTTTGGCTAACGAGACGTTTGAGATGCACTACTGCGCGCGTTCGCCGAAGCGCGCCGCGTTTGTCTCCCGAATCCTGTCGTCGGACCTGGGCAGGTCGGCCAGCTTTCACTTTAGCGATGGCGAACCTGCGCAGAAGTTGGATTTGTCCACAACGCTCAAGCAGGCGCCCGAGGAAACTCATCTTTATGTATGCGGTCCGCGGGGCTTTATGGATGCAGTTCTCACCGAAGCACGTAAGCAGGGGTGGCCCGAAACGAGACTTCACTACGAGTTCTTCGGCGCTGTCATCGAGCAGCCAACTAACGACGCAAGCTTCCAGGTGAAGCTCGCAAGCAGCGGCCTCACAGTCGACGTTCCGCCGGGGTGCACAGTCGTGCAGGCTCTAGCGGAGAACGGCGTGGAGGTGCTGACGTCGTGCGAACAGGGCGTTTGCGGCACGTGTCTAACCCGCGTTCTGGAGGGGCAACCGGAGCATCGGGACTCGTACCTTACCGACGAAGAAAAAACTGCTTGCGACCAGTTCTTGCCATGCTGCTCACGTTCAAAAACCCAAGTTCTCATTCTCGACCTCTGAGCAGGGCAATCAGCAGACTCGCGCGTGCATGCGGTCATCGTTCACGAAGGTAGGCGCGAACAGTCGACGGAGCCCAAAGCGGAAAATCTTCAGGTGGAGCAGCCCTTACAATCTCGCACAACCGCAGTTCCCGATGAGTCAATGGCGGGGCGCCGAGGTTGAAGGTCTTCCCTTTCGTCACTGTCTTGCTTGAGAGCAACCATGAGTCGCGCAAAGTGGGGGCCCGCCCGCTGCGCCACGATGGTTGCCGTCTTGGTAATAGTTTTAACCACCGCCGTTTGGCCTTGGCCTACATCGCAAAAATTAAGGCCGTCACCGTGTTGTCCGAGTATCGCCGCCCTCGCCACCATCGCCAAGGAGAAGGCATGGCAAGCAAACCTCAACAAGGGGCTCTCCGCGATGTCGTTGCGCTCCTTCCTCTTCTCCCAGCAGCCGAGGCCGCGCGCACGAAAGGCCCGCTCGACCTGGCGAACCATCGCGACTGCATCGACGTCGCTGCTACCGCCAGCGCGGAAAGCGTTGCTACACCGCTTACAAAACGACCGCAGCCGCAGAATTTCCGAGGCGCCTTCTCACCGCCGCAATTTGCGGCAACCTTCAGAGGTTAGACATCTTCAAAGATTGCAACTGCCCGCGTCCATCCTGCGGAAGCAGCGCGAATCTTATGGGGAAAGCACGAAATAATGAACCCTGTCGCCGGGAGCGCTTCGAGATTGTGCAGTTTTTCAAGATGACAATATCCAATGTCCCGGCCCGCCTTATGTCCCTCCCAGATGAGGGATTTATCGCCTGTTTCGGCGAACTTCTTTGCAGTGTAAGTGAACGGGGCGTCCCAACTCCAGGCATCAGTCCCGGTTAGCCGAACGCCTCGCTCCAGGAGGTACATCGTTGCCTCGTAGCCCATCCCGCATCCGGAGCTAACGTAATCGCTGCATCCGTAGCGAGAGCCCGCACGAGTATTGACTACTACAATGTCGAGTGGTTGTAATTCGTGCTCTATGCGAGCTAGCTCGACCTCGACGTCTGCAGCGGTGACGACGTAGCCGTCCGGAAAATGGCGAAAATCGAGCTTCACGCCGTCCTGGAAACACCACTCAAGCGGCACCTCGTCAATGGTAATGGACGGCCTCGTACCGCCGTTCAGCGCATCCATCGTCGAATGGAAGTGATAAGGGGCGTCCAGGTGCGTCCCGCTGTGCGTAGTCAACGTTACCCGTTCCGCTGCTGCCGCTTCACCCTCGGGAAAATCCGTGGGGGACGTTCCAGGCAACAGCATCATGAATTCGGGCAATGTGTCGCTGTGACCTTGATAGGTTATCTTTGGCGCAAGAGAAGGTGGGTCAGACAGCACATCATTCTCGAGAAAGATAGATAAGTCGATGAAGCGGCGATGCGCTTTGCGATTCATAGTTGTCTCCATTAGCCGTCGTTGGTATTGATGTTGAGTGCCATCGGGCAAACTCACGGTGCCGAAGTGCGCGTGCTCCCGCGAAGACCGCTGGTCTCAAGAAGATGCCCAAGCCCGTCGAGTTCTGGATACGCGGCGAGAATCCGGAGCGTCGGTATCTCATTGAGCCAGGCTGTGAAGCGACCCTTGCCTACAAAGCCTTCACGAAAGGCGTCGGCATCGAAGCTGTGTCTCAGTTTTCCTAAGACCCCGCCGCCCAGGTAGACGCCCATGGTTGCCGCGAACATGAGCGCTACGTTGCCCGCAAAGTTGCCGAGAATGCGACTGTAGGTCCGCAAGCTCTCAATGGCATGCCCGTTGCCCTGTTCAGCGAGGCAGACAATCTCGGCTGGCTCGTGGTCTCGATGCGCGCCAAGCGCGCGATGAATTACTGATATGCCTTCGCCGCACGCCAGGCGCTCGTATGAAACGTGCGCCCAGACGTTATTCGCATGGCGTAGCACAACGTCTTCTATCTCGCTCGTCGGCGCGAAGCTACTGTGTCCTCCTTCGCTTGCATGAACTCGCCACTCATTGCCATCGTGGACTGCCGAAGCGACGCCAAGTCCTGTGCCTGCACCAATTACGGCGAAACTCCTCCCGGCTTTCGGCTCCCGTAGTGTCCCGACAGACTCCACGCTGGAAGCGGCAAGATATGGAACTGCGTGCGCGAGAGCAGCCAAATCGTTCACAACCTTGAGGTCGTCCAATCCGAGAGCCCGCTGAAGGCCCTCGATGGAAAATTCCCACGGACAGTTTGTCATCCGGACGATGTCGGCCGTCACCGGGGTAGCTATGGCAAGCGCGGCGCGGCGCGGCGCTGCTATTTCTATGTCCCGGAGATAAGTCGCATACACCGCGGCGACCGAGTCGAAATCCGCACATAGGTATCGATGAACGTGCTGGACACGGCCGTCATTCCATAGTCCAAACCGGGCGTTCGTCCCTCCGATGTCCGCTACGACCGCCGGTCCGACTGCCGCAGCCTCCCGAATCTGCTGGGTCTCTTTTTTCAAATCTTCTCCGACATCTCTTTGATTCTCCAGGTCGACCGAATGGCCGCAGGCGCGTCAATGCATTTGTCCGAGCAACAGTGCGTATACACGTCCTACCGTCACTGACCCGTGCTCTTCACAGCCGGCGGCGGTCCGCCCGGTGCCCACTTTTCGCGGTGTTGAAAGAGGAAAAGCTGCGAAGCGTCGGCGCCCATAGGTGCGTGGCGCGCATCCCATGTGTCGTCGTGTAAATCCATGTCCGCGTCATATTCGACATGGCAGCCAAGAGGACTGTTGAAATACCAGAACCAGTTGGAACCGAAGCGATGCCGACCTGGCCCCCAGAATGATTCGTAGCCTTTCTCGACGAATCGGGTGCCTGCCTGCATCACCTCAGTCGGTCCACCCATATGGAAAGTGAAATGCTCGCAACCTTTGAGAAACGGCGGCGTTTCAATAAGGAAAAGCGTGTGATGGTCAAGCGTACCCTGCGGACGAAGGAAAGGACCTACGCCGTCAAAGTGGTCGGTCACCTTAAACCCTAGACGTTTCACATAGAACGCCTCTGCTTTCGCTGCGTCGGGCACGAACAGGACGACATGCGAAAGGGTCCGGGGAGTCAGGACTACGCTGTCATCGACTCCGATGATGTTCACAGCACGCTGAACGGGCGCACCCGGAGCGTTTATAGCCTCCGCCGGCAATGAAAAAGCCCGTTTCTTCGTAACTTGGAATCCAAGCATGAATCCCATATCGTCTACCGCTTCGAGCGAGCCGTCGGACAGCGCTGTCACCTCGCGGTCTTTACGCAGCTCATCGCCGATTGCCCTGAGTGAGGCGGCATCGGCCACGCCATAAACGGTCTTGCGAAGCATGCTTGATGTGTCAAGACCGGGGGGAAGGGCCGAACTGTCGCGGTGGGCGATTTCGACGCCCGTGCCATCGAGGGCCTCGAAACGGCCGCCGTCTTCAGATGAGGCGACAGCAATCAAGCCATAATCAATAAGATACTGATTGCAGGACTTCACGTCAGTAACGCCAAATACGAGTGTTTCAGGACCGGTAATGTTCATAGAAGTAGTATTAGCCAAGAAGAATCAGACCGAAGTCCGGCCGCTTAACGTTTCAGCGACCCAATCCGCAATGTAAGAGCCAGCATTCGCCGGGTTGTCAAAGCTGCTGTGCTGAACGCCGCCTTCCCGTTTAGTGAAAATCTTGAGTTCCCGTTTTGGGCTGTTGATGAGCTGCTCGTAGGTTCGATGCGCCCATGCCAAAGGAATCTGTGAATCCTTCTCGCCGTGCGTTACCAGAAAAGGAACACGTATCCGGTCAAGAATGCCGTCGAGGTGGACGTTTTCAGCAATCCGCATGAATTCGTCCATGTCCTTAGCGCCCCAGACCCATCTCACATGTTCCCAATAGTGAGGCACCGGGAAACTCCCTTCACGGTCCAATCGCTTTTTCTGAACATCTCGCCAGTCGTGATTCGCACCCCAAACGACTCCGCAGGCAAACCTAGGCTCAAATGCAACCGCACGGGGACAGTAGTATCCCCCCAGGGAGATGCCTTCCATACCGATGCGGCGAGCGTCGATGTCATCCCGCGTTTCAAGCCAGTCGACGACCGGAGTCGCCCACTGCTCCGAATCATGTACCGCGTGCAAACCTTGCAAACGCAGGGCCTCTCCAGTTCCTGGCTGGTCTACGATGAGAGAACCAACTCCGCGCCGCGCGAGCATCTGCGGCAGGCCGACCCGGTATTTCATTTCCTTTGTCGAGTCCAGCCCGTTAACCTGCACCAGTACGGGCGCCCGCCCGGTGGAGCCTTCAGGTCTCACGTAGAGCGCAGTCAGATAGGTGTCCTTGTAAGGAATCTCAACTCGCTCGCAATTCTCTGCGGTAAGTTTCACCCCCTTGGCGAAGGCGTCCAGAAAGCGAGAATAGAGTTCTGCGCGCCCTGGAGAGCCGTGCGACTGAAGACGTTCACAGGTCAGGTAGTACGTAGCGGCTCTGTTGTATTTCTCCCCCGCCGAAAGCAGACGGTTTCGGCTCTCGTCTTCGTGCGCCAGGTCGACTAGCTTGTCACCCATCCGTTCCCAGGCGGTTCTGAAAGCCCGCGTGCCCTCTGCGTCGGGCTTCAGTGCCGCGTCCTGTAACTGCGAGCACATCTCTTCTATCTCGCCCATCTTGGCACCCATTTCGATGGCCAGGTCCACGGACAGGTTCCAGACGTAATTGGTAGGAAAATATTTAAACACTGTGGCATTCCCGATAACTGAGGTTCATCCGAAGCATCGAGCGCGAATACCTTCCATCAGCCACAAGCGTGGACCTCACGTTCGTCTCCGATTTACGTTTTCGTCGCGGTTGATGCCGCTTATTTATAGCGATTTTCAGGCATGCAAATCTATTCAGCAAATTGAATCTATGGATACAATGTATTTCCATTTGAAATACGAGCGCTATGCGATACAGACAGCTTGACCTCAACTTACTTGTCGCGCTTGATGCATTGCTCGCGGAGAAAAGCATCACCAATGCGGCTGCGAGACTTCATCTCTCGCAGCCTGCCGTTAGCAACATCCTGGCGCGTCTACGAGAGTTTTTTGCCGATGAGCTTTTGGTGCCAAGCGGTAGGCGCATGATTCCAACGGCGCTAGCGAACGAACTTACGCATGACGTGCGCGACATCGTTATGCGAATTGAACAAACGCTTGAGCGGAGGTCTCAATTCGACCCGGCCACATCTGAGCGCCATATTCGAGTTATCGCTTCCGACTATCTGGTGACAGTATTGCTTTCCGAGGCGGTTCGTAGGCTGCAAACAAGCGCACCGCGCACGACGATTGAAATTCTTCTTCCCGGTGACGATAGCGTTGCAGCGCTCAGACGGGGAGACGTTGACCTGCTTGCTACGCCTTTTGACTTTATCGACCAGAACCTGCCGTACGTGCCGTTGTTGAGCGATGAGTACGTTGGGCTGATATGGACAGGCAACGGCCAAATCAGCGAGCGAATTACGGCTGCTCAGTACCGTTCTTTCGGGCACGTGGGCATACGCTTCGGGGCGAATCGTCAGGAGTCTTTTGAGGAGCGCTACCTAAAGCGAAAAGGCTTCGACCGAAGGCTTGAGGTCATTGCTCCTGACTTCAATACTCTTCCTCAAATGCTGGTCGGTACGACACGGATAGCGACAGTTCACCACCGCTTGGCGCAGTGGTACGTCGGCCTACTCCCGCTTCGAATCGTAGACCTGCCCGTGAAGATTCCGCCTCTAACGGAGTGCTTGCAATGGCCCGCCCATCTCGACAACGATAGCGGTCATCGATTTGTACGACAGACTTTGCTCGCCGCCGCTGGGCAGTTGAAGCAATGACACCCAATCGAGTCGCTGTATGCCGTGCGGATTAGCAGGAGGGCGCCAGCTTCCCCGCTAAGCAGAACAGAAGACATGTTATTGAAGACGTACTTCTCGCGTATCCGCTTTTGCCCATTGTCGAGATAGGCCCCAAGTCAAGACCGCAGCGCAGAGCATTGCAGTTGCGTAACGTAGAGCCGAGTGGAAAACCAGCGGCGCGACCAATGCAGAGATTCCCGCGAAAGCTAGCGACTGAACGAATCCAAGCATCGAGGCCGCACTTCCTCGACGCGCCGGAAAGCGCTCGAGTGCTTCGTACGTCGCGCTCGACAGATAAAGGGCGGTCCCGAAGGCATAGGTAGCGCAGGGAATTACTGCCCACGGCAGTCGGCCTGGGATAAACCATGCGAGCAAAAAATTGGCTGCGCCCGAACAAAGCATGATTGCGAGTCCGATGCGTATTTGTACCGTAGTCGATAGACGAGACGCGAGACGGCTTGATGCGAGGGAACCGGTCATAATTCCGGCGACCACAGGTATAAAGAGCGTTGCGAACTCGCCTGTGGAAAGGCCCAGGACGTTCAGCACATAGTCTGGCGCAGCTCCAAGATAAACAAGGAGACCGCCGAGGCCGAACGCTCGCGCTAACGAACGCCGAACGAAATCGGGATTCGCCAGCAGAGACCAGGGGCCAAGGACGACGGATTTCCAGCCGAAGGCAATCCTTTGTTCTCTTGGATGCGATTCGTCGAGGATTCTCGCGCAGCCGGCAAAAAGCCCGGCGCCCGCGATTGCAAGAACGATGAAGCAGACTCGCCAGGAGAAATGTTGTGCTAACCAACCTCCGAGTGCTGGAGCTACAGCCGGTGCGAGTGCGAACATCATCGTGACCTGTGCTGTCAGACGCCGCGCGTCGACGGGCGCGAATCGCTCTTGCAAGATAGCCTGCCCGACAGTCATGCCTGCGCCGGCGAACAGTCCTTGACCGAAGCGGGCAATGTTGAGCAAAAGCAATGACGGAGCAAATGCGCACAGTACAGACGCGACCCCGAAGATTACGAGGGAGCAGAGAATCGTGCGCCGCCGTCCGAAGACGTCCGCGACTGCGCCGTGGAAAGGCATCATCGCGGAGAAGCCGACCAGATAAAACGTTAAAGTTTGCTGAATGGCGGCGGGCGCACTGTTAAAGGCTTCGCTAAGCGCTGGGAAGAAGGGAAAATACATGTCCGTGGAAAACGGACCGAGCGCTCCCAGGCCAGCAAGAAGGAATGTCCATTTCCACATGAATAGTCTTTTCCTTATGACGCACGGGCAGTCCCGCACGAGCTATCAATTGCGGCTGTGCACGACCTCGGACGTCACGAGCCATCGCTGCTCTAAGCCGCTCGCCTGACTTGCTGGTCAATGGCGCCGAAGAGCTCATTGCCGTCGCTCGTGCGCGCCTCCATCCTGACGCGGTCGCCGTAAGTCATAAATGGTGTACGTGCGGCACCTTCCGAAATCAGTTCAATCATGCGACGTTCCGTGATGCAGGCCGACCCCGCCGCCCGCCCTCGGTTAGACACAGTCCCGGAGCCTACGATGGTGCCGGCTGACAATGGTCGTGTACGAGCCGCATGAGCAATAAGGTCGCCAAACGAGAAATCCATTTCGGCGCCGTCCGGTGAACCGAATTTGTCACCGTTATAGGAAACATGAAGCGGTAGAGCGACGCGGCCGTCGCGCCAAGCGGCTCCAAGCTCATCGAGCGTAACCGCAGCCGGCGCAAACGAGGAGGACGGTTTAGACTGTAAAAATCCAAACCCGGTCTTCATTTCGCGGGGAGCAAGCGCGCGCAGGCTGACATCGTTAATCTGAACGACGAGCAGTACATGCTTTAGGGCATCGTCTGCATTGCATCCCATCGGCACGTCACCCACGATGACGCCAAACTCTCCTTCGAAGTCGAGAGCCAACTCTTCCGACTCGAGCGTTATGTCGTCATGCGGTCCAATAAACGCATCACTGCCTCCCTGGTACATCAGTGGAATACGAGCGGCGTCTTCGGAAGCAGGAAGATTGAAGGCCCGCTGCATTAGCTCGCCGTGCGCGAGAAACGCGGAGCCGTCGAGCCACTGGTAGGCCCGTGGCATGGGAGCCATTGCTCTCGCCGGGTCGAACCGATTATCAGCATGCAGCCCCTCGGCATTGACCTCCTCATACAACGTTGCGAGCAGCGGTGCATGCACCTGCCATGCGTCCAAAGCAGCCTGCAACGTGGGCGCTATCGTGGTGGCTCGCTTAAAGCGAGTCAGGTCGGCCGATACCACGGCCAGTTCGCCGTCGCGATTTCCATTCTTGAGAGTGACCAGCTTGACCATGAATATTCTCGCGATTCGATTTAGGCTGCTCTTTGGCGGCGACGGTTCAACTCCTCGACGATGGTCGCGTGGCGCGCGTCAAGGTCGTAGAAGCACACAGTGATAATCTGTACGAGTATGCAGAGTGGGAAAACAGCGTAATAGAGTACGGAGATTACATGGCGGGCTGTGGCGCTCACGGCCGCCGGGTCGTAGCCGCCAAATGCGAGTCCCCATCCTACAAGAGCGCCGCCCAACGCGATGCCCAGCTTCGCGGCGAGGCTCACTGATGAGAAAATCAGTCCGTCGCTGCGCACGCCGCTGTTGTACTCCTGCACATCTACGACGTTACCTACCATCACAAAGATGGATGCGACCGGAAGGCCTACCATGACGCAAGACAGCGCGTAGACGGAGACAAACACCGTCAAGTTTCCTTCCACAAAAGGAAGGAAAAGGAACAACGCCCCGGAAGCAATAAGCGCAATTACATTGCCGCGTCGAATACCGGTCCGTCGATAATACGCAGCCGCGAAGAACGAAGCGACAAGGGCGCCGACAGGAATAAGAGACATCAAGATGGGAATTGCCCACGGCTTACCGAGAACATTGAGGGCAAAGTAAACGGTTACGCCGAGCTGCACGCCAAGTCGAATGAACACGGCGACCATGAATACCGAAGTTACAATCCAGACTCGGTTCGAAACCATGTGCCGCAGTGCGCGGCCAAGTCCTGACTGCGCCGCTGAAGGCCTGTCAGTGTACTTCTCACGGCAGTTGCGATAAGTGACGAAGAAAAGCACTGCACTTACGATGCCGAAAAGCGCTGCAGTCAAGGCGAACCCCTGCTTCTGGCTTCCGTGTCCAAGCCACGCTACTAATGGCATAGCTCCGCTGAACACAATGACATTGCCCGCCGCACTGCCCATAGCTCTGGCGCTTCCGAGCTTCAGCTTATGGTTGCTGTCGCGGGCCATCATTGGCAGGAGTGCGCCGTAGGGAATGTTCACGGCAGAATAGGCGATGCCCAACGCAAGAAAGGTGACATAGGCGTAGACAAGCTTTGCTGTCTCGCCGCTGAAAGGCGTCAGAAATGTCAGAAAGCCGAGACAGCTCAACGGGATGGCACCGAAAAGCAGATAAGGCCGTGCGCGTCCGAACCGAGTGTCGGTCCGGTCAACGAGTATGCCGATGGCAGGGTCAGCGAAAGCGTCCAATCCCCGCGCCAAAAGGAATAGGGTACCGAGTGCGGCGACCGGGAGCATTGCTACGTTGGTGTAGTAATACATCAAAAAACCCGACACCATGTTCCAGTGCAGGTTGGATGCGAGGTCGCCAACTCCGTAACTTATCCGCTCACGCATTCCGAGCAGGTTCCGGTTTGCTGTTGCGATATCGACACCGTTGTCTAGCGACTCACGTTTGATGGTTGTCTCCACTTCGAACTCCAAGTTTGGATGATACGACGGACGCCATGCGGTCGACGGCCGGGGCATTAGTCAACGGCACAGCGTCCGACGCCGTCGTACTAGAACGACAGGTTGAGCGTCTCTTGGAAAATCAGCGCGTTGGCGCGGGTCGGCGCGAAATTCGGATTTTTGGTGTACGTCAGACCTGTCACCGCGTAGACGCCCCTCGACACTCTGGCGGCGTACGAAGCAGTCAGCGCCGCCGACCCTACTGCTGCAGTTGTCCCGGAGCTACGCACAAGGCTCTGAACGTATTCACTGAAATAGTTCTTTGTGAATCCAACGGCAGCCATGTCGCCCGGGCGACTCTTGAAAGGTCCGAGATAGAAAAGGGTCAACTGGTAATCCTTGGTGTACAGGTTGCGGTCCGACGGTGCGTAGTCGAATTTGACGTCGCCGTACAAACCACGCGCGGTGCCATCCGGGTTATACAACTGATAGGTTGCTGCCAGATACCCGCCGTAGTTGTTAGACGAGACCCCGCCCGATTTGAAATCCGTGTAATGGCTTGTGTTGTAAATGAGGCCGACCCGGAACCACTTTGAGTTTGTGTCCGGCCCGCTGTCCGCCTTGTATCCGAATTCGTCGATGAACAGCGCTCGTGCGCCAGGTACGCTCAGGCGAAACCCCGTGGGATTCTGGTCAATATCAGCAAGAAAACCGTCAGGACTAACGCTACGAGTCACGCCGAAGCTGTTATAGAAATGCTTGCTTGGGTCCCAAAGCTTCGCATTGAAGGTGGGAGTCGGCGCGAATGCGCTGACGCCAATCTGGAATGGAATGACACTGCTGGGTCCGAGCGCTGCGGCAGACGCATTGCCGCCGAGAATGAGACCGTAGTAGGCTCGAATGACCGGAAAGTACCCATATTGGAGCTCAAGATGATGGTCGAGAAAAGACTGGGTAATTGCAAAAATCTGCATCGTCAGATATTTCGGCTGGGCCGGACGATAGTTCGAGCCCTGCCACGCACCCTGCACGGTGAATTGTGCATCAGGCGAGAATCCGATGCGGCTCAGGTCATAAGTCAACATGGCCTGCGACGAGTAATTCCAGGTTGGGCTCTGACCGTTGTAGAGCTGAACCGACTCGTTGTGACCCAGCACGTCATAGGCGTAGCCAAGCGTCGAGGAGGCAGCGAAGCCCCAGCCGTTCTCCGCCAGCTTCGCGCGCGCGCCGCCCAGTTCCGGAAACACTGTCTCGCACGCCGGTGTTTCTCGTAGAACCGGTTCCGCACGCGTCAGGAACGCGTCGTAGGAGCGGCAGTCGGGCGACTGCGCGCTCGAGTTGACTGGCACTGCGGGCACGTCGCTCTGCGCAGGCGCGTCGACGGTTTCGGCTGACGCTGCTATCGAGCAGGCCAGCAAGCCGCTAGCAAAAGCCAACCGTTTCAAGCGTGGCGTGCGCACGATGTGTCTCTGGTCGTCCATCAAAATCCGTCTCCTCTTGGGCTCAATTTGTTAGCCGGACTGGCATCGAGGCCGCCGGCACGTCGCTGCGTTTCAGAAGCAATATTCTGGTTTGGATAATAGGCACTGACCCGACACAGCGTCAACTCAGGGTTTATGCGGAGAATTACGTTGCGCTAGTGGGAGTCAATGCGCCCCGGCCCCGATAGCGGCGGCCGGGAATGCCACGAGCAGTCGGGAAGCGGGGCTGTTCGTCAACGGGTAGGGAAACCCCTGAGGGAAGATGTCATTGCCCCTCGGTAGCGAAGTTGCTTATACTGCAAATCAGAATACGAATTCTGATTTTGTGCAGTGCACCTCGCCTATAGGTTGCGCTGCAGTACAGCAACTCGCCCCTAGGACTCGAAAATGCGCTTTTCTGCCTTTCTAAACGGCCGCTCGACCGGCCCCCAAGAAGACGCAGTCGTAATGCGTCGTCTCGCTGAGCACGCGGCGCAAGCCGATGCACTCGGCTTCGACGCTGTTTTTCTGCCGGACCACCATTTCACCGGCTATGCGCCAATGTCCAGCGACCCGTTCATGTTCGCGGCATATCTAGCGGGAACCCTGAAGAACGTTCATTTCGGGTTTTCCGTGACGACGGTGCCTTTGCACCACCCCGTCCGTTTCGTAGAGCGTATCAACCTCCTGGACCAACTTACGAATGGACGTCTTCTTGTCGGCGTAGGCAGCGGCACGACCCCCGAGGAAATGATTGGGTTTGGCGTCCACTATAAAGACGCGTCACGTATGGCAGAAGAGAACCTGGAGATTGCCGCCAGGTTGTGGTCGAAGAAAATGGACGACAGTCCTTACAGCTTCGACACGGGCCATTACAAAGGCACTGTAGTTCAACGCATTGTTCCAGAAGCGCTGACGCAGGACTATGCGCCGTTGATGGCTGTCGCGCTCCGCGAAAGCAGCACCCTGCGAGCGGCGCAGAAAGGATGGCCCGCATTCATCCCCGCTTTCACTCCGCCCGTACCGGCAAGCGACCAGCCGTTTGAGCACGCGAAACGCTACTTCACGCGGTATCGCGACGCACTATTGGGCGCGGGCCATCCAGAGGCCCGCGTAAACCACTGCCTTTCATGGACTACGCATACGTATCAGTGCGTCCACATCGCTGAGACCGATGAGCAGGCGGAGCGCGAACTGCATGCAATCCTGGAGAGCTACCAAAAGGCCATTGACCGCGAACATAGCTATAACAAGCGGGCAGAAGCGATTAGCGGCGTCGACCTTGTCTCATCCCCGCCGGCTCTCACTAGCGAATGGATAAAAACCTGGTGCCTGCACGGTAGCCCCGACACGGTTGCTGCGCACCTGCAGCCTTATGCGGCCCTCGGTATCGGGAATGTATTGCTTGGCTTTACCACTGGGCCGATGAGCGAAGAACGGGTCCGATATGCGGACCAGTCCATCCGGCTGTTCGCGAATGAAGTCATGCCCCGGTTCAAATAGGCGGAACAGTTTCCATGCCTTTACGGAGAACAACCATGAACTACGCTGAAGCATCCGCCCTGCAGGTAGAGCAACCCCTCATTGTCGGTATCGGCGGAACGACGCGCGCCGGTTCATCGACGGAACTGGCGCTGAGGGCAACCCTGCTCGCCTGCGAGCGTCTTGGAGCTCGCACCCGGATATTTGGCGGCGCCGACTTGCTCGCGTTGCCCTATTACGTCCCTGAGGACAAAACCCGCACGGAAAAGCAGATTGCGTTGGTCGAAGCAGTCCGCGAAGCGGACGGCATCGTCCTGGCATCGCCTGGCTATCATGGTGGCATCTCCGCACTGGTCAAAAACGCGCTTGATTTACTCGAGGATTTGCGCGACGACACGCGAGTGTATTTTGACGGCCGACCGGTAGGGTGCGTCGTCACGGCCGCCGGCTGGCAGGGGTGCAATACGACGTTGGGCGCACTACGGTCCGTCGCTCATGCGATGCGTGGTTGGCCAACTCCTATCGGCGCGACGTTCAATACGGTCGAGACAAAACTTTTTGCAAGCGACGGCAGTTGCCAGGTTGAATCGGCAAGTCGAACATTTAATCTCGTCGCTCAGCAACTGGTAACTTTTGCGCGCGCAATGCGGAGCGCACCGGCATGGGCATGAACCTGACATCTATCGACGCGCTAACGGACGAAGACGCGGCATCCTTGACCGCCGGCAGTAGCCTATGGTCCGGCCCGTCTCTCGAATCGGCGGGCGTGCTTTCGGTCCGCATGGTCGACGGCCCAATGGGCGTCACGCATGGTCGTCTTGATGAACGCGACGTTTCATTGCTCACGCCGTGCGGTGTGGCTCTCGCAGCGACCTGGGACCGCCGACTGGTGTCAAAAGTTGGCCAATTGATTGGCCAGGATGCGAAAAGGCTCGGCGTAGGTGCTGTGTTGGGGCCGAACTTGAATTTGCCACGGAGCCCACTGGGCGGACGGGCATTTGAACAGCTTTCGGAAGACCCTTTTCTAACAGCAATTCTCGGCTGTGCGTGGGTTCAGGGCGTACAGCGTGTCGGCGTCGCGGCAGCACCAAAGCATCTGCTTTGCAATGACTCCGAGACCGAGCGCCACTCGATGAACGCGGTCGTTGATGAAAAGACCCTGCGCGAAGTGTACTTTCTCCCCTTTGAGCACGCTGCCCGTGGCGGTGCCTGGGCGATGATGACAGCGTATAACCGGCTGAATGGTCACTGGTGCGCAGAAATGCCATCCCTCCTGAGCCAGTGGTTAAAAGAAGAGCTGCAGTGGGATGGTGTCATCATGTCGGACTGGTTTGGGACACACGATGGCGTAGCTAGCCTTGAAGCTGGCCTTGACCTGGAGATGCCTGGACCGGCGCGCCATATGGGCTCGCAGCTGCATACTGCGGTCAAACGCGGTGAGATTGCGCGCAGTCAACTCAACGACGCCGCCGCGCGCGTGGCCCGCTTTTCGTCCCGGACCTGCGGCGACGCGACATCGACAGCGCAGGAAGCCGGCGTAAGCGATGACGAGGCTCGCGCTATTCTTCGCCAAGCCGCAATAGACAGCTTCGTTTTGCTCAAGAACGAACACGGTACTTTACCGATTGGTCAGGGTATGCAGCGAGTCGCCGTTGTAGGGCCGAACGCGGCAACGCCGTGTTACCAAGGTGGGACATTCGCTCGCATTTCAATTTCGGGCGACACTCCGACCCCGGTCACGGCGCTGGAACATGCAATGCGCGCTCGCGGCAAAGTCTCGCACAGCGTGGGCGTGATGCCCGAATTTCGGATTCCGCCGCTTACCTCTTTGCCGATTGTGAGCGAACACGGCGAAGGCACTGTCAACGTTCAATATTTTGATGGGCGTTCCAGCACCGCTACGGCTTCGGAGGGGCGTCACAGCAATTCCCTGATTTGGTTCGGAAGCATGCCGGGCATCGGTTCTCTCGAGGGGAAGAACGGTCGCGTACGCGTTAGCAGCATATTGCGCCCGACTCAGACCGGCGAATACCGCTTCTTCGTGGGAGGCACGGGAGACGTCGAGCTGACCATCGCAGGTCATGTATACGGAAAGTTCTCAGGGCTTGAAATGTCTGGCGATGTGATGGGCAAGCTGCTGCGAGGTGCGCACGAGCGGGTCAACGTAAGCCTCGAGGCGGGCGAGGACTATGAGCTGTCGATTGAGATGCAGTTCGGCGAAGGACGTGCGCAAGGGCTGTGGTTCGGAGCGGAAGCCCCCCCTAGCGAGACCTTACTCGAAGATGCCGTTGCGCTTGCTGCGGAGTCTGACTGCGCTATCGTGTTCGTCGGTGAGACACCGGACACCGCAGTGGAAAGTGTGGACCGGACGACATCCTCGCTCCCCGAAGAACAAGTCAACCTCATCAAGCGCGTTTGCGCTGTCAATTCGCGAACCATCGTGGTGCTGAACGCGGCACACGCCGTGGATACCTCATGGGCTGGCAGCGCTGCCGCGATACTTGTCACGTGGTTTGCGGGGCAGGAATATGCAGTTGCTTTAGCCGACGTACTTACAGGCGTAGCGGAGCCTGGAGGCCGCCTGCCGGTGACCTTCGCCAAACAGGACCACGACTACGCTGTTACCTCACTTGCACCGGACCAAAACGGAAACCTTGTGTATGACGAACGTGACCTGGTCGGATACAGGCACTTTGTGGCCGCCGGAATCTCTCCTGCTTTCCCATTCGGGTACGGGCTGGGATATGCAAATATCGAGGTAGAAGGCGCTGCTGTAGAGCAGTCACAGGAAATCAATGTCGAAGCGTGCGCAACGCTTAGGAACGTTTCGGCGCGAGCGGGCAAGTCAGTGGTGCAAGTCTATGTGACGTTCCCTCCTTCGTTGGAAAGCGACAGGGAATATCCGCGACTGGCTGCATTCGAGACGATTGTCATTCCGGCGCACGAACGCCGGAACGTCCGGTGCCAAATACCCGCTCGAGCGTTCGCGGAATGGTCCACTGAAAAACAGTCGTGGCACATCCGTGGCGGCAAATATCGCGTCACAGTGGGCGGTTCGCTGAACTCTATCTGGACATCTCGAGACGTTCACCTCCGGCCAGCGGTGCTCGATGGCGACGAACTGCCTCTAGTCGGGTGAACATGCCGAGACTGAAAGCAGTCGGTTAGGAAGTGAAGAGCGAATGTTCCGGCACCAGAACGGAGGCCTACTAAAGACAATGGCGTGTGGTGATTCGAAGCATTCCGGGTCGACCGGTAGCGAGTCATGCAATGCGCCGGCGGTCCCTAGCGGACCTTGGCTCTGCCAGGACCCGCTAGGCGAGCATTGAGGTAATTCGAAAGTCGTCCCCGCCGTCCAACGCGCGCGAACTTAGTTGTGGTCCGGCGGTGTTGGTAAGGAGCCCGCTCGAGGACGGTTCTCGGCTTTTCGCTGACGCCGTTTTGCGGTTTGCCTTACCGCGTCCGACTTCTTTGCGCCTTCGCCATTGGACGTCTCGAGCTCCGTCGTCATGTACAGCAGGCACATGCGACTGAGGTCTGACTTGAAATCTTCCCATCCGCCGGCGCCGCTCATCTCGCTCGGCATTCCTAGTCCAAGGTAGCGGCTCAACGCCGCATACACAACAACGAAGCATGTTTCGACGCTCCGATGTGGGTCGGGAGCCGCAATCTCGTCGCGATGCGCAAGCAACAAAGACTTGAAACCCTGAAGGAACTTGTGGAACGACATCTTGCCTGTTGATGCAATGACGGGGTCAAACGGCGCGCGAGTCATGAAAGCGCTGAATAAGGCGCCATGCGACTTCAAATATTCTGCGGTTGCGAAAATCGTCGCTGGAATTAACGAAGCCAAACTTGCATGCTGGGAACGAAGAGAGTTGAACATCTCTATCTGCTCGTCATCAGCCTTCTGTAGCACGCGAATTTGCACGGCCCGGACAAGGTCATCCTTCCCTTTCACACGCCCATAGATTGAACCGATTGACGCTTTTGACAATACGCTGACATCTTGCAGCGTAAAGCCCTCGTAACCGCGCGTGGCGAGCAACTCCGTGGCTGTCTCCAGCACACGTTCGAACGACGCGCGGCTTCGCCCTTGGCTAGGCGCTCGAACGAAGTTCTGATTCGTTGGGTCCGTCATTTGATTGCTTGCCTTGACAGGTCGATGTACTCGCGGTCCGCCCAGTCGCAAACGTAGCGTCATCGGGCTGACCTTGATAATAGAATCGAAAGTATAATTCTAACCCGATACAGGCTGCGCCGAGATTGGGCGTTTCCCCAACGGGTGTCTTTCATTCCGCAATTCGTTGTGCCTCCTTCCTATGCGGCTGGAACGTTCCCGTTGCGCCTAACTCACAGCTTACCGTCGAGCAGCTTGAGCGTCGCAGCCGCCGCTCCCTCGAGTCCAACACCATGCAACGAGCTCGTGCTTGGCTCCCGAAGATTGATTCGAATGAGCCGATGCCGAGAGTTCTGCTCGCTGAAGCGCCGTACGGTAGGCAAAGCCCTGCCTGCGCCAAGCTCAACGACAACCAGCTTAGAAGCGGTCGAAATCCAGGCTTCCAAGCGCTCGCGTTGCTCTTCGTATGGGACGTCAACCCATCCCCAGTCTCCAAACATCAAAATATTCGGACGCGCAAGTGCACCGCAACGTGGACAATGCGGCATCGGGCTCTCTAACTCGGATGTCTCATCATTCACTAGCGGCTGAAACTGCCCGGCCGACCACGTATCTGGCGTGCATACATCAAGGCACTGGAGTGTGTGTATCGACCCATGGCATTCGTGGATTCGGTCGTCGGAGAACCCCGCTTTCTGAAACTGGCCGTCCACGTTGCTCGTGAACACGAATGCGCCATGGGGCATGCGGTCCGCCCACCGGCGCAGAATCGCGAAGCCCTCATGCGGCACAGTCTCACGATAAAGCTTCAGACGGTGTCCGTAGAAGCCCCATGCAAGTTCGGGATGCTCCGCAAATCTTGCCGGGTTCGCCATGTCTTCGAACGAAAAGCCGTGGTGCCGCAGAGCGGGATAAGCGCGCCAAAACCCATCTCGGCCACGAAAGTCAGGCAGGCCCGAATCGACCCCCATGCCGGCACCCGCAGTGATGAGCAGTCCGTCGGCTTCCCGGAGCCATGCGGTCGCTTTCTCCAGTTTCTCATCTTGTGAATCAGACATCTCGACTCCTTCGATTGAGTTCCGCAACCAGGTTCGCCGTCATTGTAGAAACGGTCGGCGAAATTCGGCTTCGCCGACCGAGCGTCCATATTTTGCATCTCTGAGGCCAGCGATGACATCAGCGGGTTACCGAAACGCATGCGGCAAGGGCAGGCCCTGAAAGCTAAAGACGTCGAGCCTAATTTTTTGCAGGGGGCTTGTATCGACATGCCGGAAAGTTGGAGCATGCAAGGAACGGCCCGTAACGTCCTTCACGGGTGACGATTTGTCCGGTACCGCACGCCGGGCACGTATTCTCCGCATCTTCATCTTCTCGTGCCGACGTGACGTTGACAGCGCCTTCCGAGAGTAGCTCTGTCAGAAACGAGGAGCGCTGACCCGCGACTGTGAACATCGCTACCGAGCGACGGGCACGCGTGAGTGCGACGTAAAAGAGGCGCCGCTCCTCAGCAAATGGATATGGGTCAGTACCGGGCATCGCGAGGGCCAGAACCGGGTCGTCCTCTCGCGTATTAGGGAATCCGCGGCTGAGCATTCCGGGCAGAATCACGTAGTCAGCTTCGGCGCCTTTCGAACTGTGCATGGTGACAAACGACAACGCAATTTCCTGTCCATAGCGTCTTTGCCATCCCGCTGGGAGCGCAGATTTGTCAGCGTTGTACCTGCCGAGAATGAATACGGTGACTTTTCTGTCGTGCGCACGAGGAACGCTCCCATCCAGGATACCGCGATGCAGGTTCGCCAGATAATCATCGATAGCTCTCTGGACGTCGAACCGCGTCTTGACTTGAAATGCCTCCAGCACTGTGCCGATAGCGGGCGTCGACGAGCGCACGTTCTTTTTGATTTGTTGCGGGTTCTTCGTTACGAACCGGCTCGATATATCGCAGAGCGCCTGCGGACATCGGAATGTCTGCTCCAGTCGCAGCACCTGTGATTTGCCGAACCACTCCGCGAAGCCAGTCATCACCGAAACGTCGGCGCCGGCGAAGCGGTTGATGGACTGCCAGTCGTCGCCCACGGCGAAGAAGTATCGATGAGTTACGGGAGCTGGCGCTTTGAGCATATGGAAGTCCGCCGACCCGCTTAAGGTCCCGAATGTCATTCGCGCCGGCCCGAGTCGAGCATTCGCCAGCGCCCGGCAGAGACGCGCCCGGGCGCGCGACGCGTCCTGGAATTCGTCAGCCATGACGAGCCCATACGGTGATATGTATCGACCGTTTTCAACGTGCTCGGCCGCCTGGTTCAACATGTCCTCGAAGTCGATGCAACCCTCCGCCACCAGTGCGGCGTTCCAGGCGTCGAGTATCGGCTCGACAAGGTCAAGGAACATCCGGTGACGATGAACGAAGGTATCCTTGGACGAGTCGCCAAGACGCTTGCGCAAATCGTCCACCGACAGTGAATTGCTCTTCGTATGCACGATGAACGAGCGGATGAGCTTGACCAGCGTCGCGCTATCCATGGGGCGCTGTCCGTACTTCGGGACGGGGCGGTCTGGATTCGGGTCAAGCAAAATTCCACGTTCTGTGAGAGCGAGTTCGAGGATTGACGCGAATTTACCCGTGCGGACCTGGTGAGATGTCGTCTCTACGAGCGCGGTCCCGCGGCGTTCATGTTCTTCTCGCTTCCAGACTACGCCAGAAAGATAGTTTTCGAAGTGAGCAGGGGCTTCACCGCTCGCATCCAACGCGAAATGTTCGTGGTAAAGGCCGATGTCCGGATAGTAGAAGTCGGGCTTGTACTGGCGATGCTCGGCCGTCCTCGTGTTGTGCTCGTAAGGTCGTTCATAGTCGTACTCGACGCCCTGGTAGAACAGCCAGTTCGCGATGATGCGTTCTTCCTGGCTGCGGACAAACTTGCCGTCGTTAGTTCGCATCTTTGCATTGCCATCGCGGTCGATGAAGTCGGCATCACCTTGCTCGCCAGGTTTCGGCAGGTCTTGACCAAACACAACCCGGAAGAGGTCCCAGTTCGTGCGAAATATGGGCGAGCTGTCTTTGAGCGCGTCGACGATTCCCATCAGTTTTTGCTGACCGGACGATGCGTCGATTGCCCAGTCCGGCACATCTGGCTTTTCGCCAGTTGCCTTGCCGATGATGCTGAGCCCCAGCGCGTGAAAGGTTCGCGCTTCAACTGCTGCATCGTTCATGCCGAGTCGACTGAACGACTGGGCTGCGCGTGTCTGAAGCTCGTCTGCGGCCTTTTTGTTGAATGCCAGCAGGAGAATCTGGTCGGGGCGAACGATGCCACGGTCGATTGCGTAGGCGGCTTTTGCGACCATGGTCGACGTTTTGCCGGACCCGGCAGCGGCAACAACCAGCAGGCGGTCCTCAAAGCAGACCACCGCGCGCGCTTGTTCTTCAGACAGCGGTTTGCTTTCAACACGGTCAAACAGGTCCTTGCAGGCAATCAGTTCCCGCTTCGCATGCGCTTCATTTCTCCGCGCCCAATAGGCCGGCCAGTCACTTCGCCAGCTCTTGAGTGCCGTTTCGATGCGACCCGTGTCATCGGAAAGGCTGGCACGGATTGCCGGGTCTTTGAAAAGTCTCCAAAGTTCCTCCTCGGATATTTTCAGGCGCGGTCGCCGCGATTCGAATCCGGCCTGCCAGCTCTGCGGTATCCAGCGTCTTTCCTTTTCGCATTTCGCCACGTGGGCACCAGCCGTCTTGAGCCACGCCAGTATCTCGCCATATGCGTGATTGAACACATAGAGACGCTCGCACGCCGAGATTGCGTCTTCAAGCCCAATTGCCAGCTTGTTTGGTAGCCCATCGATGCGGACTGAGTCTGGCTTGCCAGCCCCAAAGGTGATGTCCGTCCAGAACAAGCCTTGCTTGATAATGGGCTTGTTTTTGCCGTCCAGTGTGAGCGTAACCTGTTGCTTCCCTTCAACGAAGAGAACCAGAGCACCGTCTGCCAGACTCAAAATCCAGTTCTTCGATTTTGTGAATACCTGGCCGTAATGGGAAGGTACCCACTGGTTTTTGTTATCGGCGCTCGTCATCGTAGTTAGCCGACGCGAAGCCAGACGTCTAGCTGGCGAAGGTCGTATCTCAAAAATGAGTACGGTAGCCGGTTTGACGGGAAAACGAAAGGTGCCGTGTGAAGGAGTATCGTTCGTGGGTTTGACGATACTCGGCTGTCTTGACGTAACTTTATAGCTCAACGACAAAGCGAAGACGGCTCACGGTCTCACACCTGTTGTGGGGCTCTCGCCATTGCGAGTTCAGCCTCCCCGCATCATACGGATGCAGCCATCACCGGAGACTTCGATGCAATTCGGCCCTGCGATTTCAAAAACTGGAACCCGATGCGAGCGGAACATTATCAACGCCAAGGATTCGTGTCTTCGATGTCGATGTGTTTGCCGGCCGTCACTGCCCCCGCCAACTCTTCACGCGTTTTTCCGTCAGAGCGCGTAGTTCACAGCGACGACACCCGGCCTCGACGAGGAACCGGATTACAAGCATGCAACTGGCAGGCTGGCGCGCTTATGTTCAGCTCCTCAATAGCGTCCCAATTCTAGCCAGACGGAATTGACAAATATAATATAAGGACAAAGTTGTCGTTCCAGAAACACCTCACCGCCCACGATTAGAACAAAGGTCGGCAGCGAAGTCACCAACGCTGGCGCGAACTTTGTGGGCAATACGGCCTGCAAAAAACATGAAAACACTGAGCCTAATTCTCCTGATTTTTGGCCTCGCTGGTAGCGATGCAAATGCGATGTCGTTCACTGCGCCCAAACATAACCTCCCCGATGTCGTCACGTGGATGGACCAACACGGTGACACGACTCGAATCTATGCGGGGGGTGAGATAACCACTTCCAGCGCCAGCGAGTTGGAACGGTTCGCTCGCGCAAATCACATCGAGCGAGGCATGGTGTTATTTAACTCACCGGGCGGTTCGCTTATGGGAGGGGTTGCGCTAGGCAACACCATCAGGAAACTTGGATTCGACACCGGTATTGCGACATATCTTCAAGGGGGAATGGTGACAAGCGGCATCTGCGCGAGTGCGTGCGCATATGCTTTTGCTGGCGGCCGGGGCCGATACTATTTAGGCGGCAACACAAGGCTCGGTATCCACCAATTCTATTCGGAGGGTGGTGACATCGGCAATGGGACCAGTCAGGAGGTCAGCGGCTTGCTGGTTGCGTATCTTCAACGCATGGGTGTTGATGCGTTGGCATTTTCTGCATCGGCGTCCGTTCAACCAAATGACATTTTCTGGTTGAGCGCAGCGGAAGCCAACAAGCTCCATTTTTCCAACAACGGAATAGAGCCAACGACTGCAGAGCTCAAGCAGGTCAACGGCTCGACGTACCTTCGCATCGAGCAGAAATATACGAGCTACAGCGCTCGCTTCATTTTCAACTGCGCTCGCGGCGACAGGATTCTATTGATGGGGGGCATCGTTACCAACTCGCAAGATGCGAAGCAGGTGTACGATTGGGCTACACAGTCCTTCTTCACGTTCGACCAGCAGACAATACAAACGAGGCGAAAGGGCAACGCGGACGACGGCCTAATGCCGAATGACTCAACAATTTGGGTAACACGTGTTCTCGCGCCCGCGGAAGTCCAGAAACTGTTGGCCTCGACGACAATTACGGTTTGGGTCGCAGCAGACGGAGCTGTTGGGCATACCGGCGCAGTGGATATCAGCGGTGTCCGCGACAAAGTCCGAGATTTTGTGAGCAATTGCAGCTTCCATCCGCAAAGCGACCGTTAGCCGAGCATCGCCACGACAAGCCTATTACGCTGACCCGGCCCGCAAGTCTCGATGTACCAAGAATGTAGGCAGCGAGAGGATGGCACGATAGGACCCACCCGCCTACGAACCGCACATTGAGCGAAGTCTAGGGACCTGGCGAGTGGTACCTGCGTGAGTAGTAGTATGCGAATTGCTGCTGCGACCACTTCGAGACCTCATTGATATAGTGAAGCGCGTCCTAGCGAGCCTGCGCTACGCGCTGCTCTAATCCAGCCTACGATGGCAGCAAGCACAGGCCTGAAGTCGCGCACGACCAAAAGAAAGATTTGAGGTTCGTGGTGCAAGAACCGGCGCAACCTCAAACTCGCGACATGCCGACCCGCCCAACTTCACCTTCAGGGCGCTCACGTCGAGCATCTGCAGCCAATCGCCGCGCAAGTCGGTAAAGAGCGCGCTGAATAGAGCGCAGGGTCGAAGACCGAACAAGCTCTCATCTGCTAGCGGTGTTTCGTTCGCGTCCATATACACGCTAACCTGTCTTGGTACCGCTGTGGAGTCCGTCGGTGCGGCGGGGCTTTGGATAACTGCGCTGCCGGGCTCAGCAGCAACGGTCACGCAGACCAATGAGGCGCTAACGGTGAACCTCGGAGACCAATCCGATGCCGGTAGCATGTGCGAGGGTCCCACAGTGTTCGAGTCTGATTCGCTACTGTGCTGCTCGCCCAACAAGTGCTCACGAATCCAATGCTCAGCCTCCTGCAACGCCTCATTCAGAATATGAAGTCTCGCGAGTTCCCGGACCGTGAATTCGCCGAGTTTGCTGACCCCTGCGTTCGTCTGTGGCATCTCTTCCGATTTCCATAAAGTTGTCGACTAGCACGGATGATTACGGGCCAGCGAGACAATTCCTGTCCGGCTAGCAACGCGTTGCGTTGAATAGACGAGACTGACGGAACAACTTTTCGTGAAGGGTATTCCTATCGGGACACATTTTGTCCTGAGCTCATTTCACAATCGGGCTCCAAGTTTGGGACAAATATCTTCTGTTTGACTCGTGTGTGTTGGCTATCGGCACAGCCTAAAGTTTTCTGCGCATCGTGCCGTTAGTCGATGGGGTCCCTTGCGTCACTTTTGGCAATGCAAAAGGGAAGAATGCCTTTGCAGTACGTACCCAACGCGATACGTGGCCCGGGGTTGACGTCGCGTTGACGAAGACAAGATTAAAAACGGAGAGATACATGCTGAACAGAGAGGCTGCGTCAAATGCCCGTAATCAACTTGAAGCGGCGGCTAAGGACTATGACAAACGCCAGAACGAAGTCCAGATGCTGGCCACGGGGCTTTACAACCTGCGTCGCGAGAGCAGTGAACTACTGATTGGCGACGTCGAAGCGTACGTGAATGGTCTTGCTTCGACACCGAAAGAATTCAGCCGTGCGTTTTCTGAATTCAAGGTCGAGTATCACACGTTTGAAGGTGTCATCGCAGAGGTCGACCGTCAACTGCATGACATCAACGTGACGGGCGGTGCGGCCGCAGGGGTAGGCGTAGCTGCCGGTGCGTCGACAGCATTGTTGGCTCCGACGGCCGCCATGGCTGTTGCCACGACATTCGGCACTGCGTCTACGGGTACCGCCATCGCCTCCCTATCCGGTGCAGCCGCGACGAACGCGGCGCTGGCTTGGCTTGGTGGCGGCGCGCTGGCTGCGGGCGGTGGTGGAATGTCCGCCGGCGGCGCACTGCTTGCACTAGCAGGCCCGGTCGGTTGGACTCTTGCGGGTGCGGCGGTCGTCGGGGGCGGACTCTTTGTGTGGCGCTCAAACGGAAAGGTCGCTGAGGAAGCTCACGCCAAGCGAGCGCCTATCGAGAAGGGCATCGCGTCGCTCAAGATGGCCGCAGCCGAAATCGAAATCCTCAGGCATTTGACGCTCACGCACACCATCGGGATGAAGTCGCTTCTCGGGAAGCTCAAGCGGACTGCGCCCAAGGACTACAGTCAGTTTTCCGCGGAAAGCAAGGATGCCTTGGGCTCGCTCATCAACCACGTGCGCTCGCTGTCGTCTCTGCTGAACAAGACCATTATGTCGAACGCTTCCTAAGGCCCAATATGACTATCGACTCCACAATCGGGATATCAGGGGCGGCTGCGTTTTACGGCGGCCCGGCCCTAACCGGCACGGCTTCGCTGGCCGACCAGGCTGCGGGCATCGTGGTCGACGCAGTCAATGGGGCGCGAGTGGCGGCTGAGGCTGTTCTGCAGTCCGCGCAGGACAAGGCGTTCGAAAACGCAATGGCTGCGATGGCGGGGCTGCGAGAATTCATCGGAGAGCCCGGGAAGATTTTGGGCCGCATGGATACCAAGCACGGGGAGGTCGCCGAGCATGTCGAGGTTGCCGTGCGTCGTTCGCGCGACTATCTCGCCCAAATCATGCCCGGCGCGACGTTCGAGGGGGTAGGACGTACAGCGCCCATGGACTACCGTATCAACGGAATCGACGTTCAGTCGAAGTTCATCAACGGCGCCAATAACAGCCTCAAGCATGTCCTTGAACACATGGATACGTACAGCGATTTTGGTAAAGACGGCTTTTATCACATTCCCAAGGACCAGCACTCGCAGATTCTTGATGTTCTAAAGGGTAATCACGGCGAGCTCAGCGAAAAGACCGTACGCGCCATTCATGAGAAGGTCGCGCAAATCGAACTTTCGACTGGCAAACCGTTTACTGAAGTCGTGCAGCCTTCCGTGTCGACATACGGCGAAGTGCAACTCGGCAAGGTTGGTGAAACAGTCGACCATCACGAGCAGGACCTCAAGGAGCAGAATGAGGCGCTCAAGGACCAGATTGCCCTTGAGCACGAACCATCGCTGGCCGAAGGATTGAAGGCAACGGGCGGGGCCGCGGCAGTCGGTGCTGCACTCAGCCTGACAATGCACGTTTGGAAGAAGTATCGCGATGGAAAAAACGTCTTCGCAGGCGACTTTACCGTGGAGGACTGGAAGGAGGTCGGCCTATCCACTGTCAAGGGTGCTGCCGGCGGCGCTTTTGCGGGCGGCGCCATCTACGCGCTGACCAACTGCGCTGAGATGGCCGCCCCGTTCGCAGGTGCATTCGTGAGCGCGGCAAAAGGAATGGCGTCGCTCGTAGCTGACTACCATGCCGGCAAACTTTCTCTGGACGCGCTCATCGACAACGGGATGTTCGTGTGCAGCGATGCAGCCATCGTGGGCCTGTGCACCGCTGCAGGTCAGACACTTATCCCGGTGCCGGTGCTTGGCGCCGTGCTGGGCTCCATCGCCGGCAAGCTTTTGTCGACCTTCATTGGCAAAAAAGCCCGGGAGGTTACCGACCGTCTGGCGGAACGGATGAGCAGAATCGTAGCGGCACTTGATGATGAGGTGCGCAAGGTCCTCAACTTCCTTGAGGAGGAATTCGACCGCTTGGGCGAGCTCACGACGATTGCGTTCGACCTGTCGGCCAATGTGCGCCTGCTCGATGCGAGCCTCGCGCTCGCGCGTGCGCATGGCGTGCATGAAGCGCTTCTTATCAGGAATGAGTCGGACCTCGACGCATTCATGACTGGCGCCTGAACGCGCCGAAGCACCATTGGATTCTCGGACCTAACGGAGATAACAAGATGACGATTTTCTGGACTGCACTCACTACCGCGCTCTACGGCTGTCTCGAGATTCTGGGCACGCTGCTCGGCACGGCGCTAGCCGCGGCCTTCGTCTGCTTTCTTGTAGCAGCACTGCTTGCCGCCGTGGTCGAGATATTCAAACAGCAAACCGCGACCGTCTGAACGGCGCGACTACATTCACAGCGGCCGTACAGCGCTGCCAGCGAAACATGGCGCACACACTGTGCCTCAAGGATACAAATTGGATACGGCATTTCTGAAAGATTCAGGAGACCTAGCAGCATTGTTGCAGTCCGCCGACGTTGACGACCTGGATGCGCTGGTCGACTACATTACCGACAATGGCAACGGGCGTGTGGCACTCGCCAAGGATGTGCGCGAGCGTTTCGTCACTTGCAAGAATGCACGCAATTACCGCGCGGCTGACCGAGGTGCCATTGCCAGTGAAATACTGCTTTTCGGTGGTAACTCAATAGCTAATCTGTTCCGGGGCGGCAAGGGTGTGTCCTATAACGAGCTCGCGAGCGATGTCGGCAGCCACTTGAAAGTCACTTTCGCCAAAGGTGCCGACGCGAGGACGATTGAGGAAGCCATTATTGAAAAACTCTACAACGACACTGTCCGAGTAATGTCGGCCCGCGACCTGCGAGAGTTCACTACGTCAATGGGCTCGTTTGGAGCATCGACAGCAGCGTCGGGGATGGCTGCTGGAATGAGTATGTACGCAATGTCGATGGTTGTTGCGAGTGCTATGGCCTCCACAGTCATTGGCCGCGGGTTGCCGCTTGCGATGAGCGTCATCGCTTCGCGCGGCGCGGCCGTGCTTATTGGCCCTTTCGGCGTAGCCCTCTCAGGCATATGGACAGTCGCCGAACTGGCCAGTGCTGCCTATCGTGTCACCGTTCCGTGCGTCGTGCAAGTGGCGCACATCCGGCAAAAGGCCCTGAGAATTGCGCTTGAGTGCCGGTGCAGCAAATGTACGAAAATTAACACACAGGAAGCAAAATTCTGCTCCGAGTGTGGCAACCCCATGCCTCAGAAGGTCGCTCCGTCGACAGCGCTTACAACGTCCAGTTTTTAAGGTGGTTTAAGACAATAACGCAATATGTCAAGGCGCACCACGATGCGGTCGTGGGCGCGCTTTTGTTCGAAGAACGGTGTCCAAGAGCGCGAAGGACCTTTTCTTGCCGCTGCTTTCGGCTGCCTAGTTACGTGACAGGATAAATCCCCGCCTTAGTTCTCGCACTGCGCACTCTGGGCATCCGCTAACAGTTGTGGCAACCGTGCTACACGTGCCCGCTGCCTAGGCGTCAGTCCCAAAGTCGCGCCAATCTGCGCAACCCTCCCGTGCCAATAATGTCGCCCGAGCACAGTCGTCGCGCCCTCGACCGACAGGACGCGCTCGAGATGCGTGAGGGCCTCGTCTATGTTCTTCGCGGTGTATGGACTAACAACGGCCGCCGGTCCGGTTATGTTTGGATTCATTGGAATTTCCTGCTCCTGTTGAGCCGCAACAGGCGCATTCTTCCTGCTCATCGAGACAAAACTTGTCCGCCGAAACGGGGTCGTCTGGAAGGCCGAGGTGTCAGAGGCGGAGGCAAGTGTGACACAGCGGGTGGCGATTACTAACTGCCGTAGCGCTTGGAGAGTCTGTGATATTCGGCGGCAAATTCCTCGCGCAGGGCGGCCGGAGCAAGGATTTCGGCGCTTGCGCCGAACGACCGCAACCACCAGCGCAACTTCAGACTCGGGATGACAGTACCGGTCACTATCATGCGCCCGTCGGCGAGCGTTTCAATTCGTTGGTCTTTCGACATTGGCGTTTCGCGGAGATGGCTTCCAGCGTGCCCATCAAAGGCAATACTTAGCTGAACCGCGGGCTCCGTCAGAAAGTTGAACGCCTGCTCGCTCTCGATATAGTCGCGCAGACTGAAGTCCTCGGGGTAGGCGAACGTTTTGCCTGACTCAGCCGCCGAGACAACCCGGTCGACCCGGAATAGGCTGCGCAGCCATTGAATCTTCGGCTTGTCCTTACGCGGTTCGAAGGATGGGTCCTGCGCAACCATATACATGATGCCGGCGGACTCAACTAGGGCAAGGGGCCACAGGGTTTTCGGTTTGAGCTCTTCTGTCTCGGGCTTTCCAGCAGGACGATACCGCACAGACATTTCTCTTTCGAAAAAAGTCGCGGTCGTAATCACATGGAAAATATCTTCACGCAGACTCGGCCGGATAAGGGAAAAGGTGCCGTCGACCGAATCGACCTTGTCGGGCCATTCCCGGTAAATCCGGCTGTCCGCCTTTTCTTGGGAGAGTCGAACCTCCGCGGCAGCAAAGAGCGGCTCGATATCGCGTGTAACGGCCGCAGGCAGCTTGTTGCCGGCAAAGCGCTTCATTATATGAAATGCCACGGCCTCGGATGCGCCCATGCGGCTTGCGCTGTCGCGTGCGCCCTGTAACCACGGTTTGCGTTGCCACATCAGCTCGCGCCCAGTTATCGTGGACAGAACGAGCTTTTCCTTTTCCAGCTTCGCCAGCTCGCGCAAGACCTTTTTCGAATAGCAAGTGCGGTGTCCGCGCTCTTCGAGCTGGTGCCGCACTTCCGATGTGCCCATCCATGCAATCGCATCGCGCTCAGTCGGCAGGATGCGCAGGATTGCTTCTTTTAGGCCCGTGGTCATTGCTTGCTCTCTTTTCCTGAATGCATATTATTTGGGGCGTATGTTCCCCCGCGCCCGTCGCATGCCAGACCGGAATTCTACGATGCAATTGAGCAAAAAGCGGCGGCCGCGGGCCGTGCCTTGTCCGCTGCGTGTCGCGCCGTGGGGCATCACCGTGTACTGATGAAACTGCGCGCACCGAGGCCGCCAGGTTTCAAGCATTCTTTATCCCGGCTATCATCGCGTTCGGGCAAGTCAAGTCGCCAATACAAAACGAACGCTGAGGGACCACTGATGGACGCAAATGCGATTGCATTACTCGACATCTTCGAAAGGAAGATGCGACTGGAAATACCCATGTTTCAACGGCAATATGTTTGGGGAAAGGAACATCAGTGGGAGCCGCTATGGGAAGACATTTCACGGAAATTCACTGAGTTTATTGAAGACCGACGGGATGCGCCGGTCCATTTTTTGGGTGCCATGGTGTTGGACCAGAAGCAGACTCACGTTGGCCGGGTCGAGCGGCGTAGCGTAATCGATGGGCAACAGCGCCTGACCACGCTGCAGATTTTTCTCGCCGCTTTTCGTGACTTTTGCCGCGAGGAGGGTCTGGAAGAGTTCGCTGAGGAATGTGAGAAGTACACCGTTAATTCGGGCAGAATGGCCGAACCCGAGGTCGAGAAATTCAAGGTCTGGCCGACGCTTTCTGACCGTCCTCAGTTCATGGACGTACTAACAGCCGGCTCAAAATCTTCCCTTGAGAAAATTCATCCTTTAACCCGTCGACCGTATGCAAGAAGGTTCAATCCACGGCCACGAATGGTCGAGGCATACCTCTTCTTCCATGAGCAAGTCTCTGCATACTTCAAAGGTACGTCCGATGAGCCGCCTGTCGGCGCCGATATCGTGATGGAACATCGTCTTGAGGCATGCTTCGAGGCGCTCAAAACTGCGCTGAAGGTTGTGGCGATTGACTTGGGCGATGGCGATGACGCTCAGGTCATTTTCGAAACTCTCAATGCACGAGGCGAGCCGCTTTTACCGGCAGACTTGCTGCGAAATTACATCTTCCTCCGGGCAGCTCGACATGGCGAACCACAAGAACAGCTTTACGAGCAGTACTGGTCTACTTTCGACGACTCGTTTTGGCGAGAAGAGGTGACGCAAGGCCGACTGCGTCGTCCCCGCAGCGACCTATTCATCCAGCATTACCTTGCCAGTAAGCAGGCACGGGATATTCCAATCAAGCATCTCTTCGTTGAATACAAGCACTGGGTCGAACGCGAAAACCCTTTCGCCACCGTTGCGGACGAGCTGGCTGAACTCGCGCGACAGCGTGACCATTTCCGCACACTCTCGGTGTCTCATGAATCCCCCCTGCTTGGCGAACTGGCGCACTTCCTCAATCTGTTTGACGTCAGCACGGCCTATCCGCCGCTTCTGGCGATGCTTGATTTGGGCGCTAGCGATGTCGATATGTCCGAAACTGCTGAAATGCTTGAAAGCTATCTTGTGCGGCGCGCAATCTGCGGTGGGGAGACAAAGGCATATAACAGAATTTTTATGAGCCTGACGCGAGCTATCCGAACCAAGGGAGCCAGTTCTGAGGTCATCCGCGAATTCCTGACGTCACTCAAAAACGCAACGGACGTTTGGCCTAACGATGCCGCTGTATCAGACGCCTGGATGCGGATTAGCGCATATCACTCTCTCAACAATCTACGATTGACGCATGTTCTTTGGCGCATCAGCGAAACCTATCGGTCAGCAAAATCGGAAAACGTAAGCACCAACGCTCCGCTCACGGTCGAACACATCATGCCGCAAGGATGGGTGCCCCATTGGCCGCTACAGGATGGCTCGGCGGGCGTCGAGCACGCGTGGTTCGCGAAGGAGGAAACGCAGGGAGTTAGTCTAAGCCGTCGACGCAATGAACTGGTGCAAACTTTCGGCAATCTGACGCTCATCACCGGAAGTCTCAACAGTTCGATGAAAAACGGTGCCTGGCTGACGAAGCGTGATGCAATTCTCACGCACTCTGTATCGCCGATAAATGGCGTCCTCAACCGCTTCAGTAGCTGGGATGAGTCAACAATCGAAACACGCGGTCGGGAATTGTTGGAGCGTGCATTGAAGCTCTGGGCGAGGGGCTAACTGGCAGTGCGGCCCAGTCGGGCCGCTTTTACCGCTGCGAGTAGGTTAGACGCGTGCTGGTACTTGTCTACCGTCGACGAATCGAGCATAACCGAAATTATTCGGAAGCACTCTTGTGTCGGCGGCAACTGAGCGAATTCTCGCCGCGCCGTCGGCAAGAACTCCGTAAATGAACAGGCTGGTTTGATTCGCGACTGCCGCGCTCTTTTGCTTTCTACGCGGGAACAACTTTTTTGTGTCTAGCCGTCTGGCTATGACTGTGGATATTACACAAACATGGGGACGTGCGATGTCGGAGAACCAATTTTTCAGCCAGGTCCGTTTGGCACCGGCAACTTTGCGGACAACCCGGAGCCGCGCTGTCCCTGCCTGCTGCTGCTCGACACCGCAGCCTCGATGCGGGGGGCGCCCACCAACGAGTTCAACACAGGGCTTGCCGCCCTCAAGGATGAACCTGTGTGCTGACACGCATTCACGATTTCGACCCTTGCTCGCGCGGCCCATGCTGAGCGAGGTAAGCTGCCGGCACTGCCTGAACAGGCCAAACTCCATTATCCGACCGCGAGAAAGCGTATCCATCAACGTGCATCCGTCCCGCGTCCACAACTAACACCAGCGGCCGGCCGTGGCGAGCACCGACCCGAGTTGCCGTTTCCACATCCGTGCTCAAATGAACCGCGTGCCTCGCTTGAGTCGTCAACCCTTCAACAGCGATACTCTTCCAGTTGCTCCAGGCGGTGCCATGATAGAGAACGGCAGGCGGTTCCGTTACGGCATATCCCAGGCTCACTCCTATCGAGTGACCTTGCGCCGCACGTATTCGACTGCCATCCGGAGAAAGCGTGAATCGCCGTTTGTCGCTTGTGGCAACGACCGCTTGGATGACTTCTTTGGTGATTGTTGGAAGTGTTCTCAGTCGCTTTGACGCGCCCGCAGTACGCGCAGTACGTTCGATAGCGCGTGTAAGCTCGGCAACAGATACCCATCCTTGACTGTCGAGCTTGATGCCAATCAGCTCGGGTTCGTGGCGCAAAATCTTCGAAAGAAGTCTGCTAACCGCGAGGAGCTCAGTCGGCATATGAGTATCGTTCTTCATGTTCATGTACATATGTAGCCGCGCGGAGTGTTTGGAAAGATACCGCATTGTCTCGACCACTTTTTGTCGAAAAAGTCAGTGCCTAGGGGAGCACAGTCGCGTGTGAGCGCTTGCCTCGAACTTGGCGTTCTGCTCAGCTGGTCGCACTCGCTTTACTCGTCGTCAGTTGTTGAAGCTTGGTATGCTTTTGCCGCAGCGCGCTGGTCGGCCTGATAGTCCAGAACCGACGTTTTCGTCACGAATCGGCTGTTCTCCGTTTTGTGGTGGAGCTTGAGTTTCCCTTGCGCGAGTAGCTTCAGCACATGTGGGCGTGAAACAAACAGCAGCTTCGCCGCTTCAGCAGCGGACATAAATTCGTCAGTGCCGCCTTCGGATGGCGGTGAAATCTTCGCATCTGTCGACATGGGAACTCACCTCGCTGAATCGGTGTTCGCGCTCGTAGAGGGCCTGCGCAACGTGTCACTTGACGTTCAAATCTTCCAACCCGGCCGCAATAAGATATTCGGCCTCTCGCTGCACGTCGGTCCATCCTTCGCGCAGCAGACGCACGCACTCTTCGACGACGTCGTAGCTCAGCGAGGAACAATCGAGGTCGATGGCGTTCATCAACGTTAAGTCCGAGAGTGACGCCTCGCCAGTCCACACTCGAGTGCGCAACATGTCAGCCATGACGCCGGCGTCGTCCGTCTCGTCGCTTAGGATGACCTCAGCCAACAAGCCTGCCATGCCGTACAACACCTTCCAATTCGCGGGCAACTGAACGGCGATGAACCCCTGCGCCTTGGCTACTGCGTGCATTGTCTCGGGACACGTCCTGGGTTGGAAGTGCCCGAGCCAGGTGGTTTCGTCGAGATTTCCGCTCTGGTTCTTCCATACCACCGCATCACCAGCACCTCCAAACCGTTCGTAAAGCACCTTGTGGCCAGCCTCATGGTAAGCAGCGTTCCGGAGTTCTTTGATATCTAGTGTCCTGTTCCGTTGTTAACTGAACTATGTTTGCGTAGGATGTTGGTATCAACGGAACGGGAGATACCAGCATGCCAATGGGACGACCGAAGGTGGAGTTGATGTTGAGCGAATCCGAACAATCGCAACTTGCTTCGATGGCGCGTTCGCGTTCGATTCCGGCTGCGCTGGTTACACGGGCACGCATCGTCCTGGCTGCGGCCGCTGGCGAACCAAATAGCGAGATTGCCCGGCGCCTGCAACTCACACGTGCCACTGTGGGTAAATGGCGCGCCCGGTTTCTTGAACAGCGCATCAATGGTCTGTACGACGAAGTCCGGCCCGGCAAGCCTCGCACGATCGATGACGAGCGGGTGGCCGAGTTGATCCACAAGACGTTGCATACCAAGCCTGCCGACGGCTCCACGCATTGGAGCGTACGCACAATTGCTGCCGAGACGGCAATCTCTGCGACCAGCGTCCATCGATACTTCAAACTGCTGGGCCTCCAGCCGCACCGCAGCGAAAGCTTCAAACTGTCGACCGACCCGTTCTTCATCGAGAAACTGCGCGACGTGGTCGGCCTGTACCTGAGCCCTCCGGAGAACGCGCTGGTGCTGTGCGTAGACGAGAAAAGCCAATGCCAGGCGCTTGAGCGTACTCAGCCCATGCTGCCGATGGGCTTTGGTTACGTCGAGGGTGTCACGCATGACTATGTCCGTCACGGCACCACCACGCTGTTTGCGGCCCTGAACGTGCTCAACGGCGCGGTGCTGGCCACCTGCAAGCCGCGTCACCGGCACCAGGAGTTTCTGTCGTTCCTGCGTGAGATCGACAAGGCGGTCCCGCAAGCTCTCGACGTGCACTGCATCGTTGACAACTACAGTGCCCACAAGCATCCCAAAGTCAAGGCATGGCTGGCCGCGCGGCCTCGGTGGCACATGCATTTCATCCCCACTTATAGTTCATGGCTTAACCAGGTGGAACGCTTCTTTGCGTTGATCACCGGCAAGGCCATACGTCGCGGCTCGTTCGGCTCGGTCAAGCAACTGATCAAGCGTATCGATCAATTCGTGTCCCACTACAACGAGAATTGCAAAGCGTTTACATGGACCGCTTCCGCTGACTCCATCCTCGCAAAGCTACAAAGACTTTGTACGCGAATCAGCGGAACGGAACACTAGTTGGTCTTCTGCAAAGTCGTTCATAGTGTTTCGAGTGTTCGTTGTTGGGACGATACCGTATAGCTCAACAAACGCTCATGGCGCCGGCTCCATCGACCATATCTGCCATTTCCAGGCGCTGACATTCCGGATATTCTGAGCATTGCATCTTCCCGCAAAGGATTGTCCAGCCGACCCATTCGTGCAATATTCGTAGTCGACGACTGCAAGGATGCAGATATGGGCACGAATCTGAAGGCTTTGATTAAGCGAAGCACCTCGCTTTCCGCCGAACGTTCAAGCGTGCTCACTGCCGCCGACATGGCCGCTAACTCGCATCGCTATTCACAGCCGTTGTGGTCCTCCGAAGCAATGGAGAGCGACCACCTTCTTGACGAGAGGCTTAACGGACCGCCGTTCCCAGAGACGCTCATCAGCATCGCGGTTAAGTCGGCACTTTTGATTGAAGACGAGCGGCGCAGGATGATGATGCTGAATGACGCCGTGGACGGCCTCGATGATGCACGCGATAAAAAGGTTCTCTCGGAAGAAGAGTTCCAGAAATTGCCATGGCGCTCTGACCCAGCGGCACGATACCGGTGAAGACCGTGATGCCATGACAGAAGTTGACGGCAGCGTGCTCGTGTCATTTCGGGCCACCGCTTCGCATTCTGGCCACGGTTGGAGCATCGCTAGCAGATTGAACCCGACGCTGGTCGAAAAATTAACCACGCCACGGGTTCATGTCTTCGATGTCGACGTGTTTGTCGGTCTTCACTGACCCCGCCAGACTGCAAATCGATTGCGATTTCGCGCGCACAATTACGCTGCCATCAGGCATCACATGCCAGAGCAAATGCGTACCCGTTTGAACATTCAGCATCGCTCTCATACTTTCAGGCACCGTAGTCTGTCCTTTTGAATTCACGGTTGATTCGGCCACGATTTACTCCTCTCGCCTAGACTCTTCACGGAATGACATTGACTTACCGTGGGTGGCAGCAACGATTCGCCTGTTACTACTCACGCAGGTACCATTCCCCCGGCCCGTAAACCCCGTTCAGGGTATCAATGTCACGCTTGTAACCGAGCTCCTCCACAAAGCCCAGCGACCGCAATATTTCACGTACGCGGAAGATGTCCTGTCTGTCTTCCCAATCTCGTGTGTACACGCAGATTACGTGGCCGTCCCGCCGCAAACTGCGCAATCCAGTGGACACTTTCGCGCAAAAGAGATTGTCGCTATCCACTGCACTTTTGATTTTGGCCCACGCCGAGTCGACATCGACGTTGGGCGCGAAGATGCACCACTTGCCCGTCCTATCTCCAGAGGGAAATTCATCGAAGCTAGGGGATTGCCTAATGTGCCAGCTACGACTGAAGTCTTCGGAAGGTATCTCTGACTCCCGGAACATTTGCTTAGCAATACTCGGTCGCTTAGTCATTTGAGTTGTCGTCGCTGGGGACGCCAAAATGGGTTGTGTAGTTTCGGCTTAGAAGCGCCTCGCCATTTCGTGGGGAAGATGCAACTGTCGCTACGCTTCTGGTTCAGACCAGACGCTTGGAAAGGCCGATGCCGATATCGATATGTCGATGTCGAGTGGGTAGTGCCGAAGAAGCCGCCTTGCACTTTCTCGAATCTCGGAAGCCTCGGTGTGACCATCGTCGGAAGCGAGCTCTTGAAGGAATCTACGAGTCTCGATAACTGCGTTGGTCCTTTCGCTTGGCGTGGTCATAGGACGCTCCGGTGCAACCTGACTAACAGAAAACGTGTTGGTCACTTCAAGGACTGGCGCCTGGTTCTGCTGTGAAGACGCAGACGGGCGTCGAAAGATGTAGCCTTCTTTCACGTAACGCCGCTTGATACACAATACGACCAGAGCGACAAGAGCTCCGACCGCTGGTACATAAAGTAGCGGTAAGTTTTGGAAGATGATTCTCAGGATTTCGTCCATGACGTTGAAGGCGGTGAGACCTGGCCCTTTGCGAACTCTGCAGCAGCCATCAGAACGGGCTTGACTCGTTTAATCGCGAGGAATTGAAGCGGCGTAGCGCCACCAAGCGTCGCTTTCGGAGTGGTGAAAAAGTCCCACGTGCCCCACCCAGAAGTCTCACCTAGGCGACGAATAACCTTGGCGAAATCTTCCCGACGAATCATCGGTGAGAGGAAGAAAGCTGGAACATACTTCTTGCGCTTGAGTTCAACGCTAAAGATTTTCCTCGCACCAAGACTCCTGTTCAGATTTGCTTCAGTGATACCGGTCGCTTTGCAGTAGTCCGACACAAGGAGCAACCGACCCTCGCGCACCAAGGTGTAGCGCTCTGAGATGCCGATGCCGTTGCGTTCCGATATTCGCAATTTCGAGCCGCGGCCAGAGTGTTTGGCGAGATTCGCTTCCTCCTCGCGCATCGACCGAAGGTCCAGGTTCAGTATCGTGGACACGCCGATGACCTCCCAAAGTCGATTCTTGAACCTGCGTCCGAGTTCTTCGTCAGGGATGTCAAGAAACGCATCGGCGGCCACAGGGTCAACCAGGATAGCAGTGACAACCGCGCGATGAATTGCATGGTTTACCTGCGCAACCCGTGCATCTTCAAGCGATTGAACCGTTCGCTTCTTATTTGGGACTTCGGGCTCGGTGGTCTCTGTGGCCGTGACTGTACGCATGGCGTGTGAATCAGTTTGAGTGCGGTGTCGTTCGTGTGATGCTGAGGAACACTGCACTTAGCGCTCGGAATTCCGCGGCAGCGGCCACCGCACGGCCTACTTCCTCACGCATCAAAAGTTTGAGTGGCGTAAGTCCGCCGAGTGATTCCGAAGGCGTCGTGAAAAATTTCCATTTGCTCCAGCCAGTTGATTCACCCAGACTCCGGACGACCTTCGCGAAGTTCCCACGGTGAACCTGACTCGATAGGGCAAAAATCGGGTAGTACTGGTCCGACTCAAATTCCACGGTGAAGACTCGGCACAATGCGACGTCTTCGTTTAGCTGCTGCTCAGTGATTCCCTCTGCTTTGCAGAAGTCCTCCGCAGGTAAGAGTCTTCCTTGCAGAACAAGGGAATACCGCTCCATGTTAGCCGCGGACACGCTTGTCAAACCGGGGAATTCTGTGCCACGGCGGCTAGTCAAACGACCTCGCGCCTCGTCTTCCTCACGAGTCGAACTCAAGTCCAAGTTGGAAACCGTCGCGGCGCCAACAACCTGAATAAGGTGCATTTTGAAGAGGCCCCCGATTTCCGCATCAGAACGATGTAGTAGCGCTTCGGTGCCAGTTGGGTCCGACAGCATTGCCGCAACGGCGGCACTGCGCATGACATGTCGCACATCAGCACTGGTATCACTTCCGGACCTCGGCATAACCATTCCCATGTAGTGCTGATTCAATGCTAGTGGATGAAAGACTAGCTGGACCTCAATATCAACTTGCTGCGACAGGTCACATCTATGTGGACATTTGTCGTTCAGAACTAGACGCGATTTCGAGCTCGCTTGTCGAAAAACTTTCTGGCGCTAAATGAGCTTCTCACAATATGCTGACCCGACGGTGCCCATTCACTTCCCTACTGCGACTCAGTACGGTTACGCGTCGGCACCGCCGGACTTTGCGAGTAGGCAATCCGTAACATCGGTGACCGCTCCTACGCAGTGAACTTGAAACCAGCTTTCCCACGCGTTCTCAACGTCGCAGAACGTTCCTGGCTTCCCGACGAGTCGATAGGTATTACCGTCGCTCGTGAAAGCTAGCATATCCCGGTGGTCAAATACGCCAACGGCCCAACTCACGCGCTCTCGCCGAGATGAGTCGACGCCAACAAGGTGCATTAAGCCATCCGAAGTCTTGAAGGCTCTCCAGCGTGACAAAGCGATTTCTGGCTCAGCTGGAGTTAGAAACGTTGGCAAAAGGGGCATCTGCACATCCATGACATCTAGGCTTCCACGCAGGTGTATGCCAAACGGAACCCATAAAAATCCCGTTCGTCGCTGTGAGCTCGGGTTCGTCCTGGGACGTCGATTGCTGCCTCGCCGAAAAGAAGCTCACGTATCCATTGAACGTCAGACGGCTCTACCGCCTTGAGTTGTCGCGTCAATTGATTGACCCGACGAATGGGAGATAACTGTTATACCCGCGGCAAAAACGAAATATGAAACCAATTCTACGAATTACGTAGAGATTCCACAAGCGAATCCTACGATATTCGTAGAATGACTACCAAGCAATCAGCCTCACTTTTCGGTCAGCGTCTCCGGGGTGCCCGGCGCCGGGCGGAGATTCCACAAGACAAATTGGGCTTCCAAATTGGGTTAGATGAACATACCGCAAGCGCCCGCATTAGCCGTTATGAGACTGGTGTACACGAGCCATCGTTTGAAATCGCAATGAAGCTCGCCAAAGTGCTACGCGTTCCGGCAGCATATTTTTATTGCGAGGACGACGACCTCGCGGAGTTGGTGCTGACATGGGGCCGCTTATCAAAGCACGAACGCAAGCATCTTAGAAAGCTGCTCGAGGCAAAGCTCGCTTAAGGTCTTACCTAGCAATTCACCTAGGCAGACTGAAAGACGCACATTACCCGCGTGTTTCAAAACTGAGGTTGTGACAGCACTCCGACAGTTCCCCGTGTGCACAACTTCGCTGCCCACACCGCAAGGGTGTGGACAGCCGCCTAACGGCGGTTCCGCAGTTGCACACACTTGAGCGCTGACGCGCCGGCTGCGCCGGCTTGCCCTAAATGTAAAAAATTAAACCTACCCCCACGTTACGGCAGGCCTCACTAGGTACGGGGCTACCCGACGACAATGAGCAACTTTTCGCTTTTTTTGTGCCTAAAAGCAAAATGCCGGAGTTTGACCGGAATGTGCTGGAGACGCTGCGCGAACCGCTTGAGGCCGGCCGCATCACCATTTCGCGCGCGGCGCTCCAGGCGGATTTTCCTGCCGCGTGCCAGCTGATCGCGGCGATGAATCCCTGTCCGTGTGGATGGCGCGGCGATCCGGGCGGCCGCTGCCGTTGCACGCCGGAGGTCGCGGCGCGCTACCTGCGCAAACTGTCCGGCCCTTTGCTCGACCGGATCGATATCCAGCTGGAAATTCCAGCGCTCACAGCGGCGGAATTGTCGGCCCGCGCAACGGTGTCCGGCGAAGCGACCGCGCCGATTGCCGAACGGGTCAGTGCCGCCCGCGAGCGTCAGCTCAACCGGCAGGGCATGACCAATCGCGAACTGGGGGGCCGGCAAGTGGACGAACTCTGCCGCCCCGACGCGGCGGGCGAGGCGTTGCTACGCGAAGCCGGCGAGCGCTTCGGATGGTCAGCGCGCGCGTACTACCGTGTGCTGAAGGTCGCTCGAACCATCGCCGACCTTGCCGGCGCCCGGATGCCGAGTGCGGCGCAGATCGGCGAGGCAATCCAGTATCGGCGCGCTTTTGGTTCGGTATAAGGAGAAAAATCTGCTGTCAAGACTTGACTTATGCACATGTTCAAGCCTTCGTTAGATTTAGATACATCTGAAAGGCGCATTGAAAGGCCTGACGGGAACGCATTGATTTGATTGAGTTTTTTTAGACGCGGCGCGCGGCGGCCGTCTGACAGAATGCCCACGGGATGGGCATTTGCGGCAAATCTGGCGGAGTTCTCAACAGAGTTATCCACAGGGGCGCCGTGGATACAAAAAAAATCAACGTAAACCGTGGATTAGCGCACGAAGTTACGAAAAAACCTTCACTGCGTTAACCCACTTAAAAGCCTGCTGAACCGGACAAAAATACCGCCTCAATACAGCTGAAACGACGAGAAAAACTGGTCGACCTGCTCTTGAGGGAGCGGTGTGGCCGCGATGATCGCCGCCTGATAAACGTGTCGGCCGTGCGCCACCAGGCGAGCGTAGATGGTGCGCGTTTCGTGCTGCGAGCCCGCCTCGCCGCTTAGCTGCATTTCGAGACCCGGCACCTTGCCGCCTGCTGCCAGCGGGATTTGCACGTCATGCGCGGCAGGTGCTGCGTTCACATTGCGGGCAAGTCCGTCACGCAGGAAATCGAGCGCGGCGCGCTGGGTGGCCTCGGCGTCGTCCGGCAGCATCACGGTGCCGACTGCGAAGACGGCGTGGCCGGCCTCAGCTGTCTGCATTGCCATCTGCATAGACTTGCCGTCGATCTGCAACGCACGCTGATCGTTACTCGGCTTGGCAGGTAGATCGACTGTGTAGCCGTCATCGTTGTTCATGATGGTTCGCCAGTCGAAAGTCGGCGAACAGGCGGTGAGGACCGCGCCGACAGCCAGCACGGCGGCCGCCGTGCGGAGAATCGCTCGCAGTCCCGGCTTTCCCTGCGAGCTTTCGCCGGAACTGGCGGGGACACCGGCATCGCGAGGAAACCGGCCATCGGCCTGAACGCGCGCCGAAAAAATGTCAGCCGATGCAAAACGGGACAAAACCCGGACGATCAAACGACGAATGCCAAAAGCGGATCGGAACATAGGGACAGAAGACCGGGCTGACGGGAACATAAAGCCCCATTATCCTCTCCCGCCCGCTCTCCTGCTCCGTCAAAGGGAATGGGTCTACAATAGCGGGGCTGTCCAGCACCGGGCCGAAAGCCCACAACCGACCACTGTCCCGCGCGCTCCGCGCGACTCTCGAGGTTCCGTTCATGAGCTCCAATCCGTCTACCGCCGTCAAGCGCACCAGCCCGCTTCGCTACATCATCGCGGCTGCTGTGGCGGTCGCGCTCGCCATCGCCGGTTACTTCGCGTTTGCCGGCCAGCAACGCGTGCCGGATGCGACTTTCACGCTGCTGTCGGGCCAGAAAGTGTCGACCGCCGACCTGAAAGGCAAGGTCTACCTGATCAACTTCTGGGCCACCAACTGCGACACCTGCATCAAGGAAATGCCGCAGATGGTTAAGACCTATAACCGCTTCAAGGGCCAAGGTCTGGAATTCGTCGCTGTCGCAATGAACTACGACGCGCCGATGTACGTGACCAACTACGCGCAAACACGTCAGCTTCCGTTCAAGGTCGCCATGGACGACGGCTCGGCAGCCAAGCAGTTCGGCAACGTGCAACTCACACCCACCACCTTCCTGGTCGACAAGGACGGCAAGATTCTGAAGCGCTATGTTGGCGAACCGGAATTCGCGGAACTCGACCACTTGCTGGAAAAGGCGTTGAAAGCAGCCTGAACCTGAACTCCGCGCGCCCGCTTTAAATCAGATTCCAACGCGCCGGCACCGCATTACGCCGCCGGCGCACTCAATCCTCACCGCTCCCCTTCCCCTTTGGCCGCCAGGCCATATCGCTTGATCTTCTCGTAGAGTGTCGCTTTACCGAGTTGCAGATTGTCCGCCGCGACGGCGACCACGCCGCCTGCCTGCTCCAACGCCTGCGCGATCATCGCCCGTTCGAATTGCTCGACGCGCTCCTTGAGCGGCTGTGTGGCAGCTTCGTCGGCAGAGAAAGACATCACGGGGTCGTCTGCGATACCGAGTACGAAGCGATCGGCGGCATTGCGCAGTTCGCGCACATTGCCGGGCCAGTCGCGCTGCGTGAGACTCGCGCGTTGCCGGTCGGTGAGGATCGGCGCCGGACGCTGATAACGCACCGCCGCATCCAGCAGGAAATGTTCGAACAGCGGCACGATGTCTTCGCGACGCTCGCCCAACGGCGGCAACGCAATCGTCACCACGTTCAGCCGATACAGCAGGTCACGCCGGAACGAGCCGTCCGCGACATGCTCCGCCATATCGCCTTTCGCCGCCGCCACCACGCGGCAATTCACGCGAATCGGCTGATTCGAGCCGAGGCGTTCCAGCACGCCGTCCTGCAACACGCGCAATAGCTTGACCTGCAACGCGAGCGGCATGCTCTCGATCTCGTCGAGAAACAGCGTGCCGCCCGACGCATGTTCGAGCTTGCCGATCCGGCGTTTCGCCGCACCGGTGAACGCGCCCGGTTCGTAGCCGAACATCTCCGATTCGAACATCGGCTCCGGCAGCGCACCGCAGTTCACCGCGATAAACGGCTTGTCACGTCGCGGCGACAACTCATGCAGACTACGCGCGATCAACTCTTTGCCCGCGCCGGTGTCGCCATTGATCAACACGGACGCATCGGTCGGCGCGACATTCGCGATCAGCCGGCGCACCTGCTCGATAGCCTGGCTGCGGCCGATGATCCGCGGCGCCACCGTGTTCTGTTCAGCCAGTTCGCGCCGCAACGCTGTGTTCTCAAGCACCAGCTTGCGGCGCTCCAACGCGCGCCGCACCGTTTCTATCAGACGTTCGGACGCAAACGGCTTCTCGATGAAGTCGTACGCGCCGTCGCGCATCGCCTGAACAGCCATCGAAATATCGCCGTGCCCGGTGACCAGAATCACCGGTACGTCGGGCGCACGCTCATGGCATTGCGCGAGCAGATCGAGACCGCTCGCACCGGGCAAACGAATATCGCTGACAATCACGCCGCAAAATTCCGCGCTGATCATCTTCGCCGCCGATTCCACCGACGCATGGCCGATCACGTCAAAGCCCGCCAGTTGCAAACTCTGCACGCTGGCGCGCCGCACCAGTTCATCGTCTTCGATATACAGCACTTGCAGGCCGTAGCTCATGTCGTTTTCCATCTGATTCTGATTCATGGACCCGTAGTCAGCGGGTCCGATGTGTGGCTCGTCTGCACGCGCGCGCGACGCAGCGTCAACACGAATAATGCACCGCCGTCCGGCCCGTTGCGCGCCACGAGTGTGCCGCCGCAATCGCGTGCAATCGACGAAGAAATCGCGAGCCCAAGGCCAAGTCCCTGCCCCATCTCTTTGGTTGTGAAGAACGGCTCGAATAAACGTGGCAGCACGTCGTCGGGAATGCCCGGGCCGTTGTCGCTCACCGCAAACGACAGGCTCGACTCGCCGGCTTCGATCTCGATCACAATGCGCGGCGCGCTCATGCCGGCGGTTGCGTCCAGCGCATTGCCGAGCAGGTTGATCAGCACCTGTTCGAGCCGCAGATCGTCGCAATGCGCAACCAGTTCGGCATGGTCGTCGGCGAGACTGAGCGGGGTGCGCGCGCCGCTGCTCGAATCGAGCAACGCGTATTCGATTGCAATACCCTGCAAGCGCTTTTGCAGCAAGCCAACGACATTGCGCAACGCCCGCATGATCGGCGCGCGCGCACTACGCGGCCGCGCCCGCCCGACAAACAGCTTCAGTTGATTGGTGATCTTGCCCATACGCTCGGTGAGCGCGGCAATCGCTTCGAGATTCTCGCGCGCCGACACCTGATCGCCACGTTCGAGAAACACGCGCGTGTTGTCTGAAAAACTGCGCAAAGCGGCGAGCGGCTGATTCAACTCATGCGTGATGCCGGCCGCCATCTGACCGAGCGCGGCGAGTTTGCTCGCCTGAATCAATTCGTCGTGCGCGGCGCGCAGTTCCTGCTCGGCGCGCGTGCGCTCGGCGACTTCCTTCTGCAACTGCTCGTTGGCTTCGGACAGATCGGCGGTGCGCTCGGCGACGCGCCGGTTCAATTCGGCATAGGCTTTCTGCAGCAACGCGCGGCTGCGCATCACCTCGCGCACGCGCGCGCGGCGCATCCGCCAGTAGAACGCGAGCAGGACGAGCGACACGTAGCCGAAGCCCGTGACGATGGTCGCCTTGCGCGCATCGGCGTCGACTGGATCGACGGTCGACATCGTGATCAGATGCCAGTCCGGCTCGCCCATGCTGCGGCGCGACGCGAGATAACGCGGCGCATAGCGGCCGCCGCCGATCCGCACGATCTGCGCATCCCCTTCAAGCGTGCGCTCGATCGTCACCGGCAGCGCCGCAATCGGCTGTTGCGCGTATTGCCGCGCCTGATAAATCGAATCGGCGACCGGTCCCGACAAAGGCCGGATCGTGTGATATTTCCACGCCGGCACCGACGACAGAAAAATCACGCCATGGTCGTCGGTGACGACCAGCGGCTCGGACGCGTCGACACCCTGAAACCATTCCAGATCGAGTTTGACGACCGCCACGCCGACGATCTTGCCGTCGCGCCGCACCGGCTGCGAGATGTAGTAGCCCGGCGCCTGCGAAATCGTGCCGATGCCGAAAAAGCGGCCCACGCCGCCGTTGATCGCGTCGAGAAAATACGGCCGGAATTGATAGCCCGCGCCGACAAAGCTGCCTGGACCGCGCCAGTTGCTGGCGGCGACGCAGTAGCCGTCGAGCGAAATGATGTACGTGACCGTGGCCCGCGCGTGCAGGTTGAGGTCTTCGAGGTAGAGATTGGCGCGCTTGACGTTGGCCGGGCTGGGGTCGACCAGCACGTCCTGCACGATCGGATGCTCAGCCAGCAGATAGGGCAGCGATTCGTAACGCTCGAGCGTGCTCTTAAGCGCACTCGTGGTGCGGTCGACCCGCACGGCAGCGTTGCGCCGCAAGTTGTCGACCCCGCTCTTCCACGCAATGCTGTAAGTGAGTCCGCACGCCGCCGCGAGCCCGGCAACGAGCACGAAGAGGATCAACAGGCGGCGGGTCACGTTGGCAATGTCCGATCGGTCAGGATCGGACATTGTGGCATAAGGCGGCGCGCCGTCGGCCTGAGCTTCCGCCGTGGATCGCACCAGAGGTTCAGGTGCGGACACCGGTTTCATACGCTGGTGTCCGCAGTCGGGGGAGGACAGGTATTGAAGCCCGGGCGCGGCTTAAACGCCGGCCGACTCTTTGACCGCCACCTCACCGCGCAACGCGGCATTCAGCTTGCTGCGGTCCAGTTCCTTTTCCCATGCCGACACCACCACCGTCGCCACGCCGTTGCCGACGATGTTGGTCAGCGCGCGGCACTCGCTCATGAAGCGGTCGATACCGAGAATCAGCACCATGCCCGACAGCGGAATGGTCGGCACCACGGCCAGCGTCGCGGCCAGCGTGATGAAGCCCGCACCCGTCACGCCGCTGGCGCCCTTCGAGGTCAGCATCGTCACGGCCAGCAGCGTGAGCTGCTGCGTCCACGTGAGGTCGGTGTTGGTCGCCTGCGCGATGAACAGCACGGCCATCGTCATGTAGATGTTGGTGCCGTCGAGGTTGAACGAATAGCCGGTCGGCACCACCAGACCCACCACGGAACGCGAGCAGCCGAGCTTTTCGAGCTTCAGCATCAGTTGCGGCAGCGCAGCTTCGGACGAGCTCGTGCCGAGTACGATCAGCATCTCTTCCTTGATGTACGCGACGAAGCGCAGGATGTTGAAGCCCACGAAACGCGCAATGATGCCGAGCACCACCACCACGAACACAATCGACGTCAGATAGAACGTGCCGATCAGCTTGAGCATCGGCAGCAGCGAACCGATCCCGTACTTGCCGATGGTGAACGCCATCGCGCCGAACGCACCGATCGGCGCCAGCTTCGTGATGATGCGCACCACGCCGAACAGCACATGCGCGAAGCCCTCGATGAGGTTCGTCACGACCTTGCCCTTCTCACCGGCCGTCGCGAGCACCGAGCCGAACAGCAGCGCGATCAGCAGGATCTGCAGAATTTCGCCCTGCGCGAACGCCGACGTGATCGTGTCCGGAATGATGTGCATGAAGAAGTCGACGGTCGACTGGCCGTGCGCCTTGGCGGCATACGATGCGACGGCCTTGCTGTCGAGCGTGGCCGGGTCGATGTTGAAGCCCGCGCCCGGCCGCAGCACGTGCGTCGCGACGAGGCCGAGCACCAGCGCGAAGCTCGACACGATCTCGAAGTACAGCAGCGCCTTGCCGCCCACGCGCCCGACCTTCTTCATATCTTCCATGCCGGCGATACCCGTGACCACCGTGCAGAAGATGATCGGCCCGATCACCATCTTGATCAGTTTGATGAAGCCGTCGCCGAGCGGCTTCATATCGATGGCGAGATCCGGGTAGAAATGCCCGAGCGCAATACCGATGATGATCGCCACGATCACCTGGACGTACAGCACTTTGTGGATAGGTTTCTTCACGATGGTTCCTGCTAGGGGGATGAGCTCAAGGCCTGTCACATTGCGCATCACGCGAACGAATAGTCGTCACGCTCGTGCACGGCATCAGACCGCGACAAGACGACGAATTCAGAAATACCGGGAAGGGAAATCAGACATCGTTGTCTCCTTGCTTTAGTTGTCGGACCGTTGCGGCCGCGATATCTGTTTTGCAAGGTCAATGCCAGCTGCATGCCGCCATTAGCGCGTTGATTTTTATAGGCTTTTTATCGCGCCGTCGCGAATGACGTCCGGGATTCCGGAAATCCGGACAAGGGCTGTCGGGGAATCCGGAATCGAGTTGGCCGTGAGCTACGGGAAAACCCGGCCAACTTCTGATCAGGCTTAAACCGCGCCTTCTTCCAGCACCAGCAGATTCTCGTGCGAGAAACCGAGCGACACCGGCTGCCCTCTTTCCGGAAGGCCGCGATTCGGATCGTTGAATACGTCGAGCGAAATCACCGCATCTTTTACGCGGGTCCTGATGCGCACCACGGCGCCCAGAAAATTCACTTCTTCGACGGTGGCGTTCAACGTGTTGCGCCCAGGTGCGGCGGGTTCCAGCACGATTGCCTCGGGGCGCAACGCGAGCAAGCGCTTCTTGCCTGCGTCGTCCGCCGGCAGTTCCTGGGTGGTGGTGAGTTCCTGACCGTCGACAGCCATCCTGCCGGTCGCCGGATCGATCACGTGTCCCGCCAGAATATTCAAGGTGCCGACGAACGACGCGACAAACCGTGTGCGCGGATAGTTGTAAATCTCCGATGGCGAACCGATCTGTTCGACCCGCCCTTCGTTCATCACGACGATGCGGTCGGAAATGGACAGCGCCTCTTCCTGATCGTGCGTGACGAAGATCGACGTAATGCCGAGTTCACGCTGCAACGCGCGAATATCCTGGCGCAGTGAGATACGGATTTTGGCGTCGAGCGCGGACAGCGGTTCATCTAGCAGCAACACCTGCGGCTTGCCGGCCAACGCTCGCGCCAACGCCACGCGCTGCTGCTGTCCACCCGACAGTTGCCACGGATAACGCTCGCCGAGCTGCGGCAGCTTGATCAGATCGAGCATCTCCTGGACACGCTTGCCGATCTCCGCCTGCGACTGATGCGCGATCTTCAGCCCGAAGCCGATGTTCTCCGCCACCGTCATGTTCGGAAACAGCGCATACGACTGGAACACCATGCCGACCTTGCGCTGCCGCGTGCGCAGGTGCGTGACGTCTTTGTCGTCGAGCCGGATGATGCCGCGCGTCGGTGTTTCGAAGCCGGCGATCATCCGCAGCACCGTGGTCTTGCCGCAGCCGGAGGGGCCGAGGAACGTGATGAACTCGCCGCGCTCGATCTGCATATCGAAGTGATGCAGCGCCGTGTTCGCACCGAAGGTCTTGTGCAGATTTTCGATTTCAAGGAATGCCATGATTCTCGCTGCCTGAGTCCGTCAGATTTTTTGCGCGCTCAATGCGCGGGCCGAACCGAATACCTGAATCAGTCCCATCGACGCCCACGTGATCGCAAACGCAATGATCGCGAGCGCCGACGGCTCATACGCGCGATTCGCGCCGATCAATTGCAGATATGGACCGAACGCAGGCCGGTCGAGCAGACTGGCTATCGTGAATTCGCCGATGACCACCGCAAACGTGAGAAACGCACCGGACAAAATGCCCGAGCGGATATTCGGGAAAATGACCTTGAAGAGAATCGTCGGCCAGTTTGCGCCCAGGCATTCGGCGGCTTCGGTCAGCGAACGCACGTCGACGGCACGCAGACCGGCATCGACTGCGCGGTACATATACGGCAGCGATAACGTCACGTAACCGAACACGAGTAGCAGATCGGTTGCGCGCTCGTTGCCGGTGAGCGGCAGAATCGAACTGCTGTTATAGATGCGCAGATAGCCGAACACGATCACGATTGCCGGCACCACCAGCGGCAGCAGCGTAATGAATTCGACAACCGGCCGCAGCTTCGGCAAACGCAACTGCACCCAGTACGCCGTCGGCACCACCAGCAAGATGCCGATCACGATCGTCAGGATGGCGATCAGAATCGAATAGCCAAACGAGGCCTGAAAACGCGGATCGGACAGCACGACACGATAGGCTTCGAAGCTATACGCGCCGCGCTTCATCCGCAAACTGAATTCGAACGTTGCGATCAACGGAATCAGAAAATACAGCGAGCCGACGATCACCGCGGTCCAGGCGCCCACCCGCGACTGACTTTTCATCGACGCCCCCTTTCCGAGCGCGAACGCAACCAGATGTAGCCGCCGTTCGACAGGCCCGTGACGACCACCATCCCTAATGCAAGCGCGTAACCGAGATTCGGGTTATGCATGACGTCGCCGCGAATCTGCGCGAATAGCAGGATCGGCACGATGTTAAGCGAGCTACCCGTCAGTGCGTAAGCGGTAGCAACCGCGCCGAATGAATTGGCGAACAGCAGCAACGCTGCGCCGAGAATGCTCGGCAACAATACCGGTAGCGCGACGTATCGCCAGTATTGAAACGCCGTGCCGCCGAGGCAATCACAGGCTTCGCGCCATTCGCGCTTCAGCCCGTCGAGCGCGGGCGTGACCATCAGCACCATCAATGGAATCTGGAAGTACAGGTAGGTGATCGTGAGACCGGTGAAACTGAGAATGCTGAAGCCGGTCGAGTACAGATTGAAGCCGAGATATTTCTTTAGCAAAACGGTGACGAGGCCGACTCGCCCTAGCGTGCAGATGAAAGCGAACGCGAGCGGCACACCGGCAAAGTTTGAAGCGACGCCGGAAAACGTCATCAACGTAGGACGAATCCATCCGGGCAGCTTGCCCTGCACCGCCGCCCATGCGAGCAGCGAACCGATTACCGCGCCGCCCAACGCGGAGGCAGCGCTGACCTTGAAGCTGATCCAGTACGCGTCGAGAATCGTCGGCTGGAGCAGGTCGCGAAGGTTGGTCAGCGTGAAGTGGCCTTGCGCATCCTGGAATGCGCCGACCATCAGGAAGCCGGTCGGCAGAATCAGGAACATCAGCGCGAACACGAAGAACGGCACCACGCCGATCCATGCGAGTAACGGTGACGCACGCCCCGGACCGTCGACACGAGGCGTTGGACCGGGCACAGTCGGAATCAGCAATTCCGGCTGCACCGACCCGGCATCCGATGAAGCGCTCATAGCTCACCTTTGCAACAATCTGGCTCAAGCCAATACGCGCCGCCCGGGAATGAGCGGCGCGCACGACAGCAAAAACATCCCGCCACGGTCAGACGCGCCGACCCGGGCTTACTTGACGTTCGCGCCCACGGTTGCGTCCCATTGCTTCGTGATGGTCTCCTTGTACGCGTCCTGTTGCGACAGCGTCGGGAATACCACGTTTTTGTACGACGACGGCGGCGGCAACTTGTTGAGCAACTCCTGAGGTACCTTCTTGCCTGCTACGAGTTCGTTGTAACGCATCGGGTGGCAATAACCGGTCAGCCAGCCAATCTGACCTTCATCGGAGTACAGGTACTCCATCCACAACTTGGCGGCATTCGGATGCGGTGCGTACGCACTGATCGCCTGCACATAAACACCGGCGACCACGCCCGTTTTCGGAATCACCACCTGCACCTTCGGATTGCCCTTCAGCGTGTCGCGGTCGGCCAGCGCGTTGTAATCCCAACGCACGATGATCGGCGTCGTGCCCTGAGCGAGCGATGCGGCCTTGCCGATCACCGGCACGAAGTTGCCGCTTTTATTCAGATCGGCGAAGTATTTGAGGCCGGCTTTATCTGCCTGACCGGCATCGCCTTTGGCTTGCGAAATACCGGCTGCATAGACGGCCTGGATGGCCTGATTCGCGGTGCGCGGATCGCCCGCCAGCGAGACCGCATTCTTATAGTCCGACTTGAGCAGATCGCTCCAGTCGGCAGGCGCCTTGTCGATCATGTCGGCGTTCACTTCGAATGCCAGCACGCCGTAGTAATCGCCATACCAGTAGCCGTCCGCGTCTTTCGATTCTTTCGGGATCGAGTTCCACGTCGCGACCTTGTACGGTTGCAGCAAACCTTCGGCCTTCGCGGTCGGACCGAACGACAGGCCGACGTCGATCACGTCGGGCGCCTGCGGCCCTTTGTTGCCTTTGTTCGCCTTGATGGCTTCGATTTCGTCGCCGGAACCCGCATCCGGATTCAGCTCGTTGATCTTGATGCCGTACTTTTTCTCGAAGCCCGCGACCAGTTGACCATAGTTGCACCAGTCGTGCGGCAACGCGATCACGGTGAGCTGGCCTTCCTGCTTCGCTGCCGAGATCAGCGCGTCGAGCGGCGCCGCCGATGCGCTGCCGACCCCGGCAGCGGCGACACCCGCAGCGGCCGACATCGAAAGTATGCGAGCTAACGCGGTGCGGTTCATAGTCTTCCCCATCCTTTGCCGAAATTGCTACGTTTGGAAAATGTCTGATTTGAACAACCGCGCTTGCCTCGTCGTTTGCCTCGTTTCAGGCAGGATCGGCCAGCGCGGACAACATGTCATGCGGCAAGATATCAAGGCGATCGGTACAGATCATGTCGACACCCCATTGCGCGAGCAGTCGCGCGCGCGCCGGGTCATTCACGGTGTACGCCAGCACGCATAGTCCTTCTGCATGAATCTGCGCGACCAGCGGCTCACTCAGATAGCGGTGGCTCGCATGCAACGACACGCACTCCAGCTCACGCACGATACGCAGCCAATCCGTCGGCACTTCTTCGAATAGCATGCCGCGTTGCAGCGACGGCGCGGCGTCGCGCGCGGCGGTGAGTGCGTCGAATGAAAACGATGAGAGGAGCGGCGGCGTTTGCCCTTGCCACAAGGTCGACGCGCGTTGCGCCACCAGCGTGCCGGTGATCACGTCCCGGCCCGGACACGGTTTGATTTCAATGTTGGCGGCGATGTTGTCGCGCTTGCAGCGTTGCGCCGCTTCCGCAAGTGTCGGCAGACGCGTACCGTCGAATTGCTGACCGCGCCAGGCGCCCGCATCGAGCGTGGCGAGTTGCTGCCAGCTGTGCTCCGCGGCGGCGCCGTGGCCGTTGGTGGTGCGATCGAGCGTGTCGTCGTGCAGCAGGAAGACTTCGTTATCGGCGGAAAGCTTGGCGTCGAATTCGACCATCCGGTAGCCATAGCGCATACACGCGTCGAAACCGGCCAGCGTGTTCTCCGGCGCGAGCGTGCCGCCGCAGCGATGCGCGACCAGTCGCGGGTAAGGCCATCGATCAATCCCGTTTGCCACGTCTCGTTACCTTCCTGATAAAGCGGTTGGTTTTGTTCTCGACACGGTTGCGGCTGCCTTAACGCATCGGGCTATCAGGCAACCGCGATGCATAGCGAATTCAGGCGTCAGATACTACGTGCGAGACCCGCGCGTAGTATCGCGCGTTTTCCCGCACCTATCGCGTGGATACCGAATCTATGCTGCAAGATCTTTGTCAGGATGACGAAGCTGACCACGCGCTTCATCGCGCGAGAGAACACGCGCAATGTTTGATTTGCGAAGGCTAAAATGAAATACACAAAGTTGCAAGCTGCCAAAAAAATACAACACAATCTGGCGAAAACGGTACGCTTGACATCGTTCGGACACACATCCATGTCCACGATGCAGCTATCGATTCGAACGCTTCACCGCGCGTCTCCTTGAGGGAAAAATGCATGTGGCAGGAAGACCGTCATCAGAGAATTCGCGCGTTGCTGTCCACGCTGCAACGTGTGTCGACCGAGCGGATCATGGCGGACCTCGGGGTCTCGCGTGAAACCGTGCGGCGCGACCTGCTCGATCTCGAAGCACTCGGCGAACTGCGTCGCGTGCATGGCGGTGCGATCAGGCCCGCCGACGAAGCACCAATTGCCGAACGCGCTCACCTGCGCGTCAAAGCCAAAACGGCGATCGCGAAAGCGGCGGTCGGTTTGATCGCAAGCGGCCAGACGCTGTTTGTCGATGCGGGCACGACCACGGCAGCGCTCGCCGAAGAACTGGCGAAGCTGGCCAATCTGACCGTCGTGACGAATTCCATCGACGTCGCGCTGAAAATGCGCGGCGTGGCCGAACAGGCCGACGCGGCCAACGAAGTCATTCTGTTGGGCGGATCGATCGGCGACCGCACGATGGCGACGACCGGCGCAACGACCGTGCTCGACATCCACCGTTATCGCGCGGACCTGGCGCTGCTGTCGCCGGTCGGAGTCGATCACCGGCATGGTGCGACCAGTTACGATCACGCGGAAACCGAAGTAGCGCGCGCGATGGTTGCGAATGCAGATCGTGTCGCCATCCTCGCCGACTACAGCAAGATCGGCCAACACAGCCGTATTTCGTATTGCGCGGTCGACCGGATCGATGTGCTCGTCACGAATAAAAAGGCGGTCGAAGCCGCCGATTTTGCCGCACTGAAGAAGACGCTAGAGGAGGTTGTTCTGGCGTAGACGCAAAGCTATGTTTGCGTAGATCTTTGGTTGACCGCGCGGCGCGCTGACGAAGACTGGATGTCGAGGACACCCAATCTCCCTGTCACGCAATTACGCGACGACGACTGCGACGGCAACCGCACTTACCAGTTGTACCTCGCCGAAGCGATCACCGTACGCGGATTGCCGTAAATGCACACGCTGGCCGACTGGCAACCGCCCACATAGGTACGGTTGAAAATATTCGACGCGTTGACCGCGAACCGCCAGTCGCGTGTGTCGTAGTGCACGGCCGCATCGTAGAGCGTGTAGCTCGGCACCGAAATCGAGTTGTCCGATGCCCCCGCCGCCGAGCTTTGATACCGCACGCCCGCGCCGAAACCGAGCCCTGCGAGAACGCCCGTGTGCCACGTCCAGTCGGCCCACAGCGACGCCATCTGACGCGGACGCGGAATGTCGACCGGCCACTTGTTCAGCGAATCGTCGTTCGCCACGACGTTCTTCACGTCCTGATAGACGTACGCCGCGATGATCGACAGATTGTTCGTCACCTTGCCGACCGCACTGAGTTCGATGCCGCGCGAGCGCACCTCGCCGGTTTGCACGTAGGTGCTCAAGGTCGGGTCCGCGAGGTTAGGCGTTGCGACGTTGGTCTGGTTGATCTGATAGATCGCCGCATTCAGCATCAGGTTCTTGCCGGGCGGTTGCCAGCGTAGACCCGCTTCGATCTGACGCCCCCGGGTGGGCGCAGCAATTTCGCCACTCGCCAGGTTCACGCCGAGCAGCGGATTGAACGAGGTCGAATAGCTGATGTACGGCGACAAACCGTAGTCGCCGAGGTACGTCACGCCGACCCGTCCGCTGAACGCGTGATCGCTCTGCGTCTGCTGCGTGCCGCCAACCAGATCGTTCTGCGTCGTCACCGACCAGTCCTGACGGCCACCCGCGGTGAAGACCCAGCGCCGCCACTTGATCTGATCCTGCAGATACACGCCGAACGCGTCCATCGAACTCTTGATGTCGGTGCGCGGATACGCGGCATCCGTCGAGAAAATCGCCGGTGTCACCGGCGTGTAGACCGGATTGAACAGGTTCAGGTCCGGCGCGAGCGCGAGTGACTCGCTGTCAGTCGTGGTCTGGCGGTTGTACTCCATACCGACCAGCACCGTATGTTCAAGCTCGCCCGTGCGGAAGTTCGCCTGCGCCTGATTGTCGACGTCGAAGCGGTTGTAGTTGTACCGGAAAATCCCTGCATAACGGGTCAGCGACGCCATCGTCGGATCGGCGTCGTCGAGACCGCCGCCGTACACCGACCAGTCGTCGGTCGACAGGTGCATGAAGCGCGCGCTTTGCCGCACGGTCCAGATGTCGTTGAACTGATGCTCGAACTTGTAGCCGACCGATGCCTGTTTCTTTCCGTACTTGTCGAAGCCCGGATCGCCGACGTAGAGATCGGCCGGAATCTTGCCGTTCGGGTTCGGCAACACCGTGCCGTAGACCGGCAGGAAGTTGCTCGCCGTGTCGGTCCAGTCCTGCAGATAGGTCGCGTACAGCGTGAACGAAGTGGCCGCACTCGGCTGCCATTTAATCGACGGCGACAGCGCCACACGTTGATCGGCCTTCGGCCCAACCTCGACATTGCCGTCACGCGCGACGCCCAAGACGCGGTACGACAGCCGTCCGTCATCACCGATCTTGTCGCCGATATCGAAGGCGATCTGCTTGCGCGCATAGTTGCCCACCTGCACTTCGACCTCGCGGATGCGCTCGCCATTCGCGAGCTTGCTTTGCACGTCGACGATCGCGCCCGGATCGCCCTGCCCGTAGAGCACCGAGGTCGGGCCGCGCAACACGCTCAGGCTCTCGATCATGTACGGATCGACACGCCAACTGGCCAGATTGATCGTGTTGGGCACCGACAGGCCGTCCACGAACAGCGTCGGCGTGAAGCCTCGCAGCGCCGCATACCAGTCGGAGCGATTGTCCGAACTGTAGGTGGAGAAACCCGGCACGTAACGCAGCGCCTGGTTGATGTCCGTCGCACGCGTCATCTCGATCTGCTGCGCGGTGACCACGTTGATCGTCTGCGGCGTTTCGTTGATGGGCGTATCGGTCTTGGTCCCGGTGACGCTGCGGCGCGCGACGAGACCGACGGTCGCGTCCTTGTCGGTATTCCCCGACACCGCGATCGCGGGCAACGTGTTGGCGCTCGCGGTTGGCTGGGTCGTGGCGCTGCCTGTTTGTTTAGCCGACGATGGCGGCGACTGGGCCGGCCCTGGCGATTGAGCTGACGGCGGCGATTGCTCCGCCTGCGCATAAACGTGGCTCGTCGCCGCTGCATAAAACGCCATCCCCGCGGCGGCCGAAATCGCGCGCACGCGCGTGCTTGTTGCCCACTCCATCTCTCGTTGCTCTCCACTAGTGTGCGGCTGCCATCCCGGCGAGCCTTGTTCGGGGGACACCGGCCGGGCGGCCGTCGCTCCCCTCGTTCTCGGGTTGTTATCGCTTCGCTTCCGACGTGCGGCTGGCTTGCGCCACACACGTTGTGATCTCCTTCCGGCCATCTTCCCAATCGGTCTCCAGGACGCCGCTGTTTCCGCCGAAAAAGCGCGCACGCAAGCACGCGCCTGCGAGTCGCAGGGCTCGCAGCGGCTTCTCTAAAAACCAGGGGACGCGCCGGTCAGGGCGCTATGAGGATGCGGGGCGGTTCATGCCGCGCCCGTCGTGGCGTGAAGATCGTGCATTGATCTATGCAAGAATGAGAATTATTACTGGTTGCTGCCGAACTTTCTACCCGGCTAGACAGGAAGAAGCTTACATTCGACCTGCATCCGCCGTGATGACAAGTTCTATCGCGATCCTGCCAAAAAGTTGCTGAAACTCGATGAAATTAGAAAAGTTTGAAAATCTGGAACCGGTATGGCGGCAGCGTTTCCTGCCGATTCGCACGGATGGAGACAATCCGCTCGTCGCGCGCATGTGGGAAGTCGAGGATGGCTACCGGGACCCGTGGCACGCTCACGAAGAAGCGCAACTGATTTACGTCACGCGGGGCGTTGTGCGGGTGTTGACGCCCACCGGGATCTGGATGCTCGCTCCGTTTCAGGCAATCTGGCTGCCGCCGGGGATGCTGCATGAGCTTCACGCCATCGGCGAGGTGTCGGTGCGTACTGTGTATGCGGATGCAGGTGCGTCGGCGGAATTGAAAAGCTGGACGCAGTGCCGCGTGTTGCAGGTGGGCCAGTTGATGGACGCGTCGCTGGTCGCGCTAGCCGTGAGTTCCGGCGACAGCGATACGAGGCGAGCCAAACTGGCATTGCCGCTGTTTCTCTTCGAGCTGACGCACGCGCCGGCGGCCTTGAGCGGCACGCTTCCCCTTCCCACGGACCGGCGGCTGCGGGGCGTCTGCGAGCAGTTGCTGCTGTGCCCCCAGAACAACGACACGATCGATGTCTGGGGCGCCCGCGTGGGTGCAAGCACGCGAACCCTGGCGCGCCTGTTTCGCGACGAAACGGGCCTGAGTTTTGGCCAGTGGCGGCAGCAGTTGCGGTTGGTGGAGGCGGTGGCGCGGCTTGCGCTGGGCTCGCCGGTTGCATCGGTAGCGGCCGAGTTGGGTTATCAAAGCCCGAGCGCGTTCACTTCGATGTTCAGGAAAACGCTGGGGGAAAGTCCGCAGCGGTATTTGAAGCGGCGCGAAAATTCGTGAGGTCGGCGCGGGTTTTATCTTTGTCGGCGATGCGCGCTATCGCGTCGTTTTGCACATGAAAAAGCCCGCATTCGCGGGCTTTTTCAACAGCGTCAATCAGAAGAAGGTGTTCAGACCACACCAGCCCCATGTGCCTGCAAATCAGCGTGATAGCTCGAACGAACCATTGCGCCGACCGCCGCATGCGTGAAGCCCATCTTGTACGCTTCTTCCTCGTACATCTTGAACGTGTCCGGATGCACGTACGAGCGCACCGGCAGATGGTGTTCCGACGGCTGCAGATACTGGCCGATGGTCAGCATGTCGACGTTGTGCTCGCGCAGATCGCGCATCACCTGCAGAATTTCTTCCTCGGTTTCGCCAAGGCCGACCATGATGCCCGACTTGGTCGCGACTTCCGGATGCAGCGCCTTGAAGTCCTTCAGCAGCTTCAGCGAGTGCGCGTAGTCCGAACCCGGACGCGCTTCCTTATACAAACGCGGCACCGTTTCGAGGTTGTGATTCATCACGTCGGGCGGTGCGGCGTTCAGAATGCCGAGCGCACGATCGAGACGGCCACGGAAGTCCGGCGTCAGAATCTCAATACGCGTTTCCGGCGACAACTCGCGCGTCTGACGAATACATTCCACGAAGTGAGCCGCGCCACCGTCACGCAAATCGTCACGGTCGACGCTGGTGATCACCACATATTTCAGCTTCAGCGCGGCGATAGTGCGCGCGAGGTTGCCCGGTTCGTCCACATCGAGCGGATCGGGGCGGCCGTGGCCGACGTCGCAGAACGGGCAACGGCGCGTGCACTTGTCGCCCATGATCATGAACGTGGCCGTGCCCTTGCCGAAGCATTCGCCGATATTCGGGCAGCTCGCTTCTTCACACACCGTGTGCAGGTTGTGTTCGCGCAGAATCTGCTTGATCTCGTAGAAACGCGAATTGCCGGTGGCCGCCTTGACGCGAATCCAGTCCGGTTTCTTCAGCTTTTCAATCGGGACGATCTTGATCGGAATGCGGGCAGTTTTGGCTTGCGCCTTCTGCTTCGCGGTGGCGTCGTAGGCAGCGGCGGAAGCCGGCGCGCTATCGGGCGAGGAAGAAGTTGCGAGGTTCGCGGTAACGTCAGTCATTCGTTCGGTCCAGTCAGGCGGTGAGCGCACCAGCCTGCGGTTGGGCGACGGCCGCGGGACTGCCGTCGAGGTTTGCGGTGAGGCATGCTGCAAAGGTACGGGCCACGTCGTCCCAGCCGGCGGCAACACCCAGCGTTGCCATATCGACCGTTTCGAGCCCCGCGTAGCCGCATGGATTGATGGCCAGAAACGGCCGCAGGTCCATCTTCACGTTCAGGCTCGCGCCGTGATAACTACAGCCGTTGCGGATTTTCAGACCCAGCGCCGCAATCTTGGCGCTGGCGTGCAACCCGGCGTCTGGCCCAGGCGCCACATAGATACCCGGGGCGCCCGCCTTGCGTTCTCCGGCGAGATTATACGCCGCCAGGGTGTCGATCACGGCCTGCTCGATACGCGTGACCATCTCGCGCACCATCAGCTTGCGTCGGCGTAAATCGAGCAGCAGGTAAGCGACCACCTGTCCGGGGCCGTGATACGTGATCTGCCCGCCACGGTCGACCTTGACCAGAGGAATGCCGCTGTCGGCGGCCAGCAGGTGCGCCGGATCGCCGGCCTGGCCTAGCGTGAAGACGGGTGGATGCTCGACTAGCCAGATTTCGTCGGGGGTGTCGGCGGTACGCGCGTGGGTGAACGCGCGCATCGCGTCGAAACTGGCTTCGTAGGGTTCGTTGCCGCGCCAGCGCAGCATGAGCGGCGCTACGGCGGACGAGGGAGACGGTGAAACCGGGGTGGCGGACATAATCCCGCTAGTTTACCGAAAAGTGGGAATCTGCGCCGGAGGCCGCCAGGCTCGCGAGGCCTACCGAATGGGCGCGGAGTCCGGCTGGGGTTGGTTTAGCGCGTTATGGCGGCATTTTTTCCGGACCCAGCCATCACCGCTGGGCCGTGCAAAAGTGCAGACATCGATGGCGACGCAGTTTGCGGCGGAATATCGGCCTGCGGATTCCGGCTCGTAACGCCATGCGCTACGGCAAGGAATTGACGGCGGCGTCCAACTACGGTTGATGAGCAAAAGGCCGACGCGGAGCGGGCGACGCACACGCCGTCGCCCTTGCCGCTGTCGATCCCGGACCACCTCGGTCACCGACTCGCCGCCAAACCGTCAAACCGTACGCCAGCCGCTGCGCATCCGCGCCACCAGTCGCTCACCGACCCGCGCCAGCCAGTTCAACGCGCGCTCGTCGCAACGTGTCGGCACCGAAAACGCCACTTTCGCGGGCATGACGCCCTCGCCGCTCAGCCACAGCCGCTCGCCGCGACGTAGCCGCAGCGTGTGGCCGGGTTGCAGCCAGTAGTCGTGGATGTCGTCGCTGCGCGTGACCCAGACCGCGCCGCCGTGCACGACCAGTTTGGTACTGCGCGCCACCTTCAGCGGAAGCGTTTCGCCTGTGCGGATTTCAAAGGCGATACTAGAGGAAATTTCTCGCATGATGCCCTCGTCAAAAATCGTTTCGTGGCTACAATCGTAGGTGTAGCAAGGGGTTACGCAAAACGATCAATTTTCACCTCTATGTGAGAAATATTGCGATGGATCTCCGGCAATTGCCCGCACTGAACGCGATCAAGGCGTTCGAAGCCGCCGCCCGCCACGAAAGCTTTTCGCGCGCCGCGGACGAACTGTTCGTCACCCACGGCGCGGTCAGCCACCAGATTCGCGCGCTCGAGGCGGAACTGGGCGTGTCGCTATTCGCGCGCGACGGCAAGCGCGTACGGCTCACCGACACCGGCCGTCGCTATGCGACGCACGTGCGCACCGCGCTGATGGCGCTCGCCGACGCCACCCGCGAGGTCCGCGCCGGCGACCGCGAGCGGCGCCTGGTCGTGTCGATGCTGTCGTCGTTCGCGGCACGTTGGGTGACACCGCGCATCGGCAGCTTTATCGAGGCGCATCCGCAATGGGATCTCGAACTGCTGTCCACCAACGCGCTAACAGACTTCGCACGCGACGACGTCGACGTGGCGATCCGTTTCGGCTTCGGCAAATATTCGGGCCTGCATGCGGAGCTGTTACTGGAGGAGATTTTCTTCCCGGCCTGTTCGCCGAATTTCAATGGTGGAAAACTGCCACAGGTTCCGGCCGATCTGGCCAAAGTCCCGCTGCTACGTTCCGACGACGAACTGTGGCGTCCGTGGTTCGACGCCGCCGGCCTTACCGACTGGCCTGAGCCGAAGCGCGGCGTGCTGTATCAGGATTCGTCGAACTTATTGCAGGCAGCAATTGACGGTCAGGGAGTCGCGCTCACCCGCCGCTCGTTGGCCATGCACGAAATCGCGGCAGGCCGGCTAGTGCGCTTGTTCGACGTGGATGGCCCGAGCCCGTGGCAGTACTACTTCATCTGCCCGCCGCAAATGATCGAAACCGCGCGGGTCAAGGCGTTTCGCGACTGGGTGTTCGACGAGGTGGGACGCTTCAAGAAACTGTTCGACCGGGCCTGCGAGGCGGGGCCCGCCGCAAGCGCCGGTCTGTCGGCGGACGCATTGCGCGTCACGCCGTGATACGAAACTTCGGTGGAGCTTTTGAAGTTTTAAAGCTTTAAAGCACCACTTTGACCATCGGGTGGCCGGTCAGCGCGCGATAAATATCGTCGAGATGCGCGCGGCTCGTGGCCCGCACCGTGACCGTCAGGCCGGTGTAAGTGCCGCCGCTGGACGGACGCGTTTCCACGCGTGATGCGTCGACATCGTTATCGAACTGACGGACCACCGTGACGATCGTCTCGGCAAACTCCGGATGCGATTTGCCCATGACCTTGATCGGGAAATCGCACGGAAACTCAAACAGCGAGTCGTTCGGATTGTTCGGCTGATTCATGCTTTGCTCCTTGCTGCGCTTCCTGCGCTTCCTTAACTTTGGCTCGCTGATATGCCGCATATAGCGCCGCAAAGACTGCACCCGGCTTGCCGCTGCCAACAGGCTGGCCGTCGAGTTGCGTGACCGGCAGCACTTCCTTCGTCGCGGAGCTGACGATGATCTCGTCGGCTGCGCGCAGGTCGGCCTCGGTAATCTCGCGTGCTTCGAAACGAATAGCGCATTCGGCGCTGAGCTCTTCGATCAGCCCGTAGCGAATCCCTTCGAGAATCTTGTTGCTGCGCGGCGGCGCTGACAACACGCCATCCTTCACCATCCATACATTCGACGACGACCCTTCGGTCAGCATGCCGTCGCGGAACTGGATCGTCTCGAACGCGTCGTTTTCAGCCGCGAATTGCGCCATCAGCACGTTGCCGAGCAACGACACCGACTTGATATCGCAATTGAGCCAGCGACGATCCTCGGCGCTCACGCAACGCACGCCCTGCGCGCGCTGCGCGGCATCCGGCAGATGCAGCGGCGTGACCATCACGAACACGGTCGGCTGAACGCCGGCCGGGAACGCGTGGCCGCGTTTGGCAACACCGCGCGTCACCTGAATATAGGCAATCGCGTCCTGATCGGCACGCAATCCGCCGGCGGCCTCGTTCGCGTTGACCACTCGCCCGATCAACTTGCGCCAGCCGTCGTTGCTGAACGGGTTGACGATGCCGATCTTGTCGACCGAACGCGCGAGACGCGCCAGATGCTGCGGCAAACGGAACGCCGTGCGGCCGCCTTCGAGCGCATACAGCGGCGCCACTTCGTAAATGCCGTCGCCGAAAATAAAGCCGCGGTCGAGAACCGGCACACGCGCTTCGGACAACGGCACCAACTCGCCATTCAGATAAACAACCGGATCTGGCGACACATCAGAAACTGCTGCGGACATTGCGGCCTGGCTCTTATTTTTTCTTGTTGAACATCAGCATTAACGAGTCCCACACGCGGCCCACCACACCCGCTTGCGGCACTGCCTGCAACGCGACCACCGGGAATTGCGCGAGCACCTTGCCGTCGGCGATCAGTTTCGCCGTGCCGACCTGCTGACCGTTCGCGATCGGCGCGATCAGCGTGTCGACCTGGTCGATCTGCGGCTTCACCTTGTCGGCCATGCCCTTCGGCACGGTGATGTACTGGTCGCTCTTCACGCCGATCTGCACGCTATCTTGCGAACCCTTGTACACGCGCGGCGTGCCGACCACCTGACCTGCCTTGTACAGACGCACCGTGTCGTACGCGGTGTAGCCGTAGTTCAGCATCTTCAGGCTGTCCTGCACGCGGTCGTGTTCCTTGGTCTCGCCCATCATCACCGAGACGAGACGGCGCGACGCGTCGTTCGTGCCCGGCAGCGGACGCTTCGCGCTCGCGATCAGGCAGTAACCAGCGGCTTGCGTGTGACCGGTCTTCAGACCGTCGACGGTCGGGTCGATCCACAGCAGACGATTGCGGTTCGGCTGCTTGATGTTGTTGTACTTGAATTCCTTGACCGAGAAGATGTTGTAGTAGTCAGGGAAGTCACGAATCAGCCGCGCCGACAGCACCGCGAGGTCGCCCGCCGTGGTGTAGTGCTGGGGGTCGGGCATGCCGTTCACGTCGGCGAAATGGGTGTGCTTCATACCGAGGCGCTGCGCTTCGGTGTTCATCATGTTGACGAACTGCGACTCGCTGCCGCCAACCAGTTCGGCAAGCGCGATAGCGGCGTCGTTACCCGACTGGATGATCATGCCGTACACGAGATCGTGCACGGTCACCGGCTTGTTCGCCTCGATGAACATGCGCGACTCGTCGGTCTTCACGCGACGCACCGCCTCGCTCGGCATCACCGTCTGGTCCATCGTGATCTTCTTCGTCTGCAGTGCTTCGAAGACGAGATACGCGGTCATCAGCTTGGTCAGCGAAGCCGGTTCGACGCGCTCGTCGGCATTGCCTGAAGCGAGCACTTGGTTGCTGGTGGCGTCGACCAGCACCCACGAACGCGCGTTGACCGCCGGCGGCGGCACTTGCGCGAAAGCGGTGCTGGCGGCAAGCGTGGCCGGCAACACGATGCCGAGGGTAACGGCACGGCTAAGTTTGTGGGGAGCGGAAGAAACTACTGACGGGATTGACGTGCGGCCGGTGGTGGAGAAACGCATAGGGTCGATTCGTGCGGAAAAATACATCGCGCGCAGGGCGCATTGTTTGGAAGAGCCGGTCGGCGAGCGTCTGGCCGTAAAACGGCGCGGCGCCCATTGGACTTCCGGCGACGCGATCGGTTCGCGCAGCTCGCCCTGCATCCGTCACCGCTGCGCGCGAAATGCGGCTACGCGTCGCGCGAACTGTCGGACAGGCGGGGCTGCGCCCAAAAAAGAGCGCTCATTATACGCGCCCATTTCCGCCAACTTTGCTCAGAGCTTGCCGATAAATTCTCGTTTTCGCGTACCTGTACCGCGAAAAATACGTGCAGCGGACTACTTACCGCCATGCGTCGACGATGATCCGCTTCAGCACATGCAGCTTGCGATGCAGAAAATGTTCTGCCCCCGGAATCACGACAATCGGCAATTCCTGCGGACGCGCCCAGTCGTAAACGGACTGAATGGGAACCGTGTCGTCGGTTTCGCCGTGGATCACGAGCGTGTTTTCCGGCACCGGCGCAACCTCCCAGCGGCTTGCCGCCGTGCCGACGAACACCATCCGCTCGATCGCCACGCCCTCTTCGCGCAACTTCGCAGCCACGTGCGACAACACGAAAGTGCCAAACGAAAAGCCCGCAAGCACGAGCGGCAGATCACCCTGCCCCGCTTCGGCGCGCATGTGATCGAGCACGGCGCGCAGATCGTCGCGCTCGCCGATGCCCGCATCGTGCTCGCCTTCAGTCTGGCCGACGCCACGAAAATTCGACCGGTACACCACGTAGTTCAGACCAACCAGCGTGCGCGCGAGCGTCTGCGCGACCTTATTGTCCATCGTGCCGCCGAATAGCGGATGCGGATGCGCAACCAGCGCAATCCCGCGCGGCGCGGTGCCGTTCTCGCGCATCTCGTCGGGCAGATCCAGAGCGACCTCGAGCTTGCCGACCGGGCCGTCAATCAGGTACTTCTTCGTGTGAACGTTCATATTCGAGGCTTGTTAATCGATTTTCAGACGCTCGACGATTTTGCCGTTCGCGAGATGCGAGTCGACGATCTCGTCGATATCGGTTTCGTCGACATAGGTGTACCAGACGCCTTCCGGATACACGACCAGCGCCGGTCCCAGTTCGCAGCGGTCCAGACAGCCAGCCTTGTTGATACGCACCTGGCCGGGGCCAGCAAGACCGAGCTTCTTCACCCGCTTTTTCGCGTATTCCTGCATTTCCTGCGCGTTGCAGTTCGCGCAACTCGGGCGCTCCGCGCCAGGGTCCCGCTGATTGAGACAGAAGAAGACGTGGTGCTTGTAGAAGGAGTCCATGATGTCCGGGGCGAGAGTGTAAGAGTGGGGAATGCTGTTGTAAGCACAGTGACAGTGCCGTGCCGGTTGTGCGGACGATTATAGCGAGCGAGGGTAAGCGGCGCCGGTGGCCGCGAGCGTCGGTGAGAAGCCCGCTCGCGAGCCCGGGCCTGTGCTTACGGGCGCTTCACCCGCCGCTTCAGCCACGCCTGCTCGGCCACGTAGGCCATCCATATCAGCGCTGCATAAGGCCAGATCCACGCGAGCCAATGCGCGAGTCCGTTGAAGTGCAGATAGCGCCCTTGCCGCCAGTCGGCCAGAACGACATCGAAATACGGATTCACCGGCAGCAGGTTGACGAATACCAACGCAACCGTCAGCGCTATGCCTGCCAGCGCCACGCGCGCTCTACGTCGCACACGCAACACAGCGAGCGCAAGAACGGTGCCGCTAATGAGCCCCGTCAGCGCTCCCGGTGTCGCCCAATCGAACGCAAGACCCGACTGCGACTGCAGGAACGTCGCGCCTACCTTCACGCACAAGGTCGTGACGATAAAGAGGATCAGCAGACGCACGCGCGGCGCATGGCGTCTGACCGGCAACGACGCCAACAGCAGCGCGGCGAACAGATTAAGCGTCGTGATGACCGCTTCCCACGCGTCATCGGGCAACCACGCGGCGACCAGCGCCGGCCACGCGCCAACGTGCCAGCCTGGCGGCGTCCATGTGAGCAGCGCATCCTGGGTCGTCGAATCGAAACGCAGCCATAACGCGCGCGGCCAGTTGCCAAGGCCGAACAGACGCGGCGCCGGGTACATCGTCGCGAACGGCCACGTGGCGATCAGACACGCGAGCGCCGCGCGATCGCGCTCGAACCACAGCAACCGCAAGCGCCGCAGCAAACCGCGATCGAGCAGCGCGCCAGTCGCGGGCGACATGATCGCCGCGCCAAGCAGCGCGCCCAGCGCGTTCGCGGCCAGATCGAGGTTGGAGGCGACGCGCGTCGGCAGATAGGTCTGCACGGCTTCCATCACGCCCGACAGCACGCCGCCGAGCCCGAATGCCAACGCAACCGCCAGCGTGCCACGCCAGCGCGGATAGACCGCGAGCACCACCAGCGCGCCGAACGGCATATAGCCGAGCACGTTGGTGACGACGTCGAACGCCGTCAGATACTGCGGCATGGGATCGGACAGATAGGCAAACGGCGCAATACCGAGCGAGCGCCAGCCGGAAAACGGATACCACGAACCGTACACGATCAACGCGGCATACAGCAGCAGCGCCTGCCGGGCCAGCGCCGAAGGCCGGCGCAGCCAGGGTCTTTCGCTCATGCAGCGCTCCGTTGCGTGCGCTGCGAGCCCGTCATTGGGCGGCGACCAGCGCCTGCACGCCGAGCCACGCGCCGATTTGCGAGACCAGGTCGTCGCTGGCCGCGGCAAGCGACTGCGCACCGCCGGCGGCATCCGCAGAACTTGCCGGCGCACGCGCGATAAACGTGCGCTGGCCGAGCACCTTGCCGCTTTGCGTCAGCGTGACGCGCGCGGCGATCGCGGCGTGACTCTCCGACTGGCTGTCGAACACCTGTTCGAACTCGGTCAGATCGACCCGCAACACTGGCGCGGCCACACCGTCGGAACCGGTCAGCACCGTGCCGCGCGAACTGAGCGCGTTACGCAGACGCTGGGTCAACAGTTGCGACGGCATCATGGTCCAGTGGCTGTTCGCGTACGACGCGGTCTGCTGCGCGTCGGCGTAGCTGAGCCGGTAGATCAACTGGTCGGATTCCAGCGTCGCGGGCGCGGTGACGTCAAGCACCTTCACTGCCGGCAATGTGCCCGCCGATGCCGCCGGATTCGGCGGCCCGAAGTCATAGCGAATGTCCGCGAGCGCGGCAGGCGTGCCCGCGCAGCCAGCGGCCAGCACGCCGAACGCGAGCAGCAGCGTGAGCGCGGCGCTCGTGGACAACAATCGGTTAATCGAGCGTGACATGAGAATCTTCCTTTCTTCAAACTTCAAATTCGGTGAGTCAATGAGCGGTGTGGGCAGCCGGCCATGTAAAGCCCGCTTCGCCGGGACCCGGCGCCGGGCGCGGTGCGCCAAACAGCACGCTGCGCGGGTTGGTGCTGAACGTGTCGGCGGCCCGGTCGACCGAGCGGACCGCCGTGCGCACATCGTCAGCGAGCGAGTTGACGCGCGGCAGCGTGTCGTAGCCGACCCGCGCCGACAGGTCCTGCACCGACACGTTCATCTGCGCCAACGCGTTGCCGGCCTGCTGCGCGGCCGTGCCGACCTTATTCAGATTCATCTCGAACGGACCATCGGGACGGTTCAGGCTGGTGACCAGCTGATTGGTCGACGCTAGCGTGCGATTCAGTTGATCGATCGTGCCGGGCAGCTTGCCGGTAGCCGGCGCAATCTGCTGGGTCAGCGTGGCGACGCCGTCGGCGGCTTTCTGGATGCTGGCCGCCGTGCCGTGCAACTGCGCGACCATTTCCGGCGACAGCATATTGTTCACGTCGTCCGTGACCTTTTCGAGCTTGCGCAGCAGGATGTCGCCGCGTTGCTGCAATTGATCGAGCAGACCGGGACGCATCGGCAACTGCGCGACATCGTGAATCGACGACGGCAGCGGCCGCAAATCCTTGCCGTTGTCGTCCAGCTGGATAAAGGCGATGCCCGTCACCCCCTGAAACCCGAGGCTGCCGAACGTGGAATGGGTAATCGGCGCACGCGTATCGACCAGAATACGGACCAGAATCTGCCCCGGATGACTCGGATCGAATTTGATCGACTGCACCTTGCCCACGTCGAGGCCCCGATAGCGCACCGCTGCATCGGCGAACAGCCCGGTGACGTTGGTGCGCGCGATCAGATCGTAGGGCACCCGCACGGAGCGGTCGACATTGAACAGAAAAGCCGCCACTGCGATCGCCGCCAGCAGAACTACTGTGAAGAGCCCGGCCCAAAAGGCATGTGCTTTGTTTTCCATTGTCAGCTTCCCTGGTTCACAGCGGCAATTCGGACGATGCCGCCTCGAGCGCGGCACGCGGCAACTTCGCGCGCCGCTCCGGCGGCAACGCCTGCAACGCGCGGCGCCCGCGCAGGCCGAGGAAATATTCGCGGATAAACGGGTGATCGACGCCCGCCGCCTCTTCGACCGGCGCGGCGACCAGCACCTTGCGATCGGCCAGCACGGCCACGCGGGTGGACAGCGCGATCATCGTGTCGAGGTCATGCGTGACCATCACCACCGTCAAGCCCAGCGCGCGATGCAGCGCGGAGATCAGTTCGACGAATTCATCGGACGCCTGCGGATCGAGCCCGGCGGTCGGTTCGTCGAGGAACAGCAACTCGGGTTCGAGCGCAATCGCGCGCGCAATACCGACCCGCTTGACCATCCCGCCCGACAGCGCCGACGGCATTTTCGACGCATGTTTGCACGGCAACCCGACCATTTCGAGCTTGAGCATCACGATGTCGCGCAGCAGGTCTTCAGGCACCTTGCCGAGTTCGCGCACCGGCTGCGCGATGTTGTCGAACACCGACAGCGACGAGAACAACGCGCCGCGCTGGAACAGCATGCCGGAGCGGCTGCGCATCAGCAGTGCGGTTTCCGGCGAGATGGTCGCGAGGTCCTCGCCGAACAGTTTGATAGTGCCGGACGACGGTCGCTCCAGTCCGAGAATCTGCCGCACCAGCGTAGTCTTGCCGGAACCCGAGCCGCCGACGATCGACATGATCTCGCCGCGCCGCACATCCAGATTCAGATGCTGATGCACGATGTTGCGGCCGTAGCGCTTGGTGATGTCGATGACTTCGATCACCGGTTCGGCGATACATGGCACCGGCTGGCCGCGTACGGCCTGGGTAAGTGGCGCGATCATCCTAGCCCCACGCTCTGAAAGAGGATCGCGAACACCGCGTCCGCGAGAATCACGATGGTGATCGAGGTCACCACCGAGGTCGTCGTGCCTTCGCCGAGACTCTGCGAATTGGCCTTGATACGGAAACCGAAGTGACAGCCGACGATCGCGATCAGCATGCCGAACGCGACGCCCTTGCCGAGCCCGATCCACAGATTCGCGATCGGCACCACGCCGGGCAACGCCCGCGCGAAGAAGCTCATGTCGATGCCAAGCACCACCTTGGCAGCCAGCGCGCCGCCGGTCAATGCGATGACGTTGGTCCACATGACCAGCAGCGGCATCGCCACACCGAGCGCGACCACCCGCGGCAAAATCAGCCGCAGGCCGTGCGGAATGCCCATCACGCGCATCGCGTCGAGTTCTTCGGTCACCCGCATCACGCCGATCTGCGCGGTGATGGCCGAGCCCGACCGCCCCGCCACCAGAATCGCCGATAGCACCGGCCCCAATTCACGAATCACCGCCAGCCCAAGAATATTGACGATGAACTGGTTCGCGCCGAAGAGCCGCAGTTGCTGCGCGGACAGATAGCTCAACACGATGCCGATCAGGAACGCGACCAGCGCGGTAATTGGCAGCGCTCTGGCGCCGGCGTTATACACATTCGCCGAGATTTCGGTCCACGGCGTGACCTTCGGATTGCGCACGATCGCGAACAGATCGAGCACCACGCGCCCGAGCATGCTGACGCCGCCGTACAGATGCTCGAAGAACGAGAAGATCGCGAGACCCAGGCGCGAGAACGGGTCGAACCGGACGACCGGTTCGGCTTTTTCGCGCACCGTATCGAGCAACGCGATGCGCTCGAAAATATCGCGCTGCGTATCGGTCAGTTCGGTGTCCGGAGGCATTTTGTGGCCCCACACACGCCATAACGCCTGGCCGCCGACGTGGTCCATTCTCGTGATACGCGACAGGTCCCACGCACCGATGCCCGGGGCGCCCGCCAGCGATCGCAACTGGGGAATCACGTGCCCGGTGGCCTTGTCGCGTGCGAGCGCGAGCGCCGTCCACTGGCCCGAGAGCCGGACGATCTTGCCTTGGCTGCCTGCCGCGACTTCAAGGCCGGGCGGAGTGTCGTAGTTCAAGGATCGCGAGAATCTGGTTATCGGATTAGGGGCCATTGTAACGAAGGCGCGGCGGATGGGCCGTGCTCAAAACCCCATAGGGTTGGCTGTCGCTACAATATGAGACATGAATGCTTCCAAGACTCCATCCCAACGCGCGGCGGCCGCTGCGTCGTCCGCAACCGGCGCCGACTGGCGTATCGACCGTGAGCGTGCGGTGGCGCTGTTCGGCGCGCACGCGCACGACTGGCCCATCGAAATCGTCGAGGAAACCGGCTCGACCAATGCCGACCTGATGACTCGCGTCAAAGCGTTGCCGCGCAAAGCCGGCGCACTGCCGCGGCCGATCGTGCGGGTCGCCTATCTGCAGACCGCCGGGCGTGGCCGCCGTGGGCGTCCGTGGTATGCAGAGCCGGGCAATGCGCTGCTGTTTTCGGTCGCCTGTGTGCTGCCGCGTCCGCTTGAGGGATTGGCGGGCTTGAGCCTCGCGGTGGGCGTCGCCCTGGTCGACGGACTGCGCTCGCTGCCGGTCGCGGGTCCTGGCCAGATCGCGTTGAAATGGCCGAACGACGTACTGCTCGAAGGCGACAAGCTGGCCGGCGTTCTGATCGAAACCGCCTGGAGCACCGGCGACGCAAGCGCCGTGGTGATCGGTATCGGCACCAACGTGAAGGGCGCCGACGAACTGGCGGCCAAGGTCAGCGCGCTGAACGCCAACGCGCCGCCGCAAGCGCGCGGCACCGTGCCGACCGCGCTGCAACGCGCGCTGCCCAACGCCAATCTCACCGACACGCTCGCCGCCGAACTGAACGCGCTCGAACCCGCCTTGCAGCGCTTCGGCGCAGAAGGCTTCGCGTCGTTCCAGGCGCGCTGGAACGCGGTACATGCGTACGCGGGCCGCGAAGTCGTGCTGCTGGAACAGGGCGAGGAACTGGCGCGCGGCGTGGCGGCAGGCGTCGACGAACGGGGACAGTTGCTGCTCGACACGCGTGCGGGCCGCCAGACGATTGCTACCGGTGACGTCTCGCTGCGTCTCGTCGACGGTGCTGCATGACGAGCGGCGCGCCTTATCTTCTGATCGACGCGGGCAATAGCCGGATCAAATGGACGATGGTCCACGCGAACCGTACGCAGCTCGCGTCCGGCGCACTGACGCATGGCGGCGACGATTCTCCCGACTGGTCGACGCTGCCCACGCCGTGCGGCGCATGGCTATCCAATGTCGCGGGCGAAAAGGCCGCGGCGCGAATCGCCGCGTTGCTCGACGCGCGCTGGCCGCACCTGCCGCTCACGACGATCCGCGCACGTGCGCAGCAATGCGGCGTGACCAACAGCTACACCACGCCGCATGCACTCGGCAGCGACCGCTGGGCCGGCATGATCGGCGCGCACGCCGCGTTTCCCGGCGAGCATCTGCTGATTGCAACGTTCGGCACGGCGACCACGCTCGAGGCATTGCGCGCGGACGGCTGTTTTGTCGGCGGCCTGATTGCGCCGGGCTGGACCTTGATGATGCGCTCGCTCGGCGAGCACACCGCTCAACTGCCCACGCTCGACGCCAACGCGGCACGCGGCCTGCTCACGCCCGATAGCGGATCGGGTCCCGCTGACGCGCCCCGCCGCGGCCCCTTCTTCGCGACGGACACGCCGCGCTCGCTATCGGCGGGTTGCACGCTGGCGCAGGCTGGTTTGATCGAACGGATGTGGCGCGACTTGCAGGATGAATGGCAGGTGCCGGTGCGCCTCGTGGTCAGCGGCGGTGCCGTGGATGAAGTGGCGAGCGCGCTCAAAGTGCCGCATACTCGCCACGATTCGCTCGTGCTGTCCGGCCTGGCGCTGATTGCCGCCGAGCACGCGGTGGAACACGGCGCCTGAATCACGGCCCTCTATCTCGACAACAGCGGCTCAATTTTTTGGACGGGAATACCAATAATGCTTCGCTGGCCGATCGCCATTCTGTTTCTTGCCAACGTGCTGGCATTCGTCGCGGTGCGCGGCGTGTTCGGCCCGTCGCCCACGGCGGGCGGACGCGAGCCGAATCATCTGAACCGGCAGGTCAATCCGGAGTGGTTGAAAGTGCAGCCGATCACGGCTGCCGACGCGGCCGATCAACCGGTTGTGGGTGGGCCGGCGCCGTCGGTGCCGATCGCGGCCTCTGAGTTGGCTCAGTAAAAATGCACGCTAGCGGAGCATGGCGCGTACCCAGCGCTTGACCGCCGCGACGTCCAGCCCGCCAATCACGAAATACGCAACCTGCGCAGCGGCGCTCAGCCCTGCGTGCGCACCTTTTTCAGCAACGCCGTCGTCGAGCGGTCATGCTCGAACGGAATCGCCAGCGCCTTGCCACCCCACCCGCGTACGATCGCGGACTCGGGCAGCACATCCATATCGTAATCACCGCCTTTGACGAGCACGTCCGGGCGCAGCGCCGAAATCAGCTCGACCGGCGTTTTCTCGCCGAAGCACACCACGTAGTCGACGCTTTCCAGCGCGGCCAGTAGCGCCATGCGGTCGGCTTCGTTATTGATCGGCCGGTCGTCGCCCTTGCCGAGCATGCGCACCGACGCGTCGCTGTTCACGCCGACAATCAGGCAAGCGCCCAGCGCCTTTGCATCGGCGAGATACGTCACGTGCCCGCGATGCAGGATATCGAACACGCCATTGGTGAACACGACAGGTGAGTTGAGCGTGGGACGCAGCGTTGCCAGTGCATCGCGCGTCAAAATCTTGCGTTCAAAAATAGCGGCCATGACGATGTGAAGAATGAGTAGAAATTGCCGTCACGATACAGGGTGAACGGCATCAAGCAAAACGGTCCGGCAAGCTCACGCTTGTCGGACCGTACTTAAACCTTTGAATCTGTTCACGCCGCGAACGTGGAACGCTGTGATGCCGCGCCCCGGATCACGAACTCAGCCGCATCAAGCCGGCAGTTCGCTCGACTTCTGCTCGGCCTGCAAACGCGTCACCACTTCCTTGCGATAGCGGTTCAGTTCCTGCGCCGTGGTGAACGTGCGCTCGAACAGAATGGACAGGTTGTGCAGAATGCGCTCGACCACTTTCTTTTCCCAGCCGTCGTCGAAACGGATCTGTTCGTCGAGCCAGCGCTCGAGCCACTCCGGATCGGGCAGACGCGACTGAATCGTGTCGCGTGGGAACAGCGCCTGATTCACGTGCAGGTTCGTCGGATGCAGCGGTTTTTCGGTGCGGCGAGCCGATGCCATCAACACACCGATCTTCGCAAACGCAGCACGTGCGATGTCGCCGGTTTGCGCCATCGCTTTCTTCATGTAGCGCAGATACGCGCCGCCATGACGCGCTTCGTCGCGCGAAATCGTTTCGTAAATCTGCTTGATGACCGGCTCGGTGTGCCATTCGGCCGCACGGCGATACCAGTGATTCAGACGGATTTCGCCGCAGAAATGCAGCATCAGCGTTTCGAGCGGGGGCGCCGGATCGAATTCAAAGCGCACTGCGTGCAGCTCTTCTTCGGTCGGGCACATTTCCGGCTTGAAGCGGCGCAGATATTCCATCAGCACCAGCGAATGTTTCTGTTCTTCGAAGAACCACACGCTCATGAACGCAGAGAAATCGCTGTCGTGATGGTTGTCACGCAGAAACATTTCCGTGGCGGGCAACGCCGACCATTCGGTGATCGCGTTCATCTTGATCGTCGCAGCCTGCTCGTCGGTCAGAAGCGATGCATCGAACTTGTCCCAGGGAATGTCTTTCTCCATGTCCCATCGAACGGATTCGAGCGATTTATAAAGTTCCGGATAAAGCATGGTGTTCATAGTCCCACCCCTGTTCTGCGCATACTGTGTGTGTCTGTCGCTGCTACATGTAGCACTTTTGCTCACGATGAACGGAATGCACATGGCGTGCACCGTTTATCGGCCAAGTATTCGATTTTACGCGGTAATCCACTGCCAAGATGCACCAGGCAGCAAAGAAGTCCGGGCATATGTGCATGCGCGGCTAACCATAAGTTACGCGCGATGCGGCCAACCGTGGGTGAGGGATACCCTATGCCTGAGGTCGAGCCAGTTTGCGATGAAAACCGCACCGTCCAGCCCTGCGCCGGTGTTACCGGCGGCGAATAAGACGAGGGCGGCTGGATTGGTTCTTTTCAGCGCACGCCCAGAAGCCAAATAAAGCTTACACAATGATAGCACGCTGCTTTAGCAGAACCGCCGCTATGGGAGGTGCCTGATTGACATTTCTCAACAAAGCGAGCAGCGGCTTAAGTGTCGCGGACAATTCACGGCAAAACCATGACAGGCGGCGAATTTGTCGTTTTGTGTTCACGTCGGCCCCAAGGGCTTTTCGCGCACTGCATGGCTTGCCGCGCTCCGTTTGATTCCTGCCCTTAAATAGACTTTTTCGCCGTTGACGCGCTCGCGGGACGTTTGGTGGATGACGTCGCGCGCTTCGCTGCGGGCCGTTTGGCTGCGGGTTCCCCGTTTGCGGCCGGCGCTTCTGACGACTCAGCCGCCGCGCTGCCGGTTGCCGGATTGCCCGCAGCGGAGTCCGTTGCCGAGGCCGCCGCTGCGGGCGGAGCTACCGCGAACTGCGCGATCTGGTTGAACTGCGATTGCAACAGGTTCCACCACGCGGACGCGTCGAAAGGAGGCGTGGCGGGCGTTTCGTCGTCGTCACCTGCCGACGCTTCAGCGGCGCCTGCGGTTTCTGCAGCGGGCGCCGCGGGATGCGGCCAGCCAGTGGCGGGCGCCGGGCCCGGCGTAGCGGACGGCGCCGGCTGCGACATCGACGATTGCGCGAATGCGCCAAACGCACGCAGCGTAGCGAGCGTGGCGCGCTGTACTTCGAGCGCCTGGATTGCGGATTGCAGCATGCTCAGATTCAGCTTGAGCCATTGTTCGACCGCGCGCATGTCGGTGATGCGCTTGTCGAGTTCTTCGACGTTGGTGAGCGGCGCCATGATGTCCGACATCATCGACAGCGAAGGTCCGAGGTTGCCGCCAGATTGCGCCCCCGGAAAGGCCGAGCCGAACGGCGAGAGCCGCATCATGCCCCACATGCGCTCGAGCATTTCAGCGGGCGGAAAACCGGGAAAGCCGGGAAACGGCGGCGTCGAATTAGTTGAGTCGGTCATGCTTGTCGCCTCGCTGCATAAGGGGAAGGTGAGCGCCGTCCCGCGCGTCTGGTTCAGGTTCGGGTTCGATTCAACGTCGAGCCTGGTCCGAGCTGGTGTCGATATGGGTCCGGTTCAATCATACCGTGTGAGATGCGGAATCTGGACCGCTAGCCGTTCGATGAATCGCCACCGGACCGCTCCCGTGACGCGTCGCGCCAAGGGTCGGCGGCACCGAAATCGGGCGCGCGCCGCTCACGCAGCGAGTTCACGCCTTCACGCACATCCGGGCCGGCAAAGCCCATGAATTCCAGTGCGAGCGAAGTATCAAACGCGGGGCCCGCTGAGCGCAGCCAGTTGTTCAACGCGTATTTGGTCCAGCGAATCGCCGTCTGCGAGCCGTTCGCCAGCTTCTGCGCCACCTCGAATGCCTTTGACAGCAGATCGCTTTCGTCGACGGCGAGCGACACGAGGCCGATGCGCTCCGCCTCTTCGCCGCTGACGGGTTCGCACAGCATCAGGTAGTACTTCGCCTTGGCCATGCCGCACAGAAGCGGCCAGACGATTGCCGCGTGATCACCCGCAGCGACGCCGAGCCGCGTATGGCCGTCGATGATCCGCGCGGTCTTCGCCGCGATCGAGATATCGGCCAGCAACCCGGCGACAAGTCCGGCGCCGACCGCCGGACCGTGCATGGCCGACACGATCGGCTTGCTGCAATTGATCACGTTGTAGACCAGATCGCGGGCCTCGCGCCACACGCGGGCGCGCACGTCGAAATCGGCCGCCATGTCTTCGACCAGCTGCAGGTCGCCGCCCGCCGAAAAGCCTTTGCCTTCGCCACGAATGATCGCGACGCGCGTGTCGGGATCGCGGTCGATATCGCGCCAGATTTCCGCCAGTTCGAAATGCATGCGCGCGTTGGCCGTAGCGAGGCCGCTTTTGTTCGCGCCCTCGCCGTTCATCACGACTTCGAGCACGCCATGGGGATGACGGTGCAACTGAAGCGCTTGATAGCGTGCGTAATAGGCGTCGTTACTGTGTGATGCGGAAGAAGGTACGTGGGACATGATGAGCAATCCGTGTGTCGCTGAAACTGTTGAACCGGGGTCGCAAGCCGCCGATTAACGCGGCTGATAAACCCACTTCCCGTTGCTGATTTCGACCATCACGCGAGCCCGCTGATCGAGCCCGAGGTGATCGGTAGCGCTCATATTGACGACGCCGTTGGTATCCGCGAGACCTTGTGTTGTTTCGAGCGCATCGCGTAAAGCGCGGCGAAACTCCGGGGTGCCGGGTGCGCCTGCTTTCAGCGCGATCGGCACGGCGTGATTGAGCAGCACGCCAGCGTCCCACGTGTATGAGCCGAACGCCGACACGCTGCCCGCTCCATGCTGCGCCTCGAAGCGCGCGATGTAGTCCAGCGCGAGCCGTTTCGCCGGATGGTCCGCAGGCAATTGCGCGGCGACCAGCACCGGACTCGCGGGCAGGAACGTGCCGTTGCAATCGGCGCCGCACACGCGCAGGAAGTCGTTATTGCCGACCCCGTGATTGTGATAGATCAAGCCCTTGTAGCCGCGCTCCCGAAGCGTTTTTGGCGGCAACGCGGCGGGCGTGCCGGCTGCGCCGACCACGACCGCGTCTGGATGCGTCGCGAGGATTTTCAGAATCTGACCGGTGACACTCGGGTCCGTGCGATTGAAGCGCTCGCTCGCCACCATGTCGATGTGATGCAGTTGAGCGAACTTCGCGACTTCGGCGTAGAAAGTTTCGCCAAGCGCGTCGGCCTGCCCGATGAAGGCGATGGTTTTGACGTTGTGCGTGCTCGCGTGTTCGGCAATGGCGGACGCCATCATCGCGTCGGTCTGCGGGGTCTTGAATACCCAGTGACGTTTTGCATCGACGGGTTCGATGATTTTCGCGGACGACGCCAGCGAGATCATCGGCGTTGTGCCTTCGGCGACGACGTCGATCATCGCCAGCGAATTCGGCGTGATCGACGAACCGATGATCGCGTCGACGTGATTTTCGGAGATCAGCTTCTTGGTGTCCTGCACGGCCTGGGTGGTGTCGGACGCGTCGTCGAGCACGGTGTATTCGACCGTTTGACCGCCGATCTGTTTGGGCAGCAGCGCAACCGTGTCGCGTGCGGGAATACCGAGCGACGCGGCCGGTCCGGTCAATGACAGCACGAGGCCGATCTTGACCTGCGCACATGCGATGGCGGGAAATGCGCAGGCCGACGCGCAAGCGAGCGCGGCGCAGAATGCGGCGGCACGGCGGGCGAACGGGTTGACCGATCCGCTTTGCTTCACGTTCGACGCGTGAGCGTGCCGGCTTCCCGTTGCACCGGATTGTTCAAATAGCAGCATGCCTGTCTCCTCACGTCGGTTTTTCGTTTTGATCTACTGCCGATGTGCCGCTTACAGCGTTGCCAGCCACGCCGCTGCGCCAATCAGTGTAGCGGCGCGCTGCGGTGACGGCATCGGGCGAAACCCTTTCGCTTCTGCCTGCGTCGACCAATGCGGGCGCAGGTCTGATGCCGCGCTCCGCATGTCGATCGTGATGCTTCAATGCTTCAATTCAAGGCTTCAGTCCAGCGGCGCGATGCTCTGATCGATCGAACCGAAAATCGACTTGCCCGCTTCGTCGAACATTTCGATCTTCACCGTATCGCCGTACTTCATGAACTCGGTTTGCGGCGCGCCGTGCTCGATGGTTTCGAGGCAGCGCTTCTCGGCGATACAACAGTAGCCGCGCTTCGCGTCCTTGTTCGACACCGTGCCCGATCCGACAATCGCCCCCGTGCGCAAATTGCGCGTCTTGGCCGCATGTGCGATCAATTGCCCGAAGTGAAACACCATATCGGTGCCCGCGTCCGGCTGGCCAACCTTCCTGTTGTTCCAATGAACGATCATCGGTCGATGTACGCGGCCTTCGCGCCAATGTTCACCGAGTTCATCGGGCGTCACGGCGACCGGCGCGAACGAGGTTGCCGGCTTGCTCTGGAAAAAGCCGAAGCCCTTCGCGAGTTCAGCGGGGATCAGGTTACGTAGCGAGACGTCGTTGCAAAGCGTGATGAGCCGGATGCTTCTAAGCGCCTGGTCGGGCGTCGAGCCCATCGGCACGTCGCCGGTGATCACGGCGACTTCCGCCTCGAAGTCGATGCCAAACGCTTCCGATGCGCACAGCACGTCGTCCTTCGGCCCGACGAAGTCGTCGCTGCCGCCCTGGTACATCAGCGGATCGGTCCAGAACTCCGGCGGCATCTCCGCGCCGCGCGCACGGCGCACGAGTTCGACATGGTTCACATACGACGAGCCATCGGCCCACTGGAAAGCGCGCGGCAGCGGCGCCATGCACTCTTTGGCGTCGAACGTAAAGCTGTTGCGCGCGCGGCCCTGGTTGAGCGCGTCGTACAGGTCGTTCAGTTGCGGCGCGTAGAAGGCCCAGTCGTCGAGCACGCGCTGCATGGTGGGCGCGATCGCGTCGGCGATGGCCGCGGTATGCAGGTCGCGGGACACGACGATCAGTTGACCGTCGCGCGTGCCGTCCTTCAGCGTGGCAAGTTTCATAGAGGAGTGAACCGTGTTAGTGACGATGGAGGGAATCTATTCTACGATGGTGAATCGGCGCGACCCAAGTGGGTGAGGGTTTTCAGCGGGCGCGTCGCCATCAACCTCTTTCACCGCTTCTGAACGCGCGCCATGCGCCCCGCTCATGCCTCCAACTGCCCGCTCCGGCGCGATCCGTACCGACTCCGACTCCGCTGAACCACTCGACGCGCCCGAAGCCGACGACGACAGCGTCGACACCGGCGAAGAGAAGTTGCGCTCGGGCATCCAGTCGATCGAGGTCGGTTTCAGATTGCTCGACGTGCTGACCCACGAACCTCGCGCGATGATGCTGCGCGATCTCGCGCAACGCGCCGGCATGAGTCCAGCGAAAGCACATCGGTATCTGGTGAGTTTTCTGCGCCTCAGTGTCGTGTCGCAAGATCCATTGTCGGGGCGTTACGAACTCGGCGGCTTCGCGTTGCAGTTGGGACTCGCACGGCTTGCGCGCGTCGACGGTGTGAAGCTCGCGCGGATCGCGCTGGCGGAATTGCGTGACCGGCTCGATCTCACCGTGGGTATCGCGGTGTGGGGCAATCAGGGGCCGACCATGGTCCACTGGATGGAATCGAGTCATCCCGCGAAGGCGTCGCTGAAGCTTGGCGATGTGATGCCGCTGCTCAGTTCCGCCACTGGCCTGCTGTTCGCCGCCTATCTGCCCGCGAGTAAAACTGCCGCGATGCTCGAACGCGAACTGACTGACTCGCGTCGCTCATCGCATATGAGCGGCCCGCGTACCCATGAAGAGGTCGCCACGGTGCTCGCTCAAGTGCGCGAGCATGAAGCGGCACGCGTCGAAGGCATGTTGCTGCCGACCATTCACGCGTTCTGCATGCCGGTGTTCGATTCGACGGGTGAGCTTGCGTTGGGGCTGGTCGCACTTGGACATGAAGGCGTGTTCGATATTCGCTGGGGCGGTGAAATCGATCTGGCCTTGCGTGACTGCGCGCAAAAGCTGTCGTACGAGCTGGGGTATAGTGCGGCGCCCCGCTGCGAAGATACGTAACGAAAGGCGTTGAAATGACGGGTCGCCGTGGTTCAAGGAACATCGTTCGCGGCCACGCGGTCGAACCCGTTCGCTCATTCGCCTTATGCTGGCGCATCCACCAAACCGCGCTCCCTCACTAGACATTCAATCGCCGATGGCCTCAGCCTCCGCCTCCCGCCGCGCCGATCACCTGCCGCCCAGCGAGCCGCGACGCGGTTCGCGTGCGTGGCGGTGGATCGCGGTACTGGTGAGCGTGGTCGTCGTGCACTGGATCGCTGCGCAATGGTTCGAGCGCAACCGCGCATCGCTCAATCCGCATGACAACGAGCATGTGCCTGTTCAGGTCGCGCTGCTGACGCCGGAGCGCGTCGAAAGCAAACCTGCCGCCGCGACGCAACCGGCTCCCGCCCCGGCTCCCCCACATACAGCCGTAGCGAGCCCGCCACGCGAACATGTGCTGACCGCGCTTCAGCCTGCTGCGAATCAGGCCGCCCCGGCAGCAGCGGCATCGGACGTGGTGGCCAGCGCGCCCGATGGTGCCAGCGCACCCAGCGTGAACCCGAGCGCGAACGCCGGCACCGGCACAGCCAGCGCGCCCGTTGCCGCCAGCGCGCCTCAGGCATCGCCGGGCGTGAAGTTTTCCGTCCCGCCGTCGGCCGAGTTGCAGTACGACACGTTTTATAACAGCGTGCGCAATGCACCCGGCACGATCCACTGGACCAGCAGCGCTAAAGGCTACGAGATGATCGTGTCCGTGCCGCTGCCGTTCGTGGGTCCATTCGTCTACTCGAGCCACGGGCACATCGATGCATTCGGTCTGGCGCCCGACCAGTACAGCGAGAAGCGCGGCCGTCGCGCGGAAGACATCGCGATTTTCAATCGCACAGAGAAGAAAATCGCTTTCACGCGGACACCCGACACGCTGCCGCTGCCCGATGGCGCGCAGGACCGTTTCAGCATGGTGATGCAACTCGCGAGTCTGGTCCGTGGCGATCCGTCGGCGTATAAGCCCGGCGTGACGCGGCAGTTCTTCGTGGTCGACAACAATAGCGGCGAAAACTGGCCCGTCGAGACGATCGGTGACGAAACCATCCGCACGGATCAAGGCTATCTGGAGACGCGCCATTTCAAACGCCTGCCTCGCCATGATGGCGACTTGCGACGCATCGACGTGTGGCTTGCGCCGGCGCTCGGCTGGCTGCCCGCGCGTATCGTTCAAACAGAACCGAACGGCAACCAGTTCGAACTGGTCTGGCGCGGCAAGCTGAGCATCGACGAAGCGGGCTCGCAGGATGGCGACCCCAATGCCAATCAAAGCGGCAACGATGCCGCATCCGCGCTGCCCGCCAATTCCGCCAACACCCCGCCCCCCGCCGACACACCGGCAGTTACGCCCGAGCCGCCCCCGGCTCCCGCGGTCGATCCGACCGATGCCGGCAACCTCAAGCCTTAACTGTCGCTGAATCCGAATAAGGTCTCAGCAGATCGTCGAAACTTCCGCGACGCTCGTGACTCGCACGTCTGTTGCAACCGTTCGCGCGGATACTGCGTATATGAGTCAAGCTTGTGACGAAGTTTTGTGACGAAGTCGGAAGACGACATGCAGCGCGCAAACGGACCTTCTACTGCGTTTCCTTCAAGGAGCCCGCATGCAAGTGAACATCAACGGCATCGAAACGCGCTATGTGCTGAGCAACGAGGGCGGCGGCCCGTGGCTGACGTTCGTCCATCAGCTCGGCGGCGATTTGTCCATATGGGACCAACTCGCCGGCTATTTCCGCGACGACTTCACGGTGCTGCGTTACGACGTACGCGGTCATGGCAGGACTGCGGTATCGGCTGAACCGTTTGGCGTTAGCGATCTGTCAGACGATCTTGCCGCGCTGCTGGACACGCTCGGCGCGCCCAGCACGCATCTCGTCGGCATGTCGATGGGGGGCATGATCGCGCAGCAATTTGCGCTCGATCACCCGTCGCGCGTCGATACGTTGACGATCGCCGACAGTTCTCCTGGCACCACACCAGAAGCCCGTGGCACATGGGATCAACGCGCGCACGCCGCGCGCTCGGATGGAATGGGAGCGCTTACATCGACCACATTGAGCCGCTGGCTGACGGCCGATTTTCAGGCAGCGCATCCCGAAGCGGTCGAACCCATTCGTGAAGTTCTTGCGCACACGTTGCCAGAAGGCTACGCAATGGCATGCGAAGCGCTGCGCGAATTCGACGTACGCAGTAAGCTGGGAAGCATTGTTCGCCCAACCCTGGTCGTGGCGGGGCGCCACGATTCGGGCACGCCGCCTGCTACTTCGCGGTTAATAGCCGACGCCATCCATGGCGCACAGTTCGAACTTCTCGATGCAGCCCATCTTGCCCCCATCGAGCAATCTCACCGTTTTGCTGCACTGCTTGAAACGTTTCTTGAAAGGCCGGTCTAACCGGTAGGTTCGGAACTTCACAAGCGTCAAACCCGGACCCACCCCTTGAATTCCACACCACACGCTCCATTTATGGTGCAGGAACGGCCAGGAGCCAACGGAAATAAGGAGTGTCGCCATGCAAATGATCTATAACAGCCCCAACTATTGTGTTGTCGAGTTTCCGCCGCAGGAAGGTCTGCTGGCCATGAAGTCGGGTGGGTATGAGATCGTGGACAAGAACATGCAGCGTGAAATCTATATCGACGGTGCGATGGCGGCACGTTTTCGCGAGCATGTGCAAAAGCTGATCGAAGAGGAACCGTCGCTGGACGAAGTAGACGAATTCCTCGGCCAGTTCGACAGCCTGATGCATCAACCGGTGATTCTTCACTGATCTCAGGGTTAGGCTTAAGGTTTTTTTGGCGACATATATCGACCGCGCCGTCCGGCAAAACCGGCGGCCTTTTTAAGGCGGTCAGCAGGAATGGAACGGCTCAGCAGGCTTCTCGCCTGCCGGGCCGTTTTCTTTTCAGCTGAGGCTTCCGGTGGCCCAAGCCGCGTCGGCGCCAAAGGACCGCCCGCCAGCGCCGGGCGGATCGCCCCGGCAGCGGCTACAATGACAGGTTTCCTGAAAAAGCCGGCGCAAGCCCTTGTCCGCCATGAACCAGCCTGCTCAAACCGCCACGCCAGCCCGCTCCGAAGCCGCCTACACGCGCGGTGCGACGCTCCCTGCGCTGCTCAAGTCGCGCATCCTGATCCTGGACGGCGCAATGGGCACGATGATCCAGCAATACAAGCTCGACGAAGCGCGTTATCGCGGCGAGCGGTTCAAGGACTATCCGACCGACATCAAAGGCAACAACGAGTTGCTGTCGCTCACGCAGCCACAGATCATCGCCGAGATTCACGAACAGTATCTGGCGGCGGGCTCAGACATCATCGAAACGAATACGTTTGGTGCGACGACGGTCGCGCAGGCGGACTACGGGATGGAAGCACTGGCCATCGAGATGAACCTCGAATCGGCCAAGCTCGCGCGCGCAGCCTGCGACAAGTATTCGACGCCCGACAAGCCGCGCTTCGTCGCCGGCGCCATCGGACCGACGCCGAAGACCGCGAGCATCTCGCCGGACGTGAACGATCCAGGCGCACGCAACGTGACGTTCGACGAACTGCGCGCCGCCTATTACGAACAAGCCAAAGCGCTGCTGGATGGCGGCGCCGATCTGTTCCTCGTCGAAACGATTTTCGACACGCTCAATGCGAAGGCCGCGCTGTTCGCGCTCGACGAGCTGTTCGAGAACACCGGCGAGCGTCTGCCAATCATGATCTCGGGCACCGTCACCGACGCATCGGGCCGCATTCTGTCGGGTCAGACCGTCGAGGCGTTCTGGAATTCGCTGCGTCACGCGAAACCGCTCACGTTCGGGCTGAACTGCGCGCTGGGCGCGGCGTTAATGCGTCCGTACGTCGCCGAACTGGCAAAGCTGTGCGACACCTATGTGTCGTGCTATCCGAACGCCGGTTTGCCGAATCCGATGAGCGATACGGGCTTTGATGAATTGCCGGCGGATACTTCGGGATTGCTGAAGGAATTTGCCCAGGCTGGTCTGGTCAATATCGCCGGTGGTTGCTGCGGCACGACGCCGGAGCACATCGCCGCGATTGCGAAAGCGCTGGCCGACGTCAAGCCGCGTCAATGGCCGACGCAATATCGCGACGCCGCCTGACGAGGGAAGCGGCCTGAATCTCAGGCCGCTGTCGTTCGTATTTATCCGGCAGCAGCATCAAAGCAGCGGCAAACAAAGATGTATCCCAGCCGCACCTAACACGCAAGCCATCGACCCGCACCTACGCCATGACCGATCACACCATGCGCCTTTCCGGCCTCGAGCCGTTCAACGTCACGCCCGGGACGCTCTTCATCAACGTTGGTGAGCGCACCAACGTGACCGGCTCGAAAGCGTTCGCGCGAATGATCCTGAACGACCAGTTCGACGAAGCGATCGCCGTGGCGCGCCAGCAGGTCGAAAACGGCGCGCAGGTCATCGACGTCAACATGGACGAGGCGATGCTCGATTCGAAAGCGGCGATGGTGCGCTTCATGAATCTGATCGCATCGGAGCCGGACATCGCGCGCGTGCCGATCATGATCGATTCGTCGAAATGGGAAGTGATCGAAGCGGGCCTGAAGTGCGTGCAAGGCAAGGCGATCGTCAACTCGATCTCGCTGAAGGAAGGTGAAGCAGCGTTCCGCCATCACGCGAACCTGATTCGCCGCTACGGCGCGGCGGCGGTGGTGATGGCGTTCGACGAACAAGGTCAGGCCGACACTTTCGAGCGCAAGACGCAGATCTGCAAACGCTCGTATGACTTCCTCGTGAACGAAGTCGGCTTCCCGCCGGAAGACATCGTGTTCGATCCGAACATCTTCGCGGTCGCCACTGGTATCGAGGAACACAACAACTACGCGGTCGACTTCATCGAGGCGACCCGCTGGATCAAGCAGAACCTGCCGTACGCGAAGGTGAGCGGCGGCGTGTCGAACGTGTCGTTTTCGTTCCGCGGCAACGACCCGGTGCGCGAGGCGATCCACACCGTGTTCCTCTACTACGCGATTCAGGCGGGGATGGACATGGGCATCGTCAACGCGGGCCAGCTCGGCGTGTATGCCGAGCTCGATCCGGAGTTGCGCGAACGTGTCGAAGACGTGGTGCTGAACCGTCGCGACGACGCCACCGACCGTCTGCTCGAAATCGCCGACAAGTTCAAAACCGGCGCGGCAAAAAAAGAAGAGAACCTCGAGTGGCGTAACCAGCCGGTCGAAAAGCGTCTCGCCCACGCGCTCGTGTCGGGCATCACGAACTTTATCGTCGAAGACACCGAAGAAGTGCGCGCGAAGATCGCCGCCGAAGGTGGCCGCCCGATCAGCGTGATCGAAGGCCCGCTGATGGCCGGCATGGATATCGTCGGCGACCTGTTCGGACAGGGCAAGATGTTCCTGCCGCAAGTCGTGAAATCGGCGCGTGTGATGAAGCAGGCGGTCGCGCATCTGATTCCGTACATCGAAGAAGAAAAGAAGCTGATGGCCGAAGCCGGCGCCGACGTGCGCGCGAAGGGCAAGATCGTGATCGCGACCGTCAAGGGCGACGTGCACGACATCGGCAAGAACATTGTCTCGGTGGTGCTTCAGTGCAATAACTTCGAAGTGGTCAACATGGGCGTGATGGTCTCGTGCAACGACATTCTCGCGAAGGCGAAGGTCGAAGGCGCGGACATCATCGGGCTGTCGGGGCTGATCACGCCGAGTCTCGAAGAGATGGCCTACGTCGCGTCGGAAATGCAGCGCGACGATTATTTCCGCGTGAAGAAGATTCCGCTGCTGATCGGCGGCGCCACCACGTCACGCGTGCACACCGCCGTGAAGATCGCGCCGCATTACGAAGGGCCGGTGGTGTACGTGCCGGACGCGTCGCGTTCGGTTTCGGTGGCGTCGAGCCTGTTGTCCGACGAAGGCGCGGCAAAGTATGTCGACGACCTCAAGGCCGATTACGACCGCATTCGCGTTCAGCACGCCAACAAGAAGGCCACGCCGATGGTCACGCTCGCCGAAGCGCGCGCGAACAAGACGAAGATCGACTGGGCCGGTTATCAGCCGGTCAAGCCAAAGTTCATCGGCCGCCGGGTGTTCAGGAACTTCGACTTGAGCGACCTTGCGAACTATATCGACTGGGGTCCGTTCTTCCAGACGTGGGACCTCGCGGGTCCGTATCCGGCGATTCTGAACGACGAGATCGTCGGCGAATCGGCACGCCGGGTGTTCTCGGACGGCAAGTCGATGCTCTCGCGCCTGATCCAGGGCCGCTGGCTGCAGGCCAACGGCGTGATCGCGCTGCTGCCGGCCAACACGGTGAACGACGACGACATCGAAATCTACACGGACGAATCGCGCTCGGAAGTCGCGCTGACCTGGCGCAATCTGCGCCAGCAAAGCGTGCGGCCGGTGGTGGACGGCGTGATGCGGCCGAACCGGTCGCTCGCCGACTTCATCGCGCCGAAGGAATCGGGCGTGGCCGACTACATCGGCATGTTCGCGGTCACCGCCGGTCTGGGCGTCGATGTGAAGGAAAAGCAGTTCGAAAAGGATCACGACGACTACAGCGCGATCATGCTGAAGGCGCTTGCCGACCGTTTCGCCGAGGCCTTCGCCGAAGCAATGCACGCCCGCGTGCGGCGCGATCTGTGGGGCTATGCGAACGCTGAAAACCTGTCCAACGACGACCTGATCGCCGAGAAATATCACGGCATCCGCCCCGCTCCGGGCTACCCGGCGTGCCCGGACCACCTGGTCAAGCGCGACATGTTCGACGTGCTGCAAGCCAACGAAATCGGCATGAGCGTGACCGAATCACTGGCGATGCTGCCAGCAGCCAGCGTGTCGGGCTTCTATCTGGCGCACCCGGACAGCACGTATTTCTCGGTCGGCAAGATCGGCCAGGACCAGGTTGAAGACTTCGCGCAACGCATGTCGTTGTCGAAAGCGGACGCTGAACGGGCGTTGGCGCCTTTGCTGTAAGCCTTGTGGCGGGAAACCCACTATATCGGGTCTGAAAGACTGAATATTTGCGGCAGCGTAATTTTCGTCTTTGTAGACTGAACCCGGTTTTATCCCGCCAGGCGCGAATACAACGCGTCGGCTTATTAATTGCAATCGTCGACGGAGAGAATCGTATGAAGAAGCTGACGCTGTTATTGACTGCCGTTTCACTTGCTGCGGGCGCCTCAGTGGCGCTGGCCCAGCCTGCCGCTCCGGGCGCGGCCAGTGCGGTGAGCTCGTATTCGCCGCCTACGGAGAAACACGTCAAGAAGCCGAAGAAAAAGAAAGTGAAGAAAGGTGCGTCGGCTCCTGCGGCCGCTCCAGCGGATGCCGCCAGCCAGTAAGCTGCATGGTCAGGCCGGTCGATTCAGACCTTTGAACGACGAAGAGCCCGCATCGCGCGGGCTCTTTTCATTGATGCGGCGATGTCTGCGCCGCCACAGCGATCCCTTCCTGGCCCCGCTGCGGCGGGGTTGCCGCTAGCGCAACACCGCTTCTGGAATCAAAGACCCCAGACGATATCCGCGTTTTCCTTCTGCGCCGCGCGCAGCATGTCGAGGAACGGATACGCACGTTGCGCGAGTCCCGGCGGGATCTCATGATGCTCATGCCCTTCTTCGCCTTCGTGGAAATGGCCGTCGTGTTCGGCGCGTTCCTGCTTGTCGAAAGTGATGGCCGCTTCGAGTTTCGTGATGGCCGGACCCGCTTCGTCGTGAGTAATGACGCCGCGTTCTCCAAGGCGTTTGCCGACAATGCCGACCAGATACTGTGCCAGGTTCTCAAGCATCATCACGTCTGGGCAAGCACGGCATTTGAAAGTAATCAGCATGACTATTCCCTTTTCGTTATGTCGGATTTGACGCGCGGGCGGCTAAAAAAGCCACTGCCGGCGCGCTCTACGTTTGCTCGCCAGGCAGGCATGGCGGCCACGGCCCTTGCTGGGCATCTCATTGAACATATTAGCACCTGCTAAAATCCGTCTGAACGGAAAAGCGCGCTGCAACGCACCGCGCGAGGCGAAGCGCAGAAATGCGTGGTTGGGTAAGTCGACGGCAGGCATCGCGGCCGAATCCGGCTGGAAACAGCCAGCGCCGTCGCAAGTTACGTTGCCGCGCCCGGTGCACCGCCTGACTGCTTTGCAGGCAACGTGCCTGACGGCGCGACGGGGTTACCCCGCGTCGCCCTGATGGACCGCAACGCGTGCAGCGCCGCTTTCCACGCTTCTGACGAACCGGCTGCGCCTGATGCAAAAACGCATGACGCACGGCCGGCGCCTCTCCCGCCTCACCGGATTGCCTCACTGGACTCGCAACAAGCATGCTGCCCGCACATAAACATACCCTCGAAACACTGCTCGCCGACACGGTGAAGCAGGTCGCAGAAGCCACCCAGGGCGCGACCGAAGCCGCTTTTGTGTCGCCCACCATCACGCTCGAACGACCCAAGGTCGCCGCTCATGGCGACGTCGCGTGCAATGTGGCCATGCAACTCGCCAAGCCGCTGCGCGCGAATCCGCGCCAGCTGGCTCAACAGATCGTCGACGCACTCCTCGCGCAGCCGCAGGCCAAAGGCCTGATCGACGCCGCTGAAGTGGCCGGCCCCGGCTTCATCAACCTGCGTCTCGCCGCTGCGGCCAAGCAGGCGGTGATCGCCGCCGTGTTCGCCGAGCAGGACAAGTTCGGCCGCTCGGATCGCGACGCCGGCAAGCACGTGCTGATCGAATTCGTGTCGGCGAACCCCACCGGTCCGCTGCACGTCGGCCACGGCCGCCAGGCCGCGCTCGGCGACGCGCTCGCCAACGTGCTGACCTCGCAAGGCTGGGACGTGCATCGCGAGTTCTACTACAACGACGCCGGCGTGCAGATCCACACGCTCGCGCTGTCCACTCAGGCGCGCGCACGCGGCCTCGCTCCCGGTGACGAAGGCTGGCCGGCTTCGGCGTACAACGGCGAGTACATTGCCGACATCGCGAAAGACTATCTGGACGGCGCGACCGTAGCGGCGAGCGACGGCGAACCCGTCACCGGTGCGCGCGACGTCGAAAACCTCGAAGCGATCCGCCGCTTCGCCGTCGCGTATCTGCGCCGCGAGCAGGACATGGACTTGCAGGCGTTCGGCGTGAAGTTCGACCAGTACTATCTGGAGTCGTCGCTGTACACGGAAGGCCGGGTCGAGAAAACCGTCAATGCACTGGTCGCCGCCGGCAAGACCTACGAGCAGGACGACGCCCTGTGGCTGCGCACCACCGACGACGGCGACGACAAAGACCGCGTGATGCGCAAGAAAGACGGTACCTACACGTACTTCGTGCCCGACGTCGCCTATCACGTCGCCAAGTGGGAGCGCGGCTTCACGAAGGTCATCAACGTTCAGGGTTCGGACCACCACGGCACGATCGCGCGCGTGCGTGCCGGCCTGCAAGGTCTTGGCATCGGCATTCCGAAGGGCTATCCCGACTACATCCTGCACAAGATGGTCACCGTCATGCGCAACGGCGAAGAGGTGAAAATCTCCAAGCGCGCGGGCAGCTACGTGACGGTGCGCGACCTGATCGAATGGTCGGGCGGCGCGCTGCCAGGCCAGGAAGCCGCCGTCGATCTGATCGACGAAGACACCATTCGCCGTGGCCGCGATGCGGTGCGCTTCTTCCTGATCTCGCGCAAGGCGGATACGGAATTCGTGTTCGACATCGACCTCGCGCTGAAGCAGAACGACGAGAATCCGGTGCACTACGTGCAATACGCGCACGCACGCATCTGCTCGGTGATCGCCGAATGCAAGACGCGCTACAACACCGACGAAAGCACGCTCGCAAGCGTGGACGTGTCGCCGCTCACCAGCGAACGCGCAATGGCTCTGCTGAACAAGCTCGCCGAATTCCCGGACATGCTGCAACATGCCGCCGACGAACTCGCACCGCACGCGGTCGCGTTCTATCTGCGCGACCTCGCCGGGGAATTCCACTCGTTCTACAATGACCGTGCCGAGCGCGTGCTGGTCGACGATGCGGCCGAGCGCAATGCACGCGTGGCATTGCTCGCGGCCACGCGCCAGGTGCTGGCCAACGGTCTCGCGACGATCGGCGTCTCCGCTCCCGCCAAGATGTAAGTCCTCCGGCGCAACATGCATGCGGCCGTCGCTATAATCGACGGCCGTTCCAGGATTCTTTTTGCAGGTGATTCGTACGATGGCAAAACCACGCCGCACAACAAAGCAATCGAAGCAAACCGGGGGCACTTTTCTCGGCATCGTGCTGGGCCTGATCGTCGGCCTGGCGATCGCGGTAGTGGTGGCGCTGTATATCACCCGGGCACCTACGCCATTCGTGTCGAAGGTCGCACCGCCCGCGGCATCCGACTCCAACGCGGGCAACACGCAATACGATCCGAACCGTCCGCTGCAAGGCAAGACGCCGGGCCAACCGGTGCCGCAAGCTGCGCAACCGGCTCCGCCTAACACCGCGCCGGGTCAAACCAATTCGCAAACCCAGTCGGGTATCGCGGAAGAACCGCAGATCATCGAAGTGCCGCCGTCGGCCGGCAATGCAAACGGCACGGCGGTTGCGCCGAAGCCTTCGCAAGATAACGGCAACGAAACGGCCACGGCGCCTGCTCCGGTGAAGAAGCCGCAAGCATCGAGCGCACCGGCTGCCACCGCCGCAGGCTCTGCACCGAAGCCCAACGCGACGGCCAATGCCAATGCGAAACCGGGGTCGGCTGCTACGGCGACGTCCGCTCCGGGCGATGCGAACACCGGCTACTTCCTGCAAGTGGGCGCATACAAGACCGCAGCCGATGCCGAACAGCAACGCGCGCGTCTCGCGTTCCAGGGCTTCGAATCGAAGGTTACCCAGCGTGATGCAGGCGGCGTGACGTACTATCGCGTGCGCATCGGGCCGTTTTCGAAGTTCGAGGACATGAATTCGAACCGTCAGCGTCTGTCGGACGCGGGTGTCGATACCGCGGTAATCCGTTTCACCAAACAATAAACAAACGGTAAACATCGGCACGCGCCGCCAGCCGAACTATGAGCGAGCCGCGCGTGTCACAGCCCGATGGGCGATCAAACATCGTCTGACTCTGAGAAGCGGTGACGGGCATTTGCGTGGCGCCACCGCTTTACTGCCTACCTGGATCACACAACATGAAAAAACTGCTGAGCATTCTGTTTCTCTCGCTGGGTCTGATCGCCGCCACGGCCCAGGCGTCGCCGTCCGCACCGGTGGCAGGCAAGGACTACACCGTGCTGCCGTCGCCGCAACCGACCGACGTGCCGGCCGGCAAGATCGAAGTCACCGAATTCTTCTGGTACGGCTGCCCGCACTGCAACGAATTCAACCCGTACCTCGAAGCATGGGTGAAGAAGCAGGCTCCTGACGTCGTGTTCAAGCGTGTGCCGGTTGCATTCCGCGACGACTTCATTCCGCACTCGAAGATGTACCACGCGCTCGACGCCCTCGGCGTCGCTCAGGAACTGACGCCGAAGGTGTTCAACGAAATCCACGTCAACAAGAACTATCTGCTGACGCCGGAAGATCAGGCCAAATTCCTCGCCAAGAACGGTGTCGATCCGAAGAAGTACATGGAAGCGTACAACTCGTTCTCGACGCAAAGCGCATTGCAGAAGGACAAGAAGCTGCTCGACGACTACAAGATCGACGGCGTGCCGACGCTCGCGGTGCAAGGCAAGTATGAAACCGGTCCGGCCGCCACCGACAGCCTGCCGGGCACGATCCAGGTGCTCGACTACCTGGTGTCGCAAATCCGCGCGAAGAAGATGTAAAGACGAGGCGCCGCAATGAGTTCACCGCTGAAGGTTTTCATTACCGGCGCTTCGAGTGGCATAGGCCTCGCGCTCGCCGCCGACTACGCGGCGCGCGGCGCGATTCTCGGCCTCGTTGCCCGCCGCGGCGACGCGCTCGCCGCGTTCCAGCAGTCCCATCCCCAGAACACGGTCTCAATCTATTCCGTCGATGTTCGCGACGCCGAAGCGCTCGCCGAAGCGGCGGCTCAATTCATCACGCAGCACGGCTTGCCCGACGTCGTGATCGCCAATGCAGGCATCAGTCGTGGCGCGGTTACCGGGCACGGCGATCTGCGGGCCTTCCGCGAAGTGATGGACGTCAATTACTTCGGCATGGTCGCCACCTTCGAACCGTTCGCCGCCGCCATGGTCGCTGCGAAGCACGGCACGCTGGTCGGCATTGCCAGCGTCGCCAGTGTGCGTGGCTTGCCGGGGTCGGGCGCGTATAGCGCGTCGAAATCGGCGGCACTCAAGTATCTCGAAGCACTGCGTGTGGAGATGCGGCCATTGGGCGTCGGTGTGGTCACCATCGCGCCCGGCTATATCCGCACGCCGATGACCGAACACAATCCGTACACCATGCCGTTCCTGATGGACGCCGACCGTTTCGCGGCGAAGGCAACGCGCGCGATAGAGCGTCGAACGGCTTTCTCTGTGTTTCCGTGGCAAATGCGCATTGTCGCGATGCTGTTGCATGTGTTGCCGCGCTGGCTCTACGACCGCGCGTTCGAACGCGCGCCGCGCAAGCCGCGAGTCGCTGCCGAGTAAATCACGCACCGCCGTGCGGCCGCGATGCAGCCAGCGGTGCGCACGAAGCAGCAGCACGAGATAACGCACTCGCTGCATCACTGGTGCCGGCCATCGCTGAAACGCTGTTTGCGCGGCGACTCTGCGACGTCGATCTCATTCTGCTTTCCTGCCAGCCCTGGCGCCTCACTCAAACTCACCGCGATGCCCTCCCGCACGATCCATGTGCGGCGGCCACACGCGTCGTGTTGATCGATCAAGCAAAGGTTCGTGCCACGGCGTACACGCATCGAAATGGAGCGGGCTCCGCGCACGAAACCGAACCCATATGGATATACGGATTAAGTTGTTGTCGCCGCAATCTCCCTTCGATAAGCTTTCGCGAAGGCCGCCAACTGCATGGCCGGTGTCATCCGAGTCATGCGCCAGCGCCGGAAACGTATCACAATAAAGACGACGTTCAGCCTCGTCCCTCGCCACCGGAATAACCACACAACCAGACGCACTGCCCGACTGCGCTCGTTATGGGAGAACCTATGCGCTTCAAACTGCTCGCAGCCGCCGTATTGTTCACGGCCCCCGCGCTCGTGCTCGCCAAACCGCTGACCGTCTGTACCGAGTCGAGCCCCGACGGCTTCGACGTGGTGCAGTTCAATTCGCTCGTCACGACCAACGCGTCGGCGGATGTAATTTTCAATTCGCTGGTCTCGTACGACGAGGCCGCAAAGAAAGTCGTCCCGGCGCTGTCCGACAAATGGGAAGTGAGCGCCGACGGCCTCACCTATACGTTCCATCTGCGGCCTAACGTGCAGTTCCAGACCACCGACTACTTCAAGCCGACCCGCGCGCTGAACGCCGACGACGTCGTATTCACGTTCGAGCGCATGCTTGACGAGAACAACCCGTGGCACAAGGTGGCGGGCGCGAGCGGCTTCCCGCATGCACAGTCAATGGGCTTGCCGAAGCTCATCAAGTCGATCAGCAAGGTCGACGACAACACGGTCAAGTTCGAACTGAACTCGCCGGACGCGACCTTCGTATCGATCCTGACGATGGGTTTTGCGTCGATCTATTCGGCTGAATACGCCGACCAGTTGCTGAAGGCTGGCAAGCAGGTCGATCTGAACGCGAAGCCGATCGGCACCGGCCCGTTCACACTGAAGAGCTATACGAAAGACGCGGTGATCCGCTATGACGTGAACCCCAGCTACTGGGGGCCGAAGCCGAAGATCGACCGTCTGATCTACGCGATCACGCCGGACGCCACGGTCCGCGCGCAGAAGGTCAAAGCGGGCGAATGCCAGATCGCGTTGTCGCCGAAACCGCAGGATCTCGCGGATGCGAAAAACGACAAGTCGCTCGCCATCGTGCAGACACCGGCATTCATGACCGCGTTTGTCGCGTTGAACACGCAGAAGAAGCCGCTCGACAACCAGAAGGTACGCGCCGCATTGAACATGGCGTTCGACCGCACCACCTATCTGAAAACCGTGTTCGACAACACCGCGACGCCGGCCACGAACCCGTATCCGCCGAACACGTGGAGCTATAACAAGTCGGTGAAGCCGTGGCCGTACGATCCGGCGAAAGCGAAGAAACTGCTCGCCGACGCGGGCTATCCGAACGGCTTTGAAACGACGATCTGGGTACGCCCGAATGGCAGCGTGCTGAATCCGAATCCGAAAGCGGGCGCCGAATTGCTGCAAGCCGACTTCGCGAAGATTGGCGTGAAGGCAGAGGTGAAGGTGATCGAATGGGGTGAGTTGATCAAGCAGGCCAAGCAAGGTCAGCACGACTCGCTGTTCATGGGCTGGGCGGGCGACAACGGCGATCCGGACAATTACCTGTCGCCGCTATTCAGTTGCAACGCGGTGAAGTCGGGGATCAACTTCGCGCGCTTCTGCGATCAGGATCTGGACAAGCTGATTGCCGACGGCAAGGCCACGCCGGATATCGCCAAACGCACGAAGGCGTATGAGCAGGCGCAGCAGATCATCCACGATCAGGCGCTGTGGATTCCGCTGGGATATCCGACCGCGTCGGCGGTGACGCGCACGAATGTGAGCGGGTATCACGTGAGTCCGTTTGGCCGCGTGAACTTCGCGACGGTGTCGGTGCAGTAAATGCCGCTTGCCTGACGGTGCGAAAGTACACAGAAGAAAGCCCGGTCTGGATGACCGGGCTTTTTTTATTGCTGCGTCAACGCGTTTGACTGATTCAGGCCGGCGAGAAGCGAATCACTCCGTCCGCGTCGTGCGTGCGTTTCAACTCGCCCGACAGCCACAGCAGATGCAAATGCGCGAGCGCTTCACCGAGCGCGAACGTCATTTGATGGATATCGAGTTGGCGCTTGAACATTAGCGGCACGATGTCTGCGGCGCTGTGCGGTTTCTCTGCGCACGCGTCGCGCACTTCGGCCAGCCGCGCATCATGATGCTCGCGCAATTGACGGATGCGCGTGCGAACCCCGCGAAAAGGCTTGCCGTGTGACGGCAGCACTAGCGTGTCTTCCGGCATCGTCTCGTAGCGGCCTAGCGACTCCAGATACAACGCGAGCGGTGTGCCCTCCGGTTCGATATCGAACACGGACACATTGGTCGAAATGCGCGGCAGCACCATGTCGCCGGAAATCAGCACGCCGGTTTCCTCGCAATACAACGCGCAATGTTCCGGCGAATGGCCGAAACCCGTCACGACGCGCCACGTGTTGCCGCCGACCTTCACGTCATCGGCTTCGCGCAACCGGCGGTATTGGCCCGGAATGGCCGGTACGAGGCTCGAGTAGTAGCTCTTGCGGTGACGCAGTTTTTCGAGCGATTCCTCATCGTTCAGACCGTGCCGCGCGAAGTGCCGCGCCGCTGCCTCACCGCCTGCATTCGAGCCGTCCCCTGCGGCCATGACACGGGCCTGCATGTATTCACCGAGGGTCATCCATAGGCGCACGTCCCAACGCTTCCTGTCGCCTCCCGTGCACACCCAATGCGCGAGGCCGATGTGGTCCGGATGACAATGCGTGACGATCACGCGCAGCGCCGGCAAACCGTCGAGTACCGAATCGAACACGGTTTCCCAGTTCTGCTTGATCGTGTCCGACGTGATGCCGCAGTCCACCACCGTCCAACCCTCTTTGCCGTCGATCTGGTCGCGCAGCAGCCACAGATTGATGTGATCGAGTGCGAAAGGCAGCGGCATGCGCAGCCAGAACACGCCGGGGGCGACTTCCATCGCGTGGCCGGGTTCCGGCAAGGTATCGCTGAATGGGTATTGGAGTTGATGTTCGAGTGCATTCATTGGGGATGTCTTCCTCCGTCGGCCGTCCGGTATGGCGAGGTGTGCGATGCCGGTCAGCGTGGTTGTGGCGCTTGTTGCGCTATCGCGCCGTGGGTGCTGCCGTAGTTGATTTCAGCTCAGGTTGACGATAACGTAAACGTCTAGATTCTATCGTTCAATCTGATTTTCTGCCCGGCCACGGACTCCCCCGATGAACACGCAATACACGATCACCGAACTCGCGCGGGAATTCGACGTCACGCCGCGCGCGATTCGTTTCTACGAAGATCAGGGTTTACTCTCGCCGAGCCGCGAAGGGTCGAGCGGCTTGCGGCGCGTGTACTCGGGTCGGGATCGCACGCGACTGAAGCTCACGCTGCGAGGCAAGCGGCTCGGCTTCACACTGTCCGAAATCCGCGATCTGCTGGACGTCTACGAATCGCCGACCGACACCGTGCCGCAATTGCATGCATTTCTCGCCACGGTGGCGCGCCATCGCGAGGTACTTGAACGGCAACGGGAAGACCTCGATGCGACGCTCGAAGATCTTTCGCAATACGAAGCCCAGGCGCGCGCGCTGCTCGACGGCGGCACGCGCGAAGCCCGGCCTGCGTGAACGGATGGCCTGAAGAACCAGCACGCGCGCAAATATTTTTTGTTGGAAGTTGCAGCGCCTATTGCACGCCGAACTCAAGCATTGAGCGGAGATAGTCTGAACGTCGGCCAACGCCAGCCAACGCCCACCAGGCGTGAAAGCGCGAGTCGAGCGGCGCGATGCGTCGCAGGTCCACCCGGACGATACAATCACGGGTGTCTTCACGACATGAGACGAATGCACGGTCGACATGAATCACTTTCCCAAACTGCTGTCGTCGCAAATCGGCTTTGACGTCGCCCAGACGATGCTCGAAGGATTCGACCGGCATTACCAGATCTTCCGCGACGCGGCGATCCGTGCCAAAACGCTGTTCGAAACGGGCGACTGGCACGGTCTGCAAAAACTCGCCCGTGAGCGCATTACTTCGTATGACGAACGCGTGGCCGAATGCGTGATTCTTCTCGAAGACGAATACGACGCGGAAGAGATCGACAACGAAGTCTGGCAGCAGATCAAGCTGCACTACATCGGTCTATTGACCACGCACCGCCAACCCGAGTGCGCGGAGACGTTTTTCAATTCGGTATGCTGCAAGATCCTGCACCGCTCGTATTTCAATAACGATTTCATTTTCGTGCGGCCGGCAATCTCGACCGACTATATCGAGAACGACGAGCCTGCAGCAAAGCCGACGTACCGCGCGTATTACCCTGGCAAAGACGGTCTGGCCGCCACGCTCGAGCGGATCGTAACGAACTTCCAGCTCGAGCCGCCGTTCGAAGATTTGACGCGCGATGTCGGCTGCGTGATGCAGGCCATTCACGATACGTTCGGCGCGTTCGACGAAGCACCCAACTTCCAGATTCACGTGCCGTCGTCGCTGTTTTATCGGAACAAGTCGGCGTATATCGTCGGGCGAATTATCAACGGTGATGCACTACTGCCATTTGCCGTGCCGCTGCGACATGTCAAACCCGGCGTGCTCGCGCTCGACACTGTCCTGCTCAACCGCGACCCGTTGCTGATCATCTTCGGCTTCTCGCATTCCTACTTTCTCGTCGATATGGAAGTACCTTCCGCCTATGTCGAATTTCTCGGCACGATCATGCCGGGCAAACCGAAGGCGGAAATCTATACGTCGCTGGGATTGCAGAAACAGGGCAAGAATCTGTTCTATCGCGATCTGCTGCATCACCTGTCGCATTCGAGCGACCGATTTATCATCGCGCCCGGCATCAAAGGGCTCGTGATGCTAGTGTTCACGCTGCCCTCTTTCCCCTACGTTTTCAAGCTGATCAAAGACAACTTCCCGCCGCCGAAAGAAACGACTCGCGCGCAGATTCAGGCGAAGTATCAGCTTGTTAAACGGCACGATCGCCTGGGTCGCATGGCCGATACGCTCGAATATTCGAGTGTCGCATTGCCCCTCTCGCGGCTCGACGACGCGCTCGTGCGCGAACTCAAAAAAGAAGTGCCGTCGCTGATCGAATATGACGGCGACAGCCTGGTGATCCGCCATCTGTATATCGAGCGACGCATGGTGCCGCTCAATCTGTTCCTGCAAAACGGCAGCGATGACGACGTCGATCACGGCATTAGGGAATACGGCAATGCGGTGAAAGAGTTGATGCAGGCGAACATCTTTCCCGGCGACATGCTGTACAAGAATTTCGGCGTGACCCGTCATGGCCGCGTCGTGTTTTACGACTACGACGAAATCGAATATCTGACCGACTGTAATGTGCGCGCAGTGCCTGCGCCACGCAGCGAGGAAGACGAACTCTCGGGCGAACCGTGGTATTCGGTGGGCCCGCACGACATTTTCCCCGAAACGTATGGCACTTTTCTGCTCGGCGACCCACGCGTGCGCCGGTCTTTCATCCAGCATCACGCAGACTTCTTCGATCCGGCGCTGTGGCAACGGCACAAGGATCACCTACTGAAAGGCGAACTGCCCGACTTTTTTCCGTACGACAACAGCGCGCGCTTTTGCGTGCGGTATCCCGAACGTTTCGCGGATACCCCCGCTGAAGACGATGAACGCAACGCACGAGCCGCGTGAAACGCGCGTATCGCCAGATGCCTTATATAACGAGATCGACCGCGCTCGAATCAACCGGTCGATCGATCACCGCAAAGACGCAACATGACAACCAACGCCTCTAACTCTTCCCACCCGCTCGCGCATCTGTTCGACAACAACGACGCGTGGGTCACGCGCAAATTGTCCGAAGATCCCGAATTCTTCTCGCGTCTCGCGCATCAGCAGGCGCCCGAATATCTGTGGATCGGCTGCTCCGACTCGCGCGTGCCGGCGAACCAGATCATCGGCCTGCCGCCAGGCGAAGTGTTCGTCCACAGAAACATTGCGAACGTGGTGGTGCATACCGATCTGAACTGTCTGTCGGTGATCCAGTTTGCCGTCGATCTGTTGAAGGTCAAGCACATCATGGTGGTTGGCCACTACGGTTGCTCGGGCGTCGCAGCCGCACTTCACGGCCGTCGCGTCGGTCTCGCGGATAACTGGCTCGCCCACGTGCAGGACGTGCGCAGCAAACACGCGGCGCTGATCGAGGAATGGCCGATTGGCGAAGTGCGTCATCGGCGCCTCGTCGAACTCAATACGATCGAGCAGGTGATGAACGTGTGCCGCACGACCATCGTCAACGATGCATGGGCGCGTGGCCAGGAATTGACCGTTCACGGCTGGGCCTATGGCGTGCATGACGGCAAGGTGCGTAACCTCGGCATGACGATCAGCGACGCTGCCGCGCTCGAATCGACCTACAAGGAGTGCGTCGCGGCAGTATCGGCGAGAGGCGCGCATAAAGCGGACAACGACGTGGTCGCGGCCGACGCCGCGCAACTTGGCGACGTACCGGCCATCGTCGAAGGTGTGATCAAGGAGCTAAAACATGAGTGAGACAAACATGAACGCAAGCCAGTCTGATCCGATCGTGATCGTCGGTGCGGCGCGCACGCCGATGGCCGCATTTCAGGGCGACTTCGCCGCGCTTACCGCGCCTCAACTCGGCTCGGCCGCGATCGAAGCCGCCGTGCAGCGCGCGGGGCTGAAACCCGAACAGATCGACGAAGTGGTGATGGGCTGCGTATTGCCTGCCGGTCTCGGCCAGGCGCCTGCGCGTCAGGCCGCGCTCGGCGCTGGCTTGCCGTTGAGCACCGGCAGCACGACGGTCAACAAGATGTGCGGCTCCGGCATGCGCGCAGCCATGTTCGCGCACGACATGCTCGCCGCGGGTTCCGCCGACGTGATCGTCGCGGGCGGCATGGAGAGCATGACGAACGCGCCTTATCTGTTGCCCAAGGCGCGCGGCGGCATGCGGATGGGACATGGTCAGGTAATCGACCACATGTTCTACGACGGTCTCGAAGATGCGTACGAGAAAGGCCGTCTGATGGGCACGTTTGCCGAGGAGTGCGCGGCATCGTTCGACTTCACGCGTGAAGCGCAGGACGCGTTCGCCATCGAGTCGCTCAACCGTGCCAAACGCGCGAACGAAGACGGTTCGTTCGCGTGGGAAATCACGCCGGTCAAAGTGGCGAGCCGTCAAGGCGACGTGACCATCGATCACGACGAGCAGCCGTTCAAGGCAAATCTCGAAAAAATCCCGACGCTCAAGCCCGCGTTCAGCAAAACCGGCACGGTGACAGCAGCGAATTCGTCGTCGATTTCGGACGGTGCAGCCGCGCTCGTGATGATGCGCGAATCGACGGCGAAGCGGCTCGGCGTCGAACCGATTGCACGCGTGGTCGGCCACTCGACGTTCGCACAGGAACCGGCGAAGTTCACCACCGCGCCAATCGGGGCGATTCGCAAGCTGTTCGAGAAGAACGGTTGGCGCGCCGACGAAGTCGATCTCTATGAGGTCAACGAAGCGTTCGCCGTCGTGACCATGGCCGCGATGAAGGAACACCATCTGCCGCATCAGAAGGTCAACGTGAACGGTGGCGCTTGTGCGCTAGGTCATCCGATTGGCGCATCGGGCGCGCGCATTCTCGTCACGTTGATCGGTGCGTTGAAGAAGCGCGGTTTGAAGCGTGGCGTCGCGACGTTATGCATCGGCGGCGGCGAAGCGACTGCGATGGGGATCGAACTGGTTTAGCAAGCTATCTGCCGCGGTGTTTTTGAAGCGGCGATAGTCAACAGATTGAGGTATTCGATGAAGACAGTATTGATCGTCGGTGCATCGCGCGGCATCGGTCAGGAATTCGTACGGCAATACAAAAAGAGCGGCTGGCGCGTACTCGCCACCGCGCGCGACGGCGCCGCGCTCGACGCATTGAAGGAACTCGGCGCAGAACCATTTGAAGTCGACGTGACCGAACCGGCGGACATCGCCGCGCTCGGCTGGAAGCTCGACGGCGAGCGACTCGATGCGGCGATTGTGGTGTCGGGCGTGTACGGTCCGCACACCGAAGGCATTGAAACAATCACCGCTGAAGACTTCGATCACGTGATGCACACGAACGTGCGCGGTCCGATGCAACTCATGCCGATCCTGCTGCCGCTAGTCGAAGATGCCGGCGGTGTGTTCGCGGTGATTTCGAGCAAGATGGGCAGCATCAGCGACACGAGCGGCACAAGCGGCTGGCTGTATCGCGCGAGCAAGGCGGCGTTGAACGACGTGCTGAAGCTCGCGTCGCTGAACGCACAGCGCGCCACGTGTGTGTCGCTGCATCCCGGCTGGGTGCGCACCGACATGGGCGGTGCGCAGGCGGCCATCGATCCGGCGCGCAGCGTCACGGGCATGCGGGATGTGCTCGCGCAGGCCGCTGCGTCACGCGATGCGTTCAATGGCCGCTTCTATCAATACGACGGTACGCCGCTCGACTGGTAAGAAGGGGCGTTCATGCACGTTCACCGCGCTGACGGGTACCTAGGTCAGATCCGGCCACGCGGCAGCGTTCCAGAAAGTATTGACCGCTCGCGGTGCTGGTTGAAAGTCCAATGAATAAACAATTATTGTCAATGCAACGACCTAACGACTGCCCCTGCGGCGGTGCCGCGCCCGCGCAGCGAAGCGGGACCAAAGCGCCGCGCTTTACACAATGTTGCGGCCGCTACATTGACGGCAATGAAACCGCACCACGCGCGCTCGAACTGATGCGCTCGCGTTACAGCGCCTATGTTGTCGGCGCAACGGAATACCTGCGCGCCACGTGGGCGCCTCACACTTGCCCTGCCGATCTCGACGCGGACCCGGGCGCGCCCGACGCGCCACGTTGGCTCGGACTTCAGATCAAGGCTTTCACCGAAACCGACGACCATCACGCGACGGTCGAATTCGTCGCACGATACAAGGTGGGCGGCCGCGCGCACCGGCTGCATGAACTCAGTCGCTTCGTGCGTGGCGACGACGGACGCTGGCGTTATATCGACGGCGACGTTAGCGAGTAACCGCGCTCTGCGTCGCTGCTGCATTTCCAAATATTTCGCCCGCGGCCGGCTCACGTTACGCAGTATTCAGTGACCGCTTTCACCTGCACCGTTTTCAGCACTTACTGAACGCATCGACATAAGGCCCTGATATCAGGGCTTTTTTTTCGTGTTGGCTCGGCACCACAGCGTCCCCCTTTCGGTCGATTACTTCGTCCACCCAATCACCGGCGCGCCATGCGGGCCTTGGCTTCATCGACGCAAAAAGCGTGCGGCAATTTTTTCGTCGCGGGTTCTCCTTGATTGCACAAAACAAAATTGTCGTGCCAGGATGAGGCCGTAGCTTCATGACGTCACATTGCGAGAGCCTCTCCATAGCGGTTCCGCAAATGCGCAGGGGGGTCCTGCCGTTCACCAGAGAGTGTGGGTTCGGCGGCGGTCCCCGGCAGCAGGTGGCGCTCATCATCGGCGCGTGGGGTCGCGTCGGCCGTTTGGGTTCATCCCGTGCGATCTCGATTAGCGTGCGTGCGCATAGCGCACTCCGTACGCGAGTGTGTTTTTGTTTGTCGAAAATGCGGACGAAAGGAAAACGTCAGCAATATTCCGGCGAACAGACATCACGGTGTTCAGGGCAGGTTCTTGAGGCAGGTGCGTCAATGGTGTTCAGCAAGGTTCTGACGAAGTGTGTGGTGATCTGTGCAGCGGCTACGTGCGCTGTCGCAGCCGCTCATGCCGATCCGCTCGCCGGTACATCTGCCGATGCGCGCACCGCCGCACTCGCCGACAACCAGGCAGGCCCGCTGGCACGCGCTCATGTGCCGCGTATCGCGCTCGACGACGTTTATCTGCCCACGGCGAGCCTCAACGAAAAAATCATTCGCGTGCCGGTCGATGCCGACGGCTCGACCACGCTCGAAACCACGGTCTACAAACCGGACGGCGCAGGCCCGTTCCCGATGATCGTATTCAACCACGGCAAGATTCCTGGCGATCCGCGTACGCAGGAGCGCAGCGACCCGCTGCCGTTCGCACGCGAATTTGTCCGCCGTGGCTATGTCGTGGTCGCGCCGAACCGTCAGGGCTTCGGTCATTCGGATGGCGTGTATGAACAGGACGGTTGCGACGTCGAACGTAACGGCCTGGGTCAGGCTGGCGACGTCGCGGCAACCATCAGCTACATGACGAAGCAGCCTTACGTGGACGCAAACCATATCGTCGTGGCGGGCACTTCGCATGGCGGTCTTGCGACGATGGCTTACGGCACGGAAGCTGCGCCTGGTGTGCGGGCGTTAATCAATTTCTCGGGCGGCTTGCGGCAGGATGCGTGCACGGACTGGCAGGGCAATCTGACGCGCGCGTTTGGCGCTTATGGTGAAAAGACCAAAGTGCCGTCGCTGTGGATGTATGGAGATAACGATTCGGTCTGGAATGCGCCGCTGGTGGCGGGCATGTACGCCGCGTTTGGCGCGCATGGTGCGAGCACGAAGATGGTGGATTACGGCAGCTACAAGAATGACGCGCATCGGCTGGTAGGCGACCGCGATGGCGTGCATGTGTGGTGGCCGGCTGTCGAAGCGTTTCTGGCCCAGGTGGGGATGCCTACCGGTGTGCGGTATCAGGTGTCGGATCCGTCATCGCCTAAGGCGAGTGGTTTTGCTGCTGTCGATTCCGTCGACGCTGTGCCTTATGTCGATGAAGCGGGGCGTTCGGGGTATCGGAATTTCCTGCATCAGTATCCGAGTCGCGCGTTTGCCGTGTCGGATTCGGGGGCCTGGTCGTGGGCTGAAGGTGGGGATGATCCGATGTCGGTGGCGGTGGCTAATTGCCAGAAGCAGAGCGCGGCTCCTTGCCGGTTGTATGCGGTTGATAATTCGGTGGTTTGGGGGACCCAGGGGGCGCAGACGGCGCAAGGGACTTCTTCTCCTACTGATGAAGGGCAGAGGGCTATTGCTAGTCGGAATTGAGCGGTTTTGGGGCTGGCGCGGGGGGTTGGCTTGGGGTGTTGGCCTTTCCTTGAATTCACGGTGGTCTATTAGCACTGCCCCTGTGCGGGGCGGCACTCACTTTCTTTGCCGCCGCAAAGAAAGTAAGCAAAGAAAGCGGGCTCACACCGCTAGCTCCTAAGCGGGTCCCCTGGCTTGGAGGGGGCAGTGGTGCATCTGGAATCGGTGCTTCCGCGCACTCCGCGTTGGTGGCAAGTTGCCCGATGGCTGGATGCTTTGGTCGGGCGCCGCCTTGGGTGTGTTCTTTGGGCGTTGGCCTTTCCTTGCTTTCACGGTGGTCTATTAGCACTGCCCCTGTGCGGGGCGGCACTCACTTTCTTTGCCGCCGCAAAGAAAGTAAGCAAAGAAAGCGGGCTCACACCGCTAGCTCATAAGCGGGTCCCCTGGCTTGGAGGGGGCAGTGGTGCATCTGGAATCAGTGCTCCCGCGCACTCCGCGTTCGTGACAAGGCAGTCATTCTTCCGGCGACGCTTCGCGCGCCGTAGCGGTAGTTCTTCAGCCACCCTCTCATGCTTTCCGCTGACCGCCAGATCGCGTCCCTGGTGGAGAGACGCCATATCCCAATGATTCAATGTGTTTGTCTGCGCCACCTGCCTCCGCTGCAGGGCGGTATGCGCGTTTGCATATCTAAAAAACCAAGGGGTGCTCCACGAGTTGCCGAGTATTGCGACCGCACCTGCTCCCACACACCGCAAAAAGAACGCCCTTTCCGGCGAGCACGAAGTGCGAGGCGGGAAGTATGACTGCCTTGTCACGAGCGCGGAGTGTGCGGGAGCACCGATTCCAGATGCACCACTGCCCCCTCCAAGCCAGGGAACCCACTTAAGAGCTAGCGGTGTGAGCCCGCTTTCTTTGCTTACTTTCTTTGCGGCGGCAAAGAAAGTGAGTGCCGCCCCGCACAGGGGCAGTGCTAATAGACCAGCGTGAATTCAAGGAAAGGCCAACGCCCAAAGAACACACCCAAGGCGGCTCCCAGCCAAAGCATCCAGCCATCGGGCAACTTGTCACGAACGCGGAGTGCGCGGAAGCACCGATTCCAGATGCACCACTGCCCCCTCCAAGCCAGGGGACCCGCTTAAGAGTTGGCGGTGTGAGCCCGCTTTCTTTGCTTACTTTCTTTGCGGCGGCAAAGAAAGTGAGTGCCGCCCCGCACAGGGGCAGTGCTAATAGACCAGCGTGAATTCAAGGAAAGGCCAACGCCCGTGGAGCACAAGCAAGGCGGCTCCCGGCCAAAGCATGCAGCCAAGGGCAACGGGCAACGGGCAACAGGAAACCGAAAACGCCCCCGCCAGCCCACCGCAAACTCAAGAAAAGCCCCCCACCCCAAAACCAAAACCAAAACCAAAACCAAAACCAAAACCAAAACCAAAACCAAAACCAAAACCAAAAGGCCACGCCTCCCCAAATCCCATTATATGAATCCACCATTCACATATTGGAGATTTCTCAAAAACCCCCCTACAATCCAACCCAATACGCACCGTTCGCCAGAAAGCCACCCTTCTGACCACGGAAAACAGCGACGCAAAAAAATCGGAGACAAGGCCAAACCATGCCCAATAGCTTGAGGCAGCACCCCCGCGCCCGCAGCATCGCGAGCACATCAAGCCGTTTCTCTGGCCCCGCGCTGTAAGCGCAAAAAACCACCCAAAAGCCAATCGCCATGAATAAAGCGATGCCCACTCACGCCGGGAGCGCGTCCGACGCGGATCACGCGACCAGCGCCGCCCCGCGGCCGGTTCCCGTCGCCAAAGCGCCACGAGCCAGCGTTCAACCGGCCCCTGTCGACGCCATCGCATTGCCGAGCACGCTGCTGGATATCACGCCGCAGCAAGCCGGCACGCAAACGCTGCTGCGCGGCCTGGCGATTCTCGAAGCCGCGGCGGCGGGCGTGCGCGATCTGCGCACCTTCGGCGCGGCGCTCGGCACGACCCGCAGCACGACGCATCGGCTGGTCAGCAGTCTCGTGCAGGCGCGCTATCTGCGGCAGGTTCAAGGCGGCTATCTGCTCGGCCCGAAGTTGATCGAACTGGGCACCATCGCGCTCGAACAAATGCCGCTTACCGCGGTGGCGCGTCCGCATCTCGAATCGCTGGCCGAACAGACGCTCGACACGATCCACCTCGGCGTCCGCGACGGCGACGACGTGCTGTACATCGACAAGATTCCGGGCACCCGTGGCCTCGAAATGCGCTCGCGCGTCGGTCACCGCATGCCGCTGGCGTCGACGGGAATCGGCAAGGCGATGATGCTCGACCTCACGCCGGATGTCTGGCAATCGCTATTCGACGCATCGCGCCGCGCGCTCGCCGGCGTCACGTTCAAGCCGGACAATCGTCCGGACGCGCCGACCTTCATGCAGCGCATGGCGGGCTACTCGGCGGGCGGCTATACCTTCGACCTCGAGGAAAACGAGGCGGCGATCCGCTGCGTCGCGGCACCCGTGCGTGATGCGTCGGGCGCAGTGGTGGCGGCGCTTTCCGTGGCGAGCACGATTCCGTACATGTCGCTCGAACGCATGGACGAACTGATTCCGGTCGTGCAGCGCGAAGCGCGCGCGATTTCGGAGGAACTCGGCTGGCGTGCGCCACAACCGGCAACCCGCAGGATCAAACGATGACACACGCGGGTTCTTCCCAAACAGCACCGGCTTCTCCTGCCAACGACGCAGGCGCCGACGCACACTTCCCGGACGCCGCGCTGATCGCGCTCGACTGGGGCACCAGCTCACTGCGTGCGTATCTGTTCGACGCAGCGGGCCAGGTGCTGGCCACGCGTTCGTCGCCGGCCGGCATCATGAATTTGCCGCGCAGCGCGGAGCAGGGCGGTTTCGACGCAGCTTTCGACGACGTCTGCGGTGCGTGGCTCAAACACGCCCCCCATCTACCGGCAATCGCAGCGGGCATGGTCGGCAGCGCGCAAGGCTGGCTGGAAGCGCCGTACGTCGACGCGCCCGCCAATGCCGACGCGCTGGTCGCCGGTATCGTCCGCGTCAAGGCGGCGTGCGGTGCGACGCTGCATATCGTGCCGGGCGTATTGCAACGTGGCGAACTGCCCAACGTCATGCGCGGCGAGGAAACGCAGATTTTCGGCGCACTCACCGAAAGCGCGAACGCTACGAACGCATCCAGCAACGACGCCCGCGCATTGATCGGCTTGCCCGGCACCCACGCGAAATGGGCGGTGGTGCAGGCGGGCCGGATCGAGCGATTTCATACCTTCATGACCGGCGAAGTGTTCGCGGCATTGCGTGAACACACGATTCTCGGCCGCACGATGGTCACGCCGGATCGTCCGGATGCCGAAGCGTTTCTGCACGGCGTGAACATCGCGCGGGAAAAAGGCCAGGCGGGTGTGCTGGCGACTATTTTCAGCGCCCGCTCGCTCGGCCTCACCGGTCAATTGCCAGGACAGAAACAGCCCGACTATTTGTCGGGCCTGCTGATCGGACACGAACTGGCGGGTCTCGACGCGGTGCTGGCGCAACAGCAGGATTCACTCGCCGGCCAAAGCCTGCGTCTGATCGGCAACGAAGCGCTGTGCGAGCGTTATCGCCTCGCGCTGGCGCAATTCGGCTGCACCCGGACAGAACTGGTCAGGCAGGCGACCGAGCGCGGCCTGTGGCGCGTCGCCTCGCAGGCGGGACTCGTCAATCCCGCCGCTCAAACGGCGCACGCCGGCTAACCGGCTGCACCGCCGCTTACGAAACAAGGAACCGACATGCAACCTCACATCAATCTGCCCGCTCCGTATATGCCGCACGCGGGTTTGATCGCAGCGTTCGAAGCCTGTCCGCTGATCGCAATCATGCGTGGCGTGACGCCCGCCGATGCGGCCGAACACGGTCAGGCGCTGTACGAAGCCGGTTTTCGCATCGTCGAAGTGCCGCTGAATTCGCCGCAGCCATTCGACAGCATCGCCGCCATCCGCAAAGTGCTGCCGGCAGATGCAATCGTCGGCGCGGGCACGGTGCTGCATCCGAGCTTCGTCAATGACGTGAAGTCGGCGGGTGGCGATCTGATCGTGATGCCGCATAGCGATCCGGAAGTCGTCAGCGCTGCGAAAGCACAAGGTATGGCCTGCGCACCGGGCGTCGCGACGCCGACCGAAGCCTTCATCGCGCTGAAGAACGGCGCGGACGTCCTGAAGATGTTCCCCGCCGAACAACTCGGCTGCCAGGTCGTGAAAGCATGGCGCGCAGTGATCGCGGCGCAGGTTCCGCTGGTGCCGGTCGGCGGCGTCACGCCGGACAACATGGGGCCGTTCCTCAGTGCCGGCGCGAACGGCTTCGGTCTCGGCTCGGCGTTGTACAAGCCGGGTCAGAGCGCCGCCGTGACCGCTTCGCATGCGAAGGCGTTCATCAACGGCCTGCGGATCGCTCGTGCGGGCGTGAAGAAATGAAACGGCTCGCCGGCAAAACGACGCTAGTCACGGGTGCCGGACGCGGAATCGGCGCGGCGATTGCGCTGGCGTTCGCGCGCGAAGGCGCGTCGGTCGTGTTGGCAGAACTGGACATCGATACCGCGCAGCAAACGGCGGAGTCGATCAGGGCGCAAACCGGCTCACGGGTGCTCGCGGTGCGGACCGACGTCACGCAATCGGCGTCCGTTCAGCATGCGGTGAGCGAGGCCGGCAACGCCTTTGGTCCGGTCGACGTGCTGGTGAACAACGCGGGCATCAACGTGTTCTGCGACCCGCTGACCATGACCGACGACGACTGGCGGCGCTGCTTCGCGGTCGATCTCGACGGCGTGTGGAACGGTTGCCGCGCGGTGTTGCCGGGCATGGTCGAACGCGGCGCGGGCAGCATCGTGAACATTGCCTCGACACATTCGTTCAAGATCATTCCGGGCTGTTTCCCGTATCCGGTCGCGAAGCACGGTGTGATCGGTCTGACGCGCGCGCTCGGTATCGAATATGCGCCGCGCAATGTGCGGGTCAACGCGATTGCACCGGGTTATATCGAAACACAACTGACGCACGACTGGTGGAACGAGCAGCCCGACCCGGCCGCCGCGAAACTGGCCACGCTCGCTCTGCCGCCGATGAAACGCATTGGCCGCCCCGAAGAAGTGGCGATGACGGCGGTGTTCCTCGCATCGGACGAAGCGCCGTTCATCAACGCCAGTTGCATCACCGTCGACGGCGGCCGTTCCGCGCTGTATCACGACTGAGTCACGTATCACGCATCACGCATCACGTATCACGCAACAAGAAAGTAGAAGGGCAAAAAAGTACACCGGACGACGCGCTGGCCGCGTGTGTCATACCCGGTACAAGAAGACGCGGCCGATACCTTCTCGTTATCAATTAGTCAGGAGACAAGCACCATGAAACGTAGAATTTTCCTCACGCTGATGGCAGCGGCAACAGGTGTGCTGTTCAACGCAACGGCCGCGCAAGCCGCTGATCCGGTGAAGATCGGCTTCCTCGTGAAGCAGCCGGAAGAACCGTGGTTCCAGGACGAATGGAAGTTCGCCGAAATCGCCGCCAAGGAGAAAGGCTTCACGCTGGTGAAGATCGGCGCGCCGTCAGGCGAGAAGGTCATGAGCGCAATCGACAACCTGTCGGCACAGAAGGCGCAAGGCTTCGTGATCTGCACGCCGGACGTCAAGCTCGGGCCGGGCATTGTTGCCAAAGCGAAAGCTGACGGCCTCAAGATGATGACGGTCGACGACCGTCTGGTCGACGGCGCAGGCAAGCCGATCGCTTCGGTGCCGCATATGGGCATCTCCGCGTACAACATCGGCAAACAGGTCGGCGACGGTCTGGCTGCGGAAATCAAGAAGCGCGGCTGGGACATGAAGGACGTCGGCGCGATCGACGTGACTTACGAGCAACTGCCGACCGCGCATGACCGCACGTCGGGTGCGACCGACGCACTGGTCGCTGCCGGTTTCCCGAAGGCGAACATCATCGCGGCGCCGCAAGCGAAGACCGACACGGAAAACGCGTTCAACGCGGCCAACATCGCGCTGACGAAGAACCCGCAGTACAAGCACTGGGTCGCTTATGCGCTGAACGACGAAGGCGTGCTCGGCGCAGTGCGCGCAGCGGAAGGCCGCGGCTTCAAGGCGGACAACATGATCGGTATCGGCATTGGCGGTTCGGACTCGGCACTCAACGAGTTCAAGAAGCCGACGCCGACGGGCTTCTACGGCACGGTCATCATCAGCCCGAAGCGTCACGGCGAAGAAACCTCGACGCTGATGTACGACTGGATCACGCAAGGCAAGGAACCGCCGCCGCTCACGCTGACCACCGGCATGCTGGCGACGCGTGACAACGTCGCCGATGTTCGCCAGAAGATGGGTCTCGCAGCGAACTAAGCGTTGATTCGGCGCGGGGTTTCATCACGCGCTCGCCAGGCAATGAAGTGAACTGCCGGTGCGTTGGTTTGAAGGGCAACGCCCTTGATCGCAGCGCACCGGCAGCAGCAATAAAAGAAGCAGTAGAGACAGGCCGGGTTCCGGGCACCCACGAGGCGCCTCAAACACGGTTCACATGAATGGGGCTGGAGTCGGTGCTTTGCAGCACTCCGGTCGACATACAAATTGCATGGGGCTGGAGTCAGCGTTAAAGCGCTGACTCCAGTCGGCATAGGAGGCGAAGTGTCAGCGACGCTACGTTTTGACAATATCGGCAAAGTCTTTCCAGGCGTGCGTGCGCTCGACGGTGTGTCCTTCGACGTCAACGTCGGCCAGGTTCACGGCCTGATGGGCGAAAACGGCGCAGGGAAATCGACCCTGCTGAAGATTCTCGGCGGTGAATATCAGCCCGACTCGGGCCGCGTGATGATCGACGGAAACGAGGTGCGCTTTACGAGCGCGGCGTCGTCGATCGCGGCGGGGATCGCGGTGATTCACCAGGAATTGCAGTACGTGCCCGATCTGACGGTCGCGGAAAACCTGCTGCTGGGTCGCTTGCCGAACTCGCTCGGCTGGGTCAATAAGGGTGAAGGCAGGCGTTTCGTGCGCGAACGTCTCGAAGCGATGGGCGTCGGCCTCGACCCGAACGCGAAGCTGCGCAAGCTTTCCATCGCGCAGCGGCAGATGGTCGAAATCTGCAAGGCGCTGTTGCGCAATGCGCGCGTGATCGCGCTGGATGAGCCGACCAGTTCGCTGTCGCACCGCGAGACCGAAGTGCTGTTCAAGCTGGTGCGCGATCTGCGCGCCGACAATCGCGCGATGATCTACATCTCGCACCGCATGGACGAGATCTACGAGTTGTGCGACGCCTGTACGATTTTCCGCGACGGTCGCAAGATCGCTTCGCATCCGACGCTCGAAGGCGTGTCGCGCGACACCATCGTCAGCGAAATGGTCGGGCGCGAGATTTCGGACATCTATAGCTATTCGGCGCGGCCGCTCGGCGAGGTGCGTTTCGCGGCAAAGGCGATCGAAGGCCACGCGCTCTCGCAACCGGCCAGCTTCGAAGTGCGGCGCGGCGAGATTGTCGGCTTCTTCGGACTGGTCGGCGCGGGCCGCAGCGAACTGATGCATCTGGTGTACGGCGCGGATCGCAAGAAGGGCGGCGAACTGATGCTCGACGGCAAGCCGATCAAGGTGCGCAGTGCGGGCGAAGCGATCCGCCACGGCATCGTGCTGTGCCCGGAAGACCGCAAGGAAGAGGGCATTGTCGCGATGGCGACGGTGTCGGAGAACATCAACATCAGTTGCCGCCGCCATTACCTGCGGGCGGGGATGTTCCTCAATCGCAAGAAAGAAGCGGAAACCGCGGATCGTTTCATCAAGCTGCTGAAGATCAAGACGCCGAGCCGTCGCCAGAAAATCCGTTTCCTGTCGGGCGGCAATCAGCAGAAGGCAATTCTGTCACGCTGGCTCGCCGAACCGGATCTGAAGGTCGTGATTCTCGACGAACCGACGCGTGGCATCGACGTCGGCGCCAAGCATGAAATCTACAACGTGATTTACCAGCTCGCCGAACGCGGCTGCGCGATCGTGATGATTTCGTCGGAATTGCCGGAAGTGCTCGGCGTGTCCGACCGCATCGTCGTGATGCGTCAGGGCCGCATTTCCGGCGAACTGGCGCGCAAGGATGCAAACGAACAAGCGGTGTTGAGCCTCGCGTTGCCGCAAAGCTCGACTGCATTGCCCGGTACCGAGACCGTCGCCCAGCAGGCGGCCTGAACATTATTCGGACGCAAGTCCGGCAACCCGTGGGGAACGGGAGGAGTCTTCATCATGCAAGCTAGAGAAAACCTCGCGCAGCAAGCCGCCAAAGGCGCGGCTGAAGCGCTGATTCCACAGACCAACGACAAGACGAAGTGGTGGCAGCAGATCACCGAGTACAGTCTGATCGTCATCTTCGTGATCATGTTCGCGACGATGTCGTTCACGGTCGATCACTTCTTCTCGATCGAGAACATGCTCGGCCTCGCGCTGTCGATTTCGCAGATCGGCATGGTCGCGTGCACGATGATGTTCTGTCTGGCATCGCGCGATTTCGACTTGTCGGTGGGTTCGACGGTCGCGTTTGCCGGCGTGTTGTGCGCGATGGTGTTGAATGCGACGGGCAATACGTTCATTGCGATCATTGCTGCTGTGGCGGCGGGCGCGGTGATCGGTTTCGTCAACGGCGCGGTGATCGCGTATCTGCGCATCAACGCGCTGATCACGACGCTCGCCACGATGGAAATCGTGCGCGGTTTCGGCTTCATCGTGTCGCATGGTCAGGCAGTCGGTGTGTCGTCGGATACGTTTATCGCGCTGGGCGGTTTGAGCTTCTTCGGCGTCTCGCTGCCGATCTGGGTCACGCTGCTGTGCTTCATCGTCTTCGGCGTGATGCTCAACCAGACCGTGTATGGCCGTAACACGCTGGCGATCGGCGGCAATCCGGAAGCGTCGCGTCTGGCCGGTATCAACGTCGAACGCACGCGCGTCTACATCTTCCTGATTCAAGGCGCAGTGACCGCGCTGGCCGGTGTGATTCTGGCTTCGCGTATCACGTCGGGTCAGCCGAATGCCGCTGAAGGTTTCGAGTTGAACGTGATCTCGGCGTGCGTGCTGGGCGGCGTGTCGCTGCTCGGCGGACGCGCGACGATTTCCGGCGTCGTGATCGGCGTGCTGATCATGGGTACGGTTGAGAACGTGATGAATCTGCTGAACATCGACGCGTTCTACCAGTACCTCGTGCGTGGCGCGATCCTGCTCGCCGCCGTGCTGCTCGACCAGTTGAAGAACCGTGGCTCGCGAGACTGATCGCCTGATTAAGCCCAGCCACTCACCACTTAGCTTTTAAAAGGAATCGAACGATGTCGTCTCCGGCCAATGCAAACGCCCGTCTCGCGGATAGCGCGTTCGCGCGCTATCCGAGTCTTGTCGACCGTACGGTGTTGATCACGGGCGGCGCGACCGGGATCGGCGCATCGTTCGTCGAGCATTTCGCGGCGCAAGGCGCACGCGTCGCGTTCTTTGATATCGACGCGAGCGCCGGTGAAGCGCTCGCCGACGAACTCGGCGATTCGAAGCACAAGCCGCTGTTCCTGACGTGCGATCTGACCGACATCGACGCGCTGCAAAAAGCCATCGCCGACGTGAAGGCCGCACTCGGCCCGATCCAGGTGCTGGTGAACAACGCAGCGAACGACAAGCGTCACCAGATCGGTGAAGTCACGCGCGAGTTTTTCGACGCGGGTATCGCGGTGAATATCCGTCACCAGTTCTTCGCGGCGCAGGCCGTGATGGAAGACATGAAGGCGGCCAACAGCGGCGTGATCATCAATCTCGGCTCGATTAGCTGGATGCTGAAGAACGGTGGCTATCCGGTGTACGTGATGTCGAAATCGGCGGTGCAGGGTTTGACGCGCGGTCTCGCTCGCGACCTCGGGCATTTCAACATTCGCGTGAATACGCTGGTGCCGGGCTGGGTCATAACGGAGAAGCAGAAGCGCTTGTGGCTCGATGACGAAGGGCGTCGTCAGATCAAGGAAGGGCAGTGTATCGACGCCGAACTTGAACCGTCCGATCTCGCGCGCATGGCGCTGTTCCTCGCCGCCGACGACAGCCGCATGATCACCGCGCAGGACGTCGTGGTTGACGGAGGCTGGGCGTGAGCACGGGTGTGCCTTCCAGCTCGACGCCGCAAAAGGCGACGCTGCTGCTCGATACGAAATGCACACTCGGCGAATGCGCGACCTGGTGCGCGAGCACCGACCGCTTCTACTGGACCGATATCGAAGGCGCGCGTCTGTGGCGCTACGATCCGCTCGACGGTACCAATTCGTCGTGGCCGATGCCGGAGCGGCTCGCCAGCTTTGCGTTGTGCGCGGATCCGCGTTTTGTGCTGCTCGGTCTCGCGTCGCAACTGGCCTTTTTCAATCTGACGACCGGCGAAATCCGTCCGGTTGTCGATGTCGAACCGGGCCTGCATACGCGAGTCAACGATGGCCGTTGTGACCGCCAGGGCCGTTTCGTGTTCGGTACCAAAGACGACACGTCGCCGGCACAACCGATCGGCGGCTTTTATCGGCTGAATCGCGATCTGTCGCTGGAGCGTCTGCCGCTGCCGTCGCCGGCGATTGCGAACAGCATCGCATTCAGTCCCGACGGCGCGACGATGTATTACTGCGATTCGCTGGCCTTCGAAATTCGCGCCTGCGACTATCACGCGGACGGGGTCATCTCCAACGACCGGCTGTTCCTCCGTCTGCCGGACCAGAGCGTCGAACCGGATGGCTCGACCGTCGACAGCGACGGCGGTTTGTGGAACGCGCAATGGGGAGGCCATCGCGTGGTGCGTTATGGCCCCGATGGCCTCGAAACGGAACGCGTCGAGGTGCCGACCGCGCACACGAGTTGCGTCGCGCTGGGCGGCCCGCAACTCGACACGCTATACATCACGAGTGCGCGCGCCGACCTCGACGCCGCCGCGCTCGCAGCGGATACTCACGCGGGCGGCGTGTTCGTGGCGATGCAAGGACGCCACGGTTTGCCCGAACCGGTGTTCCAGGGCGCGCCCGCATAGCGCAGAATGACGCAGCCGGCCGCCAAGTCGATCTGGCGGCCGGTATCCGTAGTGATCCTCCCAGTGAATCAGAAGTCGAAGTCGCAATTCCAGTGGCAGCAAATCGGCAGCATGAAGTTGGACCCAGAGGCGACCGGCTCAAAAAAATCGCCCTACAGCATCCGTCAGCAATGACGGCAACGTCCCACGCCTCTCGATGGAGCCAGATATGACTGTTGCGAATCTTGTTTCCGGTTCTTCTCCCTCCTCCCAGAGCCGACGTTCGCGGCTTGCTGCGGCGGCCAATCCCGTGCTGCCGGGGCCAAGCACCTCGGCGGTCGCGATCGGCGAAACCAGTGGCGGCGACGTGGCCTGTATCACGCTCGCCAACGCGCATTTGCGCCTCGACGTGGCACCGACTCTGGGCGGCGGCATCACCCGTTTCGACTGGCGCAACGACGGTGCACTGACACCGGTTTTCCGGCGCTGCCGTCACGTTTCCGCCGACACACAACCGAACCAGTTAGCCTGCTATCCGTTGCTGCCGTATTCGAACCGGATCGGCGGCGGCCATTTCAATGTCGGCGCACGGCGTGTCGAGGTGCCGCGCAATCGCACCGACGAAGCTTTGCCGATTCACGGCGACGGCTGGTTATCCGCGTGGCAGGTGGCCGAATCGGACCGCGAGCATGTGCGTCTGACGCTCGACCGGCACGACGGCAAACCCTACGCATTCCGCGCGACGCAGACCTACACGCTGGACGGCCCGACGCTCGTCATCGCGCTGGAAATCGAGAATACGGGGCGCGAGGCGTTGCCGTTCGGCCTGGGCGTGCATCCTTTTTTTGTGCGTGACGCGGATACGGAATTGTCGGCGGCCGCGGGCGGTTTGTGGCTTTCCGGCGACGACTGGCTGCCGCTGCGGCACGTACCGGCGCCGCCCGCGTGGCAATTCGGCGTGGCGTATCCGCTGCCGGACACCATCGTCAATCATGCTTTCACAGGGTGGAGCGGGCAGGCGGCGGTCGTGTGGCCGAAGCGGCGTCTGTCGCTGAACATTGCCGCCGATACCGACTACTACGTGCTGTACACGCCGCCTGGCGAGGACTTTTTCTGCTTCGAGCCGGTGGATCATCCGATTAACGCAATGAATCTGGCCGGCGGTGCGAGCGAGAACGGCATGACGTTGCTGGCGCGCGGCGAGCGGCTGACGCGGACCTTCCGGTTCACGGTCGAGCGAACAGGGTTGCGGTCGATGCCGGGGGCACGGCGTCGTTAATAGCGCCCGTTAATGGGTCCTGATAAGCGGCGCGGAACAGGTCGTGGCGTGATCTGGCCGGAGGCCGTGAGGGCTTCCGCCGGCAGCACACGGCCCGCCTCACAGGACGGGTAAAATACGCGCCTCTTCCGATTACCGGCTCGCCGCGAGACCCACCATGTCCAATTTCATCCAGACACTCAACGACGCCTGGCAGCGCACCAATTCGCTGCTGTGCGTCGGCCTCGATCCCGAGCCCAGCAAATTCCCGGGTGCACTCGCGAACCGGCCCGACGCAATTTTCGATTTCTGCCGCACTATCGTCGATGCGACCGCGCCGTACGCGTCGTCGTTCAAGCCGCAGATCGCGTACTTTGCCGCGCATCGCGCGGAAGACCAGCTCGAGCAGCTGATCGCGCACATTCACACGAACCATCCGGGCCTGCCGGTGATTCTGGACGCCAAGCGCGGCGACATCGGCAGCACCGCCGAACAATATGCACGCGAGGCGTTCGAGCGTTATCAGGCGGACTCGGTGACGGTGAATCCGTACATGGGCTTCGATTCGATCCAGCCGTATCTGGAGCATGAGGGCAAGGGCGTGATCGTGCTGTGCCGCACGTCGAACGCGGGCGGCTCCGATCTGCAATTCCTCGAGACGGGAGGGCGTCCGCTGTATCAGGTCGTTGCGCAACTCGCGGCGGACAAATGGAATGCCAGCGGCCAACTGGCGCTGGTGGTCGGCGCGACTTTCCCGAAAGAGATCGAAGTGGTGCGTGGGATCGTCGGCGATATGCCGCTGCTGATTCCGGGCATCGGCGCGCAAGGCGGCGACGTGCAGGCGACGGTCAACGCCGGGCGCACCGCGAATGGCACGGGCATGCTGATCAACTCGTCGCGCGCAATCATCTATGCGGGCAAGGATGACGATTTCGCGGAAGCCGCAGCGAAGGCGGCGATGGAAACGCGTGACCGGATCAATGCATTCCGGTGAGTGAGAGAAAGGCTGTGGGCGGTGAAGTTGAAATTAGCCGGCAGCCTTGGTGACGCAGGCGAGGCGGATCGGCTTGAAATGGGCCGCTATTTCGCCGGTCCCATCCGTTCGATCAACGCTGAATGCTGCGGATACTGACCTTTTAGTGCTTCGACGTCCGCCAGTTCGAACTCACTGAACTCAAACCCCGGCGCCACCGTGCAGCCCACCAGCGCAAACGTGGCCGGATCAGCGCACTCCGCGGCGAACCACAAGCCGGCGGGCACCACAGCCTGAAATACCGCGTTGGCATGCGTCAACGCATTGCCCAGCTTGTGCGTGATCAAACTGCCGTTTTCCGCGAGCACATGCACCCGCAACGGTTCGCCGGCATAAAAATGCCAGACTTCATCGGACCGGATCCGATGCCACGCCGAATGCGCGCCGTCGCAAAGCAGGTAATAAATCGCCGTCGATGCCGACCGCGCAGTGAGATCGCCCCGGTCAACCCGAGCCGCCGACCGGTAAGTCTCGCTAAAAAAACCACCTTCAGGATGCGGCGTCAGATTGAAGCGCCGGATCAACTCGTCTTTGGCCGAACGCAAATCGGGCATGGGTTTGGACCGTGCAGAAAGAAAGCTTAATGCTCGCGCTCATCGAGCAGCGCCAGCACGCCACGCAGCGCATGAGCGGCTGCCTGCACGCGAATCTGTTCGCGATCGCCCTTGAAAACCTTCGTCTCCACCGACGTATGCAGCCGGTTGCTCCATCCGAACGACACCATCCCGACCGGTTTGGTTTCAGTACCGCCGCCCGGCCCGGCGACGCCGGTAATCGACACCGAAACCTGCGCGCGGCTATTGCGCAGCGCACCTTCGGCCATCGCGCGCGCGACGGGTTCGCTGACCGCGCCGTGCTTGTCGATCAGATCGGCAGGCACGCCGATCATCTCGCTCTTGGCCTGATTCGAATAGGTGACGAAACCGCGCTCGAACCAGCCGCTACTGCCGGAGATGTCGGTGATCGCGGTCGCCACCATGCCGCCGGTGCAGGACTCGGCGGTGACGAGCATCAGGCGCTCGTCGCGCAGACGATTGCTCACGCGAATCGCGAGCTGGTGAACCACGGAGTCGGTAGGCATGGCGTATCCAGAGACAGAAGGTGAGGCTGGGCGCGCGAGGCGCTTAAACCGACATGCGCCACAGCGCGATCACGAGCAACGTGAAAAACGCAGCGACCAGGTCGTCGAACATGATGCCAAAGCCGCCTTTCAGCCGGCGGTCGAAATAACCGATGGGCGGCGGCTTCACCATGTCGAAGAAACGGAACACGACGAACGCCCAAAACTGGCCGGTCAGCGTGACTGGCGTGACCATCAGCAGCACCAGCCAGAACGCAATGATTTCGTCCCACACGACTTGCGATGGGTCGGCGACATTCAGCCTTTTCGCGGTGAAGTCGCAGATTGCGATACCCGCGACAAAGCCCACGACGATCAGTACCGCCCATTCGACCACGGTCAGATAGCGGCTCAATACGGCAAACGACGCCCACGCGAACAGCGTTCCCATCGTGCCCGGCGCAATCCGCGATAAGCCGCTGCCAAAACCCAGCGACAGGATATGCAGCGGATGTGACAGCATGAAACGTGCGGTCGCGCGGCGTGGCTGGGGGCGGGGCGCGTCCGGTCCGGGCGCCTCTGGCGGCTGTCCGCCGATGAGGTCGTTGGCGGGGCCGAGCGGGGGATCAGTCTGCATGAAAGTGATCGAAGCCTTGCAACGTCAGGGTGAGCGGCGTGCCGGCGGCGTCGTGCCAGTGGATCGCCGGACGGTCTTCGGCCGCCTGGAGTGCGCTTATTGTACCGATGCGGGTGACCGCCACGGCCGCCTTGCGGCCGGCGGCTTCCACCGACGCGCGCGCTGCCGCCGGGGCCGTGAAGCATAGTTCGTAATCGTCGCCGCCCGCGAGCGTGCAACGTTGTTGAATGCCGGGCGCGAGGCGACGCAGTGCGTCCGAGCGTGGAATGGCGTCGACGTCGACGCTCGCCTGAACGGACGAACGTTCGAGAATGTGTCGCAGATCGCCGGCCAGCCCGTCGGACAGATCCAGCGCCGCGTGCGCGACGCCGCGCAATGCAAGCCCGAGCGCGACCCGCGGCTCCGGACGTTCCAGGGCGCGACGAAACGTCGCAGCGTCGCCCGAATCCGCCGACCACTCGCCGCGCTGCACGCCCAGCGCCGCGCGCGCGTCGCCCAGCGTGCCGGAAATCCAGATGTCGTCGCCCGGTTTGGCCGCATCGCGGCGCAGTGCGGTGTGTGGCGGCACGCTGCCGAATACCGTAATGCACAGATTCAAGGGGCCGCCGGTCGTATCGCCGCCGATCAACTCGCAGCCGTAGCGCTCCGCGAGTGCGAAGAGTCCCTCGCTAAACGCGGCGAGCCACGCTTCGTCCGCTTTCGGCAATGAAAATGCCAGCGTGAACGCCTGCGGCTGGGCGCCCATCGCGGCAAGGTCCGACAGATTCACGGCGAGCGCTTTGTGACCTAGCGCTTCGGGAGCGACATCAGGAAAGAAATGGCGGCCTTCTACCAGCATGTCCGTCGATATCGCCAACATTTCGCCGGCTCGCGGCGCGAGCAACGCGCAGTCGTCGCCGATGCCGAGGGTTCCCGTGGCGCCGTCAGGCGGACGAGCCGCTGCGGCCCGGCGGGCAAAGAAGCGATCGATCAGCGAAAACTCGGAAAGCATAGTGGCACGCGAAGAATGAATAATTGCCGCGAAAAGTGATGAACGGCGCGCATTGTACGGAGTGGCTGCAGCATCGAGATTCAATTCACCTGCAACTCCATTTGCTGTCCCAATTGGGTCGACGCCGGCCAACTCGGCCTTTCGCTTTATTTAAGTCGCGGCAGTTGTACCCGTATTGAAGGAATCGCGTAGGCAATTGGGGCTACAATGCCGTCGAACGTCTATTCTAATCTGCACTTCGAAGCCCGCCTTATGTCGAATCCCGTCAATAGCAAACTCCGCGAAGCCGCCCTCGATTACCACGAGTTCCCCACCCCGGGGAAGATCGCGATCGCCCCGACCAAGCAGATGATCAACCAGCGCGACCTCGCGCTGGCGTATTCGCCAGGCGTCGCATTCGCGTGCGAGGAAATCGTCGAAAACCCGCTGAACGCAGCGCGTTTCACCGCGCGCAGCAACCTGGTCGGCGTCGTCACGAACGGCACGGCAGTGCTGGGTCTGGGCAACATTGGGCCGCTCGCGTCGAAGCCGGTCATGGAAGGCAAGGCCGTCCTGTTCAAGAAATTTGCCGGCATCGACGTGTTCGATATCGAGCTGAACGAGTCCGATCCGCACAAGCTGGTCGACGTGATCGCCGCGCTGGAGCCGACTTTTGGCGGTATCAATCTCGAAGACATCAAGGCGCCGGACTGCTTTATCGTCGAACGCGAATGCCGTAAGCGCATGAAGATTCCGGTCTTCCACGATGACCAGCACGGCACGGCAATCGTCGTTGCGGCTGCGATCACCAACGGTTTGAAGGTGGTCGGCAAGGACATCAAGAAGGTCAAACTGGTTTCGTCGGGCGCGGGCGCAGCGGCGCTGGCATGTCTGGATCTGCTGGTCGATATCGGCCTGCCGCTCGAAAACATCACCGTTACCGATCTCGCCGGCGTGGTCTACAAGGGCCGCGTCGAACTGATGGACCCGGACAAGGAGCGTTTCGCGCGCGAAACCGACGCCCGTACGCTCGCTGAAGCGATTGGCGGCGCGGACATTTTCCTCGGCCTGTCGGCTGGCGGCGTGCTCAAGCAGGACATGGTCAAGCAGATGGCGGACAAGCCGCTGATTCTCGCGCTCGCTAACCCGACGCCGGAAATCCTGCCGGAGCTGGCGCTCGAAGTACGTCCGGACGCCGTGCTGTGCACTGGCCGTACTGACTATCCGAACCAGGTGAACAACGTGCTGGTGTTCCCGTTCCTGTTCCGCGGCGCGCTAGATGCAGGAGCGACGACGGTGACGCGGGAAATGGAAATCGCCGCAGTCAACGCGATTGCCGAACTGGCGCGTCAGGAGCAAAGCGACATCGTCGCGACGGCTTATGGCATTCAGGATTTGTCGTTCGGGCCGGAATACCTGATTCCGAAGCCGTTCGACCCGCGTCTGATCGTCAAGGTCGCACCGGCTGTCGCGAAGGCCGCGATGGAATGCGGCGTTGCCGAGCGTCCGATCGAGGACATGGAAGCGTACGAACAGCACTTGCAGCAGTTCGTGTATCACAGCGGCACGACGATGAAGCCGATTTTCCAGTTGGCGCGTGGCGTCGAGCCGGAGAAGAAGCGCATCGTGTTCGCGGAAGGCGAAGAAGAGCGCGTGCTGCGCGCGATGCAGATCATCGTCGACGAAAAGCTGGCGAAGCCGATTCTGATTGGCCGTCCGGCCGTGATCGAGCAGCGCATTGCGCGTTTCGGTCTGCGTCTGGTCGCAGGTCAGGACTACACGATCGTCAATACCGACCATGACGAGCGTTATCGCGATTTCTGGCAGGAATACGCGAAGATGATGTCGCGCAAGGGCATCACGCCGCAAATGGCGAAGCTCGAAATGCGCCGCCGTACCACGCTGATCGGCGCGATGCTGGTGCAGAAGGGCGAAGCGGACGGCATGATCTGCGGCACGGTCAGCACGACGCATCGTCACTTGCACTTCATCGATCAGGTGATCGGCAAGAAGGAAGGCGCCAAGGTCTACGCAGCGATGAACGGCCTCGTGTTGCCGAATCGCCAGATTTTTCTCGTCGACACGCACGTGAACGTCGATCCGACGCCGGAACAGCTGGCTGAGATCACGATCATGGCAGCCGAGGAAGTCCGTCGTTTCGGTATCGAGCCGAAGGTTGCGCTGCTGTCGCATTCGAACTTCGGTTCGAGCAACGCGCCGACCGCGCAGAAGATGCGCGATACGCTGCAGATCCTGCGTGAACGCGCGCCGGAGTTGCACGTAGACGGCGAAATGCACGGCGACGTCGCGCTCGACGCGAATCTGCGCCGCGAAGTGCTGCCGGACTCGACGCTCGAGGGCGAAGCAAATCTGCTGGTGCTGCCGAACATCGACGCCGCTAACATTTCGTACAACCTGTTGAAGACCGCCGCTGGCAACAACATCGCAATTGGCCCGATGCTGCTCGGCGCAGCCAAGCCTGTGCATGTGCTGACGGCTTCGGCGACAGTTCGCCGGATCGTCAACATGACGGCGCTGCTGGTTGCCGATGTGATCGCGGCTCGCTGATCTCCTCGATCAGAGCAAGGCGTGGCGCGGTCTGATCTGCGCCACGCGAAAAAAAAGGCGTGCCCGCAATGGGCACACCTCAGGGTAAGCAGGGGATAGCCACCCAAAAAACGGCTACTGACACAATCCAACCTTCAAAGACCGAAGCTGCCCCCGCGCTTGCCGCAGGGACTGGCGGCGCAACCAGACTGCATGCTGATTAGCCTGTCATGCGCCCCCAATTCGCAAGGTCAAGCTCAGTTTAGCCTGATCGGGCTAAACATTCTGTGAAAAGTCGTCAAAGTCCCACCCGTAGCCTTTCCCGCGCGATTGGATGGCTTAGGCTACCCGGCTAACGTTGATTCCGGGGGCCATTAGCGATACCCTTACGACTTTCATGGTCGTCAAACTCGTGATCTAACAGCGGGGAACCCTGATACATGGCACGCTCGTGGCTGCGCATCAAAGGCGTGCTGATCGGTGCTTTTACGCTGTACGCGTTATCCGGCCCCGTGCCTGGCGCGTTTGCACGCGACTACACGGCGCCCGCCGAAACGAATGCGCAGGGCACGGTCGCGCTGGCGCAGTTGCCGCGCGAAGCGGTCAATACATTGAACTTGATTGCAGCGGGTGGGCCTTACCCGTATGAGAAAGACGGCATCGTATTCGGCAATCGCGAACGGTTGCTGCCGGCCCATCGGCGCGGCTATTACCACGAATACACCGTACCTACGCCTCGTTCGCACAATCGCGGGGCGCGTCGCATCGTCTGCGGAGGTCCGCTAAAGCGAACCGATAATTGTTACTACTCGGACGACCACTACACCAGTTTTAATCGTATTGTTGAATGACATCGGGATGAACGGCATGAGCGACAACGTCTACGCGCACGACTCCGGAGTCGCGACGGATCTTTTCGCGGCCGGCGACGGCAATTTGTTCCAACGCGTCATGAAGATGCGCGCCGGCGAGCAGGGTCGCGATAACCAGAGCGAAGCTGGCACGGTGGTTTCATCGAACGAGGAGCCCATGAGCCTTTTCAAGACCGTACGACCGAACATCGTACAGTCGATCCGCGCGTTTCGCGTGCAGGATCTCGCTGACGAGGCCAGCCAGCTCGGCCAGCATTTTCTGTATGCGTACTGCGCGAACGCGGCGTCCAAACAGGAAGTGCTCGAGACCATTGCCACATCGTTCCTGTTTCCCAAGCATTTCGGCAAGAACTACGACGCGCTGTACGACAGCCTGACCGACCTTGTCCATAAGGCCGGAGCGCAGCCGGGTTTCGTGATCGTGCTCGACCAACTGCCCGTTGCGCAGAAATTCGACAAGGAAGGGCGCGAAACGCTGCTCGACGTGTTCCGCGAGGCGGCTGAGTTCTGGGCCGAACGCAAGGTTGCGTTCCGGGTGTTCTACTCGTTTGCGTGAAGTTGGCGCGTAGATCGCAGTGTGTTGCCTGCAGAAAAACGCAAAAGGCCCGCCAATCGGCGGGCCTTTTGCTTTAGGCGCTCACATTTTCTTGCGACAACAGAAAACGCGAGGATTCAGGCTTACCACCCGCCCCAACGCGCCGCCAATCCAGACAAAACCGCAATGCCCGCTGTTTCGGTGCGCAATACGCGTGGCCCCAAGCCAACGGCCGTAAATCCGTGATCGGTCGCCGCCGCCTCTTCTGCGGCGGAAAAGCCGCCTTCCGGGCCGACCAGTACGATCACGCGGCCGCGTGGCGGCGTCGCAGGCAATGCGGTGAAACTGATGCTCGCGCGCGGCGACAGCAGAATGCGCAGTTCACCTTCTTCGGGCTCGCGTGGCAGCGCGCCGAGCCACGTCGCAATCTCGCGTACTGGCATGACGTCGGGCAACCGATTGCGCCCGCATTGCTCGCACGACGCGCGCACGATGCCTTGCCAGTGCGCGTGCCGCCGCTGCGCGCGTTCTCCTGATAAGCGGACCACACTGCGCGTGGTGGTCAGCGGAACAAAGCAGGAGGCGCCGAGTTCGACGGCTTTTTCGATCAGCCAGTCCATCTTGTCGCCGCCCGCAATGCCTTGCGCCAGCGTCAGGTGATACGGCGCCTCGACTTCGATCGGACGGAATTCGCGGATTCTGACCGAGACCGAGCGGCGTTCCACTTCGACGAGCTCGGCGCTGTACTCGCCTCCCTCACCGTTGAACAGCACGATCGAATCGCCGGGCTGCAAACGCAGCACGAGGATGTGCCGGACGACGTCATCGGGAAGCTGCATGAGGTCGTCGGGTTGGAGCGGGGTACCGACGAAAAAGCGGGGCATCAGAAAAATACTCATTGGCTCAGGAAAGGTGGCGAGCGAGCGCCCAGCGGTAGCCGTCCAGATCTTCGACCTGGGCGAAGCGGTCGCCCCAGAACTGATCCTGTGGCTCGCTCAGCGATTTTGCGCCGGCCGCCAGCGCCCGCGTATAAACCGCGTCGACATCGTCGACATAGACATAGAACGATTGCGGGGCAATTGCACCCGCGCTCTTGGGTGTTTGCGCGGCCGAGCCGAACGCGCCTTCGGGCGCGAACATCACGATCAACTGGCCTTGATAGGTCATCTCGACGTGCATGACGACGCCGTCGTCCTGGACACTGTCGCGCACTTCGAAGCCGAATGCCGCCGAGAAGAACGCAGTGGTGGCACGCGCGTCACGTACCGTCAGATAGGGGGTCAACCAGGGCACACCGGCTGGGCGGGAGGCGGTCATGGGGTTCTCCGATCTAGAGGGTTGGCGGAACACTTGCTGCAAGCCTGGTCCGACAGTCGCATGTCGATGCACCGACGTCGCCGTCCGACCAGTCGCGCATTGTGCCCACACGTCAGATTGATGGCTTTAAGAATTGACTTAGTTTATCGCGCACCGCGCGCGATGCCGAGAAGAGTCCTGCATGGCTGGCCGGATCGTAGTGCTTCAGTGCGTCGATCCGGCGATTGGCGAGGCGCTCGGCGAGCGTATCGGCGCTCAGTGCCGCCGGGTCGAGCGTGTCGCTCGCGGTCGCCATCATCCAGAGCGAGCCGTAGAGCGGCACGAAGGTGTTCATCGTTCGCACGGTATTGAACGCGGCGCCCAGCCCGTCGAGCAGGGCGGCCACGCGCCCGGCGTGGTGATACGGCGAGCCGAGATGGACGGACAGCGCGGACACCGGGCTCATCACGCGCTTGAGCTGAGCGTAGAAAGCGGCGGTGTAAAGGCCGGCGGCAGGGGAGTCAGGCGGCGTCAGATCGAAAATCACCAGGTCGAATTGCATTGGCATGGCCGCTGCCACGTATTGAGCGGCGTCGCCTATCACCACTTCGACGCGCGGATCGTCGAAAGCGCCGCCGTGCACCTCGGGCAAATGCGCGCGCGTCAGACGAACCACGTCGGCATCGAGTTCGGCCACCACGATTCGCTCAATCGACGGATGCAGCAGCAACTGCCGCGCGGCGCCGCCATCGCCACCGCCCAAAACCAGCGCGGCACGCGGCGAAACATGCGCGAGCGCCACCGGATGCACCATGCACTCGTGATAAATGAACTCGTCGCCAGTGGACGTCATCGGACGGGCGTCGAGCGTGAAAAGCCGCCCGAGCTGCGGTGTGTCCCACACCTCGATCCGTTGATACGGCGAGTCGACACGCTCGATCAACCGCGCGTGCGCAAACCCGTAGACGGCGTCGGGACTCGGGTGGAACAGCAGCGGAGCGCTCACGGTGGGCGGGCTCGGTCACGAGCGCGGTGGTTCAGGTTGTACGCAATTGTAAAGGGCCGCGCAGCGGCAGGCGTCGCCGCGCGCATGGACCATCCGTCGACGCGGCTTTCGGAGCCGGTCGCGGGTCACGTTCTGCTAGAATGTCTCGCTTTCAGCCTTGTCCGTTTGCTCTGCCCGTTTCGCGTCTCCTGGCGCCGCATCGTGCGCCGAAGCGAACTGGCATTCGAGCTCCCGGTCCTCAAGCGCACACCGCTTTCTGACTCTGTCTCCGGACTCGACATGACGACCTCGTCTCCCGCACCCACTTCCTTGATGGCCAACGCAATCCGTGCGCTGTCCATGGATGCCGTTCAAAAAGCAAATTCCGGCCACCCCGGCATGCCGATGGGCATGGCCGAAATCGGCACGGCTTTGTGGTCGCGCCATCTGCGTCACAACCCGACGAACCCGCTGTGGCCCGATCGCGACCGTTTCGTTCTGTCGAACGGCCACGGCTCGATGCTGCTGTATTCGCTGCTGCACCTCACCGGCTACGATCTGCCGATGGAAGAGTTGAAGAACTTCCGTCAAATGCATTCGAAGACGCCGGGCCACCCGGAATACGGCATCACGCCGGGCGTCGAAACGACCACGGGCCCGCTGGGTCAAGGTCTGGCGAATGCGGTCGGCATGGCGCTCGCCGAGTCGCTGCTCGCGACCGAATTCAACAAGGCTGACTCAAAGATCGTCGACCACCACACGTACGTATTCGTCGGCGACGGCTGCCTGATGGAAGGCATCTCGCACGAAGCGTGCTCACTCGCCGGCGTGCTGAAGCTGAACAAGCTGATCGCGTTCTACGACGACAACGGCATCTCGATCGACGGCGAAGTGGTCCACTGGTTCCACGACGACACGCCGAAGCGCTTCGAAGCGTACGGCTGGAACGTGATCCCGAACGTGGTCGGCCACGACGTCGACGCGGTAGATGCCGCGATCAAGCAGGCCAAGCTGTCCGACAAGCCGACGCTGATCTGCTGCAAGACCGTGATCGGCGAAGGTGCGCCGACCAAGTCCGGCAGCCACGATTCGCACGGCTCGCCGCTCGGCGACAAGGAAATCGCGGCAACCCGCGAAGCGATCGGCTGGAAGTGGGAGCCGTTCGTGATCCCGCAGGAAGTCTACGCAGCGTGGGACGCGAAGGAAGCGGGCGCGAAGTTCGAATCCGAGTGGGACAAGGCATTCGCGGCATACGCGGCCAAGTACCCGCAGGAAGCGGCCGAGTTCAAGCGCCGTGACGCGAAGCAATTGCCGGCGGATTGGAAGGAAAAGGCGGCGGCGATCATCGCTGGGGCGAACGAGCGCGCGGAAACCATCGCCACGCGTAAGGCATCGCAACAGGCTATCGAAGGTCTGTCGACGGTTCTGCCGGAACTGCTTGGCGGCTCCGCCGACCTGACCGGCTCGAACCTGACTAACTGGAAAGCAGCAAAGCCGGTCCGTGTGAACGCGGAAGGCAAGGCAGCCGGCAACTACGTGAACTACGGCGTGCGCGAATTCGGTATGAGCGCCGCGATCAACGGTGTAGCGCTGCACGGCGGCTTCAAGGCATTCGGCGGCACCTTCCTGACGTTCTCCGACTACAGCCGCAACGCGCTGCGCGTCGCCGCGCTGATGAAAGCGCCGTCGATCTTCGTGTTCACGCACGACTCGATCGGCCTCGGCGAAGACGGCCCGACCCACCAGTCGATCGAACACGTCGCCAGCCTGCGCCTGATTCCGAATCTGCAAGTCTGGCGTCCGGCCGACACCGTCGAAACCGCGGTGGCCTGGACCCACGCGGTCGAACATCATGGCCCGTCGGTCCTGATCTTCAGCCGTCAGAACCTGAAGTTCTCGGAGCGCACCGACGCGCAGATCGCGAACATCGAGAAGGGCGGCTATGTGCTGCGCGACTGGAATGACGAAATTCCGGCCCGCAAGATCATCCTGATCGCGACCGGTTCGGAAGTCGAACTGGCGTTGAACGCGGTCGAGCCGCTGGCCCGCGCGGGCATCGGCGCCCGTGTCGTGTCGATGCCGTCGACCACCGTGTTCGACAAGCAGGACGCCGAGTACCGCGAACGCGTGTTGCCGCATGGCGTGCGCCGTGTCGCGATCGAAGCGGGCGTGACGGATTTCTGGCGCAAGTACGTGGGTCTGGAAGGCGGCGTGGTCGGGATCGACACGTTCGGCGAATCGGCCCCGGCTGGCGTGCTGTTCAAGCATTTCGGCTTCACCGTCGAAAACGTTGTAGAGACGGCCAAAGCCGCACTCGGCTGATTTCGGCCGAGCGTTGCCGTCTACGTTCACGCATCAGCATGAACGCGCGGCAACGCAGCCAGTCAGACGAAACCTGGACGAATTTTTTCAGCCATCAGGAGATAGACCATGACGATTCGCGTCGCAATCAACGGCTACGGCCGTATCGGCCGCAACACGCTGCGCGCCTTCTACGAAAACGGCAAAAAGCACGATATCGAAATCGTCGCCATCAACGATCTGGGCGACGCCAAGACCAACGCTCACCTGACCCAATACGACACCGCGCACGGCAAGTTCCCGGGCGAAGTGTCGGTGGACGGTGACTACCTGGTCGTGAACGGCGACAAGATTCGCGTGCTGGCAAACCGCAACCCGGCTGAACTGCCGTGGGGCGAGCTGAACGTCGACGTCGTGCTGGAATGCACGGGCTTTTTCACGACCAAGGAAAAGGCTAGCGCGCACATCAAGGGCGGCGCAAAGAAGGTGATCATTTCGGCGCCGGGCGGTAAGGACGTCGATGCAACGATCGTCTACGGCGTGAACCACCACGTTCTGAAGGCATCGGACACGGTCATCTCGAATGCATCGTGCACGACGAACTGCCTGGCACCGCTGGTCAAGCCGCTGAACGACAAGATCGGCCTCGTGAACGGTCTGATGACCACGATCCACGCGTACACGAACGACCAGGTTCTGACGGACGTGTATCACGAAGACCTGCGCCGCGCCCGTTCGGCCACGCACAGCCAGATCCCGACCAAGACCGGCGCAGCGTCGGCGGTTGGCCTCGTGCTGCCGGAACTGAACGGCAAGCTCGACGGCTACGCGATCCGCGTCCCGACGATCAACGTGTCGGTCGTCGACCTGTCGTTCATCGCTGCACGCGACACGACGGTCGAAGAAGTCAACGCGATCATGAAGGAAGCATCGGAAGGCGCGCTGAAGGGCATCCTCGGCTACAACGAAGCACCGCTGGTGTCGATCGACTTCAACCACAACCCGGCTTCGTCGACGTTCGACGCAACGCTGACCAAGGTGTCAGGCCGTCTGGTGAAGGTGTCGAGCTGGTACGACAACGAGTGGGGCTTCTCGAACCGCATGCTGGACACGGCTGTGGCGCTGGCTAACGCGAAGTAAGTTAGCGCGTTCGCTTTCTGTCCTGTCGATCCGGCCACGCGCCGTTCGTAGGACAGGGCAAAGAAGCAATGAAAAGCCGCTCCTCGGAGCGGCTTTTTTACGTCTGCGGCGTGGGGAAATAGACTCCGGCACGTTGCGCGGCGTTCGAAATATGCGTTTCGATCGCCTTGCCTGCTGCGGCGGAATCTCGTGCCTTGAGTGCGTCCAGAATCACTCGATGCTCGGTGTACGTGGACAGCACCAGTTCGCGCCGATAGAACGGCATCCGCTGGCTTTCCTTCATGATGTCCGCGCTACTGCTGAGAATCGATTCGATCGCCGCGTTGCCGGCAATGTTCACGATCCGCATGTGGAAGTCGTAGTCGAGGCGGGCGGCTTCGTCGAGTTCATCGCAGGCGAGCGCGGTCTGCATTGCCGTGATGTTTTCTTCGAACCAGGCCAGGTCGGAATCGCTGACCGCCAGCGCCGCCATTCGCGCGATAAAGCCTTCCAGTGCGAAGCGCATCTGATAGGTATCGGGCAGCGACGACTGCTCAGCAAAGCGCCACGATTGCGCGCCGGTTGCCTGGGCGCTTTCCACATACACGCCCTTGCCGGGGCGAATCATCAGCAGACCGAGCGCCTCCAGCGTGGAGAGCGCCTCGCGCAACGAAGCACGGCTGATCGACAGTTCTTCGGAGAGTTGGCGCTGGGCCGGCAGCAGGCTGCCTACCGGATAGACGCCCGCTTCAATCCGTTCGCGGATGGTCGCGATGGCGGCATCGGTAACGGTATGCGGGGCGTTTTTCATCGTGGCTCACTGGGTGACGCGGTCTGACCAGCATTCTAATACGCAGTCTAGGCGCTCGTCCCGTTGGAAGATGGCGTCCCACATTCCGACCCGAAATAGCTGGAAAAACGACGGGTAAACACTGTTTTATAAATCCTTGACGCCAGTATATCGGCTTCCTACTATTGGCCATAACAGTGCTGGTCCGACCAGTCTGAACAGATGTAAATCTCAACCAGGAGGAAGCCGTGTTGAAATTTTTCAATTCGCTGTTTGGCCGGGTCGTCATAGCGCTGGTCGCGGGCATCGTGATCGGCGCGGTGTATCCGCATTTCGCGCAATCGCTGCGTCCACTCGGCGACGGCTTTCTCAAGCTGATCAAGATGGTGATCGGACCGATCGTGTTTTGCGTGGTGGTCAGCGGCATGGCGCACGCCGGCGATCTGCGTAAGGTTGGGCGAGTCGGCCTGAAGGCCGTGGTCTACTTCGAGGTAATGACGACGATCGCGCTGGTGATCGGCGCCGTGCTCGCCTACGCAACGCGGCCTGGCGTCGGCATGAACATCAATCTGCATTCGCTCGATCCGGCCTCGCTCGCAACCTACACCGAGAACGCGAAGAGCCTCAAAGACACCGCGGGATTCCTGCTGAAGATCATCCCGGACACGGCGATCAACGCGTTTGCAACCGGCGACATTCTGCAAATTCTCGTGTTCTCCGTGCTGTTCGGCTCGGCGCTGTCGCTGCTGGGCAATAAGGCGCAGCGCGTGAGCGGCCTGATCGACGAACTGTCGCAAGTATTTTTCCGTGTGATGGGTTTCATCATCAAGCTCGCGCCGCTCGGCGTGCTCGGCGCGATCGCGTTCACCACCGGCACTTATGGCGTCGAGTCGCTCAAGCAGCTCGGCATGCTGGTGCTGGTGTTTTACGCGAGCTGCCTGGTGTTCGTCGTGGTCGTGCTGGGTATCGTCATGCGGCTCGCGGGCTTCAGCATCTTCAAACTGATTCGCTACCTGCGCGAGGAACTGTCGATCGTGCTCGGCACGGCTTCGTCCGACGCCGTTCTGCCGCAGATCATGCGCAAACTCGAATGGATGGGCGTGAAGGACTCGACCGTCGGGCTGGTGATTCCGACCGGTTACTCGTTCAATCTCGACGGCTTCTCCATCTATCTCACGCTGGCGGTGATCTTTATCGCGCAAGCCACCAACACGCCGTTGTCGCTGCATGACCTGATCGTGGTGGTGCTGGTGTCGCTGGTGACGTCGAAGGGCGCGCACGGTATTCCGGGCTCGGCGATCGTGATTCTGGCGGCCACGTTGTCCGCGATTCCGGCGATTCCTGTGCTCGGTCTCGTGCTGATTCTTCCTGTCGACTGGTTCGTCGGCATTGCTCGTGCGTTGACCAACCTGATTGGTAACTGTGTAGCAACGGTGGTCGTGGCCGTGTGGGAAAACGATATCGACAGGGCGCGCGCGCATCGCGTGCTGAACCGTGATGCGGCTTTGCGTTATGTGGCAGCCGGTGAGGACGCAAGCGTCGAACCGCTGGCTGGCGAGCGTATGCCGGCGGTCTAACGTTGGTTCGCGAGGCAGAAGTGTTTCGCTATTGGCGGTGCGGTTGGGGCAACTTGGGCGTAGCTACGCGCAGAACTTGCGATTCGCCGCTGCCGCTGCCGCTCCTGCCGCGAAGAACACAGCTTCCACACCACCGCAGTCTGCAACCCAACCCTCAGCATCCCCATCCCGAATTCCGCGCGCCCATGCAGCGCGCGTTCCGCACCGGCGGACAGCATCACACCCGCCGGTTGTCCTTTCTCTTTTCGCTGCCTGACTGAGACTATGGCTAATCCGATCCTCGACCCTAACGCTCCTGCTTTCACCCGTCGCTACATGAATCTCGCCGACCCGCGACTGGGCGCGAAGGCCTTGTATGCGAGCGACGAATTCTTCGCGCCGAAAGAGCGCATGCTCGAACCCCAGCCGGCGGTATTCATCCCCGGCAAATACGACGATCACGGCAAGTGGATGGACGGCTGGGAAACCCGTCGCAAGCGCACCACCGGTCATGACTATTGCGTGATCCGTCTCGCGCGACCGGGCGTCGTGCACGGCGTGGATCTGGACACGAGCCACTTCACGGGCAACTTCCCGCCGGCTGCGTCAATCGACGCCTGTTACGCGGACACCGATACGCCGCCCGATAACGCCGACTGGCAGACGCTCGTGCCGGCGACCACGTTGCAGGGCAACCAGCACCATTACGTCGACGTGAACAACTCGCGCGCCTTCACACACCTGCGAGTGAATCTGTATCCGGACGGCGGCCTCGCGCGACTGCGGGTCTACGGCCAGCCGAAGCGCGACTGGGAGCGTGTCGAGCGCGGCACGCTGCTCGATCTCGCCGCCATCGAAAACGGTGCCTACCTGGTGGCCGCGAACAACCAGCATTTCGGTCCCGCTTCGCAGATGCTGATGCCGGAGCGCGGCGTCAACATGGGCGACGGTTGGGAAACCCGGCGGCGTCGCGAACCGGGCAATGACTGGGCGATCGTCGCGCTGGCGCGGCCTGGCCTGATCCGCAAGATCGAAGTGGATACCGCGCACTTCAAGGGCAATTTTCCCGACCGCTGTTCGCTACAGGCCGCCTCGGTCACAGGCGGTACGGATGACTCGCTCGTCACCCAGGCGATGTTCTGGCCGCTGTTGCTCGACGAACAGAAACTGCAGATGGACCACGTGCACACGTTCACGGACGGCCTTGCATCACTGGGTCCGGTGACGCATGTTCGTTTCAATATCTTTCCTGACGGCGGCGTGTCGCGGCTGCGTCTGTGGGGCGAAGTCGCTTAACGGAGGATCGGCCGATGAAGACATTGCAGGTGGAACGCCTGACACGCGCAGCTTTCGCGCCGTTCGGCGAGGTTATCGAACTGGATGGCGCGCGTCATTTCGCGATCAACGGCGGCACGACCGAGCGCTACCACGATCTCGCGCGGGTCGACGTGACGGAGCAGGGCGGCCGTCCGCTGATCAACCTGTTCCGCGCGCAGCCGCGGGCGTTGCCAGTCGATATCACGATGCTGGAAAGGCATCCGCTGGGCAGTCAGGCTTTCATTCCCTTACGCGATGAACATTACCTGGTGGTGGTCGCGCCCGCGGGCGAATTCGACCCGGCGCAGATGCGGGCTTTCTGGACCGACTCGTGGCAGGGGGTGAGCTATGCGAGAGGCGTGTGGCATCACCCGTTGCTGGCGCTTGATCGAGTGTGCGATTTCATCGTGGTGGACCGTGGCGGAGAGCAGCCCAATTGCGACGAAATCTCATTAACCGAGCCTTGGCGGTTGCAGTTTGAGATCACCGCCGAACTGGTTGCCCCGGCGTAAACCGGGCATCTGTGCGGCACGCGCCGACCATGAAAAAGACCCGGCTGATTCGCATCGGCCGGGTCTTTTTTTGCATGCCGGACCGCGTTCCCCGCCGCGGTCAGACCCGCATCAGTGCTTGCGATGCGGGCAATTCTCCTTCGTGCAGGCGCCATACAGCGCCAGTGCGTGTTCCTGCAGCTTGAAGCCGCGTTCCTTCGCAATGGACTGCTGGCGGCTCTCGATTTCGGGGTCGAAAAACTCTTCGACGAGCCCGCAATCGAGGCATACGAGGTGGTCGTGGTGCGACCCTTCGTTCAATTCGAACACCGCTTTACCCGACTCGAAATTGCTGCGCGAGAGCAGGCCTGCCTGCTCGAACTGCGTCAGCACGCGATAGACGGTTGCCAGGCCGATATCGAGTTCTTCGTGCAGGAGGTTGCGGTATACGTCTTCGGCGGTCAGGTGACGCACCGGGCTATGCTGAAAAATCTCAAGGATTTTGAGGCGCGGAAGGGTCGCCTTGAGCCCGATATTCTTGAGATCGGTTGGATTGGTCATGGCAAGGGATCCCTAGAGTACAATGCTGGGCTCTCATAGTAATGTGTTTTTGCTGTTCTGGTCATCTTCGATGAATGAAACTCGCGCGGCTCGGCTTCGGGCCCGCACGGTGAGTGAAATGATTTCAAAATCTCAATTGATCTACCGGGGGAGCCGCATGCGGGGTACCTTGATCGCTGTTGCGACTGTCGCGGTTCTTGCCGGATGTTCCACTTACGACAGCCTGACACAGCGCGTTGCCCAAAGCATCACGCCGTACCGTATTACAGTGGTGCAAGGCAATTTCGTCTCGGCAGAAGCTGCTGCCCAGATGAAAATCGGCCTGACTCGTGCGCAAGTGCGTCAGTTGCTTGGTACGCCGCTGTTGACCGACATGTTCCACGCAGACCGCTGGGATTACGTGTTCTATTTCAAGCGCGGCTCGACTTCCATCGTGCAACAGCGCGACTTCGTCGTGTTCTTCTCGGGTGACCTCGTCACCAGCTGGCAAGGTGGCGAAGATCTGCCGTCGAACCTCGAACTGCTCGCTGAAATCGACGGCGACCGTCGTGGCGGCAGAAGGGCGGCTGCGCCGAGCGCAGCCAGTGCGGCAAGCGCGCCGGCGGCTACGGCAGCAGTGCCGGCCTCCGCTGGTACAGCAGCGGCTGTTCCGTCCACGGACGCAAACGCGGAAGCCGCGCAGGCCGCCAATCGCGCGACCGACGCGGTGCAAACAACGCCGGGCAATCCGCGCTCGGCCGTGCCTAGCGCGCCGACCGCGAATGGCGGCGGCATCCCGTCACAAGGCCCCACTGCCGCGGGTCAGCCGCAGTTCCAGTTCCACCGTCCGCCGCCGCCGCAGCCGAACACGGACAGCAATCCGGTGGGACCGACCGGTCCGCAAAGCAGCAATGGCGGCCCGACGCTCAACGCGCCGCTTACGTCGTCCCCGTCTACTTCGTCGGGAACGGGCGGCTAATCACGCTGTCCCTGTCTTAAGGCGGGCAACGCCGACGGGCGCCAGGCCCGCCGGCTTTTCCGCTTTCTCTTGATGTGCGCGGCGCGCAGGTGTGCTGTCTGCCGTCGCCGCATTAGCCCGCATTTGCCGGGTTGTACTTTCTTCGCATTTTTTGCACCCTCATCGCCATGAAAATTGCCATTGCTGGCGCATCGGGCCGTATGGGCCGCATGCTCATCGAAACCGTCCTCAACGATCCCGCCGCCACGCTGTCCGGCGCGCTTGTCCGTAGCGGCTCCGCGCTTCTCGGTCAGGACGCGGGCGCGTTTCTCGGCAAACCGACGGGCGTTCTGCTGACCGACGACATCGAGCGCGTGTTCGCCGAATCCGACTATCTGATCGACTTCACGCGCCCTGATGGCACGCTTCAGCATCTCGAAGCGGCCCAGCGCCACAACGTGAAAATGGTGATCGGCACGACCGGCTTCGACAATGCGCAGAAAGCGCAATTGCGTGCGGCGGGCGACCACATTGGTGTCGTGTTCGCGTCGAACATGAGCGTGGGCGTGAACGTCACGCTGAAGCTGCTCGAATTCGCGGCGAAGCATTTCGCGACCGGCTACGACATCGAAATCATCGAAGCTCATCACCGTCATAAGGTCGACGCGCCGTCGGGCACTGCGTTGACCATGGGCGAAGTGATCGCCGGTGCGCTCGGCCGCGATCTCGACGACTGCGCGGTCTATGGCCGTGAAGGCGTGACCGGTGAGCGCGATCCGTCCACGATCGGGTTCTCGGCCATTCGCGGCGGCGACATTGTCGGCGATCATACGGTGCTGTTCGCGGGTATCGGCGAGCGCATCGAGATCACGCATAAATCGTCGAGCCGTCTGTCGTATGCGCAAGGCTCGCTGCGTGCTGTACATTTCCTTGAGAATCACAAGACCGGTTTCTTCGACATGCAGGACGTGCTCGGTCTGCGTTAAGCGGATCTTACGCAAGGGTTTTTCAAACAGGACGGGGGCATCGCGGCTCCTGTCCCGCTCCTGAAACCACATTCTCCGGCGAGGTCAGATGGCAGGCAGCAGCGGCATCATCCATTACCTGCAATCCAGCGATGCAATTACGCACGGTGTCGCGTATGTACTGCTGGCCATGTCGATCGCGAGCTGGTGCTTTCTGATCGTCAAAAGCTGGATTCTTACTCGCGCCAAACGTCAGGCTAGCCGCGCCATTGCGCGATTCTGGCAGGCTTCCACGTTGTCCGAAGGGGTCTCTGCGTTAAAGCAGGTAGATCGCGAGCGGGTGTTTGCGCCGCTCGCCGAAGCCGCGCTTCACGCGGCTGAAGTCGATATTCCCGGTGTGCTGCTGGCGCGCGTCGAGCGTAGCGAACGTGTGCTGCGGGCGTTGCGTCAGGCGCTCAACGCGTCGCAGCGGCGGCTCGAATTCGGGCAGGTGCTGCTGGCGTCGGTGGGGAGTACGGCGCCGTTTGTGGGCTTGCTCGGGACGGTGTGGGGTATTTATCACGCGCTTGGTAGCATCGCCGCGAGTGGTCAGGCGCAAATCGAGAACGTCGCCGGTCCGGTGGGCGAGGCCCTCATCATGACCGCCTTCGGCCTCGTGGTCGCGATTCCGGCGGTGCTTGCTTACAACGTGCTGGGGCGCCTCGTGCGGCAGTTGTCGGAGGAACTCGACGGCTTCGCGCACGATCTGCATGCTTACGTTTGTGCGCCGATAGAGCCGGCTCAGCCGCCGGTGCGCGTGCAGCAGGCGTCGACGCATCAGGCCTGACTGGCTAGTTGGATTGCCTGCAAGCGGTACAGCGGGCAAGCCTCATGCGTCATATCCAGCGGGATATGACTCGCCAAGGCCCATCAAGAGATAGCCCACTCTCGCAGAAGGAGGCGACATGGCATTCGGCGGACTCGAGAAAAAGCAGGCGGCCGCGCCCATGGCCGAGATCAACATGACGCCGCTCATCGACGTGATGCTGGTGCTGCTGGTGATTTTTATCATTACCGCGCCTTTGTTCTCGCACGCAATCCGGCTCGATCTGCCCAAGGTCGCGTCGGCGCCCGCGCGTCAGACGCCGCAAACCATTTCTCTTTCCATCGACGCCGCCGGCAAACTTTACTGGAACGGCAGCGTCATCACATCGGACCAGCTGCGCACGCGTTTCGCGGAGGCCGGCAAGCAGGCCGAGCAGCCTGAGATTCAATTGCGCGCGGAGCGCTCCACGCGTTACGAAGTCATCGCCCAGGTGATGGGCGCGGCCCAGCAGGCCGGGCTCGAGCGGATCGGCTTTGTCACGGACCCGCCGCCGCCGCAGGCTGGAGCGCCCGGCACCGCGCACTGAGTGCGTCGCCGACAATGCGCGTGGAGCGTTTGCCGATGAGCGCCGCTCGTTCGAACTGACCATGTCGAATCGTGCCGGCCTTCCGTGACGGACGGCCGAATACGGCCCGGCGTTACTCTGCTGCGGTTGCGTCGCGCACCAACCCCATCTGCACCGAATCCACCCGAACCGCCGCAGCAGCACAAACCACGCGAAGCCCGCCTGCCACACCGCGCGGCGTACCCGTCCGCGGACGGTATAATCAGCCCTTTCCCCGTTGACGGGGAATCGAAGCCATTTCATCCAGCAGAGCACCAAAGCGGCCGGTGCGAAAGCACCGACCCAGCGATCCCATCACACCATGCACGAAAAATACGTTCCCTCCGACGTCGAATCCGCCGCGCAAGGGCAATGGCGCGCGATTGACGCGTACAAGTCGACGGAATCCAGCGACAAACCCAAGTTCTATTGCGTCTCGATGCTGCCGTACCCTTCGGGCAAGCTGCACATGGGCCACGTGCGCAACTACACGATCAACGACGTGATGTACCGCTATCTGCGGATGAACGGCTACAACGTGCTGATGCCGATGGGCTGGGACGCGTTCGGCATGCCGGCGGAAAACGCGGCAATGGCCAACAACGTGCCGCCCGCAAAGTGGACCTACGACAACATCGCTTACATGAAGAAGCAGATGCAGTCGATGGGCCTCGCGATCGACTGGTCGCGCGAAGTCGCCACCTGCAGCCCCGACTACTACAAGTGGAATCAGTGGCTGTTCCTGAAGATGCTCGAAAAGGGCATCGCGTACAAGAAAACCGGCACCGTCAACTGGGACCCGGTCGACCAGACCGTGCTCGCCAACGAGCAGGTGATCGACGGGCGCGGCTGGCGCTCGGGCGCGCTGGTCGAAAAGCGCGAAATCCCGATGTACTACATGCGCATCACGCAGTACGCGGACGAACTGCTGAACGACCTCGACGGCCTCGGCTGGCCCGAACGCGTCAAGATCATGCAGCAGAACTGGATCGGCAAGAGCTTCGGCGTGAACTTCGGTTTCCCGTATGAAATCGACGGCGAAGAGAAGCTGCTGCGCGTGTTCACCACGCGCGCCGACACGATCATGGGCGTGACCTTCTGCGCCATCGCCGCCGAGCATCCGCTCGCCACGCGTCTCGCGCAAGGCAAACCGGAACTGCAGGCGTTCATCGAAGAATGCAAGCGCGGCGGAGTGGCTGAAGCCGACGTCGCGACGATGGAAAAGAAGGGCATGGGCACCGGCTTTTACGTCACGCATCCGCTGACGCAGGAACAGGTCGAAGTGTGGATCGGCAACTACGTGCTGATGAGCTACGGCGAAGGCGCGGTGATGGGCGTGCCGGCGCACGACGAACGCGACTTCGCGTTCGTGAAGAAATACAACCTGCCGATCAAGCAGGTGGTGGCGGTTGAAGGCAAGGAATTTTCGACCGAAGCCTGGCAGGAATGGTACGGCGAGAAGACCGGTACGCTGATCAACAGTGGCAAGTACGACGGCCTCGCGTACGAAGCGGCGGTCGACCAGATCGCAGCGGACCTGAAGGAACTCGGTCTCGGCGACAAGCAGATCACGTGGCGTCTGCGTGACTGGGGCGTGTCGCGTCAGCGTTACTGGGGCACGCCGATTCCGATCATCCACTGCCCGGTTTGCGGCGACGTGCCGGTGCCGGAAAAAGATCTGCCGGTGGTGCTGCCGGAAGACCTCGTGCCGGACGGCACGGGCAATCCGCTCGCGAAGTCCGAAGCGTTCGTGAACTGCGCGTGCCCGACTTGCGGCGGCGCGGCCAAACGCGAAACCGACACGATGGACACCTTCGTCGATTCGTCCTGGTACTTCTACCGCTATGCGGCGCCGGACGCGAAGACCATGGTCGACGAGCGCACCGATTACTGGGCGCCGATGGACCAGTACATCGGCGGGATCGAGCACGCGATTCTTCACCTGTTGTACTCGCGCTTCTGGGCGAAGGTGATGCGCGACCTCGGCCTGATCAAGTTCGGCGAACCGGCCAAGAACCTGCTCACGCAGGGCATGGTGCTCAACGAAACGTATTACCGCGAAAGCGATGCGGGCAAGAAGACCTGGTACAACCCGGCTGACGTCACCGTGTCGTTCGACGACAAGGGCCGTCCGGTTGGCGCAGTCCTGAACTCGGATGGCCAGCCGGTGGTGCTCGGCGGCGTCGAGAAGATGTCGAAGTCGAAAAACAATGGCGTCGATCCGCAATTGCTGATCGACCAGCACGGCGCGGACACCGCACGTCTGTTCGTGATGTTCGCCGCACCGCCCGAGCAGCAACTCGAGTGGTCGGGTTCGGGCGTAGATGGCGCGAGCCGCTTCCTGCGTCGCGTGTGGAGCTTCGGTCAGAGCAACGAGGCAGCGTTGCGCGCGGGCGGCAAGTTCGACGCCGCGCAACTCGGCGAAGTCGACAAGGTGCTGCGCCGCGAGATCTACAACGTGCTGAAGCAGGCCGACTTCGACTATCAACGCTTGCAGTACAACACGGTGGTGTCGGCGGCGATGAAGATGCTCAACGCGCTCGACAGCGCGAAGGGCGCGAACCCCGGCGTGCTGCGCGAAACCTACAGTGTGATGCTGCGCGTGCTGTATCCGGTGGTGCCGCACCTGACGTTCCAGCTGTGGCAGGAACTCGGTTATGCCGACGAATTCGGCTCGCTGCTCGACGCAGCGTGGCCGAAGGTCGACGAAAAGGCGCTTGAGCAAGCCGAGATCGAACTCGTGCTGCAGGTGAACGGCAAGGTGCGCGGCGCGATCACGGTGGCGAAAGATGCCACCCGTGAAGCAATCGAACAGCTCGCGGCCGCTCACGAAATGGTCGCGAAGTTCAGCGAAGGCCGTGCCCCGAAGAAGATCATCGTGGTGCCGGGCCGTCTCGTGAACGTGGTCGTTTGACGGTCCACAAAAACATGTCGGCAGACAGGACGCCGCCGTGCGCGGCGGCGCCTGTCCACGCCGCGCAACTTACTGCGAACCGGGAGCCAATGTGACTCGCAGATCGTTTTTGACGCTGGCTTGCAGCGTGCTGATGTTGTCCGCTTGCGGCTTCCAGTTGCGTGGCCAGCAGGACTACGCCTTCAAACGCCTGTATGTGACGGGCGGTTCGCCGGCCGCTGTCGCGCGGCTGACGCGCATGGTGCAAGGTGGCAGCGACACGGTCGTGGTCAATTCGCCCGCGAATGCCGATGCGACATTGCAGCTGACCCAAGGGCGCGGCGTCAGCACGCTGACGTTGAGTTCACTGGGCGTCGTCCAGGAATATCAACTGAATCTGAGCATGACCTACACGTTGACCGGAAAGGACGGCACCGTGCTGATCCCGTCGAGCGTGATCGCGTTGAACCGCGCAATGACTTACAGCGACCAGTTCTCGCAGGCAAAGGCCGCCGAGTCCGACATCCTGTTCGCCGATATGGAAAACGATGCGATCGACCAGTTGATACGACGCCTGGGTGTGGTGCGCTCGTTGAATCCTGCGCCGGGTCAGGGCGTCCCTGCAGTCGCGCCGCGCGCACCGTTGCCGCCGCCGCCGCTGTGAGCGTCGTTCTCGTGTCCGAATTGCTGCATCTGTTCAACCTTGCCGATCGGTAGCCATGCAACTGCGACTTGACGCGCTCGAAGCGCATCTCGCGAAGGGTCTCGCCGGACTGTACGTCGTGTACGGCGACGAGCACCTGCTCGCGCAGGAAGCGTGCGATCGCATTCGCGCCACCGCGCGCGCGGCCGGTTTCACCGACCGCTCGGTGTTCACCGTCGAGCGTGGATTCGACTGGAGTTCGCTGCTGGGCGCGAGCCAGTCGATGTCGCTGTTCGGCGACCGTCAACTGGTCGAGTTGCGTATTCCGTCCGGCAAGCCAGGCAAGGAAGGTGCGGACGCGCTGAAGGCGCTCGCCGCCGCCGTCAACGACGACGTGCTGACCATGATCACGCTGCCCCGGCTCGACGCAGCCACGCAAAAGTCCGCGTGGTTCATGGCAATCGCCGATGCGGGCATCGCGTTGAAGATCGATCCCGTCGATCGCGCGCAGTTGCCGAACTGGGTGGGTCAGCGGCTCGCCGCGCAAGGTCAGCGGGTGGCCGCCGGCGAAGAAGGGCGGCGCGCGCTCGCGTTTATCGCTGAGCGGGTGGAAGGCAATCTGCTTGCTGCGCATCAGGAAATTCAGAAGCTCGGGCTGCTGTATCCGGCAGGTTCGTTAAGTTTCGAGCAGGTTCAGGACGCCGTACTCAACGTCGCGCGTTACGACGTGTTCAAGCTGAACGAAGCCATGCTGGCGGGCGATGTGGGCCGTTTGTCGCGCATGCTCGATGGGCTGCGTGGTGAAGGTGAGGCGTCGGTGCTGGTGCTGTGGGCCGTGGTCGAAGAAGTGCGCACGCTGCTACGGATCAAGCGCGGCGTGTCTGCCGGCAAGCCGCTTGCGATGCTGGTCCGCGAAAACCGTGTGTGGGGCCCGCGTGAGCGGTTGATCGGGCCCGCGTTGTCGCGTGTGACTGAAGGTGCGCTGGAAAAGGCGCTTGCTCTGGCAGCGCGGCTGGATCGACAGGTGAAGGGGTTGTCGGGCGGCACGCCTGGCAATCATCGTCATGATCCGCCGCCTGATCCGTGGGATGGTCTGTTCGAACTGGCGATGTCGGTGGCTGCGCCGAAGACCTCGCCTGTGCCGCCACCGCCGCCGCGACCTCGTGCCGCAACAGGTGTGCCGCCGCGAAGGCCAGTCTGAATCGCAGTGACGAAGCGGGTTCCGTCAGGCTTCGTGAACGGTTCGGAGGAGGCTGCGGCGTTAATTGTTGTGCGCGGGGTTATGCGCGGGGTTGCGCGCCGGGTGGTACGTCGAGGCATGTCTCGTTCAATCCACTGATGTCACGCACCTTGACGCCCGCAACGCCGACTCTCGCAGAACCGCACGCCGCCGTCCCAGCAAAGCCCCTGCGCCCGACTTACAATTGTTTGATGTTTCGCTAATTCCGCTTATCCGCTGCACCTCGACGTGCACGGCATCATGAGAATGACCATGGATATCAACCAGTACATGACCGACCTCGGTCGTCGCGCCCGCCAGGCTTCGCGAGCCATGGCCCGCGCGTCGACGGCCTCGAAGAACGCCGCGCTCGAAGCCGTCGCCCAGGCTATCGAACGCGACGCCGCGTTGCTCAAGGAAGCGAATGCGCGCGACGTCGCGCGGGCTCGCGAAAAGGGCCACGATGCGGCTTTCATCGACCGTCTGATTCTGTCTGACAAGGCGCTGAAAACGATGCTCGAAGGCTTGCGCCAGGTCGCGGGGCTGGCTGATCCGATCGGCGAAATCAGCAATCTGAAGTACCGTCCGAGCGGCATTCAGGTGGGGCAGATGCGTGTACCGCTGGGTGTGATCGGCATCATCTACGAATCGCGTCCGAACGTGACGATCGACGCCGCGGCGCTGTGCCTGAAGTCCGGCAACGCGACGATTCTGCGCGGCGGTTCCGAAGCGCTCGAATGCAACACGGCGTTGGCGAAGCTGATCGGCGAAGGGCTGGCGGCAGCCGGTTTGCCGCAAGACGCGGTGCAAGTGGTCGCTACGTCGGACCGCGCCGCGGTCGGCAAGCTGATTACGATGACCGAATTCGTCGACGTGATCGTGCCGCGTGGCGGCAAGGGTTTGATCGAGCGTCTGATCAACGAGGCCCGCGTGCCGATGATCAAGCACCTCGACGGCATCTGCCATGTGTACGTGGACGACCGGGCCGACCTGACCAAGGCGCTGAACGTGTGCGATAACGCCAAAACGCACCGCTACGGCACCTGCAACACGATGGAAACGCTGCTGGTCGCACGCGGTATTGCGGCGGAAGTCCTGCCGCCGCTGGGCAAGCTGTATCGCGGCAAGGAAGTCGAGTTGCGGGTCGATCCGGCGGCGCGCGCGATTCTCGCAGACGCAGGCGTCACGCCGCTCGTCGACGCCACCGAAGAAGACTGGCGTACCGAATACCTCGCGCCGGTGCTGGCGATCAAGGTGGTCGACAACCTCGACGCCGCAATCGAGCACATCAACGAATACAGCTCGCATCACACCGACGCTATCGTCACCGAAGATCACGACCGCGCAATGCGTTTCCTGCGCGAAGTGGATTCGGCGAGCGTGATGGTCAACGCGTCGACACGTTTCGCCGATGGCTTCGAATTCGGTCTCGGCGCGGAAATCGGCATCTCGAACGACAAGCTGCACGCACGCGGTCCGGTCGGCCTGGAAGGGCTGACTTCGCTGAAATACGTGGTGCTGGGTCACGGCGAAGGCCGTCAATAAGGCCGCCGCAATCTGGCATGAGAGGGCGTGCGCGGCGACGTGCGCCTACCTCGTTCGCCAGCCAGTCAAATGCTGTTCGGGGATCGTTGATGCTTTGGATCAAGACGTTTCACATCGTGTTGGTTGCCTCCTGGTTTGCCGGCCTGTTTTATTTGCCGCGTATCTTCGTCAATCTGGCGATGGAAACGGAGCCCGCCGCAACGGCGCGCTTACTGACGATGGCGCGCAAGCTGTTTCGCTTCATGACCGTCATCGCGGTGCCTGCGCTGGCCTGCGGTTTATATCTGTGGCTCGGCATCGGGATTGGCCGCGGGCAGGGCTGGATTCACGCGAAGGTCGGCGTGGTCGTGCTGCTGGTGATCTATCACGCGTATTGCGGTGTACTGCTGCGGACTTTCGAGCGCGGTGAGAATAAGCGCTCGGACAAGTGGTATCGGATGTTCAACGAGTTGCCGGTGCTGGGCATGCTGGCAGCGGTGGCGCTGGTGGTGATCAAGCCGTTCTGACAACGCGCCGCGCGTCGCGCAGAAAAAAGGGCAGTGGCCGTCTGTGTCGGCAACTGCCCTTTTGTCATTCTGACGCGCGTCGTTACCCGTGCGAATCCACTCTGCGCCGATGAATCACTTCCTTCGTCTGCGACAGCTTTTCGAGTAACTCCGGTCCCCGGCTCAACGCCACACCTACCGCCAGAATATCGCCGATCGCCAGATGCGACACGCGCGAGGTCATCGGCGAAAAGATGTCCGTATCTTCGTCCACGTTGGCAAACAGGCCCACGGTCGCGAGCCGCGCGAGCGGCGAATTGCCATGCGTGATCGCAATCACCTTTGCGCCCGCATTGAGCGCGGCCTTCGCGGCGTCGATGATGTCACGCGTGCGGCCGGTGTTCGAGATCGCGACCACGACGTCGCCTTCGCCCAGCAACGCCGACGACATCAGAAACGTGTGCGGGTCCGAATACGCGACGCTCGGCATGCCGAGGCGGAAAAACTTGTGCTGCACGTCGAGTGCGGCAATCCCCGAGCCGCCCGCGCCGTAGAACTCGATGCGGCGCGCCCGCGCCAGCAGGTCGATCGCTGCCGCCACACTATCCGACGACAGATTGTTGCGCACCTGGATCAGCGCACCGATGGTCCGGTCGAGCACCTTCGCCGCGACGCCCGGCGTCGGCTCGTCGGGCCGTACGTCGCGATAGACGGCGGGCACCTCGGCGGCAATCCCTTGCGCGAGCCGGATCTTGAATTCCCGAAACCCGGAAAAGCCCAGCGCATGACAGAACCGCGCAATGGTCGGCTGACTCACGCCCGCGCGCGCGGCGACTTCCGTCATCGACAGGTCGAGCACTTCGCGCGGCGCCTCGATCACGTAATCGGCCAGCTTGCGCTCGGACGGCCGCAACTGGTCGCGCATCTCTTCCACCTGAGACAGCATCATTGGAAAACTCGCACTATGCTGAAGAATGCGTGGACTATAGCTGATTGCGTAAGAAGGTACAAAAACTACATATTTTGGGCTAGGTGTTATCCCTAGGTTTGATTAAATAAGCGCTGAGTGCTATCCAGTAAGGCGCTCAGCGATATTTAACGATGTGGCGCTGCAACAGGAAACGGCGTTGCGATCGTGTAGTTTTTCTACTAAGATGGCGTCGTCGGTTGAACCGACGCCCCCGCGATACCTACCTGGCAAAGTGCATGTGCGCCTCGGGCACCTGAGCACCGTAAGCACGATAGCCAGCGACGAAGGAGCTCCGATGGTTTCCCCGCATTCGCAATTGTTGAAGGTCACGCAACGCGTGGTCGAGCGCAGCAAGCCCACCCGCGAGGCATATCTCGCCCGCATCCAGCAAGCCCAGGGCAAGTTCCCGGCGCGCGGCGCACTGTCGTGCGCCAATCTGGCCCACGGTTTCGCCGGCATGGAGGGCAACGACAAGCTCGTCATCAAGCAGATTCGCGAGCCGAACATCGGCATCGTGTCCTCGTACAACGAGATGCTGTCGGCCCACGCACCGTACAAAAACTACCCGGACATCATCAAGCAGGCCGCGCGTGAAAACGGCGGCGTCGCGCAGGTGGCGGGCGGCGTGCCGGCCATGTGCGACGGCATCACGCAGGGCAATGCGGGCATGGAACTGTCGCTGTTCTCGCGCGAAGTCATCGCGATGGGCACGGCGGTCGCGCTCACGCACAACATGTTCGACGCCGCGTTGTGCCTGGGCATCTGCGACAAGATCGTGCCGGGTCTTTTGATCGGCGCGCTGCAATTCGGTCACATTCCGACCATCTTCGTACCGGCCGGCCCGATGGGCAGCGGCCTCTCGAACGACGACAAAGCGAAGACGCGCCAACTTTTCGCGACCGGTGGCTGCGGCCGCGACGCGCTGCTCGAAGCGGAAGCCGCCGCGTATCACAGCCACGGCACCTGCACGTTCTACGGCACGGCCAACAGCAATCAGATGCTGATGGAAGTGATGGGTCTGCATCTGCCGAGTTCGGCGTTCGTGCATCCGCATACGCCGCTGCGCGACGCGCTGACCGCGCAGGCCGCGCGCCGCGTGCTCGATCTGACGGTGGAGCGCGGCAACTACATGCCGATCGGCCATGTGGTCGACGAGAAGGCCATCGTCAACGGCATCGTTGCGTTGCTGGCGACGGGCGGCTCGACTAACCACACGCTGCACCTGGTTGCGATTGCTCGCGCGGCGGGCATCGTGATCGACTGGGACGATTTCGACACGCTGTCGCAATCGGTGCCGTTGCTCGCGAAGATCTATCCGAACGGCAAGGCGGACGTGAATCACTTCCACGCAGCCGGCGGCGTCGCGTTCCTCGTGCGCAACCTGCTGGAAGGCGGCTTGTTGCATGAAGACGTGAACACGGTGGCAGGCAAGGGCCTGAAGCATTACACCGAAGAGCCGAAGCTGATCGACGGCAAGCTGCAATGGGTGCCGGGCGCAGAAGCCAGCGAAGATACGGCCGTGCTGCGCGCGATCAACGAACCGTTCCAGCCGGACGGCGGTCTGCGCCTGATGCAGGGCAAGCTGGGCCGTGGCGTGATCAAGATTTCGGCGGTGGCCGCCGCACATCGCAAGGTGAAGGCGCCGGCCATCGTGTTCGATTCGCAGGAAGCGGTGCAGGCGGCGTTCGACAACGGTGAGCTGAAGCGCGACTTCATTGCGGTGGTGCGCTTCCAGGGCGCGCGTGCAAACGGCATGCCCGAACTGCATCGTTTGACGCCGCTGCTGGGTGTGTTGCAGGATCAAGGTTTCCACGTGGCACTGGTGACGGACGGCCGTATGTCGGGCGCATCGGGTAAAGTGCCGGCGGTGATTCATCTGTCGCCGGAAGCACTGCTGCAAGGGCCGATCGGCAAAGTGCGAACCGGTGACATGCTGGTGATCGACGCCGACGCAGGCGTGCTCGATATCGAAATCGACGCAGCCGAATGGGCCGCGCGACCGAACGCCGAGCCGCTGCATCAGGCGGAAAACGAAGTGGGCTTTGGCCGCGAACTGTTCGGCGTATTCCGTGCAGCGGCGGCGCCGGCGGAGCAGGGCGCGTCGGTGTTCGGCAAGATGGTGGGCGAAGGGGCCAGCACGCACACGGGCGCGCACGCTGCGTCGCACACGACCCAACACGCTGCGCACAAAGCACATACCGAAAAACACACCAGCACTACGCAAGCCAGCTAAGTGTTGCTGAAACAAGGAGTCAGACTATGACGGCGAAAACAGTAAGCGATATCGTGCGCCTCGGCCCGGTGATCCCGGTGCTCGCATTCGACACGGTCGAACAGGGCGAACACGTGTCGCGCGCACTGCATGCGGGCGGCGTGAAGGTACTGGAAATCACGTTGCGCACCGCAGCCGGCCTGGAAGCGATCGAACGCGCAAGTCAGCTGGCCGAAGACATCGTGGTCGGCGTCGGCACGATCACGAAGCCCGAGCACTGCGCTCAGGCGAAGAAGGCGGGCGCGCAGTTCGGCGTGTCGCCAGGCTTGACCCGGGACATGCATCAGGCATCGCTGGATGCGGGTCTGCCGCTGCTGCCGGGCGTGATGACGCCGACCGACATCATCACCGCGCTCGAACTCGGCTACGAAATCGTCAAGTTCTTCCCGGCGCAGCAAGCCGGTGGCGTGCCAATGTTGCAGGCCTTCCACGGCCCGTTCCCGACGCTGAAGTTCTGCCCGACGGGCGGCATCACCGCGGAAACGGCCACGCATTTCCTGTCGCTGCCGAACGTGGTGTGCGTCGGCGGATCGTGGTTGACGCCGAAGGCCGCGCTGGCCGCCGGCAACTGGGACGAAGTCACGCGTCTTGCGCGTGCTGCCAGTCAACTGGCCGCGCCGGCGCATTGAATCTGACGCAGATACTTTAGTTGCCGTCAGGTGACCTTAGTCGCCATTCGTCGCCGGATCACGGTCCGGCGTCAGGGAGCCTCGCCGATACAGCCGCTCAGGTTGTAACGCCGAGGCTCCTTTTTGTTACGAGCGTCCGTTTTGTGCCCTTTTGGCGCGCGCTTTCGGATAACAAACAGTAAAATTCAGCGTCCGCGCGGCCAGCCGGGTTTCCAGGGCATCGCGCAGATTGCCGTGAGACGAAGCGTTGGCTGCGGGTTCTGCACTCTGAGTCAATAACGAAAAAGGAGGGGCTTCATGGAAGCTGTCCACGGCAGCATGCTGCTGGTCATCGCGGTGATCGCCATCGCATTGCTGATCCTGCTGATCACGCGCTACAAGGTTTATCCGTTTCTCGTTCTGATCATCGTGTCGCTGCTGCTGGGTCTTGCAGCAGGCATGCCGATGGCCACAATCGTCAAATCGTTCGAAACCGGCAACGGCAATACGCTCGGGCACATTGCCATTGTGGTCGGGCTGGGCACGATGCTCGGCAAGATGATGGCCGAGTCGGGCGGCGCGGAGCGCATCGCCACGACACTGATCGACTTCTTCGGCGAAAAACATATTCACTGGGCAATGATGGTCGTCGCGGTGATCGTCGGCTTGCCGGTGTTCTTCGAAGTCGGCTTCGTGCTGCTGATTCCGATCGCGTTCAACGTCGCGAAACGCACCAATAAATCGCTGCTGCTGGTCGGTTTGCCGATGGTCGCGGGTCTGTCCGTCGTGCACGGGCTGTTGCCGCCGCACCCCGCCGCGATGCTCGCGGTGCAGGCATATCACGCGGATATCGGTCGCACGATTGCGTATGGGTTGATCATCGGGATTCCGACTGCGATCGTCGCCGGTCCGCTGTTTGCGTTGCTGATCAGCCGCTATATCAAGCTGCCGAAAGAAAACGCGCTGGCCGCACAGTTTCTGCGTGACGACGATAAAAACGGCGATGCGGCGAAAACCGGTGCCCAGAACAACGCACCCAAGCGCGAACTGCCGAGCTTCGGCATCACGCTGTTCACGGTGCTGTTGCCGGTGATCCTGATGCTGGTCGGTAGCTGGGCCGACCTCGTATTCACACCGAAGACCTTGCCGAACGATCTGCTGCGCTTCTTCGGCAACTCGGACGTCGCGCTGCTGACGGCCGTGATCGTCAGCTTCTGGACCTTCGGCGCACGTCAGGGCTTCACGCGCGACCAGATCCAGAAGTTCTGCGGCGAGTGTCTTGCGCCGATCGCGGGCATCACGCTGATCGTCGGTGCGGGCGGCGGCTTTGGCCGCGTGCTGATGGATAGCGGCATCTCGAAGGAAATCGTCAATGTGGCGACGGCGGTGCATATGTCGCCGCTGCTGTTCGGCTGGCTCGTCGCGGCGCTGATCCGCCTCGCAACCGGCTCGGCGACGGTGGCCATGACGACCGCCTGCGGCATCGTCGCGCCGATCGCGGCGGCCGGCGGCGTTCACGCCGAGCCGGAACTGCTGGTGCTGGCCACCGGCTCGGGCTCGCTGATCTTCTCGCACGTGAACGACGGCGGTTTCTGGCTGATCAAGGAATACTTTGGTATGACGGTGGGGCAGACCTTCAAGACATGGTCGCTCCTCGAGACCATCATCTCGCTGATGGGTTTGGGCTTGACCTTCGCGCTAGCGGCGGTCGTGTAAGGAGTTTTTGATGATTTTGATCGCAATGGGCGTGTCGGGCGCCGGCAAATCGAAGATTGGCGAAATGCTGGCAGAGCGCCTGCACTGCGCATTCACCGACGGCGACGCGTTCCACAGCGCCGCCAACAAGGAAAAGATGCATCACGGCATTCCTCTCACCGACGAGGACCGTTGGCCGTGGCTGAAGACCATTCGCGCGGCGATTGAAGAAAAGCAGACTGCGGGCGAGACGGCGGTGTTCACCTGTTCGTCGTTGAAGCGTTCGTATCGCGACGTGTTGCGTGATGCCGATAAGGACGTGTGCTTCGTTTATCTGAAGGGCACGCGTGAAGTGCTCGAAGAGCGTTTGACGACGCGCACCGGACACTTCTTCGATCCGTCGCTGCTGCAAAGCCAACTCGATACGCTCGAAGAGCCGGGCTCGGATGAAGCGATCACGGTGAGCATCGAGTTGACGCCTGAAGAGATCGTCGACGACGTGCTCAAGCAGGTCGAGCAGCGGTGAGTTCGCTGACTCGCTCGTTGTAGAGATGTAAAAAAGCCGCTCCCAGGAGCGGCTTTTTTTATGCGTTGCCTCGTGTGAAACGAGGCGGCCATTTAAAAGCGTGCGCGTTCAGGCGATCCGCTTGGCCAGTTCCACGGCCTTGCCGATATATGAACCCGGCGTCATCGCGAGCAAACGATCTTTCGCGTCTTGCGGAATCGCAAGACCCGTCACGAACGTTTGCAGCGCTTCACGCGTGATGCCCTTGCCGCGCGTCAACTCCTTCAACTGCTCGTACGGGTTCTCGATGCCGTAACGGCGCATCACGGTTTGCACCGGCTCAGCCAGCACTTCCCAGCAGTTATCGAGGTCTTCGTTCAGACGCTGTGCGTTCACTTCGAGCTTGTCGAGACCGCGGATCAGCGAGTCGTAGGCGAGCAGCGAGTAACCGAACGCGACGCCCATGTTGCGCAGCACCGTCGAGTCGGTCAGGTCACGCTGCCAGCGCGACACCGGCAGCTTGTCCGCGAGGTGACGCAGCGTGGCGTTTGCCAGGCCGAGGTTACCTTCGGAGTTTTCGAAGTCGATCGGATTGACCTTGTGCGGCATCGTCGACGAACCGATTTCACCGGCCTTCGTGCGTTGCTTGAAGTAGCCGACCGAGATGTAGCCCCACACGTCGCGGTCCAGATCCAGCAGGATCGTGTTGGTCCGCGACAGCGCGTCGAACAGTTCGGCCATGTAGTCGTGCGGCTCGATCTGGATCGTGTACGGATTGAACGTGAGCTTCAGGCGCTGTTCGACGACTTCGCGCGAGAACGCTTCCCAGTCGAATTCCGGATACGCGGACAGATGCGCATTGAAGTTGCCGACCGCGCCGTTCATCTTGCCGAGCAGTTCGACCTTCGCGACGCGGTCGATCGCGCGTTCGAGGCGCGCGGCGACGTTGGCGATTTCCTTGCCGAGCGTGGTCGGGCTGGCCGGCTGGCCGTGCGTGCGCGACAACATCGGCTGCTCGGCATGAGCGTGGGCCAGTGCAACGAGGCGCTGATGCACCGAGCGCAGCGCCGGCAGAATCACGTGCTCGCGTGCGCCGGCCAGCATCAAACCGTGCGACGTGTTGTTGATGTCTTCCGACGTGCACGCGAAGTGGATGAACTCGCTCGCGCGTTCCAGTTCTTCCTGACCCTTGACCGACTCCTTCAGCCAGTACTCGACCGCTTTCACGTCGTGATTCGTCACGCGCTCGATTTCCTTGATGCGCGCGGCGTCGTGCGCGGTGAAGCGCTCGGCCAGTTGCAGCAGGAATTGTTCGGACGCTTCGGAAAAACGCGGCACTTCGGCGAACCCGGCGCGCGACAGGGCGATCAGCCAGTGGATTTCAACCGTCACGCGATTGCGCATGAAAGCGGATTCCGAGAGCCAGTCGCGCAGGGCTTCGGTTTTCGACGCGTAACGGCCGTCGAGCGGGGAGAGCGCGTTGAGCGCGAACAGGGTGTCGGGGCGGGTGTCGGACATGATGGAGGCGTGAGCGCTGAAAGAGCGGAGAAACTGCGGGAAGCGCGAATTTTACCACTGGACGGTGTGAGTCCTGATTTTGCGCCGATGCTTACGTGGGGGCGAGTCCGGCTGGGTGCTGGCCGCCGGAAACGGCGAGGGCGGCAGGCGGAAGCACGACGGAAGACGCGAGAGGCCGCTCGAGCGAAGCGCGCGACGCGCGGAAGGCAGGGTGGGCACGCCGCCCGCGCGCGAGGAGGCATGGCAGAGCGCGGCGGGCCCCGTAAGCGCAAGCGCAAGCGCAGCGGGCAGCTGACGCGATACCGCCGCTGAGTACGCGCAGCATGGGTGGCACCCAGTTCGACACGGCCACCTGCGTAACCGGTCTTGTCGGGACAAACGAGATTCGCGTGGCTCGACCGAAGCGCGCAAACACGTCGCCATCCCGCCAGCCTCGCCCCGCATCACCCTCTAGAATGCTGACTTCTCCCCACCCGCCGGCAGCAGGACTCGCATGGAACTGAAATGGCTCGAAGACTTCGTTTCGCTCGCGGAAACGCGTAGTTTCAGCCGCTCGGCCGAACTGCGTCACGTCACGCAGCCCGCGTTTTCGCGGCGTATTCAGGCTTTGGAAGCGTGGCTAGGCACGGAGTTGATCGACCGCTCGGTCTATCCGACGCGACTCACGGCGGCCGGTCAGGTGTTCAACGAGCAGGCGCTCGCGATGCTGTCGCAGTTTCACGAGGCCCGCGCATTACTACGCGGCCACACGGCGACGCCGCAGGCGACGATCGAGTTCGCGGTACCACACACGCTGTCGCTGACTTATTTTCCGCGCTGGTTGCAGCGGATCGAAGCGCAAATGGGCCCGATCCACACGCGTCTGCGCGCGTTGAACGTGCACGACGCGGCTTTATCGTTGGTGGAAGGCGGCTGCGATCTGATGATGGGCTATCACCATCCCAGCCACCCGGTTGCGCTCGACCCGGGCCGCTACGACATGCTGACGCTCGGCAACGAGCCGATTAGTCCGTTCTCCGCGCCGGCCCGCGCGGGTCGTCCGCGTCACACGTTGCCGGGTACGCCGGATGCGCCCACGCCGTATCTGTCCTACACGCCGAACGCGTATCTCGGACGCATGACCGAAGTGATCCTCGCGAACGCACCGGCGCGCTTGTATCTGGATCGGCTCTATGAAACGGACATGGCCGAAGGGCTCAAAGCGATGGCGCTGGCCGGCCACGGCATTGCGTTCCTGCCGCACAGCGCGGTGGAAGATGCGGTCGCCGACGGCAAGCTGATCCGCCTCGATCGCGCGACGCGCGGCACGCCGGAAGGACAGCTCACGCTGACCATGGAGATCCGCCTCTATCGCGACAAGCTCGCCGCCAAAAGCGACGATGCGCGCCAGGTACTCGTGCGTCAGTTGTGGGACGTGGTATCCGAAGAACTACGGCAAAACACGGCCCGATAACCTGCGTTGTCACGACGCGAATTTGCGCCTTTCCGAACGTTATGCAAAAAAAACATAAACGGATAAGGAAACGGCATTGGATTTCAAAACGGCGTTTTTCGACAATGCACGTATTCGATCAACGCCGGAGCGTTCATGTCTTCCCAGCAGCCAGCCGCACAATCCGCATCATCGTTGCACTCGGTTCCCTCCTACCTCAATAGCGAAGACCTCGGCCCGTGGGGCAACTACCTGCGTCAGGTCGACCGCGTCGCGCCGTACCTCGGCTCGCTGTCCCGCTGGCTCGAAACCCTCAAGCGTCCGAAGCGCATTCTGATCGTCGACGTGCCTATCGAACTCGATAACGGCACGGTCGCGCACTTCGAAGGCTACCGTGTGCAGCACAACGTATCGCGCGGTCCGGGTAAGGGCGGTGTGCGTTATCACCAGGACGTGACGCTGTCGGAAGTGATGGCGCTGTCTGCGTGGATGTCGGTGAAGAATGCTGCGGTGAACGTGCCGTACGGCGGCGCGAAGGGCGGTATCCGGGTCGATCCGCGCACCTTGTCGCGTGGTGAGCTGGAGCGCATGACGCGCCGCTACACGAGCGAAATCGGCATCATCATCGGACCGAATACCGACATCCCTGCGCCGGACGTGAACACGAACGAGCAGATCATGGCGTGGATGATGGACACGTACTCGATGAACCAGGGCCAAACGGCCACCGGCGTCGTGACCGGCAAGCCGATCACGCTCGGCGGTTCGCTGGGCCGCCGCGAAGCGACCGGCCGCGGCGTGTTCGTGGTGGGTAGCGAAGCGGCACGCCGCGTCGGCCTCGATATCGAAGGTGCGCGCATTGCGGTGCAAGGTTTCGGTAACGTCGGCGGGATCGCTGCGCGTCTGTTCCAGGAAGCGGGCGCCAAAGTGGTTGCGGTGCAGGATCACACTGGATCGCTGTACAAGTCGACGGGTATCGACGCCGGCGCATTGCTCGAACACGTTGCGAAGACGGGCGGCGTGGGCGGTTTCGCGGAAGCGGACGCCGTAACGAATGAAGAATTCTGGACGGTCGAATCGGACATTCTGATTCCGGCTGCGCTTGAAAATCAGATCACCGAAAAGAACGCCGGCAAGATCAGGACGAAGATCGTCGTGGAAGGCGCGAACGGCCCGACCACCACGGCAGCGGACGATATCCTGCACGATCGCGGCATCCTCGTGATTCCGGACGTGGTGGCGAACGCGGGCGGCGTGACGGTTTCGTACTTCGAATGGGTGCAGGACTTCTCGAGCTTCTTCTGGACGGAAGACGAAATCAACCAGCGTCTGGAGCGTGTGATGCGCGAAGCCTTTGCCGCCGTGTGGCAGGTGTCGAGCGAACAGAAAGTGTCGGTGCGCACGGCGGCGTTTATCGTCGCGTGTAAGCGGATTCTGGAAGCGCGCGAATTGCGCGGCCTGTATCCCTGATCCTTATGTCTGAACAACGGCCGGCCCGCCAACAAGCGGGTTTGCCGTCGATTCGTGGCTGAACGCCGTCCACAAGACGGCGTGTTTTACCTGGCGGGCGGCATCGTATTGGTGCCGTCCGCTTCGCGTATGCATAGTAGGTTGACCGGCCTGCTGCAAGTACTGTGAAAACCCTTAGCGGCGGCTGCGCAACAGCCGGGCATTTCTCAATACTTTCAGAATAATTACTTTGCTAAACTGGCGCCGGTTCTTGCCAAGGAGATCACAAGATGAAGGTTAAAAAAGCTGCGCTGCTGCTCGCAACACTCGGTTTGTTTACCGTTGGCGCGCAAGCGCAAGAAGCCGGCACACTGAAAAAAATCAAGGACACGGGCGTCATTTCGCTGGGCCATCGCGAATCGTCGATCCCGTTTTCGTATTACGACGACAAACAGAATGTGATCGGCTACTCGCAGGAGTACGCGCTGGCGGTGGTCGAGGCCGTTAAGCAGAAGCTGAACATGCCTACCCTGAAGGTAAAGCTCACGCCGGTCACGTCGCAAAACCGTATTCCGCTGGTGCAGAACGGCACGGTGGACATCGAATGCGGTTCGACCACGAATAACCTCGAGCGCCAGCAACAGGCTGCCTTCACGAACACGATTTTCGTGATCGGCACGCGCATGATGACCAAGAAAGACTCCGGCATCAAAGACTGGGCCGACCTGAAGGGCAAGACGGTCGTCACGACCGCCGGCACCACGTCCGAGCGCCTGCTTCGCAAGATGAATCAGGAAAAGAGCATGGGCATGAACATCATCAGCGCGAAGGACCATGGCGAGTCGTTCCTGACCCTGTCCACGGGCCGTGCCGCTGCGTTCATGATGGACGACGCGTTGCTCGCCGGCGAGCGCGCGAAGTCCAACAATCCGGGCGATTTCGTGATTGTCGGCGCGCCGCAATCGCGTGAAGCATATGGCTGCATGCTGCGCAAGAACGATCCGGAATTCAAGAAGGTCGCAGACGACGCGATCGCCAAGGTCCAGACCTCGGGCCAAGCCGATGCGATCTACAAGAAGTGGTTCGAATCGCCGATTCCGCCGAAGGGCTTGAACCTGAACTTCCCGCAAAGCGACGACATGAAGGCGCTGTTCAAGAATCCGAACGACAAGGCAATCGATTAAATCGATTCACCCTCAGCTGTCTTTTTGAATCGCTGAACGAAACGGAAGGGGCCACGCGCTTCTTCCGTTTCTTTTTGCTGGAGTCTTGCTCATGTCATATCACTGGAACTGGGGCATTCTGCTGAGTCCGGTCTCCACCGGCGAGCCGACCACCTATCTGGGCTGGTTGTTCTCCGGCCTGTGGGTGACGGTGACCGTGTCGCTGTCGGCATGGGTCATCGCGCTGATCGTCGGCTCGTTTTTCGGCGTGCTGCGCACGGTGCCGAATAAATGGGCATCCGGCATCGGCACGCTTTACGTCGCCATTTTTCGCAACGTCCCGCTGATCGTGCAGTTCTTCATCTGGTATCTGGTGATACCGGAGTTGCTGCCTGTGTCGATGGGCAACTGGTTCAAACAACTGCCGCCCGGCGCGCAGTTCTTCTCGTCGTCCATTTTGTGCCTGGGGCTCTTCACTGCCGCGCGTGTGTGCGAGCAGGTGCGCTCGGGCATCAACGCATTGCCGCGCGGCCAGCGCGCCGCGGGTCTGGCAATGGGTTTCACGCAATGGCAGACGTATCGCTACGTGCTGCTGCCGGTTGCATACCGGATCATCGTGCCGCCGCTCACGTCCGAGTTTCTGAATATTTTCAAGAACTCGGCGGTGGCGTCGACCATCGGTTTGCTCGATCTGTCTGCGCAGGCGCGTCAGCTGGTCGACTATACGTCGCAAACCTATGAGTCGTTTATCGCGGTCACGGTTGCGTACATGCTGATCAATCTCGTTGTCATGCAACTCATGCGCTGGGTCGAAGCCAGAACGCGGTTGCCCGGCTATATCGGAGGCAAGTGATGCATCATTTCGACTGGAGCGGTATTCCGGGCGCGCTGCCTACGCTGTGGACCGGCGCCATCGTCACTTTCCAGATCACGCTGATCGCGATCGTGTTCGGCATTGTCTGGGGCACCATTCTCGCGATGCTGCGGCTGTCGTCGTTCAAACCTTTCGAGTGGTTCGCGAAGGCTTACGTGACGATTTTCCGCTCGATCCCGCTGGTGATGGTGCTGCTGTGGTTCTTCCTGATCGTGCCGCAGGTGCTGCAGAACGTGCTCGGTTTGTCGCCGGATATCGACATTCGCCTGGCGTCAGCGATGGTCGCTTTCTCGCTGTTCGAGGCAGCGTATTATTCGGAGATTATTCGTGCCGGCATTCAGGCAGTGCCGCGCGGGCAGGTCAATGCCGCGTTCGCGCTCGGCATGAGTTATTCGCAGGCCATGCGCCTGATCGTTTTGCCGCAGGCGTTTCGCGCAATGGTGCCTTTGTTGCTCACACAAGGTATCGTGCTGTTTCAGGATACGTCGCTCGTCTACGTGATCAGCCTCGCCGACTTCTTCCGCACCGCCACGAATATTGGCGATCGTGACGGTACGAATGTCGAGATGGTACTGTTCGCGGGCGCATGTTATTTCGTGGTCTGTGTGATCGCGTCGAGCCTCGTCAAAGGTCTTCAGAAAAAGGTCGCAAGATGATCTCAATCAAGAATGTGTCGAAGTGGTACGGTCAGTTTCAGGTGCTGACCGACTGCACGACGGAAGTCAAAAAAGGTGAAGTGGTGGTGGTGTGCGGGCCGTCGGGCTCGGGCAAGTCCACGCTGATCAAAACCGTCAACGGCCTGGAGCCGTTTCAGAAGGGCGAGATCGTGATCAACGGTCAGTCGCTGACCGACAAGAAAACCAATCTGTCGAAGCTGCGCTCGAAGGTCGGCATGGTGTTTCAGCATTTCGAGCTATTCCCGCATCTGTCGATCGTGCAGAACCTGACGCTTGCACAGGTGAAGGTGTTGGGTCGTTCGAACGATGAAGCCACCGCGAAGGGGCTGAAGCTGCTCGATCGCGTGGGTCTGCGTGCGCATGCGGACAAGTTTCCGGGACAGTTGTCGGGCGGCCAGCAGCAGCGTGTGGCGATTGCGCGTGCGTTGTCGATGGACCCGATCGCGATGTTGTTCGACGAACCGACTTCGGCGCTCGATCCGGAAATGATCAACGAAGTGCTCGACGTGATGGTCGAACTCGCGCAGGAAGGCATGACCATGATGTGCGTCACGCACGAAATGGGTTTTGCGAAGAAGGTCGCGCATCGCGTGATCTTCATGGACAAGGGCTTGATCGTCGAAGACGACCGCAAGGAAGATTTCTTTGCGAACCCGAAGTCGGATCGTGCGAAGGATTTTCTGGCGAAGATCCTGCACTGAGATTGAGCTTGATGACGTGGCCGGCGTTGTCTGGCCCGCGTGCTCTGGTTGTTGAAAAAAAGGCCGCTATTTATAGCGGCTTTTTTGTTGGCGATGCCTTCGCGTCAGGACTCGAACGCTGCGGCATCGTCTGCGGCTTCGATGTCGATTTCGTTCACGGCAAGCGCGTCGTCGACGGACGCTGTCGGCGTGATCGAAGCGGCAATCGTGGTGGCGGAAGCGGATGCATCCAGCGCCGGATTGCGCAGCTTTTCCAGCACTGACGCCGGCACCGGCACGTTCACACGATCGATCACTTCGCCGTGCTGGAACATCATCAGATCACCCGGTTCGAAGGCGCTCCAGACCTCGTTGTCGGTCAGCGGCTTGGTCGCGATCACCGCGACGCGGTCTTCCGGCGTCGTGTATTTGGCGAAGTCGATCGACACGTCCGCGTCGACCAGATGCGCGGTCGAAAACGGCCAGCGCCGCACGATGTAATGCAGATGTGTCGAGCAATGCGCGAACAGCGCCTGGCCATTCGACATCAGAAAGTTGAATACGCCGAACTGCGTGATTTCGCGCGTGATCGTTTCGAGCGCGGCAAAGAGTTCGTCAAGCGGCGGCTGTTGCGCGCCCGGAAAAGCCTTGCGCAAACCTTCCAGTAATGCGCAGAAAGCCAGTTCGCTGTCGGTCGTGCCGACCGGCTGATACACGCCGGTCAATTCAGGTGCGTATTCTTTCAGATCGCCGTTGTGCGCGAAAATCCAGTGACGTCCCCACAATTCGCGCATGAACGGGTGGCAGTTTTCGAGCAGGATATGCCCCTGCGTCGCTTTGCGGATGTGCGCAATCGTGTTCTTCGATTTGATCGGATAGCGCTTGACCATCTCGGCGATCGGCGACGTGGCCGACGATTGATGGTCGATGAACAAACGGCAGGCTTTGTCTTCGAAGAAGGCGATACCCCAGCCGTCGGCATGGTGATCGGTGACGCCGCCACGCGCCGCAAAGCCGGTGAAAGAGAACGTGACGTCCGTCGGCGCGGCGCAGTTCATTCCGAGAAGTTGGCACATGTTGCAGGTAAGCCTGTGAACGGGGCGAGCCGTTACAATGATGATTTTCCAAGCATATCACCGAGCCAGAAACGCCAAATAGCAAAATTGACGTGTGTTTAGGCCGCAACATGGCGGTTTGACCAGGTCGATTGGCTTTTGTCGCCGAGCTCGTGCCCACTTGCCATGACCGCTTCCAACGTTTCCCTCGACTCCCGCGATTCCCTTACGCTCGCCCGTCCGGACGACTGGCACCTGCATGTTCGCGACGGCGCAATGCTCGCCGCCGTCTTGCCGGACACCGCACGCCAGTTCGGCCGCGCGATCATCATGCCGAATCTGAAACCGCCGGTGACCACCACCGCAATGGCGCAGGCGTATCGCGAGCGGATCATCGCTGCGATTCCCGAGGGCGCGAAATTCGAGCCGCTGATGACGCTGTACCTGACCGACAACACGCCGCCCGACGAAATCCGACGGGCCCGTGAGAGCGGCTTCGTGCATGGCGTGAAACTTTATCCGGCGGGCGCGACGACCAACTCGGACGCAGGCGTCACCGACATCATGAAATGCGCGAAGACGCTCGAGGTCATGCAGGAAGTGGGCATGCCGCTGCTCGTGCACGGCGAAGTGACCGATTCGCAGATCGATCTGTTCGACCGCGAGAAGGTGTTTATCGATCGCGTGATGACACCGCTGCGCCGCGCGTTTCCGGCGCTGAAGGTGGTGTTCGAGCACATCACGACGAAAGACGCGGTGGACTATATCCGCGAAGCCGGCGCTGCGCCGGAATTGCTGGGCGCGACGATTACCGCGCACCATCTGCTGTATAACCGCAACGCGATTTTCCAGGGCGGCATTCGCCCGCATTACTACTGCTTGCCCGTGCTGAAGCGCGAGACGCATCGCGTGGCACTCGTCGAGGCAGCGACGTCGGGCAATCCACGTTTCTTCCTCGGCACGGACAGCGCGCCGCATCCGAAGGGTTTGAAGGAACATGCGTGCGGCTGCGCGGGTTGCTATACGGCGTTGCACGCGCTCGAGCTTTACACCGAGGCATTCGATAAAGCCGGCGCGCTCGACAAGCTCGAAGGCTTTGCGAGCTTCTTCGGTGCCGACTTTTACGGTTTGCCGCGTAACACGGAGCAGGTCACGCTGCGTCGCGAAGAGTGGATGCTGCCCGCTGAACTGCCGGTTGGCGACACGCCTGTTGTACCGCTGCGCGGCGGTGAGTCGATTGGTTGGCGCCTCGTTTGAGGCTGCGTTAAATGCAGTCGAGTGAGGCGGGGCCTCTGGCGGTGGACGAAACAGCAAAATCGGAGTTCGCCGCCATCGACTGGTCAATGCCGTGGTTCGCGCAATTCGCCGCACGCGGGCAGCGCTGGCAACATGCGGCGCTGGCGAGCTACGCTGCGTTGCTCGCTGAAATGAACGCCGATGCCAGCGAGATGCGACAGACCACCGGGCGCGGGCAGCGCCTCGGGTTCATCGCTCAGGACGATCTGCCGTCTGGCGCCTCATACGAAGCGCATATCGCGTCAACGGGATGCGTGCCGACGCGCCACAACCTGCACGACTTCTTCAACGGATCGATGTGGTTTGCGTTTCCGCGCATCAAAGCGGCGCTGAACGCGCGGCAATCGACGGCGATCGATGCGTTGGGCATTGGCCCAACCCGCGGCGGCGTGCGCGATACGCTGACTTTATTCGACGAAAACGCATTGCTGTTTGCGTGCGCCGATCCTTCGTTGAGCGCGGCGCTGCGCGGTTTCGACTGGCAGACGTTGTTGGTGGCAAGGCGTGACGCGTGGGGAGCACGTTGTGAAGTGCGATGTTTCGGTCATGCATTGTTGGAGAAGCTGATCGCGCCGTTCAAGGCCTGCACGGGGCATGCATGGATCGTCGATGTGCCGTCCGCGTATTTTGAATGGGATCGGCCGGAGCGGGACGCATGGCTGGACCAAACGGTCAGTGCGGCGTTGCTGGGCACCGACTCGCTGACGAGTCGCATGTTCGCACCGCTTCCTGTGCTGGGCATTCCGGATTGGTGGGCAGAGAACGAATTGCCCGCGTTTTACGACGATACGTCGGTGTTTCGCCCGGGGCGGCGTAACCGTTGACGCGCTTTGGCGCCTAGGCAGATTCGCTACGCAAATCAATTCCGCGTTAGCGGCCGGCTTACCTGGTTGTCCTTGGCCGCTCAGCTAATTCAACCGTCTTATCCGCCGAAACGGTTCGCCGGCCGCGTAGATGTTAAAATCCGTCCCAGCAAAGCAGGCTAGGCAGTCGCGGCCTCTGCGGCTTCGGCCAAAGAGGGCGAGGAAAGTCCGGACTCCACAGGGCAGGGTGATGGCTAACGGCCATCCGTGGCAACACGCGGAACAGGGCAACAGAAAGCAAACCGCCGATGGCCCGGCGCAAGCCGGGATCAGGTAAGGGTGAAACGGTGCGGTAAGAGCGCACCGCGGCTGCTGCAAGGCAGACCGGCACGGTAACCTCCACCCGGAGCAATTCCAAGTAGGCAGGCTAGCATCTTCGAGATGCAGGACGGGGCCCCCGTCACGTCTGCGGGTAGGAAGCTTGAGCGCGTCAGTAATGGCGCGTCTAGAGGAATGGCTGCCACGCGCGTCGCGTTTTCGGACGTTGCGCGTGCACAGAATCCGGCTTATCGGCCTGCTTTGCCACCTGACAAAAAAAATGCCGGCGTCCATCGGGACGCCGGCATTTTTATTTGGTACGCACCGAGCGCGCTTGGCGCGCCAGCGCAACCACGCAACGCTTAGCTCGCGACGATCTCGAACGAGTGCGTCAATTCGGCTGTCTTCGCGATCATGATCGACGCCGAGCAGTATTTGTCGTGCGACAGATTGATTGCGCGTTCCACGGTCGCCGGGTTCAGATTCTTGCCGGTCACGGTGAAGTGGAAATGGATCTTGGTGAACACCTTCGGATCTTCGCTGGCGCGTTCCGCTTTCAGCGTGACCGAGCAACCGGCGATTTCCTGACGACTTTTCTTCAGGATCATCACGACGTCGTACGCGGTGCAGCCACCGGTGCCGAGTAACACCATTTCCATTGGGCGCGGCGCGAGATTGCGGCCACCGCCTTCAGGCGCGCCGTCCATCGTCACCAGATGACCGCTGCCCGTTTCGGCTGCGAATGCCATCCCGTCTTGCCCCATCCAGCTTACTTTGCATTCCATGCTGTGCTCCACCGCGCTCACAAATATCGAGACGGCATTGTAGCCCGCATCTGCGGATCCACCCGAAGCGACTTGTGCTCGAAATTATGCCGGATGACGGCTTGCATGCTGCACTGCGGCATGTGCGGCCGGTTCGGGAATGCCCTGGCGGCTTTAGGGGTTTTACTCTAGACGATTCTCGTGGGCGGATCCGGCAAAACCGCCCCTGCCTCATAAACCATGAGGGGATCTGCGGTCCTCCAACGAATATTTCAAGTTATCACATGATGAAATCACATTTCGCGATGCAAATGTTCTTGCATCGCACAAAGCGAAATCGTATAATTGCTCTCATTGGTTGCAGTTGCTCTGCAACTTCCGCTGTCTCCTCCACCTCCTCCTTTGGTGGATTAAACCCGAACCACTTGTTCGGGTTTTTTTTCGCCCGTACTTTGCGGGCTGCTCATCCGCTTTGAGCGCGATTTCGAGCGCGAGAAGGGGGCAGAAAGGCTCATCGAGAACCGTCTCGCCACGTCTTCTTCTCAAAAACCCTCGCACATTTTGACTTGCTGCCGCAAAGTCCTTTATAATTCAAGGCTTTTCCGCATCCGCGCCCGCGGAGGAAGAACCAGGGAGAGCCTGCACGCGCCTCGATGCGCACACTACAAGCAGGAAAAAATACATTGGGCGCAGCAATTTTTTTGGATCGATCATGAAGACGTTTTCCGCAAAAGCCCATGAGGTTACGCGTGAATGGTACGTGATTGACGCGACGGATAAGGTTCTCGGGCGTGTCGCCAGCGAAGTGGCACACCGTCTTCGCGGCAAGCACAAGCCAGAATTCACTCCCCACGTCGACACCGGTGATTTCATCATCGTTATCAACGCAGGCAAGCTGAAGGTCACGGGCAACAAGGCTACTGACAAGAAGTACTACCGTCACTCGGGTTACCCGGGCGGTATCTATGAAACGACGTTCGGCAAGATGCAAGAACGCTTCCCGGGCCGTGCGCTCGAGAAAGCGGTCAAGGGCATGCTGCCGAAGGGCCCGCTCGGCTACGCGATGATCAAGAAGCTGAAGGTCTACGCTGAAGCAACGCATCCGCATTCGGCACAACAGCCGAAAGCGCTCGAGATCTAAGGGGAGCCCACATGATCGGTAACTGGAATTACGGCACGGGCCGCCGCAAGAGCGCCGTCGCACGCGTGTTCATCAAGGCAGGCAAGGGCGAGATCATTGTGAACGGCAAGCCTATCGCCGATTACTTCTCGCGCGAAACTTCGCTGATGATCGTGCGTCAACCGCTGGAACTCACGAACCACGGCGTCACGTTCGACATCAAAGTCAACGTGAACGGTGGCGGTGAAACGGGTCAAGCCGGTGCGGTTCGCCACGGCATCACCCGCGCGCTGATGGACTACGACGCAACGCTGAAGCCGGAACTGTCGAAGGCTGGCTTCGTTACGCGTGACGCTCGTGAAGTCGAACGTAAGAAGGTCGGCTTCCACAAGGCACGTCGCCGGAAGCAATTCTCGAAGCGTTAATCGTTTCGGGTGCGAACCGGCTCACGGGCCGGATCGCTGCAAAAGCCGCCAACGCTTTCGCGAAGGCGGCTTTTTTTATGGTTTCGCGGTACGGTCCGCGTTGCCAACTGGGCCGCTGAAGTGGCGAATTTCGCCATTCAGGGCGGCGGGTGGCGGGAATCCCGCAATCCATTGATTTTGCTCAAAGCACCCATTGCTTTTGTGGGCTTCAGCACGATATCGAGATCAGCCCTACAATAGCGGCTAGAAGCTTTTTGGAGAGTTCGAATGAACGCAGTCACCGATACACCCGTGACCGAGATGCCCGCCCCCTTCGTTTTTACCGACGCAGCGGCTGACAAGGTCAAGCAACTGATCGAAGAAGAAGGCAATGCGGACCTCAAACTGCGCGTTTTCGTGCAGGGCGGCGGCTGCTCGGGCTTTCAGTACGGTTTTACGTTCGACGAAGCCGTCAATGAAGACGACACCGTCATGAACAAGAGCGGCGTCCAGCTGCTGATCGATTCGATGAGCTACCAGTATCTGGTTGGCGCTGAGATCGACTACAAGGACGATATCAACGGCGCCCAGTTCGTCATCAAGAATCCGAATGCTTCGACTACGTGTGGTTGCGGCTCGTCGTTCTCGGTTTGATGGCTTGGTAAGCGACTAGCAGGACAGAAAACGGGGCCGAGAGGCCCCGTTTTTTATTGCCCACACCAACTCCACGGCGTGCGGATCAGCGGGGATAAATTGCCCCGAGCACACGCTCCGCCGACGCACCGGTGACCGCCGGCAAGTTGCCAGGCAGACGGGCCACGCAACGCATCGCCAGCCAGGCGAACGCCAGCGGTTCGACCTGGTTTGGCGGCACGCCGAGCGCTTCGGTGGTCATCACGGGCACGCCGCTTACGCCGCTGTCCTCCAACGCCTGCTGCAACGCCTTCATAATCTCTGGATTGCGGGCGCCGCCTCCGCAGACATAGACCGCTCTGGCGTCCGACGCGTGGCGCTCGATTTCACGCGCAACCGTCACCGCCGTCAGCGCGACCAGCGTCGCCTGAACGTCGGCGGGATCGAGGCCCGTGAAGGGTTGGAGCTTGGCGTCGAGCCATTCAGCATTGAACAGGTCGCGTCCGGTGCTTTTGGGCGGCTGTTGCGAGAAGAAAGGCTCATCGAGCAATGCATTCAGCAACGTGCGATCCACCTGACCACCCGCCGCGAAATGGCCGTTTTCGTCGAACGGTTTGCCGAGGTGGCGTTGAGCCCATTCATCGAGCAACGCGTTCGCGGGTCCGCAGTCGAAGCCGCGCACGCTGCCGGTCGCATTCAGAATCGTGATGTTGCTGATCCCGCCAAGATTGCAGACCACTCGCGTTTCGTCTTTCGCGCCGAACACCGTGGCGTGAAACGCCGGCACCAGCGGCGCGCCCTGGCCACCGGCCGCGACGTCGCGGCTGCGAAAATCGGCGATCACGTCGATATGCATCATTTCCGCGAGCAGCGCAGGGTTGTTGATCTGCCGCGTATAACCCTTTTCCGGTCGATGCCGCACGGTCTGCCCATGTACGCCGATCGCGCGGACCTCCGAAGCGGAAACACGGATGCCGCGCAGCAGTTCGTGGCAGCACACGGTGTAACGCGTTGCGAGCGCGTTAGCCGCCAGCGCTTCACGCTCGATTTCGTTGTCGCCTGGCTGTTGCAGCGCGAACAACGCGTCGCGCAAACCCTCTGCGAAGCCGACAAATGCCTCGGCCAGTACCTCAGGCGGTCGCCCTTCGGCAAACCTCACGGCGATGCCGTCCACTCCGTCCATGCTCGTTCCGGACATCAGTCCGAAGTAGATGCCGTCTGCCGTGTCTTGCGCCACGTTGCTGCTCCTATCCAGGTTCGTTGCGATCCGTTTTAGCAGATTATCGGTGCAAGCGCGGTCGAATATAAGCGCCGGAGCGCCATGAGCGCGGCCTGACGTGCGGAATTCACGCGTCCCGTTCCCGCATATGCCAGAACCAGTGGGCGCGGCGGCGCGCATCTATGGGACAATCCTGTTTTTTCGCGACTTCACGTTTCCAGCATGAGCACCGAGTCCACCAAGCCTAATTCCGCGCCCGCCTTTCCGATCACCGACGAAGTGCGTCACGCGCTCGCCGTCACCAAGCGCGGTGTCGACGAACTGCTGATCGAAGACGAATTCGCGCAAAAACTCGCCCGCAGCCAGGTAACGGCCAAGCCGCTGCGCATCAAGCTCGGGCTCGATCCGACCGCGCCCGACATCCACATCGGCCATACGGTCGTGCTGAACAAGATGCGCCAGTTGCAGGATCTGGGGCATACGGTCATTTTTCTGATTGGCGATTTCACGTCGCTGATCGGCGATCCGTCGGGCCGTAACGCGACCCGTCCTCCGCTCACGCGCGAGCAGATCGAATCGAATGCGAAGACGTATTTCGAGCAGGCCGCATTGGTGCTCGACCGCGACAAGACCGAAATCCGCTACAACAGCGAATGGTCGATGCCGCTCGGCGCCGACGGCATGATCAAGCTCGCATCGCGCTACACGGTCGCGCGAATTCTGGAGCGTGAAGATTTCACCAAGCGTTTCCAGGGCGGCGTGCCGATCTCGATCCACGAGTTCCTGTACCCGCTGATGCAAGGCTACGACTCGGTCGCGCTGAACGCCGACCTCGAACTCGGCGGCACCGACCAGAAGTTCAACCTGCTGGTGGGTCGTGAGTTGCAGAAGCAGTACGGCCAGGAGCAACAGTGCATCCTGACGATGCCGCTGCTCGAAGGCCTCGACGGCGTCGAAAAGATGTCGAAGTCGAAAAACAATTACATCGGCATCAGCGAAAAGCCGACCGACATGTTCGGCAAGCTGATGAGCATTTCCGACGTGCTGATGTGGCGTTACTTCGAATTGCTGTCGTTCCGCCCGATGGATGAAATCGCCGGCTTCAAGAAAGAGATCGAAGCGGGCCGCAATCCGCGCGATTTCAAGGTGCTGCTCGGTCAGGAAATCGTCGCGCGCTTTCACTCGCAAGCCGATGCCGAGCGTGCGCTCGAAGATTTCAACCATCGTGCGAAGGGCGGCGTGCCCGACGACATTCCGGCAGTGGCACTCACGGGCGCACCGCTGGCAATCGGCCAACTGCTCAAGCAGGCCAACCTCGTGCCGTCGACCAGCGAAGCGCTGCGCAATATCGAGCAGGGCGGCGTGAAGATCGACGGCGCAACGGTGTCGGACAAGGGCCTGAAGGTCGAAGCGGGCGAGTACGTCGTGCAGGTTGGCAAACGCCGCTTCGCACGCGTCACGCTGTCGGCCTGATGCGGCTGCGTTCACGCCCGAATCGCCGATGATCGCGCTGATCCAGCGCGTGCGGCGCGCTGAGGTGCTCGTTGCCGATCGTGTGACCGGCGCGATCGAAGCTGGGCTGCTCGCGCTGGTGTGCGCCGAACGGGGCGACACCGAAGCAGCGGCCGACCGGTTGCTCGCCAAGGTGCTCGGCTACCGCGTGTTCAGCGACGCGGCGGGCAAGATGAACCTCTCCGTGCAGAATCTCGACGGCGCCGGGCGTGCGGGCGGCCTGCTGCTCGTGTCGCAGTTCACGCTGGCCGCCGATACCAACAGCGGCTTGCGCCCCAGCTTCACCCCGGGGGCACCACCGGACGAAGGCAGGCGTTTGTTCGACTATTTCGTCTCGGCGGCTCGCGCCAAGCATTCGATCGTCGAAACAGGTGAGTTCGGCGCGGATATGCAGGTGTCGCTCGTCAATGACGGGCCGGTTACGTTCTGGTTGCAGACGAACGCCTGAGTCTCAGCGGCGCTTTTACTGCGCGTCCCCGTCGCTTCCGGCTGCATCTCAACGCGCTTCTGCCGTTGTCTCCCGATGCGCGTCACCGCGCGCGCCTCAACCCGTCTGCCGCTTTTTGCGACAATAGCGGCTCGGCACAACCAAGCGTACGGCGCCCACTCCCATCTTATGACTACGCAGATTCTGTTTATCCGGCACGGCGAGACCGACTGGAACCGCATCAAGCGCATTCAAGGTCACATCGACATCCCACTCGCGACAACCGGCCTCGCGCAGGCGCAGCGCCTCGCGCGCCGCTTCGCCGATGACGCGAAGCAGGGCGTCCGCCTCGATGCGATCTACTCGAGTGATCTGCTCCGCGCGCAGCAAACCGCGCAGCCCATTGCCGATGTACTTGGCTTATCGCTTCAATTACGCGAAAGTTTGCGCGAGCGTTCCTACGGCGCTTTTCAGGGCCATGACAGCGACGAGATTGCGCTGCGTTTTCCCGATGAATACGCGCATTGGCAAACACGCGACCCGGGTTTTGCGCCGCCTGACGGCGAGTCGTTGCGCGCGTTTTATCACCGGGTCGTGCATGCAATCGAGCCGCTGGTCGCGGCGCATCCAGGTGGACGGATTGCGTGTGTCGCGCATGGTGGCGTGCTTGATTGCGTGCGCCGTTTTGCGTGCAAGTTACCGCTCGATGCGCCACGTGATTACGCGTTGCTGAATACGAGCGTGAATGTCGTGGATTTCGAAAATGGCCACGCGAACATTGTTTCGTGGGCGGATGTCGCGCATCTCGACACACCCAGCTCGGATGATGGATTTAAAAAGCAGGTGCCGGAGCCGGGACGCTGATCGGCGCGTTTGGGGGTGAGGGACGCAAGCTCGCAGCGAATGCTTCTGGTTAGCGGCGAGCTTGGATCAATCCGTTTCCCGTGCCACAGCCGCAACCCGGCGGCGTGCCCGCCTCGATACGCCATTAACCAGCGCCCAACGGATAACCGGCGCGACAAGCCGCACGCCAGGACGCGTCAACGCACGACGAACTGTCGCATAGCGACTGAATCCCAACATACCCTGCGCCCAATCGGGCAGAAGATCGACGCCGGCATTGAGCATCAATACGCCGGCCGGCCGCATCGAAAAGCTTGGGGCGGGCGCGTTCATCAGAATCGTCACCAGTTCACGGGTACGCTCGATTGCGACCAGTTCAGGCTGCATGGCCAGCAGATAAGCATCGATCTCCGCGCGTGAGCGGGGAATATCCGACGCGCCCAGCATCTCGGCGATGCGTGCCGTTTCTGCGAAATACTGGTCTTGCGCTGCGACGGGCAGCAGCGGATTCACGTAGCGCAAGTGCGCGGTCATGAAACTCGAGACCTCGGCGACGTGCACCCACGTCAATAGTGCAGGCTCGCTGGCACGATAAGGCCGACCGTCAGGCGCCACGCCCGTCACACCCAGATGAATGCGCTTGACGCGTTCGATCAGCGCGAGCGCATCGTGCCGGTTTCCGTAGGTCGTGCCCGCGATGAAAGTCGCCGTGCGGCGCAAGCGTCCAAGAATATCGGTGCGGAAAGTGGAGTGGTCCCAGACCCCGGCCAACGCCACCGGGTGCAAAGCCTGCAGCAGCAGCGCGCTGATGCCGCCTGTCATCATCGATGTGAAGTCGGCGTGGACTTTCCAGCACACCGAGTCGGGACCGAATAGCCCCGGGTCTCCTGGCGGCGATGAATAGTCGAGTACCGGGCCGCTGCCGCTCGTCAGATGCGTGACGCCGGCAGCCAGTTTCGAGCGCAACCGGCGTGTGAGCAAATGCGCGAGGCCGCTAGATGAGTCGGATTGGCTCGTCTGGTCGGACATCCGGATCGGCCTCTCGTTACGCGCGCATCACTTCGCGGCCGAGTCCCACAGGCCGGACAGTGCGCTCGATGAATCTGGCGCGGCGAGACCGAAATGCCGGTAGGTCAGAAGCGTGGCGACGCGGCCGCGGGGTGTGCGTTGTAGAAACCCTTGCTGGATCAGATACGGTTCGAGCACGTCTTCGATCGTATCGCGCTCTTCGCCGATTGCCGCCGCCAGATTGTCGACGCCGACCGGGCCGCCGTCGAACTTATAAAGGATCGCCTCCAGCAGTTTGCGGTCCATCAGGTCGAAGCCGACTCCGTCGACGTCGAGCATTTTGAGGGCGGCGTCGGCCACTTCTGCGGTGATGTTGCCGTCTGCCTTCACCTCGGCGAAGTCGCGCACGCGACGCAATAAGCGGTTGGCGATACGCGGCGTGCCGCGTGCGCGTTTGGCGATTTCAAACGCACCGTCTGGATGAATCTGCGCGTTCAACAGCGAAGCCGAGCGCGTGACGATGCGCGCCAGTTCCTCTGCGTTATAGAACTCGAGCCGCGCGACGATACCGAAGCGGTCACGCAGCGGATTGGTCAGCATGCCCGCACGCGTGGTTGCGCCGACCAGCGTGAACGGCTGCAGATCGAGCTTCACGCTGCGCGCAGCCGGCCCTTCGCCGATCATGATGTCGATCTGGTAATCCTCCAACGCCGGATACAGAATTTCTTCGACGACCGGCGAGAGCCGATGAATTTCGTCGATGAACAGCACGTCGTTGGCTTCGAGATTGGTCAGCAACGCGGCGAGGTCGCCAGCGCGTTCGAGTACCGGCCCGGATGTTTGCCGCAGATTGACGCCCATTTCACGCGCGATGATGTGCGCGAGCGTGGTCTTGCCGAGCCCCGGCGGCCCGAAAAGCAACACGTGGTCGAGCGATTCGGAACGGCGTTTGGCGGCCTCGATGAAGATTTCGAGCTGGCCGCGCACTTTTTCCTGCCCGACATATTCTTCGAGCTGGCGCGGACGCAACGCGCGCTCGAACGCTTCTTCGTTCGACGAGACGGGCGTGGCCGCGATGATGCGCTCGGTGGCGAGTTTGTCGGTTTCGATCATGAGTTCATTGTACCGCGAGCCGCTCGCGGCGAAACTCGTCCGAACGGCCAGGGTGCGTTCGGACGAGCCTTGTGGGAAGCTTTATCTACGCCGCCCGAGCCAGCACACGTCGGGCCTCGCAGTACGTGCGTCAACCTTTGGACAATGCCTTGAGCGCAAGCTTGATGCCCTCGGAAACGCCGGTACCGGCCGGCACGTTTTTGACAGCCGCCAACCCTTCTTTTTCGGAGTAACCCAATGCGAGCAGTGCGTTCAGGATATCGGAGGCGTGGTCGGATGCCGACGCCGCGCCCGCCATTGCGCCCAGGTCGGCGCCGAGCTTGCCCTTCAGTTCGAGGAGCAGCCGTTCCGCCGTTTTCTTGCCGATGCCCGGCACGCGAGTCAGGCGCGCCGCGTCCTGCATCGTGACGGTCTGCGCGAGCTCATGCACGCTCATGCCCGACAGCACAGCGAGCGCCATGCGTGCGCCGATGCCGGAGATTTTCAGCAGTTCACGGAAGGTCGCGCGTTCCTCGGTGGTGCCGAAGCCGTAGAGCAGATGCGCGTCTTCGCGCACGATCATCTGGGTGAGCAGCACGATGCGCTCGCCGGTCGACGGCAGGTTGTAGAACGTGCTCATCGGCACATCGACTTCGTAACCGACACCGTTGCAGTCGACGAGCAGATGCGGCGGGTTTTTTTCCAGCAGAACGCCGGCAATGCGACCGATCATGGCGAATTCAATTTGAAGAGAAAGGGCGAGTGTAGCGCAGCGAGTGAGCGGCGCGGGGGGCGGAATCGCGTTGACCGGCGGGCGCGAGTCTCATAGACTGAGGTCCCTTTTGGCGGGTTCTCAACCCATTCACCCAGAAGGAGCTTCCATGCTGAGCCTCACCACTCTCGCGCTGTTTGCCGGCGCGTGTCTCGCGTTGACCGCAACACCTGGCCCCGACATGTTGCTGATTGCTTCGCGCAGCGTGAGTCAGGGGCGCCCGGCGGGGTTTGCGTCGCTGGCGGGTATTCTGGTCGGCACTTACTGCCATGCGTTGGCGGCCGCGTTCGGTCTGTCGCAGCTTTTTCTGGCCGTGCCGTTAGCGTATGACGTCGTGCGCTTTGCGGGCGCCGCGTATCTGCTTTATCTCGCATGGAAAACGATTCGTGCACAAGGTACGGCGCTGTCACCGAATGGGTCGATGACCCGTTATCCGGTCAGCCGGATTTTTCGGCAAGGTCTTTTCACGAACCTGCTGAATCCGAAGATGGCGGTGTTCGTGCTCGCGCTGTTTCCGCAGTTTGTGCGGCCCCAAGCGGGGTCCGTCGCGTTGCAGATCATGGTGCTGGCGACCGTGCTGAATCTGATCGGCCTGGTTGTGAACGGCACCGTGATTCTGCTGGCGAGCAAGTTGAGCCGCAGGCTGTCGGCGGGGCGCCGGCCGTCAAGGGTGCCGCAGTATTTGCTGGGGACGGTGTTTGCGGGGCTGGCGTGCCGGTTGGCGCTGGCTACGCGGAATTGAACACGCGGTTTATCCCACCAATCGCCCTCGACGCACCCGCAATCCCTTCTTCGCCAGCGAAGGTGCAATTCCACCCAGCGTGCTCAGCGTCGTTCCACTGTGCGCGTGGCAGATCGCCATACCGAGCGCGTCGGCTGCGTCGGTGCCGGGTATGCCAGACAGGTTGAGCAGTCGCACCACCATCTGCTGCATCTGCTCTTTGGTCGCACGGCCGTAGCCCACCACGGCCTGCTTCAATTGCAGCGCCGTGTATTCAGCGACCGGCACACCGCCCGCCACCAGTCCGCAGATGGCCGCGCCGCGTGCCTGGCCAAGCAGCAGCGTCGATTGCGGATTGACGTTGACGAACACTTTTTCGATCGCCGATTGATCCGGCGAATGCTGGCGGATCAGCGTCGAAATACCTTCGAAAATGGTGCCCAGACGCGAGGGCAGATCGGCGTCGGCGGTTTTGATGACGCCGCTTGCGACGTAGCTGAGCGTGTGGCCGCTTTGGTCGATCACGCCGAAGCCGGTGACGCGCAAGCCGGGGTCGATGCCGAGAATTCTCATGAAATGCTGCAGATGCAGTAAAAACCAGGTGCTTGCGATACTACAACGAACGCGCCGGATGACGGTGGCATAAGGCGATGTCGGCGGAATAAAAACTGCTGTGGGCGACGAGAGGAGGGCAATCGCAGATGAAGCGCTATCGGAATCTCAGCGGCCACTCCGGCGTCGACGCGTATGAAATTGGCGATGATTTCGTCAAGGTTCGCTTCAAGCCGGGCGTTGTGTATTGGTACACCGAGGAAAGCGTCGGTGCGCAGCATCTCGCCGCGTTGAAGCGTCTCGCGTTGAGCGGGCGAGGGCTGAGCACTTACATCAGCCAGCATGCCGAGGTGAAAGAAGGTTATGCGAGGAAGGAAGCGGACGAGTGATAGCGCTCGCGTCAGCGCTGCGGTGAACGCTATTGCAACTAACCGCCGTAGGGCGGCCTCTGCAATCCACCCATCGCAACTAACCGCCTTCTAGCTACTACGCGAGCGCGAAACCCGCCTGGACAGATTTCGCGTCGTCAGACAAACCGAGAACCAAAAGCAAAACGGCCCGATGGAAAATCCCATCGAGCCGTTTTTCGTTGAAGCCGACCTCGCAATACGCCGCCTCAAACACGCCGCCTCAAAAAGGAGCCGCCGTCACCGAGGTCAAGCCTCGGCAATCAATGCCGGAAGTGCCGCACGCCGGTCAACACCATCGCAATGTTGTGCTCGTCCGCTGCGCCGATCACCTCATCGTCGCGCATCGAGCCGCCCGGCTGAATCACGCAAGTCGCGCCTGCGGCCACGACCACATCGAGACCGTCACGGAACGGGAAGAACGCATCCGACGCCACTGCCGAACCCGCCAGCGTCAAACCGGCGTTTTGCGCCTTGATGCTTGCGATACGCGCCGAATCCACGCGGCTCATCTGGCCGGCACCCACGCCAAGCGTCATGCCATTCGCGCAGAACACGATCGCGTTCGACTTCACATATTTCGCCACGCGCCATGCGAACAACAGATCGTCCATTTCCTTCGACGTCGGTTGACGCTTCGTCACGACACGCAATTCATCCGGCTGCACGTTCTTCGAATCGAGCGATTGAACCAGCAGGCCGCCGCCAACACGCTTCAGATCGAACGCGTTGTGGCCTTCGCCCAGCGCGATTTCCAGCAGACGCACGTTCTGCTTTGCCGCGAACACCTGGCGTGCTTCAGCGCTGAACGACGGTGCGATCAGCACTTCGACGAACTGCTTCGCCACTGCTTGCGCCGCCGTCACATCCACTTCGCGATTGAACGCGATGATGCCGCCGAACGCCGACGTCGGGTCGGTCTGGAACGCCTTCGAATACGCTTCGTTCGCGTCTGCACCGACTGCCACGCCGCACGGATTCGCATGCTTGACGATCACGCAGGCCGGCACGTCGAAGGTCTTCACGCATTCCCACGCTGCATCGGAATCGGCGATGTTGTTGTACGACAGTTCCTTGCCCTGCAACTGGTTGTAGTTCGCCAGTGCGCCGGCCGGCACGCTCAGGTCGCGGTAGAACGCCGCGCTCTGGTGCGGGTTTTCGCCGTAGCGCAGGTCCTGCACCTTGTCGAATGCCAGGTTAAACGTAGCCGGGTACGTGTTGCGCGACGAGTGCTTCAGTTCGTCGGTCAGGCTCGTCAGGTAGTTCGTGATCGCGCCGTCGTACTGCGCGGTGTGCGAGAAGACCTTGGTCGCGAGGCGGAAATTCGTCGGGTACGAGACCACGTTGCCGTTCGCGCGCATTTCGTCGAGCACGACCGCGTAGTCGGCCGGATCGACCACGACGGTTACATCGCGGTGATTCTTCGCCGCCGAACGCAGCATGGTCGGGCCGCCAATGTCGATGTTCTCGATTGCGTCTTCGAGCGAGCATTCTTCTTTCGACACGGTCTGCACGAACGGATACAGATTCACGACCAGCAGGTCGATGGTCGGAATGTCGTGCTTCTCAAGCGCTGCCATGTGTTCCGGCAGGTCGCGGCGCGCGAGAATGCCGCCGTGCACCTTCGGATGCAGCGTTTTCACGCGCCCGTCGAGCATTTCCGGGAAGCCCGTGTAGTCGGCGACTTCGGTGACGGAGAGGCCAGCGTCCGCGAGCAGTTTCGCGGTGCCGCCGGTCGACAGGATCTTGATGCCGAGGTCCGACAGCGACTTGGCGAAGTCGACGATGCCTGACTTGTCGGAAACGGAGATGAGCGCTTGCTTGATCATGATGAAGACGAAAAGCCGAAGAAAATCGTGGCGGGGCGCGGAAAACTACAACAAACCGTGCTGTTGCAGTTTCTTGCGCAGCGTATTGCGGTTGATGCCGAGATACTCGGCGGCCAGCGACTGATTGCCGCCGGCCTGCTCGAGCACCACTTCGAGCAGGGGTTTTTCTACGCATGAAATAACCATGTCGTAGACGTCATGCGGATTGGAGCCGTCGAGATCCTGGAAATAGATTCCCAGGCTGTCGCGGACAGATTGTTCGATATTGTTCTTGCTCATGCTGCTAGTCGGTCGGTTGGGTCCTCGCCCGTTTTGTTGAGCGATTCGTCGACGTAGACGAGGCGGTCGGAAATCGCCTTTTGTGCGTCAAAGAACTCGTTGACGGCGAGGAGTTGTTCGCGAGTGGTGTCCAGCGTATTCATGCGATGCCGGAACACGTTGGCGCCAGAAAGGCCGCGAGTGTACCAGCCGATGTGCTTGCGCGCAGTGCGGACGCCGGTAAATTCCCCGTAGAACTCGTGGTGATCTTCGAGATGCTCGTTCATCACCTGCTGAATTTCGTCGATGCGCGGCGGCGGCAGCAACTCACCCGTTTGCAGGAAATACTCGATCTCGCGGAACAGCCACGGGCGCCCCTGCGCGGCGCGGCCGATCATGATCGCGTCGGCGCCGGTGGCAGCCAGCACCTCGCGGGCTTTTTGCGGCGACGTAATGTCGCCATTGGCAACGACCGGAATACGCACCGACGCTTTAACGGCGGCGATGGTGTCGTATTCGGCGTCACCGTGATACAGGTCGGCGCGCGTGCGGCCATGCACGGTCAGCATCGAAATGCCGGCGTTTTCGGCCAGGTGCGCGACTGAGAGCGCATTTTTGTTGTCGCGGTCCCAGCCCGTGCGGATTTTCAGCGTGACAGGCACCGCGTCGGGCCCGACGCCCACCGCCCCGACCACCGCCTCGACAATGCGCTGCACCAGCGGCTCGTTCTGCAACAGCGCGGAACCCGCCGCCACGTTGCAGACCTTCTTGGCCGGACAACCCATGTTGATGTCGATGATCTGCGCGCCGTTCGCCACGTTGTAGCGGGCCGCTTCGGCCATCATGGCCGGATCGGCGCCGGCAATCTGCACGGAAATCGGCTCGACTTCGCCGGTGTGATTCGCGCGGCGCATGGTCTTCTCGCTTTTCCACAATTGCGCGTTCGACGCGACCATTTCCGACACCGCATAGCCCGCGCCCAGCCGTTTGCACAGTTGACGGAACGGACGGTCGGTCACGCCGGCCATGGGCGCGACGAACAGGTTATTACGCAGATTGTGGGAGCCGAGAGTGGGCATGACGTGGACGCGCGCGTAGCCGATCGTCGATTTTTTGACAATCGGAGAACCGCGAAAAGCGAGGGAAACCGCTATTTTAGCGTTAACAGATAGCCGACATCGGACTTGAGTCGGCCGTAACTCATTAAATCTTCTATGAAAGTGCTGGTTTTCATAGCGCCGGCGGCGCTCGCGGGGCTTTCGCCAGGCTGCCTAAAAAGGCAGCGCCGCGAGCATGGGCGGCGTGTTTAGCGCCGTTGGCCGAACATCATCTGACGGGCGAGCGCGGTTTTTACCGGCGGCACGAATTCGAGCGCGGTGAGTGCGAGACCACGCATGATCGCGAGTGGGGTCGAATCGACGGTGAACAGGCGGGCGAGCGTGTCGGTGGCGCCGATCGTCATGCGGCGGTCGAGCGCGCGGCGTTGCGCAAACGTGGCGAGCGCCACCGGAGTGGGGCCTTCCGCCGACAACGCGTCGGCGAGCGCATGCGCATCGCGCAATCCCAGATTGAGGCCTTGACCCGCCACCGGATGCAGCGTCTGCGCCGCGTTGCCGATCGCGACGATGTGGCCGTTCACGAGCGTGTCGACGGCGTTCAGGCCCAAGGGGAACGACGCGCGTCCGCGAATCTGCGTAAAGCGGCCCATCCGGTCGCCGAATGCGGAGCCGAGTTCTCGCAGGAATTCGTCGTCGGAGAGTTGGGTGCGGCGCGCGGCTTCGTCGGGCGCGCAGCACCAGACCAGCGCGTAGTCGGCGCCGCGCACGCCACCCATCGGCAGCAACGCAATCGGGCCTTGCGATGTGAAGCGCTCCCACGCCACATGAGGATGCGGCGCGGACACGCTGACCGTGCCGACCAGCGCGGTTTGACCGTAGTCGCGGGTGTCGATTCCGACGGAGGTTTTGCCTGCGGTTTTAGCGGCATTCGTCACGGCGTTCCGGTCGACGCCAGCGCGCTGAGTCGCCACGTTATCGGCGCCTTTGCCCGGCTTCTGGTCGCCAAACAGCCCACCTTCGGCATTCACCAGAATCCGCGTACGCAACCGGCGCGTCACGCCAGCGGTCTCGATCGGCAGCGTGACGCCGTCGTCCTCCTGAACCGGCGCTGCCGCCGAAGTCGAGCGGAACCAGTGCACCGAGGTGGCATGCACAGCCTCGGCGAGTCCATGCACGATCGACCCATAACGCAGCACATACCCGAGCGCCGGCAACCCATGCTCGCTGTGATCGATCAACGTGCGGCCGAAGTGACCACGCTGCGACACGTGAATGCGCTCGATCGCGGTGGCGTCGGCGGGCCAGCGCAGCGGCTCCAGGATCATCCGGCTGCCGTGCGACACGGCGATCGCGCGTGGATCGGCGATCGAATCTTCCGGCTCGCGGGCGTCGATCAGCGCGATCTTCAACTCTCGCGTCACGCTGCGGCGCGCCAGCCAGCCGGCCAGCGCCAGCCCAACCGGACCGGCGCCGACAATCGTCACGTCGAAGTCGAATGCGTGACGGGCCGACGCGGGCTTCAGAATCACCGTCGACTGGGAAACGTCGTTCATCGCCGATTACTTCCCTGTTCCGTGTGCCGCACGCGCTTCGTGCATCAGCGCTTCGATCTCGTCGGCGTCGACCGGCACGTCGCGCGTGAGCAGTTCGCAACCCGTTGCGGTCACGACCGCGTCGTCTTCAATGCGGATGCCGATGTTCCAGTAGCGCTCCGGCACGCCTTCGGCCGGCCGGATATACAGGCCCGGCTCGATGGTCAGCGTCATTGACGGCTGAAGTGTGCGCCACGGCAACGCGCCCGTTTCGTCGCGCGCCGCGCCGCGCTCGCGATAGTCGCCGCAATCGTGCACGTCCATGCCGAGCCAGTGGCCGGTGCGGTGCATGTAGAACGGCGCGTACGCGCGCTCGGCGATGACGTCGTCGACCGAAGCAAATTTCGCACGGTCGATGATGCCGGTATCCAGCAGCCCCTGCGACAGCACGCGCACGGCGGCCTGGTGCGGCGCGTCGAAGGTGACGCCGGCGCGGGTGGCGTCGACGGCGGCATATTGCGCAGCTAGCACGAGGTCGTATAGCTCGCGCTGCGCAGGCGTAAAGCGGCCACTCGCCGGGAACGTGCGCGTGATGTCGGACGCATAGCCGTCGAGTTCGCACGCCGCGTCGATCAGGATCAGGTCGCCATCTTGTGCAATCGTGTTGCCGGCCGCGTAGTGCAACACACAGGCGTTCGCGCCGGCCGCGACGATCGACATATAAGCCGGTGCCTGCGCGCCGAATTTGCGGAATGTGTATAGAAGCTCGGCTTCGAGTTCGTATTCACGCACGCCGGGATGGCTCGCAGCCATCGCGCGCCGATGCGCGTGCGCCGAAATCTGACCCGCGCGGCGCATGATCGAGAGTTCGTGGTCGTCCTTGAACAGCCGCATCTCGTCCAGCAAGGGCAGCAGATCGCGCGCCTCGGCTGGCGCGGCGATACCGCCGCGGCCCTGCGCGCGAACCGCGTCGAGCCAGCCGCGTACCTGTTCATCCAGTTTCGCCGAGGTCCCGAGCGCATAGTGCAGCGAGGGCTTGTCGGCAAGCAGCCGCGGCACTTGCGCATCGACGTCGCCAAACGCAAACGCGGCGTCGAAGCCAAACGCGGCGCGCGCGCCCTCGGGGCCGAAACGGAAGCCTTCCCACGTTTCCCGCTCGACGTTTTTCTCGCGGCAGAACAGGATCGACGTGGGCTCGCCAGGCGCGGCGCTTGCGTCGAGAACCAGCAGCGCCTCGGGTTCGGTGAAACCGGTCAGATAGTAGAAGTAGCTGTCGTGCCGGTACGGATAGTCGGCGTCCCGGTTTCGCAGCGCTTCCGGCGCGGTCGGAACGATGGCGACGCCGCCGCCCGCTGCGCGCAGCGCGGCGAGTACGCGCTCGCGGCGCGTGCGATAAACGTCGATGGCGATGGTGAGTTCGGTCGGCTGGTTCATCGTGCGATTGTAGCGCCCAAAGCGCGGGTTCATTTTGCGCAGATACAGCTGGCGGGACGCTCCCGGCATGTTGCAATCCGCCCACAGCGGGTCCCCACGCGGCTTGCGAAGCGTCCGCGCCGCGCTCGCGATGGCCTCCGACCACTTATACTTTCGCCGGATTCAAGAAAAGGCAGATGGTCATGATGAAACTCATCGGTTCGCTCGCCAGTCCGTTCACGCGTAAAGCGCGGATCGTTCTGGCCGACAAGAGGATCGACTACGAACTGGTGTCCGAAAACGTCTGGGCGCCAGATACCCAGATTCACGCCTTCAATCCGCTCGGCAAAGTTCCTTGCCTCGTGATGGAAGACGGCGAAGCCGTGTTCGATTCGCGGGTGATCTGCGAATACGTGGATACGCTGTCGCCGGTCGGCAAGCTGATTCCGCAGTCAGGGCGCGAGCGCCTGGAAGTGCGTTGCTGGGAAGCGCTCGCTGACGGCGTAATGGACGCAGCCGTGCTGATCCGCGCCGAGAACACTCAACGTACGCCCGAACAACGCGTGGACGCGTGGGTCGCGCGGCAGCAGCGCAAGATCGAAGAGGGCCTTGTGGCGATGTCCCAGGGGCTGGGCAGCAAGACATGGTGCGCGGGCAATCGCTACACGCTCGCGGATATCGCCGTGGGCTGTGCGCTGGCCTATCTCGACTTCCGGATGCCCGAATTGAACTGGCGTGAACCGCACGCGAATCTGGACAAGCATTTCCAGAAGTTGTCGCTGCGCCAGTCGTTTATCGATACGGTGCCGGTGGCTTGAGCGACCAGGCGTTTGCAGGCGGACGGAGCGCTGAATGGGTGGTGGATTCAGGCTTCTGAAGGCCCGGCTTGACGGTTGAGATGGAATTGAAAATGCGCCTGCTCGTCAGGCGCATTTTTTTTGCCGGCGAAGTGTGTGCCGGTGATTGGCGAGCCGCGTTCTTCATGCCTCGCGCATAAAACAACGCGCACGCCGGACACACGCGGCCCCCCGCTGATTACTTGCCGTTGCGTCGCCGCGCAATACCCGGTCCGAATGCGAAGCCGAACGCCAGCAACAGCAGCGAAACCGCCAGCACCGTGTTGTTGCCGCTCGTTACGTACGGGGTATTGCCCGACGTGCCTTGCACGGTGACGTCGAGCGAGCCGATCGTGTAGGGCGCAAGACGGCCGATCACGCGGCCCTGCGCGTCGATCGCGGCCGTCGTGCCGGTGTTGGTCGCGCGCAGCATCGGCCGGCCGGTTTCCAGTGAGCGCATGCGTGCAATCTGCAGATGCTGGTCGAGCGCGATCGTGTCGCCGAACCACGCAAGATTGGTCGAGTTGACCAGTACGCCGGCGGGCGTGGCGCTCTCGCGAATATTGCGCGCGATCTCCTCGCCGAAAATATCCTCGTAGCAGATGTTCACCGACACGGGCTGGTTATGCACCATGAACGGCTTTTGCACCGGAGCGCCGCGATAGAAGTCGCCGAGCGGAATATTCATCAGGTTGACGAACCAGCGGAAACCCCACGGCACGAATTCCCCGAATGGCACGAGATGATGCTTGTCGTAGCGATACACGTCGTGCGAGCCTGGCGTGAGGCCGAACAGGCTGTTCGTATAGTCGATCACCTGGCCTTCCGGCGTAATCGTGCCGCCAATCGCGCCGAACAGGATCGAGGTGCCGGTCGAATCGGCAAACTCACGCACCGCCGACGCGAACGGCGCCGGCAATTGCTGCGCGAGCACGGGAATCGCGGTTTCGGGCGTGACGATCAGATCGGCTGGCTTCGAGGTGATCATCTGTTGATACTGATCGATGGCGGCGCGCATGCCCGCTTCCTCGAACTTCATTTCCTGTTTGACGTTGCCCTGCAGCAGACGCACTGTCAGCGGCGCATTGGCCGGCACGGTCCACTGAACGAGCGTCAGCAGCAGGCCGATGACGATCAGCGCCAGCGCCACGCCGCCAGGAACGACGATGCTCACAATGTTTCCTTTGGCGTTTGGGCGGTCGCTGCCACGGGTGTCGGCCGCGGCGTGACGCGAGCGCAACAGCCGCAGCAGCGCCTGTACGATCAGCGCGGCCACTAGCGCCAGCATCCAGCCGACGCCATACACGCCGACCACCGGCGCATAACCGGCCAGCGGGCCATCCACCTGCGCGTAACCGCTCGCGAGCCACGGAAAGCCGGTGAACACCGTGCCGCGCAGCCATTCACCGATCGCCCATGCGCTCGCAAACGCGAGCGCGCCATGCCAGGTGGGCGAGAACGGCAGGTCGTCGTCTGCTGCGCTGTGACGTGCGTGGCCGGCGCAGAACGACCACATACCTGCGGCTAATGCCGGATAGATCGCCAGATACAGCGAGAACAGCACGAGCGCCGCGCCCGCCAGCGGCGCGGCCATGCCGCCGAAGTAATGCATGCTGACGTATAGCCACCACACGCCGGTCACGAAGTTGCCGAAGCCGAACGCGCCGCCCGTCAGCGCGGCGCTTTTCCAACTGGTGGTGCGCGCGAGCCACGCGAAGAAGAACGCGAAGATCACAAGCTGGAGCCAGCCGCCGTGCGGCGTTGGGGCGAACGACAGCGTGTTGGCCGCACCGGCGATCAGTGCGACGAGGTAGTGCCAGCGGGGCAGCGTGCGAGCGCGCGTGTCGCCGGCAGCGGAAGCGCTCACGCCGGAGCGCGAACGGGAAGTAATCGGGTCGGCCATTGTTGCGCGGTCGGCGTGAGGAGTTGAGGAAAAATGCTGCGAACAGGCTGACCGCTCGCCGCGTAGCAACGCGACGCGGCTAGCGGCCAGATCAGGTTTGCACGTGCTGCGCTTCGCGCTCGCGCTGGCCGGCCAGCGGATCGCGGCGCACCAGCAGCATGTGAATCTGGCGGGCGTCGCCGCGCAGAATCTCGAAGATCAGATCGTCGAGGCGGACTTTCTCGCCGCGATGCGGCACCCGCCCGAAGTGATGTGTGACGAGTCCGCCGATCGTGTCGACTTCGTCGTCTGAATAGTGCGTGCCGAATGCCTCGTTGAACTGCTCGATCTCGGTCAGCGCGCGTACGCGGAAACGGCCGTCCGGCGACGCGATGATATTGCCGCTTTCCTCGTCGAAATCGTATTCGTCTTCGATATCGCCAACGATCTGTTCGAGCACGTCTTCAATCGTAATCAGGCCGGCCACGCCGCCGTATTCGTCGACCACCACCGCGAGGTGATTGCGATTCACGCGGAAGTCGTGCAGCAGCACGTTCAGCCGCTTCGACTCGGGGATGAACACGGCGGGGCGCAGCATGCCGCGCACGTCGAACTCTTCTTCGGCGTAGTAGCGCAGCAGGTCTTTAGCCAGCAGCACGCCGATGATGTTGTCGCGATTGCCTTCGAAGACCGGATAGCGCGAGTGCGCTTTTTCCAGCACGTAGGGAATGAATTCGGCGGGATTGTCCGCGATATTGATCGCGTCCATTTGAGCGCGCGGCACCATGATGTCGCGTGCGCTGAGTTCGGATACCTGGAATACACCTTCGATCATCGACAGCGAGTCGGCGTCGATCAGGTTGCGCTCGTGCGCGTCCTGCAGAATTTCCAGAAGTTCGGCGCGCGAGTCGGGCTCGGGCGAGATGAAGTCGGTCAGACGCTCGAGAAGGGAGCGCTTTTCCTGCGGTTTGTCGGTTTGTCGTCGACTGGGATACGTGTCGTTCATGGTAGTGCGCCCGGCAAGACTGGGCGCGCTGTTGCGGAGCATTAAGGATACACCAGGCACATGGCGGGACCGTGTCCCGCCGGGCTGGGCGATGGGTGAAACCGGGTGAAGCGGGTTGAAGCGGCGCTGACGAAAAGGACAGGGCGTGGGTCAATCCTAACTGATTGCGCGCGGAAAAGCGTTTTCGGGAAAAAAAGTGGCGCGAAGGGCCAGTCATGGCTCACGCGCGCGAGGGGCCAACCGGTTCTGGCAGACGGCGTGCAGCGATCCCGGAGGCAGACTGCCGACGGTTCATCGCTGCCACTGCGAGAGGTGGCGGATTTGCGAAGTTTGATTTGCGAAGTTCGTGACGCGGTTTTGTCCGGTAACGCCTGCCTGGAGACCGTGCTGTGTGGCAACGCGAATCCGTGCGCACCGCCTGCCCGGCGCAAAGCGAAGCGCTTCAGCGCCCGGACTGCGATCCAGAAGACTGTTTAGCCGGTTCACCCGCCTCGCAATTTTCCTCGCGACAGCGCTTGAGCAGCGCCTCGAGCGCACGATCAGGCATTCCGCTTTCACGCAGCGCATGAACTGTGCGGCTAACGTAATCGAGCGTGGTGCCGTAGCGGCCGCACGCGCAGCCGAACACGGCTTTAACCACGTCGTCGCGCAGCTTGCCGGTATAGCTGGGCACGTCGCGGCGCATCACGAAGGCGAGCGCGTCGACCCGCCGTCCATCGGCGAGCACGCACGGCAGCCACGCCGGACGATACGAGCCCATCGCCATTTCACGCCGCCACAGCGCTTCGAGATGCGGCGCCGATCCGTCAGCAGCCAGCCGGAACGCGATGCCGGTACACGAGCCGCCGCGATCGAGCGCGAGCACGAGCCCCGGTTGCTCGGGCGTGCCGCGATTCACGCGCGACCACAAATACAGCCCGCGGTGGTAGCCATGCACCTTCGAGCGGGTTGCTTCGACGGTGGGCAGGCCGGGATTCCAGATCAGCGAGCCATAGCCGAACAGCCACAGGTCGCTCTTGCGGTCCCAGTCGCGCAACGTGCATTCGAGCGATGCGCGCAACTCATCGTCCGTCAGAAGCCGCGATTCACCCAGCGCCGGTGGATAGTCCGGGCAGGGCGACTGGGTATCGGCTTCTGGGAAGAGTGTGCTCACGATGGGGTCCGAGCTGATCGTCTAGGGAAGGGTAATTGAAGCCTATTGATAAGGATCCGGAAACCCGAGCTTGCCGAGAATCTCGGTTTCGATCGCTTCCATTTCGTCGGCTTCTTCTTCGACCTCGTGGTCGTAGCCCTGCGCATGCAGCGTGCCGTGCACGAGCAGATGCGCGTAATGCGCGACGAGCGGCTTGCCCTGCTCGGCGGCTTCTTTCTCGACCACCGGGCAGCACAGGATCAGATCGCCCGTTACCGGATCGTCTTCCGATTCGGCGTACGCGAAGGTCAGCACGTTGGTCGAGTAATCCTTACCGCGATAAGTGCGGTTCAACGTGCGGCCTTCTTCGGCGTCGACGAAACGCACGGTCAGCTCGCCGTCCGCGAAAAGCGCCGCCTTGATCCAGCCGGCCACCGTGGCGCGCGGCAGCAGCGCCTTGTGTTCCGGAAAGGCCTTGGCGGCGGGGAATTGCAGATTCAACGTCAGTTTCGGGGCGCGGCTCATGCGGTTTCTTGGTAAGGCGTGTGTGGCGTATGGAGCAGAAGCATGGTCAGTGGACGGCGATCAGCGTGAATCCGCCGGACTGGCGATTTTCTGCGAATGCGCATCGTACGCCTCCACAATTCGCGCGACCAGCGGATGCCGCACCACGTCCGCGCTGGTAAAGCGCGTCATGGCGATACCACGCACGTCCGTCAGCACCTGCTGAGCTTCGATCAGCCCGCTCTTGTGGCCGCGCGGCAAGTCGACCTGGGTCGTGTCGCCGGTGACCACCGCTTTCGAGCCGAAGCCGATCCGCGTGAGGAACATCTTCATCTGTTCGGGCGTGGTGTTCTGCGCCTCGTCGAGGATGATGAACGCGTGGTTCAGCGTGCGCCCGCGCATGTACGCGAGCGGCGCGATTTCGATCATCTGCCGCTCGAACATCTTGGCGGTCTTGTCGAAGCCGAGCAGGTCGTACAGCGCGTCGTACAAAGGACGCAGATACGGATCGACCTTCTGCGCGAGGTCGCCCGGCAGGAAGCCGAGACGCTCGCCAGCTTCGACAGCGGGGCGCGTCAACACGATCCGTTTGACCTGGTCACGTTCCAGCGCATCCACCGCACACGCCACCGCGAGGTAGGTCTTGCCGGTGCCGGCCGGTCCGATGCCGAAGGTCACGTCGTGCGAGACGATCTGCTTCAGATATTCCCGCTGCATCGGCGTGCGGCCGCGCAAGTCGGCACGCCGCGTGTACAGCTTCGGTCCGAGTGAGTCGAGGTCGTCATCGGCAGCGTCGGCGGGCTGGTCGAACGGGTGGTCCGGGTTGCCTGCGAAACGCGGGTCGCCGGCTTCGTCGCCATTGCTGCCGTTCGGGCGATGCCGTGCCGGATGACGCACTTCGACGAGCGCCAGCTGGATGTCGTCGACCGACAGCGGCTCGCGCGCGTTGTTGTAGAAGTTCTCGAGCGCGGTCAGCGCGAGTTTCGCGCCGCGCCCGCGGATCGTGATGCGGTGCGCCCGGCGTTGCAGCGTCACGTCGAGCGCCTGCTCGATCTGCCGCAGATTCTCGTCGAGCGGTCCGCAGAGGTTGGCGAGCCGCGCGTTGTCTTCGCGCGGTGCGGTGAATTCCAGATGCTGCTGAGCGGTCTTCAAGGCGGAGGTTCGATCCTGTCGGTTTCGATACGCGGTTGGGGTTCTGCAACTATCTGCTACTACGTCGCGCGTCGCTTAATGCGTGGTGGCCGGCGCGTCGTCATGCACCAGCACGAGTTCGCCACGAAGCGAATGTGGGTACGCATGGACGATTTTCACGTCGACCATCTGGCCGATCAGCCGCGCGTGCGACGCCACTGGCGCCGGGAAATTCACCACGCGGTTGTTTTCGGTGCGGCCCGCGAGTTCGTTCGGGTCCTTGCGTGCCGGGCGCTCAACGAGAATTCGCTCGATCTTGCCGACCATCGACTCGCTGATGCGCTGCACGTTTTCTTCGATCGTGGCCTGCAAGTGGTGTAGACGTTTGAGTTTCACCTCGTGCGGCGTGTCGTCGTGCAGATTCGCTGCCGGCGTGCCGGGGCGCGGGCTGTAGATGAACGAGAAGCTGGTGTCGTACTTCATCTCGTGAATCAGCGTCATCATCTTGTCGAAGTCTTCTTCGGTCTCACCCGGGAAGCCAACGATCATGTCCGTGGACAGCGACAGGTCGGGGCGGATCGCGCGCAGCTTGCGGATCACCGACTTGTATTCGAGCACCGTGTAGCCGCGCTTCATGGCCATCAGAATGCGGTCGGAGCCGTGCTGAACCGGCAGATGCAAATGGCTGACGAGCTTCGGCACCTTTGCGTAGGTGTCGATCAGGCGCTGCGTGAATTCTTTCGGATGCGACGTGGTGTAACGAATCCGCTCGATGCCCGGAATGTCGGCGACGTATTCGATCAGCGTTGCGAAGTCGGCAATCTCCGACGAACCGAGCGTCAGGCCGGCGCGGTATGCGTTCACGTTCTGGCCGAGCAGGGTGACTTCGCGCACGCCCTGGTCCGCGAGACCGGCGATTTCGGTCAGCACGTCGTCTAGCGGACGCGACACTTCTTCACCGCGCGTGTACGGCACGACGCAGTAGCTGCAGTACTTGCTGCAACCTTCCATGATCGACACGAACGCGCTCGGACCGTCGACGCGCGCCGGCGGCAGGTGGTCGAACTTTTCGATTTCCGGGAACGAGATGTCGACCTGCGCGCGGCCGCTTTCACGGCGCTTGTCGATCATTTGCGGCAGACGGTGCAGCGTTTGCGGACCGAACACCAGATCGACGTACGGTGCGCGCGCCACGATCGCCGCGCCTTCCTGGCTCGCGACGCAACCGCCGACGCCGATGATCAGATTGGGATTCGCTTCCTTCAGCTCACGCACGCGGCCAAGGTCGGAGAAAACTTTTTCCTGCGCTTTTTCGCGCACCGAGCAGGTGTTGAACAGGATCACGTCCGCATCTTCGGGCGTGTCGGTCTTGATGAGGCCATCGGCCGCGCCGAGTACGTCGACCATCTTGTCGGAGTCGTACTCGTTCATCTGGCAGCCAAAGGTCTTTACATAAACTTTCTTGGTCATCGAATTTCGCCGGTCGCAGTGGTTAACCTGGGGGCGTCGTTTAAGAGGTAATGGGGGCGAAACGTGCGGACGGCGCTCTGGCCTGCGTTGGCCTGCTCCGAAGCCTTCTTGTTCTCGAAGGTCGCAGGCTCGACACGTTTGCAGCGTAACGCAACATTATAGCCCTTCACGGGATGCGGTTTTATCGACCGCGACCGTGCGCGGCCGCTCCGGCGGCAAGCCCAGCAGGCTTTCCAGTTCGCCCGACACCTGCGCGAAACGCTCGCTCAGAAAATCCAGCAGCACCCGCACGCGCGGCGCCATGAAGCGGTTGCGGTGATAAAGCGCGTGCAGCGGCGCGTCGGGATAACGCCACTCCGGCAGCAGGATTTTCAGTCCGTCGGCGCGCAGGTCGGCTTCCACATCCCACATCGACTTGATCACGATGCCGTAGCCGCGCAGCGCCCATTCGCGGGCGACCGCGCCGTCGTTGGTCTCGCGCGCGGTTTCGAACGGCACCGTGTAGTTCTGCTCTTCGTCACCGCGCGTGAAGTGCCACTCGTTCGCCCAGCCGGACGCGGTGCCGAGCACGATGCAATCGAAATTCGCCAAATCGTGCGGATCTTTCGGCTCGCCTTTGCGGGCGATGTATTCCGGCGACGCGCACAGCACGCGCCGGTTCGGCGCCAGCTTGCGGGCGACCAGCGAGCTGTCTTGCGGCACGCCGAAGCGGATCGCCAGATCGATGTCCTCCTGCACGAGATTCGCCAGCGAATCCGACAGCGTCAGCGCGAACGTCACTTCGGGATAAAGCGCGTTGAATTCGTCGAGCCAGTGCATCAGCAGATTGCGGCCGAAGTCGGAGGTCGCGGAAATCCGCACCTTGCCGCGCACGACGCCTTGACCGGCTTGCAGCGCGGCTTCGGCGTCGTCGAGCGATTGCAGTGCCTGGCGGCAGCAATTCAGATACAGACGACCCTCGTCGGTGAGCCGCAACTGGCGGGTGGTGCGTTCGAACAGCCGGGCCTTCAGGCCGGTTTCGAGCTTGGCGAGGCGCGCGCTTGCGGCGGCCGGCGTCAGTCCCATCTTGCGACCCGCCGCCGACAGGCTGCCCTGCTGCGCCGCTTCGACGAAGAGGCGAATGTCACCGAGGTTATCCATCGTGCGGTCTTTCAAAAAGAATTTGAAAATGATTCAAATGCTACGCCAATTATCAAATCGACGCTTCGCGCCGACAATCCACTCCTCGAAAACCCTGATGCCGCGCGCGTGAAGCGCAGACATCGCCGACGCCACGCAAGCCATGCAACTCGATCACGCGACCATCGTTACCGCCGACCTCGAAACCGCCCGACATTTCTTCGTCGATATCGCCGGGCTGACCGAGGGCGCGCGCCCGCCATTTTCGGTGGACGGCTACTGGCTGTATGCGAACGGCCGTCCGGTGCTGCATCTGATCGACGCGACGGTGCCGGCCAGTGCTGCGGCAGGCCGCGTAGCGCCACGTATCGACCACATCGCGTTCCGGCTGGAAAGCGCTGCGCAATGGCAGGCGTTGCATGAGCGCCTGCAAGCGCATGGCGTCAATCATCAAACCGCGCAAGTCCCGCAAATGGGCGCGCAGCCTGCCGAACAGCAGGTGTTCGTCGCGCTCGCGCCGGGTGTCGTCATCGAATTCGTGACGACGCTGGATCACGTTCAACTTTAAGACTGAAACCCTGGAGAATAAAAATGCCCATCCCACTCCTCGCGCTGGCGATCAGCGCATTCGCGATCGGCACGACCGAGTTCGTGATCATGGGCTTGCTGCCCGAGGTCGCGCGCGATCTGTCGGTGTCGATTCCGTCGGCGGGTCTGCTGGTGAGCGGCTATGCGCTCGGCGTCGCGGTCGGCGCGCCGCTGCTCGCGGTAGTCACGAGCAAGATGCCGCGCAAGCTCGCGCTGCAATTACTGATGGGCGTGTTCATCGTCGGCAATACGCTGTGTGCGGTGGCGTCGAGCTATTCCGTGCTGATGATCGCGCGCGTCGTGACGTCGTTCGCGCACGGCTCGTTCTTCGGGATCGGCGCGGTGGTTGCGGCATCGCTGGTACCGTCCGAAAAACGTGCCAGCGCGATTGCGCTGATGTTCACCGGGCTGACGCTGGCGAACGTGCTCGGCGTGCCGTTCGGGACGTTCGTCGGTCAGGAGTTCGGTTGGCGTGCGGCGTTCTGGATCGTTAGCGCGTTCGGGGTGCTGTCGCTGCTGGGCGTGACGGCGCTGGTGCCGAATCGTCACGATTCCGGGCCGGTCGGACTGGGTCACGAAGTTCGTGTGCTGAAAGACCCGCAAGTCTGGACCGCGCTCGCGATGACGGTGCTCGGCTTCGGCGGCGTATTCGTCGTGTTCACCTATATCGCGCCGATTCTGGAGCAGGTGAGCGGTTTCTCGCCGCGTGGCGTGACGTTGATTCTGGTGCTGTTCGGCGTGGGCCTGACGATCGGCAATACGGTCGGCGGCAAGCTTGCGGACCGCGCGCTGATGCCGTCGCTGATGGGCATTCTAGTTGCGCTCGCCGTGGTGATGGCGATCTTCGCGCGCACCAGTCATTCGCAGGTAGCCGCCGCGGTCACGATTTTCGTGTGGGGCATTGCCGCGTTCGCCACAGTGCCGCCGTTGCAGATGCGGGTGGTCGAGAAGGCGGCTGCGGCGCCGAATCTGGCGTCGACCTTGAACATCGGCGCGTTCAACGTGGGCAATGCGGGCGGCGCGTGGCTCGGCGGTCTGGTGATCAACCACGGTCATTCGCTCGATACGCTGCCGTGGGTTGCGGCGGGCGTCAGCGTGGTGGCGTTGTTGCTCACGTGGTTCGCGGCGCGGCAGGATGCGCCGGTGTCGAAGGCGGCGCAGCAGCGCGTGACAGTGCGCGAGGGCGCTTGACGCTGAGGGTTCACGAGCAGGGGGCGGGCGCGGCCGGCAGGAACACTGCGCCCTCGAACCTTTGAGGGCCGAGACCGGCTACGCGGACGCGGCTCCGCATGGCAGGCCAGAGACGCCTCATCCGCACCGCTCGCCCATATGAAAAATCCGCACAAGCTTTGCCAGAATTGCCCTCCGCAATACTGATAACAGTGTGAAGATAACTTCGTTGGGCGCGGGCGGACGCGATGCTATCTTGCTTCCACTAACCGCATGCGCTGCCGTCCGGCGGCGCTTTGGAGGCAATCATGCATTCCCCGCTCGCGCTGGTCCGCGATCCCTCGGTCGACGTTGATGTGCCGCCGCGCGGCGCCGAACCTTTCGATGCACTTGAGCACCTGGTCGGCGTCAATCTGGCGCGTTTGCGCTCCGAACGGCAACTGTCGCTCGACGCGTTGGCACGCGCTTCGGGCGTGTCCCGCGCGATGCTTGCGCAGATCGAATCGGCGCGCAGCGTGCCGTCCATCAAGGTGCTGTGCAAGGTCGCGGCTGCGTTGAAGGTCTCGGTGGCGGCGTTTTTGCGGCGTCACGCGACCAACGGCTTCGAGCATCTGCCGGCGGAGCGTTCGCAGCGCATCGTCAGCTCGAACGGGCGTTATTCAGCGCGGCCGCTTTATCCCGATGCCGAACCGACCGCTGCCGAGTTTCACGAGTTGCGCATCGCGCCGTTGCACACCGAAGCCGGCACGCGCCGCGCGCCGGGCACGACGGTGAACCTGGTGGTCAGCGAAGGCACGCTGGAGGTCAGCGTTCACGATCAGCGCCAGTTGCTCGCGACCGGCGACGCCATCGTGTTCGACGCCGATCAGCCGCATAGCCTGCGTAATCCGGGCGATACCGAAGCGCGTGCGTTTCGCGTGACGTTGAAGGCGGAGACGCCGCCGCGCTGGGACGTGCCTGCGTTGAACGAGACGAGGCATGAAGCGCAGCCAGCCGGAACCCCGCATCAAGCGGAACACAGTGTGGCGCGCGAAGCCTCGCCCGTTTGAACTCGTTTTCTGAACCTCATGACAGCGCGCATCGAAATAGAGCCTTCTGTCTGACTTTTGCCGGTTGCGCAGCAGCCCGTGCGCGACTGCTGTAAGCTTTGCCAGCCGGTTGATCCGGCAATCAGTGCGTCTTCAGGGCGGGGTGCAATTCCCCACCGGCGGTATGCCGGCAGCGCGAGAGCGTGTGCCGGTGAGCCCGCGAGCGCCCGCGTCGTGCGGTTGCCAGCGTATCGGCAACCGGAGCGGGGTCAGCAGATCTGGTGAAAAGCCAGAGCCGACGGTCATAGTCCGGATGAAAGAAGATGTGCAGATAGTCATGTTCGTTGCCGTGACCGCCACGCAGTTCAGGCGGTGCGCGAGCGCCGCATCGAGTTGAATCGGGTGGCGTTCAGCGGCGCGTCTTTGTCTGTTTGCAATGCCCTGAAACGTTTTTCGCCCAACTTTTGCGATGAGCGTTTCAACTATGTCTTTTGCTAAATTTCCTGCTCCCTTGACGATTGCCAGCGACGCAATCGACGATCTCCCGCTGCTCGCCACCGAAGCCGTCCCGCCACGCATCGCTGCTGCGTTGCAGGCCATGCGCGAGGGCCGCGCCGTCGTCCTTCAGGATGACGACGATCGCGAGAACGAAGCCGATCTGGTGGTATCCGCCGAGCGCCTTTCGGTCGAAACCATGGCACTGCTGATTCGCGAATGCAGCGGCATTGTTTGCCTGTGCCTGCCCGACGACAAGATCCGCTCGCTAGAACTTCCGCCGATGACTACCAACAACGCAAGCCGTTACGGCACGGCGTTCACGGTATCGATCGAAGCGCGTGAAGGCGTGACGACGGGCGTGTCGGCGGTGGATCGTTTAACGACGATTCGTGCCGCGATTGCCGATGCGGCGAAGCCTTCCGACATCGTGAGTCCCGGCCATGTGTTCCCATTGCGGGCGATGCCCGGCGGTGTACTCGCGCGGCGCGGCCATACAGAGGGCACGGTGGATCTGGCGGTGCTCGCGGGGCTGAAGCCGGCTGGCGTGCTGTGCGAGCTGATGAACGCGGACGGCACGATGACGCGCGGCGCGGACGTCGAACGTTTCGCCGCCCAACATAATCTGCCGATGCTGACGATTGCAGAGCTGGTGGCGTTTCGCGAGGCGCTGGCTCGGGTGCGTGAGAGCGTGGCGGAAGAGGTTTGATGAATTGAGTAGGGTGGTAAGCGCGACGTGTGACGCTTAAGCACCGGGCGTGGCGCGTGATCTTGCGGAACGTAGAACGTAGAACGCGCAAACAAGCCACTCAAACAAAGAAGGCCGGCTCCATCCAGAGCCGGCCTTTTTTCATGGCGACCACTCAACGTGGCAAAGAACTCAGCCGCCTACGACTGCACATCCCCAAATTCCCCACGCACGCCAGCCTCGATCAGCGCGGGCAATTCATCCATATGTTTGATGATCCGCGTCATGCCCATCTTGCGCAGCGCGTCCGCATAACCATCGGGAATATGGCTCGCGCCGACAAACGCAATGGTCTTCATTCCCGCCGCGCGCGCTGCATTCAAACCCGCCACGCTGTCTTCGACCACGATGCATCGCGACGGCTCCACGCCCAACGTCTGCGCGGCAAACAGATACACATCGGGATAAGGTTTGGGCCGCGCCACCTGTTCGGCGCTGAAAATCCGCTCGCCGAAAATCTGCTGCAAACCCGCGCGCCGCACCGACGCCGTCACACGCGACATCCGGCTGTTGGAAACGACCGCCGCCGGTAGCGTCACGCGTTGCAAAGCCTCGCGCACCCCGTTGATCGGACTGAGCGACGCGGCGAGTTCAAGCTCTACGTGATGTTCAATGGTGTTCAGAAAATCAGCGGGCAACGTAATGTCGAAAGACTTCTCGATGCCTTCGAGAAAACGCGACGTCTGTTGACCAAATGCGGTTTTGACGACCGGTTCGAAGTCGAGGCCCGGAAAGGTGCTGGTCAGCGTTTCGAACATCACGCGGTCAGCAATGATTTCGCTGTCGACGAGTACGCCGTCGCAGTCACAGATGAGGTGGTCGATCATGCCTGAAAACGCAAAAAGCGGAAGCGCGTGAGCCGGGTAGGGACACGCTCATGCGCGTAGGTGGAAAGCATCATGATACGTGCTTTGGCACCGCCGACCCCGGGGCGCCGGGTTGGGGTCGCGTTTCAATCGCTTGCGGGCGGCCACTTGCGGGCGGCCACGCGCCGGTGGCCTGGAGGTGGCAAGTCACTTACGGCGTATCGGCCCACGCCTTCGCCGCGCGAATGGCACGCTTCCAGCCGTCGAGGCACTCCCTGACATCCGCATGAGGCAGCGCCGGCGTGAAACGGCGGTCGAGCTTCCACTGGCTATGCAATTCGTCGACATCTTTCCAGTAGCCCACTGCGAGGCCAGCCAGATAAGCCGCGCCCAACGCGGTCGTTTCCGGCACCTTCGGACGCACCGCGTCGACGCCGAGAATATCGGCCTGGAATTGCATCAGCAGATTGTTTGCGCAGGCGCCGCCGTCCACCCGCAGTTCGCCGATGCGAATGCCCGAGTCGGCTTCCATCGCCTTCAGCACGTCGAGCGACTGATAGGCGATCGAGTCGAGCGCCGCGCGTGCAATGTGCGCCGAGGTCGTGCCGCGCGTGACGCCGAACAGCGTGCCGCGAGCGCGCGCATTCCAGTGCGGCGCGCCGAGCCCGGCGAATGCGGGCACCAGGTACACGCCGTCGCAATGCGGCACGCCGCGCGCGAGCGTTTCGATTTCCGCTGCGTTCTTGATAATGCCGAGGCCATCGCGCAGCCACTGCACCACCGCGCCGCCGATAAAAATGCTGCCTTCGAGCGCGTAGTTGATCTGGTCGCCGATCTGCCAGGCGATTGTCGTGACGAGATTGTTCTTCGATTCGATGGGCTTGTCGCCGGTGTTCATCACGAGGAAGCAGCCGGTGCCGTAGGTGTTCTTCACCATGCCGGATTCCGTGCACATCTGGCCGAAGAGGGCGGCGTGCTGGTCACCGGCGATACCGGCGAGCGGAATCTTCGATGCGAACACGGTGGTTTTGGTCGGCCCGTAAATTTCCGACGACGCCCGCACCTCCGGCAACATGCTGCGCGGAATGTCGAGTGCGTCGAGCAGTTCGTCGTCCCACTTCAGCGTGTGGATGTTGAACAGCATGGTGCGCGATGCGTTGGTCACGTCGGTGACGTGCAGGCCGCCCTTGGTGAAATTCCACACCAGCCAGCTGTCCACCGTGCCGAACGCGAGGCGGCCTTGCTTCGCTTTCTCGCGCGCGCCTTCGACGTTGTCGAGAATCCAGCGGATTTTGGTCGCCGAGAAATACGAGTCGATCGGCAGACCGGTTTTCGCGCGGACTTTTTCTTCGAGACCCTGCTCCTTGAGCCGGTCGCAGAAATCGGCGGTGCGGCGGTCCTGCCAGACGATCGCGTTATAGATCGGATGACCGGTTTCGCGATCCCACACGATGGTGGTTTCGCGTTGATTGGTGATGCCGATCGCGGCGATCGACGCGCCATTCATGCCGGCGCGCGTGACGGCTTCGGCGGCGACGCCGGCCTGGGTCGACCAGATTTCCAGCGGATCATGCTCGACCCAGCCCGGGTGCGGATAGATTTGCTGAAACTCTTTCTGCGCGATCGACACGACATTGCCGCCCCGGTCGAACAGCATCGCACGCGAACTGGTGGTGCCCTGGTCAAGCGCGAGGATGTACTGATCCTGCATTGTCTCTTCTCCATGCATTTTGCAAATCCGCGGATCGTTGACCGGCGACGGTAACGGCTCGTTGCTTTAAGCGGACTGCAAAACAGTGTGTGATTTGTGATTGTGCGTGATTCGAGCGTCCGGGCCGGGTTGATGCAGCGCGAGGACGACGGTGATCCGGTTCGCGCCGGCCATGCATCTGCCTGATTGCGGCGCTTGACTGGCTGGCGTGGCTCAAAGCGTCAACCGCAGCGTACCCGCTTCGGGCGCCCCCAAGCTACCCGTCGACACGCTTTCCAGGCAACTAGGCGCTTTGCTGTGCCGGTTCGCGTGCGAACCATGCGTCGATATCCTGCGTGACCGATTCGAGCGTGCCCGGCTCGACATGCAGCCCGAGTTTCGTGCGACGCCACAGCACGTCCTGCGCGCTGCGCGCCCATTCGATGCCGAGCAGATAAATCAGTTCGGCTTCGTAAAGACCCGGCGCGAACGCGCGGCCAAGATCGGCCAGCGAGCGCGCGTCGCCGATCACATGGGTGACGCGCGTGCCGTAAGCGCGCGCGAGGCGATGCGCGAGATCGGCGGGCAACCACGCATGCTGCAGCTTGAATTCGCTCAGGAAACGCTCGAAATTCGCATCCGGAATATCGCCACCGGGCAACGGCGCGCCGACCGTCCACGCGGGCGAATCGTTGTGCAGCGCGCCAGCCAGCTTGTCGACGGCCTCTTCAGCCAGCTTGCGAAAGGTCGTGATTTTACCGCCGAACACCGACAGCAACGGCGCTTCGCCAGCCGGTGCATCGAGTTCCAGCGAGTAATCGCGCGTGACCGCCGACGGGTTGTCCGCGCCTTCTTCTTCGAGCAGCGGACGCACGCCCGAATAGGTCCAGCGCACGTCGGCCGGTGAGATCTTCTGCTTGAAATAGCGGTTGATCGAGTCGCACAGGTACTGCGTTTCTTCGGCGTTGATCGCCACTTTCGACGGATCGCCGCGATATTCGAGATCGGTTGTGCCGATCAGCGTGTAGTCGTGTTCGTACGGGATCGCGAAGATGATCCGCTTGTCCGGGTTCTGGAAGATGTACGCGTGGTCGTGGTCGAACAGACGCCGAGTGACGATATGGCTGCCCTTCACGAGCCGCACGCTGTGCGACGACTTGCGGCCGAGCGCGCCGTGCAGCAAGTCGCCGACCCACGGACCCGCCGCGTTTGCAATCGAACTGGCGCGCACCTCGAACGTGGTGCCGTCCGCGCGCTGGAGCTGCGCATGCCATTCGCTGCCCACGCGCGCCGCGCTGACGAGCCGCGTGCGCGTGACGATGGTTGCGCCGTGCTCCTGCGCGTCCAGTGCGTTCAGCACGACCAGACGTGCGTCGTTGACCCAGCCATCCGAGTAGACGAAACCGCGCTTGATCGAATCGATCAGCGGCACACCGGCCGGATGCCGGTTCATTGTGATGCCGCGCGAACCCGGCAGCAGTTCCCGCCGGGCAAGGTGATCGTACAGAAACAGCCCCGCGCGGATCAGCCAGGCCGGGCGCAGATCGGGCATGTGCGGCATCACGAAACGTAGCGGCCACATGATGTGCGGTGCGGCGCGCAGCAGCGTTTCGCGCTCCTGCAGCGCTTTGCGCACCAGCCCAAACTCGCGATATTCGAGGTAGCGCAGGCCGCCGTGAATGAGCTTGGTGCTGGCCGACGACGTGTGGGCGGCCAGATCGTCCTGTTCGCACAGCAGCACGGACAGGCCGCGGCCCGCCGCGTCGCGAGCGATCCCTGCGCCGTTAATCCCGCCACCGACGACGAGCAAATCGTATCTCAAGCCTTGCGTCACCTGCTGGGTCCTTGCGTGGAGTCTGGAATGGATCTGGAAAGAAGTACGGCGAATAAGAGGTGCAAGCACGTCGTGTTCGTTTTCGAACTTTAATGAACATATTCGAAAAAGTAAAGTTCGATTCGGCTGAGGGCGGACTGACGGTTATCTGCTGCAGTGGCGTAACGCGCTGCCGCGGTCGATACTCTCGGCAGCAGCCATTTCGAGGTGAATCAATGCGTGGACTTTTGATGATCGGCGCTGCAGCGCTTCTCACCGGATGCATCAGCTCGCCAAGCCTGGAGGGGACTCGGGGCGCGACGTCGTTCGTAGCGTTGCAGCAGATGTGCAGCCCGCAAACGGTCGATTACGGCCGCGACGCGCAAAACGTCTATGCGGCGTTTTTCGATGCTTATGTGGCGAACCGGCGGGGCAGGGTGTCGAAAGAGGAGTTCTGCGCGTTTCAGGCGTCGATTGCGCAGCGTCACGCGACCGAAGGCGTGAGCGCCGATCCTCAGGTGCGTAATCAGTGGGTAGTATTTTTCACCGATCAGCGGGCTAAAGCGTTGAGCTGGCGCTCGACGGTTGATCCGACTTTGCGCTCGGGTTGACGCGCGGCCTGCTGCGCTCGCCACACTGAGGATCACGCCGATTCGCGCGCTGGGCGCTGGGCGTTGTGCGTGGCTAACGCGTCGCCGCTGTGCATCGAGGGCCGCGGGCAGATCGCGTCCCTATCCGGCTAATGTCCGGGACGCAACAAAACGGCCGCCTTCACGGCGGCCTGCTGTCACACGAAACTACACGAAACGAATACGAAGCAAATTGAAAGACCGCAAAAGCGCGCAACGTAACGTCAGCAGCGTAAGCCTTGCCGTCGTAGCCGGACTGTAGGGCGACCGCCGCAAGCAGCGCCGCGTCCGGCTAACTCCACGATATTCACGAAAGAACTACGAGAGACGTTTGATCGCCCGCAATGCGCTGTCGCCAGTTTCCGTCACGCGCCATTGTTCATTTCCCGATGCGAGCCGTTCAAGCTGGACTAGTTGGCGCTCGAGTAGCGCGTCGAGTTCTTCTCGCGCCATGTCGACTTGATGGGGGGCGTCCTTGACGAGCAACAACGTGGCGAATTCATGCGGACTCAGCATCGTTCTCTCCATGTCAGGCATACGCGGACAGCCTTGCCGGCAACTGGCGAGGGGCCAGTGAGTCCGCTAGAGGATCAGGCGGGAAGTACGGCTTACACGACAGATTCACGCAACCGGCGCTACGCAGAATGCGGAACGCACGCCGGGGAACTGGAGTGTAGTCAACCGCGCGTTAAACACCAAATCCGTCCCAGTAAATTTTCCCTTTGACAAACGAAGGCCCGGACGGCGGTTTGCAATCGCGGCCAGAAGCTTGATTTCACTCGAAGTTTCGCGTGCGCTGCAACATGGCGCAGAGCCCCGGGCAAACCTAACCGGCGACGTACACCTGGCAGTTGGCGGCGGTGAGCGTTTCGGTCATCTCGGGAGGCGGCGCGATGTCGGTGAACAACGCGTCGATCTGATCGAGATGGCCCTGGCGAACCAGCGCCGGGCGGCCGAATTTCGAATTGTCGGCGGCGAGGAAAACGGTGCGCGCATGCTGGATGATTGCTTCCGCGACGCGGACTTCACGGGTGTCGAAATCGCGCAGCGTACCGTCCGTTTCGATGCTCGACGTGCCGATGATCGCAAAGTCCACCTTGAACTGGCGGATGAAGTCGATCGCCAGTTCGCCGACGATGCCTTTGTCCCAAGGCCGCACGATGCCGCCCGTCACCAGCACCTCGCAATCCGGATAGCCGCTCATCATGCTGGCCACGTTCAGATTGTTGGTAATCACGCGCAGGCCGCGATGCCGGTTCAGCGCGCGGGCGACCTCTTCGGTGGTCGTGCCGAGGTTGATGAACAATGACGCCTGGTCAGGAATGTGAGTGGCCACTAGCGCCGCAATGCGCCGCTTCTCTTCGTGGAACATGCGCTGCCGTGCCGTGTACGAGACGTTCTCGGAACTGGTGGGCAGGCTCGCGCCGCCGTGATAGCGGCGCAGCAGGTTCATGTCGGCGAGCCAGTTGACGTCGCGGCGGATGGTCTGCGGGGTCACGTCGAAGTGGGCGGCGAGGTCGTCCACGGTGACGAAGCCGTCGCGTTGCACCCACTCCAGCAGTTCCTGTTGCCGGGCGTTGAGAGTCAGACGGGGGTCTCGTGTCATGGATGTCGAAAACGTGGGTTTTATTGGCGCTGACCGGCAACGCTCATAGGCTGAGCCGTTGGCCGCCTGTTGCGTGAACAGCGCACGAGCAGGGATGGAGCGTATTGTAAGACCACCGACGACGTTGTCCGCTCACTCGTGCGACGTCCCTAAGACCCAGGAAGCACGAGAAGCACGCGCTACGATCCATTCAGGCAATTTACGCATTTATTCATTTGATAAATGAATTTGTTTTTTGGGCCGGTTCGCGCTGCAATCCGGGGTTCCGCGTTTTACGCGTGCTGTTTTACGCGTGCCTTATCCGCCTTTTACACGTTCCCCTGGTTTCCGGCGTTTTCTCGCAGCCGGAACCGCGCTTTCGAGAGTGTTCGACATGACTGGCTTCAACTGGCAAAACCCCTACCCGACACCGCGTCTGCCTGTATTCGCGCGCAACATCGTTTCGACTTCGCATCCGCTGGCCGCGCAAGCCGGTTTGCGCATGCTGTGGAAAGGCGGCAATGCCGTCGACGCGGCGATCGCGGCCGCTGCCGCCATCACGGTTGTCGAGCCGGTATCGTGCGGCCTGGGCGGCGATGCGTTCGCGCTGGTGTGGGACGGCAAGAAGTTGCACGGTCTGAACGCGTCGGGCGTGTCGCCGGCTGCCTGGAACGTCGATTACTTCAAGCGCAAGTACGGCGAGGAAAACGGTCTCGCCAAGCAGCCCAAGCGCGGCTGGGATGCCGTGACGGTGCCGGGCGTGATCGCCGGCTGGGAAGCGCTGCATCAGAAGTTCGGCACACTGCCGTTCGCCGACCTGATGGAGCCCGCAATCGAAATCGCCGAGCGGGGTCACGCGGTGGCGAGCATCGTTGCGTACAAGTGGGCCGCTGCCGTGCCCGAACTGAAGGACTTGCCGGGCTTTGCGCAAACCTTCATGCCGCGCGGCCGCGCGCCGGAAGTGAGCGAACTGGTGCGCTTCCCCGGTCACGCGAAGACATTGCGCAAGCTCGCCGAACAAGGCCCGCGTGCGTACTACGAAGGCGAGATCGCCGAACAGATCGCCGCGTTTGCGCGCGAAGGCGGCGCTGCGTTGACGCTCGACGACCTGCGCAATTACCGCGCGGACTGGGTCGAGCCGATCGGCAAGGAATATCGCGGTCACACCGTGCATGAGATTCCGCCGAACGGCCAAGGTATCGCAGCGCTGATCGCGCTGGGCATCCTCGAAAAATTCGACGTGAAAGAAATGACCGTCGATAACGTCGAGTCGCAGCACTTGCAGATCGAAGCGATGAAGCTCGCATTCGCCGACGTGTACCGTTACGTCGCCGACCCGCGTTCGATGGACGTCACGCCCGAGCAGATGCTCGACGACGCGTACCTCACGTCGCGCGCAAAGCTGATCGACCACAAGCGCGCGACGCAATTCGACTTCGGCATGCCGAAGGCGGGCGGCACGATCTACATGTCGGTCGCGGACGAGCGCGGCATGATGGTGAGCTTCATCCAGTCGAATTACATGGGCTTCGGCTCGGGCATCGTCGTGCCGGACAGCGGCATCGCAATGCAGAACCGTGGCTGCGGTTTCTCGATGGACCCGAAGTCGCCGAACGTCGTGGAAGGCAGCAAGCGGCCGTTCCACACGATCATCCCGTCGTTCCTCACGCAGCAGGTGAATGGCCAGCAGGAAGCGGTGATGAGCTTCGGCGTGATGGGCGGCGACATGCAGCCGCAAGGTCATCTGCAATCCATCGTGCGGATGCTCGACTACGGTCAACAGCCGCAGGCTGCCTGCGATGCGCCGCGCTGGAAGGTCAACCGGGATTTCACGATCGACATCGAATCGACGCTCGATCCGAAGACCGCCGAAGCGTTGCAGAAGCTTGGCCACACGATCAAATCGGTCGACGATCCGTATATGGATTTCGGCTCTGGCCAGTACATCTGGAAGCTCGATCGCGACGAGCCGGAGCGTGGTTATGTGGCGGCCAGCGATAGCCGGCGCGATGGGCTGGCCGCTGGGTTCTAGGCGATTCGTTCGTCGATGGAGCGATGGGCCGGGCGGCTGATTCACGGAGCCGTCCGCGTCCACGTGCTGCCGTGCCGGTGCTCATGGCCGCACGCAGGCGCATCGCTTGGCGCCATCAGTTGGGCGGCTATGACGGCTTTGCCAATGTGCCGCCCGGCTGGCCGTGAGGACGGCATCGGTAAGGCCTGGTCGTCACCATAGCTTTTGATGCCTGTCCCGCAAGCAAGCCACCGGTGCTGGGCATCCACATCCAGATCGCGTAAATCAGACTTTTAGCGCGCTATCACGCGCGCCAGGTACGCCGGTCATCAACCGGCGTACGACCCGCCGTTCGCCACGCAACATCACGCATCACGCATCAGAGACAAAGGCAGGAGACATCATGCAACCCCCCCCGTCGCCACTGGCGACCGCTTCCCCTCATCCGGCGCCGCCCGCACCGCTTTCCAAAGCCGTTATACGGCGGATCGTGTTTTCGTCGTCGGTCGGCAACGCGCTCGAGTGGTTCGATTTCCTGGTCTACGGCTATTTCGCGACGATCATCGCCAAACAGTTTTTCCCAATGCAGGACGAGTGGCTGTCGACCCTGCTCGCGATCGCGACCTTCGGCATCTCGTTTCTGATGCGGCCACTCGGTGCCGTCGTGCTGGGTCTCTATGGCGACCGCCAGGGCCGCAAGGCGGCGTTGACGCTCGCCATTGCGTTGATGATGGTCGGCACCTTCGCGATGGCGGTGATGCCGCCGTATGCGTCGATTGGCCTTGCTGCGCCGCTGCTGATTCTGCTTGCGCGTCTCGTGCAGGGCTTTGCGGTGGGCGGCGAGTTTGGCAGTGCGACGGCGTTCATGGTCGAGCACAGCGCGTCACGTCGCGGTTATTACGCGAGCTGGCAGTTTGCGAGCCAGGGGCTGGCGGCGATTACCGCCGCCGCCTTCGGCTCGTTGCTGACCGCGTGGCTGCCGCCCGAGCAACTCAATAGCTGGGGCTGGCGGATTCCGTTCGTGTTCGGTTTGCTGGTGGGGCCAGTGGGCTATTACATCCGCTCGCATCTGGACGAAACGCCCGAATTCCTCGCGATGCGCAAAGAACGTGAGGCACGCGAAGCGGCCAGCGAGCGACCCACCGAGAGCGAAGCGAAGGACGCCTCTTTTGCGAACCAATGGGTGAATCTGTTGCTTGCCATCGGCATCGTTGCGCAGTCCACGGTCGGCGTGTACGTGCTGCAACTCTACATGCCGATGTATGCGGTCAAGCAGTTGCACATGTCCGCGGCGGCGTCGTTCGGCGTGGTCGTGCTCAACGGCAGCTTGCAGTTCATCCTGTCGCCGGTGATGGGCGCGTTGTCCGACCGCATCGGCCGGATTCGCATCATGCTGACCACGTCGATCCTGATGGGCGCGCTGATCTATCCGATGTTCGCGTGGCTGCAGACCCATCCGACGATCGGCTGGCTGCTGTTGCTGCAAGCTACCGCCGGCATTTTCAAGGCCGCCTACTCGGGACCGATGCCCGCGCTGATGTCCGAGATCTTTCCGACCCAGGTGCGGTCGACAGGTCTTTCAATCGGTTACAGCATCGGCGTGACGATCTTTGGCGGTTTTGCACCGACGATTGTCGAGACCTTCATTCACTTGACCGGCGACAAACTCGCGCCGAGTTACTACGTGTTGCTGGCGGCCGTGCTGTCGGGCATTTCGCTGATTATCGTCGCGTGGCGCATGCGCGGCGTGCGTCTGGCGCGAGGCGTTCAGCCTGCGTGAAACAGGGCCATCGCTTCGCCAGGGGAGCCGCCGGGCGTGTCAGGTGAGACTCAAAGCAGTACATGCATCCATAAAGCCAGCTTTCGAGCTGGTTTTTTTTTGCGCGCCGCACACGACGCGTAGGTCCAACCGAAGCTTTCGCCTACTTGCAAAGTGGAACTGCGGCGATCCGGCATGGTCTGTGCTGGGTTATCTGCAGAGTTGTGAAACACCGGCTAAGATGCAAGATACAAGGGGTTAACTCTAATTCAAGGCGCTGTATCCGACACGGCGAAAGGCCTTCGTGAGAGTGAGCGTGACGAAACGCGCTCCACGAGTCGGTACGGCTTTCGGAGCAAGACACGATGCACACAGAGCTGAACCATGTCATGCCCTGGCGGATCGAGGATATCGACCTCACCCGCATTGATCGGCAGAAGGCTGTCGCAAATGAAGACCTGCTTTTACTGCTGTGCGCGTCTTCGTTTATTGAAAGCGGCACTGATCTTTACACCAGTAATCTGAGTACTTTTTTTCACGACGACCCTGAAGTTTCGGCCTGGCTCAATCACGAGTGGGAGCCGGAAGAAATGCAGCATGGCCGCGCGCTTAAAACATATATCGCGTACGTATGGCCCGAATTCGATTGGGACACCGCGTTCAGTCAATTCATGAAGGAGTATTCGCTAACCTGTTCGGTGGAAGATTTCGAAAAGACCCGGGCGCTTGAAATGGTCGCGCGCTGTGTGGTGGAAACCGGCACCGCTACGCTGTATCGCGCGATCGGCGAATGTTCTGACGATCCGGTCCTCAAGCAGATTACCGACAACATCCGCACCGACGAAGTCCGTCACTACAAGCACTTTTTCAGGTTCTTCAAGAAGTACAACAAGATCGAAGGCAATGGCCGGCTCGCGGTACTCGGCGCTTTGATGCGTCGCGTGATGGAGATCAAGAACGAGGATTCGGAGATCGCGTTGCGGCATGTGTTCGCGGTTCGCTATCCTGAACGAGTGAATGACTCGGCTTACAACCGCGACCGCGCCGCACGCATCAATACGCTGGTGCGGCGGAATCTGTCCGCCGACATGTGCGTGAAGATGCTGCTCAAGCCGCTTGATTTGCCGGCGCGGATTCAACCGGGCGTGCATTATCCGCTCGCGAAGATTACGCAGCACGTGTTCTTCCGCTGAGCTTCGGTTCAGCCGCAATGGAGAATGGCCCGCTTTCGCGGGCCATTCTTTTTTCAGGGCATGATTGGGCCTTGTCTATTTCAAACCGGATCGACAGCATGAACGATTCCCCCCCAGCCGAACGTCCGCTCGATCAGCGAGTGTTCGATGAATGGCCCGACGCCGTGCGCACGTTGTTCGACGGCTCGTCGCTTGAAAGCAAGACGGGATTCACGGCGTCGTTGCTGACGGTCGATACGAGTGGCCACGTACGGACGTCGCTGCTGGGCGTCGGCGAGTTGTACGCGCCCGATTCGCGCACGCTGTGTTTCGCCTTGTGGCCGCAGGCCCGCGCGACGCGAGCGATTGCGCAACATGGACGGGCCGCGCTTAGCTTCGTTTGCGACGCGGCGTTCTATCAGGTGCAATTGCTGGTCGCGCCGCTGGCTGCAGTGGCCGGAGACGACAGCGGACTGGTCTATCTGACCGGTTCAATCGACACCGCCGAGTCGCAGAGCGTGCAATATGCGCGTCTGACGAGCGGGGTGACGTTCGAGCTTGAAGGGGAGGGGAAGACGGTGCTCGATCGATGGGAACGACAGATCGAGCACCTGAAACAGGCCGCTGCTGCGGCTAGCCGATAGCGCCAGTTTGAGTGGCGCCGGCTGGTAGTGCGTTGCATCGACGGGGGCTTGACCGGCTTCCTGGGTTAAGCGGCCCAGGAAGCCGCAACAGGCTTACCGACCGCGCTGACCGCTACGCGTCGGCTGACCACCGCGCGGTGCGTCGTTGCGCGGCTTCGCGCCACCCAGCAACGCGCCCGGGTTGTTGCCTTGCGGCTTGCTACCCTGCGGCTTGCGCGGCGCGTGTTGCGCGGCGCTGCCTTCATGCGCCACGGCACGCGGCCGCTCGTCATGACGCTGGCCGTCGCGGCGCGACTGACCACCCTGGCCACCATTGCCACCCTGACCGGCCGGCTTTGCACCTTGCGGCCGCGGCTGTTGCTGACCATTCGACGGACGTTGCCCCGAACGTTGTGCAGGCTTGGAAGCCGCACCGCCATCACGCTTCGGCGCAGCTTGACCTTGACGCGGTGAACGACCACCACCGCCGCCGCCGCCGCCTTGGCCACGACGCAAAATCGGTTCCGGCTTCGCGGTCGGATCCGGTTCAAAACCGGCGATCACTTCCTGCGGCACCGGACGCTTGATCAGCTTCTCGATGTCCTTCAGCAACTGCAATTCGTCGACGCAAACCAGCGACACCGCTTCACCCGTCGCGCCAGCACGACCGGTACGGCCGATACGGTGCACATAGTCCTCAGGCACGTTCGGCAGATCGAAGTTGACCACGTGCGGCAGTTGATCGATATCGATCCCGCGAGCCGCGATGTCGGTTGCGACCAGCACCTGCAGCGTGCCGTCCTTGAACTCGGCGAGCGCGCGCGTACGGGCCGACTGGCTCTTGTTACCGTGAATCGCGAGCGCGCTGATACCGTCTTTGGTCAGCTGCTCGGCAAGCCGGTTCGCGCCGTGCTTGGTGCGCGTGAACACCAGCACCTGGAACCAGTTGTGCTGCTTGATCAGATGCGTGAGCAGCTCGCGCTTCTTGTCACGGTCAACTGGGTGAATCTTTTGCGCGACCGTTTCCGCCGTCGTGTTACGGCGAGCCACTTCGATCAGCGCCGGCGAATCGAGCAGGTTGTCGGCGAGCGTCTTGATCTCATCGGAGAAGGTGGCCGAGAACAGCAGGTTCTGACGCTTCGGCGGCAGCTTGGCCAGCACACGCTTGATGTCGTGAATGAAGCCCATGTCGAGCATCCGGTCGGCTTCGTCGAGCACGAGAATCTCGAGATGCGACAGGTCGATGGTCTTCTGCTGCATGTGGTCGAGCAGGCGGCCGGGCGTTGCGACGACGATGTCCACGCCGCTGCGCAGTGCGCCGATTTGCGGGTTGATGCCCACACCGCCGAACATCACCGTCGACTTCAGTTTCAGATACTTGCCATACGCGCGCACGCTTTCCTCGACCTGCGCGGCGAGTTCACGCGTGGGCGTGAGGATCAGCGCGCGCACTGCGCGCTTGCCCGAACCCGTGGCGACGGCGGGCATCGAATTCAGACGTTGCAGGATCGGCAACGTGAAGCCGGCGGTCTTGCCGGTGCCGGTCTGCGCGCCGGCCAGCAGGTCGCCGCCATTGAGGACAGCCGGGATTGCTTGCGTCTGGATCGGAGTCGGAGTGGTGTAGCCGAGTTCGTGTACAGCGCGGACCAACGGTTCGGACAAGCCGAGAGAATCAAAAGACATAAATGCTCTTTGCAATGCAGTTTCGCGAATGGCACATCTGGGCGCTGGCCGGCATCAACGCCGCTTGAACACGCCCGCATGGCGTGTTCGAGGCCAAAGCCCAGTTCCGTTCGCTGAGAAATCGGCGGCACGCTCGAACACGTGCCGAATGCTTCAACGCGCTATGCAGACACGTTGACTGGCGTTAAGTTGCATTTCGCCGCCGTGGGGGTGTCATGCGACATAGCGCGCGACACTGACGAATTGACACAGACTGCCTGCCAGAACGAACAGGTGCCAGATACCATGTCCATGCCGGATGCGCTCGTCGTTGATGAAGAAGTAGATGCCAGCGCTGTAGATGACCCCGCCGGCCACGAGCCAGGCGGTACCCGCTGCTGGTAAAGCTTCCACCAGCGGGCGGACGGCAACGAGCGCGAGCCATCCCATCAAGACATACAGCACCATCGAAACGCTGCGGGTGCGACGCCCGAGCGTCAGTTCCTGCACGATGCCGAGGACGGCAAGCCCCCAGCTTACGCCGAATAACGACCAGCCCCACGGCCCGCGCAACGTGACAAGGGTGAACGGAGTGTAGCTGCCGGCGATCAGCAGGTAGATCGCCGAATGGTCGCATTTCTGCAGAACCGCTTTCAAACGCGGGCTGCGCACGCTGTGGTAAAGCGTCGAGATAGCATACAGCACGAACAGCATCGCCCCGTACACGCTGAAGCTGACCACCTTATACGCGTCGCCGGCAAGCGCGCCCATCGTGACGAGCGTGGCAAGCCCCGCCACCGACAGCACGGCGCCGACGAGGTGGGTAATGCTGTTGAAACGCTCACCGACATGCACGGCTCATCCTCCTGCGCGGTTTCATCAGGGTAAATACCCACATGATACCGGTCCTGCGACGGTCCTGAAAAAACGAAGGGCGCGGCCGCGTTTCCGCAGGCCGCGCCCCAGGTGCAACTGACGCTGCTTAATCGAGCGGCGCCGAACGCAGATCGGACACTTGCTGCGGCGAAACAGGCGTACCGTGGTTGCCCCACGACATACGGATGTACGTCACCACGGCCGCCACTTCGGTGTTCGACAACGCTTGCGCGAACGGCGGCATGCCATACGGATGCGGGTTGGCTTCCGTGCTCGGCGGATACCCACCGTTCAGCACCATGCGGATCGGGTTGACCGCCGACGGCATCTGAATGGACTGGTTGTTCGCGAGCGGCGGGAACGCCGGCGGCTGGCCGAGGCCGTTTTCCGCGTGGCACTTTGCGCAGTTGTCAGCGTAGATCTTCTGACCTTGCTTCAACAGTTCGCCGCCGAACTTTTCCGACGTTTCGAGTTGCAGCGGCTCAGGCGCTTCGCTCTTTTGCGGAATCGTCTTCAGATACGTCGCCATTGCCCGGATGTCGTCGTCGGTCATGTACTGCAGGCTGTTGTGAACCACCTCGGCCATCGGACCAAACACCGCGCCGCGGTTCGATACGCCGGTCTTCAGCAGGTCGGCGATGTCCTGCAGGTCCCAGTCGCCAAGACCGGCTTCACGATTCGACGTGAGCGACGGAGCGTACCAGTTCTGCAGCGGGATCAGGCCGCCGGCAAACGCTGCCGAGCTGACCGGTCCGCCCATTGCATTGATCGACGTGTGGCACATGCCGCAATGGCCCAGGCCTTCGATCAGGTACGCGCCCCGGTTCCATTCGACCGACTTGGTCGGGTCCGGCTTGAACTCGCCTTCACGGAAGAACAGCGTGCGCCAGCCAATCAGCATGTTGCGCTGGTTGAACGGGAATTTGAGTTCATGCGGACGGCTCGGCACATTGACCGGCGTGACCGAGCGCAGATACGCGTAGATCGCATCTGCGTCGGCGCGTGTGACCTTGGTGTAGCTCGTGAACGGGAAGCCCGGATACAGCAGGCTGCCGTCTTTCGAGCGGCCCGTATGCATCGCGCGATAGAAGTCGTCCTGAGTCCACTTGCCGATGCCGTACTGGTCGTCGGGCGTGATGTTCGGCGTGAACATCGTGCCGAACGGCGTGGCCATGGGCAGGCCGCCGGCAAACTGCTTGCCGCCGCGAACCGTGTGACAGGCGATACAGTCGCCGGCGCGGGCGAGGTACTCGCCCTTCTTGATCAGGTCGGCCTGGTCGGCGGGCGTTGCGGCCATCGCCTCGCCGCTATGCAGGTTGTCGCCGCCGGACCACAGGACGGGAACGAGTGCGGCAGCCGCAACCACGACGACTGCCGAGAGGGCGAACAAAGACTTGCGTTTCATTTGAATGTCTCTCCCGGCGGCTTATTGAGGTTCGCTGCCGCAGGCAAGCGGAGTCTTCATCGAGCGAGCCGGAGCCGGCACGGGGTTCTGTGGAGCCTGCTGCGTGGCAAGCCACGAAGCGACGGCGTTCACGTCGTCGTCGGTCAGGCGGGTGGCAATGGTGTGCATGCAATCAGGCGCGATGGCATGCCGCGAGCCCGAGCGCCACGCACCAAGCTGCGCGCTGATGTAGTCGGAGTGCAGACCGACCAGACCCGGGATAGCCGGCTCCATGCCGGTGAGCGCCTTGCCGTGACAAGCCGCGCAGGCCGGAATTTCTTTGGCCGGGTCGCCGTTCAGCACGATCTGCTGGCCGCGCGCCAGCGTGCTCGACGACACCGTCGGCCTGGCCGGCGGCGGATACGGCGGACGCTGTTGCGAGAAGTACGTGGCGATCTGATGAAGATAGTCGTCCGAAAGGTACGTGACGAGGTAATTCATGGGCGGGTACTTGCGACGCCCTTCGCGGAAGTTCTGCAACTGGTTGAACAGATAGTCGGCCGGCTTGCCCGCGAGGCGTGGGAAGTAGTCGTTGTCGGTGCCTTGCCCGTGAACGCCGTGGCAGGCCGTACACCCTTGCACGCGCGCTGCCATCGTGTCAGGGGCCTTCGGTTGAGTCTGCGCTTGAGCAGCGCTAAAGACACCCGCGGAACCGATCAGCAACAAGGCCAGCAGCGGGCGGAAAAGGCGTCTTGAAGACACGCGTAACTCCATCAGAACGGGGACCTGACCGAACTTCGAGGCGGTTCGGTGTTGAGGGCAGCCGGCGCTGCGGCGACGCAGCATTCTATCATTGACGACTAATAGTGACTATTTGCCGCATGAGAGAATGCTCCGGCTGTTACAACCATGCGACAGATTGTCGCGCGGACAGTTTGCAGCCCGGTGTCGCTGCAACGGTACACCCACTGTCTCAATTTTGTCCACGCGATCCATGTCGCCATGGTCGTGCAGTTTGCCCTTCTCAACAATGCGGGTTGAACCGATGCCCGCGAGAGCCATCGAAGCGTACACTTCCGGGCTCGCCGGTCGCTCACCGGCACGGGCTAGCCCGCCTCGACACTCACTGTTTCTTTGTTCATCAGCTATCGGTCTTACATGAAGCTATTCCAGTTTTCCCGTTCGGCGCTGCGCGCGTTGACACTCGGCACCGCAGCGCTGGTTGTGACATCCACGGCTTTTGCCCATGCGCATATGGTGTCGAGCGAACCGGCTGCCAACGCCGAAGTTGCCGCGCCCGACGCAGTCACGATTCATTTCACCGAGCCGCTCGAACCGGCTTTCAGCAAGATCACTCTCGACGATGCAAGTGGCAAGGAAGCGGTAGCGACCGCGTCGGAAGTCGATGGGAAAGACGCCAAACTCATGCGTCTCGCATTGCCTCAGTTGACCCAAGGCCGCTACGCGGTGCATTGGATTGCGGTCGCCACAGACGGCCACCGTACTCAGGGTGACTTCGCGTTCAACGTCAAATGAGCGTCGACGGACTCTGGATCGGGCAGGTCGCCATGGCCGCGCTCATGAATGTCGCGTTTGCGTTTGCCGTCGGTTCGGCGCTGCTGGCCGCGTGGCTCGCCAAAGACGCGCAGCAGAAAATCTCGCCCGCCCGTCTCGCGTGGTTGCGGGCGCAACGTTCAATGCTGACTGCCACGGTCGTGCTGGTGCTCGCGGACCTCGGCTGGCTGCTGTATCAGGCGGCGTCGATGGCTGGCGTCACGTTGCCGGCCGCAATCGGCGTATTGCCCACGGTGCTGACGCAGACCCATGTCGGCTACGGCTGGACGGTTGCGTTTGTCGGTGCGCTGATGTTGCTCGCCACGGCGATGGCCAGTCACACGGGCATGTTGCGCAACGCGGTGTTGTGGCTCGCGGTGATCGTGATCGCGGCGGGCAAGGCGTCGCTGGGTCATGCCGCCGACGCTGGCCTGGCCTCGGCGGCGATCAGCATGCAGACGCTGCATGTGCTGGTCACGAGCGTGTGGGGCGGTCTGGCGATGGCGGCGGGGCTGGCCGTGCTGCCGGCGCTCGGCACGTCGACGGCGCGCGGCATGCTGATCCGCACGGCGAGCCAGGTGTCGAATGTGTCGGCGGTGGCGGTCGTGCTGGTGCTCGTGTCCGGCATCTTCAATGCGGTGCGGGGTTCGGGCGGGTCGCTCGAAGCGATCCAGTCCAGCACCTGGGGTCATGTGCTGATGCTCAAGCTTGCGCTGGTCGCGGTGGCGCTCGTGCTCGGCGGGCTCAACCGGGTGCTGGCGCTGCCGCGCCTGCGTCGCACGGCGTCGACGATGGACGCGCATACGTTCGTCAACGTGCTGTATCTCGAAGCGCTGGCGATGATCGGCGTGTTCGTCGCGGCAGCGGTGCTGTCGCATAGCGTGCCGGCGTTCGCGGCGCTCGGCTGAAGTTGTGCGGCGTGGCGTGCGGATCAACGCACGCCGCAACGGCGCAGAAGCCGCGACGCTATGGGTGCATCGGTTGGCGCGCGGCAACGCATCAGGAATCCGAGGGGCCTCGTGCAACGCCTGGGGCACCCAACGTGTCTGCTCGCGCGATGCCTCAGATACCCAACACGGCTGCTCGCGCGATGTCTCAGGCATCGAACGTGTCTGCTCGCGCAACGCTTCAGGCATCCAACGTGTCTGCTCGCGCAACGCTTCAGGCATCCAACGCGCCTGCTCACGCAACGCTTCAGGCACCCAACGCGCCTGCTCGCACAACGCCCCAGGCATCTAACTCCTCCGCACCCACAACCCTCTGACCGCACCCACGGCGGGCAAGCCGCCACCCTCCATTTCCGACGTGCGTCAACTCTGCAACAAGCGCATGCGTCGCGTTTGAACCCGCATAACAACCCCATCCCACACCCGCGTCGCACATAAAAAAAGCGCCGCACAGCAGAGGCTGCACGGCGCAATACACACGGTCGCCTGGCGGTGGCCAGCAGATCCGTTACTGCCTCTTCAGGCGACCCGCGTGTCGCGGCTCGCCCGTTCCAGGGTCTCCTCCGGAAACATGTCCTGCTGCAGTTCGCCCGCATCGCTAAACCATTGGCAGATCAGCCAGTTGCCGGGCGCGAACAGAACCGGCCCGCTCCATGTCGCGGTCATTGGACGGCTGCCGGATCGCAACTTCAGAACCTCGCCGGCGCGATACGCAGGCTTCGGCCGTCGGATGAATCGGTTCGCCAGTCGCATGGTCTGCCTCGCAGGACGAAGCGCTTATTCGACGCCGAGCCGATGTCCAAGGATCGGCGCAAAGAACAGCCCGATCGCGCAGCCCGCGGCTTTGCCTTCCAGTTCGGCGCCGGCGGCGCGCGAGCCGTACATATGCGTGAGCAGGTCGAAAAGCTGCGGCAGGCAGTACAGCACCGCCGCGCCGATGAAGCATTTTTCGATCACCGAAATGCGCCAGCCGCGTTCGTACGCCAGCACCGCGCCGAGCACGCGCAATACGCCGAACATCACCAGCGCGCCGACGGCGGCCTGTTCGCGGATCAGATAGTCAGGAAGGAATTCGCCCATGATGTTCCCCGATGCATGTTGTTTGCATCCATTTGAGCAAGGAGTGGGCCATGCGTATGTCTGATGCCGAACAAACGGCGTGAAAGCCTTTGTGGATAAGGCTTTGCAAGAAGCGGCACGAGCCCCGGAGCAGCCCGTGAAACACCTGTTTCGGCTGCTTCGGTCCGGCGTGTTACGTTACTGCGACCCCGCGCGCGTCACGTCGGCGTAACACGCGCGGGGCGTCAGAAAAGCGCGCTAAAAGGAAGTAAAGTGCCGGCCTCAGCGAATCCGTTCGATCTTGCCCACGAGGAACAGATACGACAGCGCGCCGATCACGCCGACCGCGCTCATGAACATCAGCGCCGGCTTGAAGTCGCTATTCCTGACGATGAAGCCGATCACCACCGGCACGCAGATCGACGACAGATTACCCATCAGGTTGAACATGCCGCCGGTGAGGCCGAGCAATTCCTTCTTCGCCATCGACGACACCAGCACCCAGGTGATCGACGAAAAGCCGCTGCCGAAGAACGCGATCGCCATGAACAGGATCACCATCGCGGGCGTCTCGACGTAATTCGCGCCGACGATCGCCGTAGACAGCAGCAGGCCCGTCACGATCGGCACCTTGCGCGCGACGGTGGCCGACACGCCGCGCCGGATCATCCAGTCCGACAGCAGCCCGGAACCGAGAATGCCGACGAACGCAGCAAGAAACGGCACGGCCGCCATGAAGCCGACCTTCAGGAAGTCCATGTGCCGGTACTTGACCAGGTACGTGGGAAACCAGGTGAGGAAGAACCATAGCGTCGATGTCACCGCGATCTGACCGATGTACACGCCCCACAGCTTGCGGTTGCCGAGCACCGCGCGCCAGTCGGCGGCGGTGTAGCGGGTGCGAGTGGGGCGGTTGCCGGCTTCGCTCAGGTCGACCAGGCCGCCGCCCGCGCGAATCGTTTCGAGTTCAGCCTCGTTGATCCCGCTGGCTTCCGACGGCTCGCGATACACCGCATACCAGAGCAGTCCCCACACGACGCCGATCGCGCCAGTCAGGAAGAACACGCCTTGCCAGCCGAAATGCTGCTGCGTCAGAACGAGCGCGGGCGTCAGGAACGCGAGCCCGACGTACTGGCCGGACGTGTAGCTCGCAATCGCGCGAGCGCGCTCGCTGTCGGGAAACCACGTCGTGACGACGCGATTGAGTGTCGGATAAGCCGGCGCTTCGAGCGCGCCGAGCAGCACGCGCAGCGACAGCAGCACCGCAAACGTGCCGGCGAAGCCTTGCACGATCGTCGCGATCGACCACAGCCCAATGACCAGCGCGAGCAGCAGTCGTGGCCGCGTACGGTCGACCAGCATGCCGCCCGGAATCTGCAGCAGCGCATACGACCAGCCGAATGCGGAAAACACCAGTCCCATTTGCGCTGGATCGAGTTGCAGGTCTTGCGCAATGGCAGTCGCGGCGATCGACAGATTACTGCGGTCGAGATACGTGATGACCACGGTGATGAACAGCATGGCGAGCAGGCGATGGCGCTTGCCGGTCGCTTGCGTCTGGATGTGGGTTGTCTCCACTGAGGTGAGCCTCTTGATGTTATTTCTGGCGGCGCTCACGGGCCGCTGCAAACGGGATCGCTGGCGCGCTGGAACGCGCTGCGAGACGCGTGACGAGACGCCTCGCGCGATAAAGCGAAAACGCCGCCCGCAGGCGGCGTTGGTTCAGGCGATTACCATTCGGCGACGCTGCCGTCCTCATGGCGCCACACCGGATTGCGCCAGCGATGACCGACCTTGGCCATCTCGCGCACCTTCTCTTCGTTGACTTCGATACCGAGGCCCGGGCCTTGCGGAATCGACACGAAGCCGTCTTCGTACTTGAAGACTTCCGGATTCTTGATGTAGTCGAGCAGGTCGTTGCCCTTGTTGTAGTGGATGCCCAGGCTTTGTTCCTGGATGAACGCGTTGTAGCTCACCGCGTCGATCTGCAGGCAGGTGGCCAGCGCGATCGGCCCGAGCGGGCAATGCAGTGCGAGTGCGACGTCGTACGCTTCCGCCATCGACGCGATCTTGCGGCACTCGGTAATCCCGCCCGCATGCGACGCGTCCGGCTGGATGATGTCGACGTACCCACCCGACAGAATGTGCTTGAAGTCCCAACGCGAATACAGACGCTCGCCCAGTGCGATCGGCGTGTTGGTCTGATTCACGATGTCACGCAATGCTTCGGCGTTTTCCGACAGCACCGGTTCTTCGATGAACAGCAGCTTGTACGGGTCGAGTTCCTTGGCCAGCACCTTCGCCATCGGCTTATGCACACGGCCGTGGAAGTCCACGCCGATGCCGATGTTCGGGCCCACCGCCTCGCGCACCGCCGCGACGTTGTTGATGACGCCTTGCACCTTGTCGAACGTGTCGATGATCTGCAGTTCTTCCGAACCGTTCATCTTCACGGCCTTGAAGCCGCGTTCGACCACGGCGCGCGCGTTGTTCGCGACGTCGCTCGGACGGTCGCCGCCGATCCACGAATACACCTTGATCTTGTCGCGCACCTGGCCGCCGAGCAGCGCGTGGACCGGCACGCCGTGATGCTTGCCCTTGATGTCCCACAGTGCCTGGTCGACGCCGGCGATCGCGCTCATCGTGATCGGGCCGCCACGGTAGAAGCCGGCGCGGTACATGACTTGCCAATGGTCTTCGATCAGCAGCGGGTCTTTGCCGATCAGGTAATCGGACAGTTCTTCGACCGCTGCCGCGACCGTATGCGCGCGGCCTTCGACGACCGGCTCGCCCCAGCCGACAATACCTTCGTCAGTCTCGATCTTCAGGAAGCACCAGCGCGGTGGAACGATGAAGGTTTCGAGCTTGGTAATTTTCATGGTGTACGTCTCCTATGTCGGCCGGAGTTAGCGCTTTAGCGCTTACTCCGGCCCCATGCCTGTGGCGAGTCGGTCGGAGTTAGAGCTTTAGCGTTTACTCAGGCCAATGCCTGTGGCGAGTCGGTCGGAGTTAGAGCTTTAGCGCTTACTCAGGCCAATGCCTGTGGCGGGTCAGATTTGGCGCTTCAACGCCTGCGAAATATTCGAGGATTCTCATGCTACAACAAAATCGCCTTTAAGTACTATTAATAGTATTATTAGCCAAATAGTGGCCAGCGTGCTGGCTTCGATCCGGAATCGAATCAAAAATATCAGTCAAACGCCGTGAGGCCGCTGGGAGAAAGCTATTCAGCACGATCTGCATGGGCGTGTCGCCCATTTGCTGGCCACCGCGATTCTGCGCGGCGACTACGCGCCCGAGTCGATCCTGCCGCGCGAAGCGGAGTTAATGGAGACCTTCGGCGTGAGCCGTACGGTGTTGCGCGAGGCGCTGCGTACGCTGACATCGAAAGGGTTGATCGAATCGCGTCCGCGCGTGGGTACGCGTGTGCGGCCCAAACCCGCGTGGAATCTGCTCGACGTCGACGTGCTCGACTGGTATTCACGGGTGGCCGAGCCGATGACGTTTGCGCTGAAATTGCAGGAAATGCGCGAGATGATCGAGCCGTATGCGGCGAGCCTGGCCGCGTCGTCCTATACGGACCACACGTTCCGCGCGCTGGAATCGGCGCACGCGGCGATGGTGGCGGCGCGTAATGTCGATGAATGGGTGCGTGCCGATCTGCTGTTTCATTTGAGCGTGCTGACCGCGTGCAGCAACGAGTTGCTGATTCCGCTGGGCACGCTGATCGAACGCACGCTCGAGGCGCAACTCCGGTTAAATGCGAAGCGCGCGGAGGTGTTCAATGCGTCGCTGGCTGAACACACTGCCGTGTTCGACGCGATTCGCGTGCGGGATGCGAGCGCGGCGAGGGCGGCGATGGCTGGGTTGTTGGGCGTGACGCGCGGGCGGATCGAGGGGTGACGGAGGTGCTGCGGCTCGGGACGTGACGCGGGGCTATTGAAGCGAGCCCGGGCGAAGCGAACCACGCTAAGGCAATCACGCTAAGGCAGCCACGCAAAGGCAGCCACGCAAAGCCAGCCACACGCCAATCCACATTTTTCTGCCCGCTCTCCTCGTTCACTCAATCCATCGCCGCATGCGCAACCGACGCATCCGGCGCCCTATGCGCGGGCCGGATCAGCAGCAACAGCGGAATCACCAGCAGCGTCGCCATGAACATCAGCTTGAAGTCGTTCAGATACGCGATCATCGACGCCTGCTGCGTAATCGACACATTCAGTGCCGCCAGGTCATAGTTCGAGCCACTGTTCAGCATCGGCTGGATCGCGGGGTTGAACGGCGTGATGTTCGCCGCGAGGTCCGCATGCGAGACCTGCGTGTTGCGCGTCATCAGCGTTTGCACGATTGAAATGCCGATACTGCTGCCGATATTGCGCATCAGGCTATACGTGGCGGTACCGTCCGCGCGCAGTGCGGGCGTGAGCGTCGAGAACGTCAGCGCACTCAGCGGCACGAACACGAGCCCCAGCCCGAAGCCCTGAATCACACCCGGCCACACGATATTCGAGGCCGACAGCACGATCGTGTAATGCATCATCTGCCAGAGCGCGAATGCCGAAATCACGAAGCCGGACAGCAGCAGGAAGCGTGCGTCGATATGTTTCAGCAGGCGTCCGGCGAACAGCATCGCGATCATCGTGCCCGCGCCGCTCGGTGCGGTAACGAGGCCGGTGGTCGCCACCGGATAGTTCATCAGGTTCTGCAGCATGGGCGGCAACAAAGCCCGCGTCGCGTACATCACCGCGCCGATCACGAAAATGAAGAAGGTGCCGGTCGCGAAGTTGCGGTCCTTCAGCAGCTTGTATTTGAAGAACGACTTGTCGCCGACCGTTGCCGTGTGCACCAGGAAGAATGCAAAGCTGATCGACGCCAGCAGCGCCTCGATGACGATTTCGGTCGAACTGAACCAGTCGAGCTGCTCGCCACGATCGAGCATGGCCTGCAACGCGCCGATCGCGAGACCCAAGGTGATGAAGCCGAACGCGTCGAACTTCACGTCGTGTTTCGGCTCACGGCTCGGCAGGAAAGTCGACACACCGAACAGCGCGAACGCACCGATTGGCACGTTGATGAAGAACACCCAGCGCCAGTTGTAGCTGTCGGTCAGCCAGCCGCCGAGCGTCGGCCCGAGAATCGGCCCGACCATCACGCCCATGCCCCACACGGCCATCGCCTGGCCCTGCTTTTCGCGCGGATTGATGTCGAGCAGGATGGACTGCGACAACGGCACCAGCGACGCCCCGAAAACCCCTTGCAGCAAGCGCGACGCGACGATCTGCGTCAGCGTTTCCGACAGTCCGCACAGCGCCGACGACACCGTGAAGCCGCCAATCGCGACGATCAGCAGCCGCTTGACGCTCAGCCGGTCCGACAGCCAGCCGGTGAGCGGCGTGGCGATCGCGGCGGCGACGATGTACGACGTGAGAACCCAGGTGATTTCATCCTGCGACGCGGACAGCGTGCCCTGCATATGCGGCAGCGCGACATTGGCGATCGTGCTGTCGAGCGTCTGGATCAGCGTGGCGAGCATGATCGAGAGCGTGATCATCGGCCGGTTGAGGGGCGCGGCAGCGCTCGCAGGCGTGGTGGCGGATGACATGGCTGGGCAGGGTCGTCGATATAGTAAGCATGCTTAGTATATGGGTGATGCGAGTCCTCACAATCGGGATTTATGCGGAGACTGAATTACGCGTGGTCCGACGCTGACGATGCGGAGGGCGCTCGTATAATTCGCGCATGAAAACCCAACTCGAAGAGCGTTTCGGCTTTCTGATTTCCGACGTCGGCCGCCTGACAGGCAAGCGTTTCGACGATCTCGCGAAGTCATCGGTCGATCTGACGCGCGCGCAATGTCGCGTGCTGGCCTACCTCGCGCATTACGGCGACGTCAACCAGGCGCGTCTCGCGGATCTGCTCGAAGTCGCGCCGATCTCGGCGGGCCGTCTGGTGGACCGGATGGTGGAGGGCGGCTGGATCGAGCGGGTCGCGAATCCGCAGGACCGGCGGGAGCATCAGGTGCGGATGACGCCGAAAGCCGAGCGAACGCTCGGCACGGCGCGCAAGGTAGGCGATGAGGTCGCGCTCGAAGCGCTCGATGGCTTCAGCGATGAAGAGGCGCAGCAGTTGATCGCGTTGTTGCAGCGGGTGCGTGGGAATCTGAGCCGGCTGGTGGATCGGTAATGCTTTCGCTGACGGGTTCATCGCGCTTTAGCCGGCGCGGTGTGTGCCTGCGCCAGCTAAAGCGCAGGTTTGGCGGCAAGTGCGAATGAGCGAGCCGTTATTTCGAGTCTGTGCCCGGAGCAGCCCCTGACGGCGGAACCAGTTCATAGCATGCCGGCGACACTACGGTCGTTCGCGCCTTCGAATCCGGTTGCTGTGGATCGATACATTTGAACGCGCTTTGATCGCGCTGAACAAAAATCGTATCGCCTGGGCCCGCGCTCCCCGGAGTGTTATTCACCACGGCGACAATCTTGTAGCCATCCTGAAGCAGCGTCGACAACGTGAGCGGCGAACTGCGCCACTGGCTGTCAGGCGTGCTCTGCGCGTGGGCGGTGAGTGCCGGCGTGGCGCCGAGTAGCGTGATCGAAACGGTAGCTGCGGCAAGCGCGGCGGTGCGGAACGTCATCAAGAGACCTCCTTGAAGTGGCAGTGTCGTTGCGGTTTTCGAAAGCCGGGCGACTAAAAGCGACGGCTAAAACAAAAAAGCCGCTGAACCTTGCGGATCAGCGGCTTTTTCTTGCAACTGGTGGCGAATCAGGGACTCGAACCCCGGACCTGCGGATTATGATTCCGTCGCTCTAACCAACTGAGCTAATTCGCCGAAAGAAGCGAGATTATGCAGAGCGAGCCGAAGGCTGTCAACCCCCGGTTCGCAACTTTTTTAAATTGATTCGGCCATCACGCGTTTAGGGGGTGTCAGTCCTTCGCGTAGATGTCCGAGTCCTTGGTCTCCTTGACGAACAGCATGCCGATCACGAAGGTAATGAGCGCAATCACGATCGGATACCACAGCCCCGAATAGATGTTGCCCTTCGTCGCGACAATCGCGAACGCGGTGGCCGGCAGGAAACCGCCGAACCAGCCATTGCCGATGTGATAGGGCAGCGACATCGACGTATAGCGGATCCGCGTCGGGAACATCTCCACCAGCATCGCCGCAATCGGGCCGTAGACCATCGTCACGTAGAGCACGAGGATCGTCAGGATCACCACGCTCATCGGCCAGTTGATCTGCGACGGATCGGCCTTCGGCGGATAACCCGCTGCTTTTAATGTTGCGGCGAGGGTCTTGTCGAACGCCTTGCCTTGCTCCTTCGCGTCGGCGGCGCGGCCGTTGAACGTATTGACCACCGTATCGCCGACCTTGATCTGCGCAATCGTCCCAGCAGGCGCCGCGACGTTCTCGTAGTTCAGGCCGGCTCTCGACAGGGCTCCCTTGGCGATGTCGCAGGAACTCGTGAATTTCGCCGTGCCGACCGGATTGAACTGGAACGAGCACTCGGCCGGGTCCGCGATCACGACGATCGGGGCACGCGCGGTCGCGGCTTCCAGCGCCGGGTTGGTGTAGTGCGTGAGCGCCTTGAACAGCGGGAAGTAGGTGAGCGCGGCGATCAACAGGCCGGCCATGATGATCGGCTTGCGGCCAATCCGGTCCGACAGCGAACCGAAGAACAGGAAGAACGGCGTGCCGATCAGCAGCGCAATCGCGATCATGATGTTGGCGCTGCTGCCGTCCACCTTCAGCGTCTGCGTCAGGAAGAACAGCGTGTAGAACTGACCCGTGTACCAGACCACGGCCTGGCCGGCGGTCAAGCCGATCAGCGCAAGAATCACGATCTTCAGGTTCTTCCATTGACCGAATGCTTCGGACAGCGGCGCCTTGGACGTCTTGCCTTCGGCCTTGATCCGCTCGAACACCGGCGATTCATGCAGTTGCAGGCGGATCCACACCGACACGGCCAGCAGGATGATCGACACGATGAACGGAATGCGCCAGCCCCATGCGCCGAACGAGTCTTCGCCCATGGCCGTGCGTACACCGAGAATCACCAGCAGCGACAGGAACAGGCCGAGCGTCGCCGTCGTCTGAATCCAGGCGGTGTAGAAGCCGCGGCGTCCCGGCGGCGCATGTTCGGCCACATAGGTCGCGGCACCGCCGTACTCGCCGCCGAGCGCGAGACCCTGCAGCATCCGCATGATGATGAAGATCACCGGCGCTGCAATGCCGATCGACGCATAGCCTGGTAGAAAGCCGACCAGGAAGGTCGACAGACCCATGATCACGATCGTGACGAGGAACGTGTACTTGCGGCCGACCATGTCGCCGAGCCGCCCGAACACTATCGCGCCGAACGGCCGGACCGCGAAGCCCGCGGCAAAGCTGAGCAGGGTGAAGATGAACGCGGCGGTTGGATTGACGCCGGAGAAGAAGCTTTTGCTGATGAAGGCCGCGAGCGAGCCGGCCAGATAGAAGTCGTACCACTCGAAAACCGTGCCTAGCGACGATGCGAAGATCACCCGCTTCTCATCGTGCGTCATCGGCACGTGCGAGATTTGCCCGCCAACGGTAGCCATATGTCGTCTCCAATATTGATATACACGCGGTTCGCCGGTGAGGCGTTCCCGTGAAATCGATTATTGGAGTGGAAACTTACGGCCTACTGACGCGATGAGGTGAAATGATGTCTCGCCGCGCAGAGCGTGAATTGTGTCAATTAACGTCAATTTGATATCAAAATCGCGCAACTATCATTGAAGTTCCCTCAATATCGAGATGTCGCAATTGAGCGCTCAGCCGGCGTTAGGGTAAATCCCGCCCCGCTCGGGCATCGGCAAACTGACACGCACGAGCGTGCCGGCGAGCCTCGGCGACTGTTGATAGACGTTGTCGTCAATGGTCAACTCGCCGCCGTGCATCGTGGCAATTTCCCGGACGATCGCGAGTCCCAGCCCGCTGCCGTCGCCTTCGCGGCCGAGAATCCGGTAGAACCGCTCGATCACCCGCGAGCGCTCCGCCACCGGAATCCCCAGGCCGGTGTCCTCGACTTCCAGGTGTACGAGCCGCGCTGCCGCGTCAGGCCTTACTCTCACCGTGATGCGTCCGCCGGCCGGCGTGTACCGGATCGCGTTGTCGATCAGATTCGATAGCATTTCGCGCAACATGACCGGGTTGCCGTCCACCTCGACCAGTTCCTCTGGCGCTTCGTAGCCGAGGTCCATCTGTTTGGCGAGCGCTGCCGGCACCCATTCGCGCACCGCGCTGCGCGCCACTTCGGTCACTTCCACTGGCGTGAAGATCTGCCCCGACATGCGGTTTTCGGCGCGCGCCAGCGCCAGCAACTGCGTGACGAGCCGTGCTGCCTGCTCCGAACTGGTGGCGATCTGCTCAAGCGAACGGTGCACTTCCGCCGACGCGTCCTGACGCAGCGCCAGTTCCGCCTGCGTCCGCAAACCGGCCAACGGCGTTTTCATCTGATGCGCGGCGTCGGCGATAAAGCGCTTTTGCAATTCCATGTTCTGTTCCAGGCGCGTCAGCAGATCGTTGAACGACGTCACCAGCGGCTCGATTTCCGGCGGTGCGCGGCGTGCCTCGAGCGGTGACAGATCGTCCGGCCGACGCGCGCGAATATGCGCCTGCAGCGCGTGCAGCGGCGCAAGGCCGCGTGACAGCCCGAACCACACCAGCAGGATCGCGAGCGGCAGGATCACGAACTGCGGCAGGATCACGCCTTTGATGATGTCGTTGGCAAGCTCGCTGCGCTTGTCGAGCGTTTCGGCGACCTGCACCAGTACGGGCTGCGCGCCGGGTGCCTGCGGAAACTCGACCGTCGTGTAAGCGACGCGGATATCGTTGCCGCGCAGCACGTCGTCGCGGAATTCGACGATGCCCGGTTGCGGCCGGTCCTCTTCGTGCGGCAGCGGCATGTCGCGCTCGCCGCTCACCAGCTCGCCGCGCGTGCCGAGCACCTGATAGAACACGCTGTCGACGTTGTCGGCACGCAGAAAGTCGCGGGTGGAATCGGGCAGCGACAGCTCCGCGACGCCGTTGGCCGGATGAATCTGGCGGGCGAGCACGTAGGCGTCGGTTTCGAGCGCGCGGTCGAACGGGCCGTTCGCGATCGACTTCGCGACCAGATAGGTGATCGCGAGACTCATCGGCCAGAGCAGCAGCAGCGGCGCGAGCATCCAGTCGAGAATTTCGCCGAATAGCGAGCGTGGACGTGCTTCGGCGGCGGCTTCTGTTTCGTCCGGCGGTGCGAACGGGTTGGCGTAGCGCTCGTCACGCGCCTCGTCGAGGTCCGCCGCGTGCGCCGTGGCGCGATCTGCGCGTGCGGACATGGGCGTCTTCTATTTGTAGGAGTGATTCGCGGGCATCGCGGCGGACGGCGGCGAGGCGGGCGGTTCGGGGGAGGCGGGTTGCGCGTTTTGAGCAGGCGAGGGGGGCGGCACAGCAGCGGCGCCCACGGCTGGGCTTCCCGGCGCGGTCGCTTTTTCCAGGCAGTAGCCAAGACCGCGTACCGTGATGATCCGCACGCCGCTCGGCTCGATCTTCTTGCGCAGCCGGTGCACGTAGACCTCGATCGCGTTATTGCTGACTTCTTCGCCCCACTCGCACAGATGGTCGACCAGTTGTTCCTTCGACACCAGCCGGCCGATCCGTTGCAGCAGCACTTCGAGCAAACCGAGTTCGCGCGCCGACAGGTCGATCACCTGCTCGTTGATATAGGCGATCCGGCCAACCTGGTCGAACGCCAGCGACCCGTGCCGCATGACCGTCGGGCCGCCGCCCGCGCCGCGTCTCGTCAGCGCGCGCACCCGCGCTTCGAGTTCGTTCAGCGCGAACGGCTTGGCCATGTAGTCGTCGGCGCCGAGGTCGAGCCCCTTGACGCGTTCGTCGACGCTGTCGGCGGCGGTCAGGATCAGCACCGGCAGGTTGGAATTGCGTGCGCGCAGGCGGCGCAGCACTTCGAGACCGGACATGCGCGGCAGGCCCAGATCGAGGATCAGCAGGTCGAAACTTTGCACCGACAGCGCGGTATCGGCGTCGACTCCGTTGTTCACGAGATCGACCGCATAGGCCGATTGGCGGAGTGATCGAACCAGACCGTCCGCGAGTATGCTGTCGTCTTCGGCAATCAGAATTCGCATGATTCGCCAACCTGGCGTTGCCGGCACCGTGGATGTTCCATGGCGCGGCGGTCTCCGAAAATTTTGTGGGTAGTCTGGGCAGCGAGACAGTAAAAATGCGCGTTCGCATGAGAATCGCGCTTGCCAAAACTACTGTTTTTTTATACAGTGTCTGAGTTTCGTGTGCTGTCCTTCAGAAGTGGACCGTACACCTGCCTCAGACGCCGTTCATCATAGCAAAGGACGATTCATGGAAGAAAGCAAGAAAGGCTCGGCTGGACTGACTGCTGAAAAGAGCAAGGCATTGGCTGCCGCGCTCGCGCAGATCGAAAAGCAGTTCGGCAAAGGGTCGGTCATGCGGCTCGGCGCAGGTGAGGTAGTCGAAGACATCCAGGTGGTCTCAACCGGATCGCTCGGCCTCGACATCGCGTTGGGCGTCGGCGGTTTGCCGCGTGGCCGTGTGGTCGAAATCTATGGTCCGGAGTCGTCGGGTAAAACCACGCTGACGCTGCAGGTCATCGCCGAAATGCAGAAGGTCGGCGGCACGGCAGCGTTTATCGACGCGGAACACGCACTGGACATCCAGTACGCGCGCAAGCTCGGCGTGAACGTGAACGACTTGCTGGTCTCGCAGCCGGACACCGGCGAACAGGCGCTCGAAATCGCGGACGCACTCGTGCGTTCGGGCTCGATCGACATGATCGTGATCGACTCGGTGGCGGCGCTCGTGCCGAAGGCTGAAATCGAAGGCGAAATGGGCGACTCGCTGCCGGGCCTGCAAGCACGTCTGATGTCGCAGGCGCTGCGCAAGCTCACCGGCACGATCAAGCGTACGAACTGCCTGGTCATCTTCATCAACCAGATCCGTATGAAGATCGGCGTGATGTTCGGTAACCCGGAAACCACCACGGGCGGTAACGCGCTGAAGTTCTACGCGTCGGTGCGTTTGGACATTCGCCGTATCGGTTCGATCAAGAAGAACGACGAAGTGATCGGCAACGAAACGCGCGTGAAGGTCGTCAAGAACAAGGTGTCGCCACCGTTCCGCGAGGCAATCTTCGACATTCTGTACGGCGAGGGTATTTCGCGTCAGGGCGAAATCATCGATTTGGGCGTGCAAGCCAAGATCGTCGACAAAGCCGGTGCCTGGTATAGCTACAGTGGCGAACGGATTGGTCAGGGCAAGGACAACGCGCGTGAATTCTTGCGTGAAAATCCGGATATCGCTCGCGAGATCGAAAACCGTATCCGCGAATCGCTGGGCGTCAATGCGATGGCAGAGGCCGTGACCGGTGGTGCAGGCGCCGAAGTCGCTGGCGAAGAAGAGTAACCATCACGTGATACGCAAGGGCCGGCCGTCGTTGTCCGATGCAGGACGCCATTCGGACGGCCCGCGTGATGAAGAGGACGATTCGTTCGACCCGTTCGAATCGTTCGACGCGCATGATCGCGCTGCTGGCCGTAGCTCGCAGCGCGCCAGGTCTGAACCCTCCGCAGCTTCTGTTTCGGACCCTTCCGAAACCACTTACACCCGCTCGCGTCGCGAGCCCGGCGCAGCAAAGCCTGGTGAAGACGAAGTCAAAAAATCCCAACGCCCGGCACGTTCGCTAAAAGGACGCGCACTCGGCTATCTGTCACGTCGCGAATACAGCCGCGCCGAACTCGCCCGCAAACTGAAGCCGTACGTCGAAGAAACCGATTCGCTGGAAACGGTGCTCGACGCACTGGAAGTTGAAAACTGGCTTTCCGACTCACGTTTCGCACAAAGCCTGGTCCATCGGCGTTCATCGAAATTGGGCGCAAGCCGGATTCTCGGCGAGTTGAAGCAGCACGCACTCGACCAGACGCTGGTTGAAGACGCCAAGGCCCAACTGCGCGACACCGAACTTGCACGCGCTCAAGCCGTCTGGAGCAAAAAATTCGGCGAACTCCCGCAGACACCCGCCGAACGTGCGAAACAGATGCGCTTCCTGGCGTCACGCGGTTTTTCCGGTTCAACGATCGGAAAAATCCTCAAAGGCCTGGACGAAGAGTAGGGCGACGAATCGCCACGTTGACTTTCGGCGGCGCCTTTTGAGCTGGGCGCGAGTCATTGCGCATTCCGACCTGTCCCAAATACCCAGTATGCTAAAATTCTTGGGTTTTCCAATCCGGCCTTTCCTTCCCGCATGCCGCTCTCCCCGCCAGTATCCCGTCAGTTGCGCCATCGCCGCGCAATCAGAGCGGAAGCCTTTGAGCGAGCCGATGGTCTGTGGGATGTGGAAGCGTGCTTGACCGACGAAAAACCACGCGATGTGGAGCTTGCGTCGGGCGTCCGGCCCAATGGTCAGCCGATCCATGAACTCTGGCTTCGCATCACCATCGATCGCAATCTCAATGTCGTCGGCGCCGAGGCGTCGTCCGACTGGGTGCCCTATCCTGGTTTGTGCCAAGCCAATAATCCCGCCTACCGTGCCCTCATCGGGCTCAATCTGCGCCACAACTTCCGTCGCGATGCTGCCCGTTTGCTCGGCGGCACGGCTGGTTGCACCCATCTCACCGAGTTGTGCGCAATTTTGCCGACCGCCGCGATTCAGGCATTCGCCGGCGACGTGTGGAACACCAATGACGGCACGTCGGGCGCGGGCGGAGGTTCAGGAGACGAATCGCCTGACAGCACAGGCGATCATTCCAACGACAAACCGCCATTCCAGCTGGGACGCTGCCACGCGCTGCGTTTCGACGGCGAGGCGGTGCAACAGTTTTATCCGCGCTGGTATGGCCACGCACCGTATTCAACGGAACGCGCGGCATCGTCAGGCGACGGGGCAGTCCGCCATGCAACACGAGGCGGCGACGCGTCCGGCATGAACGACGGCAGCGGAAACGATGTTCAATCCAACTCTCAGACTGAAGGGAATCACGCATGAAGATTCACGAGTACCAGGGTAAGGAAATCCTGCGGAAATTCGGCGTCGCGGTACCGCGCGGCAAGCCGGTCTTCTCGGTGGATGATGCGGTCAAGGCCGCGGAAGAGCTCGGCGGCCCGGTATGGGTCGTGAAGGCTCAGATCCACGCGGGTGGCCGTGGTAAGGGCGGTGGCGTGAAGGTTGCCAAGTCGCTGGAACAGGTTCGCGAGTATTCGGAACAGATCCTCGGCATGCAGCTCGTCACGCACCAGACCGGTCCGGAAGGCCAGAAGGTCAACCGTCTGCTGATCGAAGAAGGCGCTGACATCAAGAAGGAACTGTATGTCGGCCTGGTGATCGATCGCGTTTCGCAGAAGATCGTCGTGATGGCATCGAGCGAAGGCGGCATGGACGTCGAAGAAGTCGCTGAAAAGACGCCTGAGCTGATCCACAAGATCGCCGTCGATCCGGCAACGGGTCTGAAAGACGCAGAAGCCGACGAGCTCGCCACGAAGATCGGCGTGCCCGCCGCTTCGCTGCCGCAAGCACGCGCAATCCTGCAAGGCCTGTACAAGGCGTTCTGGGACACCGACGCATCGCTCGCCGAAATCAACCCGCTGATCCTGACCGGCGACGGCAAGGTCATCGCGCTCGACGCCAAGTTCAACTTCGATTCGAACGCACTGTTCCGTCACCCGGAAATCGTCGCGTATCGCGATCTGGACGAAGAAGATCCGGCTGAAGTCGAAGCGTCGAAGTTCGACCTCGCGTACATCTCGCTCGACGGCAACATCGGCTGCCTCGTGAACGGCGCTGGCCTCGCAATGGCAACGATGGACACCATCAAGCTGTTCGGCGGCGAACCGGCGAACTTCCTGGACGTGGGCGGTGGCGCCACGACCGAGAAGGTCACGGAAGCGTTCAAGATCATGCTGAAGAATCCGAACCTGACCGCGATTCTGGTCAACATTTTCGGCGGCATCATGCGCTGCGACGTGATCGCGGAAGGCGTGATCGCGGCGTCGAAGGCCGTGTCGCTGAAGGTGCCGCTCGTCGTCCGCATGAAGGGCACGAACGAAGACCTGGGCAAGAAGATGCTCGCTGAATCCGGTCTGCCGATCATCGCGGCCGACAGCATGGAAGAAGCGGCTCAGAAGGTCGTCGCGGCCGCTGCGGGCAAGGCGTAAGCCAAGCCCCAAGCGCGTTTACCAGGATTACGAATGGCGGCGCGCGTGTGATGCATGAGCGGCGCGGGCGAAGAACATCCCGCCGCGCCACGCACCACCGCGACGCCAAACGAACAGAGGTTTATACATGTCGATTCTGATTAACAAAGACACCAAGGTCATCACGCAGGGCATTACCGGCAAGACCGGTCAGTTCCATACGCGTGCTTGCCGTGAATATGCAAACGGCCGCGAAGCGTACGTTGCAGGCGTGAACCCGAAGAAGGCCGGCGAAGATTTCGAAGGCATTCCTATCTACGCTAGCGTCGCTGAAGCCAAGGCTGAAACGGGCGCGACCGTGTCGGTGATTTACGTTCCGCCGGCAGGCGCTGCTGCTGCGATCTGGGAAGCGGTCGAAGCCGACCTGGACCTCGCAATCTGTATCACGGAAGGCATTCCTGTCCGTGACATGATCGAGCTCAAGGCACGCATGCGCGCGAAGAACAGCAAGACTTTGCTGCTCGGACCGAACTGCCCGGGCACGATCACGCCCGACGAACTGAAGATCGGCATCATGCCGGGTCACATCCACCGCAAGGGCCGCATCGGCGTCGTGTCGCGTTCGGGCACGCTGACGTATGAAGCAGTCGGTCAATTGACGGCAATCGGCCTCGGCCAATCGTCGGCAGTCGGTATTGGCGGCGACCCGATCAACGGTCTGAAGCACATCGACGTGATGCAGATGTTCAACGACGATCCGGATACGGACGCCGTCATCATGATCGGCGAGATCGGCGGTCCGGACGAAGCGAATGCTGCTGAGTGGATCAAGGACAACATGAAGAAGCCGGTGGTTGGCTTTATCGCTGGTGTCACGGCGCCTCCGGGCAAGCGCATGGGCCACGCTGGCGCGCTGATCTCGGGCGGTGCGGATACGGCTGAAGCCAAGCTGGAAATCATGGACGCATGCGGTATCAAGGTCACGAAGAACCCGTCGGAAATGGCGCGTCTTCTGAAGGCGATGCTGTAAATCGGAATTCGCGCGCGGTAACGGCGCGTTTTTTGATACGCTTACGAAGTCCTTTCGTGAGTGAGCGGTCCCAAAAGCGGGGGAGTGCAAACTCCCCCGCTTTTTTTTCGTCCGCGCGTCAAATTCCTTCCTATTCTTTCAGTCATGCTCGAATTCTTTGCCACCCTTCATTGGGGCGCGGTCCTTCAGATCATCGTCATCGACATCCTGCTAGGTGGCGATAACGCCGTCGTGATCGCGTTGGCCTGTCGCAATCTGCCTGCATCGCAGCGCTTCAAAGGCGTGTTGTGGGGCACGGCGGGCGCCATTGTGTTGCGCGTGGCGCTGATCGCTTTCGCGGTCACGTTGCTCGATGTGCCAATGCTGAAGTTCGCGGGCGGTCTGCTGCTGCTTTGGATCGGCGTGCGTCTGCTCGCGCCGGCGCACGATGCGCATGACAAGGTCAAGCCGGCCGATAAGCTGATTTCGGCGATCAAGACCATCATCGTCGCCGACGCGGTGATGAGCCTCGATAACGTGATCGCGATCGCTGGCGCGGCGGAAGCGGCCGAGCACCAGCACCGGTTGGCGCTGGTGATTTTCGGGTTGGTGGTGAGTATTCCGCTGATCGTGTGGGGCAGTCAGCTAGTTTTGAAGTTGCTCGACCGCTTCCCGGCGGTCGTCATGTTTGGCGCTGCGTTGCTCGGCTGGATCGCGGGCGGCTTGATCATCAACGATCCGGCCGGCGACCGGTGGCCGATTCTCGATACCCCCGCTGCGGAATATGGAATGAGCATCGCGTGCGCGTTGTTCGTGCTGATCGTGGGTTACCTGCTCAAGCGCCGTAACGCGAATCGCGCGGCGGCTTGACGTCATCAAAGCGGCGCTCAACCGGGGTCCGCAACGTTAGCCATCTGGCTGACTGTCGGTTACGAGTGCCGCTGGCTACGATTGAAAACGCCTGTCCCCAAACCGTGGGGCAGGCGTTTTTCGATTCAGGAGCCTGCCGATGATCGTCACTTTGCCGTATTCCCCTTATTCCCAATCCACGCTTTCCGCGCGCTCCGCATTCCGGCGAGCCAACTGGCCCGCGCGGCTGGCGAACGCGTTGCGCCGCTTTGGCGTCGGCTTCACATTGATCGAACTGATGATCGTACTGGCGATTGTCGGAGTGATTGCCGCGTACGCGATTCCCGCGTATCAGGACTATCTGGCGCGCAGCCGGGTAGGCGAGGGCTTGTCGCTGGCATCTTCCGCGCGGCTTGCTGTGGCCGAAAATGCCGCGAGCGGTAATGCGCTGAGCGGCGGTTACGCGTCGCCGCCCGCTACGCGCAACGTCGAATCGATTCACATCGACGACGACACAGGTCAAATCACGATTGCCTTCACGACCCGCGTCGCGGCCGCTGGCTCCAACACGCTGACGCTCGTGCCGTCAGTTCCCGACAATGCGGATGCACCCACCGCGCGGGTCGGGTTGAGCAAGGACGCGGCGCGGGGCGGCGCGCTTACGTGGGAGTGTTTCGCCGGTGGTAAAACGGCGTCTTCGCTGCCGGCGCCAGGGGCAGGACCGGCGCCTGCCGATGCGCCCACTCTCGCGTCGAATCTGGCTCCGCCGGAATGCCGTTCGTGATCGACGGCGCCCGATGACGCGAGAGCGTGGCGCATCGTAGGCCGAACGTAAAACGCTGATTTTTGGCCTATTTCTGCCCAGCCGGCGCACAGCAGGAGGAATTTTTTGTATAGTGCGCCGGTTGCTGACGCCCTCCGGTTAATCGATGCCCACCCCTTTCGCGCGTTACCTGTCTCTCATATTGTTGGCTCTCGCGTTGGTGCTGCCTTATGCAGTCGTCAACCATACGTATCCGATTCCGACTTTCTACGCTGAATTCACCGCGCTCGCGCTGTATTTGCTGACCGGTGCGGGCGTCGTGCTGCTGATCGCAACCTCGAAGCCGCGCGTCAGGTTTGCTTCGCCGGTTGTCGCATTGGTGCCGTTGCTGTTCGGGCTGCTGCTGGTTGCGCAATCGGTTGCGTTGCCAGTGTCGCAGCCTTCGATGAACTGGCTCGGCGGCGGCTTCCTGCTCGCAGCGCTAATGGCGACGCATGCAGGCTATGGCTTCACACGCGCCAAACTTGGCGATACGGCGTTGCGGTGGGCGGCTGGAGCGTTGATCGTCGGCGGACTGTTTGCGGTGTTCAGTCAGGTGATCCAGTTGTTTCACCTCGAAACGCGCGTGTCGCCGCTGGTGGTGGCCTATAACGTGATCGTCGAACGGCGGCCGTTCGGCAATATGGCGCAGGCGAACCACCTTGCGACCTATATTGCGTTTGCGATGGCAGGTGCGCTGTTTCTCGTGCAAACGCGACGCCTCGCTGTCAGCATCTGGCTGCTCGTATCGACGATTTTCGCAGTTGGCCTTGCGTTGACGGTGTCGCGCGGCCCATGGCTGCAAATGGGCGTGATCGTGGTAGCCGGCTTCTGGATGGCCTTCGCGCAGACTCGCAGCGAGCCGCTATTACGGCGCAGCAATCGCGAGTGGATTATCCCGATCGCGCTCGCTGTGCTGTTCTTCGTGGTCAACGCGTTAATCCGCTGGGCCAATGTGCGTTATCACCTCGAACTTGGGCAGTCGGCGGCTGAGCGCATGAAGGACGCGAGCCAGATCGCGCCGCGTCTCGCGCTGTGGAAATACGGCTGGACGATGTTCAAGACGCATCCGCTGTTGGGTGTTGGCTGGGGCGAGTTTCCGAGTTATCAGTTCGAGTATGTGAAGACGCTCGGCGGCGTCGAGATCGCGAATAATTCGCACGATATCTTCATCGACCTGCTCGCGAAAACCGGCCTGATCGGTTTGGCCATTGTGCTGCTCGGTCTGCTGGCGTGGCTCGTGCGCGTGGTGCGCGCTCCGCAGAGCGCGGCCCGCGTGTTTGGTATCGCGCTGATCGGCGTGCTGGCAATGCACGCGTTGGTCGAATATCCGCAGCAGTACATGTTCTTCCTGTTGCCCGCCATGTTCGTGTTCGGTTTGCTCGAGACGCGCCCGTTGCGACTCGTGCCCGCACGCCTGTCGTTCGGCGGGTTTGCTGTGGTCGTGTTTGGCGGACTGGCTGCGTTGTATCCGGTGTATCGCGACTACGCGCGCGCCGAGGTGCTGTATTACGGCTCGCGCCCTGCCGAGCAATACACCGCCGATCCGTCGTTCCTGTTTCGGGCGTGGGGCGAGTACGGTCTCGCTACACTTCAGCCGATGAACAGCATGAACCTGCAACATAAGCTCGATATGCACAAACAGGCGATTGCGCTGCTGCCGGGTGAAACCGTGCTGCGGCGCTATGCAGTGCTGCAGGCGTTGAGTGGCGATACGGCGGGGGCGCTCGATACGGTCGACCGTCTGAAGATTTTTGCTGAAGAGTTGAAGGACTGGCCGTCGCAACTGGGCTTTCTGTACGAACTGGTCGACGAACAGAAGTCGCTGGCCGGCTTCAAGGACCAACTGGTCAAGCGCTATGGCACGCCGCCATCCGACGTGAATCAGGACGACGACAGCGACGACGATTGAGTCGCCGTGAAGTTGCCCCGGCGTCGCTGCATTCAGCGACGCAAAGCTTTAAGCGAGGAGTGGGTTGATGGCGCAGTCCGCCGTCAATCCGCGACCCAATCCCCCGACTTCCCGCCGTGCTTCTCCAGCACGCGCACATCGGTGATCGTCATCCCGCGATCCACTGCCTTGCACATGTCGTACACCGTGAGCAGACCGACCTGCACGGCGGTCAGCGCCTCCATCTCCACGCCGGTTCGCCCCAGCGTTTCCACCTGAACCGTGCAGTGCACGCCCGGCAGCGTATCGTCGAGTTCGAAGTCGACCTTGACGCGCGTCAGCGCGAGCGGATGGCACAGCGGGATCAGATCGGCGGTGCGCTTCGATCCCTGAATCGCCGCGATGCGCGCGATGCCGATCACGTCGCCCTTTTTGGCGTTGCCGTCGCGGATCAACGCGAAGGTTTCGGGCAGCATGCGGATCGAGCCACGCGCAATCGCGATGCGCCGCGTTTCCTCTTTGCCGCCGACGTCCACCATATGCGCCTGGCCGGCAGCGTCGAAATGAGTGAGTTCAGGCATGGTTGGGCTCCTTCAGAGGGCGCCTATCATAGCAGCGCGGTAACGGCATTTGCCGTCAGCTGAAACATGCCGTCGCGGCATGGCACGCGCGCACTGCCGCGATATACGCTAGCAACGAGTTGCGGTGGAAAGTAGGTGGATAGTCGTGCAGAGTGGCGCATGAGTTGTGCAATAAGCCTGCCGAATCGCTCTCGCGACTGATTACAATTGCCCTGTGCCCGCTATTCTAGTCCGCGCGGCGGGCGTCGCTTTTTGACTCCGTGTTACCGACCCTGCGATGCGTCCGAAACGGTTTCTCAGTGCGTTGTTGTCAGTCGCGCTCGCGGCCCCGCCGGGCGCGTTCGCGCAATCGTATTCCGCCACTTCGAGCATCGCGCTCAACACAATCTCCGCGCAGTCCGTCGATCCCCCGCTGGTGAGCGGCCCGAGCGAATCCTACGCCGATCCAATCGTGCCGCCCGACATCGCGCGGGGCGTATTCGGCGTGTACGGCGGCGCGCAGAGCCGCTTCACCGGCAATGCCGGCAGCGCGAGCTGGCGCACCCCGATCGTTACGCAGCAATTACCCGACCTTGGCAATGGCGGTGAGGGCACGCTCACGCCGCAGGCCGAGCGCAAACTCGGCGAGCGCGTGATGCGCGAGGTGCGCCGCGATCCCGACTACCTCGACGACTGGCTGGTGCGCGACTACCTGAACTCGGTGTCCGCCAAACTCGCGGCGGCGGCGAGTGCGCTGTACATCGGCGGCTATCGGCCTGACTTCGATCTGTTCGCCGTGCGCGACTCGCAAATCAACGCGTTTTCGTTACCCGGCGGTTTTATCGGCGTGAATACCGGCCTGATCGTGACCACACAAACCGAGTCCGAACTGGCCTCGGTACTCGGTCACGAAATGGGACACGTGCTGCAGCGGCACATTTCGCGGATGATCACCGCCGGCGAGCACAGCACCTACGCGGCGCTCGCCGGCATGCTATTCGCCGTGCTGGCGGGCGTGCTCGCACACAGCGGCGACCTCGGCAGCGCGATCGCGCTCGGCAGCGAGGCATATGCGGTCGACAACCAGTTGCGCTTCTCGCGTTCCGCCGAGCACGAGGCCGACCGCGTCGGCTTTCTGCTGCTGGCGGGCGCGGGCTACGACCCCTACGCGATGAGCGCGTTTTTCGGCCGCCTCGATCGGGCGGCGATGAGCGACATGGGCGTGCCGGCCTACGCGCGCACCCATCCGCTGACTGGCGAACGGATCGCCGACATGGAAGATCGCGCGCGACGTGCGGCGTACCGCCAGCCGCATCAAGCGCCCGAATACGGTTTTGTGCGGGCGCGTGCGCGGTTGCTGCAAGACCGCTCGCGCAGCGAGTATGCCGATGAGATTTCGCGCATGCGAACCGAAATCGACGACCACACGGCGCTCAACGTCGCAGCCAACTGGTATGGGATTGCGTTCGGGCAGATGCTGCTCGAACGTTATGACGACGCGGCGGCGTCGCTGGCGACATCGCGTGCCACGTTTGCCAACGGCGAAAAAGCGGAGGGTGAACCCGCGCGCAGTTCGCCGAGCCTTGACGTGCTGGCCGCCGACATCGGCCGCCGTGCTGGCCGCGCGGACGAAGCCGCGAGCCTTGCCGAGTTCGCGCAGCAGCGCTGGCCGCAGTCAAATGCCGCGATCGACATGCACATCCGCACGTTGCTGACTTTGAAGCGTTTTGCCGACGCGCAAGCGCTCGCGCAGAAAGAGACGCGTGCGCATCCGGACCAGCCGGCGTGGTGGCTCTATCTCGCGCAGGCAAGCGCGGGCAGCGGCGATGCGTTGACGCAGCATCGGGCGATGGCGGAAAAGTTTGCGCTGGAGGGAGCGTGGCCGTCGGCGATCCGGCAACTGAAGGATGCGCGCGATCTGAAGCCGATTGCTTACTACGATCTCGCGACCGTCGATGCAAGGCTGCACGAGATGGAGAGCCGCTATAAGGAAGAGCGGCTTGATGAGAAGAGCTAGCGGTTTTTGCTATCGACAGGTTTCGGCGCACCGTGCAGATGCCAATGCCGGTGCCGGTGCCGCAGAGCGCGCAGATAAGCCCTTACGCAAGCGCGGCCGGGCTCGATACAAACCCGAACCGCGCAGCGACATCGGCGCGACGCACGGGTTGCAGCGACAGGCCGGTCCCGTTGTTCCAGTGAAATTCGCCGCTCAACGAGTCGTCTGCCAGCGCAGCGTGCTCGGAGAAGATGTCCAGATCGTGATCGTGCAATACGGCGATTCTGGCGGGTGTCTGAGTATCGCGAAACACAATCCCGCCTTCTTCATCGACGAACACCTCGGCTGGCTCGAACACGCCGCCAGCCTGGTCCTGCAACACGAGCGCGCCACTCGCATCGACCGACAAACGCACCACCCACGGGGTGTACCCCAACTCGACATAGACCCGCTGCGGGCCGTTCTGGAAATACCACTGCCCGCGCTCGTCGGCGCCGTAGTTCCGGTTGATGAATCCCAGCAACGCGTCATGCCGGATCGCCGTGCCCGGTGAACCGCTCGCCTGAGCGGCTTCGTCACGCATACGCCAGTTGCCGCGCCGGTCCAGCATCAGCCAGCCGGTGCAACTGGGAACGTTCGGCCACTTGGCCAAGGCCTGCCTGACGATATCATCCATGATGAATTTGCCGCTCCAGATAGCCGAACACGCGCCGCGAAAGCCAGTCGATCCGGCCCGGAAACGGCCCCGTCATAAAGCCAGCGTGACCGCCGTGTTCGGGTTGATCAAGTTCCACCGCCGCCGACACCTCGTGCCGCGACGGCAACGACTCGGCCGGCAGGAACGGATCATTGCGCGCGTTCAGCACCAGCGTCGGTACTTCGATATGCGGCAGCAGCGGGCGGGTGGTCGCCGTGCTCCAGTACTCGTCGGTATCGCGAAAGCCATGCAGCGGGGCGGTCACTACGTTGTCGAATTCATACATCGTGCGGCTCGCCAGCATCGCATTGCGGTCGAACAGGCCGGGAAACTGGACCAGCTTCTGCTCGGCCTTACGCTTGAGCGTCTTCAGGAAACTGCGCGTGTAGACGAGGCCGAAACCTTGCGACAAGGCCCGGCCACCCGCCTGCACGTCGATCGGCGTTGAAATCGCCGCAGCCGCCGACACCACCGACGCGGCCTCGCCACGCTGCTCGCCGAGCCAGCGCAGCAGCACATTGCCGCCGAGCGACACGCCCGCCGCGACGATCGGCCCGCGATGCGCAGCGCGCAAGCGTCGCAGCACCCAATCGACTTCGGCGCTGTCGGCCAGATGGTAGAAGCGCGGCAAGCGGTTCAACGATCCGCTGCAACTGCGAAAGTGCGGGACGACGCCGTGCCAGCCGTACTGATGCGCGGCCGACATCAGCGACGCAGCGTAGTGCGACGCCGAACTGCCTTCGAGGCCGTGAAACAGCACGAATAGAGGGGCATCTGGCGCAGGCATCTGACGCGTCGCGGCGACACCGGGCGCGAGCGACGTGGCTTCAGCGTGGCCGCCATGCACGACCCAGTCGAGATCGATGAAATCGCCGTCAGGCGTGTCCCAGCGTTCGCGGCGAAACGACACCGAAGGGCGGCGCGCGAACAACGACGGGACAATGGTCTGCACATGCCGGTTCGGCAGCCAGAGCGGCGCGCGGTACAGCAGCTCGACCGTTGCCTCGACGGCAGCCTCGGCCGCGGCGCGGGCGGTGCCGGCGGGGTCGGAGGAAAGAGGTTTATTGGGCGTCGAACTCATGCCGGCGTGAGGGCAAAAAATAACAACGCAAACCGGGAGCGCCGGCCTGCGTCAATGCAACGAGCCCTGGCCATGCCGCATCTTCGTGGCGAACTGGCTGGCGGCCTCGTTCGGCATCGGACTCGCGTGAATGTGCGCGATACGCCACTCGCCGCGTTCGTGGACCATCACGTAGGTCGTGAACACCATGTTGGGCATGGCTTTCGGGTCGGCCGGACGATGCGCTTCGGCAATCGCATAGACCACGGTGCCGAGACTGTCGTACACGCGAATATCGAGCGGTTCGATCGAAACTGGCGCGGCTTCGAGCTGGATCTGCAAGCCGGCGCGAATACTGTCCAGGCCGTGCAGGTGGGAGCCGTCGGCGCAGATGCAGCTAACGAACTCTTCGTCGATCCACAGGCCCATCAAGCTGTCGATATTGACCTCGGCGACGGCCTGATAGTAGGCGTTCAGGGTATCGGCGGCGGCTTCGAAGATATGGGCAAAACGTGGCATGGCTCGTCAGTCTCTTGTGCGCGGCGCGCGGTTGCGGGGCAGCGGTCAGCGGGACAGTCCGATGAACCGGACTTGTCGCCCCCTGGCGCCAGCATGGTCGCACCGTGAGGCACGAACATGACGCGACGCGCTTGAGGGGCGTGCGGTACTGCAAGCAGCGAATGTCGGTCTAACGATCTAACGGTCGATCGGTCTACCGGTCGGCTCAGCGTTGCGCGAGCAGCATGCCACGCAAATCGCCGAATACCTGTTCGGCGCTCAATTGCTTGAGGCAGTTCAGATGACCGAGCGGACACTCGCGCTCAAAACAGGGGCTGCATTCGAGATGAAGCCATTGTACCTTCGCAAGCTCCGACAAGGGCGGGGTGTGGCGCGGATCGGTCGAACCGTACACGGCCACCAGCGGACGGCGCAGCGCGGCAGCCACGTGCATCAGGCCTGAGTCGTTCGTGACCACGGCATTGGCTCGCGAGATCAGCGCGCAAGCCTCGCCCAGCGCGGTTTGCCCGCACAGATTGCGCACGTTCGGCGCTTTTTCGGCGATGGCCTGTGCAAGCGGCGAATCTTTCGGCGAACCGAGCGCGATGATCTGCGTGTACGGGAACGACTGGCCGACCATCTGCGCGAGCGCCGCGAAGTGCTCGGGCGGCCAGCGTTTGGCCGGCCCGTACTCGGCGCCGGGACAGAACACCAGCAGCGGCACGCGCGTGTCCAGATTGAAGCGGGTCGACACGCGCGACGCTTCGTTCAGGTCTGCATCGAGCCGCGGCATTGGCAGGTCGTCGGGAAGCTTCGCGCCCGGCGCGTACGCGAGGGCCGCGTAATGGCCGACCATCGGTGGACGCTCGTCCTTGCGCGGATTCGCGTGACGCACGTTCAGCAGGCCGTAGCGGCTTTCGCCGGTATAGCCGATGCGCAGCGGAATACCCGCCATCCACGGAATCAGTGCCGATTTGAGCGAGTTCGGCAACACGTACGCTGCGTCGTAGCCGACGTCGCGCAAGTCGCTCGACAGTTGCCAGCGGCGCAGCATTTGCAGCTTGCCGTGCGCGAGGTCGGTGGCGTAGACGTCGCGGATTTCCGGCATGCGTTCGAGCACGGGCGCGACCCACGAGGGCGCGACCGCGTCGATGACGATGCGCGGATGCAATTTCACGAGGCGCGCAAACAGCGGCTGCGCCATCAATGCGTCACCGATCCAGTTCGGTGCGATAACCAACGCGCGACGCATCAGAGTGAGTGTCCGGTGTCGAAACGAAACGCCGCGCGCGCAGTGCGCGTGGCGCTCGGATAGGTAAAAGGGGAAAAACCGCTCGCTGCGTAGCGCGATTCCGGCCACGCCGGATGCGCCGCGACGGCGGTTTTGCTGCTATGTCGCGCTTGCCGTTGAGCGTGTTGTCGCGTTTGCGTGGCTGCTGGTCGTTGCATGACTGAGGCGGCTTCGTCTGGAGCTGAATGGGCAACGAACGACGCAACGCAACCGATGGCGACGGCGCAAGCCGCCGAATCGATGTCGACCTCAACATCGTTCCGCTCGATCCCGCGCAAACCGCCGCCCTGTCGACAAACGCACTTCAAATCGAGGCCAAAGGCCGGAAGCTCAGCAAGCAGCGCCGCTAACAACAACGCTCATTGAACAACGCTCAATGTGCCGGGTTCAATGACCCCGGACCACTTCGCCGTCGCGCAGTTTGTAACGCGTGCTGCAATACGGGCACTTCGCCTCGCCATGCGTGACGTCGATAAAGACGCGCGGATGCGCGCTCCAACGCGGCATGTTCGGGTTCGGGCAGTAGGCCGGAAGGTCTTTTGCCGACAGTTCAACCAGCGGCATTTCCTTGATTTCGCTCATGGACTTTCTCGTTGTATGCAGGGTGCGGGCGTTGCGCCGGGACTCGCCCCGGCCATGGGGGCCGGGCGGAGAAACCAGCGCAGCGCGCGTTAGATCTTGGTGAGCCAGTGCGCGTACTTGTCGCTCTTGCCGTTCACGATGTCGAAGAAGCCCGACTGCAGCTTCTCGGTGATCGGACCGCGCGAGCCCGAGCCGATGGTGCGGTTGTCGAGCTCGCGGATCGGCGTGACTTCGGCGGCGGTGCCGGTGAAGAACGCTTCGTCGCAGGTATAAACCTCGTCGCGCGTGATGCGCTTTTCGATCACCTGGATGCCCGCGTCGCGGGCCAGCGTGATGACCGTATCGCGCGTGATGCCGTCGAGGCACGACGACAGGTCGGGCGTGTACAGCTTGCCGTTGTTCACGAGGAAGAAGTTTTCGCCCGAGCCTTCCGACACGTAGCCGTCGACGTCGAGCAGCAGCGCTTCGTCGTAGCCGTCGGCGATCGCTTCCTGATTGGCCAGGATCGAGTTCACGTACCAGCCCGACGCCTTCGCGCGGACCATCGACACGTTCACATGATGGCGCGTGAACGACGACGTTTTCACGCGAATGCCCTTGGCGATGCCGTCTTCACCGAGGTAAGCGCCCCACGGCCACGCGGCGATCGCCACGTGAATCGTGTTGCCCTTGGCCGACACGCCGAGCTTTTCCGATCCGACCCAGATGATCGGGCGCAGGTAGCACGATTCGAGCTTGTTTTCGCGGACCACTTCGCATTGCGCGGCCGCCAGCGTTTCGTGGTCGAACGGCACGTCCATCTGGAAAATCTTGGCCGAGTTCAGCAGACGCTTGGTGTGCTCCTGCAGACGGAAGATCGCGGTGCCGCCGTCGGCCGTCTTGTAAGCGCGGACGCCTTCAAAAACGCCCATGCCGTAGTGCAGCGTGTGAGTGAGCACGTGGATCTTGGCATCGCGCCAGTCGATGAGCTTGCCATCCATCCAGATCTTGCCGTCGCGGTCGGCCATTGACATACGATTCTCCAGCAGTGCGTTATGAGTGCCCCAGACCTGGCGCTGCGCGCAGGTTCCCCGTGGAGCAAGAAAACCGGGGTGGCCCGTCGGTTTCCCGCGAGGCGTGCTGCCCAACGGGGACTTTCTTCGGGGCCTAATCAAGAGCGTTATTTTAGCGTCTTTTGCACACAGAACGGGCATTTGGCCGCATACCCGACGCTATAATCCGGCGCACGCTTCAATCAAATCCGGATGCGCCAGCGGGTGCACGACTTTCCTGGCGTCGACCTTCCTTCTTTGCCGCGCCCTTGCGCGTGCGCACTACGCCTGATGCCTGCTCGTCTGTCAGACCTCAATCGCCGTGCATTTCTTGAAGGCGCACGCGATTACTCGCCCACGCTGATGGCGATTTTCTCCTGGGGGCTGGTCACCGGTATCGCGATGAGCAAGTCCGTGCTCACGCTGCCGCAGTCACTCGTCATGTCGCTGCTGTGCTACGCCGGTTCGTCGCAACTGGCGGTTTTGCCGCTTCTCGCCGCGAAGCTGCCGGTCTGGACCGTGCTGCTCACCGCAGCCATGGTCAATACCCGCTTCGTCATTTTCAGCGTCGGCCTTGCGCCACACTTCTCCTATCTGTCGATGTGGCGGCGCATCGTGCTCGGCTATTTCAACGGCGACGTCATCTATCTGCTATTCCAGAAAAAGAGCTTCGAGCCGGGCTACGTGCCGGGCAAGGAGGCCTATTACTGGGGCATGGCGCTGTCGAGCTGGTTGTCGTGGCAGGTGTCGTCGATTGCCGGCATTCTGCTGGCGAGCCTGATCCCCGATAACTGGGGACTCGCGCTGGCGGGCACGTTGGCCTTGCTGCCCATCATGGTGTCGGCGATCGCCACGCGCTCCACGCTGGTGGCGGTCGCCATCGCCGGCATCGTTTCTCTGCTCGCTTTCGACCTGCCGTACCGGCTCGCACTGCCGCTCGCGGTGATCGCGGCCATCGTGGCCGGCAGCGCCGCCGACCTGATGGTCGAGCGCGCCGATCTGCGCCGCATCCGCAACAGTACAGGAGACTCCCGGTGACATCCGCGCAAATCTGGCTCGCCATTTTTGGCATGACCTTCGTCACCGCTTTGACACGCGCGATGTTTCTAATCGGCGGCGAGCGCACGGTTTTGCCGGCCCGTGTGCAACGGATGCTGCGCTACGCTCCGGCTGCGGCGCTGGCCGCCGTGGTGTTGCCCGACGTGCTGGCGACACCCGGCGGCCTGTCGTTCGCGCCATCCAATCACGAGTTTTACGCAACCCTGGCCGGTCTCGGGTGGTTTTTGTGGCGTCGCAGCATGCTCGGCACGATTGTCACCGGAATGGTCGTGTTCACTCTGTTGCGCGTCTTCATGTAATTGGATGACTGAAAATGTTGCGTTGCACCACGCAACGCTTATCTTCAAATACGCGTCATTCGCCCAGTTGCGGGTCAGAAGGCAGTGTGGATCGGTTAAAATGCTCGTTTTCGGGTTTGAGCGCGCCGGTGCAAGGCGCGAGAACCGCGGCCATGCCGCCCGCGCCCGATCCTGTGGAGCCGCTGCTGTGCAAAAGCGCTGGAGTCTGCCGCGCTTGAAGCGCGCGCGTCGCCCGTCACCGCCTTCTCATCAACTCGCACACACACGCCCATGAACAAGGTATTGCGTCTCTCCGATCTGATCGCCGAAGGCAAGTTGTCCGGCAAACGCGTGTTTATCCGCGCCGATCTGAACGTGCCGCAGGACGATCAAGGCAACATTACCGAAGACACCCGTATCCGCGCCTCCGTGCCGGCTATCAAGGCAGCGCTCGACGCCGGCGCGGCCGTGATGGTCACGTCGCATCTGGGTCGTCCGACCGAGGGCGATTTCAAGCCGGAAGACTCGCTCGCGCCGGTCGCGAAGCGCCTCGCCGAGTTGCTCGGCCGCGACGTGCCGCTGGTCGCCAACTGGGTTGAAAACGGCGTGAACGTCGCGCCGGGCTCGGTCGTGCTGCTGGAAAACTGCCGCGTCAACAAGGGCGAAAAGAAAGATTCCGACGAGCTCGCGCAGAAAATGGCGAAGCTTTGCGATATCTATGTGAACGACGCGTTCGGCACCGCGCACCGCGCAGAAGCCACCACCCACGGCATCGCGAAGTACGCGCCGGTTGCCTGTGCCGGCCCGCTGCTCGCGGCTGAACTCGAAGCGCTCGGCAAGGCGCTCGGCGCACCGAAGCGTCCGCTGGTGGCGATCGTCGCCGGCTCGAAGGTGTCGACCAAACTGACCATTCTGAAGTCGCTGGCCGACAAGGTCGATCAGCTGATCGTCGGCGGCGGGATTGCCAATACGTTCATGCTGGCCGCTGGCCTGAAGATCGGCAAGTCGCTGGCCGAAGCCGATCTGCTTGAAGAAGCCAAAGCGATCATCGAAGCCGCCAAAGCCCGTGGCGCATCGGTGCCGATCCCGGTCGATGTGGTCACCGCCAAAGAGTTTTCGCCCAACGCGAAGGCCGAAATCAAGGCCGTCGCCGATGTTCAAGACGACGACATGATCCTCGACATCGGACCGGAAACCGCGAAGACGCTCGCGTCGCAACTCGAAAAGGCCGGCACGATCGTGTGGAACGGCCCGGTCGGTGTGTTCGAATTCGACCAGTTCGGCAACGGCACGAAGACGCTGGCTGACGCAATCGCCAAGTCGGGCGCGTTCTCGATTGCAGGCGGCGGCGACACGCTCGCGGCCATCGCCAAGTACGGCATCCAGGAAAAAATCAGTTACATCTCGACGGGCGGCGGCGCCTTCCTCGAGTTCCTCGAAGGCAAGAAGCTGCCGGCTGTCGAAATCCTGGAATCGCGGGCTTAACGTGACGACGCGCTCCCCTTCGACCAAGTCTGCCAAAGCCCGCGGCGTCAAACCGGCGCGCGGTACCGCAGCAACGACGGCAGGGGAGCGTGCAGTGCGCTCCGCCGCCACTCCGGCGGCGTCTGCAGCGTCTGTTGAAACAGAACAATCCGGCTCGTCTCTCGCACTCGCGGAGTTGACCACGGCCACACTCGACGAAGCAGCGGAATCGTCCGCTGACAATGTTGCGCAAGAGGCGCCGTCGCAAAACGCGCCGTCGCAAAACGCGCCGTCGCAGGCTGAACTCCCCGACGAACACGCAGAGATCATCCCTCCACCGGCACCTCCCGTGCTGGTCTCGAACACCGCCTTTTCCAATAAAGCGACGCTGGTTTCAACCGGCGCGCAACCCCCGGCAGCATCTTTCGGTGCGCAGCCTCCGCATCCGACTCGCAGCGCTTTTCCCAGCGATCCCATCCAGACGAGGAGACTCATGCATCGCGCCACCAAGATTGTCGCTACCATCGGACCGGCTTCCAGCACGCCGGAAATCCTGCTGCAAATGATTCAGGCAGGGTTGGACGTGGTGCGGCTCAATTTCTCGCACGGCACCGCCGACGACCACCGCCAGCGCGCCGAGTTCGTGCGCGAGGCGGCCCGTCAGGCCGGCCGCGAAGTCGCCATCATGGCGGACCTGCAGGGCCCGAAAATCCGGGTCGGCAAATTTGAAAACGGCAAGGTGATGCTCGTTACCGGCGAGCCTTTTGTCCTCGACGCCGACTGTGAGCTCGGCAACGAACACCGCGCTGGTCTTGACTACAAAGACCTGCCGCGCGACCTGAAAGCGGGCGACGTGCTGTTGCTCAACGACGGCCTGATCGTGCTGAGCGTGGCACGCGTGATCGGCAACGAAATTCACACGGTCGTGAAGATCGGCGGCGAGCTGTCGAACAACAAGGGTATCAACCGCCAGGGCGGTGGCCTGTCGGCGCCCGCGCTGACCGCGAAAGACATGGAAGACATCCGCACGGCGATGTCGCTCGGTGTCGACTACGTCGCCGTGTCGTTCCCGAAGAACGCGACCGACATGGAAATGGCCCGGCAACTGGCGAACATCGCCGGCGCGCCGTTCGGCATCAAGCCGAAGATGATCGCGAAGATCGAGCGCGCGGAAGCGATTCCGGCGCTGCAAGGCATCCTCGACGCGTCGGACGGCATCATGGTTGCGCGTGGCGACCTGGCCGTGGAAGTGGGCAATGCCGCCGTCCCCGCGCTGCAAAAGCGGATGATTCGCATGGCGCGCGAGTCGAACAAGTTCGTGATCACCGCGACCCAGATGATGGAGTCGATGATCTACGCGCCGGTGCCGACCCGCGCCGAAGTGTCGGACGTCGCGAACGCGGTGCTCGACGGCACGGACGCGGTGATGCTGTCGGCGGAATCGGCGGCGGGCAAGTACCCGGTGCAAACCATCGAAACGATGGCGGCCATCTGTGTCGAAGCCGAGAAGTCGGAGCAGTCGGAGCTGGACCGCGATTTCCTCGACCGCACGTTCACCCGTATCGACCAGTCGATCGCAATGGGTGCGCTGTTCACGGCGTTCCATCTGGGCGCCAAGGCGATCGTCGCATTGACCGAATCCGGTTCGACCGCATTGTGGATGTCGCGTCACTGGACCCACGTACCGATCTTCGCGCTCACGCCGCGTATCGGCAGCGAGCGGGCCATGGCGCTGTATCGCAACGTCACCTCGCTGCATCTGGACACCAACACCGACCGCGACACCGCGTTGCAACAGGCGTTGGAAACCGTGGTGAAGAAGGGTTACGCGTCGCACGGTGACATGGTCGTGCTGACGGTCGGCGAGCCGATGGGTCAGGCCGGCGGCACCAACACGCTGAAAATCGTGCGGGTCGGCGAGCCGTATTGAGCGGGGCGCAACCCAGGTTGCGTGTGATCGGAGCGAGGGGTTTGGACAGGCGGGAATAGCGTGCAGGTAGCGCGAACGCCTGCCGATGGTTCAAGCCGGCTCTGGTCAACTGCGTTGCGTGGAACCCGGCGGGCGTGTCGAAGCGCCCACTCCGGCCGACCACGTGCCGCGGGATCTGAACAGGTGCTTTGCAGGGACCAGAGCAGGCGTTAAAAGCGCCGCCTCTGGCCAGCATGCAGGGCGCCAGGTCTGGTCGATGGGTAATCGAGTAATTGAGTAACTGCCTGATCGGCGCAAGGCTGATTGAGCGATGGCTGACTGACATGCGCCGCGAGAGGCGACACACGGGCTTTAATTGCGTCTGGAAGCGACAGGAACGCTCGACGCTTTAAGCAATGGTGTGACGGGCATGCAGTCTGCGTCGCGATGAGATCGCCTAAAAGATGCCGACGGCACAAGAATTCGTTTCAATCTATGGAGTTAAAGCATGCCTCTCGTATCAATGCGTCAACTGCTGGACCATGCCGCCGAAAACGGTTATGGCCTTCCGGCATTCAACGTGAACAATCTGGAGCAGGTGCAGGCCATCATGGCGGCGGCCGACAAGGTCAACGCGCCGGTCATCATGCAGGCGTCCGCCGGCGCACGTAAGTACGCAGGCGAAGCGTTTTTGCGTCATCTGATCGAAGCAGCGGTCGAGTCGTATCCGCATATTCCGGTCGTGATGCACCAGGACCACGGGCAGTCGCCGGCGGTCTGTATGGCGGCGATTCGCAGCGGCTTCACCAGCGTGATGATGGACGGCTCGCTCGAAGCGGACGGCAAGTCGGTAGCATCGTACGAGTACAACGTCGAAGTGTCGCGTAAAGTCGTTGAGGCGGCGCACTCGATCGGCATCACGGTGGAAGCCGAACTGGGCGTGCTCGGTTCGCTGGAAACCATGACGGGCGACAAGGAAGACGGCCACGGCGCGGAAGGCAAGATGACGCGCGAGCAACTGCTGACCGATCCGGAACAGGCTGCCGACTTCGTCAAGCTGACGCAGTGCGACGCCTTGGCCATCGCGATCGGCACGTCGCACGGTGCGTACAAGTTCAGCAAGAAGCCCACGGGCGACATTCTGTCCATTCAGCGCATCAAGGAAATTCACCAGCGCATTCCGAACACGCACTTGGTGATGCACGGTTCGTCGTCGGTGCCGCAGGAACTGCTGGCTGAAATCCGCGAATTCGGCGGCGACATGAAGGAAACTTACGGCGTGCCGGTCGAGGAAATCCAGGAAGGCATCCGTAACGGCGTGCGCAAGGTCAACATCGACACCGACCTGCGTCTGGCCATTACCGGCGCGATCCGCCGCTACATGGCGACCAACCCGGGCAAGTTCGATCCGCGCGATTACCTGAAGCCGGCGCGTGAAGCGGCGATGAAGGTCTGTGTCGACCGTTACATGCAATTCGGCTGCGAAGGCCAGGCTGGCAAGATCAAGCCGCTTTCGCTTGATAAAATTGCGGAGAAGTACAAGTCGGGCGAGCTTGCACAAGTCGTCCGTTAAGCTATAACAGGCTGTGCACCTGGCCATCCGGCCAGGTTGTCGTTAGATCGCCGTTCCCGCATCATCCGGGGAACGGCGTTTCCCTTTTGTTCCGGTCACACTTTTTGCCTCACTTTTAGCGAACCACGACGATGTCTACCCTCTACGAATCTACGCTCCACTCGCTGCCGTTGCTCGGCCGCGGTAAAGTCCGCGACAACTATGCGGTGGGCAACGACCAGTTGCTGATCGTCACGACCGACCGTCTGTCGGCGTTCGACGTCATCATGGGCGAGCCGATTCCGAATAAGGGTCGCGTGCTCAACGAAATGGCGAACTTCTGGTTCGACAAACTCGCGCACGTGGTGCCGAACCACCTGACGGGCGTCGCGCCCGAGTCGGTGGTCGCGGCCGACGAAGTCGAACAGGTGAAGGGCCGCGCAGTGGTCGTCAAGCGCCTCGAGCCGATTCTGGTCGAAGCGGTGGTGCGCGGGTATCTGGCCGGCAGCGGCTGGAAAGACTACCAGGCCACCGGTTCGGTGTGCGGCGTCGAACTGCCGCCGGGTCTGCAAAACGCGCAGAAGCTGCCCGAGCCGATCTTCACGCCGGCAGCCAAGGCCGAAATGGGCCACCACGACGAAAACATCACGTACGACGACATGGAGCGCCGCATCGGCACCGAACTGTCGGCCACGATCCGCGACATCTCGATCAAGCTGTACAAGGAAGCGGCGGACTACGCGGCAACCCGCGGCATCATCATTGCAGACACGAAGTTCGAATTCGGTCTGGACAATCACGGCAAGCTGTACCTGATGGACGAAGCGCTGACCGCCGATTCGTCGCGCTTCTGGCCGGCCGACCAGTATCAGGTCGGCACCAACCCGCCGTCGTTCGACAAGCAGTTCGTGCGCGACTGGCTCGAAACCCAGCCGTGGGCGAAAGAACCGCCGGCACCAAAGCTGCCGGACGACGTGGTCACGAAGACGGGCGAGAAGTATCAGGAAGCGCTCGAACGCCTGACCGGTCACAAGCTCGCCTGATTACGCGCAGGTCGTATCAGTACCGTTCGAGAAACAGGGAAGCCGTAAGATGAGTGAAGCTCAAACCGCCCATACGCATGGCGCGCCGGTCGTCGGCGTGCTGATGGGCTCCAGTTCCGACTGGGAAGTCATGAAGAACGCCGTGGCGATTTTGCAGGAATTCGGCGTGCCGTACGAAGCGAAGGTCGTGTCGGCGCATCGCATGCCCGACGAGATGTTCGCCTATGCTGAAAGTGCGCGTGAGCGCGGCATTCGCGCGATCATCGCGGGTGCTGGCGGCGCGGCGCATCTGCCGGGCATGCTGGCCGCCAAGACCACGGTGCCGGTGCTTGGCGTGCCGGTCGCGAGCAAGTATCTGAAGGGCGTCGATTCGCTGCATTCCATCGTGCAGATGCCCAAGGGCGTGCCGGTCGCGACGTTTGCGATCGGCGAAGCCGGTGCGGCGAATGCTGCGCTGTTCGCGGTGTCGCTGCTGAGCGGCACGAGCGACGAATACGCGGAAAAGCTGGCGGCGTTCCGCGTGCGCCAGAACGAAGCGGCTCACGCAATGGTGTTGCCGGCGCTGTAATCGCGCGGGCTGATTGATATAAGACGTCCCCCTGTCTGACCCCCAGCCGGGTGCCTGCTTTTTCGCGAGGCGCACCCGGCCGCGACCGACCACTAAGATGAACCCAGACAACACACCGGTTTCACCGATTCTGCCCGGCGCATGGCTTGGCATGGTTGGTGGCGGCCAGCTCGGCCGCATGTTCTGTTTTGCCGCCCAGTCCATGGGCTATCGCGTCGCCGTGCTCGATCCGGACGAAAACAGTCCGGCTGGCGCCGTCGCCGATCGCCACCTGCGCGCGGCTTACGACGACGAAGCATCGTTGACCGAACTCGCGCGGCTGTGCGCAGCGGTGTCGACCGAATTCGAGAACGTGCCGGCCGCGAGCCTCGACTTTCTCGCGAAGACCACGTTCGTGAGCCCGGCGGGCCGCTGCGTGGCCGTCGCTCAGGACCGCATCGCCGAGAAGCGCTTTATCGCGTCGTCGGGCGTGACGGTGGCACCGCACGTCGTGATCGAGTCGTCGGACGCGCTTGCCGCGCTCGACGACGCCGCGCTCGAAGCCGTGCTGCCAGGTATCCTCAAAACAGCGCGCATGGGTTACGACGGTAAAGGCCAGATCCGCGTACGCAATGCCGAGGAAGTGCGCGAGGCACATGCGTCGCTCGCCGGTGTAGCGTGCGTGCTGGAAAAGCGCTTGCCGCTGAAGTTCGAGGTGTCGGCGCTGATCGCGCGCGCGTCGAGCGGCGCGTCGGTGGTGTATCCGCTGGCGCAGAACACGCACCGCGACGGCGTGCTGTCGCACACCATCGTCCCCGCGCCGGACGCAAGCGCAACACTCGTCGAGCAAGCCCAACAGGCCGCGCTGCAAATCGCCGACAAGCTTGGCTATGTGGGCGTGCTGTGCGTCGAGTTCTTCATCCTTGAAGACGGTTCACTGGTCGCCAATGAAATGGCGCCGCGTCCGCACAATTCCGGCCACTACACCGTCGACGCCTGCGCGACCAGCCAGTTCGAACAGCAGGTTCGCGCAATGACCGGTATGCCGCTCGGCGATACGCGTCAGCATTCGCCAGCAGTCATGCTGAATATTCTCGGCGACGTGTGGTTCCCGGGCGGCCCGAAGGGCGCCGCGGTCACGCCGCCGTGGCACGAAGTTGCTGCGATGCCGGCGGCCCGTCTGCATCTGTACGGCAAGGAAGAGGCGCGTTGTGGCCGCAAGATGGGTCATATCAACTTCACAGCGGCGTCTCTCGAAGAAGCGCGCACGGCTGGGCGTGACTGCGCGCGGCTTCTGCACATCATCACGAGCTGACGCGAGCACCATGCCGGATCAACAGAAACCCGCTGAAGACGCCGCGAGCGCATTGCCCGTGAGCGCTGCGCAGATCGGGCACGCGGCGGCACTGCTCGACGCGGGTGGTCTGGTCGCATTTCCGACCGAGACCGTGTACGGACTCGGCGGCGACGCCGAAAGCCCAGATGCCGTCGCGCGCATTTACGCGGCGAAGGGCAGGCCGGCGAATCATCCCGTCATCGTCCATCTGGCGCCGCAGGGCGATCCGAATTATTGGGTCGAGCATTTGCCCGCTGAAGCGCAGCGTCTGATCGACGCGTTCTGGCCTGGCCCGCTTACGTTGATTCTGAAGCGCGCCGCGCGGATTCCCGCAGCGGTCAGCGGCGGCCAGGATTCGGTGGGGCTGCGATGTCCGTCGCATCCGGTGGCGCAAGCGCTGCTGGAGGCGTTCAGCGCTTTGCGTGGCGGGCATGGTGGTGTCGCTGCGCCGTCGGCGAACCGCTTCGGACATGTGAGTCCGACCACGGCACAACATGTCCGCGACGAGTTCGGCAGCGCGATTCATGTGCTGGACGGCGGGGCGTCGGACGTCGGGATCGAATCGACCATTCTGGATTTGTCGCGTGGCTTTCCGGCATTGCTGAGGCCAGGCCGCGTGACGCCGCAAGATATCGCCGACGTGCTCGGCGAAGCGCCGCGCCTGCCCGACGGTTCCGACGCAACGGCACCGCGGGCTTCCGGCACGTTGAAGGCGCATTACGCGCCGCGCACGCCATTGGCGTTATTGCCGTTCGGTGCGCTTGAACCGTTGCTGATCGCGCGTGAGGCGGGCGAGCGCGTGGCGCTGGTGGCGCGCGCATCGCGGGCCGGTCATTGGGCCGACGCGGAAGGCGTGCATTTCATCGCCGCGCCTGAAGATCCGCATGTTTATGCGCGCGAGTTGTACGGGCTACTGCGCGCGTTGGATCGTGCGAATGTCACGCAGATTCTGATCGAGAAGTTGCCGGATACGATCGAATGGATCGCGGTGAACGATCGGCTGGGGCGTGCGGCTGCGGCTTTCGAGGCGCAGGGTTGACGGCGTGAATTTGCCTTGTGCGCGATGCCCGGAATCTGACGCGCATCCGGCTCTGAGTTTTCACGAATGAGTTGTCAGCGGCTTGCCTTTAGCAAGCTTGTTGGCACCTGAAAACCACGTACTTTCTGCGGCATCTGTCCCGCCATTCATCACGATAAAAAACGCCCGGCATAAAAGCACCGGGCGTTTTTTCGACACGTCAGATACTGCGCACTGTCAGGCGCGTATTTCCGTTACTTGCCCAAACCGCTCGCAGCAATCTGCTGCTGCACATATTGCGCGAACAGCGCATGCAGATGCGTGCTCGGGTGTACCGTATCGGCGAACATATAAGTCTGGTCAGCACCTGCCACCGTGTAAGTCTGCGGCGAGCAGAACAACGACGAGCCGAACTGCGAGCCGTACTCGGCCGCGGTGAGACCGTTGGTCGCCGCCGGATTCGCCGTACCGTAAGCCGTGGCGTTTGCGACCATGCTGGTCAGGTTACATGCCGTTCCCGTGTTGGACACCGTGAAGCCCAGAGCCTTGTAGTTCGGCAACTGCTCATCGATCCACGTGAACGCATCGGCCACGATCACCTTGCCGGTTCCCACCAGGCCGTATGCCGTCAGGGCCTGGATCAGGATGCCGTTATAGGCCGCGGTAACCCCCGTCAACAGCGCAGCCGCGCCAGGCGTTGCCGCTTCAGATGCGACGCCGAGCGGTGTATTGCCGATGTCCGGCACCGTCGACACCACCACGTGAGTCGCACCCGAGGCCACGATGGTATTGATTTGCGCGGCGAGCGCGGCGGCGGCCTGCGCGAGTTGCGGGGCAGACTGCTGCAGATAGCCAGCGATGAACGTCACCTGACCGGCCGGCGTGTTCGGCAATTTGCCGGCCTGCACGAGCAGCGGGTATTGCGTCTGCAGCGCTTCGCCGAGGGCGGCCAGACTCCCGGTGGTATCAGCAAACTGGAAAATATCGTTCGCGCCGCCGTTAATCAGCACGAGCTGGTTCGAATTGAAGCTCGTATGCGCGCCTAGGTAGTTCTGCACCTGAGTCACGACCGGCACGGTCGTCGCCGCCGCGTTGCCCGGCGCCCAACCTTCGCCTTGCGCATTGACGACGTCCGAGCCGCCCTGCGCATAGCCGAGGCCGCCTGCTGCGACCAGCGGCTGGCCGAAGCCGCCGAGGTACGCCGCGCTCAGCGTGTCGCCATAGTATTCGGCAACCTTCTGCGTCCACACTTCGCCGGGGTTGGTCGTGAAGCGGCCACCGCCAAAGCTCGCCTGGATCACCGGCGCGTACGTGCCGACGTCCGACAGGCTGTCACCGAACGACACCACCTGCAATTTGACGCCCCCTGCCGGCGTGCTGCTGCTCGAATTATTGTTGTCGCTGCCACCGCCGCAAGCTGCAAGCATGGCGAACGCCGCGCTGGCCACGGCGATCTGTTTGACGCGCAGCCATTGCTGCTTCTTCGATGCTGTTTGCTTCATGTTGACTACATCTCCTCGTATGTGTGGCCATTGCGCCATATATTGCAGGCTGCGTCCACCGCGTCGGCGGCGTGAGCGCAGCTTACAGAATTTTTCACGGTCTGCGCTGCGTTTGAAACGCGCTCGTATGGTTTTCACCGATGCCGGATTGCCCGCGCGCGCCGCCCTCCGACACGTCGTTCGACAGCGGCGCAGTTGCAGCGCGATGCGCGTGAAACTCCGCAGCCCATGCAGGCGGTGCGAACAGCGCGCGCCATTTGTTGCGCCAGCCGTGCACGCTCGCGAAGTCGGCGGCCATCGACGCCCATTCGTGAAATGTCGCCTTCAGCGGGTTATACGTGTGCAGCGGTTCGACGATGCCGTACACCGGCGCATCGCGTGAGTCTTCGTCGACATAGCTGCCGAACAGCCGGTCCCAGATCACCAGTACGCCTGCATAGTTGCGGTCGATATAACGGTCGTTGCGCGCGTGATGGACGCGGTGGATCGACGGCGTATTGAGCACGTATTCGAGCCAGCCGAGCTTGCCGATGGCCTGCGTATGCACGAAAAACTGGAAGCCGAGATTGATCAGCACGATCGCGACGATCTGCTTCGGCGCAAAGCCGAGCACGGCGAGCGGAATCCAGAACAGCCACATGCCGGCGATGGGGTACATCAGGCTCTGACGGAACGCGGTTGAAAAGTTCATCCGCTCCGACGAGTGATGCACGACGTGCGCGGCCCACAGCCAGCGCACCCGATGGCTGCAGCGATGGAACACGTAGTAGAGCAGATCTTGCGCGACGAACAGCACGATGAACGAGACCCACGTCGCCGGCCATGTGTGGACGCGATAGTGCTCGTAAAAGAAAGCGTAGACGGGAATGATGGCGAGCCACGCGAGCTTGTCGGCGGCTTGTTGCATGAGTGCGAGCGCGGCGTTGCACAGCGTGTCGCGCCAGCTATAAAGCTGCGCGCCCGGCCGGGTGCGCCGCAGGTGCCACGCCTCCCAGCCGATGCATGCGAGAAAGACTGGCGCCATGGCGAGCAGCAGCAATTCAGCATCGAATTGCATGGTGTCTTCCTCCGTGGTCCCTGACCGCTGCGTGGGTCGCAGCGGGTGGTGTCGTTGTCGTTCGAGTGTGCCGCGATGCCTTCAGGCTACGCGGCTTGTGCTGCGTGTTGTGCTGCGCGTCGTGCGCTTGTTGCAAGTTCGTCGCACGTTTCACACGCATGTCAAACACTGCCCGACAGCGTACACGCTCAGGGCGTTGCCGCGCTTCGCCTTCGCTAGAATGAATCCTCAGTGGGCCGCGCGCTTACGCGGGTTTTTCCTGGGCTTGCTGCGCGGCTCTTCGACCGGATCGGCCACCTTCGTGAAGAAGCCTTGCGACGGGCCTTCGTACACCCATTCGAGCAACGCGTCGTGCGCGGCTCGCGCGGCTTCCGAATGCGGGTCGTTGATCAGGCTCACGACCACGTAACTGTTACCGTCCGCCGATGCCACATAGCCCGCAATTGCCCGCACGTCGCGCAGCGTGCCAGTCTTGATGTGCGCATTGCCGCCCGCGCCCTGAGACGTCAGGCGATTGCGCATCGTGCCGTCGACCCCAGCAATCGGCAGCGAATCCACGAACACCTGCGCGACCGGGCTCGCGTTGGCCCGTTGCAAAAGATCGGCGAGCGACAGCGCGGTGACGTGCTCGTCGCGCGACAGACCCGAGCCGTTGTCTAGCGTCAGATATTCCATGTCGACGCTGTCGCGACGCAGGAAAGCTTCGACTGCGCGGGCCGCTTTGGCCGGTGTCGCGGGCGGCTTTTCTTCGGTCGCGCCGATCGTCAGGAACAGGTTGCGCGCCATCGTGTTGTTGCTGAACTTGTTGATGTCGTGAACGATGTCGGACAGCATGGGCCCGTCGTGCGTCGCGACCAGTTTGGCGCCGAACGGCACCGCGCCCTCGTGCGTCGTGCCGTTGAAGGTGCCTCCGGTCTGCTGCCACAGTGCGAGGAAACCACCGGCGAAGAATGCCGAGTGATCGAGCACGGCCACATTGAGCGTGCGCGGCTCGCAGCGTGTCGAGAGTTCGCCGCTGAACGACGCGACCACGGTGCCGTTCGGCTGCGGCGTCACGGTCGGCGAAACGGAGGCCGCGTCACCCCGGCACGGACCGTTGACCGCGCGCATCTGGTTGTCGATCTGCAACTGCGATAGCGCGGGCAGCACGTCGACCGCGACCGTGCCATCGGGCGACGGCGTCAGCGTGAACGTCAGCGCTTTAAACGCATAGAGCAGCGGATCAGGGCCAACGTTGTACGGCGCGGTGGCGTCGTCGTCGAACGGCGGCAGGTCGCGGGTGGACGGGTCGAAGTAACGCTTGTCGAGCACCAGCGCCCCGTCGATTCCGTTGATGCCGGCCTTGCGAATCTTCTGCACGAGATCGATCAGTTCTTCGGGCACGAGCTTCGGGTCGCCAGTGCCCTGAATGTACAGATTGCCGTGCAGCACGCCGTTCGCGTCGAGCGAGCCGTCCGCGTACGCGCTGGTGCGCCAGCGGTAGTCGGGGCCGAGAATCGACAGGCCGGAGTAGGTGGTGAAGAGCTTCATCGTCGACGCGGGCATCATCGGCTTGCCGGCATTCAACGCGAGGAGTGGCGTGCGGTCGCCGACCTTTTCCACCACCACGCTGATCGACGACAACGGCACATGCGCGCGCTGCAGGCCGATCATGACCGACTGCGGCAGCACCGTCGTGACATTGACGCTCGGATGCGTGGCCTTCACGCGCGCCTGAGCGGCGGGCGGCAGCATCGCGCCCAAGCTGAGTGCTGCGCCAGCAAGCAGCCAGGCCAGCGCGCGCGGCGTGATACGGTGGGGCGCGTGAAGGGCGTAGGCAGAAGAGCGGCGTGGACGCAGTACCAGACGGCGTGCGAGAGAAGACAGGAAAGCGTGCGTCATGAACGGGCGAAGAAGCAAAATTTCAGGGCGTGGGGCACGCGTTAATCCAGATCGTGTCGATGCATGGCCGATGCGCTCGCCAGACGTCGCGTCGCGCAAAAAGTCGCATGGAACGGTTGCGCGAACGCGTCGGCGATTTGATGCATTGTGCGTGGGCGAGCCGCGCGCACAGACCGCAGTCGCCATCGTGCGACACAAAGCGCCCATTGTAGTGACATGCCGCCAGGCTGAGGTGAAAAAAGCAGTGCGCGGCGCGCAGGGTGGGGGCGGGCGCTAGAATGCGGCATCATCAAATAGTTTCGGAACGGATAACCATGCGCATTTTGCTAGTCGAAGACGACCGGATGATCGCCGAAGGCGTGCGCAAGGCGTTGCGCGGCGAGGGTTTCGCGGTCGACTGGGTGGAAGACGGCGAATCGGCGATCCGCGCGGCGGCCGGCCAACCTTACGATCTGGTTCTCCTCGATCTCGGTCTTCCGAAGCGCGACGGTCTCGACGTGCTGCGCACCTTGCGCGCACGTGGCCACGCGCTGCCGGTGCTGATCGTCACTGCGCGCGATGCGGTGGCCGACCGCGTCAAGGGTCTCGATGCCGGCGCCGACGATTACCTTGTCAAACCTTTCGATCTCGACGAACTCGGCGCCCGGATGCGCGCGCTGATCCGCCGTCAGTCGGGCCGCAGCGATTCGACGATTCGTCACGCCAATCTCACGCTCGACCCCGCGTCGCATCAGGTCACGCTCGACGGCGCGCCGGTCGCCTTGTCCGCGCGGGAATTCGCGCTGCTCGAAGCGTTGCTCGCACGGCCTGGTGCGGTGCTGTCGAAAAGTCAGCTCGAAGAGAAGATGTACGGGTGGGGCGAGGAGATCGGCAGCAATACCGTCGAAGTCTATATTCACGCGCTGCGCAAGAAGCTCGGCGCGGAACTGATCCGCAATGTGCGCGGCCTCGGCTACATGATCGCAAAGGACGCCTGAGCCGATGCGTTCGATTCGCCGACAGTTGCTGGTCTGGTTGTTGGCGCTCGTGCTGCTCGGCGTCGGCATTGCGGGATGGCTGATTTACCGGCAGGCACTCGCCGAAGCCAACGAACTGTTCGATTACCAGCTGGAGCAGATCGCCGCGGCGCTGCCGTCCGAACCGTTCTCGCAGGTGCTGGGTTCGCGCGATAACGGCGATGAAGGCATCGTGCTGCAGATCTGGAATCGCAACGGCGTGCTCATGTATTACTCGCGGCCTAGCGCACCGCTGGCGCCGCGTGCGGAACTCGGGTTTTCGACGGAACACACGGAGCGCGGCGAGTGGCGCGTGTATGGCGCGATTGTCGGCGATAACGTCGTGCAACTCGCGCAACCGGTTTCCGTGCGTAACCGGCTCGCCGCGAACGTCGCGTTGCGCACTTTATGGCCGCTGATCGTGCTGCTGCCGCTGATGGGCATGGCGGTGTGGGTGATCGTCGGACGCGGGCTCAAACCGTTGCGGCGTGTGACCAGTGCGCTCGACGCGCGCCATCCCGAAGCGCTCGATCCGCTGCCGGATCAGCGTCTGCCGCTCGAAGTGCAGCCGCTGGTGCGCGCGTTGAACGGTCTGCTGCATCGGCTCGCGACCGCGTTGGACATCCAGAAAGCCTTCGTCGCCGACGCCGCGCACGAACTGCGCACGCCGCTTGCTGCCGTGCAGATCCAGGCGCAACTGGTGGGCCGTGCAAAGGACGATGCCACCCGCGGCGAAGCGCTCGCCGATCTACAGGCCGGCGTCACGCGGGCCACGCGGCTTGCCGAGCAATTGCTGGCGCTCGCGCGTTCCGAACCGGACGGGCTGGCCGTCAGCAAGACCATCGATTTGCGCGCGCTGTTGCAGGAATGCGTGGTGGCTTACGCGCCGCTGGCGGCGAATCGCGGCGTCGACCTGGGCATTGAGACGAGCGACGCCGCCACCGTGACCGGCGACGCCGACGCGCTGCGCGTGATGTTCAACAATCTCGTCGATAACGCGACCAAGTACACCCCGCACGGCGGGCGTGTCGACGTCAGTCTGCGTGATGAGGGCGGGCGCCCGGTGGTGCGGATTGCCGACAGCGGTCCGGGCATCGAACCCGCCGACCGCGATCGCGTGTTCGACCGCTTCTACCGCGCGGGCGCAGGGGCGAATCGCGCGCGTACGGACGTGGCGGGCAGCGGATTAGGGTTGGCAATCGTGCGCCGTATCGCGACCCAGCACCATGCAACCGTGACGCTCGACGAATCGCCGGCGGGTGGTCTGCAAGTCAATGTGCGGTTCTGAAAACGGCGCCGTTTCGTACGCAAACGCCGCGAAAAACCTTAATTAAACGCGTTGATGCATCACAAATAAGGTTCCGCTGATTGCTTAAGACTCTTTTAAGTGACAGCACGTACGCTCCTCGACATCCCCAAAGTCTCTTTCTCCAGTCAGGAGTACACGATGAACGCGAAAACCTTGTCCCGCAGCGCTGTTGCAGTCGCTGTCGCCGTTGCGCTTTCCGCCGGCTATGTGGCGGGTCATCGCGACCTGCCCGCACCGCAGGTGATCTCGCCGGCGCAGGCAGCCATGATGCCTGCTGAAGCTGCCGCCAAGACCGGCATCCCTGATTTCTCGGGTCTGGTTGAAACCTACGGCCCGGCCGTCGTCAATATCAGCGCAAAGCATGTCGTCAAGCAGACGGCGCTGCGCAGTAATGGCGGCAATGGCCCCAGCGCAGGCGGCAATCAGCTGCCGATCGATCCGAGCGATCCGTTCTATCAGTTCTACAAGCACTTCTTCGGCGGTGTGCCGGGCATGCAGGGTGGTGACGGCGGCGGCGACGCGCCGGATCAACCGAGCGCGAGCCTGGGCTCCGGGTTCATCGTCAGCAATGACGGCTACATTCTGACTAACGCGCACGTGGTGGACGGCGCGAACGTCGTTACCGTGAAGCTCACCGACAAGCGCGAATTCAAGGCGAAGGTGGTCGGCGCCGACAAGCAGTCCGACGTTGCCGTGCTGAAGATCGACGCCAGCAATCTGCCGACCGTGAAGATCGGCGATCCGCGTCAGAGCAAGGTCGGTCAGTGGGTGGTCGCGATTGGTTCGCCGTACGGCTTCGACAACACGGTGACCTCGGGCATCATCAGCGCGAAGTCGCGCTCGCTGCCTAACGAAAACTACACGCCTTTCATTCAGACCGACGTGCCGGTGAACCCGGGTAACTCGGGTGGGCCGCTGTTCAATCTCCAAGGCGAAGTGATCGGCATTAACTCGATGATCTATTCGCAGACCGGCGGCTTCCAGGGCCTGTCGTTTGCGATTCCTATCAATGAAGCGATCAAGGTCAAGGACGACATCGTCAAGACCGGCCATGTGAGCCGCGGCCGTCTCGGCGTCGCCGTGCAGGGCATGAACCAGACGCTGGCCAACTCGTTCGGTCTGCAAAAGCCGAACGGTGCGCTGGTCAGCTCGGTCGATCCGGCGGGTCCGGCCGCCAAGGCTGGTTTGCAGCCGGGCGACGTGATCCTGTCGGTGAATGGCGATCCGGTCGCCGACTCGTCGGCTCTGCCAGCACAGGTCGCGGGCCTCGCGCCGGGCAGTTCGGCCACCGTGCAGGTGTGGCGCGACAAGGCCACGAAGGATCTGAAGGTCACCATCGGTTCGTTGTCGGATGCGAAGGTTGCGTCGAATAAAGCCGATGCGCCGGCGCAGTTGCAAGGTCGCCTCGGCGTGGCAGTGCGTCCGCTGACGCCGGAAGAGAAGAGCGGCGCATCGGTGTCGCACGGTCTGCTGGTGCAGCAGGCGGGCGGCGCGGCGGAAAGCGCCGGGATCCAGCCGGGCGACGTGATTCTGGCGGTCAACGGCCGACCGGTCACGAGCGTCGATCAGCTCAAGCAGATGATCTCCAGCGCGGGTAATAGCATCGCGTTGCTGATCCAGCGTGACAACGCGCAGATCTTCGTGCCGGTCGATCTCGGCTAATGGCGCGGCCCTGAACAGGCGGCGCAATCGGTCGGATGGATGGCAGTTTGACCGACGTGTCGCCCGTGTCGCATCACCGTTGAAGTAACGCTTGCCGGTCCGTTTGCACTTAGTGCAAACGGACCGGTTTGCTTTTGTGCCGCCGACAGGCCGCGACGGCATGCGTTCCGCTTCAGCAGGCGCGGCGCACCGGGGGTTTCCTATCTCGCCAACTCGCACCATAGAGCGCCTGGCACGCAGGTTGCGTCTGCCTTGTTCCGGGCCCATCGAGGCGTACCGGACGACAGGACCTCAATAAGGAGCGAACCGATGAAAACCCAACGCAATCAGCGAAGGATCGTAGCCGCTGCGGTGTGCGCAGCGCTCACGCTCGGTCTGGCAGGCGGCGCGTATGCACAACAGGCAAACGACACGACTGGCGGCACGACCACCGACCAAAGCAGCGCGGGCAACGACAATGGCGGCGGCATGCCGCAAACCCAGCAGCAAGGCGACGTCTCGTTCGTGTCGGGCGGCGTCGGTCTCGACGAATCGAAAGCACTGCAGCAGGCGCAAAGCCACTGGCCGCTGTCGCTGCGCTTCACGGGCCCCAGTTCTGAATTTCTCGCCGACGTCAAAGTGCGAGTGGTCGATGCGCAAAACAACGAGGTATTGAATACGTCATCGCGCGGGCCTTATATGCTGGTCAAGCTGCACCCTGGGCACTACACGGTGCACGCGCAATATAAGGATCACGACGAGTCGAAAGCCGTGACGGTCACGGGCAACGGGTCGGCCAAACTCGCGTTCTACTGGGGTGGGAAGTAAGCGACTTTGCGCTCCGGTCACACGGGTGCCCGCCAGGACGCGGTGCAGCGATGCCGTGCAAGCGGCACCGGTCACACCGGGTTCGCGCCAGGACGCGGTGCAGCGATGCCGCGCAAGTGGCGGAAGTTTGGCCGATAATGAAGCCACGGGCGCGTCCCGTGGCTTGACTGTTGGTCCACACGCGAATCTGCCGCACACCATCACGGAGCGAGACATGAGCGATGCCCAGACCCCTCACGGTAGTACCGGCGCGAGCACGGGCGGCCACTCCATCTCGATCAGCGGCAATAGTCACCGGGTGCGTGTGATACACGGCGGCGTCACCATGGCCGACACGCAAGCCGGCCTGACGCTTTCCGAAACCGGTCTGGCGGACGTGTTCTATTTCCCGCGCGAGCACGTGAACATGGCCCGGCTCGAACGCTCGACCCACACGTCGCATTGCCCGTTTAAAGGCGACGCGGCGTATTTTCACCTGCGCACCGAAGACGGTCTGATCGAAAACGCTGTATGGAGCTACGAGGCGCCGCTCGAGCCGGCCATGCCAATTAAAGGTTACCTCGCGTTTTACTCAACGCGCGTCGACCGCATCGATCAGACGTCCTGATCCCGTGGTCGTGCGTTCATCGGAGAGGCTGGTATGGAGCTGAACGACGCGTTACGGATTCCGCTTGCGCCGTCCGACGTGTGGGAGGCGCTGCAGGATCTCGCGCTGTTGCGCGCCAGCCTCGACAACTGCGAGTCGTTCACCCGTCTTTCCCACGGCGAATATGCGCTGACCATGACCGTGCCGCTCGGCCCGTTGCGTGCGCGTTACGACGCCCGCGCTCATGTGGCGGGTCAGGATTCCGGGCCGGCGGAGGCGCAGCGCCGCACCATCAATTTCAAGGCGCGCGCCGAGGGCGTCGGCGCGTTGCGCGGGCAGATCGAAGTGCGGCTGCGCGCGGATGAGGGCGGGCACGGTGCGGGTAGGGAGCGCAGCACGCGGATCGAATACACGGTCTGGGCGACAGCCTCCGGTCCGCTTGCGGAACTGCCGGCGCGCCAGTTGGAAAACGCGCTGCGCCAATTGGCCGATGACTTTTTCACCGAGTTCAACGCGGTGGTGCGGGCAAAACATGGGGATGGTCCGAATCGCGCACGTGGGTCGGGCGGGCGTCGGCAGCACGTGTTTTTGCGGCCGGTCACGCTCGGCGGGATTGCGCGTCGCACGCGAGCGGACCACAGCAACGCGCTCGCAGGACGGGCGGCGAGCGCGTCACCGGGTGTTCCGCGTGGCGTGCTGCCCGCCGTCTCGCGCCGCTCGATCAGTCCGGGCGCAGTCCCGAACTGGGCTTGGGCCGCGATGATTTTCGTGGTCGCGCTGTTGTTGTATGTGGCGCGCTGGATCAGCGAGCAATGACATTGACGCGCTGATTGCCGGGCATCCGGCGTAAATCGCGCGGCTGTCGCGTCGGCGCGACTACGAAATTCCGTTGATCAGCCACGAAACGCTGGTGCGCAAGCGTCGTTTGCGACGATGCTCGAATGCTTCTATCTACCTGTACCATCTCTGCCATGCCACGTTCCTGTTCATGCTGAGCGGAGCGCCGGCCAACCGAGCCTTCCGTCCCGTTACCAGACAGCACTGCATCTTCATGTCGAAGTGTGCAGTGCGGCCTCTATCCCTTACGCCAGGAGTCTTGCCATGACCATCCCGCGCCGCGCGCTGCTCGTTATCGACGTGCAGAACGAATACGTGACCGGCGATCTGCCCATCGAATTCCCGGACGTGCAGACCTCGCTCGCCAACATCGCCCGAGCAATGGATGCCGCGCGCGACGCCGGCATCCCGATCGTGGTCGTGCAGAATTTCGCGCCGGCTACCTCGCCGCTATTCGCACGCGGCAGCGCGACGGCGGAACTGCATACCGTGGTGAGCTCACGTGCTCACGATCACTACGTCGAAAAGTCGCTGCCGAGCGCATTCACCGGTACCGATCTGGCAGACTGGCTCGCCGCCCGGCAGGTCGATACGCTGACCGTCACCGGCTACATGACCCACAACTGCGACGCGTCGACCATCAACCATGCGGTTCACGCGGGGCTTGCCGTCGAGTTCCTGGATGACGCGACGGGTTCGGTGCCGTATGAAAACAGCGCGGGTTTTGCCAGCGCGGAGGAGATTCATCGCGTGTTCAGCGTGGTCATGCAGTCGCGCTTCGCGGCGGTGGCGAGCACGGAAGCATGGCTGGCGTCGGTGAAGAGCGGGGAGCCGCTCGCGCGCGGCAACATTTATGCGTCGAATCAGGCGGCGCGGGCCCGCCAGACGGTTGCATAGGGCGGCTGTACACGCCGCATCGGAATGAGCGGCGCGGCTTCAGATGCTGGATAACTGCAGCCGGGGCGTTCCGAGAAAAGTGTCGCGCATAAAACCAGGACGGGCGGATTCACTCACTCCTCCGTCCTGGTTGCATGAGTCCCGGTGAGGCTGACCTGATAGCCCGGCTTCCGGACCGCTTGCCGCTTACGCCGCCTTGTTCCGCAACGCCGGGCTCAGGCGCATCGCGTCGAAAACACCTTCAAGCAGTTGTTGCGCATGCGCGCCGAAATCGGTTGCGTCGGGCAGGAACAGCATGTCGCGCAGCGACCCGCTGACAAACGCGTGCACCATCGCCGCGGCCAGCTTCGTATTCAGATCGGCGGGCAACTGGCTCTTGGAGATCGCGTTGCGCAGACCCCCTTCGATTTTCGCCAGGCCTTCGCGCATATTGGTCTGATAGCGGACCATCACCGGCCCCATCTCTTCGACGAACTCGCACTTCAGAAACAGGATGTCGAAAACCCGCCGGCGACGCGGGTCGTTAGCCGTGTCGCGCAGACACACCACGCAGATTTCCATTAATCGACCAAGCGGATCGGGCTCGTTAGGGTCTAGCGACGCCGCTTTGAGTTCGTCCAGCGGAAGCAGCACGCGGTCGAACATTTCGGTGAAGAGGTCGCCTTTGTGCGCGAAGTGCCAGTAAATGGCTCCGCGCGTGACGCCGGCAGCGTGGGCGATGTCGGCTAAGGAAGTGCGAGATACCCCTTTTTCGAAGAAGACCTGCTCGGCTGCGTCGAGAATGCTCGTGCGCGTCTCCAGCGCCTCTTCTTTGGTTCTTCTGACCATGTTGGTAAGACCTGCCCTGACTGTGGGGTTTCACGGGCGTTATTAAGTCAGCCCGATGACAATCTGTCTGCAATTTAACCAAATTGCGAAGCAAACTTGCGGGCCCCCCGCCTGCAAGAGAAGTAAATGCACTTTTACATGCATTCGTGAACGTATATATAATAGCACCCCACGATCGGATAGCCCAAGCCGTGACGACCGGTTAATATCCGTCACTGTTGCCTTTCAAACGCTTTGCGCCGCCGCTGAACGGGGGGCGCCGCGCGGCATTTCCCGGTTTGGCGCATTTACATCAGGGTGCCTCTGCAGGTGCTGCTTTGCATCCACGGGCTTCCGGTCAAGCGTCGCAAGACGCATGTGTGCGCTGTCGTCCCCGGGGTAGGGATGCGCGCACTTTTTCATTCTCAGTCTTAGACAGAGGTCGCTCCATGCGCGTCGAACGGATTCCATTCCGCTTAATTAGTGCCGCGACGGCTGCCGTATTGCTGGCAGCATGCGGACAAAAACAATCTGCCCCGCCGCCACAAACGCCCGAAGTAGGCGTCGTCACTCTCCAGCCGACAACCGTAGCGGTCGTCACCGAACTGCCGGGCCGCACCAGTGCTTTCCTCGTCGCGCAAGTGCGCGCACGGGTCGACGGCATCGTGCTGCGCCGCGAGTTCACGGAAGGTGGCCAGGTCAAGGCGGGTCAACGTCTGTACAAGATCGACCCGGCACCGTACATCGCCACGTTGAACAATGCGAAGGCAACGCTCGCGAAGGCGCAGGCGAACCTCGTGTCGGTGACGGCGCAGGCCAACCGCTATAAGGTGCTGGTCGCCGCGAACGCGGTCAGCAAGCAGGACTACGACAACGCGGTCGCCTCAGAAGGGCAGGCCGTTGCCGATGTCGCAGCGGGCAAGGCAGCCGTCGACACCGCGCAGATCAATCTCGGCTATACGGATGTGACCTCGCCGGTCACCGGCCAGATCGGTGTGTCGCAGGTCACGCCGGGCGCGTATGTGCAGGCAAGCGCCGCGACATTGATGGCTACCGTCCAGCAACTCGACCCGGTCTATGTCGACCTGACGCAATCGAGCCTCGACGGTCTGAAGCTGCGCCGTGAAGTGCAGGAAGGGCGTCTGAAGACGAGCGGTCCGGATGCGGCGCAAGTCTCGCTGATTCTCGAAGACGGCCGCACTTACTCCGAAAAGGGCAAGCTGCAGTTCACCGACGTGACGGTCGATCAGGGCACGGGATCGGTCACGGTTCGCGCAATCTTCAAGAACGCCGACAAGGTGCTGCTGCCGGGCATGTTCGTGCGCGCGCGCATCGACGAAGGTGTGAACCAGAACGCGATCGTCGTGCCGCAAGTCGGCATCACGCATGACCAGAAGGGTCAACCGACCGCACTGGTGGTGGGTGACGACAACAAGGTCACGCTGCGTCAGCTCGTCACCAACGGCACGTACGGCAACAACTGGGTGGTCGCAAGCGGCCTCAAGCCAGGTGACCGCGTGATCGTCCAGGGCACCGACAAGGCGCGCCCGGGCATGCAGGTCAAGCCAGTTGCCGCGCAACTTCCCGCCACCCCCGCTTCCGACGCAGCCGCTCAGGGCGCGCCGGCCGCCAGCGGTGCTGCTCAGACGGCGCAACCCGCCTCTGCTGCATCGGGCGCGTAATAACAGGGAGCCCGCCTCATGGCAAAGTTCTTCATTGATCGCCCGATTTTTGCATGGGTGATCGCCATTATTCTGATGCTCGCGGGTATCGCGTCGGTCTTTACGTTGCCGATCGCGCAATACCCGACCATCGCGCCGCCGGCTGTGCAGATCAGCGCAACCTACCCGGGCGCATCGGCGAAGACGGTGGAAAACACCGTCACGCAGGTGATCGAGCAGCAGATGAGTGGTCTCGACCACTTGCTGTATCTGGCGTCCACCTCGGACGACTCGGGTACCGCAACCATCACGCTGACGTTCGCGGCCGGCACCAACCCTGACATCGCGCAGGTGCAGGTGCAGAACAAGCTGCAACTCGCCACGCCGCTGTTGCCGCAGGCCGTGCAGCAGTTGGGCACCAAGGTCACGAAGTCGAGCAGCAGCTTCTTGCTGGTCATGGCTTTCGTGTCCGAAGACGGCAGCATGAGCAAGTACGACCTGGCGAACTACGTCGCGTCCAACATTCAGGATCCGGTCAGCCGGATCGACGGTGTGGGTACGGTGACGCTGTTCGGCTCGCAGTACGCGATGCGAATCTGGCTCGACGCGAACAAGCTGAATAACTTCGGCCTGACGCCTGTCGACGTGCAAACCGCACTGACCGCGCAGAACGTGCAGGTTGCAGGCGGCTCGCTTGGCGGCACGCCGTCGGTGCCGGGTCAGGTGCTGCAGGCCACCATCACGCAGGCCACGCTGCTGAACACGCCTGAACAGTTCGGCAACATCCTGCTGAAGGTGAATCAGGACGGCTCGCAAGTGCGTCTGCGCGACGTGTCGCACATCGAGCTGGGTGGCGAAAACTACAACTTCGACACCAAGTACAACGGGCAGCCTACGGCTGGCTTCGGTATTCAGCTCGCCACCGGTGCGAACGCGCTGGCTACGGCGAAAGCGGTCCGCGCGAAGGTCGCTGAACTGTCGAAGTACTTCCCGCACGGCCTGGTCGTCCAGTATCCGTACGACACCACGCCGTTCGTGCGTCTGTCGATCGAAGAAGTGGTCAAGACGCTGCTCGAAGGTATCGTGCTGGTGTTCCTGGTCATGTACCTGTTCCTGCAGAACCTGCGCGCCACGCTGATCCCGACGATCGCCGTGCCGGTGGTGCTGCTGGGCACGTTCGCGGTGATGGGTCTGGTGGGCTTCTCGATCAACACGCTGTCCATGTTCGGGCTGGTGCTCGCGATCGGCCTGCTGGTGGACGATGCGATCGTGGTGGTGGAAAACGTCGAGCGGGTGATGCAGGAGGAGGGCTTATCCCCTCGCGACGCAACCCGCAAGGCGATGGACCAGATCACCGGCGCACTGGTCGGCGTGGCGCTCGTGCTGTCGGCGGTGTTCGTGCCGGTCGCGTTCTCGGGCGGCTCGGTCGGCGCTATTTACCGGCAGTTCTCGCTGACGATCGTGGCGGCGATGGTGCTGTCCGTGCTGGTCGCGTTGATTCTGACGCCGGCACTGTGCGCGACGATCCTCAAGCCGATTCCGAAGGGGCATCACGAAAAATCCACCGGGTTCTTCGGCTGGTTCAACCGCACGTTCAACAAGAGCCGCGACAAGTATCACTCGGGCGTGCACCACGTGATCAAGCGCTCGGGCCGCTGGCTCATCATCTACATGGTGGTGATCTTCGCGGTGGGTCTGCTGTTCGTGAAGCTGCCGAAGTCGTTCCTGCCTGATGAAGATCAGGGCACGATGTTCGTGCTGGTGCAGACGCCGTCGGGTTCGACCCAGGAAACCACCGCGCGCGCGTTGAAGGACGTGTCCGACTACCTGCTCAACGACGAGAAGGCGATTGTCGAATCGACCTTCACGGTGAACGGCTTCAGCTTCGCCGGTCGTGGCCAGAACGCGGGTCTCGTGTTCGTGCGGATGAAGGACTACGCGCAGCGTCAGCACTCGGACCAGAAGGTCCAGGCGCTGGTGGGCCGGCTGTACATGCATTTTGCCGGCTACAAGAACGCCGTCGTGTTCCCGGTCAATCCGCCGTCGATTCCTGAACTCGGTACGGCAGCGGGCTTCGACTTCCAGTTGCAGGACCGCGCGGGTGTCGGCCATGAAAAGCTGATGGAAGCACGGAACATGCTGCTGGGCATGGCCGCGAAAGATCCGACGCTGGCTCAGGTGCGTCCGAACGGCCTGAACGATACGCCGCAGTTCAAGGTGAATATCGATCGGGAGAAGGCTGAGGCGCTGGGCGTTGCCGTGTCCGACATCAACACGACGTTCTCGATTGCGTGGGCTTCCGCGTATGTGAACAACTTCCTCGATACCGACGGCCGGATCAAGAAGGTCTACCTGCAAGGCGACGCGCCTTTCCGGATGAAACCGGAAGACGTGAGTGCCTGGTTCGTGCGCAACAGCGCGGGCGCGATGGTGCCGTTCTCGGCTTTCGCCAACACGGAGTGGATCTACGGTTCGCCGAAGCTCGAACGCTACAACGGTATTTCGTCGGTCGAAATCCAGGGCGCGGCGGCACCGGGCAAGTCGACCGGTCAGGCCATGACGGCGATGGAAGCACTCGTGACCAAGTTGCCGGCAGGTATCGGCTACGAATGGACGGGTCTGTCGCTGCAGGAACGTCAGTCGGGTTCGCAGGCGCCGATTCTGTACGGCATCTCGATCCTCGTCGTGTTCCTGTGTCTCGCGGCGTTGTATGAAAGCTGGTCGATCCCGTTCTCGGTGATCATGGTGGTGCCGCTCGGCGTGATCGGCGCACTGCTGGCCGCTACGCTGCGTGGGCTCGAGAACGACGTGTTCTTCCAGGTGGGTCTGTTGACCACGGTCGGGTTGTCGGCGAAGAACGCGATTCTGATCGTGGAATTCGCCCGCGAGTTGCAGCAGGGTGAAGGAATGGGGCCGGTCGAGGCCGCGCTGGAAGCGGCGCGTCTGCGGTTGCGTCCAATTCTGATGACCTCGCTCGCGTTCATTCTCGGCGTGCTGCCGCTCGCTATCAGTAACGGCGCGGGCTCGGCAAGCCAGCACGCGATCGGTACCGGCGTGATCGGCGGGATGTTGACGGCGACCTTCCTCGCGATTTTCATGATCCCGATGTTCTTCGTCGTGATCCGCGCGAAGTTCGGCGGTGAGAAGGAAGACCCGGATGAGGCGCTCGCACACTACAACCAGCACCATCCGCATGATCCGCAAGCTGGCGGCTCAGCGGCTGATGAGGGTTCGGGCAAGGACGGACATTGAGATGCAAAAACACTCTTTGATTGCAGTGGCGGTCGCGTTGTTCGCCACGGGTTGCACGATGGCGCCGCATTATCAGCGTCCGGACGCACCCGTGACGTCGACCTTCCCGACCGGCGGCGTGTACGACACGCAGCCGGGCGCGACCCAGCCGGGTCAGCAGCAACAGCCCGGCTCGACCAGCGCGGCGCGCAGCGCGAACGGCCAGGCCGCCGCCGACATCGGCTGGCGCAATTTCTTCGTCGATCCGCGCATGCAGCAGCTGATCGAGATCGCGCTGAAGAACAACCGCGATCTGCGTGTGTCGGTGCTGAACATGCAGTCGTCACAGGCGCAGTATCGGATCGTTCGCGCCGGTCTGCTGCCGACGCTCGAAGCCGCGGGCTCGGGAACCCGGCAGCGTACGCCGCTGGATCTGTCGTCGGTTCCTGAGACGATCACCAGCTCGTACTCGGTCGGTCTGAATGCGTCGTGGGAAATCGACTTTTTCGGGCGGGTTCAGAGTCTGAAGGATCAGGCGTTGGCGACCTACCTGGGCACGACCCAGGCGCGCAAGGCAGCGGAAATCGCGCTGGTCTCGCAGGTGGCGAACCAGTATCTGACGGTGCTCGAACTCGACGACCTGCTGAAGGTCACGCAAGATACGTTGAAGACCGCGCAGGACTCGTACCGCATCACCAAGCTGCAGTTCGACAACGGCACCGGTTCGGAACTCGATCTGCGTCAGGCGCAGACCGTGGTCGAGCAAGCCGCCGCGAATCTGCAGGCGCAGGCGCGTTTGCGGGCTCAGGCCGAGAACGCGCTGGTGCTGTTGCTCGGTGAACCGCTGCCGGCCGATCTGGCGCCGGGTCTGAAGCTGAACGATCAGAATCTGCTGACGGATATCCCTGCCGGTCTGCCGTCCGATCTGCTGACGCGTCGTCCGGACATCATGGAGGCCGAGGAGAATCTGCTCGCGGCCAACGCGAATATCGGCGCGGCGCGGGCGGCATTCTTCCCGCAGGTCACGCTGACGGGCAGTGTCGGTACGCTGAGCCCGACGCTGGGTGGTCTGTTCAAGCCGGGTTCGGCGGCGTGGAGTTTCGCACCGTCGATCACGGTGCCGATTTTCGAGGGCGGCCAGTTGAAGGCCAGCCTCGACGTCGCCAACATCCAGAAGAACGTGCAGATCGCCACGTATGAAAAGGCGATCCAGACGGCCTTCCGCGAAGTGGCCGACGGACTGGCGGCGCGCGGCACCTACGATCAGCAGATTCAGTCGCTGGAGCGCAATACCTTTGCGGAACAGCGCCGGCTGGATTTGTCGAACCTGCGCTATACGAACGGGGTCGACAGCTATCTGTCGGTGCTGACCGCGCAGACGGATCTGTACACGTCGCAGCAATCGCTGATCACGGCGCGCATGGAGCGCCTGCAGAACCTGGTCACGCTGTATCAGGCGTTGGGCGGTGGGTGGATCGAGCATACCGGCGATCAACCGCGTCCGGCTGACGCACCGGTCGACTACGGTGCAGCAAGTGCACCGGTGGCGGCTTCGGCGGCGACGGCGGGGTGAGTCGAGTCTTGCATCGGCAGGTGCGCGGAGCGGGTTATGTTTTAACGAAACCGTTCTGCGCAGTTCGCTGAAGCTGAGAGAAATAGAAAAAGCCACGGCATGCCGTGGCTTTTTCTTTGTTGCCTGTCATTCGCACTGCCACTCGTCGCGGCAGGCTCCATCACCTCAATGCAAATCCACCGCGCGCAGCATCTGATCTCCCTGCGCTTCGTTTCCCGCACGTCCGTCGAAATCATGTCCGGCATGACGAATCTCGCAGCGCGCTTTCTTCTCGCTCTTCACGCCGTTGAAGATCAGGTTCAGCACCACCGCCGACACCGAAGCCAGCAGAATCCCGCTATGCAGCAGCGGCGACAGCGCCGGCGGCAGTTTCGAGAAGAAGTGCGGCGACACGACCGGCACCAGACCGAGCCCGATACTCACCGCGACGATGAACAGGTTGTGGTGGTTCTTCACGAAGTCGACCTTCGATAGCACCTTGATGCCGTTCGCCGCGACCATCCCAAACATCACGATGCCCGCGCCGCCGAGCACGAAGGCTGGCACCGACGCGACCACCTGCGCCATCTTCGGAAACAGGCCGAGCAGCACGAGGATCACACCGCCCATCGCGCAGACAAAGCGGCTCTTCACACCGGTCACGCCGATCAAGCCGACGTTCTGCGAGAACGAGGTATGCGGGAACGAGTTGAAGATGCCGCCGATCAGCGTGCCCAGACCATCCACACGCAGACCGCGCACGAGCGCCTTCTGATCGACCGGACGATCGACCATGTCACCGACTGCGAGGAACATGCCGGTCGATTCGATGAACGTGACGAACATCACGGTGACCATCGTCGCGATCGACAGCGGATCGAAGTGCGGCAGCCCGAAGTGGAACGGCATCACGAAGCCGACCCACGGCGCGTGCGTGACGCCGTCCATGTTGACTCGACCGAGCGCCAGCGCAATCAGGAAACCGGCGACGATGCCGAGCAGCACCGAGATGTTGGCGAGGAAGCCTTTCGCGAACTTGTTGATCAGCAGGATCAGCATCAGCACGAGCAGCGACAGACCCAGGTAGATCGGATTGCCGTAATCGGGATTGCCTACGCCGCCGGCCGCCCAGTTGATGCCGACTTCCATCAGCGACAACCCGATCACCGAGATCACCACGCCGATCACCACAGGCGGGAAGAAGCGCAGCAATTTTCCGACCATTGGCGCGAGAAGAATGCCGACCACCCCGGCCGCGATGGTCGAACCGAAGATGTCGAGAATGCCGAGCGACGGATTGGTGCCGATCGCGACCATCGGACCGACGGCTGCGAACGTGCAGCCCATGATGACCGGCAGGCGAATGCCGAAGATCCACAGCCCGAGGGTCTGGATCAGCGTGGCAATACCGCAGGAAAACAAATCGGCGCTGATCAGGAACGCGATCTGGTCTTTCGGCAACTTGAGCGCGGCGCCAATGATCAGCGGCACCGCGACCGCCCCGGCGTACATCACCAGAACGTGCTGAATGCCGAGGGTGAGCAACTGGGCTGCGGGCAGTCTCTCGTCGCACGGGTGAACCGTGTTCGATTGCATATCTCTGTCTCCACCAATCTGTTTTGGGAATGACTCCAAGGTATCGGGGACGAAAATGTGCAACAAGACCACTGGGGCCTATTCCGGCATTCCCGGTGACGATATGGGTGGGCGTCGATTGAAAGGAGAATTAAAGGTGTGTGAATCCTGCCGACGCGCTCAGCCCCTTGCAGCGGCGATTCAGCGACGCGCGCCCGGTGTGCCCGGGTGAAAGGGATATGTGTGAGAATCAATGAGGTGTATCCCGCTCAGCGCATAGTCCTGTTTTGACATGGCTCGCTGTCTGGCGGGGTTAACCCGCGATTTGGGATGTTCGGCGCGTTTTCGCGCGGGTTTGCGCAAGACCGCGAGAACATAGAAATCGATGCTTTTTGCCGGTGCGTTTCCGGATGTTTTTCGTGTGAAGACTCGCGTGTTTTTTTGCATGTTGCGCGTGTCTTTCGTTGGCTTCCGTTTTCCTGATCCCCGTCACTTCACGTGCAATCGCCCATGAGTTTCCTCGGCATCGATCTCGGCACCGGTTCCGTCAAAGTGGCAATCGTCGACGAACACGGCCGCGAGCAGGCGGTGGCGAGCGTCGCGTATGCGCTCGAAACACCCCGTCCCGGTTGGGCCGAAACAGCGGTGCAAACATGGTGGCGTGCGTTGTGCGATGCGATGGCGCGCTTGCCGGACGTTACGAACGTTTCCTCGATCTTTATGGCCGGGTAGAAAGCTGGTTCGGCGACACAACGCCGCGCTAGCCTGCGCGATGTCCGGGATGGACAATGCCGTGACGCACTTTGCAATACCATTACGCTTTTCGCGCGCTATGTTGAAGCGCGAGGTTCGAACGTCGAGGCGGGAACGCGGAAGTACCGGCGGCATGGAGGCGGCGCGTTGCCGGGGTCGATTGCCTGCCGTAAGCCGTAAGGCGAGCGCCGTAATCGCCAGGCCCGTACGCGAGCGTCGCACCGCATGCGAAACCGGCGCGAGAAGCTCAGACGCACAACGCAGCGACAGCACAACGCAGCGACAGCACAACAGCACAAAAACGCATCAACGCAACAGCCCGACACCCGCGCGCCGCGCAGCAAAGCAAAGCAAGCGCGACGCGTTGCATTCACAGACTCACAGGAGCACTCACGATGAAAACGAAAGCAGCAATTGCATGGAAAGCCGGCGCCCCGTTGACGATCGAAGAAGTCGATCTCGAAGGGCCGCGTGCCGGCGAAGTCCTGATCGAAGTGAAGGCAACGGGTATCTGCCATACCGACTACTACACGCTGTCGGGCGCGGACCCTGAAGGCATCTTTCCGGCGATTCTCGGCCATGAAGGTGCGGGCGTGATCGTCGATACAGGTCCGGGCGTCGGCACGCTGAAGAAGGGCGATCACGTGATTCCGCTCTACACGCCGGAGTGCCGCCAGTGCAAATTTTGTCTGTCGCGTAAGACCAACCTGTGCCAGGCCATCCGCTCGACGCAAGGCAAGGGCCTGATGCCCGACGCGACCTCGCGTTTCTCGCTCGACGGCAAGCCGCTGTTCCACTACATGGGCACGTCCACGTTCTCGAACTACATCGTCGTGCCGGAAATCGCGGTCGCGAAAGTGCGTGAAGATGCACCGTTCGATAAGATCTGCTACATCGGCTGCGGCGTGACGACGGGCGTCGGCGCGGTCGTGTATTCGGCGAAGGTCGAGGCCGGTGCGAACGTCGTGGTGTTCGGTCTCGGCGGCATCGGGCTGAACGTGATTCAAGGCGCGAAGATGGTGGGCGCGGACAAGATTATCGGCGTGGACCTGAATCCGGGCCGTGTCGAACTCGCGAAGAAATTCGGCATGACGCACTTCATCAACCCGAACGAAGTCGAGAACGTGGTCGATCACATTGTGCAACTCACCGATGGCGGTGCCGACTACTCGTTCGAATGCATCGGCAATACGAAGGTGATGCGTCAGGCGCTCGAATGCACGCATAAGGGCTGGGGTCAGTCGTTCATCATCGGCGTGGCGGCGGCGGGCGAGGAGATCAGCACGCGGCCGTTCCAGCTGGTGACGGGCCGCGAGTGGAAGGGCTCGGCATTCGGCGGCGCACGTGGCCGCACCGACGTGCCGAAGATCGTCGACTGGTACATGGAAGGCAAGATCAATATCGACGACCTGATCACGCACCGTCTGCCGCTCGAACGCATCAACGAAGGCTTCGATCTGATGAAGAAGGGCGAATCGATCCGCTCGGTCGTGTTGTACTAAACGGGGAGCGTCGCGATGCCTGAAAACACGCCTGAGCTATTGTCGTCGCACGCGAGCCACGGCGGCGAGCAGCGCTTTTACCGGCACGCGTCGCAGACCATCGGTCTGCCGATGCGCTTCTCGGTGTACCTGCCGCCGCAGGCTTTGCAGCCGAACGCGAACGTGCCCGCGCTGTTCTATCTCGCGGGTCTGACCTGCACGGAAGAAACCTTTCCGATGAAGGGCGGCGCGCAGCGTTTCGCCGCGCAGCATGGCATCGCGCTGATCGCGCCCGATACGAGTCCGCGCGGTGCGGGCGTGCCGGGCGAAAGCGCGGCGTGGGACTTCGGCGTGGGCGCCGGGTTCTATGTCGATGCGACGCAGGAGCCGTGGGCGCAGCACTATCGGATGTACTCGTATGTGCGCGATGAACTGCGCGAAACGGTGCTCGCGAATCTGCCGGTGGACGGCGCGCGGCTCGGCATCTTCGGGCATTCGATGGGTGGTCACGGCGCGTTGATGCTGGCGCTGCGCAATCCGGCGATTTATCGGTCGGTATCGGCGTTCGCGCCGATTGCCGCACCGACGCGTTGCCCGTGGGGCGAGAAAGCGTTCGGCGGCTATCTGGGTGACGACCGCGAAGCGTGGAAGCAGTACGACGCGAGCGAGCTGGTTGCACGCGCGTCGCGCAAGTTCGCAGAAGGGATTCTGGTGGATCAGGGTCTGGCGGATCAATTCCTCGCTGAGCAACTGAATCCGGATGTGTTCGAAGCCGCTTGCCAGGCCGCGGGTCAACCGCTGTCGTTACGGCGTCACGCGGGTTACGACCACGGCTATTACTTCATCTCGACGTTCATCGAGGATCATCTCGCGCATCACGCGAAGGTGTTGCTCAGCTGATCGCGTAGTCTCGATGACGGTGGTACGCAGACGCACCCGCCGCCGTCATCGAACAACCTCCCGGCTTAGCGCCGCCGCAACAAACTCCCGCCATACACCACCGCCGACAGCACGGTGATCCAGAAGCTCGTCGGCCAGTCCGTATAGAACGCCAGCGTCAGACCCAGCCACGCCTGCACCAGCGCAAACACCGCAGCGAGCACGAGTCCGGTCGACAGGCGCGTCGTCATGTTTTGCGCGGCGGCAGCCGGACCGACCATCAGCGTGAACACCAGCAATACGCCGACGATCTGCGTACACGCGGCGACAGCCAGCGCCGCAATAGCCAGAAACAGCACCGACACGCGGCGCAACGATACGCCTTTGGCTTCGGCCAGTTCCGGCTGCAACGACGCAAACAGCAATGGCCGCATGATCGCGGCCAACGCGCCCAGGCTGACCACGCCCAACGCGGCCAGCACAACCAGCGTCGACGAGTTCACGCCGAGCACGTTGCCGAACAGCAGCGCCGTGACTTGCGTCGCGTACGCGGTGAAGAAGTGCAGAAACAGCAAGCCGAAGCCGAGCGACAGCGACAGAATCACGCCGATCGCCACGTCGCGCCCCGCGAGACGCTCGCCGAGCGCGCCCATGCCGACGCCGGCCGCGAGCGTGAAGCCGATCATCCCCCAGATCGGCGAGATGCCGATCAGCACCGCGCCGGTCGCACCGGTGAAGCCGACGTGCGACAGCGCGTGGCCTGCGAAGGTCTGTCCGCGCATCACCAGAAAATAGCCCACCACGCCCGCCAGCACCGCGACGATCCCCGACGCCGCGAATGCGTTCACCATGAAATCGTATTCAAACATCGTGCTTGTGTCCGTCGCGTGAGTCGTGGTGTGAGTGGCCGTGCGCGCCGCCGTGGTCGTGCGAATGCCCGTGAGAATGTCCGTGCGAGTGTGAGTGTGAATGACCGCCGGCTTCGTCGTGTTCGTGCTCGTGATCGTGTTTCTCGACTTCGACGTCGCCCGACATCACGAAGATGCGGCCATTCACGCGCATCACGTCGATCGGCGAACCGTACAGGCGCGACAGCACCGGGCGCGTAATCACTTCGTCGACGGTGCCAAGCGCGGCCACGCCGCTGCCGAGATACAGCACGCGGTCGAGCGAGTTCAGCAGTGGATTCAACTCATGCGCCGAAAACAGCACGGCGATGCCGAGTTCCCGCTGCACGCGCCGCACCAGTTCGACCACGCTCTTCTGATGATGCGGATCGAGACTGATCAGCGGTTCGTCCAGAAGCAGCAGCTTCGGATTGCCGAGCAGGCATTGCGCGAGCAGCAGACGCTGACGCTCGCCGCCCGACAGTTCCGACAAAGGCCGTTCGGCCAGCTTCAGACCGCCGACCAGATCCAGCACGCGCTCGACATCCGCGCGGGTTTTCGCGTCCGCGTGCGGCAAGCCCCAGCGGTGCCCATCGGCGGCCATCGCGACGAAATCGCGGCCACGCACGCGCCGGCCCGCGAGCGCGCTGCGTGTTTGCGGCATATAGCCGATCGACGCGTTACCGCGCTCCACTGGCTGCCCGAGCACGCGGATCGTGCCTTGCGCCGCCGGCACAAGGCCGAGTACAGCGCGCATCAGCGTGGTCTTGCCCGCGCCGTTCGGCCCCAGCACGCCGATAAATTCGCCCTGATTCACCGAAAACCCGGTGTCGCGCAAAATCGTGCGATCGCCGAGTTCGAGCGTCACGCGGTCGAGTTCGAGCACGGGCGCCGGCGCTCCGCTAGCGGCCGGGTGGGAGGCGCCCGCAGGCGCACTAGCTGGCGCGTTGCGGCCAGTCGAAGTCATTGGGTTTTTCCTTTTACGCCCGACGTGACACCCGCTGCTTTCGCGCCGTTCGCGTCGCCTGCGGCCAGCGCCGTGCTCAGCGCGTCGAGCTGCGACAGCATCCACGTCTGATAGGTCTTGCCGGCTGGTTCGGTTTCAGTGACGCTCATGGTCGGCACCTTCGATTGCTGCGCGAGTTTCAACATGCGTTGGGTCAAGGCCTCGGTTGCCTGGCTGTTATAGATCAGAACGCGCACCTGCTTGTCGCGCAGATCACGTTCGAACGCGGCGATATCGCTCGCGCTGGCTTCGGTGTCGTTCATCGCTGCGAGCTGGAAGCGCTGGTTGCGCATGGTCAGCCCGATCGCGTCCGACATATAGCCGAACACCGGTTCGGTCGCCGTGACCGGCAGGCCCGCGTAGCGGCCATGCAGGTCGGCGACTTTGGCGTCGATTGGCTTCAGCGAATCGAGAAACTTCGCGAGGTTCGCATCGTACGCCGACTTGTGCGCCGGGTCAGCCGCAATGAGTGCTTCGCTCACTGCGTGCGCTACTTTCGGCATGGTCGCCGGGTCGTACCAGAGATGCGGATTATCGCCGCCTTTCCTGCCGGTGAGGTCGGCGGCGACGATGACCGTGCGCTTCGCTCCCTTCGACGCGGCCAGCAATTTTGCCATCCACGGATCGTAGTCGGCGCCGTTGTAGACCACAAGGCTCGCATGTTGCAACGCGCGTGCGGTTTTCGGGCTGGCTTCGAACAGATGCGGATCCTGATCCGGGTTGCTGAGAATGCTGGTGACATCGACGCGATCACCGCCGAGTTGCTGCACCACGTCGCCATAGAAGTTTTCCGCCGCGACGACGGGGATTTTCGCGTCCGCGGCGAACGCGCTGTGCGCGAGCGCGAACGCCGCAGCGCCTGCGGCCAGGTACTTCGACAACTTCAGCGCACGCTGCGCGCCCATCCACATCGAGCCGATTTTTTTCATCGTTGTTTCCTGCTGCGTAAGAGTTGAATGAATCACTGACGTTGAGCTGAGGCGAGTGATCGAACGCGCCGCCTGACGTGTAGACGTTCCGGCTGGGTGGATTGAAGCGCGACCTCGCGACTGGCGCGAAACGGCGTGGGCCGACGGCTTTGATGCTGGACGTGGCGTGCTGCCAACGTCAGGCAAACCTCCGGCAAAACGCGAAGCATGCCGCCGCGCTCAAGACTGCCCGTCGAGGCCGACGTCATGCCGACGCTCCCGCCGCCCGCTCCGCACTAGCGCACAACGCGCACAACCCGCTCAGTTCAATCACCTGGCGACGCACCTCGAAGCCATGCGCGGGCGCGCTATGCGACAACTGATCGGCGAGGTCGTCGCCGGGAATCTCGACGGTCGCGCCGCAACCGTCGCACATCAGAAACTGGCTGCGATGCGGCACGCCGATCTCGCAGCAGGCCACGAACGCATTTTTCGACTCGATCCGGTGGACGAAGCCGTGCGCCAGCAAAAAGTCGAGCGCGCGATAAACCGTGGTGGGCGGCATCCGGCCGCGCTGCGGTTCGAGCGTATCCAGCAACTCATAAGCGCCAACTGGCCGCTCGCTGGCCACGATCGCCGCATACACCTGACGACGCAGCGGCGTCAGCGCAAGCCCATGCAATACCGCATGCGCTTCGGCGTGCGCAAGTCGCACGGCGCGCTGTTCAGCAATCGACATAGCCATGGCGTGGACCTCCTCGCGAAGTGGCGATCAGTGGCAACAGGGGTTATCAAACAGGCGGATCAAGCAGACGCTCGTGCTTCGTCGCGTAGCTGAATCGAAGCAAGGTCGGAATGATATAACGTATCTCGAATTTTTGTCAGCAGGCGGTGCAGAAATGCGGATTGGATGTCCGCAACTTCCAGTACCAAGGTTGGGGAGGGTAGCCAATGCACGCGAGGCTCCTGCCGCGCTGCACCATCGAAATCTGATTGAGCGCCTTGACATGACCCGGTCCGTATCCGATCATTCGATCACAAACAGAGCAATTGATCACGCAACGAGCGTTCGCTCACTGCGCGGCAAGAATCTCAAGAAGCAGAACGAACCGGAGACAGGCAGTGTCGGCACGATTGCAAGACAAGGTGGCTATTCTGACGGGCGCGGCAAGCGGAATCGGTGAAGCCGTGGCCAAACGGTATCTGGACGAAGGCGCGCGCTGCGTGCTGGTCGACGTGAAACCGGCCGACAGTTTCGGCGACGCGCTGCGCGCCACTCACGGCGAGCGCGTGCTGAGCGTCAGTGCCGATGTCACGCGTCGCGACGATATCGAACGCATTCTGGCAAGCACGCTGGAGCGGTTCGGCCAGGTCGACATTCTGTTCAACAACGCGGCGCTGTTCGACATGCGCCCGATCCTCGATGAGTCCTGGGACGTGTTCGACCGCCTGTTCGCGGTCAACGTGAAGGGCATGTTCTTCCTGATGCAAACCGTCGCGCGAAAAATGGTCGAGCAGGGACATGGCGGCAAGATCATCAATATGTCATCGCAAGCCGGGCGGCGCGGCGAGGCACTCGTGTCGCACTACTGCGCGACCAAGGCGGCCGTGCTCAGCTATACGCAATCGGCGGCATTGGCGCTCGCGCCGCACAAGATCAATGTGAACGGCATTGCGCCGGGGGTCGTCGACACGCCGATGTGGAAAGACGTCGACGCGCTCTTCGCCCGTTATGAAAACCGGCCGCTCGGCGAGAAGAAGCGCCTGGTCGGCGAAGCGGTGCCGCTCGGGCGCATGGGCGTGCCCGACGACCTGACCGGCGCCGCCTTGTTTCTCGCTTCGGCGGACGCCGATTACATCACGGCTCAAACCCTGAACGTCGACGGCGGTAACTGGATGAGCTAGGCGGATGAGCCGATCTCAGGCGCGAGCCATGCTCGGTTCACCGTCATTTTCGTAAAACAGACGCAGCACCACATAACGTACGAGAAAAGGAGACAACACATGAAACCAGCCTTCAAATCCGCGCTGAAAGCGGCGAGTGCCGGCGCTGTCGCGTGCTTCACGCTGAGCGCATCGGCAGGGACGGTGACGATCGCCACGCTGAACAACCCGGACATGATCGAGTTGAAGAAGCTCTCGCCCGCATTCGAAAAAGCGAATCCGGACATCAAGCTGAACTGGGTGATTCTCGAAGAAAACGTGCTGCGTCAGCGCGCGACGACCGACATCACGACCGGCAGCGGCCAGTTCGACGTGATGACGATCGGCGCTTATGAAACCCCGCAATGGGGCAAGCGCGGCTGGCTCGCGCCGATCACCAACCTGCCGGCAGATTACGATCTGAACGACGTCGTGAAGACGGCCCGCGACGGCCTGTCCAGCGGCGGCCAGTTGTACGCGCTGCCGTTCTACGTCGAAAGCTCGATGACGTACTACCGCAAGGACCTGTTCGACAAGGCCGGCCTGAAGATGCCCGATCAGCCGACCTATGACCAGATCGCGCAATTCGCCGACAAGCTCACCGACAAGGCCAACGGCCAGTACGGCATCTGTCTGCGCGGCAAGGCGGGCTGGGGCGAGAACATGGCGTATGGCACGACGGTCGTGAACACGTTCGGCGGCCGCTGGTTCGACGAAAAGTGGAATGCGCAGCTCACCTCGCCGGAATGGAAGAAGGCGATGACGTTCTACGTCGATCTGCTGCGTAAAGACGGCCCTCCGGGAGCCAGCTCGAACGGCTTCAACGAAAACCTCACGCTGATGTCGTCGGGCAAGTGCGCGATGTGGATCGACGCGACGGTTGCAGCCGGCATGCTCTACAACAAGAGCCAGTCGCAGATCGCGGACAAGGTCGGCTTCGCCGCGGCGCCGATCGCCGTTACGCCGAAGGGTTCGCACTGGCTGTGGGCCTGGGCGCTGGCGATTCCGAAGTCGTCGAAGCAGGCGGACTCGGCCAAGAAGTTCATTGCGTGGGCGACCTCGAAGGAATACATCGAACTGGTCGCGAAGGACGAAGGCTGGGCCTCGGTGCCGCCGGGAACGCGTCAATCCACGTACGCGCGTCCTGAGTACCAGAAGGCCGCACCGTTCGGCGCTTTCGTGCTGAAAGCGATCGAAACGGCTGACCCGGATCATCCGACGCTCAAGCCAGTGCCGTACACCGGTGTGCAGTTTGTCGGGATTCCTGAGTTCCAGTCGTTCGGCACGGTGGTCGGTCAGAGCATCTCCGGTGCGATTGCCGGTCAGATGACGGTCGACCAGGCGCTGGCAGCAGGCAATGCCACTGCGGATCGCGCAGTGAAGCAGGCCGGCTATCAGAAGTAAGCCGCCCACGCTGGGAAACCAGCCACACGGTTAATGTGGCACGCGCCGGCTGACGCCCGTCAGCCGGCCCACGCAGCACAGCGGACCTGTTCCGCCGCGAGCGGGCGTTGTGGCACCGAAGGCGCCGCAGTGGCTCATGCCGTCCAGCCGGATCGGGCGGTTTATACGGCTCAGGCAAACGACCCGCGCAATACCGAACAGGTGGTCAATCATGCGTCCTTTGCGCCTACCTATCATGCATGCCCATCCCCAGACTGAACAAGAACGTGAAGCCCGCAAGGCCACTTCAGCACGCTGGCTAGCGACGCCGTCGGTCGCCGTGCTGGTGTTGTGGATGGCGATTCCACTCGCGATGACGATCTGGTTTTCGTTCTCGCGCTACAACCTGCTGAATCCGGACATTCGCGGTTTCGCCGGTCTCGACAACTATCGGTATCTCGCCACCGATCCGTCGTTCCTGCCGTCGATCATGCACACGCTCGAGTTGATCATCTCCGTACTGGTGATCACGGTGGTCGGCGGCGTGCTGATGTCGATTCTGTTCGACCGCAAGTTTTACGGCCAGGGCGTCGCGCGACTGCTCGCCATCGCGCCGTTCTTCGTGATGCCGACCGTCAGCGCGCTGATCTGGAAGAACATGATCCTGCATCCGGTGTATGGCCTGATCGCGCAGGGCATGCGCGCGATGGGCATGCAGCCGATCGACTGGTTCGCCGACTATCCACTGACGGCGGTGATCATGATCGTCGCGTGGCAGTGGTTGCCGTTCGCGTTCCTGATCCTGTTCACGGCAATCCAGTCGCTCGACCAGGAGCAGAAGGAAGCCGCGAAGATAGACGGTGCAGGTCCGTTCTCGATGTTCTTCTACATCACGCTGCCGCACCTGAAGCGCGCGATCGCGGTGGTGGTGATGATGGAAACGATTTTCCTGCTGTCGATCTTCGCCGAAATCTATACGACCACGGGCGGCGGTCCGGGCACGGCGACCACCAATCTGTCGTACCTGATTTTCTCGCTGGGCCTGCAGCAGTTCGACGTCGGTCTCGCATCGGCGGGCGGCATTCTCGCTGTCGTGCTGGCTAATATCGTGTCGTTCTTCCTGGTGCGGATGCTCGCGAAGAACCTGAAAGGGGAGTACGAAAAATGAGCCACGTTGCCTCCACCCCGGCGTCGTCGACGACGCCCATGACCGTGCCGGCCAAGTCGCCGTTCGACGTAATCCGCCGTGGCATTCCTGGCGTGATTGCGTGGCTCGTCGCGCTGCTGCTGTTTTTCCCGATCTTCTGGATGACGATTACCGCATTCAAGACCGAGCAGCAGGCCTACGCATCGTCGCTATTTTTCACGCCGACACTCGAAAGCTTCCGCGAGGTGTTCGCGCGCAGCAACTACTTTTCGTTCGCGTGGAATTCGATCCTGATCTCGGTCGGGGTGACGGTGCTCTGCCTGATTCTGGCCGTGCCCGCCGCGTATGCGATGGCGTTCTTCCCGACGCGCCGCACGCAAAAAGTGTTGCTGTGGATGCTGTCCACCAAGATGATGCCGTCGGTCGGCGTACTGGTGCCGATCTATCTGCTGTGGAAAAACAGCGGGCTGCTCGACACGGTGTCGGGTCTCGTGATCGTCTACACGCTGATCAATCTGCCGATTGCGGTGTGGATGTCGTTCACGTATTTCGCGGAAATCCCACGCGACATTCTCGAAGCCGGGCGGATCGACGGTGCGGCGACGTGGCAGGAAATCGTCTATCTGCTGATGCCGATGTCGCTGCCGGGGCTCGCCTCGACCGCGTTGCTGCTGGTGATCCTGTCGTGGAACGAAGCATTCTGGAGTATCAACCTGTCGAGTTCGAATGCTGCGCCGCTGACGGTGTTCATCGCGTCGTATTCGAGTCCTGAGGGGTTGTTCTGGGCCAAGCTGTCTGCTGCTTCGCTGCTGGCGGTCGCGCCGATCCTGATCGTCGGCTGGCTGTCGCAGAAGCAACTGGTGCGCGGTCTTACGTTCGGGGCGGTGAAATGACCGCAGGGACGAACGAGCGTAATCTGGCGTTGATCTGCGATTGCGACGGCGTGCTGATCGACAGCGAAGCGGTCGCGGCGCGGATGCTGGTGCATGAACTCGAAGCACGCTGGCCCCACACCGATGTCGAGCCGGTGGTGCTGCCGCTGCTGGGCCTACGCATCGAGAAAGTGTTGGAAGGCACGGCGGCACAGCTTGGCAAAAGCCTTGGCGCCGACGATATCGAGGCGATCCGCCGCGCGGTGGAAACCGCAGCGATGCAGGCGCCGGCGGTCGACGGGATCGAGGCCGCGCTGGCACAGATACCGCTGGTCAAGAGCTGCGCGAGCAACAGCTTTCGTCCGTATGTGGAGACCGTGCTGGCGCGCACCGGCCTCGTGCAGTTTTTCGGCGACCGGCTGTTTTGTGCCGATGCAGTGCCGAATCCGAAGCCGGCGCCCGATGTCTATCTGGCGGCGGCGCAAGGGTTGGGGCTTGCGCCTGCGTCGTGTCTCGTCGTGGAGGACAGCGTGACGGGCGTGACGGCGGCGACGGCGGCGGGCATGACGGTGCTGGGATTTATCGGCGGTGGTCATGCGAGTGACGCGCAGATCGACAAGCTGCATGCAGCGGGCGCGCGCCACGTTTTCGACGATATGCGTCAATTACCCGATCTGGTCGCACAATGGACCTTGAGTACGGCGGCTGCGCCCTGAGCGCGGCGCATCGGCAGGCAGAACGAGACGGTGGCGGGGCCAACCAAAGTACGTGATCTGGCTGAAGCAACAGACAGTCAGCACACAGCACAGAACAGCACAGCAATACACGGAGACACATCATGGCAAGCGTAACTCTGCGCAACATCAGAAAGGCGTACGACGACAACGAAGTCATGCGCGACATCAACCTCGACATCGCGGACGGCGAGTTCGTCGTGTTTGTCGGCCCGAGCGGTTGCGGTAAATCGACCTTGATGCGGATGATTGCCGGCCTCGAAGATATCAGCGGCGGCGATCTCACCATCGACGGCGTGCGCGTGAACGACGTGGCACCCGCCAAGCGCGGCATTGCGATGGTGTTCCAGTCGTACGCGCTGTATCCGCACATGACGCTGTACGACAACATGGCATTCGGCCTGAAACTCGCGGGCACCAAGAAGCCGGAAATCGACGCGGCCGTACGCAATGCCGCGAAGATCCTGCACATCGACCATCTGCTCGATCGCAAGCCGAAGCAGTTGTCGGGTGGGCAGCGCCAGCGCGTAGCGATTGGCCGCGCGATCACGCGCAAGCCGAAGGTGTTCCTGTTCGACGAACCGCTGTCGAACCTCGACGCCGCACTGCGCGTGAAAATGCGCCTCGAATTCGCGCGTCTGCATGACGAACTGAAGACCACGATGATTTACGTGACGCACGATCAGGTCGAGGCGATGACGCTGGCCGACAAGATCGTCGTGTTGTCGGCGGGCAATCTCGAACAGGTGGGGAGCCCGACGATGCTGTACCACGCACCGGCCAACCGCTTCGTCGCGGGCTTTATCGGCTCGCCGAAAATGAACTTCATGGAAGGCGTAGTGCAGTCGGTTACCCACGACGGCGTCACGGTTCGCTATGAAACCGGCGAGACGCAGCGCGTCGCGGTGGAACCCGGCGCGGTCAAGCAGGGCGACAAGGTGACCGTCGGCATTCGTCCCGAGCATCTGCACGTGGGCACGACCGACGACGGCATCTCGGCGCGCACGATGGCCATCGAATCGCTCGGCGACGCTGCGTATCTGTACGCCGAATCGGGCGTCGCACCGGACGGTCTGATCGCACGGATTCCGCCGCTCGAACGTCATACCAAAGGTGAGACCCAGAAGCTCGGCGCCACGCCCGAACACTGCCATTTATTCGACAGCGAAGGGAAAGCATTCCAGCGTAAGATCGTCGAGGTGCTGGCCGCGTGACGATGGAGTAAGCGGCGGGCGCGCAGTTTTCTATTTAGCTTTCCTTCTTGTCCTGACCAGGAAACGCTCATGCCCGCCTATGTCGTCATCACACGCGAGAAAACGCTCGACCCTGCCAAGCTCGAAGAGTACAAGCAGGTCGCGCCCGCCGTCTTCGAGCAGCATCCGGTCATGATGCTCGCGAGTCACGGGCGCAAGGAAGTGGTGGAAGGCCCGGCCATCGAGGAGATCCTGATTCTCGAATTCACCGGCTATGACGAAGCGCTCGCGTGGTACCGAAGTCCGGCGTATCAGAAGGTGAGTCAGACGCGGCTGCAAGGCGGCGACTACCGGATCATCATCACCGAAGGGTTACCGCTGGTTTAGTGTTTAGTGGGCTTGTAAGCAGCGGGGTGCTCAGGCTTCCAGCGCCGCCCGTGCGCAGAGTTCATCGGTCACCAGCCCCGACAACCAGCCGCCCTTCAGCACCGCGATCAGCGCTTCACGTTTGCGTTGTCCGCCGGCAAAGCCGATCGTCGGACGACGCGGCGGCGCGTCGAGCGCAATGCTCGTGACGCGCCGGCCCGTGGGCGATTCGACGTGCGCGCCCGCGGCGTCGATCGGCAGGCCGAGCATTTCGGCCACCGCGCCGTTCTGCATCAACTCCTTCACTTCCGCCGACGTAATAAAGCCGTCTTCGTGCAGCGGACATTTCAAGCCGATATTGCCGATGCCGACGAACGCGACATCCGCCTCTGCCGACAGCGATTCGACGATCCGGTACAGCCGGTGATTGCACCACTGCGCGCGCTCGGCTTCGCTATCGGCAAGCAGCGGCGCGGGCAGCAGAAAATGCTTGCCACCGGTCTTCTCGGAAATGTGCAGCGCGACGTCATAGCGGTTCGAGGAGCCGTCCTGGGCGATCGCCCCGACCATCGATACCAACCGGTGCTGCGGACGGTCCAGTTGCGCGATCTGGTCGACTGCGGCCTTCAGGGTCCGGCCGCTGCTCACGGCGACCACCATCGGCTTGTCCGCATTGAGATAGCGCTCCATCACCTGCGCGCCGGCCACGGCCAGTTTGCGGTCGACTTCGTCCGACGCGTCGCCGTCGATCGGGACGATTTCGCACATGGAGAGTCCATAGCGCTTCGACAGTTGATCGGCGAGCGCCAGGCAGTCGGCGAGTTTGTGATCGACCCGCACACGGATCAGATTCTTTTCGACAGCGAAGGCGACCAGCCGTTGTGCGACCGGGCGTGAGACCTGCAACTTCTCGGCGATTTCATTCTGGGTATTGCCGGCGACGTAGTACAGCCACGCCGCACGGGTAGCAAGATCTAATTTTTCTGTTGATTTGGGCACGGTAACGGTTCGCTTGAAGTGCGCCGACGATAGCAGCCGGTCCCGACTCTCAACGGGGCCGGCTGCGAGTGACCGGTCAGGCGAGCGGGGCTCGCGCCGGGTCGAACAACGGGCGCACGTGGCGGTAAAGCGCACGATACGCTTCGAGCCGCGCGCGCAGTTCGGCATGGCGGCGCGGGTTCGGCGTGAATTCCTTTTCGATGGGCGGTTTGGTCAGCACGATGGCCGGATCGCCGCCGGCGGCCAGCCAGCCGAGGCGGGCCGCGCCGAGCGCTGCGCCGGTTTCGCCGCCGCCGTGCTTGCGCGTAGCAGTGTCGAGTGCGTCGGCCAGCAGCTGCGCCCAGTAGTCGCTGCGCGCACCGCCGCCGAGCAGCGACAGGGCCTTCGCTTCGGTGCCGGCGGCACGCAGCGCGTCGAGGCCGTCGGTGAGCGCGAGCGTCACGCCTTCGAGTACCGCGTAGCCGAGCAACGCGCGATCGGTTGCGTGGTTCATGCCGAAGAACACGCCTTGCGCATACGGGTCGTTGTGCGGCGTGCGTTCACCGGATAGATACGGCAGGAACAGTGGCGCGGTGGTCAGCGCATCGGCGGGGAGCGCCTCGATTTCGGCGAGTAACGTAGGTTCGTCGGTGGACGTGAGCTTGCAGACCCAGCGCAAACAACTCGCCGCCGACAACACCACGCTCATCTGATGCCAGCGATCCGGAATCGCGTGACAGAACGCGTGCACCGCGGAGGCCGGATTCGGCCGGAAACTGTCGCCGACCACGCACAGCACGCCCGACGTGCCGAGCGATACGAAGCCGTCGCCCGGTTGCGTCGCGCCGATGCCGATCGCGCTGGTCGCGTTATCGCCGCCGCCGGCCGCGACGACCACGCCGTCGCTCAAACCGAATTCGCGCGCCACGGCAGGCAGCAGAGTGCCGGACGGCGCGCTGCCTTCGGCGAGGCCCGGCATCTGCGCGCGCGTCATATTGCACGCGGCGAGCAGGGAGTCGGACCAGTCGCGTTTGGCGACGTCGAGCCATAACGTACCGGCTGCATCGGACGGATCGGATACCTTGCCGCCAGTCAGTTGCAGGCGCAGATAATCTTTCGGCAGCAATACGCAGGCGGTCTGCGCGAAAATGTCCGGCTCGTGGCGCGCGACCCATAACAGCTTCGGCGCGGTGAAACCGGGCATGGCCAGATTGCCGGCGACGCTGTGCAGATCGGGCGCGCGCTCGGTCAGTTCGGCGCACTCTTTGTCGCTGCGCATGTCGTTCCACAGGATCGCCGGCCGCAGCACGCGGTCTTGCGCGTCGAGCAGCACCGCGCCGTGCATCTGCCCGGACAGACCAATGCCGCGAATCTGCGCGAATTCGTCGGGATGCTTCGCGCGCAATGCGGCGAGCGCTGCGCGCGTGCCGGTCCACCAGTCTTCGGGATTCTGTTCGGCCCAGCGCTGATGCGGACGCGAAACGGTAAACGGGGAGCCTGCGGTGCCGATCACGCGTCCATCGGACGCGAGCAGCAGGACTTTCACTTCGGACGTGCCGAGGTCGATGCCGAGATACATGGGCGCGGAACCTTCGTCGTTAGAGATGCGCTACTTTAGCTGCACATGGCGCGCGGTGCCATGCGCATTAAGCCTGGCACCGCGCGTGAATCGAGGGAAGTTTAAGCGTTGCTCAGAGCGCGCCGCGTTTGGCGAGCCATACGTCGACGCGTGCCAGCGCGCCACCCAGCGCCGATTCCAGCTCCGGGGTCTGCGCCATGCTGCCCCACAGCAGCCGGTCGGCAGCAAACGCCTGCAACGGATCGGGCGCCGCGAAAAAGCCATGCGCGACGCTGTCGTCCATTACGCCGTCCTGATACGCATACGGCAACTTGCCGGTATGCCAGCGTTCGAGAAAGCGGAAGAACAGCGCGGGCAACATCGCCGTCGCCGCCGGTGTGACGCCGCGTTCAAAGCATTCGGACAGCGTCGGCGCGATAAAACCGGGCAACTTCGAAAAGCCATCGGCGGCGACGCGCTGATTCGTGTCCTGGATATACGGATTGCCGAAGCGCTCCAGCACCACATCGCGATAACGCTCGAGATCGAGCGGACTCGGCGTGAGGCACGGAATCACGTCTTCGCTCACGTAATCGAACGCGAATTTGTGGATATCCGCGTCGAGCGTGCCTTCGTGGATGTAGTTCAGCCCGACCAGCGTACCCGCCCACGCAATGCAACTGTGCGTCGCGTTGAGAATGCGGATTTTCGCTTCCTCGTACGGCATCACGGAGTCGACCAGTTCCGCGCCGACCTTTTCCCACGCGGGGCGTCCGGCGATAAAACGGTCTTCGATCACCCACTGGATAAACGCTTCGCCCATGACCGGACACGCGTCGTCGACCCTGGTCGCGGCCTTGACACGTTCGCTCACGTCCGGCGTCGGGCGCGGCGTAATCCGGTCGACCATCGAACTCGGACAGGCGGTGTTGTCGTCGAACCATTGCGCCAGTTCATCCGTGCCGCGCCGCTCCAGAAACTCGCTCATGCCCGCATGAAAACGCTCGCCGTTGCTGCGCAGGTTGTCGCAGGTTTGCAGCGTGACGGGGCCAGCGCCGCGCTTCATCCGCGCATCGAGAATGGCGGCCAGTGCGCCGTAAATCGTCGTGTGGCCGCCCTTCAGATCGGCGGCGAGGTCGGGATTCGCGGTATCGAGCTCGTCCTCTTCGTCGAGGTAATAGCCGCCTTCGGTGACCGTGAACGCGATGATCTTGCAGGCCGGATCGGCGCCGGCCTCGATCAATCCGTCGAGACTTTCGGTCCACGGCACCACGCGCTCGATCGAGCGAATCGTTTCATACGCGCGCTCGCCCTGCGGCGTGACGGTCTCCAGCGTATAGACACCCTTTTGCGCGGCGAGCGCGTCGAGCACCGCGTTCATGTCGCTGCGAATATTGCCGACCGTGAGCGACCAGTGCGGTTCGCCCGCCACCTTTGCCTCGTTCAGCCGATGTAGATACCACGCCTGATGCGCGCGATGAAACGATCCCGCGCCGATGTGCAGGATCACGTGTGCGGCCGCGCCGCTGCTTTGCCCGCTGTTCATGTGCGTCTCCTAAAGTCTTCATTCGCACGGCACGGAGCGTGCGATTTCTTAATATGGAGCATTTGCTCTGCATGTGAGCGAATGATCGTACCCGCTGAAACGAATGTCAAGGCGACTGCATCGGCTTTTTTGTGGCGCAGCGCGGCGTGGCGGGGCTTGCAGCGTGGTCTGGCCGAGCTTGCCGTCAGACGGGAGGCGCTTCGCGGCCGGGTTTTATCCGTATTGCATTGCACCAAACTTGACATTCAGGTCGCCAGGAGTAACCCGAATGCAAAAAAGTATTGGTCCGCGGTCTCATTTCTAGTGGTGGATCGCGCGGTTGAGGGTTACTTTTCGCTATACAAGATGAAGCTCTGCGGCGCCCCGGCGAACCGCATCATGGAGGCAGACAGTGCAACCCGATCTCGAGATCGTGGCCGTACGCCGCGACGAATCGTTCAAAGTGTGGTCGCATGGTTATCCGTACCGGACGGTGCGCTGGCACTTTCATCCGGAATACGAAATTCATCTGATTGTGGCGACGACGGGCAAGATGTTCGTCGGCGATCACATCAGCAGCTTTGCGCCTGGCAATCTCGTGCTGATGGGGCCAAACCTGCCGCACAACTGGGTCAGCGACGTGCCGCAAGGCGAGTCGATCACGCAACGCAATCTGGTCGTGCAATTCGGACAGGAGTTCGTGTCGAGTTGCATCGACAGTTTTCCTGAGTGGCGGCAAGTCGAAACTCTGCTCGCGGACTCGCGGCGCGGGCTGTCGTTCGGTGCGCAGACCAGTGCGGCGATTTTTCCGCTGTTCCATGAATTGCTGGCCGCGCGTGGATTGCAGCGTCTGGTGTTGTTCATGTCGATGCTCGAAATCCTGATGAACGCGGAAGATCGCGAGACGCTGGCAAGTCCTGCGTATCAGGCGGACCCGACGGGTTTTGCATCGACCCGTATCAATCATGTGCTGTCGTATATCGGCAAGAATCTCGCGAATGAATTGCGCGAGTCCGATCTCGCGCAACTCGCCGGCCAAAGTGTGAGTGCGTTCTCGCGATATTTCCGCCGGCATACCGGCTTACCCTTCGTTCAATACGTGAACCGTATGCGCATCAACCTCGCGTGTCAGTTGCTGACCGACGACGATCTCAGCGTCACCGATATCTGTTTCAAGGCGGGCTTCAACAACCTGTCGAATTTCAACCGGCAATTTCTGGCGGTGAAGGGCATGGCGCCGTCGAAATTCCGCCGCTATCAGCAACTGAACGACGCGAGCCGCGATGCGTCCGAAGAAGCCGCCGCCCGTGGCGCAGGTATCGACGATGCACCGGCCATCGTGCTTGCGCCTGGCTTGCCGCCCAATGTTGCCGCCGCGTATCCACCGCTAAAGCGCGCCCCGGCTAATCAGCGGCCATCCAACTGATTCATGTAGTCCATGTAGCGTAGTTCGCGCGCCTGGCCTGTAGCCGAAGCGCTTTACTTCACCCCGCGTTCGACACGTATCGCGCCGTCCCAGGACAGCGTGAGGGACGCGTTCAACCTTAATAACGGAGACAACCATGACGCAATTCCCTCAACAGCCTTCACAGCGGATCACGATGAAGAGTTTCGCACGCAATACGGCGGCTTTCGCGACCCTCGCATTGGGTCTGTCGTTTATCGCCGCGCCGGCTGCACAGGCCGCGCCGCTGAAAATCGGCATGACGTTTCAGGAATTGAATAATCCGTACTTCGTGACCATGCAGAAGGCGTTAAACGACGCGGCCGCATCGATCGGCGCGACGGTGGTCGTCACCGATGCGCATCACGACGTCAGCAAACAGGTCAGCGACGTCGAAGATATGTTGCAGAAGAAGATCGACATCCTGCTCGTGAATCCGACCGACACGACCGGCATTCAATCGGCGGTGACATCGGCGAAAAAAGCGGGCGTGATCGTGGTGGCAGTCGATGCGAATGCAAATGGTCCGGTCGATTCGTTCGTCGGCTCGAAGAATTACGACGCCGGTGAAATGGCCTGCGATTACCTTGCGAAATCGATTGGCGGCAGCGGTGAAGTCGCGATTCTCGACGGCATTCCGGTGGTGCCGATTCTCGAACGCGTACGCGGTTGCAAAGCGGCGCTCGCGAAAGTGCCCGGTGTGAAGATCGTGGATACGCAGAACGGTAAGCAGGAACGTGCGACCGCGTTGTCCGTCACCGAGAACATGATTCAGGCGCATCCTAACCTCAAGGGGATTTTCAGCGTGAATGACGGCGGATCGATGGGCGCGTTGTCTGCCATCGAATCGTCGGGTAAGGACATCAAGCTGACGAGCGTCGACGGAGCGCCGGAAGCCATCGCCGCGATCCAGAAGCCGAATTCGAAATTCGTCGAGACGTCTGCACAATTTCCGGCTGACCAGGTGCGGATCGCGCTCGGCATTGCACTCGCCAAGAAGTGGGGCGCCAATGTGCCGAAGACCATTCCGGTCGACGTGAAGATGATCGACAAGAGCAATGCCAAGGGCTTTAGCTGGTAACGCGAAGGCCGGTTGCCGCGCTTCGTTTCACGCACGGCAACCGGCAGCAGAGGAGGACCCGATGGACACCATTCTCAAACTCGACAACATCACCAAAAGCTTTCCGGGTGTGAAGGCGCTGCAAGGCATTCACCTGGAAATTGCACGCGGCGAGATTCACGCGCTGCTCGGCGAAAACGGCGCAGGCAAATCGACGCTGATGAAAATCCTGTGCGGCATCTATCAGCCGGACGAAGGCACGATCACGATCGACGGCGACGCGCGTCACTTCACGAACTATCACGACGCTGTCGCGGCGGGCGTTGGCATTGTGTTTCAGGAGTTCAGCCTGATTCCGTATCTGAACGCTGTGGAGAACATCTTCCTCGGCCGCGAAATGAAAAGCGGACTGGGCCTGCTCGAACGCGGCAAGATGCGGCGCGCGGCGGCGGCGATTTTTCAGCGGCTCGGCGTGGCGGTCGATCTGTCGGTACCGATTCGTGAACTGTCGGTCGCACAGCAGCAGTTTGTCGAAATCGGCAAGGCGTTGTCGCTCGAAGCGCGCATTCTGATTCTCGACGAACCGACTGCGACGCTGACACCCGCCGAGGCCGGGCATCTATTCGCGATCATGCGCGATCTCAAGACGCAGGGTGTCGCGATGATCTTTATCTCGCATCACCTCGAAGAGATTTTCGAAGTGTGCGACCGCATTACGGTGTTGCGCGACGGTCAGTACGTCGGCATGACCGAAGTCGCGGAATCCGACGTCGGGCATCTCGTGCAGATGATGGTGGGACGCAGGATCGAAAGCAGCTTTCCGCCGAAGCCGCCATTGCGGGCCGACGCGAAGATCGTGCTGGATGTCAGGAAACTGCAATTGCTCAAGGACAGTCCCGAGTTGAGTTTCACGCTGCGTGAAGGCGAAATTCTCGGCTTCGCGGGACTGGTCGGCTCGGGCCGCACAGAAACTGCGCTCGCGGTGATCGGCGCAGACCCGGCTCACGTGAAGGAGATTCGCGTCAACGGAGCGTCCGCGAAGCTTTCCGATCCCGCCGATGCATTGCGCGCCGGTGTCGGCATCCTGCCTGAAAGCCGCAAGACCGAAGGGCTGATTACCGACTTCTCGATCAAGCAGAACATCTCGATCAACAACCTCGGTAAATATCGGTCGCTGCGTTTTTTCATCGATCAGCGCAGTGAAGCGCGCGCGACCGCCGACATCATGAAACGCGTCGGCGTCAAAGCGCCGACGATGCACACCGAAGTCGCGACGCTCTCCGGCGGCAATCAGCAGAAAGTCGTGATTGCGCGCTGGCTGAATCACCACACCAACATCCTGATCTTCGATGAACCGACACGCGGCATCGACGTCGGCGCCAAAGCCGAAATCTATCTGCTGATGCGCGAACTCACCGAGCGTGGCTACTCGATCATCATGATCTCGTCCGAATTGCCGGAGATCGTCGGCATGTGCGACCGCGTCGCCGTGTTCCGGCAGGGACGCATCGAAGCGATGCTCGAAGGCGACGCGATCGACTCGAACGCCGTGATGACTTATGCCACTGCCGGCGCCCTTGGAGCACCCCATGAACACGCCTAATCCTTCTTCTTCGCCGAAGACTTCGACGGTCAGTAGTGATACCCCAGGCGCGCCGGTGCGCTTCACGTGGGCCGCGTTAAAGCGTTCCACGTTGTTTTATCCGTTCATCGGGCTGCTGGCGGTTTGCATCGTCATGGTGTTCGCGAGCGACAGCTTTCTTTCGGCGGCGAATATCGAGAACGTGCTGCGTCAGGTGTCGATCAACGCGATCATTGCCGTCGGCATGACGTGCGTGATCCTCACTGGCGGTATCGACCTCTCGGTGGGCTCGGTGATGGCATTGGCGGGCACCCTTGCCGCCGGTCTGATGGTCGCCGGAATGAATTCGGTGGCTGCGCTCGCAGTGGGCATCGCAGTCGGTTTGGGCTTCGGCGCCGCCAATGGCTTCTTCGTTGCGTTCGCCGGCATGCCGCCGATCATCGTCACGCTGGCGACCATGGGCATCGCCCGCGGTCTTGCATTGATCTACACAGGCGGCTATCCGATCGACGGCTTGCCCGACTGGGTCAGCTTCTTCGGCAGCGGCAAGATTCTCGGCATTCAGGCACCGGTCGTGATCATGGTGGTGATCTACGTGATCGCGTGGGTGCTGCTCGAACGCATGCCGTTCGGCCGCTATGTGTATGCGATTGGCGGCAATGAACAGGCGACGCGTTTATCCGGCGTGCGAGTAGCGCGGGTGAAGCTGATCGTCTACACGCTGGCCGGTTTGACTTCCGCGTTCGCCTCGATCGTCTTGACCGCGCGTTTGATGAGCGGCCAGCCGAACGCGGGCGTCGGCTTCGAACTCGACGCGATTGCCGCGGTGGTGATGGGCGGCACGTCGATCTCCGGTGGCCGTGGTTCGATCATCGGCACGTTGATCGGTGCGTTGCTGCTCGGCGTGCTGAACAACGGCCTGAACATGGTCGGCGTGAATCCGTATGTGCAGAACGTGATCAAGGGCGGAATCATTCTGCTCGCGATCTACATTAGCCGCGACCGTAGAAAGTAATTTTCCCTCGACTCTTTTTAGCAGGACCATGCAATGACGACTCAATCCGACAAAGAGAACATGACCGCCATCGTCTGTCACGCGCCGAAAGATTATCGCGTCGAACAGGTGTCGAAACCGAAGGCCCGTGCGCACGAACTGGTGATCCGCATCGCGGCGTGCGGCATTTGCGCGAGCGACTGCAAATGCCATTCGGGCGCAAAAATGTTCTGGGGCGGCCCGAGCCCGTGGGTCAAAGCACCGGTGATTCCGGGTCATGAATTCTTCGGCTATGTCGAAGAAATCGGCGAAGGCGCAGCCGAACATTTCGGCGTCGAGAAGGGCGACCGTGTGATCGCCGAACAGATTGTGCCGTGTGGTAAGTGCCGTTATTGCAAATCCGGCAAATACTGGATGTGCGAAGTGCACAACATCTTCGGCTTCCAGCGCGAAGTGGCGGACGGCGGCATGGCCGAATACATGCGCATTCCGCCGACCGCGATTGTTCACAAGATTCCCGACGGCATTTCTCTCGAAGACGCCGCGATTATCGAGCCGCTTGCGTGCGCGATTCACACCGTCAATCGCGGCGATCTGCAACTCGACGACGTGGTGGTGATTGCAGGCGCCGGACCGCTCGGATTGATGATGACGCAAGTCGCGCATCTGAAAACGCCGAAGAAACTGGTGGTGATCGATCTGGTGGAAGAGCGCCTTGCGTTGGCGCGCGAATACGGTGCGGACGTGACCATCAATCCGAAAGAGCAGGATGCGTTGGCGATTATCCACTCGCTGACGGACGGCTACGGCTGCGATGTGTATATTGAAACGACCGGCGCGCCAATTGGCGTCAACCAGGGGATGGACCTGATTCGCAAGCTCGGGCGCTTTGTCGAGTTTTCAGTGTTCGGTGCGGAGACGACACTCGACTGGTCGGTGATCGGCGACCGCAAGGAGCTCGACGTGCGCGGCGCGCATCTGGGGCCGTACTGCTATCCGATTGCAATCGATCTGCTGGCACGCGGGCTCGTCACGTCGAAAGGCATCGTCACGCATGGCTTTTCGCTGGAAGAGTGGGACGAGGCGATCAGCATCGCGAATTCGCTCGATTCGATCAAGGTACTGCTGAAGCCTCGCGGGTGAGCTTTCTGCGCAGTGCGCAGCACGAGGATCAGCGGACTATAAAACGGAGACTGTATGGACTACGTCATCGGCGTCGACATCGGCACGCAGAGCACCAAGGCGCTGCTGGTCGATCAGCATGGCACGATCATCGCGCAACATGCGTCGAGCTATCAGCCGGATACGCCCAAGCCGCTATGGGCTGAACAATGGCCGGCCGTGTGGCTGAAGGCGGTGGTGGAGTGCATCGCCGCGTGCGTCTCCAAGGGGAAACAGGCGGGCGTCGCGGCGAAGTCGATCAAGGCCTTATGCGTGAGCAGTCTTTACGGTGGCTCGGGCATTCCGGTCGACAGCGAAATGCGGCCGCTCGCGCCATGCCTGATCTGGATGGATCGCCGTGCAACGCGCGAGGTCGAATGGGTGCGCGAGAACGTCGATCTCGAACGGCTCTATACGATCACCGGCAACGGCGTGGACAGTTACTACGGCTACACGAAGATGTTGTGGCTGCGCGATCACGAGCCGGACGTGTGGGCGAAAACCCGCTATTTCCTGCCGCCGAATGCGTACGTGATCTACATGCTGACCGGCGAGGTCGCGGTCGATCATAGTTCGGCGGGCAACATCGGCGGCGTTTATGACATTGGCAAACGCGACTGGTCCGACGAAGCGCTCGACATGCTCGGCATTCCCGCGACGATGATGCCGGAGCGGCTGGTCGAATCATCGGATGTCGTAGGCGGCCTGTTATCGCAATGGACGGAGCAACTCGGACTCGATGCAGGCACCGCGATCGTCGCGGGCGGCGTGGATGCGGCGATGGCCACGTTTGCGGCCGGCGTCACGCGAGCGGGGCAACATGTCGCGATGATCGGCACGAGCATGTGCTGGGGCTACATCAATCAATCCGTCGACGCGCGGCACGGGTTGATCAGCATGCCGCACGTATTCAACGGGCAGCACGATATCTATGTGTTTGGCGGCGCGATTACGGCGGGTGCATCGGTCACCTGGTATCGCGAGCAGTTCTGCCAGGCCGAGATCGAAGCCGCGCGCGCGACGCCGCATGGCGATGCACACCGTTTGCTGGAAGAGTCCGCGGACAAGGTGCCGGCCGGCTCGGATGGCGTAATGTTTCTGCCGTATCTGATGGGCGAGCGCAGTCCTGTGTGGGACGCCAAAGCGAGCGGCGCATTCGTTGGCTTGAGCCTGTTTCATACGCGTGCGCATCTGTATCGCGCGGTGCTGGAGGGCGTGTCGTTTGCGTTGAAGCACAACATCGAAGCGGGACGCAAAGGCGCGCAATCGCTCGATGACAAACTGATTGTCGTCGGCGGCGCCGCGCATTCCGATTTGTGGATGCAGATTATCGCGGACATCACCGGCTATCCGGTCTACACGATCGAGCAGGATGTCGAAGCAGCGATGGGTGCGGCGTTACTTGCAGCGGTGGGCATCGGCCTGGTTTCGCGTGAAGACGCGCAACGCGGCTGGGTGACGCTGGTCGAACGCGCGCAACCCGATGCTGTGCGAATGACGTTATACGAGCAGCGCTTCGGCGTTTATACGGATCTCTATCCGGCCTTGAAGCCGGTCATGCATCGGTTGCAATCATCATGAATGCTACTTTCGATTTTTCTGGCCGCTCGATTCTCGTCACCGGCGCATCGAGCGGGATTGGGCGCGCGACCGTCGAAGCGTTATGCGCTGCAGGCGCGAATGTCGTTGCGGCCGCGCGTAACGTGAACGAACTCGCGCGGCTCGCGGAGGAAACCGGTTGCGAACCGTTGGTGCTCGACGTTAGTGACGAAGCGGCGATTGACGATGCGTTGGGGTCGCTCGAAGCGTTCGACGGCCTTGTGAATTGCGCGGGCATTGCGCTGCTCGAGCGGGCGGTGGATACGACGGCGGCGAGTTTCGATCGGGTGATGGCGGTGAATGCGCGCGGTGCGGTGCTGGTTGCCAAACATGTCGCGCGCGGGATGATCGAAGCCAGGCGCTCGGGCAGTATTGTGAATGTGTCGAGTCAGGCTGCGCTAGTCGCGCTGGATGATCATTTGAGTTATTCGGCTTCCAAGGCGGCGATGGATGCGGTGACGCGTGCTCTTTGTATTGAGTTGGGGCCGTTTGGGATTCGTGTGAATAGCGTTAATCCTACGGTGACGTTAACGCCGATGGCGGTGCTTGCGTGGAGTGATCCTGTTAAGCGTGATCCTGCTTTGAAGGCGATTCCTTTGGGGCGGTTTGCTGAGTCGGGCGAAGTGGCTGCGCCGATTATGTTTTTATTGAGTGATGCGGCTTCGATGATTAGTGGGGTGGCTTTGGCGATTGATGGGGGGTATACCGTGAGGTGAGTTTTGAGGGTGGTTTTTTTGGCTGGGAGCCGCCTTCGGTGTGTTCTTTGGGCGTTGGCCTCTCCTTGCTTTCACGGTGGTCTATTGGCGTTGCCCCTGTGCAGGGCGGCAGTTGGTTTTGGTTGTGTTCTACGGGCGTTGGCCTTTCCTTGTGTTCACGGTGGTCTATTAGCACTGCCCCTGTGCGGGGCGGCACTCACTTTCTTTGCCGCCGCAAAGAAAGTAAGCAAAGAAAGCGGGCTCACACCGCTAGCTCATAAGTGGGTCCCCTGGCTTGGAGGGGGCTGTGGTGCATCTGGAATCAGTGCTTTCGCGCACTCCGCATTCGTGGCAAGTTGCCCGATGGCTGGATGCTTTGGTCGGGCGCCGCCTTGCTTGTGTTCCATGGGCGTTGGCCTTTCCTTGAATTCACGGTGGTCTATTAGCATTGCCCCTGTGCGGGGCGGCACTCACTTTCTTTGCCGCCGCAAAGAAAGTAAGCAAAGAAAGCGGGCTCACCCCGCTAGTTCTTAAGTGGGTCCCCTGGCTTGGAGGGGGCAGTGGTACATCTGGAATCGGTGCTCCCGCGCACTCCGCGTTCGTGGCAAGTTGCCCGATGGCTGGATGCTTTGGTCGGGCGCCGCCTTGGGTGTGTTCTTTGGGCGTTGGCCTTTCCTTGTGTTCACGGTGGTCTATTAGCACTGCCCCTGTGCGGGGGCCTATCCGTAATTTCGTGGGCGAGGCATATCATGAAGGATGAAGATCATGGATATGCCAATCATGAAGAAGAAACGCACTGTCGCTTCTCAGGCAGCGGCCCGCGG
>NZ_CAJHCP010000009.1 GCF_904848625.1 Paraburkholderia metrosideri
CCACCCACGACAACCCCACCCACGACAACCCCACCCACGACAACCCCACCCACGCCACTCCCTACCGCGCGACATCCGGATGCACCACACCCGCCCGTTCCTCACAACCCACCACCGGCACGCCTTCCCCAACCTCCGCGATATCCTCATGCAGAATTCGCCTGATCTCCAGAATGGCTTGCGGCGTCTCCTGAACACTGTGCCCAGATACAATCACCATTTCAGATCGTGCGCCTGCAAGATGCGCGCTGCGATAGGGCACCACACCATCGTCAGAGTCTTCGAGCGGACCGGTCGCCCTGCGTCGCGCAATAATCGAGTGAAAGCAGACTGCCGAGTTGATCGGCAACCGCGCGGTTGCCTGAATCAACGGATCGCTCTCACGCAATTGCTCGATGCTGTTAGGTACCTGGAACGTCTGCCGTTCCTTGTCTGCGCTGCCCATATTCGTCGCGTTCTGCATTACCTCATCGAATTCCTGTAGCAACGTGAGGGGCAAGCGCACCAGGTTCGACGCCCAGCGGGCAATTCGATTGCTGGCGAACGGCGTGCCGCGATGAGGCGCCGCGATGAAAATCGCCCGCTCGACTTGCGGCATCGGCGTAAAACGCAGCAGCCGGTTAAGGCGTTCGTCGTTGCGATCCAACTCGGCACCTTCAGGCAAGTACTTGTCCTGAAACGTGGTCCACAGTTCTTCGTCGGAAGTGGAGACCAGCAGTCTTGCCAGAACGCCGCCCATGCTATGGCCGATCAACACCATACCCCGCGACGCCATTGATGTTCCGTCCGGATCGAAGTGCTGCAACGTCTGTTGCGCCGCCCTGCGAATCCGCGCCAGGCTGACAAGAATCGGGACGTTAGTCGGGTAATAAACTTGCCATACCTGGAAATGCTCGCGAAGCTTTTCGTCGCCTTGAATATCGTTGGCGACATTGACCCACGCCTCGGGACTGCTGGCCAATCCGTGCAGCATCAGGATGATGCGTCGATCCGGATCGAACGGCTGCATCATATAAATGCGCGGCGTATCGATGCCGCGTGCTCGCCCAAACAGTGTGCGCAAAGATTGTCCCGCGAAACCCGAGCGGGCGAGCCAGATACCGTATCCCGCACTGAAGTTGGCCGCAAGCGGCACAGTCTGGTCGTGCCGTTGCACACTCGTTACACGATATGGATCGTAGACCGCCAGGTCGACATCACGCATGTCGCGCAGTTGTGCCAGCGACTGCGCGTTGAACAAAAACAGCGCGGTGACGTTAGGCGATGGCATTTCCCTGAATACTGGCGTCGACGATGCCGGCTGTGCGACAGTCGGCGTGATCGTACCGCCTGAGGTTTCTTCGGCCGCGTCTGTCACTTCGGTACTCTCGGCCGGTGTCGGCACATTCATCACCGCGACGAGTTCCGCGCCCAGACCGTCACGGCGATAAATACTGCGCAGTCCCGCAAACGAAAGCCTTGAAGCGGGAATCACCTCACGCGGTTCGCGCACGCCTTCGGGCAAGCGGACCCGGCTCAGGTCGATATGAATGGTCCAGTTACCAATCACCTGCTTTGCCGGGTCACGGTTGCCGGCATACGTGTCGAGCGCGCCTCGACGGAATAGGGCGGTGGCAAGTTCCTGGGCCGCATAGTTGTAATAGTCACGTACCTGCGTCTGCCGATCCTCGAACGCACGTTCACCTGCCGTGCGTTGTCCATAGAAGAGATACGCGTACGCATACCTGACTGTTCTCAGCCACAGATCAAACTGTGCGGCGCTCCAGGCTGCGTTATTGGTCGGCGTATGGGTCATGGCCATTTGCAGCGACAGCTCAGCCAGGCTGGCGAGGCGTTGGTCGATGTTGATACCCGGCACGGTCGCGATCGAATCGATGCACTCTTGCGGGGTTCGCTGACACGCGCTTTCATCGAGCGCTGCAACCCGTAGCGTGTCGCGAGTCGCAGCGCTGAGCCGACCCGTGGACAGAATATCGCCCCGTCGCATCGCGATGTATTGTTCCGGGCCGAGCGAACTGACGGTCACCATCGCGCAACCGGAGAAAAGACTGGCGATGAGTAGGGCGAACGTAAGGCACCGCGACATAGGCAGTGACAGAGTGCGCGTCATTATGAATTCGCCCACGCAATGCATCCGGATGTCTGCAGACTGCCAGCCGATTTAACTATACAAACGATTCGCGAGTGATTGCATCGACGCATTGTGGCGATCACCTTATCAGCGTGGTTGACGGAACCGTTCGCGCTACCCGGTCGAGCCACGATGGCTATTTGGGCAGACATAAGCAACTGGAGGATACGCTGTATTAACGATCTCGCGAAAAGGAGACCGGACCCATTTCGCGGCTCGACGCGAAGTTGACCAGATTGACCGCAAAAAGCGATGGCTAGCCTATCGGCCTTCCGAGTGTTTGCATCGAAAGCGTTGTGTTCTATACAAGTTGTGATGCGCAAGAGCATTGAAAGGCGATCACATGGCAAGGTGCGCTCCCCATAGTCTGGCGCACGAAATGCCGTTAGCTGGCTATGTGTGTCCTCGCCGCGATATGGGAAACGCTGGTAGATTTCGCTGAGCTTGCCTGTACAGGCCCATGGAATTAACTTTCCCCAAGGTTGTGACTTGCCTTACACAGCTAAATACAGCAGTCATTCCCGTTTCAACTGAAGCTGGCGCGAAGATCGGTATCCTTATCATGATAGAGAATTGACGTGTGAACTTTCCACCTCCAATTGTTAATTCTCATGCCGATTGCTAATTATCTGTGTGCTGTACCCGAAGCAATTGACGGAGTCAGCGTCGATCGGCCATGATGCATCGTGGCAGGCGTCGTACGTCTTGCCATGGCATGCGGCGATGACATGTTCATGATGTCTCGCGGACCGTGACGTTTCAGCATGAAGAACCTGTGCGAAGACAAAGGGAAATACCTGACGTGATCACCGTTGAAAAAGCAGGACAATCTGGATAAATACCGAGATTGCCAATGTAATACTCCGCTTCGGGATGACAGTAGTAGATAAGCACTTGACAATGAGTTGTTTGGGAACTTAAATACTTTTTCAGGCAACCTGATCTTCATGAACGGGTGTCCCGCGTTATGGCAGACAATTCGCAAAAGACTTCGTTGACTCTTCGTATCGGACCGGTCGCAAGTTCAATACATGGAATGGGCCCGCGTTATCTTCGTCCATTTTTCTCAAGCGCTACCGGGGGCAGTCTGGCGCATCGATCGGAACGTTGAGGTTCCGGTCATCGTCTTCACCCCGAACAGGTAATAGTCGCAGTCGCATGGTCGGTGCATCGCCGGCCATTCTCGTTGTCGAGACGGGCAGGATCAAATTGTGAACCCGAGGTGCGGACATGAAGAACCAGCGGCGCAAAGCAGGCCTCGATAGCCCGAACACAACATCCGCACACATCCCGCCATGCAATGAAGCGATCGAAGCCGCGACGATCGCACGTGCGGACATTGACGGCAATGGGATGAGGGCGTACCACGATCATCGTGTGATCTGTCCGGTTATGCATGATGCAGTGGGCGCTTGACGTTCGAGAGTACTGACAGTCGCGAAGCCGGACACTCAAATGACGGGCGAACTTCAACCGTGTGTCGCCTGCTGCCTGAATGCAGGGCTTATAGCGATGCCAAAAAAAGGCGCCGCTGTCCGCGTAGATTGCGCTTCTGGTGATGCCTGACCGGAGTGTCGCTGGAGTGTCGGCAGGTTTCGTCATATCGCGCATAAGCGTAGTGGGTTAACCATACGAGAGGCCTGAATGACTGCTCACGAAAGCCGCCCTGCGGTGCGGTCCTGCGTGCTGCACGGGGTAAAGCGACCGGTACGTCGGTCGCGCATCGTCGTCGTTCTGGCATTCGCTGCACTGAGCGCATGTGGTCGACAACAGGAAGTCGCGACCGATACCGGGCCACGTATGGTGCAGTTGGTGCCGGTCACGCAAGAAGGTGCGAACGAACTGCGCGAATTCACCGGCCGCGTCGAGCAGACCAGCATTTCGCCGCTGGCTTTCGAGGTGTCCGGGCGCGTCGTCCAGATCGCCGTGCTCGACGGCGGCCGCGTACGCAAGGGTCAACTGATCGCGCAAATCGATCCTGAACCTTATCAACTGCAAGTGCGCCGCGCCGAGGCGCAATACAACCAGCTCGCCGATGACCTCAAGCGCAAGGCGGTGCTTCATAACGAAAACATCCTGTCGGGTGGCGCATTCGATCAGCTGAAGGCCGCGGTCGACGTCGCCGGCGTGCAGCGCGATCTCGCGCGCCGCGATCTGCGCAATACCCGGCTCATCGCGCCGTTCGACGGCCGGATTGCACGGCGCACCATCGAAACCCAGCAGATGGTGCAGGCCGGCGCGCCCGTGTTCAATCTGGAGAACTCGGAGCGCATTGAGATTGGCGTGGAGTTGCCGCAAAGCATCGCTGAAAGCCTGCCGCTCAATAACACTTTGCACGCCGAGGCGTGGACACCGGACCGCCCGGACAATGTGTTCCCGCTGGTCTATCGCGAGCATTCGACGCAGAGTACGCCCACCTCGAGTTCGTACCGGTTGCTGTTCAGCGTCAAACAACCTACGCAATTGACGCTGCTGCCAGGCATGGCGATGCGCGTGCGCATCGGCGCAACCCAGGCGCCCACGACGAACCTCGCACTCTCGGTGCCGATTGCCGCGCTCTCCGTCACGCCCGACGGCAAGCATCGGTTGTGGCGCTATGACCCTGGGTCGAACAAGGTCCACGCGGTGCCGGTCGACCTGCGCGAGATTCGCGACAACTCGGCGATTGTTGCGGGCGATCTGCATGTCGGCGATAAGGTGGTGGGGGGCGGCTCGCAGTTCGTCGCCGACGGGCAGGCGGTGCGGCCACTGGATGAGAATCAATGAAACTCGCGCGCCCCCTTATCGAGAAACCGTTGATCGCGTGGGTGATCACGCTCGTGTCGCTGTTCGGCGGACTGTTCGCGTACATCAATATCGGGCGGCTCGAAGATCCGAAGTTCACGATCAAGACGGCGGTCGTCGTCACGTTCTATCCCGGCGCCAGTGCAAAGGAAGTCGAGAACGAAGTGACCGACCGGCTCGAAAGTTCGATCCAGCAAATGGAGCAGGTCGACTTTTTACGTTCGCGCTCGATGCCGGGTTACTCGGAAGTGCGCGTGCAGATTCGCGACCGCTATACGTCCGCCGACTTACCGCAGGTGTGGGACGAATTGCGTCGGCAGGTGGGCGACGTGCAGCCGCGCTTGCCGCCTGGCGCGGGACCGACCATCGTTCTCGACAAGTTCGGCGATGTCTACGGGATGTTCTACGCGATTACGGGTAAGGGCTATACACAGGCTCAGCTGTTTGAATATGCGCGCGAATTGCGCAAGCAATTGCTGACGTTGCCCGATGTCGCCGATATCGTGATTGCAGGAAACCAGCAGGAGCAGATCACGGTCGAGGCGGACCAGGCCAAACTGGTCGCCAACAATCTTTCCACCGACGATCTCGCGCAAACCCTCGGGCTGCAAAACGAAATCCGCCCCGCGGGACGCGAGCGCGTCGGCGATCTGCTAATGCGGGTAGCGCCCACCGGTACACTCGATTCGCTGGAAGCCGTTCGTTCATTGCCGGTCGGTTCGACTTCCGGGCCGATTCTACTGGGCGACCTCGGCACCGTGTCGTACGGCTACGCCAAAATTCCGGCTTCCCTGATCCGCTATAACGGCGAGCCGGCACTCACCATCGGCATCAGCGCACGTGCGCGCGTGAACGTCGTCAAAGTCGGCGCGGAAGTGAAAGAGCGAATGCGCGAGCTCGAGCGCAGCCGCCCGCTCGGCATGGAACTGCATGTGCTTTACGATCAGCCGGAAGCCGTCGATGCAGCCGTTAAAGGTTTCGTATTCGACGTGATGCTGGCAGTGGCGATTGTCGGCGTCGCACTCGGCATTGGGCTAGGCTGGCGTGCGGGGGTTGTGCTCGGTGTCGAACTGTTCCTGACGATTCTCGGCACGCTATTCGTCATGTACGCCGCGGGGATCGAGTTACAGCGAATATCGCTCGGTGCACTGATCATTGTGATGGGCATGTTGACCGACAATACGATTGTCGTTTGCGAAGGCATGTTGGTACGCGTACAGAAAGGCATGTCGCACATCGACGCGGCCAATGAAGTACTGCAACAGGGCCAGTGGATTCTGCTGGCGTCGACTGTCGTGGGGATTCTCGCGTTTTCCGGTATTGGTCTTTCGCCGGATGCGGTCGGAGAATTCTGCGCGTCGCTGTTCGCTGTAGCGGCGATTTCGCTGTTATTCAGTTGGGTGATTGCAATTGGCCTGACGCCGCTGTTTGGTTCTTATCTATTCAAAGCCGACGAAGGCGATCAACCCGATCCATTCGGTTCACGACTGTATCGTCAATACCGCGGCCTTCTGAACTGGGTTGCGGGTCGTCGGATACCTGTAGTGATCTTCCTCGCGGTTCTGACAGGCGTATGCATGTGGGGATTCCGTTTTGTCGAACAGAGCTTCTTTCCCGATTCGACGACGCCAATCTTCTATGTCGACATGCGATTGCCGCTCGGGTCTGACATTCGCGCGGTCGAGGAACAAACTCGTGGCGCGGAGAAATTCCTGCTTGCGCAAAATGGGGTGGCGAATGTCGGCACCTATATTGGCGGTGGCGCGACGCGCTTCTTCCTGGTCTACGATCCTGAAACGCGCGACCCGAGATACGCGCAATTTATCGTCACGGTAAAGGATCAGCGCGATATCGATGCAATGATTCCGACCGTGACTGAACAACTCGAAAAGCGCTATCCCAATGCTAGCTGGACGGTGATTCGGCCGAGTTTCGGTCCCGGCGGCGGCACGCCGATTCAGGCACGCTTCATGGGCCCCGATCCTGGCGTGCTGCGCAGTTTGAGCCGGCAGGCGCAGGCGATTCTGCACAACGACGGCGGGATGATATCGATCCGCGACGATTGGGAAAATCCGGTCAACGTGGTGCGGCCCATCTTCGACGAGTCGCGCGCGCGTTCCGCTGGCGTGACACGCCGTCAGGTGAACGACGTGCTCGCGTATGCCACCGAGGGCATTACCACTGGGATATTCCGCGAGCAGGACCAGTTGCTGCCCATCGTTCTGCGCGCGCCCGATAATGAACAGGGCATGGAGCGTCTTCTCACGATGCAGGTTTTTAGCGTCGGACAGCGGCGTTATGTTCCATTAGGCGACGTGCTCGATGGCGTCTCGCCGCAAACCGAAGAAAGCATCATCTCGCGTAACGATCGCATTCGAACGCTAACGGTGTCGGCTGGCGTCGCGTATGGCAGCAATAGCGTGGCCGCATTTAGTCGGATACGGCATGACATCGAGTCGATTCCGTTGCCGCCTGGTTATAGCTTCGAATGGGGCGGCGAACACGAATCGTCGACCATCGCGCAGGAGAGTCTGTTCCGTCAGTTGCCGATGGGCTTTATCGGCATGATCCTGCTGGTGCTGTTCATGTTCGGCCGGCTCAAGCCCGCATTAGTCGTACTGCTTGTCGTGCCGATGTCGATCTGTGGCGTGACCATTGGCTTGCTGCTGTTTCGTGGGGCGTTCGGCTTCATGGCACTGCTCGGTTTGCTCAGCCTCATCGGCATGATGATCAAGAATGGCGTAGTGCTGGTCGAGGAGATCGATGGCCAGATTTCGTCGGGCGTGCCGCGAATGCAGGCGGTGATCTTTGGCTCGATGAGCCGGCTGCGTCCGGTGGCGCTCGCTGCGGGCACGACGATTCTGGGCATGGTGCCGCTGTTATGGGACCCGTTCTTCAAGGACATGGCCATTACGATGATGGCGGGCCTCGCGTTTGCGACGGTCCTGACCATGGTTGCCGTTCCCGCGCTTTACGTGCTGCTCTTTTCGATCAAGAGCAACGAGTGGGAAGAAGGTCAACAAGCCGGGGATCAACATGGCAAGCCTTGAGAGCCGGAGCCGCTCACTGTCATTGGCCGCGTCTCGTTCGATGTGGCGCTCCACCTGTCATTTTTCGCTGGCTTCGCTAGTGGTGGTAATGCTATCGGGCTGCACGGGTTCGCTTCGACTCGATTCGCCAAAGACGCTGCCGCAGAATTTCAACGAAGCATCGCCAGACTCGTCTGGCACGCACGCATCGCTGACCGACGCGCAACTCGAAACATGGTGGATGCAGTTCAACGACGCTGCGTTGACCCAGTTGATCGACACGGCGATCAAGAATAACTACGACATTGCGATTGCCGCCGCGCGTGTCGATCAGTCGCGCGCCGGCATACGTCTCGCGCGTTCGCAATTGCTGCCGTCAGTGGGCGTAGGGGCGCAAGCCGCGTCATATCACGGTGGCGAAACGGCGCTGGAGTTTCAGGAGTTTCTCGGCATCAACGATCTCGATGCGCAATTCTGGCGTGTCGGGCTGCAGACGCAATGGGAGATCGATGTGTTCGGTCGCGGGCGTGCGCGTCTTGCCGCGGCGCGTGCATCGACGCTTGCCGCTGCGGGTGACGCGGAGGCCGTGCGGCTTGCCGTCATCGGTGGCGTGGCCGATTTGTATATGACTTATCGCGGGCTATTGCAGCAGCGGGAACTGCTCGCGCAAAGTCATCAGATCGCCGCCGACTTCGTCATGATTGCCGAGCAAAGTTTCAAGGCTGGCGTCCTGTTGAGTACGGACATCGACGTAGCTCGCGCCGGCCTCGCGCAAGTCGAGGCGCGTCAACAGGACGTCGAGACCGCCATCTCCGCGTCGCAGCTCGCGCTGGAAAATCTGTGCGGGGTTCAGCCGGGTGACCTCACCGCGACGTTGAGTTCAGTCAGCGGTTTGCCGAAGCCATTGCCTGATATCACGCCAGGCCAACCTGTCGATCTGCTGATGCGGCGCCCTGATCTGATCGCCGCGCGTGATCGCCTGTTCGCCGCCGTGAAGCAATCGGATGCCGCGCGTCTGAATTACTGGCCGACATTTTCATTGAGCGCACTGCTGGCGCGCAACGGTTGGGACATTGCCGGTCAAGGCCTTGGTCCGAGTACGTTCTGGCTATTCGGCGCGGCTGCCGCGATGCCGTTGATCGACTTCGGCGCGCGCGAATCGCAGGTGGAATCGTCGGACGCGCAAGCGCAACAGGCGTTGCGTGCTTATGAAAAAGCCGCGTCGGGTGCGCTATTCGATGTCGAGCAGGCTCTGTCCCGATTGAAGCGCCAGGAACAGTTACAGCAGGCGCGTAACGAAGAAGTCGCGCGTCGCAATGAAGTGCTGAGAAAGACAACGCGTCAGTTCACGGTCGGCGATGTGGGGCGGATCGATATCGATCAGGCGCGTATCGCATTGCTTGAAAGCCAGGCGACCCTGGTGCGCGAGCAGGTCGGGCAACTGCAGGCCCAGGTCGCGTTGTTCCGTGCGATGGGCGGTGGCTGGCAGCCAGCAAGTTCTGCTGTCAGCGCGTCGCCGCCTTATCCGTTGCCGCCGGCAAGTCAGTAGTCGACACACGTGCGGACAAACGGGAATTTGCATGAGCATGAAATCACCGGCGTTCGAACAATTCACCCGACCCCATAGCGAGGTTGTCCTATGATGACAACAGGCGAGCAGTGAAAGAATTCTTGCAAAGGCGCTTCTTTCATCACTACGGCGAGGACATTCTCAATAGAAAAACACCGCTAGATGCCGGGATTCCGCGCAGCTACCTCCGGCATCTAACGAATAAAAAATGCAGATGTCCAGCCGGCATCGCCGGCATACGATGACCCGGTCCTCGATTCATCAGGCAGGCCGCGTCATTGTCGAGGACTGAAGGCGGGCGTCCAGTCAGATGCAACGCGATGCCCACTTGCGGTGGTCCGCTTTCGAAAGCAATCAGCTTCTCTGAATGGTGAACAATGGCATCTCAAGTCGAGACAAAGCTGTCGTTGCCTGCATTGACGTCGATGGTCGTCGGGTCGATGGTCGGCGCAGGAATCTTCTCGTTGCCGCGCAATTTTGCGCGCGCCACTGGTCCGCTCGGAGCGATCATCGCGTGGTGCGTGGCGGGTATCGGCATGTATGCGTTAGCGAGAGTGTTTCAGGCGTTAGCCGAGCGACGCCCCGAACTCGACGCCGGCGTCTTTGCATACGCGAGAGAAGGTTTCGGTGACTACGCCGGTTTCCTCTCTGCGTTCGGCTATTGGATGGCCGGATGTTTTGGCAACGTATCGTATTGGGTGTTGATCAAATCGACGCTCGGCGCATTCGTTCCCGCGTTCGGCGACGGCAACACCGCCACGGCGATCGCCGTATCATCGGTCGGCATCTGGCTATTTCATCTTGTGATGCTGCGAGGCGTGCAATCGGCTACGTTGATCAATACCATCGTGACCGTTGCAAAAGTAATTCCGATCATTGTGTTCATCGCCATATTGATCGTGCTGTTCCGCTTCGACATGTTTCATGCGAACTTTTGGGAGAGCGGGGAAACCGCGCTCTCGGCGGGTCTGTTTTCGCAGGTCCGCGCGACGATGCTGATCACCGTGTTTGTGTTCGTTGGTATCGAGGGCGCGAGTGTCTATTCACGCTATGCAAAGCAGCGTTCACACGTGGGCGCGGCGACGATCACCGGCTTTATCGCCGTATTGTGCTTGCTGGTGCTCGTTACGCTGCTGCCTTATGCAGTGTTGCCGCGTGCGGATATCGCCGTGATGCGTCAGCCGTCCATGGCCGCTGTACTGGGTGCATTGCTTGGGCCGTTCGGCACGGTCTTTATTGGCGCGGGACTGATCGTTTCCATTCTCGGTGCGTATCTCGCGTGGTCGCTCATCTGCGCGGAAGTACTCTTTGCCGCGGCACGTACCGGTACGATGCCGCAGGTGTTCTCCCGGCAAAACGAACGCAAGCTGCCCGTCGCGGCCATCTGGCTAACCAGTACTGTCGTGCAGTTATTCGTCATCAGCACGTATTGGTCGAACGACGCGTTTTCGTTGATGTTGAATCTCACCAGTTCGATGGCGTTGATTCCGTACTTTCTGGTGGCCGGATTCGGTATCAAGGCAGCGCGCCGTGATATCGAGCAGGGCGCCGGGCCGCAACGCGCATTGCGTCGCGACTACTTCATTGCTGCGTTTGCGACGCTTTATACGGTGTTTTTGCTATTCGCGGGTGGAACCAAATTTCTGATGATGTCGGCGTTGCTCTACGCGCCCGGCAGCGTGTTATTCATTCTGGCAAGGCGCGAGCGCGGCTTGAGCGTTTTTACGAAAGTCGAGTGGATCATCTTCGTGGTCGCAGTCTGCGGCGCTCTATCGGCACTGATCGGTTTGATCAGCGGTGCGATTGTGGTCTGATCTGACGTCGAGGTTTATCGCAGGTTGGCGCCGAACCCGGTACTCGCAAAGTAGAGCACCAGAAAATAACCGAGCACATAGAGCGCGTAAGTCTGTGCGTTGCCGGTGTAGACGAGCCGTATTTTCGCAGCAGCAGCGAGTGCGCCGTGAGAAACACCGCGCCAGAACATCTGCGCGATCGGCGGAACCGCGCGGCCGAGTATAGGCCGGTAAAACCTGAAAAAGTCGGACACGCTTTCGGCCTGGTGATGCCGGCTGCGATAGAACAGCATGACGATGGCGAACAGCACCACGACCACCGCAAGAACAATGAGCACCACCGGAGTCGGATTCCAGAATCCGTAAATGCTCTCCAGCGACATACCTCCCCATACCAGCGTTGAAGCAAACTGCGGGTCGATAGCGGCCGACACGGGTTCGATCAGCAGCTTCGGGAAAAACGACAGAATCGCAATGCCGACGACCAGCGCGAGTTGCGGCAGAAGCAACAGAAGCGGCGCTTCCTTGACATCGGTCTGACCCGCGTGGCGCGCTCCGAAGAACAGGCCGCTAACCAGACGCGCCATATAAAGGAAGCCGACGAACGTCGCAATCAGGCCGCACACCGCGAGTCCGTACCAGCCCTTGTCCGTCATCGCGCTCAACAGTAGCCACTTTCCACCAAAGCCCATCAGCGGCGGCAAACCCGACATCGAAACAATCGCGATCAGCACCATCGCAAACGTGAACGGCATGGCGCGTGCAAGCCCTCCCGTTTCGGCGAAATTGCGCGTGCCGGTACGCATGATGATGCCTGCCAGCGCGAGAAACAGAATGCCCTTCACCAGCATGTGATTGGCGACGAGATAAAGCGCGGTGACCCAGCCGAGATGACTCATTAACGCGATCGCGGTGACGATATAGCCGAGCTGGCTCATGCTCGACAATGCGAGCAGGCGCTTGAAGTCGTTTTGTCTCGTCGCCATCAGCGCGCCGGCAATCGTCGTGAGCATGCCGATCCACGCCATCACATGGGCAAGCTCCAGACCGACTTCCGAGCGTATCGTCAGATAGGTGCAGATCAGCAGACCGAACATCGACACCTTGCTGACAACGGCGGATAGCATCGCGGTCACGTCGTCTTCCGCTTCGGTGTAGGCGCCGGGAAGCCACACGTGTACACCAATCGCCCCTGCCTTGATCAGAAAGCCGGTTGCCAGCAGCACGAACGCGCGGCTGGCATCCGGGCCTGAGCGGATCAGCGCGGCGAGTTCGATACTGCCGTCGAGCGCCGCGACCGCAGCGAAACCGGCGAGCAGACAGAACGCCGATAGCAGCGAGAACAGCAGGAAGGTCAGCACATGGGGTCCGGCATTCCGGCATTTGGCGATCAGGAAGCAGGAAGACAGCGTGATGATTTCCCAGCTATAGAAGAATTCGAGTGTGGTCGTCGAGCGCAGTAGTGCGGGGATCGAAAGCAGCAGGACTATCAGCATCGGGTAGAAACCTGAACGGACGTCGCTGCGATAAAGGCTCGCCGCCGCGATCGCGAAGCTGCCCGCGAGTAGCAGCCACGCAAACAGACCGGCTATGCCGTGCGCGTCCGCGGCGAGCCGCGTGCCGACCAGCGCGAGCACGATCAGCGTTAAGACGCCTTTCAGGCGTCCGGGCAGACGATCGCCCGCATAGAACAGCGCACCGGCGATCAGCGGTGAAAACAGCCATGCCGACCCTGCGCCCGAGAACGCCGCCGCCGCGTAGCCAGCCGCAATCAGCAGGGCTGCCACGCAGAACAGCGGGAATAACGTGGCCAGGTCGGGGCCGCCTTTGACCTCGTCCTCGGATAACCGCAGCGCGCGCACGAACCAGTGGAACATGTACGCTGCTTCGAGCAACGAGCCAGTGAGGATCAGCACGATCCAATAGGGCTTGCCGGCAATGGTCAATTGCATGACCAGTTCCCACTTTGCCCAGAAGGCGGGGAAGGGCGGCAAACCGGCAATGGCTACGAGAAACAAACCAAGCAGTCCGATTAGCAGCGGACTGCGCGACAGGATCGCGAAAGCGTCATCGCCGTGCCGCTTCAGAATGCCGACGAGCCAGAATAGCCCTGCCTTAGCGAACAGATGATTGATGAACAGCCCGCCCACTACGAGCGGAATCGACGCTTGCGCTCCCACTTGCCGCAGCAGCGCAAGCGCCAGCATCAATAGTCCCATCTGCCCAATCGACGAATACCCGAGTACGCGTTGCGGCTTGGTCTGTTTGAGCGCCAGCAGATTCGAGAACAGGAAGGTGAGGCCACCGGAAATCGCGATCAGATCGAGCTGTCTTTCGAACAAAGGCAGCAGTTTGAGCAACGCGAAAAACACGCCCGCCGACACGCCGACCGACACCATTGCAGCAATGCCGCTCGGCGCGGTTTCATACACATCGAGTCCCCAGCCGTTCGCCGGAAACGGCTTGAGTTCGATGACGAGGCACGCGAATACGAGCAGAACGGCAGTGACGGCGATCGGGCCATTGAGCTCGGCGCGGACCGCGATCAGGTCGTCGATATTCAGCGTGCCGCTCACGTAATAGAGCAACACTGCGCCGAGCAGGAACAAGGTCGACGCAATGACGGTGGCCATGATGTACTTGAATGCCGCCGACAACGCGGCGGGCGTACGGTCGAGGCCGAGCAGGCCGTACGTGGCAATGGAAACAATCTCGAGAAACACGAACAGATTGAACAGATCACGGGTCATCACCATGCCGTCGATGCCCATCACGAGAATCAGATAGAGCAGCAACGCCGCGTAATTGCCGCGCAGACGATCCCACAAATGCAGCGCCCCGAGCAGCGCCACCAGGTTGACGCTGAACGCGAAGAAGCCTTCCCATATACCGAAGCGCAGGTTGATCGAGACCGGCGGCAACGCGCCCGCCGTGAGGACTTCGATCGTGTCGCCGCCGTTGATCAGGCCAAAGAACGAGACGCCGCTTACCAGCACGATTCCGCCGAGCGCGACGAAGAAGCCGCCGGTCAGCCACGACTTGCCGAGCCGGTAAAGCAGAGGGATCGCGAAGCCGCCACCCAGCCCCAGAATGAAGATGTTCAGCGGATGAAACAGCCCGGCTACCATTTCGACTCGGTGAAGGCGTCGATGGACAAGGTCTTCTTGGCGGCGTAAAGACGGATCGCAAATGACAGCATGACCGCCGTGACCGACAGGCCGATCACAATCGCCGTCACAACCAGAGCGGACGGGATCGGATCGATGGCGCGCCGTGCGGCGTCGGCTTTGCTCAACGCAGAGTCGATGATCGGCGCGGTGCCTCCGGTGATATACCCGGTCGCGACCATCACGATATGCAATCCGGTGTCGATCACCGCGAAGCCGATGATGATGCGCAGAATGTTGCGCTGGGTCAGCATCCCCCACAGACCGATCAATGACAGGCAGAAGCCTGTGATCAGAAGGATGGTCGAAACCGGTAGGCCCGTGGTCATGCGCCGTTCTCCTTCGTCAGCTTCTGAACCGGTCGAGAATCACACTCAACTCCGCGCCGACCTTGACGCCGAGCAGTGCCGAGATCAACGGAATAGCACCCGCGCTGAAAAACGCGCCGAACTGGCCGCGCGGCAGAAAGCGCGCGTCGAGAAAGCCGCCCGCCAGCACGAGTCCGAGAATGCCGATGAATACATAGATCACGCCGGCGAACGATTCGACGACGCTCAGCAGCGCGACATTCAACGTAGCGCCGGGTCGCGCCAGTAGCATCAGCATCACCCCAGACGCGACGATCGCACCGCCCTGAAAGCCGCCGCCCGCTGACAGGTGACCGTTCACGATCACATACGCGCCGAAAGTCAGGATCATGGGCAGCAGTACCTGTGTGCCGGTTCTGACAATTTCACCTGCCTCGCGGCGCGGGCGGTCCTGGTCCGCAGATTCCGCAGTCGTGCTGTCTTCTTTCAGCAGCAGGCCGACGCTCGCCGCGACCATGAACAGCACGGCGACTTCGCCAAGCGTATCGAAACCACGATACGTGATCAGAATGCCGGTCACGATGTTCGGTGCGCCGAGTTCGATCGGCCCCTGCACGACATAATGCTCGGCCAGCGGTCGCAGCGCCTGCAATTCCTGATAGCCGCCGACAATGCGCCAGAAGACCACGGCGAACAGCACGACGATCAGCAGCGCAAATACGCGGCGCATCATGCTTCTTTCTCCCCGGCGCCGCGCTCTTCCTCGTCGATCAACGCGTCGGTCATCGTGGTCGATGCCATCGGCGTGCGAATCAACCACGCCGCGCGCGATAGCGCATGCGACGACACCGGATTGGTCACCAGCACAAAATAGACGACGAGGATCAACTGGAAGGTCCAGTTCGGGTGATAGAACGCGAGGCCGATCAGTACCAGCATGTTGCCGAGCGTCGATGCCTTGGTACCGGCCTGAATGCGGGTATAGGCATCGGGCATGCGCAACAGACCGAGACCGGCAGAGAACAGAAAGACCGAGCCCGCCAGGATAAACACGCTGCCGATCAGGTCGACCATGCGCTAGCTCCTCTCGTAGCCGGTTTTACGAATTGCGTAGAGAAAGATGAAGGTGGCGAGCCCCGAACCAATGGCGGCCTCCGCCATGGCCACGTCGGGCGCGGCAAGCAAAAGGAATGCGACCGCTGCGAACAGGCTCGCCAATCCCGAACTGACCATTGCCGCCATGATGTTCTTCAGACACACAGCGAGTATTCCACTGACGAGAATACTGGCGCACATCAGCAGAAGCAGGAGTTTGAGCACGATCAAAGTCCTCTTTCGAGAAAGCGTGCAATCGCGAGAACAGCCAGAAAACTGAGTAACCCGTAGACGAGAGCGACATCGATATAAACAATGCGTCCCGACGTCTGAGCATACAGCGCAATCAGCGAAAGCGAGATGACGGTGAGCGTGTCGATGGCGACGACCCTGTCGATCAGTGTCTTGCCGAGTACCAGGCGGATGACGGCGAACAGGATGGCGAAAAAGATCAGTACAGTGGCGAGCTGAAGCATGATCTCAGCCAAAGACTTTCTCCAGATGCTTTTCGAAAGGCGTGACGAGCGCCTCGGTGGCTTCGTCGATGTCGGTCGTCTTGACGTCGAGCCAGTGGATGAACAGCAGGTCGTCGCGAATATCCATCACGAGCGAGCCTGGCGTGAGCGCGATCGAATTGGCTAGCGCGAGGCGGCCCATCGGCGATTTCAGACGGGTGCGTACCTTGATGATGCCCGGCGTGATGTCGATCCGCGGCGCGTAGACATAGGCCATCATGTTCAGATTGGAGCGCACCAGTTCGACGATAAAGGTGCCGCTATAAGCGAGGAAGTGGTAGAGCGAGCGGGGTGTCAAGCGCACCTGCCGCCATGCGTCGCAGGTGGACGCGAAGACATGGGCCAATACCAGCGTGATGACGGCACCCACCACCGCCGGTGCAATGGCCAGCGAAGCGTTCGCGATCATCCAGATCGCGAACAGAATGACCCAGAGGCCAAGCATCCCCTGAGGAACTAACGACGACACTGGTTTTTCGTTGTGCGAAGCCACGTCTTCAGTTTCCAAAAGAGGGTGCCAGCAAAAATTCTAGGTGACAACCCGTGGCAAATCAACTGACGCACGGCGATGCGGACGGTTTGGACAGGTGCTGACTTCGAAACTGAAAACATAAGGATCGCCTGGCGCTTTGGTCGTTTGTGATGAAAGAAATCACCGGTCCCTTTCAAATCGCCGCCACGATATCGTTCAATATTACGCAACTAACTGTCAAGTCGGCCGGGTCGCCAACCATCAGAATGCCCGGTGGCACGCTTTACCTTCCTGATACTGCACGCTAGCAAGAACTCGGGGAACGTACTCCCACTACGCGTCTTTCCGCGTTTGTCCTATCGAATCAACGATTTTTTTATCGCAGCAAATCAATCCGTTCTGGTCGATCGGCGGCTGTTTCTACAAGCGCTTTTCGCATCAAGCTATCGTGCCCAATGCGCTTTCCCGTTGCTATAAAAGAGATTCAATAGGAAGAATCGACAGCATCCAGACACCCATTCGCCCGTACCACGTCGTATTGGGTTCCTTGTCGTGGCGGATCTCTTCATCGCCGTTGCGTTCGATCCAGTAGAGCCTGCCCTTCTCGTCAAGCTGCACGACGTACGCGACTTTCGGAAGCAACGCGAGGAATTTGGTCTCGATCTGCGTCGCCAGTTCCGGGCTGTCGATCACGAGACCCAGCTCCGTATTCAGATGCGCCGAGCGGGGATCGAAGTTGAATGAGCCGACGAAGACCCGTTGTTCGTCCACCACGAAAGTCTTGGCATGCAGACTCGATCCTGAACTGCCGAACGGACCTGGCGACTGCTCCTTCTTTTGAGGCGTACCCGGCACGCGTCGCAACTCGTACAGATGCACACCGCTCTTCAGCAGTTCGACGCGCCGCTTCATATAGCCGGAATGCACGGCGGCGACATCGGTGGCTTCGAGTGCGTTGGTCAGCACGCGCACGTCCACGCCGCGTGCCGCCAGGCCGGTCAGATACTGCGTGCCCGAAGTGGCCGGCACGAAGTACGGCGAAACCAGATCGATTTCATGCTCGGGGTCGCCGAGCACCTCTCGCAATTGATGCGGGATCATTGCTTCCGGCGGCGCATTGTTCAAACCCTTCGCGGGATCGTCGCTGATCATTTGCGTCTTCGCCCAGTCGAGCGGCAACGTAGCATCGAGCATCTGCTGCACGATATGCGGACCGCGTAGCGCGGCCATATAGGCGTCGGCTGCCGGATCCTGCTCGATGGCCTGCGCCTTGCGCTCCAGTTCGTCGAGCCGGTCGGCGCCGACGTGCGGCAGAATCCGGTCGACGGGATAAGACGACGCACTCGCCCAATAGCGATCGAAGTCCCGTGCGACATCAGCGGCGGCAGGGCCGACGGCGAGCACGTCGAGGTCCGCGAAGACAACACCGTCGGTGGCGTCGAAGTACTCGTCGCCAATGTTGCGGCCACCGAGAATCGTGGCCGTGCTGTCCGCGGTCATCGACTTGTTGTGCATACGCCGATTGGCACGCGAGAAGTCGGTCAGGAAGCCGAATACTTTCGGCCTGCGCACCATGAACGGATTGAACAGACGCACTTCGATGTTCGGATGCGCGTCGAGTGCCGCCAGTGTCGGGTCCAGAGAAGAGGGGATGCCGAAGTCGTCGAGTAGCAGACGCACACGCACGCCACGGTCGGCAGCCTCGTGAATTTCTTCGAGCAACAGCGTGCCGGTCAGATCGTTGCGCCAGATGTAGTACTGGATATCCAGCGTCCGTTGCGCCGAACGGATCAGGTCCATGCGCGCGGCAAACGCCATGTGCGCGTCCGACAGCGGATAGATGCCCGCGAGACCCGCATGGGTTGCAAGCTCGGGGGCGACGGCGCGGCCCAGTGTGGTGGAGGCAGCCTCCGCTGGACTTAGCGCGACCGATTCCGTGCGATGCTCGAGCGACGGCAATGCACAGCCCGACAGCACGCTGGCGCAAAGCAGCAACGCCGGGGGCCAGCCGAGCGAACGACGTATCGCGAGGAATGAAAAAGAGTTGGCTTTCAACGCTTGCATTCGGTCCAAGATATCCTCGGGGCTCTGGGTTGCCCGCCCGGTTTTACAATGGAAACAGAAAGACGTTATGTGAACGGGCCTTGAAGCTGCCTTGAATCTGCCTATAAGCCGGCAAACATGGCAATATCGCAACGACGCTTTACCACTCACGGGCAATACACGCGCGGACGTTGAAGAAAGCTCCTTATGTTGCACGCGTGCCCAGAATACTATGGCCGGAGGATCGGCGGTAATCGCAGAGCGGCCCTGCCAACGCATGACCGGTTCGCCCGATGGTAGCGGCGGCCCGCGCAAATTCGAACGAGGACCAACCCTGGCGCGCCCCGCGCGTATTTCGACGGCCCCAGGTCTATTAGCGTTTCGCCTTCTCCGGAGTCGAGCAACGTGAACATTGCCCGTTTGCTGATTGCCAGTATCCTGATCTTCGCGGTTGGCACGCTGTTGCAATTCATCTGGCCGCTGCCGCAACCGGCGTCCTATCACCACTTCGCCGACGAACGTTCAATCGGTCTGCTGCGCAACGCGGCAGACGTGCTGTCGAACGTGGTTATTCTCGCGGCGGGGTTGCTCAACCTCAGGTGGGTCGTGCGTCATGCCGCGCGCCGGCCACCGCAGTTCCCGGGAATGCTGGTCGTCGCACTCGGGCTGATCTTCACCGCGTACGGCTCGGCCTACTATCACTTCGCACCGTCGGACGCGACCCTCGTATGGGACCGGCTGCCAATGACAATCGTCTTCGCCGGCATCCTGGGCATGCTCTGGACGTCCGTCACCGGAAAGCGGGTGGGCTGGGTGCCGCTCGCGATACTCGTGATCGTCTCGCTGGGCACTATTGGGTACTGGCTGCTATTCGATAGCCTGTGGCCGTATGCCGAATTGCAGTTCGGCGGACTCGCGGTGATCGTGGTGATGACCCTGATCCGCAAGGTCGACGCGCCGCTCGCGTGGGGCATGGTGATCGGCTTCTACGCGCTCGCGAAGGTATTCGAAACGCTCGACTGGCAGATCTGGGCGCTCACCGGCCACCTGTTCGCGGGCCACGCGCTTAAACATATCGCGAGCGGGTTTGCCGGTGCGTCGATCGTGCTGATTGCGAAGGGGGCGCGAGCCGACCCCGCGCGCCGTGTTCCGGCGTGAACCGCAACCTGCGCTGTCGACTCAGGGCGGCTTGTCCGCGAGATCCAGAATCGAACCTTCCAGCTTGAGCGTCGACAGAACGATATTCGAGTTGGTCGACAGCAAGCCGGGCATTCGATGCAGCCGGTTGATCACGAAGTCCGAATAGTGGTCGAGGTTGCGCGCGCGTACCACCAGCACGTAATTCGACGTGCCGCTCACGATCCGCGCGGAGATCACCTCGGGCCATTCATTGATCGCCTCGATGAAGCGCTCGTGCCACTGGTCGGCTTCCTGCCGCATGCACACGTGGACTAGCGCCTCGAATTCGACGCCGATGGATTTCGGCGCAATCACGCAGCGGTAGCCGGCGATCACGCCTTGTTCCTCCAATATCTTCACGCGCCGCAGACACGCTGACGGCGACAGCTTGACCGCGTCCGCCAGGTCCTGATTGCTGATTCGCCCGTCTTTTTCGAGGACGCGGAGGATACGCATATCGGTGCGATCGAGGTCCATGGTGAAGGATCATTCAATTTTCGGGTGGGAATCAACAGACTCTATCACGCACAGCTAATCTGAAACACGAATACTGAAGCCAATTCTATTTTTTCCTCGATAACATGCACGCAGCATTTTTTACGGAGCGCACATGTTCGAGCACGTCACACCTTATCCCGGCGACCCCATCCTCTCGCTGTTTCAGGACTTCCAGAAAGACGCGCAGCCGCGCAAGGTCAATCTGAGCATCGGCCTTTACTACGACGAGAACGGCACGATTCCCGTGCTCTCCAGCGTGCGAAGCGCCGCCGCGCGGGTCAGCGCTGCCGCTGCGCCGCATACCTATCTGCCGATGGAAGGCACGCCGGCGTTCCGTGCCGCGGTGCAACGCCTCGTCTTCGGCGACGACTGTGCAGCGGTTCGCGAGCAACGCGTGGCGACGATCCAGACGCTGGGCGGCTCAGGCGCGCTTCGGCTAGGTGCGGAATTCATCAAGCGCTACTTTCCTGATAGCGCGATCTGGGTGAGTGACCCGACGTGGGACAACCATCGGGTGCTGTTCGTCGGCGCGGGGCTGGACGTTCACACGTACCCGTACTACGACCGCGAGACCAACGGCATCCGTTTCGACGACCTGCTGGCCACGCTGGACACCTTGCCTGCCCGCAGCGTGGTGTTGCTGCAACCGTGCTGCCATAACCCCACGGGCATCGACATGACGCGCGAGCAATGGCAAGCCGTCATCGCACGATTGAGGCAACGTCAGTTGATCCCGTTCGTCGATATGGCTTATCAAGGGTTCGGCGACGGACTCGTCGAAGACGCGTGGCCAATTCGCGCGCTGTGCGACGCGGGACTAGCGTTTCTCGTCAGTAATTCGTTCTCGAAGAATTTCTCGTTGTATGGCGAGCGTTGTGGCGGATTGTCGCTCGTGTGTGCGGGCGAGCGCGAAGCGGCGAGCGTGCTGAGCCAGGTGCAGGCAGGCGTGCGCCGGATGTACTCGAGCCCGCCGCTGCACGGCACGCAACTGATCTCCACCGTGCTGAACGATGCGGACCTGACCGCGCAGTGGGACACCGAAGTGGCCGGCATGCGAAGTCGCATCAAGCGGATGCGCACGGCGTTGCGCGAGCGTCTTGAAGCGGCGGTGCCCGACATGGGCTTCGACTACCTCACGACCCAGCGCGGCATGTTCAGCTACACGGGAATTCTTCCTCATGAGGTCGATGTGCTGCGCGAACGCTACAGCGTTTATCTGCTGAGGTCGGGACGTCTGTGTGTCGCGGGATTGAACGATGCGAATCTCGACCTGGTCGCGGACGCGGTCGGCACCGTGCTGAAGGCGCGCAGCAGCGCGTCAGTCTCCCTTTCCTGACTGCGGACTCCCGTCATGCCGAAGCTTATTTCAACGGGCCTTCCCGAACCTCGCCAGCCTTTTTCATGGGCGACGCACGCAAGCGGTCTGATGTTCACCGCGCACGGTCCGGTTGACGCAAACGGCGACATTGCCGGTCGCGATGTCGCCGAACAGACCCGTCTGACCTTGCAGAACCTCGCCCAGGCTGTGACGGCGGCGGGCGCGAGGCTGCAGGACGTCGCGCAAGTGTTGATCTACATGGCGAACGCGAAAGACATGCCCGAGATCGATGCCGAATACCGCACGTTCTTCGCGGCGCCGTATCCGAATCGCACGAGCATAGCGGTGGCGGGTTTCGCGCATCCGGACATGCTGATCGAACTGGTTGCGTATGTCGCACTGCCTGCGGATGCGCCATTGCGTTAGTCAAGCCAGAAGCAAAAGCAGATCGTCCATCAGACACGTAGTGAAAGTAGTGATAACCACAAGGGGAAGCCTCATGAAGAAAACGATAAAATTGGCATTGCCAACTATTATCGGCATTGCAGCGTCCGGTAGCACTTTTGCACAGAGTTCGGTGACGCTATATGGCATTCTCGATCAAAGCGTCCGCTACACGACCAACGCCGACGCCGCGAACAACAGCAGCGTGCAGATGACTAACGGCGCCATCACCAACAGCCGTTGGGGGTTGAAAGGATCGGAGTCATTGGGCGGGGACCTGAAAGCGATCTTCCAGTTGGAAAACGGCTTCGAGCCGCAGACCGGACAGATGGACCAGAACCTGTTGTTTGGCCGCTATGCGTATGTCGGTCTCGAAAGCGGATACGGCACGTTGAAGCTCGGTCGCCAGGCGACTGAGGGCTTCAATCTGTTCGGCGATCTCGATCCGCTGACCATCGGCAATTACACCGCCAACATGTGGCCGTATTTCCTGACGCAAGGGCGCGTGAGCAATACCGTCAGCTATGCCGGTTCCGCAGCGGGCTTTACCGTCGGGGCCAGTTATGGGTTCGGCGGTCAGCCGGGCAATATCAGCGCCGACTCGTATTGGGGCGTGCGCTCGTCCTACGCACGAGGTCCGCTGATGATCGGGGCCGTCTATCAGAACACCCGCGACAGCGCCGGCAAGTCGCAGCAGATGTGGGGCGCGGCGGGCCGCTATGCGATCGGCACCGCCACGCTGTTTCTCGGCTATATCGGAGGTATCGACGCCACCGGGATGATCGATCAGGATTATCTCAACGACAGCAGCCGGACCGTCACGTACGGTTCGTTTGCGGATAACCCGCGCAAGGACGCGATCGGCTATACCGGCTTCACCTGGCAGATCAATCCGGCCGTGTCGCTGACGAGCGCGTTTTACTACGACAGCATCAGGAACGTGAACGGGATCGGCGGCAATAGCGGCAAGCGTTATACGGGTGTGGTCGAGGCGGAGTACGCGCTGTCGAAGGCTACGCAGGTGTACGGGACTGTCGACTACAACAAGGTCTCGGGCGGCGCGCAGACCGAATTGCCGGGCAACAGCAATCAGACGGGTATCGCGGTGGGACTGCGCCACATTTTCTGATCTCCGCGTGCAATAACAGCTTTATCAGGCAGTTGGCCGGACGGTGCGCGGTGCGCGGCGCCGGCCATTCAGAATCCAGTCACGCGGGTTTAATGCAGCACGGAGGATATTTGATGAGACACGAAGATCAGTTCCAGAAGATTGTCGAGCGGGAACATGGACTGCGCCGCAGCCTGAGCGCCACACAAATGTCGATGATCGCGATTGGCGGTGCGATCGGCACGGGGCTGTTCCTCGGCAGCGGATTTGCGATCAGTTTCGCGGGCCCGAGCGTGCTGATCAGCTACGCGATCGGCGCGCTGATTTCACTGCTGCTCATGGGTTGTCTCGCGGAGATGACTGTCGCGCATCCGACCTCCGGATCATTCGGCGCCTATGCCGAGCATTACATCAGCCCGTGGGTGGGCTTTCTGGTCCGCTACGCGTACTGGGCGTGCATCGTACTCGCGGTCGGCACTGAAGTGACGGCCATCGCGCTGTACATGAAGTACTGGTTTCCAGCCGTGCCGGGATGGTTGTGGATCATCGGCTTTTCGAGCGTGCTCGTGGTAGTCAATGCACGTAGTGTCGACGTGTTCGGCTCGGTGGAGTACTGGTTTTCGGTCATCAAGATTTCGGCCATTACGGCGTTCATCGTGCTGGGCGCGTACGTGGTGTTCTTCAATCCGTCACTGGTTGCTGTCGCGCAACCCGGGCATGATGCATCGCCCGCCGGCTTCCATCATTATTTCGCGGACGGCGGTTTCTTTCCCAAGGGTGCCTGGGGTACGTGGGTCGCGGTGATCGTCGCGATATTCAGCTATCTGAGCATCGAGATGATCGCGGTGGCCGCGGGCGAAGCGCAGGACCCGGAGCGTGCAGTCACGAAGGCTTTCCGTGCCACCGTCGTCCGCCTCGTGCTGTTTTATCTGGTGACGCTGGCACTGATGCTCGCCATCGTGCCGTGGACCGCAGCGGGCAAGGATCAAAGCCCGTTCGTCAAGGTGATGGAGGCCATGCACATTCCGGGCGCAGCCGGCGTCATCAACTTCGTGGTGCTGGTCGCGGCGCTGTCGGCGATGAACAGTCAGCTCTATATCACCACGCGGATGATGTTCAGCCTGTCGCGCGCCGGTCACGCGCCGCGCCGTCTGGGCGAAGTGAACCGCCGTGGTGTGCCGATGGGCGCGCTGTTGTTGTCCACTAGCGGCATTGCGCTGGCCACCATTCTGAGCGTCGTTTATCCGGACGCCTCGTTCACGATCATGATGGCGATCTCCATGTTCGGCGCACTGTTCACGTGGACGATGATTTTCGTCACCCACTATTTTTTCCGCCGGCATTGGGCCGCGAGCGGCCGGCCAGCGCTGCGCTTCCGTATGGTGGGCTTTCCGGCGCTGACGCTGCTTGGCGCGGCTCTGACGCTCGCCGTGACGATCACGACGTTGTTCACCCCCGAGTTCCGGATGACGTTGATTTTTGGCGTACCGTTCCTGACGGTGCTGAGTGTAGTTTATTTCGTTGGCTATCGTCGGCGTCCGCGGCTGGATCAGGCAGCAACCGTGATCGGGAAGGCGAGTTAAGTAGCTCGCGGTGGTGGGTTGGATGGTCAGGCAAGAAAGGCTCGCGGGGCGCGCCTCTCCTGCCGCCGACAAGCGTATGATTTCGCTTTAAATCCGCTCGACCACCGCATGCTCGCGCTCAAACTCACGCTGGTCCCGCTGTTCCTGCTTATCGTTTCAATGTCGGGTAAATGGTGGGGGCCATCCATCGCAGGATGGTTGGCGGGTTTGCCGGTGGTAGCCGGGCCAATTCTGTATCTGCTGGTTCTGGCGCATGGCCCGGCATTCGGTGCGCATGCCGCTACGCTTTCTCTCTCCGCGATCCTCGCGTCGGAAGCATTCAATTTCGCTTATGCATGGACGTGCCGCTCGCGTTCGTGGCCGCTCGCACTGCTTGCCGGACTTGCCACCTGGCTGGCGGCGGCGGTCGGCTTGTCGCTATTGCCGAGCTCACCGTTATGGGCGGCAATCGCGGCGTTCTTCGCCGTCTGCTTCGGCCAGTCGTTCCTGCCTCGCAGTTCAGCGGTAGCCGCGGGTGCGCCGCTTTCGCGCACTGATCTCATCAGCCGGATGGTGGCCGGGGCGGTACTTACTCTCGTGGTGACGGCGTTATCCGGATGGGCCGGCGCGACGTGGAGTGGCTTGCTCGCCGTATTTCCGCTGCTCGGCATTGTCTTGTCGGTGTCGTCTCATCGCGCGCATGGACCGGCGTTCGTGATCTCTCTGCTGCGGGGCATGGTGCTCGGCAGGTTCTCGTTTGCCGCGTTTTGCCTGGTGCTGGTCTTTGGGTTGCCTCATCAGCGTCCGCTGGCCACTTTCGCCGAGGCAGCATTCGTCGCGATGCTCGTGCAGTGGTGCACCAAACGACTGGCCACAACAAGGAGTTTCAAAAACGCGGAGCCGGGCGTTGCTGCTGCAGAATGATTCGGTGTTCTGATATATGCCGCTCGCGGTTTTTTTCGAAAGACAACTCGTCTCGCCAATAATTTTTCTGCCCAGATAGCAAAGCTTAATTTTATTGTGTTAAACCGCAGGCGAACTCACGTTCATTAATTTTGCCTTTACGAACGGCTTTCACCTCATCTTTCTGCGAACGCTCTTATTCACCATGTTGGCGCGGGATCGCCCCATGGGAGCGCTGCCGCCATTTTCTTCGTGGCGTTCTTTATTAAAAAAGATCTGTTGTTCTTTTCGCATTACGCATCATGCGGAAAATTTCGACGGCAAAAACGGTCGATATTTTCAAAGATCGAACTCTTTACTTTTTCTTTCTTGTGGACTTTAATGAGTACGTCTCGCTTCCCCCTTCTCTGTTGAAGAACGATACGTCTAAAGGAAGTCATGAAATCAAAAGTCGCCGCACTCGTGATCATGTCTGCTTCGTTGGGAATGCTGTCTTCCCATTCATTTGCGCAAGTCGCCGGCGCTCAGCCTCTTGGGGTAACTGTCACGCAATCGACCGATCTGATTCTCGGCTGGAGCGTCAAGAAGTCGATCCTCAATAAGCCTGTTTACAACGAAAACGGCGAGAAAGTGGGCGTGATCCACGACATAATTGTTGCCCCCGACCGCTCGGTTTCATACGCGATCATCGCAGCCAATCAGTTTCTCGGCGTATCACATCACGACGTCGCTATTCCTGTCGAGCAGCTCGACTACCAGGATGGCAAGCTAATTCTGGCGGGCGCGACGAAAGCCGCAATCAAGGCACTCCCCGTATTCGAGTACACCAAGGTCAAGGCGACCCCAACGCCCCGCGCCGAGTACCCGCATCACTAGTCGCTGGTTTCGCTGCGGGCTGTGTCTGCAATAGTGTCTGTAAAGGCGCGCAAAGAGAGAGGCGCGACGTACACCCGGAGTAGCGGGTCGCCGGGTGTCGCAAGAGAAGACTGACAGCAAAAAATATATTGCGTGGACAGTCAGGCGAAAACCCATCGTGCGAATGGGGATGCGGTGCCTGGCCGTTGACTATTCATCGGCATTCGAAGACCAGGATAGATCATGACGACACCGCTCGATTCTGGCGCACCCCCACCCGTGCCCAATCCCGGACGGCGCCTTCTGCTGACCAGCATTCTGGCGAGCTATGCCAGTTCGTTCATTCCATGGTCGCTTGCCGGAGCCCAGACGCCCGCATCGGCACCAGCATCCGCTAGTGCGCCCGACGCGTTCCTAAGCGTGTCACAGGTCATTACAGGCCGCACGTCGCTCGATCCGGCACAAGCGAAGCGTCTATACGACGGCCTCGTTGCGACGATGCCATCCTTTGCGGAACAGCTAGGCGCACTGGCTGCGTTCGTCGCCAGCAACAAACCCGCTGGTCACGATCTGCAAGCCGCACTCGACACCGCCAAAGCACCGTTTGCCAAACTGCCCGCCGACATCGCGACCGCGTGGTACATCGGCGTGGTCGGCTCGGGTGCGGCTGCACGTTGCGTGACCTTCGAGTCGAGCCTGATGAACATGGTCGTAGCGGACCGCCTGAAGCCACCGAGCTACGCGTATGGTCCGTACGGAAGCTGGGGGCGCAACCCCCTGGCCGCCTGAAGTTCGTTCAGCCAATCCAGGGAACCACTATGCCTGATCAGCAGTCAGCCGACATCGTCGTGATTGGTTCGGGTATCTGCGGCGCACTCGCGGGCCAGCGGCTTGCGTTGCAAGGCGCTTCGGTGCTGATTCTCGAAGCGGGGCCGCGGCTGGATCGCGGGCGCATCGTCGCGAACTTCCGCAATTCGCCGCGCAAGAGCGATTTCATGTCGCCGTACCCGTTTTCTTCGTGGGCTCCGCATCCGGTTTATCAGCCCGAAGACAATGGGTATCTCGTGCAGGCGGGACCGTATCCGTACAAACCGGAGTACATCCGAATAGTGGGCGGCACGACATGGCACTGGGCCGCACAGGCGTGGCGGATATTGCCGAACGATTTGCGTATCAAGACGCTCTACGGCGTGGGCCGGGACTGGCCGATCTCTTACGAGGATCTCGATCCGTTCTATCAGGAAGCGGAAGTGAAAATGGGCGTGTCGGGTGCGCCGAATACCGGTTCGCCGCGCACGCAGCCGTTCCCGATGGAGCCCGTCGCGGAGTCGTATCTCGAGCAGCGATTTCGCGAACGGCTCGCGCCGGCCGGCTTCGAAGTCGTCACCAATACGACCGCCCGTAACAGCCGCACCTACGACAATCGTCCGGCTTGCTGCGGCAATAACAACTGCATGCCGATTTGCCCGATCGACGCGCAATATCACGGCGGTCTCGCGGTTGACGCAGCAGAGAAGGCGGGGGCGAAGCTGATTGCCAACGCGGTGGTGTACAGGATCGAACACGACGAGCGCGGCCGCATCGCGGCAGTCCATTATTACGATCCGGACAAGACCACGCATCGGGTGACGGGCAAGACGTTTATTCTGGCCGCGAACGGTATCGAAAGTCCGAAGCTGTTGCTGCTGTCTGCGAGCGACAAATATAGAAACGGGCTCGCTAATAGTTCTGATACGGTGGGCCGTTATCTGATGGACCACCCGAGCAATGGCCTCGTATTCGATGCCGAAGAAGAACTCTGGCCAGGCCGTGGCCCGATGAGTCCGAGTTCGATCAACTCGCTTCGCGATGGCGCATTCCGCTCTGACCACGCGGCGTTTCGTATCGACATTTCGAATTCGTCGCAGGTGCAATCGGTCACGCAGGCGTTGATCGCGAAGGGCGTGTACGGCACGGAACTGGAGGAGCAAATCCGTTATCACGCGGCGCGGCAGTGCAGCCTGAAGAACGTGCTGGAAATCCTGCCCGATCCGAATAATCGCGTGACGCTCAGCGACAAGAAGGACGCGCTCGGTATTCCGACACCGCAAATGCACTACGCGATGAACGATTACGTGGATAAAGGCATGGCAGCGGCGCGTGAAGCGTACACACAGATCGCGGGATTGATGGGCGGCACCAACCTGCGTTACAGCCCGGACGGCGTGTACGGCAACAATCAGCACATCACCGGCACGATGGCGATGGGCAGCGATCCGAAAGACTCTGTCGTCGATGCATTCGGACGCACGCACGATCACGAGAACCTGTATATCGCGAGTACCGGCGTGATGCCTACTGCCGCCACGGTGAACTCGACGCTGACGGGCGTCGCGCTCGCGCTCCGGTCAGCCGAACATATTCACGCGAACGCCTGACGATGACTCACTTACAGACCATCAAATCGGTACGTCGTCTTGGCGTGGCGCTGATCGTGTCGGCGGGGTTTTCGCTGGCGGCGCAGGCGGCGGACGACGATCTCGTCAAGCAGGGCGAATACCTCGCGAAAGCCGGCGATTGTGTGGCGTGTCACACCGCGCCGCAAGGCAAGCCGTTCGCCGGAGGGTTGTCGCTGTCGACACCGCTCGGCAATATCGTGTCGACCAACATCACGCCGTCGAAGACACACGGGATCGGCAACTACACGCTCGAACAGTTCAGCGCGGCGTTGCGACGCGGCATTCGCGCGGACGGTCAGCATCTCTACCCGGCCATGCCCTACACGTCGTACACCCAGGTTACGGACGACGATGTTAAAGCGCTCTACGCCTACTTCATGCAAGGCGTAACGCCAGTCGACGAATCGCCACCGGCAACTGCGTTGCCGTTCCCGTTCAACGTGCGTCTTTCGATGGCGGCGTGGAATCTGCTGTTCCTCGATCATGGGCCGTTCGTGCCGGATTCGTCGAAGGGCGTCGAATGGAATCGCGGCGCGTACCTGGTGCGCGGCCTCGCACACTGCAGCACGTGCCACACGCCGCGCAACCTGCTGATGGCCGAGAACAGTTCGATGGGTCTCGCGGGCAGCGTCGTCGGCACGTGGTACGCACCGAACGTTTCATCCGATCCAGTCAGCGGAGTCGGCTCGTGGAGCGGAGCGGAGATTGCTGATTATCTGCGTACAGGCCATGTGATCAACCGCGCGCAGGCAGCGGGGCCGATGGCCGAAGCGGTGGATAACAGCCTGAGCCATCTGAACCCCGGTGATCTGAGCGCGATGGCGGCGTACCTCAAATCGACGCCGCCCATTCGCGACGCCGGCGATGTTCAGGCTGCGCATACGTGGGGCAGTCCAAAGGGCAGCTTCGACGAAATTCGCGGTGTCCCACTGCCCGCCGACGCAAACCAGATGAGCGGTCCGCAACTCTACGACGCGTACTGCGCAAGCTGTCACCAGGCACGCGGCGAAGGCGCGGGACAGGGTATCGACGGGCCGGGTCTGCCTTCGCTCTTTCACAACACGGCGCTCGGCCATGCGAACACCAACAACCTCGTGATGGTGATGCTCGAAGGTGTGCATCGGCAAGCTAGCGCGCCAGATGTGCTGATGCCTGCGTTCGGCCATTTGCTGTCGGATCAGCAGATTACGACGCTGGGCAACTATCTGCTGACGCAGTGGGGAAATCCGCAAGCGCATGTGACAGCCGAACAAGTGAAGACATTGCGGGCAGGGGGTGAAGCCTCGCCGCTGGTGTTGATCGCTCGCGTTGGGCTGGTCGTGGCCGGTGTGATCGTGTTGCTATTGCTGTTTCTTTTGATGCGCAAGCGTCGCACGCGAGTGGTGTGATTGGATAGCTGCGCAACTGGCCAGCTACGATCTTGCGCGGCGCTTCAGCACATGAGGCAAGCACGCGCTTGAAAAACCGCTTCACCGCCACCTTGTTTCGGCGCGTCTATAGCAGGATATCGAGTTCGGCACCGCGCTGATCGACGGCGTGCCACAACAGATAAGGCTCGCCGCGCAACGCCACAAATACTTCGTCAAGGCGCCATGTGTTGCCGGGCTTGCGACGCGCCGCTTTCACACGGCGTGCAAAATACCCTCGGAACTTATCGCACCAGCGTTGGACCACTTCGTAGCGGACGATAATCCCGCGCTCGAACAGCAACTCTTCGATATCACGCAGGCTGAGCTGGAACCTGAAATACCACCGCACGCGCAACTGATGGCCGCCTCCGGAAATCGATGACCGTGGTAAAGCGATTTTGCATTCTTCATCACGCGATCTTGCTCGACCATCTCGGCAACGTGGCCGTCCCCTCCTGATTTCCCGTTTCAAACGAATTGCCTGGATCCGGTGGCTTCGTCATCTGATCCAGGCGATCAGCTTGTCATGAACGACCGTGTCAGAGGGATCGCGTTCTACCCAGTTTGATGCCGAGAGTCAATCACAAACCACGCCGGTGTTTTCGTGATCTGCCGTGTGTACGATGCGCCAGGACTAGGCGACATCGCCGCACGACAGGGTCAACCATGCACTTTACCTTTGTGACCGGGTTCTCTCCCGCATCGTTACCGGCTCAAGCCGTGCGGATTTTCGCCGGCCTATTCAATGAGCCCGACGAGCCGCTCTTCAATGTTGTTCCTTTGTACGACTGGGAAGCCTCGTCTCTGAATATCCTGAAAGAAGTGAGCCGCGGGAAACTGGACGGTGCGGCAGTTCTCGCAGACCACGGCCAGTATGCACACGGAGACGGCGGAGATACGGTGTCACGGTATGCGTCGAATCTGGGCGAGTCTACAAGCCAGTCGGTTGCGAGCGACTCGATAGTTTTACTCGCCACCGCCGCGGCACCGGCTGGAGGGCTTTGGACGAGGCGCACCATCACGAGCATTGACGACCTTCAGGGTGCGCGAGTGTGCGCGTTTGATATTGAGTCGGCTGTGTTGCTGCGGCGGTTCGGCGCGGAGCCGGTTGCCACTGATTGGTGCCATATAAGAGAGCGCGTGGCCGCTATGGAAATAGACGCGGTGCTGTGTTCCGGTGACGGGGCGGCTTCTCTTTCTCTATCACCGCATTTCCGTTACTTTTCCGCGGTTCGTTACCCCGTATCCCCATGCGCGCTGCTGATCTCGGCACGCACGTTTGCGCAGCTATCGACAACGCAACAAGATGCAGTTCGTCAGACGGGTAGATCGGTCGAACATCAACTCGCGGCAGTCGCGTGCTATCAGGAGAAAATCATTTTCGGGAATCTGTCTGACCTTGGGGTGCATGTGGACTCTCGCCCTTCGGCCGAGCTAAGCGCAGCATTTGCCGCCCGTCCATTGGTCATAGCGTGATGCTGAGTAATTGGCCAGCGGGAATCGCCTACTCACTATCGATCCGCCTTCCAGTTCGGCAATCGATTGTCAATGGGAATTGGATGCAGTGATTTCCTGGAGACCTGTCCCTAAACTTCGGCATATGGCAAACCCGTGAAGCACTCGAAGCAATGTGCGCCGATATCCTCAGGAAATAATATGCGCTTGATATTTGCAACGGAGTACCCCCGGCAGGCCTTGCCCGGCGAAGCAATGGCAGCGCTTGCTGAGCTGGTCAAGGATGCCAGTGGCTCCGACCTGACAGTCGAATCGCATTACGAATCAAATCAGGCTCTCTTTGCTGCAGGCGCCCCTGCGCTCGGCGGGACTGTATTCGGCGCATCCTTGTTGCAGCATGCAAAAGAGTTTGAGCTTGCCGCTATACCGCGGGGCGAGAAGGGACATACGTCCGAGCATGACGTAAAGCGTTTTCAACGTATCTTCGACGATTGTCTGCATCGCGAAGGCTTTCGCCTCCTTGCTACCGTGCCCATGCCGCCAACGGGCGTGTGGTCTTCTCGGGAGATCGATAGCGCGACGAGCCTTGTCGGGTTGCGGATTAGGGCGTACGACGCGCTGTCGCGTGAAGTCTTCTCGTCGTTTGGCTGTGCCGCAACTAATTTGCCGTTTTCCCGGTTACGCGCCGCGCTTGAGGCGGGCGAATTTGACGCGGTCCTGTCCTCGGGAGACGGCGCTGCGGGTGACCTTCTGGCCAGTCACTTCGGGCACTACTTGCCCATCGCCTACAGCACGCCTTTGTGCTTTCTCATTGTCCAGGACATGAGTTTCCGGGCGCTATCGATGCGTGCGCAGCGAACCCTGAAATGGGCCGGACGGGAGGTCCAGTTCCGGTACTGGACGCGTCAATCCGATCGAGAAGAAAGGAATCTCAGGGCGATACAGGACCGCGGCATACGGGTGGGTCGGCTTCCCGGAGACGTCATGGAATTGCTGGAGAAAAAGATGGAATTAGTACGACGTCGCCTGATTGCGGAGCATGCCTTGGCCGATGTACTCGTACCGATTACTTGAGAACCTATAAAAGGAGTGCGACCGTGTCGCCGATTGTTTCTGATTCAAGGCTTCCGCACATCAAGGGTTCCATCTTCGCGACGATGACCCGCGCGGCAAAGAAGTACGGTGCGGTAAACCTATCGCAGGGGTTTCCGGATTTTGCGCCTGACCAACGGCTGCTGGATGCGCTTTCCGAAGCGGTGCAGGGCAACCACAACCAGTACGGCCTTCCTGAAGGCTCTGAGACATTGCGTCAGTCCATCGCGCACATGTTTCAAAATCTCTACGGACTCGGGTTCTCCGCTGAGACCCAAATTACCATCACTGCAGGAGCGATGCAGGCCATCTCGGCGGCGATCAGCAGTCTCGTTCACGCTGGAGAAGAAGTAATTTTTCTATCGCCTGCGTTCGAATCGTACGAGCCCGCCATTCTTCTCGCCGGTGGCGTTCCCGTGTGCGTGGAACTCAGGGCTCCGACGTTCGACATCGACTGGGATGAAGTCGAAGAGAGCGTGACGAGGCATACGCGGATGATTGTCGTGAACAGCCCCCACAACCCGACGGGCCGGTGCTGGACGGCGGTCGATGTGGACAGGCTTGCGCGGATCGCTGACCAATACAACCTTCTCGTGCTGAGCGACGAGGTCTATCACAACATCGTCTTTGCTCCGCAACAGCACATCACGGCATTTTCGGATACACGACTGCGAGGGCGGACTATTGTGGTGGGCTCGCTCGGCAAAACAATGCACGTTACCGGCTGGAGAATCGGATACGCAATCGGTGCGCCAGCCTTGACCAACGAGATCCGCAAGGTTCTCCAGTTCAACACGTACGCTGCGCCCACGCCGCTGCAGCAAGCTATGGCTGCCGTACTGGATGACGCCGCGTATTGCGATTTGCCGCAGCTCTTTGTTCAGAAGCGCAACCGCTTTCTTGACGGACTGGGTAGCTCGCGCTTCAGCTTCATGCCAACCGGTGGCGGCTATTTTCAGATGCTCGATTATTCGGCGATATCCGAGCTTCCGGATACGGAGTTTGCCAACCATCTCATCGAGTGCCACGGTGTTGCCGGGCTGCCGATGTCCGGGTTCGGTTCTCAGTATGCGACGTCGAAGCTCCTACGGTTCTGTTTTGCCAAGAAAGAAGAAACGCTCGACACGGCCACCGACATTCTCCGCGCAATCTAAACCATGAACGTACACGAAATTGCCGACCAGGGCGGACGCAGCTACTCGATACGACTGGTCCACGGCAACGTCCTTTTCGAAGGCACCGTACCCGCAAGGGCACCATGACCGGCGCCGGCTTCTTCCGCGTCGAACCGCGCGACCCGGTACTGGGCCGCACTCTTGCCTGTGAATATCAAATCAAAGTTCTTTGATAGGAGAACATCAATGCTGAAACCGCATCTTGAGTTTGTCTCGCTGGACCTGAATGAAGGCTGGAGTGTGCCCTTGGGCTATCCGCAAGGAATCGAGGAAAAAGTTATTTGTGGCTCCCTTTTCCCGGAATCCAGCACCGGCTGCAGAACACGATTGCTTCGCTTCGCAGCAGGCATTTACACGACTGCACCGTTTGTGCACGCGTACTGGGAAGAAGTCTATCTTGTGCAGGGTGACCTGACGGTTGGTAACGACACGAATGGGGAAGGCGGAACACCGTTTGGTCCGAACACATATGCGTGCCGCCCACCTGGGGCGTTTCATGGCCCGTTTAAGTCGGAAAATGGCTGCATGCTCCTCGAAATCCACTACTACGCGAAAGAGCACGCTATTGCAGTGGCGGCACCGGCCGCGGGGGTGGCGTGAAAGGGCTCCCTATGGAAGCAAGCGTCCAACGAAGACTACGACTCGCACAGTGGACAACATTCTGGCTCACGATCGTGGCATACATGGTGTCGTTCTTTCATCGAGTTGCACCGGCAGCACTATCGATTGAGCTACAAAAGGCATTCTCCGCTACCAGCACGGAACTCGGATCCATCACGGCAGTTTTCTTCTTTGCCGTGATGGCCATGCAGATTCCAACCGGCGTTATTGCCGATACCCTAGGGCCGCGGCGGATACTTGTGGTCGGCTGCGTGACGGCGGCACTCGGCGCTTTTGTCTTCGCGAGCGCTCACACTGTCGAAGTCGCGTGCGTCGGACGTGGGCTCATTGGTCTCGGCGCCGCCGTCCCGTTCGTCGCGTTGCTGCGATTGAACGCGTCGTGGTTTTCGGCACGGCAGTTTGCGACGCTGAGCGGACTTACCCTGCTCTTTGGTAACTTGGGATCAATATTGTCAACTGCGCCGCTACAGATGATGTCGCAGATCGTTAGTTGGCGCGTCGTGATTGGCGGTATCGGCGGTCTTACTCTCGTCGCCGGAGCGCTCATCGCGGTGTTCGTGCGGGACAAGCCCGCCGATATTGGACTGCCGCATCCGGACGGTCAACCCAGCGTTCCTCCGCATTCCCGTCCGTCGTGGGTCTGGCAGTTGCGCGATGTCGTTACGAACGCACGTACGTGGCCGTGCTTCTGGGTGGGATTTGGCATTTGCGGAACGTTCTTCGCATTCACCAGCTTATGGGCAGTACCGTATCTGGTGAAATTCATCGGTCTGAGCAAGGGCGAGGCATCCCTGCATGTCCTGATCATGATTCTCTGTCATTCAGTCACGGCGCTCTTCTTGGGGCGGGCGTCTGATCGGCTGGGTAACCGCAAGGGGCTGCTGCTGATCCTCGGAGCTGTTTATCTCGTCTCGTGGATGCCCATGTTGGGGCCGATGAACGCGTTCTCTGGTGAGAGCTATGTCGTATTCGCAATCCAGGGAATGGCCTCCACCAGTTACACCCTCATCTGGGCTATCGCCAAAGAGGTGAACGATCCGAATTCGGCGGGCATGGCTATCGGAGTTACGAATACCAGCATGTTTATGGCTGCGGCGATCCTGCAACCGCTCATTGGTTCTCTGATAGACCGGTTTGGTATGCAAGGGATGACCTATTCCATCGCGCTACTGGCGGCGGTATCCGGAGTCGGTCTGCTTGCCGGGATGTGTCTGGTCGAAACGCGAGGAAAAAACATTTACGTAGAGAGGGCCATATAGCGATGCTTTACTCGTTCTATAACATCGACGCGCGAGGCACAGACCTGAGAGCGACGCTACGTCCAGCACACCGCGAGTACCTCGCGAAATTCTCGGAACAGCTTGCCTTCGCGGGGCCGCTGCTGGCCGAGGACGGGGTGACCCCAGTTGGTAGTTTGCTCGTGCTCGATTTTGAGACAGTCGAGGAGGCGAACGCTTTTATTAAGGGGGAGCCGTACACGGTCGCAGGGCTTTATGCGAGTGTCAGTATCCGGCCGTTCCTCAACCTATGGCAGCAGCACAAAGGCTTTCCCGAGCCTCGTTGATGAACTTTGCCTGTGCCCGGCAGACGCGCCTTTACGGTGGGGCGCCTCTCACCAGAAAGCTCGGCACATTCTCGTACAACCGCCAGAGCGCGCACCGAACGATTGACGACATGTCCACAAACCCTCCTGTAAAACGCCGATTTCGAGGCCTTATCCTGATTCCAGCCGTGGGCGCTCTGGTACTCGCCGCCGTCTGGATTGGTGTGCTGACCCGGCTATCTACGGAAAGGGCGGAAGTGTTACAGGTTGCTCAGTCCAAGGCAGATGTCTTGGCTGATGCTCTGGTCCAGCACACGGAGACCACGATTCACGATGTGGATGTCATCGCGCTCGTGGTGAAACTTCAGTTCGAAAAAAACCCAGCGTCAGTGAATCTAAAGGCACTGCAAGACGCGGGGTTCTTCACGAGGGAAACCGCAGCCCAAGTCTCGATTGTCGACGCCGGCGGACGTATTCTACAAAGCACCATCCCTTACGCCGGCGGCGTGTACATTACCGATCGCCAGCACTTTGCGATCCATCGGAGACCTGACGTATCGGGACTCTATATCAGCAAACCAGTGCTCGGCAGGGTCTCCGGGAAATGGACCATTCAACTGTCGCGCCGGCTGGAGACCAAGAACGGGCACTTCGCGGGCGTGGTAGTCGTCTCCGAGGATCGCCGTTACCTGACGCGCGGATTTACGGACGTCGCTGCGCTCGGCGAGAACGGCTCGGCGGCCGTCTTCCTGCAGAACGGCTCGAAGCTATCTGATGACGCGATCGGGGAGGAAGCAACCGGCAGGCAGGCTAAAGGTCGCGATGGTCGAGAACCCACGACGAAAGTTGACGATCAGATAACTGCGCGGCGTACCGTGCCGAGCTACCCGCTTCACGTCGTGGTGTCCCTTCGTCGTTCGGACACACTGGCGGCCTATAACAATATGAAATCGGTGTATCTGACGAGCGCCGTCGTGCTATCGATCTTTTTCGCAATGTTTGTGAGTGCGATTTCGGTACTCGTACATCGCCTTCTCAAGAGTCGCGAACGGCTTCGAGTCCTCTCCGAGACCGATACGCTCACAGCTCTGTGGAACCGCCATGGCTTATTCGCGCGGTTAAACGAGGAAATCGCAAAGCAGCCATGCCTGAACCGCCTCGCTGTCGTCTACCTTGACCTTGGCAATCTTAAGCAGGTGAACGACACACTCGGCCACGAAGCCGGCGACCAGTTGTTGAAGAAGATTTCCGTGCGGCTCCGGCAAGGGCTGTCGCCTTACGCCATCGGCCGGTTTGGTGGTGATGAATTCCTCGTGATAGTGACGCCTGACGATAGCGATGCAGACGTCTATCCTGCGACACACAGGGCGATAGATGCGATTGTCGCCATATTTGAGACGGCGGTCACGCTGCGCGGAAACGTCTTCAAAATCCGGGCAAGCATTGGAGTCTCGATACGTGCACGCAGTGAGGATGGCGTGTCGACGCTTATTCGCGAGGCCGACGAGGCGATGTACGCCGCCAAGGCACAGATGGTGAGTACGCACAAGACGAACTGGCGATACTATTCAAACGAGATGCGCGAGAGCGGGCGTCTCGCGGTTGAAAACGGACAGCGCCTACGCATCGCCTTGAGCGACGGTAACCTCCGGCTTACCTTCTCCCCTATCCGTGATTTGCGAAGTAAGCAGGTGGAAGGCTTCCGCGTTGCAGTTGCCGTCCTGGAGGAAAAGGGCAACCTGGTGCCCGTGAATTCCTCCCTGTCAATCAACGAAGAAAATGGGCTACTTGGGCCGATGACTGAGTTCGCCTTTGCTCAGATCTGCGTCACGCTCCTGAGTTGGAAGGAGGATGGGGCAGCGCCGGCACGGCTCACCTACCCGCTGGACAAAGAACAATTTCTCAATGTCGACTGCGCCCTCATTATCCGCGAACTCGTGCGGACGTTTAAATTTGTGCCGGACTCATTCGTGCTGGAAGTACCGGAAATAGCGTTTTTTGACGAACCCGTCCTCGCGGCACAACGCGTCGCTGCACTTGCCAGCACAAGGGTGTGCCTGATGCTTGGCACTTTCTCGGGCGGCTTTGATGCGTTTAAGTTACTCGAGAATAATCTGATCCGAGGTGTGGTAATTGGACCCCAGTCATGTTCGGCTGATATTTTGACTTCGGCGGTCGAGTGCGTAACACATTCAGGCCGGACAGTTATGCTGGAGTCGGAAGAGCTATCCGCAAAGGTGGCTCTCAACTCGTCGGTATCCATAATAGATTTTCTCGACGCCCATCTCGACAAAAATGCAGCCGTTCGATTATTGAGAAAGCCGACGAGTCCTTGAAGAAGGTAAGCTTACTTAAGTGAAACTCACGGCCGACTCAGTAAGTGAAAAATCAGGAAATTGTTGTTTACGCGGCTGAAGTCGCAGTCGGACGCGAGCGCGTAAGCGTTCGACTAGTGGTACGAGAAGCACTGATGCTCGTTGAGCGGGAACTGATTCAGGCGGATGGCACATCCTTCATCCATTCCGTTTCGGCCGGTGCTCACGCCGCCGCGTACGACTATTTCACTGCAGACCCGTATTTCGCGCAATTGGAACGGCACTATAGTGCAATTCAAGAGAAAATTCGCCAGCGTTTAAACCAAGAGGAATGAGCGAACTTGATATTTCTGAGAAGCTGTGGGAGGAATACACGTGAATATCGGGGGAGTACTGGCCGCAATCAATGTGCTCGGCGAGTGCGGACACGACATAGAGCTTCATCCGCGGCTCAGAGCCATTTTCTCGCAGCTCCAAGTTCCCTCGTTTATCTTCAGTTCCTTCCGCGTGGACACGAACGGACCCACGACCGATTATCGCTTCCTTGTTGGATGCAACCCGGAGTGGATTCAGATCTATCAGCACCGCCACTGGTACAGCAATGACCCGTATCTCCAGTATGCGCGGTGCAATGCGGTGCCGGCGCCCGGCAGTAGCATCCAGATAACGAGCGCGGGCCAACGCGATATGCGCTCCATGGCTCGTCAATACGGATTTCGGAGCAACCTGATCGTCCCCGCGCATTCACGCGCAACATCGCTGCTCGGCGTCTTGCACGTGGCGAGCGAAATCGAAGTTGAGGACGGTGGGGAAGCCCGACTGTTTGAATGGCAAGCACTCTTACGCGCAATTGCGATGACGCTTCTGGATGTACGCATGTTGGCGCAGCGCAACTTGATGGTCGCAAAGTTTGAACTCGATGACCGCGACCTGACTGCACTTCGGCTTGTGCTGGCAGCGGAACCAGCACAGGAAGTGGCGAAGAGCTTGGGACTCTCGGTCGCGAGTATCTATTCCATGTACTCGCGGATAAACGAGAAGATGGGCACAAATCGAATCAACGAGGCTGCGCGTCTAGCGCAACAGTACGATTTGCTGTAAGTGGCTGCGGCATTGCTATTCCGCCACTTTAGCCCGCTCGATCGGTGTAGTAATCATTTAGCAGATTGCGATGCCGTCCAGACCCTGAACGCCTATGGAGACGTGGTCGATGCCACGGCCAATACCGCTGAGCAGAGTGCGTCTTCGAATCGCAATCAGATCGGGGTAACAGCCGGATTGAATCATCAGTTCTGATTCAGCATTCACGTCAACCCGATATCCGCCATGCCGGCTTCGAAATGACGGATCACCTCGCGCGCACCGTGCGAAAGCTGCCGACGCGCGGCCACGCATAAATGCAGTTGCAACGGCTTCAGATGCGCATCTTTAAGCGGGCGAAAATTCATCTGACCGGCTGCGACATCGGCCGCCACGTCGAGCCAGCACAGCACAGCGACGCCTACACCTTGACGTACGAGTGAACGCATCATCTGGGTGTTGTTGCACGCCATGAAGCGCTGCGCGTCGACATCGTGACGATCGAATAGCGATGTCACGCGTTCGCTGATCACCAGTGGCGGCGCGGGAAGAATCGGCTTGTAATCGAGCGTATGGCTGACGCGCACATGCGCGCTATCCTGCAACGGATGGCCCGATTGAAACGCCACACCCAATGGCGCACTCGCCGACGCGCGAATCTGGAGATCCCTGGTGGATTCCGATGCCAGCAGCAAACCGAAATTCACGTCACCGGCGATGATCTTGCGCGCCACTTCGTCGTTGTCCAATACCTGAACGCCGACCGTCAGTCCCGGATGGTCGGCGGCCAGCTTTGCAATGACCTCTGCGACGAAGCCTTCAGTCAGCGCGTCGATGATCGCCACTTCGATATGTCCGCGCTTCAGTCCCTGCAGCTCATCGATCTGCGTCAATGCGCGGCGGTAGTCGCGTTGCCAACCCCGCACGAGGTTGACGAACACTTCGCCCCCTGCAGTCAGACGCAAGCCTCCTGGCACGCGTTCAAACAGCGGCGCGCCGATTTCTTTTTCTGCCTGAAGCACCTGACGGTCGATCGCAGAGGCGGACACGTGCAGTGCTGCCTTCCTGATGCTGCCATAGTCGACGATTGCGCTGAAGTAGTGGGTGAAGCGTGAAAACGTGATCATGGCCGTGTTGAGTTTTTTGCAACGGGGTGACGACAATTTGCTTGTTTATTGGAACGGCGCCATCCGTAAAAACAAGTCATCAAATTTCGCCAATTCAAAAGGACGCCCATGACATCGACCAGGGCCATCGTCTCGCCCCCACCCGATTGCACCTTTGACGCCGACGACTGGCAGCGTCTCGCGATGCACTGGTATCCGATCGCATTGAGCGACAGCGTGCGTGCCGCGCCGGTCGCTGCGATGTTGCTCGACGTGCCACTCGTGGTGTATCGCGTGGACGGCAAGCTGGTCGTCGCGCGTGACGTCTGTCCGCATCGAGGTGTGCCCTTGAGCATCGGCAAGCACGATGGAGAGGGCGTGGTGTGCCGCTATCACGGTCTGCGCTTTGGCGAGGGCGGCCGCTGCAACCGGATTCCTGCCAGCCCGAATATCCCGATTCCGGCCAAGCTGCATTTGCGCACTTATCCGGCTCGATCTTGGTGTCGTGTGGGGAGGCCATGAGGGCGACGCAGGCGCGACGTTTGTCGTCGGCGATGACGCTGAAATGCACGCCTGCGCTGACGCAGCGAAAACCGTTTTCGACGAAGTGGAACATCGCTGGCGCACAACGGGAGCCGGCGGCAAGGCGCTATATGAATACGCGGAGCAACGCGCTAATGTGCTGGGCTGGCGACTGAATCTGGACATCAAAGGTCATCGTGTCAGTGATTTTCCGCATGCGATCTATAAGGCGGGCAATCTCGGCGATTTCGATGCGTCGCCCAATCCTGGTTTGTGGATACTGGAAATTCAACTGGCGCATCCAACGCGGCCTTTTGGCGCGTTCTATGAGGATCTGCTGGTTTGATGTAGTACGGCGGCCCGATTCGATAGCGACATAAGTCTCTTCCCCCGTTTGTGACTCGCCACTCGTCAGCATTTCACCGGTCGCGCGACTTCGCAGACCACCGTGGTACTCCTCTTCAAGCACGTGACGCCCGTTGGGCACAGAAATCGACTCGTGCGGCCCGATATCGCGAACCGTCAACGTTCCGGATATCATTCTGTACGTGTCGCGAACCATGATGCTGAAGGCTCACTGAAAGTCAGGATGATTTCGCCTTTGCCATTGCACGTGGTCTGGGGAAGGCCACACATCCAGAAACAGAAGACTCCATCGGCGCCCGCGACGAAACGCCGGGATCCGCCGGGCCGAGTCATACACCTCGTGAGGAAGAGCATTGGTAAAAGAGAATAACGCGCGAGAAGTCCAAGGCTCTCCATCGACGCGCGATAACGCAGGAGGAGACAGCGGAAGCCTCGCAGGAAAAGTCACCGCAATTGGGCTATTCCTGATCTTTGCGCGTATCGGTCTTACTAGTTTTGGTGGCGGATTGAGCGGCTGGTTCATGCGCGAGTTCGTGCACGACCGGCACTGGCTCACCGAAGAAGAGTTCCTGAACGGACTCGCTTTGTCGCAAGCACTGCCGGGCGTCAACATAAAAAATCTGGCTATCTGGATCGGCTATCGTTTGCTCGGCTGGCGCGGCGCGGTTGCAGGATTTTCCGGCATCATCTTTCCGCCAGCGATCTTCATCGTGTTGTTGGGCGTGTTCTTCTCCGCGATCGCCTACCTTCCTCTAACGCATATCGCTTTAGCTGGAGCAGCCGCCGGTGCAATCGGCCTGTCGTTATCCATGGCAATTACCGCTGCGCGCAGACTGCCGCGGCGCTTCTTTCCCTATCTGGTGCTGATTGCGACTTTCGCGGCAGTCGCGCTATTCAGGGTGTCGCTCGTGTGGACCGTATTGATTGCGGGTGTGCTGAGCGTCGGTTACGAATACGTCCGCTCGTCGCAGCAAAGCTGACGATCGCCGATCAAGTCAAGAAGAGCGACTTCAAGTGTCCCGAACCCTCATCGCACTATTTTCGGTTTTTGCGCCACTGTCGATTGTGACCGTTGGTGGCGGCCAGGGGATCATTGCCGAAGTCCAACGACAAGTCGTCGATGTCCATCACTGGATGACTCACGCGCAGTTCCTGAGCGACTTCGCGATTGCGCGGCTGGCGCCAGGTCCAGGGTCGCTGCTCGCAACGTTGATCGGTTGGCAGGTTGGCGGCTTTGGCGGGGCCGTGGTGGCAACGCTGGCATTGTTCGGCCCGACCGCGTTCCTGATGTACGGCGCCGCGCATGTGTGGAACCGTCATGAAGGCGCGCGATGGCTGAACGCGTTGCAGGCAGGGCTGCGGCCTGTTGCTGCGGGTCTTATTCTCGCCGCCGTGTATGTGTTGATCAAGGAACTCGACGGCGGCTGGGTTGCGTGGGTCACTTCGGCGATCGCGAGCGTACTTGTGATGACCACCCGGATTAATCCAGTGATTCTGATTGCGGGTGGCGCGACGGTGTTTATCGGCGCGCACTTTGCCGGATTGCTTTAGGGCGTGGCTGATAGGCTGCGGTAGCTGGCATGCCGATATCCTCTGCAAGTGTGGACGGCTACATTGAATGACGCAGGTACTCGCGACGGAGGTGATTGGGAGCTAACCTGACCCGACGCGACACGCCGCCCAACAGAAGAGCTTGTGATTCGTATGAAACAACATAGACTTGATTCTTATCGTTCAGCCTGATGGAGAACCAATCGTGGATTGCAAGTCTCGTCACTGCACCTGCCCGGAATCCCCGCCTTCCATCGCAAGCGGCCGGCGTACAGCGCTGAAAGCGGGCCTCGGCATCGCACTCGCTGGAGCGGTCGGCGCCTCCGCGCTTTCCGTGTCAACTGTCTCGATGGCCGCCGCACTGACGAAGAAAGAGCGTGACGCTTTGACGCCCGATCAGATCATCGAAGGCATGAAGAAAGGCAACGAGCGCTTTCGCTCGGGAACCGCGCATCAACATGACTATCTTGCGCAGAAGCGGGCAAGCGCCGCAGGGCAGTTTCCTGCCGCTGTGATTCTCAGTTGTATCGACTCCCGCGCCCCGGCGGAACTCATACTCGATTCTGGCATCGGCGATACCTTTAACGCACGTATAGCGGGCAATGTTGCTAACGAGGACCTGGCGGGAAGCCTCGAATTCGCTTGCGCCGCAGCCGGGGCCAAGGTCGTGTTAGTGATGGGCCATACGGATTGCGGTGCGATCAAGGGCGCCATTGACAACGTTCAGCTCGGCAATCTGACGGGCTTGCTTGCGAAGATAAAGCCTGCCATTGATGCGACCCAATATGAAGGAAAGCGTACCGGCAGCAACATCGAATTCGTGGATAAGGTAGCAAGAGTCAATGTCCAGAACACGATAGACGACCTACGCAAGCGCAGTGAAATTCTGGCGTCAATGGAAAAGGATGGAAAGATAAAGATGGTGGGTGCGATGTATCACCTGAGCAACGGCAAAGTCGAATTTTTGACCTGACATCGCGGTCGCGCTGCTTGACTCTATCGGCCCCTCTCGTCGGGGCCCTGTTTGCCGTAATTTTTCGCATCAGCGCGCGACAGTTTCCTGACTGCCGATTACGCCGCGCTCGAACTGCCACTTTCCAATGTTGCGCATGACGCCAACGCATCGATGGCGATGGTAGAGCGACATGGTTGCCTTCATCGCATCACTCTCCCAGGCTGGCCAATTACCGTAACAACAACGCCCGAGCGAGGCATCCGCATTTCAGGCAAGCGTGTCACTTGGTACGCGTGAGCTCGTGAAATGGCTCTCTCGGGGTATTCCCTTATTTGTTTTGAAAAATTGGATACAAAAAGCCAGTTTGGGTATTCTGCTCCCTTGTCCTCGTCCCACCGATACGCCTCCATGCACAAATCCGCCGCGTCGCGAACCTCCGAACCCGGTACAACAGCCGAACAGGAGGCCTACCGCTTCCTGTTCCAGGCGATTTGCCACGGCCGCTTCGCCACGGGTCAACGGATCGTTGCGGAGACCATTGCGGCGGAACTCTCGATGAGCCGCATGCCGGTGCGTGAAGCGCTGCGGCGCCTGCATGCCGAGGGCCTCGTGATCCTGCGCCCCAATCGAGGTGCGATTGTCCGAGGGCTGAGCATCGAGGAAGTCCAGGATATTTTCGACATGCGCGTCGCGCTCGAAGGCCTGGCAATACGCGTAGCGGCTACCCGCTGCACCGACGACCACCTGCTCACGCTGGAGCGTCTACTGGACGACATGGACGCCTCCGTCGGCGACGTCGAGTTGTGGGTCCAGCGTCATTGCACCTTCCACGAGTTCTTATGCAGCATCAGTGGCCGCACGCGTCTCTATGAGCAGATCTGCTCGCTCTACGCGTTGATCGAAGGACCGATGCGACTGTGGATCGAGCAGGCAACCTTCAAACGCAAACGCGCCCGTGACGCTCATCAGGAGCTGATCGACGCGCTGCGCACCCGCGACCCGGAAATCGCGGAGCGCGTAATGCGCGAACACATTGAGTCAACGGTGCCGCGTCTGGTCACCATCCTCGAAACCCCTGAATCTCGCGACTGACGGCTGCACGCGTGCCCGTAACCGGGTCCGGGCTGCGGTCGTTATGCCTGGGTGAGAGGCCGCTTTTCACAATAATAGGAACAAGCCGATGTCTGAAAACATGATCATGCGTTCTCGTCTCGCCGCCATTTGCGCGGGCGTGTCCATGCTGTTGCACGCAGGTATGACGTTCGCGGGGGACGCGCAGCCGGCGGGCCTGCTCAAGAGCGGCACGCTCGTCTATTGCTCGAGCATGGATGCGCCACCGCTCGCTTTCTACGACGAGCAGCAGCAACCGCAGGGATTCTCCGTCGACGTCGCACGCGACGTGGCGAAGTCGCTCGGTAACCTGAAAGTCGAATGGCGGACCGTTCCGTTCAGCGGCCAGATTCCGGCACTGAAGGCGCGGCAGTGCGACCTGATCATCGGCCAGCTGTACGACAAGCCGGAGCGGCGCGAAATTATCGACATCATCAACTACATGTACTCGAGCCAATCGATCATGGTGCCTCGGGGCAATCCGAGGAAAGTACATTCGCTCGACGATCTGTCGGGCCAGAAGGTCGCGGTGATCAACGGTTCGACGATTCGCTCGCTGCTGGAAAAGGAAAACGACAAGCTCACCGGCGCGCATAAGCCGCCGATGAACATCGTTGTCTACAACACCGACGCCGATGCCTTCCAGGCGTTCCGGCTGCAGCAGGTCGACGCCTATGGCACGACAGCCGAAAGCGCCGCTCAATTTCAGAAAGCGTCTGGAAACATGTTCGAGGAAGCGGTATCCGGCTTCAGCCGGAATGCGACGGGCATCGGTGCACGCAAGGACGAACCGCTCAGCAGCGCCGTCGCGAAGGTCACCGCCGAGCTGACGAAGAGCGATCGTTACACGCACCTGCTCCAGAAGTGGAAGCTCGAGAACGAACGCTATTAAGCTGGATGACGCCATGAACTTCAGTTGGGAAATCTTCCGCAGGTTCTTAATGACGCCAAGTCCGGCCTATCTGCACGGACTCTGGTTGACCTGCGGAATCAGCATCTCGGCGATTCTGGTCGGCACGGTGCTCGGGTTCTTCGTCGCGTTGCTGCGAGTATCGCCAAGCCGTCCGCTGCAGTATGTCGCGCGCGGCTACATCTGGGTCATGCGCGGCACGCCGTTGCTGGTGCAGATCGTGTTCCTGTACACCGCATTCGCGGCCGCCGATATTTTCCGCTTCCACGATCTCGACTTCGGTGTATTCACTCTACCCGGCAACATCCAGGCGGCGGTGCTCGCGCTCGGAATGAATTCCGCTGCGTATATGGCGGAAATCATTCGTGCTGGCCTGAGCTCCGTCGATCGAGGCCAGTACGAAGCGTCGCGTTCGCTCGGCATGTCGTCGGCGCTGCTGATGCGGCGCATCGTACTGCCGCAGGCGCTGCGCGTGATCGTGCCGCCGATGGGCAACGAGTTCAACGTCATGCTGAAGAACACGACGCTCGTTAGCGTAATCGGCGTGCCGGAGCTGATGCTCAGCACCCAGATGGTCACGTCGGTCAATTTCCGGGTGTTCGAGCTGTACCTCGTGCTCGCGATCTATTTCCTGCTGCTGACGACGCTGTGGGGCTTTGTCCAGCGCCGTCTCGAAGCGCACTACGGCCGTGGCGATTTGAGCGTGACCTCGGGCAACCGCCTGTTCGGTGCGCAAACCATGAAGCTTCTGAGAGGGCGTTGAGGTGAATCAGACAGCTGAAATCATTATCGAAGCATCGGACGTTCATAAGTCGTTCGGCGCGACCAAAGTACTCAACGGCATATCGTTGAGCGTGGCGAAAGGCGAGGTGGTGGTGCTGATCGGTTCCTCGGGTTCCGGGAAGACCACCTTCATCCGTTGCCTGAACCTGCTCGAAACTTTCGACTCCGGCCGCGTGCGCGTGAACGGGCGCCTCCTTGGCTATGTTGAACGTGCGAACGGCGATGTGGTTCGCGATTCCGCCCGCGAACTCGCGCGGCAGCGCCGGGACATCGGCATGGTGTTCCAGCGCTTCAATCTGTTTCCGCACATGACCGCGCTCGAAAACATCGTCGAAGCGCCGATCCACGTGTTGAAAACACCCAAGGGCGACGCGATTCAGGAGGCGAAGCGTCTGCTCGCGCGTGTCGGCCTCGTGGATCGGGCCGATCACTATCCGTCGCAGTTATCCGGTGGTCAGCAACAGCGTGTCGCGATTGCTCGCGCATTGGCGATGCAGCCGAAGGTTCTGCTGTTCGACGAGCCCACCAGCGCGCTGGACCCAGAGACGGTCGGCGAGGTGCTGCAGGTGATGAAGGAACTGGCCGAGGACGGAATGACGATGGTCGTCGTTACGCACGAAATGGAGTTTGCTCGGGAAGTCGCGCACCGCGTCGTCGTGCTGGATCAGGGCGAGTTGATCGAAGAGGGTCCACCCGAGCAGATATTCACCGCGCCGGCGCATGCGCGCACCCGCGCGTTCCTGCGTCGCACGCTGAAGCCTGCGCCGGTGCTGGCGCCGCTGTCGCCAACCTGACGTTAGGCGGGGCACTTGCTGATTCCGTCGCGCCGCGTTTGCGGCGCGGCGTTTTTTTTGAAGGCGTGCGCGGGTGAGAAGGCTGACATGCGGCCTCATCCAGCTTGCGCTTCTCAACTGACTGGAGAACGGTTCTTATGCGTAACTTCGAGATGCCTGGCCGCTCGCTTGCGTTCGCCCGCAATGGCATGGCCGCGACATCGCACCCTGGCGCAACGCTTGCGGCGCTCAACATACTCGCTGCCGGCGGCAACGCGATGGATGCGGCGATCGCTGCCTGCGCGGTGCAATGCGTCGTCGAGCCGGGGTCGACCGGGGTCGGCGGCGATTGCTTCGTACTGTATTCGCGCGGCGGCACGGACGATATCGTCGCCTACGACGGCGCGGGCTGGGCGCCTGCGGACGCCACCGTCGAACGGATGCGACAGCTTGGCGTGGAAACGATTGCGCGGCATTCCGCGCATGCCGTGACGGTGCCGGGCGCTGTGCACGCGTGGACCACACTGCATCGCGATCACGGCCGGCTGCCACTGCGCGACATTTTCGCGCCCGCGATCCGGTATGCGGAGGAGGGCTACGCGGTCACGCCGAGAGTCGCCGCAGACTGGTCGAGTGAAGTTGATTTGCTGTCGCTCGACAAGAGCGCCCGCGCGGCGATGCTGATTGACGGTGCTGCTCCAAAGCCCGGCGCGGTGCACCGGCAGCCGCTGCTCGCTAACACCCTGCGCGCGATTGCCGAGGAAGGACGCGACGCGTTCTACCGCGGCCCACTTGCTTCTGCGATGGTCGCGCATTTGCGGACGCACGGCGGCCTGCATTCGCTCGACGATTTTGCGGACTATCACGGCGAGTACGTGACGCCGATTCGCGCGTCGTTTCGCGGCTACGAAGTCGTCGAGTGTCCGCCGAGCGGGCAGGGTGTCGTAGCGCTGATGATCCTCAAGATTCTCGAGAAATTCGCCGCCGACGGCGATCCGCTCGACGCCGATCGCGTCCATCGGGAAATCGAAGCGGCAAAGCTTGCTTATTCGATGCGGGACGCGGTATTGGGCGATCCGCGACAGCATAAGGTCGACGTTGACTGGCTGTTGTCCGATGCACTTGCCACCAGCTTACGCGACCGCATCGATCTGGAACGGGCACTGCCGCCTGCACCGGCGCTCACACCAGCCGAGCACCAGGACACGGTTTATATCACGGTGGTCGATCGCGACCGCAACTGTGTGAGCTTCATCAATTCTCTGTTTCACCCCTTTGGCAGCGGCTTGATGGCACCGGATTCCGGCGTGCTGCTGCACAACCGCGGACAGAGCTTCGTCGTCGAGCCTGAGCACCCGAATGCTATTGGTCCGCATAAGCGCCCGATGCATACGATCATTCCGGGCATGGTCACGCAAGGCGGGCGCGTACGCATGAATTTCGGCGTGATGGGCGGCCACTATCAGGCGCTGGGCCATGCGCACTTCCTGTCGAAGGTGCTTCACTACGGATTGGATATGCAATCGGCGATGGACCTGCCGCGCATTTTCCCGCGCCCTGGCACCGACGGTGTCGAGGTCGAGGCGACCATGCCCGCGTCGGTCTGCGCGGCGCTGACAGAGCGCGGCTTCAGGCTTTCTCCATCGCCGTCCGCAATCGGCGGTTCGCAGGCGATATGGATCGACTGGGACCAAGGCGTTCTCGTCGGTGCGTCGGATCACCGGAAGGACGGCTGCGCGCTGGGTTATTGAGCGAGTGATCCGCCGATCAAGGACGCATTGGCCTGAATGGAAACGCGCGGACCGGTGGGCGGATTTACATGGCGTATCTGCCGAGTCAGCGCTTATCGACCACGGAGCGGCATCTTTAATCGATCGCGCCTGATTGCACAATCGGGCGGCGGGCCTGCCGTGCTCGTCCGCCTGTCGTCAATCAAAGCCTAAGTGCGTTATGGCGCAGGCGCAACGGCGCCTTTGTCGTACGAATGCCCCCACCGAAACCGTTTGACATCTGCGCAGCGGCCCGTACAATGAGCTTCATGTTGCACCGCAACATTCACGCTTGACTGCCGTCACACCTAGTTGTCTGGTGGCATCCGAAGTCCCATGCCCACTTACCTTCCGGAGCAAAGATGAGCACTGTTACCCCTCAGCAATTGATCGCCGCCCAGCAAGCCAACCTCGACACATTTTTTGGCGTGGCGAACAAGGCATTTGCGGGCTTTGAAAAACTGGTCGCGTTGAATCTGCAAGTTAGCAAGGCGGCTCTCGCTGAAAGCCAGGACCTCGTCACCAAGGCCATTTCGGCCGGCAACCCGGGTGCGCTGCTCGCATTGCAAGCAAGCCTTTCCCAGCCTGCTGCGGAAAAAGCGATTGCTTACGGCCGCAGCGTTCACGAAATCGTGTCCGACGTTCAGCACGAGATTTCGGCTGTTGCGACGGCGCAGGGCGAGCAATTGCAGCGCGATACCCAAGGGTTCGTCGAAAGCCTCAAGAAGAGCGCGCCGGTTGGAAGCGAATCAGCTATCGCCGCGTGGAATTCGGTTTTCTCTGCGGCCAACGCGACCTACGAATCGGCGAACAAGGCTGCAAAGCAGTTTGTTGCGACAGTCTCGACGGTTTAATAAGACTCCGGTCGTCCGTTACGCTGGTGGCTTGATCAATGCGAACTTCGGTTCGCATTTGTCTTTTCAGAGCCGGACGTAGCAGGAAGTGGCGACCTGACAAGGTGTTGGCTGAAGTATCGTGTCAACTCACGGAACGAATCAACGGACAAACCGCATGGACGACCGATTTCACAGGCGAGAACTGCTGCTTCATCTTGGCGATATGCTCGAAGCGTCAAGCCGTTTAGCAAGAGGAGATGCGCGCGATACTCCGGTGGTCCGGCGGGTTCGCGAAGACGTATCGTTGCGGAAGTTTTCGTTTCTGCCGATGCTGGCTGCAACGATGACCGTATCTGAGTTCTGCGCAGGAGCCGTTAGCGCTTTTTCCCGCTGGCCTGCGGAGCTGCTTGAGGTAGAACTGAATCGGGATGCACTAGCGTCATCTGTTCAACTCAATCTCTTTGGCGGTAATCGTGATGGCTGGAACGCATATATCGCTGGCGTCCAGAAGAAGGTGCCCTGGTTTGGAGTTGGGCTGCCCGAAGTGACAGCGAACGCGCCTGCCGAGCCGGCGGGGAGCGCCGTAGACAACCCGACGTCGTTCGAATCGACGGATAAAGGCGTGTCACCCACCGGGCACGGTCTATCCAGTGAGAAAAAGGGCTGGCCTTGGCCAGAAGCGGGCTAGGCGTCCTGATGGCGGCTACGCCGCGGCAGTTATCCGCTAGTTTCGCAAGCGCGTCCAACTGCCACCAGCCTCTATAGTCGCAGCCCCACCGAGCGGTTTGCGCGTCGTCCGTGGCTTATTTATCCTACCATCGGACGGATTGTGCATTGCAGCGGCCTGTACTCTGCGAAGGTTAGCGCAGCGCGAAGCAGACCGGTCTTCGCGCAATGCCTGATTAAAGAAGGAAGGCCATGGCCAGCCACTCCTGCGTACCGTATCGTGGACATGGAATCGAGGTCCATGTCAGCCCAGATCCAACAGGGACGTTGGGCGCCAACGTGGTTGGCTTCGCGCTTCGCTGGACGGTGTCATCGCCGGACGCGCCGCACGATGAACTGATCAGCTTTGCGGAGCAGTGCGTTTTCATTTCCGAATTTGACGCACTGACCTATGGGGAGGCTCGCGCTCATTCGTTTATCGATCATATGCTGTCGCTGCCCGCGTCGACAAAAGACGCTGCGGATAAGCAAGGCAGCACCGAGCAAACATCCAGATCCTGATTGGCTCGCCATTGCGGTGCGCAACGTCGGAGGCGTCGATCGAGATCAAGATCGTCATGCGGGTAATGTCGTCGGGGTGCGGGTTGCCGGGTCGTGGTTGCGGGTACGGGTGCGGCAGTTCGAATCGGCTGGGAGGCGTGTCCTTAAGGGTCCCTTAAGCCTCCGCCTTACATAGTTCGGCAAATTGCAATTCGCCCGACTGACGCAGGACGACAGCTTTCTGACGTCCCATTCCTCAAGCCCATGAACATTCACCGAAATCTTAAGCGAGCCGGTTTGCGCTCCACGCGCGCGCGTGTGCTGGTGCTGGAGTTTTTTCAACAGCGCGCTCACGACCACCTTAACGCCGAGCGGGTTTATAGCCTGCTGAACCAAGAGATCCGCAATGTGAGTTTGTCCACCGTCTACCGGGTGCTGAATGAACTCACGGACGCGAAGTTGCTAAGCGGCATCACGTTCGGCGACGGCCACATGGCCTATGAGTTGAATGACGGCGTCCGGCATGACCACATCGTGTGCACGGTGTGCGGCAGCATCCGCGAATTTTTCGATCCGCAGATCGAGGCGCGGCAGCAGGCCGTCGCGGATGATCTCGATTTCAGCGTGTCGGGGCGGCAACTCGTACTGTTTGGTCTGTGCGCGGAATGCAGGGAGCGCGGTGCTCATGTGAAGAGGGCGATACCAAGCAGCATCGCGCGTTAGCGGGATGAGTCCGCTGACGGGCGGCGCAGACTCACCTCATCACGCTATGGCGCTTTGGGCCCACCGGCCGTCATTGAATGGCCATCGTTCAACGTCTGCAAAGTCAACATTGTCGCGATTGCGCGACGGCAGTTCGTTGAACTTGTCGACCTTGCCGCCGGCGCGTTTCGTGCATCACTTAGCCGTATCGCGCTTTACGTTATTTCGCGGCGAAGTACTTCGCCGAACACATCGAAGCCGTTAGCGCCAATTGCGTGGGATCCGGCGTTCTGCCGGTGATCCTGTCGTACCACGCGCTGGCTTTATCCGATGCCAATCTCACCGGCGTTGCTATCCGCTGCAACATGGCCGCGGTCGGCGACACGATGCTGACGTTCTCCATCATGCCGCGATCTTCATGATCCAGAATATGACAGTGCATGACGAATTCACCAGTGAAGTCCTCATACTTGGTACGCATGACAAGGGTGTAACCCGCCTTGAGGAATAACGTATCGCGCGACACGCCGCGTAGATTGCAATATTCCTGATCCCCGGTTGCAATTTCTGCAGCGGTACATCCGCCCGTCGTGGGATCGAAAATCGATGTGTTCGCCGCGTCCTTAATATCCATGATCCGGAACTTGTTGGTGTGGATGTGGAAGACGTGCGTGGCGATTGCGGTCGCTGACACGTCCCACTCATCTATGTGCCCCAGCGTGCCGGTGTAGGCGATGGTGTCCGGATTGTATTGTTGTCCATTGAGGAGGAAGGTCGCCGGCGTGACGAATACATTGATGTTGAATTGAGCCGGCACGACCTTGTCGATCGTGCCGTCGACTGGCGTAACGGGTGAGAATGCGGTGAGCGTCAACGAAGCGAGATCATTCTTCGCGGGACTCGCGAGCGTCGAATTGGCGGCAACCAGTTGATCGCGAATGTACTGCCAGTATTTCGAATGCGAGCCGACCGTGGTATTGGGAATGTTCACTCCGGGGCCAACCCGTGCAAGCGAAAGCAGGCGACGGTCTTTGGCCTTGTCGGAGTTGGGCCGGAAATTGATTGTGGCGGAACTGTCGGCCGCTTCGTCGAGAATGCAATAAAGGCCCGGCGATGGAAACGCAACCAGCACGTCGCTGCGGTAGCCCGGGTTCATGGTGTTGACGCTCTTTTCAACCATCTCGGGCAACGTAATTCCGTCTTCTGCGAACTCAAGCTGATTGACGGTTTCGCCGCTGCATAATGCATCGAGGGTGGTCGCTTGCGTTGCCTTCGAGGTGGCGTTCGCGAGGTGCGTTGCTGCTGTGGTCGTTGCCGTAGTGACCTGCGCGGCCGTCAACGACTGCGAATCTGCAAGACCGAGAGCCGACAGATTCGCGCGGACGATCTTCACGTTGATCGTGTCGCGATTGCCGCCATGAACCATTCGAAGGCGGCGGATATCGCCAGCAGGGACCAAGGAAAGCGCGCTCGGAAAGACCGGTTGCACGACCCCGTTGATTTGCGTGTAGCGGCCCGAGATTTCCCATGTCGAATTCAATTGACCGGCATGGCCTGGCCGCGGGTCGTTCACGAATGAGAGCTGGTTCGTGTAGCCGCGAATTTCTCCTGTACTGCCTTTGGGGCAAAGCCATTCGAAAGTGGTCGGGTCAGCGATCGGCACGTCGGATGTCGCGCTGCTGAAGCAGCCGTATTCGATCTGCTGAAAAAGCATCACATGTTCGCGCAGCGGCAGGTTAAGCAGCTTGTGATGGAGGATCGTGTCGACATCGGCGGTGCCGTCCGAGACGCCCGCGCGGGCCGGCCGCGAGCCTCGCACGATCAGCACACCAGCCATGCCGCTCGCCACGTCGATGGCGGTCGAGCCATGCAGATGCGCGTGATACCAGAACGTGCCCGACGGATGCGTCGACGGAATGTTGTACGTGTAGCTTTGGCTGGCCCCAGGCAATACCGTCAGCAACACGTTGTCCGAGGTGCCGGCTGGCGACACGTGCAGGCCGTGCGTATGGATATTGGTGTGGTTGAAACAGTGTGGCGTCGAATGGTCGACGCTATCAGGGCAGAAATCCGGCGGGTCGGTGGCGGTCAATGCATTCTTCAGAGTCAGTTTGAGCGTAGCGCCCGGCTTGATCGTGATGGTCGGTCCTGTTGGGCAGCCGTTATAGGAGCGCATCGAAACGTTGTCGAGCGAATTCGTTTCAGGGTTGTAGATACCGTACAGGCCTTTTTTTACCGTCAATGTCACCGATGCTGAATTGCCCAGCGGATTGAGTCCCGCAAGGCATTGAAGACGAGCGAGAATCGACGCCAGTCCACTCGTCGTGGCAACCGACGAATTGTCGGCAACCGCGTCGGTGGTATCGCTCAAATCGGAGAAAGATCGCAACGTGGTCGTACTTTGTGCATGAGCCGGTGCAATGGACACCGCGACAATAGCCGCCGTGACGAGCGTGATCAGAGAGAATCGCATCGTCTGCTCCTCGAAATCCAGTCGGTTTCACGTTGATCTTCCTGAACGACAATAGGCTGTCGGAAAGATGCCGAAAGGCTTAACCGGGAAGGATATGTGCGACAGCACACATAAGCGCAGACGAACGCTGAATCTAATGCGTTGGACTACCAAGCAAGAAGAAAAAAGTTCTGTGAACGTTAGGGAACGTTGTCGGCTGGGGCCCGCAGTTGCGCGCATGAGAGGACACTGCAAGCGACGCGAATTCTGGTGCACGGGGGATCGGAAAAGCACCCATCAGGTGCATTCCAGTCCATGATTAAACAAGGTGTTTATAGCAAATAAGCCTTAATTAAAGCCACTTTAGTGAATCAGGCCTTTATGGAAGAGGCGCGTTGCCTCGACTGTCTTTTCTACTCGATTCATCTTCACGTTCCGCTGCTTGCGCCGCCTCGGCTTTTGCCTGTTCCTGCGCGTGAAGCAATGCGGATGAAAAGAAACACCCCATCACCGCAGACAGAATAATGAAAATCGCGGCAGCGTCGACGAGCAATCCGAATCGAATGAAGATGTAGTAGCAGCACAAAAGGTTGGCGAGATGAAGTAGCAAGCCGGCGAAAGCGGTCCCCTTCGGTACCGCCCTGATGAACGCAGCAAATCGTGAATTTTTACGCGGCACATACCAGACGATCAGCAAACCGAACGCCATGATAAGCGCGCTCTCCGCCCACTTCAGCCACGTGGGTCGACGCAGAAAACGCCCTTCAAAAATCGACTCGATGACCTGCGCCTGAATCTCGATGCCCGGCACCAGTTCTCCCAGCGGCGTGGTGCGCATATCCGTCACCCCCGCGCCGGTCAGTCCGACCAGCACCAGCTTGTTGCGGATGCGCTCAGGATCGACCTTGCCCTGCAAGACATCGCGTGCCGAGACGTAGCGACCCAGGGTGGAGCGGATCGACGCGAAATGTAGCCAGATGTCTCCACCGGGTTGCGTAGGCACCAGCACATCCGCGACACCCACCGCCTGCACGCCGGACGAATTCGCAAAGACTTCCACCGCCGACGAATCCGTAGCAAGGCGGAGCATTTCCATCGGCAGACTGGGGACCACCTTTTCGCCGAGCCCCATGATGAGCGGAATATGACGGACCACGCCCTGTTCGAGCGCGACGCTCAACATTGCCTGACCATGCGCCGCATCCTGCAATTGCGGCAGACTGGCGAGCACGAATTCATAGCGCGGCACGTTGTGCAGCGGATCGGTGCCATGCACGAGGATCGGCGCGCTTCGCAGATCGGTGCGTGTCGTGAAGGCGGCGTGATCGAGCGCAGCCGCGCCGAGAATGGTCGGGGCGGCGCGCAACGATTGCGCGAGAATGGCATCGTGACTCGGCAGGGTACGTAACTCGGCGGCCAGTCGTGCAGCCGATGTCGGCAGATTGTCAGCCACCTTGTCGGGCGAAGTCTGGTCCGGTTCCGGCATGTAAATGTCGAGTCCGATAGCCAGTGGCTTCTGTGCCGCGATAGCGTCGATCAGACCCGCGAGGCGGTTGCGCGGCCACGGCCATTGCCCAACGGTCGCCAGCGTCTCCTCATCGATTTCGACGATGGTGACCGGTTGCGCTGTCGGAATTCGCGGATAGTGTCGTTGATACTGATCGAACAGCAATTGCCGCGCGGTTTTGAATGAGTCGGGGAGGGTCTCGTCGAGCGTGGTGACGAAGGCAGGGCGTGTGAGATTACTCGGCCATTCGCTCGACAGGTTGAGCAGGCTCAGGCCAAACAGCATGATGAGCGCCATCGGACGCCCCTGGATCACCTTCAGCACGCTCCTGATCCGGGGAAACCATTGTGCGTGATCGCGGTTCATCAATGAGAGCGCTGTCGGGCGACGATGACGGGGGCGGTCATTGAATGGTGATGACAACCCGTCGATTCATCCGATTGGGAATGCCATCCGCTGTGGGAACCAGTGGCTCGCGCTTACCTCGGCCAGCGGTCTCGATCTGCTGAACCGGAATGCCCTCCTTGACCAGAAAGGCGGCGGCGCTCTGCGCTCGCCGCATCGACAGCTTGTCGTTGAATTCCTGCGAGCCTGCCAGGTCGGTGTGGCCGGTCACCACCACCTGAGGCGCAGGCCAGTGAGCCAGAACGGCCTTCATTTTTTCAACCGTAGCGGGCGACTCCGGGGCCAATTCGGTGGCGGAGTCGAACAGAAAGAACAATGTGAACGTCATCGGGCGAGGCGGGCGTGCGGCGAGTAGTTCGCTGTAGCGGGTCTGCACATCCGCCCGGCTATCCATGGTCTTTTCCATCGAGCCGTTACTGGCGACGTCGACGCCCGCGTATGCCTTGTCGATGGTTTGCTCGGCGTTGGCGCTACGCACAACGACCGCGCCGACTTTGCCTTCCGGATCGGGTAGCAGAATGATTCTGTCGGGCGGCGTGCTGCAGGCGGATAAAAGCGCGAGCATGACGAATGCCGTCGCCGATATCAGCCGGCCGCATCGGATCGTGTCCGTCATCGTGCACTCTCCTTACTATCGCCGACTTCGATTATGAATTCGGTGCCGCGCACGCCAAGCGTGGTTGTCGGCGTACTGAAGCGCACGGCGTCCGGTCTCGCCTTCGCCAGCTTTCCAGAAATCACGGCGAGCGAGCCGTGTTTGACGGTTGCGTTGAGCACGCCGTCATGCGTCGTGGCGTCGAACGCGAACTTGTTGAGTTCGAGAATCGTGTTCGCGCCGGCCGAGAGTTGGGTCGTGTCGCGCAGCGTAATACCCACCGAGGATTCCGGGCCGGTCACCACGCGATCGCTGCTATAAACATCGCTGCCGATCGCCGCGCCCAAACTTGATCCAGCATGCTCGATCTGGACAGTGCCCTTGACGGTCTTGACGACGCCGGCGGCATCCTCGGCGCGAGCAGGGATGACAGCCGCGCACCCGCAGGTCAGAATCAGTGCATATTTGAAGGACTGGAGACGCATCGCAGGCACCTGATGGTGTGAGCGCTACCTGGTGCGGTAGCGAGGCCCCGATATATCGGCATCGTGTTGTAATCGATATTTGCCGATGCTCGCCGGACGGTGCGAGTAAGGACATGCAGAAATGTTGCCTCTGGACGCCAGACAAATATGTCTTTTGCCGTCCAGAAGGGTATGGCGCTGACCGGAACGACTCTGTGCGCTTCCCCGCATATCGGCACCGGATGGGCTTGCAATGGGCGATTGACGGATTTTCCAGCTGATCGCCGCGAGCGCGGCATACTGCTTTTTTGTCCCTTTGAGGAGCCAGACTGTGTTGATCTTCCGGCAACTATTCGACCAGCAATCGTCAACTTATACGTATCTTCTTGCCGATAGTGCAACGGCAGAAGCCGTGTTGATCGATCCGGTATTTGAACAGGCGCGCCGGGACATGGCGCTGATCGAAGAACTCGGATTACGCCTTCTTTATACGATCGATACGCATGTCCATGCCGATCATGTCACCGGCGCGTGGATGCTGAAGCGCTGTACAGGTAGCCAGATTGCGATTTCGTCCGCGAGCGGGGCTGAGGGCGCCGACCGCTATCTGGCCGAAGGCGAGCACATCAAGTTCGGTACGCGGCACCTGCGGGTTCGCGCGACGCCAGGTCACACGAGTGGCTGCATCAGCCTCGTACTCGACGACGAAACCATGGCCTTTACTGGCGACTGTCTGCTGATTCGGGGTACAGGCCGCACGGATTTCCAGCGCGGTGATGCACATGCGATGTTCCAGGCGATCCACGGCAAGATTTTTTCTCTGCCTGCCACCTGCCTGCTTTATCCCGCTCACGACTATCGCGGCTTGACGGTGACGAGCGTGGGCGAGGAGCGGCGCTTCAATCCGCGGCTCGGAGGAGAGTTGTGCGAAGACGACTTCGCCGGATACATGTCGAATCTGCGCTTGCCGCATCCAAAGCAAATCGATGTGGCGGTGCCGGCGAACCTGAAATGTGGCGTGGCCGCGAACGACCCGAAGCAAATAGGTCAACCAGAATGGGCGCCCTTGACCTACACGTTTGCGGGAATCTGGGAAATCAATTCTCAATGGCTCGAAGAAAATCTGCAGTCGGTGCAGATCGTCGACGTGCGCGAGCCTGACGAATTCGACGGGTCGCTGGGGCGCATCCCCAAAGCAACGCTTATTCCGCTCGGCGATCTCGCGGGCCGCACGGGCGAACTTGATAAAGAACGGCCTATCGTCACAGTCTGCCGCGCGGGCGGCCGGTCGGCACAAGCCACGGTCCTGCTTCGACAGGGTGGATTCGACGCCGTTGCCAATCTCGCCGGCGGCATGCTTCGTTGGCGGGCGGAAGGCCGAGTCGTTGAAAACGGTAGCGTTTAGGTCATGCCGGCTCTGGCGCCGATCTGCCGCGCAGACGCCCCCTGTAATAAACTTGCTTCTGGCGAATCAGCGCAGCCTTTGCGGCAGGCGCTTCCTCAGGCTCGAGAGTTAAACCGACATGCCCTATTTTTTTGGAATTGGTCTTCACGTCATCATCGCAATCTGCTTTGCCGTGCATGCAGTGCGCAATCAGCAGAGCGTCTACTGGCTTTTTATTCTTTTCGCCTTTCCCATGCTGGGAAGTGTGGTCTATCTATTCGCCGTTTACCTGCCGAGCCTGCGTCAATCGCGCGGTGTGCGCGTGGCGACCCAGGCCGTCACACAATTCGTCGACCCCAATCGGGCGGTGCGCGAGGCCCGTGCCGATTTCGACCGTTCGCCTACCGTCCAGCATCGGCTGCGGCTGGGTGATGCGCTGCTGACGGCCGGCAACGCAAGCGAAGCACTCGAGCACTTTCAGGCGGCTGCGAACGGCCCCTTCGCCAGCGATCCCGCGCTACTGCTTGGCCTGGCGAAAGCGCAGTTTGCCGTAGGCAACGCTGCTGCAGCCGACGCAACCTTGTTGCGACTGTTCGACGCGAACCCGCACGCGCGTAATCAGGGTGAACCGGCTCTGCTATACGCTCGCGTGTTGGCCGCGCTGGGCGCGCCCGGCACGCGCGCAGCTTTTGAACAGGCGTTGACCTGCGCCAGCGACGTTGCGCCTCGCTGTCTATTTGCCGACTGGCTGGCAAAGCAGCCGGACGATGCGGATCGCCGTCGAGCCGACAGTCTGTACGCGGAAATCGTTCAGGACGCGAGGCACTGGCCGCGTCACGCAAGGGAGCATAACCGCGAATGGTTGCAGCGCGCACAGGCGGCGTCGGCGCGTCGGTAGACGAGGGCGTTCTGCTGCCCGGCTGCTACCCGATTACTGCCCGCTACCTTAGCCTTAACAACGTATTTCCACGCGACCTTCGTATCGCCTAGACTGGGATATACCCAATTTCCCACACGCGCCGCGAGCCGTGCAGCGAAAGATGATCCCCAAGAATAACGACGAGGATATCGGCACCGACGCACCGGAACGTGCGACCCACGGTCTCGTTCGACAAGAACCGGATCGCGGTGGCGCGCGTGGCGCGATGGGATCGGCGATTGCATGGCTGGAACGGGTCGATCCCGGCACGCATCGCCGGATCAAGGGACTGCGGCTCGTTACCGCCTATGGTCTCGCCGCCGCGTTGGGGACGTTGCAGGACATCATGCATAACCTGCCGGGTGCGACGTCGGTCGGCTCGCTGGCGGCGAGCTTCGCGCTTTGGGCCAGTGTTTCGGAAGCGCGCATCGAGCGGCGGGACTCCAGCCGCGATCTCGTCGTGCTGTGCGCCGCTGCTGCGTTCGGCGCGGTCATGTTCATCGTCCTCTCATCGCCCTTGCAGGCCATCGTCAACGCCGGTCCCGAACTGACGCTCGTGACGGGCGCGTTTCTCGTCGGCTACCTGAAGCGCTTCGGTCTTCTCGGCGGTGGAACGGGGTCGCAGATCTACATCGGGCAATTGCTGGCGTATGGTGCGCATCTGACGTCCGCCGATCTACCGGCAGTCGCTATCGCGAGCCTGATTGCGATGCTCGCGTCGATCGTTCCGCGAATGCTGAGCGGACCGGCCGAACATCCCGCTACGACGCTGCTTTCTCCCGTCTCCATGCCCGACCGGTGGAAACTGTCACCCGAACTCATCATGGGATTGCAGGCCGCCAGCGGCGCACTCGTGGTTGTCGCATTGAACGGGATGATCGGACTGAAGGAATCGGCCTGGGCGATCACCGCCTGTACGTACGTTGTCGCGGGTTCGGCGAGCGGCACGGCGGAGCGGGTCCGGCGGCGAATTATTGGCACGCTGGTAGGCGTGCCGCTAGGTCTTGTGTGTCTGCCGCTCGTGGTTCACTTGCCGTTGCTGGCGTGGGCCGCCGCCGCAACGGCGATGATCGTCTACGCGATGGCGTTGCCCAACCGTTACGACATCGCTTGCGGCGCGTTTGCCTTCACGCTGATCGTGACGCTGGCGATTGGCGGCGTGCATTCCGTTCCGCTGCTTGCGGCCCGCGCCTGGGAAACGCTGCTCGGCGGCGCGCTTGGGCTAGCGGCGTCGCGGTTTATCTTTCCGCTGCGGTCCTGAGGACAACCCTCCGTCATAGCTCCGATTCGATCGGCAGCAAGCCGAGGAACCATATTCCTACGCGCTTGAGTCCCGATACGTCAGGTTCATCGAGCTCCGTTTCTTTTCCGCTTGCGTCGGTATCGATCCAGACAATATGTTTTGTGCCGTTCGCGTCGGTACGTTCCTCAAGACGCCACGCGATCAGGTCGAGCTTCGGCACCAGTCCATCGACCACTTCCGACGCGAGCGCATCGCTTTGGCAATAGACGCCAATTTCCGTATTCAACGTAATCGATCGCGGATCGAGATTCATTGAACCGATGAAGATGCTGGATTTGTCGAACACATAAGTCTTCGCATGCAACGATGCTTTCGACGAGCCCAGCATCGATTTCTTCCCCTTCGAATCCTCCGATGCCGCTGGTTTCAGCTCGTATAGATGCACGCCGGCATCGAGCAGATCCTTGCGATAACGCTGATATCCGGCATGGACGGCAGCCACGTCCGTAGCCGCCAGCGAGTTAGTAAGAACGGTCACGCGTACACCGCGCCCGGTCTCTTTGCGCAGCCACTCCACGCCCTTTTTGCCGGGCACAAAGTAGGGCGAAACAATCAGCATCTGGTGACTGGGTTCGACGCTCAATGAAGTGAATTGCGTGAGCAGATGTCCGCTTGAATCGTCCGGCGAACGCGTGATTTTCGCGGGATCGTCGTAAAGCAAGGTCGCCTTGCCCCACGCGACGTCGATGTCACGCAACTTCATCATGTCGGTGTAGCGCTGCGCGGCCTGGGTGAGGTAGGGCGTATCGCGTTGGGACGCAACAAACGCATTCAGACGCTCGCGATAAACCGCAAGCGCACCAGGTTCCGCGGAATGACCCGTCAGACTCTCGATCGGATAAGCTGCGTCGGAATTCCAGAACTCGTCGAACGCGGTGGAGATTCTGGGTACCACGGCGCCATGTGTCAGCACATCGAGATCGCCGAATGACACATCGTTCGACGCACCGAAATATTCGTCCCCGATATTGCGGCCACCGATAATCGCCGCCTCGTTATCGGCAATCATCGACTTGTTGTGCATGCGCCGATTCACGCGGCGAAACTCCATTGCCATGCCCAACGTCTTGAAGCGACGGTTCGCCACCGGGTTGAACAGGCGTATCTGAATGTTCGGATGCGACGCGAGCGCAAGCAGTACCTGGTCGTCTCCGTTGGTGCCGAGATCGTCGAGAAGCACCCGCACTCTGACGCCGCGATCCGCCGCATGCAGCACCGCATCTGCGAGATGCTTGCCCGTCAGGTCGTCATGCCAGATGTAGTATTGAAGGTCGAGCGTGCGATCCGCAGCTTCGGCCAGCACAATGCGGCCGAGCAATGCGTCGACTCCGTCGGGCAGCAGGTAAAACGCGGTCTGGTCCGGATGCTTCTGCTCCTGCGGGGTGAAGACCGCGCCGAGCCGCGTGCTGTCGGACGGCGCGATGGCATGTGTGTCGACTCGCGCTGTCTGCGGCGGCAAGCTTGCGCAGGCCGACAGCAGGGCGACAAGCAGGACCGCGAAGACGGCGCGAAACTTTGCCATGACAGAACTCCAGACCCAGGTTTTATGCGGCGAAATCGGCGCTCATGTCGGCGTCGGTACGCGCTTCGAGTTGCCCATTGCGGCATGCGTTGCGGAATATCTCATAGTCCCGCTCCACCTGGTCGGCGTAGGCACGCGAATAGCTGACCAACGCTTCGGTCATCTGGTCACCGTTGCCGAGATAGGCGGCCACTTCGGTTGCCTGTCCGCCGGCTTTTGCGTGCGCTCGCGCGAGCACCCAGCCGCACAGGCCCGCATATTCACGGAACGTCTCTTTCGAAAAGAGCTCGAGCGTGGCCGAGACTTTCATGTCGCGAAGTTGACGCCCGTAAATGTTTCGTCCGAATGGACCGGTCGTCCAGCCGAGGAACGGGTCGCTCGCGCCCTGCATGAGCCGCTGGCCATGAACCACACGCTGGCCCTGATGCTTCGAAACCGGTGCTTCAAAGTACCTCGATACGACGGAGGTCGACGCTTCCTTGAACTGGATGAATAGCGGCTTCTCATGCGGATCGACCATCAGCAGAATAAGGCAACGCGTTCCGACGCTGCCGACGCCGACTACCTTGAACGCGACATCCTGCATCGAAAAATGCGCCAGCAGATTGCACCGCACCGGGCCGAGAGATTTCAGGTAATGCTTGTAGATCGGCGCCATCAGCTTGGGCCACTCGCCGAGACCTAACCAGTCGTCGTCGTGGGTAAAAAGCGTGTTTTTACCGTGGACGTGAAAGACGCCTGGCGGCGTGTCGCGAATCTGCCAGACGCCGTTGCGGTGGCTGGCGAGCTTGGGCAGCATGGTTTCATGAGTGCGGCGCGACGCCTTTTCGATCACGCTGCGAATGTGCAGCCGCGCATCTTCGGAGGTCGCGGTCCGTTCGAGGCGATCGAACGTGATGAGCTCGTACCAGAGTTCGAGCGGACTCAGTGCTGAATACGTCGAGGTCCACCGTTGATAGCTTTGTACGACGGTCGCGACGACTTCGTCGGCCAGTTTGTCGCCGTGGCCCAGATGTCGCACCGCAATGCAAAGACTCGCCGCGAGGCGTTTGAGGTCCCACTCCCACGGGCCAACAGCGGTTTCGTCGAAATCGTTGATGTCGAATGCGAGTGCCCGCTCCGGCGTCGCGAAGCCGCCGAAGTTCATCAGGTGGCAATCGCCGCAAATCTGGAAGTGGAAACCGCTATTGGCCGTTGCCGCGAGGTCATGCGCCTGAATGATTGCGCTGCCCCGATAGAACGTGAACGGCGACGCGAGCATACGTCCATAGCGCAACGGAATGAGGGCCTCGACTCGCCCCTGGCTGTTCTCGCGCAATAGCTGGACCGGATCGCGGTCGGTGTTGCCAATATTGGCGTGCGCGCTGCGCGGGGTGTTCTTGCGGGCGCTGCGGCCGATTTCGCGGCGTTCTTCGAGCGTCTCGGATAACGGCATCATGGACCCCTTGGAAATGCGGTTTTATTGGATTCGTTTCGAACGTGACGAGTCGATGTTGCCGCCGTTTGCGCTGATGAAGGAGATTAGCCGGCCCCGCGGCGTCGCGCAGATGCCGCGATCACGGCAGATGAGCCGCATCGACGATGCGTTTGCGAGTTTGCTGGGCATTGAGCGCCGGCCTGGCCGGCCTGGTGGAGATAGGGGAAAAAGACGCGGTCTGCAATCCGCTGGCGCACGCGACTCTTGTCATTCATGGTTCCCCCGGCCCTGATGCTTCCTTACCGCAGCATCGATGTGGCGGGATCGGAACGCGACGTTGACGAGTGATACGGGAAAGCGACAGATAAAGACTGCGCGCCGGATGAGTCCGCTGGCTTGTTCAGACTTTAGCGCGTCTACCCGATTATTTCCATAGAGCCCGTCCCGCGCCCGTTCGCGGGTCAATTCCTGCTCTGCTGTCGACAAGCTTACTTTGCGGTTGGGGAATCAAACGGGTAACGACGCGCTGGGGATATGCCGGTTTATCCGTTGGGCCTGTTTGTAGACCGCGTGCATCAGCAGAGTCGTATTGCGGGACGGCGGAGAGAACTTCGAATAGACGAAGGTTGATACGAGTTCGAGTTCCTCGACGAGCGGCCGGATGATAAAGCCCTGACCTTCGGCGGCGAATTCGTCGACGATCGCCAGGCCCAGGCCGCCTTTGACCAGCGCCAGCGCCTGGTCCGCCCGCGTGACATCCACCACCGATTGCAGTTCGACATTGGCCTGCTGGCAAGCGCGCGCGATCATCGTGCCGAACGGAATGTCACGCCGGAACAGGATCATCGGCTCGCCGATCAACTGGGCCAGCGCAACGGGGCCTGGCGTCGCGAGACGGTGGTCGGGCGGCACGACGCAGACCATCCTGCCGCGCATGAACGGCACGACGTCGAGGTGCTCATGTTCGATCGGCATCGACGTGATGGCCACATCGACCGCCTTGCTCAGCACTTCGAGCGGCATGTCGGCCATCAACGTGGTGTGCCAGTCGACGCTTAAGCCGGGCAACTGCCGTTTCAACTCGACAATCGCGGGCGCGACGATCGACGTCGCCAGCGACGGGCTGCACGACACCCGCAACAGACTCGCCGGCCCCAGCGCCAGCGCGCGGGCAAACTCATCCACACTCAGCGCCGCCTGATACACCTGCTCGACCTCCCTGAATAACGCCTGCGCTTCCGCTGTGGGGATCAGACGACCCTTCGTGCGTTCAAACAGGCGCAGACCCAGCGTGGTCTCAGTATGCGAAACGAGCTTGCTGACAGCGGGCTGCGATACGTACAGCATCTTCGCCGCCGCATTGATCGACCCGGTCAGCATGACCGCGCGAAATACTTCCATCTGCCTGAGCTTGAACCGCATGCATCCTCCAGAACGCGTTATCCGGAGATATTAACCAAAAGTTATAGGGTAGCTGAAACTCGGCATACGACAAGCTGACTGCAACTATCTAGTATCTGCTCAACGGAAGCCCGGCTTCCCTATTGCGTACCCGCCCAGCACACACGGCTTCAGGCCACCGACAAGAGGGCACAAGCCGGCTCGCGGGACGCGCTAAAAGCAGACAGGAAGGAGACACGATGAATCACGCAACCCAGTCCGGCGTCGCTTCACTCGACGTTGCGGCAACCGCACGGCGAACCCGCGCCCGGTTCGGCATCCTCGCGTTGCTGGCGGTCGGCACGATGATCAACTATCTGGATCGCAGCGTCGCCGGCATTGCGGCGCCGAGCATGAGCCACGAACTCGGCCTCAACCCGGCGCTGATGGGCGTGATCTTTTCCGCGTTTTCATGGACCTACACCGCGTCGCAGATTCCCGGCGGCGTGATGCTCGACCGGGTGGGCACCCGCTGGACCTATTTCTTCGCGCTGACACTCTGGTCGCTCTTCACGGGATTGCAGGGACTGGCGACCGGCTTCGTTTCGCTGCTGATCATGCGTCTCCTGATCGGCATCGCCGAAGCCCCGTGTTTTCCGACCAACAGCCGGGTCGTGGCGATCTGGTTTCCACAGAGCGAGCGCGCCCGCGCAACCGGCATCTATACCTTCGCGGAATACGTCGGCCTCGCCTTTCTGAGCCCGCTGCTGTTCTGGCTCGAACAGCGCTATGGATGGCGCACGCTGTTCGGCATAGTCGGTACCGTCGGCGTCGTGTTCGGCGCGATCTGGCTGCTGCGTTTTCATGAGCCGCATCAATCGAAAAGTGCGAATCGCGCGGAACTCGATTACATCGCGAAAGGCGGTGGCGTAGTCGACGGAAGCCAGAAGGCGACGCACTTCCGCTGGTCCGATATCGGCGCACTGTTGAAGCAGCGCAGCATGTTCGGGATCTGTATCGGCCAGTTCGCCTGCAATTCGACCAACGTATTTTTCCTGACCTGGTTCCCGACTTATCTCGTGACCGAGCGCCATATGCCGTGGTTGAGGGTCGGGCTGATCGCCGTGCTGCCGTTTATCGCCGCCTCGATCGGCACGCTCGCGGGCGGCTGGATTTCCGACGCGATGCTGCGCCGGGGCGTGTCGCTGAACTGGTCACGCAAGCTGCCGGTCATCGCGGGCCTGCTCGCTGCGTCGAGCATCGTTCTCGCCAACTATGTCGAGTCCACGGCAACGGTGATTGCGATTCTGTGCATTGCCTACTTCGCCCAGGGGATGTCGGCGCTTGCATGGATGATCGTTTCCGATATTGCGCCAAAAGGTTTGCTGGGCTTGAGCGGCGGTCTTTTCAATCTGTTCGCCAATGCCGCGGGAATCGTCACGCCGCTGGTGATCGGATTGATCGTCAACGCGACGGGCTCGTTCGTCTATGCATTGGCCTTTATTTCAGCCGTCACACTGGTCGGTGCACTCTCATACATTTTCGTAGTCGGCGATATCAAGCGCATCGAACTGCGGAACAACATCATTTAAAGGAAGAGGCTGGATATGACTCGTTCTCACGAAGGGAAGGTCGCAATTGTCACGGGCGCCGCGCGCGGCATCGGTCTGGGCATTGCTAAAAAACTGAAGGCGGACGGCGCGCGCGTGGTGGTGTGGGATCTGAATGTGAGCGAGTGCAATGCGCAGCAGTTGGGCTTCGAGCCCGACCATGTGCAGCAGGTCGATGTGGCCTCGATCGAATCGGTTGAACAGGCTTTTGCGGCCACCGTCGACCAGATGCGGCACGTCGATATTCTCGTCAACAATGCCGGGATCAATGGGCCGGTGTCGCCGTGCTGGGAGTATCCGGTGGATGCGTGGCAACGTGTGATCGCTGTCGATCTGAACAGTGTGTTTTACTGCTGCCGCGTCGCGATTCCGCATATGCGTGCGCGTGGCGGTGGACGGATCGTCAACGTTGCGTCGATCGCGGGCAAGGAAGGCGTGCAGTTCATCTCCGGGTACTCGGCGGCGAAAGCGGGCGTGATCGCGTTCACGAAAGCGGCGGCGAAGGAGCTCGCCAAAGACAACGTGCTGATCAACTGCGTGGCACCGGCAATGGTCGAAACGGAATTGTTCAGCGAGATGTCCGACGCGCACATCGAAGCGAGCAAGGCAAAAATTCCGATGGGCCGCTTCCTTCAGATCGAAGAAGTGGGAGCGATGGTGAGCTGGATCGCGAGTCCGGAATGCAGCTTTACCAGCGGCTTCACATTCGACCTGACCGGGGGGAGGGCCACATATTGAACGCGCCGACCGTAGCACCGAAGCTGGCGGTCGCGCATCTCACGGCGTTGGAACTGGCCCCGCGCGCGTTGGTGCGGCAAGCGGCTCGCGCAGGGTTCGATGCGGTAGGGCTAAGGCTGAGCCCGACTGCCGTTGGCGCGATTGCGTATCCGTCGCTGGTGGGTAGCGGCGCGCATATCGCGTTGCGGCGTGTTCTGGCGGACGAGGGCGTCACCGTGCATGACGTCGAGTTTATTCCGATCCTGCCTGAGATCGACGTCGCCTCTTATGCGCCGATGTTCGACGCAGCCGCCGATCTGGGCGCGCGCTGCGTGACGGTTTCCGGCGACGACCCCGACGCCGCGCGGCTCGCCGCCAATCTTGCGGCGTTGTGTGAACTGGCCGGGCGATCCGGTTTGCGCGTCGACCTGGAATTCATGCGCTGGCGTCATGTCGGCACGCTGAACCAGGCTCGATCGCTCGTCGAGCGTGTGGGCAGTTCGAATCTCGCCATTCTCGTCGACGCATTGCATCTGGCGCGCTCGGGCGGCAGTCCGGCCGATGTCCAGGCGCTGCCTGACGGCATGGTGCATGCCGTACAGCTTTGCGATGCGTCGCGGGACGACCCGGTCGGAGACGAGGCAACGATTCTCGAAGCCCGCACCGGACGTTTGCCGCCCGGCCAGGGCGCGTTGCCTCTGCGCGAGCTACTGGACGTGCTGCCCGCCGGAACCACGCTCGCTGTGGAAATGCCATTGCCGTCACTACCCGCCGACGAGCGGCTCGAACTTGCCTACCGAAGCACGCGCGATATGCTTCAGTCTGCGCGCCGTTGCCATGAATTGTCTGGAGCATCTCGTCAATGACCCTCTTCGACGAAAACAAGATCGACTGTCACAACCATATCTTCGACCCCGCGCGCTTCCCGTATCGCGACGACACGGCGTATCGTCCGTCGATGCAGGAGATCGGCACCGCGGCGCAATTCGCTCGCGTGATGGATGCGTGCGGCGTACAACATGCGTTGCTGGTCGGACCGACGAGTGGTTACCGGACCGATAACCGCTGCATGCTCGACGCGATTGAACGAGGCCGCAATCGCTTCAAAGGCATCGCGGTCGTGGACAACGACGTGAGCCGCAACGAACTGATCGGGATGAAGCGCGCCGGCGTCGTGGGTGTCGCTTTCAATCCGGCGATGGAAGGCGTCGACGTGATGAGCGACGCCGGCTTGCTCTTCGACACGCTCGCCGACCTCGATATGTTCGCGCAGATCCAGGTCACGGGCGACCAGTTGGTCGCGCTTGAACCGCTGATCGCGCGGACGGCGACACGCGTGCTGATCGACCATTGCGGCCGCCCTGACGTCGCCGCGGGGATGAACCAGCCAGGCTTTCAGACGTTGCTTCATCTTGCCGATGCGGGGCGCACGGTCGTCAAGCTCTCGGGGCTGCAAAAGATTTCGCAACTCGATTATCCGTACGAGGATGCGCAGCCGTTTGCGTTGCAGCTTCTGCGCACTTTTGGGCCGGATCGTTGTGTGTGGGGTTCTGACTGGCCTTTCCTGCGCTCACCGGTACGGATGGACTATGCGCCGTTGCTCACACTCATCCAGCGGCTGATTCCCGACTCGGACGCGCGGCGGCGTGTTTTATGGGACACGCCTCGCAGCCTGTTCGGTTTTTAGGCGGGATGTGTTGCAGGTGTGATCGAACACCTGTGTCTCGCGACGAAAGAGTCTGACGCGGACGGAGTAGCTTTATGCATCGCCGACGCCTCCTGCTGTAGTTTCGGTACTCAAGTAGTTTGCAGGCTTCTTACCCGTCGCGTGGCGATAGTGCGCCAGAGTCCCATTTGCCGTTGAGCAACGCCTGATGAAGCATCTCGACTGTTAGCGGTTCTCTTTTCAAAGAGTGCTTTCTTCTCATCATGTATTTGGAGAAGAAGTGATACAGGAGGCCTTCTCCCTCCATCAAAAAGTACCGATGGAAGTCGTAATCTCCTCTATCTATGCAGAAAAATTCAAAGAACCGTTGCATGAAATGATCGGCGTCGTCGCCGTGCTGGCCTAGATCGTCTTCAACGGACATGCCCGGCGCGATCGCTTCTTTTGGCGATAGGCGAGCCTCGTGTCTAATGAACGACGCCAGACTTTCCCATGATCGATTTTCCATCAAAACACTCTGTCTTCAGGCGTGACGCTTAGATTGTATTTCCTGACCGTATGGTACGTGATGTGGCAAACGTCACTTGCCAACAATACCCACCAACGCCCGGTATGGTTCTGCCGACAAAAACGCTCAATCGGTGTGTCAGAATCCACCTGAATCGTTTGATGCTATTCAGTGTAATGTTGGCAACACTTTGTTGTTGAGTTCGTACCTGATCAATGACCTGGACATGGCGGAGGCGACGGATGTGCCTTTTGTAGCTCCCGCTGGTTTGGCTCTGGTGGGTAGAAACGGAAGACCAGACAAAATTAATATGACCGCCTCGACGTCATCAATCCCGAGCTGATCGCATGTTTCACCTACTGCGATGAATAAGAATAGTTCTGAGGGTGTGAGGTGTCTATGACGCCCTTAGTTGTACGCGTTGCCCATTCGATTTGCGCTCCTCCCATGTATCGGTGAAGTTGATCTTCGGCATGTTCGACGGGACGCCAATGATCTTTATATTTGCGACAGATCATGAAGGCATTTGGATTCGGAATTTTCAGATTTAGGTGCTTAAGCCGGAAAGTTGACGATGGTCGCTCCACTGCTAAAATCGACTAATCAAAAGAAAACGCAAGGACCGGGATGACTTTCGAAGAATGGGCGGTCGACAATTTCGACCCGACCCAGTCCGCCTATATGGCGGCAAAAGCGGCGTGGGAAGCGCGGGGAAAACTACCACAGGAACGACCCGCGCAGCAGCCCGAGTCAATCCGCAGTGCGTGTCACGTGCGGCCAGATCGGCCACCACCGTTATCGCTGCCGGATGACTTGGAGCGCGATAAATCGTAGCCGGTAGGGGCGTCGTGAATCGACGTCTCAAAACATGCGAACGATAAATATTAGATCGATATAAACATATCGAAATAGAATAATTCACACACTCGCGGTTCGTCGCTACGCTTGCCTATAAATCGCAAGCGAGGACTTATGACCGCATCTGTTCCAACGTCTTTTTCAGCGCGGCGACGCGCACTCGGTCTCATAGCCGCTGCGCCGGTTGCTGCGGCATTCGGTGCAATGCAAAGCCGCGAGGTCGATGCAGCAGATCTCACGTCGATCACGTTAGTACTGGGTGATCAGGCAGGCGGTACGCGAGCACTTGCTGAAGCGGCGAAAGTACTCGACGGCACGCCTTACGCCTACCGCTGGGCTAATTTTCAGGGTGCCGCGCCGCTATTCGAAGCGCAGCGCGCCGGGGCGGTCGATCTTGCACCGGCAGGCGATCTGCCCGTGCTCGCGGCCGCCGTCGGCGACCCTACGCTGAAAATTGTCGCCACGCGCGTCGGCTCGGGTTCGCAACTCGGCATTCTCGTACCGTCGACCTCGCCGATCCGCAGCGTCGCGGATCTTAAGGGCCGCACGGTGTTCGTGTCGTCCGCGCGCGGCAGCATTTCCCAATTCCAGCTTTACGGTGCACTGGCCGAAGCCGGTCTCACGAAAGACGATGTATCGGTCCGTTTCATTCTTCCAGTCGATGCGTTTGCCGCCTTTGCGTCAGGGGCGATCGATGTCTGGGCGACTTTCGATCCGTATTACGGCATCGCCGTTCAACGAGGCGCGCGGATTCTGCGCGACGGCACGGGCATTAATAGCGGGCTCGGCTTTATCACGGCGTCGGGTTCAGCTGTTGCCGATGCTCGCAAACGGATTGCAATCGCCGACGTTCTGCTGCGATTGCAGCGAGCGGGCGATTGGGCAGTGGCCAACCCGGATGCCTATGCACAGGTTTATGCGTCGCTGACCCGTTCGCCCCTCGCGGCGGCTAATCAGATCACGAGACGCTCCGCGCTGAAGCAGCACTTCGTCCTGGACGCCGATATCACCTCGTTGCAGAAAGTTGCCGACAGCGCGTTTCACGACGCCATTCTGCCGCACCGTATCGACGTCCGCGCCATCAGCGACACACACATTTCCGGCGCGTAAGCGCGCTTATACGGAAGCACCGACATGTCCTCACATTCGCAAACACTCGACCTATCCGCGCTGGACGAAGCGGGCGAGCCGACGCGTCGCGATCTCCGCAAACCGGTCGTCGCAACGCTCGCCGCCATCGCCTGGTTCGGTAGCGCAGCCATCACGCAATGGTGGCCCGATCTCGACGATTGGCCCTACACCCGGACGTTGTTGATTCTCAAGCTTGCGTTTGCCACGCTCTCGGCGCTGATTGCACTGCGCGGCTGGCGTGCAATTGCATCGGCGCAAAGCAGTGAGCCACGCGTGAATCGCTGGCTTGCCGTGGCACCGTGGTTGCTCGCGCTCGCCCTGGCTATCAGCGGATGGGAAATCGTCACGGCCAAGCTCGAATGGCTGCCGCGGCCGTTCTTCGCACCGCCACAAGCGCTGATTGCCGTCTACTTCGACGATTTCCCGCGTCTGTCGTCGAGCGTGTTCCATTCGCTCGGTCTGCTTGCGTACGGCTATGTGCTTGGCGCGCTGACCGGCTTCGTGATCGGCGTGAGTATCGGCTGGTCCCGCGCGGTTGGCTACTGGTTGCATCCTATCCTGCGCCTGGTGGGACCGTTGCCTCCTACCGCATGGCTGCCGCTCGCGTTCTTTTTCTTTCCGTCGAGTTTCAGCGCGAGCGTATTCCTGATCGCACTCGCTACGGCGTTTCCGGTTGCGGTGCTGACATGGTCGGGTATTGCCGCGGTCAATTCGGCTTACTACGACGTCGCGCGGACGCTCGGCGCACGGCCGTCGTTTCTCATTCTGAAGGTGGCGATTCCCGCCGCGTTGCCGTCGGTTTTCGTCGGTCTGTTCATGGGCCTCGGCGCATCGTTCTCGGTGCTGATCGTCGCTGAAATGATGGGCGTGAAAGCGGGACTTGGCTGGTATCTGCAATGGGCACAAGGCTGGGCCGCCTATTCGAACATGTATGCCGCACTGTTCGTGATGGCGTTGATGTGCTCGGGTCTCATTTCGCTTCTATTCCGGTTTCGCGACCGCCTGCTCGCCTGGCAAAAAGGGATGCTCAAATGGTAGCCACGTCTTCATTCGCCGCAGCGTCGCAAGCGACGCCGATTTCGCACGCATCTAGCGTGGGCGCCCGGATCGATGTGCGTCATGTCAGCCATCGCTTCGCGATCAAAGGCGAAGCACTGCCCGTACTCGATGACGTCAGCCTTTCGGTCGAACCCGGTGAATTCGTCGCGCTGCTCGGCCCGAGCGGATGCGGCAAGTCGACGTTGCTGCGGCTGGTCGCCGGGCTCGATAAGCCTGCGCTCGGCAGTCTGCACGCGAATGGCACGCCGATCGACGGTCCCGATCCGTCGCGCGTCGTGGTGTTTCAGGACCCGACGCTGTTTCCGTGGCGCACCGTGCGCGACAACGTGGGACTTGGCCCGGAAGCGCAACGTAACAGCCGTGCGGCGCGCCGAAGCGCTGCCGCGCGCGATGTCGGTGCACGGATCGATGCGGCGCTCGAACTCGTCGGCCTGTCGACCTTCGCGGATGTTTTTCCGCACCAACTCTCGGGCGGTATGGCGCAGCGTGCGGCGTTGGCGCGAGCGCTCGTCAACGATCCGCAACTGCTGGTGCTCGACGAACCGTTCGGCAAGCTCGATTCGCTCACGCGTATCCGCATGCAGGGTGAACTTGTGCGTCTATGGCAGGCCGCCCGCTTCTCGGTACTACTCGTCACACATGACGTCGAAGAAGCGCTGTATCTCGCGAATCGCGTGATCGTATTGAGCGAACGTCCCGCGCGAATCGTTGCGGAAATACGTAACGACGCACCGTATCCGCGACATCGCGACGATCCCAAACTGGTCGCGCTGCGGCGAGAAGTGCTGGCGCAACTTGGACTGGAAGTCTGAGCCGCCTGTTGCCGATTGACATACCAGCCATTTCAACCTGAACCCGTAAGCAACGATATGACTATCACTGACGATACCGCGCCTGAAAGCCTCGCACGCCGCGCGTGGCTGCGCAAGACTGGCTGGGCGGCGGGCGCAGCCGCGCTCGGCGGCGCTTCCTTAGGCCTGACCAGTCTTCGCGCTGGCGCTCAAAGCAACCTCAAGCCGTTAAAGCTGTCGTGGAACGCCAATGCGATCTGCACGGCGCCGGTGCCGGTTGCGCTCAAGCAGGGCTTCTTTCAGAAGCACGGCCTGCAGGTCGAACTGGTCAACTTCGCGGGTTCGACCGACCAGCTGCTCGAAGCAATTGCGACCGGCAAATCGGACGCCGGCGTCGGCATGGCGCTGCGCTGGATCAAACCTCTGGAACAGGGCTTCGACGTCAAGCTGACGGCGGGCATTCACGGCGGCTGTATGCGGCTCCTCGCGACCCGAGCGTCGGGGATTGTCGACCTGCAAGGCTTGAAGGGCCGCACGGTCGGTGTGAGCGACATGGCAAGTCCGGCGAAGAACTTCTTCGCCATCACGCTGAAGAAGATCGGTATCGATCCCGATAATGACGTGCGGTGGCGCCAGTATCCGGCGACACTGCTTGGCGAAGCATTGAAGAAAGGCGAAGTGCAGGCTATTGCGGACGGCGACCCCACGATCTGGACGCTGCGCGAATCGGATCATTTGCTGGAAGTGTCGAACAACCTGTGTGGCGAGTATCAGAACCGCGTCTGCTGCGTGCTGGGCGTGCGCGGCTCGCTGATTCGCAAGGACCGCGCGACTGCACAAGGCCTGACGCAGGCGTTACTGGAAGCGACCGAGTGGACCGCCAACCATCCGGCCGATGCCGCCGCCATTTTCTCGGCCTATGCGCCGGGCGCGGATGTCGGACAGTTGACTGCGATGCTGAAGAGTCACACCGATCATGATCATCCCGTGGGCAACGCGTTCAGAAAAGAGATTGCGCTCTATGCCGATGATCTGAAGTCGGTCGGTGTGATCAATGCGGATACGAACTCGGATCGATTCGCGACGCGCGTGTTCTCGGACGTGTTGGCGTAGCGGACCATGATGCGAGGAGGCGGTGCCGGTTCTTCCCGCCTACGGCAGCCGCCTGCGCCCGATGTGATTTACCGGGCGCAGGTGCCTGCAGGTGCCCATGCGTGTCAGGCGGGAATGCGCTGCCGTTGATCCCGCAAAGCGTTCTCATCAACATCGCCGGCATCGCCAGCGTGCGCGTCGGCCACCGCCGCCCGCACCAGCGGCAACAGATCGCGGCCGTACGCAAGCGCATCTTCCAGAGGATCGAAGCCGCGAATCAGGAACGTCGAAATGCCGAGTTTGTGATATTCGAGCAACGCGTCCGTCACCTGTTGTGGCGTGCCGACGAGCGACGTCGAGTTGCCGGCGGCGCGTGTCAACGCGGTGATGCCGGTCCACAGTCGCCGGTCGACGACGCTACCCTTGTCGGCCTCGGCCAGCAGACGTTGCGCGCCGACGTTCTGCGGATCTTTAGGACGGCGCGTGAAATTGGGCGACGCGGACACGACGTCCTTCGCACGTTGCAGAATCGATTCGGCGCGTGCCCACGCAGCGTCTTCTGTCGACGCGATAATCGGGCGCAGCGACAGGCTGAAGCGGATCTGGTCTGCACGACCGTGATTCGCAGCCGATGCGCGAACTTTTGCAATGGTCTCTTCGACTGCTGCAAGCGATTCGCCCCAAAGCGCAAAGACGTCGGCGTGTTTGCCGGCCACTTCAATCGCCGCCTCCGACGAGCCGCCAAAGTACACTGGCAGATGCGGCTTTTGAAGCGGACGGATCTGCGATTTGTGGCCCTTTACACGGTAGAACTCGCCTTGATGATCGAACGGCGTATCGCTGGTCCATGAGCGTTTGACGACGTCGAGATATTCGTCGGTACGTCGATAACGTTCGGCATGGTTCAGAAAGTCGCCATCGCGCTGTTGCTCCGCATCGTCGCCGCCGGAGATGATATGCACCGCGGCACGTCCTGCGCTGAAATGATCGAGCGTGGCCAGTTGGCGTGCGGCGAGTGTCGGCGCGACGAAGCCGGGGCGATGGGCCAGCAGGATACCGAGTCGCCTGGTCTGCTGCGCGACGAACGACGCGATCTGAAAACCGTCGGGTGATGCGCTTGAATGAGCGATCAACACGCGGTCGAAGCCACCGTATTCATGCGCCTGGGCGACAGCCGCGATATACGGCGGATTAACCGCGGGCCCCTGCGGCAAATGAATTTCGCTTGATTCCTGATGACTGACGTATCCGATGAATTCAACGCTCATTGCGTTTGCTCCTCTGTCGATGATAGGGCGGCTTGCCGCGCAGCGAACGCGGCACGTCCAAGATTGCCGAGCACGGTGTCGTTTTGTGGTGTGTGAATGCGTGCGCACAGCACATCGCGGTAGTGACGCTCAAGTGGGTTACTGCGACTCAGGCCCGGATTGCTGCTGGCTTCGAGCGCGAGTTCGACTGCATCGATGGCGTTCCTGCTCACGAGATACTTGATGACTGGCGCCTCGTTCACTGCAACCTGGCCTGCCGCACCCGAGTCGAGCAACACGCGATTGTTGAAGAGAAGCGCGTCGATACGCCCGGTGGTTTGCTGAAAGGAGTCAAGACTCGATAGCGGAGCATTCAGCCCGGACGGAACACGTTGCGCGGCCCATTGCACGAACCAGTCTCGCGCGGCGCGCGCGACACCGTCGTAGATGGCGGGAAGCAGCACGCTCATCCACTGCGCTGTCACCGGGTCCATGCCGTTCGACGGAGCCGGTGCCTGGAGGTCGACCGCGTGATCAAGCGGGACGCGCACATTGTCGAAAATCACTTCATGGCTGCCGGTCGCGCGCATGCCGAGATGATTCCAGGGTTCGCCAAAGCGAATGCCGGGTGTGTCGCGATGGACCAGCCATGTGCCCACGCGTGGCTCGGCTTCGTCGGTGCGTCCCCATACGGCGAACCATGTGAGTCCGGGGCTGCCCGTCGAATACAGCTTGCGTCCGTTCAGACTCCAGTGATCGTCGACGCGCGTGCCGACTGTGGCGGGTAAGCCGCCACGTGACGGCGACCCGAGTTCCGGCTCGACGCGAAGCGAATTGATCAGCGCGCCACGCTCTACCGCATCACGCGCAATCTGCTGTTTCAATGAGACCGGCCAGTTCGGATTGGCCTGCAGGCGCAGATGATAAAGACACTGCATCACGAGGATCAACGCCGTGGAAGGCTCACCACGCGCTACCGCCCGGATCACCTTCAAAGTCTGCGCGAGCGTGGCTTCGTGGCCGCCGAGCGCGCGAGGCACAGTGAGCGACAGCAATCCCGCGCGTCGCAGACGTGCGAGGTTTTCGTGGGGAAAATGCGGGCCTTCGTCGAGCGCGGCTGCGCCGCTGGCAAACTCCGCGGTCAACGACGACAGCCAGCGCTCGGCTTGCGCACTGTCCAGGTCGGCGAGTGCGGAGAGGGCATCGGCGTCACGTTCGGCGTCGCGTTCAATGTCGCTCAGGGCGGTGTCGGGATGTCGGCTGGTCATACTGGATTGATGTCCGGTGCGGGGCCGGAGCCCCTTGGTGTTTCAAGGTGCGGCGAGCGGGAACTGTTTGTCGAAGCTTGGCGTGATATTGAGCGGGGTTTTGATCACGTCCGCGCGGTGATACAGATCCGCGGTTTTTTGCTGTTCGGCGATCAGGCTGTCGTCGATGGCGACCGGATGCAGTTGCGCACGCTGATAGACGACCTTCAGCACATCGGGTGGCAGGCCCGTCACGCGTGATTGAATCGCCGCGACTTCATCGGGATGCGATAGCGCCCAGCGCTGCCCGGCAGCGACGCGTTTCAGAAAGTCGGCGATCTCGGCGCGTTTGCTTTTGATGGAGTCGTCGGTGGCAGCCTGGAAGCTCAAGCCAGAAGACAGATTGACGCCGTTCGCGATGCTCCGGTCATGATCGCGCTGTTCGGCGAGTGCCACGTAGGGGTCCCATGTCGACCACGCATCGACATTGCCGGACGCAAGCGCGGCCTTGGCGTCAGCCGGCTGCATGAAGCGCAACGATACATCGGACTGTTTGATGTTCGCGCGTTCGAGTGTCGCGATGGCCAGGTAGTGGCCAATCGAACCACGTGTTGTCGCGATGCGTTTGCCCTTCAGGTCCGCCACGGTTTTGATCGGCGAGTTGTCCGGAACGATGATCGCCAGATCCACCGGTTGCGAGCGGGTCGCCGCCACTGCGCGCACTTTCGCCCCAGCCGCATAAGCGAAGATCAACGGCGCATCGCCGAGACCGCCGACGTCGATCGCGCCTGCATTCAATGCTTCGCCGAGAGGTTGCGCGGCAGGGAAATTGAACCACTCGATCTTGTACGGGACGTCCTTCAGTTGTCCGGACGCTTCAAGAACGCCGCGAGTCTGAAGTTGCTGATCGCCGACTTTCAAAGCCGTTTCGGCCGACGCAACAAAAGGAGCCGTCGACAAAGCGACAAGCAGCAAACCGGCAAGTGATCGACGCATGAATAGACTCGCTGTAGCAGTACATTGAAAATGACAAACACACGATACGCACGGGGCTTTTATTACGCAAACGCATTGTTCTGCTTTACTAATATGCGAGAACGAAATGCGCAGACAGACTTGAGCGCGCAGGTTGAAGACGCTAAGCTCAGGGGCATCGAATTCAGCCAATCAATCTGGCAACCTCTCCAGAAGCGGAAAAAATCAATGAAACTCGATGAGATCGAGGCATTTGTCGCAGTCGTGCACAGTGAATCCCTGAGTCAGGCGGCTGAATCGCTGGCGCTGACACAGCCAGCCGTTACCCGACGCATACAGAATTTCGAAGAAGCACTCGGCGTTGAACTGCTGGACCGGAATACCAAGCCATTGAAAACCACGGCAATGGGACGCGCGGTTTACGAGCAGTGTCGCGCGATCATTCGCGAAGTCGACATGCTTCGCCATCTCGTCGCGGACGATGCGCCGCTCGCCGGAGTACTCAGGCTCGGCGTTGCGCAGACCGTTGCAGATGTCGCGATGCTGCCCGCGCTGCATGCGCTGAGAGGCGCGCATCCCGAGCTTCAGCCGAGGGTATCGACAGGATGGGGTAACCCGTTGTTGCAAAAGGTCGAAGACGGCCAACTGGATGCCGCCATCGTGTTACTACCCGCGAATCGTTCGCTGCCGGACACGCTGGTCGGTGAATCACTCGGCTCGCTCAAACTCGCGGTTGTCGCGCGTAAAGGTAGTATGAAAAAGCGCGCTCATTGGCTCGCGGAATGTCAGCCGTTGGGTTGGGTGCTCAACCCGGACGGCTGCGGTTTCCGGGCGGGACTTCAGCATGCGCTGGCGGCGCAGGGCTATCCGTTGAAGCTGAATGTGGAGACGCTCGGCATGGAGTTGCAGTTAGGTCTCGTCGCGGATGGCGTGGGCCTCGGGCTTGTTCCTATGCCGTTACTGAACAACAGTGCGCACGCATCGCAACTCGATGTCGTTCCGGTAAGCGACTTCAAGCCTGAAATCGGGGTATGGCTGGTGCACTCGCGCGCGCCCGGAAAAATGCAGTCGGCGCTTGCGGTGCTCGCGCAGAGCATCGAAGAAAGTTTCAAAGCCGCGCGGCCCGCACGCGCCGCATAAGCCGGCGGCGCGTAGCGTGCCAACGGTCAGCGCCTGCCGGCGCACGAACCGTGGGCATTGCCGTTCAGATCACGAAGAAGCCATGCGTGCCGTCGCGTTCGAGTTGTGCGACGAGCCCGTACTCCCATTCCAGATAGGCGTTCATGGCCTCGCGGGCACTGTCGGTGCCTTCATAAGGGCGACGGTAGCGGTCGATACGAGGCGAAGCCAAACTGGCATCGCCTGCCTCGACAGGCAGTCCTGCGCGAATCCATGCCGACGTTCCGCCTTCGAGCAAATGCACGGGCTTGCCGGTCAATGCGGCGACCTCTGGCGCGGCGAACGGCGCAAGGGCATTGGTTGCACACGTCACGACATAACGCTTCGCGTCCGGCAAGTTGCGCAGGTCGTCGAATTCGCTGGTCAGGCGCGAGCGCAGTGTCCAGTTCGCGCCGGGAATGTGCCCTTTGACATGATTCGCACTCGACGTGAAATCGAGCACGACGGTGTGGCTAGTCGCGTCCGCGAGCAGCGCTGCGAGTTCGTGCGGAGCCAGCGAAGGCGTGGTCGATGCTGGCGGCTTCGGCGCTTGCCATGTGCCTGTTTCGGTCAACTGGCCGGGCGTTGAGTCGTCGATCACGTAGACATCGATATTCATCTGCGCGAGCCACGACGCAGTCATGTTGGCTCGCACGCCGTCGTCGTCGAACAGCACGACGCGGGCACCACGCACGGGTGCGAACATCTCCGTTTCCTGCACGAGCTGGCCGCCGGGCGCGCCCTGGAAGCCGGGCGCGTGCGCGCTCTCATACTCAGCGGGAGTTCGAACGTCGAAGCGATAGGTTGTGCGTGATGTGTCGGCGGCCCACGTGGCGGCTTCGTCGAGTGATGTTCTGCCGACTCCGGCGCGATTGGCCAGCGCATGAGCGGCGCGTCGGGACTCGTCGAGTGTGGCGGACTCGCGCCCCGTTTGCGGATCGAAGGTCCGTGCGCTGCCGTGTTGCAATGTTTGCCCAGCCAGCGTCCAGCCAATCGTGCCGTTACGCAGCGCGGCGACGGGATTGGGCAAGCCTGCGTTGACCAGCGACTGTGCGCCGATGATGCTGCGCGTGCGCCCCGCACAATTGACGATCACACGCGTGTTCGGGTCCGGCGCGAGCGCACGGGCACGCAGCACCAGTTCGGCACCCGGAACGCTGATACTTCCGGGGATGTTCATCGTCTGATATTCGTCGAAGCGGCGCGCGTCGAGTACGACGACATCTTCGTCGCTCTTCAACAGCGCTTCTACGGTTTCCGCCGCCAACGACGGCGTGTGTCGCTGCGCCTCGACGAATTCGCCGAATGCCTTGCTGGGCACGTTGACGTCGCGGAACACTTCGCCACCGGCATCGATCCAGCCTTGCAGGCCGCCTGAGAGCAACGCTACATCGGTATAGCCGAGTGCCGAAAGCCGTTCGGCGGCGCGTTGCGCGAATCCTTCACCTGCGTCGAGCAACACGATGGGAACGTCGCGGCGCGGCAAGCGCGTATAGGCTTCAAGTTCGATTTTCGACAGCGAGAAGTTCGCCGCGAACAGCGGATGGGATTGTGCGTGCGGATCTTCCTCGCGCACGTCGAGCAAGGCGATTTCGCGTTTGGCGAGTAACGCGTCGTGAACGTCTTTGTAGGTGCGCACGGGATATGACTTCATGAAAGGCGGCTTTCCTTGCTGAGATCCCACAGATTCGGGATGGTGTCGTTCGAATACCCTGAAATGAAAGGCTTGGGGCGTGCATCGGGCGGATACGTCGAGCGATGCACGGCACCAATGTTCGCGCCATACACGTGAATGCTGATCGACACCCGGTCGTCATAAGCATTGCGCACGCGATGAATGTCGCCGATGACCGGCGACACGGCTTCGACTGCGCCGCGTTCGAGTCGCACTTCGTTACCGGACTGCCGCAATGTGCCGTCGTGATTGCGCGCGAACGGTGCCGCAAGCTCTGCGCCGCGAAGTACGCCGATCAAACCCCACACCGTGTGGTCGTGAATCGGCGTTTGCTGGCCCGGTCCCCAGACGAAGCTGACGACCGAGAAGCGCTGGCGGGCGTCGGCGTAAAGCAGGAACTGCTGGTAGCGGTCCAACGAAGGTTGCGCATAGGCATCGGGCAGCCAGTCATCGACGCTGATCAACTCGCGCAGCGCGGCAGAGCCACGTTCGATCAGCACCGCTTCGTTGCTCTCGGTGTCGACCAGATCGGCTATCGCGCTGACAAAGTGACGGAGTTTGTGAAGAGCCATCAGTCGAGTAACTCCGGCTCGGCCTCGAGCAGGCCTTCATAGAGGCTTTCGAACGCATGCTGGGCACCGCCCGGCCGTCCAACCTGCGCGTGCGTCAACGCGGCCATCTCGTGAGGAATCGGTTGCGGTTGGCCGGCGGCTTGCGCGAGCAATTGCGTATGACACGCATTGTCGAGGGCGATGTACCACCACGCAGCCGCCTCGACGCTCGGCCCTGCCGTCAGAATGCCGTGGTTCTTCAGGATGATCGCTTTGTGGCTGCCGAGGGCGTCGGCAATGCGCGCACCTTCGTCGGTATCCAGAACCACGCCTCTGAAGTCGTCGAAGAGCGCGTGATCTTCGTAGAACGAGCACGCATCCTGAGTGAGCGGATCCAGCTTGCGGCCCAGCGTCGACCATGCCTTGCCGTACAGCGAATGCGTGTGCGCCGCCGCGACGACATCGGGACGCGCTTCGTGAATCGCTGCGTGGATCGCAAACGCCGCCTGATTGACCGGACCGTTTCCGACCACGATTTCGCCGTGACTATTGACGAGAAGAAGATCGGACACGCGAATGCGCCCGAAGTCGCGGCCCAGCGGATTGACCCAGAAATGATCGGTCCATTCGGGATCGCGCGCGGTGATATGGCCGGCGAGGCCACGCGCGAAACCATAGCGCGAGAACAGGCGGAATGCCCCCGCCAGTCGCTCCTGGCGATGACGACGTTCCTCGGCCACGGTTCGTTCGGGTGCATTTTCGTCGAACCAGAATTTGCGGACCGGTGTGTCGTGAAACGACGGCGTGGAAGCGCGGGCGAGTAGGGTGCTCATGGTCGGTATTCTCCCGTTCCTAGGCGGCGCGGCGCGCACGCGACGTGAGTTCGCGCGTGGCGGGGATCAACTCCTTGCCATAGTCGATAGCATCTTCGAGTGGATCGAAGCCGCGGACCAGGAAGGTCGTGACGCCGAGTTCGTAATATTCGGCGAGCGTTTGTGCGACCTGCTCTGGCGTGCCCACCAGTGCGGTCGAATTCGATCGGCCGCCAATTTCCTTGGCGATCGCCGTCCACAGACGATCGTCGGCACGGACTCCGTCGCCCGCAGCGGCCAGCAGGCGGCGTGCGCCTTCGCTTTGCTGCGGACCGCCGCGCGAAAAGCCCTGCTCGACCCGCAGACGGCGGGTTTCTTCCAGAATATGCTCGGCGCGCTCCCATGCGGCCTTTTCGGTCGCAGCGAGAATCGGTCGAAACGACACCGAGAAGCGCACGCTTCTGCCATGCTTCGCGGCCTCGGCGCGCACCCGCGTGATCTGCTCGAGCACCTGCTGTTTCGATTCGCCCCACAGCGCATAGACGTCGGCATGCTTGCCGGCGACTTCCAGCGCGGGCGCCGATGCGCCACCGAAATAGATCGGGACGTGCGGCGTCTGCTTCGGCTTGACCTCTGAGAATGCCCGCTCGAAGCGATAGAAACGACCGTCGAAGTCGAACGGTTGGTCCTCTGTCCACACTCTGCGAAGGATCTGCAGGTATTCGTCGGTGCGGGCGTAGCGCTCATCGTGATTGAGGTAATCGCCATCGCGACGTTGCTCGTCGTCACTGCCGCCAGAAATGAAATGGACAGCGAGGCGGCCGCCGGAAAAATGATCGAGCGTGGCGATCTGGCGCGCGGCGAGTGTCGGCGAAACGAAACCCGGGCGATGGGCCAGCATGAAGTGCACGCGCGACGTGACGCTGGCCGCATAGGCGATCGTCAGCGTGGCGTCCGGGCCGGTCGAACTATGGGGGACCAGAATGCGGTTGAAGCCCGCTTGTTCGTGTGCCTGAGCGAACGCGCGTACGTAGTCGACGTCGATTGCCGGACCATCTGGACGGTGCGTTTCGGATACTTTGTGCTGCTGGATCATACCGATGAATTCGACGCTCACGTTGGCTCCTTTGCTTTCGGTTCCGTCAGGCGGGACGGTGTTGGGGCAGGGCAACGGAGAGTCCGCGCCTGCATGATCAATGCAGGCTATCACCGGGTTATGCGCGCGTTAAATAGTAAATTCAGATAAACATATCGAATGTGCATGTTAGGGGGCCGGATTTCGATCACTGGGGGAAGGGCAAGGTATCGCGCACGATTCCAACGCATAACTTTTCGCGATTCGTTATTTCCATCCTGCGTGGCAATCGCCTAGGCTGAAGGATCTGGCGCTGCATGTCTGTTGCTGACACGCGGCGCGTGCCACGGCTACATACGATGGAGATGTCGATGGTCGCTCCTATTGAGCACAAGCAGCAAAACGATCGCCCGCGAGTGGCGTGGATAGCGGGTGTAGGCGCGAGCGCCGGACTTGGCGCCGCGCTCGCCCGACGCTTCTCAAGCGAAGGCTTGACAGTCGCCGTGACCGGCCGCTCGCGCGACCGGCTCGCCGCGCTGGTCGATGAAATTCGCTCGGCTGGTGGCCATGCAATTGCATTGGCGGGCGATGTCACCAGTGAAAGCGATCTGGCTGCCGTGGCGCGGCAACTCGCTGAAACCGGCACGCTCGAAGCGGCGATCTTCAATGCCGCGGGCGCGACCCGCGCGCCGACACTCGAACTGACGGCCGACCAGTTCGAAGCGGCCTGGCGCGTGACCACGTTCGGCGGCTTCCTGTTTGCCCGGGCCGCGCTGCAATTGCTGCTCGAAAGCGGACACGGCTCGCTGCTTTTCACTGGCGCGACTGCGTCGCTGCGCGGGCGTCCGCCGTTTGCGGCGTTCGCGTCGGCCAAGGCCGGTTTGCGGTCGCTCACGCAAAGTCTCGCGCGCGAATTCGGTCCGCGCAATATCCATGTGGCGCATGTGGTGGTCGACGGTGGTATCGACGGCGAGCGTCTTCGCACCGCGTCGCCGCAACGGGTGGCCGAGCGCGGAGCGGACGGCCTGCTGAATCCTGCCGATATCGCCCACGCCTACTGGCATCTGCATCAGCAAGGTCGAAGCGCCTGGTCGCAGGAGATCGATTTGCGGCCGTTCAATGAGGCGTTTTAACGTCAGCCGGGACGGTTCTCGCAAGGCAGCCGTGCGGTGATCGCCAACGGTGGTGACCGGTAGTCGACAGCGTGTCATCGTGGCTGCCGACCTTGTGCGATTTGCGCGGGACGCACCGGCCATTCGTGGCGACTCGAAGCTGCAGGTATCGCACTTATCTTCACAAGTAAGCGCCCATTCCGGATGACCGCCTAACCGGTGGTCATAGCGCCGTACGGCTTCAATATGCATAAGCCTGCTAAGCATAGATAAAACGCTCGTTTATCCACGCGATCTGGCGTTGCTACGATCGCAGTTTCTTCGTCATCACATCATTGGATATCGAGTCGTGACTTTCTCTCTTTTCCGTTGGTTCGCGCGTGCGACGCTGGCATCCGTGTTTTTCGTGAGCGTCGCTCACGCGCAAAGTGCCGCTAGTGCCGCTAGTGCCGCTAGTGCCAATCCGCCGGCGCCGTTGAAACTGCGCATCGGCTATCAGAAGTCTTCAACGCTGATCACGATTCTGAAAGCGCGCGGCTCGCTTGAGAAGGCACTCGCGCCATTGGGCGTAACCATTACGTGGAACGAGTTTGCCAGCGGCCTGCCGTTGACCGAGGCGCTCAATGCCGAGGCCGTCGATTTCAGCGCCGACGTCGCCGACACCGTGCCGGTGTTTGCGCAGGCGGCTCATGCGCAGTTCGTCTACGTCGCGCAGGAAGCGCCGTCGCCGGGCGCGCAGGCGATTATCGTCAAGCGTGACGGGCCGCTGCATTCGCTGGCCGATCTGAAGGGACAGCGCATCGCGGTGACCAAGGCCGCTGGCAGCCACTACCTGCTTCTCGCCGCGCTCGCCAAAGCGGGGCTAACGCCGGCTGACGTGCATATCAGCTATTTGACGCCCGCCGATGGACGCGCCGCGTTCGAACGCGGCAGCGTCGATGCGTGGATCACGTGGGATCCGTATGTCGCGGCAGTCGATCAAGCCCCCGACGTGCGTATCCTCGCCAACGGCGAAGGTCTCGCGTCTTATCAGCGGTACTACCTTGCGTCGGGCAAATTCGCGGCGGCGCATCCGGACGTGATCAACACGCTGTTCACGCAACTGACTTCGACGGGTACATGGGTGCGCGCTCATCCGGACGATGCCGCCAAACTGCTCGCGCCGATCTGGGGACTGGACGCGACGACAATCGAACGTGCGAACGCACGCCGCAGTTACGCTGTTCGCGCGGTGGATGCGCAGAATTTCGGCGAGCAACAAAAGATCGCCGACACGTTTTATCGTGCGGGTCTTTTACCGGCACCGGTCGATACGGGCACCGCGCTGCGCTGGAATTTCACGACGAAGCGTGCCGAGGCGGCGGCCTCGTCGACGATGGTTTCGGGTGGGTAGGCACGCGATACGCCACCCCGGTAGTGGCGATGGCAATGCGGCGTGGGACCGGCTGGGGTCGTAAAAAGTGACCGGCTGCCGGCCACGCTGTGATCCCGCGAACTACTGGCTCGCGCGCCCTGGCAGCCAGCGGCTCAGAGAACGAGGCGCCCTTCGGCGGCGATGCTGTCAAGTGGCTTACGCTGGCTCTGCACTTCACGCGCCTGCAGCGCTTCCGGCAAGCTTGCTTTGTCGCCTGCGCGACCGATCGCAATGCCGGCTTCGATCGAGTACCCGTCCGGAACCGCTAGCCCTTGGCGGATCGTCTCGCGTTCAATGCCCGCGAGGCCGTGCGCATGCCATCCCGACAGGCTCGCCTGCAATGCCAGATAGGCCCATGCCGCGCCGGTGTCGAACGAATGGGTCGGCGCGGGGACTTCAGCGGCGGCGCCAGGCGGTGTGAACGTGCTCTTCGACAACACAATGACGATAGCCGCCGCGTGGCTCGCCCAGCTGCGATTGAATTCGTTCAGGAAGCTCAGAAACTGCTCCCAGTGCGGTGTATCGCGCCGTGCATACGCGAACCGCCACGGCTGTGAGTTATACGAGGACGGCGCCCAGCGAGCCGCTTCGAGAAGTGTCAGCAGGGTCGCTTCCGGGATCGTTTCGGGGTTGAACGCGCGCGGTGACCAGCGCTCGAGAAACTGTGGATGGATGGCGTGTTCGGCGGTTCGCAAGTTGGACGAGGTTGTCATTGGATGCTCCTGCAAGGAAATAGTGAGACGCTCATGCCGAAGGGCAATCGAGCCCGTGGCGATGCCGGATCACTGTATCGGTCGGAACACGACGATAGAACCGATTAATTCTCGCATCGATATTCCACGTATGCGGTGCCAGTCACGTCGGCATCGCGTTAGCGCTTTTCATATGTCCTTCGCCGATACAAACGGTGCACCCGGCTTCGACGCGGTCCAACAACGTTATTTCCTCGTGCAATCGGGCGGGAGGGAAATCCGATGACATGGCCCATATTTTGCGGTGGGTCCAAAAAAACCGAGCACGTGCTGATGTGTCCGTTGACGCGGCGGGAAAGAGCTAGATCTGAAGGGCATTCGTAACGATTTCAATTCTCATTTTAAGCATTCCCTGTGCGATGCCCTATGCTGGACTGACTGGGCCTCGCGCGTGAAGCGCATGGATGAGTGAGGCGTAGCTGACACCTGACGCAAAGGCATGGAGCACGTTCCCTGCGTTGCGGGTTCTCACCGATGCAACCAAGGAGGCTATATGCAAGGAGACCCCAAAGTTCTTGAGTATCTGAACTCCCAATTGAAGAACGAGCTCACTGCGATCAACCAGTATTTTCTGCATGCGCGAATGTATCGGCACTGGGGTCTGGATAAGCTCGGCAAACACGAATATGACGAATCGATTGGCGAGATGAAACACGCTGATCTGCTGATCGAACGTATTTTCATGCTCGACGGTCTCCCTAACCTGCAAGACCTGCACAAGCTGCTGATTGGGGAAGAGACACAAGAGATTCTCGAGTGTGACCTGAAGCTCGAACAGATATCGCAGGCCACCTGCAAGGAAGGCATTGTCTACTGCGAGTCGGTTCGCGATTTCATTTCGCGGGATATTCTCACGCATATTCTCGATGAGACCGAAGAGCACATAGATTGGCTCGAGACCAACCTGGCGTTGATCGACAAGGTCGGAATACAGAACTACCAGCAATCCGGTATGGATTCGCCGAGCTGATTTCATCGTTCGGCGCACGGGTGAAAAGCCGCGATCGGACAATGCGGTGTTGGCATTGTCGGACGCGGCCGCGCAGCAGGCCATGCAGTCAGGTTTTCTGGTGTGATTCTGCCGGACGCCTTTTCACATGGTCGATGAACGCGCGCAACTTCGGCGTGGTTTGCCGACGGTCTGGATAGTAGAGAAATACGCCCGGTATCACAGGTGCGAACGGCTCCAGCACCTGTACCAGCTTTTCCGTTCTCAATCCTTCGGCGGCCATCGGCTCGGGTAGTTGGGCGAGGCCCATGCCTTCGAGTGCGCCACCCAGCATGGTGGAAAAATCATTCGCGATGAGGGGCCCGGATACAGCGATCTCGATCGCATGACCGTTGTCGTTGAACGACCATAATGCGAGCGCGCCACCGGATCTGCGCCATCTCAGGCATGCGTGCAGGCGCAGATCGTCCGTGTGCGTGGGTCGGTTATGCGCTGTCAAATAAGCGGGACTACCGACGACAATGAGACGCAGCGGCGGCGTCAGCGGCACCGCGACCATATCGGCCTCGACGAACTGCCCGAGTCGTATGCCCGCGTCGAACCCCTCGGCTGCAAGATCGATCAACTCCTTGCTCGCGGCGATCTCCACTTCGACTTCGGGATACGCCTGGCAGAAGGACGCAATCAGCGGTTCAAGCAGAATGGGCAACACCGCGCGCGGCACGGACAGGCGTAACAAGCCGGTGGGCCGCGCACCGAATCCGCGCGCAATTTCACTCGCGGCGACAAGCTCTTCGAAGGCCGGCTTTGCGTGCGAAAGAAACCGTTCGCCCGCTTCGGTCAGCCCGACACTGCGCGTCGTGCGGATGAAAAGCGCTGCGCCAATGCGCGCTTCAAGCAGGCGCACTGTCTGGCTGATGGCCGACGGTGTCACACCGAGGTCTGCTGCAGCCCGGCGAAAGCTGCGATGCTGGGCCACGCTCAGGAACACCTCCACCCCATCGAGCGCGCCTTGTCTGACTGTGAAGTTCTGCTTCATAGCCCGTCAACATTGTGGTGAATAGTCTGTCGCGAGAGGCCATGGTACACCTACGCCTACCGACGAATGGTCGCACCGGCCGATCATCTTTCTTCTCTTCAGTAAGCGGAATCACACGTGACAGGAGGCAACATGCCACCGGAAGTTCTCTTCCCATTGCATCTCGCTCTGGGGTACGTCGCGTGGCTGCTTTGCTTTCGCGCATACGTCTGGCCCCGACTCAAATCGATGGATTCATTCGAAGCACACCGCGCGATCGCTACGTTTCACAGCTTCCGTTTCTTCGGCCTGGTCTTCATTCTGCCTGGCGTGGTCGGCACACACCTGCCTGCGAGCTTTGCCGGGCCTGCCGCGTACGGTGACTTCACAACGGGAGTTCTGGCGCTGCTCGCGCTCCTCTCTGCGCGGATACGTCCGCTGTTCTGGTTGTTCGTCGTAGCCTTCAACGTGGTGGGAGCGACCGACCTCATCGCCGACTACTACCACGCGATCCAGGCCGGCCTTCCAGCGCGCGCGGGAGAATTGGGCGCTGCGTACGCGATCCCAGTTATCTACGTGCCTTTGCTGGCGATTACCCATGTTGCCGCCTTCTACCTGCTGCTACGCGCGCAGCCGTGGGTCGCCCGGCGGGTTGGCCTTTCCGTCAGTCATGACATGAGCAAAATGTAGCTGGCATCCTGCTGTTTTCGATGCCATGTCCCACTCCAGCAGAAGAAGCCACGGGTCGATCTATACTGGGACACCTGGAGGCTTCAATGACAACGCACGACAAACTGCATCCGCTTCGTCCGCTTCTGAAGAACTGGATTTGGGAGCATGGACGGATTGGCACTCGCTATCTGGATTGCACCGACGGCGAAATCAAATTCGACGAAGGCAAGAAATCTCGCTTCGCAGCCGAAGAATACATTTATGTGCCGCTCGACAAGGATGCTGACGACGATCCGTCAGTAGAAGGTCCCGCGATTCAGGAGGCAGGACTCGCGCGATTCTTGAGGGCAGCGCAGTTGGGCAAACCCGACGAAGCCGGCACGCTGGCGGAGGTTCAGCGCGCGGTGTTGGACTGCGTGGAACTGGGTCTGTTCAGCGCGTATCAGTTGACCGCGCAGCAGGCGCTCGCACGCTATGCGCAGGAACCCATGTTCGAGGATGAAATCCGCGCCGCGGTTGTCGACGATATCCGGCGAATCTACGTGGGTATGCGCGAGCAATTGGCGCTGTACGATTTCAGTGTGCTTTACGGCCTGCCTGCGCCGCTGCTCATCAGCGAGGCGCCGTTTATCGACTGGCGCGTACGCGCTAGTCCTGCGCTTCCGTTTGTCTCGCTTCCTCTTGGGCCGTACTGCCTGCTGGTGGGTGCGCCGTCCGGCAGAAGCAGCCGGGCCGGACCCGTGGTCTGGAAATCCGCTGCCGCAATGGGCCCACTGAAAGACCACAATCGCCAGATCGCGGAACACGCGCGCTCGTGGCTTGTGGCGACCACCGACGACCAACTCGCCTCGGTACAAGGCCGTTTTGCCGAAGTGAGAAGCCCCAAACCAGAGGGTGCGGGAACCTGAGCTGGGCTTCGTGACACCTCCCTTCAGTGATCCTTGTCCGGTTCCGGAGCGCGACTGGATCTTCAGTCATCTTCCTCAGGATAGTTTTTTCTTATGCAAAGAATCGGTAAACAGTGTTGGCTAAGAAAAATTGACCTCAGTAAATTCGGATCGCTAGGGGGTGCAAGATAGTCATCCGAGTCTGTCTTCGCCCAGTTGATCAACCTCTGACGTACGCAGAGCGATACGGACACTGGAGACAGGCATGACTAACGACCGCAGTGCGGTTCCTCTGATCGAAAAGCATACGATCGGCTATGTGCCGAGGAACGAACGGCATGGCAAGGTGCGCGACCTGTTCACGCTTTGGTTCGGCGGCAATATCGCTCCGCTACCTATCGTCACGGGAGCGCTTGGCGTTCAGATCTATCATCTGAACCTGTTCTGGGGCATTGTTGCGATTGTCGTGGGACAGGCCCTCGGCGGCATTCTGATGGCTTTGCATTCGGCGCAAGGTCCGCAGATGGGTATTCCGCAGATGATTCAAAGCCGTGCCCAGTTCGGTTCGTGGGGTGCGCTTCTCGTGACCGTGATCGCGGGCATCATGTATGTGGGGTTCTTTGCGTCGAACATCGTGCTGGCCGGTAAATCCCTGCATGGCGTCGAATCTTCCATTCCTGTTCCAGTCGGAATCGTGATCGGTGCGGTGGGCTCAGGGCTGATCGGAATTATTGGCTATCGGTTCATCCACATTCTCAACCGTATAGGGACCTGGGTACTCGGCATTGGTCTCGTGATCGGCTTCGGCTATATCGCGACGCACGTGCAATCACCGGACTTCCTGACGCGCGGCGGCTTTAATTTCGCAGGCTGGCTCGCAACGGTATCGCTGTCGGCATTGTGGCAAATCGCGTTTGCTCCCTATGTGTCGGACTATTCGCGTTATCTGCCGGCGGATGTGGGCGTCGCACGGACCTTCTGGGCCACCTATCTGGGCTGCACGCTGGGCTCGACGCTTGCGTTCGTATTCGGGGCAGTGGCGGTGCTTGCTGTGCCCGCAGGCATGGATACGATGGACGCGGTCAAAGCGTCGACCGGTACGATCGGTCCCGTCATGCTGGTGCTGTTTCTGTTGAGCGTGATCAGTCACAACGCACTCAACCTGTACGGCGCGGTGCTCGCGGTGATCACGTCGCTGCAGACCTTCGCGTACCGCTGGATTCCGACCGCGAGAGCGCGCGCAGTTCTGTCCATCATTATTCTCGTTGCCTGTTCATTCGCGGCGGTCGGTGCGTCCAAAGACTTTATCGGACATTTCGTCGATCTCGTCCTCGCCCTGCTCGTCGTGCTGGTGCCGTGGACCGCAATCAATCTGATCGACTTTTATGTGATCCACAAGGGCCAATACGATGTGGATTCGATTTTCCGCGTTGACGGCGGCATCTATGGCCGCTTCAATCCGCAGGCGCTCATTGCGTATGCCGTCGGCATTGTGGTGCAGATCCCGTTCATGAACACGCCGATCTACGTCGGATCGTTCTCATCGCATCTGGATGGCGCCGATCTTTCATGGCTCGTCGGCATTATCGTGACTACGCCGCTCTATTTGTGGCTGGCGAGTCGCGACACCGCGTATCGCCGTCGCCAGAGTCCGGCGGCTACCACTGCGCAGTAAGCAGCGACTCCACGCAGTCAATTCGCAAGTGAGTTCGAACGAAGCCGGGCGTGCAATCCGTTGCAGCCTGGCTTCGTCGTTCCAGCTACCGTCATTCGATATGCAGCCGCCGGATATAGGTCTCGCAGAACGTTGAAAAACGCTTCACGACTTCTCGCGGCTTCATCGCACTGGACATCGCAATGCCGAGCGTCGTCGCGGTGACGTCTTCCTTGAACCGTTTGACGACGAAATCCTTGCCATCGACGGTGAGGTTCGACTTGAGCGGAAAATTCAGGATGCTGTAGCCCAGCCCGTTAGCCACCATGCCACGCACGACCTCCGGTTGCGACGACCGGAAGGCAGCGACCGGCCGGCTTCCTACGGCGTCGAAAAGTGCGGAGAAGTATTCACGGCTATGTGGTAGATCGAGCATCACATAGGGCTCAGGCAGCAGATCTGCCAGCGAGATCCGGCGCGCCCGGGCAAGCTTGTGCATGCTGGGAAGAATGGCGTAGGGCGGCAGCGACAGCAACGGCGTGAAGCTAATACCTTCAATGATGTCGAGACTGTAGGTGAGCGCGATGTCCAGCGAGCCGTCCACCAGACCGCTCAGCAACGTGTCTTGATGAGCTTCGGTCGTCCGGAACGTGATGGACGGATGGTCCTGAACGAAGCGGCTGATGATGCCGGGCAACAACGGCGGCGCGAGCGACACCATGCATCCGAGAGAAATGGTGCCGGACATTCCGCCATCCAGTTCCCGAGCCGTCAATTGCAGTTCTTCCGCGTTCTTCAGCAGATTGCGTGCATGGCCAAGCAGATCCCGCCCCGACTGCGTGAGCGACAGACCGCTTGCATGGTGCCGGATGAACAACTGCACGCCGAACAGATCTTCCAGATCGGCAAGCGCCGTCGAGATGGACGGCTGCGAAATATGCAGCCGTTTGGCGGCTGCGGTGAATGACAGTGTCTCTGCTGTCACGACGAAGTAGCGCAACTGGCGCAACGAATATCGTACCGAATGACCTTCCATCTGATTTCCCGACGCTGATTGAGCCGTCTGGAATTTTGCGCCTGTTTGACCTGATTGCATAGCTAAAAACAATGCAAGGCATTTTTTGAATGTATTTTTGTTTGGTGCAGGCGAAGCGTACATTTTGTTCGGTCATGACCGTGAAGACGGTGATGCACTTCCATCCGGAGCGCTGACTGGCGGTGGCGACGCGCTCCGGACTGGCATTCACCGGAGCATTGGTTTCGAATCGGACTGCTTTAAAAGGAGACAGCCAATGAAGGCTGAAACAATCTCGATCGATACGCTTGTTGTAGGCGCCGGTCAGGCTGGCGTAGCGATAAGCGAACATCTCGGCAAACTCGGCGTCCCGCATCTCGTGCTTGAACGCGACCGCATCGCGGAGCGGTGGCGCACAGGTCGCTGGGATTCGCTGGTTGCTAACGGCCCTGCCTGGCATGACCGGTTTCCCGGCATGGAATTCGAAGGGCTCGACGCAGATGCATTCGCCGGCAAGGAACAGGTGGCGGACTACTTCGTCGCCTATGCAAGGAAATTCAACGCACCGATCCGTACCGGAGTGGAAGTCAAAAGCGTGGCGCGTCAAACGGGGCGTCCGGGCTTTGTCGTTGAAACGTCGAACGGTACATTCGACGCCAATCGTGTCGTGGTTGCAACCGGACCTTTCCAGCGCCCGGTGATTCCGCCGATCGCCCCGGACGATGCAGCGATCACACAACTGCATTCGGCCGATTACCGGAACCCGGATCAACTGCCCGCAGGCGCGGTGCTGGTCGTGGGCGCAGGTTCGTCGGGCACGCAGATCGCCGACGAACTGAACCGCGCGGGCCGCACCGTCTACCTGTCGGTTGGCGCACACGACCGGCCGCCGCGCGCGTATCGCAACCGCGACTTCTGCTGGTGGCTCGGCGTGCTCGGTGAATGGGACAAAGAGGTTGCCGGCCCGGGACGCGAGCACGTGACGATCGCAGTGAGCGGCGCCTACGGTGGGCAGACGATCGACTTTCGCCGGCTGGCGCATGAAGGGATCACGCTGGTTGGCCTGACCAGGGCGTTCGACCAGGGCGTCGTGACGTTCGAACAGGATCTGGTCGACAACCTGAAGCGCGGGGATCACAACCTGTTCGCGCTGCTCGATGCGGCCGATGCGTATGTCGAACGCAATGGGCTCGATTTGCCTGACGATCCCACCGCACGCTTCATTCCCGCCGATCCTGAATGCGTCACCCGTCCGCTGCACGAACTCGATCTGAAAGAAGCGAACGTCAGCACCATTATCTGGGCGACCGGCTATGCCGTCGACTACAGCTGGCTGCACGTCGATGCATTCGACGAGAAGGGCAAGCCCAGGCATCAGCGCGGCGTATCGACAGAACCCGGCATCTATTTTCTCGGGCTGCCATGGTTGTCGCGACGCGGTTCGTCGTTCATCTGGGGCGTGTGGCATGACGCGAAACACGTCGCCGACCACATCGTCACGCAGCGCAAATATCTCGACTATCGCGACGCATCGCAGCGCGCCGACGATGCGCCACGCGCGCAGGCCAAAGACACCCATCTTGCGCGAAACACGACGCAAGCCGACCACGACAACGAAGTAGGAGTGAACTGATGCCGACCCATACCCGCATCCGCATGTTCAATACGAAGGACACGTATCCGAACCAGTCTCTCGATAACGACCTGTGCCAGGCGGTACGCGCCGGCAATACCGTGTATGTGCGCGGCCAGATCGGCACGGACTTCGACGGCAATCTCGTCGGACTGGGGGACCCGGCCGCACAGGCCGATCAGGCGATGAAAAACGTCAAGCAGCTGCTCGAAGAAGCGGGCAGCGACCTGTCGCATATCGTCAAGACGACCACGTACATCATCGATCCGCGTTATCGTGAGCCGGTGTATCAGGTGGTCGGCAAATGGCTGAAGGGCGTGTTTCCGATTTCGACCGGGCTCTGCATCAGCGCGCTCGGCCAGCCGCAGTGGTTGATGGAGATCGATGTGATCGCCGTGATTCCCGACGGCTGGACGCCGCCCAACGCTTAAAGGAAAGCTCATGACATTCTCGATCGTCGGACGTTGCCAGCAGACCGGGCAGTTGGGTATCGCCATCAGTTCGTCGAGCATTTCGGTGGGCGCGCGCTGTCCGTGGGTGCGCGCGGGCGTCGGCGCAGTCGCCACGCAAAACGTCACGCTGCCCGCGCTCGGCCCGCAGATTCTGGATCTGCTCGACGCGCGCCAGCATGCGTGCGAGGCGGCGCTCCACGCGGCGCTGGAGTCGGACGAATGGAGCGCCTATCGTCAGGTGACAGTGATCGATAGTCAGGGGCGTACGGCGATGTTCACCGGCGATCAGGCGCTTGGCCTGCACAACGCCGTCGCAGGAAGTCAGTGCGTTGCAGCAGGCAATATGCTGGCGGGGAAACAGGTGATCGACGCGATGGCAAAAGCGTTCGAGGCATCGGAAGGCATTCTGGCGGACCGGCTTCTCGCGGCGATGCACGCTGCGATGAAGGCCGGCGGCGAAGCGGGGCCGGTGCACTCGGCGGCGCTCAAGATTGTCGACACAACGGTATGGCCGATTGTCGACCTGCGCGTCGATTGGGCCGACGACGATCCGATCGGCCGTCTGGACGCGCTTTGGCAGGCGTACCGCCCGCAAATGAACGACTATGTGACTCGCGCGCTGAATCCGACTGCCGCGCCCAGCTACGGAGTGCCCGGTGATGAGTGAATTGTCGAGCCGTGATCTGCTTGACCGGCTGATTGGTTTCGCGACCGTCAGCCGCGATTCCAATCTCGAACTTATTACGTTCGTGCAGCAGTACCTCGCGGATCTTGGCGTCGAGAGCGAGTTGTTTCACAACGCCGAGCGCACCAAGGCGAATCTCTTTGCGACGATCGGACCACGCGATCGAGGCGGCGTCGTGCTGTCGGGCCATACCGACGTCGTGCCGGTGGACGGCCAGGCGTGGACCGTCGACCCGTTCCGCCTCACCGAAAAGGACGGACGGCTCTATGGGCGCGGCACCGCGGACATGAAAGGGTATCTGGCGTCGGTGCTGGCGGCTGTGCCGCTTTTCGTCGAGCGCAAATTGCAACTGCCGGTGCATCTCGCGTTTTCCTATGACGAGGAAGTGGGGTGCCTCGGCGTGCGCTCCATGCTGGCCGATCTGCAGGAACGCGCACACAAGCCGCGACTGTGCGTGATTGGCGAGCCCACCGAACTCAAGCCTGTGCTCGGTCACAAAGGCAAGCTTGCAATGCGCTGCCATGTAAAAGGGGCAGCGTGTCACTCTGCGTATGCGCCGTCTGGCGTCAATGCGATTCAGTATGCGGCGCGGCTCATCAACCAGCTCGAAGCGATCGGCGACGAGCTCGCGCGGCCGGAGCATCACGACAAGCGTTTCGACCCGCCATTCTCGACGGTGCAAACGGGCGTTATCAAAGGAGGACGTGCATTGAACATCGTGCCGGCTGAATGCGAATTCGATTTCGAGGTGCGCTCGGTGCCGGGCTTCGATGCCGCTAGCGTTGCGGACCGGCTGCAAGCTTTTGCCGATTCAGAATTGCTGCCAAAAATGCGCTCGGTGCATGCCGAAACGGATATCCGCATGCAGCCGCTGAACGCGTACCCGGGTCTTGCAACCTCGCCGGATAGCGATGCGGCGAGGTTGCTCGCATTGCTGAGCAAATCTGACGATTTCGGCACCGTGGCGTTCGGTACTGAAGGCGGGTTGTTCACTCAAGCGGGTATTCCCACCGTTGTATGTGGGCCCGGCAGCATGGATCAGGGTCATAAGCCTGATGAGTTCATCACCGTCGATCAACTGAATCGATGCGACGCGATGCTGATTGGTCTGGCTGACTACCTGGGCAATGAAGGTTCAACTGTGCGTTGAACCGGTCGCGGTGAGCCGACATTGTCGGCACCTGCATCAACGCTGAGGGGGCGCGGAAAGCACCGTTAGCGTCGCTTGCGCCACCCGGTTGCGCCGCCTGTCAAACAACGGCAGAGGCGGCGCGATGATCGCGTGTGATCATCGCGCCGCACGGTTGCTTTATTGCCCCGCGAGCGATACCGACGTGGTCAGCGCATTCGCGTCACGCGACGACGCGCCAGCCACCAGCCCATAAGCGCCGGCGTTAAGTTTCCACTTATGGTTCGCCGCGTCCCACGTGGACAGCAGCTTGGCCGGCACCGAGACGCTGACCTGTTGCGACTGCCCCGGCTGCAGCGAGACCTTTTGCCAGCCGACCAGGCGTTGCGGCGGCTCGCCAAGTCCCGACGGCAATTTGGCATAGACCTGCGCGGCCTCGGCGCCTGCACGCGAGCCCGTATTCTTCACCGTAAAGGTCACCGTCACGTTGCCCGATCCGTCAGCGTGGGCGCTGATGCCGGAATACGCATACGTCGTGTACGACAGCCCGAAGCCGAATGGGAACAGCGGCTGAATCTGCTTCGCGTCGTACCAGCGGTAGCCCATCATCAGGCCTTCGCTATAGTTGACCGTCGTATCGGACGGCGAGATGGTTGCTTGCGGCAAGTCCGAATCCTGCTGCGGGAACGTGATCGGCAATTTCCCGGACGGATTGATATCGCCGAACAGCAGGTCGGCAATCGCCTGACCGCCTTGCACGCCGGGGTACCAGCTTTCGAGTACGCCGTGCACATTGCCGAGCCACGGCATCAGCACCGGACTGCCGTTTTCGAGCACGACGATCACGCGCTTCGCCTTGGCAGCCACGGCGGTAATCAGCGCATTCTGGTCGTAAGTCTGATTGAACGTATCGGTTGTATTGCTCGGCAGGCCCAGCGTCGTGAGGTCGGCTCCTTCGGTTTCCCATTGCGTGGCGAACACGATCGCGACATCGGCTTGCGCGGCTGCGGTCGCAGCGGCATTGGCATCGGTGCCGTCGACGTAACTGACTGTCGCGGACGGCGCCTTCGCCTTGATCGCCGTCAGAGGCGACGACTTGTACCAGGTCGCGCAGGTCGAGAGTAGCGGTGAACTGCTCGTGCAGCCCGACACCGCGTTGCCTGCAGCAGCCGGCACGGCACCCGAGCCGCCGCCCGATATCACGCCGACGTCCGCATGCCCACCGATCACCACGATCGACGACAGCGACGCCGCGCTCAGCGGAAGCACAGGCGCAGAGGCATTGGCGGGCGTTGCGTTCTTCAGCAACACGGCTGACTGTTGCGCGGTCTGCAGCGCGAACGCATTGCCTGCGGCCTGGTCGACGGCGCCGCCCGGCGTGGGTGGCGAATCGAACACACCGTAGCGGATCATCGTGCGCAGCTTGCGCTGGACCATGTCGTTCAGACGCGACATAGGTACGCTGCCCGCCGTCACAGCCGCCTTCAGTCCAGTGCTGAAATACGACGGAAGCGAAAAGCCGAGCGCAGAGGTATCGCCGACATCGCCGGGTTCTTCCTCATCCAGACCGGCCAGCGCTGCTGCGACCGTGCTATGCGTTGCGGTCCAGTCCGACTGGACGACACCCTTGAAGCCCCATTCGGTCTTGAGCACCGACGTCAGCAGATACGGGTCTTCGCATGCGTAGATGCCGTTCACCAGGTTGTACGAGCACATGACGTTGCCCGGCTGGCCTTGCTTGACACCGAGTTCGAACGCGAGCAGCTCGGTCTCGCGCATCGTGCGCTCGTCGACGACCGAGTTGCTCGTCATGCGATTGGTTTCCTGATCGTTCATCGCATAGTGCTTGATGGTGGCGATCACCTTCTGCGCCTGCGTGCCGGTCGTGCGCGCCGCGCTTAGCGTGCCGCTCAGCACCGGGTCCTCGCCCATGTATTCGAAGGTGCGGCCATCGCGCGGCTCGCGGGTAAGGTTCACGCCACCACCCAACCCTTCGCCATACCCGAGCACGCGCAACTCGGTTGCAATGCGCGCCCCATAAGCATTCGCGAGCAGCGGGTCCCAGCTCGCGGCCAGCGCGACAGGAGCCGGCAACGCCGTCGCATTGGAGTTCGCGACGTTCACACCGCCGGCCGAGTCGGCCATCGACAGCGCGGGAATGCCCAGGCGTGAAATGCCGGGGATATAACCGGCCCCATTGACGCCCGACGGGAACGGACCGCCAAATCCCGCATTCGGGATGCCAGTGCCGTGAACTAACTGGACCTTCTCGTCGGTCGTCAGTTGACCCACGAGCGCCGCCGCTCGCGTGTCGGCGATGGCGTCCGGATCGGTGAGCGTAATGCTGTCATCGTGACCGCCGCATGCGGCGATCAACACGCCAACGCCGCATGCAATAGCGGTCGACGCACTGATGAGTGTGAGTCTTTTCATTGTCTCGCTCCGTCCTGTCTGTGTTTGTGCTGCTTTTGGAATGATCGATTGCATCAGCCCGGCAAACTGCGGATTGCCCGCCGCTTACCGCCTGCTGTACTATTTATTTCAAACTATTTCTTACAAGCGAAAATTCTAAGGTTGTCGTTTCGGGGACGATTGACCAACGGGAGCAGAACTTGATCGTCTGCTTCTCAGGAAAACCCGAGGATGATGGAGACGGGAGGAGTGCAACGTGGATCTGCGGAATAAGTCCGTCTCGGCGCGCCTCTATAAGCTGCTGTTTGCAGAAGCGGAGAAGAACGGGCTCGACTGGCGCACGATCGGTGCGAGTCTGGATATTGATGAGGCCGCCATTTGCGCAAGCGATGCGCGGGTCGCTGGCGACAAGCATGTACGCATGCTGAAACTGGTCACGACGTGTTTTGACCCGCCCGAGCCGATCGCCGATATGTCCCTCTGCCTGATGCCTTTTCCCGAGCTGGCCGGCGTGGTGTTCAATTGCGCGACCTTGCGAGAAGCCCTGCTTCAGTTCGTCGAGTATCGCGATCTGATTGGCAACGTCGACTGGTTGCTGCCGAGCGGGCAGGACGATGCAATCGCCTTCGACTATGTACTCGAAGGTGACGGACGATCGTCGGTGTGCGCGCTAGGAAACTTTGCGACTATCGCGGCGGTGGCACGCATTTACGATCCGTCGGTGCGGATTCGCGACGTGACGTTGACCGATTCAAAAGGGGTTCGCGCAAAGTGGCTGGCCGATTCGTTACGGGTCGGGTTGCGCACCGATCAACCGCGTAACAGGATGGTGCTGCAGTCGTCGGCGCTCGATCGCCCTTTCGACAGATACAATGCGGCGCTTGCCGCCATTCATCATCCGGCAGCGCTCGACGATCTCAACCGGATACGAGCACTCGGGCTGTTTTCGCCAAGCGTCCAGCGGTGTTTGAGCGACATCATGGGCGGCGATGCCGGGGATATCCAGCCGAAAAGTCTTCAGGCAATCGTCTGTGAGCGGCTATCAATGACACGCTGGACATTGCAGCGCAAACTCGCGGCTGAACAGCTTACATTCAGTGAGGTACTGATGCAGGCGCGAGTGCAGCGGGCGCGCGATCTGCTCACACACACGCATATGCCGATTTCCGAAGTGAGTGAACGCGTGGGCTTCGGGTCGACGCCGGCATTTACGCGCTTTTTCTCGCGGGCTTGCGGCGTGCCGCCTGCTCGCTATCGCGATCAGCATCAGGTTGGAATGGGTTAACCAGCGTGCGGTCCCGACTCGAAATACATGGCAGCTCGGCCAAGGTTGGATGAGATAGGGCGCGTCTTGTAGACCGCGCCCCATCAAACGTTACGACTTACTTTGCGTCAAAGCGAGCGAGCACGACCGCCGCTAAAGAGGCGCACGATAGCCAGCAATATGATGGCGCCGATAAGAGCCGTAATTAGCGAGCCGATAATGCCGCTGCCCAGGTGGAGTCCGAGTACCCCACCCAGCCATCCGCCTATGAAGGCGCCGACGATGCCGACGATAATATCGACAAGGATGCCGAAGCCGCCGCCATCAACGATCCGCCCGGCCAAAGCGCCGGCAATGCCACCAATGATCAGCCAAAAAATGATTCCGTGCGAGACCGGGTCCATGTCATTACTCCTGGGTTTTGATTACATAAGCGGCTTAAAAGAATGCTAGTGCCGCTGCGTGCGGGGGACAGACGCAAGCGCTGTTCCCGGCCTCGCAAGCGCGTCATTGTCGTTAGATGCCTATCCCTTACGTACCGGATGCAGTGGCACGCGCCTTGCGGCCTCTGGTTGCATCCAGTTCATCAAAGGGAGAAGAAAAATGGCCCAAGCCAATCGACGGGTTCATGCATTAGCCATCGTTGCTGCTATCAGCCTGGGTTTTGCGACTTCGGCTTTTAGCCAATCGACTGCCAGTCCTCCCACGGGCGCATCGGCGCTGACTTCGCCGACTAGCACGCAACCCGAAGCTTCAATGGCGAATGGCAAGTCGTCGCAAACCACCAAGCAGGCTCAGAGCGATACGCGTAAAGCGGGGCGGACAGCGAACCGAGCGCAGAAGAACGCTGAATTGGACAAGCTGGAAAAAAATGGCTACAAGCCAACCGCTAATCAGAGTAATTATCCAGACAACATTCAGAACGCCGAGAAGAAGGCCAGCGGACAGTAAAAGCCGGCTGCGGCGGACTCGGAGTGACTATCTGACTTCAATGGAGCTGTCGACACAGACCCGCCGCTCAAGGCGCTCGTCGCAGCGCAACGTGTGACACGTGGTGGTCGCGTCGACGACCAATTGACAGGCGATTGCGTCAATGCGTTTCGACGAATTGCACGATTTCGCCGCTATCGCGCTTCAGATACATATCGTCTCCCTTCATGCGCACCTCACTGCATGAGTACGGAATCTTGCTGCCTTTACTGCAGATCTTGCCGTCCTCTGCTTTCCAGTCACCGTGGTCCGCGAATCCCTTGCTGGATTTGAAGTCGTAATCGCTGCCACTGCCGTACTGCACGTGCCACATGCTGCCGTCAGCAAGTTTGATATCGAATGCCTTGCCCGTGATGTGTTGCTGGATGTCGGCCGCGCTGGGTGTCGTCGCGCCGTCGGGGAATCCCGCTGCCTGCGCAAACGCAGTTGCGGCAGGTATCAGAAGCAGGGTGACGAGGAGTTGGTTCATGTCGAGCCTTCACTGAAACAGTGTCAAGCGCTTCGCTCGTGAGGCGACGGAACTCGTCCGCCAGGAGCGACGACCGGGTCGCGGCGGGGCGGTCATGATTTGCCTGACGTAGCCGCTTTTTTATGATGTTTTCAAAATATACGTCGCGATCCAGAGGGGTTATGTGGCCTGGCGCACAGTGACGTCTCATCGCAAGCGGTGCTGCGGTGCGGGAGGCCAGCCGCCGGGACTGCCTGCTAACGCCTGATTGCTGCCTGATTGCTGCCTGATTGCTACCGGCTCACGGCACGACTTCTTGCCGTGAGCCCTTATGTCGTGAGCCCTTATGCCGCGCGACCGGTTCGTCGGCTTACTACGCTGTCCCAGCGCCCAACTTCAATTACCGTTGGTCCCATTGAACTCGACGATTTCAACCCAGTTAGCCCCCTTGCCGACCGGGTACTGTCCGATCGCGCTCAGCTTGCCGGTTTTACCGTCGATGCGATAAGCGCTCAGGTTCGTCGACAACTGGCCCACCGCCAGCAGGTACTTGCCCGACGGATCGATGTTGAAGCCGCGCGGCTGTTTTTCCGTTTCGTAGGTGCCGATACGCGTCAGCTTGCCCGACGACGGGTTGACCTTATACGCCGCGAGCGTGCTCGACGTGCGTTCCGACACATACAGGAAGTGGCCGTCCGGAGTCAGATGAAGGTCGGCTCCCCACGGCGTGCCCGCGCCGAAATTGGCTGGCAGGACGGAGACCGTATCGATCGGCTTGACGGTGTCGTGAGTGCTGTCGAAAGCGAGCACGTGCAGTTTGCCGTCGAGTTCATCGATCAGGTAGGTAAAGCGACGATCGGGTGAAAAGACGAAGTGGCGCGGTCCCGATTTCGGCGGCAATGAATAGGCGGGCGCGGCGTCTTCGGTCAACTGTCCATTCGATGCGTCGAGCTTCAGGCGAAGCCAGGCGTCCGAGCCGAGTACCGACGCAAATACGTAGCGGTTATCGGGCGCCGTGCGGATCGCGTGCGCCATTGGGCCAGTCTTGATCGTCTGCTGCACGTCGCCGACCACACCATTGCCGCCGATCCGGTTCACTGCCAGCATATTGCCGCCGTACGACGCGGAAAAGAGATAGTGGCCGGTTGCATCCGTCGAGATATACGCCATGCTCTCCGCGAGCGGGGCGTTGCCCAGTTCGATCAAGCGGCCGTCGAGCGGATTGACGGCAAAGCTCACCACGCGATAAGGCTTCGAGCGCACGCCAGCATAAAGCCGCAGATGGTCCGGTGAAAGTGCCATCGGCATGACCGTTCCGCCGACATTGACAGTTTCCACCGGTGCCAGCGAGCCGTTCGACTTGTCGAGTTGGAAGACAGAGATGTCCTGGCTATCCGCATTCGATACGTATGCGTAAGTCGCAGCCTGCGAGGCACTCGTCACCGAAACACTGGCGAACAGTATGGCGATTGCGCCCACGACGCGTTTAGCGTTCATATTCGTTCTCCTGTTAGACATAGTTTTATTTGTCTGGTCCGTGTACCCGATCGGGCACCGCGTGGCGTGGCGGCACCGATCGCGCCTCCCAGCAAGATCGTCGCGGCAAAGATCAGAGAGACAGTCAGGAGACTAGGTCGAACCGATACGTTTCGCGTGCCACGTTGAACCACTGTTATACGACGGCCAGTTTGACGGCAGATTACACGAAATCGGGAAAAGAATAAGCGTGGCGAGCGAATCGACGGGGGACGTCGGACATTGACCAGGAACAAGCCTTCGAAGACGCTCGCGCTGCTAGCGCGACCCAGCGTCGCATGTCCTCATCCCACGCCGCCTCCTTTGACGTCCGTCAAGGGAGGCGGGTACTCGTACCCCATAACATTCGGACGTTGTCTGACGCATGGCCGACTGATTTCGTGAAGGAGAGTGATGTGAAGTCCGGGGATTGGAAGAATCGAATTCTTCGCAGGACATCGAGCCTGATTCACCTTGTACCGTTAATGCTTGTTTCCGGATGCAAGCTGGAACTGCTGGATCCTAAAGGCAGTATTGGTATGGCGGAGAAGCAGTTGATCGCCACCTCGACGTGGGCGATGCTGGTTGTCGTCGTACCTGTGATAGCGCTCACCCTGCTGTTCGCATGGCGATATCGGGCGAGCAATACACAAGCGGAGTACCGGCCACGGTGGGCGCACTCGACTGCGATTGAAGTCGTGATCTGGACTATTCCGAGTCTGATTATCCTGTTCCTGGCGGTGCTGACGTGGAAAACGACCCACGAACTGGATCCGTACAAGCCGCTCGAATCGGAGGTGAAGCCCATCAACATCGAGGTTGTCGCGCTCGACTGGAAGTGGCTGTTCATTTACCCGGACCTCGGCATTGCGACGGTCAACCAGATTGCATTCCCCGTTGGAACGCCAGTCAATTTCGTCATCACATCCGACTCGGTGATGAACTCCTTTTTCGTTCCGCAACTCGGCAGTCAGGTCTATGCGATGGCTGGCATGCAAACGCAATTGCATCTGATTGCCAATGAGTCTGGCGACTTCGCCGGCATGTCGGCGAACTTCAGCGGCAAGGGCTTTTCGGATATGAAGTTCCGCGCACTGGCGAAGTCGCCAGCGGAGTTCGATGCCTGGGTTGCGCAGGTACGTGCTTCGAAAGACCGCCTCGATATGAATCGCTACAACGTCGTGTCGAAACCTGAACAGAAGGCACCGGTCGGCTATTTCTCGACCGTCGATCCGAAGCTGTTTCACAACATCATCGCCCGCTACAACAATGGTCAATTCATGGATCCCAGCAACGCCAACTGTACGGTGAAGGGGTAACGTATGTTTGGAAAACTCACGTTAGACGCGATTCCGTATCACGAGCCGATCATCATGGTGACGGCCGGCGTGATCGGTTTGATTGCAGCCGCTGTGCTCGGGCTGATTACGTATTTCGGCAAATGGCGCTACTTGTGGACCGAGTGGCTCACTTCCGTCGATCACAAACGGATTGGCGTGATGTACCTTGTCGTTGCGTTCATCATGTTGGTGCGTGGCTTTGCCGATGCCGTGATGATGCGTGCGCAACTCGCCGTCGCATTGAACAGCCCGGGCTATCTCCCGCCACATCATTACGACCAGATCTTTACCGCGCATGGCGTCATCATGATCTTCTTCATGGCGATGGCATTCATGGTCGGATTGTTCAACCTGATCGTCCCATTGCAGATCGGTTCGCGCGACCTGGCATTCCCTTTCCTGAATTCGTTGAGCTTCTGGATGACCGCGATCAGTGCGATCCTGATCAACCTCTCTCTCGTGATTGGGGAATTCGCGCAGGTGGGTTGGCTCGCGTATCCGCCGCTGTCCGAATTGCAGTTCAGCCCCGGCGTAGGTGTCGACTATTACCTGTGGAGCTTGCAACTCTCCGGTATCGGCACATTGCTCACCGCGGTGAATTTTTTCGTCACTATCGTCAAGATGCGCGCGCCTGGCATGATATGGATGAAGATGCCGGTGTTCACGTGGACCGCGCTGTGTTCCAACGTGCTGATCCTGGCAACGTTCCCGATTCTCGCAGCCACGCTGGCCTTGCTTGCTCTCGATCGTTATCTCGGCATGCACTTCTTCACGAACGATGCCGGCGGTAATGCGATGCTGTATCTGAATCTGATCTGGGCATGGGGCCATCCCGAGGTGTACATCCTGGTGCTGCCCGCGTTCGGTATCTATTCAGAGATCATTGCGACGTTCGCGAAAAAGCCTTTGTTTGGCTACAGGACAATGGTCTACGCATCGTGCGTGATCATGGTTCTGTCACTTCTCGTCTGGCTGCACCATTTCTTTACGATGGGTTCCGGTGCCGACGTCAACGCGTTTTTCGGTATCGCGACGATGGTCATTGCGATTCCGACCGGTGTGAAGGTGTTCAACTGGCTATTCACCATTTACAAAGGGCGTCTCGAGTTCACCTCGCCTGTGCTGTGGACGATCGGCTTCATGATCACCTTCGTCATTGGAGGGATGACCGGAGTGATGATGGCCATTCCTGGCGCGGACTTCGTGCTGCACAACAGTCTTTTCCTGATCGCCCACTTTCACAACGTGATTATTGGCGGTGTGGTGTTTGGTTATCTGGCAGGGCTCACGTTCTGGTTTCCGAAGGCATTCGGCTTCAAACTGAATGAGACGCTCGGCAAGCGCGCATTCTGGTTCTGGCTGGTGGGCTTTTACTTTGCGTTCATGCCGCTCTATGTACTTGGCTTCATGGGCGCGACGCGCCGCTTGAATCACTACAGCAATCCTGCATGGCAGCCCTACATGATCGTCGCCGCATTCGGTGCAGTATTGATCGCGATTGGCGTCGTGCATCAGGTGTTGCAACTGATCGTGAGTATTCGCGATCGCAATTTGCCGGAAAACCGCGATCTGACCGGCGACCCATGGGATGGACGTACGCTTGAATGGTCGATCAGCTCGCCGCCGCCCGCCTACAACTTCGCCGTCATTCCCCACGTGCGGGAGCTGGATGCATTCGCCGATATGAAGGCGCATCCCGACCTCGAAGTGCCGCCGCCGGTCTATCGCGATATCCATATGCCGTCGAATACGAGTGCCGGTTTTTTCATCGGCGTGTTCAGCCTGATCGTGGGTTTCTCTGCGGTCTGGCACATCTGGTGGCTCGCTATCGCCGGACTGGTCGGCGTGTTCGCGACCGTGATCGGCTACAGCTTCGGCAAGAACGAAGGCTATTACATTTCGGCCGATACCGTCCAACGGATCGAAGAGCGACACGCAGCGCGGACCCTCGCGATGGAGACTGAATGATGTTGCAGAAAACTGCGAGGGCTAGCGCGCACCAGCGCGACTCGGACCATGTCCCGTCACATTCGGTGTTTGGATTCTGGCTGTACCTGATGACCGACTGCATTGTGTTTGCGTCGCTGTTCGCCGTATTCGCGGTGATGAGTCATCAGTTCGCGGGTGGGCCGTCAGGCAAAGAGCTGTTCGATATCCCCGGTGTCGCGATGGAAACGGCAGTGCTGCTGCTGAGCAGCATCACATACGGTTTCGCTATGATCGGTGCAAACCGGCGCAAGAAAGGCGTGCTGATTGGCTGGCTCGCGGTGACGTTCGTGCTCGGCGCGGCGTTCCTCATGATGGAAATGCAGGAGTTTTCGCACCTGATTGCCGCTGGCGCAGGCCCTAACCGTAGTGCGTTCCTGTCGTCGTTCTTTACGCTAGTCGGCACGCACGGGCTGCACGTCACACTGGGTCTGGTTTGGATGGCGGTGCTCGTCGTTCAGGCGATCCGCGCACCGGAACTGGGCGAGCGCGAACTTCGCCGGCTGACGTGCCTGAGTCTCTTCTGGCACTTTCTCGACATCGTATGGATCGGTGTCTTTACGTTTGTCTATCTGGCGAGTGTGATTTAAATGGACCTTCATCATTCTTCTCATGCAGGCGAGAGTCACGGTACAGCCGGCAGTTATATGGTGGGCTTTGTGCTGTCGGTCATCCTGACGGCAGCGGCGTTTGGCTTTGTCATGACGGGCATGCTGACCGGTCAGCATGCACTGCTGGCAATCTCCGCTTTGGCCGTCGTGCAGATCGTGGTGCATCTGGTGTTCTTCCTGCACATGAGCACGTCGTCGGCGCAACGCTGGAATGTGATGGCCTTTGGCTTCACGGTCATGACAATGGTGATCCTCGTCGGCGGATCGCTGTGGGTCATGCACAACGTCGCGATGAACATGATGTCGCGCTAGTGCTGCTGTTTTGCGGCAACGGCTTTTCGTCTGGAACTGGTGTGGCAGGCGTTGCGAGTCCGGGACGCCATCCTGCAACGCGGCAGAGTTATCGAAAGACCGCTTTAATGCGTCCCCTGGAATCTGACGATGTTCTGAGCGTATAGTTGAAGACTAGGGTGTGCGGTCCGGCGCACCCATCAAAACGGGGTGAGCAGATGCTGCGTTCCGATTACGCGAAGCAAGACGTTGGCAATCTGGTATTGCTTGAGCATGTCAATCTGACGATACCGGATCAGCGGCTTGCCACTGCCTTCTACGTCACAGCTCTCGGGCTGACCCGCGACCCCTATATGATGACCGGCGTGACCAATATGTGGATTAACGTGGGTCGTTCGCAGATTCATTTGCCACACGGCGACGCGCAACTGCTACGCGGCCGGGTCGGGGTGATTGTGGGCGAGAGAGACGCTCTGGTGGCTCGCCTGAGCGCCGCTCGGGCTACGCTCGACGGCACCGCATTCGGCTGGACAGAGCACCAGGACCGCGTGGAAGTCACCTGTCCCTGGGGGAACAGATACGACTGCCTGCTTCCACATGCGTTGGATGCCGGCGCGCCGTGGGCCGGCCTCGACCTTGGTATCGCCTACGTTCAACTTCAAATACCGCCGGGTTGCGCTCACAGGATTGCCGCGTTTTATCAACAGGCGTTCAATGCGTCAGTCGACGTGCGAGATGTCGATGGCTCGCGACAAGCCGTAGTCGCGGTCGGGACGCGCCAACAGATTATTTTTGCCGAGTCGCCTCATGCGGACGCGCAATACGACGGTCATCACATTCAAGTCTACGTGTCGAACTTCTCGCAGCCCCATGATTGGTTATCCGAGCGGGGGTTGGTGTACGGGCGAGAACCCTATCAATACCGGTTTGCCGACATTGTCGATGTTGAAACGGGCGATGTGTGTTTCAAGCTTGAACATGAAGTGCGGAGTTTGCGCCATCCGCTTTATGCGCGCCCGTTAGTGAACCGGAATCCGGACCAAAGCAACCAGAACTACAAAGCGGGCGGAGACTCGCGCTATGGACTGTTTTAGGCGAACCGTGAGCAAATCTTCGTGCGGCTAGTCGGCGTGTGCCAGGACGACCGACCGGTCGATCGACCGCGAATCGCGAGATTGAGTGCAGCCGGGAGATTGATTGACCAATAGATGCGTGATTCGAAATCAGGGGAGCTGTGCAATGAGAAGCATGCTTCACGCTCTGATCTCGTCTATTGTCAAAGACGGTAAGAAGATATGTCTTGCTGCGGCGTGAACTAGTCACGTCTCAGTTCTAAGTTGAGAACTGATTGATACATTCTGGTGCCGACGGCGAGACTCGAACTCGCACAGCTTTCGCCACTACCCCCTCAAGATAGCGTGTCTACCAATTTCACCACGTCGGCATTGCCTTCATTCCGGATGCGCCCGGACGCTTCGTCTCGCCTAGCCCCATTCTTCCAGGGCTTAGACCGTGCTCTGTAACGCTTACGAAAGGGATAACCTGCACGCCGTTCGGCGCTATTCCCTCAAGATGATGCGTCGACTAATTTCGCTTCCTGAGCAACGGGGCGCCATTGTAACGGCAAAATTCGTTTTTGTGAATATTGCGTGACGGGCGATATGTGGTGCGGAAAGGGCCGGGGTTCTTCTTTGATAGTTGCACCCCCTCCAAGGCTTGGGACCCCGTGTTCCAGGGCTTGCGACACAGTGCTATTGTGACGATCGCGTTGTCTCAGGTGAAGTGAACCCGTGAGATTAAAGCCTGACGACCGCCGGACAATAATAGCGAACCATACTTCTAACAACAGAGAGCGGGGTAAGCATGGGAGCGACAGCATTTTGGGAATGCGTCCGGGACGCATGGACGGACGCTGCCAGATTCATCAGGAAGAGGCCCCTCACTATCGCTGCTGCATTTGCAATACTGGTTGCCTGCAATGCTATTTCAATCGCGTTGAGTGGCCTGTATGGCCCGATGTCGGCAGGTACCGCATCGAAGCTCCTGCAATGGATCACCACATCTGTGAGGCTGGTGGTCATGCTGTCGCTGTCGATACAGGTTATGCGGGACGTGATGCTCGGGGAGCGTGAATTAACTCCTCGTCGCGTGTTTGGCCGGGAGTTCTGGCGCTATCTCGGGTTATCGTTTGCCATTGGCGTGGGCTGTATTGTGATAGCCGTGCTGCTGGTAGGCGTCGGCTTTCTTCTGACCCGCTCATTCAAAGGCTACTTTGGCGGGGCCGGATTGCAACTCGTCATGTGGAGTGCGATTGCGCTATGCGTTATCAGCTTCGTCGCTACTCGCCTCAGTCTGCTGTTCTGTCATGTCGCAATCGGGCGCTCGCTGCGCTGGCGGGCGGCGTGGAACGATACGCGCGGCCGCTTCTGGCGAATCATCGTTTCACATGTGCTTGCTGCGTTGCCGGTTGAGGTCGGTCTGGTCGGGGTGTTCGTTCTCATCCATCTGACGTTAGGAACGAGTGTCAAACTGACACCTCCGTATCTTGCTGCGATGGTTCTGTCGCTGTTCACTTGCGCCGGGCTGGTGATCGGTGCCACATGTGCGTGCTGGCTATATCGGCGACTGGCGCGGACGCTTCTTGAAGGCCAGTGACAACTGAAACCGGGCGCAGCTAGTGAGCAATCTGTTGGCGGTGCCAGTGCTCGACCGGAAATGAAGCCTGGCGACTTCCACTAAGCCCGGAAAGTCTTCCCCAGTTCCTGGTCTGCAAGCCGGAAATAATGCCGGAAGTTATAAATAAGCGGCGACCATTTTTCAGCGTCGATATGATCTCCGCCTTTGATAAAGGCTTCGCTCGCATGCACGCAAAGAATCTCCACTTCTGCTGCTACGCCGCCACCAAGCTCTTCTAGCTTCTCTCCGCCCATCGTATGAATGTGACGCACGCGCGCCTCCATTTGCACCGGGCACTCGGTCACGCGGAATGGCTTCACTCGCTCGCTCGCCAGTTGACTAAAGCCGGCTTTGTCGAACTTGCACTTCTCGAAGTGGAACTGATCTGCCTTGATATCCGGCACCGGATCTTTGCCAGTCAACGGCGCCAGTTTTTCGACACCCTTCCACATATCGGGGGATGGCAGGTTGATCACGCATTCGGGATGCCGCGCAAGGTTCTCAGCAGTTTTCGTTTCATCGAGCAGACCGAGCATAAAGGTCCAGCCGAGCGCCCAGAATGACGATATTGGCGCGAGATTGGTCGTGCCATCTTCATTGAGAGAACTGATTAGCGCGACAGGTGTGCCGAAATAGAGGATCTTCGGTTCGATCGTACGGAATGCGTCTTTAGCCATTTTGAAAATCCTTTCAGATGGGGACGGTGACCACCGGCTTCCTGTTTTCCATTCTGAATGGTCTCAGCCTCTTGACGTTTCAGGTCGCGCTGAAATGTGCATGCGGGCGAAAGCTGGGTGCCTGAGATTCCTCCCGATGTGCACGGAGCAAGGCCTATTCCTGCGTGTGTTCACTCGTGACGATTGCATGCCATGCGGCGAGGATCGCGGCCACGGGCACGGTCGTTGCGCAACTTGACGCAACCCGCCCCCTTGCAATCCGCGCCTGCAGTCCCTCGCGCGAAATCGCAACGGGATGCCACTATGTAGCGGGCAACGAAAACGAGAAGGCTATTTAAAGGAGTTCGCTATGCCGACTTTATCCAAAGGCGACAAGGTGCAATGGCAAACGTCACAGGGCCGCACTGAAGGGACGGTCACGCGTAAGGTGACCGGTACTGCAAAGGCGGGTGGCCACGTTGCGAAGGCGTCACCTCAAGATCCCCAATTCGAAGTGGAAAGCGCGAAGAGCGGCAAGGCGGCCATTCACAAAGCCGGCGCCCTGAAGAAAGTTCGCTGATGAGGAAACGAGCGTGGCGAAAGCATGTGCGTCACCACGACTCACATACAAAACCTGGCGTGCTCAGGCTTCCGGATTGCGGTTGGCAAATCTGGGCAGATGCCATCTGAGCCGCAGCGAAGCGAGGCGCAAGCCGACGCACGCAAGCGTGGCGACCCATGGCGTCCAGGGTCGGGCTACACCAAAGTGTTCGCACGCTACCATCAACGTCGAGCCAAGCAGCGCGGCCGATGCGTAAATCTCTCTTTGCAGAATAACGGGTACTCGCGCGAGCAGAATGTCGCGCAACGTGCCGCCGCCGACCGCTGTGACCACCCCAAGCAATACCGCCGCCTCGGCATTATGTCCATACGTCAGTGCTTTTTGCGCCCCTGAAACGGCAAACAGCCCGAGCCCGATGGCATCGAAGAAAAGCACGGAGTGGCGCAACTTCGTGACCTGCGGGTACGCGACGATCACCATCAGTGCAGCACCGACCGATGTGGTCAGATAGCGCCAGTTCGACAGACCGGCGGGCGGTATCGCCCCGACGCACACATCGCGCACGATACCGCCGCCGCAGGCCACCACAAACGCGATGGCCAGCACGCCAAACAGGTCCAGATTGCGCTGCTTCGCCGCCACCGCGCCGCTGATCGCAAAGGCGAATGTGCCGACCAGGTCGAGCAGCAGAAAAAGAGCGTGTGCGCTCATGACGCGGCGTTCTCCTCGCCAAGCCACTCTGCGGCTGCGCCCAGCATCGCGAGCAAGCCGGTTTTCAACGTGGGATGCAGCGTGGGCGCGAATTTCGGCGAGTGGTTGCTGGGCAGCTGGTTAAGCTGCTTCTTCGCCTTTGCATCGGCATATTGTTCTGGATCGGTTCCGCCGACGAACCAGAAAACATACGGTACATGCCAGGACCGCCCGAAGATGCTGAAGTCCTCGCTTGCCGCTGCAGGTGGTGCTTCATACGCGCGTTCGCCGAACTGCGCGGCGAATGCCTGCGCGACGCGCGCCGTCGCCTCCTTGTCGTTCTCGGTCAGCGGGTAACTGCTCAGCGTGGTGAATTCAGGCTCTCTCGGCGCGTTGGATGCAACACACTCCGCGCAACAGATCCGCCTGATTGCCGACAACATGTACTCGCGTACATCCTCATCGTAAGTACGCATGTTGAGCTTGAGCGTCGCATCGTCGGGGATGATGTTTTCTTTCGTGCCGGCTTGCAGCGATCCGATTGTCAGCACCGCGCTCTCGCTGGGCGCAATTTCGCGCGACACGATGGTTTGCAGTCGCAACGTGGTGGAGGCTGCCATGATCACCGGATCGACCGACGTTTGCGGTTGCGAGCCGTGGGAACCGCGCCCGAAGAGCTTGACCTTGAGGCTGTCGCCAGCGGACAGGATAGGGCCGCTGCGATAACCGACAGTACCCGCCTCGCCGACCATCACGTGCTGGCCCAGAATGATGTCGGGCTTCGGGAAGCGATCCATCATGCCGTCGTCGATCATGCTTTGAGCGCCACGGCCGACTTCTTCGCCGGGCTGAAAGACTGCGAGCACCGTTCCGCTCCACGTGTCGCGGTGTTGCGCGAGAAGGCGCGCTGCGCCCATCAACCAGGTGACGTGAAGGTCATGTCCGCATGCGTGGGAGACGCCCACCTGAACGCCGTCCTCGTCTTTCGCGGTGACCGTGCTGGCATAGGGCAGGCCGGTTGCCTCGGCGACCGGCAGCGCGTCCATGTCGGCGCGAAGCATGACCGTCGGACCGTTGCCGTTGCGCAGCACGCCGACCACGCCGGTGATGCCGACTTCGCGTGTGACCTCGAAGCCCTGAGCGACCAGATAATCAGCCGCGATTTTTGCAGTGCGGATTTCCTGCATGGAAAGCTCGGGATGCTGATGCAGGTCTTTGTAGATGGCTTCGAGTTCGGGCAGCAGGGCGTCCGTGTCGGGTATGAGTGCGCTGATCAGTTGCTTCATGGATCCTCCTGTAACGGCGAGAGAAACTACGCATAGTGTGACGATCGGCCGCCGACGCGATGAAATTTAAGGCGTTGCCTGGCGTGAGTCAGGATAGCAGCGTGCTCTCCATCGACGGGCAGGCGCGAATGATCAGATCAAATATTTTCTGACGAAATGGGCTTGGCGAGAACAGAGGCACTGTTGCAGAAGGAAGAAGCGTAGCACTAGTCCCCGGTTCATATAGTTGAAACTTGCAACTATATGGGCGCACTTTGCGTTAAAGAGGGCGTCTGACGGAGGTAGGAAGAATGGGAAGAAGCGGCATAAAAAGAAGCCGCGGCATGGGCCGCGGCTCTTGAAACGCACTCGCCGGGGTCAGCTGGCGAGTTGTCAGTATTACACAATGCTTTCAGTCGTAGTGTGAATTGCGTGTGACCCGTGAAGGCGCCATGGCGCATTCCGTCGCGGGCCAGCCAGGTATCACAATGACAACTACAACGAACGTTCAATCGCCTGCCCCAGTAACTGCAGGCCCAAATCGATTTCGTCGTCGCGAACGGTGAGCGGAGGCGCGATCCGGAAAACGCCTCCCATGCCGGGTAATTGCACGATGTTCATGCTGAGTCCCAAGTTCATGCACTCGCGCGTGATCTTTGCACCAAGCCCATCCGCCGGTTCCTTCGTGCGACGGTCCTTGACGATTTCCATTCCCAGAAGCAATCCTCGGCCGCGAATGTCGCCGATGCATTCAAAGCGTTCCATCAGATCGTGCAGCCCGCGCCTGAGCCGTTCACCCATCACGTTGGCACGTTCGACCAGCCCCTCGCGCTCGACCACGTCGAGCACTCGCAGGCCGACAGCAGCGGGAAGCGGGTCGGACACGTGAGTCGTATAAAACAGATAGCCGAGTTCGTGCGCACGTTCTTCGATTTGCGCGGAGGTCACCACCGCCGCGAGCGGCAAACCGGCGCCCAGCGTCTTGGATAGCGTGAGAATGTCGGGCGTGACGCCGTCGCGCTGGCAGGCGAACATCGTGCCTGTGCGTCCGACTCCTGTTTGCGCTTCATCGAGGATCAGCAGCATGCCGCGCTCTTCGCATTTGCGTTTTAACGCTGCCATGTAGCCTTCTGGCAATTCGATAATGCCGCCGGAACTGAGGATCGGTTCCGCAATGAAGGCCGCGAGATTGCCGCTGGACTGCCGATCGATGAGATCGAACGCGTAGTCCAGTTCCGCCAGGTAATCGTATTCGCCATTGCGCTCGAATCGCGGCCGGTACATGAATGGAGCGGGAATCGCGAATGAGCCGACGGCTGCCGGACCCACTCCCTTGCGACCAGCGCTATAGGTTGCGGATGCCGCGGCGCCGGTCATGCCGTGCCAGGACTGTGCAAAACCGACGATTTCGTATTTACCAGTCACCAGCTTCGCCATGCGGATCGCGGCCTCGTTCGACTCCGCGCCCGTACTCAGCAGCAGTGCGCGGTCGAGCCCATTGGGCGTGATGTCGGCGAGGCGTGTCGCGAGATCGACGACCGGTCGTGACAGCATCCCGCTGAATAGGTGATCGAGCTTGCCCGCGTATTCGTTAATGACCGACACGATTTCCGGATGACTGTGTCCGAGTACCGCGCTCATCTGGCCCGACGTGAAATCCAGAATCGCACGGCCGTCCGCGTCATAGACGAAGCTGCCCTGGGCGCGCTCGATGATCAGCGGCTCGAAGGTGCCCCCATAGCGAATGAGGTGCTGCCTGGCGTTACGCCAGAAAGTTGCATCGTTGTTCCGGGACACGTTGCTTCTCCTTGGGCCGTGACGGGAATAACTTGCAGTCTAGAGGGCTCTCTGCTTTCATAGAATCGAATAGTTCTAATGGAAGCTAGAAACGGGGCTTATACCTTGAGTCTTTCTCTTGATATCGATCTGCTGCGCTCGTTTATTGCCGTCTCCGAAAGCCGGGCGCTGAGTCGTGCCGCAAGCCGGGTCGGCCGGACGCAATCCGCGCTGAGTCAGCAGATGAAGCGTCTCGAAGAAATTGTCGATCAGCCGCTATTCCAGCGGACGGGGCGAGGAGTGGTGCTGACCAATCCTGGCGAGCGTTTGCTGATCCACGCTCAACGCATTCTTCGCGTGCACGACGAGGCGATGGCCGATCTTTCCGGCAAAGGCTTGTCGGGAACGATCCGTTTCGGTTGCCCGGACGACTATGCCGCCGTTTTCCTGCCGCATTTGCTGCGGCAGTTCGCGAGCCAGCATCCGCATGCGCTGGTGGAGGTCATGTGCGCGCCTACGCCGAGATTGCTCGAACAATTGGAGATGCACGCATTGGATCTGGCGATGATTTCGTTGCCGGAGGGGGCCGCGAGCGACGACATCATTCGTCGTGAACAACTGGTCTGGGTCGGTTACCCCGGGTTGGATTCAACGCATTTCGACCCGTTGCCGCTGGCGCTTTCCGATCCGGATACGCTAGATCACGTCGCGGCTTGCGATGCGTTGCGGCGCGCTGGCAGGGCTTATCGTGTTGCTTATGCAAGCAGCAGTCTGGCGGGTCTGACGGCTCTGGTCCGTTCAGGCCAGGCGTTCGCCGTTATCACGCAGACAGCGGTCGCGCCAGATCTTCACATACTCAATGGCGATCCGGCGCTGCCGCCGCTGCCGGGCATTGGCATTACGCTGAAGTTCGAGCGGGCGCGTCCGTCGCATTTGACTCAGGCGTTTGCAGAGCACATCAGGCTGACGCTGCCGTTGTTATGATCGAATGCAAATCTGCGCGCCCGCGCACTATTCGCCGGGACTGTCGACCCACAGAGCGGATCGCGCCATAAACAATGGGCGTTTGTTAAGGCAACGAAATAGTCAGATTCGCCGACTGCGGTCCCAACTTGACGATCTGCGAGTACGGCGCGAGCGTGCGTAACGTCGAATCACGCAGCCACGTATTCAGCCCCAGATAACCGAGCAGTGCAACCAGCGCGAAAACAGCACCGATGCTCCACAGCGGAACCTCGCGCTTCAACCGGTGCGCCACCTGATCGGGCAGCGGCCAGTGCGGCGCGAAGCCAGCGCGTTTGCCCTTCATATGGGCGATTTCATCGCCGAGACGCGCGGTCAGATACGCGAGTTTTTCCGGGCCTTCCAGCAGATACTTGCCCTGAAATCCAAGCAGCAGGCACATGTGGAACACTTCGAGCGATTGCAGACGCACTGCGCCGAGCGCGCGTCCTTCTTCGAGCAACTGATAGAACTTCTCGCCCGCGAGTTGTTCTCCGAATAACACCAGTTGCAACGGATGACGTTCCCACTCCGCACGTATCGCGAATTGCGACGACAGCACCGATTCGTCGACGGCCGCGCAAAACGCAAATTTCGCCGCATACGTGTCATCTGCCGACGCGTTGAGTTTCTTCGCGCCACGTTCGAAGTCCTGCAGGAACTGCTGCACGCGCTGACGGAATTCGTCGGCGGAACCGGGCTCACGGCCGTTTTTCAACAGGAACAACATGAAAAAACCGTCGTACAACAGATCGAGCAGCGAGCGCACCTGATAGGTGGGTTCCTGCGCGGGCGCCGGAGCGGCGGACGGCTTGCCGCCGTCGAGGAGTGAAGGCGCGTAGCTCATGAGGTGACCGCGATCAGTTCGAATTGAAGGTTATGAAGACCGGACGGCGCGTAGATCATTGCCGATTGCGACTGCAGCATGCGGTCATAAAGCGCCCCACGCGGCTCGAACGAGAAATAGCAGGCGCCAGGCCGGACTGGAATCGCGGGCGGTACCTGAGGCGTGTAAACCAGTCGCACGCCCGGCATGGCGGACAACACCAGCTTGTCGACGTCGTCGGGTGCGCCGACCTTGAAACGCGCAGGCACCGCTTCGACCAGTTCGGCAGTCGGCAGGTCGGCGGACACCGAGATGTAGAACTGCGTCTTGTCGTCGATCTTTCCCGAATCGAGACGGCCCACATGGAACGACGGCCGCACTTCATCGAGCGAGATCGCAAAGTAACGCGTGGAGATCACCGTTTCGAGCAGGTCGCGCAGCATCGTGTCGAGATGGGCAAACCCAGGTCCCGGATCGTCGTGACGATAGGCGGGTAGATCAGCGAGCGCATAGCCTTTTGAAAACGTCATCAACTGACCGGCAAGCCGCAGCAGTTCCTGGAACAGCCGCTCGGGATGCAGCGCTGAATGCTGGTACAGATGCGCGAGTGCGGCGAACGCGGCATTCGCGGTATGCAGCAGCCAGAACGACGCGATATCGCCCGAACGGAATTCGATGATGTTCTTGGTCGGTTCGCGATGAAAGCCATACAACGCGTTGACCTTGGCCTGCAACGCGTCGATCAGTTGACGCAGACGCTGATGGAGAATGGGCGATGCGTCGATCGCGATACACGGTGGCACGAAACTGTCGTCGAGTTCGAAGCCCGACGTGGCGGTACGGCGTACACGCACGAGCGGCACGGACAACAACTGGTCGCGTGGCTCGCTGTGTGCGACCAGCTTCACACTCGTTTTGAGGAAGGTGATGTCAGCCTCGGCTGCGTCGGTGAACTGATCGGCCACTGGCAGATGTTCGCTGACGTAGCGCGAGACGAAACCCGCGTCGCGGTCTGCGGCGTAGTTCGAGCCTGCATCGCGTAACGGATGCAGTGCCAGATAAAACGTGAATTCGTTGATGCCGTCGGGCAGGGTGTCGAGCGCAACCGGGGCTGGAAGATCATCCGCCTGTGGCGCGGAATAGAGCGCGCCATCCGGAAACACCAGCGACAGTTCGCTCAGACGCAATACATTGCTGCCGAGCGCATCGCGGTCCACGCGCACGGAACGCACGCCCCAGTTATAAGGCTGAATAGCCTGTATCGATTCAAACAGACGCGCCTCATGATAAGCGTCCTGTCGCTGAAAGTGCTGAGGCCTCAGAAAAAGGCCTTCCCCCCAGAGTACCTTTGCCGAATAACTCATTTTTTAAACCTGTTTTAAACAATCGCGCAAAGCGCTTTAGTCCGGCACTTAATGCGCGCAGACGGACCAGATAAACCGAAGCCATTTCATTACAATTAGCTTTCTTGTTAGCCGCAACTCACCGACGAGAGCATATTCAGTGGTTGGGTCGGCATTCCCTGTTGTGCTGGAATGACGGTGCCGCTTGTCACGGTCATTGCGCAATTATGCAGGCCAATCATTATGCCTGCTTTCTCCGATTTTGCCGGATCGAATGCGAACTTCCATCTTTGCATCGCCGGATCACGGAACAGGGCAACAATGCCGAATGCCTGCGCTTCACGAGAAACTTTTTCCGTGACGTTGTAACGTTGGCCCGGCACAAGGGTTACTTCCCTGACGCTTAATAGATCGGATCCCAGTGTCGTTTTTTCCAATGCCGGGTCAATAAAGGTATTGAACGGCGCTTGCTGGAAAGAGGTGGGATCTTTCAGCGTATAGAGGCGCACAACCAATGCTAGCGGGCGTTTGTCGTTGGCCGCGTTCAGATTGGGCGCCGCATAAAGCGTTATACCGACGTTGCGAGGCGGCTTCTGCGCATCAGGCACATCCGGCTTGGTGAGGCCGGTGGCCTGCAATGCCGCACTGGCCGCAGAACCAAGCAGCGGCACTGCCGCCGCACAGCCTCCGAGCAGTGTCACGCCGGTGAAAATGGACACGCACGCAAGCCATTCCCACGAGGTAAGTCGAGTTATGCGCGGAATCATTTATGTCGATCGGATCTCGCCGTCGCCCCGGAAAAATCATCAATGAAATCAGGCATGAAAACGGATTTATATGCGCCCCGCATGAACCATTCTTTTACCCAATTTGAATAATTTGTGTCAGGAAAAAATTTCCTGATTTTGTCTTTATCAACTATTCAACAAGAAATAATTGCCAATGCCTCTGTATTGACGAAGGCGATTAAATTCTTTTGCTTGACGTTTCCTCACATGAAAGTTGAAATATCGAAAATTGGCCTGTACTATACCCGCGCAATTGGGGCAAGGCAAAACTCCGGTTTATTCCTTGAATTAAAAAAATTCGTACGTCGGTGATAACGATGAAACAACGGCTCTTCGCACAAATATCTGGGGTGGTGTTGGCATGCGGGCTGATAGCCGGATGCGCGACACAAAGCAATAACACTGCGTCGACGCCGGAGGCCTTTGATAAGGCTTTAGCCGACGCCGATGCGACGGCTGCAAAGGGCGACGATCAGGACCACGCTATTGCGCTTTATCAGCAACTCGCTCAGCAGAATCCAACGCGCGAAGAGCCCTGGTCGCGGATTGCGCAAATCCAGTTCACGCAGGGCCATTACGGTCAGGCTATCGTCGCCGCGCAGGAAGCGTTGCAGCGCGATCAATCCGACCGCCGCGCCAAGAGTGTGCTGGCGGTAGCCGGTTTGCGCGTCGCTACGCAGTCGCTGGGCGAGTTGCGCCAGGATGCGTCGCTCGCGGGCGATGCGAAATCCGACGCACAGGCACTGGCGAAAGAATTGCGCGACACGCTGGGCGAAGCCACGTTGTTCCCGCCCGAAGTCGACGCGAAACCGGTACCCAAGAAGCGCCGCTATATCCGCAAGGTAGCGAAAGCACCGGCCGCTGAAGAATCCACCGCGACCAGCAGTGCTGCGCCTGCCACGCCGACGGCACCGGCTGCGCCTGCTGTGCCCGCTGCCCCCGCCGCACCGACCAAGGCTGCGCAAAGCCGCGGTGCGTCCGACCCCTTCAGCGCGTTACGCTGATCCAAGCCTGAACCACTGCTACCGGGAGCCGTCGATGGCGAAAAAAGAAAGTATCCAGAAGCGCCTGCAGAAGGTGCGGCCGCCGCGCGTCCAGTTGACCTATGAGGTCGAGCGTGGCGATGCGATCGAAATCAAGGAATTGCCGTTCGTGGTCGGCGTGGTTGCGGATCTCGCCGGGCAGTCGGAAATCGAACAGCCGAAAATGCGTGACCGCAAATTCGTCAACATCGATCGGGACAATATCGACGACGTGATGAAGGCGATCGAGCCGCGCGCCGCGTTTCAGGTCGAAAACCGCCTGAGCGATGCGGGCGGCAAGTTTGCGGTGGATCTGCGTTTCCGTTCGATGACCGATTTCAATCCGGACGAAGTCGTGTCGCAAATCGATCCGCTGCGCCGTTTGCTCGACGCTCGCTCAAAGCTCGCGGATCTGCGCAACAAGCTTGCTGGAAACGACAAGTTGGAAGACCTGCTAAGCGAAGTGTTGAAGAACACGCAGCAACTCGAGGCGCTCGCCAAAGCTGAAGGCGGCGCGGCAGACTCGCACGGCGATACGCCGGATCAACAACGCGACGGCGAATAAGGCGGATCGAGATGAACCAGCAAGCGGCTGCGGCCCAATTCGCCGGTGCGGATACCACCGAAGGCACCTCGTTGATCGATCAGATCGTCGAGAAAAGCAAGGTTGCGAAATCCGATTCCGAACACGCGCGCGCGAAAGACCTGATCGGCGAACTCGTCAATCAGGTGCTCGACGGCACGGTGATCGTGTCCGACAACCTGTCGGCGACGATCGACGCACGCGTGGCGGAGCTAGATCGGCTGATTTCCGCGCAACTCAGCGCGGTGATGCACGCTCCGGAGTTTCAGCGTCTGGAAGGGACATGGCGCGGCCTGGACTATCTGTGCAAGGAAAGCAACACCGGCGCGACCGTCAAGATCAAGGCAATTCATGCGCCGAAACGCGAACTCGTGCGCGATTTCAAGGCGGCGATCGAGTTCGATCAAAGCGCATTGTTCAAGAAAGTGTATGAAGAAGAGTTCGGCACGTTCGGCGGTTCACCGTTTGGCGCGCTGATCGGCGACTTCGAAATCACGCGTCAACCGGAAGACGTTTACTTCATCGACCAGATGGCACACGTCGCTGCGGCGGCGCATGCACCTTTTATCGCATCGGCTGCGCCTGAACTGCTTGGTCTTGAAACGTTTGCCGATCTCGGCAGGCCGCGTGATCTGGGCAAGGTCTTCGATACCGTCGAATACACCAAGTGGAAGTCGTTCCGCGATTCTGAAGATTCACGCTATGTTGGCCTGACGCTCCCGCGTTTCCTTGGCCGCTTGCCGTTCAATCCCAAAGACGGTGCCACGGCGGAAGGTTTCAACTTCGTTGAAGATGTCGACGGTACGGATCACAGCAAGTATCTGTGGTGCAACGCGGCGTGGGCCTTTGCCGCGCGTTTGACTGCGGCGTTCGACGATTTTGGCTGGTGCGCAGCCATTCGCGGCGTGGAAGGCGGTGGGTTGGTGGAGGATCTGCCGACGCATACGTTCAAGACCGACGACGGCGAAGTCGCATTGAAGTGCCCGACCGAAATTGCGATTACCGACCGTCGCGAAAAAGAATTGAGCGACCTCGGTTTCATTCCGCTCGTCCACTGCAAGAATTCCGACTACGCAGCATTTTTTGCAGCGCAGTCGGTGCAGAAGCCGAAGAAGTACAGCACCGATAGCGCGAACGCGAACGCGGTTCTGTCCGCGCAATTGCAGTACATTTTCTCGGTATCGCGCGTCGCCCATTATCTGAAGGCGATGATGCGTGACAAGATCGGCAGCTTTGCATCCGCACAGAATGTCGAAGTGTTCCTGAATCGCTGGATCTCGCAGTACGTGCTGCTGGATGACAACGCCACGCAGGAACAGAAAGCGCAATTCCCATTGCGCGAGGCATCCATACAGGTCTCGGAGATTCCGGGCAAGCCAGGCTCGTATCGTTCGGTCGCGTTCCTGCGTCCGCACTTCCAGCTTGACGAACTCTCTATCTCCTTGCGCCTTGTCGCTGATCTGCCGAAGCCGGCAAATTCTTAAACGAAATTCGTGTATGCAGGCCGGTGAGTCTGCAATACACGGAGAAACCACCTCTTTGGGGAGTCGATGAATTATGAAGGATATCTATTTAAAATTCGGAAATCCGGCGATCAAAGGCGAGTCCGCCGATAAAGATCACCAGGGTTGGGTCGAGATCGATTCATGGAGTCACTCGATTCTGCAACCGCGTTCGGCAACCGCTTCGACGGCGGGCGGCCATACGGCCGAGCGCTGCGAGCACGCCGATATGCGCTTCACAAAAGATATCGACGTCGTCAGCCCGTTGATGTATCAACACGCTTCGGGTGGCACGACCTTCGACGAGGTGACGATCGACTTCATGCGTTCGGACGGCGAAGGCAATCGCGTGAAATACCTTGAAGTGAAACTGAAGTACGTGATCATTTCGAGCATCACGCCGGCGGTTGTCGGCGAAGGATTGCCGACCGAAGAGTTCTCGCTGAAGTATGCCGCTGTCCAATGGAAGTACACGCAGCAGAAAATTGGCGGCAATCAGGGCGGCAATGCGCAAGGCGCATGGAGTCTCACGAAGAACGACAAGACGTATGCAGTTTGATGCACTTGGGGAATGCGCCGCTCGCGTGGCGCGTTCCGGCTTGACGTTGAAAGAATCCAGTAGCGTCTGATGAAACGATTCGAGCCGAGCTTTCTCGACAAGTTGTTCGACGACGAACCGCATCTGCCGGCTTCCCCGGCGATGCGGCAGTTGTCGCTGGATGAACTGAAAAGCACGGTGGCACGCGACGTCGAAGCGATCCTGAACACCCGGATTGCGTTGACCGAACATGAACTCGAAGCACTGCCCGAATGCCGTCAATCGGTGCTGACGTATGGATTGAACGACTTCGCCGGTTTGAGCCTGGCGAGTCACTACGATCGGACTTTTATCTGCAAGTCCATTCAGCAGGCCATTGCGCGGCATGAGCCGCGCCTCCAGCGCGTTTCGGTGACGCTCGAATTGAACGAACAGTCCACGAATGCGCTGTACTTTGCCATTCAGGCGTTGCTCGTCGTGCACCCGGCTGAAGAACCGGTGAGTTTCGACGCGATGCTGCAACCATCGACCTTGCAGTATTCGGTTACGCGCGCGCGGGCCAGACTTTGAGGGATGCGTGACGCAGCGGTTTGATTCGGCAGGAAGTGCTGGAAGTCCGGGGATAGAAAGATGGAAGAACTACTGCCGTTTTACGAGCGCGAGCTGGCCTTTCTGCGCCGCTACTCGCGTGATTTTGCCGAGCGTTATCCGAAGATCGCCGCGCGACTCGCGATCTCGGGCGAGCATTGTGAGGATCCCCACGTCGAGCGAATGATTGAATCGTTCGCGCTGCTGGGTGCACGCATCAACAAGAAGCTCGACGACGACTACCCTGAATTCACCGAAGCACTCCTCGAAGTGCTTTATCCGCATTATTTGCGGCCGTTTCCTTCATGTTCGATTGCGCAATTCGGTACTTCGGCGGCGATCAGCCAGTTGACCGAGGCAGCGGTCATAGAACGTGGCACGGAACTGAAAAGTCGGCCGGTCAATGGCGTGCAATGTCGCTTTCGAACCGCGTATGACGTGAAAGTTGCGCCCATCCGCATCTCCGAAGCGAAATTTTCGCCGGTTGCGATGGCGCCCGCGGCAACCGTTCTGCCGAACAATGCGGCGGCTGTCGTGTCGATTACGTTCGAGTCCACCGCACCGCAATTCGATCTCGGTGCGTTCAAACTCAATACGCTGCGCACGCATCTGCACGGAGAGCAATCGTTTATCGCCGCACTGCTCGATTGCCTGTTCATCAATCAGATGGCGGCCTACGTAGAAATGGACCGTAGCGGGCGATGGAAAACATTGCACACATCGCCAGTTGCGCAGGCAGGTTTCGACGAGGCTGATTCGCTGATCGACTATCCGGCCAAAGCGCACCCCGCGTACCGGCTCCTAACCGAGTATTTCGCGTTTCCCGAGAAATTCAATTTCGTGGACTTCGACCTTGGTGCGATGACGCGAGCGACGGGTCGTTGTCAACGTCTGACGTTGCACATCGTTCTGAAGGAGCTGCGTAGCGACTCGCATGTCGCGCGCCTGATGGAATCGCTAACGGCTGCGCATTTCCGGCTTTTCTGTACGCCGATCGTCAATCTGTTCAAGCAGCACGGCGAACCGATACGCGTTAGCCATCAGTCGATTTCGTATCCCGTGATTGCCGAGGCGCGGCGCGCGTTCGCGTACGAAGTGTATTCAATCGATTCGGTGCGTCTGGTCAAACAGACCGCGCAGAATGAAACGGTGATCGAATTTCGCCCGTTCTACTCGCTGCATCACGGCGAGCCGCAACGTGCCGGGCACTACTGGTTTGCACGGCGCGACGAATGGGTCGCACAAAAGAGTCCCGGCTACGAAACCGAAATCTCGATCGTCGATATCGATTTCGAGCCGGCCGCGCCGCAGACCGATACGCTCAGTCTCGATTTGACCTGTACCAATCGCGATCTGCCTGCCGCACTGGCGGTTGGACTTGAAGGCGGCGACCTGTTTCTCGAAGGCGGCTCGTTGACCGGCAGCATTTCGATGCTCCGCCGCCCGACGCCGAGTGTGCGCTTTGAGCGAGGCCGTTCTTCGCATTGGCGGCTGATCTCACACCTCGCGTTAAACCACGTTTCGCTCGCGAATAACGGCCTGTCGGCGCTCAAGGAAATGCTGGTGTTGTACGACTTGCGCCGCACGGCGGTGTCGTCGCGTCATATCGACGGCATTGCGGGCATCGAACAACGTGCTGCCGTGCAGTGGTTGCAAGGCAAACCATTTGCTACGTTTGTGCGCGGTATCGAAATCCGTCTGACGATCGACGAAGAGCATTTCGTCGGTACCAGCCTTGCGTCGTTCGTCCGGGTAATCGATACATTCTTTGGGCTGTATGTTCATCTGAACAGCTTTGTACAACTGGTCGTGCTGTCAAAACGCACCGGCGAGGAGATCCTTCGATGCAAGCCCCGCAGCGGCGAATCGATCCTGGTGTAGTCGAGCAGCTTCTCGATGAACCGCATCGCTTCCAGTTTTTTCAGGCGGTGCGAATTCTGGAGAAGTGGTTCGCGGACCAGGCACCCGATCGGGCCGGAAAGGTCCTGACGGAGCGAATCGGCTTTCGCAATTCGATTTCGATGTCGTTTCCGCCGAGTGAAATCGAGCGCACGACTTCATTCGGGCATGACGGCGCCGCCTTGAAGGACAAGACAGAACAGGTCGCGGCCATCGAAGACAGTCAGGTCGGGCGCGTGGATATCACGCCAGCGTTCTTTGGTTTGCTGGGTACGCAGGGCGCGTTGCCGATGCACTACACCGAGCAGATCATCGCGCGCGAGCAGATCAACCGCGATCGTGCTGCGCGCGAATTCTTCGACGTGTTTTCGAATCGCGCGACTGCGCTGTTCTACGCGGCGTGGAAGAAGTACCGTTTGCCGCTTCACTATGAACTTGATCGCGACGAACGCTACCTGCCGTTGTTGCTGGCGCTCGCAGGGGTCGTCAATGAGGACACCCGTGAGAGCCTGCAGCAAGGTAGCGGGGCGTTGTTCGACGAGGGCATTGCCGGGTACGCGATGGCCGCGCGTCATCGTCCGATGTCGGCGGCTTATCTGGAGCGCTCTCTGACTGAATATTTTCGCGTGCCAGTACGTGTCGAGCAATTTGTCGGCAAGTGGTACACCGTGCCGAAAGATCAGTTGACCGTGCTTGGCGGCGTCAATGCGACGCTGGGCGCAACCGCGCTCGCCGGTGAGCGTGTCTGGCAGCGCGATATGCGAGCGCGTCTCGTCATCGGACCGCTGGCGAAGAAAGACTATGAAGCGTTTCTGCCTGGCGCGGAACTGGCGGCGGCGCTTGAACGGATGCTGACCTTGCTGGCTGGCGTCACGCTTGAATATGAGGTGTCGCTGGTACTTCGTCGCGACGATGTGGGGCCGAGCCATTTAGGGGGCGGCGCGCGTCTGGGCTGGGATGCGTTCCTCTGCACGCATGATGCCGACCGCGATCGCGCAGACGCACGCTACGAACTGCACGTCATTCATTGACCACGACAAACAGCCGTCACAACAATCGCATCAACCGACCTGAACTGGACCGCCCGACATGAGCACGCCGCTAAAAACGCTGATCGCGAAATTGAATTCGACCTGCCGTCAGGCGACCGAACGCGCTGCAAGCACTTGCCTGTCGCGGGGTCATTACGAGGTCGATCTCGAACATCTGTTTTTGGCGATGTTCGAACAAACCGCTGGCGACGTGCCGCTGGTGCTGCGCGCGAGCGACATTGACGTGCATGCGCTGCGCGCGGATCTGGAGCGCGAATTGGCGCGGTTGAAGACCGGCAACACACGTACTCCGGTTTTCTCGGTGCATCTGATCGCGCTGTTTGAACAAGCGTGGCTGATTGCTTCACTGGATTCGCAGATCGGGCGCATCCGCACCGGCCATTTGCTGCTCGCGTTATTGAGCGCGCCAGATCTCGCGCAATTTGCGCAGCGTATGTCGCCGTTGTTTGCGAATGTGCGCGTAACGGATCTCAAACACCGTTTTGACGAGTTGACATCGGGTTCGGTAGAGACCGAGCGTTCAGCAGATTCTTCAAATGATCTCGCTCAGGAGGACATTGCCGATCCTGCACGCGTGACCGCGTCGAAAACACCGGCGCTGGATACGTACACGAGCAACCTGACGCAACGTGCCCGCGACGGCAAAATTGATCCGGTAATTGGCCGCGAAGGCGAGATTCGCCAGGCGATCGATGTCCTGATGCGTAGGCGGCAGAACAATCCGATCATGACCGGCGAGGCTGGCGTAGGGAAAACGGCCGTCGTCGAAGGACTCGCGTTACGGATTGCCGCCGATGATGTCCCCGCGCCATTGCGTGGCGTCGCATTGCATGTACTCGACATGGGCTTGCTGCAGGCAGGAGCGAGCGTGAAGGGCGAATTTGAAAACCGCCTGAAGAATGTGATTGACGAGGTGAAAAAAAGTCCGCATCCGGTGATCCTGTTTATCGACGAAGCACACACGATCATCGGCGCAGGCGGACAGGCGGGTCAGAACGATGCGGCCAATCTGCTGAAGCCCGCACTTGCGCGTGGCGAACTAAGAACGATTGCCGCGACGACCTGGAGTGAGTACAAAAAGTACTTCGAGAAGGACGCGGCGCTTGCGCGCCGTTTTCAGGTAGTCAAGATCGAAGAGCCGGGTGAAGCACTAGCAGCCGCGATGCTGCGCGGCATGTCGGGACTGATGGAACGGCATTTCAATGTGCGCGTGGTCGATAGCGCGATCACCGAAGCGGTACGGCTATCGCATCGGTACATCACGGGGCGGCAGTTGCCGGATAAGGCCATCAGTGTGCTGGACACCGCCTGTGCAAAAGTCGCGCTTGCGCATAGCTCGACACCCGCGCTCATCGACGACACGCGCAAGCGTATCGAGCGTATCGATGCGGAAATCGCCGCGCTGGAGCGCGAATCGGCGAGCGGTGCAGCGCATGACGAGCGTCTTGTTGAATTGCGCACTCAACGCGATGACGACCGCCAATCGTTGCGCACGGCAGAAGCGCGCTATGAAGAAGAACAGACACTCGTCAAAGAGATCGATGCATTGCATACGCAAATCGAAGAGATTCGTCGCAACGGCGATGCAGCGGCGCATGCAGGAGAACTTGGCAACGCGCGCGAAATTTTAACCACGCAACTCGAAAAGCTACGCGCATTACAAGGCGATCATCCGATGGTCCCGCTGCAGGTCGACGCACACGTCGTCGCGGAGATCGTTGCAGCGTGGACTGGCATTCCGCTCGGCCGGATGATCAAGGATGAAATCCAGACCGTGCTGAATCTTCAGCCGATGCTTGCCGCAAGAGTCATCGGCCAGGATCATGCACTCGAAGCGATCGCGCAGCGTGTCAGAACCGCCAGTGCGAATCTCGAAGACCCGGACAAGCCGCGCGGCGTGTTCATGTTCGTCGGACCTTCCGGTGTCGGCAAGACGGAGACAGCGCTGGCGCTGGCCGACATCCTGTATGGCGGCGAGCGGAAGATGATCACGATCAACATGAGCGAGTATCAGGAGGCGCATAGCGTGTCCGGCCTCAAAGGGTCGCCGCCCGGTTACGTCGGATACGGCGAAGGCGGCGTGCTGACCGAAGCCGTGCGGCGCAATCCGTATTCGGTGGTATTGCTGGACGAAGTCGAAAAGGCGCACCCCGATGTGCTGGAAATGTTCTTCCAGGTTTTCGATAAAGGCGCGATGGACGACGCCGAAGGTCGCACAATCGATTTTCGTAATACGCTGATCATCCTGACTTCGAATGTCGGCTCGACGGCGGTCATGCAGGCCTGTCTGAACAAGACAGCAGAAGAGCTGCCCGATGCCGATGCGCTCGCCGAAACCTTGCGGCCGCAGCTCTACAAGACGTTCAAACCCGCCTTCCTTGGGCGCATGAAAGTCATTCCGTACTATCCGATTTCCGACGACGTGCTGGCGGAAATCATCGAACTGAAACTCGAACGAATTCGTCGGCGGATCGAAGCGAATCACAAAGCCGTGTTCTCGTGGGACGAGTCGCTGATCGACGCGGTACTCGCGCGATGCACGGAAGTCGATTCGGGTGCACGCAATGTCGACCACATCCTGAATGGCACGTTGCTGCCGGAAGTGGCGCAGGAAGTGCTCGAACGGATCGCGGACGGCGTGCCGATTGCGAGCATTGCGGTGCGCGCCAATGATGCCGGCGAATTTGACTACACCCTGGCCTGATATGCCGATTGATCTCACTACACTGATTGCACCCGTCTCCGACGCATCGCCGTGCGGCGACGATATGCTGTTTTCGTCGGAGTTCGACGCGATCCAGCACGCGCGCCGTTTCGATGACCCGTCTCTGGACCAGGGCGAATGGGTCACGGAAATCAAGGAAGCAGACTGGAGCTTTGTCGTTGAACGCAGCGTGGCGCTGATCGCGACGCAAACGAAAGACCTGCGCCTTGCCGCGTGGCTGACCGAAGCGCTCGCGCTGGAAGAAGGCCTCAAAGGTCTGACGCAAGGGTATGCATTGCTGAGCGCTTTGTCGGAGCACTATTGGGAGCATTTGCATCCGCTGCCTGATGGCGACGATGCGGAATATCGTCTCGGCAACATTGCGTGGCTGGCGTCACGCACGGCCGAGTTATTACGCGCGGTGCCGCTAACGCAAACGTCGGGCATGGTGTATAGCGCGCTCGATTGGGAAGTCGCCACGCACGTCGCCCAAGCCGTCAAGCGGGATCCCGATCATGCCGACGATATTGCGCGCGGCAAGCCTTCCATCGATCAGATCGAAGCGGCGAAGCGTTCCACGCCGCCCGCGTTCTACACGGCGCTGCTTGCCGACTTGAAGGCATTCCAGGCGGCGATGAATGCGCTCGAACAGGAACTCGACCGGCGCGCGGCGGATTCCGCACCGAGCTTCCGGCAGACTAAATCGGCATACGAGTCGGTTTATCTGCTGGCCGAACGCTTCGCACGCGAAGTCGGTGCCGTTCCTGAAGCCGCGGCCAAACCTGCGCTGGCAGAGCGCGCAGACGGCGCAGCACACGTGGAACGGGCTGAGCCGGCCTTCAAAACCGAACCTCATCTCGAGCCAGCCGCCATGACGACGCTCCCACCGACTCACGCCGGCATTCGCAGCCGCTCGGACGCCATTGCGCAATTGCGCGCGGTGGCGAAGTTCCTGCGTCATACCGAACCGCACAGTCCCGCCGCGTATCTCGCGGACAAAGCCGCCGAGTGGGCCAATATGCCTTTGCATCAATGGCTCGCCACGGTCGTGAAGGACGATGGCTCGCTGTCGCATATTCGCGAGATATTGGGCGTGAAGCCCGACGAGAATAGTTGAGGCTTGATACCGGAGAAATGACAAACGGCCCTTAAAAAGGGCCGCTTTTGCAAATTCGAAAGACGCCGTGCGAGGACTTCAAGCGCCCGCGCGGAATTCAATCCGGCGATTTCGCGCGCGGCCGTCGTTCGTCTCGTTCGGTGCGATGGGCTGATCGGGTCCGACGCCGGTCGTTGTCAACTGCGTCGGCGCGATACCCTTGCTGACCAGATAGCCCTTCACCGCATCGGCTCGCGCCTGGCTCAGCGCGATGTTCGATTGACGATTCCCGGCGTTGTCGGTGTGACCGATGATCTCGACCGTCCTGGTCGTCATCTTCACGAGAACCGCCGCCATCTGATCCAGAATCGTGCGCCCTTGCGGCGTCAACGTGGCACTGCCCGTTTCGAATTCGATCGTGCGGTTGGCCAGCGTCTGATCGAGCAGGCCTTGTTCGGATGCGCTGACGCGCAGGCCGTTCTTGATCGTATAGGTCGGATTGAGCGCGTCCGCCATATTGCTGGCGAGTTGTTGACGTTGCGCTTCATTGCGCACTTCGCCCTTCACATCGACCTGCGTGCCGTCAATTTTCAGCTGGCCTTTACTAATCTGCTTCAGTTGCGGCCCGATCAGCTTTTCAACATTCGCACTCCAGTTCGGCGGGGTCGCGACGTCGCCCACTTCGATCTGATCAACTACGTTCGTTGCACCGTAGGTGTCGCGCAAACGCGTGAGCACCGCCGATTTCGTCGCCTCGTCAGGCACCTTGCCGCCGACCACGACCTGACCGGGCGATGCGTTCGCCGCAGGCGGCGTGGACGTGGCCGGCGCATTGCTGCCATAAGCTGCGGAAGAAGCCGTGTTGCCCTGAGCGGGCAGCGCCGTCGTATGAATCTGCACGCCGCTGTTGTCGACTGGCGTCACCCGTGCAGGACCGTCATCGGCCAGCGCGGGGCCGCTTGCGGATAGCGCGGCAACGAGCGCCACCGCAATGGCTAAGACGCGGCGCTTCATCTGCGCGCGAGTGGGGGCTTTCATCGTGTCAAACCCCTGTAAAAGCTTCGCGGAACGTGTCGATGCTGACGCGCAGCGACAATTGCGGTTGATCGAGGTAACTGACGAGCTTGCTGATGCCATGATCGTTCTGTGCGTGTTCGTCGATCCACTCGGGATCGTCGATATCGATGTTGTGCGCCGCATACGCCTGCGGATCGATGACGCTGTGCAGCGTTTTCGCCGACGCGCCGTTAAAGCCGATCACCAGACGCTCGCGCTCGGCGATTGTGCCGATAAAAATCGCCAGTTCGAAATCCGCTTGGGAGACGAATGGCGCGATCAGTTCGAGCCAGAACGCGGCGACCAGGCTGCGATAAAACGGATCGACCGGCAGCGGCAGCGTCAAACCGCGTTCGAGATGCGACGAGCCGCTGCTCATCACCGGCTTGAGCAGCGAGCCGAGCGCGAGCATCGCACCGCGCAGGCGCACCGGATGGCCGCTCGCGAGCAGCATCTGTTCGAGACCGGACAGCGTCTGATGCTCGACGAAATCATTGAACGTGCCATCGTGCGGATTACCGGGTCCGGCGACCTCGATGGGCACTTGGGTATCGCCGAGTGCCTGCAGCGCGCCAGACGGCTCCGTAGCGTTCTGCAACGGCGTCATTTGTGCCGAGATCCTGGACCAGAGCCGCGCGAACGCCAGCGGGCTGCGCGCGAGAAAAGCGAGCGGGCGGTCCACTTCGAGCGCGGTCGCGGCGAGAAACGGAAAGCGTCGCGACGACACATCATGGCTCACCACCATATGCCCGGCAATCGCGAGCTTGCTGCGCGAGCCGAGAAACGCGAAATGCAGTGGTTTGGCGGCTTCGTAGACGATCTTCCAGCGTGGATCTTCCGCCAGCAGTTCCATCGCCTGCGCGACCCAGCGGTCGAGCGTTTGCAGCAACTGCGGATTGTGCGCGCTTTTCACGAAGTCGCCGCGCGACGGGATTTTGCCGAAATAGGCGATCTGCGCCTGCACGGTCTGCGTCATTGCGCGCTCCCTGGGTTCGAGGTGGCCTGTGCGGCGGCGGAACCCGCTACCGTCGACGTCGCTGGCGCGGCGCCCGGCGCTGCGGGCAGGCCCACCGCCGTCGCGTTGACTGCGGCCCCTGCACTGACGTCGGCGACCGACGACGGCAGCGTCAGGCCACGCAGGCTTTGTTGTTGCGGTGCATCGCCGCTGCCCGAAGACGGCTGCGACGTGCTGATGATGCGCATGCTCATCGACACGCTGACGCTGCCCTGGGTCCACGTCAGATCGAACGTGCCGTCAGGCTGGCGCTTGCGTTGTGCCGAGTTGATCAGCTTTTCGAGGCCGTAGCGGCCCGGCTCGTTGACCAGTTGCAGCGTGCGGCCGTCGAACGTCGTCGCGGTCAGAACTGCGCCAGGCGAACCCGCCGGGTTCGGCCACACGAAGTTGGTCCATTGCGGCGGCGTGTTGCGATAACGCAGTTGCTGACCGTCGATCGCAATCGTGTACTCGGTCGTGCCTGTGCTCGGTTGCGGCAATAACTGGAACACGGTCTGCGGTTCGGTCGACCCTTGCGCGGCACCCGACGCACCGCCCGCAAGCGGTGCCACCCAACGCGCGAAACCTGACGTGAAGTCGGGCGTCAGCGCGAGACCCATGTCGCCCCACGTGCGCGGCGTCAGCGTATCGCCGCGACGCACAGCAAGCGGTCCGAGCGTGGTACCGACGAACTTCGCAACCGCACCGTCCGGTCCGAATACCTGCGCGATTTCAACGGCGCCGGCTTCGACCTTCGCATCGGATGCAAACGGATACTTGGCGGCGAGCGAGGTCTGGAACGGCTGATACACCTGCGCGTTCCACACCTTGTTGACCTCGACGCTGGCGGGCTGGATCACCACCGCATACGCCTGAATCAGCGGACGCACCAGCAGCGGACGCAGGGCTTTACGCTGCGAATCGCTGAGGCCGGTGAGCATCTGTTCGTCGACGAGCTTCAGTGAATCCGCGAGTTCCGAACCGCTGCCGTCGAGCGTCTGCTGCATCAGCTGACGCGCGCCCGGGCCCGGATCGCCCTGATTCTTCAGCACGTTAAAGCGGGTGCGCACCTTCGACAACGAATCCATATACGCGCGCAGCATCGACGTATTGTCGTGGGTCGTCACGATGCGTCCGAGGCCGGCGAATTCCTGGCCGATCGGACCCATCGGCAGTTCGACCGGATTGCCGTTGATGTCGATATTCGCGGTGACCTGAGCGGTCGGCGCGCGCGAGAACCACTGTTTGAACCAGCCTGTCACGCCACTTTGCGCCGCTTTCAACGTGACGTTCGCGAGCGACGGGTTATCCCACGAGGTCTGGTCGTACGCGGTTTCGAGTACTTTGCGGATCGGCGAGTCTTGCGGATCGCCGAGGCGGTTCATCGCGTCCACTGCCTGATTGAAGTTGCCGAAACTCTGCACGGCAATGCCTTGCATGAACTTTTGCCAGTGCTGCGCATATTCGGTTTTGTACATCGTGACGAGCGCTTTCTGGATCTGCTCCGGACTGCCTTCGAGCGTCAGGTCGTCATGGGCAGAGGTGTTCAGCACCCAATCCTTCGCCTGCAATTCCTTGGTCGCGGCATCGCGGATAGCCGGCTGCACGTACTGGAACCACGCTTCACGCGTGAAGGTGCCCGGAATCGCGTAGCTGCCTGCGATCAGGCTCGAATTGCTGTCGCCGACAATGCGGTTGATCGTCATCGGCGCAAAGCGGGTCGAGGCACGTGCCTTGATTTCTTCGTAGACCCGCTGACGGGCCGGCATGCCACGCACGACATGCCGCAGGTTTTCACGCGTCTGATCGACCAGGGCGAGGTTTTCGTCGACCATCGGCCAGTCGTCGTCCGACACGCGCGACAGGTAGAACGTAATCATCCGTTCGGCGCTGCGAATCATTTCGTCGCGAGGCATCTTGCCGCGATTCGTTTCGAGCCAGCCGCGCCAGAAGCGCGCAATCTGATCGGTCAGATGCGCGGTTTCCACGTGACGCTTGTCCGATAGCATCAGGTAGGTTTTCAGCGCGTTATACGCGTCTTCGACGTTCGCCGGCGATGCATCGCTATACAAGCCGCCCTGACTGTTTGACGACATCGCCGAGTGCGCCGACACCGGGATCGCGCCGGAGTCCGGCGTGTGCGTCATTGGCGATAGCTGCTCGGGGTGGGCGTTGACGTCCTTCAGGAACGATTGCAGATTGTCCGCGACCGGCGCGAGCATGATCTGCCGCACACCGTTGTAGTACTCGGTTAGCAGATGCTCTTCGAGACGGTCGCCCTGATACAGACCGAGCGACACCGCCAGCGGTTTGTCGCGGCGGAACTGTTCGAGCTGATCGATGCGGTCTTCGAGAATGTCCATGGCCTGCAAACGCGATTGCAGGTCGTTACGGTTCTGCTGCAGACGCACCACATTGTCGAGGTCGGCCTGCACGTTCGCCACCAACTGCTGGTTGCCGATCGTCGACCAGGTCCAGCCGCCTAGCGCCAGCGCAAGCACGGTAACGAAGCCGAAGAAGGTGGCGTAACGCATGCGCGTTTTCGCTGGACTTGCGAATTGCCTGACTGTCTGACGGTCCGCGAAAATAACTTTCGAAAACAGGTCGCGCAGGAAGAAACCGTTCTTTGTCACCGCCCCGACCGCCTTCGGCACGTTGTCCGCATTCAGGCCGAAGCGCGATGCGATACGCTGCGTCGCCGCGCTATTCGTTTCGCCTTCCTGCAATGCGCTAGTGAAATAGAAGCCGCGAAAAATGGGTTTGTACTGGAATGGATTCGCTTCGAACAGCGTGGCGAGAAACGAGCGCAACGCAGGCTTGATCGTCGAGAATTCAAGCGGAAAACTGAGCTGCCCCGGCGCAAGGCGATGGCCGCGATTGATCGACATCTGCGCGACGCTGATCTCCTTCAGGCCGTCGTACAGTTCTTCGAAATGCTCGTCGAACTGCGCGACGACATCGCGCTTTTCATCGGGCGAGTAGGGCAGGGTGGCGCCCCACACGCGGTCGTATTCGGCGCGGTCGTTGTCGCTGAAGAATTCGGCGAAACCAGTAATCAGATCGGTCTTGGTGAACATCACGTAGACCGGCGCGAATACTTCGAGCTTTTCAGTGAGTTCCTGCACCCGTTGACGCAGGTTCTTCGCGAGATTGATCGCGAATTCCGGGCGATTGCCGGTCAACTCCGCGATGCTGGCCGTCACGATGATGCCGTTGATCGGCGCTTTCGGACGATAACGTTTGAGCAGACCGAGAAAGCCCAGCCATTCGGTGCGGTCCTCTTCATGCACCGCGTAGCGGCCGGCGGTGTCCAGCAGGATGCCTTCAGTCGTGAAGAACCAGTCGCAATTGCGCGTGCCGCCAATGCCGTGAATCACCGCGTCGTTCTTTTCCGCGAAGGGGAATTGCAGCCCCGAATTCAGCACGGCGCTGCTTTTGCCCGCAGCCGGATTGCCGATCACGATGTACCAGGGCAACTCATACAGCGCGGAGCCGCCCGACACCTGGCCGATTTTCGAAGTCTTGATCGTCTTGACCGCATCGGCGAGGCGCGTGCGCAGCGTGTCGAGTTCGGCTGGTTTGACGGGCGCGGACACCTTGCCGGTTTCGGCCTGCTGTTCGAGCATCTCGCCGAGCTTGCGATTGCCGCGCCGCGCACGCAGCTTGCGCACGAGCCATACCAGCAGCCACAGCACGATCACCGCGCCGAGTACGACGGCGGGCCAGATTGGATCGATCTGCAGCGCGTCGGCGCCGATGAACAGAGCCGCCGCGAGCGCGAGCAGACCGACGATCGATAGCGTGCGCGGATGGGTCAACACGTTGAGAATGCGTTGCATAAGCCGTTCAGGTCTTGGAGTTATTCGTGACGTGCGGTTCGACGACGGGTAATGCGTATTCGAGCGCTACAGGTGCATCGTATTGAGCCGGTCTGGTCAGCGACCGCGCCCGAGTACGAAGCCGGGTTTGTGATATTCGACGTGGCCGAGATCCATCATTTTCCAGCGGCCCCCCCAGACCAGTCCGACCTGTTCGGCGACCATGCCGTACAACTGATAGCCCCGCATGGCCCAAGGATCTTTTTCGCTGATGACTAGCTTGCCGTCGCGCAGAAACGCGTTGTCGGAAGCAAGGCCGTATTGGTGATAGCTCTGGAACGCCGCCGCATTGGTGACGTTGCCCCCCATTTGCGCGAGCCGGTTTTGCCGATCCGGACTCCGGTACCCCTCAAGCAACGCCATTTCATAACCGTATTGCTCACGCATGATCTTGTAGACGAGCAGCAAACGCGTTCTGAAGTCGGGATCGAGCAGGTTCCAATCGCGGCTTGCGTCTTTTAGTGCTGGCCGGATTTGCTCGACTTCCTGAGTGGCGAATACCTCAGGCGGAAGCGGCGGCGGCGGAACCAGCTGTTCGCCATTCAATAATGCTGAAATCTTCTCGTCAGGAATGCGTACGTCATCATCGTACTGAAATAAAAGCCGACTACGAAACGCAATAGCCACTAATGGCGGCGCCGCAAGAATACCTGCGGCAGTAAAAATCAGCAAGCGACGACGCGCCAGTAAATTTTTCGTATTGACTAATACCGACTGAGAAGTTCTTGCCGATTGAGAAATATTGTCGAAAATGCGAGTACTGCCATTTGAAGCAATTTGCATAAGCCGGTTATGCAAAGTGGATAGAGCGCCAAAAAATATGGCACGTGCCGCGGGTAACAGCAGCAATGCGGCAATGGCAACCGCAATTGCGAAATAAGCGGTAAGTGCGGCGGCAATCAATGCGGAACCCCGTTGAGTGGAAGCAATTGTATTTTGTGATGCTTGAACATAGAATCAGGCCTGCCCCAGTTGGGCAGGCATCTATTATTGCGGCGAAATAAACCAGGATTCAACGAGATACTGAATGAGCGCGCCGGACAAATCAAATTCTAAAGCTCCGCCGAGTCTGCTTTCAAATGCAGGCAATGGCACCGATGCGAATGGCTCGCGCATTCTGGCCAATCTGGAAGGGCGGGTCGAGCCGCAGGCCGATGCGCCGCGCGGTTCCAGAGCGCCGCTGATCCTCGTCGCCTTGCTGGTGTTATGCGTGGGCTCGTGGGGAGCGTGGCGGGTGCAGCGTCATGTGGCGGCCAAGCCCGCCGAGGCTGTTGCCAGCGGAAACGTGGTGGTGAAAGCGCCGGCCGCAACGGCTGCGAGCGCAGCGGCATCCACCACGCTCGCCGCCGCATCGCAGGCGTCGGCGCCGCAGGCGGCAACGATCATTTCCGACGATTCCGCCGATAAAGACGGCGCGTCGACTCCGGCAGTCGCTGACGACAACCGGCTGTCGCGTGCGCTTGCCGATGGCGCCGATGATGCAAATCACGCTTCTTCCGCGAAGCCGGTGGCCGTTGCCGGCGCTGCCGACGCGGAGAACGGGGACCACAAGTCGAAGAAGTCCACCGTGGCCGGAAGTGCAAGTTCAGGCAAGAGCCACCATGAATCCGTGCCGGTGCACGAAAAGCATGAGCTGGCGAAATCCAGCGCGCATCCGGCGAATACCAAGGCACTTGCACAGTCGAAAAAGCAGGAACCCGGCACCCGCAAGCGCGAAGATGCCGACGCCGATCTGCTGGCGGCTTTGGTGGCACGCACTGAACCCTACGATCCTAAATCGCCGGTTGGCGCGAGGACATCGAAAGTCAGTGCGTCGACTCGTCCTGCGGATTCGCATCTTGCAGAACAGGTGGCCGCTTGTGGAAAGAATGGCTTTTTCGAAGAGCAATTATGCCGCTGGCGTATTTGCGACGGGCATTGGGGTAAAGATCCATCATGTCCGCAAGCGGATTCGCGGCGTCCGTAACCCGTTTAAAACGATTGGCTTCCCGTCGCGCCGCATAATTCGTTCAAACTGCCTGGCCTGATCGATCCGCGTTTAATGATCGGCGGCCCAATGCGCGATTCTTTTTTCGTGTAATTCTTTTCCACCCGATTGCGGACGCCCAACTCCACCGACGACACCGTATTAAACACGCCTGCTCCAGCAGGCAGTGTAAATTGTCCCGGATATCAGAATTGAAGATCGCGTTTTCGCGGCATGCCGGCGATTTGAAACTTCCCTTTTAAACGAAAGCAATCGCTGATTGGATAGCCCGGAATTTGCAGGCCGAAAACCGCCCGTTTTACTCCGGTCCGGATAGTCCTGAGTAAGTCTCCCGGCATACCGCGCGTAATGCGTCGATAAACAGCGTTTGCACGTCTGAGCGCCGCCCTCGAGAGCGGGTGAATACGGCAATCGGCGGTAATGTCCATTGAAACGAATAAGGCACGATCGCCACGCCTGCAATTCGCACCAGTTCTTCCGCGATATCGGCGGGGACAATCGACACGGCATTCTCACTGGAAGCAATCAGTTCGCCAATGAGCTTCGACGAATAACTTTCCACGATCGCAATGGGAGGGACCGTGCCCGCCGCCAGAAACAGATCGGAAACCTGCTCTCGCATGGGCGTGTGCGGCGCGCCGAGAATCCAGTCGAGTTCCTGCAGTTTGTTCCAGTCGAGTTTCACGCGCGAGAGACGAGCGGCCAGCCGCCGGTTGGCAATCAGCCGTGGTTGTTGGCGGTACAGCACTTCGAAGCCGATCTGCGACAGATCGATCGCGGCCGACGCTCTGCCAATGACCAGATCGACGGTATGGTCGTTAAGCTGGGACAGCAACTGGTCGCTGGTGCCTTCGTGAATCGTGACAGTCAGGCGGCGCTCCATGCCGGCCTTCAGGCGCTTTAACGTTGCCGACAGCATCTGCCCGGAGATAAACGGCACCACGCCGATATGCGTGTGCGCCGCGTGGCCGGTCGCGACGGCCTCCATGTCGCGCGCGAGATGGTCGAGATCGTGGAGCATGGCCTGCGCGCGTTCGAGAACGACCGCGCCTAACGCGGTGGGCAGCATGCCACGTGGCGAACGCTCGAATAACGGTGTGCCGAACATGCTTTCCAGTTCGGCCAGCGCATTGGTCACGGCCGGCTGACTGCTGGCCATATGCTCCGCGACGCGCGTGAGCGAGCCGTGCTGCTGGATATGCAGCAACAGCACAAGATGCCGAATCTTCAGACGCGTGCTGAGTCGCCTGACCATGTCGTTCGATTCGAGGGTCATGGGTTTGCCAGCGGGGCCATTAGAAAAAAGTGATGGGTCGATATTAAAACAGAATCATCGGCTTATGGCGGCTGCCTAGAATTGCCTCACGATTCGCGCCGGGACCGGCCCGGCGCACACATGGGGACATCGAACATGAAACAGACAGACACACAGGCCGCATTCGACTATCACGAATTCCCGACACCTGGAAAGATTTCCGTCGTGGCCAGCAAGCCGCTCGTCACGCAGCGCGATCTCGCGCTGGCTTACACGCCGGGCGTGGCCAGCGTGTGCGAAGCGATTGCGGAAGATCCGCAAAAGGCTTACCGCTTCACCAGCCGCGGCAATCTGGTCGGTGTGATCAGCAACGGGACAGCGGTTCTGGGCCTCGGCAACATCGGCGCGCTAGCCTCCAAGCCGGTGATGGAAGGCAAGGCTGTGCTGTTCAAGAAGTTTGCCGGTGTCGACGTGTTCGATATTGAAATCAACGAAACCGATCCGGACAAACTGGTCGAGATCATCGCGGGGCTCGAGCCAACGTTCGGTGGCATCAATCTGGAAGATATCAAGGCGCCGGAGTGCTTCATCGTCGAGCGGAAATTGCGTGAGCGGATGAAGATTCCTGTTTTTCACGACGATCAGCATGGGACCGCCATCACCGTATCGGCGGCGTTCATCAACGGGCTGAAGGTGGTGGGCAAATCCATCGCCGAGGTGAAGGTCGTCACGTCCGGCGCGGGCGCCGCGGCGTTGGCCTGTCTCGACCTGCTGGTGGATCTGGGTCTGCCGGTCGAGAACATCTGGGCGACCGACATCGAAGGCGTGGTCTATCGTGGCCGTCAAGCGCTGATGGACCCGGACAAGGCGCGTTTCGCGCAGGAAACCTCGGCGCGCACGCTTGCGGATGTGATCGAAGGAGCGGATGTATTCCTGGGGTTGTCGGTGGGCGGCATTCTGAGCGCGGACATGTTGAAGAAAATGGCCGCACGTCCATTGATCCTCGCGCTCGCCAATCCGACGCCGGAGATTTTCCCGGAGCTGGCTCACGCAACTCGCGACGACGTCGTGATCGCAACGGGCCGCTCGGATTATCCGAACCAGGTGAACAACGTCTTGTGCTTTCCGTACATCTTTCGGGGCGCGCTCGACGTCGGCGCGACCACCATCACCCGTGCGATGGAAATCGCTGCCGTGCACGCAATTGCAGGCCTCGCGGAGGAAGAACAGAACGAAGTGGTCGCCGCCGCTTACGGTTCGTACGACGTGTCGTTCGGGCCGCAATACCTGATCCCCAAGCCTTTCGATCCCCGTCTCATTGTGCGCATCGCGCCGGCCGTTGCGAAAGCGGCGATGGAAGGCGGTGTCGCAACCCGGCCGTTGCCCGATCTGGACGCATACGTCGAACAGTTGCAGCAGTTCGTCTATCACTCGGGCGCATTCATGAAGCCGCTTTTTTCGAACGCACGGCAATTTGTGCGCGACGGCGGCAAGGCACGCATCGTGTTTACCGAAGGTGAGGACGAGCGTGTGTTGCGCGCAGTACAGGTGGTGGTCGATGAAAAACTGGCGCGGCCGATTCTAGTTGGGCGTCCGGAAGTGCTGCTCGCCCGTATCGAGAAATTCGGTTTGCGTTTGCGACTCGGGCAGGACGTCGAAGTCACCAACCCCGAATATGACGAGCGATTCACGCAGTACTGGAGCACCTACTGGGAATTGATGTGCCGCGACGGTATTACGAAAGAAATGGCTCGCGTGGAAACGCGCCGGCGCCTGACATTGATCGGCGCGATGATGGTGCGGCTCGGCGACGCGGACGGCATGGTGTGCGGCACGGTCGGTGCGTATCACGATCATCTGCGTTATGTCGATCAGGTGATCGGCAAGAAGCCCGGCGCGCGAACCTACGCGGCGATGAACATTCTGCTGCTCGACCAGCGTACCGTGGCACTGGTGGATACGCACATCAATGACGATCCGACGGCGGAGCAGATCGCCGAATTCACGATTGCGGCCGCGAAGCAGATGGATTGGCTGAATCTGACGCCGAAGGCCGCATTGTTGTCGCGCTCCAATTTTGGCTCGGGCAGCGCGGCGTCCGGCGCGAAGATGCGCCGCGCGCTGGAACTGGTGAGGGAGCAGGCGCCCGAGCTTGAAGTGGATGGTGAAATGCATGGCGATTGCGCGCTCGACGAAACATTGCGCTCACGCATCCTGCCCAACTCGCCGCTCAAGGGCGCGGCGAACCTGCTGGTCTGTCCAAACGTGGATTCCGGCAACATTGCGTACAACCTGCTGAAAACAGGTGCGGGCAGTAACGTTGCGGTGGGTCCGTTCCTGCTCGGCGTCAATGCGCCTGTGAACATTCTCACGTCGAGCTCGACGGTCAGGCGGATTGTCAACATGACCGCGTTGACCGTGTTGCAGGCAAACCTGAAGTAATGCGCTGAGTTTCTGGCGACGGCTGCGGCGGTTTTCATTGACCGCAGTCGCCGCCGGTATACAACGAGCGTTACGACTTGCCACGCCACGGAACGAGTCGCCGCTCCAGCGCACGCATGCCGAGGTCGAACGTCCATGCAATCAGGCCGATCAGCACAATCCCCATCACCACCACGTCAGTGCGCAGAAAACTGGACGCGTTGAGCACCATCTGTCCCAGTCCTGCTGTCGCCGCGACCATCTCGGCGGCGACCAACGTGGTCCAGCCAAAGCCAATCGCAATCCGCAGGCCCGTCAGAATTTCGGGCAGCGCCGCCGGCAACACGACATGCCGAACGACCTGAACGAAGCTGGCGCCGAGCGAATAGGCGGCATTGACCTGTTCCGCCGTGGCACTGCGTGCTCCCGCGCGCGCAGCCATCGCGATTGGCGCAAAGCACGCGAGATAAATCACGATCAGCTTCGCTGTTTCATCGATACCGAACCAGATGACGACCAGCGGCAAATACGCGAGCGGCGGCAACGGTCGATAGAATTCGAGCGGCGGATCAAGCAGACCGCGTGCAATCCGGCTCACGCCCATCAGGATGCCGATCGGGACCGCGGTCAGACTCGCTAAAGCAAACGCGCCGAATACGCGGATGGCACTCCACATCAAGTGTTCTGAGAGCGGCAGGCCGCCCTGGATGCGGCCGTTCCATGCATCGACGAAAGCAGACCACACCGCTTGTGGCGACGGCAGAAAGAGTGGCGGGACCCAATGAAAGAAGGTTGCGGTCCACCAGAGCGCGGCAATGGCGGCGACCGACACGACGCTTAGCGCCACCGTCGGCCCTTCGCCAGGCAGCCCGCGCCGGGGTTTGCGGCGCGGTGCCACACGTTTGACGGTCGTGGCCGACGAAGGTAACGAATCGACGCTACTCATGACAAAGCCGCCTCGCGCGCAACGTCTGGCTCGCCGTGCAGGCGTCGCACCAGACGCTCGCGCCACTGAATGAATTCGGGTGACGATTTCACTGCGCGCGCATCGCGCGAAGCGAGAAACTGGCGCGCGAAGGGCAATTCGTGACTCTCGGCGATTCGACCTGGACCCGGTGTCATCAGGACCAGCCGGGTAGCGAGAAAGAGCGCTTCTTCCACACTATGAGTGATGAAGAAAATGGTCTTGCGAGTACGGCCCCAAACGTCGAGCACGAGTTCCTGCATCGTTTCGCGTGTGAGCGCGTCGAGTGCGCCCATCGGTTCGTCCATCAGCAGAACCTGTGGATCGCTCGCGAGCGCGCGAGCAATGCCCACGCGCTGCTGCATGCCGCCAGAAAGCGCGTAGACGCGCGCATCGGCGTGTTTGTCGAGGCCGACCAACGCTAGCGTTTCGCGCGCGATCTCGTGTCGGCGTTTCCGGTCGACGCCCTGAAAGCGCAAGCCGAGCGCAACGTTATCGAGCACATTGAGCCAGGGCATCAGCGCGTACTTCTGGAACACGACGCCTCGCTCCGCACCGGGTCCGTCAATCGGCTCGCTGTTCAGTTTGGCGAACCCCGATGTTGGGTCGATAAACCCGGCAAGACAGTTGAGCAGCGTTGTCTTGCCGCATCCCGATGCGCCGAGCGCGACGACGAATTCGCCGCTCTCGATCTGCAAGTCGACGCCTTCGAGCGCAGCCGTCGACGCACCTTCGTAGGTGACGCCCAGGCCGCGTATCTCCAATGCGCTCATTTGGCCGCTTGCTGCACGAAGCGGGGATCGACGCCAGCCGAGTAGTCAGGCAGCACGTTCTGAATCGTGCCCTGCGTCTTGAGGAACGCGGCTGTCGCCGCGAGAGACTTCGCCGCGCCGCTTTGCGCTCCGCCGCCGAGCCACGTGGGCGATGCCTGATCCGTCAGCGTCGGGAATGCGTAGAGCGCGAGGCTGGCGGGGACGTCGGCGGCGTTCGCACCCGATTCCTTCGCTACGCCCTCGACCTCTTTCGACCCCGCCGTCCACGCGGTTTTGTGATCACGATACTGCGCGTCGGTGTCGGCCAGCACCTTGACGAGGCCGACGAGGAACGCGTCGTTATCCTGCGCGAACTTGCGATTCACCGCGAAGCCGTCGAAGGTCGCTTTGCCCGATTCGCGCGCCACTTCCCCTGACGTAATCAGTACCTTGCCGTTCTTCTTTACCTTCGCGAGCACCGGGTCCCAGATATAGGTTGCGTCGATATCGCCGCGTTCCCACGCTGCCGCGACTTCAGGCGGACGCAGGTTCAGAATCTTGACCGTTGAGGGATCCACGCCGGCATCTTGCAGCGCGACAAGTGCATGAAAATGCGAGGTCGACACAAACGGCAGGCCGATCTTGTGGCCCTTGAGGTCGGTGAGCTTCGTCACGCCGGAGCCGTCTCGCGCCACCAGCGCCTCCGCGTCGTTGATATTGTCGAGAATCCAGAACAGCGAAATATCCACGCCTTGCGAAAGCCCCGCTGCGATCGGGCTGGAACCCGCCTCGCCGAGCTGGATCGAGCCCGATGCCAATGCGCGTATCACGTCCGCGCCGCTCGCGAGCTTGCGGTAGGTCACTTTGTAGCCTGTCGCTTTTTCGACTGCGCCGCTGACCTGTGCGTATCGCCACGGCACGACCATGTCCTGATAGCCGATCACGACTTCGCGTGGCTCGGCGGCGTGCGCAACGCCCGCGGCCACGGCAAAAAGGGCGATACTGGCGGCGGCATTGCGCAGCGAAGAAAGCAATGGTTTCATCAAAGATCCCGATCCTGGTGAGATTTGGTTAGGCGTTCAACTATAAGCAATCGCCACGCCGCCAGTTCTAACCATTCATGCATTGCAAATCACGTTCTTCGCGAACGACGGCGCTGGCGTTTCGGGAGGGAGTGAAGATACGACGAAAGGAAGACGCCCAGCCGCGCCGGCCAACTTTCGGTTGATCTCCCCGTGCGCGTGGACTACAAATCTAGCAGCCAGACGAGCGGTATCCAGAACGTTAATTAACGACTCACTACCGCCGCGTCTTTGCGGCCAAGCCAAAGCCAGATAGACAAAGGAGTGCCCAGCCATGGGTATGCGCCCCGATCCCACTTTCCACGCCTCTCCCCGGCTCGCGATGGATGCGCCCGCGGAAGACTACGCGTACACGTTATTGCTGAGTCCGGATTTCTCGCAGCCCGACGCACTCGCCGTCGTCGATGTGAAGCCTGGTTCGCCGACTTATAGCCAGGTGGTCCACACGGTGCCGGTGCCGAACAAGGGCGACGAATTCCATCATTTCGGCTGGAATGCGTGCTCGTCGGCACTGTCGCCGCTCACGGGTCACGCGTTTCTCGAACGCCGCTATCTGATCATTCCGGGGATGCGCTCGTCGCGCATCTATATTGTGGATACCAAGCCTCATCCGACGCAGGCGCGAATTCACAAGATCATCGAACCCGAGGAGATCTTTCGCAAAACGGGCTACTCGCGTCCGCATACGGTGCATTGCGGACCGGAGGGGATTTACATCAGCACGTTAGGTGGTGGAGGGCCCGATGGCACAGATGGGCCGCCGGGAATCTTCATCATGGACTGCGAGACATTCGATGTACTCGGTCGATGGGAAATAGACCGGGGTTCGCAGGAGAAGCACTACGATTTCTGGTGGAATCTGCCACGCGACTATATGGTGTCGAGCGAATGGGCGCTGCCGCCGCAGTTCGAGAACGGCGTCGTGCCCGAAGACCTGCTCTCGAACAAATACGGCCACCGTCTCCACTTCTGGGATCTGCGCGCAAGACGCAACGTGCAGACACTCGATCTCGGCGCCAATCATCAGATGGCGCTCGAAGTGCGGCCCGCGCACGATCCGAGCCGCGAGTACGGATTCGTCGGCGTGGTGGTCGATACAACGAATCTGGAGGGATCGATCTGGACCTGGTGGCGCGAAGACGGCCAGTTTCATATCGAGAAGACCGCGACCATTCCGCCCGAACCCGCGGCCGCCGAACAGCTTCCGCCGCTGCTTCAGGGATTCGGCGCGGTACCGCCGCTTGTCACGGATATCGATCTCTCTCTCGACGACAAATTCCTGTATGTCGCGTGCTGGGGCACCGGCGAAATGCGTCAATACGACGTGACGGACCCGCGCAAGCCGAAGCTGACCGGCTCGGTTCATATCGGCGGAACCGCGCGGCGCACGCCTCATCCGAACGGCAAAACCTTCGCGGGGGGCCCGCAGATGGTCGAGATCAGTCGCGATGGCAAGCGGGTGTACTGGACCAACTCGCTCTATTCGACGTGGGACAACCAGTTCTATCCGGAAGGTGTGCCTGCTGCGCAGGTGATGGCGTACGCCGAACCCGGCGGCGGTCTCAAGCTGGCTGACGATTACTGGGTGACCTTTCCCGATGGCTACCGTGCGCACCAGATGCGGCTGGAAGGCGGGGATTGCTCGACCGATTCGTTTTGCTATCCGTCGGTGGGCGTTTGATCGTCGGCGACTGGTCGCGCACGGGCCTCTGGCTGGCTATTCTCGCAAGCGGTGTCTATCACGGGATCAACCCGGCGATGGGATGGCCGCTTGCCGTTTCGAACGGGTTATTCCAACGACGTACGCGGGCGTTGTTTTCCGCGCTTGCCTATCTCGCCGCCGGGCACGTGCTCGCGATGTTCTCGGTGATGTTGCCATTCGCGTTGCTCGCCATCCTGCTCGACTGGCAACGTGTGATACAGGGCGGCGCGAGCGTGCTGGTCATCGGCTTTGGCGTCGGCCTGCTGATCTGGCGGCGCCATCCTCGTATGCTGGCGCGAATCCCGCCGACCCGCCTCGCGCTCTGGTCGTTCGCCATTGCGATTGCCCACGGTGCCGGGCTGATGCTGGTCCCGATCTATCTTGGGCTCTGCCGGTCGTACGGCATGGATCACGCGCATCGGGCCGCCCAGGTGCTGATCGCGGACAACTTGGGGATGGCGTTGCTGGTGTCCGCCGTTCATGGCGCCGCGATGATGGCTGGCGGTGGACTTCTGGCGTGGCTGGTGTATCGCTATCTCGGGCTTAAGTTCGTGTCGCGAAGCTGGTTCAATCTGGATCGGGTCTGGGCGTTGAGCCTGATTATGATCGGCATGCTCTCGCTTTTGAGCGCGACGTTGAGCAGCAGCTGAGCGGCCTGCGAGATGTGAGCCCGCTTTCCGCCGGCTGCCTATTTCTCGTCCGACGGCGACAATGCGGGGAGGCTGCGCGTAGGCCAGCTCAACGGGTTTTAATCGCTCTGCTCGATACCAAACAACGTCGCAAGTGCTTTACGAATGCGCTTCGATTCGCGGGTACGCGCCTCGAACGAGTAGTCCGAATCCATCGGCAGATGGGGCGACGCAAAGAGGTCGCTGATCTTTTCCAGCAGTGCAAGAATGAAACTCATATCGACTCCCGATTGATTACCGCGTTTGACAGCGCTTCCCCTCAGAATTGACGAGGCGAGACCGCCGAAAAGACGCGTCGATTAGATGTCTGTCTAGCCTTTACGAAATTCGTATATCTAACTATTTTTCGTAGAAGAACGCTCACGTGGATGTACCCAAATAAACACCACAGAGCGTGTGTTGCGAATGGCTTATTCAATCGCCAACATCCGTGTTTTCCAGTTCGGCGATGAAACGGCCCAGCTTGTCGAACGCTCCGTTCCAACCTTCGCGATGACCGTCACGCGCGGCTTCATCGATAAATTGCGCGTGAGTGAACGTCATCTCGGTACCCGCGTCGACCGGCCGCAACTGGATCGTCACGAGGGAGCGCCGCTCCGGCAACGTGACCCACTCCCATGTGAAGACGAGCTTGCGATCTACCTCGACCTGTCGGTATTCGCCGCGGCAGTCGTGGGTTTCGCCATCCAATGTCTGGAACAGCACGCGGAACCCGCCGCCTACCCGCGGATCGGCTTCGGCGCTCAACACCGGCCCGGCGTCGGGCCCCCACCAACGCGCCATCAATTCAGGACGCGTCCATGCCGCATAGACTCGTGCCGGCGGTGCCTTCAGGTGCCGCACGATCGTCAAGCTGGGCTTCTCCTCACTCATTCATCTTCCCCTTCGACTAAATTGGCAAGCCGGTCGAGACTCGCGGATCAGAAACGCTAGTAGTGCGACAGCCACGCCAACGCCTCGTCCATCGGAGCGGCGACACGTTCGACCGATACGGTTCGGCCGCTCTTCGTGCGCGGGCTCAGACCGGTATCCACGAACACGTCGAGACGCTTCATGACCGCTGGCGGACGAGACTTCCGCTACAGACAGATCAGTTTCACGCGCGAGTCGTGCGAGGGCGAGCCGCCGCGTGGAGCCCGCGAGAGCGAAAAACGTACGATCACGGTGACTGACTTTATACTTCACCATATAGCAAACTATAGGGCGCTCGACGGGCCGAGTCAAGTTTTTGATGTGCGCGGCTAGAGCCGTTTCGCGGCGTTCTGATTAATGATGGCTCGCGGCTTTTCTGGTCAGTCCACGGAGCGCCACCGTCCGATAGGTAGACGACCGCAGGAGCGCATAGTGGTCACTCAGTCCGCCGGAGCGTATGTCGATCTTTGGTAAGACGCTTCGCGCTCGAGAACCCGTTGTTCATGAGCTGGCGTGGTCTGGTGGTAGGAGAGGAAAAGCTTCGGTGCGGTGAGCCCGACGCGCCATCAAACAGCGCGCCGATTCAGACGTTCATGTGGTGGGATGCCCGCATCGACGAGGCAGACCGCGAACAGACATCCACCTACACCGCGTGTCCGGTAGGCGGCAGCGCGAAAGCACCGTCACTGCTCGACGCACGACAGGTGCTGCGTCACCAGGTACCACGCGTATTCCAGAGTAAAAACGGTCGAGCGAAAGAGCGCCGGTAATGCGGCAACGTTGGGGCGGCGTTGAATCCGCACGTGACGCGATGAAGCCAGCGGCGGAAATAGCGGCCATTCGATCTTGCGCAAACAACAACAACGGCCGCTTCCCGAAGTACAACAGCCGGTCATCTCATCAAATTGATCTCGCGCCCAAGACTACGTCACCACGGGATCGTTTCATTTTCCCAGCGCGTGAACGTTCCTGTGGGGCTGTCCGGACCTGACAGCGCGACACGCACCGCCTCGCGAGCGCCTTCCTCGACAGTCTCTGTCCCCGCGTAGCCGTTGAGGTTTGTGCTGGTAAAGCCAGGAGAGACGGCGTTGACCTTGATACCTTCCGGTTCGAGCTCGATTGCCATGGCAACCGTCAAAGCGTTGAGCGCCGTTTTGGACGCCGGGTAGACAGGACCGAAGATCGCACGGTAGGCGAAGGCCGGGTCTGAGTTGCTCGTCAGCGACCCAACCCCGCTCGACACATTGACGATTCGGGCTGCCGGCGCCTTGCGCAGGAGTGGCAGCATCGCCTGATAAATGGCGAGGACGCCAAACACGTTGGTGTCCCACACCGCGCGCATTTCATCGAGCGACACGTTGCTCGGGCGGGTCGTCTTCCCGTACTCCTCGACGGACTGGCCAGGCCGCCTGTTCGTATTCGAGATCGCCGCGTTGTTGATGAGCAGATCGAGGCGGCCAAACTCGTTGCGCACGCGCTCCGCCGCCGCTGTGATCGAAGCCTGATTCGTCACGTCGAGTTCAAGCGCGTGTGCGTCCGGCCCAATCTCCGTGGCCGCAGCCTCGCCGCGCTCGAGATTGCGCGACCCGACCAGCACGGTGAGGCCGCGGGCCGCGAGATCCCTGGCAATCTGAAGACCGATTCCCTGATTAGCCCCAGTGACCAGGGCGACGGGTTTGTCCTGCATGGCAATCTCCTTGTTGTATTGCGGTGTAGCGCGGCCCTGACATTCAGGGCCGCGGCAGTCAATCAGCGAACCTCGGCTGCCCATGCTTCGGCATCGGCGCCAGCCGGGATGTGCATCGGCGATGATCGATCGGTTGCCGCGCGCCACACGGCTTCGGCGACGTCCTGTGCGTGGGTAATCGGGGAAGACGTATCCCCAAGTTGCGCGATGACGTGCCTGGCGAGATCGGCATAGGCCTCGTGGTCGAAGCCGTATATGTGCTCGCGCGCGTTCTCGCCGAAGCGGGTGTCGGGCGCACGGCCCGGCAGCACCAGGTGTGCCCGCACGCCGAACTGCTGGAGTTCCAGCGCCATCGATTCGGTGAATGCGTTCACCGCCGCCTTGCTCGCACGGTACGCGGCAAGCAGCGGCAGTGCCTTGAGCGTCACGCTCGACGTGACGTTCACGACAACGCCGGCCTTGCGCTGCCGAAACTGCGGCAACACCGCTTGCGTCAATGCAATCGTGCCGAAGGTGTTGGTCTCGAAAAGTTCGCGCACCGTCGCGAGCGGGACGAGTTCAGCCGGGGATCCCGCGCCGAAGCCCGCGTTGTTCACGAGCACGTCGATTGGGCCTGCCGTCTCGACGGCCTCGCGAATACTTTCGGGATTCGTGACGTCGAGCGCCAGCACGCGCAGGCGCTCCGAAGGCGGCAGCACGTCGGCGCGCGGGGTTCGCATCGTGGCGATGACCTGCCAGTCACGGGCCAGGAAGAAGCGCGCAATCTCGAGGCCGAATCCGGAAGAGCAGCCGGTGATCAGCACGGTTTTCATGGAAACTCCTGTGGAGTGGTGGATGTGTGCCCATACGATAGATCGCCGGAACCGTACTTGCTACAATCAAAGATCCGAATTTCATTTGCAGGAGTCCGGCGATGATCGATCCGCTGGCTGAAGTCGTCACGCTGCTGCAGCCGGCTGCCCGGCTTTCCAAAATCGTCCAGGGCGCGAGCCCATGGAGCATCAATCGCTCGGAAGCCGGTCAGCCGTTCTATTGCGCGGTCCTCGAAGGCGGGTGCCGCATCGCGATCGACGGATATGAACCCATTGAGCTCCTGTCGGGCGATTTCGTGCTGATTCCTGCGGCCTACGGCGTCGCGATGTGCAGTCTCGAGCCGCCTGCGCCGGGCGTCACAACGTCGGACCCCATCGCGCTGGGCAACGGCGAATACAGAATCGGCGCGCTGGACAGTCCGGTCGACGCGCGCATGTTGGCCGGCCATTGCAGCTTCGGCTCGCCGGATGCATCCCTGCTGGTCTCGCTACTGCCGCAAATCGTGCATGTGCGCGGCGAACAGCGGCTGGCCACGCTCGTGGAGCTGGTACGAGAGGAATCACGCGAGCAGCGGCCCGCGCGCGAGGTCGTACTCGCGCGACTACTGGAAGTGCTGCTCATCGAGGCGCTGCGGTCCATGGCGGGAACGAATGCGTCGCCGGGGCTGGTGCGCGGACTGTCCGATGACCGCCTTGCGATCGCGATCCGCGGAATGCACGAAAATCCGACGCGCGCGTGGACAGTTGCTGAACTCGCCAAGGAAGCGGCGCTGTCGCGTTCGACCTTTTTCGAGCGCTTCAACCGTGCGGTCGGCGTCGCGCCGATGGAATATCTGCTCGCCTGGCGCATGGCACTCGCGAAGGATCTCCTGCGCCGCAACGGAGGCCGTGTCGCCGAGATTGCGCAGCGCGTCGGCTACAGCTCTGCCAGCACCTTCAGCGTCGCCTTCACGCGACACGTTGGCCGGCCACCGACGCAATATGCGCGCGAGGAACAGTTGCACGCTGATGGCTAACGCCGATGCGCGCCTGCCTCGATGCAACTCACTAACGACGTTTGCCTGAGTGGACGAGAGGCTTGCGCGATGGTGCGGGGGCCTTGAACCCATGACTGCAGGTCGATGACTTATGCTATCGGCATTCATGTGCTGAACCTCGAACGGCCGCGATTGGCAGCACGCAATCTATTCCAAATGCTCACGAGAAAAAGCGCGAAAGTCCAAATCCCATTGCCATGCGGAAAAGGACGCCTACCCACGAATTGGGTAGACGTTAGCTCATGTTGTTGAACTTGCGAACGGCCGTCACCGACGTGCGAGTTTGAAGGATGACAACACAACCAGTGACCCGTTGTGTGTTCCAGACGCATCGTCCTCTATTGTTTGAACAAAGGCGGTGATCTTTCGATTCTGGAAATACCAGTCCACGCGACCTCGGCCAGCAGAAGTGCCTCCCGCTTCAGGATGTCCATGGAGTAGTATTGGTGCTTGCGCGTCCATGGGTGATTAATCGCGATCGAAGTAAAAGTACTTCGATTCGTACATCACCCGGCGACACGCAAACAACAACGATGAATGGCCAACACGGCCATCTGGACGGAGACACGAGTTGGACAAGCCCACCATTCCCGTATCGCCCACCGCGAGTCAAACCACTCGCATGAGTTACCGCTGGCATGTGCTGATCTGGCTGATGGTCGGTGGCATCATCAATTATCTGGACCGTGCAAGCCTGTCGATTGCCGCGCCCGGAATGATTCAGGAACTTGGTTTGACCCGCACGCAGATTGGCCTGCTGGGCAGTGTATTCGCATGGACTTACGCGATGATGCAATTGCCCGCCGGATGGCTGATCGATCGATTCGGCGCGAAGCGTGCGTACGCGATCGGCATGATCTGGTGGAGCATCGCAACCTGGTTGACGGGCGTGGTGGGATCGATCGCTGCGCTGGTGGCAATGCGTGCATTGCTCGCCGTCGGTGAAGCGCCGTGCTGGCCGACGGCCGCAAAAATAACCGCGGCGTGGTTTCCTGCGAAAGAGCGTGGCTTCGCAACAGGCATCTGGGACTCGTCGTCGAAATGGGGACCGGCGCTTGCTCCCGCGTTACTCGTCGCGCTGATGATTGCATTTGGCTGGCGCTCGCTCTTTCACGTGACGGGCGCATTCGGCATTGCATTCGCGCTGCTATTCCTGATGCTGTATCGCAATCCACGCGACAGCCAGCGATTATCGAAAGATGAACTCGACTACATCGAAGCGGGAGGCGGAGGTCATGAGCGCTCGCTGGCGACGTCTTTACTCAAGTGGCGCTGGCTTTTCGTTCGCCGCAGCGTGTGGGGCATGATTCTGGGGTACTTCTGCACGATCTGGCTCTGGAATATTTTCCTGGTGTTTTTGCCGCTGTATCTGCTCGACCGCTTTCATATCTCGTTTGCTCAACTCGGCGCCGTCGCGGGTATTCCGTGGGTGGGTGGCGCATTGGGTGAAATCGCAGTCGGCTATCTGGCCAAGAAGCTGGTCGATCGTCATCTCGCATCGGCGATCGGCGCGAAGCGCTTATTGATTGCGTGCTGTGCGACCGGTGCCGGTATTTGTGCAGTCGCATTACCGTTTGTCGATTCGTTAAACGCGACACTCGTTTTGTTCACTATTGGTCTCGCGTTTCTTGCAGCGATGATCGGCTCGGCATGGGCGCTTGCGGCAGATATCGCGCCTACATCGATGGTGGCATCCGTGAGTGCAATTCAGAACTTTGGCGGCTATTTCGGCGGTGCGTTTTCACCTCTTGTTGCGGGCTTCATTGTCGACCATACGGGCTCGTATGCACTCGCATTCATTTCGGGCGGGATTATTGCGGCATGTGCGGCGCCGTTCTACTGGTTCATGGCCCGCAAGCCGATCTTGGAAGACGTCGAGGTGGCGAGAGGCTGATTGATGCAGGTCGATTGATCGACAATAGCCGCGACGCTGGTTCGAGAGTGCATTGGTTATTAACGTCGCTGGAATCGGTCATTCGTGAGCTTTGCTGCGCACGAATGACCGCGCCCTTTCCGCGAATAATACTGAGTTTGTCCAGCCCGAAGCGCGGCAAAGCAGGCTACTGCTTGCACCTGTTCCTCACAACTTCGGCAGGTTGCGCAGAGTCAGAACGCCGCCATTAAAAGCGCGGATTCGCCAGTACGTAAAACAGTCCAGCGGAAAGGCCGATCGTGACCGGCAGCGTCACCAGCCAGGTGAGCACAATGCGGACCATCATGCCGCGCTGCAGACCCTGTCCACCGACCGCCATGGTCCCGGCAATCCCAGACGTGATGATGTGCGTGGTGCTCACCGGCAGCCCGGTGAATCCTGCTGTGCCGATTAGCACGGAGCCGATCAACTCCGCGCTCGCACCCTGGCCCGGTGTCATGTGTTGTTTACCGATCCGCTCCCCAAGCGTGCGGACGACGCGTTTATAGCCGACCATCGTGCCGATCCCCAGACAGAACGCACTCAACATGCGGACCCAGAGCGGTGCATATTGAACCGGCAAGCTCATCTGTTTGAGAAGATCGGCGGCCTCTTTCTTGTCAATCGTGGTAGCCGATTTGACCTCGCCGACATGCTTCATCTGCGACACGACCTCGTAAATCGCACCGCGCATTTGTGCACGTGTTGCACGCTCGCCGTCTGCAGGCGGGTCCGTTGACTGCAATTCCGAAGCCTGCTTTTGCAGCGACGGCTGCGCGTCGCGCAGCATTTTCGCGGCCTGCAACGCGTGAGGCTTGACGTCATCGCCATACTTCTCGATCAGCGGAATCGCTGCGGTGGCATGCGCGCTCAATTGCGTCAGTTGAGCAGTCGCATCTGGATTGAGCGCGTAGGCTGCCGGCAAAAGCCCGATGATTGTCAGCATGATCAGACCAATACTTTTCTGGCCGTCATTGGTGCCGTGAGAAAAACTGACCGATGTGCACGTGAGAATCAGCAGACCCCGCAGCCACCAGACAGGCGGTTGTCCTTCTTTGGGCGGTTCGAACAGGTGTCCACGACGCACGATGAGTCTCAGCAGACCATAGAGACCCCCCGCTAGCAGAAAGCCGAGTACGGGCGATAGCGCGAGTCCTTCGAGAACCGTGATGATCTGCTTCCAGTCCACGCCTTGAACCACACTGCGCGATTTCAGAAGCGCATCGGCAACGGCGACGCCGATCAATGCGCCGATGATGCAATGAGAACTGCTATTGGGAATGCCGAATGCCCACGTGAGGATGTTCCAGAACAACGCCGCCGCGAATATCGACACCAGCATGGGAACGGCAGGCGCGCCGTCGGGTGGCGTCAGCACATCGGGAGGAAGGATCTCGACCAGCGCATAGGCGACGGCAATGCCGCCTACCATCACACCGATAAAATTCAGAAGGCCCGACCAGATGACCGCCTGCACGGGCTTGAGCGATTGCGTGTAGATAACGGTTGCGACGGCGTTCGACGTGTCATGAAAGCCGTTTGTCGCTTCGAATACGAGCACCATGACAAGGCACACCACCAGCATGCCGACGACGATGCCCGAGGACGGGGTGAAGTGAACGAGCATTCGCGCTCCCTTAGGGGTGAAGGGGAAACCTCGCGGATGTCGGCCGATACTGCTCCGTGAATGCGAACAGTCGATCGTAAATTGCTTCCGTGAAGTTTTTATTACACGTGGGGTTAGCCTTAAAATTGCGGCGAACGACGCGGCGCGTCTGTTCAACAACGGGGGCGCCCACGCTTGCGTGCTGGATCGGGTCGCTGTCGTGGCCGGTTCATGCTTCATTTTTTTTGCCAGTTCAGCCCGCAATTCAGGAGTATTTGCCGATGTCGGTTTCGTCATCCGCCACCGAACGCCAACGAAGTTCCGCGCTAATCACGTCGCTGGTCGCGGCCGCCTTATTCATGGAGAACCTCGACGGCTCGATCATCGCGACCGCCTTGCCGCAGATGGCGCAGTCGTTCCACATCAGGCCGGTGGAGTTGAGTATCGGCATCACGTCGTATCTGTTGACGCTCGCCGTATTTATTCCGATCAGCGGATGGATTGCCGATCGCGTCGGTGTCCGCACGGTGTTCGCCACGGCGCTGGCGATTTTCACGGGCGCGTCGATGCTCTGCGGGATGACCGACAATCTCGTCGAATTTACCGGTGCGCGGATTTTGCAGGGCATCGGCGGCGCAATGATGGTGCCGGTCGGGCGGCTCGCCGTATTGCGCGCCACGCCTAAAGAAGAGTTGATGCGCGCGATTTCGATCATTACGTGGCCCGGATTGATCGCGCCTGTGCTCGGACCTCCGCTGGGCGGATTCATCACGACTTACTCGTCATGGCGCTGGATTTTCTATCTGAACGTGCCGCTCGGACTGGCGGGAATCGTGCTGGCGTGGCGGTTCATCAGCACGGAGCGCGACGTGGACTGTCGTCCGTTCGATGTGTTGGGGTTCGTGCTGACCGGTGTCGCGGGCACTTGCGTCATGTACGCGATGGAAGCGATTGGCCGCGCCGGCACGTCGTGGCATACGTCGCTCGTGTTTCTGGCGATCGGTCTCGCGGCCTGCGTGGCGGCGTGGTTCCATCTGCAACGCAGCGCGCATCCCATGATCGATTTGTCGGCGTTCCGGATCAAGACATTCTTGGTGTCGATCTGCGGCGGGTCGCTGTTCAGGATCTCGATTGGCGCAGTGCCGTTCCTGTTGCCGTTGATGTTTCAGGTGGGCTTTGGCATGAATCCGTTTCAGTCGGGCCTGCTGACGCTTGCGGTATTTGCGGGCAATCTGTCGACAAAACTCGTCACGACGCAAATCCTTCGTCGATACGGCTTTAGAACAGTGCTCGTATTCAACGGTGCTTTTGCGGCGCTGACGCTGGCGAGCATGAGTCTGCTGAGACCGTCGACGGCTTCCGGCTGGATTCTGTTTGCATTGTTCATCAGCGGGGTCGCGCGGTCGCTGCAATTCACCGCGATCAACACCCTCGGTTTCTCCGACGTCCCCAAGCCGCAGATGAGCGGTGCGTCGACGTTATCGAGTACGGTGAGCCAGATGACAATGGGGATGGGTGTCGCCGCCGGCGCGATTGCATTGCGGATCGCCGCGTGGTGGCACGGTCACGATGGCCAGTCATTGACGCCTTCCGATTTCAGCATTGCATTTCTGATTGTGACGTTGTTTAGCGTGATTGCCATCGCCGATGTATTTTCGTTGTCACCCGATGCGGGCAATCATGTGAGTGGGCATCGGCGAAGAGGGACGTAGTGATCGGCATGATTCGTTATCGGCGTACCCGCGCGATGCGTTATGAATTTTTGAATACCTGCGAGCGTTGCTGCCGGCGACTTCAGGCAGCGAGCGCACGCACAACCTCTCGTCGAACGTCCGCATTCAGGCACCTGTGCCACTTTCGATATCATTGGAGTTGGTAAGACCACGACAGCGAACCTTCTCGCTGCCGAATCCATCCCATCTCTCACGCCAATGACTATCGAACCATCACCCAAGCTCGATTTTTCCAGGTTTCCGCGTCGGGTACTTCTCGAAGGGCCCACTCCGATCCAGCATCTTCCTCGCTTGAGTGCCGGACTCCGCGGCGTGAACGTTTTCGTCAAGCGAGATGATCTGAACGGGCTGGGTGGGGGCGGTAACAAGTTGCGAAAGCTTGAGTTTCTGATCGGCGAAGCATTGGCCGGCGGCGCGGACACGATCATCACCGTCGGCGCCAGGCAGTCGAACCACGCGCGGCTGACGGCCGCAGCGGCCGCGCGTGTTGGTCTCAAATGCGAACTGGTTCTGACGAGAGCGGTGCCTCGTTTCGACGCCGACTATGTCGACAACGGAAACATTCTGCTTGATGGTTTGTTCGATGCGCACGTGCATGATTTGCCGGGCTCGGCGAACGCACTGCAATTCGCTGAAGATCGTGCGGTCGAGCTGCGTACCCAGGGGCGGAATGTCTATGTATGTCCGCTCGGTGGCTCAAGTCCTGTGGGTTGTCTGGGATATGCAGATTGTGCGGTGGAAATCATCGCTCAATCGAAGGCGATGGGTGTTTCCTTCGATCGCATCGTAGTGCCCAACGGCAGCGGCGGAATGCAGGGCGGGCTGGTTGCCGGCTTGGTCTCGTCAGGCCTGGAGCCGTCGCTTGTCGCCGGGTTCGCCGTGTATGGGCCGGCTGGGCAGGCTCGCTCTATCACGCTTGATAAGGCAAATCAGACAGCCCAACTCATCGATCCGAATCTACGCGTCGACAGTAGCGCAATTTCAATTGATGAATCTCAACTTGGGCAGGGCTATGGAATCCCGACCGACGCTATGCGCGCGGCCGTTCGCCTGCTCGCGTCGACGGAGGGCCTGCTGATTGATCCTGTGTATGGCGGGAAGGCGTTCGCGGGTCTTCTGGAAAGCGTCCGTTCGGGCAACTATCGGGCGGGGCACAATATTCTGTTTGTCATGACGGGTGGTCTGCCAGGCCTCTTTGCTTATCGAAGCGAGTTCTAATTTCTGGCGCCGCAACAAGGGTGGGGTGGTTGCTTTTAAATTGACCCCACGCACCGCGACAATGCCAATAGCTGACCGCTTGTGATCGTGCTAGGATTTTTGCAAACCACCACGGAGACTGCTATGCCGTTCGTCTGCGAAAACGTTGAATGCCGTGCCGTTCTTGCCCGCGGGCAACTCAAGACCATTCACGAAGAACAAGGGTGGTGCTTCTACTGCCCGGACTGCAAAGCACGCAATGAGTTGAAGGACATCGGCGTTCCGGGTGGTCCGGTCGAGTTGACGCAACCAGAGAGTCCGACTTTGCCGCACAAAGTCATTGCGACGGCTCGACCTCTGGAAGACGGCCAGTACGCCGCGCAGTTGCTAATACAACGCGCTTTGCGCACAAAGGGGACGTACGCGGTCGAGGAGCGTTGGGATCAGCTCGGTACGTTCTCTAACCCCCAGGAGGCGATAGAGCACGCAAAGTCCGTTGCGATGGATCGACTAGGGTAGAAGTCGCTCTCACGAACTGGACCTACGGACCGGCCATGGGTTCTGCAGGCGTCTACACATTGTCTTGCTCAAATGGCTTGGCGGCGCGGCGCCTTCGCTGCGCCGCGCCGCTCGCCCGCGATGTGACGCCGCGCCGTCACAGATGCCTGGTTCAGGCAGTACTTCATAGTGAAGGCAGCCTTCTTCGAATACGCGACTGGCGTTGTTATGCGTAGTCCAACGCTCAACGATTAGAGACGTTCATTCCTCGACCGCGTTCAGCCGGTGACGGTCTTCGGCTCACCTCCCCGTGCGGTCATCGAAAACAATTGGTTAGAGTGAGACAGCAATCGTTCTCCGACCGGATCACATAAGGTGATCTTCGACCGGGGAAACGCGTTGTAATCCTCTCCTCGAAAAGAAAAGACACTGATGGATTGCTTCCTTCTTTAGCGGCGAACGATGACCCTAAAGGTATTCATTCTGCAACCGTTAATGGAAGGGACCGCTTTTCGACAGCGGCCAGTATCCATTGTGCTTATAAATCACTAACTTTCGAGGGACCATGAAAAAAATCGCTCTTGCCGCTATCGTCGCAGTTAGCTTCGCCACGTTGGCGGGTTGTGCGGGAACGGGTAACGACTCCTTGCGCTCCGAAACCGAAGCCACTGTTTCGACCAAGATCGCTGAGGGCAAAACGACGAAAGACGACGTACGGACGATGTTTGGCTCGCCGATGAAGACGGAGTTTACGGACGGCGGTCTCGAAATCTGGCATTACGAGTTGACCAAGCTGCACAGCGATGCGGTCAATTTTATTCCGGTCGTCAACCTGTTCGGCACCAGCGCCAGCGGTCAAAAGAAAGAGCTCGTCGTACTGTTCGATTCGCATAATGTCGTTAAGCGCTATTCGATGAGCGAATCCGCCGTTTCGCAAAAGACGGGCATCTTTAATTAATTGATCAGCTAGTCAGCCGCCATCGTCGCCAATCGACGTCAAGCCTGTCCATCCACATAGTGGGCCGCGAGGGTTGGGCGGTGGCTGCAGAGTGAGCCGGTCTGGAGCGGGGTATCCGGGCGGCGCGCTCATTGAGTCGATAAGTCGAAACAAACTGTCTTCGCGCCACTCGGCTTTGCGCAAAATAAAGCCTGTGGTGGCGTCGAAAATCTGTTGTTCATCGGAAAGGCTACAGCAGATCGACCGCTGTCTGTTACCGTCAGACAGCGGTCCGCGAGTAGCAACCATCACTCACGCGGGCTTCGCCAACCGCGATCAGAGCAACCGCAACCCCCCGTCGCATTCGATCACGGCTCCTGTCATGAACGTGTTCTCCATCAGAAACAGCAGCGCGTGAGCGATATCGTCTGCGTGGCCGACGCGTCCCACCGGCAAGGTCTCAGCCTGCTGACGGAACAGATCTGCTCTGACATCAGCGGGGAATCTGTCCCACCAGGCGGTATCGATCACGCCGGGCGACACCGCATTGACGCGCAGCGGCGCCAGTTCGCGCGCGAAGGTGCCGATCATACTTTCGAGCGCGCCATTGATCGCGCCCAGCCCGGCCGTGCCAGGATTGGCAATGCGCGCGGAAATGGCGGTGACGAATGTCAGACTGCCGTCGCGGCGCAGCGCCGGCAGGCCGGCTTGCGCCGCTTCGAGCTGCGGCCAGAACTTGGCCTCGAAGCCACGGCGCAACGCAGCCAGATCGAGTTCGCCAAACCGGCCAGCGCCTTCGCCGCCCGAGAGCGTCAGCACCAGATGGTCGATGGGGCCTGTGCGGCCAAAGAATCGGTCGAGCGCGGCCCGGTCGGTGCAGTCGAGCGCTTCGCCGACCACGCTGCCACGCCCGTCGAGGCCGGCTAGCGCTTTGTCGAGTTTGTCCTGGTCGCGCCCGACCGCGACGACATCGGCGCCAGCCGCGAATAGCCGCGACACTGTCGCGAGCCCCAGGCCCGACGAACCACCCAACACAATGACTTTCTGCGATTGCCAATCCATGCCGTTCTCCTGTCGATGAAAGAGAGGGGCGCTGTCCGACGGGCCATCACATCGCACGTTGTAGCGCTCTCCTTGGGGATAGAATGCGACTCTGGCATCTATCATTCAAATCGTTCATTGCGATGAGCAACATCATTGAAAATGATTTCAGGCGTTTCGACCTGAATCTGCTTCTGACCTTTCGTGCGCTGCTGGAAGAGCGCAGCGTCACGCGCGCCGCGCAACGCCTGTTCCTCGGCCAGCCGGCGGTGAGCGGCGCGCTCAAACGGTTGCGCGAGGCGTTCGGCGACGAACTGTTCGTACGCACGTCTCGCGGCATCGTGCCGACTTCACGTGCGCTCGAACTGGCGCGACAAATCGAGCCCTTCCTCCAGTCGCTGCATCAGGTACTGACACAGCCGTCCGTATTCGATCCGGCGAGCGCGCAGCGCGTGTTCCGCGTGGGCTTGAGCGATTCGCTGGAGGTTCTGATGACACCGGAAATCATGGACCGCCTGACACTCAGCGCCCCTGGCGTGAAGCTGATCGTGCGTCCGACCGATTCGACGCGCGCGGCGGCGATGCTCGACGAGGGCGAGATTGAACTCGCAGTCGGCGTGTTCCCTGAATGCGTGCAGTGGCATCGGCGTCGGTCGTTATTTCAGTGGCGCTTCGTGAGCGTCTACAACCCGCGCCTTGTCAAAACGCGGCGCAAGCGTCTGTCGATGGAGGAGTTTCTGCGTTATCGGCACGTGCTGACGTCGTTTAGCGCCGGCTTGCACGGCTTTGTCGACGAACGGCTGGAAATGCAGGGGCTCAAGCGCAATGTGGTGTTCTCCAGCGCGAATTTCGCCACGAGTCCTTTCATCGTGCGGCGCACGCCGGCGATTGCCACGGTGCCGGACTTCATCGGTCGTGTTTGGCGCGATGCACTGGACCTGGCGATGAGTCCGCTGCCGTTCGATGTGCCGGGCTACGAGGTTTCGCTAATGTGGGCGGCATCCCGCGACCAGGACCCGGGGCTTGCGTGGCTGGCAGAAGAGTTTGCGGGCGCGTTTGAGGGCGGCGCCTGATGGACGTGGCTAAATAGCTCGCAGGATTGCGGCGGTTAACATCCGCTTGAACCCTGCGTTAAAAATCAGATGGTTCTGGCCCGGTTCAAGAGAACACCGCGCGGTGCTCTACACGATCAACCGGGCAAGACGTTCAAGCCGTTCCATTTTGTGCCTTATCTAATCGGCAGAGTCCGCATAATCCGCCGAAAACGCAATCTCCTTCTGCGCCTGCAGCGTTTTCAGGCGTTCGGCCAGTGCTGCGCTAATCGACCCGTAAGCGCCGCCCCCGAGCGTCAAGCGTAATGGCGGATGAGTTGAGTCCGCCGCGACGATCATTGCCGCCACTGTCTTGCCCGCATCTCCGCGAATCGCAAAGCTATTTGAGGCAACCGCGCGCCTGACCTCACCCGCCGGCGTGTCGTCATACTCCGGCATGGACGCAGCATGATCGAGGCCGGCGCCGAACTGCGTACTCGTCGGCCCTGGTTCCACGATCACAAAGTCGATGCCGAACGGCGCGACCTCTTTTGCCACAGACTCGACGAAGCCTTCAATGCCCCATTTGGTCGCGTGATAAAGGCTGAAGTTCGGATACGCAATCTGTCCGCCTTCGGAGGAGACCTGAACGATCCGGCCGCCGCCCTGGCGCCGCAGCAAGGGCAGCGCCGCGCGGATCACCTGGATCGAGCCGGTGAGATTGGTGGCGATCTGCCGGTCTATCTGCGCATCGGTTAGCTCCTCGGCCGCACCGAATAAACCATACCCCGCGTTGTTCACGATTACGTCGATTCGGCCCATCGCGTCGAATGCGTCGGCGACGCAGGTGCGTATGGCGCGAGTGTCCGTGACATCGAGCGTTACGACGCGCAAACGGTTGCCGTGCTGCTTCTTCAGTTCGTCGAGTGGGCCGTCCCGTCGTAACGTGGCGACAACGCGGTCGCCACGTTGCAGCAGTTGCTCCGCGAGCACACGACCGAGGCCCGACGACGTGCCAGTAATAAACCAGGTTTTCATCATGATGGATTTCTCTCGTCAGTCTGATGGAAAAGAGTTGCCTGATTCAAAGTCTAGAACCACGTCATTGGTTCGGGAAGCCGCTATAGTTGGCATGACCTCGTGAAAATTCTTCACCAATGACCAAGCCGACACTTGCCGATCTCACTGCGTTTTCCGCCGTCGCGGCGCATCGCAGTTTTCGCCGCGCCGCCGATTCGCTCGGCGTCTCCCGTTCGTCGTTGAGTCACGCGATGCTTGCCCTGGAGCGCGATCTGGGTGTGCGCCTGCTCAACCGTACGACGCGCAGCGTAGCGCCGACCGAAGCGGGCGAAGCGTTGCTCACGCGGCTTGCGCCCGTGCTTCGCGACCTCGACGAAGCGTTGGACGCGGTCGCCGATGCACGCGGCAACCCAAGCGGCACGCTGCGGATCAATGCCAACGAGAGCGCGGCGCGTCTGTTATTGCGGGCTGCGGTGCCGCGCTTTCTGACGCGTTTTCCGGGTATGGCGCTCGACCTCGTTTCCGAGGGGCGACTGGTCGACATCGTCGAGCAGGGCTTCGATGCCGGCGTGCGGCTCGGCGAGTCGATTCCGCGTGACATGATTGCGGTGCGAATTAGCGATGATCTGCGCTTTGTCGTCGTGGCGGCGCCGTCGTATCTCGCGGGACGAACGCCGCCTGTCGCGCCCGACGACCTGCGCGATCACATCTGCATTCGTCAACGGCTACCGAGCGGCAAGCGCTACCGTTGGGAGTTCAGCAAGCACGGGCAGGAAGTGACGATCGATGTTCCGGGCGCACTCACGCTGGATCACAACGGGCTGATGGCCGAAGCAGCGGCCGATGGGCTGGGCCTTGCCTACGTGCCTGAGTCGACGGCTCGCGACAGGTTGGACGATGGCCGCCTCGTGACTGTGCTAGACGACTGGTGCCCGTTTATTCCTGGGCTCTATCTGTACTATCCGGGGCATCGCCATGTGCCCGCGGGATTGCGGGCATTCATCGACGTGCTGAAAGAGATTGGGCGCGAGCTTTGAGTGAGGTCGAGGTACTCGGCATATGCAATGAAATAACGGCAGCAATCATGCCATTCGTGCCTTAGGCGCTACCGCTTGCGCGACTTTTCCTTATCAGCAGTGGTCTGCGCGGCCGCTTCGTCGCGCTCGCGGCTCCAGTGCTCAAGCAGCGTGCGTGTCTGTTCGCGTACAGTCGATTTGAGTTGCTCGGCATTCTTCGCATCGATGTTTTTCCAGCCGAGCATCGACAGCGTCGAGCGATGCGCGACGTGAAAAACCACCAGTTGTCCATGCAGGCTGAACGTACGGATCAGCGTGACGGGATCGTCGGCGGCACGCCCGGAAATTCGCGCGACGAGTGCCGCGCTCGCATCGTTGAGCGGCTGGCGGATCTTGTTCGTGAGAATTTGCGTCGCGCTTTCCGGCTCATACCCGGCCTGCTCGCGTGCGAAGAATAGCCGCTGGCCAGGCCGGTTCACTTTCTCGAACGCGCGGTCTGCGATCACTTCCTGAATGCCGATAAACGCATCGATCAACGTCGCGGTGTCGGCGTTGGCGCTGAGCACCTGATGCGCGCGGTCGATTGTCGGGCCGACGGTCTTCATGGTGTCGTCGGCGAGCGTTTCGACACATGCCCGATACAGGCCTTCCTTGTTCTCAAAGTAATACTGCAGCGCGGGCGCATTGACGCCGGCGCGGGTCGCGATATCGCGCGTCGACGCGCCGTCGAAACCATGTTCACCGAATAGCTCGACCGCCGCCTCGATGATCCGGTGCCGCGTTTCATCACCACGTGCATAGCCGCCCTCGGGCGCGCGGCGCAGCTTCTTTGCGGTGTTCATACTTTTCTCCGCCTTTCTCTCAAAGACCTCCGAATGACGCGCACCCGGAAAGGAACCGTCAGAAATATATCACTTGACACAATTTTTCCGACTGGAATAATTGTGCCACCTGGAAATAATTGGACCATTGAGATGTCAACCACCGCAGGCTCACCCTCCCGCCCGATCCCCGCCGCAGATGCACCTGCATCCGGCACGCGGCGTCCCACCCGGCGCACGGTGCTGATCGTGCTCGGAGTCGTCGCGCTGATCGTCGGCGCGGTCTGGCTCGCGCGCTGGTGGACAGTGGGGCGTTTTATCGAAAGCACCGACGACGCGTATCTGCAAGCCGACAGCGTCACAGTCGCACCCAAAGTCTCGGGCTACATCACCGAAGTTTACGTCGCAGACAATCAGATTGTTAAGCCGGGCGATCCTCTCGTGCATCTCGACGCCCGTCAGTATCAGGTCGCACTCGACCAGGCGCTCGCCACGATCGATGCGCGCAAAGCCGACATCGCGCGAGCCGAAGCCGACATCAAGCAGCAGCAATCGAATATCGCGCAGACTCAGGCGCAGCAGCAGGTGGCGCGCGTGAGCGCGCAGCATGCGAGCGACGAAGTGCAGCGCTACGCTCCGCTCATCGCGACCGGCGCGGAAAGCAGTGAAAAGATGGCCGAATTGACCAGCACGCGCGATCAGGCGAAGGCCACGCTCGCGGCGAACGCCGCTGCTGTCGAAGCCGCACGCTCGCAGATCGGCTCGGCCACCGCCCAGCTTGCGCAAGCTCGCGCACAACTCGAAGCAGCGCAGGCCAGCGCGCAGCAATCGCAACTCGATCTGGACAACACCGTGGTGCGAAGCGCGCTCGGCGGCAAGGTCGGCGATCGCAGCGTGCGGGTCGGTCAGTATGTGCAACCCGGCACGCGGATGCTGACGGTCGTGCCGGTGCAGAACACCTATCTGCTCGCCAATTTCAAGGAAACCCAGGTGGGCAACATGCGCGTGGGTCAGCCGGTGGAGATGCATGTCGATGCGTTGCCCGGTCATACGCTGCATGGCGTGATCGACAGTTTCTCGCCGGGCACGGGCTCGCAGTTCGCGCTGCTGCCGCCGGAGAATGCAACCGGCAACTTCACGAAGATCGTGCAACGTGTGCCCGTGCGAATTCGCATCGACACGGGGGCGGAAACGCGTAGCGTGCTGTTGCCGGGGCTGTCGGTGACCGTGGATGTCGACACGCGTTCCGCGCGTGACCGCGACGCGCGTATCGACGCCGAGAATCATCGTGGCTGATTCAACCGCCGTGGCACCTGCCGCGCCCAACGCACCTGCCGTGCCCCACGCTGAAGAGCGGGCCAGTGTCAGCGACTGGATCGCCGTCGCCGCGGGCGCGCTCGGCGCGTTGATGGCAACGCTCGATATCTCGATCACGAATTCGGCTCTGCCGCAGATCCAGGGTGAAATCGGCGCCACCGGCACCGAAGGCACGTGGATTTCGACCGGCTATCTGATGTCGGAAATCGTGATGATTCCGCTCGCCGCGTGGCTCACGCGCGTCTTCGGCCTGCGTAATTTCCTGTTGACCAATTCCGCGCTGTTCATCGCGTTCTCGATGATGTGCGGCTGGTCGCACACGTTGCCCATGATGATCGCCGGCCGGATCGGCCAGGGCTTCACCGGCGGCGCGCTGATTCCGACCGCACAGACCATCATCCGTACCCGGCTGCCCATGTCGCAGTTGCCAGTCGGAATGACCATGTTCGGCCTGATCGTGCTGCTCGGGCCGCTGCTTGGTCCGGTCGTGGGGGGCTGGCTCGCGGAGAACATCAGCTGGAGCTGGTGCTTCTTCATGAATCTGCCCATCTGTCTCGCGCTGATGACGCTGCTGATCGTCGGCCTGCCGTCGGATAAGCCGCACTGGGAGGCGTTTCTGAAGGCGGACTGGCTCGGCATCGCCGGCCTCGCGATCGGCCTTAGCTCGCTGACCGTGGTGCTCGAAGAAGGCCAGCGCGAACGCTGGTTCGAATCGCCGATGATCGTCGGGCTCACCTGCCTGTCGCTGTTCGGCATGTGCCTGATCGCCGCGTCGCAGATGACCGCGAAGAAGCCGATCCTGCGTCTGAGCCTGATGCGCAACCCGAATTACGCAAGCGTGATCGTGATTGTGTCGGCAGTCGGCGCGGCGCTCTATGGCGTGTCGTATCTGGTGCCGCAGTTTCTCGGCGTGGTCGCGGGTTACAACGCGGAACAGTCCGGCGCGATCATGCTGCTGTCCGGCTTGCCTGCTTTCATGATCATGCCGGTGCTGCCAAGGCTGCTGGGCAAAGTCGATTTCCGTATTCTGGTGATTACCGGGCTGGTGCTGTACGCGATCAGTTGCATGATCGATATCAGCCTGACCGCGCAGAGCGTCGGACACGATTTCGTCTGGTCGCAACTGATACGCGGCACCGCGCAGATGCTCGCGATGATGCCGCTGAATCAGGCGTCGATGGCGGCAGTGTCGCGTGAAGATTCCGGCGACGCCGCCGGTCTCTACAACATGGCGCGGAACCTCGGCGGCTCGATTGGCCTCGCGATCATCGGCACCGTGATCGACCGGCGCACCACGTTCCATACCGCGATGATCCGCGAATCGGTCAGCGCGAATTCGACGATCGGTCAGGACAGCATCGCCGCGAACGCAGCGAACTGGTTCGCGCAGACCGGCGACATGGCGTACTCGCATCTGCACGCACTTGGTCAACTCGGCGCGCAAATCCAGGTTCAGGCCATCGTGATGACCTATTCGGAAACCTTCTATCTGCTCGGCATTGCGCTGCTCGCGTGCATTCCGCTTGCGCTGCTTCTGAAAACACCGCGCCGCAATGCGCCGCCGCCTTCGTCTGCCGGACACTAATGCCTTCTCATCTCAACATGATGTTCAACCGTCCTTCGTGTATTGCTCTGGCCGCTGCGGCGCTTCTGTCTGGCCTGACCGTGTTGTCGGGCTGCACGGTCGGTCCTGATTATCACGGTGCACCGCAGGTTGCGCGGGACGCGCACAGCAGCGCAACGTTTGTGCGCACGCCGGCCTCCGGCACCAACGCTACACCCGCGCCGAAGCAGTGGTGGCTGGCATTCAACGACGCGCAGTTGAACGATCTGATCGCCGCTGCGTTGGCAAACAGTCCTGATGTCCATATCGCCCAGGCGCGTTTGCGCGAATCGCGTTCACAGTTGCAGACGCAACGCGCTGACGCTTTGCCAAAAATATCCGGCGATGCCGCCGCCATTCGTATGCGCGAGCCGGATCTGAGTTCGCTGAGTTCAGGCAGTTCGTCAAGCTCGTCGGGTTCGTCGGGCAGCAGCGCCGCATCGTCGGGAAGAGGGCCGTTGCAGCTTTACACCGCAGGTTTCGACGCGTCATGGGAAATCGATCTGTTCGGCGGTACGCGGCGCGCAATCGAAGCGGCTTCAGCCGATGCGGAAGCCGTCGACGCCGATCTCGCGGACACCCAGGTATCGCTCGCGGCCGAGGTCGCACAGACCTACATCGACCTGCGCGATCAGCAGACCCGGCTCGAACTCGCGCAGCGTCAGGCCGAGACCGAACAGAAAATGTTGACGCTCACGCAGCAACGCCGCGAGCGCGGCACCGCAGCGGACGTCGATGTCGAGCGCCTGAACACACAGGTTCAGAACACGCGCGCCACGCTGATTCCGCTCGACGCGCAAGTCACCGATTCGCTCGACCGCCTCGCCGTGCTGACCGGCCGCGAGCCTGGCGCGCTGGACGAACAACTCGCCGGCACGCGGCCGTTACCGGCGATGCCCGCGACGGTGGCAGTGGGCGATCCGTCGGCGATGTTGCAGCAGCGCCCCGACATTCGCGCAGCGGAGCGGCGGCTTGCATCGAGCAATGCGCAGATCGGCGAGCACGTGGCCGACTTTTTCCCGAAGGTGACGCTGCTGGGCGATATCAGCTTCAGTGCAAGCGATCCTGGGCATCTGATCCGCAAGAACAATTTCAGCTGGATTGGCGCGCCGTATCTGCAATGGAACGCGTTCGATTTCGGCCGCACGCTGGGCAGCGTGCACGCGGCTGAAGCTTCGCGCGATGAAGCGGAAGCCCGTTATACGAAGACCGTGCTTGGCGCGCTTCAGGACGCGAATTCATCGCTGTCGCGTTATGGGCATCAGCGGGAGCACGTCGTCACGTTGCAGAAGGTGGAGGCGTCCGCGACGCATTCGGCTACGTTGATGCGGCAACGTTATTCCGCTGGCGTATCGACGCTGATCGATCTGCTCGACACGCAGCGCGAAGAATTCACCGCGCAACAGAACGTTGTCGCCGGGCGGGCCGAGTTGCTGAAAGACTTTGTGTCGCTGCAGAAGAGCCTCGGCATGGGTTGGCAGGCGCAGCAGGGCTAACGCGCATCGCTCTCACCCATCCACTACGGCTTGTTTGCCGCCGCGCGTGAAGCATCCCGCTTCTTCGCGGCGGTCCCGCTCAAAATGCAGTCGAGGAAATATTCGGCGGGCCGCGTCAGTTGCAAGCCTGGCGGTGTCAGCAGATAAAGCCGCAACGGCGGCGGCGTTTCTGCCAACGACAACCTGACGAACATTCTGCCAAGCTCCGTTTCATCGAGCGAATGCTGGGTCCATACGAACACCGAATCGGTGTTCACCGTCAGGCTATAAAACAGCGCATACGACGTGCAACGCGTAATGCAATGCGGCGGCGCGAGACCGGCCCTTCCATACATCTCGCGAATAAAGCTCGCGTAGTTCTCGGTGACGTCGGTATGAATCCATTCGGCTTCGCGCAAAGCTTCTAACGAATTCGCACCTGCGTAGATTCCGGCGGACCGGGTCACGAAAACCGTATCGAACGAGAACAGTTCTTTCGCATCGCCTGAAGCGGGGAGCGGTTTGGCGAACGCGGTAAAGGCGAGATCGAGCGTGCGGTTTTGCAGTTGCTCGCTGAGCTGATTAAAGCCCAGTTCGCGAAACTCCAGCGTGACCCTGGGCCAGCGTTTGCGAAACTCGACGAACGCTTCGGTCAAGCCCGCCGTGCCGGTGATCGGCGTCACACCGATCACCAGGTTGCCGTCGCGCAGCCCTTTCAGATGCGCCATATCTTCTTCGGCGCGCTCCATCTCGCGGACCACGGTGCGTGCCCGATTCAGCAAGGCCGTGCCTTCCGCGGTCGGCACGACGCCCCACTGATTGCGTTCGAGTAACTGCACGCCGAATTCGTCTTCCAACTCCCGGATGGCTTTGGTAATGGCCGGCTGGCTGACGTGCAGCGACACGGCCGCGCCCTTGATGCTTCCCGTGGCCGACACGGCAACCAGTGCCCGCAAATGATGAATTTTCATAATGCGGGATATATTACCATTGGTTATGCGCATCACAATTTGTGCTTTTTTATTTTCATCGCGTCTCTCTACGCTCTGTCCTGACGGCTTGATGACAGCCAGCTACGGAGCCACTCATGACGCAGGAATACGCACAATTACTCGCGGAGATTCGCGAGTCGGAACAACAGTTCGTCTCAGTCCGGCGCGATATCCACGCGCACCCGGAACTCGGTTTCGCGGAAACGCGTACCGCTGACCTCGTCGCCAGCAAGCTGCGCGACTGGGGTTATGACGTCACGGTGGGCATCGGCGGGACGGGAGTGGTGGGGCAAATCCGCCGCGGAACATCCGGGCGCAAGATCGGCTTGCGCGCCGACATGGACGCGCTGCCGATCCACGAAGAAACCGGTTTGCCCTATGCGAGCACGGTCGGAAGCACGATGCACGCGTGCGGCCACGACGGACATACGGCCATCCTGCTGTCCGCAGCGCACCACCTCGCGACGCGCGGCAGGTTCGACGGCACGCTGAACGTGATCTTCCAGCCGGCCGAAGAAGGGCTGGGTGGCGCGACGCGAATGATCGACGACGGTCTCTTCACGCGCTTTCCGTGCGACATGGTGTTCGCGCTGCACAACGCCCCCGGTTTGCCGATCGGCCATTTCGCGCTGCGTCACGGCTGCATGATGGCTTCGTCGGACACGGCGACGATCACCGTGACCGGCAAGGGCACCCACGGCGCGACGCCGCAGTTTGGGTGCGACCCGATTGTCGCCGCGTCGAACATCGTGCTGGCGCTGCAATCCATCGTCTCGCGCAATATCGAGCCGACCCGCGCGGCCGTGGTGACGGTGGGCGCGTTCAATGCCGGCTCGGCGGGCAACGTGATTCCGCAAACGGCCACACTGAAACTGTCGGTTCGCGCACTCGACAGCGAGACGCGCTCGATGCTCGAACAGCGCATCCGCGAGATCGCGGACCGGCAGGCGCAAACCTACGGCGCGACCGCCGAGGTCGACTACAAGGCGATTTCTCGACCGCTGATCAACGACCGTCACGCCGCCGGACTCGCGATCGAGACCATCGAAGCACTGGCCGGCCCGCAGTCGCTGACGATGATGCCGGACGCGGTGATGGGCAGCGAGGACTTCTCGTGGATGACCGAGCAGCTACCCGGCTGCTATGTGCTGCTGGGCAACGGCATTGGCTCGACGGGCGGATGCATGGTTCACAACCCGTCGTATGACTTCAACGATGCCGCGCTGAGCTGGGGAGCGGCGTATTTCGCCGCGCTTGGCGAGCGCTACCTGCACGCAGGCTAATCCGCCGATTTTTTACGCGACACCACGAGACACCACGCGTTTCACTGGAGCGCGCGTTTTCCGACCAACCAGAAATGAGTTCATCAATGGCCACAAGAAGCCTTCGGATTTTCAACAAGACCAACCCGCAGTCTGTGTTCTCCTGGTGTTCCACGACAGCATCGAAGCGCCCCGGCCGCACGCTAGTGCGGGCCGCGTTACACACAGCGGTGCTTGCCACGCTGGGCGTCGCCGGTCAGGGCGCGTGGGCGTCGGACTCGTTCTTCAACGATTATTTCGTGGGCATTCCGTACGCCGGCCTGAATGCATACAAGCCGGGCATCACCCTGTACGGCGCGGTCGACGAGGCGGTGGGCTTTACCAAAGGCGCGCAAACCGCATTCGTGCAGCAAAGCGGTGGCGAATGGACGTCGAAGTTCGGCTTTTACGGGGTCGAAGATCTGGGCGGCGGCTACCGCGCGCGTTTCAATCTCGAAAGCGGCTTCAACGCGTCGAACGGCGAACTCGGCACGGCCAATACACTGTTCAATCGGGAGGCGTGGGTGTCGATTGGTTCGCGCAATACCGGTGAACTGAAATTCGGCTTGCAGGACGATGTCGGCGTGCCGTTGTTCGTCGATATCTTCGGGCAGGTCGGCACGGTGTCAGCCGTCGCGTTTCTGACCGCGTGGGTGTATGACCTCGGTCCGGGCGCAAGCTACCAGCCGGCGCGTTTGCCGAACGCGATCAGTTATTCGACACCGTGGTTCGGGCCGTTCAATGCGCAGCTTGCGGTGTCGCTGGCGAGCCAGGGAAGCACGGCGCCGACCGTGACCACACGAGCCGTCGCGCTTAACTACTACGACGGACGCGTGTTCGGCACGCTCAGCTATCTGGGTAACTACGGCCTCAATGCGCTGACGACTTCGTCCTATGTCCGCACCGACAACTTCGCAGCAGGCGCGGTGTACGACACCGGCCACTACGTGCTGTCGGCGGGATACAGCTTTCTCGCGCCGCGTCTTGCTGGCGACCGCGTGGCCTCGCTTTACACAGCGGGTGGCCTGTACCGGTATCAGCGCAACGATTTTCGCGCGGAACTCGCGTATCGCACGGTGGGCGGCTTCAGCGATCACTCGTATGGCGTGACGCTGGGCTACGACTACAACCTGTCGCAGCGCACGGCGCTCTATGTGCGTGGCTCGATGATCACCAACACCGGTTCGACGCCACCCTATGGCCGGTACCCAGGCGAACAGCCGATCGTCGACAACATCAACACGACCTACACCGGGTCCAACGGCGCGCTTGAAAACTATCAGTCGCCGCGCGTCGTGCTGGTCGGCATGTACCACAAGTTCTAGAGAACGCGGCGCCACCGGCGTCATCCCTGCATGAGGAGATAAAGCATGAAAGCAATCAGGATAGCGGGCGCAGTGCTGTTGATGGCAGGTTGCATCAACGGCTATGCGCAGGGTGCGAGCGCCGCGGATTCGGCTTCGGTCGAGGCTTCCGCGTCAGCGCCGGCCAATGCTGCAAGCGGTGCCGTATCGAACCGGCAACTGGCCGCGTCGGTGCGCAGTGCGTTACGCAGTGCGCACCGTCATGGCCTGAAGTCCAGCTATATTCGCGTGCGCGCCAACGGCGGTGTCGTGACGCTGACTGGCGTCGTGGCCGACGACAGTCAGATCGGTCTCGCTACCAGTGTTGCGCAGCGCGTGCCCGGCGTCAGTTCGGTCGTCAACAAGCTGAAACTGCGCGTGGTGGCAGGTGTGAAAGGCAGCGAATAAGCGCCGATCGATGCCGCAGGTCTGCAACCACGCCGCTGTATTCCGCGGCGGCGGACCACGACAGCGGGCCTGCGGCGCGCGTTGTTAGTCGTTGGCAGGCGCGTTTTTTAATTCATCTTTGGGCGTGTCACGTTATGAACGCAGCAAACCAGTCCGGCACCGTCGCGCACGCGACGTCATCCCGCCGCTCGATCCGCTCGACGATCGTCGCGGCCGCGCTCGGCAATGGGCTCGAATTTTTCGACTTCACGGTCTATAGCTTCTTCGCCGCGCTGATCGGCAAGCTGTTCTTTCCCGTCGATAGCGAACTCGGCTCGCTGATGTTGTCACTGGCGACGTTCGGCGTCGGCTTTGTCGTGCGTCCGCTCGGCGGGATCGTGATTGGTGCGTATGCCGATCGCGCGGGACGCAAACCGGCGCTCGTGCTGACCGTGCTGATGATGGCGCTCGGCACCGGCGTGATCGGCTTCGCGCCGACCTTTGCCAGCATTGGCTATGCGGCACCCGTGCTGATCGTCTGTGGGCGTTTGCTGCAAGGATTCTCGGCGGGCGGCGAAGTGGGCGCGGCGACGACGCTGCTAATGGAGTCCGCCGGCACCGGGCAGCGCAGTTCGCTGGTTAGCTGGCAGATGGCGAGTCAGGGCGGCGCGCTGCTCGTGGGCGCGCTCGTGGCCGTGACGCTGTCGAAGAGCCTCTCGCATGAAGCGCTGTTGTCGTGGGGATGGCGCGTGCCTTTCCTGATCGGCTTGCTGATCGGACCGATTGGTTTTTATCTGCGGCGGCATCTCGACGATACGCTGCCCGTCGAGCGCAATACGGCAAGTCCGAAGCAGCGGGTGCGTCTGCCGCTCAGGCAGATTGTCGCCGGGACGATGCTGGTGATCGGCGGCACTGCGTCGATGTACACCATCGCGTTTTTTCTGCCTTCGTTCCTGACGTTGACGCTTGGGATGCCGTCCGCTGTATCGGCGCTCGCCGGATGTATGGCGGGTATCGTGCTGCTGGTCGGCTCGCCGTTCGCGGGACGGCTGGCGGATCGTGTGCCCAGTCGCAAGAAGCTGCTCTACGCGGTGTCGATTGTGTCGCTGCTGTTGCTGTTGCCGGCGTTCCACGTCATCCGGACGTGGCCTTCGATCGGCACCGTGCTGGCCGTCGTGTTCGTGCTGATCGGGCTGATGACGCTGTCGGGTCCGGCAGGGTTCGTGATGATTCTGGAAGCGTTGCGTCCCGAAGTGCGGGCGACCTCGCTCGGCATCATCTATGCGCTTGGTGTGACGGTGTTCGGTGGCTTCGCGCAGTTGATCGTCAGTTACCTGTGGCGGATCAGCGGAAGCTTCTATGCGCCCGCGTGGTATGTGCTGGGCTGCGGGGTGGTGAGTCTGGCGGGCCTGACGATGTTTGGCGAAGCGAAGCAATAAGCGCCGCTTGCGAGGTTTGATGCAAGGGCGCCGGATCTGCCCGGTTGCTCGCGAAACAACGGAAGATCCGGCGCCCTGGGCCAGCCCTGCGGATTAAATGCGTCTACCGGGGTTATGCGTTGACCGGAAAGTCCTCGGCATCGACGTCATAACCCGACGGTTCCCAGCGAACTGCCAGCAAGGCCAGCAAGCCGCACAACGGCGCAAACGCGATGATCCAGAAAACCCGCGTGTTCAGCGCGGCGGCCAGCACGGGAAACAGAAAGAGCGATGCCGCGGAACTCGCGCGCATCAACGTCTGATTGAAACCGACGCCGACGCCGCGCAGCGAGGTCGGATAGCTCAACGACGCGAAGGTCATGGTGTGCGAACCCGGTCCGACGCCCTGACCCAGCAGGAACGTCGCGAGCAACGCGACGGCCGCGACCACCTCCGGCGTCGACGCCGGGCGTCCCACGATCGCCAGACCCACCAGTGCGATCAACTGGAGCGTGTAGCCCAGCACGGTCAACTTCCACGCGCCGACCGTCGGCACGATCCGAACCGCAATCAGACCGCCGACGAACGCGAAACCAAGATTTAGCGCGAGGGACGCGAGGATCGTGGTCAACATCGACTGGGCGAGAAAGCTGGAAATGATGACCGGCAATCCGAACGCGACCGCGTTGTACGCGAAGGCCGACGCAATGCCGGTGACCGTTGCCAGCACCGTTCGCTTCAGATAAACACCGCGCAGCAGCGCGCCGTAGTTGCGCCACGAGGCCGTGCGAGCCGGCGCGCGATCGGCAGCGTCTGCATCCTGCACGACGTCCGCGTCGATCCCATACGAACGCTTCAGAATGCGCGCGGCCCCTTCGAGGTCACCCTGATTCGCGGCCCAAACCGGTGATTCGCTGATATAGCGGCTACGAACCGCAATGATGATGAGCGCGGGCACGGCGCCGAAACCGAGAATCAGGCGCCACAGCAAACCCGAATGGCTAGCCGGCAGCGTCGAATAGAAACCCAGCACCAGCAGATACGAAATGCTGATCGCGGCATACCAGACCGGACACCAGGTCGCGATACGCGAGGCCTTGTTGCCGCGCCCCGACAGTCGGGAGAACTCAGCGAGAAAAGCCATCGCGACAGGCAGGTCGATACCGACGCCGAGACCCATCACGAAGCGCGCGCCGCCGAGCACCCACGCGTTCGGCGCGAAAGCACAGGCGAGCGCCGCGACCACGAAGAAGAACATGTCGGCCATGAAAACGCGATAACGGCCGATCTTGTCGGTGAGAAATCCGCCGAAGAACGCGCCGAAGATGGCGCCAAAGGTGATCGCCGATGCGACTAGCCCCGTACCGGCCGGCGTTAGCGAAAATTCGCGGGCGACGTCTTTGAGGCCAAACGCAAGCGCGCCGAGATCGTATGCATCGAGAAAAACACCGCCGAGCGCGATGGCAACGACGATGCGCGCATTGCTGCCGGCCGCCGCTCCCCGATTGACGAGATCTGACACGTCAGACGCGCGACGGATGACAGGCTTTGCGGGCCCGGTAGGCGAAACAGCGGGCGAAGAGGGCGCAAAGGTGGTGGACATGCGTAGACAGCCGAAAAAAAGCGCAATCGTAACCTCGCAGCAGGGCCCGCACAAATCCACATTGGTTATTTGCTAATGGATGTCGCGGCAGAGAAACACGTCGGTTTCATCAGACGTAATGGCTAAATGCAGCGTTTTGCGGGCGTGGCGAGAATCAGTCATGGTGCGGAACCAGGCGCGCAACCGGCGGTTGATATGCGTCACACGCATAAATTGATTTTTTTAATGAATTTGTGCGAACCGTGAGATTACGGTCGAATGTCAGGTTTTGCGCGCCGGACGTGACCCGCGAGGCCGCGCAGCCGTCGATTTGACGCCGCACACCGATTTTAAAAAGAGTGAAAAGGAACCCATGAAAACCATGCTTGCAAGCCTGACGATGGCGCTTCTCGCCGTGTCGTCCGGCAGTGCGATGGCGAAGGACTGGTCGACCGTGAAGTTCGGTGTCGACCCGAGCTATCCGCCGTTCGAATCCAAAGCCGCCGACGGCAAACTCGTCGGCTTCGACATCGATCTGGGCAACGAAATTTGCCGCCGGCTGAACGCGAAATGCGTGTGGGTCGAAAATTCGTTCGACGGAATGATTCCGGCGTTGAAGGGCCGCAAGTTCGACGGCGTGCTGTCCACCATGTCGATGACGCCCGCGCGTCAGGCGCAGATCGCGTTCTCGTCGAAGGTATTTCGTATTCCCACGCGCCTCGTCGCAAAGAAGGGCTCGACGATCGTGCCGACGCCGGAATCGCTGAAGGGCAAGCGGATCGGCGTCGAGCAGGGCTCGATTCAGGAGACGTATGCGAAGACGTACTGGGAGCCGGTCGGCGCAACCGTCGTGTCGTACCAGGATCAGGATCAGGTCTACTCGGATCTGATTGCAGGCCGTATCGATGCATCGTTGCAAAACGCAGTGCAGGCCGACGTCGGGTTTTTGCGCGCGCCGCGCGGCAAGGACTTCGCGTTCGCCGGCAGTCCGCTGTATGACGCAAAAACGCTGGGCAGCGGCACGGCAATCGGTTTGCGCAAGGAAGATACCGACCTGAAGGCGAAGATCGACAAGGCTATCGCCGACACGCGCGCCGACGGCACGTATGACAGGATCGCGAAAAAGTATTTCGACTTCGACGTCTACGGTCAATGATGCCGGCACTGGGCCGTGCTAGTGAGTGGCGGGCCGGGTCGCTTGCAGATCGGTAATATGGTGTTGCTTCGTGAGGGCCTGACTATCCGGTCAGGCCCATCGTTCAGAGACTCCCAGGATTGCCGATGAAAACCCCCCTCAAGGCTGTGTTGTTGTGCGCGCTAATGGCGCCGATGCTCGCGTCGGCGCAAACCGGTGGCTGTGACGCGAAACGTGAATCGCTGGAAAAGGAGATTGCGTACGCTCGCGCGCACGGCAATGCGAAGCGTGTCGACGGTCTTGAGACTGCGCTCAAGCAGATGAACGCGCACTGTACAGAGGCTTCGCTGCGCCGCGACAGCGAGCGCAAAATCGCGTCTGCGCAGAAACACCTGGACGAACGCGAAAGGGATCTGCAGGAAGCTAAAGCTCAGGGCAAGAGCGCGAAGAAAATTGCCGATCGTCAACGCAAGGTGGATGAAGCGCACGCCGATCTGGAGCGCGCGCTAATCGGAACTCACAACTGAGAGAAAGGGCGGCGTGGCCAGCCGGTTCCGCGAGCGTCTCCTGCCGTCTCTATTTCACCGACTTCTTGCGCGCTTTCACTTTGGATGAATTCAGGTCGATCGCGGAACGAATCAGCGCCTTGAACGCTTTCGCATCGACTTCTTCCCCTTCATGAATGTCGATCGCGCGCCTCGTGTTGCCGTCGAGGCTCGCGTTGAAAAGCCCGGCCGGATCCGCTAGCGACGCACCCTTCGCGAAGGTCAGTTTGACCGCCGCCTTATATGACTCGCCCGTGCAGATGATGCCATCGTGCGACCACACTGGCGTACCCATCCACTTCCATTCCTCGACGACTTCCGTATCTTCTTCGTGGATCAGCTTGCGCATTCTGCTCAGCGCTTTTCCACGCCAGTCACCGAGGTCGGCAATTCTCTGATCGATCAGTTCCGATGCCGGGCGCTCGTCGGTTGACTCCGGTTTCTTCATGGCTCCTCCTTGATGGATCGCAATGGGCTCATGCGTTTGGCAGCCTGGACTTGCTGCTACGCCGGCGCGGCTTCGGCTCGACACCGACGCGCGGATCGCGTGCGAGTACCAGCGCCGCCATTCGTCCGGCAATCGTCTCGAATGCCGGATTATCTTGCGAAACATACAGCCATTTTCCAAGCACAGGATGCGGTTGCAAAGCAGGCATGTCGGCAATGAGCGCCGCGTGGCGTTCCTGCGACGTGCATACCAGCAGGCCGTTCCAGGGTTCGCCTCGAGCGGCGGCGACGAGGCACAACAGACCGTCGATATAGGCGGCATCGGAGCCGAACATCCGCTTGGTGATGTAGGTCGAATCGCGCTCGAATGCGTCGAAGATCCAGGCGAGCGAGTTGCGGATGGTGGCGGGCATCAGGGGAATCCGTGGCGGCTGTGGCAACGCTCAGCTTACAGAAATTCGCCGGGCCTGGCAGCGGTGCCAGAAGCGGTTCCGATCAAACCCGTTGCCCGGCGCGGCTTAGCGCGGCGTTTGATGGGAACCCATCATTTTTCCTGCTGAACAAGCTGTTCCCATCATCTATCTTGGTTCAACGAGAAGCGTGACCGTCAAACGGTTTCAGCGCAAAGCTCGCAGAACACACTATCCAGCAGGAGACACTTCATGTCCGCGACTTCTGGCGTCGCCGGCGGCACCCCTACGCCCGGCTTTGACGACAAGGCTTTCGACGACACCCTCAGTCAGCAGTGGTATCAGCCTGTCATTCCGCGCGCCGTGCTCAAGGAACTGATGAAGCGCAGCGACGCCGAAGGATGGCGCAATTTCGGTCTCTGGCTCGTGCTGCTGCTCGCGTCCGGCGCGGTTGCAGCAATCACGTGGGGCACGTGGTGGGCAGTGCCCGCGTTCTTCGTCTACGGAACGATCTATTCGTCAAGCGATGCCCGCTGGCACGAACTCGCGCACGGCACACCGTTCAAGAGCCGGTGGGCCAACGACTTCTTCTATCACCTGTCGTCGTTCATGACGATTCGCGAAGGCTACTGGTGGCGCTGGAGCCACGCGCGCCATCACACGCACACCTATTTCCAGAGCCGCGACCCGGAGATCCAGGTCGCCCGCCCGACGAAGGTCTGGCCGATCGTGATTGATTTCTTCGGTCTCATGGGTTGCACGCTTGAAATTGGTAAGGTCGTGCGTCACGCGTTCGGCCGTGTCGATGCCGCGACCGATGCCTTCCTGCCTGCCTCTGAAAAGCCCAAGATGATCTGGTCGTGCCGCATCTATCTGGCGGTGGTGGTCTGCACGATTACATTGGCGATCGCGATGCGCAGCTTCCTGCCGCTCATGTTCGTGTGGACGCCGCGGTTCTACGGCGGCTGGCTCCATCAGTTGCTCGGCCTGACACAGCACGCCGGCCTCGCGGTCAACGTGAAGGATCACCGGCTGAACACACGCACCGTCTATATGAACCCGGTGTTCCGTTTTCTGTACCTCAACATGAACTACCACCTCGAGCATCATTTGCTGCCGATGGTGCCGTTTCACGCACTACCGCGCCTGCATGAGGCAATCAAGGATCAATTGCCGGCCGCCTATCCGAGTCTTTACGCCGCGTATCGGGAAATGCTGCCGGCGCTGTGGAAACAGCGCTCCGACCCGCAGCATGTGATCGAGCGCACGTTGCCGGGCAAGCGCGCGGAGCAGGGCAGCTTTACCGCACAGCCTAACGTGTGAAATGACAGCTGAATAAAACATCAGATAAAGCGGAGACTGCCGTGGCCATCGAAACCAGCAGCTTGAAGTGGATCGTCGCCTGCGCGACTGACGACATTGATGAAGAAGACGTGATTCGCTTCGATCATGAAGGCGCGAGCTACGCGGTCTATCGGATTGACGATGGCTTCTTCGCGTCGGACGGCTGGTGTACGCACGAGCGAGCGCATCTCGCCGATGGCTTCGTAGTCAATCGCGAGATCGAATGTCCGCTGCATCAGGGGCGCTTCGACATCCCAAGCGGTAAGCCGAAGAGCCCGCCCGTGTGCGTGCAGTTGAAAACTCATCCGGTACGCGTAGAAAACGGCCAGGTGCTGCTCGGCGTTCCCGCGCAGGACGCATCATGAGAGCGCGGCCTACGATGGTCATCATCGGTGCCGGCCAGAGCGGCGCACGCACCGCGCACGCGCTGCGCGACAACGGCTGGGAGGGTGGCATCACGCTGCTCGGCAATGAGAGCGTTGCCCCGTACGACCGCCCGCCGCTTTCCAAAGCGGTCTTGCTTGGCGAGAAGTCCACAGCGCAATGCGCACTTTACGATGAAGCGTTCTATCGCGAGCAGCGGATCGATCTGTGCATGGATGCCGCTGTTGAACGCATCGACCGTGCCGCGCGGCATGTGGTGGTGAAAGGCGGCTTGACGGTTCAGTACCACCGTTTGCTGATCGCTACCGGCGCCGCGCCGCGAAAACTTACGGTACCCGGCTCGACGCTCGCCGGGGTGCATTGTCTGCGCACGGTCGCCGACGCCGCGCAGATCGTGGATGAACTGCAACCGGGTCGCCGGATCGCGATTGTCGGGGCGGGGTTCATCGGACTCGAGATCGCCGCGACTGCAGTGGCGCGCGGCTGCGAAGTGGTGGTGATCGAGACTGCTGCTCGTGCGTTGATGCGCGCGGTACCGGAAGTCGTAGCGGGGTACCTGGTCGCACGTCATCGGCAGATGGGCGTCGATATCCGCTTTGCGGTTCAGGTGGAGCGGATTCTCGGCGAGCAGCGTGTGAGCGGCATCAAGCTGTCAGACGGCAGCACCGTCGCGTGCGATTGCGTGATCGCGGGTATCGGCGTCAAGCCGCGCACCGAACTTGCGGAAGCGGCCGGCATCGACGTTGCCGATGGCATCGCGGTCGACGACACGCTGCGCACCAACGACCCGACCATCTTTGCGGCCGGTGACGTATGTTCGTTTCCCCATCGACTGTTCCGCCGGCGAATCCGTCTCGAATGCTGGAAGAATGCCGAGGATCACGCGCGCATCGTCGCGCGCAATATGGTTGATCGCGGTGAGACGTATTCGGAAGTGCCATGGTTCTGGTCCGATCAGTACGACATGACGATCCAGATCGCAGGCATTCCGGCCTTTGCTGTGACGACCACTGTGCGCGAGGTGGGCGCAGCGTCGCGTATCTTCTTCGGACTCGACCGCGAAGGCGTGCTGGTTGGCGCCAGTGGCGTGGGCAATATAAGCGAGATTGCGCGCGACGTGCGCATCGCGCAGGAACTGATTGCCAGACGCGCCAACATCGATCCCGCGTTGCTCGCAGACCGCAGTGTCAAACTGAAACCGCTACTGGCTGTGGAGGCGTGATGAGTCAGCGCCTCGAAATATACCAGTCGATGTGGGCGATGGAACGACGCCATACCGACGGCCACGAGCGCACGCTCGAAAAGAACATCGAGATGATTGCGCGGGCCGGATTCGACGGCATAAGCGTAGGTTACGCGTCGCGTGAAGGAGTCCGGGAGATCGCCAGTCTGCTCGCGGCCACTGGTCTTCATGCGGAAGCGCAGTGCTTTCCGCGTACGGTCGACGACCTGCAACCGGTGCTTGAACTCGCGACCGAATTCGGGGTTCACCATATCGATCTGCAGCCTGACGTGCGGCCGCGCCGCATCGCTGAATGCCTGACGCTGATCGATGGCTGGACGCGGCTCGCGGAACAGGTCGATTTTCCCGTGTACATCGAAACGCACCGTGACCGGATGACGACCGATCTGCACTTCACGCTCGATCTGCTCGATGAGCGTCCTGATCTCAAGCTGCTGGGCGACATCTCGCACTACCTCGTCGGGCGCGAGTTCGCGTGGCCCGTCTCCGATGAAAACCACGCGATGATGCACCGCATTCTCGATCACTCATGGGCTTTTCATGGCCGCGTGGCGAGCCGCGAGCAGGTGCAGATCGAAATCTCGTTCGAGCCGCACCGCATGTGGGTCGACCTGTTTCTCGACTGGTGGCGTTATGGGTTCGCGTCATGGCGGCGGCGCGCAGGTCCCGACGAGTCACTCACCTTCACCTGCGAACTCGGACCCAAGCCGTACGCGATCATTGGCGCCGACGGCAACGACACGACCGATCGCTGGACTGAGTCGTTGCTGATGCGAGACTGGATTCGTCAGCTGTGGGACGAGGTAGTTCAGGAAGACGTGGCGTTGGCGGGCAGTCGCTGAGTCAATCGCTTAACGGAAGGTTTTCACGCAACAGCACAGTGACAGGAATCTGTCGCGCTGGCGCGACGCCGGGGTCGCGGTGGTAGTGCCGCAGCACGATTTCGATCGAACGCATCGCTTCGCCGGCAGGGTTCTGGTCCAGCACGGCGTCGAGCGTGCCCTCGATCAGCAGGCGCCGCGACGTCTCGTTGAGTTCGTGACCGATGAAGACCGTCGAACGGGCGCGATCGAGTGCGACGAGTGTCGCGCCGACGCCTTCGTCACCGACTGAAATGTTGTAAATCCCGCGCAGGTCGGGATAGCGGCGGAAAGCGTTGCGAGTGAGTCTCCCCGTCACCGCGGACTGCTCGCGGCTTTCTATTGTCTCCACGATGTCGCAGTTCGGAAAGCGGTGTCGAAGTACTGAGCGGAATCCGCTTTCGCGTTCTTCATGACCGAGGAAATCATGCATGCCCGTCAACACGAGCACCTTGCCTCCAGCGTCGCCGAGAAAGCGCCCCATCAGCTCGCCCGCGACGCGTCCTGCGGCCCGGTTATCGATGCCGACGTAGGCCAGGCGGCCGGTGCCCGGGAGATCGCTCGCGAGTGTGACGACCGGCATGGTGTGGCTCACCTGACGCAATGCAGTGGTGATGTCGGGATGTTCATACGCGACGATCACGAGCGCGTCGGCTTTCTGCGTTGTCCGGCGGATCGTATCGACCACGTGCGCGGGATCGAGGTTGTCGAAGTAAGTGACAGCGCAGATCACGCGCTGGCTTTCGAACGCTTTCTGCGCCACTTCAAAGCCCTGTTTGAGCGACACGTAATACGGCACCACCGGCTGCTGCAACAGGATCGCAATGCGCAGCCAGCGCACCGAGACCGATTTGAGCGCGCGATCGATCTCGAGCTTGCGCGCCCACTGGAGGACGCTCGTCTCTTTCTCACGCGATACGCCGCCGCGGCCGTTCAACACGCGGTCGACTGTTGCCTCGCTGACGCCGGCGGCCTTCGCAATGTCGGCCATGCTCGTCTTGCGACGGGAAGTACCGGGACGGACAGACGTGCGGCTAGCCATGGGTTGGATCGGAAGTCTCGCAGAAAGAAGAACCGACGATGACGCGATCATCGCATCACCGCGCCGGCTCATCAAGCCGGTTACCTGAAGCACCTATAGAGCCCGCCTCAGTAGCGGGACTCATCAGGAGACAAAGATGAACCCCAAAATCCCGTCAGTCGAACTTCGGCCGCTTGCCAGCCGGTTTGTGGTCGCCGCCTGTGTAGCGTGTTCGCTATTCGGCGCGAACCCGGCGCGCAGCGCCGAGCCGCTGAACATTGTCATGCTGACACACGGCGCCGCAACCAACGCATTCTGGCAGGCCGTAAAGAAAGGCTTCGACGACGCTTGTGCGCGCGTGCAGGCCCATTGCCAGATGGTCTTCACGCAGACCGACGGCTCGATCGAGCAGCAAAGTTCAAACTTTCAGGCCGCGCTTGCGCGCAAACCGGATGCGATCCTGACAACGATCGTCGACGATTCGGCACTGACTTCGATGATCAACGAGGCGCGGGCAAAGAACGTGATGGTGATCGCCTATAACGTGGACCAGAGCGGCGGCGCATCAGGCGCGGCGAAGCGGCAGGCGTTCATCGGACAAAACTTCGTGCCTGCGGGGCGCAGCCTCGCGCAGCAACTCTCCCGACAGTTTCCCAAAGATGGTCCGATCCGCGTGCTCGTCGGCGTCAGTGCGCCCGGACAGAACTGGGCGGAGCAAAGAGCAAAGGGCGTGATGCAGGGGCTCGACGACTGGAAGCGTGCGAACCCGACTCGCAAGATCGTGATCGACCGGCTGGACTCGGGCACGGATCTGTCGGTGACGGGTGAGCGGGTCGGAGCGTATCTCACCGCGCATCCCGATACCACCGCGTACTTCGACATGGGCTTCTTTCACGCCGCCGTTGCCCAGACGCTGAAGGATCGTGGCGTGCCGCCGGGCAAGGTGTTGCTCGCAGGATTCGACATCGTGCCCCAGGTGTTGCAGATGATGAAGGCCGGCTATATCCAGGCCGAGGTCGATCAGCAGCCGTACACACAAGGTTTCATGCCGGTGATGCAGGTGTACCTCGCGAAGTCGTTTGGTCTTGCGCCTGCCGATATCAATACTGGCGACTCGCTGGTGATGCCGGCTCAGGCTGATTCGGTCATTGCACTCGCCCAAAAGGGCCTTCGCTAGGAGACGGCGATGAAAAAGCTGCTCAAGATTTATCTGCAGAAGCCGGAGCTCGCGGGCATTGTCCTGCTTGCCGCGTTGATTGCTCTGTTTCAGTTCCGTTCCGAAATGGTGTTTCTCAGCGCGGAAAACGTGCGGGGTATTCTCGGGGTGTTACCGGAGGTTGGGCTTGTTGCCATCGGCGTCACGTTGCTGATGATTTGCGGCGAGTTCGACCTGTCGGTGGGCTCGGTCTTCGCGCTCACGCCGATGTCGATCACGCTGCTGGTGAATGCGGGTGTGCCGTTCTGGCCGGCATTCCTGATCGGTCTGCTCGTCGCGGCGGCCATCGGCCTGATGAACGGTCTGATCACGCTCGTCTTCAACATACCGAGTTTCATCACGACGCTCGGCATGCTGTTCATCGTGCGCTCGCTGACGGTCGTTCTGTCGGGCGGCTTTCCACCTAACCTGCCCGTCGAGCAGATGCCTACGCACCTGTTCGTGAGTTTCATCGGGCCGGATGGCCTGTTCCGGGCGTCGTTTCTGTGGTTCATCGGTATTGGCGCGGCGGCCGCGGTGTTGTTGTCCGCGACCAATCTGGGTAACTGGATGAAGGCGACGGGAGGCTTTCTCGAAGCGTCGATATCGAGCGGTGTCCCCGCGCGGCGTGTGAAGCTGTTTTCTTTCGTGTTGTGTGCAGTGCTCGCGGGATTCGCCGGGATGATCCAGGTGTTTCGGCTCGGCGCGGCACTGCCATCGATCGGCGACGGGCTCGAACTCCAGGCCGTTGCGGCGGCGGTGATCGGCGGAACCGCGCTGTCCGGCGGGATCGGCAACGTGCTCGGCGCCGTGGTCGGCGCGCTGCTGATCCGCGTGATCGACAACGGCCTCGTGCTTACCCAGGTCGACGCGAACTGGTTCAAATTCGCGGTCGGCAGCCTCACCATCTTTGCCGTGGTCGCGAACGCCTGGATGCGCCGCACGGCTCGTCACCTGAAGGTGCAGCTATGAATACGATGTCAACCGATGCCCGGGATCTGCTGTCCTATCCGCCAGAGAGTGTCGATGCCAGTCGTGCTACAGCTCCGCTGATGGCCGTGCGCAATCTGCACAAGTGGTATTCGGGTGTCCATGCGCTCAATGGCGTGAGTCTCGAATTCAAGCGTGGCGAGGTGGTGGGTTTGCTGGGCGACAACGGTGCGGGCAAGTCGACGCTGATCAAGATTCTGTCCGGAGTGCACCGGCCCGACGACGGCGAGATCCTGTTCCAGGGCCAACCGGTAAGGATCAAGTCGCCGAAGGCCGCCATGCATCTGGGTATCGAGACGATTCATCAACACAACTCGCTGGTGCCGAATCTCTCGATCGCGCGGAATCTGTTCATTGGCCGCGAACCGCTGCTTTTTTCCCTATTCGGCATCGGGCCCATGGACCATCGCCGCATGCGAAGCGAGGCCGTCAAGGCGATCGCCGATGTCGATCTGCATCTGCGTTCTGCTGAGGCATTGCTCGGCGAGCTATCAGGCGGTCAACGCCAGGGTGTGGCCATTGCACGCGCGATGCACTTCAAGTCGAAGCTGCTGATACTCGATGAGCCGACCAATCATCTGTCGGTCAAGGAGACGCAAAAGGTGATCGGCTTTGTGCGTGGCTTGTCGGAGCAAGGTATCACCGGCGTGTTTATCAGCCATAACCTGCAGCACGTGTTTCATTCGTGCGATCGAATCGTCGCGATGGCGCGCGGCGAGGTCGTGCTCGACCGGCCGGTTGGGCAGACTTCGATCGAGGAAGTGACTGAGCTTCTGTGATGGATCTTTAAAAGGAAAAAACCGTATGGGACAGTTCGATGCAAAAGTAGCCGTCGTTACTGGCGGCACGCAGGGGCTCGGCGCGGCAATCGCGAAGTTGCTCGTCGAGCGCGGCGCGCGGGGCGTGGTGATCTGCGGCCGCTCGAAGGAGAAAGGTATCGCGAAGGCCGCTGAACTCAGCGAGTCGGGCCGCGCCGAGGTCCACTTCGTCGAGGCCGATCTGACCCGTGTGGATGACTGCTGTGCGGTCATCGCCGCGGCCGATAAACACTTCGGCCGCGTAGACGTGCTGGTGAATGCGGCGGCGATGACGGATCGTGGGACCATTCTCGATACCAGTCCCGACCTCTTTGACCGCATCTTCGCGACCAATGTGCGTGCGCCGTTCTTCCTGATACAGGAAGCCGTCAAGGTGATGCGACGCGAACGCACCGAAGGCACGATCGTCAATATTTGCTCGATGTCTGCTATGGCAGGACAGCCGTTTATTGCGGCGTACTGCGCGTCGAAGGGCGCGTTGGCGACGCTGACGCAGAACACCGCGTACGCGCTGTTGCGCAACCGGATCCGCGTGAACGGACTCAATCTCGGCTGGATGTCGTCTGACGGAGAAGACCAGATTCAGCGCACCTATCATGGCGCGCCGGACGACTGGCTTGAACGCGCGATGGTTGCGCAACCGTTCGGCCGTCTGATCGACCCTGCCGAAGCGGCGCGCGCAGTTGCGTTTCTCGCGAGCGAGGAGTCAGGCCTGATGACCGGGTCGATGGTGAACTTTGATCAGTCAGTGTGGGGCGCTTTTGATGAGACACCGCATCCGCAGAAGCCGCTTTAGTCAGGCGACCGGCAGCCGTGCATCACGCCGCATGCTTTCCGCGACAGTAACCGTCTGACGATGCTGTCCTCGATCTTATTCACCGGGATGCCGAAATTACACGAAAGACTTGCGGTAAAAAATTTGGCCCGGTATCGTTAATCCGTTCAGTCATGCAGTGCGGGAGAGATCGTCAGAGTTCGTGACGACGCCGACGGAGCAACCGCCCCGGAAACTCTCAGGCAAAAGGACCGCACCGCGAGAACATCTGGAGAGCGGCGCTGCGCGCGCCCACCGAAGGGGATTCCCGGCTTCAACGGATCGCATGCCGTTGGAAAAAGCCGCTGGGAAGAAACTCTCAGGTACATGGACAGATGGGGCATCAGCGCCGGTTTCGACATGAAATCGACACCGGTGATGCTCAACTACTCTGGACCATGTCATGTCACGAATCGCCATTATCGGCGCCGGCATTACCGGCGTCACCACTGCTCACGCCCTCGCACAACGCGGCCACCACGTCACCGTATTCGAACGCCACCGGTATGCGGCAATGGAGACCTCGTTCGCCAATGGCGGCCAGCTTTCCGCGAGCAACGCCGAAGTGTGGAACAGCGCGGCTACCGTGCTGAAAGGCTTGCGCTGGATGCTCACGCGCGACGCTCCGCTGCTGCTCAACCCCATGCCGACGTGGCACAAGTATTCGTGGATGGGCGAGTTCCTACGGCAGATTCCGCGTTACCGCGCCAACACCGTCGAGACGGTGCGGCTCGCCATCGCCGCACGCGAGCATCTGTTTTCCATCGCTGAACGAGAAGGCATCGACTTCGATCTGGAGCGGCGCGGTATTTTGCATATCTACAAGACGCAAAAGGAATTCGACGGCGCGAGCAAGGTGAACGAAATGTTGCGTGAAGGCGGACTCGACCGCAGCGCGGTGAGCGCGAGTGAACTGCAGCGCATCGAACCCACGCTGCAGGGCGACTTCTTCGGCGGCTTTTTCACCCCGTCCGATTCGACCGGCGATATTCACAAGTTCACGCGCGGTCTCGCTCAGGCATGTGCGAGGGACGGCGTCGAATTTCATTACGACGCGGAGATCACGTCGATCGAGCAACCCGCCGACGGACGCTTCTCGCTGATGGTCAATCTGGAAGGCGAGTCACAGCGCTTCACATTCGAACGGATCGTGGTATGCGCGGGTGTGAAGAGCCGCGATTTTGCGTCGATGCTGGGCGACCACGTGAACATCTACCCGGTGAAAGGCTATTCGATCACCGTCTGTCTCGACGACGAAACCAGCCAGCAGCGCGCGCCGTGGGTGAGTCTTCTGGACGACAGCGCGAAGATTGTCACGAGCCGGCTAGGCGCGGATCGTTTTCGCGTGGCCGGCACGGCTGAAATCAACGGCTTTAACCGCGACATTCGCTCGGACCGAATCGCTCCGCTAGTAGATTGGACGCGGCGACATTTTCCCGAGGTATCGACCTCGCGGGTCATCCCGTGGGCAGGTCTGCGGCCGATGATGCCGAGCATGTTGCCCAAAGTGGGACGAGGCAAACGGGCAGGGGTGTTCTATAACACCGGGCACGGGCATCTGGGCTGGACATTGTCGGCCGCTACGGCACAGGTTGTCGCAAGCGCTATATAGAGGGTTGGGCCGCGCCGTTGAGTTGTGTGGGCCAGCAAGGTGTTCGGCGTGGCCTCATGATCCAACGGCGTGACTGCTTGTTGTGCGATGGCTGTGCGACGCGCGGCGGCATCATCGCTGCTGCGAATGTCTTGTGGCGCAGAAAAGGCGCCGGAAAGCGAGCGATGCCAGGCACGAGCAACCTCGTTTGCACCTCGTTTGCACATCAATGAGATCGCCGGCCGCTGCTGCGAATGACGGCGATCTCGTGACTAGCGAACGCTAGCCCGGCTGTCGTTGTACGGCATGCCAGCGGGCAGGCGGCCTGTGTCGCGGCCATCGAGTTTTGCGCGCAGGCGCCGGATGAAATCCTCGGCCGTCGCGGTCAGCAGTTCCTCGCTGGAATAGGCGAGGTACATCCCGACCTTCGGCGTCGGCTCGGTGAGACTCAGCAATTTGAGCAAGCCCTCGTCCGCACGCTGCGATAGCAGCGGCGTCGCCAGCGACGTAAATACCGCGACCGCCTGCATTTGCGTCGCGAGCTCCAGGTACAGGCTCATCGCGGAACATCGTGTTATCTGCGCCGGCAGCGGCATGCCGTGCTCGCCGAACAGCGTTGCGACAAAGCTCGATTCATCGGTCGGGGAATCCAGCAGCAGCCATGGCAGCGCGTGAATCTGCTCGATAGTTAACGACTCGCTGCCCTGGTACGACGACGCAATCGTCAACTGCACATCGAGTTCGTACAGTCTGGTCCATTCGAAGGCTGTGCTTTTTGGCTCGCCATATTGCGTGAAAATCGCGACGTCGATCGTGCCGTTTTGCAGTCCGCTCGCGATGTTCTCGCCGCGCCATTCGATCACATCGAGTTTGACGCCCGGGCGCGCGGCTGTCAGTTCGATCAGGGAGTCGGCGAGCGCGAGGGTCGAGGCAGGCGGTGTGATCGCGAGCGTCAGCCGGCCGCCGAGTTCTCCGCGCGCTGTTTGCGCGTCTTCCACGATACGTCCGATTTCCCGCTGAACGACGAGTGCGCGTTTCAGCACCTGGTGGGCGAAGGGCGTCAAAGTGGCGCCATTCGCCGATCGGGTCAGCAACTGCATGCCCAGCTCGACTTCCAGCTCGCGAATCGAGCGGCTGATTGCCGGTTGTGTCAGGAACAGGCGCCGGGCGGCTTCATGAAGGCTGCCGGCCTCGGCGACTGCACGTAGCGAATCGAGTTGTCTCAACTTCACAGCACCCTCGAATCTCATTGTAAGGACACCATCATAGCGAGACAAAATACGATCTGTGCACCGGCACAACGGTTGGGTCGCCATCGTCGTCTTACGTCCGAACAGAATGGCGGCAGGCATGCGCCCCCTCGTCGCGCTCGCTCGATCCAGCGACGCCGAGATCGACGGATAGTGCGGACGCAATTCGACCCTGACTTCGTAGAGCCGTTCCGCAATTTCGGCGGCCATCCAGGCGCCCTCAGCTGCGTCATCGTCGGCATGAACGAGAACGCGTGGGCCGACATCCTCCATGTCGGCCCACGGAAACTCATGTCCGATGCTTGCGGACAGAATGGATGGATTCCTTTCCGCCTCGGGTGAGGTTTGGACAGGCGGACAAAATCAGGCAGTGCGTCCGGGAATCGGCGGTTGCACATCTGCCGGAATCGGGCACACATACGGATCTTCGGCCAGACGCTCCATCAGTTCGGTGCGCGCTGCTGCGAGCAGCAGAGGGTTCGTGTATAGCTCGAGTGCGGTGGCGGCCATTGTTTTCGCGGCCAGCGTCATCCCCTTGTGCGCCAGCGCGCTTTTGCCTTGCGAGACCCACTGCCACGAATGCGGTGACGTACCAAAAGCAAAGCACGCCGTCATGCATTGCACGGTCGGCGTGACCCAGCTCACATCGCCGACATCCGTCGAACCGTGCATCTTCGAAGGACGATCGTTGTAGAGTTCATCGACGCCGTCGAACAACGCCTTCGGCTGGCGCCACGCTGAGGCCAGCATCCGGCCGGCCATCTCGACTTCTTCGGGGCGGGTCGTACGATGCATCGACTCGGCGAATTGCAGCTCCTCGCTGTCATATTGCGGCGCGCCGAACTGCTTGAGTTTCGCCTGCATCAATTCGTTCAGCGTGGTGTTGCGCAGCAGGTTCGAACACGCCGAGTGAACCTCGATCTCCAGTTCGCAATCGGTCATTAGCGCCGCGCCGCGCGCAATATTGCAGATCCGTTCGTACAGCTCGCTCGCGTCGCGATTGCGCGGCGCACGGATCATGTAGAGCGCCGCCGCATTCGGTTGCACGACATTCGGCGCAACGCCACCAGCGTCGGTAATGGCGTAGTGCACGCGCGCATCCGGGATCATGTGTTCGCGCAAAAAGTTGGTGCCGATATTCATCAGTTCGAGCGCGTCGAGCGCGCTGCGTCCGAGATGCGGGGATGCGCCTGCATGTGCCGCCACGCCCTTGAAGCGGAAGTACGCCTGTTTAACCGCGAGGCTCTCCAGATTCATGATCGAGTTCGCGACGCCGGGATGCCAGGTGATCGCGGCCGACACATCGTCGAACAGGCCCGCGCGGGTCATGAAGGTTTTACCCCAGCCGCCTTCTTCGGCAGGACAACCGTAGAAGCGCACCGTGCCTTCAATGTCGTTGCGTTCCAGCGCATTCTTGACGGCAACTGCCGCCAGATGAGCGCTGGTGCCGAGCAGGTGGTGGCCGCAACCGTGGCCGTTGCCGTTCGAGATTTCGGTCGACGGACAGCAATTGAGCGCGAGACTTTCCTGACTCAACCCGGACAGTGCATCGAACTCGCCGAGGATGCCGATCACCGGGCCACCGGAGCCGGCTTCCGCGATGAACGCCGTCGGAATGCCGGCCACTCCCTCACGGACCGTAAAGCCCGCAGCTTTCAGAAAGGCGATATGCGCGGCGGCGGACTTCTGTTCGGTGTAGCCCAACTCCGCGTACTGCCAGATTTCGTCCGACAGCTGGATGTATTTGTCTTTGCTGCTTTCGATAAAGTCTTGAACCAGTTCGATCGACACGGATGTCTCCTTAATGGGAGGGAACAAAAAGTGGTGACGCGGCGACACCGCGCACCAGGTCAGAATTGATGATTGATACCCAGCGTGACGCTCGATACCGTGCGTCCCGCCGCGGGCGTCGGCGAGCCGCTGTCGTAGTTGTAAGTGACGCTGGAATTCGGGCCATTGCGCATCAGGCCGACCCGTGCATAGACAGACGTTCTTTTCGACAGAAAGTGGTCGATGCCGAGAGTCGAGCCGTACGCGTAATCCTGCGATTTCGTCGTGTCGCGATACGCAACCGAGGCCCGCAGCAAGTTGCCGCCCCACCACTTCTGCAGCCCCAGCAGATACAGACTCGCGATAGCGCTGTCCGCTGCCTGTGGCACGTAGCGGATGTAGGCGCCCTGGGCGATGAATGGACCGACGTCGTAGAGCAGGGAGGCGAGATAGGTGTCCGTGCGTTTGCCCGGCGCGATCGTCGCGTCGCCGACACAACTGCCGGTTATCGACGGATCACACCAGCTTTGCCCGAACGCGATCGACAGCACGGCCCGTTTGTCGACGTAAGACACCATTGCGGAGCGTTGACTGACGGCGGGGCCGATCGTCTGGTCCCCTTTGAGCGAGTAGCTCAGGTCGAAGCCGAATGGCCCGAATCGCGGTGAGATATAGCGCAACGTGTTGGGCAGACGTCCCAGCGCGTCGCTGTTCGCACCGACTCCCAGATCCGAGGTGCCGAGAAGGTACGTGTAGACCGATTCGTGCGCGACGCCGAGGAACGGATCCGCACCGAGCGCCGCTGCGCCGCCGGACGTATATTGACGGCCCATTGTCAGTTGCCCGTACATACGGTTCTGGATCCCGATATAGGACGCGCGATTGAACAGCGACGTCGAGTCCTGAACCGCGCCGGTGTTACCGAGGAAGCCGTTTTCCAGCCGGAAGAACGCGGTCCATTGATCGCCCAGATACTCCTGGCCATAGATGCCGAACTTCGATGTCAATGCGCCGCCCGACTGCAACCGCGTGATGCTGTACGGGCCATCCTTCGTATAGTTGACGCCCATATCGACCGTGCCGTAGAGCGTCACAAAGGTCCGTTCCGTCGCAACGCCCAGCGTTTGCGGCCCGAGGCCCGATCCCCAGTACTGGAAGATCGACTGCATTTGCGAGGTGGTCGCGTAGGCGGCAGCCGCCGCGTCTGGCGGCGCACCCGGCGACACTTCCGCGAACGCTCCGGTACAAGCCAGCGAGCCAATCGAAGCGACGAGCGCACTCAAAGTCTTTCTCATTGCAGATCCCCACTTGCGTGTTTTGATAAATGCGCTGGTAAACGGGCGAGCCGCTCCCTCGCGTCTCTTTCGAGCGCGAAATTGATTCGGTCCAGGTGATGAATTTCGGGAGGCCGCCGGCGGTCCAGAAGCGGGCCGCTCGGGCAGTTTGCTATGCAGTGCGCTTGCGCGGCTCGGGCAGGCTGGACATCGCGCAGACCGTGACGATTCCGCAGGCGATCATGTAGAGCGCCAGCGACATCGGATTACCCGTCCTGGCGAGAAGCCAGGTCACGATGAATTGAGCTGATCCGCCAAACAGCGCAACCCCGATGCTGTAGATCACCGAAAGGCCGCTGGCACGCACGCTGGCCGGAAACATTTCCATCAGCAACAGCAACATGGATGCGCTGCCGAAGCTGCTCACTGCAGTGATAAGAGCGATGATGGCCAGCGCCACGGGAACGCTGGGGTACATGTTCATGGTCCAGATCGCGGGGTAGATGAGCAGCGTCGTCAGCACGACGGATGCAAGCGCAATGGGTTTGCGCGCAACGGTCCGATCAGCGATCAGCCCCGACACGAGGCACATCACTGCCATCGTCGCACCCGACACGCAGCCCGCCATCAGCGAGAGCGAGGTGGGCAGGTGCAGCACGCGCACCAGGTAGGTCGGCATAAAGAAAACCACCAGGTACATGCCAACCGTTGCGGCGACGATAGACAGCATGCCACGCACGATCTTGCTGCCATGCTCGGTGAACAGGGTTGTGAGTGGATGAGCCTCCGTGGCGTTGCTGTCCAGCGTTTCGTCGAGATGAGCGCGGATATAAAGACCGACGGGGGCGATCAGCAATCCAAACAGGAACGGCAGACGCCAGCCCCACGATTCGAGCGCCTCTTGCGACAGGCTCGCATACAGCACGGCGCCGCTCAGCGCGCCCAGCAGGGCGGCAAAGCCCTGGCTCGCTCCCTGCCAGCCGATCCGGAAGCCACGGCTGCCGAAACTGCCGGACTCCATCAACATTGCGGTCGATGCGCCGATTTCTCCGCCGAGCGAAAAGCCCTGCAGTACGCGGCCAAATACGATCGCGAGGGTACCCAAGGTTCCGGCCGTCGCGTAGGTCGGCGCAAACGCGATGCACAGCGTGCCGCACACCATCAGCGAGATCGTCAGCGTCATCGCGGCCTTGCGGCCGCGCCGGTCGGCGAAACTGCCGATCACCATCGCGCCGAGCGGCCGCATCACGAAGCCGATGCCGAAGGTGCCGACCGCCAGCAGCAGCGAGCCGTACGCGCTATGGACGGGGAAGAACAGCTTGCCGATCAGCATCGCGAAGAAGCTGTAGACCGTGAAGTCATACATTTCAAGCGCATTGCCGATCGAACACGCGGCGATGGTGCGCAGCTGGGAACTTGGCTGGCTACGGCGAACGTCGAGCGACGTGTCGGCTGATTGCAGGGTGACATTGCTCATCGAAATCCCGGGAGGAGGCGACGGTTTGATGGCAAGCACAGCAGCGATTCACAACGAAGCGGAACCGGCATCGGCTTGAGTTAGAGCCAGTATTTCCGCGACAAAAAGCTAAGGCTATTCACTTTTTTTTAGGCCGATAGATTTTTGTATGCAGCCGTGAGACGTGGCCTACGTATCGGTTTGTGGTCTGCACAGAAGCCGAGAGAAAGTAGGAGAAGCCAAGAGAAACCAAGGAAACGCGCTATTAGCGTTACGTGAAACTAGCATCGGCCTACAAACAACCGGAAGGCATCAATGGCGTTCGCGCTCGTCGGAGAGGCTGTCCCTGGCGACGGACATGAGGCAAAAAGCGAGGAATGGCTGAAAACGCCAGTGGTCAAGTTTAGCTGCCTCAAATCGACGCGCGCCGCGAAGGTGGACCCGTGCGATCCAAACCCGTTGCTTCGGGATAACGGGTGACGGCTTACTATCGACAGCGGTCTGACGTGAAACGAACCTTTTGTGCGCCCATCATGCAATAAGCATTGGAGCGTGATCGGCCAAAAGCGGCCGGTCACGCGTGCGAGCAAGATCGTCAACTGTTATCGGTGCCCGACCTTCTGCTGCTCGGGAAACGGTCGCGCCAACAAGACTAGCCGGGTCCATCGCTGGCGGCCGCCAGAAGTGGCACGACGAGATCGCTGATTGGTGTGGGGACGCCGTGAAGCCGACCGTATCGTTGCACGACCCCGTTCCGGATGTCCCATTCAAGGGGGCGGCCGGCTTGCCGGTCGGCGAGGATCGAGGTACCCAGGTCGGGCGGGGAAGAATGAAACCCATTGACGATCTCTTGCGGCACTTCGTCGGACAGTTTCGCACCCTCCGCGCGAGCAACCTCAAGACATTCCTGCAGATAGGCGAGCGACAGCCTGGTGATGTCGGATCGCGTGAACATGCCGGCACGGCGACCCGCTAAGACCATCAAACCGGCGACCGCGTTCTGTAGAAGCTTTCGCCACGCGACCGATGTGAAGTCCGCCGCTACTTCGACCGAGCAGCGTGTGCCGCTCAACGCCCTAACGACCGCGTGGGTCTCCGGCGTATCCGGCAAGGTCAGGCGTGCTTTTCCTCGTAGCCACACCGAGGCATCAGGTTCGCGTTGAGCAGGAAACCATACTACCGAGGGAACTACCGGACTGCCGGGCAGGTACGGTGCGAAAATCTTCTTCTGTTCAACGCCGTTTTGCAACACGCAGACGATAGTCTTCTCGCTGCATAGGGCTGAAAGCCATGGCGCTGCTGCTTCCACCTGGGTTGACTTAACCGCGACGAAAACCAGGTCGAACGTGGCTCCGACCTCGCGCGGGTCAGTTCGCACCGGTCCAGGTACCACAATACGACCGCCGTCGAAGCGTAGTTCCAGCTGCTCGTGCGCAGTGCGGCCGAAAATCGTCGGCGAGCGTCCGACCTCGTGGAGTGCTGCCGCGACCGTCGTGCCGATTGCTCCCGGACCAACGACGGCGACCGTCGGATTGTCAGGCGTTGTCATTTTCGTCCTGTTCTCAATGGTGTTTCGTTGGCATGGCAGCAATGACGCGCTGCCCTACCTTTCGTATTAGTTTGCTGACCGGGCTGTTCTGGATCGACACTATCCGCGGCCAGCGTTAAACCCTATGCGCGGCGAAGGCGATCGATCACCCGTGTCTAGAATGTGTTGCGTCCCGGTCGAACAACAGGGGCGCACGTCCCGGACAAAATTATGTCGTGCGCAGATGCGGATGAAGCGCAAGAGTCAGCGATGGCTAGTGCCGTGGCCACTGTCGCAACTATAGCGCCGTGTCGCCGATTCGATCGAATCGAGGTCAGTTCCGGCACCGTTCCATAGAGAGCGGACGATGTGCCGTTGAGCATTGCGCCACGCATCGGGCAACTGAAACGTCACCATGCGTGCCAGCATAGACACCGCGCAAAATCGCCAAGGTGCCGTAGCCGAGCCCAAAGTCCGCCTGCCACAGAGGAAGAAGGGCATAAATCATGTCGATGTAACCGTCGTGCGGCGCGTGCGCCGGGCAGCGGCGCCATGACACGCGGGTGCGCGAAACGGAGTGCTGGCGGCCGGGGCCCTCGGCAACTTCCGTCGCCGGGCGGAGAAAGAAAAGAGTCTCATGTTTCAACCGCATCGCTAAAGCCGAAGCCATCGCGACAAGTTCGAAGGAGTTGTGCAGAACAGTCGAAGTCTAGCTTCGACCACAACCCGCCACTACTGACGAAAAATTGGGTCAGACGGGAGAAAAATTCACGTATAGATACAGACTAGCGTGCTGTGAAGGAGGTAGACCGTTGCCCCCATCTAAATGCATTGCGGCACCTCGAGGCAGTCGCACGTCTGGGAAGTTTCGCGGCTGCGGCAGTTGAACTGCTCGTGACGCATTGGGCCGTTGGCAAACCGATGCGATTATTGGAAGACTGATTCGGCGTTCCACCCGTCGAGCAGCGCGCTCGGCGCGTTGTCCTAACGGACGAAGCGTGGCGCTCCTCAATGATGTCAAAGGTGCATTCGATCCGATGCAGGTTGCAACGCAGTGAGGGGCCATTCTCGGCATATTTCGGCCGCCGCGAATGGCCGGATGGAATCAATCCAAAGGCCCCTTCAACTTGTCCCCGGCGTGACACCTGTCCGATTTCCGTCATCCCGATCCCAAGGTGGCACCCCACCGAACGCATCGATCAGGAAATCGATCATGACGCGCACTCGGGCGCTCAGGTGTCGACGGCTCGGGTACATGGCGAGTATGTCGATCTCAGGCAGGTAATACTCAGGCAACACCTGAACGAGCCTGCCGGCCCGTAGATCGTTGCCGATCAGGAAGGTGGGTTGCCAGATCACTCCTTGCCCGGCGAGCGCTGCCGCGCGCGCCGTATCGCCGTTATTCGTATGCATGTGACAGTCGACCTTCACCGCGTGAATCTTGCCGCTACCGTCGATCAATTGCCACTCATCGCCGGTGACCGCATAGGTGTAGCCGATGCAGCGATGGCCGATAAGGTCCGCTGGCGCTGCCGGAACTCCGGCGCGAGCCAGGTAGGCCGGCGACGCGCACAGGACGTTTTGCGATGTCGCCAGCTTGCGGGCTGCGTGGCTAGTCGAGCCCGCGCGCGAGATGCGAATGGCGAGATCGTAGCCTTCATCGACGATATCGACGACACGGTCAATCAGCCCAACGTCGAGTTCGATGCCAGGATATTTGCGCATGAACTCAGGCCATAGCGGCGCCAGATACACGATGCCAAAGCTCACGGGCGCATTGATGCGCAGGCGTCCGCGTGGCTCGACCGAAGCGGATGACACGAGCCCCTCTGTTTCAGCGACCTCGTCGAGGATGGATTTGCAGCGGGCGTAAAGCGTCTCGCCGCCGTCCGTCAGCGACAGCGTGCGAGACGTGCGATTCAGCAGGCGCGTGCCCAGGTGCGCTTCCAGTTCATTCACATAACGGGTCACGTTGGCGGGCGACGTGTCGAGCGCCTCCGCTGCGCGCGCAAAGCCACCCCGGCTCACCACCGTGACGAAAACCTCAAAAGCGCGCAAGCGGTCCATGCAACCCTCCGATCATTCACAAAAACTAAATGATAAGACCATGTTTTAGACCTTTCTGCCATCAGAACTGAAGCCTATATTGCTTTCACGGGCCAGGGCATAGGGCACTGACCAACCAGAAGCATCAGGAGATTAAACATGCAACGCTTGACAGGAAAAGTCGCCATCGTGACGGGTGCCAGCGCAGGTATTGGCCGCGCGACTGCAAAGCTGTTCGCGAAGGAAGGCGCCAAGGTGGTCATTGCGGCGCGCCGCGCGGCAGAGCTCGAAACGCTCGCGGCGGAGATCGTCAGCGAAGGCGGCGAAGCCGCGTATCTGGCCGGCGACGTGCAGTCGGAGGACTTCGCGAAGGCGCTGGTCGCACTCGCCGTGAGCCGCTTCGGCCATCTGGACATCGCGTACAACAACGCCGGTACGCTGGGCGAGATGGGCCTGACCACCGGCATTTCCGAGGCTGGCTGGAGCGCCGCACTGGCGACCAATCTGACGAGTGCCTTCCTGGGAGCGAAGCATCAGATTCCCGAAATGCTGAAACAAGGTGGTGGATCGATCATCTTCACGTCGACGTTCGTCGGTTACTCGTTCGCGTTCCCCGGCACCGCGGCCTATGCGGCGAGCAAGGCCGGACTGATCGGCTTGACGCAGGCCCTCGCCGCCGAGTACGGCGCGCAAGGCGTGCGCGTCAACGCGGTGTTGCCGGGCGCGGTGGACACGGAGATGTATCGCGATATGAACGACAGCGATGAATCGCAGGCGTTCGTCACCGGGCTGCATGCGCTCAAGCGCGTCGCCAAGCCAGAAGAACTGGCGCGTTCGGTGCTGTATCTCGCGTCGGACGATTCGTCTTTCGTGACCGGCACCGCGTCACTGGTCGATGGTGGCGCATCGATTACACGCACGTGAACCTCCTGGCGGCATCTGAATTTCAAGAGCCGATGCCGCGATTTTTACTTCACCCATTGTGGACGGACATCAATCATGGACCTGAATTTGACAGGCAAACTCGCACTGGTGAGCGGCAGCACGGCTGGCATCGGTTTCGCTATCGCCAGCACGTTGGCACAGGAAGGCGCTCGCGTGATCGTGAACGGACGCTCCCAGTCATCTGTGGATGACGTGGTCGCGCAGTTGAAAGCGGAGACGGGCAGCGACGTACAGGGATTTGCGGGCGATCTCAGTTTGGCCGCATCAGCAGACGAGCTCGCGCGACGCTATCCGGAGGTGGAAATTCTGGTCAACAACCTGGGCATCTTCGAGCCCAAGCCGTTTGAAGAGATCCCCGACGCGGACTGGCAGCGGTTCTTCGACGTCAATGTGTTGAGTGGGGTACGTCTCGCTCGCCTGTTTTTGCCTGCGATGAGGCGGGCCAACTGGGGGCGCATCATTTTCATTTCGAGCGAAAGCGGGGTGCAGATTCCCGCTGAAATGATCCACTACGGGATGACCAAAACCGCGCAGCTGGCGGTCGCGCGTGGGCTCGCCGAAGCCGTTGCCGGCACGGGCATCACAGTCAATAGCGTGCTACCGGGGCCGACGAAATCGCGGGGAGTGGGGGAATTCGTCGAGACCCTCGCAAAGGCCGACGGCAAATCGTTTGAAGCGTTCGAAAAGGAATTCTTCGAGAAGGTCCGTCCCACGTCGCTCACCAAGCGCTTTGGTTCGCCGCAGGAAGTCGCGTCACTCGTGGCCTATATCGCCAGTCCGCTTTCGTCGGCCACGACGGGCGCTGCGTTGCGGGCTGACGGAGGCGTTATAAAGAGCGCCTTCTAGACCTGCGCCATCGCTGATAGTCGTCGTCCGGCGGTGGGGCGCGTCATCCGTGTCAGGCTTTGAACTGGCGCGGCGTGAAAGCTGTGCCGGGGATGAGGTGTTCTAGGGCGCGCGACGCAATTTTGTCAACCTCCGGCAGAGCGCTTAGCGTCGGACGGGGGGCTCCGACGAGTGCAAAGAAAGCAGAAACGCGCTATTGAGAACGGCCATTACGTACTGGTGAGAACTCATATTTTGGACTTCGTATCAACGTGACGGAGTTTCAAAATAATCGACAGGATGATGGCCGCTGAACGATCGCTTCTACCGTCGATCCGCAAGCCGGGCAAACCTGCATATGCGCGCAGAAGATGCACTGATTCTTGCACTCACTCCTTGACTCGGATCACCCATGGCGGAGCGGCGACGCGAGTCGGAGTCCGTGCGCTCGTCGACTAACGTCGCAATCAATCTCACTTGGATCGGCAATAGGCCAATTTTTAGGCCTTTTGACTAAGATCGTCTGCGAACATTCGCATACCGTCTTTTTTTGCGTGAATGCATGCCAAATGCATAGATCCCGTGGAGCAAAGTTCAACATTTCCAGACTAGGTTCCCATGGCGTATTCTCTACGTCTAAATCACGGGCAAAGGCCTGAGAGTGAAAGACCTCCAAAGTAGAGGAAAGATGCACAACCAAGAAAATCCGACCCAATATACGGACGCGACCGAGTCAGAAGTAACTGACGCGTTCCTTTTGGAGATTGAAGCTGATCCGACGCTGGGCTATGCGTCGATTCAGAACTCTGTGCCGGTCGTGCGTGCGTTGCGCGTAACCAACGGATTCAAGTCGTCCGTTGAAAATGTTGAGATCTCGATCACTTGCAACCCACGCTTTGCTCAAGGTACGAAGCTTCGTTTCGCGAAGCTCGGTCCCGATGAAATCAGGCGTATTTCCCCTTTGGACCTCGCGGCAGACCACGGCTATCTGGCCGATCTCCAGGAGGCAGTGACAGCATCAATCACGGTCGTCGCACAGGTGGCTGACGTTGAGCTCTCCCGAGTGGTCCACCCCATCGAGGTGCTGGCCTATGATCAATGGGCGGGTACGCACGCCATGCCGGAGTTGCTCGCGTCCTTCTCAATGCCGAACAATCCTGCGATCGACATTCTCATTGGAAAGGCGTCGAAATTGCTCCGTGAGCAATACAGCGACCTGTCGATGAACGGCTATCAGTCGAAGAGTCGGGATGTTGTGTGGAAGCAGGTGTCCGCGATTTACAGCACCTTGGCCGCGGAAAACCTCCAGTATGCGGAGCCGCCAGCGTCCTTCGGCGTCGATGGACAGAAAATCCGAACGCCGGATCGCATTCTTGAAGGCCGGATCGCTACGTGCCTTGACCTGGCGATGCTGTTTTCTTCATGTATGGAGCAGGCTGGACTGCGGCCTGTAGTCCTGATGAAGGATGGTCACGCATGGATAGGCGTATGGCTTCATCAGGCCTGCTTTCCTGATCCGCTTACCGATGACATCCAGGCGGTTCGAAAGCGGGTAGATAGCGGCGAATTTCTGGCGTTCGAAACGACGGCAATCGCCCAACATGCGAGCCGTCGCCCTTCGTTGCGGATTGCCTTGGAACAAGGGGCCGCTCATCTTCTGGAGGAAGGCACATTCCGCTACGCAATAGACATTCACCGGGCTCGTGAGCTGCAGATCAGGCCTTTGCCTTCGAGGGTGGTAAGTGTCAGCCAATCATCGGTCGATGAAGTCGAGTCACCCGTGTCGATCGAGCCGACTCCCGACCTGCCACCACTCGATCCTGAATTTCTGACTCCGCTTGATTTCGGCGCCGACGAGACGCCGGAGGGCCGGCTGTCGAAATGGAAATCCCGTTTGCTGGATTTGACGTTGCGCAACAGGTTGCTCAACTTCAAGACGACAAAGTCGACCCTGGCACTGATCGCCCCAGACCTTGGCAGGCTTGAGGATGCGATTGCAGAAGGCATCGAATTTCGCGTGCGTTCCATGCCAAACCTCATGGAAGGTGCCGATCCGCGGATGGCCGAGGTGCACACCGGTCGAAGCGGGCGCGCGCCTCTCGACGACATGGCGCTCGATGCTCTGGATAACAAGGAGTTGATCGCGCGAATTCCGCAGGAAGGGTTAGACGGCAATCTGCTGACCATCTTCAGCGGTGCGCGGACTGGTCTGGAAGAGGGCGGTGCCAATACGCTTTACCTTGCGTTGGGCATCCTTCGCTGGACCGAAACGGAGAGTGCGGAGAGCGTACATCAGGCTCCCATCATCCTCGTGCCCGTGTCGCTGCAGCGCCAGTCGGTACGAAGCGGCTTCAGGCTAAGCCGCCACGACGACGAGACCATCATTAACCCGACTTTGTTGCAGATGTTGCGCACGAGTTTTGAATTGCGCATCCCAGGGTTGGATGTTTTGCCGATGGACGAAAAGGGCGTCGATGTGGGAAGGGTGCTGCAGGCATTCCGGCTCGCCGTTCGCGAGATCCCCAAGTGGGAGGTCGTTGAGCAGGCCCACTTGGGCATTTTTTCGTTCACGAAGTATCTGATGTGGAAGGACCTGCAGGACCGGACCGAGCAACTCAAAGCGAACCGGGTGGTCAGGCACCTCATAGACAATCCCGGCTTGGCGTTTGAAAAGGAAGAGTTCGACGAGCGTTTCGAAAGACTCGATGAGACTCATCAGCCTCAAGACCTCTTCACACCGATGCTCGCAGACTCGTCGCAGTTAAAAGCCATCTGCGTCGTCGACGCCGGCCGCGACCTGGTGCTTGAAGGACCGCCGGGAACAGGTAAGAGCCAAACTATCACAAACCTTATCGCTCACCTGTTGGCTAAAGGCAAGACGGTGCTTTTCGTGTCTGAAAAGATGGCTGCCCTTGAAGTGGTGCATCGTCGACTGGATGCCGTCGGGCTCGGACCGTTTTGTCTCGAACTCCACTCATCCAAAGCACGAAAGTCGGAAGTCTTGCAGCAACTCGGTAAGGCGTTGGATTTCAATGGTCAACGAACGAATTCAGATTGGAACCGCGAGGCGGAGCGTCTCGGAGAGCTCCGCGAGGATCTGAATGGCCTTGTGGACGCATTGCATCATGTTCATCCCAACGGCCTAACGGTCTATCAGGCTATCGGAACCTGCATAGAGCATTCAGGGTGGGATGCCGCGCCGATGCCCTGGTCGGACCCGCTAACGCACGACTTCGACGCGCTCGAAAGGCTTCGCGAAACTGCAAGGCGGATGGCGACCCTCTCGGGCTCGCTCGTTGCCCTTCATGGCCACCCTTTAGAGCATGTCGGCAGAACTGAGTGGAGTCCAACCTGGCAAGATGAATTGCTCGCGGCAGCCCGATCGTTTGAGCAAGCTGTAGAGGCATTCAAGGGCAGCGTGTCAGCGGTGCAAACCAGCCTGAATATCACTGCAGCAGGATTGAGCCTGGAAGGTTACGGGAAGATAGACTTTCTCGCAGATGTCTTGCTTGGCGCTCCTCAAGTGCCGTTGGGTATTGCCGCCCATGCACACGACGTCAATGTCAGAACTCAACTTCTGGTACTCGCCCGCCATGGCAAAGCCCGCAACGAATACTGGAACAAGCTCGAGGCGGGCTGGACAGAGCAGCTTTCAGAGTTGGGTGCGAAATCTATCAACGAGGAGTGGGCGCAAGCGTCGAATACATGGTGGCCCAAATCTGTACTGGGTAAGCGCGCCATTCGCTCAAGGCTGGCGAGCTACCGCTCTGACGGCAAACGTCCGGCAGACGCGGCTGTCATGGCCATGTTGCCTCATCTTACAAGCGTCAATGCTGAAGACGAGCAACTGCAGGCGCTGAAGAGCGACGCACAGCGCTTGCTTCAAGACACGTTCAACGACCTGCAGACCGACTGGGACCAGGTGTTACGACATGAACAATGGGCCCAGCGCTTCGCGGACGCTGTCACGTTGATCGCCAACGATCCTGCTTCCGCGGCGGAGTTGCGTGCCCGTTTCCGTCGCCTTGTAATCGATGACCGTGTTTTGCTTCTGCCAGGAGCCGCATTGAGCAAGTCGTTGCTTGCCTATCGCGACACATGGCGCGAACTGCGCGCCGCGCTTTCGGCACTTGAAGCGCTTGCGGACCCGACAACGCCGTTGCAAGGACCAGTTGACGCCGACGGCGCGCTAGAACGCATGTTGGTCGTTACTGCCGCCTGGCATCGCTCCAGGAGTCAGTTCATGTCCTGGTGCTTGTGGCGTCATGTTCGGGAGCAAGCTATTCACCGCGGGCTGCAGGGCGAAGTGAGTGCTCTGGAAGATGGCCGTGTGCCGCTGGATCGCGTTGAGCAGCACTTTGAGTTCAGCTATCAGAACTGGTGGGTGAAAAAGGTTATCGACAAAGATCTCACGCTCCGCACATTCTCCAGCGCTGACCATGAACGCAAGATTCGTGAATTCCGGCGAGCGGATGAACGCTTTCAGGTTCTGACCGCCGACTATGTCGCAGCGATGCTCGCTGGGAAGGTCCCTGCGGCGACAGGCATGGTAGTGAGTAGCGACAGCGAATTGGGGCTGCTGCGTCGGGAACTGCAAAAGAAGACTCGCCATACGCCGGTGCGCCAGCTCATGCAGGGCCTTCCGAGTCTCCTTGCGAGGTTGAAGCCTTGCCTGCTGATGTCGCCGCTCTCCGTGGCTCAGTATCTTGACGCAGGCCATGCGCAGTTCGATGTGGTTATCTTCGATGAAGCCTCCCAGATTCCAGTCTGGGATGCAGTAGGTGCAATCGCTCGCGGCAAACAGTTGGTTGTTGTCGGTGACACAAAGCAACTACCACCTACCAGCTTCTTCAGTAAGTCGACCGATACAGACGACGGCGTCGGCGATGACGCACAGATAGAAGATCTCGAGAGCATTCTGGATGAATGCCTGGGCGCAGGGATGAATCGTCAGCGGCTGCAGTGGCACTACCGAAGCCGGCATGAGAGCCTCATCACTTTCAGCAATGTGACCTATTACGACTCGCAGCTAATTACTTTCCCGTCTCCAGTTACGGATGACGTAGCGGTACGTCTTGAACGCGTGGCAGGAGTCTACGACCGAGGTGGAAGCCGGACGAACCGGGCAGAGGCCGAGGCGGTAGTGCTTGGGATTGAGCAGCACTATCTGGACGCTGACTTGCAACAATTAACGTTGGGAGTTGTGACGTTCAACCAGTCGCAACAGGCGCTGATTGAATCGTTGCTGGATGCACGGCGTCGCCAGAGCGCTCAACTGGATAAAGCCATTTCGGCGCAATCCCGAGAGCCGTTGTTCATCAAAAATCTGGAGAATGTTCAAGGAGATGAGCGTGACATCATCTTCTTTTCGATTACCTATGGTCCGGACGCGGCGGGCAAAGTTACCATGAACTTCGGCCCTCTCAACAGCGAGGGAGGTCAGCGACGACTGAATGTCGCCATATCCAGAGCGCGTGAAAGGGTCGTTATCTTTAGTACGCTCAAGCCTGAACAGATAGACCTGTCGCGCGTGAGGGCGGCCGGCGTGCGCGACCTCAAACACTATCTCGAGTTTGCCCTGAAGGGGCCTCGTGCGTTGCTGGAGCAGTCGCTGCCCACAGGAATGGAGCCAGACAGTCAGTTCGAATCGCAGGTAATCAAGGTACTGCGCGACCACAACTGGGTCGTGCACCCACAGGTGGGATGCTCGGGATATCGTATCGACATGGGCGTTGTTGATCCTCGCGCTCCAGGCCGCTACCTGATCGGCATTGAGTGCGATGGTAGGGCTTATCACTCTGGCGCTACGGCGCGCGACCGCGACCGGCTACGCCAGGCGGTGCTGGAGGGTCTCGGCTGGCATCTTCATCGAATCTGGTCGACCGACTGGTGGCTAAATCCACAAGTCGAAGTACAAAAGCTACTTGCTCGTTTGAATGCAGAATTGGACGCGGACGGTGTCAATACGTCGTCGGTAGACGTACCTGACCCGCAAGCGGTCCAACCTGAGGTCGAGGCGGAGTTCCATGCCGAAACAGAGACTGCGGTCGAGAATGTTGCCTTCGAGAAAGCTGCCCTGCGCCAGTACCGGTCCGTTAGCCCTGCAGGGGGCAAGCCCGAGGACTTCTACGATCTTGCGCATGCACATCAACTCACACAGCAGTTGATCGAAATAGTCGAGGGTGAGGGGCCGATCCATGAAAATGTGCTTCATCGCCGGATCTCGAGAGCTTGGGGACTGGAGCGTACAGGCACGCGCATCGTCGAGCGGCTTCGGATCCTTACGCCGCGTGAACTAGGCAGAACGACAGACGGGGACGCCGTTTTCTACTGGCCAGCAAACTTGAATCCGCTCGAGTGGAAGGTATTTCGAGCGGCTTCGGATGAGGATGCATCACGCCGGAAGGTCGATGATGTCTGCGTTGAGGAACTGGCAAACGGGGTGCTGCACGTGCTTGGAGAGGTGGGCAGTGCACCGAGCACCGACGTTTCCAGGTCCGTGTGCCAGCTGATTGGTATGGCCCGCACGCCGGCAGATGCAGAAGCAAGGGTTGGCCTTGCAATATCGGGTCTCGTGGAACAAGGGAGTATTGCGACGAGCGGAGGGTTGCTAAGGCTTCGGTGATCGAGTGCTCGGACTGTTCCTCGATGAGGCGGTTCTGACAGCGAGTCGAATGCGACGTGCTGGACAGAGATGTACACCGCTATGGAAACTGCTCGCGAGTTCAAGCTTCTGCGTCGGAGTGGATGCTGCGATTCGCTGGCTGCGACCGCGATAGACGGCAGGCAGGACCGGTGTCAACGTCGTCGTGGCACCAACCTGCTGCGGACTCCCCCACTTTCTGCGTGTTCGCGTTCTCTTCGAGCTTGCCGACGTTTGCCGATGTTTTTCCACGTCTGTCGGGCAATCTTCAACCCCAGCAAGCAATGGAGCGGCAATTCATGCGGTGCGGGAACCGCTCGCTCTGCGCCTGAGGCCTGGTGTGTCGGTCTCACGAACGGCCATGGTTCACGACGTCAAACTTCGAAATCGTCCGGCATCTCGGCGATGAAGTCGAGGAACGTCAAGCCGCCAGTAACGTGGCTGCGCATCTCTTCGGCTGCAGCACGCGAGTCGCCTGCGAGGATGGCCTGCACGATACGGTCATGGCCGTCGAATGACCGCTTCATGCCGCCCGCGCGCTGGAAAGGCAGCCGGCGATAAGGCTGCAGCCGTTTCCTCGGGTCTCGTGGGCGATCTCCTGAAGCGACGCCATGTGTCGAAACGGGCGGCGAACTGTTTGCGTTAGAGCACGGCACTCAGCAGATGTCGCTTGAGCGCGAAGTGACGCAGATATACCGTTGCTCGCCGGAAAGCAGCCGTACGCTGGAAAAATGGCCCTACATCAGACAGCGGATCGACTAAGTTCGCACGACTGCTTGCCGATACCGGTAGATGCCAACCGTGAATATCATCGTCATTCCGACAAGAATGCCCCACATCGCACTAGTCATATTTCCTCCTGGTCTGTTTCTGTCGCGCACCCCTGCGACAGCGTCGCCATGCTGTGCAGCCTATTCGGCATACCCAAGCCTATTGGTAACGCATCGTGCTGCATTGGGCGTCGCTAATCGCAGCGAGTGAGAAAGTCCCGGCAGAAGATTGCCGCGACGTTTTGAATAACACTCATATGTGCCGCATCGAGTTGGCAATCCGCGGTCGGCGAATAAATAGCCAGTTCTTGCGGCCGTCCCCAATGCGCCTGATCCATCGCGTTGCCGGGACGGTTTGAGTCAACCCGGGGTCGCGCTCTTTATCTTCCGGAAGCACTGGCATGCCGTCATCCGTCGCATTTTCCGCAGCTTCTCTTCGTCTCCTGCTCTCTTCCAGTTCTTCAAGATTAACTTGATCATCGATCATGATTCTCTCCCACAGTGAAAAGCTACTGTCGTTCGCCGGCCCGATTCAGAGGGGTCGATCTTCGCCGCGCCAACCGACATTTCGGATATCAAAGGATGAATGGCACGGTGCGCAATCAGCTTTGCGCGAGCGCCGCTGAATGGCGCCATTTGCTTGCGCTGGAATCAATGCATGATCGTTCCAGAACGAGGGGCGCAGGGCGCGACCCATGTACCGACTGTATACCCATCGCAGGGCGCAAGTACGGTTTCCTTTATAACGGCCCGTGCCAGAACGACCAGATCCCGTCCTCCCCGAACCCGGAACAGTTAAGCCCGTTTGCTGAAACTTTGTCATGTGCAACCCGGGTGACAAGCAGAAGCCGATTTCTGAACCGGTACGCTACCGTACCGACTTCGGCGCACCGTACGTGCACCGTCAATTGAAGGCTGCGGTGACGCAGCGGCCAGCCAGAAGGCGCTTATCAAGCAAGCGCGGAGCATGCGAGGAAGACAAATGTCAACGAACGATTCGATTCTGGAGGAGCCACAGGCGTTCCTCCCACACGCCAGCGTGGCGGCGCACGCTGCGATTTCCGGTATGGATGCCTATCGTGCGCTTGTCGCCGAGGCCGAGCGCGATTACACAGGATTCTGGGCTCGTCTCGCGCGCCAAACACTGCAATGGGAAAAGCCGTTTTCTTCGGTTCTCGACGAGTCACGCGCGCCGTTCTACGAATGGTTCAAGGACGGCACGCTGAATGCGTCATATAACTGTCTCGACCGCCACGTCAACGCGGGCAACGGCGAACACGTCGCTGTGGTCTTCGAAGCCGATGACGGATCCGTCACGCGTATCACGTATCGCGCGTTGCTCGAGCGGGTATGCCGCTTTGCTAACGCGCTACACACCCGCGGTATAAAAAGTGGGGATCGCGTGGTGATCTATATGCCGATGTCGATTGAAGGCATTGTGGCCATGCAGGCGTGCGCCCGAATCGGCGCGACGCATTCCGTCGTCTTCGGTGGCTTTTCGTCGAAGTCGCTCAACGAGCGGATGGTTAATGTGGGTGCAACTGCGCTGATCACCTGCGACGAACAGATGCGCGGCGGCAAGGCGTTGCCCCTGAAGAACCTTGCTGATGAAGCCCTCGCGCTGGGCGGGTGCGAAGCTGTGAAGAGCGTGATCGTTTATCGGCGCACTGGCGGCAAGGTCGCGTGGCACGAAGGACGTGACCTCTGGATGCACGAACTGACACAGGCCGAGGCGGACACTTGCGAGCCGGAGTGGGTGGGAGCGGAACATCCGCTCTTTATCCTCTATACGTCCGGTTCGACCGGCATACCCAAGGGCGTCCAGCACAGCACGGGTGGTTTTCTGATGTGGGCAGCACAGACCATGAAGTGGACGTTCGACGCCAAGCGCAGCGACGTGTTCTGGTGTACTGCCGACATCGGCTGGATCACCGGTCACAGTTATATTGCCTATGGTCCGTTGGCGATCGGCGCAACCCAGGTGGTGTTCGAAGGGGTGCCGACCTGGCCGAACGCGGGCCGCTTCTGGGAGATGATCGAAAAACACCAGGTGACGGTGTTCTACACGGCGCCGACCGCAATCCGCTCGCTAATCAAGCTGGCTGAATCTGATCCTAAGGTTCATCCGGACCGTTTCGATCTGTCGTCGCTGCGCCTGCTAGGGACCGTCGGCGAACCGATCAATCCGGCCGCATGGGCATGGTTTTACGAGCACGTCGGCCACAGCCATTGTCCCGTCATCGACACCTGGTGGCAAACCGAAACCGGCGGTCACATGATCGCGCCAATGCCCGGCGCTACGCCACTTGTGCCGGGCTCATGCACGCTGCCGCTGCCTGGCATCATGGCCGCCGTGGTCGATGAAACCGGACACGATGTGCCGAACGGTCAGGGCGGTATTCTCGTGATCAAACGGCCGTGGCCATCCATGCTACGCAACGTATGGGGCGATCCCGACCGCTACACGAAGAGCTACTTCCCTGATGAGTTGGGTGGACACCTGTATCTCGCCGGCGACGGCGCGGTGCGTGACGAGGACACTGGGTTTTTCACGATTACCGGACGCATCGATGACGTACTCAACGTATCGGGCCACCGGTTAGGCACGATGGAGATCGAGTCCGCACTCGTCGCCAATCCGCTGGTTGCCGAGGCTGCCGTTGTCGGCCGCGCTGATGATACGACCGGCGAAGTGGTCGTCGCATTCGTGGTGTTGAAGGGCACGCGGCCAATCGGTGACGACGCAAGCAAAATCGCGAATGAACTACGTGCGTGGGTGGGCAAGGAGATCGGACCGATTGCGAAGCCCAAGGAAATCCGCTTCGGCGAGAATCTGCCGAAAACCCGTTCCGGCAAGATCATGCGCCGCTTACTGCGTTCGCTTGCGGCTGGAGAAGAGATCACACAGGACGTCTCCACGCTGGAAAACCCGGCGATTCTCGATCAGCTCGGATGACGCGTTGCGCACCCCGTGAGATCACCCGGTTGCTATCTATCCTCAGGAGCAGGCCATGGCCAGCGCACCGATCCGAAGCACGCTAGCGAACCCTGCGCCACTGGGTCTTGCGGCTTTCGCATTAACGACGTGGCTGTTAAGCATGATCAACGCCGGCTGGTTTTCGGCGGATTCGATGGGATTGGTACTTGCCTGCGCGCTGGCCTATGGCGGCAGTGCTCAGGCCATTGCCGGCATCATGGAACTGCCGCGCGGAAATAGTTTTGGCGCCACCGCCTTTCTGAGTTATGGCGCGTTCTGGTGGTCGTTCGCGCTGTTCGTGCTGTTTCTGCACGGCCAGGTGCCGGCCGCATTCGTTGGCTGGTATCTGTTCCTTTGGGGTGTCTTCACGTTCTATATGTGGCTAGCCACCTTTCGCTCGCCTCGCGCCTTGCAATTCATCTTTCTGGCGCTGTGGATCACGTTTGCCCTGCTGGCCTTGGGAGAGTGGACAGGGCTCAGTCTGATGCGGATGGCAGGCGGCTATATGGGACTGGTCACGGCCGCACTCGCGTTCTATCTGTCTGCAGCCGAAGTGATTAACGAAGTGCATGGGCGAGTGGTTCTACCGGTTGGCGAGCCACGGGTGTTCAGCCTGCATGCTGTCGCGCTCTGATCTATGCGCGAGGCGAAACTTGAGCGCAGGCATGTCGTAGGCGGACCTTGCGACAACGAATACGATTGGCGCCCCGTAGCGCCGCCTAATGCCGGCGTATTTCCAGGCGTGCCAGCCAGATGCCGGGGAGCATGGGCAGCCAGAAGGTCAGCGCTCGCAACAGAAGCGTGGCGGCGAGCGCCGCTTCCACCGGCACGCCAAGCAAACTTAGCATTCCAACGGAAGTGGCTTCGAAGGTGCCCAGCCCCACCGGAATGGGACCAATGGTGGCCACCATTGACGCGATAATGAAGCTCACGAACACGACCCAAAGCGGCGGTATCTCGCCGATTGCTTTGAAAGCGAGCCAGAGCGTAAAGGCATCGAATACGAAAATGGCAAGTTGCAATCCCACTGTCTGCAACAGCAGAGAGGGACTGCGGAGCAGACGGGTAGGCGCGTCGGTCAACTCCTGAAGCAGGGCGGTGACCCCCAGCCACTTGCTGAGCCATGCGATCGGCGCGCGTCGGCCCCATCGTTTAAGTCCCAGTACTGCGGCCGGCACTGCCACGGTTACCACCACAAAGATTGCCACACCCGCGCTCAGCGCTACGTTCAGGCGATGCTGAAGCCACAGCGTGCTGGCGCTTGCGAGCACGACGAACAGGTAGGCGATGTCGTATGACACCATGCCCACCAGCATGGCGGCCATCGCAATCCCGGCAGGCACCCGTCGGCCTGTCAAGCCGCGTACCACCAGCATCGTGCCGCTGATGCCGCCGCTTGGCAGTACCTGATCGGTAAAGACCTTGGCGATGCCAAGGGGAATCAGGGTGCGCAGAGCCAGCGGATGGCCAGCCTGGCTTAACGCCTCACGCCATACGAATGCCGCGCTGACATAGGTGCCGGATTGAACCAGGAGCGCAACCAGCATCCAGCCGGGACGAGCCGAGCGTATCAGTTCGGCCATCTTTTGCAGCGAGCCGAGATGCAAGACCACCAGAATGACGGCAAGAAAACCCATCAGTCCAACGATCCAGAACATGAGCAGGCGCAGTCGCGATGTTTTGCCGAGCAACCCGGGCGCGATGTGAACGAGGCCGGTCTCGGCAACCGGCATGGGCTTCGGCTGTACGAGTGGAGCGCGGGCGGCGGGGAGTGGCGAAGTACTCATGGGACGAACGCCATAGTAGGTGCTGCAAGAATGTGAGCACAGCCGTGGCAACTCGCGACGCGTACTTCACCGTTTAGCGGGATAGTTCGTGCGGCGCCGCGGCGGCCTCGGTTTGGGCAGGTCTGGCAGCATCCGCGGCCGTAGTTTGCGCTTGCCGGCTCGGCACCAGCAACACCGGCAGGCTTGCGCTGCGCACGACGCGTTCGGCCACACTGCCTAGAAACAGACGCTTGAACCCCCGCCGCCCGTGCGTGCCGAGCACTAGCAAGTCCGCATTGAATTCGTTAGCCGAGATGCGGATGCGCTCCGAGATGTCTTCGCCGATTGGCGCGACATCGACTATCCGCGGCACGCCGGCCACGTTCTCGTGCTTCATCTGCGCCAGAGCATCTGCCAGCAGTCGTTGACCTTCTTCGACAAAGGCATCGCGCAGGATGGTCGGATCGTAGCCGGACGCGTCGTATGCCATCAACGGGTTGTCGATGACATAGAGCGGCTGCAGTTGCGCGTCGTTATCGTGTGCGAGTTGCAGCGCGGTGTCGAACGCGTGTTCAGACGTCTCGCTGCCATCGATCGCTACCAGAATGCGTTTGTACATATTGGCCTCGAGGTATTTGTTCGAACGGCGCTTACCGTTCCGTGGCGGACGGCTGGCCTTTATAGCGCCGTAGCCTGCACCTTGCCGTCGATGATGTCTTTGCCAAACTTCATCGCAAGATCTATCGCGTCATCGAAGCTGGCGGGACTCACCGTCTCGAAGACTGTCGCGTAGCGCCGCGCGTCTGCGTCGTTCGGCGGAACGGTGTCGATTCGCACCACCGAAGAAAAGCGCCGCGCGCCCTTCGCATACGGATCGCCGAAGGGCGGAAATTGCTGGCGGGCGTAGGCACGTAACTCGTGTCCGTTGTATGTCGCGGTGGGGATGATCATGATGACGTACTCCTTCATAAACGATATGTTCCGCTGTTCCCGGACCGGATAACGATGGCATAACGGCCAATGCAAAGCAGCGTAGTGAGTGACACCACCTTGCGCTCAATAGCGGTGTAATGCAATCAACAGATTGCTTCAATTGCCGCAGTGCGGTACGGCACCGTACCGACTTCGTTTGACCCGTCGTGCATCGTGGCGATGGAAGTTCTCCCGTCTGCGCAATCTCGCCACTCCACTCGCTCAGGTGTTCGCTCGCGAATACGCCTCGCTATTTCACATTCGGAGTATCACGCTATGACATTTCTCAAGTCACCACCATCCTCGCCCGATGCCGTCGCCGACGAATACGCCGCGACGATCTCGGGTTCTTCGCTGCCTAAATACCGGATTCCGGAGGCATCATCTGATCGCCGGGCCGTATTCGATCTGGTGCGCGATGAATTGTTCATGGACGGCAATTCGCGGCAGAACGTCGCGACGTTCTGCACCACCTATGCCGACGACGAAGTTCGCCGGCTGATGGATCTGTCGATCGACAAGAACATGATCGACAAGGATGAGTATCCGCAAACCGCAGAGGTAGAAATGCGCTGCGTGCACATGCTCGCGGATCTGTGGCATGCCCCGAAGTCGTGGAAGACGACCGGTTGTTCGACCACGGGTTCGAGCGAAGCCTGCATGCTCGGCGGTCTCGCCCTGAAGTGGCAATGGAAGAAGCGCAGGGAGGCGCTAGGCAAGCCGACCGACAAGCCGAACTTCGTTTGCGGACCGGTGCAGGTGTGCTGGGCCAAGTTCGCCCGGTACTTCGACGTCGAGATGCGCCAGGTGCCGCTGAGTGGTGACGCGACCGGACTGCGCCCGGAAGATCTTGCCCAATACTGCGACGAGAACACCATCGGCGTTGTAGCCACGCTTGGCATCACGTTCACGTGCGTCTATGAGCCTGTGAAAGCGCTGGCGGGCGCGCTGGACGCGTTGCAAGCCAATGTCGGACTTGATATTCCGATTCACGTCGATGCGGCCAGCGGCGGCTTCGTCGCGCCGTTCATCCAACCCGAGCTTGAATGGGACTTCAGCGTGTCGCGCGTGAAGTCGATCAACGCTTCGGGTCATAAATACGGGCTCGCACCGCTCGGGGTTGGCTGGGTAGTGTGGCGCAGCACGCAGGACCTGCCTGATGAGCTGATTTTCCGGGTCGATTATCTGGGCGGCGACATGCCGACGTTTGCACTGAATTTCTCAAGACCGGCCGGGCAGATTATCGCGCAGTACTACATGCTGCTGCGTTTGGGCCGTGAAGGCTATCGGCATATCCAGCAGGAGTGTGCCGACACGGCACAGGCGCTGGCCGATGGTCTGGCGAAGATCGACGCACTCGAGATGATCTATGACGGACGCGGCGCGTTGCCGGCTGTCTGCTACAAACTAAAGCATCCGCAAACCGCAGGCTTCACGTTATTCGATCTATCCGATCGGGTCCGCATGCGCGGTTGGCAGATTGCCTCGTATGAACTGCCGGCGGGGCGAGAGGACACCATCGTGCAACGGGTGTTGATCCGACGTGGCGTGACCCGCGACATGGCGGCGATGCTCCTTGAGGACATCAAGCACGCCATCGCGCATCTGACGAAGAATCCAGTGCCGCACTCGACCGCCGGCCCGACCTTCCATCACGATTGATGCCGCCTCTGCACTGGAGCGCACAAAATGAACGACACTGTTACTACCGCGACAGCTTTACCGGCCGCGAATATCGTCAATGCCGCCAGGCGCGGCAAGTATCTGAGCGTCACATCGATCGGCCTGATGACGGCCGCAGCGGTAGTCACAAGCCTGCGTGGACTTCCTTTGCTGGCTAAGGAAGAGATGACGATGTTTGCCTATCTCGCGTTTACGGTCGTTTTCTATCTGATCCCAGCGTCGCTGATATCCGCAGAACTGGGCGGTGCTTTTGCCGACCGCCGCGGCGGTATCTATACGTGGGTCGCGCATGCGTTCGGCACACGCTGGGGCTTTCTCGCAATCTGGCTGCAGTGGATTCAGAACGTTGTCTGGTTTCCGGTCGCGTTGACCTTCGGGGCGGCGGCGCTCGCCTACACGGTTGGCCGGCCCGAGCTGGCGAAGAACGGCACCTACGTTGGGATCTTCTGCATCGTCGGATACTGGCTCGCGACGTGGGTCGTGCTGCAAGGTGTTGAAGTATTCGCGAAGATCGCCAACTGGACCTTTGTGATCGGCACCATTGTGCCGGGCGTTGTTTTGCTGGCGCTGCTGGGCTATTGGATCAGCAGTGGCCATCCGCTTGGCTGGCAGCATCTGAACGATGCTGCGCTGTCCCAGGATGGACATGCCCGCTACTGGCCGGCGATTCACGGTTTCGGCACGATCTCGTTTCTTGCCGGAATCGTATTGCTGTTTGCCGGCGTGGAGGTACAGGCGGTTCACGTGATCGACATGCGTAGCCCGAGCCGGGGTTATCCGGCGGCCATTGGACTGGGCGCGCTGATTTCGGTGCTGATCTTCGCACTCGGCGCGTTGCCGATTGCCGCGATCTTGCCCTACGAGAAGATCTCGCTGCAATCCGGTGTGTTCGACGCGTTTGCTGCCGTGCTTGTGGGCATCTGGCAGATGGGCTGGGCTGTGTCTGCGTTGTCGCTGCTGGTCGGCGTTGGCGCAATCAGTGGCGTGCTGGCGTGGCTCGGCAGTCCATCGCGCGGCTTGCTCGAGACTGCCTATGAGGGCGAGTTGCCGCCAATCCTTCAGGCTAAGAACAGCAAAGGGATGCCCACGCATATTCTGCTGGTTCAAGGTCTGATCGTGACCGTGATTTCATGCTTCTACTTCGTGATCAAGGATGTATCGGTCGCGTTCTTTCTGATCTCTGCGATGACGATCGCGCTTTATCTGATCGCATACATGCTGATGTACGCGGCGGCGATCCGCTTGCGCTACTCCGCACGGACTTTGACGCGCCCCTTTAAAGTGCCGGGTGGTATGGCTGGCATGTGGCTGACTGCCGGAATCGGCTTTGCGGGGGTGCTATTTAGCTTTGCCGTTTCGTTCTTCCCGCCAGACCAGTTACCGGTCGGTTCGCCCTGGCTTTATACGGGACTGGTCGTTTTCGGCATCGTCGTGTTCGCGGGCATTCCGTTGATCATCCACCATGTTCGCCGCGCCGACTGGGCAACTGTGCATGATGCGCCGCTCGTTCATCCAAAGGTGCTGCCGGTGAAGTAACAGCGCGCACAGTAACCCTCATGTGAACCAGCTGACCCCCATCGCGACGACGGTAGCGGCCATCACACCGGTCGCTACCCAACCGAGAATGCGTAGCACCGGCGGCAGCGTGAAACCCGCCATGATGCGCGTACGCATCGAGAGGTGCATCATGACGATCATCACGGGGACCGCGACGACACCGTTGAGAACAGCACTCCAATAGAGCGCCTTGACCGGATCGATTGACGTGAAATTCAGGCCGACGCCAACTGCCGTCGCCACGGCGATCACCGCGTAGAACGCCTTTGCCTGCAATGGCAGCCGCGCGAGACCTACCCGCCACGCGAACAGTTCGCCCACCGCATACGCCGCCGAACCGGCCAGCACGGGCAATGTCAGCAAGCCGGTGCCGATGATGCCGGAGGCGAACACAAGGAACGTAAATGGACCCGCGATGGCGCGCAGTGCTTCCGCGGCCTGTGCCGAGGTCTGGATATTGACGAGTCCGTGCGCGTGCAAGGTCGTCGCTGTTGTCACCACGATGAAGAACGCGATGACATTCGAGAGCGCCATGCCAAGGTAGGTATCAATGCGGATTCGCGTGAATTCCGCGGGCGCTTCCCACGGCGCGTGGGTCAACGGATGTGCGCCAGGCCTCTCCTGTTCGTCTTCGACTTCCTGCTCTGCCTGCCAGAAAAACAGATAAGGGCTGATGGTCGTACCCATGACCGCGACGATTGCGACGAGATAATCAGGTTTGACGGATAGCGCCGGCCAAACTACTGCCCAGCCGACTTGAGCCCACGGCACTTTAACGACAAATGCGCAGATCACGTAGCTGAACAGCGACAGGCATAGCCATTTCAGAACCGACACATAGCGCGCATAGCGGGTGAACACTTCCAGTACCACCGACAGCAGGCCAAAACCGCACACATAGAGTAACGCCGGACCTGAAATCAACAGCTTGAGGGCTGCGCCCATGGCGCCGAGGTCTGCACCCAGGTTGATAATGTTCGCGATCAGTAGCAGCCCCACTATGCTGGTCGACAACCAGCGCGGATAGTACTCACGCAGGTTGCCTGCGATGCCGCTGCCGGTGACGCGTCCGATGCGTGCGCTGATCTCCTGGATCGCGGCCATCAATGGGTAGCTAAATAACAGTGTCCAGGCAAGGCCATACCCAAACTGCGCGCCGACCTGGGAGTACGTTGCGATACCGCTTGGATCGTCGTCCGATGCACCGGTGATGAGGCCAGGCCCCATCACCTGCAGGAGTTTTGGACGAGGTGGCAGCTGGACCGGATCGTGGCTGAGCGTGTTCATGAGCGGGACGTTCCTCGTGGCTGGCGAGCGCCGTATTACGCAGTTTCTGGTGTGGCGGGTTCGGTCGGCGTGACTACACTGAAATTCTTCATGTCGAAACCACTGTCTGTCAGCTTGCGCACGGCGGCATCGGTCTTGTGGTGATCATCGAAGACCGTAATTACAACGTTATAAGGAGTCGTGCGAGTGGTCCTTGAAAAGATGAAAGGCGCGCGAACCTGTGTGCCTTCACGGTGAAATTTGAAACTGTGGCCGCGTGCTATTTCAGATTGCTGAGTTCAGCACGCGCAAGCGTCTCAACGTACTCCCATGCGACGTCTTCGCGCTCGAATAACGTATCAACTTTGACGAGATCGGTACCTTTTGACGCGCCCTTGGCGACGATGTACACGCTCGCCACCCAACCATCGGCAATATGACTTTTGACGCTCATATGAGCGTCGTGCGTACTGCTTGAGACGATTCTGTCCACCATGGCGTCACCTGTCAGTTTGAACCACATCCACGCGGCTTCACGCGCCGCCTCGGTCAGCGCCGACTCGCCCGGAGGCATGGGCATCCGGGCCAGTCCCGTGTTTGTCGTAAAACCGCTGCAATGCCTCTTCATAACCCCGCTCGATCGGCATCGAGTCGTCATAAGCGGGGCTGTTCTTGATCACGTCGCGAGTCAATGTCGTCGATACCTTCGAATCAAACCAGTCGACTTCGTTAATCCAGTGAATCGCGATCAGCACAGTTTTGCCGCCGGGCCACCAGTTGTGCGTCTCCACGACCAGGTAGCGAATCGCCCAGTTGGTATCGTCGTAAATGAAATCTGATACGTGGCCAATGCTGCCATCGGATGTTTTGAGGTGGTAGCCCTTGACCTCGTTGGTGCTGCGTAGATGAACGTCGGGTTGCGGTTCATCCATATCGAGGGTTGGCATCGACGGCTCTTCTGGCAGCAGGTCCGCCGGCATGCCCGTCGGGTCATAGGCCGGATAGGCCCCCATGCCCCAAAGGTTAGGACCGCCCCAGTACGTCGGATAGTTGTAGTAGCGCAGATATTCGACCTCGTGCTGTCGCGATACGGGCTTGTGTGCGTCCAGCAGGGGGCTATTCCTCACTTGCTGCCGGGAAAGGTCGACATGCACGACACTCGACCCGGGATCGGTGTGTTTCACCGAATACGGTGAGACCAACACTCGCCTGTCGTTGAGCCAAGTGCCTGTTTCGACCACCAGATAGCGCACGCCCCAGGACTCATCATCGAAATAGGCCTGACTGACTGTGCCGATGTCGCCGTCTACCGCGCGAACCGTGCTTCCGCGCAAATCTCGTACGCTTCGCAACATGATTTCTCCAAACTGGGTGCCGATGAAGCGCGCAGCACGCGGCATTGCGGCTCGTTCTGGAAGAGGAGCAGCGCAACCTCAGGGTGCCGCGCCGGGTGCCAGTAGCGATCCGGGCGTGCTCAGGCGAAGGTTTATCCGCGCATGATTGCCTCGCCGCTGCCCGGCGGTAGAAACCACGTTACGCGCACGCGCGGGAGGATGCGGTACGACAACGTACAGACGTCCCTTTATCTTCAAAGACACAATCCGTACTGGTCGCCAGCGGGACTTTTTGAAAGGTGCCCGTCAGGCCGGCGACGCTTTGCCCAAATCAATGAAATGCTTCACGATTTGAAAGGCGTCTGCGTGAGTTCGGTCTTTTTTTCTGGTCCGAACGCTACCGTACGGACTTGCCGGGGCGACAACTGCGATGTTGTAGCGTCCGGCCCGCCTCGTTCGCCACTTCCTGTCTTGCTTGCGAGGCGGGAAGGGGTAATCGCGCGATGCTGGTTATAACGCGAGCAGCCCTGCTGCCTTCAAGTGCCCGTCCAGCAAGCGCCACCCACCGACCCTTCGCTACCCAACGCGGTATGAAATGGGGCTCAAGAATGCCTGCGTATCTCGCGTCCGCCGAGTCCCTTCCGGTCGGCTCCGCCGTGAGTTTTGTCGTCGTGACGGAAGCAATGATGGAGCGTAGTTGCCGGGCCGCTCCGGATGATTCTTTGGACGAAGCGCGCACGAAGATTCAACGCGCCGAAGCGCCACCCATCAGCAGCCGGATCCTGGCGGTCGTGGCGCACGAGTTACGCGGCCCGTTGACCCCGTTGCGTATGGCGAGTCAGTTGATCCGCGGCGCGTCGGCCGAATGCCCCGAAATCGTCAGGTTGACCGAGATGATCGACCGGCAGGTGAACGGGCTCGAACGACTGGCGCAAGACCTGATGGATGCGACCCGTGTCGAGCAGGAAGCACTTCGCCTCAACCGGGCCAACATCGAGATCAATGCCCTGCTGGCCGACACCTGCGAGGTGACGGTAGCAGCTGCCGCCGCCAAACATCAAACTTTTATTGCGTCGATGCCGGACGGGATGTTGCGCGTTGACGGAGATCCCTCCCGTTTGACACAGGCTGTCAGCAACCTGCTGCACAATGCGGTGAAATACACGCAGGCGCACGGCAATATCCGTCTGGGTGTTTTTGTCGAAGGCAATGAACTCGTCATTAAAATCGATGACGACGGTGCGGGGATTTCATCCAGCCTGCTCCCGCATATATTCGACTTGTTCGCGCAATCCAGCAGAGCGATTTCTGCCAGTGCAGGTGGCCTCGGCATTGGTCTGGCCGTTGTGAAGGCCATTGCTGAATCGCATGGGGGCACGGTTTCGGGGGCCAGCGCCGGGCCCGGGAAGGGCAGCGAGTTCACGCTCAAGCTGCCGATCGTCACGTCCACCAACGTTCCTTGCGGCAGCGTAGTAAAACGGGCAGTTGCCGCCGAGTCATTGCGCTGAGTCGGAAAGACGCATCGCGCAATGATTTTCGAAGTTCGAGTGATCCACACGGACCGGTATAGCGCAACGCGAAGTCGTACCAGCATGCGGAGCGGCGTCACAATCGTCGACGCGACTTATAATCTAAAAAGTGTCCCCCAGATTTGAGTGGCGCAACGATTGTGCGTACGCGATACGCAGCGGCACAGGCCGCGATGGCGTTGGAGCATTCCCTCCTTCTATCGATATTTACCCGTCTGGAAATCGTCGGCGAAAGCGGCGCGGTTCCGGGCGAGTTGCGGAGCGTGCGCCATGTCTCAAGATCATCATCAAAACGAGAATCATCTGCTGGCGGTGTTGCCTGACCTGGAGTGGGGGCGGTTGGCACCTCATCTGCTGCTTGTGGATATGCCGCTCGGAAACGTGGTCTACGAATCCGGGGACCGCCTCAATTACGTTTATTTCCCAACTACGTCCATCGTGTCACTTCTCTATGTGATGGAGGACGGCGCGTCGGCCGAAATCGCGATCGTCGGCAATGAAGGGCTTATCGGCATCGCGCTTTTTATGGGGGGCGAGACTACCCCCAGCCGGGCGGTCGTGCAGAGCGCGGGCAACGCGTATCGCCTGGATGCTCAAATACTGAAAGAGGAATTTCACCGTGCAGGGCCTGTCCAGCGTCTTTTGCTGCGCTATACGCAGGCGCTAATCACCCAGATGGCACAAACGGCCGTGTGTAACCGGCACCATTCGATCGACCAGCAGTTGTGCAGATGGCTGCTGCTCAGCATTGACCGCCTCTCGTCTAACGAGCTGAAGATGACCCAGGAATTGATCGCTAATATGCTGGGCGTGCGCCGGTCCGGTGTAACGGAGGCCGCTCTGAAATTGCAAGACGCGGGTCTGATTCGCTACAGCCATGGCCACATCGAGGTATTGAACAGGCCCGGGCTCGAAACGCGCGTGTGCGAATGTTATGGCGTCGTGAAGCGCGAATTCGACCGGCTGTTACCTGCGTTGAAAGCGGTTTAGAAGTAACGCGGGTCTGAAGGCGCTTCGATCAGGGTGTGACTGCGCCATTGGACTTCCTCGATGAGCTGGTTGCATCGAATCAACTTTGCGCCAGAGACCGCTCGAATTCGCTTGTGTTCAGAAAACATTGGCCAGCATGCCACGGTAATGATCGTCGGCATCTCGTGTGCACAGACAAGATTGCGTGAAAATCCTACTATGTGGGAAGTTGGGATCTCTGAAAACACCCGCGACACTGGGGAATGCCTAGGCTTGAGCCGCCGCTGGACAGCGTCGTAAAATCGTCGCACATCGGTTTCGGGGCCCAGCAATGTGTCTGGTTTCTCTTTGCGACATCTGTCGGAAAACCGTGGGGCGCCCGACGCCTCTGCCGCCGCTTTTTCGCGGTGAGATCAATGTCTGTCGCGGACTTGTCACGCGATCCGCGCTGTGACTCCGCTCATTTCCGTCAAACGGCTCAACAAGAGCTTTCCCGGCGTGAGAGCGCTTCATGAGATTCAGTTCGAGCTCATGGCGGGAGAAGTCCACACGCTAATGGGCGAGAACGGCGCCGGCAAGTCGACGCTGATGAAAATCCTCGCTGGCGTGTACACGCGCGACTCAGGCGAAATCCTCTACGACGGCCAGCCGGTCGAGTTCCAGCATCCGCGTGATGCGCAGGCCGTGGGCATCGGCATCATTCATCAAGAACTCCAGTTGATGAACCATCTGAGCGTCGCCCAGAACATGTTCATTGGCCGCGAGCCGCGTGGACGCCTGGGGCTGTTCCTCGACGAAGACCGCCTCAATGCGCAGGCCCGCGAGATTCTCGAGCGCATGCATGTGAAGCTCGATCCGCGCGCGATGGTTGGCAGCCTGACGGTCGCCAAACAGCAGATGGTCGAAATCGCCAAAGCTTTATCGTTCGACTCGCGCGTGCTGATCATGGACGAGCCCACTTCCGCGCTGAACGATGCCGAGATTGCCGAGCTATTCCGCATCATCCGGGAGTTGAAGGGGCGCGGCGTGGGCATCGTCTATATCTCGCACAAGATGGATGAGCTGAAGCAGATTTCCGATCGCGTCACCGTGATGCGGGACGGCGAATATGTGGCCACCGTCACCGCGAAAGATACTAGCGTCGAAGCGATCATCGGCATGATGGTCGGCCGGACCTTGATCGATATCGAGCGGTCGCGCGGCGCAGCAGAAAAAGGCGAGGTCGCGCTCGACGTGAAAAATCTGAACGCCGGCCCGCTGGTCCGGGACGTGAGCTTTACGTTGCGCAAAGGCGAGATTCTGGGCTTCGCGGGTTTGATGGGCGCTGGGCGTACCGAAGTCGCCCGCGCGGTGTTCGGTGCCGATCCAATCGAATCCGGCGAGATTTTCGTGAAGGGCGTCAAAGCAACGATCAATACACCGAGTGACGCAGTCGCGCGCGGAATCGGTTATCTGTCGGAAGACCGCAAGCGCTTCGGGCTCGCGACTGGAATGGACGTCGAATCGAACATCGTCATGTCCAATCTGAGCCGGTTCCTCAGGTTCAATTTTTTTCTGCGCCGCACGCAAATACGCCGGACTGCCCGTCATTTCATCAATCTGCTCGCGATTCGCACGCCGTCCGCGACCCAGGAAGTACGGCTTCTTTCCGGCGGCAATCAGCAGAAAATCGTCATTGCCAAATGGCTCGAGCGCAACTGCGACGTGCTCTTTTTCGATGAGCCGACGCGCGGCATCGATGTCGGTGCAAAGAATGAAATCTACAAGCTGCTGCGCTCGCTTGCCGGAGAAGGTAAGGCGATCGTGATGATCTCGTCCGAACTGCCGGAAATTCTGCGCATGAGCGACCGCGTCGTGGTCATGTGCGAAGGCCGTATTACCGGCGAACTCTCAGCGCTCGAGGCGACGCAGGAGCGCATCATGCATCTGGCGACGCAGCGCGAGACCTTAAAAGCCGCAGCGTAATAAAGGATCAATATGACACTGCCTTCGGATACTTCGGCGCTTGGCAAGGAAGGACGGGTATCGGGTTTCAGAGCCCGCGTCTTCTCGCCGACGGCTCTGCAAAAGCTGCTTGCGTTCGCGAGTCTGATCCTGCTGCTGATCTTTTTCAGTTTCGCGTCGCCTGCATTCATGCAGATGGACAACATGCTCGGCATTCTGCAAGCAACCGCAGTGAATGGCGTGCTGGCGATTGCCTGTACGTTCGTGATCATCACTGGGGGTATCGACTTGTCGGTCGGTACGTTGATGACTTTTACCGCGGTGATTTGCGGTGTATTCCTCACGTTCTGGCATCTGCCAATGTGGATCGGCGTGCTCGCGGCGATTGGCACTGGCGGCATCTGCGGGACCATTTCGGGCACGCTCACGGCGAAAATGAAAATACCGCCGTTCATCGCCACACTGGGCATGATGATGTTGCTGAAAGGTCTTTCGCTCGTGGTCTCAGCCGACAAGCCGATCTATTTCACCGACACCGAGAACTTCTACCGCATTTCGCAGGATTCGTTGATCGGCTATGTGTTGCCGAGCCTGCCTATTCCGAACGCGGTACTGATCCTGTTCTTCCTCGCCGTGGTCAGTTCGATCACGCTCAATCGCACGGCACTTGGCCGCTATACGTTCGCACTCGGCAGCAATGAAGAAGCGGTGCGTCTGTCCGGCGTGAATGTCGATAGATGGAAGATCGCGATTTACGGGCTGAGCGGCGCGATTTGCGGGATCGCCGGTTTGCTGATCGCATCGCGGCTGAACTCGGCCCAACCAGCGCTTGGCCAGGGCTATGAGCTTGAAGCGATCGCTGCCGTGGTCATTGGCGGCACTTCGCTGAGCGGCGGTTCGGGCACGATTCTGGGCACGATCATCGGCGCGTTCATCATGAGCGTGCTGACCAACGGGCTGCGCATCATGTCGGTCGCGCAGGAATGGCAGATCGTCGTGACGGGTCTCATCATCATTCTCGCGGTCTACGCCGATATCTTGCGACGCAGAAGGAGCTGACGTCGCGCCGGACAATTTCAAAGAAGGGAGCAGAAACACGAAAAGGAAAAGGCTCCCACAACGACTGAAGGTTGCTGGTCCACCTTAGGAGGAGAAATCCCATGTTGAATCGAAGAATATTCGGTGTCGTGGTCGGCTTTAGCGCGCTGGTTGGCGGGGCGAATGTTGCACACGCGGACGATGTCTATATTCCGCTGATCTCGAAAGGCTTCCAGCATCAGTTCTGGCAGGCCGTCAAAGCCGGTGCGGAACAGTCGGCGAAGGAGCACAACGTCAGGATCACATTCGAGGGCCCCGAAACCGAAGCGATGGTCGACAAGCAGATCGACATGCTGTCGGCGGCGCTCGCGAAGAAGCCGCAGGCGCTTGGCATTGCCGCGCTCGACAGCAAGGCGGCTATTCCACTTCTGAAGCGTGCGCAGGCGTCCAAAATCCCGGTTATCGCTTTTGACTCGGGGGTGGACAGCGACATTCCGCTGACCACCTGCTCGACGGATAACCTTGCCGCCGCCGCACTTGCTGCCGACAAGATGGCCGAGGCAATCGGCAATTCTGGTGAAGTCGCCGTGATCGTGCATGACCAGACGAGCCGTACGGGCGTGGATCGCCGCGACGGCTTCCTGAATCAGATGAAGGCGAAGCATCCGAACATCAAGATCGTGTCGGTGCAGTACGGCGCGGGCGACCATTTGAAGTCGGCGGAAATTGCCAAGGCGATGATTCAGGCCAATCCCAACCTGAAGGGCATTTTTGGCGCGAATGAAGGGTCGGCGGAAGGCGCGGCGATCGGCTTGAAGGAGTCGGGCAAGAAACTCGTGCTGATCGGCTTCGACTCCGGCAAGGAGCAAAAAGCCGACATCACGTCGGGGTTGATGCTAGGCGCGATTACGCAGAATCCGGTCGGTATCGGCAAGTGCACCGTCGACTCGGCGGTCAAGGCGTTGAAGGGCGAGAAGTTGCCGCCGAAAATCGATACGGGCTTCTTCTGGTACGACAAGACCAATATGACCGACCCGAAAATTGCGGCCGTGCTCTACGACTGATTTTCGCCATTCACGCGTGACGGCGTGACGGCGTGACGACGTGACGAAAGAGGACGGGCGCGGCCTTTCCTCTTTCTTTTTATCGTTCGTTTCACGGCGAACAAGCTTTACATTGAAATTGCCGTGCATCCATTCGCTCCGCCTTTTGCAGGTCCGACAGGCGGAAATCGATAGTTATCGCCCAGGAGCCTGCGCAGATGACCACGATCACCAAGCTGTCCGTCAGGGACATCCGCTTTCCAACTTCACGTTCACTCGACGGCTCCGATGCGATGAACGCCGCGCCGGATTACTCGGCGACCTATGTCACGCTCGAAACGGATTCGCCTCACCCGCTCACAGGCCACGGCCTGACGTTCACGATCGGACGGGGCAACGAGATTTGCGTGAGTGCGGTAGAGGCACTGGCTCCGCTGATCGTCGGCATGACGCTTGAGGATATCGCCGCCAACATGGGCGCGTTCTGGCGCACGATCACATCGGATAGCCAGTTGCGCTGGATTGGCCCGGATAAAGGCGCGATTCATCTGGCGACGGCTGCGGTCGTGAATGCGACGTGGGACCTGTGGGCGAAATCGGTGGGCAAGCCGGTGTGGAAACTGCTCGTCGACATGAGCCCGGAAGAACTCGTGCGTTGCCTCGATTTCCGTTACGTGACCGATGCCATTACGCCGCAAGAAGCGATTGCACTGCTGCATCGGCATGCAAAAACGCGCGGCGAACGCGAGAAGGAAATGCGCGCGCAAGGTTATCCGGCGTACACGACGTCAGCCGGCTGGCTGGGTTACGACGACGACAAGATTCGCCGGCTCGCGCGTGAAGGTGTCGCGCAGGGCTGGACGCATTTCAAGCAGAAGGTGGGCGGCAATATCGACGAAGATATGCGCCGCGCCCGCATTTTGCGTGAGGAAATCGGCGAAAACCTGAAGCTGATGATGGACGCCAATCAGGTGTGGGATGTCGACGAAGCGGTCACGAATATGCGGCGTCTGGCGGAATTCGACCCGTGGTGGATCGAGGAGCCGACCAGCCCCGACGACATTCTCGGCCACGCGGCGATTCGTCAGCGGCTCAAACCGATCGGCGTGGCGACGGGCGAGCATTGCCAGAATCGCGTGATGTTCAAGCAGTTGCTGCAGGCAAATGCAATCGACTTCTGTCAGATAGATAGCTGTCGACTCGGCGGTTTGAATGAAGTGATCGTCGTTCTGCTGATGGCCGCTAAATTCGGTGTGCCGGTTTGCCCGCATGCGGGTGGTGTGGGTTTATGTGAGTACGTGCAGCATATTTCGCTGTTCGACTATATCTGCGTGTCGGCGTCGCTGGAGAACCGGGTGTTGGAATATGTGGATCATCTGCATGAGCATTTTGTCGATCCAGTCGTGATTCGCAACGGTCGCTATATGCCGCCTGACCGGCCCGGGTACAGCATTGAAATGCATGCGGCGTCGCTCGATCAGTATGACTTTCCGGATGGACCTGCCTGGCGTTCGTGACGGGCGGTACTCAGTGAGGCAGCGTCGAGGCCGTCACTGAGATCTGACCTGGGCGTTCATGTCCGTTGTAGCGATGGTTGCCTGTGCATATAACGGGCGACCATCGCGATCTAAGTTGATCGCACTTCAAGGTTTCGCATTGCCCCGCCACGGGGCCATTGCCTGAAACACGCCGTCACGCCTGACCAGCGCGTGCAGCAGCGCCGCCGCCAGATGCAGCACGATCAGCGCGAAGAAGCACAGCGCAAGGGTGCGATGCGCGTTCCACAGCAGCGTGTGCAAACCGTTGCTATGCGGCAGGATAGCCGGCAGCCGCACGCCGAACACCACGACCGGATAGTCTGCCGCCGACAGCATCCCCCAGCCGAGCAACGGCAGCGCGATCATCAGCGCATAGAACGCGAGATGCGACAGGTAGGCGGCGAGCTTCATCGGCGCGGGCATCGATGCCGGCAATGGCGGCGCGCCGCGCGTCAATCTGACCACCAGACGGATCAGCGCCAGCACGAGGATCACGATCCCCAACGGCTTGTGAATCGACACCGGCGTCAGATAGTCCGGGCGAATCGTCGACACCATGCCCACACCGATGAACAGCATCGCCAGAATGCAGATCGCCATGAGCCAGTGCAGCGCGCGCTGGAGCGGAGTGAAGCGGTCGTGGATCGGCGTGGTCATGGCGTGGCTCCTCCCGCCGGGTGGCGCGGATAGTCCTTGTCCTCGGCGGTCCGCCGGTTGAACGAGACGGCGTACGCGGCCGAGCGCGCAGCGGGAAACGGATCGTCCGATACGCGCATGCCTGTTGGCAGCACGGTCGGATCGAAGTTGATATCGCGGCACGGACCATCCGCTTCGGGTTCGATCGTGTTGACCACCAGCGTGCCCGCTTCGACCTTGCGCCGATCGTCTGGCCACGCTTTGCTGGGGTCCGCGGTCGGGTCGCCGGGATTGGCGACCGTGACGACCAGGGTCCATTTCTGCGGCGCGCTTTGCACCCGCTGCGTGATCTCGGTGGCGAGGAAGTCGGCGCCGCGCGCCTTCAACTGATCGACGGGAACGGGTTCGGGCTGTGCGGCCGGCACGAAGGACCAGCGCACCGCCTGGTCCTCGCCTGCCGCATTGGTGAAGATGAAGCTGTTCAGGCTGTTGAAGCGCTCCTGCGCATACGAACTCATCCACGGCGCACTGCCTGCCCACGCGACAAAATTACCGAACTCCGGATGCGCAGCGGCAAAATTTTTCATCGCGTCCGGGTCGCTCTTGTTGGCCGAGGCCTGGAGCAGACCGTAAAACGCCTGAGGCGTGGAGACCGCGAAGAACGGCGCGTCGATCATCGCCGTGCGCCATTCGCTGCCGCCTGGCGCGACGATCCGCAGACTGAGGCCGCGTACCCGGACCGTGGCGTCTGGCGCACGGGGGCTTGCGGTGGCGAGATTGAAGCGCCCTGTGACCGGGAACGAGCCAGCGGCGAGCATCGGCGCCGTGGTTAAGGCCGCCGCCGCGCCATTCGACTCGAAGCTCCCAGTAAAGCAGATGCCCTTGGCGTGGTTGCGCCGGAAGCCAGGCACGGCGCCTCCGGGCGGCGCCAGACCATTGACGATCCGTGTCGGCGTCAAGCGCCCGGGCGAAAGCCATCCGGCCGTATAGGCGAAGGCCGCGACCAGTGCGACCACGACGACTGCAATCAGGACCAGCGAGCGGACTGTGGACGTACTGGAAGTCGGTCTGTCGGCCATCGATCTCTCCCGATCAATGATTCGGCTGAGTAGAAATCTAGCAGGGTGCCGACAATAGTGCCATTGATCGACGCCCTGCGCTCGATTGCCACGAGATGACGCAACGCGCGAAGTCGACCGTCCCGCTTCGCTTGTGCGGCCCGCGAGCACTATGCGTCCAGCATCTTCGCATGGGCGGCGCCCGTCACATTCAAGTAGCAGGACGCAAATGACTGACTACAATGAGTAAGTGGCAGGGAGGCGGGCAACGCGGTTTGGTCAGGCGCGTTCGGTCTGGACGCGACGGTCAGTAGTGGGACGTTCCAATTTTTTCATTGGAGGCATGTGTATGACGTGCCTGAACGAAAAGGTTGTCGGCGCAATATTCCTGATGCTGAGCGGCTCTGCATTCGCGGACGGCTTGGTGGTCGACTCGTCTGACACGATGACGGTCGCGAACATTGCGCCTGCTCCGATGGAGGTGATTCCGCCCATCCCGGACCCGCAGCGCTATTTGCAGCGTTATTCAATGGAGTATCAACCCGACGTTCACGCGGACCCACTCTATGCGCAGATCGGTGGCTTCTACAGCGCACAGGTGACCCATGACTTCCAGCTCCCGTCCGGAAGCACCGTGGGATCAAATGACGCTGCTGCGCACACGGCGCAGGGTTATCTTCGTATGGGTCCTTCGTCGGCACCGCTGATCTCGATGATCGATCTGCCGAACACGACCTTGACGCTCGGGGCGCAACCGCAGCGAAGGCTGTCCGTGTCCATCGATAGCTGGGTCTTTTCCGCGACTGCGCGTATTGCGGTACTCCACTCACACAGTACGGGCGCGACGGTTTCCGTCCGGCACGGCTTCTGATCCCTCACGCCCCAAGAAATCGCCTCCCGTGTTCAAATGCAGTTTTTACGGAGGCATGCATGGCGACTGACGGTCAGCAAAAGGGTAACGGCAACGGCGGCATAGTCAAACAGTACGCGGCGCGAGACTTCTTTCGCCGGCCGGACAAGCATGGGTTCACCCTCGCGCCCGACGGACGGCATCTGTCGTTTCTCGCACGGCGCTCCGGTCGCCAGAACATCTTCGTGCAGGGAATCGACGCCAGCGGCACGCCGCTCGGCGAGGCGCGTCCTTTGACCGATGAAACAGAACGCGATGTACCCGGTCATGCATGGAAGGGCAACGACCACATTCTGTTTGTCAAAGACTTCGGCGGGGATGAGAACTTCCATGTGCTGTCGGTGCCGCTGGCAGGCGGCGAGCCGCGCGACCTGACGCCGTTCGACGGCGTAAAGGCCAGCATTGTCGACGACCTCAGGGACGATGACCGCCATGTGCTGATCCAGATGAACCGGCGCGATCCCCAGGTCTTCGACGTGTTTCGTGTCGATGTCGTGACCGGCGACCTGACGCCAATCGCCGAGAATCCTGGCAATGTGATGGGCTGGATGACGGACCACGAAGGGCACTTGCGCGTCGCGGTCGCTTCGGATGGGGTGAACACGACGTTGCTCTATCGCGACGTGGAAACCGAGCCTTTCCGCGCCATTCTGACCACCAATTTCCGCGAGTCCGTTTCGCCGATGTTCTTCACGTTCGACAACAAGCGGCTATACGTTCTGTCGAACCGGAACCGCGACAAAGCCGCACTGTTCGAATTCGATCCGCAGACCGGCCAAGAAGGCGCGTTGTTGTTCGAGACATCGCATGTCGATGTGGGCGGCCTTGCGTACTCGGAACATCGGCGCGTGCTGACTGCCGCGACTTATATCGATGACCGCGTGCATCGCCATTTCTTCGACGACTGGGCGCGAGATGTGATTGCCGACCTTGAGCGGCAGCTGCCCGACCAGGAAGTCAACATCGTGAGCATCACGCGCGACGAATCGCGCGCAATCGTGCGTGCCGCGAGCGATCGGTCCGCTGGCTCGGTGTGGCTTTACGACATCGCGAGCCGGCATCTTGCACAACTCGCGGAGATGATGCCCTGGCTCGACCCCGCCGATATGGTGCCGATGTCGCCGATTCAATTCGAGGCGCGCGACGGCTTGCAGCTCAACGGCTATTTGACGTTGCCCGCGGGGTTCGAGCCGGGGCAGACATTCGACAAGCCGTTGCCGCTGGTCGTGAATCCGCACGGCGGTCCGTGGGCACGCGACCACTGGGGCTTCAATGTCGAAGCGCAACTGCTCGCGAACCGGGGCTATGCGGTGCTACAGGTCAATTTCCGCGGTTCGACCGGTTATGGACGCGCGTTCTGGGAAGCGAGCTTTGGGCAATGGGGCCGCACGATGCAGAACGATATCGACGACAGTGTCGATTGGCTCGTGTCGCGAGGGATCGTCGATCCGGCGCGTGTGGGGATCTACGGAGCAAGTTACGGTGGTTATGCGACGCTCGCGGGCGTTGCGTTTACGCCGGAACGCTATGCGGCTGCGGTCGATTATGTCGGTGTGTCGAATCTCTTCACGTTGCTCGAATCGATGCCGCCTTACTGGAAGCCGATGCTCGACATGATGTACGAGATGATCGGCAACCCGCAGACCGAAGAAGGCAAGCAGGCGCTGCACGACGCGTCGCCGCTGTTCTTCGTCGACCGGATTGTGACGCCGCTACTGGTGGCACAAGGCGCTAATGACCCGCGCGTCAAGCAGGCGGAAAGCGATCAGATCGTCGAGGCATTGCGGGCGCGCGGGGTCGATGTCAAATACATGCTTAAAGAGAATGAAGGACACGGCTTTCGCAACGAAGAGAACCAGATCGAATTTTATGAAGCGATGGAGGACTTCTTTGCGCAGCACCTGGGAGGGCTGGCGGGGCAGTAGGTGGGCGCGTACTGCTAGTGCCTGAGAGGCGTTGATTGGATCGATGCCGGTGGGCCTCTTGCCTGTATTTGTTTATGCTGAGTCAGGCAGAGGCCCACTTTGTACGAACGAGGGGTAATTGTTCGAGCGCTTTTGCGTTACGACAATTTCGGTAGCGGCTCCACGTTTTGGGCCCAGCTCAGCGCCGAGTTGCACCAACTCTGCTTGAGTGCGGGAATCTCAGCACGTTGAGTGATGGCGCCAAGCCGCAGGTTGTATTGAGTGGGATGGTCGGCCGCAGATGCGTAAATTGGCGTGCCGCATTCGGGGCAAAATGCCTGAGCGCGTCTCGCGCCGGATGCCGCTGTCTTGATGTAAATCTTGGGCTCGCCGCGCACAATCCGAAAGTCTTCGGCTAGCGCGGGAACACTCGCACGAAATGGTGCGCCAGAAAGAGTCTGGCAATCGGTGCAATGACAAAGGCTGGCTTTTTGGGGGTCGACAGTTGCCTCGTATTCAATTGCACCGCAATGGCATTGCCCTTCGATTTTCATGTTTTTCTCCGCCTGACTATTGTTTTGCCAATCTCTTTGATCGCTCATTAGTATCGAAGCAGCGCACTCAGTTCGATATTTCCCGTTGGGCTTCTTCATGGTGGTGAATCACCTCGCGTATTACGAACGCAAGGTACGCTTGTGCAAACTCCGGGTCGAGTCCCGCGGCCTCAGCCAGGTTGCGAAGGCGTTGAACCTGGGCCTGTTCGCGGGCGGGGTCAGTCGGCGCGAGTTTGTAGCGCGCTTTTAGCGCCCCCACGCGCGCGGTGCAACGGAAACGTTCCGCAAGCAGATGCACCATCGCTGCGTCAATGTTGTCGATGCTCTTGCGGAGTTCGAGAAGTTCGGGTTCTGTGGGTTGAATGTCGGTCACGTGGATTTGTCTCCTGGGGAGTCACAGGTCTTGTGCAGCCATTGTAATGGTTCGAGACCTAGGGCTGCTCTAGCGGGACGGCGAGTTCTGTGCGCGACGGTCACGCTCACGCATTGCCCAATACTTGTTGCCGACAAAACCCACGATCACATACACGGGAATGCCGCAAAGCTGCGCCACGTAGGGCGCGTGCGTGACGTGCAACACCGAGAGCATGGTCGCGAGATTGGCCAGATACGAGATCAGCACGACGACCAGAAAGCGCATGGCTGTGTGCCGCGTGGCCTCTGTCCTGAACGTGAACTTGCTGTTGAGCGCGAAGCTCAATCCCACACCGAATGCATATCCGGCTATGTTCGCGACGACCGGACGCGCTCCCGCCGCCTGCACGATGAAAATGATGGCGGCCGAGACCGCCGTATTGAGACCGCCAACCAGCAGATACTTGATGAACTGATGAAGAGATTCGGTACGCGGTGCGGTTGTGCGCAAATCGGTCATTGAATGGCCGCCTTCATGTGCCGCTCGCATAGACGGCATATTGAGCGCCGAGTGGAACACGGGTCAGATATTTTTCGAGCGGACGGAGTCTGGCGAGCCGATGCGGAAAGAAAATGCGGAAACGCACGTCGACATTGGAAAAGCCCGCGTCGACGCATGCCTGCTTCATGTTTCGCGCGGTGATCAGTCTGGCGTTCACATCGAACTCACAGGTATTGACCGCCCGGACGGTTAGCGGATTCAGCGGATTGTGCTCGAAGATGACCAACGTGCCCTTGGGACCCACAACGCGTTTGAGTTCGCGCAACAAATGACCATGCTCGGCATGGTCGATATGGTGGAACACACACATTGCATAGGCGAGATTGAATTCACCCTGCTCGAAAGGCAGCGTGTGGCCGTCGAAGTGAACAAAGCGCGACGATTCAGGAAAGCGCTTTTGCGCGACTTCCAGTGAACGCTCCGATACATCTGCGCAAGTGAGTTGTGCAGTCGGCAAATAACGTTTCACCCAAGGGATCGACGTGCCTACGCCCGAACCGAAATCGAGCATTCGTGCGGGCAGCGCGTGACGGCGCGTCATCTCTTCGACGATATCGCGAATCTTGTACTCGGCAAAAAATTCGGGGCCTTCTCCTGACGCCGAGATGTTGCGGGCATGCAGCGAAAGGTACTCGTCAGCGAAGCTGTCGAATTCTGCTTTGTCCATGTGACTGGATCTCTCCCATAAATCATCGGCTGCAAAGACGTTTGGAAACAATCCGGTGTGCTGATTCAGGTACTGATTTGCCTGCTGTCTATTGCAAAGAAAACACCATCATACGGGAATTGCGAGAACATTCTTCGTCAATTGGCCGCCTATCAGGTGCTGTTCATAGAGAGGATAGGTAGAGAATAAACCTTATGTTCGTATTCCGAATCGTGCAATTTGATTCGGTATATTTCCCGTTGTTTTAGTGATTTTCAGACAGATGAAGTCATCGCGTTTTTTTTGAACTAGTATCTGCGTTGACCCGCCGTGTCGGCGACTATGACTCGTGCGTGAAATTGAACGGTAAATCTGTCTGCCGGATACCGTTCGCATGTCATCGGAGGCGCGTATTAATGTCCGAATACGTTGAGAGCCTGACTCTGGATAAAGACCTCTTCAGAAATGGAGAGCTGCTTGCGACGACATTGAATCTGGTCGTGCCGTGCTACAACGAAGAGGAAGTTCTTCCGGAAACGAGTACAAGGCTTTTTGCGCTTCTGGACCGATTGATCAAGGCGGGCGAGGTAAGCGACGAAAGCCGGATCGTTTTTGTCGATGATGGTTCCCGTGACCACACCTGGTCGATCATTGAAGCGCTCCATGCAACGAATGCCCGCTACGGCGGGATCAAACTCTCCCGCAATCGGGGCCATCAGAATGCGCTGCTTGCAGGGCTGCTGACGGTGCAAGGCGACGTGATCGTCAGTCTCGATGCGGACCTTCAGGACGATGTCGAAGCCATTCCGCGCATGCTCGCGCAATATCGGCTAGGTGCGGAAATCGTCTTCGGTGTGCGTCACAAACGTGATACGGACACTTTCTTCAAGCGCTTCACTGCGCGCAACTACTACAAGCTGCTTGGGACATTCGGTGTCGATATCCAGCCGGGTCACGCGGATTTTCGCCTGATGAGCCGTAAGACGGTAGAAGCGTTGCGGCAGTTTCAGGAAGTGAATCTTTTTCTTCGCGGCATCATTCCGTTGCTGGGGTTCAAGACAGCGGTCGTCGAATACGAGCGCGCCCCCCGTTTTGCGGGCGAAAGCAAGTATCCGCTCGGCAAAATGCTTGCTTTCGCTTTCGATGGCATCACGTCGTTCTCCGCTGTGCCCTTGCAATGGAGCACGCGCATTGGGGCCTTGCTCGCGTTCGGCTCGCTGTGCTTCGGCGCCTGGGCGGCATTTGCGCGTCTCTTTACCGACCTTACCGTGCCCGGTTGGGCGTCGACGGTCATTCCGATGTACTTCCTCGGCGGGATTCAATTGCTGTTCCTCGGTGTCATCGGCGGCTATATCTCTAAGACGTACGCCGAGACCAAGCAGCGTCCCCGTTTCATCATCGAGCGAACGCTATGAACATGCCCGCCGATCGTTCTGCATCGACGCGCGCAAACGTCGAGCCCGCATCTGGGCGTGCGCGGCCTCGCGCCAGCGGACTTGCCGCGATTCTGCCGCGCGTGCTTTTCATTGCCACCGTGCTGTATGGCGGAGCATTGTTCTGGATCGCACCACGCCCGCCGCTAGTCGATGTGCCGCAACACGCGGGGCAGGTGATGTTGTTGCGAGATCTGCTTGAACATACGTCGCCGTGGCAAAGCCTCGTGCAGATCAATTTACTCACGCCGTATCTCGTCGGGTACGGCCTGGCGTTACCGTTTACTTATCTGATGCCGATTGGCGCGGCGCTCAAGGGCATGCTGACACTCGCATACTTCGTGTTCGTAGCGTCGTGCGTCGGCTTTCGCCGTTATCTGCACGGCGACGCGCGGCTCGACTGGCTTTTCCTGCCCGGCTTCTTCGGGTTCGCATTCGTGTGGGGGTTTTACACGTTTCTGGTCGCGGCGCCGTTGGGCATTCTGTTTATCTGGCTCACCCATGCGTACGCGACGGCCACGTCAGTCAGAAAGGGCGTGGGCATATTGCTCGCGGGCACGGCGCTGTTCTTCTGTCACGGACTCGTGTTTCTGTTCGCCAACGCAATAGGCGTCGGCTTTGTACTTTTCAAACAGAAGCCGCTAACGCGCAAGGTATTCGCACTCGCGCCATTTGTGCCGCTTGGCGTGCTATGCGTCGCTTATGCATGGTGGAGTCACGCGACCGATCCACTGCTTGGGCAGACGGTCCCCGGAATCGACGTATTCAAATGGGGTTTTGACTGGCAGCGTCTGCTTGCGCTGCCGGTCTATGTGTGGGGGATGAACAAGGGGGCGGCCGGCTATCTGCCGCTCGTCGCTGTCATGTTCGCTGCGCCGTGGCTGTGGCGCAACCGTATCAATCCGGATCGCTCGGTGATCGTGCCGATGCTTGCCGTGACGTTTGTCTGGTTTCTGGTGCCCGGCACAGCGCTCAAGACGGCGTACCTGTATCACCGGTTTGCGGTGTTTCTGCTGCCAGCGTATGCGCTGATGTTCTGCGCGCCGCAGAGCTCCGCGAGCGGTATTCGCCGTGCGTCGTCAGGTTCGAGTCTGGACAAGCTTCGTGGCTTCGGCGTGCAAGCTGTGATTGTCGCCGGATGCTGGATCTTCTTCACCGACCAGACGATCCGTTTGCATCGTTTCGCTGTCGAGAACGCTCCGCTGGATAATCTGCTGGCGCAAACCGAGCCAGGCCAACGCGCGCTGAGTCTCATCTTCGATCGCGCCAGCCCCGCATTCAAAAGCACAGCCGCGTACGCACACCAGTCGCTGTGGTACCAGGCGGAGCAACACGGCTTTGTCGATCTGAACTTTGCGACCTTCGTGCCGCAGATCGTGCGCTTCAGGCCGGGGATGATGCCCATTCAACCCCCCGCACTCGAACATGATCCGGGGAGTTTTGAATGGCAGAAAGATAACGGGCGTCAGTATCGCTATTTTTTCGTTCACAAGATCGGGCCGTTGCCGGTCAATTTCTTCGCCAACAACGAGTGCGATGTTGCGCTGGTGATGCAGGAGGGCGAATGGTCGCTCTACGAGCGGCGTCACTGTCGATAACGTCGTTAACGGCCAACGGCGGACAGACCCGCCAGGCGCCGATGACTGAAAATCGGCAACGTGTGCAAAGATATCGATTCCTGGTCGTTCCGGAATCGAGCCATCTGCCGGCGCCCCCATTGAGCCGGCGACACTCGAGTCGCTGCGTAAGCCGCTGTTGATCGTCCCATATCCCCCGACTCGACTTATATCCCGCGACTCCGAAAAGACAAAAGGCATCGCGCCTTTTGGAAGTGCTGCCAGCGACGATGGCATTGACTCCAACCCTCCCCGGGTAGAGACGGCGTGTTTGTACATGCTCATAACGTCCCCTCTGGCATCATGAGCGTCCTAACGAATTCGCCGTCGCGGCCGTTATCACGTCTGCGGTATCGGCACGCGTCAAAACAAACTAACCACGGGTAATACAAATGAAACGATTGACCATCGTTGCTGCGCTAGTTGCAGGCTTCACTGTTTCCATGTCCGCCCATGCAGAAACCCGTTGCGGCTGGATCGAGAACGGCGGCACACACGGGCTGGACCTTCTGGATCGTGACGGCGATTGGCAGATTATCGGCAACAACACGGCGGCCAATGACGCGCCTCCTGGCTTCGACCAATACATGCCTGCGACTGATGAGGGACGCTCGTGCGGTTGCCTCACTGTCGACACGAACAACGCAGACCACCGAATTACCCGTATCCATAGCGGAAAGCTGATTCCAGTCGAGCGCTGTAAGGGAGACTCCGGCCTGAAGCAATGGAAGTAGGTTGCCGCTCGACGGTTCCTAACCACGCATGGGTGACCTCTCTTCTTGGGCCGGCGAGTGCCCGACGACGGAGTGCCAAGTTCAACCTGGGTGTTCGTCTTATGCAACGGCGTCACCGCTGGGATCGTCATTCAGATATGTGACGGGCCTCCGCGCGTGTCGGCACGCGTCGCATTGGATCGCTTAGCGCGGCGCGGTAGAGGGTTGTTGCACGGGCGCGGAGGGCAGCTTGATCGCGCGTTTCGTGGACGGCTTTTTGTTGGGCGAAGCATTGGCTGCCTCGATGGGCGCTTTCGCTATCTTCGATGCATCGGCCAGCAAGTTCGCCGCCTGCTGCGCCGTGAGACGGCTGCGCGGGATGCCCTTCACGTCAAGTGCAATCACCTGGAACAACTCGCGGTCGCACTCGAGTTCCAGCTGATACTGCTCGGCCGTGTCCCCAGCAACTCAAGCAACGTCTGACGACGTTTTCTTTCATCGTGCGTGAACGCAGGATTTCTAACTATTGATGACGCAAGTGTGATCAACGTGTCCAGTTGACCCAACTGCCGGTCGCATAAATCGAATGCGGACAGGGCGAGTTTTCGTACTGGATCGCGTCGGCTTTGCGACTTGTGGCGCATCATCCTTTACCGGGCTAGTGTGTATCCGAAATCGGATAGCGCAGGGGAATGAAGTTGACGGTAAGAGCCTATCGCTGACGGCCGGTCCCCCGCCCGACTAACGATTCCGACTACACCGACGAGACTAGCGGTAGTTCACGAAGTCGATCAAGTCGTTGAGGAACCAGGGCAGAATGAGTTGCGTGTCTGAGTAGCTGGTGCCGACGGTGAGTCTCGGTGGTCTTGACGCGGCATCGGCATACGGTGAGCGCTCGGGAGCGTGCAGGAGGTAGGTGCTTGTAGCGGTCGCCTGCTGATTGCTCGACGCAGTCGTTGTGCAGCCGGTGGCGAGAACGGCCAGAAGTGGTAGAACTGTTGCAAGGCAACGGGATTTCATAAGCGAATAAACTCCGGCGAAGTTTTTGCCATTATGGTCGAACTTCAACGAACTCTGGCAACGAATCGTGCCGCGCCTTCGAGACGCCAATGTCGTCATACTACTTGACGTCTGATGCGGTGGTGAACAGCGCAATACATTGATTGCAAAGGATTTATATGAAAATCAGGGCGTTGTTTGTAGAAGCCCAATCAGATTCCTCAATGACATCATCAACTTCGTCAACTACCGCTAGTCTCGTCGCAGCGGCTCCGTGGTCTCGATTCGACTGGCTGCATGCAGCCTGAACTACGCCCATACCTTACGCATCCCCAGAATTCATGCGCCCTCGCGAACGCCATACCGCCAAACCGCCAGCGGAGTCAGATTCATCGCTTGATATCGATCAATTGCTCGATCCGGTCCTGCTGCGCCGCCTGCTACGGGCCAAAGACCGTATGGACGCTGCGTCGCATGAGACGTGGCCGGTCGAACGGCTGGCGGCGGTCAGTGGCGTCTCCGGGGCCCATTTCGCCCGATCGTTCAAGCGGGCCTTCGGCGTACCGCCGCATCGCTACCTGCTGACGCGGCGTATCGAGCAGGCCAATACGCTGCTGCGCGACACCGAACTCAGCATCACGGACATCGCGTTCGCCACCGGCTGGGAGAGTCTGGGCACGTTTGGCCGCATCTTTCACGACATCACCGGTCGAAGCCCCAGCGCGATGCGCCGCGAAGCGCGGGCCGGCATGCAGCAGCTCGACCGCGTACCTGCCTGTCTGCTGAAGGCCGCACAGCGTCCCGATCTTACGATCGCAGTTTTGGAGAAGCGGCGCCGGGTGGCGCAAGATACATTGCCGCCATCAACCAGGGAGGAAGTGTCATGAATCAGGGAATTAGCGTGGTGGGCTTATATGTCGACAACCAGGACGAAGCCCTCGCGTTTTACGTCGACAAACTTGGATTTCGCATCCATACGGATGTGCGCAACGGTTCCTACCGTTGGCTGACGGTCCAGCATCCGGATCAGCCTTCGTTCCAGCTCGGCCTGTTCACCCCGGGGCCGCCGATCCACGACGACGCCACCGCGCAAACCCTCCGTGCAATGGTCGCTAAAGGCGCGATGCCGCCGCTCGTTCTGTCGGTGTCCGACTGTCGCGCCAGCTATGCGCGTTTGAAGGCCAGCGGAGTGGAGTTCACGCAGGAGCCGATCGAACGCTTCGGCAGCATCGACGCGGGTTTCCGTGACCCTGCAGGCAACGGCTGGAAGATGATTCAGGCGGCGCAGGGTACGGCGTAAGGCCGATGCGTCTGGATCGCAACCAGGCGAGCCTTGGGCGGCGCGCATTCACGTTTCACGCGCCGCACTTGCCCTTACACCACGCTCATCCAATCACTGCTGGATCTTCTGCGATTCAACCACGAGGTCGAGCACATAAGCGGTGGACGGTCCATCCGCCGGCGCGTTCCTGACGGTGAAGCGCTTTACGCGCAGCACGTTGCGGATGCCCGGTGTATGCGTATAGCCCTCGATATCCTGATTCAGCGGCTGCCATGCGCCTGGCGTACCAGTCAGCAGGCCCTGCTCGTCGTAATGAATTTCGCGCACCTGCAGGCACTGCTTGTCGGGGATCAATGGATGATTGCACGGCACGGTTTGCGCGGCCACTTCAAGGAAGGTTGTTTCGCCGGGACCTCCAAAGCGCGTTTGAGCCGTCGCCATGCCGGTGAAGTTCAACGTGTCGCCGTTTGCGGCGACTAACTGAAGGTGCGGGGCATTGCCGCCGGCCAGCATACTGACGCCGAGATTGCCTTGCAGGCGCTGCGAGATGGCACTGTCGAGCGCGGCCAGCGCAGGGTCGTGGCAGGCCATCATCGTGCTCACCATCGAGCCAACTTGCAGCTGGCCTTTCCTGATGGTGTAGCCGGCGCCCATGCTATTGCAACTGTTGATGACGTTCAGCCGGTCCGGGCTGAAATCGAGTTGCACAGGTTTGTCTTCGCGGACAAACAACGCGTCGATACGTTTGCCGTTACTGTCGGTCGCGTTAGTGAGTTGCCAGTGGTACTGGACGAGGCTGCTGCTTCCCGTGGCTGGCGCGGTGCTCGTCGGGGCGGCCGACGTCGTGGTCGTCGCAGGGGCCGGGCTTGTCGTTTCGGGTGCTTGCGCACAGGCGGCGAGAGCAAGCGGCAGCAAGAGCAGGCGGTATTTCACGTCGTACCTCCATTGAATTGGCGGGTGTTCGAAGTGGCTCTTTGATGATGGGATGGATTGTATAGGACGTTGAATGACGGTTTGCCCGCTTGTCGCTGCGTTGTACAGATAGAGGACGTACAGAACCGGTCACAGCAGGCTCAAGTTTTATCCCCGATAAGCCGTAAACCAGCACGGAGACATATCGCTGGCGCTGACGGATCTCTCTCCCGGCAGCCTTCCTGCCCGTTACAAGATTCCAGTGTCCATGGGACGTCGACGGGGATCAATCTTTCCTGACATCATGTTCAAGAACATTACGATTCGCGCCCGCCTTGCGTTGGCAATGAGCTTTCTGGGTTTACTGCTGATTATCGGCGGGGCAATGGGCATCGGCGGCGTGTTGATGAGTAACGACAACGTCAAGAGCCTTTATTCGAACCAGCTTGGTTCGTCGGTCGCACTGGGTGACGCCAGCGTGGCGCTGGCGAGAACGCGTCTATGGCTGTTCCGTATTGCCATCGACCCGAGTGCTGCCACCGTTCCCCAATACGCTCAGAACGCCAGAGTGCTGCTCGATCGGTCGAAGAAAAGCTGGGCCGCTTATCGTGCGTTGCCATCCGCAGACGCCGACGAAGAACGCCAGGCCAACGAGGTCACGCAAAAACTCGAAAACCTCGTCACAGTGGGCCTCGATCCGATTTTTCAGGCGATCAGCAGTGGCGACGCGAACCGGATCAGGGAGACCGTGCTCAATGCATCGTCCGCGCAATATATCGACGTGACCGGCAGCATCGACGCGCTTCTGGCGAAACAGGCGAAAGTGGCGCGTGAAACGTACCAGACTGCGCAGTTGCGTTTTCAGTGGTTCGTTGGCATTGCGCTGGCGGGAATCGCGTTCGCACTGGCCGCTGCTGCGCTCGCGTGGCGCTCGCTGCAACGCGCGATAGGTCGGCCGCTTCAGGAGGCGCTCACGCATTTCCAGGCAATCGCCGACGGCGATTTGACCACGCGGGTCGAAGTACGCTCGCAGGACGAGATGGGCCAGTTGATGCGCGGATTGCACACCATGCAAGGCAAGCTGATCGAGACCATCAGTGTGGTGCGCGAGAACGCCGGCAACATCAATACGGCTGCGCAGGAGATTGCCGCTGGCAATACCGATCTGTCGCAGCGTACCGAGGAGCAGGCTGCATCGCTCGAGGAAACGGCTTCCAGCATGGAACAACTGACCGCGACCGTTCGCCAGAATGCGGACAATGCGAAGCAGGCGACGTTGCTTGCCGGTACCGCGTCAGAGACGGCGCAGCGGGGCGGCGACGTGGTCGGTCGAGTGGTCGGCACGATGAATGAAATTTCGGCAAGCTCCGCCAACATGGCAGAGATCATCAGCGTGATTGAAGGCATTGCGTTCCAAACCAATATTCTCGCGCTGAATGCGGCCGTCGAAGCCGCGCGCGCGGGCGAGCAGGGACGGGGCTTCGCGGTGGTGGCGTCGGAAGTGCGGGTACTGGCTCAACGTGTGGCGACGGCTGCGGGCGAAATTCGCGGGCTGATCGGCGAAGCGGTTGCGCGGGTCGATACGGGTTCGAAACTCGTCCAGGAGGCGGGCGGAACGATCGAAGAAATCGTCGGCGCGGTCAAACGGGTGAACGACATTCTGCAGGAAATCGCCTCGGCGTCAGAGGAGCAAAGCACGGGTATCGGCCAGGTCAACACCGCAGTCAACCAGATGGACCAGGTGACCCAGCAAAACGCGGCACTCGTCGAAGAAGCTTCGGCGGCCGCGCACTCGATGGCGAGTCAGGCCCAGGGGCTGCGTGATGTGGTATCCGTGTTTAAGGTCGGCTCCCGCTAACCTCGATCAGACGCTGTTCATGCGCTAATCACACCGCATTGTTTGCGGCGCGGGCCGGCTGTCATTTCCTTGCGCGACCAGGCGAGCCCTGGCCGCGCTTTTTTTTGTGTGACGGGTCTGCACGTGCGGACCTCGATATAGCGCAGCGCCGCAACCGTCTTGCCATGTTCACTGCAGCGTGCGAGCGGTTTCACTTAACATGCGCGTTCTCTTGATGACGTCCCCCCATGAGCCCAGAAAGGAACATGTTTAAATCCAGATTGCTGAAGGCGGCTTTCAGTCTATGCATCGCGGCGAGTGCCGGCATCGACGCTGCGTACGCAAGCGATGTCACGCAGCCGGCTGCACCGGAACAATCGGCTGACTTCGTTGCGCACGACTTCCAGTTTTCCGATGGCACGGTATTGCCAGAGGTTCGAATTCACTACGTGACGATCGGTACGCCGCATCGCGATGCGCATGGCCGTATCGACAATGCGATATTGCTGATGCATGGCACGACCGCCAGCAGCCAGGAATTCCTGACGCCGCTAATGCGGCGCGAGCTATACGCGTCGGGCCAGCCGCTGGACGCGCAACGCTATTTCATCGTGATCCCCGATGGCCTCGGCCGCGGCGGCTCCAGCAAGCCGAGCGATGGCTTGCGCACGCGTTTCCCGCGCTATGGCTATAGCGATGTCGTGGAGGCTAACCACCAATTGCTGGTCGACGGGTTGCACGTGACGCATCTGCGGCTGGTGCTCGGCGTGTCGATGGGTGGCATGCAAACCTGGATGTGGGGCGAACGCTATCCGGACATGGCGGACGCGCTGATGCCCGTAGTGAGCCAGCCGATTGCCATTGCCGGGCGCAACTGGCTGTGGCGCCAGATGGTGATCGGGGCGATCCGCAACGATCCCGACTGGCACAACGGCGACTACACGACTGAGCCGACCCAATGGCTTCGCGTGATGCCGATCTTCGCGGTGCTGACTGGCAACCCGGCTCGTCTGCAGGCGCAGGCGCCGGATCGCAGGACGGCGACCGATCTCTATGACAACCTGATCGAACAGGCTCGCAAGAGTGACGCTAACGACGTGCTGTACTGGTTCGATTCGTCCTATGACTACAATCCCACGGCGCAGTTGAACAAGATTCGCGCGCGCGTGCTGGCCGTCAACTTTAACGACGATCTGCTCAACGCCGTCGATCTGGGCGTGATGCAGCGTCTGATCCCAACCGTCGCGCGTGGACGGTTCGTCGAAGTGCCGGAAACAGAGCATTCATATGGGCATCAGACGCAGACGCATCCGGAAGAGTGGAAGCAGTATGTGGGCGAATTACTAGCCGCACATTGAGCTAATACCATTGCACTGAGGTATGCGGCGCCCGGATTAAATCGGGCGCTGCAACGGTTACTGCGCATTGTTATCGACCTTATGCTCGATATGCGTCAGGTCGAACACGTTCGCCGCGCCATCTCGCGGATTCCTATTTTCTTCTGGCGGCGGAACGGGAAGTGTGTTGTCCTTTTCCGTCCAGTTGTCGGTTTTATAGTCGAGTGATTTACCGCGGATATATCCGTATCTGTCCGATGAGATAGTCTTCAACGTGGCCGCGTCTTTGACGATCACCGGTCGCAAAAAGACCAGTAGGTTCGTCTTTTCTCTGCTCTTCGTTTCATTCCTGAATAAATATCCCAACAACGGTATCTTCGAGACCCAAGGTAACCGGCTATTCGTGTTGGTATAGGAGTCGCTTATCAACCCACCCAGCACCACGATTTGCCCATCGTCGGCGAGGATCGTGGACTGCAGTGAGCGCTTGTTAATACTGGATCCACCAGCGTTGTCGGCCGATCCGCTTATGACGCTCGAGTCTTCCTGGTAGAGCTGTAATTTGATCGTTCCGCCCTGATTGATCTGCGGCTTCACATCCAGCATGATCCCGACGTCCTGGCGATCATAAGTATTGAATGCGGAGGCAGACGAAGAACTCGTACTGGCGGTTGAATACGTGCCGGTTTCAATTGGAATGTTGGTTCCAACCAGTATTCGAGCTTCGTGGTTGTCGAGTGTAACCAGACTCGGTGTGGACAAAATGTTGACGTCGGAATTTGTCTGTAAGGCCTGAAACAGACCTTTGGTGCCCAGAATATTTCCAAAGCCCGCGACTATGCCGACATTGGTCGTCGATTCGGCAAGGGTCGCGAGGCCCGCGGTGGTCAGCCATTGAATACCGAACTGCCCGGTTTTATCGGACGACACTTCCATGATCAGCGATTCGATGTAGACCTGAACCTTGCGTTGATCTAGGCGGGCAATCACCGTGCTGAGATTCCTGAATACGGGTTCCGAAGCGGTAATGATCAATGAATTGGTCGAAACGTCGGCTACGACTTCGCCGCTCGCTTTATCCCCTTCTTCGTCGCCGGAGCTAGATGCAGTGTTTCCTGTGGCGTTGCCTGTCAGAGGTGAAGCTGCTGCGGATGCGGTCGATGAAGTGCTTGTGCTGCTCGATGTTCCGCCGCTGGAACTGGGTAACGGAGGCAGTGAGCCGTCGCTATCCGAAAGCCTGGACGAACTTTGACCGTTGCCTTTGGTTTGTGTACTGCTGTCTTTCGAATCTGCCGAGGTTGACAACCCCAATATCTTGCGGAGAGTCTTTGCCAGGTCGGCAGCGTCGGCATTTCGCAGGGAAACAATATGAATATTCCCGGGCGTTCGAGCCGGTGTATCGAGTTTGATAACGAGCGCTTCTGCCTCATTCAAACGGGCCGGCTCACTCGAGCGAAGCACGATCGAATTGGTACGGGGATCCGCTGTCACGGTGACTTTCTGCGTCGCATCCGATTCGCCAATCGCGCCGATGTCGAGCAGCTTCTGAAGCTGGGGAACAAGAGCGGCGGCATCGGCGAAGTTGAGTTGTACCACGTCGAGATGGGGTTCCGATGCGGCGTCGATACCGGCGATAACCGCTGCGATTCGCTTGATATTGTCGGCATAGTCGGTGACCACAATCGTGTTATTGCCTGGATATGCGTTGACGGTATTGTTGGGCGAGATTAATGGACGCAGAATCGGTACCACGCTGTTAACAGATTCTCTGCGCAAATGAAACACTTGCGTGACGATCTGATCGCCTCTGGCAATGGGTTCATTGCCCACATACGTTGACACGCCTTGTAGCTTTGCGTCAGCTTCCGGCACAATCTTGATCACTCCGTGATCTTGTAATAACGAAAAACCCTGCATTCGCAATGCCGATTGCAGCGTCTTGATGGCCACCTCTTCAGTTACGGGGTTTTCAGAAGTCAGATTAAGGTAGCCCTTTACTCTGGGGTCGACGATGATGGTTTTACCCGTGGCGGCTCCGATTGCGTGTGCGACCTGCGTGATATCCGTATTCGCGAAATTCATTGTGACGGAGGCCATTGACAATCGCGAGTAAAGCAAAAGCGACGCACACACGAAGGTGGAAAATGCTCGATGGAAAGATAGCCGTGTCATTTAATTTAATTGCCGCATAGCCGATTATTTTCCACTGAATTCAAGGTATGATTTTGGCGATATTTTATTTATCGGATTGCACAAGCGCAGGTGATGCGGGAAATTTTTCAATGATTTGATAATGCAATATCAACGCATATAGATTAAAATATATACGCGTTTGTGAGACGGAAGGCCAGATTATATATATACCGTTTCGGTAGTGCGAAAGATTACATTCGATTTTCTAACCGAAACTTTTGAAAATATCTTGTTAACTGTCAGTACGCTGCAGGGCAACTATCCGGGCGCGTTGGGCTTGCGCGACAATCTCCGCGCGGAGCCGAAAGTCCTGTTTGCGCAAATTACTGTATGGATGTACAGTATCTCGTACGAGAGGTTGGAACACCGAACCCGCACTTTTTCTGGAGTGCCATTTGATGGACATGCGTGTGCGAAAGCCTGTCAGTCACCCGATGCCGGAGACAGCGGCGTTCGTTGCCGGAATGAAATTGGCGTTTGGCGAGCAGGAGATTAACGAGGCCATGCGTCGTGCAGAAGCCGGCGAGCCGACGTTTTACGCATGCGAAAACGGGTACTCGGTGGGCACTGCGGCGCCGGCCGCAACGGGTGCCTGGCGCGCCGACCGCTCGGTGCGCGACCGGCATTACTGCGACGGCTGCGACGGTTCGTGCATCGGTACGGCAAGGTCATGTCGTCCATAGACGCAAACGGATAACCTCGAACAGATAGACGGAGGGGAGATGCTTCGATTTTTGGGCGCCGGGGTATTCCTGCTGACCATTGCATCATCGGTGTTGGCGGGGGAGCGCTACGTGGAAATATGGAATCCGCCTGAGGCTCGCATGGGTGCCCCCGCGGCCACCAAGTGCGCACCGAAGACTCACGGTGCGACCGTCTCCAGCCGCAATGCGGGGAAGGTTGTGCCGCGGCGCGTAGCCGATCCGGTGTCCCGATCGGTCTCGGGCAAACGGGCACCTGTCGTTGTAGCGAAGAAGCCATCCGTTCCACCGTCTGTCTATATTCCGAGGGTGATTACGCCGGAAGGGAACGTGCTTCGTGTGTAGACCGGCAACGAGTCGGTTCGGTTGGTTGCGGGCTTCGCTTAACAGGTTGCAGCAGGGCAGGTTGAACCCGATACTGGAACTCGTGAAGCCGGCGTTTCACCGCATTAAAAGTAGCTGAAGCAGTTCAATGCAGCTCAACGCAGAGACAGAAAGTGGAGTCGGAGAACTACAAGGGATATTCCGTTTGGGGCCATGCCATCCTGCAGGACGGCGGATATGCTGCTGGCGGAACCATCATGCGCGCGGGCAAGCTTATCGAAGGTTCAGGCGTACTCGGTACCTATGAGTCCGACGAAGAAGCAAGAATAGCCGGGTTCGACTGGTGTCGGGCGTGGGTCGATAGTCACGGCTGACAGCGACGGCAGGTTGATGGGTGCAGCAAACAGCCAGGTGAAACGGATTGCCAACCGGCAAATCAACCGCTGGGGTGAATGCCTGCAAACTCACACCATCTTCGACGGCCGCATGCCCGCGATCGATGCGCGTTGTTCCAGATAGCCGTGTGCAAACCGCCTCCGCGCTGCGAGATCACCCCCCGCTTATGCGTGCAAAGACAAGCCTTTCACCGCCTTGTCCACGGCTTTTTTGGGCCCATGCAGCGCGAGGCCCACGAGGTCGAGATTCGCTGCATCGCCAGCGCGAAACACTTCGCGATTCGCGGCGTCGTGTCCAGTCGAAAACATCGCATGCACGTACGGCACCATCTTGAGTTCGCGCGTTAGCGCTTGCCGATGCGCAGATTGCAGGCCGGGCAGATCGGCGGCAAATACCAGCATGGGTTGGCCAAGCATCCGGCCGTATTGATGATTGGCCGCGTCCTCATAAGGCTCGCCCAATGCTTCGGGTATCGCAGCCGCGACGCCTGTCGCGAGAAACGCGACCACATTGAGTTTTTGCCAGACCGCGAGATCGTCCCGCACGATCAGGGCCACTTTGGTATCGAACATGATTGCTCCTCGTTGAGCCGCTCATGATCGACGAATCGAACCGATCAGTCTGGAACGTTTGTGCACATGCGCCGGTAGGCCGCCGGTGTCATCCGGTAGGCACGGCGAAACCAGCGGCCAAGATGGCTCTGATCGGCAAATCCGACCTCCGCGGCGACTTGCGCGGGCGTGCGGCCGATTGCCAGCAGTCTGCGCGCCGCGCGCAGGCGCAAACGCACCAGATACGCATGTGGCGACGTGCCGAACGTGCGCTGGAACAGGCGGGTCAGCCGAAACCGGTCGATGCCGGCCATATCGGCAAGCTCGTCGAGCCCCATGTTGCCGTCCATCTGCTCGTGCAGCAGGTCGCGCACGCGGGCGATGGCCGGCGGCGCGGCAAGCTCGCTCGCCAACGGCGGATTGCGTAACTGGCCACCGAGTTGCGTCAGCAGACGGTCGAGCGTCTGGTCGCGCGCGAGCCTGCCTTCGTCATCGTAGATGGCTAAAAACGCCTGCCGGATTGCATCGACCAGGCTGCGGTCGTCGACGAGCGTGTGGCCGAAGGCCGCTTCGACGCCGCCCAGCCCCGCTATGTTGAGCCGACGCGCCGCCCGCTCGACCCACGCTGGCGGCAGATACAGCATCGCGTAAGTGAAGCCGTTCGCGTCGGGTGCGTGACCGTCGTGCAACGCGCCGGGCTCGATCAGGATCGCGCGGCCCGGGACGCTCGTGTGCAGCGACCGGTGACACTGGAAGCGCTGCACTCCCTGCTCTGTGTAGCCGATCAGCATGTCGTCGTGATCGTGTGGATCGTATGCGTGGCCGCTGAAATGCGCGCGCAGGCTTTCGATACCGGTCTCCGGATCGCGCCGCGCGACCAGCCAGTTGTCTGGCTGGTCGTCGCCTGTCGTCGCACTTGCCATAGCTGCTTTGCTCCTCGTCATCACTCAGCGTAACCGGGCAACAGTGTACGTCAGCGGTTGACTGATGATCCGCGAGGAGGTCGGTCGCATTCGAGACGAAGGCTTGTCGAATGAGATCGCAGGCCACTCCACGTTACCGCGCTCCGTCACTGCGTCGCGCAGGTAAAACTCGACGCCGTGTTCACATCACCGGAACCGCTATATCGCGGGAACGTCGGGTACTCGCAAAGCGGCCGCGTGCGCCCTGGCACACCCGCCGTATCCGCAACGGTTTGTGCCGGTGGTGCGACGCCTTTCTCAACCCAGTTTTCCAGCGTCGTGAGTGAATCCCACGACGCATTGAAGACCGAACTGACCGCGTGTCCGTAACCCGGAATCTCGTAGAAGCGCACGAAATTGGCGACGGTGGACGCGCCCATGGTCGATTGCAGGCGTTGATAGTACTGCTCGGTCGAGCGCGTACTGACGAGCGCGTCGGACATGCCATGAGCCATCAGGATCTTGCCGCCCTTTGCGTTGAATGCCGACAAATCGGTCTTGTTGACATCCTGCAAGCCAGTCAGTTGGCTGATACGCGCCTGCAGACTGCCGGGGTTTTGCGGATCGACGGTCAGCGAGTTGTAGCTGGGGTCACGCGTGACGAAGTAGCGTATCCACTGGTCCCAGAAGACGCTGAGATAAGGCGCGGTGGTGGGCATGGGCGACGCGGGTTGCGATGTTCCCATCGCGAGGGTCGTGACCGTGGGCTGCAACGCCGACGCGTTGACAATACCCAGATCCGCGCCATAAATATTGAAACCGGGGTACTGCGTTTCGCCGCTTGCCAGCGAGTAGCTGAACGTGATCGGCGTGTTGTACACGTTGAGCGCTGAAATCTGCGCATCCGACAGACAGGTGTCTCCCGTATCCGTGCCGCCAGCACAACGTAACGGCGAGCCGTTGAGCATCGCGGTCGACGGATTGAACGTGGCGTTGCACGCAGCGACGTTGCTGATCAGACCGTCCGCCACGCCGTCGAGTGTGTCGCAGGTAGCCAGCACGGCGTTGAGCAGGACCTTGCGTTTGGGCTGATCCAGATAGGCACCTGGGGCCGCCAGCGCGCGCGTGATGCGGCCAAACTGCAAGTCGAGACTGGCGGCTGCCCACGCCGGGTAGAGCACGATCGAGCCGTCCCAGTCCTGCGGCCAGCGCTGCACGACGGCGAGCGCCTCGCGGCCACCGGACGAGCCGCCCGCGAAGTAGGCGCGCTTTGGCGCCTTCACCGCGTAGCGCGCGTCGATCAGAAAGACCGCGACGTCGCGGGTCTTCTTCAGTGCATCGCCGTCGAAGTTGTTGATGGCTTCGTCGTTCACGCCGAACGAGCCGTCCTCGCTACCCAGCGCGTTCGCTTGATGTCCAGAGTCGCTGGCGAAAGTCGCATAGCCGCGTCCGAGCGGCGTGAGTTGTGCCGTGGGACCGGCAGGTACGTTGCCGGTCGGCGCCGGGATCGTGCCGTCGTAACCGCCGCCGCCGAACATCATGATTTTGTTGTTCCAGGCGGTGGGCATCGCAATCTGAAACTCGATTTGCGGCGCGCTTGTATCGACGGGATTGATCGCGCCGCTCACGAGGCAATATTCGCCGACCGCCTGCGCGCCCGTGCCCGACGCGGGCATGGTCGTGGCTGCCGTGACGGTTGCGCCAGTTGTCGGTAAGCCGATCGACGCCGCCGGCACTGTCTTGCCGACGAGTTGGGTGCAGGTGAGCGGTGCCGCCGTGGGTGCATTGAGGCTGTCGCCGCAACCGCTTAACGAGAGTGCGGTAAGCACGGGGGCGACGATTAACGAGGACCCAATGAAGCCGGGGTGTCGGACGGTACGCTGCATTTGCATGGCCTGTCTCCGATAGTTGGATTAGTGCGTCCGCGCTATCCGTCTATATCGTGAAAACCTCGGCGAGGGCGCTTTGCAAATCTCGTATTACTTAGCGTTCCTGTCAATAGATCTTCGGCAATCCTCGCGACTGATTCAATGCTATGAGGGTAACCACGGTCCGCTGGCGGCAAGGTTTGCCGCGTGCATGCGGTCACCCGGCAAGCGTTGCCGATCCGTCACGCGAAGCAGCGGCGTCGATCACCACGCCGGTGCATGGCTGTTGCGGTGGAAGTCGCGGTTTCCACGAGCCGCTCACGCGTTCCCCGCTTCGAACACCGCGTCAGCCGAAGCGGGCAGCATCAGTCATTCCGCAAAAACCGCCTCCTTGAGAAAAGAGCGCTTCGCACCGCGCCCCGTCGAACTAACTGCCACGCTGTCAGCAGCGATCTGCGTCGGCTTGCCGGAACAGCGCATCACTTCCGAAGCCACGTCCTCCGTCAACCAGTGCCGCAGGAACGAACCGCGAGCGCCGAGAAGAATCATGTCGGCACCGGTTTCGTCGGCCACGGCAGCGATTGCGCTGCCCATCGTCATGCCGGACATCGGCAGCGTCACCATGCGAACTTCCGCGACCCGCACCCGTCCGTCCAGCTGATTCCAGATCTGCGTGATGAATTTGCGTCCGTGTGCTTCCATCGCGTCGACGATCAGACCGGAGTTGCAATCGGCGGCGCCCAAATAGCAGGGCGTCGGATCGACCACATGCAGCGCGACGACTTGCGCATCGTATTTTTGTGCGATTTCGATGGCCGATGCCAGAACGGTATCGGCGGAACGTGCACTGACTGCGACGAGAATCCTGGTGAACATTCTGGGTGCCTCATGGAATGGGAAAGTGAGTCACGGCAGCAGCGTCGTTCGCTGTGGGTGATCCATGGCTGTATCTTCACTGGCTAAAGTGAGCAAAGAATTAGCACCGATAGTGCTAATAACCCCAGTAGCCGTAACGGCGTGGATAGCCATAGACGACCGGGCCCGGCACGTAAGCGACGGGCGGCGCGGCGTAGACAGGCGCTGTGCTATAGACGGCCGGCTGGGAAATGCTGTTGCCCTTCGAGGCCATGCATTGCGAGTAGGCCGCGTCGTATTGCGCCTGCAGACCGGCGGAACTGGCTTGGGCGTGGTTCGCGCCTAACGCGCTGCCCAGCAGCAAGCCTGCGCCCGCGCCGATTGCGGCGCCGACGCCAGCGTCGCCGGCCGCCGCGCCGAGCAGCGCACCGGCAGCGGCTCCGCCCACGGTTCCGACCGCGGTGCTGCCGACGCCGTCGGGCAGCGCGCCCTGTGCGGGTGTGGCGGCATTATCCTCACGGAACGCGTAGTTCCGGCATGCATAGTCTTCCTGCTGGAATACGCTGATCGGTTTGCCGGCTGGCGGCAATGCGACGACAGACGGCCCGGTAGGCGGCATGACGGCGCAGCCGCCAAGCGCGACGGCAATCAAACCTGCGGGCAGGGCCAGACGGGTGATGTTCAGGAGTTTCATGGTGGTCGTCCTCTGATTCGATGACGCCATCCTGAACGCTCAAAGTTAGCGTTGAATTAGCTTGCCGCCGATGAGCGCGGCATAGGCATGCCTCTGCTCGAACAGCACCGGCACTATCGCAGTTTGCGCCGTGCCGAATACGCGCAATACGCGCCGAGCACGAACGCACCTAAGGCCGCCATCGGCAGCGCGAGCACGAGAAATACCGCGCCGGTTCCAATCGACACCCACGCGACGAACGAAGATTTGCTGCGGATAACGAGCGCCCGTCGAATCATGACGCCTCCCCTAAATTGGCGCGGTGCGGGCATCACGCTCTTGGCGACGAAGGTGATGGTGACCGCGATCGTGTCCGCCGGATGGCAAGGTCTATCGGGCGGTCCACTGCGCGCCGTCGGTCTAATGCCAGAACAGCGCGATCAGGATGATGATCGGAATCGGCACGCCCAGCAGATAAAGAAGAATGGAACGCATGATTAATCCCCCTAGGAAAGTGAACCGAAGTTCCTGTTAAAGCTGGCGTACCCGACCGCCATGAGTCGCCATCAGACTCGCGGAAAACGCGCCCATCAGCAGCGAGATGAAGAGCCACAACGATGCGCCTATCGTGACTTTGCGCGCCTTGTCGGCGGCGTCTTTCGCAGCGGCGTTGAGCGCGGTTATTTTCTGCAATAGACGCGTATAGGTAGTGACGACCCGGGCCTGCGCGGCATCTGGCGCAAGGCCGGTACGCTGCGCGACGAGCTGGCTGAGATAGGCGGTATCTTCCGCAGACAACGGGTCGCCCGTTGCCGCACTGTTGAGGAGGATGCGCGCGGTTTCAGCACGCGGTACCGCGTTACGCCCCGGGGCTTCTGCGGTGGCTGCAGCAGGAACACCGGCGGGCATACGGAACAGGGAATCGACGAAATAGCCGAGCGGCCATGTATTCATCTCGGCGGGTGCGTTGCCACGCTGCATCGTCTCCATCGTGATCGCGCCACCCGTCGACGCTGTGAGTGCCGCAGCCTGTGCGCCTGTTCGCACGATGCCGGAAACAGCCGACGTCAATATCGCCGCCGTCAGAAGCGTGGCCACGGCCCAACTCAGGAAGCCGTGAGCGGTGTCGCGAAAGTGCATTTCATCGACGTCGACGGCGAGCCAGCGGCGGCGGAGCCGACCCGCCAGATAGCCGCCCAGCCCCGAGGTAAGGATCGACGTGACGCATACCCACAGCACGGCGGAAAAGCCGAATGCTTTCGCGTTCGACGTACCCGACGACCACGGCGAAATCGCCGTCAAGCCTAGCCCGGTACCCAAGGTCAACAGGATGAGCGCGAACGCAGCCGCGCCGATGCCGCCCGCAAACACGGCTCCCCAGGACACCACGCCTTCGTGGCGGTGCGCGAACGTGACGGGATCGTTTGCCGCCAGCGTGTAATCCGCCGGATATTTTGTCTGGTCCATTGACAGCCTCCATGTACTTATCGACGCCGACATGCCTGTTACGTCGGCACATTCGGTCTGATCGCGACGCGGCGCGAGATGGAACGCTGGTACCCACGCATTTTTTGTGCCGCAGAGGAGGAGGGATTGGCACGTGCCAGGTATGGCGGGGAGACGCCGGCTGACTAGTTCGTCCGGGCGAGGGCGCTGTTCAGCAGTGACCTGACGTTCAGAGCGGCACCTGCTGCCGGCAAACCGATAGCACGAGTTGCCGTAGCCAACGATGAACCGGATCGACCTCCAGACGCGGATGCCACATCTGCGACACGGTAATTCCTCCCGTCGCTACAGGAAGCTCGAACGCGTAAGTGGCGATGCCTGCTGCATCGCGTGGAAGTTCGGTTTGATTGCGCAGAAAAGAAGCGGGCACGAGGGCGATCAGATCCGACGTGCGAGCCACGGCGAGCGCGGTGGGAAAGCTTGGCACCACCGCCACGATGGTTCGTTCTAAACCGAGCGCGGCCAATGCTTGATCGACGGGGCCACTCATGTGTCCGTGACGCGACGCGACGACATGCCCAAACGCGACGTATCGTTCAACGGTGACGTCGCCGTCGAGTTCAAGCGGGTGTCCCTTTCGGACGAGGCCCACGAAGCGGTCCCGGAACAATGCCTGCACTCGCACCTCGGGACCCATGTCGCTTAATACGCCAATCTCAAGATCAGCCGAACCGTCGCGCAAATGGGCCGCGGTCTTGTTGAGCTTCGGCGCGAAGCACAGACATACGTGCGGTGCAACCGCCGTTACCGCAGCGATCAGCGGTGAACCGAATGCCTCGACAAAACCATCGTTGGCGCGAATGGTGAAGGTTCGCCGCAAGGTCGATAAATCGACTTCTTCCTTCGACGGACGCAGCACTGCACGCGCCTCGTGAACCGCGTTTTGTGTCCGTTCGCGGATTTCCTCGGCATACGGCGTCAGGACCATCTGACGGCCCGCCCGGACCAGCAACGGATCGCCGGTGGCGGCGCGAAGCCGGCTGAGCGTTCTGCTCATGGCCGAAGCACTCAGTCCTAGTCGACGGGCCGCGCCTGCGACGCTTCCATCGGCAAGCAGCGGGTCGAGCGCAATCAGCAGATTCAGATCGGGTTCGGCCATGCCCGGATCGTAACACCGCGCGGCTAGAGAAGGCGTTTGATGCAGGTTACGAGTGCATTTGTTGCGTCTTCCGCCATGTGTGGATCGGCGCTACATTGATCTTGGCCAGCGCGGCAGACCGCGCGTAAATTCATAGGAGCAAGGCAGATGCAACCCTCAACCCCGCAGAAAACCGCACTTCTTATCGGCGCATCCCGTGGTCTTGGACTGGCAATGGCCGCGGAATACCTCAGACGCGGTTGGCGCGTGATCGCCACCGGTCGGGCCAACTCGACGGACCCACTCCGTCACCTCGCAGGAACGCTCGAAGTCGAAACCGTCGACATCACAATGCCCGAGCAGGTCGCAGCTTTACGCGCGCGGCTCGCAGGCCGTCAGATCGATCTGCTTTTCGTGAATGCGGGCGTTAAAAACGACGATCGCGAAACCATAGCCGATGTCTCGACGGACGAATTCATCCGCGTGATGGTGACGAACTCGCTCAGCCCGATGAGGGTGATCGAGGCGTTTCAGGACCTCGTGCGACCCAATGGAACAATTGGCGTGATGTCGTCGGGGCAGGGGAGTGTCACGAATAACGTCAATGGAAATTACGAGGTTTATCGGGGCAGCAAAGCGGCATTGAACATGTTCATGCGGAGTTTCGCGGCGCGCCACGCCGATGATTCGCGAACCCTGTTGCTGATGGCGCCGGGTTGGGTACGCACGGAGATGGGCGGCCCTGGAGCGCGTCTGACTATCGAAGAAAGCATTCCGAACCTGGTGAATACGATCGGCGCGTACGAGGGGCGCTCCGGTCTGCATTACCTGGATTATCTCGGCCGGGTTGTGCCGTGGTGAGCGGCGGCGTTGCCAGGCGATGGGCACGCTCCGGGTGAAGCAAGCCCTTCGCGCTTAACCCCGCAGATGATTCTTGCGAGGCTCAGGCTTCGTTCTGACTGACCTGCCCAGTGTTGCGGACGGCAATTCTCCAAACTGTTGAAAATAATCCTGCGAAAATCGGGCGAAATGAAAGAAGCCCCAACGCATGGCGATGACGGCGACGGTGGTGCTAGTGCCGTATGCCGCTTTCAGGTCGCGCCGCGCGCAATTGAGCCGTCGCATTCTTAAGTAGGCAAGCGGTGAGACGCCATAAATCTGCAGGAAGCTGCGCTGAAGCGAAGCGCGACTCACGCCCAGTTCGTCACATAAGCGCATGACCGTCAACGGTTCGTTGACGCTGCTCTCTATCAAAGACTGCGCGGCCTGGGTGATCCTGTGTGCGTTAAGCAATGGCATTCGCGTGGAGCGGGCAGTCGAGTCGAGCAGCACGCCGAGAATGCGTTCCAGCACGACCTGGTCCAGATAAGCGCGATCGATCGACGCAAACAGATCGGCAACTGGCGAATGCTGAATCGACATCAAGGTCTCAGCCATGTCGTCGAGATAGCTGGGATCGAGGCCATCCAGAAACAGCATCTGCCGGCCGCTTCCCGGCAGGTCATAGCCCAATGTGTCGGCCGCCTGTAAAAACCGCTCCTGACGGATCCGGAAAAACACGATCTCGCTGGGCGGTAGAAGAACTTCGTAACTCTTATTGCCTGGCATATAGCCGACACTTCGTGTCGAAAGCGCGTCGAGTCCGCAGCGCCCTTGCCCGGAGATTGAGCGGATCAGGCTGACCGTGCAGTAATCAGGAGGAAAGTACTGCCGCTTCAATACCGTGCGATTTTGCCGCTCGGTCGCGACGAGCGTGTCCTGAATGCCGAGTTGTTGAAACCGGCCGGAAAATGCGCCGCCGTCAATCTGGTCGTATTCGATGGACATCCATCGCCGCTGGATGCTTGCGGCATCGTCCGCATCTACTGTCACGAGATCCAGCCACGAGGGCTGGCCAGTGGCGCCGGTTGCGTGTTGAGTTAATGCGTGTTGGGCGACCGGATCGCGTCGAGCCGACGCATTCATTGTTCTGTCTGGCATGAGAGGCGTGACTAATTCCGGATAGACGACGGATGACAATCAGGGAAAACTGGCGGCAGAGCGCCAATAAAAAGAATTTGCTCGAAGTCTCGTTTGCAGGCGCGTTTGAATAACGAATATACCTAAACTGCTACGGGAAGAAAATGCGCAGGTGCGGCGGCGCTTTCAGTTAAATGAAAGCGCCGTTTTTTTTGGGGGGGCGTGTTGATTGAGTCCGGATTGAATGCGCCGAACTCATTTATGCCAATTGCATATTTCCTCTGAATGCCAGGGCGGCGGCGAGATCGCGGCGATGTTTTATCATGGTGGCTCTTCCACCTTGACGCCCACAAGGCAGATCGCGATGACCGACCACAGCAATCCGCTGTTACGAGACTGGCATACCCGCTACGAACTGCCGCCATTCGCGCAGATCAAACCTGAACACTTTGCGCCGGCTTTTGCCGAGCTGTTCGCCGAGCATCTCGCTGAAATCGATACGTTGGTCGCCAATCCCGACGCGCCCACGTTCGACAACACGGTCGCCGCGTTCGACGCCGCAGGTGCAAGGCTGGATCGCGTGCGTCTGACTTTTGGGAATCTGTGCGCTTCGGAGTCGCCACCCGCGTTACAGGCGGTGGAGCGGGAAATGGCGCCGCTGCTTGCTGCACATGACAGCAAAGTCTCCCTGCATGGCGGTTTTTTCGCGAGGCTGCACGCGGTCTATGAGCAATCGGCCACGCTTGAATTGAACGAAGAGCAGCAGCGCCTGCTGCGGCGCCTCCATACCGACTTCGTGCGTAGCGGCGCCACGCTGCAAGGTGCTGCACGTGAGCGCTTCGCGGCGATTGCAGAGCGGCTGGCCGAGTTGTACACCCAGTTCTCGCAAAACGTGCTGGCCGACGAATCCAGCTATCAACTACCGCTGACCAGCGAGGCCGACCTGGCCGGACTTCCCGATTCCATTCGCCAGTCTGCGCGAAGCGCGGCCCGGGAACGCGGTGTCGATGGCTATGTGATCACGCTGTCACGCTCGCTGGTGCAGCCATTCCTCACATGGTCCACGCGCCGCGACTTACGCGAAACCGCATGGCGTGCATGGACAAGCCGGGGAACGACGCCAACGGCAGACAACCGTCCGCTAGCCCATGAGATTCTCGTGTTGCGCTCGGAACAGGCGCGCTTGCTGGGATACGACAACTACGCTGAGTACGCGCTGGCGGACCGCATGGCAGCCAAACCGGCCGCGGTGTATGCATTGTTCGACCAGGTGTGGGAGCCGGCCAAAGCCAGCGCTGCACGGGAACGACAGGCGCTGGTCGCGCAAGCCGGGGCGCTCGGCGAACCCACGGATATCGAACCGTGGGACTGGTACTACCTCGCCGAAAAAGTGCGCGTGGCGCGTTATACGCTGGACGACGCCGAAGTGAAACCCTACTTCAGCCTCGAGGCCATGCTGAACGCCATGTTCGATTGCGCCAACCGCCTGTTTGGCGTTCAGTTCGTCGAGCAGACGGGCGTATCGCTCTATCACCCGGATGTGCGCCTGTGGGAAGTGCATCGCGGCGACGAGCTGGTGGGCGTATTCCTCGGCGACAACTACGCGCGCCCGAACAAACAGGGCGGCGCGTGGATGAGTGTTTATCGCAGGCAAACACGTAACGGCGGCAAAGCGATTCCGATCGTGGTCAACAACAACAATTTCGCGCGTGGCGGCGAGGGCGCCACGTTGCTGAGTTTCGACGACGTGCGCACGCTGTTTCACGAATTCGGGCATGGTCTGCACGGCTTGTTGTCGAACGTGAATTACGGCCGTCTGTCGTGTACCAGTGTTCCGCGAGACTACGTCGAACTGCCGTCGCAATTAATGGAAAACTGGGCCACGGTGCCTGAGGTTCTGGCAAAACACGCGCGCCACGTGACGACCAACGCGCCGATTCCTGCGGTGCTGATCGAGCGCATTCGTGCGTCGCAAACCTTTAATCAGGGGTTTGAGACAGTGGCCTACGCATCGTCGGTTCTGATCGACCTGGCGTTGCACTTGCAGAAAGACCCCACCGGTATCGACATCGCCAGCTTCGAGGAAGACGAATGCAAGCGGCTGGGCGTACCTCGCGAAGTGGGAATGCGCCACCGCCTGCCTCACTTCGGTCACGTTTTTAGCGGCGACTATTATGCCGCCGGGTATTACGTCTACATCTGGGCGGAAGTGCTGGAAGCCGAGGCGTTCGACGTATTCGAAGAAGCCGGCAATGCATTCGATCCGTCTCTGGCCGACAAGCTGCAGCAATACGTCTACAGCGCTGGCGATAGTCGTGAACAGCGCGCGGCGTTCCGTGCTTTTCTCGGGCGCGATCCGCAAGCGGCATCGATGTTGCGCAAACGAGGTTTGCTGGCCGCGTGACGCTCGTGTGGTCTCGCGGTCTGATCGTCGCAACGGTCAGACCGCGAATCGCTCCATATCGACGCCGAAGGTCTGGAGCAGCAACACCATATTCAGCACGACGATGACCGCCGTCGCCACGATTGCGGCAACGTCCGTCACGCGACTGTTGACGAATTCGCCCATGAGGTCGCGCCGCCGCGTGAAGAGCACCAGCGCGATCATTGGAACGGGCAACGCCAACGACAGGACGACCTGGCTGACCACCAGTGCTTGCGTCGCATTCACACCAAGCGCGACCACGATGAAAGCGGGCACCATCGTCACCAGCCGGCGCAGCCAGACAGGGATCCGAAATCCGACGAAGCCCTGCATGATCATCTGGCCCGCCATGGTTCCGACGACCGAACTGGAAACTCCCGAACTGATCAGCGAGATCAGGAAGATCGCGGCGGCACCCGCACCAAGCAGCGGCGTGAGCGTGTGATAGGCCGTTTCGATTTGCGCGACATCGCTGTGACCCGCGTGGAATGCAGAACTTGCCATGATGACCATGGCCATGTTGACGAGACCGGCGATGGCGAGCGCGACAACCACTTCACAGTTCGAAAAACGCAGCAGCAGGCGGCGCTCGCGCGCATTGCGTCCTGCGATACGGCTTTGGGTCAGGCCGGAATGAAGAAAGATCGCGTGCGGCATCACCGTTGCGCCGACGATGGCGACCGAGATGGTTAGCGCTTCCGCGTTGGGCATCGATGGAACGATCGCATGCAGACCAACCTGTCCCCACGCGACAGGCGCGATAAACATCTCCGTGAGATAACAGAGGCCAATCACACCGACGAGCGTGCCGATCACGATTTCCATCGGCCGGAAGCCATTTTTTTCGAACAGCAGAATGACGTAGGTCGCGATAGCGGTGATCGCCATGCCGGCCATGAGCGGCAGGTTGAACAGCAGCGACAGCGCAATTGCGCCGCCGAGGAATTCGGCGAGGTCGGTGGCCATGGCCGCGACTTCACTGACGGCCCACATCGCGTAGACGGCGGGACGCGGAAATTGTTCGCGGCATAGTTCTGCCAGATTGCGGCCCGTCACGATCCCCAGTTTGGCGGAGAGCGCCTGAAAGAGCATCGCGACCAGGTTTGCCATCAGCACGACCCACAGCAGCGAATAGCCGAACCTTGCGCCGGCCTGAATGTTCGTCGCGAAGTTGCCCGGGTCCATGTACGCGATCGACGCAATCACAGCCGGTCCTGCAAACAGCAGGATCGAGCGGAGGCCACCGCGCCGGTTACCAGCGAGCACGTCCAGGATCGCGGACGTCGCGCGTTCGGTGAGCGTGTTTCTGCTCGCCACCGTGTTCATCAAAGTCTCCGGGCTATGTCGATCTTGTGCGATGGTGCGAAAAGCGTGAGGTTGCCGGCAAAGCCGGGATCCAGGCAGGAACGCATCGGCGTGACAGCGTGTATCGACGGAAACCGCGCCGTTGCCGATCTCCTGCCGCACGATAAATCTAGTGAGGCAGGAGAACCGCAGGATGACGGTGCTTACCGGCTCAGTGCCGCAGCGTGGCGTCGTGCGACTTCCGGCCAGCTGATCACGTTGTAGAACGCTGCGATGTATTCCGGTCGGCGATTCTGGTATTTCAGGTAGTACGCGTGCTCCCAGACATCGAGACCGAGAATCGGCGTATTGCCGGACATGAGTCCGGCCATCAACGGGCTGTCCTGATTGCCGGTGCTCTCGACCACCAGCTTGCGTTGCCGGTCGACGCTCAGCCACGCCCAGCCACTGCCGAATCGCGTCAATGCCGCTTTGGTGAAGGCATCCTTGAAGGCGTCGAAGCCGCCGAGGTCGGTGTCGATCGCTTTCCTGATCTCGCCATCCGGCTCGCCGCCGTCTTGCGGCGACATGACGGTCCAGAAAAGACTGTGGTTCGCGTGACCGCCGCCGTTGTTACGCACGGCCGGCTTCAACTGCTCGGGAAGCGATTCGAGTTGCGCAACAAGGCCTTCGACAGGCAGATCCTGGTACTCGGTGCCTTCCAGCGCCGCGTTGAGATTGTTGACGTAGGTCTGATGGTGTTTGGCGTGGTGAATCTCCATCGTGCGGGTATCGATATGTGGTTCGAGTGCGTCGACCGCATACGGCAGTTCGGGCAATACATGAGGCATGAGGCGGCTCCTTGCGAATGGGAGAAGGATGTTCAGTGCCGGGTCGGGCTGTCTACGTTCATCGCCAGACAACCTGCACGGAGTGCCTGCGTGATCAGCGGATCCGGTCCGTGCCGCGACACGTGAGCGATCAGCGCCATGTGCGTTTCACGGCTGTGACGGATGGCGGCTTGCTGAAGCGCGGGATCCCGGCCGGAATCCAGAAGGAGTGCGATCAGCGCTTCGTGAGCGCGGCTGAGGTGTTCGGCGGCGAGATCAAGATCACCTTGCCCGGCGTGAAGATCGGCCAGGTTGTGGCACGAGACCACCAGCGCGGCCACGCAATCTTCGGCTCGACCGGGCAGAGGTGTGTCAATCAACTGGCGCGCGATGGACAGTGCTCGCCGGTAGCCGGCGAGTGCGAGTACGGTCTGGCCTGCGCGTTCCGCAGCGAGGGACTCGCGCGTGATGGCTTCCCACTGTGGCAGGCTCGGACTCGTTGCGGACGGGCTGTCCGGGATAAAGCGGTCAGTGTGCTGGTGCATGACGAAGGCTCCTGGTTATGCACCCTTTGCGTGGGACTGAACGCCTTCGTACTCGGGTTAATGAATGATAACCATTATCATTTGCGTTGGCCAGTGTTACTTGTGCGGATAGCGTATGGGTCTCCTGATCAATTCAGGATCGATGCGATTGCAGGCCGACAGTTGCGTCGACGTTTTATCAGGCACTGCGAAGGGGATGTGCACGATACGTGTTGCCCAGTTAGCGGCGATGATCATCGCCGCGGATACTTGCGTCATCTCAATCCCGGTCGTGACATAACATTCGTCACACTGCCCTGAGAATCGGAGATCGTCATGACCGGAAAATGGTTTTCTAAATTTTCGAGTTACCTTTCCACCATGACCGGGAGACCGCTTACTTTTGTCGTCGCGGCCATTCTTGTGCTTTTATGGGCAGTCACCGGTCCGGTTTTTCACTACAGCGATACGTGGCAACTCGTGATCAATACGTCGACGACGATCGTCACGTTTCTGATGGTCTTCCTGATCCAGAACACCCAGAACCGCGATACCGCTGCGATGCAGATCAAGCTCGACGAACTGATTCGCGCGATCGAGGGTGCGCACAATGCGTTGCTCGATCTCGAAGAACTGGAGGAGAAAGACCTGAGCCGATTCCGCAAACATTATGAAAGGCTGGCGGAAGAGGCGCGCACGGCGCTGCGCGCGGGAGGAAATGATACCGACTCGCCGTTTGTTGAGAGTCGTGAGAGGGAGGGCTAAATGCGGTTGTTGATTTCGCTGTGTGTCAAATGCTCAACCAGCGTCCTCCTCGCCTTGTTTAACGAGACACACGTTGTTATCGCGCAGCGGCATCCACCAGCGCGGCGACGCCGCTAACCGGCTTCATCAGATCGTCCGGAAGTGCGTGACGCTGGCTGAGATAGTCGGTTGAGTTGAACGACAGCCACGCGCGGCCGTCCGCGTCTTCCCAGATCAGCACTTTAAGCGGGAGATCCAGCGCAGCGGTTGGCGCGTATTGCATCAGCGGCGTACCGGCCTTGGGATTGCCGAAGATAACCAGTTGACTGAAGGGCAGCGCGAGCCCGGCTCGTCCGGCATCGCCGCTGAAATCGATGCAGGTGAAAAGCATGAGCCCCTTGTCCCGGATCAACGCCTGGAACCGGTCGACCGTCGCGATACCCGAGTGCGCGCTTGCGACGGTGACGATACCGTTGTCCGCGCTTCCTGCGATTGAACCAGTGGCCATCATGTCTCCCATGCGGACGGTGCGTTCTCGCAGCCTTGCGGGAGTGGCTCTGATTAACAGAGCCTGCATGGTTGCGTCGAACCCTGACGAAACGGATTCGTTCAGTTTAGGCGTTCCGTGCAACGCGAGTGGCCGATTGTGCTGTTGGGCGCCGGTGCGGAAAAGGCTTCGAGTCGCTGTCGGCGACATATGTTGAAGCGCCAACCGCCCGAGTGAACCGACGCAGTCAGCATCGGCCGCCTGAAAACGGAGCAGCATCATCGCTGCTCCGTTAAGCCCTCAACTCATTCCCAAGCTCTAGCGCAATGAAATCGACAAACGCGCGTATCCGGTTCGACATCTGATGCCGTTGCGAGTAGACCGCGAAGATATCGGCGTTGGGCGTTTCATGATCGGGCAGTATCTGAACCAGTCTTCCATCCTGCAGATACTCGCTGATGTCCCACTCTGCCCGCATCAGGATGCCGTGCCCTTCCAGCGCCCACTTGACGGCGATCTCGCCATCGTTGGTGGTTAGCGTTCCATTGATACGCACCGCCTCCGTCTTGCGCGCCGCACCGCGTCCCGAACTCAGACGCCAAACGCCGTAGGCTTCATCCCCTTGGCGGATGCCGATGCAGTTATGCCGTGACAGGTCATGCGCAGTCAGCGGCACGCCACGAGCCGCCAGATAAGACGGCGCGGCGCAAAGCAGCCGGCGGTTCGGCGCCAGCCGCCGCGCGACCACGCGCGTATCGGGCGGCTCACCGAAGCGGATGCAGACGTCGAACGTATCGTCGGTCAACGGCGGCGGCGTCACCGACAGTTGAAGTTGCACGGACACCTCGGGGAAGCGTGCGACGAAGCGTGAGACCACCGGGGCAACATGGCTGCGGCCAAAACCGAGCGTCGAATTCACGCGCAACAGGCCTTGCGGCTTTTTCTTCGCGCTGCCGAGTAGTTCAGCGAGGCTGTCAATCTCGTCGAGAATGCGGCGCGCATGTTCGAGGTACAACTCGCCCTCGGGAGTCAGCATCATCCGGCGCGTTGTGCGGTTGACCAGCGCAACGCCAGCGCGGGCCTCCATCTGCGTCAGTCTTTTGCTGACAGCCGCCGCTGTCAGCCCCAATTCGCGCGCAGCGGCGCTCAGGCTGCCGGATGACGCCAGCACTGAAAAGAAGCCCAGATCAGCGGCCAGGACGGTCTCGCGCATGGAGCTATTTGTGAATTAAAGTTAAAGATGCTTTGATATTAGCACCGGTTCTTGCCTCCGGATGTGGGTAGAGTCGACTCACACCGATTAAACGTGAAGGAACGGAGACATGAAAACCTATCGCATCGCAACCATCCCTGGCGACGGCATTGGCAAGGAAGTCGTCCCGGCAGGTCAGCAGGTTCTGTCGGCACTCGCCAGCACCACTGACGCGTTCGCCTTCGAGTTCGAGAACTTCGACTGGGGCGGCGACTACTACCGCAAACACGGCGTGATGATGCCGGACAACGGGCTGGACGCGATCCGCGATAAGGACGCGATCCTGTTCGGTTCGGCAGGCGATCCGGACATTCCCGATCACATCACGTTGTGGGGTTTGCGTCTGAAAATCTGCCAGGGTTTCGACCAGTACGCGAACGTGCGTCCGACGCGAATCCTGCCGGGCATCGACGCACCGCTGAAGCGCTGTGCGCCGGAAGACCTGAACTGGGTGATCGTCCGCGAAAACTCGGAGGGCGAATATGCGGGTGTCGGCGGCCGCGTGCATCAGGGACATCCGATTGAAGCCGCGACCGACGTGTCGATGATGACGCGTGCCGGCGTCGAACGCATCATGCGCTTCGCGTTCCGGCTGGCGCAGTCGCGTCCGCGCAAGTTGCTGACCGTGATCACGAAGAGCAACGCACAACGTCACGCGATGGTGATGTGGGACGAGATCGCCGTGCAGGTGTCGAAAGAGTTTCCGGATGTCAAATGGGACAAGGAACTGGTGGATGCGTCGACGGCCCGCATGATCAATCGTCCGGCGAGTCTCGACACGATTGTTGCCACCAATCTTCACGCCGACATCCTGAGCGACCTGGCTGCCGCGCTTGCAGGCAGTCTCGGTATCGCGCCGACCGGCAACATCGATCCGGAGCGCCGTTTTCCGTCGATGTTCGAGCCGATCCACGGCTCCGCGTTCGACATCATGGGCAAAGGCCTCGCCAATCCGGTCGGGACGTTCTGGTCGGTTGTCATGCTGCTTGAGCATCTGGGCGAATTCGACGCCGCGAAGCGCGTGATGCAAGCCGTCGAAGCAGTGACGGCCGATACCTCGCTGCATACGCGAGACCTTGGCGGCCAGGCGACCACTGCTGAAGTGACCGCCGCTGTTTGCGCTTTACTCGGCGAGCCGGCAGCGGCAGCGGCGCGTGCAGCCTAAGCACGCGTGAACCCGGCTTGCGCTTGTTACGTCCGCAAAAAGCACGCGTATTCGGGCGAAGCCGTCGAATCCGAAGGATCGAGTCCGGGCCAGTGCCGCGCGTTGCGCGGCCCGGCTCAGCTCGTCCGCGCACTAAAAACAAGCTGGGATACACGATCTACCGATCGACCCGTCGATGTAACGAGAGAGCCGGCTTAACCGGCCCCGGCACACGATGCGTTTTACTTCGTTGCAGGCAGCGCATGGCCCAACCTCCCAGGAGGAGACAATGATCACCGATCTCGAAAGCCGGGTTTCCCGCAAGCTGATGTTGCGGATCATCCCGTTTGTCATGCTGCTTTATTTCGTGAGTTTTCTGGATCGCGTCAATATTGGTTTCGCGGCCATGACGATGAACAAAGCCATTGGTCTGTCTCCCACTGCGTTTGGTCTTGGCGGCGGATTGTTTTTTATCGGCTATTTTCTATTTGAAGTACCGTCGAATCTGATTCTTCACAAGGTGGGCGCACGCCGATGGATTGCGCGCGTGATGATTTCGTGGGGCATCGTGTCGGCAGCCTCTGCATTCGTGGTCGGGCCGAATAGCTTCTACGCGCTGCGGTTCATTCTGGGTGTCGCAGAAGCGGGTTTCTTTCCCGGCATCATCCTTTATCTGAACCTGTGGTTCCCGAGCCGTCAACGGGCTGTTGCCGCTGCGTGGTTCATGGCGGCGGCGCCGATTTCCACCGCCATTGGCTCTCCGCTCTCCGGCGCGATCATGAAGCTGCCGTCCATCGCCGGACTCTCCAACTGGCAGATGCTCTACATTCTCGAAGCGGTCCCCGCCATTATTCTTGGCTTCGTCGTGCTCAAGTACATGACGGACACGCCGCGAAAAGCGCATTGGCTTCAGCCCGAAGAACGTGAGTGGCTGGTCGCAAGGCTGAAAACGGAAGCAGAAGAAAAGCAGTCACACGCAGGACACACCGCCGGTGCACTCAGTGCATTGCGCGACCCCCGAGTCCTTGCGCTGGCATTGATTTACTTCGGGACCTCGGCGGGTCTTTATACACTGGGCCTGTGGGCACCGCTAATTATTCGCCAGTACGGATTCGGCTCGTTCGAAACCGGTTTGATCGCTGGTGTTCCGAGTGTTCTAGCGGTCGTCGCGATGATCGTATGGGCGCGGCATTCGGACCGCACGCAGGAACGGACCTGGCATGTCGTCATTCCCTGTGTCGTCGCATTTGCCGGCTTCGCTCTGGCCGGTGGCGCCGGCAGCGCGCTGATGATCATTGTCGCACTCGTGATTGTGAACATCGGAATCAGCTCTGCGAAAGCGCCATTGTGGTCAATGCCGAGCATGTTTCTGTCGGGCGCCGGTGCAGCAGCGGGCATTGCGATGATCAACTCCGTTGGGAATCTTGGGGGCTTCGTCGGGCCGTTTGTGATCGGCTGGCTCAAGAACGTCACGGGTGGCTATTCAGCGGGCCTGTATGTGGTGGGCGCAACACTCGGCGTGTCGGCAATCGTCACGTTGATGTTGAGCCGGCAGACAAGGCAGGCACCCATTGCAGTCGAGGAGCGACACGGTCATTAGAAAGTACTGCGCTTTAGAACTTAGCTGTCAACCGCTGACTGGATTGACGACGCATTGCATGCTTGCCGCGCTCTGTGAGCCTTAGCGTACAGAGCGCGTCTTTTCGCACTGTAATAGTGAGACGACCCGCAATTGCAGTGACAGGTCGCCCGATGCTGCACGCCAGGACGTGAACCGGAGGTGACCATGGGATATGCAAACGTTCGTCGGATGCGCAACGAGTCGGGTGAAATCCGGCCAATGACAGGCGTGCGGGGCATTGCCGCGCTAGCGGTCGTGTTTCGACATTTCTACGTGCTACCGACACGGTCGGAAATCAGTTGCAGCATGCCTATCTGGCCGTCGACATGTTCTTCATGCTGAGCGGCCTGGTGCTGGCACTGAACTATGCATCGACGGTCACGTTAGGTGCAGGAAGCAAGCCCTATTTATCGTTTATTCAGAAGCGCATTGCGCGCGTGTTCCCGCTTTATCTCTTCGTGACGGTCGTGAAGACGGCCTACGATCTGAGCAAGCATATCGGTCTCGGACTCGCGATGCCCGATACCTGGGAACTGAAAACGATGATCGCAAATCTGTTCCTCGTTCAGGCGTGGGGAATCTCGGAGAGCGCAGTCGGTCCCGCATGGTCGCTGAGTACCGAATTCGGCGCCTATATCCTTTTCCCGATTCTGGTCGCACTGACGATACACAGCAGGACGGCGGTCGCGTGGATCATGACGATCCTGAGTGGCGCACTTCTGGTGGCTGCTGCTATGGGCAACAGTGGTTGCACCACGTGCACGGGCTATCTGGATATTTTCCGCGGCGATACCTTATACCCGCTCATGCGATGTGTGGCGGGCTTCACGTTCGGGCTGACCGGTTACCGGCTGTGGAGCGTGCCGTCAATCCGCGCAATCGCATCGGCTAATCTGTTTGCGCTCTTATCCGCATTCGGCATGCTCGGTGCATATTTCGCGGGCTTGCCTGACCTGGCTATTTACGCACTACTGTTTGCGACCGTTATGGCATGTTTGGGAAATTCCAAAGCCGCGAATGCGATGTTTGGCAATCGCGTGGTGTTTTTCTTCGGAAAAATCTCCTTTTCGATCTATCTGGTTCATATTCTTCTTGCGCCCGCCGTGAAGCGGGTCGTGGCTCTTTCCGATGCGCATCTGGGCCACTTCTCTGTCGTCGCGTCGGCATTGTTCGCGTTCGTCACGGTGATTGCGTGCTCCGCGGCTTCCTATCACATGGTCGAAATGCCGGGCCGGCGGCTTGCACTCAGGTTGATGTCGCGCAAAAACAAGAACGACGAAGCGCCCGCCGTGATCGCCATCGAAGAAGGCGATGCAGCGCGATGACTGACGTCGTTGCTGCGCACGCTGTTGTTCGCGATGGCCGTTGGCAAAGCGTTCGTGGCCGGGTCAAGCGTCGTTGAGCATGTGGATTCAAAAGCGGCAGCGGGCGGTCGTGCCGGTGGCCGCTTTTTTTTAGCGCGTCACGACGTGGGGTTTTGCCGTGATCGGACGCATACTGGTGGTTCCAAGGAAAAAATGGTTTACTAAAAAATCAATTTTTACTGCGTGTTATTGTTACGCAAGGCAAATTTGTGTGCGTGGTTCATCCTGAATTGAGCGTGGTTCAAGATCGAACTTGTTGGTGTTACACTGCCACTCGCCAAAGCCTCTCTGGCATAGGGTTTGGATGGTTTCGAAATGCATCGCCCGTTTGAGTCGCATCGACAGATCGTAGCCAATGTCATGCATGTGGCGGCCATTTTCTGAACTTCATCCGAACACTCAGCTGCGTTTTTCCAGATTCCTCAGGTTCTAAAACCGTGTACTCTCAAACGCAAATCGATCCGGTAGTCAGTTTCCGCAACTCGCAGCGCGAACAGGTGCGTGGCACGATCATTAACCTCCAGAGAAAATCTTTGGTAATGGAGGTCTATAACCCTTATTCCATTGTGCAGGTCAGTGAAGTATTAAGCGACCTGAGTGTGCGAATGGGCGCCAGGAATGCCTATCTTGGCAAGGCCGTGGTCGTCAGCCTCGTGAATACCGGTCTCACCGCGGTAGTGTCACTGGCACTGATCGACGAATGGCGAGAACTGAGTGTTCTCTCTAATGAATCCAGGTCAGTCGGGCGCGAAGCTGAACACTTCATTACCGACTGGGACGCGCGATTCAATATCCGGCGTGACTATCAGATCGTGGTCAACGAGATGCGGGCATTCCTGTCGGAAGTGTCGCGCTGGGTCGAGCAGGTGGATCTGACCGAAAGTCTGCCGAAGACCGATGGCCGGCTGCGCGAAGATCTGTTCTACGAGCTCGCCACACCCATAATGCATAAGGTCAAGTCTTACCTCGTCCGACTCGAGGAAGAGGCTGAGCGTGTCGATATCGAAATCGCACCTGTGCATCGCACGTATGCGCAAGCAGCGTTGCATCCGCTGCTGCTTCGAGCACCGTTTGTCTATCGCACATTTACGAAGCCGCTGGGCTATGCCGGCGACTACGAGATGGTCAATCAGATTCTGAGCGATCCACAGCAGGGACCGACCACCTACTTCCAGATCGTCAATACGGCGTTCCTGAAGGCCGCCGTGGCGACCGCGCACAGAAACCGCATCACGCTGCTGATCGACTTTCTGACGCGCCAGGCTGAAGCCGCGCGCGTGGCCGGCAGACCGTTCCGCATTCTCAATGTCGGTTGCGGACCGGCTTTCGAGATTCAGCGCTTCGTGCGTGAATACGCGCGGCCCGATCTGCTGTCGTTCCAGCTGGTCGATTTCAGCGAGGAAACGCTGGCGTTTACGAAAGACGCAATCGAGCGCTCGGCGGCCGAAGGCGGGCACAAGGTCGTGGTGGAAACGGTGCATCAGTCGGTGCACGACCTGCTTAAGCGCAAGATCACACCCGACCCGTCTTTGCGTGAATTCGACGCCGTGTATTGCGCGGGTCTGTTCGACTACCTGTCGGATAAGGTGTGCGCACGTCTGCTCAGCTATTTCGCGTCGCGTACGCGGCCGAATGGTCAACTGCTCGTCACCAACGTGCATTCGGCGAACCCCGAGAAATACGGCATGGAGCACCTGCTCGAGTGGTATCTGATCTACCGGAATGAAAGCGGCATGCAAGCGCTGTTGCCCGAACAGTCCGCCGGACACAAGCTCTATGTCGACGAGACCGGAGTGAATGTATTCGCGGAAGCCACGATCCTCTGACGTCAGCAGACACCTCATCCATGAGCATCAGCCAACTGCACTCAGGCTATCAAACCGAGCTGGCGGACTTTCGCATTACGTTCAGCCGTGGCGGCGCCTATACGGCCATTGTGCTTGTCCTACTCGGCGTGGGACTGGATTACGCGCAGTATCCTCAACTGCTGTTACCGTTCGCGGCGGCGCGGGTGGTCGTTTCATTGCTGATCGGCGGCATCGTGGTACTGCTGGGCAGTTCGGCGGGACGAAACCTGAGCCCATGGTTGACCCTGTCATGGCTGCTGCTGCCGCAGATCATGATTTCGTGGATGATCTGGCAGACCGACGGTGTGCTGTCGCCGTACTACATGGGGCTGAATCTCGCCATCTTCGCGTCCGGCATCGCATTGCCTTTCGGCTTATGGCAGAACGTGGTGTTTGGCGTATTGTCGTGCGTTCTCTACCTGCTGGCCTGCCTGCTGCATTCGAGTGGTGGGCTGCCGGGCGGCACGCTGACCGTCAACGTGTTGCTTCTTCTGTTTGCTGCCGCGGCCAGCGCGGTCTATACCTTCTTCAACGAGCGAGTGCGCTTCATGCTGTTTCGCCTGAAGGCAGAGGTCTCCGCGAAGAATGCCGAAGTCTCAGCAAAGAATGCTGAACTGGAAGTGATCAACCGTCAGTTGGTCGACATCAAGGGTCAACTGTTGCAACAGGAAAAAATGGCGGCAATCGGTACGCTTGCCGCTGGCCTGCTGCATGAAGTCAACAATCCGGTGAATTTCTGCCTGATGGCGATCGAACTCGGGCTGGAAGAGCCCATAACCAAAACGGAACCGACGCTGCAAGAATGTCTTGTCGACGCGAAGCAGGGCATGCAACGCATTCAGCATATCGTGTCGGACCTGAAGACTTTCGCCTATCGCAAGCCGGGTGCCGAGGCAGAGGTGGGCACCCCGTTCCTGTTCGAGAAAGCGCTCGATTCATCCATTCGACTCGTCGCGCATGAATTGCGCGGCGTCGCGGTCACGCGCGACCTTCCCGTCGATACGCTGGTGCAAGGCGACGAGGCTGCGATCATCGGCGTGTTGATCAATCTGCTGTCGAACGCGGTATTGGCCATGCGTAAAGCGGGCACCGTCAAACCCGCCATTAACATCGCCGTGAAATGGGAGGAAGATCGTCTGCACGTGACAGTACGGGACAATGGGCCAGGCATTGCGGATGAACATCTCGCGCGCGTGTTCGAACCGTTCTTCACTACCCGTGACATCGGGCAGGGCCTGGGTCTGGGGCTGTCAATCAGTTATGCGGTCATCGAGCGCCACGGCGGTCTGCTGTTTGCCGAGAGCGAACTGGGAAGCTGGGCATCGTTCAGCTTTGATCTGTCGCGCGCGCCTTGAGAACATAATGAATGACATCAGACAGACGCGGCCCACTCTTCTCTACGTCGACGACGAAGAGCTGGCATGCAAATATTTCGCCCGCACAGTAGGGGCAGAATACGACGTGCTGGTCGCGAGAAGCAGTGACGAGGCAAGCGCCATCCTGCTGCAGGACAGCGCTCGCATTGCGGTACTGGTCACGGATTTTCGTATGCCCGGGCGCGATGGCGGCGATCTGCTGCGGCAGGTGGCGCAGGAATATCCGCACATCATTCGCATTCTGGTCACCGCTTACGCAGACAAAGACGTGTTGCTGCAAACGGTCAATGCCGGCGAAGTATTCCGCATTCTCGAAAAGCCGCTGACGCCGGCTATCGTGCGTGAGACGCTGCATGTCGCGTTCGATCGTTACCACGAACGTGCGTTGCAGAATCAGCGCTTGATGGCAATGGGCGAGACGTTGGCCTTTCTCGCGCATGAACTGAACACGCCGCTCGCGGCTATCGCGCTGAACGCGCGCAGTATCGAAAACCGTACTGACGGCGAGCAGGATTCCGGCCGCGCGCACGACGCCGACGGTGAGATCGCTGGCGCCGCGCGGTCGATGCGTGAGAGCGCGCAGTACTGCATATCGGTCGTCTCATCGTTCTGGCGGTCGGTCCACAATGGGCACAGGCGGCTTGCGGGGAGCGATCCGCGCAACGAGGTTACCGCAAACGGACTCATCTCCGCGCTGCTCGATACCTATCCGTTTGCAACGACGCAGCGGACGTGGGTACAGGTTGACGTGGTCGGCGACTTTCCGGTGGTGACGCAACCGAATTGCGTGGCACTCGTGCTCTCTTCGCTATTGTCCAACGCGCTGCGCGCGCTCGCGGATGTGTCCGCGCCGTCGGTACGCTTCACGGTGCGAGCGGAACCCGAGCCCGGCATCAGCATCTGCGACAACGGTCCCGGCATTCCGCCTGAGGTAAAGGCCAGTCTGTTGACAGACCCGATCACCACCCACGCGAAATCCGGTGGGAACGGCCTGGGCCTGATTTTGTGTAACCGCGTCATGCAATCCTGTGGCGGCGGCATCCGGATCGAGTCCACGCCAGGGGGCGGCACCACCGTCATGCTGGATTTCCCCCCTATCAAAGATAAAACGCACAGGAGTTATTGATGAACGAAGCGAAAGCCACACAGGAGTCGTCACCGGCGATCATCTTCGTCGATGACGAGGCCACGGCCGTGAAATACTTCCAGCGTGCTATCGGAAGCCTGGCGCCGGTCCTGACTGGCGGTTCGGTAGAAGAGGGCAAGGCTCTGCTGGACGCGCACGGTGACAGCGTGGGGGTCCTTGTCTCCGACCAGCGCATGCCGGGCGAATTCGGCAACGAGTTGCTCCGCTATGCCAGCGAGCGCTATCCGCATATCGTGCGGATTTTGACTACCGCGTATTCGGAGATCGACCAGACCGTCGCGGCCGTCAACCTCGGTCATATCCACCGCTATATCAAGAAGCCGTGGGACATCACCGCGTTGCGGATGGAACTGAAGCAGGCGCTCGAACTGGCCGAGTTGCGTAAGGAGCGGGATCATCTGGTGCGCGAGAAGCTGGGTGTGCTGCAAAAGCAGACGCTCGCCACACGGGTCGGTGCGGTTCGCGCGATGTCCGCCACGCTGATCGGGCCGGAGCGCTTCCAGCCGGTGGATACCTACCTGGCCGCAGCGGTACTGGCCAGCGTGCAAAGCTCCGAGGCCGACTGGCTGTTGCTCGACTATTCCGATCTGGTCGCCGCCGAGAGTAACCGCAGCGGAGTGTTTGGGCATCAGGTGGCGGAGAACCTCGCGACGCTGCGTAACCGTCATGCCGGTTCTGGCGTGAGCGGCGCAGTGTCGGCGGTGGCCGGGACGCTGGAGGAGGCGGGCATCAAAGTCCGTCGCGAAGGCGATGCTCTGATCTGGAGCGATCTTCCCGCACTGACAGAATTCCTGGGCGAACCGGCTAACAACGCGGTGTCGAATCAGCACGCTGTCTGGTTTGCAAGCCTTCTGTGGCTGGACGGGAATGACTTTGCGCTCGAACCGGTCCGTGAGGGTGAGGCCATTGCATTCCGGCCGGTTCAACGCAAGACAGAGTTTCCCGCCGATCGCCTTGCGACGTGGATCGAGCAGTTCTGAGGTTCACAGGGTCGAATCACTCTAACAACTCCATTCACTGCCGCCCGCTATGGGTCAAATGACAGGCGCCCAGGTCGCCTGCTCTTCAGCGGATGGGGGACGAATTGTACGGCGGCGAATATGCCGCCGTTTTTCGTTGTGCGGGCGTAGCGTCACCATCTTCTGCTCGCGTTGTGCGTGGCCCTCAGCGCGCGACTCGCGCGTTTCCTCTTTCCGACAAAAAAGACCGCGGAGGTGGCTCGCCTTGACGGCGCTCATCTCCTCAGTGCGCGTGCGCTCGCCTGGCTCTCCCGATGCCTGAACATTTCTCGCTGCTCGTCGCATCGCATGACAAAAATGCTAGCATCGTCGAGAAGGGTGAATCCTCAAGGTGGTAGGACCAGTGAAAAATGCAGCCGAAAAGAAAACTCTGGAAAGCGCGTTGAAGATCGCTGACGTCGTCTCCGAGCGCGTGGAAAGCCTGATTGTCGACGGTGTATTGAAGCCGGGTCAGGCGCTGCCTTCCGAGCGGCGCCTGATGGTCAAGCTGGGCGTTTCGCGGTCAGCGCTGCGAGAAGGGCTGAAGGTGCTGCGCGCACGCGGGATTATCGAAACGTCGCAGGGACGGGGCTCGTTCGTTGCGGCGCTGAACACGCAGCCCGCTCTTACACCGATGATGCATCTTCTCGGCTCGCAGCCGAGAACCCTGTACGACATTTTCGAAGTGCGTGAATTGCTCGAAGCCGAATCGGCGCGCCTGGCCGCGCTTCGCGGCACGCAGGCCGACTTCGCGATCATCACCCTTCGCTATGAGGAAATGCTCGCCGCAAATCATAGCGGGGTGGGTGAATCGACCCGCGCGCGCCTTGACTATGCATTCCATCTGGCAATTTGCGAGGCCTCGCACAATCCCGTGCTCGTGCACACGCTGAGTTCGCTCACCGACGTACTGCTGAGTTCGGTCTTCGCGTCAGTGAATAATCTCTACCATCGGCAAGCGGAAAAGCGCGTGATCGACAGGCAGCATGCCCGTCTTTACAAAGCTGTGACGGGCAAACTGCCGGAACAGGCGCGCAAGGCCGCGAGCACGCATATCACTTCCACCATCGCCTGCCTGAAGGAGATCGAGGCCGAGGAGCAGCGGCTGGTGCGGGCAACGTTGCGGCTCAACGGCTGGGAATGACGCCGAACGCAAGTGTCGGCGAACCGCTGCATGCCGCCGCGAGACCGCACCACGCCTGATTTGCGCGGATCATCACATCTGGCACGGCAAAAATAACTGGTAGGACCAGTTAGGTTGTGTCTCGACAGCGCTGTAATGGCACGGAACAATGCGAGCAATCAAACTCAGTTGCGGCGTGAAGCCGCGCATGAATCTGGAGACTCGTAATGAACCCGCCCGATCCCGCCAGTGTGTCTGACCGACTCGCGTCGGACCGACCTCAGAACCCTTCCCTGATCGCAACCACCGCTTTCGAAACTGCGACTTACGCGAAAGTAACGTGGCGTCTATTGCCGTTCCTGTTCATCTGCTATGTCGCGGCCTATCTGGATCGCGTCAACGTGGGATTCGCGAAGCTGCAAATGCTAAGTGACCTGAAGTTCAGCGAGTCGGTGTATGGACTCGGCGCGGGGATTTTCTTCATCGGCTATTTCGTGTTCGAAGTGCCGAGCAATATTCTGTTGCATCGGGTAGGCGCACGCGTGTGGATCAGCCGCATCATGGTGACCTGGGCGTTAGTGTCGGCGGCATCGGTGTTCGTGAAATCGCCGGCGTCGTTTTATGCGCTGCGTTTTCTGCTCGGCGTCGCCGAAGCAGGCTTCTTTCCAGGGATCGTGCTGTATCTGACCTACTGGTATCCGTCGATGCGCCGTGGCCGGATGAACGCATTGTTCATGATCGGTATTCCGGTGGCGGGCGTGCTGGGCGGACCGCTGTCGGGCTGGATCATGCAGGCGGCTAACGGTGTGCGGGGCCTGGCGAACTGGCAATGGCTGTTCGTGCTCGAGGCGATTCCGTCGCTGGTGCTGGGTATCGTCACGCTATTCGTGCTGCCCAACGGCATCCGCGCCGCACGCTGGCTCGACGCGCGGCAAAAGCAGCTTCTCGAAGACAACATCGCGCGTGACGGACATGCGGGTGTAGAGGCGTCGCTGAAAAGCATCGTGTCGAACGGCCGCGTGTGGCGGCTTGCGGCGATCTACTTCTGCTGCATGATGGGTCTCTACGGCGTGAGTTTTTATCTCCCCACGCTGATCAAGGCGGCGGGCGTAAAGGACGCACTCGACGTCGGTTTTCTGGCGGCGATACCGTATGCCATCGCCATCGTGTCGATGATTCTGGTGGCGCGCAGTTCGGACCGTCGCAATGAGCGCCGCTGGCACCTCGCGCTGGCGGCTGTCGCCGCGGCGGTGGGGTTGTACGCAAGCACGCTCTCCACCGGCAACCTCGCGTTCGTACTGGTGACGTTGTCGCTCGGCACAGCCGGTGTGTTGTCGATGATGCCGGTGTTCTGGACTTATCCGAGCAGCGTGCTGACCGGCACGGCCGCCGCTGCCGGCATTGCGATGATCAACTCGGTCGGCAATCTTGCCGGCTTCGTGAGCCCGTCGATTATCGGCTGGATGAAAGACGTGACGCACAGCACGAACGCCGGCCTGATCGTTGTCGCCGTGGCGCTGTTTGTCGGTGCCGTGTTGACGCTGACACAGCGTCTGACTTCAGCGTCGGCAGACGTGTCGTCGCCGCCGCGCCGGGTCTGAAGCCGCTTACGTAATCTGTGATCGAAGGCCATCATGTCCGATACCGCCCATTTCCCCGCCCCGCTTGCGGGCGCAAGTCAATCCTTGATTGCGTCACTGAGCGCGATTGTCGGTGCACGCAATGTGTTCACCAGCGACGCGCAAACTCGCCGCTACCGTACCGGCTATCGGTTCGGCACGGGCCGGGTGCTCGCCGTCGTGCGGCCCGGCACGCTGGTCGAGCAATGGCAGGCACTTGCTGCGTGCGTGGCGGCGCGCACGATCGTCATTACCCAGGCGTCGAACACCGGCCTGACCGGCGGCTCGACGCCCGATGGCAACGACTACGATCGAGACATCGTGATTGTCAGCACGACGCGCATCCGGCGCGTTCATCTGATCGGCGGCGGACGTCAGGTGGTGTGTGTCGGCGGCGCCACGCTCGATCAACTCGAACGCACGCTGAAGCCGCTTGGACGCGAACCGCATTCGGTGATCGGGTCATCGTGCATTGGCGCGTCGGTGCTGGGCGGCATCAGCAACAATTCGGGCGGCTCGCTCGTGCATCGCGGTCCGGCCTATACAGAAATGGCGTTGTTCGCCGCGGTCGATGCTTGCGGCACGCTCAGGCTCGTCAATCATCTGGGCGTGGAACTCGGCAGCACGCCGGAAGAAATTCTGTCACGCGTCGAAGCCGGGTCGTTCAGTGACACGGACATTCACGCTGGCGCAGCGGCGTCGGATCGCGAGTATGCAACCCATGTCCGCGATATCGATGCGGCTACGCCCGCGCGCTACAACGCCGATCCGCGACGCCTGTACGAGGCCTCGGGTTGCGCTGGCAAGCTGATGGTGTTCGCGGTCCGCCTCGATACTTTCGCGGCAGAGCAGGGTGCAAAGGTGTTCTACATCGGCACGAACGATACCAGCGTGCTAACTGAGATCCGTCGCCATGCGCTCGCGAATTTCACGCATCTGCCGATTGCCGGCGAGTATATGCACCGCGATGCATTCGACGTTGCGAAGAAATATGGCAAGGACCTGTTCGTCATCATCGACAAGTTCGGTACTAGTCGTTTGCCGTTGTTTTTCAATCTGAAAACGCGCTGTGACGTAGCGTTCGAGCGTCTCGGCTTCATGCCCAAACACCTGACCGATCGCGTGTTGCAATGGTTCAGCGAGCGTCTGCCGGATCATCTGCCGCAACGTCTGACGACATACCGCGAACAGTACGAACATCATCTGATGCTGAAAGTCCCGGCAGCGGGCATCGACGAAGCGCGCGCGTTTTTGTCGGGGCGCTTCGCGCAATCAGGCGGCGCGTATTTCGAATGCAGCGACGAAGAAGGCCGCAAGGCTTTCCTGCATCGTTTCGCGGCGGCGAGCGCCGCGGTGCGATATCGCGCCGTGCATCATCGCGAGGTCGAAGATATCGTTGCACTCGATATTGCTCTGCGACGCAACGAGCGCGACTGGTTCGAACAATTGCCGCAAAAGATCGAACGCCCGATCATGTTGAAGCTGTATTACGGGCACTTCCTGTGCCACGTTTTTCACCAGGACTATATCGTCGCGAAGGGCAACGACTGCGTTGCGCTAGAGCATGAAATGCTCGAACTGCTCGACGTGCGCGGCGCGGAATATCCCGCCGAGCACAACGTGGGGCACTTATATCAAGCAAAGCCTCAACTCGCCGCGTTCTATCAGGAACTCGATCCGTGCAATTGCTTCAATCCCGGCATTGGCGGGACGTCGAAGTTTGCTGCGTATCGCGATGTAGATGCGTGATCGGTGATGCGCCGCAAGCATCGCTGGTGTAAGCGCTATGCGCATCCGTCGTTGAGATGTGTATTGAGCGCAGAGTCGTTCATCATTAGCGTGCTCTGATCGGCGAAAACCGCCAGATCACGCCGTCTCGCCACCTGCGTTCACGACCACGGCGGGCTGAAGTTGCGCGAGATGTCGCAGCAGTTTCGTGACCATCATGACGACAGTGAGCGCGAGCAACACGAAAAACACGGCCAGCGGTGTCAGTTCCTGCACCGATACGAAGCCGGCCAGTCCCATCATCGCCGACGACACGAGTAGCAGCGCGCATCCGAGAATCGCGCTTGTGAGGCCCGCGATGTGCGGAAACAACGAATTACCCTTGGCCATCAAGGTGGGATACATCGCGCCGGCGCAGAAGCCCATCACGAGCACGGGTGTGGCGAGTGTCCATACCCGCAGTCCGACTGTCAGCGCGAGCACCAGCATCGCAATCGATGCCCCCGCCATCAGACGCGCGCCGAAACGCAGTCGTTGCTCTGCGCTTGGCAGTCGCGGGCCGTGCATACGATTCGACAGGCCGCCCAGGAAATACATCATCCCGATGCCGAGTGCGAGATAACCGAAGAAGGTGGGCGGCTTGTGCAGCGTGTTCTGCACCATGAACGGTCCAACGATGTTGAACACGAGCAGGATGCTGTAGCAAAGCCCTTGAGCGAGGAAGCAGCTCTGGAATACCGGGCTCGATAACACCTTGCCTCCGTTGGCCATCAGCGTACGCGGCGCGAGGTGCACCGGTCGCGGCAGCGTTTCGCGATAACGCCACAGCAGTCCCCACATCACCAGCGAATAGACCAGCAGGAACACGAGGCAGGCTTGCCAGCCAAACCAGATTTGCAAGTGCGCGCCGATCACGGGTGCGACGATCGGCGCGAGACCCCACGCAATCGACATGTAAGTGAACGCATGCACGAGTGCCTGTCCGGCGAACGAATCGGTGATGATCGCTTTCGCGAGAAGATTGGTGGTCGCGATACCGAATCCTTGCAGACAGCGGGCAAGGATGAACGTTTCCAGATTGGTCGCGGCCAGCGACAGGAGACAGCCGATCGTATAGATCACGAGCCCGAAAGCCAGCACGGGCTTACGGCCGTACGCGTCGGCGACCGGCCCGAAGATGAGTTGGCCGAGTGCATAGGCCACCATGTACCCGGACACGCTCGACTGGATAGCCTGCGGCGATGTCGCGAAGAAGCGCGCCATTGCCGGCAGCGCGGGCACGTAGATGTCGATGGCGAGTTGCCCGGCGGAAGCGAACAGACAGATCAGAAGCAGCAGGAAGCGCGGCGAGTTCGGGGCGCGCGCGGGAGTGGCAGGGTCGGCGATGTTGTTGTTCATGACAGCATTGAAAAAGCAGATTTCCGGTGATGCGATAGCAGTCGATCCGACTGGCGAGCGTGGCGTATCCTGGCCGTTAGCGCGCGGATCGACGCGATTACCGGAGAGAACGCGAGGTTTGACCGTCGATGGCATTCCGGAGTCGAGCCGGAAGACGCGCAGTCAGCAAGAAAAAGGGGGATGACGTCTACCCAACCGCTGGCGCCGTTACCCGCGCAGCGAAGAGTGGCTAGCCGCTATTGTAGCGGACAGCACTTTCTGGCAGCGCGACTGCTTTTTTTGAAGGAGCGTTTTGAAGGGGGCGTTCGCGACGCAAACTCGCGCGCAACGAAAACTGCGGGAAGGGAACGGAAGGGAAGAGCTTGAGCCGGCCAACGTCGTGCGCCTGCCCCGCGGTGACGGCAGACCTACGCACCGCTCGCTGTGGCTATCGACCACTCATTGGGCCTGATGATCGCGTTGGCACTTTTACCGGGTGACCGGTCGCGGAAGAGCGTGCCCGCAGAAGAACGTGCATGGCGGCATGACACTGCGCCGCCACGCACTCACTTACTTACACAATTAGAACTTGACGATGATGCCTGCGCCGACAGCCACCATGCTGCGCGACGACGACGGCGAGCCGTTCTGACCGTCACCAATAGCAGCCGTTGCGTTGATGATGGTCTTGCCATCCGAACCAAGCGTCTTGCCGCCCGCGCGCTGATAGGCTTCCAGTGCATAGAGGCCCGTGCGTTTGGACAGGCTGTAGTACTGCGACAGGTTGAACTGGTTGTAGCTCGCGGCGCTCGTAATGCCGTTCGACTGCGTTGCGCGCGTGTAGCTATAGCCCGCTCCCAGATCCAGCGCTGTGATCGGCTTCCAGTGCAGCACGACACCACCCGTGTTCCAGATCGCCGTGCCCTGGAAGAACGAGTTGACGCCCGGGGCGTATTGCACGTTCGAATAGGCGAACGAGACATCCCACTGCGAGTTGAATGCGTAGCCGCCGTTGACTGCAACGCGCTGCTGTTTCGCTGCCGACGAGAAGCCGTTGTTGACACCCGAGATACCCGGTTGCGCGCCGTTGTTCGACAACGCAGAGTTCCACGTCGCGCCGCCGTTAGCCGCGTTATCGACACGCTGGATACCTGCCGCGACGCCGAACGGACCATACAGGTACTGGGCTGCCGCACTCCAGGTTTGACCCGCAGCGAAGCTGCCCGGGTTGCCGCCCAGCGAGTACGAGCCGCTGACCGTCAGGCCATGAATACTCGGCGACGCGTACACCAGCGAGTTATTCGCGCGATAGATCGTGTCCATCGAATCGATATCGCCCGGGTGCGCGCCGTATGCGCCCGTCAGCCAATTGGTCGGGCTGTACGCGGACAGCATCGAGTAGTACGCCGTGTACTGACGGCCCATCGTGAACGTACCGAAGTTGGCATTCGTCAGACCAACATACGCGAGGCGGCTGAACATCAGACCCGTGACGCTCTCAGCACCGCTTGCACTGTTGAAACCCTCTTCCAACTGGAAAATGGCCTTCGTGCCGCCGCCCAGATCTTCGGCGCCCTTCAGGCCGAAACGGCTGCCCGCCCAGATGCCGTTGATCATCCTGACCTGCGAAGCGCCACCTGCGTTCGACCCGAGTTTTGCCGCGCTGCTTTGATAGCCGATACCCGTATCGACGATACCGTACAACGTCACGCTGCTTTGTGCGTGCGCGCCCAGGGCGACCAACCCCAGAGCTGAACCGATGAGTGCCTTTTTCATATGTGCTCCTCTTTAAAAAATTATTCTGCATTTCTAACGCTAGTGATGCTCGCCGCCCGGCCCGTGGATAGGCAGGGTCGATGAGCATGCGGGTGCAAAGACCCGCAAAGGGGAGCACCAGCGAGCTAGCCATTCGAACCGCTCTGGAACGAGTCCGAAGTGTCGTTCAAACGCAATATGGCGTCTTTGGGGGTTTGTACTTATTTGTACCATCTAGTTAGTTCGATTAATCGGGGCGGGTGTTGCATCGGGCCCCATCAGGACGAAGCCCGCATTGCCGCTGGGCTTGGGCCGCATATGGGTGTCGGGACGAGAAGTGGGTCGGGCCACGCGGTTTGATCGCAGTGTTGGCCGCTATTAGCCGGCCCGAGGGGGCACAGGTTATCCAGAGAAATAACCTGAGATTGATGGTTTTTTACGACATCGACAGCAATCGCTCGAATCGTCGTAGTTATGCAGATAGTGCTGCGGTTCGCGTAGAAAACGTTTGTGCAGACCTGCATTTGCCGCACTCGCGCTCGACCGCCCGTGGACGCGCAGGCGGGCTGATGGCCGGCGGGACAAGTGAGCGCCTGACGCGCAATGAGCGACTACGCGTTGACGTACGCGTCGCATCCAGCATCAAGAGCGGGCTATCAGCCAGATGGAGACGTGTTGTCAGACAGAAGCAGAGGGGATCGTTCCGGCAGCATCCACCTGGTACTGCATCGGCACAGTGCCCGAGGCTGAGCCTGCCAGCGGCAAGCGCACGACGAATTTTGAACCGCGACCCGGTCCGTCAGAAAAAGCCTCGGCCGTTCCTCCCTGGCTCGCGACAATCTCCTTGACCACCGACAAGCCCAGTCCAAGGCCGCTCACATTCGTATCGCTGCCTGTATGCCCCCGGGCGTAGGGCCTGAAGATTTTCACCAGGTCTTCTGAAGCGATGCCGATGCCGTGGTCCGATACGCTGATGTAGCAGTAACGTCCGGCTCGGGACGCCACTACCTGGATCGCATCCGCAGGCGCGGAATACTTCAGCGCATTGCTCATCAGGTTGACGAAGACCTGAGCCAGTTTGTCGAACTCGCCCTGGACTCTCAACGGACTGTCGCCCGGCATCAGTTCGATTGGCACATGATCGGGAAGGCCGGCTTCGGCAACCTGAACACAGTGAGCCAGCAGATCGCCGACATCCACGCCGGAACCCAGAGCAGGACCTCTGGCGGGCAACGAGGACGACGAAACCGCCAGCGTGAGTTCACGGGCGGTAGCGGAAGGAGGTGTGGCGGGCGCCATCAACTGCTGGGCCAACTCGCCCAACAAGCTCGCCTGGCGCGAAAGCAGCAACGCGTAACGCGTCAGCTGTTCGTCGTGGCCGTACTGGGTGTTGAGCAAGCGGGCGAGGAGCCCAATCGGCGTGATCGCATTGCGTATCTCATGGCCGATCATCGGGCCGGTCAACACTTCTTTTGCGTCATCGCGAAGCGTGCCGTTCATGGCCGCATGTTGCGTCTGAGGCCCGGATTGACAACCGGTCGGTGCACGTGAGCGCCAGGACTCTCCGGCAAGCGGCGCCTGAACCGTTGCGTCGTGCAGGCGCTCGATCTCACGAGCCTGCGCAGAGCGGAGCCGATGCATGCAGTAAGTACATAAACCGATGATCGGGCGCCCGGCCAGCTTCTGCTGCAAGCTGGCTTCATAGTCGATCAGGGCTGCCCAGTTGGTTGTCTCGTTGCAGATCGCGTCGCCGGCCACCCGCAGGCCCTCGAAGCCTCGCCCAAGCGCGTCGTTGATCGCCGCCGACCAGATGCTGACCGTGGCGCCGCCGTCGAAACCTGTATTGGCAGGCGCGTAGAACTCTGCCGCATCGAGAATGCGCAGTTGCCCTGCGTCAATGAAACTGGCGAGAGCGGGGTCCTCCCGTACCAGCATGTAACGGGCTTTGTCGGGGCCCAGCAACGCGGGAGCGACCCATACACACATCTCGCCGTTCTCGAGTCCGGCACGCAGGAATTCTGCGGTGACGCTCAGCAATTCACTGCGCGATTCGTAGAAATGACACAGATGGGCGCCCCACTTGATGGGCCCCAATGCGGAAAATCCGCTTTGTCGGGTACCGGTGATCATGTTTCCCCCTGAGTCCGTGGGTCGTGAATACGATCGCGCGAAGTCGACGCAATGGTTTGCGTGCTCATGTATGTAATCGGTACCTTGCACAGCTTTTTATCGGTCCACGAAGATCGGCAGTCGGAGTGCGGCTCTTTCGTCCGATATTTGGGATGCGGCAGATTTTAAAATTACGCGACCGGGTGAGCAGAAAAAATAGATGTTTTCCCGAGCATGTTTTAAACAGCGAAGGTCGTATTCCTTCGCCGTTCAGGCGGGCCGGCGTGTTTAACCGGGCCGGGCGTCTCCGGCGCTGGGCGCAGACTATGCCACGCGTAATCGTTGCATTCGGTGCGGTAGCGTACATCGGCGCCTATAAAGTGGCGCCAATGTGCGGCTGGGTTCCAGCAACGCTATGAGCCTGCCTGATTGTCATTCATTGCGTTAACCAGTTCTTGCAACGCCACGGGCTTCACGAAATGACGTTCGAACCCGGCAGCCAACGAACGCTTCAGATTGTCGGCCTGACCGTAGCCAGTCAGAGCGAAAAGACGAAGCCCTGCATGTTGCGGTTGCTCACGAAGGGCGACGGCCAGTTCATAGCCGTCCATGCCGGGCAGGCCGATGTCGAGCACCGCGACAGCAGGCGCAAACTGTGCCGCAACGTCCAGCGCAGCCGTCGTCCGCACCCGGCATGTCTGAATGAGGAAGTGATGGCATCCGGCCTCACTCAGCGCGCTCATTCACGCGTTGCGGAAGTATTCGCTTGGCGGCACACCGAGCGTCTTGCGGAACATCGCCGCGAACGCACTTGGGCTGTCGTAACCGTGTTCCAGAGCAACCTCAAGTATTGAAGCACCCGCAACAAGCCGCGGCAGACTGAGCAGCAAACGCGTGTGCCGGCACCATGCGCCCTGGGTCATGCCGGTCTCGCGTCTGAAGGTGCGAGCGAGCGTGCGCTCATTCATATGGGCTTCGCGTGCCCAACCCGCGAGCGTGACCGGCACTGACGGATGGTTGATCAACTGCGTGCAGAGCCTGACGAGTGCGGCGTGACGCGGCATTGGCACGTGCAGCGACAGAGTGGGGGCGATTTCAATCTCGTCGAGAATCAGCGCCATGATGCGGCGCGCGCGTGCGCCGCTGGCCGCGTGCTCGTCGATGTCCGCTGCGGTCACGATCAGCTCGCGCAGCAGTGTGCTCACCAGGATGACGCGGCACGCGTCGGGTAATCCCTTTCTTGCGCCCGGTTTGACGAACACGGTGCGAATACGCACGTCGCCGGTCGTTTCGATCGCGTGCTGGGTGTCTCCCGGCACCCACACCGCGCGGCCCGTGGGAACGACCCAACTGCCGCTATCGGTGCGGACGATCATCACGCCGGAAATCGCGTAAATCAATTGACCTTGTCGGTGTGCGTGCGACGGAAAAGCGGTTCGTCCCGGCGGATCGGTGGCGATAACCGCAACCGGATGAATCTGCTGCGTGGGGGCGTAGTTCCGCGACGGATTGTCCATTTTGCGACGATGAATGTTGATTCTGCGAGAGAAAAACTCCAGTCGCGAGCTTAGCATTGCCGCTGTCTTTTCATCTCAGCTACGTGGCAATCGATGACGAATTTCGGCTGGTGGCGTGTTTCTCAGGCGGCTTTGTGCCGCTATTCCCCCGTGTTGCGGATCGTGCGTTCCGGTGCGCTCGCGAGCACGATCGCGGGCTGCACGCTCGGCACGCCGTACCACGAACCCGCTGTGCCGGAGGCCGCAGTGCGCCCGTTCGTCTCGAGCGCTGCGGCGCCCGTTTCTTCCGGGCCGGCTGTCGACCCATGGTGGCAGTTGTATCGCGATCCCACGCTCGATGGACTCGTGCGGGAGGCCCTCATCAACAATCGCGATCTCGCGGTCGCGGCGGCGCATCTTCAGCGCGCGCAAGCCGTGTTGAACGAGGCGGGTGCCGCGCGTCTGCCCGACACGGCGGTTGAGCTGGGCGGCAACTACGGCAAACAGAGCACGGATCAGATCGTCGCGGTGGCGACTCATCAGAGCGCGGCGACGCGCTGGGCCTATGCGCCTTCGCTCGCCGTGTCGTGGGAGGTGGATTTGTGGGGCCGTGTGCGTCAGCTGGTTGCGTCCGCGCAGGCCGACGCCGAGGCGATGCAGGCCGCTCGCGACGCATTGCGCGTTGCTATCGCCGCCGACACGACTGACGCCTACGCTCACGCATGCAGCTACGGCCAGCAGATCGACGTGGCGCAGCGCTCGCTGGCTATCGCCGAGCGCGTCGCGCAGTTGACCACGATTCAGCGCTCGCAAGGTCTCGTTTCCGAACTGGAAGTTGTGCGAGCAGAGGCTTTTGTCAGTGACACCCGGGCCACGTTGCCCGACTTGCAAGGCAAGCGCCGCGCAGCGCTGTATGAACTGGCCATGCTGACTGGCCGAACTCCCGCCGATATTCCCGCCGCCGCAGCGCAATGCCGCGCCGTGCCGGTGATCGCCACGCCGTTTCCCGTCGGCGACGGTGCAGCGCTTCTCAAGCGCCGTCCCGACCTGCGTGAGGCCGAGCGGCGTCTTGCGGCGGCCAGTGCGCGCGTCGGTGTGGCGACCGCGGAACTGTATCCGTCGGTGGTGCTCGGCGGTTCGGTGAACTGGCTCTCGACGAGTGGCAGTCTTGCATCGCTTGGCAATGAATACGCGGTCGCGTGGGGCATTGGACCGCTGATCAGCTGGCATTTTCCGAATCTGGCTGTGAGCCGCGCGAAGCTTGCGCAAGCGCGTGCCGACAGCGCCGCCGAACTGGCTTCGTTCGACAGTCGTGTACTGACTGCCTTGAAGGAAACCGAACAGGCGCTCACGTTGTACGGCGCCGAATGGGATCGTCATCGCGCGTTGCAGCAGGCTCGCGAACAGCATGCGCGTGCGTTCGAGTTAGCCGAGTTGAACTACAAGGCCGGTGCGCTCGACTTCCTCGACGTGCTCGATGCGGAACGCGGTCTCGTCACGACCGATGCTCAACTCGCTGCGTCGACCGACATCCTTGCGTCGGACCAGGTCGCCGTTTTCAAGGCATTGGGCGGCGGATGGCAGCGTTGAAAAAATCAGCGATGCGCTTGCGCTCACGCGTTATTTCTTGATTGAGGGTTCCACTTATGAGTACCACTGTCGCGCCCGAAAAGCGCACGATTCCGGGAAGAAAACATCTGATCGCGGCGGCCGTTGTGGTCGTCGCCGTGACGGCCGCCGTGGCGGGCGTTCGCTGGTGGACAGTCGGACGCTTCATCGAAAGCACCGACGACGCGTACGTGCGCGCCGATGTCGTGACGATGAGTTCGCACGTGCCGGGCTATGTCAGCGAAGTTGCCGTGCAGGACGACCAGCCGGTTCGGGCCGGCGACGTGCTCATACGGATTGACGACCGCGATTATCAGGCGAAGGTGGATCATGCCGAAGCAACGGTGAGTGCCGCGCTCGCGGCCATTCATGAGCAGGAAGCCGGTGCCGCGAGTCTGGATGCGCAAGTGGCGCAGCAGAGCAGCCTCATCGCACAGGCGCAGGCGGACGTCGCGGCTGCGAGGGCGGATGCCGTGCGCCGCGATGCCGATGCGGGCCGTTATCGCGAGTTATATGCGCAGCAGGCGTCCAGCGGTCAACGGCTTGAATTGGCGCGGGCCGACCAACAGAAAGCGGCCGCGGTGCTGGCGAAGGCGAGCGCCGCCGTGCAAAGTCAGCGGGATCAGCAGGACGTACTGCGCAGGCGTCGGGAGCAGAGCCTCGCGGGCATCGAAAGGGCGAACGCGCAGTTGAGCGAAGCGCGCTCGGCGCTTGCGCTGGCTCAACTCGATCTGCAGCACACGGTGATTCGCGCGACCCGCGACGGTGTGATCGGTCAACGCACGGTGCGGCCGGGCCAGTATGTCGAGACCGGTATGCCATTGCTGGCGGTGGTGCCACTGAATGACGTGTACGTGGTGGCCAACTTCAAGGAAACCCAACTGGGCGACATGCATACGGGTCAACCGGTGCAGATCGACATCGACACGTATTCAGGGCACACGTTGCGCGGAAAGGTCACGAGCATCGCGCCAGGGTCCGGCGCGGAGTTCGCGTTATTGCCACCTGACAACGCCACGGGAAACTTTACGAAGGTCGTTCAACGGATTCCCGTCAGGATACGATTCGACGCGTCACGCGAGGATGCTCGCCGGTTGCGTGCGGGTATGTCGGTCGTCGTGAGAGTCGACACGCGCAATGCGGATGGCGGGCAGCCGTCATGACAACGACCAGGCTCGCCGCAGCCGATAGCGCAAACGTCTCGCTGCGGACGTGGATTGCCGTGCTCGGCGGTGTATTCGGCTGCTTTATGGCCGGCATGAACGTGCACGTGACAAACGCGTCGCTGCCCGACATTCGCGGCTCTCTGGGCGCCAGTTTTGAAGAAGGCTCATGGATAACCACCGCCTATCTGGTCGCGGAAATCATCGTCATTCCGCTGACCGGGTGGCTCGTGCAGGTATTCACGATTCGCCGCGTACTACTGACTGGCGCAAGCGGGTTCCTGGTGTTTTCGCTCGTCTGTTCAGTCGCGCCCAACATCGACACGATGATCATTGCCCGCGCATTGCAGGGCGCATTTGGCGGTGTGCTGATTCCGTTGTCGTTCCAGTTGATCGTCACCGAATTGCCGGTCGCGCGGCATCCGCTCGGCATGGCGCTCTTTGCGATCGCCAATAACGTGGCGCAGGCAGCCGGCCCGTCGATGGGCGGCTATCTCACCGACATGTATTCGTGGCGCTGGATCTTCTATTTGCAGATTCCGCCGACGCTCGTCCTGCTCGGTGCCATCAGCTGGTCGATCAAGCCCATGCCGATGCACCTCGCGAAGCTGCGCAACGCCGACTGGCCCGGCATATTGACCATGGCAATCGGCCTGAGCGCGTTGCAGATCGCGCTGGAAGAGGGCGGCCGGCAGGACTGGTTCTCGTCCCCGTTCATCGTCAACATGCTGATCGTCGCGGTACTCGGTCTTGCCGTGTTCGCCACCATCCAGTTGCGTCGCCGGGAGCCATTCATCAATTTGCGACTGCTCGGCCGCTACAACTTCGGCATTGCAAGCCTCATGCAGTTTCTGTTCGGCGCGGTCGTATTCGGTGTCGTGTTTCTCGTGCCGAACTATTTTGCGGAATTGCAGGGCTACAGTGCGCGTGACATTGGCCTCGCGATGATTCCGTACGGACTCGTCCAGTTCGCGATGTCATTTCTGACGCCGCCATTGATGCGCCGGACCAGCGCACGTACCGCGATCATTCTCGGCTTCGCGCTGGTTGCCGCCGGCTGTCTGATGAACATTCATCTGGACCGGTACGCAGCGTCTAACGTGATCGTCCCTTCGCTCATCGTGCGCGGCATCGGTCAGTCGCTGGTGGTGATCGCGTTGTCCGTGATGGCCGTCGATGGTCTCGAAAAGAGTCAGCTTGGATCGGCTTCGGGATTATTTACTATGGTGCGCAATGTCGGCGGCGCGATCGGCATTGCGGTTGCCAGTCAGATCGTGGTCGAACGCGAGAAATTACATGCATTGCGTCTCGGCGAGTCGATCACGCCGTTCTCATCTGCATTCCAGGAGCGCGTGGTCTATCTCGCGAGATTGCTCGCGGGCAACCATGCGCCGCGTGCCGATGTATTGCCGAAAGGCGAGCTGAGCGGGGCACGCGAGCTTGCGTTTGGCATCATCAACCAGACCGTCGGCCGGGAAGCGTTGTTGATGGCTTATAGCGACACGTTTTTAATCGCCGGTATCGCGATGGGCGCCTGTACTTTAGGCGCATTCATTCTGCGAAGCCGGCGTCATTGACGACTCGCCGAATTGCCAGCGTGAATTTGAAGTGACAGCGCTGCAATCGTCATAAAGGCGGCACACAATAGCGCACCTTATCCTTTTGAATCGACATCAGATGAACAAATCTTTGGCCGCCGCAGCACTCTTCACCCTTTGCTCCGTTGCGCACGCAAGTTCGGCCCCCGATACGAACAACGGCTTTCTCACCGGCAAACTCTTTCAGGGTGGAAGTCAGTCGCTGCGTACCGCCTATGTGATCGGCGTGCTCGACGGCTTCTCCTATGCGCCTGTGTTCGGCGCGCCGGACGCGAAAGTCGCGAAGCTGCAGCGCTGCATCGGAACGATGCATATCGATGCACGGCAGGTGGGCACCATCGTCGATCAATACCTCGTTGCGCACCCCGAGTGGCTGAATGAAAAGATGCAGCCGGTCGTCCTGCGCGCAATGCAGCAGGTTTGCGCGACCAACGGGGCCGCGATCGACTGAAGGTTGGCCAGAGTGATTGCCCCTCGCGAGAGGGGCGTGCGTCTCAACGTTTCGTTCTATTCTTTCGCGCCGCGGTTTCAGCCAGATCGGCGCGCGACGAGCGCATAGCGCGCTCGTCTTTCATTCCGCTCTTACTTGCGATCGCTGTCGTAGCCATCATTGAGCGTCTTCACAAACGCAATGATGTCGTTGATATCGTCGTCGGTCATCGCGGGCTTGTCGCCCAGCTTGCGATCGAACGGCGCATCTGCAACGTCGATATTCGCGTGGTATTTCGCAGGCAGATCGTCATAGGCCAGAACCTTGCCCGACGCGTCATGCGGGTAAATTTTCTCCGGGCTCGTGTTGCGCAGGTTATAGAAATCCATCACGTGTTTTAGGTCGTGATACACGCCGTTGTGGAAGAACACACCGCGGTTGGCCGAGTTACGCAGCGTCGGCGTCAGGAACATGCCGCAATATTGCGTATCTTTCGTCATATCGGTACGGAAAGGCCCACACACGCCCATGTCGTAGAACTTCGGATCCTTGTTCTGCGGAAGTTCGTGATTGCGTGGGACACCCAGCGCCTCGTACTGCGTGTCCGTGAATAACGGCGGCAGACCGTCGGACGTCGGTTGGCTCAAATGGCAACCTGCACAATTCGCCTTGTTCTGATCGTTGAACAGGCGCAGGCCGTGCAATTCGGCCTGGCTAAGACGGGCCCGCCCTTCGAGCCACGCGTCGTACTTACTCGTGAACGGATGAAACGCCTGATCTTCGAACTGGTACCGGCCAATCGCGAACATCGCTTCCGACACCAGCAGATTCGGGTCGTTGACGACGCGTGCACCGAAGAGCTGCTTCATCGTATCGACGTACTTCGAATGCATGAGCTTGTCGGCGACCGCGGCCACGTTCGGGTTGGCCATTTCAACCGGGTTCGTCATCGGGCCGAGCGCCTGATCCTGAAGCGTGCTCGCACGGCCATCCCAGAAGAAGCCGCCTTGCGGCACCATCGCCGGGGCGGCAGGCGCAACGCCGGCGTTTTTCTGCGCGCGTTGCACACCTTGTGCCGCGGATGCCAGTACATCGAGGTTAACCGGCGCCGCGTCGGTTTCGCCCTGATCGGGACCGATACTGAACGGAGCCTGGCGATACAGATAAGCAAGCGAGGGCACCGGCCGATAGCCAGCGTCCGTCATATGAGGGCCGCCCAGTTGCACCGACAGATCGTTGGGAGGGCCGAATGCGTGTGAGGCGCTATGGCACGATGCGCACGACTGTTTGCCCGACGCCGACAGCGACGGGTCATTGAACATGTCCCTGCCGAGCACAGCGGCCGCGCTGAGCGGCGCGACCGGGGGACGCAGCAGCGTGACCGGATGAGCATTGGCGCCCGTCAGATCTTCAACCTTGTCGCCGATCGCCGTCGGCATGCGCTCAGGGTAGATCAGCGCGTAGCCAGCTACGACGGCGCATGCCAGCACGATGCCCAGCAGTGTCCACAAAATCCGGTGGCGCAGCGTGGGCCTGGCAGCGTCGGGAGACGGGTCGCTTCCGGTGGGGAGTTGCGAAGGCAAGGTGGCATTCGAAGGAAGGTTCATGGCGATAGCTGGAGCAAATCTGAACTACATATAAGCAAGTCGAGCCACCGTACCGGCTGGCTCGACGCGTTGACTAACTGTCTTTTATCAATTGACCGTTCACCGAACGTCATGCCGCAGGATTGAACAGCAGCTCTCCTGCGGCATGACAGACGGACGAACCGAACACGTCACTCCACCTGCTTAGTCCGTCGTTGCCGGAGCGGACGACAGCTTGGCACCCGTGTTCGTGTCGACATACACCGCCGGCGTTGCGCCGCCATTCGTGAAGTCGAACAGCGCGTTCAGGCTGCCCGTCGCCGCGTCGTGCGAGCCGCCACCCAGGCGCGTGCCGCCCAGCCAGTTGTCTTCGATGAACTTGACAACCGAAGCCTGTGTGATCAGCGTGTGGTCGATGTAGTTGCTACGTGCATACGGCGAGATCACGACGAGCGGAACACGCGTGCCCGGACCGCAACGGCCGTTCACGTTAGCGCCCGACACGCCCACGCCTTGCGTCGCACCCGTTGCGTTACACGTACCGACGCCGTTCAACTGGTCGGCGGTCGGGTCGAACGACGAGGTCGTCGGCGTCGAGTAAGCATGGTCGTACCAACCGTCCGAATCGTCGTACGTCAGGACGATGGCGGTGTTCTTCCAGTCCGGCTGTTGCTCGAGGAAGTTGACGACCTTCGTATAGAACGCCTGCTCGTCGAGCGGATCCGAATTGCCCGGGTGGCCATCGCCAACTGCCGGTGCCTTCAGATAGCTGACCGACGGGAAGTTGCCTGCCTTGACTGCTGCGAAGAAGTCGTCGGTGTCGTACTGGTGGTGAACCGGCGTGGCCGTCGAATCGAGCGGATCGGTCTGGCCGATCAGCGCGGTCGAGGTCGGGCGCGTATGGGCCAGGTTGGCCGTCGTCGCGTAGTACTGGAACCAGTTGTGGTGCGGTACGTAGTCCGCCTTCGTTGCACCGAGAACCGACGAATACGTGCTGCGGGCACATGCCGTCGTGCCGTTCGCGTTCGTGGTGGCCAGGTTGAAGCCGCCCATGAAGCCGCCCCACGAGATGTTCTTCGCGTTGAGCAGGTCGCCGATGTTCTTGTTGGCCGAGGACATCACCACGTTGTCGGAGGCGGACGTCGACGAACACTTGTCGCCGGTCGGGTCGGAGTCGCCGTTCATCGTGAAGCCGCCGGTGCCGTCGGCGATCACGTTGTCGCCTTGCGCTGCGCCGTTCGCGGGAACCGCGCCGTTCGTCTGGCCCGAGATGACTTCGATTGCACCCGGGGTCGACGGACCGTACGTATCCGTGTACATGTTGTCGCTTATCGCAAAGTTCTGAGCGTAGTTCCAGAGCGCCTGAACCGTATTGCCGTCGTAGTAACCCATCACGAGACCCGGCGTACCGAAGGTCGTACCGGAACTCGCACCATTGTTACCCGTGTACTTCGGGAACAGGTCGGCTGCGCCATTGTCGTAAGCGAGCTGTTCGTTGCGGTAGTCGTGCGACTGGCCGTTCGTGTTGGCCTGGCTGCGGTCGAGTCGGAACGGGTTGATGCCGCTGCCTGCTGCAAACGCGTTGTTCGCCGTGTTCAGGAAGTTCGGGTTGCTCGTCAGCAGCGACTTCTGATTCAGGTTGTTGATCTGGGTCGGCGTATTGGCTGCTGCCGTGAATGCAGGTTCACCAACCGGGTTCTGTGCGTTCGGGTAGGTGCCGAAGTAGTGATCGAAGGAACGGTTCTCCCCGAAGATCACGACCAGGTGCTTGATCGGCGTAGCGGTGGTCAGCGCGTCCTGCGCGGACACGGTCACGGCGGGCGCAGAGGCGCCCGCGGTCGATGCAGGCGAGGAATCGTTGCTGTGACCGCATGCGCTCAGCACAAATAGTGCTGCGGCAAACGGGATGGGCAATAGGGTTCGGCGAAACATTAGGGGGCTCCACATTCGCTGTCCAGCCCTTCCGTCGATAGGCGCGGAGGGTCTGGAGGATTGTTGTTAGAAACGCGACGGCCAAACTACTGGATGAAGCTGGCGCATTGGACCATTAATGAGTGAAAGTTTTCGGGCAACATTCTGACTGTCGCCTTTCATTCGTACCTACGTAATGCTTTAAATGACATTACGTTTAGGCGCGCGACGCATGGCGACGCGAAAGTGCGTGGGCACTTTTGCGTCGGGTCGAGGCGATTGAGAACCGGCATCCGGTGCGGCGCAATGCTCGCGCTGTGAGGATGGGTTCGAAAGAAATGGCGCTATGTTTCGATGCCGACTGAGGGGTGTCGGCGATGCTCGCTGGCTTCAGGCGTAGGCGCTCAGCGCGATATCAGCTGCTTCGCATCTGATCAACAACTTCACAGGGTTCTTACTGCGCCTCCGACACCGGAGGCGCATGCATCTCTGCCGCGCGACTAAATCGCTCTCTTCGACGAGTCAGTGCGCGTCGCAACGCGCTTCTCAGCGGCGCGACAATTCTTTCCTGAAACAGGGCGGATGCGACGAGCACGATGATCAGGTAAATCGGATAGGCCGACAGATGCAACGGCACCCGGCTAGACGCCGCCGTGCACACGTGAAACCGGTGAGCGCAGGACACAAGCGGATACGGAATGCCAAGGGCGCGCTGGACTTTCGAAAAGGCCACAAAGAGTGGGATTTGCAGAGCGAAGATGGGCAGAGCCGCGTTGCCGAGTCGCCGGGACCAGGCCGCGGCACGCGGTGAAGTCTGCTGGTGCAAACTGGCCGCCACGAATATGACCGCAACCTGCGCTGGCAATATCGCGCCATTGTGAAGAAGTACTTGCCACGAACGCGGGCCTCTTAGGAAAAGAAAAGCCGCAGCAACGAAAAACGTCACTAGCGCCGCTATGATGATTTTCCGGTGACGTGTGACGATCTCGGTGATCGGCTGTACGTGTGCCGCGAAAATGCCGTAGGCGATGATGCCTGCCATAAATTCCGGCAGTCGTACCAGCGGATTGGTGTGCAGTATCCCCATCATCAATACGCCATACCAGCCTTGCGTAACGGCGAGCGTCGCAGGGAGAAGACCGACGATCCACATAGCAGCGAGCATCGTCCATTTGCGGCGTACCGCGAGCAGTCGGGGCGCGACGATGGGGAATAACAGATAGAAAAAAAGCAGCGTCGACAATGCCCATGAAGGATCATTGAACGACAGGTAAAACGGATTCCATGCCTGAAGCAAAAAGATGTGCAGGATCGAGTTAACCGTGACTTCGACGGTACTCATGGTGTGCGGTATCGGCAGTGCAGAATCGAGATTGCTCAATGTCACGTCGAAGGGCCGTGAGTTCACGGCCATTAAGGCAACCATCATCAAGAACGAAATGATATGGATGGGGTAGATATTGGTCAGTCGATTAACAATAAAGCGTGGCATTGCCACTTTCCTGCTACCGTCCGGCTTTGCTTCAACTGACACGTGCGAGAGAATGAAGCCGGATAAGATAAAGAAAATACTTGTCGCGCCGCCTCCAAACCTGAAAACGTCAACCAGGTGGAGTGCCTGCGCCGCCGGGTAATAAGCCAGCGTGTGATAGAAGACCAGGTAGCAGGCCAGCAAGAAGCGCAGGACGTCCAGACCTGGAAGCATTTTCTTCAATTTGTTTCCCCGATACTTGCAGATAAATTAACGAAATCGCAAATTAGCTTTCATTTTCAAAGGCTTTTATCGTGAATTGAAAGATATTTTGAGCTATTTGATGACCGTAAGATTTAGTGATGCGTGTTATACGGTCTGTGCGATTTCCCACTCTTATCGGGTGCTTGCTCATAAAAGGAAAAATGGACGTGCTTCACCCGCGTTCAGACGCCAGGGCGGTCGCAATCGCGTGATATCACAGGCTGTTGGCGGCAGAGTGCTAATGGGACGACGGACAGCGCGATAGTTGCGCGATCACTCATCAATCAGCGCTGCGTCACATTCCCTTGAACAGATCGGTGTATAGCCGGCTGACAATCAGCCGTGCCGGATTGCCGCGCAAGGTCAGTGTCAGCTTTCCTGCTTCGTCGCGTTCGGCGGTGTCGATAGCGTCGCTTCGCACAATCGTGCCGCGGTGAATCTGCCAGAAGCGCTGCGAATCGAGTTGTTGCAGGAGTTCGCGTAACGACATCCGGATCAGGTGTTCACGATTGGCTGTTACCACGCGAACGTATTTGTCAGCAGCTTCGAAGTAACAGACTTCGTCGATCGGGACCATTGTGATCGTATTGCCGGCGCTTGCCTGAATCACGCGCAGCGGCGCGCTGACGGCAGGCGCGGACAATGCGTCGGGGCGCCCCGCAGCCAGCAGTTCGCGCATCTGATCCACCACCTTGCCAAGCGACGCTTCGTCTGGCGGTGCGCTGCCGTCCGCAAGCCGCTCCTTGAGTCGGGCGCAGGTCTTCGCAAGCCGATCGGGTTGCACGGGCTTGAGGATGTAGTCGAACGCAGCTCGTTCGAAGGCCTGAAGGGCGTACTCGTCGTAGGCGGTCACGAACACGATTAGCGGAAAGGGCCTGCCGTTGGCGGGCCAGTCTTCCGCAAGAGCCTGGGCGCACTCCAGTCCCGTCATACCGGGCATCCGGATGTCGAGAAACATGACGTCGGGCTGTACGCCCAGCGCAGACTCCACTGCGCTCTCGCCGTCGCCGACGCTCGCCACGATGTGCAGTTCGGGCCACAGTTTCAATAACTCGGCTTGCAGGTTAGCCGCGAGCAGCGGTTCGTCTTCGGCAATCAATGCAGTGATTTTCATGATGGAGGGTCAGGAGTAGGGCAAGGTGACAGTGGCGAGCGTACCGCCTTCTTCGTCGGTGGCGGGCGACAGTTCGAGGTGGGCCGCCGCGCCATAGAGCGTCGCGAGCCGCTCGCGTACCTGTTGCAGGCCGAAGCGCGCGCCGTGTTCGGTCCGGGCGTCGAGGCCGACGCCGGTGTCGCGCACGCTCAGCGTCAACGTGCCGGGGCCACGCATCGCGGCGACGTGGACGCGCCCGCCGCTCACTTTCGGTTCGAGCCCGTGCTTGATCGCGTTTTCGACGAGTGGTTGCAGCAGCAACGGCGGCAAGGGGGCATTGGCCAGACTCGCGGGCAGATCCAGTTGGACGTGCAGGCGGCTGCCCATGCGGATTTGCATCAGCTGGAGGTAGTCGGAAATGCGCTCGAATTCCGACGCGAGCGGATGCGAGCCAGTACGCGACGCCGCGAGCGTGGCGCGCAGATAGGCGATCAGATGATCCAGCATGCCCTGGGCGCGCAGCGGGTCGCTACCGATCAATACGCGCAGGTTGGCGAGCGTGTTGAACAGCATATGCGGTTCGAGTTGCGCCTCCAGCAGCTTGAGCTGGTTTTCCGCAGCACTGCGCAGCGCTGCCTGCGTGCGCATTTCCATGGATGCCATTCTGCTGCGCGCGTAGAAGAAATAGGTGATGCAGATCGCGGGCACGACCGCGATCGTCACGCTCAGCAACAACGTGCGCAGATTCGGTTCGATAACAATGGGTGTGCGTGGTGTCTGGGTAAACAAGTCGACGAGCGAAACCCCCGCGAGGTAGCCGATGACCACCGAGACGACCACCCACGGCGCCATCAATCCCCAGCCGGGCCAGTTTCTCTGGGCATCGAGATTGTCGGGATAGCGTTTGCGCAACCAGAAAGCGAGGCCGTGGCGACCGGCAGCGATCAGCGCTTGCGTGAAGCCGACAACAAACAGCGCATAGACGAGGTCTTTGGCGAAAGATTCGCGGTAGATCGTGCTGTAAAGCCACGCACAACCAATGGTCGTCAATAGGGTGACCCTGAGTGGGCGCCAGAGCCGTCGGGCGAACGTCTGAATGGAAGGTATGGGCGGCATCGGGTTGGCTTCGGGATCACGTGCGGGTTGAACTGGCATGCCGCTATCTTCGCCGTCGGCGCGTTCGGTCGCTAGTGTATTGCGACGAAAAGACCGCAATCTTCGCGAATTGATGTTGTGGAGGCGCGAGCTGTATCCTGGTGCAGCGGGTTTGGCGGTGACATGCCGTTGGGCCGAGTTTGAGTGCAAATGGTTGGCGGGATCAAGCGGGGCCTCTCATCAGAGCGCTTCCGACGCGCCTGCTTGCATTCCGACAGTCTGTTGTCCATGGCATTCCTTTCCGATTCCCGCGCCAGTGCTTCGGTCTGGCGATCTGGGAAGTGCACGGGCGGCTTCCGCATCCTGTGCCGCTTGTCACCTGGGTTCAGCCCGGCGCGTTTCGCGACCGGTCTGACGCATTTCGCGACGCCAGGAGTCGATTGGTCGCAAATCGCTGGAGACCCAGACACGACAGAGCGAATATTTGCCTGTCGCAAGAAATTGATGTCCAGCGCCGCTCAGTCATGTGGAATCGGGATGCGAACAGCGCAATCTGTTCAACTTGAACGAGCTTTGGAATAAACATTGAGATCAGGTGTTCGCCTTCATGTAGACAGAAGGCGAAGCGTTGCGCCGCTGTGGGACGCGAGGGAACCGGGATTGATCTCTCGTCGATTCGCATAGGTTAAATTCCAATCGATAAGGAATCCGATTAAATCGAATGGAATTTTCAAGGTAGCTGGTTTGTAGTGGTCATCGCAGCACTGACACTGCCCGACGTCATGCTGTCGACGGATCTTTCTCCGATTTTTGTGGGCGCTCGTTGCGCCAAAGAATCTTTACGTCACTAAGGAATTGTCAATCATGTCGAAAATTATTGTTGGTCTCGCTCTTGCTGCCGCCACTCTTGGCGCACCGGCTCTTAGTTTCGCCCAGTCGAACGCTCCGCTTACTCGCGCAGAAGTTCGCGCCGATCTGGTTCGTGTCGAGCATGCGGGCTACAACCCGGCACGTGGCGATGACCTCGATTATCCGATGGATATCCAGACCGCCGAAGCAAAGATCGCTACACAGAGCGATCGGCAACTGGCCACGCAGGCCGTGGGCGGTGTCGCACAGAACGGTACTTCTGCGTCTGGCGTTAGGTCCCCTGTGGCGATGCACTCAAGCTGTGTTGGCCCCGTCAGCTTCTGCAACCTTTATTTCGGCAGCTAAGTGGCACAGAACGGATCGTGCACTTCTCGCGGATGTGCACGGTCCCATGCAGTTCTATTCGCAGAAGCAGGCGGCTTGATCGACCAACGCGTCGCGGGTCATATGGATCGCACATCAAGCCGGCTATCTGTCAGATTTCCTGTTCTTATCAATGGAGTTTTACCGTGAAGATCTTGCCTTTCGCAGCATCGGTTATCGCGTTGTCTGCTTGTGTGTTCGCCTCCTCCAGCGTCATGGCGCAGGGTGCCCAACCGGCCGCCGCGCCCATAAAAAACATTGTTCTGGTTCATGGCGCGTGGGTCGACGGCGCGGGCTGGAAGCCGGTCTACGACATCCTCACTAAAGATGGCTACCACGTCACGATGGTGCAGGAGCCGCTGACCTCGCTCGACGACGATGTCGCCGCAACAAAGCGCGTAATCGATCTGCAGGACGGTCCCATCATTCTCGTGGCGCACAGCTATGGCGGCTCAGTGATCACGGAAGCGGGTGTCGATCCGAAGGTGGCCGGTCTCGTGTATGTCGCGGCCCATGCGCCGGCTGTCGGCGAGGACGAAAGCGATCTGGGCAAGAACATGCCGAGCTATACGTCGAAGCAGCCAGGCGCAATCATGAAGACAGACGACGGCTACACCTATTTGAATCCGGCGGACTTCCCGAAGGATTTCGCGGCTGATCTGCCGTTGAAGCAGGCTCAATTCGAAGCCCAATCGCAGATCCTGACCGCGGCGAAAGTCTTCTCTGCGCCGATGACGGTCGCGGCCTGGACCACCAAGCCGAGCTGGGGCATCGTGGCGGGAGACGACAAAATCATCAATCCCGATCTCGAACGTTTCTATTACCAGCGCGCGCATAGTCATACCACGGTATTGGCGGGCGCCAGCCACTCGGTCTACGAATCGCGCCCGAAAGAAGTTGCGGCGGTAATCGAAGACGCAGCGAAGCACGCTCAGCAATAGTATGTGCGGCAGCGCTGGGTGCGGCTTTACTGGTATCCACTTCAAGATACGGAAGTGAAGCGCTTTTACCCGCTATGGGCGAATTTCGAATCGCGAGTTTTGCCGACGTCATGCGCGTGCCTGGTCCGGACAGGCGGCGTCCGGAAATCCCGTTGACCACGCTTCACGCGGAAACCCCGCGTCACAGAACCGGGCGGCGGGGTTCAGCCGTCACCTTAGAACTTGTGTACCAGGCCGAAGCCGATGCCGCGCGTGTCGGTTCCCGGCGTGATCGGCAGGCCCGAATACGCAGTGCCGGACAGCGTGTATTTCGCCTGATTCCTGTTCTGGATAAAGCCGGCCGCTGTATAGAGTTCCGTCGATTTGGACAGGTAGTACTCGAAAAGCAAACCCAGTTGCTGCGCGTTGTTGCCTTTTCCAGTGCGGTCGTACAGGTAACCGTACATCAGCGAAGCAAGAATGTCTGGCGCGAACTGATACGAGTCCGATATCTGGTAGACGTCATGCTGCATGTAGTTCGGTGTATTGGTCAGGTTCTCTGTGTGGTAGGCCAGCCAGATACGATTGGCTCCAATCCCATACGAAGCACCCGCGTTGAACACGGTCAGTACCGCGCCAGGACCTGCGGCAGCGCCGCCAGCGATCGTATAGCTCCCGCCCGCGCCGACGCCCGGTTCGTCTCCTCGTTCGTACCCGGCCGCCACATTCAATGGTCCGTTGATGTACTGCAGGACTACGTTGTAGAACCCTATGCCATTGCCGCCGCCGGTCGTGGGGTCGCGTAATGCCACCATGAATTTGGCATTCAACCCGCCAAACGTAGGCGTGTAATAGGAAATGCCATTGTTCGCGCGGATGATCAGAGCGTTGAAGTTATTCATCGGCGACGCGATGCTTTTAACCCACGAAGGATCCATTGCCGCCTGGAGAACGTCGTAGGACGGCGAGTTTTGCAAGCCGAAGCGGACTTCACCGAAGCCGCCTGACAGGCCGACAAATGCCAGCCGGTTGAACGCGTCGGCCGGGTTTGTCGCTGCCCCCGTCTGACCGGAGAAGGCCTGCTCCAGCTGGAAATTGACGTGCAGGCCGCCGCCGATATCCTCGCTGCCTTTAAAGCCGAATCGGGTTGCGAAGAGTCCGCCAGGTACCGCGCGGATCGCTGAATTGTTGCTGCCGCTCGAACTCTGATAGACGAACCCATTGTCGAGCACGCCATAGAGTGTGACCGACGACTGCGCAAACGCGGGAGCGACGGATGCGAAGGACAGGACTGTGCCGCATGCGAGAGTGGTAAATCTTTTCATCCAGTGTCTCCATTTTTATTTGCATCGGAATGCCGGTGCTTTATAAGTAATTATTTTTTGGCGCGGCTGGTATCAGCGTCATGAAGTGAAGCAATCGGGCGTGCCAATGCCCACGGCTATGCCGCGATATGGCGGATCGAGAGTTGATTTGGGTCAGTCAGTCCGACCTTCTTTGTCTGTCGGCTCGGACGCCGATGATGGGCGGGAAAACTAACGGCTTTAAGTTATTTCGCTAATCAAACCGATTTCCTTTAACTAATTGCTTTTCGTGCGCTCGATATCGATTCTGGTGTAATCCGTATCGAACGTCATTCGGTGAGATTAATTGCGCAGGAGGCAACGCGTCCATGCATAAAACTTCGATTGAATGGCATTTTTTTAATATTCGGTAACCGGACCGGGTAAACCAGTATCGTTTCGGCGTGCTATGTGCAGTCGGAGTCGATGAAACCTAGACGCTGAACGAACGATCGTGCGCATTGACGTGAAGATCGAATCTTTTACTCGTTCGGCATGGTTGTGTTTGCGGACGTGATTCGAATGGCTCCGATAATGCACTGGTATCCTAATCAATCGATATGGAGATGATCCAGGCCGTAGACCAGCGTCGTCATACTATGAAGTACGCGTCAGATTCGATTTGATGGCGCAACGAATTTATCGGGTGTCGGGGTGACGCGAAGTGCGGGATGGAAATCCACGCGTGCATTGGAGATCGCGAAGAGCGCACATCTGCGTTCGCGTCGGAGGGCAGGGTGGTGGATGTTCTCCGCTCGGCGGTTCACGCGCGTCGTTGCACGTTGTACGAAGGCTGGGCGACGCACTTATCAGCGCGGGCCCGGCCTTCTTCATCAGCCGACAGCGACGGTGTCTCAATCAGACTTTATGAACGGACGCGTCATAGATTTCATCAACCGATTTCTTCAACGCGTCGTCGAATTCCGCGTCGGTCATCTGTTTGCGCAAGTCGTTGATCAACGCCCGCGAGAAGCTCGCGATCATGCCGTGATTCTTCGCGAGACGCTGACACGCGTCGGTGCGCGTGTAGCCGCCCGACAAAGCAACGACGCGCACGACGCGCGGATGTTCGATCAGCGGGCGGTAGAAATCCGCGACGTCCGGTATGGTCAGCTTGATCATCACAGGGCTGTCTTCCGGTAGTGCGTCGAGCCCTTTCAGAAGTTCAGCGCGCAGGATGTCTTCTGCGCCGGCCTTGTTGGGCGACTTGATCGACACTTCCGGTTCGAGGATCGGTACGAGGCCGTGTCCGCTGATTTGTGCGCCGATCTCGAACTGCTGTTTCGCAATCGCCGCAATGCCCGATTGCGAAGCGTCGTTGATGACCGAGCGCATCTTCGTGCCGAAAATGCCGAGTCCAACGGCGCGTTCGAGCAACTGATCGAGGCCGGGAATCGGCTTCATCATACGCACGCCATCAGCGTCATCCTCAAGGCCCTTGTCGACTTTCAGGAACGGCACGATACCGCGGTCTTCCCACAGAAAAGCCGGGACCGGCTTGCCTTGCGCGTCGCCGTTCATGGTGGCTTCGAACAGGATTGCCGCGATGACTTTGGCACCCGTGAAGCTAGGCGCGGTCATGATGCGCACGCGCATCTGGTGCATCAGTTTGAACATTTCAGCGTCACCGCTGTACTCGCTCTCTGGAATACCGTACAGCTTGAGCGCGCCCGGCGTTGAGCCGCCGCTTTGGTCGAGCGCGGCGATAAAGCCCTGCTTCTCACGCATTTGCACCAGCATCTTCTCATTGGCCACGGACAATCTCCTTGTAAAACAAACATCTGACCAAAAAACGGCGAGTCGGAACTCAGTCTATTTCGGCTCTAGTGTACTCAAACCGCTCGACGCACTGCGGTGGGGAACCCAACGTATCGCGACGAATCCCGATGTTGAAGTCGAGTCCGACGACGCCACTGATGGAGAACCCACTATGCGACCCTTAATGAGTGGATGATGTTCCGGGGTCAAATCAAAAAGCGGCTCCGGATGCACCGGAGCCGGGCTCTGCAGGCCGTGGATCAGGCTAGGCGGGGAAATCTGCGCCAACAGTCGTGGCTTCCCACGCGTCAATCTCAGCGTGCAGCGTGTCGAGCTTTGCTTTGACGCGCGTCAGACCATCTCTGCCGAGGATCAGATGACCCGGCGGGTTCGGCGACTGCACGACGGCGATGATCGCCTGAGCCGCGCGCGCCGGGTCGCCCGGCTGCTTGCCGCTATTGGCCGAGATAGACGCGCGGCGCTTGCCTGAGATCTCTGCGTAGGTGTCGATCGGCGTTTTTGTCTGCTTCAGCGACCGTCCTGCCCAGTCGGTGCGGAATGGTCCCGGTTCAACCGCCGTGACCTTGATGCCCAGATCGGCTGTCTCGGCGGCCAATGCTTCACTCAATCCCTCGACGGCGAACTTGGTGGCGGCGTAGTAGCCGCTTCCAGGATTACCGATCAGACCGCCGACCGACGTGATGTTGACGATATGACCGGCGTGCTGTTTTCGCATGGCCGGCAACACGGCCTTGATGGTCTCGGCCACACCGAAGAAGTTGACCTCGAACATGTCGCGCACGTCCTGGTCACCGCCTTCTTCGATGGCACTCAGATAGCCGTAACCTGCATTATTGACCAGCACGTCGATGCGGCCGAATTGCTGCAACGTGCGTTCAACCGCGCGATCGATCTGGCCGCGCTGTGTGACATCCAGTTCGAGTACCAGAGCTCGCTCTCCATAACGGGTCGCGAATTCGGCCAGCGAATCAGGTTGACGCGCGGTGACGACCGCACGCCAACCCTTGTCGAGCACGGCAAGTGCAAGTTCCCGGCCGAAACCGGTCGAGCAGCCAGTGATGAACCAGACGGGTTCCGACGAGAGAGTGTTAGCGGGTGCCATGAGAATCCTTCGGTCAGGGTTGTGAGGGGATCCCCCTCGGTAAAGGATTCGACTTTAGTCTCTTTGCGAAAATCGTGCGTTCTGCCGGGTTCAGAGTGGACCGTAATATTTACTGATCGATTCAACGCGTAGCAGGGGAGGTCCGGAAAAGTTGCTTCTACCGGCAACGCCGGACTTGACCATCGTTGTCGTGACCGTGGCGAAAAGCGAAGCGCGGTTCTCGAGTACATGATGAGTTGTTCCGACCCATCGATTCCTTCCATGTTCATGAGATGACTGGCTGCAAATGTACCAGGTACTGACGCATGCATTGAGGTTGATTCGTTGTCCATGTGATTAGTAAATCTCGAATCGATATTGGCCATGGCCGCATCTGGCCACCCATAATTGATTCGCCGATCCAGACATCACAGATGTCTCGACGTTTCCGTCAACGATCTCTGCCAGCGCTTCGATACTCATGTCAAAACGTCTCATCTTCAATGGCTTCTCGATGAATTGCGTGTCACATGTCTTTCACGGCATGTGGCGGCACCCTGATACGAAGCAGACCGAATTCAACGAGCTTGCCACCTGGGTCGAGCTCGTGAAGCTGCTGGAGCGCGGGAAATTCGACGCGCTATTCATGGCCGACGTAATCGGTGTCGATCCTTCGTATGAAGGCGGTTGGGACCGTTATATCGAAGAGGCAGTGCAGATTCCGATCAACGATTCGAGCACATTGATCGCCGCACTAATCGGCGCAACTGAACAGCTCGGCCTTAATTTCACCAGTTCGATCCTTCAGGATCATCCCTTCAGCTTTGCGCGTCGCGTGTCGACGCTCGATCACCTGAGCGGCGGCCGGATCGGCTGGAACATCGTGACGAGCGTGAGTCACAACGCGGCGCAGAATTTCGGTTTCGATCGCATCGTCGCTCATGACGAGCGCTATAAGTGGGCGCACGAATATCTCGACGTGGTCTACAAGCTGTGGGAAGGCTCATGGGACGACGACGCGCTAGTGGTCGACAAACTGCGCGGACTGTACGCGAATCCATCGGGTGTGCATCGGATTCGCCACGAGGGCAAGCGCTATCGTGTACTGGGTCCGCATTTGACGACGCCATCGCCGCAGCGTGTGCCGGTGCTCTACCAGGCGGGCGCGTCTACCGCTGGCCGCGCGTTTGCCGCGGCCCATGCCGAAGGCACCTTCATCGCAAGCCAGAGTCCGGCCGGCGCTCAGCGGCTGACGCAGCAGGTGCGCGAGAAGGTACGTGGGTTCGGTCGTCACGACGACGATCTGCTGTTCATTCAGGGCATGTCGTTCGTGGTGGGCAGCACCGAAGAAGAAGCGCGGCGGCTCGCGCGCGAACAGGACGAATACATCAGCCTGGACGGTCTGGCCGCTCATATCAGCCGAGATCTCGGGGTCGATCTGGGGCTGCTCGATCCGGACCGTCCCGTCGACGATCTGAAAATCGAGGGCGTGCAAGGTCTCGTGCGTTTTTTCGAAGACGCCAATCCAGGTGTGCGGCCCACGGTGCGCAATCTGATTTCTGCTTATTCACAAAGCGGCCGGATAGTCGGCACGCCGGAATCGATCGCCGATCAACTGGAGGAGTGGCAGCGTGCCGGCATCGACGGCGTGAACGTCATGTATCACCGCACTCCACACTCGTTTGCCCGCTTCATCGAGCACGTGACTCCTGTGCTGCAACGACGCGGCCTTGCTCAGAGCGAATACGCGCCAGGCACGTTGCGGGAAAAGCTGTTCGCCGGTCGCGGGCCGCGCCTGAACGGGCGTCACCCGGCGGCGCGATATCGCGGTGCGTTCCGCGATGAGCCGGCACCGGCGGCTATCGAGGCAGCGCAGGCTGAATCGTGAACCATTCTGAATTGCCCATGAGGTCTTCTCATCCATGATATCGATCAGGCAACTGACCAAAACCTACGGTGACGGCGCGAGCCGTTCGACTGTCCTCGATTCCATCGATCTGTCGGTCGAGCGCGGCGAGATTCTGGCGGTCGTCGGACCGAGCGGTGCGGGCAAGAGCACGCTTGCACGGTGTATCAATCTGCTCGAGCGGCCCAGTGCCGGCGCGGTCGTGGTCGACGGCCATGAACTGACCGGGCTGAGCGAGTCGGCATTACGCGTTGCACGCCGCTCGATCGGCACGGTGTTCCAGGCGTCGCACATGCTGAGTCGCCGAACGGCGGCGGGTAACGTCGCACTGCCGCTGGAATACCTCGGTGTCGCGCCGGCCGAACGGGATGCACGCGTGGCGGAATTGCTCGAACGTGTCGGACTGGGCACGCACGCGCATCGCTATCCCCATCAACTCTCGGGGGGCCAGCGTCAACGGGTGGGCATTGCGCGCGCACTCGCGCTGCGTCCCTCCGTGCTCCTCGCCGACGAAGCGACCTCGGGCCTCGACCCCGACAACACCGACTCGATCATCGACCTGCTGCGCGAACTACGCAGCGATCTGGGCTTGACCGTGCTGATGATCACGCACGATATGCACGTCGTGCGCAAGATCGCCGATCGGGTCGCGCGCCTTGCGCACGGACGTATCGTCGAACTGGGCAGCTTGCTCGAACTGCTCGGCGATCCCGCGTCGGAACTCGGCCAGTCGCTGTTGCCGCGCACCGACGCGCTGCACACACACGATCTCGACCTGTCCCTGCAAGTGTGGAAGGTGTCGTACCAGCAACGTGGCGCGGCGTCGGACTGGATCGCGCGGCTGGCACGCGAAACCGGCGGTGACGTGCATCTGCTGGCGGCGTCGGTGGAAACCATTTCAGGTGTCCATGTGGGACATGCGTCGATCGGTTTGCGAGCCGATGCGAACCGCGAGCGGATTCGCGCATTGCTGGCGGACTGGGGCTTGCATGGTCATCCGCTCGACCCGCGCCCTTCGGTTGGCAGTAACGTCGCCACGGCTGCGTCCGCAGCGTCGCCAATCAGACCATCGCAAACCGTCGCGGACGAAGGAGCCTACGCATGAGCACGGACACCACCGGCGCTGCTGCGGTCGTCACCGTACTGAACACCACGCCGCTCGACAAACTTCCGGCGTTACTGATCCCCGCGTTCGGCGAGACGGTGCTGATGGTCGGCGTCGTGATGCTGATCGTGTTTGCTCTCGGCCTGCCACTCGGGGTGATTGCGCACAATACCGGCCCGCGCGGGCTGTTCCCGAGGCGCCGAACTCACGCGGTGCTGAGTGCTGTCATCAGTCTTGGTCGTTCGCTGCCGTTTCTCGTGCTGATGGCCGCGATCATTCCGTTCACGCTGTTAATCACCGGCACGACGATCGGGATTCCCGCCGCGATCGTTCCTATGGTCGTCGCTGGCACGCCGTTCTTTGCGCGGCTCGTCGAGAACTCGCTGCGCGAGATTCCCGACGCCGTCACCGACCTCGCGCGCGCCTCCGGCGGCTCGCATCTTCAGGTGATCGTATCGGCGCAGCTATCCGAGGCATGGCCCGCAATCATCGGCAACCTCACGGTCAACACGATCGGCATGATCGAGTATTCGGCGATTGCCGGAACGATCGGCGCCGGCGGCATTGGTTATGTGGCGGTGACGTACGGATACCAACGCTTCGATCACACCGTCATGCTGGCCACTGTCGTGATTCTTGTGGTGACGGTGGCGGTCGTTCAGGTGGTCGGTGACTTCTTCGTGCGACGGGCCCGTCCGGGCTGAGCGCAGGCGCACGAGTATCTCTTTTCATTCTTCTCCGAGACAGCATCATGAGCGAAAACGAACAGAACCAATCCGGCGGCGCACCGTCCGCTGCGAACACGCGAGGCTTCACGCTGCAACGCAAACGCCGCTGGCCGTGGATTGCGGGCGGCACGGTCATCGCGCTGATTGCGATCACGGCGCTTGCCGCGGTACGCAACAGCAACGACGGTTCGACTATCGGCGACGCCGGCAGCACGGTGGAAGTCGCGTATCTGGAAAGCAATCCGGCGGAACAGGCGATTGTCGAATACATCAGCACGACGCTGGGGCCTGCGCATCACGTGAAGGTTAAAGGCATATCTCTCAGCGACAGCACGCAGATCAATCGCTCGGTCAGCGACGGCAAGATTGCTGGCACGATCTTCCAGCACAAGTACTGGCTGGGCCAGGTGATGGAAGCGAATCCCTCGTTCAAGGAAGAGCCGGGAACAGGTCCGATTTTTCACTGGATCTTCGGCGTGTGGTCGGATAAATACCGTAGCGTGAACGACCTGCCTGATGGCGCGAAGATATCCGTTCCGTCCGATCCTGCCAATCAGGCGCAGGCGTTGTGGCTGCTGGAGAAAATCGGCCTGATCAAGCTCAGGGACGGGGTGCAGCCGTGGTCCGCGGGACTGAACGATATTGCGCAGAACCCGCATCATTTTTCGTGGGTGCAACTCGATCTCGCGGCGCAGCCACGCGGGCTGGCTTCGCTCGATGCCGTGATCGGCTACGCCGAATCATTTCTTGCCGCGGGCATTCCACAAAGCAAGCTGATTTATAACCCGAAGTCGCCGGATCAGTTCGCCTCGGTGCTGACGATCGGCACGCGCTACAAAGACACGGAAAACGTGAAGAACCTGATCGCCGCGTTCAACGATCCACGCTTGCAGACTTTCATCGCTAACGATCCGCGTACGCGGCCCATTGTTCTGCCGACCACGACCAGCGCGGCCGGCACCCACAGCGCCGGTTGAATCCTGGCGATTCGCGACGACATTGAGGAGTCAGCCCCGTGACGGATCGATCCCGCACCTTGCATCTCGGCCTCAACGTGTTGTCGGATGGCATGCATCCGGCTGCATGGCAGGCGCCTTATACCGATCCGCTCGGGTTCATCAGGCCCGCGCAATGGACGCACCTTGCGCGGGTGGCCGAGCGCGGCACGCTCGACGCGATCTTTCTTGCTGACATTCCGCACCTGACGCTGGATGCCAGCGGATCGCTCGGTAAGCCGCCTCTCGCGCTCGACCCCATCGTGCTGCTGTCGACACTGGCTGGACAGACCACCCATATTGGGCTGATCGGTACGGTGTCGACGTCGTTCGAAGCGCCTTACAACGTGGCGCGGCGGTTCTCGTCCCTCGATCACCTGAGCGGCGGGCGGGCCGCGTGGAACGTGGTGACCACTGCCGACGCGGCAGCGGCTGCGAACTTCGGCGACACGCCGCATCTGCCGCGTGAAGAGCGCTACGCGCGGGCGAGCGAGTTCGTCGACGTCGTGCGCGCGCTGTGGGATAGCTGGGATGACGATGCATTGCTCGCCGACAAGTCGACCGGACGCTTCACCCGGCCTGGCGCCGTGCGTCCCATCAATCATCGCGGTCGATTTTTCGACGTCGCCGGCCCACTGAATTTGCCGCGCTCGCCGCAAGGGCAGCCGGTGTTGTTTCAGGCGGGAGGTTCGTCGGGCGGACTGGATCTTGCCGCCCGCCATGCCGACGCCGTGTTTACGTCGCAGGCCACGCTCGAGGACGCGCTCGCCTACACGCGTGACCTGCGGCGACGGACGGCTGCCTATGGCCGCCCCGAGGACGCGGTGCGCGTCATGCCAGGGCTGTCGTTCGTCTTGGGCGGTACGCATGCCGAGGCGCTGGCCCGGAGTCGCGAGCTGAACGAACTGGCGGGCGAGCGTCGTCTGCAAAATTTCGCCTGGCAGATCGGCGTCGATGTGGAAGAGCTGGCGTGGGATCGCCCGTTGCCGCAATGGCTGCTGGAGACCCAGACGCAATCGCGCAATGCACAAGGTGCGCGCGATCTGGTACTCAAGCTGGCCCGCCGCGAGCCGTTGACCGTGCGGCAGTTGCTCGAACGCGTGCAGAGTTGGCATCGGCTGGTGATTGGCAGCCCCGAGCAGCTGGCGACGACGATCGAGGAGTGGTTTGTCGCGGGCGCCGTGGACGGCTTCAATCTGATGCCCGATGTCGAACCGTCAGGGATCGAGGCATTCGTCGATCATGTCGTGCCGATCTTGCGCCGGCGCGGGATTTTCCGGCGCGAATACCGGGGTTCGACGTTGCGGGATCATCTCGGGCTGGCTGTACCGGCCGTTCATCAGCGGGAGGAAAGCGCGTTGTCGTAGCACCTGGAGCAGGTATTCCCAGGTGCTTCGCCAACGTAATTATCGATAACTGGCGCTTCGGTGCGGCGGATGCCGGAAAACGGCTCTCCTATACTGGTATCCAACCAGACAGGGGAAACAGCATGAAGCGTGTGATCGTCCGTCAGTCGTCAGTACACGGCAAAGGCGTGTTCGCGGTGCGGCCGCTCGAGGCGGGCGAGCGTGTGCTGCAGTACAAGGGTGAAATTGTCTCGTGGCGCAATGCCGTGCGCCGTCACCAGCGCGAAGGCATCGAAGGACACACGTTTCTGTTCGGGCTGTCGGATGGGTCCGTGATCGACGGCAGCCGGGGCGGCAATAGCGCGCGATGGCTTAACCACTCCTGCACGCCGAACTGCGAAACCGTTGAAGACAATGGCCGTATTTTCATCGACACCTTGCGTGCAATCGAGCCGGGGGAAGAGCTGTTTATCGAATATTTTCTGGTGACCGACGGTCCACTGGACGACGGCGTCCGGACGCAGTACGTATGCCGTTGTGCGTCGAGCGTATGCCGGCAGTCATTGCTGGCCGATGCAGGCTGACCCTCAGCGTCCAGCAGCGCGGCTGCAGATGCCGCGACACGCGAGCATCGCGGCCCTCTGCTCAGATCGATTTCACTTCTCCGCCGTCCATCCGCAACGTCGATCCCGTCATCCACCGCGCCACCGGCGACACGATGAACGCCATCAGTTCGGCGATCTCCTCCGGCGTGCCATAACGCGCAATACCCGCTTCGCCGGGAAACTTCGCCGTCGCTTCTTCGACCGACATGTTGTGTAGCGGCGCCCAATGTTCCAGATACGAGCGGCGCCGGCCGGTCATGACCGGCCCCGGCAGCACACTGTTGACCTGCACGCCGTCGACGATGCCGCGATCCGAAAACGCTTTGGCGAGTGCCACGATGGCCGCGTTGATCGTGCCCACAGCCGCATACGGTGCCTTGGGAAACAGCGCCGAGTTCCCGGACATCAGCACGACCGATCCAGCGCCTTGCTTCAACGACGGCCACGCCGCGATCGTCAGCCGGCGCGCACCGTGCAGCTTGAGTGCGAAGCCGCGGTCCCACTGCTCATCGGTCATCTCGAGTACATCGATCTGAGGTACCGCGCCCGCGATGTTGAGCAATGCGTCGATCCGCCCGAACGTCGAGAGTGTTTGATCGACGACCTGCTGTGCGACATCGGCTTCGGACAGGTCTGCGTCGATCACGAGCGGCGTCGCCCCTGCCTGCTTCACCTCGGCGGCGGTTTCTTCCAGGTTCGCGCGATTGCGGGCGACCAGCACGATCGAGTCAAAATCCCGAGCCAGCCTGATGGCAGTCGAGCGGCCGATACCCTGACTCGCGCCCGTTACGATTGCGACTTTGCCAGACATGATGCTTCTCCTTGTTGCATACATGAAGAATCAGGCATGACCTGATTGATCGTTTGTCTTAGGGTTTGAGGAAGTCGGCAATTGCCGTGGAGATCTCTGCGGCGTGCGTTTCCAGGGCGAAGTGGCCGGTGTCGAAGAACCGCACCACGGCATCGGGGATGTCGCGCCGGAATGCGTCGGCGCCAGCGTGCAGAAAGAACGGATCGTTTTTTCCCCACACGGCGAGGAAGCGCGGCTGATGGGTACGAAAGTACTGCTGAAACGCGGGATACAGCGCTATGTTGCTCTGGTAGTCGCGAAACAGGTCGAGCTGTATCTCGTCCGCACCGGGGCGGTTCAAATAGAAGTTGTCGAGCGAGTAGCCGTCTGGTGACACGAAGGCCGTGTCCGGCACGCCGTGGGTGTACTGCCAGGCGGTCGTCTCAAGCGTCAGCAAGCCACGAAGCGCTTGCCGGTTCGCAGCCGAAGCGTCTTGCCAATAGGCGCGAATTGGATTCCAGCCGTCGCTCAAACCCTCCTCGTACGCGTTGCCGTTCTGCGAAATGATGGCGGCGATCCGCTCGGGATGCCGGATGGCAAGCCGGAAACCGGTGGGTGCGCCATAGTCGAATACATACAGCGCGAAGCGGTCGAAGCCGATCACTTCAGTGAAACGCTCGATGACATTCGCGATGTTGCCGAACGTGTACGCAAAATTGTCACGACTGGGCATATCCGATTGCCCGAAGCCCGGTAAATCCGGCGCGACAATATGGAAGCGGTCCGCAAGTTTCGGCATCAGGTCGCGAAACATATGACTCGCGCTTGGAAAGCCGTGCAGGAGCAGCAGCTTGGGGGCACTGGGGCGACCGGCTTCACGGTAGAACACCTTGAAGCCGTCGATGTTGGCGTGGCGATATGTAATAGCAGTCATGGATTTCACTCTCGTTAAGCAGGCTGGTTGAGCAGGCTGGTTGAACATGTTGGTCGAGCAGGCGATAACAAAAGCCCGAGCGATATTTGGCATCGCAGGTCGCCTGCAACCGTTGGATAACTCGCGATTGTCGTTAGCGAGCGGATACTGACCGGAGCGCTTCGACGATGACCTCGGTCACCGCGTCGGGCGCAGTCACGATTGGCGTGTGATCGACTTCGAGCGATCGCACGTGAGCTTTCATCCGGCTTGCCGTGAAGCGCTGGGTATCGGGATCAATCATCCGGTCCTGCGCAGCGACCAGGAACCAGCTTGGACGGTCTTGCCAGAGCGGCCGCCCAACCGCCTCGCCGATGCATGACACCGAAATCGGACGCTGTACGGCAGAGAGAACAGCCAGTTCATCTGGGGTTGCGTGTTGCGCAAATGCCCGTGCAAAAGCGTCTTGCGGCAGCCATATCCAGCCGTGCCGATCGGGTGCTAGCTGCGGCGCCTGAGGATGCGTCGTGCCGCGATAGAACACGTCGCCGACCGTCTCTCCTTCAGCGGGCGCGAGCGCCGCGACATACACCAACGCCTCGACATTGGGTGACCGGGTCGAGCCGATTACCGCACCCGCATAGGCATGGCCCACCAGCACGACCGGACCTTCGATCCGTTCGAGCACCCGGTCGAGCGCGGCCACGTCGTCATTCAACGACGTGAGCGGCAGCGGCGCCGCAATCGCCCGCACGTTGAGTTGGCTCAGACGATCGATCACCTTGCTCCAACTCGATCCGTCCGCCCACGCGCCGTGCACCAGCACTACATTCACATTGCCAAACGACATATCCCGCTCCTTCGAAAGTTGTGGATACAGCCCGTGACAAAGGTCGACCTTCTCGTCAAGTAACCTCTTTAATTGGTTTTTAGAGGTTAGCTACGCTTGATGTAACTTGTCAAGGACAATTTAAGCGGTTACGATTCCCCCGTCGTCATTGAAGATTCGTCACAAAAAATGGACTACCGTCAAATTCCTGCGATCTTTGTTGCGGATGCGCCGGGCCTCGATTTCCTGAACTCGATTGCCACGCCGGTGGCCGAGGAAATCGACTGGCTCGAAAATGGAGAGGGTCTGCTGGCCTGGCTGCAGCAGGCCGGCATGGTGGCCGCCGTTGCGCTAACGGCGGTGCGCGCGCAGTCGTCTCCTGCTGAGCTGGACGCGGTTGCTGCGCAGGCTCGCGCGCTACGGGACTGGTTCAGGGAATTCGTGCAGAAGCGGAAAGGCCGGCCGCTAGCCGCAAAGGATTTGAATGAACTCGCGCCGCTGAATCAGTTGCTCGAGCGCGACGACCAATATGCGGAAATTGTCGCCAGCGTGACGGACGGCGAGGCGATTTTTGAATTGCGGACGAAGCGGCGGTGGAAGTCGGCGGAATCATTGCTGATTCCTATTGCCGAGGCGCTGGCGAGACTCGTATGTGACGAGGATTTCACGCAGGTAAAGGCATGCGAGGGGCCGCGCTGCACGTTGATGTTTGCCGATCACACGCGGGGACACGCGCGCCGATGGTGCAGCATGGCGATTTGTGGAAATCGCGCGAAGGTAGCGGCTCATCGCAAGCGGGCGAGGGAACAGCACAGTAGCTGATCTGGCGCATCTTCACGATGGCAACAGAGGCGGGCGCGAGCAAGGTCTTGCGACGCGCATCGGGAGGGTGCAGCTCCGGCCTCGCGGACGCGGAGCCAGGGTTCAGCGCATCGGCGCCGTGTCCTGATCTCGCACACCCCCGGCGACCGACCGCAAAATGGTGATGAACTCCCGCATTGGCTGCGACATCACCTCGTCCTTGCGCGTGACGATACCGTAGCTCGTCATGGACCGATTAAGGGCAATCGGCAGCCGCCCCAAGATGCCTTTGTTCACATATTTTTCGACAGCGGCACGCGGCTGCAGCGAGATCATGTCGGTCGCCTGCAACAGTTCAAGTGTTGAAAAGATCGACGGCGTTTCCACCATGCCGATCGGCGCAGGCATGCCCGCGCTCGCAAACGTCTCGTCGAATAATTGCCGGATAGCCGTCGCTGGCGGATAGAGAATCCACTGCCACGTACCGAGGTCGGCCAACTCGAGTCTCGGTCGCTCCCGCAATGGATGATGCTGTCCGACAACCACCCAGACCGGTTCCCCAGAAAGAACCTCGAAGTCGAACAGTACTTGATGGCGTGGTTCCGTCAGCCGGCCAACCATGATGTCCAGCCGTCTCTCTTCGAGCCAGATCGCCAGTTGGTCGCTGCTCTGCTCAAGCAGTTTGATGACCAGTTGCGGCCTCTGCTGGCGGATCTCCTTGATGCCCGCAATCACCACCTGAGCAGCCGAAGCCGAGATAGCGCCCACGGTGAGATGACCATAGCCGCCATCTCTCAAAGTACTGAACTCACTCAGGAATTTGCCCAGACCGGCAACCGCTTCGCTCGCATAGCGCACGGAGACGAGGCCGAGATCAGTAGGTCGCATCTCCCGTGGAAGCCGTTCGAATAACCGGGCACCGAACATCGTTTCGATATCGCTCAGGATCTTTGTCGCAGCCGGCTGGGTGATGTGCATCTGTTCGGCCGCGATGCGCAGGTTGTGAGTGCGTCCAAGGGCATCGAGCAGTTGAAGGTGCCGCAAGCGCAGCGTTGCCAGGACGCTCGACATATGCAGTGAAATCTGTCTCGACATGGGGTAAACGCGCGCGTACTCATAACCAGATGGAATCGACTTTACCAAATAATGGATTGGATGTTTATCGGTTGGCTGCTTAAAGTGGGCTACCTGACGCATCAATGGGCGAGTTGGCTGCAAGCCATCCAGGCCCTGACTAAAGACCATTGGACGGGTCAGCCGCGGCGACTGCATCGAGTGATGACAAACCGGAGCGGGGCCTGCTGGGCACTGCGTCGGGCTGATCACAGCACGAACCGCAAAAGACTGCGCTAACAGACCGGTGTACCCGGCTTCCCCACGGAGACAGACGAGATGCAGATTCAACAGCGTGCACAAGAATCGTTGGACAGTGCCGTACGCAAGGCACGCGTGCGGCTCGCGCCGTTCCTCGCGCTGATGTTCGCGCTATCGATGCTCGACCGTTCGAACGTCGGATTCGTCAAACAGGCGCTGCAGGCCGACGCGAACATCGGTAACGCGGCGTTCGCGCTCGGCGCCGGGATTTTCTTCATCGGATATGCGGTGTTCGAGATTCCGAGCAATCTGATGCTGCATCGGGTCGGTGCAAAAATCTGGCTGAGCCGGATCATGATCACGTGGGGACTGGCGTCGGCGGCCATGATGTTGGTGCACGACGAGACTTCGTTCTATGTGCTCCGCTTTATTCTCGGCGTGGCCGAAGCGGGCTTTTCGCCCGGGGTCATCCTCTATTGCACGTACTGGTTCCCTGCGCGCGAACGCGGCAAGACGCTAGGCATCTACTATTTTGGATTGCCGATGGCGCTCGTGCTCGGCAGTCCGCTGTCGGGCTATTTGATGGAAGTCATGGGTGGCCGGCTCGGCCTGCACAACTGGCAATGGATGTTCCTGATCGAAGGTCTCGCCGCTTCGATTGTCGGCGTCATTGCGTTCTTCTATCTGGTCAGCAAGCCGCGTCAGGCAAAGTGGCTGACGGCAGCCGAAAAAGACGCCCTGGAAGGCGCGATTGCAGCGGAAGATCGTCACAAGGTTGCGCACGGGCCGGCTACGGCGCTCACCGCGTTGGGCGACTGGAACGTGCTTCGCTTCGTTGCGATTTACTTCGCCATTCAGGTCAGCGTGTACGGCGTCATCTTCTATCTGCCGACCCGGATTTCGGAACTGACTGGTAACGCGATTGGCGCAAAGGTCGGTTTGCTGACTGCCATACCCTGGTTCTGCGCCCTCATCGCGCTGCGCTTTATCACCGGTTACGCGGACTCAAAGGGCAAGCATCGGCAGCTTGCCATCGCGATGCTGGCGATGGCCGCTGCAGGGATCGCACTGTCAACTCTCGGTCATCACATTGGACCGGTGCTGGTCGCGTTCTGCATCGCGACGGTCGGTTTCGTCGTCGTTCAACCGCTCTTCTGGACCTTGCCGACGGCTTACCTGAGCGGCACTGCCGCGGCGAGCGGGATTGCAATGATCGGTGCGCTCGGCAATCTGGGTGGCTTCATTGCGCCGACGCTGAAGACCGCAATGGAAACGCTTTTTCATAGCCAACGTGCGGGCATGTTCGCCCTGGCGTTTGCCGGTGTCGTCGGTGTGCTTCTGCTTTTAACCATCGGCTTGCGTTCACGCGGCGCGGTTGAGGCGACGATAGGCGCGGCCAAAGCGACGCCTCGCTAAATACTTGTGAGCACGCTGCTTGCGATTCAACCGGACATACACATGACCTTTCTCGACCATCCCCATCGCCGGCTTGACTGCGCTCCGACGAGTGCGGCAGTGCGCGCGGCCAACATTGTGGAGGCTACCCCGTGACGTTTAAGACTGAAGACACCGTTGCCGAAACGTCGGGCTCCCTTGACCCCGTCGTACAACTGCACCCGGATGACGACGTCGTCATCGCGCGGCACCAGCTGGTCGCAGGGATGCGCATTGGCAACGAACTCGCCGTGCGCGGCCTGGTCCCGGCAGGTCACAAGCTTGCGGTCCGCGTGATCGAAACGGGCAGGGCAGTACGACGTTATGGGCAGATCATCGGCTTTGCGACGCGCACCATCGAAGCCGGCGAGCATGTCCATACGCATAACCTCTCGATGGGCAACTTCGATCGCGACTATGCTTTCGGCGTAGATGCGAAACCCACGCCGCCGGCCGCGCAGGCGGCCCAATTCATGGGTATTGTCCGCGCCGACGGACGTGTCGCGACGCGCAACTACATCGGCATCCTGACATCGGTTAACTGCTCGGCGACTGCCGCTCGCGCCATCGCCGATTACTTTCGTCGTGATACCCACCCGCATGCGCTGGCGGACTACCCGAACGTCGACGGCGTCATTGCGCTGACGCACAGTCAGGGCTGCGCAATTGATTCCGAAGGCGAAGCGCTGGAAATGATCCGGCGCACTCTCGGTGGTTACGCACGGCATCCCAATTTCGCTGCGGTACTGATTGTCGGCCTGGGCTGCGAAACCAATCAGATCAGCGGGCTTCTGCAGAGTCAAGGTCTGACGCCCGGTGCGGCGTTGAAGACGATGACCATTCAGGCGACCGGCGGCACGGCCCGCACGGTGGCGGCTGGCATCGAACAGATCAAGGCCATGCTCACGGAAGCGAATAACGTACGACGCGAGCCGGTCGATGCAAAACATCTGGTGATCGGTTTGCAATGCGGTGGTTCAGATGGCTACTCAGGCATCACGGCAAATCCGGCACTCGGCGCGGCGGTCGATCGGCTGGTCGCGCACGGTGGTACGGCGATTCTTTCCGAAACGCCCGAGGTTTATGGTGCCGAGCATCTGTTGACGCGCCGGGCCGTGTCTCGTGAGATTGGCGCAAAGCTCATCGAGCGGATTCACTGGTGGGAGGCCTATTGCGCGCGCATGAATGCCGATCTGAACAACAATCCATCGGCAGGAAACAAGGCTGGCGGGCTGACAACAATTCTTGAGAAGTCGCTCGGTGCCATCGCGAAAGGTGGCACAACGAATCTCGTTGACGTGTACCGATATGCCGAGTTGGTTCGCGAACACGGGCTCGTTTTCATGGATACACCCGGCTACGATCCGGTTTCGGCGACAGGTCAGGTGGCGGGTGGGGCAAACTTGATCTGCTTTACGACGGGTCGCGGCTCCGCTTATGGTTGCGCGCCATCGCCGTCGTTAAAACTGGGAACGAATACCGCTTTGTGGCAACGCCAGGAAGAGGACATTGATCTGAATTGCGGGTCGATTCTCGACGGCGCACGAACAGTCGACGATCTTGGTGAAGAGATCTTTCAGCTTATCCTTGCGACCGCATCAGGCCAGGCGTCGAAAAGTGAGATCCATGGATACGGCCAGAATGAATTCGTACCGTGGCAGATTGGAGCCGTTACGTAGGGTGTGGGGTGTGCTTCACGGGCTTGAGCGTCAAGTCTGACCCGGACATACGCGTGGAGATCGTCGTGGCTGACGCGATGATCTCTGCGCGGCGTCGCGGGCAGCGTCATGGAACCATACTGGAGCGGCATCCCTTTGCCGTTTCGATTGGCGAAGACGGCTGCGGTGCAAATTGACGATCGGAATGTCGTTTCCGCAGGCAGAAGCTGGTGCACCTTCATTTCGCGCACTGCGCGGTGAGACGCAGGGTAGTCGTCCTGCGGACTGTCATCCGGCACGAGTCCTTGATTCCCGATCGCTATCTTGAAGAAGGTCTTGGCCGCAACGACGTCGCACGTGACGCTGAGCCGGAAGTCGACCGTCTTTCCTGCATGGTCAACTGCACTGTAAAAAACATAGACACATTTGCCACAGACCTCCACATACGTCTCGTCGGCTCTCCATGAACGATCAGTGGATTTCGCAAATCGGTCCCGGCGCTTGAAGAACGCAGGCGTGAAGCGTTTGACCCAGCCGATGATCGTAGTGTGCGCCAGCGACAATTGGCGTCCGGCCATTATTTCAACGAGGTCTCGAAGGCAGAGCGTGTTACGCATATACAGGACGACAACTTCGCGTCCACGTGACGATCGTTGAACAGCCTGTCGATGTCTACCAGTTGACTCATAGCGCTGCTCGCGCTCGTCCAAACCCGAGCTTAGCCGGCCAGCGACTCCGATTTGCACCAGAGCTTGGGTCTCAAACGCTCAGTTTTGACAAAGCTTGTTACTTTGTCCGCGCCACCCGTGCTAATTTGACCCTTCCCTATTTAAGGGTGAAGCAATGCGGGTCACCTGGAATCCAGACGGTGTATTCGCAAAGCCAGATTGCATTGCACTGGAACGCCGGACATGGACCCGCAATTACTCGATTACTACAGCCAGGAGTTGCTCTACATGCGTGGGCTCGCCGCCGAGTTCGCGCGGGCACATCCTAAAATTGCGCGGCGTCTGGGCATGCAGGCGGGTGAAATCGAAGACGCCTACGTCAGTCGACTTGTCGAGTCGGCATCGCTCGTCAATGCGCGAATGCAGCGCAAACTCGCCGATGAGTTTCCACAGCTTTTCCAGCCGCTACTGGCGTGTGCCTATCCTGATTATCTTTCGCCGACGCCCGCCATTGGCGTAGCCCGCTTCTACCCCGGTGGCAAGGCCGGTGATCTCACGGAAGGCTACCTGGTCACACGCGGCACCGCGGCCGATAGCAATCTTTCCGAAGGCGAAAAAACGGCCTGCCAGTTCCGGACGTCCCAGGACGTGACGCTGTATCCGCTAACCGTTTCAGCCGGACGGCTGAGCGGCGTACCACCCGATATCCACGGTCTGGACCGCCATGTGCCGCCTCATCGCCGGGTACGTGGTTCGCTGCGCCTGCGTCTGCGTACCACGGAAGACATCCCGTTCTCGCGTTTGCAGGGGCTCGACCGGCTGCCACTGTATCTGGCTGGCGATGAGAAAATCGCCTCGCACCTGCACGAACTCATTCACACGACAGCGATTGCCTCGGTTGTCGGTGAACCTGGGCGCTTTGGCGAGTCCGGCTATGACTTTCATGTCGTTACATCGAACGCCGTCATTCAGGAGGGGCTCGGCGCTGACGAGTCGGTTCTGCCGCTTGTATCAAAACAGTTTCTGGGACACAACCAGGTCCACGAATATTTCGCCTGCCCGAGCCGCTTCTACTTCTTCACACTGACCGGTCTGCAGGCGGGTCTGAAGCGTATCGACGGCTGCGAGGCCGAGATTGTCGTGCTGCTCGACAAGCCCACCGCTGAACTTGCCGATCACGTGAACGCCTTCACGTTTGCGCCTTTCTGCACGCCCGTGGTCAACCTGTTTCCGATGCGCACCGACAGCGTAAAAATTGCTCCCGACGCACACGAGATCCTGCTCACTCCCGTCGAAAAATTTCCCCTCAATTATGAGGTCTATACAGTCGATGCCGCGCTCGGCCAGGTGAATGAGGAATCCGAGCCGCTGACGTTCCATCCGCTGGATACGGCATTTGTCAATGATGAGGGCGCGGAAGGGCGCTATTTCACGCTACGCCGCGAACAGCACCAGTCATTGGTAAAGAGTCGCCAGTACACCACCCACAGGCCGTACGTCGCGACCTCGACATTCCTGTCGCTCACAGGACCGGATCGCGAGCCATACGACGGTGGCGACGGAGAAGCGATCCGTTTCCTGTCGCTGGAGGTGTGGCTGACCAACCGCGAACTGCCGTCACTGCTGCGCTGTGACGGCGTGCGCGACCTGAGGTTGCGCCAGTCCGCACCGATCACTTCCATTGGCTTTGTGCGTGCGCCTGCTCCTTCCCGTCCGCCGCTTGCGCAGGACCTCAATGCCTGGCACCTGCTGGCCCAGCTCGATCTGGATCTCTCCGTCTTTGACGATGAAATCGATGAGCCCCATCCCGGCGAAGGCCTGCGCATGATCTTGCAACTGTATTCCGATAACGGCACACGGGCGCTTCGCCGGCAGGTCGACAGTCTCGTGGGCGCACGGCTCACGCCAGTGAACCGCATTGTGGCCGGCCAGCAACCGCCGATGGCACGCGTCATGGAGTGTGACCTGACATTCGATGAAAGCGGCTTCGACGGTGTGAGTCCCTATGCCCTTGGGCTGGTGCTCGAGCGCTATCTGGCGCGACATGGTTCGACGCTTTCGTTCACGTCTACCGTGCTGCGCTCGACGCAGCGCGGCCGCATCGCCGCGTGGCCGCCACGGTCCGGCACGCGCAGCGTGATCTGAGCGACAGAACTAGGTCCGGTCTTCAGCACGGCATGGCCGTGTCATCTTTGGTTTTGTGAGGGAGAGAGCCGATGTACAACCCGCTTCAGAGCCGGGCACTGCAGGTGTCGTCCGATGCGTTGCCCACCTGGGGCGGCCAGCAGGTGCTTATCGCTCAGCGCGTGAGTGGTACTGAGGCACTCGGCAAGCTCTACGAATACAGCGTGGAACTCGCAACGCTGGATTCACCGACCTGCGGCCTGTGGCAGGCGCAAGGCGCTATCAACCCCGAGCAGCTGATCGGCACGCCGCTCACCATTTCGATTGAATTCGAAGGGAAGGGCAGTTTTATTGCAGGACTCGCGGGCAACGCGGGTGCAGCGAACCTGGGCGCAGGTACGCGAACCATTACCGGCCTGATCACCGAAATTCGCAGCGCGGGGTGTGACGACCGGCGCGCGTATTACCGCTTTACAGTCAGGCCGTGGCTCTGGATTGCCACGCAGAATCGTGAAAGCCGGACCTACCAGAACATGGACGTGGTGCAGGTCACGGAAACCCTGCTCAAGGGCGGAAATTATCCCTACCCATGCGAGTTCCGGCTCGGCGCGCTGGGCCTGAAGAACGGTGTGTATCCGAAGCGCGACTACATCCGGCAGTTCTGGCAGAGCGACTACGATTTTCTGACGCAGATATGGCGCGAGTGGGGCATCTACTTCCTGTTCGACGGCCTCACGCTGGTGCTGTGCGACTCGCCGGGGTCGCACAAGCAACATCACAACATGTACGACACCATCCGCTATCACGCTCCTGATGGCAAACGCATTGACGAGGAGCATATCCACCGGTTCAAGCTCTCGAGAAAGATCACTGCTGGCGACGTCACGCTCAACGATTACGACTACACACGCTCGCGTGGCCGGTTTGACGTGACGCAGTCGAAGTTCAGCAAGTCCACGTTCGACAATGTGGAACAGTATCAGTGGGGCGATTACTCGCAGCCGCTCGCGGGCGCGATGGGACTCACAGGCGACCCCAACGATTACGAGACGGAAGGCGATTACCTCGCACGCGTTCGGGTGTATTCGTTGCGTAGCAAGAAGCTGAGGGTTCACGGCAGGGGCAACCTGCGCGGCCTGAGCACGGGCAAGACCTTCTGGCTTGAAGGGCATCCGCAGCAGGAAGCGAACGCGGAATACCTGGTGGTTTCGACCTCGCTGGACATTCACAATCCGGACGAGGTCAGCCAGACCACGGGCGGCGAGGCACAGTACAAATGCGTGACGGACTTTGTGCTGCAGCCAGCGAATTCGTTTTTCAAGAACCGGCCAACGGAGAAGCCGCGCGCGTATCCCGAGACGGCGGTGGTGGTGGGGGCCGCGAACCAGCCGGTGTGGCTCGATGGCTACGCGCGCATCAAGATCCAGTTCGTGTGGGACCGGCTTGGCAGCAGTGACGAGAATTCAAGCTGCTGGGTGCGGGTGTCGTTGCCCTGGCATGGCGGTCCGCACAGTTTCATCGCGATCCCGCGGATTGGGGATGAGCTGACCATTGGTTATCACGAGGGCGATCCGGACAAACCGTATGTGGCGGCGAGCAAGGTCAACCAGTTCAACCAGCCGCCGTTCGAGTTGCCGAAGAACCAGGCGCTCACGGGGCTGGTGAGCAACGGCCTCGACGGGCGCGGCAACAACTTCGTGATCACGGACGATACCCCTGGACAGTTACAGGTTCAGGTGGCGAGCGACCAGGCCAGTTCACGTCTTGTGCTGGGGTACAACACGCGGGTTGATTACCGGACGGGTCGACAGAGTGCTCGGGGGTTGGGTTGGGAACTGGCGACGGACGCGTGGGGCGTGCTGCGGGCGAATCAGGGCATGCTGGTGACGACCGAGTCTGGTGGCGCATCCGACGCGGCCAAGGCCATGAGCGAGACAGTTGACCGGCTTGGCAAAGCGCAACAGTTGCATGATGCGCTGACGAAGATCGCGCAACAGAACGAAGCACAGGACGCTCAGGGTCACCAGTCCGATATCGTGGACACGATCGCGTCGCAAAACGAACAGATTCGCGGGGCCGGCATGAACCGTGACAACCCGTTTCCGGAACTGCCCGAGCCGCACCTTGTGATTGATGGTAAGGCGGGTGTCGAGATCACCACGCCAGCAACTGTCCATGTGGCGTCACAGCAGCTAGCTGTCACGACAGAAGGTCATATCGGCATTGCCAGTGGTCGGAGTTTCTTTGCGACCGTGCGTGACACCATTCGCCTCTTTACGCAGACCTCGCCTATCCAGCTCGTGACGGCCGCAGGTGACATCGTCCTGAATGCGTTGACGAAGTCCATCGTTGCTCGGGCGCAGAAGCAGATCCTGCTGGAAAGCGAAGAGATCCTGCTGCGTGCGAAGACATTCCGCGTCGAGTTCAGCGGCGGCTTCCTGAACATGGACTCGAGTGGCATCGTCAGCGGCACGACGGGCAAGTTCATAGCCTACGCGGCAAGTCATGCGCTGCCCGGTCCGAAAGACCAGATGGTCGATCTTTCGCCGAAAAAGGTTTGCATTGAGTGTCTACTCAAGGCAGCCAGGAGCGGCACCGCGTTGATTCCTCGCTGAACTGGAGAACAGAAGAATGAAATTGCAGCCTGGGTCATATCGCCTGCGTCATTTCAAAAGCACGCTGCTCGCCGGCGTGCTGGTCTCATGCGTCGCGGCTTGCACCCATGCGCAGACGCAGGCCTTCGTACCCGTGATCGTGCCACATCGGATTCCGCTGGATTCGATCAGCGTCAAGGCGTTGAACTATACGCCGTGGTACATCCACGAGTTCGAAATTGAAGGGCCTGAGGGATTAGGTATTCACGGCGGAGGGCCGAATATCTGGCCCGCGGAGGAAGACGGTCAGCCATCTGGAGGTGGAGCTGAAACCTGTTGTTTGACCTATCCGTCAACGTGGCGGCCGGATCTGCAACTGACGGTACGGTGGCTTGCTTACAAGGACGTCAAGAAGCTGGGGGCGAAGGCGCCCGGCTACTGGTACAAGGCGGACAATGTTCGCATTGCGCAGTATGGTGAAGAGACCGGCGGGGCATGGATGATTTTTCTTCCCGGGGATCGTGTTCGCCTCATGATTACGGACGGCAATCACGATGGTGGTAACAATCCGAATAACCGTCCGGCTGACGACGACCCGTTGATTGTGAAAGGCGTCTTGGATGACGAATGGAACGAGCGGTTTCCGAACGGCGTTGCACGAGGAATTAAATAATGGGCGTGATCCAGCTCGTGGCGGGCGCAGGCGAGATTGTCCTGAATGCGTTGACGAAGTCCATCGTTGCGCGGGCGCAGAAGCAGATCCTACTGCGTGCGAAGACATTTCGCGTCGAGGTCGGCGGCGGCTTCCTGAACATGGACTCGAGTGGCATCGTCAGCGGCACGACGGGCAAGTTCATAGCCTACGCGGCAAGTCATGCGCTGCCCGGTCCGAAAGACCAGATGGTCGATCTTTCGCCGAAAAAGGTTTGCATTGAGTGTCTACTCAAGGCAGCCAGGAGCGGCACCGCGTTGATTCCTCGCTGAACTGGAGAACAGAAGAATGAAATTGCAGCCTGGGTCATATCGCCTGCGTCATTTCAAAAGCACGCTGCTCGCCGGCGTGCTGGTCTCATGCGTCGCGGCTTGCACCCATGCGCAGACGCAGGCCTTCGTACCCGTGATCGTGCCACATCGGATTCCGCTGGATTCGATCAGCGTCAAGGCGTTGAACTATACGCCGTGGTACATCCACGAGTTCGAAATTGAAGGGCCTGAGGGATTAGGTATTCACGGCGGAGGGCCGAATATCTGGCCCGCGGAGGAAGACGGTCAGCCATCTGGAGGTGGAGCTGAAACCTGTTGTTTGACCTATCCGTCAACGTGGCGGCCGGATCTGCAGCTGACGGTACGGTGGCTTGCTTACAAGGACGTCAAGAAGCTGGGGGCGAAGGCGCCCGGCTACTGGTACAAGGCGGACAACGTTCGCATTGCGCAGTATGGCGAAACAAACTACAGCGCATGGATGATCTTCCTGCCCGGGGACCGGGTGCGCCTCATGATTACGGACGGCAATCACGATGGTGGTAACAATCCGAATAACCGTCCGGCTGACGACGACCCGTTGATTGTGAAAGGCGTCCTGGATGACGAATGGAACGAGCGGTTTCCGAACGGTGTTGCACGAGGAATTAAATAATGGGCGTGAAATGGCCTGATCCAATGCCAGAGGAGGGGCGGCTCGCACAAAGCAGCAAGGCATACGCAACCGGGTTAATGCTTGTGACCGACCCTTGTATGTCTTGTCCACAGACGCTGAATATTTCCCTGTTTTTTGATGGTACGAACAACAACGACGATAATGCCATCGGCCATTGGCGGGACTCAAAAATCAATGCCCATACAAACGTTGCGCGGTTGTTCAACGCGGCGATCGACAAGCAGGGAGACGGGGTTTTCAAGGTGTACATACCGGGGGTCGGTACGCCGTTCAGCAAGATTGGCGAGGATTTCTACAGTCAGGACGGCAAGGCGATCGCGAAAGGATTTGATCCTCGCTGCGTCTGGGCCTACACCCGTTTGCTCAATGCGGTATATCTGGCGATCGTAACTGACAAAACTCAGGTTTTAATTCATGACGCGCCCGAAGCCAAACAGTTGTGCGACGCAGGCGGTCCCGTTGCCGCTTTCAAGCGTTATCTCGACCAGTTGGGTGCGGCACACAAGCAGGCGGTTGACGAGGCGCGCCAGCCGCAGACTGTCAAGAAGATCTGGATTAATGTAATCGGCTTCTCACGCGGCGCAGCGGGAGCTCGTGCATTCGTGCACAAACTGGTGAACGAATGGGCCCCGGGTGGCAAGCTCGGCGACCAGGCCGGAAAGTATGCGCTACATTACGAGGTCAATTTCATGGGGCTGTTCGACACTGTCGCCTCGGTGAACCTGCCAGACTCAACCCGGCCCGTACTGAATTTGGCACGCTTCACCGGCCATTCCGAATGGAGTCCGAAGGGTACTAAAGGAATGACCTTTGCCGCCAAGGGGGCGATGAACATTCCGCCGCAGGTTCGCTTCTGCTATCACGCGTTTTCGATCCACGAGCAGCGTATGAGCTTTCCGCTCGATTCGATCAGGATGGGGAGCAGTTATCCTGCCGGCCACCGGGTTGAGATTGCCTACCCGGGGGTCCATTCGGATGTGGGGGGCGGTTACCGCCCTGGTGAGCAAGGTAAGGCGTGCGACGACAGGGGCGTGGGCATTGACTCGCGCAAGCTAAGTCAGATTGCACTGCACGACATGTATATCGCAGCGCTCGAGTGTGGTGTACCGCTTGTTTCAGGTGCCGCGATCGATAACACGCCGCGTGTTTCCAATGACTTCGCGATCGCCCCGGAAACCATCAGAGCCTTCAACACCTGGCTGAGAGCTGCGGATCCGATCAGTACCCTTGAAGATGCGATGAAGTTCGGCATGGGCCAGATGCTCAACTGGCGGACCATGCGCGCAACACCCGGAGGCGACTATGTAACCGAGCGCCTCTTTTACCAGTTCGCCAAAGAAGATGCCATGACGCCTTACCAGGTTGACGGCGCGGTAGAAAAGGCGAAGCAAACCGATCCGGTCTACCAGGCATTGAATCAGCAACTCGCGCATGCGAATCAGCAGCGCGAGGCGATTAACGGCCCCAATTCGGCCTCCAATCTCGCGGGCCTTAACGATATCAACGATCAAATCAATTCTATCAAGGCCACGCAGAAACTCCGGATCGAGGCGCTATCAGGTGAGGTAGCTCATCCCGGAGCGAAATCCGATGATCGCCCGAACACCGGGCGCCCGGGCGAACTGCCCCGCGACATCGGTACGAACGACAAGACTGATCTGCGGCAGGGGGCGGAAGAGATGCGGCTGCTGCTGAGCTATCTTTACCCCGCGCAGCGCGAGCGCTGGGCGGCGGGGCCGCCGCCTGCACTTCCGACCAGCGTGTTTCCTTCAGGTCGCGATTCGGCTCCGTCAGATCCATCGTTGAGCCTGCCACGCGTTGCGCACGACAAGCCGTCCGAATCACCGTGGATGACGATGGTCGATGTGAGCGCCATTGCGGGACACGCCATCAGATCGGTGTTAGCGCAGAAATTCGACGCGGAGGATGACGTAGTCTCAAAGCCGGTTCGCGATGCGACGTGGTTCCTGCTGGATCACACGTCGGATACGGCTGTTAAGAATTTGAAGAGGCTGCCAGAAGGGGTCATCACGCTGTACGACGACTATATTCACGACAGCCGCTGCTGGTTCCGGCTGCCCTGGTTTCACGAATATGCACCCGGCGGTTACTTCTGGCCACGTGTCGTGTTTACCGGCAACGATGACCGGACAGCGTGGCTCGTCGATCCGATGAAGGTTGCAGTCGAACTCAATCAGGGAACGGTCATTGGAATCCCTGAATCGGAGCTTGCATGACTGCGCCAAGACATAATCCGCGCGAGGCAAATCGATGAGTACCAGGTTCGCGCCCTTGCAGTCACATTTGTACGCAGTGGTCGACGCAGCGGCGAGGCCGGAAAGGATCTATCCGCTTTTGCAACAGTCAGGCAAGGCATTTCGCTCCGCCTATGCCGGTCTCCCCGAGGAGGCGCTCGGACCCGCTTCGCTGTTCGTTATTCCTGTGGATGATACGGGGGCGGAGTGGTTCAGGGAATTGGACCGGATCGACCTCTACTCGCCCTGCCTTTCGATGGTCTGGAGCTATGTTGACCTGGACTCTCTGGTCACGCACCTGCAGGCATTCCTGTTCGCCGACATCGGCGACAACATGACGGCACTCGTCCGCTTCTTCGATCCGCGTAACACAGGGGCGGTTTTCGGTATATGGGGCGAACAGATCCGCAGCATCTTTATGTCCCCGATCGAACGATGGATGTACCGCGGGCGTCATCGCGACACGCAGAGCATCACGAATGACGCGCCAGCGAGCCAGCGAACCTTCCGCTCGATACTGATCCAGTTCGATCAGGCAGATATTGATGCACTCATGGCACATACGGAACCGGATGAACTGCTGGCAACGCTCATAGAGACGGACATCGTTGACGGGAAGCCAGCCTATTGCGAGCGGTTTGCTGATTTTCTCCCCCGATATCAGCAGGCCATCCGATGGGATCTGACAGAGCCCGCCGACCGGCTGGTCTTTTGCCAACATACATACCGCTATGGAATGTCTTTTGATCGCAACCCAGAAATCCAGAATCTGTTGTCGGGACACAAGGCGACAGGCGAGTCGCTTGGCGTTGCCATCAAACGAATTTCGGGAAGCGTCTGGGAGCAGATCGAGTACACGCGCGATTTCGGGACTGTCGAGGCTTGACCGCCTTGTCACATCGGAGAGGAATTAATATGACTTTGCAGATGATTGTCATCGGCGACGCGACCTCCCACGGGGGGAAGGTAATCACTGGATCGGAAACCCATCTGATTGACGGAAGGCGGATTGCCCGCCTCGACGATCTGGTCAGTTGTCCAGAGCACGGGGTGAACAAAATCATCGAAGCTCATCCCACGGTCACAATCAGTGACCGGCGTGTCGCGCTGCATGGTCACCACACGGAATGTGGATGCACGCTGATTGGCAGCATGACTGCCAGCGTAGGTGATTAGAGAGATGTCGACAGGCAGCAAGCTGAATACTGCAAGCCAGCCGCTGGCGGCTGTAGAAACCTCCGTCTCCCAGCGCAGTGGTTTCACAACAGGCCTGACGGCCTTGAATGAGTTAAGTGAATGGATCAGGCATCATCGGCACTACCCAACGCTCGCTCGCCTCGAGAAATCCTGCCTGCCGCGTTGATCGAGCAGTTGCAGGCCCAACCGTGGCGCTACGGTTTCTTCGCGCTGATGCGCCGGCTCAATGCAAACCCCGCCGTCGCCCCGGTCGGCACGGCCCGGCTGCCCGGGGCGGACCCTTTTCGGGTCGGCCAGAAACCGAGTCTGATATTTGCGCCGCGCGAAATCGCAGAGGCGAAATTGAAGGACGGTAAATTGCATATCCGCCTTTACGGGCTCGGCATGGCTGGTCCGAACGGTCCATTGCCGATCCACGTCACAGAGATTGCGCGCGAGCGGGAAGAACTTCGGCAAGACCCGACGCTTAGCAATTTTCTGGACATCTTCCATCATCGCTCGCTCACGCTGCTATATCGCGCGTGGGCCCGCTCGCAATCGACGGTCAACCTGGACCGTCCAGAACACGACCGTTTTTCCGTCTATGTCGCCACGCTTTCGGGCCATCGCCAGCGGCGTGACCGGCGCTGGCCGCTGCCCGCGCATGTGCACCTGTCGGCCGCGCCGCATCTCGTGCGCCAGCCTCGGAATGTAGATGGCCTGCGTAGCATGATTGCCTACCATTTCGGTGTTCCGGTACGGATCGAAGAAAACGTCTTTCAGTGGATGTCGATCGAATCGGAAGAGCTTTGCCGAATGGGGAAGGAGCGGATGTCGTCTTACATGGGCTCCGGGGCAGTACTCGGAGAGCAGATGCCCGACCGGCTCTACCGTTTCCAGATTGTAATCGGGCCACTGGATATCGAGGCGTATTACGGCTTCACGCCGCGAGGGAGCAACCTGTTACGGCTGATCGAATGCGTGCGGGCCTTTATTGGCAAGCAGTACAACTGGGAGCTGAAACTGCTGATCAAGCCACGAGGCGCCACCCCTGCAGTAATGGGTGGCCCTGAGCAACTGGGCTGGTCGAGCTGGCTAGGCCAGTCGCCCACGGACGAGCCGGTCGTCGGCATGCGTTTTGAGCCCGAGTTGTATCTTCGTCAGATTCGCGAGAGCGCGGCAAAGAGAACAAAGAGGGCCGAGGGAGGCAGTGTATGAGTAGCCTGCAGGCTGCGGATCTCGTCGGCAAGGTGATCCGCGAAAATATCCCGGCGTTTGAAAAGCAGTACGGGTGCAAGCCGACCGTAGTCATTCTGAATCCACTCGTGGCGCTGGCGCTCTTTGGCAAGATGCCAGAGAGCCCGGTGACGTTCGAAGGGTTGTCGGTTCGCATCAGCGCACAGGTCGATGTACTTCAGTTGGCAATCAAAAAAGACGGCGCTGACGAGCCGGAGGTTGGCGCCCGCTCCCTGCACTAGATAAGCGCGGAGGCGCAATCGGATAGCAACGACACGCTTACGTGGAAATTGACCCAAAGCTCCTCAATTGCGTTCAGCCTGCGTGACCAATGCCCGCACACAAAACATCCCCGGCACCGGCACTGCACCTGCGCTCGCGCCAGTCTCCGTCCGCAAGCGCGTCCTGGCAGTACTGGCCCATTGGCCTGAGTTCTGCAGGCTGTGTGGAAAATTATGGGCGCGCGAGAAAACCGGCGCGTCATCATTGTCAAGGAAACGCAGAAAGATACGGCAACAGGAATTTATTCGACTTGCGGAAAAATTGGGCACCGCTCTTGGCGCACCGATTGCTGCCTGACTGATTGTTTCGCATTCGTGGAAGAGATGTTCGTTGTCGCCAATCTGCTTGGTCTGGTTGTTGCCGATGCTGCGCAACGACTTCCCGTCCAAAGCGAAACAGTGGCGGCAAAGTAGCGGGCTGTATCTGTGCCGCCAGGCAATCTGCTGGCGAATCCGGTGGTATAAGGCGGTCTTACCAACTTTGCTATAGCTATTACTCTTTCTATTGCATGACGTGGATGCATGCTTACCTGGTCGAGCAGCGCGGGCTTTCGCTGAGACAAGCGGGGCTATATGCCTTCTTCAGTTTCATCGGCATTGCGATCGTGGCAGCGCTGGCCGGATTCGCGGCAGACCGGTTGATCGCGGGCGGATACGACGTCGCTGTGATGCGCAAGTCGTTTATCGTTGCAGGGTTTATTGGCGGTACGAGTGTGTTGCGGGGTGCTTACGCACCATCGGCGCAACGGACCTTGTTCTGGAGCGAACTCCGCTCTCGCACACCGAGGTCCAAAGATCAACCTGCGAAGCTATAAAAGGATACCGTCTTCACGCCCCTCGGACACATGCTCCCCCAGCAGGTCGCTGGACACTTCCCTAAGACACGCGCTGAAAAGTTCTGCCGCCGGGGTCGTCGAACCCGCTCGCCAATAGGCGACGATCTCGCCGAGCGGTTGCAGCGGCGGCAACGGTAACACGCGCATGTTGCCGCGTATGACCTGGGGCCGTGCAACCGACATCGGCAGGATTGAAACGAAATCGCCGCTGCGAATCAGCGCGACGTTCAACGCGAGCGAACTCGATTCGACCGCGCCACGGTCGGGTGTGAGCCCGTGCGGCGCGAGCGCTTCGACCAGGGTGGCGTACGCAGGCGAACTTTGCATGGGCGTAATCCACCGGCATCCCTGTAAATCGGCCCAGGTGGTCGGGCGATCCGGGTCTCCCAGCGGATGATGGGTGCCGGCCACGAACACAAAGGGCTCGCGGTGCAGTACCTCTTGCGTGAACGCCGATTGGGCGCCGTTTGCCGACGCGATCCGGTTGCGGCCGAGCGCGATGTCGAGATCGCCATCGTCCATCATCCGCATTAACCGGTCGAGCGTGGCTTCGGCAAACGATAACGACGCGGACGGCGCCCGCCGGATAAACAGCTGCACCGAGTGGGCAATCAGCGGCTCGGGAATCGTAACGACCGCGCCGACCCGGACATGCCCCGCCGTGCCCGACGCAAGCGCGCTCACGTCGCGCCGCGCGAGTTCGATCTGGCGCAACACTTCGCGCCCGCACGACACGATCACCTGACCGATGCCGGTCAGTTCAAGCGCGTTGCCGACCCGGCTCACTACCGTTACCCCGAGCGCGTCTTCGATCTCCGCGATCTGCTTCGAAATGGCTGGCTGCGTGACGTGAAATGCGGCCGCCACCCGCGTGACCTGCCCGAGGTCGGCCAGGCTCACGAGTATCCGCAGATGCGGCAATTTCAGTCCGTTGCGAAAGAATCGCTCAATGGGATCGTTGCTGGACATCACAGGGTTTTCCCCAAAATCGACGAGCGATATAACCGTGGAGTTATAACTGTCGCCGAATTCGTGATTTGCGGCAATGGCCGTCGTATCGCTAATCTTGAACCGTTGGGATGGTAAGCGCCTGAAGCGCCGCCTGATCCAGCCGCCGTAGCAATGCGGCGGCGCAAGCTTTTGCGCACCCACAAGACAGTGTCCGCCGCACCGGTTGCCGTGCAGGCGAGGCGCCCAGGAGACTTCGTGTCAACGGCACGAACAGGACAAAGAGATGAACGCTGATTCATACGGAAATCGCCTCGCCCTCGGCGAGGCGCGCGACGATCCGGCCCACACCGCGCTCTACGCGAAGCTCACGCGGCGCATCGTGCCGTTCCTTTTTCTGGCCTTCGTCGTCGCGTACATCGACCGCGTGAACGTCAGCTTCGCGAAGCTGCAGATGCTGACCGACCTGTCGCTGAGCGAGACCGTCTACGGCGCGGGTGCCGGGATTTTCTTCCTCGGGTATTTCATCTTCGAAGTGCCGAGCAACCTCATTCTCCATCGCGTCGGCGCGCGCCGCTGGATCGCGCGGATCATGGTCAGTTGGGCAATCGTGTCGAGTCTCACGGTATTCGTCAGCGGTGCCACGTCGTTTTACGTGCTGCGCTTTCTGCTGGGTGTCGCTGAAGCCGGTTTCTTTCCCGGTGTCGTGCTGTATCTGTCGAACTGGTTTCCAGCGCAGCGCCGCTCGCAAATCATCGCGCTGTTCATGACGGCGATTCCGGTATCAGGAGCGATTGGCGGGCCGCTGTCGGGCTGGCTGATGGCGCATCTCGCGGGCGTCCATGGGATCGCAGGATGGCGCTGGCTGTTTCTGGTCGAAGGGCTCGGCTCTCTGGTAGTCGGGGTCGCCGCGTTCTTCGTGCTGACCGACAACATTGCCGACGTGCGCTGGTTAAACGCGGAAGAGAAATCCCGCATTGCCGCCGATCTCGCGCGCGACGCGCTGACCCGCACCGAAACCACGGCGCGCGGTGCATTCGCGAACCCGAAGGTCTGGCTGCTAGGTCTGCTGTATTTCTGCATCGCGATGGGCAATTACGGGCTGGCCTTCTGGGTGCCCACCATCATCAAGGCAAGCGGCGTCGCGAGCATCGGCAATATCGGGCTGCTGTCGGCGGTGCCGTCGCTGATCAGCGTGGTCGCGATGATCTGGATCGCGCGTCATGCCGACCGCCGCAACGAGCGGCGGGTGCATGTCGCGCTTTGTTGCGCAATCGGCGCGTTCGGCTTGCTCGCGTCCGTCCTGTTCGCGGCCAACGTGACCGTGTCGGTTGTTGCGCTGGTGGTCGCGGCCATCGGCATCAATTCGATTGCGCCCGTGTTCTGGGGCATTCCCACCGCGCTGCTCGGCGGCGCAGGGGCCGCAGCGGGTCTCGCCGTGATCAATTGCACCGGCAATCTCGCGGGCTTCGTCAGTCCGTTCATCGTCGGCTGGCTGGCCGATCTGAGCGGCGGCAAACTGCTTCCCGGCATGCTGGCCATCGCCGCCGCGCTGCTGATCGGCGCGGCGCTCGTGATGGGCATTCCGTTTCATCGCACTTCTCCAAGTTCTCAAGGGACCTTCAAATGACACAATCGAGCGCGCCCGTGTGCGTGATCACGGGTTCGGCTTCCGGCATTGGTGCAGCGTGCGCGTTGCGCTTTGCGCAGGCAGGGTGGTCGGTCGCGATCGGCAATTTCGACGACGCCACCCGTGATGCAGCGTCGAGCGTCGAGGCACGGTGTCGCGAGGCGGGCGCGCAGACCCTGGTGTTCGACGCGGATGTGGGCAACGACACCGATTGCCGCCGCGCGGTCGACGCGGTCGGCACCCGCTGGCAGAGAATCGATGCGCTGATCAATTGCGCGGGCACCACGCGGGTCATTCCGCATAACGAGTTCGAACAGATCGACGACGTCGAATTCGAGCGTGTCTATCGTGTGAATCTGATCGGCCTTTACCAGATGACGCGGGCGGCCGTCCCGCTGTTGCGCGAATCCGCGACTGCGTCGCGTAGTACCAGCGTCGTCAATGTGTCGTCGCTGGCGGGGCTGAACGGGACTGGGTCGTCGATTGCCTACGCGGCATCGAAAGGCGCGGTGAATACGTTGACGCTGTCGTTGGCGCGCAATCTCGCACCACGCATTCGGGTCAATGCCATCGCGCCCGGCCTGGTCGACGACGGTCTGCTGCTGCGCGTGCTCGACGCCGCGAGCTACGACGGCGTGTTGTCCCGAATGACAGATCAGGCGCCGCTCAAGCGCGTGTCGCAGCCGGCTGAAATCGCCGAACTGGCGTGGTTTCTCGCAGCGCAAGCACCGGCTATCACAGGCCAGGTGATTGCCGCTGAAAACGGACTGCTGCTAAACGGCGGATAACTGCGGGCCGGCGCATCACGTTCACACCGTGCCAACCGACGCTGCCGCGTACAGATCCCTCAAATGAAAACAGAATCCCCTCTATGACCAATCTGCATAAACACCGCTCCCGCATGGTGACCGATGGCGTAACGCGTGCGCCGCACCGCGCGTTTCTGCGCGCGACCGGTCTCGATGATGAGTCGATGCAAAAGCCGTTCGTGGCGATCGTCGATACGTTTGGCGAGAACACGCCCTGTTCGATGTCGCTGAACCAGGTGTCCGACAACGCGCGGCTCGGTGTCGCCGCGGGCGGCGGTGTGCCGATTCGTGGCTCGGCCATCTCGGTGTCTGACGGCACCTCGATGAATCATGCGGGGATGCGCATGAGCCTCGTCTCGCGAGAGGTCGTGGCGGATAGCGTCGAGCTGTTCGTGCGCGCGCATGCGTACGATGCGCTGGTCGGCGTGGCGGGCTGTGACAAGACGCTGCCGGGCATCTTGATGGGCATGGTTCGCGTCAATGTGCCCGGCGTGTTCCTGTTCGGCGGCGCGATGCTGCCGGGCGTCGCACCCGGGCAGATTCCCGGCGGCGCGGGAACGGGCCTGCAACGTCAGGCGACCATTCTCACCACCATCGAGGCGGTCGGCACTGCGCAACGCGGCGACATGACCCGCGCGCAACTCGATGCGATCGAAAAGCAGTGCACGCCTACTGCGGGTTCGTGTCCTGGCCAGTTCACCGCGAACACCATGGCGATGGTTGCCGAAACGCTCGGTCTCGCTCCGCTTGGTTCGGCGATGGTGCCGGCCGTATATAGCGAAAGGATTGCAATAGCACGACGCGCAGGCGAAACGGTAATGCGCACGCTGAAGGACGGAGGCCCGCTGCCGCGCGATCTGGTGACGCTCAAAAGCCTGGAGAACGCCTGCGCGGCGGTTGCCGCGACCGGCGGCTCGACCAACGCGGCGCTGCACATTCCGGCGATCGCGCATGAAGCCGGCATCCGCTTCACGCTCGATGACGTGCAGCGCGTGTTCGCGCGCATTCCGCTGATCGGCGATCTGCAGCCTGGCGGCCGCTATCTCGCGCAGGATCTGCATCACGCGGGCGGGGTGCCGGCCGTGCTCAATGCGTTGCTCGCCGGCGGCTTTTTGCACGGCGACGTTCCGACGCTCGAAGGCGTCACACTGGAGCAGGCGTTGCGTGACTATGCCGGCCCGGACGGGACCGTGGTCCGATCGTGCGACGAACCGCTCGGCGAGAACGGCGGCCTGGTGATCCTGCGTGGCAATCTCGCGCCGGACGGCGCGTGCCTGAAGGTCGCCGGGCTCAAATCGCTGACCTTTTCGGGCCACGCGCGGATCTTCGAATGCGAGGAAGACTGCATGGCCGTGGTCGCCGCCCGCGACTATCGCGAGGGCGACGTGCTGGTGATCCGCAACGAAGGACCGAAGGGCGGCCCGGGCATGCGGGAGATGCTCAGCGTGACGGCGGCGATCTATGGGCAGGGCATGGGCGAGAAGGTCGCCTTGTTGACCGATGGCCGGTTTTCCGGCGCGACGCGCGGGATGTGCATCGGCTATGTCGGCCCGGAAGCTGCGGCGGGCGGACCGATTGCGTTGCTGCGCGACGGCGATCTCGTGCACATCGATGCCCGCAGCGGCAGTTTGCGCGTCGATCTGTCCGACGATCAGCTCGCGCAACGCCGCGCCGCGTTGCCTGCACGCCCGAAGCGCCGACTCGCTGGCGTGCTGGAAAAATACGAGGCGCTGGTACGGCCTGCGCATCTCGGTGCGGTCACGCATTCCGGCGCGCTCGACTGGCCTTACGACGCGCCGACCCATGGTGACGACGGAGCCGCCGCGTGAGCGCCCTTTCGATCGGCTTTTGCGGGCTGGGCCTGATGGGGTTGCCGATGGCGCGTCGTCTCGTCGGCGCGGGGCACAGCATCGGCGTGTGGAATCGTTCGCATGAGAAGGCGCTGACACTGGCGGCAGAGTCGGTTAAAGACGCCACTGCTGCACCACGGTGTTACGCCTGCCGTTCGCCTGCCGAGGTCGCCGAGGCTGCCGACATCGTGATGCTATGCCTGGCCAATGCCGAGGCGGTCGAAGCCGTCGTGTTCGGCACGCAGGGACTCGTCACCCGCGCACGCGACGGCGCGATCCTGGTCGATCATTCGACGCTATCGCCAGCGCAGACGATTGCATTGGCCCAACGCTGGCACGCGCAGACAGGTGGACACTGGATCGACGCCCCCGTCTCTGGCGGCACAGCGGGCGCGGCGGCGGGCATGCTGGCCGTGATGGCGGGCGGTGCCGCCGACGCGTTCGACACGGTGACACCGGTCATCGCCGCTTACGCCGCACGGGTGACCCGGATGGGCGACAGCGGCGCAGGACAGGCCACCAAGCTGGCCAACCAGACCATCGTGATGACGACCATCGCGGCGCTCGCCGAAGCAACACGATTGGCGCAACACGCAGGAATCGACGTCGCGCGGATACCTGCCGCGTTGCAGGGCGGATGGGCCGACTCGGTGCTGCTTCAAACGTTGATGCCGAGAATGATCGAGCCGCCCGTTCGCGCAACCGGGACCATCCGCACGATGCTCAAGGACCTCGACGCTGTCGAAGCGCTCGCCAGCGATACGCACGTGAGTCTGCCGCTTGCGTCGCTGGTGCGCCGGTGGCTTGCGCGGGCGGTGGAGCAGGGACTTGGCAACGAGGACATCTCGCAGATCGTGCGCGTGCCGGTCGAAGGGTAGTGCATCGTACGGGATCGCCGCGCCCGGACAGTCGAACTCACACAGCCGCCGCACTGCATGGCGTGCGCGCCCGGCCGCTCATATAAGCCATGCATCAGGAGACATGATGCCAACCCTTGAAACGACGACCGCCCGAGGTGCCCCTTTCGACAGATTGAGCGCGAGCCAATGGCGGCTCATCATTCTTGCCAGTCTGGGCGGCGCGCTGGAGTTCTACGACTTTGTCGTCTATGGCGTGTTTGCGCAGTTCATCGGACGCGCGTTCTTCTCGATGCTCGATCCGACCATGGCGTTGCTGCTGTCGTTCGCCGTGTTCGCCATCGGCTATCTATCGAGGCCGATTGGCGGCGCCGTGTTGAGCTGGTTCGGTGATCGCTACGGACGGCGGCGCGTATTTATCGTGTCCGTGATCGTCGTGTCGCTCTCGACAATCGGCATGGGTCTCGTCCCCACTTACGCCAGTTGGGGCATTGCCGCTACTGTGACGATGGTGCTGCTGCGTTTGATTCAGGGTTTCTGTCTGGGCGGCGAATTGCCGGGCTCGATTACCTATGTGGTCGAGACCGTGCCGCGCAGGGCCGGCTTTGTCTGCGGGATCGTGTTCTTTTGCGTGAATTCCGGTGTGCTGCTGGCGGCAGCCGTGAACCTCGGCGTACACGCGATCCTCGCCCCGGACGACGTGGCCGCGTACGGCTGGCGGATCGCATTTATCTTCGGCGGGTTGATCGGTCTGCTCGGCTTCTGGCTACGTCGCAAGCTCGAAGAGACGCCGGAATTCGCGCAGATGAAAAACATGTCCTCGAAGCATCCATTTGCCGAACTGATGCGTGACTATTGGCGCCCAGTACTGATCGGCGTGCTGACAACCGCCGCGACCGCTGCTTATAACGGCCTGTTGTTCGCGCACATGCCCGCTTATCTCGACAAGGTGTTGCACTATGATCCGCGCCAGGTCGCACTCGGCCAGAATGTCGCGCTGGCGACGGCGTCAATCGGGATTCTGCTGGTTGGACGGCTCGGGGACAGTGTGGCGCGGCGTCATCTGATGCGCGCGGGCGCGGCGCTGCTGATCGTGCTGACCATGCCGTTCTATCACGCGGCTGTGGGCCATCGAATCGATCTGATCGCGCTGATGTTTGTTGGCGGACTGGGCGCCGCGCTTATCAACGGGACCTTCGCCTGCATCATTGCCGACATGTTTCCCACTCGCGTGCGTTTCAGCGGGGTCGCGCTGGCTTTCAATCTGAGCTTTACCATTTTTAGCGGGACGGCGCCGCTCGTCGGGACCTGGCTGATCAAGCGGACTGGCGACGCTGCGGCACCAGGTTACTTCATGGTGGCGTGTGCGGTGCTGACACTCGTGGCGACCTTCGGGTTGAAGTCTTTGAGTGGACGGATTGGCGAGCCGGGCTTGGTAGCGGCTTCAGGTGGGCGCTGATTAACCGGTTGCGTGGCCAGTTCAACGCTGCGCCCGCTACCTTGCAATTACCTCATTTACCGCGCGAACCGCTGCGCTTCTCACCAAGAGCCTTGACGATGACTTTCGTCGGAGCGCTGGTCGCAAGCTGTGAAATGTCTTCAAGGTGAACCCAGCGGCACCGGGAGATCTCGTTGCTTGCCCGGGCCTTGGCTCGCTTTGAGACGTCACAGTAAAAGACGTGATGGTGCTTTTGCGCTCCGCGAAACTGAAAGAGATACTTGGCCGATTTGCCGGAGAGGCGTGTCTCTTCCTTGAGTTCGCGAAGTGCGGCGTCTGACAGATGTTCACCATGCTTGAGGATTCCACCCGGCAACGCCCATTTCGACTGACTTCGAGCGACCAGCAGAATTCGCTTACCTCGACGGCAGATCACGGTGGCGCGTTTCTTCAAACCGAACTCCTATTTCTGTTCTTTGTATTTTGGGGCGCGTTTGCTGCGCCAGCGTTTCGGGCGCGTGCTGCTATCGAAATCCTAATACAGAACAGCAGAGGAGCGGACATGTTCTGCTTCCCGTGCGATGCAGACGTCACATTTTCAATACGCTTCATCAAAACGTCACAGAGGCCGCTGGGCTCTCTGAGCAGTGTGCTATGGTCTGGGCAAACCGCATTGTTCGTCTGACTTGAGGCTTAAATGGATATGGACGGTGACTGGCCTTTGCCACGGCCGAACACGCTCATCAAGGTCGGCCGAAGACTGCCCGGCTCCGCACTCACAGGAACAAGTTCGATTGCCAGCACCTTCTCATCTTTGGCGACGCCGGTAATAGTCGATGCAGTCCAGAGAGCGAAAGAGCTAGCCACAAAAAGCGATGCCGAGGGTTTTCATCAGCTTAGGATCTCCTTCAGAAAGCTTCGGGCTTTATATTGGGCATATTCCCCCTACCTCGGAGAAGAGGTGACAGCGCACGCCACCGAAGAATTCAGGCAGCTTGCTGAGGTGGCTGGCGGAACGCGCGATTGGGACATCGCAGGCGAACTGCTGGAAGTTGCCAAAGAGAAGCGTGCATCCATCGAACTGCTTGTGACCGCTGCGCGCGAGAAGCGCGCCCAGGCAGTGGTACATAGCCAGACAGTGATCAGCGGCGTTGACGTCGAGGCGTTTCTGAACGACGTGCTGCTTCGTGCACAAACCACGCTGGAGTCGAGGTGCAACGATCTTCCCATTCGCGCGTTTGCCGAGGAGCGCGTTCGTCTGGCGCAACGTGCACTTAAAAAACGAAGCAGGCGCGCAGCACGTAGCGAGAGCGTCGCCGAGGAAGAGCTTCACGACGTGCGCAAGGCCGGCAAAAAACTGAGGTACCTGCTCGAGTTTTTTCAACCTGTTATCAAAGGCGAGTACGGTCGCAAGATCAAGGAGTTGGCGTCCGTGCAGGACAAGCTGGGGCAGTTCAACGACATTGCCGCAAGCGAGGCTTTGATCCGCAGCACGACATTCAACGAGGTTCCGCCCGAGGTCGTGCTGGAATCCCTGCAATGGTTAGAAAAACAGAAGTGCCGACGAATGCGTGCAGCATCGCGGCGGGTTCGCGCTATGGGGGGCTGAGACTGGCGCGATCTAAGAGGCTGAGTGCCTCATGAGGGCATCCACGCTGACGCCGTCTTACCGGGCGCTTCCGGGCGCGGTGCCATTGTCCAGAAATCAACTACGCTCGCCTTCACCGCGCGTTGTGCATCCGCTCACGCATTGCCCGGCAATGATTCACCAGATTCTCCTGCGTGACGACGTAGCGTTTCAGCGGCGTGTCGATGTCGTAGAAATAAATGCTCGCAATGAATCCATACAGTCCCGCATCGGTGCTCGACGGCTCTGCACCGAAGATGAATGGGCCTTCACCGAGTAAGTGCGAGATCGCGCGTAGATCTGCCAGCCCGCGAGCGTACGCAGCCTCCGGTTCGTAACGGCCGATGCCCTGATAGCGATAGCGCTCGAAGTTGTAGAGGCGTGCGTGGTCGAGTACTCCGACAGTGAGTTCGGGGTGTTGCGCGAGCAGCGCATCCCGGAAGCTGGGCCAGAAGCGGTCGTCGCGCCAACGTGAATACGACATGACCCAATAGAGGTCGTCCAGTGTGCGCCGCAACAGCAGATCAATAGTCTGTTGTTTCGCGCTGAACGCATCGTCCAACTGCAATCCGTAACGATGTTTCAGATGCGCAATAATCGCATCGCTGTCGCCGATAATATCGCCGTCGTCATCGAGATACGGCAGTTGCCCGCGCGGCGCAGCGCTCGTGTCGAGTACATGTCGATGCTCGAATGGCAGTCCGTTCATGGTCAGAAACGCGAAAACTTTTAGCCCGTAGGGATTGTTGTCTTCAAGACCGAAAAGCTGCGGATATGAGTAGAGTGTGATCATGTCGCCTTCTGGTGTCTTGGTGCTGTTGCGTTTGCGGGCCGTCAACGCCTATCGGAAGATACGCATCACGATGCTTCATTCGGTTTGCGTTATAGAGCCCTCTGCGCCGGATACCAACCCGTGAATCTGATGGCAACCTATAGCGTGACGATCGTGATCACGACGCCGACCGGGTGCGGCACCATCGGCATAGAAGTCGTCAGCAGGTGAGGAGGGGTCGGCCATCGGGTCAGTTCGCGAACTTTGAGCGTAGCATTCATCGAGCCGGTTGCCATAAAAACCTTGAAGGTGTCCAACGCACGCGAGCCTTCCCGAACGATGCACATCGTGCGCCAGGATCATTATTGACGGTGGCTGGACGTTGCCGGCACAGCATAGAAGCCGGGTCGTCCGAACGTTGACTCAACGCCATTTGCGCTTCGCCTGAAGCGCGGGATGGCAACGGTATGGATCCCTTACCACGGAGCTTTCCATGAACCAGATTCTCTCTAAAAAAGTGCTTATTATTGGCGCTGGCCCGGTCGGGTTGACCCTGGCAATTGAGCTCACGCGTTTCGGCGTCCCCGTTCAGATCATCGACAAGGCGCCCGAGCGCACCGACAAGTCGAAAGCGCTAGTCGTGTGGAGCCGGACGCTCGAGCTTCTCGACCGCCAGCCGGGCGGCTCCGCCCCGTTTATCGACGCGGGCTTCAAAGCAAACGCGCTGAGCTTCCTTTCCGGCGACAAATTGATCGGGCGCGTCACCATGGACGCGGTCGCCACGCCCTATCCGTTTGCGCTGATGCTCCCGCAAGCCGATACCGAGAGAATCCTGGAGGAACGTCTGGCGTCTCTCGGCGTAACAGTGCAAAGGAGCACGGAAGCAGTCAGTCTTTCATTGCGCGACGATGGCGCAGATGTCGTGCTGCGCCTGCCTGATGGACACGAAGAGAACGCGTCGGCCGATTGGGTGATGGGTTGCGACGGCGCGCATAGTCTCGTGCGCCACACCGTTGGCGCAACGTTCGACGGCAGCACCATGGAGAGCGACTGGATTCTCGCCGACGTCCACGTGCGCGGCTATCCCGTGCCGGACACTGAAGCCACGGTCTACTGGCACGAGGACGGGGCGTTCGTCATCTTCCCGATTTCGCCAGGGCGTTATCGCCTTCTCGCAGACATGCCGCCGTCCGGCGACGCCCATCCGCCGACACCCACGCTGGAGCAGTTGCAGACCCTGATCGACCGGCGTGGGCCACAGGGCATGACTGCCTTTGACCCGATCTGGCTAACGGGCTTCCGCATCAACGGGCGCAAGGTTACGCAATACCGGTGGGGACGCGCGTTTCTTTGCGGCGACGCTGCGCACGTTCACAGTCCGGCGGGCGGTCAAGGGATGAACACCGGCATGCAGGACGCCTTCAACCTTGCATGGAAACTGGCGCTGTTCATGCAGGGTCGCGCGGCTGAAGCGTTGATCGACAGTTTCAGTCCTGAGCGCAGCTATGTCGGCGATCAGGTTCTCAAGAACGCGGAACGCCTGACCCTCGTCGGAACTACGAGAAACCCGGTCGCGCGCACGGTGAGAGATGTGGTCGGCCATTTGATGCTCGGTCTCGCCCCAGTCCAGAACCTGCTCGCGGACACCATGACGGAGGTTACGATCGGCTATCCCGAGAGCCCGCTCAACGCAGGGTCTGCGTCTGGACTGGATGGTCCGGAACCCGGTCAGAGAATCCTGGACGATCAGCTGTTTGGCGCCGGCAGCGAACCACGCTTCGCTCTGCTGGCTTCCGGCACGCCCGCGCTGGATCTGATCGACCGGTATGCGGACGTACTTGAGGCGGAGCTTCGCACGCCGCCCGATCCGGAAGGCGTCTGGCTGATCCGGCCAGACGGGTATGTTGCGGCTGTCGCGAGGCTCAGCGATCTGTCCGCGATCAAGAACGCTTTGACTTTGTTGACCCCGTAGCCGAAAGAAGGCTCACATCATCGTCGACATCGCCTTTGGTGAGCGACGCGGCGAAAACTCAGACATGCGCGTCAGCGTCTCCACGTCACGGCGCCTATCTTTTCGTGCTTAAAGGCGCGGCAGAATGCGCCGGCGTACTGCTGTCGACTCGAGACGACAGGGCACTCAATCCTGTGTGACGGCAAACCCGGGACCTCAGCGATTAACTGGCCCGGGTTCGTCTGGCCGGCTTGATAAGCCTGTCGACGGCGCCATTTGTGACGTTCTTGAAGAGCATGGCGTTGCCATAAGCCCGTGCGGCCAGCATCGCACCATAAACCAGCGATACCAGCATCTCCGCCTGCGCCTCGACCGAAGAATCCAGCTTGAACAGATTGTCTTTCACTCCCGTTTCGAGCACGTGTTCAAGCCAGACAGTCAGGTTCTCGAAATGCGCTTTCACCTCGCGGGCCACTTCTTCGGGTAACGCGGGAAGTTCAGCGCCAAGCATGCCAGCTACGCAAAACGGCGCGCTATCGTCTGCGATACAACGCTCCCAGTAGCCGATATAGGCGCGTAACTGCGCAAGTGCATCTGCGCCACCTTCTCGTGACACTGCCATTTCAGCGTCAAACATGTCGCGTGACTGTTTCACCACCGCGATCACCAGATCGGCTTTCGCGGGAAAGTGGTGATGAATACTCGCCTTGCGAATCTCGATCGCATCGGCCACATCGGCATAGCTAAATCCACTGTAGCCGCGACGCATGATGAGTTGTCGGCCCGCGTCGAGAATCCTGCTCGCGGTGCCTTCTCCTGTCGCTGTCATTTTCCCTACCATCTAGTCGGTTGAATATTTCTGAAGTCTACGTGCAGTGGGGGCAAATATCCAGCCCGTAAAAAGTTCTTGCCATGTAGCCATCCTACTAGTAGGATGGCTACATCGATGAGCAAGACGCTTCGTCGAACTCAAACCCTGACTGATCCTTTGGAGCCTGAAAATGAAAGCAGCCTCGTCCGTCACGCGTATCGCCGCAGCACTCGCCCTTTCTGTCGCCGCTTTGGGTTCGCAAGCCGCGATAGCCGCACCGGTCAAAAATATCGTCCTCGTTCATGGCTATTTCGCCGATGGTTCGGGCTGGCAGGCGGTGTCGAAAATTTTGACACGCGACGGCTACAAGGTCTCCGTGGTTCAGGAACCGGAAACTTCGTTCGGTGACGACGTGAAGGCAACCACGCGGGTCGTCGATGCGCAGGACGGCCCGAGCATCCTCGTCGGCCATAGTTATGGTGGTGCAGTGGTGACCGAGGCGGGTAACGACGCGAAGGTGGCGGGCCTTGTGTACGTGGCGGCATTCCAGCCCGATGCCGGCGAAAGCCCGATGGAACTGGCAAAAAAGACGCCGGGCGCGAGCACGGCGATCAAGGCAACCGCAGACGGTTATCTGTATCTTGACCCGGCGCAGTTCCACGCTGATTTCGCGGCAGACTTGCCCGCCGCTGAAGCGAAGTTCATGGCTGCCTCGCAGGTAATGCCCGCTGCCCAGTCGTTTGGCGTGCCGATCACGACGCCGGCATGGAAGGCGAAACCGAGCTGGGCAGTTGTTGCAACCGCAGACCGCGCCATCAATCCCGATCTCGAACGTTTCATGGCAAAGCGCGCCGGGAGCACGACTGTCGAGATCAATTCGAGCCACGTGGCCTATATGTCGCATCCTGCCGAAGTCGCCAAGTTGATCGAGCAGGCGGCAGAAAAGTCCAGTGCGGAATGATCGAATGTAGTACGCCGCCTGAGATCGTCAATGATGATCAGGCGGCGCAATCGCATTGCGTTGGTGGGTCTTGGGGTATTGATCCAAAACCATGCCTTTGAGAAAATCTCGTGCGGCGTTCGCGCCATCCACGTCGAATCTCTCATTGGTGCTGCTGTACCGCTTGGTTTGCCCAGCTAATGCACCGAAACAGTAGCCGCGGTTCGAGTGTTGAAGCAGCAGAAGTGGTTCGGTATCACGAGCCAGTTCGGTGAGTTCACGTGCAAGGGTGTTTCACGTCCATTCCTTTATCTCCGCTTTGCAGTAGGTAAGGGCACGCCGTCTATACAGTGGCGGCATCAAGAACCGCGACCTGTCAGATCGGCAGCAGTCATTTCGACATTTCAGATTCCGATCGCACGCCGGTCTTGTCCAGAACATCGAGACTCTCCATTTTCTTGCGCTTGCAGGCGGCTCGAAACGGGGATCATCTGGATCAATATAAACCGGACCCTGAGCTACATGAGCCCATTCGCCGGCCATGAAAGCTCAGCGCCCGGTCATGAAAACGGGATCGCTGCAATCTACGAATATCTGCGAACCAGCAACGTCTGGATAAGCACGGCAATAGAAATACATAATTCATTCGTGCCCGGCCAGACGCAACATTTCGATCCAATGTACTCATGTGCAAGCGCGGCGCGATCAAACGCAGAGTTCTCTGAATGATTAGCTGGAACAGTCGGTACTGTTATCGGCGCAATTGCAGAAAGCATACCGATTTCTCTGAGCACGAAAAAATCAGCATCGATCGTCTGTGGTGTGTCATCGGTAACAGGTATATTAGAAGACCCCACACGCGAATGGAGGAAACATGAGCACGCCAATCGATACGCCCACCCCCGATGATGCGAAATGCCCGTTTCACGCCGCTGGCAGGCCGGTCGCCGGTGGCGGCACCGGGAACCGCGACTGGTGGCCCAACCAGTTGCGCGTCGACCTGCTGAACCAGCATTCCAACCGCTCCAATCCCCTCGGTGAAAGCTTCAATTACCGCGACGAGTTCAAAAAGCTCGACTACAGTGCGCTCAAGGGCGATATCCGGACTCTGCTGACGGACTCGCAGGCGTGGTGGCCGGCCGACTGGGGCAGTTACGCCGGTCTGTTCATCCGCATGGCATGGCACAGCGCGGGCACCTACCGTATGGTCGATGGTCGTGGCGGCGCAGGGCGCGGCCAGCAACGCTTCGCTCCGCTCAATTCGTGGCCGGACAACGTCAGTCTGGATAAGGCGCGTCGTCTGCTGTGGCCGATCAAACAGAAGTATGGCCAGAAGATTTCGTGGGCAGATCTGATCGTGCTGGCCGGCAACGTCGCGCTGGAAAACGCAGGCTTTCGCACCTTTGGTTTCGGCGCCGGCCGTGAAGACGTGTGGGAACCGGATCAGGACGTGAACTGGGGCGACGAATCCAAGTGGCTCACCCACCGCACCCCGGAGACGCTGGCGAAGAATCCGCTGTCCGCCACGGAAATGGGCCTGATTTACGTCAATCCTGAAGGTCCCAACGCGAGTGGCGATCCGGTGTCGGCGGCGCCGGCCATCCGTGCAACGTTCGGCAACATGGCAATGGACGACGAGGAAATCGTCGCGCTAATCGCCGGTGGTCACACGCTCGGCAAAACCCACGGTGCCGGATCGGCGGAACAGGTGGGCGCCGACCCCGAGACCGCGCAGCTCGACGCGCTGGGCCTCGGCTGGGCTAGCAGCCACGGCTCGGGCGTAGGCGCTGATGCAATCACGTCCGGCCTTGAAGTGATCTGGACGCAGACGCCGACGCAGTGGAGCAACCACTTCTTCGAGAATCTGTTCAAGTACGAGTGGGTGCAGACCCGCAGCCCAGCAGGCGCGATCCAGTTCGAAGCCAAGGACGCACCGGAAATCATTCCAGACCCGTTCGATCCGTCGAAAAAGCGCAAGCCGACAATGTTGGTCACCGACCTGACTCTGCGCTTCGATCCGGCTTTCGAAAAGATTTCGCGTCGCTTCCTCGCAGATCCCCAGGCCTTCTCTGAAGCATTCGCGCGCGCGTGGTTTAAATTGACGCACCGCGACATGGGCCCGAAGGCGCGCTACCTCGGCCCGGAAGTACCGAAGGAAGACCTGCTCTGGCAAGATCCGCTGCCGGCACCAAGTCACAATCCGAGTGAGGCCGACATCGCAGCGCTAAAGGCGAAGATCACCGAGTCGGGCCTGTCGGTCGGCGAGCTGGTTTCTGTGGCGTGGGCATCGGCGTCGACCTATCGCGGCGGTGACAAGCGCGGCGGCGCCAACGGCGCACGGCTCGCGCTGGCACCTCAGAAAGACTGGGAAGCCAACCGGATCGCCGCAGGCGTGCTGCCAAAGTTGCAAGCCATCCAGCAGGCGTCCGGCAAAGCCTCGCTGGCCGACGTGATCGTGCTGGCGGGGGTGGTCGGCATCGAGCAGGCTGCGGCTGCGGCGGGAATCAAAGTCAATGTGCCATTTGCGGCTGGCCGGGTCGATGCCCGTCAGGACCAGACCGATGTAGAAGCGATCGAGCTCCTCGAGCCGCTTGTCGACGGCTTCCGCAACTATCGCCGCGAGCAGGGCGGTCCTTCGACTGAAACCCGGTTGATCGACAAGGCCCAGCAACTCACGCTGACGTCGCCGGAACTGACCGTGCTGATCGGCGGTATGCGCGTGCTGGGAGCCAATTTCGACGGCAGCAGCCATGGCGTGCTCACCGACCGTGTCGGCGTGCTCAGCAACGATTTCTTCGTCAACCTGCTCGACATGAATACAGCGTGGAAGGCCACGGACGCGTCGGCGGAATTGTTCGAGGGACGTGACCGCAAAACCGGCGAAGTGAAGTACACCGGCACCCGCGTCGACCTGGTGTTCGGTTCCAACGCTGTACTTCGCGCACTGGCGGAGGTCTATGCCAGCAGCGATGCCAAGCAGAAGTTCGCCGATGATTTTGTCGCGGCCTGGACCAAGGTGATGAACCTGGACCGCTTCGACCTGGCTTGATGGCGGTTTGATTCATACCCCGGCAAGTGGCTCGCGCTACTCGCCGGGGTTTATTTTTTTGCGTTGTAGGCGTGCGATTTTTTCGCCCGCCGTCGTCGGTTGTCAGGCACGAGGTTGCGACTGAAGAACAACATCCCGTTCTGGCCGAGCCGGAGCGGACACGTACGACCGTAAAAGAACGGGTTCATCCGATTGCATTATCGGCCCCCGCCAGACGTCCTCTGCCGCCACCAGTATCGCTTGCCGGACAACAACGCCCCGCAGGCCCTCGCTCGATACCGTGACAGCTTCAGCCGTGTTTGTCCTTCAGACCGAGCAGCGTGCGTATCTGTTGCTCCGTCTCGTCGTAGCTACCCTCGCCGAAGTGGCTGAACGCCAGTCGGCCATTCTGATCGAACAGATACACCGCAGGCCAGTACTGATTTCCGTACGCATTCCAAGTCGCATACTGATTGTCCTGCGCGATTGGGTACTGAATGCCGAACCGCTTGATCGCATTTTTCAGATTGCCCGCGTCGTGTTCGAACGAATATTCAGGTGTATGTACACCGACGACCACGAGTCCCTTGTCGCGATAGCGGGCGTACCAATCCTCGACATGGGGAATCGTGTGGGCGCAGTTAATGCAATCGAAGGTCCAGAAGTCGACAAGCACCACTTTGCCTTTTAACTGCTTCATATCGAGTGGCGGGCTGTTGAGCCAGCCATCGATGCCCTTGAAATCCGGCGCCGATGCGCCGGTTTTCAGCAAGGTGGCGGGATAGTCAGCGTTGCCGCCATAAGCCAAACCTGCCAGCAATGCGACTGCGCTGACACCTGCGGCGATAGCGGCCATCTTGAGACGATCAAACATGAGGAGATCTCCAATAAATCAGCAATGAACCTATTGGAGCGTGTGGACGTATCTGGCATATGTCGGCTGTACCGTCGGTGCGAAACACCCTGTATCGCCGGAGCAGGTAGATACGTGGCGATACAAAAGGGGGCCTCGGTTGGGTGGCGACAGACGCCTTGGTGTTTGCGACAGCTGGACCAACCAGCTCATTAGCGTTCCCGCCGTCGAGGTACATTTTGTATCTAATGGAAATAGGCGGCACGCGTTGAGCGAGTCTAATTCCCTTATGCAGTCTCGCAAAGCGCCCATGCTAATGGATGCTGGTTTCACGCGCTTCTCGCGTTTCACCAAACGTAAATAGGGAAGCCGCCAGAAGATGACGTCGGCAACGCGAGTACGGCGTCAAACCTGTGATTATTCGCCACGCCACAAAAAAACCGGCGCAACCATCACGATGCGCCGGCTTGCTCACGAGAACGCCACTTGCTTGCTGATTGGCATCAAGCGCTGGGCCTGGATACGGCCCGCACCTCAAATCAAACTAGCGCGATGACGACGTCGATATTGCCGCGTGTCGCTTTCGAGTACGGACACGTCTGATGCGCGGCATCGACGAGTGCTTGTGCGACTTCGGCGTCGACACCCGGCACGCTCACATTCAGGCGAGCCTGCAGAAAGTAAGCACCGTCGGTCACGGCCAGATCGATCTCGGCATCGACGGCGGTGTCTTTCGGCAACGCGACTTTCATCTTCTGCGCGGCCAGACCCATTGCGCCGATGAAGCACGCCGACCAGCCTGCCGCCAGCATCTGCTCAGGATTGGTGCCGGGCGCGGCCGAGCCTGGTCCAGACAGTCTGACATCCAGACGGCCGTCCGAGCTGCGCGCGGCGCCATCGCGTCCGCCAGTGGTGTGAGTCTTGCCGGTGTACAACACTTTTTCGGGCTGGTTCATGATTGATTCCGATTGGTCAGGTTGAGTGGCGGATTAATGGCAGTGGATCAGTGCTTCGAATACGGTGAGATCGATACAGCTGGCACGATAGGGGTACCCGATTGCGACGTCGTGATAGGCATGCCGCCATACGATTGCGCCGCGACGTCTGCGCTCTTTGTGAGATCGGCCTGTTCAGCGCGAACGGTCAACGCGCTTTGGCCGCGTTGCGACGCCGGTGCGCCAGTGACCGGGCTGTATTGAGGCGCTGGACCGTAGCCGCTGCTAGCGAAAACCGGTGAGACGGTAGCGGCGCTGGCGGCGACGAGCGCGACAGCAACGAAATGTTTGATCATGACGAAACCTCGACTATCAAGGTTGTTCAATATGGACGGATCGGGGAGAGCGAACCGACATCCCCGATCCTGCAGGGCCCGAATTGAAACGGACTTAGCTACCCTGATAAAGCTTGTTCAGCGCGGCGAGTTGGCCATCGTTTTGGGCGCGCACCAGTTCCTGACGGACTTCGGCGCGCGTCTTCGCCTGCGAGGCGTTCTGGGCTGGGGTCCATTGCTGCGAGTGCTGCGGGGCCGCGTCGGCTGGATTGGCGGCCGGATTGGCGGCATAAGCGGAAACGGTCGTAGCACAAGCGGCGAAAGCCAAAGCGAGCATCGTTACTTTCATGGTGTTCTCCTGAAGCAGGTATCAGATTGGAAGCATCCGTCCGGTATCCGCGGGCTGCAGAGTCTCGTGTCTGCGTGGTGGTCTTCAGCGAATTCCGTCGTTGGATGTATTAAAACCAAACGAGGTATCTGGCTTGTGTCGGGGGGTGGGGTGTATTGCAAGACTGTGTATCTGCGCGAACGGCATATACATTGAGAAACAATTCTGTCAGTTCGCTCGCGTGGGAACTGGCCGGTGATATCAAGCCTGAAAATTGTCAGACGATGATCCCTCGATAAAGATCAGCGTCTGCCTGCAACTGATCCTGAATAAATCCCTATTTGCCCCCCCGTTCAACAATCGCCTCCATCAGCATGCGTGCCCCGGGCGACAACGGTGCATCACGTCGCGTGACCAGTTCATAAGGCTCGCTTTTCGACGACAGTTGCAGTGGCAGCGTACACGCGACCCCATGCTCGGTGCAAAAGCGCGCGACATCGATCGAGACCAGCGCGACGAGCGACACGTTCTTCTGCAATAGCGACAAGGTCGCAAACGCGGAAGTGGTCTCCAGCAAATGCGTGGGAAAGCGCAGTCCGGCGTCCTGGAATTCGCGTTCGAGCAGCAACCGCATGGGCATATTCGCGCGATAAACCACCCACCGATAACCGGCAAGGTCTTTCAGGGGCAACCGGCGACGGCGTGCGAGCGGATGCGCCGTATTGGAGATAACTGCGAGCGTCTCGTTCTGTACGAAAACGCTGTCGTACAGATAGGGCGTCTGACTCACGCTGGTGCGGCAAATGGCCAGATCGAGCCGACCCGCATCGATCAGGCTGAGCAATGTGGCGCTGGTATCCTCGACGATCTCGACTGACATCTCCGGTTGATCCGCGCTCACCGCCGTGATCGCATCGGTCAGAAGCGGCACGGCGCCCATGATGACGCCCACTGAGACGCGTCCGCCATATCCCCGCATGATGCCGACGATCTCTTCGCGCAAATGCGCGAGGTCGGTATGGATCAGCCGCGCGTAGCGGATCACGCAACGCCCGACCGCGTTGGGTTCGAGTCCACGATTGGTACGAACGAAAAGTGGCGTGCCGAAGGTTGTTTCGATTTCGTGCAAGGCCTTGCTTGCGCCGGGCTGCGTCAACGCAAGTTGCCGCGCCGCGCCGAGCAGCGAGCCATGCTCGCCGAGCGCGATCAGAAGGCGCAACTGCTTGACGTGCAGACGCGAGATGATCGAATTGAGCGTAGGTGTCATCAGGGTTGAGGAAAAGTTATAGCGCTATCACATGTTGTCAATATCGCGGCGCCCGGACGATCAATATACTGGATAAAGATTTGCTTCAGTTGCACCGGCAAATTCCGGCCGGCCGCCGCCATCGCTCCCCTATAACTTTCTGTCAATCAAATGTCCCTGATCAACTACATCACGCAGATCCAGTTCGACTACGGTGCGATCCGTCTTCTGGCGGGTGAATGCGAGCGGATCGGCATCCGTCGGCCGTTGATCGTCACGGACGCGGGCATCCGCGCCGCCGGCATTCTGGACACCGTGCTGGCAGAGCTGTCCAGCGCCACACCCGTGAGCGTGTTCGACCGCACGCCGCCTAATCCGAACGAAGCGGCCGTGCGCGACGCGGTGGCGATGTATCGCACGCACGAATGCGATGGCGTGATTGCGGTGGGCGGCGGCTCATCGATCGATCTGGCGAAAGGCGTCGCCGTTTGCGCCACGCACGACGGTCCGCTGCAGAGCTTCGCGGTGGTCGAGGGGGGCGCCGCGCGCATCACGTCGGCGACTGCGCCCGTCATCGCGATTCCCACTACGGCGGGAACCGGTAGCGAGGTAGGGCGCGGCGCGATCCTGATTCTCGACGACGGCCGCAAGGTCGGCGTGATTTCGCCTCATGTCGTGCCAAAGGTCGCGATCTGCGATCCTGAGTTGACGCTCGGTCTTCCGCCGAAACTCACCGCGGCCACCGGCATGGACGCGATCGCGCATTGTCTGGAAACCTTCATGGCGCCAGCGTTCAATCCACCCGCCGACGGTATCGCGCTCGATGGACTCTGGCGCGCATGGCGGCATATCGAACGCGCCACCCGCGATCCGTCCGACCGCACGGCGCGCCTGAATATGATGAGCGCGTCGATGCAGGGAGCGCTCGCGTTTCAGAAAGGCTTGGGGTGTGTGCACAGCCTGAGTCATTCGCTTGGCGGCATCGATCCACGTCTTCACCACGGCACGCTCAACGCGATCTTCCTGCCGGCCGTGATTGCCTTCAATCGCGACGCGCCGTCGATGCGGGAAGAACGCAAACTCGACCGGCTCGCCCAGGCGATGGGTTTGACATCTGGCGACGAAGTCGGGCCCGCGATCCGCTCGATGACGGCGACGCTTGGCTTGCCACTCGGTCTTGCTGAACTCGGCGTGACGCGCGACATGTTTCCGCGTATCGTCGCCGGCGCGCTCAAAGACCACAGTCACAAAACCAATCCGGTAGAAGCGTCGAGCGACGACTATCTCGCGATGCTCGAAGCGTCGATGTAATCCGTTTGCAGTGTGGCATGTCTCATTCGCGCGCGCCTGAAGGGCCGCGAGAGCAGGTGATGCCTGTCTTGCATCACCTGCGATGCCGTCTTTGTGCGTGTCAGATCAACAACTCCACCGATCGCAGAACATGCTGCGTCTCGGGCAAGGTCGATGCAACGCTTTCGCGAATCATCTCGATCATGCAGTCGATAAAGCACGTCGACGCTGCGCTTGGCGGATGACCGCTTCGCGAAATCACGCCGACCATCGCGTCTTCGACATCCTCACGCAACGGTATCGCGCAGAGTCCCTCGCGAGCCGCCGTGACTTCAACCAGCGGCCACGGAAATACGCTGACCATATCGGTTTTCCTGAGCAGCGACAGCGCGATGGAAAGCGAATGCGTGACGTGAATCTTGCGTGGCATGGCGACGTTGCGGCGACTGAACATCGTGTCGGAGCCGGGTGTATCGGTCTCCGGGTCCCAGGTCAGCAACCAGTCCAGATCGACCAGGTCGGCAAGCGACCGGGCGTTGGCGCGTGGATGTTGTTCACGGACGACCAGCGCGCAGGTCGATGAAAACAGCGGACGGTAGTTGAATTCCGCGCCGAGCGCGCCCGGCGTCGGGCGGCCAATGAAAAGATCGAGGCTGCCGTCGCGCAGACGCGGATTCGCATTCGACAGCAAACCCTCGAAGAATTCAAGGCGGACGTTCGGCATGCGCGCGCAGAAGCGCGTCACGGCGTCCGGCAAAAACGTCATCGCGATCCACGGTGTCACGGCCACCGTGAGCTTGCCTTGCGTCGCGCCACGCAGCGCATCCATTGCCTCCTGCGCACGCGTCAACTGACCGATCATCAGCCGCGCATGCACCAGCAGCGTCTGGCCACTGTCAGTGAGTATCACACCGGACGAGTTTCGTGTGACAAGCGACATCTGCACGCTTTCTTCGAGTTGCCGCAGGCTTTTGGTGATCGCGGCCGGTGATGCGTTCAACGCGCGTGCCGCGCCACGCACGCCGCCTGCTTCGGCGATCGCGACCAGGGTTCGCAAGTGGTGCAGTTTCATGGTTTTCCGGAAAGCAGGTGCGCTGGCGCAGGCCCGCAGCACACGATCGCCGCGCGTGCGGCGCAACAAACGCCGGGTGCAGGGACGCTCAGGTGTTCACCTTTGGTTGACGCGTTCACGATTCTAGCTCTCCCTGACCTTATTCTGACAGGCTACGTTATCGCTACGTGTTCACTTTTCGAAACGAGCCAACGGGGAATGCCATGAAAACCGCGCTGCTATCAACCCTCTGCACGCTGGCGATGTTGCCGTTCACCGCGCACGCACAAGACACCCAGACGCTGCGCTTCGGCGTCGACCCAAGCTATCCGCCGTTCGAATCGAAGGCGCCGGATGGCTCGTATGTCGGCTTCGACATCGATCTGGGCAACGCGTTGTGCGCGCAATTGCACAAGAAGTGCGTGTGGGTCGAGCAGAATTTCGACGGCATGATTCCCGCGCTGAAGGCTCGCAAGTTCGACGCGATCCTGTCGGCCATGTCTGCGACGCCGACGCGCCGTCAGCAGATCGACTTCAGCCATCGACTTTATCTGAGCAGTTCGGCGCTGATCGCGGCTGAGGGTTCGAGTCTGCAGCCGACAGCACAGGCGTTACAGGGCAAGCGCGTCGGAGTCGTGCAGGGTTCGACTCAGGAAAGTTACGCGAACGCGGAATGGGCACCCAAAAACGTGACGGTCGTCTCATACCAGACGCAGGATCAGATCTATCAGGATCTGGTCACGCATCGAATCGACGCAGCGTTCCAGGCCGCCGTGCAGGCCGATTTTGGCTTTGTGAAGACGCCGCGAGGCGCAGGCTTCGCGCTGGTCGGCAAGCCTGTCAGCGACGGCCGTGTCGCGGGTGATGTCGCCATCGGCTTGCGCAAGGGCGATGCGGCATTGGAGACCGAAATCAATCAGTCGATCGTGGCGATCCGGCATGATGGTGTCTATCAGAAAGTCGCCGCCAGATATTTCAACTTTGACATTTACGGCGATTGAATCAGCCAGCAGATTTTGTCACTTGGAGAGAGGAGCACGCATGGTCGAGTCCTTGAGTGAGCGCGTTGCGCGGTCGATAACGCCGCAGCTGATCGAAGATTTTCGCCGTGACGGCGCAGTGTGTGTCCGGCAGATATTTACGGTGGACGAGATCGAAGGATTGCGTGCGGGTATTGATCGAAATATCGCTGAGCCGAGTCCGCGGGCCAAGGTGGCGAGCCGCCCCGACGATCCGGGCTGGTTCTTTGAGGACTTCTGTAACTGGTCGGAGATCGATGCATACCGCCGCTTCATTTTCGACTCGGCGGCGCCGGCAGTGGCCGCTGCACTGACAGGCAGCCAGACGGTGCGTCTATATCACGATCATCTGCTGGTTAAGGAGCCGAACACACGGCAACGCACACCGTGGCATCAGGATCAGCCGTACTACAACATTAGTGGCAGCGACAACGTCAGCATGTGGATTCCCGTGGATCCGGTCGCGCATGCGTCGCGACTCGAGTTCGTGGCTGGTTCGCATCTTGGGCCGTGGCTGATGCCGCGCACCTTCATGGACCACCAGGCCAAGTGGTTTCCGGAGGGCAGCCTCGCCGATCTGCCAGATATCGAGGCGAACCGGGATGCTTTCCCTATCATCGGCTGGGCGCTTGAACCCGGCGACATGGTGTGCTTCAACATGTTGACGCTGCATGCGTCTGGCGGTGTCAGCGGTTCGACGCGGCGGCGTGCGTTTTCCATCCGTTTCATCGGCGACGATGTTCGTCATGCCCCGCGGCAATGGCGTACGTCACCGGATTTCCCCGGCCTCGCTGGCACGCTGCCAGCGGGGGCGCAGATGGACCATCCGCTATTTCCGGTGGTCTGGACGAACGCTGCGGGCAATCCGTAAGCAGCCAACCAAATTGGCCTGCCCGTGTGCATCAACGCGCGCTAGAAGTAGATTGCGGGATCTGCGTCGCGGTGTCGAGGATGATCGGTTGGGTGTCACCTAGTCGACGTTGGTCAGCACGAGATTCCGGCCGTACATCTGCCGGTAACGCGCGTTGTATTGATCGACGAGATTTGAACGGCCGACCTTGGGGAGCAACGGAACCAGCTTTTCAATCGCCTTGGCATAGCCGTCGTCTACGGCTCGTTGCAAAAATAGAGCAGCGGTGTACTGGTCCGCAACCGACGGGTTCTCCCGCAACAGCCAGTTACCGTAGAGCGCTTCCGCCAGCGGATAGTGACGCCCAGTGGCATAGACCGTGTAGGCGGTAGCCTGGGCGTGCATTCGGAACCAGATTTCATCGCTAATACCCGGCGGACGATTCTGCAACGCAATGGCCATTGTCGTCATCGCAAAGAGATCGCCTTGTTCCGCTTGATCGTGAACCTCATTTGCCACATCCGGGTTCTGCCATATCTCCGGGACCAGTTTGAGCATCCGGCCTGTTTCGCTATCCCAGTGGGCTGGTAGGGCGGAGGTGTCCGCTGCCGGTCCCTCGTCGCTGCCAGTCGCTTCAGGGTCCCCAGGCGCTGCCCGCTGGATAGACGCGCCTCTGGCTGCGCCGCTCGTACCGGTCGCTTGACTGACGCTGGTGCGCGGCCCCGGCGCGATCGGGTCGGTCAGTTGCAGGTCTCCGATCAGACCATCGTTGAACCATGGGCGTTGCGTATCGGCAGTAGCCGCCGACACCATGATCTGGGTGTGTTTGAGCATTGTCAGCAAGTCGCCTCCGCTTGCCATCTGCTGGCTCAGATAGTATGCGAACGGGCTATGGTCGTAGCGAGTGGCTCCGAGCCAGAACGTATCGAGTGCGGCCCCGCCGGGTTGCGTGGCGAAGGCGATCAGTTCGCCGTGAGCGGCATCAACGGTAGACATGGTGTGGCGAACAGGGCCGCGTGCTGCGGGGCTGCGGCACGTGTCGAGCAAGAGCACCAGCGAACGCGGCTCTCCCCCATTTACCGTACTGCGCACGTAACGCAGTGGCACCGCATAACGCCGCAGGTCTGTTTGCACGACTTTGTCAATCGACACCGGGATATCGACGGGAATAAGATAATTCTCGCCTCCGCTCTCGAACCCATGGCCCGCGTAGTAAATGAGAGCGATAGAAGCCCTTGACGCTTGCTTGCTGAACCGGTCCAGTGCATCAAGCATTTGTGCGCGTGTCTGGTCACGCTCGATATCGACCGAGAAGCCAATGGATCGCAACGTTCCCGCAACCAGATTCGCATCTGACGATGGCGAACCGAGTCGATCCATTCCGTTATAACCCGCATTTCCAATAACGAGTGCCACACGCGGCGCAGTCGCTGCAAAACCGGGCGTGATAGCGACGGGTTCAGCCGCGCGTGCCGCAATAGAGCTTGTCGTAATCAGCGTAATAACGATCCAGATAGGCAGACGACGCATGCGTGCCAGCAGGTCATTTGCATTTGCTCGCCATGCTGGGCCTATGACAGGCCTACACTTGAACTGCATCCCGTGCCCCGTGAGAAGCTGTTTAATTGCGGATTGTGATGGATGGCCGGCAGCGATCAATGTCGCATAAATCCCGCAATGATTTTGCGACCAATTATACGTGCGCCTTTTGATAATTAAAGTCGTTACGGGCCTGCTGCCTGAGTCAGGTTTAAATTGGCGCTCGCTGCATAGGCGGCAGTGTTCGCACCCGGAAAAGATTCACGAATCGTCGCGCAGGGAGTGCAGTTGGCGAACTTTGTCGTACAGCCACTGGAAAAGCGAATGGTCTGTCTCTTTCGTCGCAGGAATCGGGGTCATGAGTTTGCCAATCGCATCCTGACGGTAGGCCAGCAATTGACACATCTGCTTCGCCACTTGCGGATGCTCCTTCAGGAACGAAGTCATATCGTCCTTGCTGACCTGATATAGCAGGCAAGGGGTAAGCGTCACAATGGAAACACGCATGGGAAGTCCAGCAAGCAACCCGGTTTCGCCAAAAGTTTCGTCCGGCCCGATACGAGCGATTTCGCGGCTGCCGGACGATTCAGCAAAGCTAACGGCGAGTGCCCCCGAGTGCACAATCGAAAGACTGTCGGGTACCGTTTCGGCAGCCAGAACCTGTTGATTGGTCTGGTACTCGTGTCGCGAAAGTCGTGATGCAAGACGAGTGACTTCATCGCTTGTGAGGCTTTCGAACAGGCTCACCCGTTTCAATAGCGCTTCCTTGGCATCATGCGCGGTAGCGGTTGGCGCGGGCATCCCTAGCGCACGCAGTGCCACGCCTGAGGCGGCGAGATGTCGATAGCAGAGGTCAAAAAGCTCATTGGACGCGTTGAGCTTTTTGCTCATATCGTCGACGAATCCAACCACCTCGTACTGCACTGAGTTCAGTGTGGTGTGCTTCATGCGGGCCGAGGGTGCAGGGACGGCAAGGATAGCGTTGCAACCGGTCAGCGCCTGGCCCAAAGCATCGAGCACCGTCTTGGGCCGTGCCTCCGGCTCAATTTCCAGGACTAGCGACAGACCGTGAACATTTGCCGGCCTGCTGTTGTTGGAAATCTTTGCCTTCGCGGCGACAGCATTGGGAACAATCAACGTGTTTCCCTGACCGGTCAGCAAATGCGTGGCGCGCCAGTTCATCTCGACTACCTTGCCTTCAACGTCATCGATCACCACCCAGTCGCCAACCAGATAAGGCTCGGTGGTGTTAAGCACGATGCCTGCGAAAACGTCGCTGAGTGTGCTCTGGATTGCCAGGCCCAGCACGATAGCAAGGGCCCCCGATGTAGCAACCAGGCCACGCACCGGCAGCTCGAGGACGAATCCAAGAGCGGCCACGACCGCAGCGAGAAACACAACCGCACCAAATACGTCGGAGAACAATCGCTGTCGTCGCCATGCGTTCGGTAGCAACAGTGTGTCGAGCGAAAGAGTCAGCAGCCGTGCACCCATCAGCCACCAGATTATTTCCAGCACCTGCCCGAGCCAGTGCAGTTCGACCGCGTTCGCGTCGGGTGCCTGAGCGACTGGACTCAGGCCGGACGAAAAAAGTACCCAACTCAACACGGAAAAAAGTGCGAGCCGTATCAGGAGACGAGAGAATTCATGAGCAGGAAGCCGGAAACGCCACACGATGACGTCGATAGCGACAATACCGAATCCAGAAATCAGCGGATAGTTCACTGGCGGCTCCCCAAGAGGCAACCTTGGGAGGATACACATATCGTTTTTTTGCGGGTAACGATATGCTGATCAACGAAGCGGAATCGTGCGCAGTCCAGCCGATCGAGACGCGTGCCTACTAGTCGACCACCTCTCCGCTGTTTCGCTCGCTGGCCGACTTACGCTTCCTTCGAAGTGACGGGGACCGTTCGTTCAGACGAGAGACGGCTTCTTTCTCGGCAGCACCCGCAACGGCAAACAGCCGACGATATTCGGCCGGCGTGGTTTCCTTCGACGCCTTGAACTGCCGATTGAAATTAGCGACATGCGCAAAGCCCGAATTGGCAGCGATGACCGACACAGGCAGCGTGGTGTCAGCCAGCATTCGGCATGCGTGTCCAATGCGAACCCGGGCGATATACCGGCCAACGCTCTCACCGATATGCTGGACGAAGTAACGGGTCAGCGTGCGTTCCGACAGGCTTGCCGCTTCGCAAAGCTGCGATAGGCGCAACGGTTCGGCAAAGTGCGCATCGATCATCGAAAGAACCCGATTGATCCGTTCGGGCTCATGGCCAGACGGACCGGCGTTTGTCTGGTTAAACGCTTGCGGTGAAGCAAGCGGTTGGCCGGGTGCGTCGGCAAGCGTGCACAAAATATCGAGCGCGGCGCCAAGTCGCTCGCGCGCCGCATTCGACAGCAGTTGCTCCAGGCGTCCGCGCATCCAGTTTCCGGCGAGCGGCTCGAAAGCCAGTCCGCACGCGGCCCTACGTAAGAGTTTGTGCAACGGCCCATATTCGGGGCAACAATCGGCCATGCGCCGTGCCCAAACGCCGTCGAACCACATGACGATCGCAACCTGTGGCGACGACGGATCGATTGAACGATTCGACGCCCAGGTATGCGGAAGATCCGGTGGCACCAGCACGAGATCTTCTGCCTCGTATCCGCTCACGGAGTCGCCGATATAGCGCTTTCCATGACTATTCATGGTCAGTGTTAACTCGTACTCCGGATGGTGATGCCACTCGAACGGAATACGCGGCAGTCGCCGATGGTAAACCCGCACCGAACAGTCTTCGCCAAGGTCTACATGTTCATAGGCTGGTTTCATGGCCGAAAACGCAAATTAATTGCCGGAATAGTATCACCGGAGAGCGTCTCTCCGTCATATCCTTGAGCCACTAGATCGACACGGAGACATTCATGGCTTTGACAATTGACGATTTGCCGGGCGCCATCAGGCAAGCGAAAAAGGAACTGCGGGCGGCATTGCCGAACTACCGGGAAGTGTTCGCCGAAGTCGAGGCAGCAATCAGCGCTGAAGCGAAACGTATCGCCGGCCAACGGGATCGCGGGGAAAATGTTATTCCCGAGATTCAATTCTCCGACATAGTCGAGCAGCGTGTTACGTCGGATCAGATCGACGTCATCAAGGCGCGCGGCGCATGCGTGATTCGCAACGTTTTTCCGCGTGAAAAAGTGCAAGGCTGGGACCGGGATATCGCTGAATATGTCGAGCGTAACAACCTCGACAAACGCCTGGAGAACCGCGCGGAGGACAAATATTTTGGGCAATTGGCCTCCAGTAAACCTCAGATATATGGCGTGTACTGGTCAAAGCCGCAAGTGCTGGCCCGGCAGTCGGAATCACTGACAGCAGCGCGGGTTTTTCTCAACAGATTGTGGCGCAATGAGAGCGACGGGCAGATTCACTTCGACCCGGAGCACGTGCCGGTCTATGCCGACCGTTTGCGTCGTCGTCCACCGGGGTCTGAGTCGCTGGGCTTGTCAGCGCATTGCGACGGCGGATCGGTCGAGCGCTGGATCGAAGGCAATTTCAGGAAGGTGTACCGCCATGTGTTTGCGGGGAACTGGCGCGACTACGATGCATTCGACGCGGCCTTTCGACCCGACGTGCAGGAAATTGCATCGCCAGCCGTATGTTCAATGTTTCGCACGTTCCAGGGCTGGACCGCCTTAACGCCTCAAGGTCCAGGCGACGGCACTCTGCAACTCGTGCCTATTGCCAATTCGATGGCATACATCCTGTTGCGCGCCCTTCAGGACGATGTCGCAGATGATGACCTGTGCGGTGCAATGCCCGGACGCGCTCTATCAATCAAGCCGGAGTTTCATGCGCCTTTGTTCGAGGCATTGTCATCGATTCCTCAAATGGAAGCGGGGGACACGGTGTTCTGGCACAGCGATGTTATCCATGCGGTCGAAGACGAACATAAGGGTTCGGGCTACAGCAATGTGATGTACATCGCGTCAGCTCCAGCGTGTGCCAAGAACGACGCTTACCTGAAGCGGCAATTGCCGAGCTTCCTGAAAGGCGAGAGCCCGCCCGATTTTCCGACTGACCACTTCGAAGTCGATTTCACCGGACGCGCAACGCCCGACGATTTAACGCCCCTTGGCAAGGCGCAACTAGGGTTTGACCTGTAGATCGAACCACGACTGACCCGCATGAAAGCGAGTGTGTCCGCGTGTTCAGGTCTTTCCTGAACACGCCACTCGAACCATAACGAAAAATCCGGAGACTGCAATGAAACGATCATTAAAACTGGTTGCGATAGCTGCGGCCCTGCTCATGAGTGGAACCCAATCTGCGTTTGCCGCCGAGCAGCTGTCGGTGTTGCATTGGTGGACCTCCGGCGGCGAATCGAAAGCAGTTCGCGTGCTGAAGGATGATATGAGCAAACAGGGCTACGAATGGAAGGATTTCGCCATCGCAGGGGGAGCGGGTGCGGCAGCCATGACGGCGCTGAAGACCCAGGTGATTTCAGGCAATGCGCCTTCGGCTGCGCAGATCAAGGGTCCGCTGATTCAGGATTGGGCTGAACAAGGTTCGCTTGTCACGATTGATCAGGCAGCGACGGACTGGAAAGCGCACACACCTGCGCAAATAGACCGCGCGATGAAGGCGGGCGGTCACTATGTGGCGGCCCCCTTCTCGGTGCATCGAATCAACTGGCTGTGGATAAACAAGACCGCGCTGGATAAGGTCGGTGGCACGCCGCCAACGACGTGGCCGGAGTTCTTCGCGCTTGCCGACAAGTTTCGCGCAGCGGGCATCACGCCGGTTGCTCATGGCGGTCAACCCTGGCAGGACATGACCATCTGGGAAACAGTCGTACTGTCTCAAGGTACTGACTTTTACCGGAAAGCCCTCGTCGATCTCGATCAGAAGACGCTGACCTCGCCGCAAATGGTACAAGTATTCGAGACCGTCCAGAAGATCCGCAGTTACTTCGATAAGGGCTATCACGGCCGCGACTGGAACCTCGCGACTGCGATGGTGATTTCCGGCACGGGCGGCATGCAGTTTATGGGCGACTGGGCAAAAGGGGAGTTCGCCAACGCCAACAAGAAAGCCGACGTTGACTATGTTTGTGCCGCGGCGCCAGGAACGTCGAATGCCTATACATACACAGCGGATGCGTTCGTGTTCTTTCAGCAGAATGGTAAAAAAGAAGCGACTCCCGGCCAGCTTGCGCTCGCGAAAACGATCATGTCCCCGGACTTCCAGGAGCAATTCAGTCTCTACAAAGGATCGATTCCCGTTCGACTCGATGTGCCGATGGACAAGTTTGATGCCTGCGCCAAAAAATCGCGCGCAGACGAGCAGGCCACCATCAAGTCGGGTGGATTCTTGCCGTCGCTGGCTTTCGGCGAACTTCAGTCCTCGGAGACGGCCGGCGCCATCACCGACGTCGTTACGAATTTCATGAACTCGAATGAAGATCCGAAAGAAGGTGTACGCAAACTGGCCGCTGCTGCAAAGGTCAAGTAGCAACGCGCGTCATGCCAACCGGGTTTGAGACGTTTTACCCTCACTGACAGGAGAAGAGATGGATCCGGTAGGAAAGCGTAAATGGCCTCGTTCGGGGCTCGAGACAACCGTGATGGGTTTCGGCGCTGCGCCGATCGGCAACATTTTCAGGCCGATCAGTGAAGAGGACTCGGCAGACCTGATCAAGGCAGCGTGGGACGAGGGCGTGCGCTACTTCGACACCGCGCCGATGTACGGGCATGGGTTGAGCGAGGCACGCTGCGGTCAGGGGCTGCGCTGGTATCCACGCGATCAGTATGTGCTGTCGACCAAGGTAGGGCGCCTGCTGAAGCCGCGCAAGCGCGCTGAGATCGACTTCGCGCCGTGGGTTGACGGACTGCCGTTCGAAGTGGTTTTCGACTACAGCTATGACGGCACGATGCGTTCGATCGAGGATAGCCTGCAGCGCCTGGCGCTGGAGCACATCGATATTGCGCTGATTCACGACATTGATGTCCCTACGCATGGAGAGCGTCAGCCCGAGATGTTCGAGGCGGCGATGGCGGGGGCGTCGAAGGCCCTGTTGAAGCTACGTGACGAAGGTGTGGTGAAGGCGGTAGGGCTCGGTGTGAACCAGTGGCAGGTTGCGCACGAAGCGATTCGCCGCCAGGACTTCGACTGCCTGCTGCTGGCTGGGCGCTACACGTTGCTCGAGCAGGATGCGCTGGATGGCTTTCTGCCGCTGTGCGAAAAGCAGCAGGTGTCGGTCATTCTAGGTGGCGGCTACAACAGCGGCATTCTGGCGACCGGCGCGGTGCCGGGCGCGAAATACAACTATTCGCTGGCGCCGGAACCGATTCTTGAGCGGGTCCGCAACATCGAGCAGGTCTGTCATGAGTACTCGGTGCCGCTAAAGGCAGCGTCGTTGCAATTCGTGCTCGGTCATCCAGCGATTCCGACCAACATTCCCGGGGTTCGTACGGTCGCCCAGTTGGAAGAGAACCTGCAAACCTTCCGGGCAGACATTCCCCCAGCGTTCTGGGCCGAGTTGAAACGCCGGGAACTGATCCGGCAGGATGCGCCGACGCCTTAATAACCTCACTTGCGAACGCGCGTTTCGCAGTTCATAGCTAGCTCCCTCAGCGACGTGCGATGAAGGCCGTAGACGCTGACGCGAATGTCCACGTCGACGTCGACCAGAAAACGGTCAGCGTTGATTCGTGGCTCATGCCTGAAGAGTTCATCGTGGCCTTTGTCGAAGAGGACTATGACGTGAGGATTGTCGAAGCCTAGAGAGTGCTGCTTGCGCAGTCTTCAGTGTGCTGCATCCAGCGGTTGAATCCGTCCTCAGGCAGAAGCCGCTCGTTAGAGTTCTCGGCCTTGCGCACCACAGTCGCCGGTGGCGCCGCGACCCAGCCAGCCGGCCGAACGCTGGCAGAAACTCACTGGCTGCCCGGTGCTGGGAGCCTATGGGCTCTCGGAAGTCATCGCCGGGCAGGGGATCGCGCTCGCGGTCATCCTGATCTGCCGACGCGTTGGTGCGGCGGATGCCTGGATGAAATTCAAAGGGCGCTTCCGGGTCCACTACGAACTGACGTGGCAGACGACTCGCGGCTATGAAGCGTCTGCTACAGAATGGTTCGGCCGGACGTTCTAACGTCAGCGGCAGCCGGAAAACGGTTGCCCTTCCGCCGTTGCCGACCTGGCATGGAATAGTCCATCGATCGCCCGTCGCGCAAGACATTGCGTCCTTTTGTTACGTTTTCGCGACACTCTTTTTTTTTCCTTTCTTGAGTTTGCAGGAGGTGCCGTATCCTCCGGCGCGCAGTAACAAATGAACCAATCCAAAAGATACTCAGGGACACTGAATTACAGATGAAGAACAGCACCCTCAAGGCAACGGTTATCGCTGTTGCCGCTTTCGCCGCATCCTCGGCAGCAATGGCACAGTCGTCAGTCACCCTGTACGGCATGCTCGACGCAGGTATCAGCTACACCTCGAACGTTAATGGCCACTCGGTAGTCGCCATGGTTGGCGGTGCCTCAGGTTCGAACAAGTGGGGCATCCAGGGTCAGGAAGACCTAGGCGGCGGCCTCAAGGCGGTCTTCAAGCTCGAAAATGGTTTCAACATTGCGACCGGCGGCATCGGCGGCCAGGGCCCAATTGGCTCCTCGCGTTCGCTGTTCAATCGCCAGGCCTACGTAGGCGTCACTTCGGACCAGTACGGTACGCTGCGTCTGGGTCGCCAGATCGATGCCGTGACGGAAATGGTTCAAGGCCTGACGGGCGACGGCATTTCGGCTTCGACGTTCTCGACCCCGGGCGACGTGGACAACAACGACAACACGACGAACCAGAACAACGCCGTCAAGTACATTTCGCCGATTTTCCACGGCCTCCAGGCTGAAGGCGCGTACTCGTTCGGTGGCGTTGCCGGTGCTATGGGTTCGGGTCAATCGTGGTCGGTGGCTACGGACTACGCTCAAGGCGGCCTGACGGTCGCTGGCGGCTACTTCCATGCTGCAAACCAGGGCGCGGCCGGCTGGCAGAACGCAACGGCACAACCGTCGTTCGGTGGTGCTCTGGGCTACCCGAGCTCGGGTTACAACGGTGGCAATGCGTTCAAGAGCGCGGGCATCGCTCAAATCGCTGGCCAATACCAGTTTGGTCAGTACACGGCTGGCCTGCGCTACTCGAACGCTCAGTACCAGGGTAACGATGGCCAACAGTCGATCCATTTCAACGTGGTGGGTGCCCTTCTGCAGTATCAGGCAACCCCGGCGCTGTCGCTGGCTGCTGGCTACACGTACGTCTACGGTTCGGCAGCCACGCCTGCGCAAGCCGCTGAGGGCCGCACGATGGCTTCGATCAACCAGGCGTCGCTGGGTGCTACGTACGCACTGTCGAAGCTTACCTCGCTATACGCGATGGGTGCCTACGTTCATGCTCAGGGCGCTCAGGCTTCGGCTGCGGACTTCGGCAATACCGCATCGGGCGGCAACCAGGTTCAAGCCAACATTGGCATCTACCACCGGTTCTAATCGCATATTCAAACGCCTGGGGTAGTGGACGCACGACCCCAGACAAAAGAATCCCGGTAGTGAATTGCACCCCAAAAGTTGGACATTGGTCCAATCTTTGGGGTGTTTTTCATGTTCACCGAACGTTGCATTGTCCCAATCCGAATCAGTCGTATTGGGACAGGTCATGAACAGAAGCGCCCATCTGGCCACAGCCGTACGGCCGCTCTCGCTCGATAACACGACAATCCCCTCTGCGCTTTTGTAAGACTGCTTCGGTCGTCTTGATCCGGTCAGCGTGCTGCACAGCGCGGCCAGCTACGGCCTTGCCCAACCTGGCGACAGCGCCGTTGCGATATCAGTTGGCTCGACCTCGCCCGTGCTCCACGAACGATGACCGATGACAGTGAGAGACTTCGATCCAGGAGTCGTCGCGACATACAGATCGTTGGCATCAAGAGGGTCTGCATCGAAGGTGACTGCATGGCCGCATTTCGAGCCGCTTGACCAGCGGCGTTGTCCCATCGGCCGCATGTTGCGAGAACACGATCAAGCTATCCCATCACTGCCTGCTCCCCCCTTTGACGTTTGCGCCGCCGCAGCGGACGGCGGCGCAAATCCCGCAATTAAAGTTATTGCGCTGCCGGTGCGCCGATGCCATCGATATCCGGCGCCCAACCCGAAGGGTTCGAGAAGATCAGCGCATTCGCGGTGCCCGACCTGAAGGTGCCGGTCACAGAGAGAGTCGAAATAGTGTTCCATCCACCGGTCGGCGGAAACGACACGGTGACAGGCGTCGATCCGTTGAAGCTGATGTCCGCCGAGCGTGGCGACGAGTCTCCGTTCGCATAACCGACCAGCACGGTATAAACCCCGTCAGCGGGCGCACTGATGTTGTTGATCGTCAACGTCCCGCCGTTGCCGACATAGCCGACGTCCGCCCCCCCCGAACAAGTGCTGCATGCCGAGATACTCGCGCCACCGGCAAGTACGCTGCTCGACGCTTCTGCTTCGTAGGTGGCCTTGAACGGCGGTAGCGTGACGGGGCCTGCGACGGGCAATGTCAACTTGAAGACCGCGCTGGGTAGAATGGGGGGGTGAAGAAAAATCCCTCGCCGTATCACGGTTTCCGTTTTCCGGCCGCAGTTATCAGTTGCGCGGTGCGCTGGTACCACCGTTTCAACCTGAGCCTGCGTGACATAGAGGAATTGCTGCCCGAGCGCGGCGTCGTGGTCAGCTACGAGTCGGTGCGCAACTGATGCGACCGATTCGGCGCGATGTTTGCCTACCAGGTGAAAGCGGCCCGGCCGCGGCCGGGAACGAGCTGTTCGTGAAACTGCGCGGTAAGTCGTACGTGCTGTGGCGTGCGGTGGATGAGCGCGGCGTCGAACTCGACGTGCTGCTGCAAAAGCGCCGTGACAAGACTGCCGCAAGGCGCTTCTTCAAAAAGATGTTGCGCTCATACCCGGTGCCCCGGAAGATTGTCACCGACCAGCTGCGCAGCTATCCGGCGGCAGGATCCGAGGTGCCGCAGCTGGCCGGCGTGAAGCACGTATTCGTGAAGGCCTCGGCCCGGGTCAATAACCGCGCGGAGAACAGCCATCAGCCGATGCGGCGGCGTGAGCGTCAGATGCAGGGCTTCCGTGACCCGCGGCGCACGCAGCGCTTCCTGTCGAACTTCGGCCCGATCCGTCAGCACTTCGCGCTGCCCCGGCACAGGATGAGTGCGGCTAACCATAGCGCACAACTGCGGGTTCGTTTGGCCAGCTGGTTCCAGTGGACGGTCGCTGAGCCGTCTGGTGTCGATCGCTAATCAACAGGAATCCTACTCATACAGCATTGGTAAATGCCCACGTCGTCAACTTGACAAAGCCCCACCACGGTATAGGAAGGTCGCCGGGGACGTCTCGATGGAGACTGTGCGGAGCCCGAAGGCCTCCATTTCGGAGGCGAATACCACATCGCTCGACCGACGAATCGATGCCGTGGCTTTAAGCAGCACGCAGTCGCTTGCCGTGAATTAGACCGGTTCTTCGTCGTCATCGACGAGGAACCAACGTGTGCCCGAAAGAAAACGTAGCAGCTTAGACCTTGTAACGTCCGGTAGTGCAACGACCGCTGGCCGCCCGCATCGAGGCATGAAACATTTAGCTCTGCGGTCCTATCGATAGCGGACAGGGTCGCTTTGCGGAAAACAGAGACACTCGTTCAGATAATTCGACCCCGCCGCTTTGGTCGAAGAGACGGCATCTGCGTTAGCACTTGAACGACCGCATTTGTGGGGCGTGCGGTCGCTGGAATGTCCGCTGCACGTATCCCGCGAGTGACTGTAGTTGGCCGAAGAACTAAACCGCTCGCGCGGTAGGGGCTGCGATCCGACGCTGGAGGTGGAGGTCAAGCCGGTCACGAGGTTTATGTTGGCGAACGAGGCAATCCGCCTCGCTCTTCAACAGGAGCCGAATCATGACCTCCTTACCGGCAAACGTCAGCCCATTGCGCCAACGCATGATCGACGACATGCGCATGCGCCAGCTAGCCCCCAAGACGCAGGACATCTATCTGCACATCGTGCGTGAGTTCGCCCGGTTTCTCGGGCGCTCACCTGACACAGCCACCGTCGAGGACCTGCGCCGCTACCAGCTCTATCTGGTCGATCACGGCACATCGGCCGTGTCGCTGAACCATGCGATCACCGGCCTGAAGTTCTTCTTCACAGTCACGCTCGACCGGCCCGAGCTGACGGTCAGGATGCAACCGGTGCGCGTTCCCCGCATATTGCCCGTCGTGCTCAGTCCCGACGAAGTGCGGCGGCTGATCGAGGCAGCCGGCAACCTCAAGCACCAGACTGCGCTGTCGGTCGCTTACGGTGCCGGGCTGCGCGCGAGTGAAGTCGTAGCGCTGAAGGTCACCGACGTCGACAGCGAACGCATGACACTGCGTATCGAGCAGGGCAAGGGCCGCCGCGACCGCTACGCCATGCTCTCGCCGGTGCTGCTCGAGCGTCTGCGCGTATGGTGGCGCATGGCCCGTGCGCAGGGCAAGATGTTTGACGGCGGGTGGCTGTTTCCCGGGCTCGATCCGCTCGACCAGTTAAGCACGCGACAGTTGAACCGCGCCATTCATGCCGCCGCCGAAGCCGCGCACATCGACAAACGTGTAAGGTGAGCCGAACTCAAGCAGAGGCGGCGCAGATTAATGCGTGATATCACGCTGACCCAGGCCAACGCGAACTCCACCACTGGGGCGGCGACCGCAGCGGACACCACCCAGACAGCATTCGCCAACGCCTAGGCCAATCTCGCGACAGCCCGCGCCAATGCGATAAGTGCCGGCCCAAGGGGGCAACTGGCTCTCATCAACGCACAGAACAACCTAGCCGTTGCCCAAGCACAGACTCCCACTGAACGAGGCGCGATCGCCGCTACAAACCAGCAAACGACACTCCTCACGGCGCAGGCCAACAACATCAATGCACAGGTGGCGTTAGCCAAGGCCACCGCAGCCTTGGGGACCGGGCCATAGCACTTTAAGGGTCGCCTGGATCTGCGAGTAGATTGCGCCCCCAATCGGCAACCGACCTTTGCCTCCATGACGCATCGGAGCGGCAAAGGACGATCAGCGCTGCCATTGCCTCAAACGACCGCAAAATGCTGCAGGGCTGTGGATGGATCGAAAATAGCCGACCCTGCCTGGACGGGTATTCCACGCCAGATCACACCAGAGGGGAACATCCTGCGTGTCGATTCGCCTCGGGCAGATGTGCAAATTGCACGTTAAGGACGTTCATCACGGGTAGGACACGTAAAAGTGCAGTCTGCAGGACGCTGGGTTCGATTTTGCGTCTGGGAGACCGATTGTCGATACAGCCACGATCTGGCCAGATCGCCGCGGCGCGCTGAAAGTCGACGCAAAACAAAACGCCACCCTCCGGTGGCGTCTCGCTCAGAAAAATCCAGGTGTTTACGACTCTGATTCCGCAGTGCGCCGGGTACGCACGCGTACCGTTGCACGGTAGATCTCGCGCGCCGTCTTTCCGGCCAGTGCACCGTTTTCGACCGCTGCTTCCGTTCGCTGGAGAATCACGGCAACGCCGCGCTTCTGCAGGGCTTTCACCTTCGGGCGTAGCTTGCTAGATGCGTTCAAAGCCATAAAAACCTCCTTCGTCAGATGCTGGCCGGGTCACACAGCGAAACGTTACCCCGAGTTCACCGCACCCAAATTTCCTCGCCAATCTATATATAACGCGTCCAGTTTGCCCGTTTGTGGCATGTAAAAGTATTGCGTCGTTTCCGGAAACGCATCGGCATGCGCGATTAGCGTCATGCCGAGTGCCTCGCTGAACTGCCAGATCATCGCGGGATCGGGCAGCGGCCATTCGCTGGGGTAAAACATTGTCTCCGGATCCGCCTCGGCGCGAAAAAACTTGACCAGCCGGGAGTTTGGAGCGGGGAGGAAGGCTCCATTCCATGCAGCGGCGGTTTCGCGGACAAATTGTTCGTCGTGGCCCGCATATGTCATTACGTCAGCAAAAAAGACCAGGTAGCGGATGCCGTCGAAGTCGATGCCACTCGCTTCAATTGCGTCATCGACCGGGACAGGTTCGTTTACGCGCAACGCGCCTGTCCCGCCAACTCCCTCTGGGAAAAGCGCCGCCAGCAGGGCCTCGCTAACAAACTCGATCATTCCAGTTTCCTCGTTTCGTTCCCCTCCACTTTCTCATCCCGGAGCCCATGTCCAGCAGGCAATTCCAACTGTCAGCCGCGCGTGCCAGCAGCAACTGGTGGCTCGAGATTCGGAAGCTTGTCGCAAGAGCGATGTGAGGTCGCCCATGATCACAAGTGACTATCATCCGGACCAGAATGACGACCGCCGCACCAATATGCCGCAGAATCTTTTCTGCACAATGTGGCGATCGCGTTGGCGAATTGCCCTGGCTCATTCGCCCAGACATGACAGGCGCGACATCATCGGATGTTCCGCACGCGACGCGACAACTCCTCCTTCGATCGGCCACTTCGGAGCGCCCGGCAGCCGGCAGGGTTGCCCGGACGGCATCGAGAATTGCGCAAGCGAGCCACACTCCTCAAGTTCCAGTGTGGCAAGCCGTATAGGCGAGGGCGGCATTACAGAACGACACAGACGAGAGGTCCGGCAAGACCGGGAAATAGAGCGGTATATTGAGGATGACCATGCACGACACCTCGCCGACCGCGTGCGGCTACTGATTTACGCCTGGAACCGTCCATTGCGGCGCCTCGTCCGGGACGTCGAGAAACCTGGCGTGCTTCGATTCGATCGAGGGCCCGATGCCACCGCACCTGCGGCTCGCATGCGCGGCTCCTCCGTTGACTCCGCCGGCGTCGGCCATCGTTGACACGGTCGTACGCATCTGGGGCGATTGTCTGGTCACGACGAAGGCGGGGCGACTCATGGTGGGCACGCTCGCTGTCAAAGGGCCAATTTCTGGCGCTGAATCGTTTGTGCTCATGTGGAACGGGCAGCAGTCTGACTCGCCCCGCTTGCAGGAAACCGATGATGCCTTCCGGACCATCTTTGCCCGGTACCCGGAGCTCTATCTGGCGGACGCCAGAAGGCTGCTTCGGGCCTATACGTCGAGGCTTCCTGGCGACACCAAGACCGCTCATAACCCGAAGGACTAGGCACGGCTAAGCGACGAGTGCCGGACGCTTCGTATCAACGCGAGACAACAGGCGATCGCGGGGAAGCTACTGACATGCAACTAACCGTCAATGACCCGATCCGCTTCCACCGCTTCGCCAACAACCCGTTCCGCAAAAGCGAGGGAGGGTTCGCCACCCTAAGAATTCAACAAACCGTTGACCACAGCAAATTGTTTGCGATAACATTTGCGTTGGATGTTTGCGCTGCCATTTTTGTGGCCGACAGGAAATGACGCATTTGGCACGACCTGCTGCCGCAGTGCTGCGCGCACATAGTCAGACATACCGGCCACCGGAAACAGATTCCAAAAAACAGGAGACATGATGTACGCGACCAGCAATGGAGTAGCCCGCTCGCCCATATCGAGCGCGTTCAGGAGCTTTCTGGCATCCCGGGAGGCGGGCGTACTGGCAGCAGTGATCTGCCTGTGTGTGCTGTTCGCGTTCGCCAGCCCCGTCTTCCTGACCAGCATCAACATTCTCAACCTGCTCAGGCAGATCTCCCTGCTGGGCGTGCTGGCAATCGGCGCGACCTATGTGCTGATCATCTCCGAAGTCGATCTTTCAGTTGGCTCCCTGTACGGCTTTTCCGGCATGGCGGCCGGCATGATGCTCGTCCACGGTGTGCCCGAGCCGGTGGCGATTGTCGTAACCTTATTGCTGGGCGTGGTGTTCGGCATGCTCAACGGGGCCATTACGGTGGTCGGACGCATTCCGTCGTTCATCACGACACTCGGCACGCTGTATCTGATCCGCGGCGCGACGCTCGTGATGAGCAACGGCATGTCGGTGTCGCTGCCGACCGATCAGTCGATCTCGCCGATCATCAAGGCGCTCGCGCAAGGCAGCCTGATCGGTCATCTGTCGAATCAGGTGCTGGTGCTGATCGTCATTGCGGCGATCGGCTATGCGCTGCTCCACCGCACCACCTTCGGGTTCCATATTTTTGCGGTGGGCGGCAATGCGCGCGCCGCGAAGATCGTCGGCGTGCCGGTGGCGCGGACCAAGATCCTGGCCTTCGCGTTGGCCGGGCTGCTCGCGGCCTTCGCGGGCACGATCAACCTCGGCTTTCTCGAGAACGTCCAGGCCGTCACGGGCTCCGGCCTCGAACTCGACGTCATCGCCGCCGTGATCATCGGCGGAACCCGGCTCGGCGGCGGCGAAGGGTCGGTTGTAGGAACGCTGCTCGGGGTGCTGCTGATCGGGGTCGTGCGTGACGGCCTGATCCTGCTCGGCGTCACACCTTTCTGGCAAACGACGCTGATCGGCGTCGTGGTACTGGTCGCTGCTCTGATCGGCGGCGTCACTTCATCAAAGAAATGAAATCCTGATCCGACGAGGAGACAACATGACATTCGTATCGAAGTGCGCAGTGCTGCTTTCAGCAGCGATGACCCTGATGTCGGCCGGCGCCAGCGCGGCGACGCCCGACGCGAACTTCCAGCTTGCGCCCGCCATCAAGGCGCAGGCCGCGGCCAAAACCAAGCCGACCTTCGTGGTTTCGTATCACGATCCGGCGCTGTCGGTCGCGGCTCCAATGCGCAAGGGCGTCGGGCTGGCGGCGAAAGAGCTGAACGTCAACGCGGTCTTCACGGGACCGGTCGGCGGCGGCGCAGAGAAGCAGGTCGCGGAACTGGAGAACTGGATCACCAAGGGCGTGGACGGCATCGCGGTGTCGTCGTCGTCGACCGATGCGCTTGCGCCTGTGATCAACAAGGCGATTGCTGCAGGCATCCCGGTCGTCACGTTCAATACGGACAATCCGGCCTCGCATCGGCTGAGTTTCGTCGGCCAGGATCTCGCCTATTCGGGCGTGGTGATGGGCGATACGCTGGTCAAGCACATGGGTCAGAAGGGCAAGGTGCTGGTGTTCACCGTCGATGCAGCGGCCGAATGGTCGAAGGATCGCGAGAAGGGGCTGCGCCAGTCGCTCGCAAAATATCCGAACATCGCCATCGTCGGACTGGTGAATACGAGTAACGAGCCGCAGCAGATCTACGCTGCAATCGAAAACGCGATGCTCGCGCATCAGGATGTCACCGGCATCGTTTCGCTGGATTGCTGCAGCTTCCCGGCCATCGGCCAGTATCTGCAACGCAATAGCCTGGCGGGCAAGATTCCCGTGGTTGGCTCGGATCTGTTGCCGCAAACCAAAGATCTGATCAAGGGCGGCGCATTAACGGCGACGATTTCACAGAATCCGCAGCGTCAGGGTCATGACGCCGTGGTGGTGCTGAACCAGATTTTCACCGGCGCAAAGATGCCTGACTCGCATACCGATACGGGCGTCCAGGTGATCGACCGGGCAAGCGTGGATCAACATGCAGCCGAGTGACGCGAACAGCCCTTCGTCGGCGAGCGCGGTCGACACGATGACGCTGCCCGCGCTTCGCCTTAAGGCGCTCGGCAAATCGTTCGGCAGCTTCTGGGCGTTGCGCGACGTCAGCATCGACTTTGCAGCAGGCGAAGTCCACGCGTTGCTGGGTGAGAACGGCGCGGGCAAGTCGACTCTGATCAAGCTGATTGCCGGCGTGCATCGGCCGAGCGAAGGCGGCATGCTCGTCGAAGCAGACGCGCCGCTCAATCTGGCAACGCCGCGCGACGCGCTGAGCGTCGGGATCGGCGTGGTCCATCAGGAACTTGACCTGTTTGACAATCTGAGCGTGGCCGAAAACATCGCGCTAGGCATCGAAGACAGCGGCTTCGCGAAGCCCTCGAAGAAAGAGATGGCCGAACGGGCCAGTCGCGCGCTCGGCGAGTTGCGGGTGACGACGATCTCGCCGGAGGCGAGGGTCGGGCAATTGTCGACTTCGGACAAGCAACTCGTTGCGATCGCGAAGGTGCTGACGTGGAAAGCCCGCATCATCATCTTCGACGAGCCCACTTCCGCGCTGAACGCGGCCGAAGCGGCCCGTCTGCTGCAGACCGTCCAGCATCTCAAGGCGTCGGGCGTGGCGGTGATCTACGTGTCGCATAAACTCGCCGAGATTTTTTCGATCGCCGATCGCATTTCGGTGATACGCGATGGCCGGCTGGTGGCGAGCGGTCCGGCGGCCGACTTCAGCCACGAGACCGTGGTGACAGCGATGCTTGGACGCAATCCGGCCGAGCTGTTTCCGGTTCGCGCGGCGAAGGCTGCACAGGCCTCGCAGACCTCGCAGGTCGAGTCGCTGCTGGCAGTGACGGATCTCGTGGGCAAACGGCTGCACGGCGCGTCGCTCACGGTGCGTAAAGGGGAAATCGTCGCGCTGGCCGGTTTGCCGGACGCCGGTCCTTCCGATCTGCTCCAGCATATTTTCGGCTTGCAGCAGCCTAAGAGCGGCGTCATCGATATCAATGGCCGCCGCCTCGGCCGGTTGTCTGCGCGCCGGGCGATCCGGAACGGCATCGGTTATCTGCCGGCCGACCGTCTGCTCGACGGTATCCTGCCGCTCACCAGCGTGCTCGGCAATGCCGAGGCGACCAACCGGGCGATGCGTTCGACCAGCCTCGCCGTGTGCAAAGCCTCCGCATTGGAGAACATCAAGCGCCTCGCGGTCAGAGCGTCGTCGTTGCTGAATCCCATCACGTCGCTGTCGGGCGGCAATCAGCAGAAGACGCTACTGGCTCGCTGGCTCGTGATGAGCCCAACAATCCTGATGCTCGACGATCCGACTCGCGGCGTCGATATCGGTGCGAAGGCGGAGATTTATCGGATCTTGCGGCAGATCGCCGATGCGGGTTCGGCGGTGATTTTCACGTCGTCGGACTCGCTCGAACTAGCGAACCTCGCCGACCGGATCGTGCTGTTCCGAAACGGGCGCGTGGCTCAGGAGTACGTGGACCCCGTGTCTCACGCCGAGCTGGATCGCGCGATTGCATTCACCCCAGAAGGAGCCAGAACATGAAACGAAGCGGCATTCTCAACCAGCAGCTTTCTGAAGCGATTGCATCGATGGGGCACGGCCAGATCATGATGATCGTCGACGCCGGCTTCCCGATTCCGCGCGACGCGTGGCGCATCGATCTCGCAATCGGCCCCAACCTGCCGACGCTCGAACAGCTTTACGCGTTGATCGCGCCCGAACTCATCGTCGAGAAGGTGATGTTCGCCGCCGAGGTCGCGGAGCACAACAAGCCGCTGTTCGCGTCGCTCAGAAAGTGGTTCGACGAGCGCGATTTCGCGTCCGTCACTTATGAAGAGACCGTGGGCTCTCTCGCACAGCGCGCGAAGGTGATCGTGCGTTCGGGCGCGCTCGATCCGTGGGGCAATATCGCGCTGGTCGCGGGCGTCGATTACAAGGCCTACTTCAAGGACCCCGCGATCTCGGTGCCGGACAAGTTCCGTGCGTTGATCGACCGTGCGACGTTCACGCCGGGAGCCGGCCATGAATAATCCGGCACCGCTTGGCAGGAAGCTTCGCGTGGGGCTGATCGGCGCGGGTTCGTGGGCTGTCGCGAATCATCTGCCGGTGCTCAAGGGGCGGCCGGATGTCGAACTGGCGGCGGTGGTGCGGCCCGGCGAGGCAGAACTTCGGCAAGTGAAAGAAGCGTTCGGTTTCGAGCACGCTTTCGAAGACTACCGCGCATTGCTCGATTTGCCGGAACTGGACGCGGTGATCGTCGCGTCGCCGCATCGGCTGCATGCGGAACATGCGAAGGCGGCGTTGCGCCGGGGTTGTCATGTGATGGTCGAGAAGCCGATGGCGACGTCGGCGCAGGAAGCGAACGAACTGATCGACGTGGCGAAGCAGGCCGGGCGGCAGATTCTCGTGCCGTATGGCTGGAATTTTCAGCCGTATTTCAGGCGGGCGCATCAACTGGTGAGCGACGGCCGCATCGGCACGATCCGGCACGTGGTCGCGCAAATGGCCACACCGATTGAAGACCTGATGTCAGGCGGACAGCTTCAGGGCACCGAAAACGAAATGTTCCGCCCGGAATCGGCCACATGGACGACCAAAGGCAGCGGCGGATACGGCTGGGGTCAACTGGTGCATCTGCTGGGCGGGATGTTCTACGTGACCGGCCTCGCGCCGCGCGAAGTGTTCGCCACGCTCGGGCTGTCCGATATCGGCACCGACCTGTACAACGCGCTCGCGGTGCAGTTTTCGTCGGGCGCGACCGGTTCGATTTCAGGCTCGGCCTCGTTGCCGCCTGGCTCGCCGTTCCAGGTGGATATCCGTCTGTTCGGCACGGAGGGTTGCCTGCTGCTCGACGTGGAGCGTGAGCGCTTATGGCTGCGCCGCGTCGACGGCGACGATGAAGAGATGGACGTCGCCGCGGGATCGGGTGCTTACACCTGCGAGGCGCCGGTCAACGCGTTCGTCGATCTGTGCCTCGGCAAGCCTGTCGAGAATTGCGGTTCGGGCCTGGTCGGCATGCGTTCGGTGCAGGTCGTCGAGGCCATGTTGAAGTCCGCTGAGTCGAGGCGTCCCGTCTTGTTAGACTAACGGGTAGCACGTAACAAGCTCTCGTTATGAAAACAAAAAATCCCCAGAAAGAAAGCCGCTCCACTGGCACGGTCACGATGCTCGACGTGGCCGAGTACGCCGGTGTGTCGGCGCAAACTGTTTCGCGTGTCGTTTCCAATTCGTCGCTGGTGACCGACAAGACGCGGCGCCGCGTCGAAGAGGCGATTCAGGCGCTGCGCTATATCCCGAACGAGGCGGCGCGCAGTCTCGCTTCTGCTTCGAGCCGGGTGGTGGCCGTCATTATTCCGACGCTGTCGAGCACCGCGTTCGCGGCCGAAGTGAAGAGTGTGATCGATACGCTCGAGCCGCATAAGATCTCGGTGATCATCGGCAATACCGAGTACTCGCAGGAACGCGAAGAGGCGATTGTTCAAAGCCTGCTCGAACGTCGTCCCATGGGCGTGATACTCACGGGTCTTCAACATAGCGCGAAGGTGCGTTCGCTGCTGCAGGAAAGCGGCGTGGCGGTTATCGAAACCTGGGACACGGATGGCGAGCCGATCGACATGGCCGTCGGTTTCTCGAATTTCACGGCCGGTTACGACGTGGGCAAACTGTTGTGCGGACGGGGCGCAAAACAGATCGCCTTCGTCGGCGGCGCGAGCACGCAGGACTCGCGTGCGCAGAGCCGCTATCTCGGTCTGTGCAAAGCCGTGAAAGAAGCGAAACTGCCCGCTGTTCTGCGCGTGGAGTTGCAATTGCCAATGAACGCCAGCGACGGCGTGCGCGGTCTGGATGAAGTGCTGCGCGACGCACCCATGACCGATGCGATCTTTTTCTCCGCCGACACGATGGCGCTGGCAGCGATCCTCGAATGCAACCGGCGCGGCATCAAGGTGCCTGAACAGCTTGCCATCTGCGGGTTCGGCGACTATGAACTGGCGGCCATGATCACGCCGTCTCTGACCACGGTCAGAACCAAGCCCGACGAAATGGGCGCGACGGCCGCACAGATGCTGCTCGCACGCATCAACGAAGTCGAAGATGCCGCCACCAAGATTGTGTTGACGCATCAACTCGTGCGACGCGGTAGCGCCTGACAGGGCGCTCCGAAGGTTCTGATGAAACGGGAGCCCGGTCAGAAACCGGGCGCTTGCATCCCTCTCTGTACTGGTGCGCCACCCGGCGCGTGCCATTCCACGCGATAAACGCCTGTTTTCCCTGCATTTCCGCGATCCCGGCGGCCTGATCCGTTTCGCGAAACCCCGTAAAAACCCCTGGCAACCAACCTTTGACCCTGAGTGATTGTTTGCGCTAACATGTTATCGCAAACAATCACTCAGGGTCCTGTCTCTCATGTCTCAACAAGCTGCCAAATCAATCCTCTCCGGTTACAAGGTGGTCGACTGTACGATTGCCATGGCCGGTCCGTTTGCTACCCAACGTCTTGGAGACCTCGGCGCAGACGTCATCAAGGTCGAGCCGCTCGACGGCGAGTGGCAACGTCATACGCCGGCGGGCGGCGCGACGGGCAACAGGATCAACGCGTCGTTTCTTTCGCTGAATCGCAACAAGCGCTCGCTGGCCGTCGATCTGAAGAACGACGCGGGACGCGCCGTGCTGTTCGATCTCGTGAAGTCGGCGGATGTATTCGTGCAGAACTATCGGCCCGGCGTGGCGAAGCGCCTGGGTGTGGACTACGAATCGCTGTCGAAGTTGAACCCATCGCTTGTCTACGTGTCGATGTCGGGTTATGGCGAAGACGGTCCTTATGCGCACCGTCCGGGGCAGGACTTGCTGCTGCAGGGCATGTCCGGGGCGATGCTGTCGACCGGCCGTGCGGGTGATGCTCCGTCTCCGGCCGGTCAGTATCTGGTCGACGCGGTCGCCGCGTCGACGGCTTTCGAAGCGGTGATCGCGGCGCTGTTGCATCGCGAACGAACCGGCGAAGGCCAACTCGTGACCGTCAATATGCTCGACGCGATTACGACGCTGCAAATGCAGGAACTGTCCGTGTACATGCAAGGCGGGCTGCCGCAGAAGCGCTCGGCCGAGCCGCATGCGCACGTCTACATCCGCGCGCCGTACGGTGCGTTCGCCACTGTCGATGGCTTTGTTATCGTCGCGATGCCTTCGTTGAAGACCTTTGGTGAAGTGATCGGCGAGCCGAGTTTCGTCGGCATGAACGATACGACCGATCCGTGGACGCATCGCGACGAGATCTACGCGCGCACGCGTGAACGGCTGGCTACCCGTGCCACCGCCGAGTGGCTCGCGGCCTTCGACGCCAACGGTATCTGGGCCGGTCCGGTATATGGCTACGAGCAGTTGCTCAACGACCCGCAAATCCAGCACAACGGCACCTTCGTCGAATACGATCATTCGAGCGAAGGGCGCGTGAAGGCGCCGGGCTTTCCGTACAAGTTCTCGAAAACCCCGGCGTCTGTGCGCATCGGTGCGCCTCAGGTGGGCGAGCATACCCGCTCGGTGTTGCAGGAACTGGGCTACGACGAGACGGCGATCGACGCGCTGCTGCGCGATCGTGTCATCAACGAGACGGCGGCCTGAATGGCTCGGTCCAGCATCCGCGGTCTGACATGGGACCATCCGCGAGGCTTTGCCGCGCTCGATGCCGCTTCGGCATTGCCCGAAGCGGCGCGTCTCAACCTGCAGTGGCAAACGCAATCGCTGGAGGGTTTCGAATCGCACCCTATCGGCGAGTTATGCGAACAATACGATCTGGTCGTGCTGGATCATCCGCATGTCGGCGAAGCGGTCGAGGCCGGATGCCTCTGGCCGCTGGAGGAACTGTTCTCCGCGCAGGAGTTGCAAGGCTGGGCCGCGCAATCGGTTGGCGCGAGTTATGAGTCGTACGCGTGGCAGGGCAAGCAGTGGGCTTTGCCTCTCGATGCCGCCACTCAGGTAGCCGCTGCACGCGCCGATCTGATCGACGGAGCATTGCCGGTCAGTTGGGCCGATGTGGTGGGTCTGTCGAGCGACGGCGGCGTCTGTTTGTCTATCGGCGGTCCGCACGCGATGCTGAGTTTCTGTTCGATGATGACGGCTTTTGGCAGCCCGCCTGAAGTGGAGCGCAGCGCCGCGCATTTCGTCGATGAAGCGACCGCGCTCGAGGTGCTCGACGTCATGGCGACACTGGTCGGCCGCATGACTCCGGCGACTCACACGCTCAATCCGATCCAGATGCTCGAATTCATGATCCGTAACGACGAAGTGCGTTTCTGTCCGCTGATTTATGGCTACGTCAATTACGCGACGCGCACTAACGAGCGCGCACCGGTGAGGTTCCTGGATGTGCCCGTTGCCAAGCCCGCTAGCCGTCACGGTTCGACGCTGGGCGGCACGGGCATTGCGCTGAGCCGACGCTCGAAGCCATCGCGCGAATTGCTCGATCATCTGCGGTTCCTGATGTCGGAGGGTACGCAGGTCGACTTCATTCCTGCGCATCACGGCCAGCCGAGTCATCGAGCGGCATGGACGCACGCGGGCGTGAACGATGTCTCCGGTAACTTCTACCGCAATACGCTGACGACCATCGAACAGGCGTATGTCCGGCCTCGCTACTCGGGCTATATCGCTTTCCAGACGCATGCGTCGTCCGCGATCCGTGCGGCGCTGGTGGACGGTACGTCGCATCGTCAACTGATAGCGGCGTTGAATTCGGGTTTTAAACAGCAGTCGGTCAGGTGAAACAACCATTCCCACTTCGCGTTGCGAAGTGATGAAATCGAGCACCCGATAACACGCCGGCCATCAAGAGCCGCGCACGTCCGACCTTCGGGTCAGGAGGAGACTATGACGCAGGGGAATTCTTCGCTGCCCGGCAATACACGGCTCGATGTCGAGCCGCGCGTTGCGGGAAAAGCTCATTCGCATGCCGCACCGAAGGTCGATGCGCGCAGTTTGCGCAATGCGACCGTGTCGGCGGTGATCGGCACGGCGCTCGAATGGTACGACTTTTACATCTATGCGACTGCTGCTGCGCTGATTTTCAACAAGCTGTTTTTCCCCTCGCTGTCGTCTTCGGCGGGCACGCTGGCGGCTTTCGGCACCTACGCGGTCGGGTTTCTCGCGCGGCCTATAGGGGGCGTCGTATTCGGCCGGGCAGGAGATCTGTACGGTCGCAAGAAAGTGCTGGTTATCACGCTGGTGCTGATGGGAAGCGCGACGATGGCCATCGGCTTCATGCCGACTTATGCGTCCATCGGCATGGCTGCGCCGATCGGGCTGATCGTATTGCGTATTCTTCAGGGGCTCGCCGCTGGCGCGGAATACGGCGGTGCGGTCACCCTGGCCGCCGAGTGTGCGCCCGCGAGCAAGCGAGGCTTCTACGCCAGTCTCCCCACGCTCGGTGTATGTCTCGGCACGTTGCTCTCGGCGGGCGTGTTCTTCATCGTCAACAACCTGATGAGCGAGGCCGACTTTCTCGGCTACGGGTGGCGCATTCCGTTTCTGCTGAGCGTATTCGCGATTGCCGCGGGTGCCTATATCCGCAGACAGGTCAACGAATCGCCGGTGTTCGAGCAACTCAAGAAAGAGAAGAATGTCACGAAGGAACCGCTGAAGGAGATGTTCCGCGAAGCCGGCCCGCGTTTCTGGATTGCTTTCGCAGCGCGATTCGCGGAGAACATGTCAGGCTATTTCTTCCAGATCTGGACGCTCGCGTACATCACGAAACAACTCGCCGTGTCGCGCAACATAGGGCTGGCAGGCGTGCTGCTCGGCGCGAGTCTCGGCATCGTGACGATTCCCTTTTTCGGCTGGCTGTCGGATCGCGTCGGACGTAAGCCGATCTATCTGTTCGGCTCATTGCTGTTCGGTATTGGCACGTTCCCGTATTTCTGGTTGTTGAACTCAGGTAGCAGCCTGCTCATCATCGCGACCATTGCGATTGCGATCGGCTTCTCGAACTACGCGATGCTGTCGGTTCAAGGCGCGTACTTCAACGAACTGTTCGGCGCACGTACCCGCTTCACGGCGATTTCTACGGTGCGGGAAGTGTCGGCGGTATTCGCTGGGGGCATTGCGCCGTTTATCTGTACGGCGTTACTGCAAGCGGGCGGCGGTTCCTATATTCCGGTGGCGATCTACGCCATCGCCATGGCGGTGATTACTTCCGTGGGTCTCATTATCGGCCCGGAAACGCGAGGCCGGAATCTCGCGGACTAACCACCGGGTCGATCATTCTGGAAAAACCATGCATACGACAAGCTTGAACAAGTTCGGGGACCTGAACGAGGGTGACGCGTTCATCACACCGGGCATCACAGTGTCAGAGGCGCAGATTCTGGGCTTCGCGGGACTGACGGGCGATTTCATGCCGCATCACACCGACGAGAAATTCGCCACGGATCTCGGCTTTCGCGGGCGGCTCGCGCACGGCCTGCTGGTGCTGGGACTGGTGGACGGTCTGAAGAACCGGTCATTGATCCAGTTCGACGTGATTGCCGCGCTGAATTGGGACTCGTGGCGTTTCGTCGGCCCGGTGTATGTAGGCGACCGGATCGACGCCGAGATCACCATCGCGGGCAAACGTCTCACGAAGTCGGGTACGCGGGGCATCGTGACGCTCGACATCAAGGTTCGCAACCAGCACGGCGAGATCGTTCAGGAAGGCAAAAACCAGCTGATGCTGGCCGCCTGAGCGTTGGCGAGGCGACCGCCGGACCCGTGTGATTTTCCAATCCAACTTGTAGAGGCAGCGATGGCTTCAGACAACTTCGCTTTTGTCGACGCTCACCACCATCTTTGGGATCTCAGCCAGCTTCACTACGCATGGCTGACCGATAAACCGTTCGAAGGCCATCCTTCGGGCGACTATTCGGCGATTAAGCGCAATTACGTGGTGTCCGATCTCAAGGCCACCGGTGCACCGGTCAATCTGATCAAGTCAGTCCATATCGAAACCGCGGACGGCGAGGGCGACCCGGTTCGCGAAACAGCGTGGCTGCAAAGCGTGGCCGACAAGGACGGGTTTCCCAACGCGATCATCGCGCGGGGCGAACTGATGGATGCGAACAATGAACAGCAACTGGATCGCCACCTCGAGTACGCGAATTTTCGCGGCGTCCGGATGCTGACGTTTTATGGGCCGGACATTCTGAACGATACCGCCTTTCTGCGTGGTTTCGAAGGCCTGCGCAAACGCGATCTCGTATTCGACATGGACGCGGACATTGCGCACACCGACAAAGTACTTAAGCTGGCAAAGCAATTCCCGGATGTGCGGATCATCCTCGGCCATTGCGGCTTTCCGAAACAGCGCAGCGTGGAGTACTTTCATGCGTGGTGCAAGGGAATGAAGGCGATCTCGCAGGCGCCGAACATTGCCTGCAAGCTCTCGGGGCTACTCATGGTGGACCACGACTGGTCGACTGGATCGATTACGCCGTGGATCGAGAAATGTATCGAGTTCTTCGGTGTCGAGCGCTGCATGTTCGGCACGAACTGGCCGCTCGACGGGCTTTACGCTGACTACGCCACGCTGGTGAACGCCTATCGAACGATCGTGACCGACTTCACCGTCGACGAAAAGAAAGCCCTGTTCCAGCGCTCGGCGGAAACCTGGTACCACATTTGATCCCGACCGGCGATGCACCCATGGACATCCTGATTGCAGAGAAAGTCGACAAGCGCTTCGGGCCCGTCAGGGCGCTGACGAATGCGCGCCTGCGCCTGCGGGCTCATGAAATTCACTCGCTGGTCGGCGTGAACGGAGCGGGCAAGTCCACTCTGTCGAAAATCATCAGCGGGCACTATCAGAAGACGAGCGGCGAATTCGTCTACGAAGGCAACGCGACCGAGTTCACCTCGCCACGGCATGCAATGGAAAGCGGCGTGTCCATCGTGCTGCAGGAAACCAGTATTGCGCCCGATCTGAGCGTGCTTGAAAACCTAGTGTTGCCGCGCTTTGCATCGTCGGCGCGCATTAACTGGCGGTCGTTGCGCGCCGACGCCGCCAAAGCATTAGCGGCGCTGGAGGTCACGCATCTGGCACTCGACGAGCGTGCGGGTTCGTTGTCGATGGCCAATCGCCAGATGGTGGAGATCGCTCGCGCCACGCTGCAGCGCTCGAAAATCTTTATCTTCGATGAACCGACCGCGTCGCTGTCGCCGGGAGAAGTACAGCATCTTTTCCGCATCATGCGAAAGCTGCGCGATGACGGCAGCGCGTTGATGTTTGTCTCGCACCGTCTCGAAGAACTGTTCGAGATATCGGACTGCTTCACCATCATGCGCGAAGGGTCGACCGTGGAGAGCGACCTGCCGGCGCATCAGACCAACCCGAACGATCTGGTTGAGCGGATGGTCGGACGGCGGGTTTCGTCTTTGTATGCGAAGCCGCGTGCTCGTGCAGAGGGTGCTGCGATCACCACGCATGCTCACGCAAAGGCCTTGCTCGAAGCACGGAACCTCTCGGCAGAAACCGGTGTGAAAGATGTTTCGTTCACGTTGGAGAGGGGCAAGATTCTCGGACTCGGTGGACTGGTCGGCGCGGGCAGAACCGAGACCCTGGAAACACTATTTGGATTGAGAAAGATCAGGAGCGGGGAAATCCGTGTCGACGGTACGAAGTTCGTACCGCGACACCCCAGGGATGCTGTAGCAAAGGGCATGGCGTTGCTGACAGAAGATCGACGCAGCCAGGGGCTCGTGCCCGATCTCTCGCTCCAGGAAAATCTCACGCTGCCGATGCTGGGCCAGGCGGGTGGAAGAACGTGGCGATCGGCGGCGGCCAGCGCGGTGAAGCGGTTTATCCAGGATTTCGACATGCCCGCGCATGTGGTCAGGACCGCCGTGACCAGTTTGAGCGGCGGACAACAGCAGAAGATGTTGCTGGCCCGATGGCTTCTGACCGAGCCGAAGATTCTGCTGCTCGACGAGCCGACCCGCGGCATCGACATCGGCACGCGCAGCCATATCTATTCGGTGATCAGGCAGTGCGCCGAAGCAGGCATGGGCATCGTCATCGTGTCGTCGGACTTCGAGGAATTGCTTGGCATGTCGGACGAAGTACTCGTTCTCAGCGATGGACGTTCGATCGCCAGTGCCGGCAGCGATGTGTTCGACCCCCAGACACTCACGATGTTCGCCGCGCCGCGCTCATCGTCCGGCGCGTTGCGCAAGGTGATTGCCGATCTGCCGGGTCAACTGGAATGCACGACCTACTGGATCGACGTGGTGGCGGGCCGCGTGTTCTGCTTCGACCTCTCGGAGCACAGCGATCTTCCCGTCGGGATATCACGGAACGCGTTTCCGCTCATCACGGAGACTGCCATTCCTTGTGCGCTCTCCGACTTGCGCAGCGCGGAGTTCAGGACCGACGAAGCGCGCCGGTCGATCCTTTTCGAACTGGCCAATGAATCCGGCCATTCGTTCGGCTGGCTTGGCATGACGTTTCCGCTCGACAGCACACATTCGGAAGCCATGCTGGAACAGCACCTGATATCGGCGATGCAGGCAGCGGATATCCATCATCTGAAATTGAGCAGGGGACCTCGACATGCGTGACGCAAAGACAGCCACTGCGGCACTCGACCAGAGTTCCGCAAAGGTTTCATCGACGCGAGCGCCGCTGCGTCTGCCGTCCGACGTTCGGATTATCGGCGTGGCGCTCGTCATTTTCATCATCATGTCGGTCGCCAGTCCGCGCTTTCTGACCTCGGGCAACATCTATAACCTGCTCGATCAGTCGGTCGTGGTGGGGATCGTCGCGATCGGACAAACCTTCGTAATCCTGGTCGCCGGGATCGATCTTTCAGTGGGTGCGGTGACGGGCGTTGCCGGGATCGTCTTCGGGATTATCGCCACTAGAGCCGGACTTCCGTTATATCTCGGCGTGCCGGTCGCGATCGGCGCAGGCGCGTGTCTGGGTCTGCTCAATGGCTTTCTGGTGAACTTCGGCCGGATTGCGCCCTTCATCGTGACGCTTGGCACGATGTCGATCTGCCGGTCGGTCGCCTACCTGATCAGCAACGGCAACTCGATCTCAGGCTTGCCCGATGCGCTGTCCGAATTGAGCGTCGCGGAAGTCTTCGGCATACCCGTCAATTTTCTGTTCCTGCTGACGCTGTTTGCGATTGCGTGGTGGTATCTGCAGCGCACTAAAGGCGGCCGCACGATCTACGCGATTGGATCGAATCGCGACGCGGCCGTGGCCGCCGGTCTACGGACCACTCGCTACGCCAATCTCGCTTACGCGGTGTCCGGTGCATCGGCGGGGCTCGCGTCGGTGTTTCTCAGTTCGCGGCTCATGTCGATCGATCCGCTTGCGGGAAATGGCCTCGAACTCGACGCGATTGCCGCCGTGGTGATTGGCGGCGCGAGTCTGTTTGGTGGACGCGGCTCGATGCTGGGAAGTCTGTTTGGCGTATTCATCATGGTCCTGATCCGTAACGGTCTGAACCTCCTGGGCGTCGGCCCTTACTGGCAAGGGACGGCGATCGGAACCATCATTCTCGTTGCTGTATTGATCGAGCGGCTGACGAGCGGTGCAAAACGCTAGGCATCACCACCTGAACAAAAAAATCTGGAGGAGCGCATGAACACGAAACTGAGTATTGTCAGGCATCTGCTGCAAGGAATAGCCTTTGGCGCAATGATCGCCTGTATTCCCGTGCAAAACGCGAGCGCCCAGGCGACGGGTAAGCAATACGTCTATATCGCGCCGGCGCTCGATCTGCCGTTCTGGCATGTCGTCGGCGATGGCGTTGCGGCGGGGGTGAAGGCGCACGGCGGCACCGTCAATTACATGGACTCGCACAACGACGCCGCGACGCAACTGAAGAATACCCAGGACGCGATTGCGCAGGGTGTGGCGGGTATCGTGCTGTCGCCGACCGACTCGAGCACCGCGCCGAGCGTGCTGGCGCTTGCGAAGCAGCATGGCATTCCGGTCAGCATCGCGGGCATCGGCACGACCTCGGGCGACTACCGGACCTACGTAGGCTCCGAAGACGAGAAGGGCGCCTACGCAGTCGGCAAGGAACTCGCTCGCGTGATGGTGCAGCGTGGCTGGCAGAAGGGCGGCTACGGCATCGTGACCATTTCGCTCGGACGCGAGAACGGCAAACTGCGCACTGCAGGTTTTCGCCGCGCGATGAGCGAGGCGGGCATTCATGAGATGGCGCTGAATCAGATGCAGAAGTACACGCCTGACGAGACATTCAGCTTCGTGCAGGACATGATGACCGCGCATCCGGACATGCATGCGGTTTTCGTCGAGACCGACACGCCTACACTCGGGGCTGCGCGCGCGATCCGCATTGGTCATCGCGACAAGGACGTCGCGCTCGTCGCGTTCGACGGCATACCGGAATTTATCGACATGCTGAAGAAAGGCCAACTGCTTGCCTCCGGCATGCAGCAGCCGTTCCTGATGGGCCAGGAGGCGGCGAATGCGTTATACGACGCCTCTCTGAGTCAGAAGAACCTGTCGATCCCGGTTCTTCTCGTCACGCCCGCGACTGTCGACAGTCAGATGAGCGTGATCAACAAGACCGTCATGCCCAGAAACGGAAACTGATCTTCTGGTTTTTTAGATTCGGGCGCGTTCGCAGCGCTCCGGCATATGTTTTGGAGAGTCGAGTAATGGATATCGCAACTGCGCGGTCTTATCTTCCTGCGGACCTGGAGAGCGCGCTGCTGGTCGGGCGTGTGTGGCGCAAAACGACCTCGTTTGAGGGGCCGTGCGTCGTCGTGGTGCGCAACGGGAAGATGATCGATATCACGAACATTGCGCCTACTACAGCCGATCTTTTTGATCGCGCCGATCTGCTGCACGTCGCGCGCGCAGGCGAGGGCGAGGACGTTGGCGATGCGGCGGAAATCATGGCGCAGCAGTTTTCGCAGCAGACGCCTCAGGTAAAACTACTCGCACCATGCGACGTTCAGGCCATCAAGGCGTGCGGCGTCACCTTTGCGGTTAGCCTGATCGAACGGGTAATCGAGGAGCAGGCAGGCGGCGATGCGAGTCGTGCAAACGAAGTCCGCACGACGATCCAGCAGACCATCGGATCGGACCTTTCGCACATCGTGCCCGGCTCCGACGCTGCAATGCGTCTGAAAGCCGAACTGACTGAACGCGGTCTCTGGTCACAATATCTGGAGGTCGGCATCGGCCCCGATGCCGAGGTGTTTACCAAGGCGCAGCCCATGTCCTCCGTTGGATCTGGCGACGAAGTGGGTTTGCTGCCCGCGTCCAGCTGGAATAATCCGGAGCCCGAAGTGGTTATCGCGGTGAATGCGCGCGGCGAGACAGTCGGCGCAACGCTTGGCAACGACGTGAATCTGCGCGACATCGAAGGCCGCTCTGCGCTGCTGCTCGGCAAATGCAAGGATAATAATGCGTCATGCGCAATCGGTCCGTTCGTTCGACTGTTCGACGAGAGCTTCACAATCGACACGGTACGCTCGGTATCGGTGAGTCTGCGAATCGAAGGGACAGACGGCTTCGAACTGGAAGGGGTGAGCCATATGAAGGCGATCAGCCGCGATCCGCTCGATCTCGTCAGCCAGGCACACGGCGCGCATCATCAGTACCCGGATGGGTTCATGCTGTTTCTCGGCACCATGTTTTCCCCGGTTAAAGACCGGCATGGTGCGGGAGCAGGGTTCACTCACGAACTCGGCGATACGGTGACCATCTCGACCGGTACGTTAGGCGCGTTGGTCAATCGCGTCGGGTTGTGCACGGAAGTGCCGCCCTGGGTGTTCGGCACGCGGGCGTTGTTCAGGAATCTTGCGGCGCGCGGGAAGCACGTATAACCGTCTCGTTGCAGAAGATGAGCGAAGTGGCTTTCGATCCGGCTGTGCGCGAGCCGCGCGTATGTCGCTGAGCATGCGGATTCGCCGGATCGCGGTTCTGAGCCACCCGTGCCTACGGGCTAATCAGCCAAATCAAAGTGACACGATCGGACGCAACAGTTCCAACGCCTTCATTTCGTCCAGCCGGCCAGTCCCCGCTTTGCCTGCGAGGGTCTTGATCAGCGCCTCTGCGATCGGTTCGATGCCGACGAGATCGTCAAGGCCGGTGACAGTAGCAGAGCGACTGGGGGCACTGTCACGTTGCTGAGACGGTCGAGTAAGATCACGAGATGAAGAATGCAAAATCGCTGTACCACGGTCATCGCTATCCCGGAGCGGTCATCAGTTGCGCGGTGCGCTGGTATTGCGGGTTTCAGCTTAGCCTGCGTGATATCGAAGAGCTGCTTTTCGAGCGCGGGGTTATCGTCAGCTACGAAACGGTCCGACGCTGGTGCGACAAATTCGGCGCGGGCTTCGCGCGCCGCGTCAAGGCCGCGCGTCGCAGGGGCGCTGTCACGTTAAATTGTTCGCGACGCAATAGCGGAGAGGACGCAGGCTTGCTCAGAAAACGGACGGAACTTGGGTTGTTTCAGTGAAGCGATGCCAGGCGGCGAAGCGTGCGGAGAGCTGTTTGCGATAGAGTAAGGCGCGTAGCAAGTGCCGCGTGAGCGCGAAGTGCTGACGGATCGGACCGAAACTCGATAAAAAAGTCTGCGTTCGTTCAGGGTCGCGGAAGCCACGCATGCGTCGCTCGCGTTCGCGCGTCGGTTGATGACTGTTTTCAGCCCGGTTATTGACCCGCGCGCTGGCTTTGACGAAAACGTGCTTGACGTGAGCCAGCTCGGGAATCTCAGCTTTCGCCGCCGGATAGCTGCGCAACTGGTCGGTCACGATCTTGCGCGGGCTTGCGGACGAATTGAAAGGTAGGGCGTTTCGCTTCCGACGTGACGGCAGACGCGCCCGTTTGCTCGCAACGAGCGAGCCCGAGACCTTTCGGAATTTGCATCGGCTTCACCAAGGCCCAAAAGCGCTTGCCTAAGGCTCTGAAAGCAGGGCCCAGTGCCGCATCTTTCCCACGCCGGTCTGCTGGACCAGCAGACCGACAAGTGCGCCCTCGGGCCGCCGGCCGAGATCGTCTGAACAGGGGAGATAGCCTGTGTCGACTACGCGCCAGCAACCACGGGCCATTTGCGATGCACGCCTCGGGCTTGGCTTAACGGTCGCGACAGCGCCCCGAGTTATTTTGGATAGCATCGGCACCTCCGTAATACAGAGCTCGACAAGTTGGGTGGCGCGCGCTATCGATCAAGGAATGGAATCACCATCGGATCCCCCTCTCTATGTCCAGGAAGATTGGTCTCGGGGAAGTGCACTCTGAGAATCGTGCACGTCTAGTCGATCTGACGACTCCAGCTCGTCGACATACAGAACCAGGTTTATCCCTTCCAGCGACAGACGTGATCTGAAAAGAATCCCTCTCGCGCCAGTCGCAATCGTTTCGTCGCCAATTACCCAGCTTGGCGGCTCGATGCGTTAATTGAACCAGCAGCCGCGCCCGTCACAGTAGAAATCCTCCCACTGATCAGGCCACTTGTCGCTTTGATACCCGCCTGTGAAGTCGACGACAGGATTGACGGTCAGCTGATAGCTGACCAATGTGCCAGGCGGCATCAGCGGCGACACCTGTTGGTACTCCTGTACAGCGGTGTTGACGTCCAGCGCAAGGTAAAGTGCGTTGACCCCGATACGATTGGCACGGCCCCCGTGTCTGCCTCCGCCGGCACCGCTCGTCGGGGTAACCGCCTATTTCGGAAGATGCATCCGGTAGACAGTTACGCTGGAAAGCGCTGTGAGGATCATCCGGCCGCGCCCGCCTCAAGCGAGGAAACGTAGCGAAGCAGATCGTCGGTCCTGCCGTCCGAAACCAGTTGCTCGGCTGTCTTGTAGTCGAACACAGGCAATGGCTCATTCCGATACCAGAACAATGCTTGGCCGACGTCTCGGGAAATGTCTGTTGCAGCGCGGATTATCCGCAATGCATCCCGCAGGAAGCGCTGGACGCTTTCCGCGCCAGGCTGACGACTAAGCGTATTGCGATGCACGTGTGCCTGCTGCGCTAGCGTCTGCAAATCGATATGCAAAGCCTCGCCAAAGCGGCGAGCGGACACTATGGGTGCAGAGCTGTCCGGATCTCGAAGGGATGACATAAACTGATCAAAACTGGTGTCCCTGTTTCTATGGGCGGAGACGGATTCGACGTTCATTGCGGCGCCTATGCGAACATTTTACGCACAATATTAGCACATAGTGGACGTGGCCTTGATATCGGAATTTGCTTCCCCCAGCTTTCGACGAGCATGTCACTTTATGTTTTGCCAAGCGGGCAGTCTGCCTCGGCCGACGCCGTATTGTGTGTGAAAGAAAGCCCAGAGCCATAGTCTGAGTAGAAGAAGCATTAAGCGGATTTTAGGTCGCGTGATGCAGAGCTAGTTTCCCTCCAAAGGGACCGACAATCCTGAGTCTCCCTAGACACAGATCATGTGCATAAACTGTGCATGTGACTGCAATCGACGTCACTGAAGATTTTTCAGGTGTCCGACCTAATGTCGAGGCCAGACTGAAATGTCGGGGTTTGGACTTTTTAGAAATGTCCGGTTTTGAGGTTCAGAAATCTCTATGTTAGAGGGCTTTTAAGCACCGAGCCAACCCGCATTCCGGCCGTTGCCAGAATCGCTTCATTCAACTCCTGCCGGGTCAGCTCGCGCTGTTTGCGGGTGCCCACCTTGCGCTCCTTCGGCCGCGGCGCTTCACCCTGATGGGTCCTCGATGGCGAGCCCGACGCCCGCCGGTCATCGCGCTGTGCCTGAATGACCTGCGCCATCTGCAACGTGTGCCCGAGCCGCTTGTTATCGATCACCGCCGCCTGATCGATCTCCGAGAGCCGGTCGTAGGGCACACAGGGCAGGGCAGCACCATTCACCCGGATTTCGACGCGC
>NZ_CAJHCP010000010.1 GCF_904848625.1 Paraburkholderia metrosideri
GGTCGTTGGCAAATTCAACCTGCTTCGCGCGCCATGCGCGGAACGAGGCGGGAACGGTCGTGAAGTGACCGTGGCAATCGATAATCATGGTGTCTCCAATTGACCGGCGCTGAAGTTATCAACCTTCGCTCCGGTCCAATGCATCCTGTTGCGTTCGAGTCGGCGGGTTACTTCGCCAACGGATCAACGAACAGTTCGTTGATCGCCATACGGCGCGGCGTCAGCCCCTGCTTGAACGCAGTCGCTTCCAGCGTTTCAATCGTCTTCAGGTTTTCCTGCAGACCATACGGCAGCGGGTCGTGACCGACGATCTTGCGCAGTTCCAGATACTTTTTGTCGCTCGCCGCCGTCGCTTCGCCTGCATCCAGGCGGGCGAGCCATTCCTTCTTCGCCTGCGCGAACGCGTCGTAAATCGATTTCGCGATCCACGGATGCTCCGCCAGCACCGAATCCTTCACCACGATCGTGCCGTGCATCGGATAAACGCCGGTGCGTGCGTAGTATTCGGTTTCGAGTTCGGTGGCGTTCGGCAGCAGATCCGGGTAGTCGGCTTCGACCTCCTTCCAGCCGCCGGTCGGCGCACCCGTGCGGCCAATGCCGGCCGCAGCGGCAAAACCTGCCGACAGTTCGCCCGATGCCATCATTTCGGCGAGCGAGCTGCCTTGCGGCGCGTGAATCACGTTTTCCGGCAACTTCAGTTGCTGCACGTGTTCTTCGTCATCGACCACCCAGGTGACCTTCGACGAATCCAGGCCGAACTCGTCGATCAGCACCTGACGGGTCCACACGCCGGTCGTGACCGAGTACGCGCGCACGCCGACTTTCTTGCCTTCCAGATCTTTGGGATGCTTGATGCCAGCGTCCGGGCGAACCAGCAGACCACCGTGGTGAAAGCGGCGTACTACGAAAATCGGCAGACCGACAAACGGCGCGCCGTATGCGCGGGCGATGATGTAAGTCGTCGGCGCCAGTTCGCAGACGTCGAATTCGACATCGCGCACCATCCGGCGGAATGCACCGATTTGCGGCTGAACCGTAACGAACTCGGCATCCACGCCCTCGATGGGGATGGAACCATTGCGGATAGCAGACGTATGTGGATGCTCAGCGATAGCGATTTTGAGCGGGACTTTCTTGGTCAACATCCTCTCCTGTGAATTAGTCGTCGTCGGCAGCGGGATGAAGGAACCAGCGCCAGACGTATCGTCTCGGTAGGGTAAGAATATTGGAGGACGGGTCCGGCGTCCCTACACAAAAGTTACATTCAATGGCACTTTTGTGGATCGACCCGCAAGCCGCGCTGCGCGGGGGCTGCGGGCATGTATGCCGCGATGTTGAGCGGCCGCTGCGGAAGGTAACGAGGGCGGTGCACGGCGGCGAATGCGGCGCACGCTGTCGGGCGATGGCGCTGAAATGGTGTGGCGCGCCTGGCGCATCCCTGACAGAAAAATTCGGAGTGAGAGTTTTATTTCGTCAGATTGCGGAGAGCATCTCGATTCGGCGATGCCGGGTCAGTCTGTGGACGCCCGCACGCAGGTTGCCCGGTGAGTTGCAGCACGTGTCAGGGTGGTTTGCACGTCGTCAATGAATCGTGGACACCGCCGGCACTTGCGACACAGACGTCCACCGCTCGGCCCATCTGCTTCGGGATGCGAAGCAGACCAAGCGTTGAATCGGCAACCATCGCTTCGAAACAGCGACGCTGGTGTGCTGCATCGACATCGGAAACAGACGACCTGAAAAGGTCGCGCGTCAGCCGGAACGGCTGCTTTCATTAGAGTAATCTTTCTTCCAGACCAGAATTTTTTTATTTTTCTCGGGCCTATGATGGCTCCATCAACCCACGGGAGGGGCGTGTGATGGCGGTCGGATATTTTGTTAATGGAAGGCGGGTGAACCCGCATGCGCCCGGGAATCTCTTGTCGGCTGACGCAGTCACTCATCTGCACGGCGACGATTTCATGCGGACTTTTGGGGCTGAAATGTTCAGACGGCTCCCTCTTGAACAACAGGCCGCCGTGGTCAGTGCATGGGCAAAAGCAAACCCACGCAAAAATAGCGAGCGAAACGACGCTTTTGAAACGTTGCTGACGGCAATATTTGCCGCTGCCTGATTACGGCCATGACGTCGATTTTCCGCTTCATACGCTTGTTTAGAGCGCGACGCCCATTCTCCGGACGCACCCTGCGTGCTCCGCGCGCAATGCTATTGAAATCCTCGCGGATCGAATCGATCCGCGAATCACGTGCGCCCGCGTTCGTCAGGCACTCACGTTGGCCCATGTCACAAATGCGCGACCGGCTTCGCGCAACACCGTTTCGCGAAGATCCATACTGACGCCGGGCGCATCGTAATAGGCAGCAATCAGAAGCGGTGCGCGACCTGGCGGTCGCACGATCGCGTAATCGTTCGTTTCTTCTTCGACACTCGTGCCAGGACGGTCGCCGGCCAGCCAATCTGCGGGCAACGCCGCGCGGATCCGATTGAGACCCGGCTTGCAGGAAACCATCCACGCTTCCAGTTGCCGACGCGATTGAGAACTCAGCGTATCACCCAGAAGAATGCGGCTGACAGTCGTGGTCATTGCTCTCGGCGTAGTCGTATCGAGCACGCCGTCATACTGGTTCGACGTCGGTTCATAGCGATCAGAGCGGGTCACGTTATCGCCGAGAGTTCGCACAAACCGGGTCAGCGCCTCGGGACCGCCGGCACTTCTCATCAACAGGATCGCCGCGGTGTTGTCACTGACTTCGACAGCAGCCCGGCACAGCGCGCCAACCGACATCGCCCCCTGTGCAACATTTGCCTTGGTCACCGGTGACGTGAAGATGAGGTCTTTAGCGGTATAACGCACAGGTCGTTCGAGACTTTCCTTGCCCGCGTCCACGCGCGCGAGCACTTGCGCGGCCAGAAGTCCCTTGAATGTGCTGCACATCAGAAAGCGCTCGTCGGCTCGATAAGCAAGTGTCCGGCCTGAACCGGTATCGATAGCGAATACGCCTAGGCGTCCACCATAGCGGCGTTCAATGTCGGCTATCGGGGATTCGGCGGCGAACAGCGGCGCGGCGATACTCATACCGAGTAGAAAGGGCAAACCTAAGGCCACGCTCCGGCGTGTCGTGGAAATCGTCATGGTGTCGTCTCGTGATTTTGTGCTCAATGTCGCTGCGGGCGCCCCCGCCATTCATGCGATCACCCGACTCGCGCCGCTGAGCCGGCAACGAGTCGGCCGATGCCGGGAACATGCCCCAACGAGTGATTAAACGCCGTCAGCGACTCTTACGCCGACACGTTGCTAATCAACCCTTCTGCTTGCATGGCGGCCTGAACGAGCGGGCGTTTTGCAACGCGCTGCTGAAATGCCGCGATTGTGCCGAACTGTGACAGGTCGAGATCGACATGACCCGCCCAGTTGGTCACGGTGAACAGATACGCGTCCGCCGCTGAGAACTCGTCGCCGAGCAACCACGACTGTTTAGCCAGGCGCTGTTCCAGCAACGCATAGTGCCTGCTCAAAGCCGCTTTCCGTTCCGACCGTACGCCTTCCGGAGTGGCGGGATTAAACAGCGGCGAGTAGCCCTTATGCAACTCGGAGTTAATAAAGCCGAGCAGTTCCTGAAGACGGTATCGCGCGAGCGTGCCGTTCGCGGGCGCGAGCCCGCTTTCAGGCTTGAGGTCTGCGAGGTACTGCACGATTGCCGGTCCTTCAGTCAGCAACTCGCCGTCATCCAGTTGAAGAGCAGGCACGCTGCCTTTCGGATTGATCTGCAAGAAATCAGCGCCGCTTTCCGTGCGCTTGGCCTTGAGGTCCACCTTCACCAGTTCCACTGCAACACCCGCTTCTCGCGCGACGATATGCGGCGACAGCGAGCATGCGCCCGGGGAGTAATAAAGCTTCATCGAGTTTTCCAGAAAGATTTTTAACGATTGTGCAACGCTCAGAACGGCCATTAGAGCCGTTACGCGCACGCATCGGATAGTAGCCAGGTGCGCCGCGTTCTGGACGCCCGCCGTCGAAATAATTCGGTAATCGGATAGTTACCGGATCGTCGACAGAACGCCGGACCGTGAGTTTGCTGGCGAGCAGAAGCCAAGCCCGGCTGGTCATCGCCCGACCTGCCAAATGACGGAGGTGCCCGGAATTTTGCTGGCGCCCAAGCCTCGGCAATTTGAAACCCCACCGCCCTTCCCGACCATTTGTACCTGGAGCGAATGACTGTTTGTCCATGGCGGGTATTCGAACTCAGCGCCAATGCGCCTAGATTTCATACCCATCGGAGCCGATGGCCCGATCAGCATCGAATCCCAACTAGCCGTCTGGAGGTTTCATCATGAGCACGTCACAAAAGGTCGTTGTCGTTACCGGCGCTTCACAAGGCATTGGCGCCGAACTGGTCAGCGCGTTCCGCAAACTCGATTACCGCGTCGTCGCCACCGCACGATCGGTGAGACCGTCGGACGATCCCAACATCCTGACGATTGCGGGCGATATCGCCGACCCGGCGACCGCGCGCCGCGTGATCTCCGAAGCGGTCGCTCGCTTTGGCCGTATCGATACGCTGGTCAACAACGCCGGCATCTTCATCGCCAAGCCTTTTACTCAATACACTGCTGAAGACTACGCGGCCGCCATTGGCGTGAACGTGTCGGGCTTCTTCCACATCACGCAACTGGCGATCGCGGAGATGGAAAAGAACGCGAGCGGTCACGTGGTCACCATCACGACCACGCTCGCCGACCGTGCGATCGACGGTGTACCTTCGGTGCTGGCGTCGTTGACCAAGGGCGGCCTTAACTCGGCTACGAAGTCGCTTGCCATCGAATATGCGAAGAAAGGTATTCGCGCCAACGCGGTTTCGCCTGGCATCATCAAGTCGCCGATGCACGCGCAAGAAACGCATGCGGCGCTGGGCGCACTGCACCCAATCGGGCATATGGGCGAGATGAGCGATATCGTCGGCGCAGTGCTATATCTGGATGCCGCGCCGTTTGTGACGGGTGAAATCCTGCACGTGGACGGTGGTCAGAACGCGGGCCATTAATCGCCCCGCCGTACTGTGACGGCGCCGTGAGGCGCCGCGTCAGTCAATCGAAAGTGACACGGAGGACAACATGCCTATCGTCACCATCCAGGTGACCCGCGAAGGGTCCAAACCCGGCAACGATTCCGTCACTGCCGACGAAAAAGCGAAGCTCATCGAAGGCGTCAGCCAATTACTTCTCGATGTGCTGAACAAGCCGCTCGACGCCACCTTTGTCGTCATCCAGGAAGTGGAGAAGGAGAATTGGGGCTGGGGCGGCTTGCCGGTCGATGCATATCGAAAGCAGCGAGCGCTGAAGCCGGATTGACACGGGTCATGGGCGATCTTCATTGTATGGACGCAGGGCAAATCGAAGCCGCCCGCGCAGCAGAGTCCTGATATTCTGTACGGACCCTTGTTGCGCACCGAAGGCGACCGCGCCGCCCGCTGCGTCCACGTTGCGGCCGTGCGGGGCGCATATCTGCCCCGGCAAGAAAGCGCGCTACTGAAGATCGCCGAAATCCATGCAGCGTCAATTTGAAGATGTCCTTCTGGGCAGTATCGAACTGTTCTGCCTCGCGGCGGAACTCGAGAGTTTCACCAGCGCTGCGAATGCCGCCAGTGTCACGCCGGCAGCGGTCAGCCGTTCGGTCGCGCGTCTGGAGGAGCGACTCGGCGTGCGCCTGTTTGTGCGCACCACCCGGCAGATCCGGCTGACCGATGCAGGAAGGCGATATTTCGAGCAGTGCCGGCTGGCATTGAGCCTGCTGACCGATGCCGAGCGTGAAGCGACCGGGCAGCAAACCGCGCCTACCGGGGTATTGCGGATCAGCATGCCGACACCGTATGGCCACTATCGCGTTCTACCGCTGCTTGCGGAGTTTCGTACGCGCTATCCCGGCGTCACGGTCGAAACGCACCTCAGCAACCGCAATATCGACTTCGCCGAAGAAGGTTTCGACCTCGCGATTCGCGGACGTGCGCCGAGCGACTCAGGGCTGATTGCGCGAACAATCGAGGACGCGGAACTGGTGGTCGTCGCTTCACCCGCTTATCTGCGTCACGCGGGCAAACTGAAAACGCCCGACGATCTGGTTGATCACGACTGCATTCAATATGCGTTGCCGAGTACCGGGCGCAATCTTCCGTGGCTATTCAAACAGAAAGACGAAGCGACCGAGATGATCACGCGTGGCGGCTGCTCGGCATCGGGTGATGTGCTTGCCGGGGTGACCCTTGCGCGTCACGGCGCGGGGATCTTTCAGACTTACCGGTTTATCGTCGATGAAGACATCGGGAAAGGAACGCTGAAGGAATTGCTCGTGCCTTATGGCGGTTGTTCGCGGCCGTTTGTTTTGCTCTATCCGCACGCACGGCACCTATCGTCGCGCGTGCGGAGTTTTGTCGATTTTCTGATGGAGCGGCTGGGTTCGTAGCCACGAACGGCCGCTCTCCCGGCGAGCCACGCTATCGGCGTTTCTCGCACAGCGCATGTCAGGCTGCGCCAGGCATCTTTGCTTTGAGCAGTATGTTGGCTTTGGAGACTTCTTCAAAGTACTTCACTTGCGAGCTAACAACGCACCCTGGGGGGCCGAACGCTAAAACGTAGAGCGCGCTCACTCGTATCGAGCAAGGAACATATCCGCCGCCGATTCAGCGACCTTCTTCTGTTCGGCTTTGCTGAGCGGCGGCTGCCCCATCGTTACCTGCGGCCAGAACGCGAACGACTTCACGAGACCCTGTAACTGCTGCGAAGCGAACACCGGGTCTGATGTCTTGAGACGCCCGTCGGCAGAAGCCGCGCGTATCCATACGGTTAGATCTTCCTCACGCTCGCTCATCCGCGCCACCATGTCTCGCGCACGTTCCGGCGAATGAATGCCGGCCGCAATCGCGACACGTGCGAGCGACAGAAACGCGTCGCCGTTCATCAGCCTCAGCTTGCGTGACAACAATTCGAGCAACTGGACCCGCAACGGCTGGTCCGCGCGATAGGAAGGCGCGTCGCCCATATGACTCGCGTTCCACAACTGCTGCAGGATCGCCGCAAACAGCACCTCTTTGCTCGGGAAATGGTTGTAGACCGTACGCTTGGAAACGTTCGCCCGGGCCGCGATACGGTCCATGCTGGTCGCATCGAAACCGGCAGCGAGAAATTCTTCAGTAGCCGCGCTGATCACGGCAAGGCGCTTGCGATCAGTCAGGCGTTGGTGGGTAATAACGTTCGGGTCCATCGCTAAATTTTACACCAGGCGGTTTACTTTTCTCGATAATAAACTACACTACCAAGTCTACTTTACGCATCGGGACGTTTCACATGACATCGTTCACCGGTTTCATCGGCCGCGCGTTGGGCTTTACCGCAGCGAAACGTGGGCGCGACTTGTCCCATTCGTCGGCGCAGCACGACGGCCAGCGTTTTCGCAACGTCAAACCGCGTCCTGCCGAGGGCTTCGGCAAAACGTTGCGCATCATGTGGAACGTGCTGTTCAGGAAGCCGACAGGTACGGCCCCAACGGGGGCGCTTCCCGTCGACGTATTGACCCGCGAACAACTCGATGCCGCGCCTGATCGCAGCCTCTACCGGCTCGGGCATTCAACCATGCTGCTCAAGCTGCGTGGAGAGTTCTGGCTGACCGATCCCGTGTTCGCCGAACGCGCGTCGCCGTTCCGGCGGGTGGGTCCCAAACGCTTTCATGCGCCGCCCATTGCGCTGGCTGATTTGCCGCCGCTGCGCGGCGTGATCTTGTCCCATGACCACTACGACCATCTCGACCGCGACACGGTGCTCGCGCTCGCGGCAACGACGGGTGTGTTCCTGACGCCGCTCGGCGTCGGAGACCGGCTGATCGAATGGGGTATCGACGCGAAGAAAGTGCGCCAGTTCGACTGGTGGCAGAGCGTGGAAGTTGGCGGACTGACGTTCACCGCAACGCCGGGCCAACATTTTTCTGGACGCAGCCTGTTCGACAGCAACAGTACGTTGTGGGCGTCGTGGGTCATTGTCGATAACGATCTGCGCGTGTTTTTCAGCGGCGACACAGGTTATTTCGACGGCTTCAAAACGATTGGCGAGCGCCTCGGTCCATTCGACGTCACGCTGATCGAAACAGGTGCCTACGACGCGCAATGGCCTTACGTGCACATGCAACCTGAAGACACCGTGCAAGCGCATATCGATCTGCAAGGTCGTTGGCTCGTGCCCATCCATAACGGTACGTTCGATCTGGCCATGCATCGCTGGCACGAGCCGTTTGAGCGCGTCATGGGTCTCGCTGCCGCTCACGGCATTACGCTGTCGACACCACGCATGGGGGAGCGGCTGGATCTCGCTGCGCCTCATCGGGGCGAGCGCTGGTGGCGCAATGTGGTTGAGATCGAAGCCAAACCGAAGACGGCGCGGCGCTGGTTCTTCTGCCGTCATACTGGGCAACCGAATTCTTAAGGCTAGTGGTTATTCGAGAGATGCGGCGAGACTGCGCCTGATGCGGCAATCGGTCGGCCGCTGGCAGTTCCGACGAGCGCGCAGTGCCGCTCTGCTCTGTTATTACCATCCGGGATGTTGAGGCGATGCCCGCTATTGTCGCGCCCGGGACAGGCATCCCGATTCGCGCCAGTTGAAAGACCGCACCCTTAACTCATATCGGCAGGGACGTCGTCGACTTCCCCACCCATCCTTCTCAGCAAATCTGCGATCGGACACGACACCCTGGCGTTCTCCGTCTTCGACAACGAGCAGATGATGGAACTTCACGACATCAAAGATTTCCTTCACAGTCGCCAATGTGTCATCGAATCCGACGGTGACGACTGGCGAGGTCATGATTTCTTCTACGCGCATCCTGTTTCGCCTTCCAGGCCACTATTGAGGTGACGCGAGTCGACGCGTGACCCGCGTCATTTGACCTGTCTCGAACAGAGACGTATATATTGGACTAACCGGCCTACCTGGCTGGCAAGCGACCGCAACAATTGGCAATCTGACAATGGACCTCTGGATTCAACCCTGCGCGCGATGCGCGGACCTCTACGGCAAATCTTCTACCGAAGCGCCGCATCAGGATCTTTCGCTGAAGGGCGTCGGCGCTGCGGGCGAGTCTCGAAGAGAACAGCACTACGCCTGTGTTCGATGCCGCGCGGCTTTCGTGCGAGTGCTTGCCGGGCCACCTACACGGCAAATCTGGATGCTGCTGAACGCAGGTCAACATTGATGCATCGCTTGCTCAGACTTTCTCGTGCGCGATGGCATCGCCAATCGTCCACAGCAGTCCATCATGCACAAAACATCCCGCTCCTTTTGTAACTAAACGCCTTACCGTAACGGCAGACGTCTAACTTCGCTTTTCGCCATAAGTCCGGCATCCCGGCATCGCGAAACAGATCGAACCCCATGCAACAAGTTGGATTCCGCCCGATTTTCAACTATGGTCAACAAGCGACACTTGTCCGCGTAAAACGCATCGCAGCATTCCGAGTGTTCAATCAACGCTGAAGGCGCGAGGAAACAGGGCGCCCTTCAGAATGCCGACCATGACGACGATCAGCGAGGTGAAATCCATGTCCAGAATGAAGGCGGTACAAGTGGCGGAAGCGGGAGGTCCGTTGAAGCTCGTTGAACTGGATGTTCCAGAACCCGGCGACGGGCACGTTCGCATCAAGGTTCAGGCGTGCGGGATATGCCATAGCGATTCGCTGACCAAAGAGGGGCAATGGCCCGGGCTGCAATTTCCACGCGTGCCGGGCCATGAAATTGCAGGCGTTATTGACGCCATCGGCACCGGCGTAGAAGGATGGAGCGTCGGTCAGCGCGTCGGTGTAGGTTGGCACGGCGGTCATTGCGGCCGTTGCTCCCGTTGCCGCCAGGGCGACTTTGTTCTCTGCGAAAAAGCCCAGGTGCCGGGGATCAGTTACGACGGCGGCTATGCGGAGTTCGTCGTGGCGCCGGTCGAGGCGCTGGCGAGCATTCCGGACGACCTGTCCGACGCAGACGCAGCGCCGCTGTTATGCGCCGGGATCACGACGTATAACGCGTTGCGCAATAGCGGTGCTCGCGCGGGCGACGTGGTCGCGATTCTCGGTATTGGTGGGCTCGGACACCTCGGCGTGCAGTTCGCACGCAAGATGGGCTTCAACACCGTCGCGATCGCCCGTGGCCAGGACAAGGCCGCGCTGGCGAAGCAACTCGGGGCGCATCACTACATCGACAGCAAGACGCAGAGTGTCGCCGAGGAACTCAGCAAGCTCGGCGGTGCGAAGGTGATTCTCGCGACGGTCACGAGCGGCAAGGCAATGAGCGCGGCAGTCGGTGGGCTGGGACTAAACGGGAAGCTCATCATGGTGGGCATTTCCGAAGAGCCCGTCGAGGTTCCCATCGCCCAGTTCATCATGGGGCGCAATTCGATTCAGGGCTGGCCGTCCGGCACGTCCGCCGACTCGCAGGACACCCTTGAGTTCAGCGCGCTCTCCGGCGTCAAGCCGATGATCGAAGAGTTTCCGCTGGAGCGCGCGCCCGAAGCTTATGACCGGATGATGAGCGGCGCAGCGCGTTTCCGGGTGGTGCTGAAGATGGCGTGACAATTCGGTGTGATAGGCCGCCGGGGCTGCTTCACGGAGAGAAGCGGCCTTTGCGGCAATGCCACGCCGACGCGAAGAAAAATGAACGTGAGAGGGCCGTGCTGCCGGCCCTGTCACTCCGCGCCAGCCTGCATCGTATTGTTCGATTCGCAGCAATTCTGATTTCACCCTATCGGTATAGAAAAAAGATAGGCGCCGACTAAACTTCAATCCATCAGCCGCGCAGTCATCGTCGATTCGCGGCACCCTTTCAAACTGGATTGGAGAGTCATCATGAAAAGCAAATTCCTCGCAGCCTTGCTGATCGCCGCAACAGCCTCGATCGCCGCACCTGCATTTGCCAGTGGCTACGGCCCGGCTCCTTCGTATCGCCCGTCGGTGGGTGCCCCTGCATCGCAACAGGGCCAGAATGCGCAAACCGTCGCGGCCGATCGCAACAACAGCGCAGTTAATTCCGCGAATGATTCGTACGGCGGTGTGGCTGCATCTTCGTCGGAATCTGGCGGCCGTGAATCGGTGAGGTCGTTTGGTCGCCTGTATTCGAATCACTAAGCAGAATAGGTCCGCTGACCGAGGTTGTAGCGAGGTGTCGACATGATGAAGATTATCGAAGGTGCAGTGTTCCTCGGCGCAGTCATGCTTTATCTGGCGCCGTCAATCATCGCAGACGCCAGAGAACGCGAAGACGCGTTCGCGGTGACCATGGTGAACATTCTGCTCGGATGGACGGTTATCGGCTGGTTCGCCGCGCTGGTGTGGGCACGGCACCCCATCAGCGACCGCCGGATGAAGCACTTCGCGAAGCGGGCACAACGCGCGGTGACCCGTGTGACGATCGATGCAATTGTCGCTCGCGCGGAAAGTCGGGCAAGCTCGATCCCGATGTTTAATCCTCGCCTGGTGCCGATAGTGGCACGCATTGCGGCGAACAGTAATCGGCGGGAAAAGCTTTAAGTGCAGTGTTTGATTTGTTGAGTATCGGTGGCATGAATGTTCGCTGTTTTTATTTTTCGCGGATGCCACCGATAGGGTTACTTTTAAATTGTTTCTCAACACAGATTCTCCCGCTTTTCCGCAATTGATCTCCATCGACCATACTCCCCCGTTTTTCTCGCTGCCCCCTCTTCTTCCGCGCTGGTCGACACTATTCCCCGTTAAAGTGCAATGCGCGTTCGAAACGCACAACCTAATCAGCCGATCTCTCTTCGTTTTGTGCCACACGCTTTTAATCGAATCTTCCGCAGCTATGCTTCAGCGCAACAAGTCCATCTCGTGAACGCAATCTGATGACCCACGGCTGACAGGTCATTGTTGGGAGACCCACCATGCCCCGCTCACCCGACGCGCTGGTTCGACGGATGAAGGACAGTGCAAAGCAGCTTCTTCCTGATGCGATTTTCCTGAGCTTGTTGCACCGCAAGCACATTGGCCGCTTCCCAAAACTATTTCGCCCGACAACCTTCAACGAGAAGATCCTGCAACGCAGTCTGCGGCCGGACCCGCGCTACGGTGCGTTGACCGACAAACTTGCCGTACGGGATTACGTCAGGGCGAAAGTGGGCGAGAAGCATCTGGTCCCGCTTATTTCGGCGCCTGACGTCTTCACGCAAGCGGTCTTTGACACACTGCCCGACTCCTTCGTGATGAAGGCGAATCACGGGAGCAGTTTCGTCGAAGTCGTCAGGGAGAAAAAGCAAAATACTTTCGCCAATTTGCAACGCCTCGCCAGTCAATGGATGTCCACCGATTTTTATAAAGTTGCACGGGAGCGTCATTATCGGCAAATCCAGCCACGCATTTTCTTTGAAGACCTTCTTCTTGATGAGCGTGGTGAGATTCCCGCTGATTACAAGGTGCATTGCTTCGGAGGCGACGCTCGCAGACCGATGATGTTCATCGTCGTGATCTCGGACCGCTTTGGCAACAACACCCGTGGCGACGTGTACGACGCGCAGTGGAATCATCTTGAAGTTGGAATCGGTCCCTACGCTCGCAGTACCGCACCGTCACCGCCGCCCGGAAATCTGCAATTGATGCTGGAAACAGCCGCCGTTCTTTCCGAAGATTTCAATTACGTTCGCGTCGATCTGTATGCGCCTAACAACGACGTGTATTTTGGCGAGCTAACCTTCACTCCCGGCGCAGGCGTGGTTCCCATGAGACCCGACTGGGTCGATTTCGAGTGGGGGCGATTTTTAACTTGAGACGTGCTCGTCAAACGCCGCTGGCGTCGACGCATTCGCGGCGAGCTCCCTGATTCGCTGCGCGACCTCACGATCAAGCGGGGTGTAGACAATCATGCCGAGGTCGGGCCGGCCATCGACGGAAAAAGCCGAGTATTCCAGTTCGATCACTCCCAGCTCAGGATGCGTCAGGCGCTTCACACCATCGCCGTCCTCGTGACTATGCACATCGTTGTCTCGCCATAACACCTCGAACTCCGGGCTGATGCGGCACAGTTCGTCCACCAGTTCACCGGCTTCGGATACCAGGCCCGCACGCGCCACATCCGCTCTGAATGCACCCACCACGAAACGGGCGACGCTTTCCCAGTCGTGCTGCTTGGCACGGACAGTGGGATCGCGGAACAGGAACTGGAGAATATTGCGCTGATCGGGCGGCAATGCGCCGTAGTCGGTCAGCACGACGGCCGCGGCACGGTTCCAGGCCACGACGTCCCAGGTCGGCGTCTTGATGATCGCCGGGCTGGCATCGAGTGAATCGAGTAGACGCTGCATGCGGGGATTGACGCGGTCAGCCGACCTGTAGCGCACCTCGGGCGGCCGCCCCAGCCCCAGCATGAAGAGATGTTCGCGCTCCGCATCGGTCAGCATCAGCGCGCCGGAGATCCGCTCCAGCACTTCCGCCGATGGCGCGCCGCCGCGTCCCTGTTCGAGCCAGGTGTACCAGGTCGGACTGATGTGCGCGCGCTGCGCAACCTCTTCGCGACGCAATCCTGGCGTGCGCCGCCGTCCGGAAAAGCCGAAGCTCGCCGGATCGAGGCGCGTCCGGCGGCTTTTCAGAAAATCTCCAAGCGATCTGGGTGTGTTGACCGACATGATGACCCTGTTAGTCGTTTTACTATGATGAGATCACTACTTTAACGGGATAACAAATGATCGGATAGTGAACATGTCATGACCAAGGAGGCTTCATCGTGCGAATTTTCGTTACCGGGGCGACCGGGTTTATCGGCTCCGCCATCGTTCCTGAATTGATCAATGCGGGTCATCAGGTGATTGGCGTGACCCGTTCGGACGCGGGAGCACAAGCGCTGATCGATGCGGGCGCCGAAGTGCATCGCGGAACGCTAGAGGATGTCGAAAGTTTGCGCAGCGGCGCGGCTAAAGCGGACGGCGTGATCCACACGGCGTTCGATCACGACTTCTCCCGATTCGTCGAAAACTGCGAGAAGGACAAGCGTGCGATCGCGGCACTCGGCTCCGCGCTTGCGGGCTCCGACCGGCCGCTGATCATCACGTCGGGGACCGGCATAGGCAGCGGCGAACACGGCGAACCTGCCACTGAAAATGTCTTCAATGCCCACCATCCGAATCCGCGCATCGCGTCCGAACTGGCGGGGAATGAACTGCTGGAAGCCGGGATCAACGTGTCGGTGGTACGCCTGCCGCAAGTCCACAATCCGTTCAAACAGGGGCTGATTACGCCGCTCATCGGCATCATTCGGGAAAAAGGCGTCGCGGCCTATGTCGGCGATGGACGCAACCGCTGGCCGGCAGGTCATCTTTCGGATGTCGCGCATCTCTACCGGCTCGCGCTGGAAGCGGGTGAACGGGGCGCACGTTATCACGCAGTCGGCGAAGAAGGCATCAGCAGTCGGGAAATCGCCGAAGCACTGGGCCGGGGCTTGAACCTGCCAGTCGTTTCCATCGCGCCGGAGGAAGCCGCGGCGCATTTCGGATGGATGGCGATGTTCGTCGGCCTCGATATGCCGGCCTCCAGCGCGTGGACGCAGGCCCGCCTGGACTGGCATCCGACGGGGCCGACGCTGATTGCCGATCTTGACGAAGCGCGTTACGACGCCTGATTTTTTCGTGGCGACGTAGCCTTGCATGAGAGTTCCGGCTTCAGATTCCTGGCGGATCTGAAGCCGGTCAGCGGTTTCGACAGCGCGCCACGAGCGCAGAGCCCTGAAACATTGCAGTCCGCTTGTGCACCCCTCTTTGCAGCCCCAATACCATGGCAAACTGCGATTAGCCGAATCAAAGGGCCTTTTGAGAGGACACAGCCAATGACCACGCTCACTTTCGAAACGGTACGGGAACTGGGGCTTAGCCTACCCGGTGTCATTGACGGCACGGCCTACGGGGCGCCAGCGCTGAAGCTGGATGGCAAAATCCTTGCCTGTGTACCGACCAACAAGTCTGCGGAGGAAAATTGCATCGTCGTGCGTATCGATTTTGACCGCCGCGGACAGTTGCTGGAGCGGCATCCCGAGACCTACTACGTCACCGATCACTACGAGCCTTATCCCTCTGTGCTCGTCCGCTTATCGAAGATCACTCGTGCCGACCTAAGCAAGCTACTGGCGGACGCTTGCGCTTTGACTTCTCCACCGCGTGGTTCACACACTGCCGACACGAAAAGGCGCGCGAAGGCGCCGGTGAAAACGCCCAGGTGATCCGCGTCGGAGAGACCGGGCGGCCGCAGGCGTAACGTTATCGCGGCCTATCCGTTCCCGTCATGTTGCCGTCACACCAAAGGAATGTAGATATCGGTTTGCCATTGATCCTGCGGCGTGTCCTGCGACACGCTCAGGTAGTGAAAGAACAACGGATGGTCCCGCAGTTCTTGTCCGCTTGCCGGCAACCAGTCACGGTAGATCGGATAGATCGTCTCACCGACATGATCCGTCGACCCCGTATGCCGAACCACCGCGCACCGGCCGCCGGGAATAACGGAGGCCCGCACGCCATAGTCATTCGGCGCGACCGGTTCATCAATCTCTCCGCAGATATCGAAGCGGAACGCTTCCGCCGGTGTCGTATCCGGGTTGTTGTGCGGAATGCCGAAAGTCCTGCTGGATGCCAGCGGCGATTGGCCGCTCTGCTTGCGCCAGTCGATGAATTTCCGCACGCTCTCGTTGACGAGTCCCGCAGGACCACAATGTTCGAGCGCAGCAACGCGGGTTTCAGAAAAGTCGATGATTCGCACTTGCATGGTCAGTTTCCTTGAAAGATAGGGAACAACGAAGGTCGCACTCCAGATCTGCCATTTCGGATCGCGCCGGAACGCACTTGGCGTCGTGCCGAACGCACGTTTGAACGCTCGACTGAACGATTCAGGGCTGTCGAAGCCCGCGTCGAGCGCGGCATCGAGCACCGTGCAGGATGCCTGTGACGCCAGCTGGCGAGCCGCCCCGCGCAAGCGCATCAATTGCACATAGCGTGCGACGGGCACCCCCACATAAGCCGCAAACTGCCGGTGAAAATGGAACTTCGAGAAGTTCGCTATCCGGCTGAGTGCTTCCACCGACAGGTCGCCCTCGAGATTCACATCGATATAGGCGAGTACGGCGTTCAAGCGCTTCGTGTAGGTGGTCGTGGCGTCTGTATGAACTTGCATGGTCTGGATCGTGCGATTTCCGATATCGTCGCTCAGCGTGCGGACATCGTGCCTAGCCGCGCTTGCTCGATCCGTCCTATCAGCGACAAGTCGCGACACTTCTCTTCGTTAACCAGCGGCGGTCGACGGCCACCGTTCAACGGCGCAAACATGACCGCAACGCAGGCATTATTCCTGCGCGTGAGGTAAATAAAAGTAAGGGAAGTTTTCTATCGGGTTTCAAACCTCCATACTTTATGCCAGTCGCGACTGCGCGCAGACGTTTTCAGATCGACAACCGAAGCAACGGCTCAGGATCGAAAAATCGCATGCCGACACCGATCCCATTCAATTCGAGGGCCATTGGATGAAGTCCAGACGAGCAGTAGCTGGAATCGATATCGGCGGAGACAGGAAAGGAAATCACCTTGTTATCCTGCGTGGCACCGAAATTGTGTGCAACGTCCACAAGGAAACCCCGGAGCATATGCTCGAAAAATGCGTTGAGTTCGACGTAGCGGCAGTGGGCATTGATGCACCCTGTCAATGGCGAACGGGTGAGGCCGGAAGACAAGCCGAGAAGGCGCTCGCGCGCCAACGAATCTTCTCGTTTGCCACACCGACTCGCGAACTCGCCATGGCAAGTCAAAGTGGATTCTATCGGTGGATGTTCAACGGCGAGCGCATATATAACGCGCTCACGCCGCACTTCCCGTTATATGGGGGGCACGAAAAAATCGTCGACAAGGTGTGCTTCGAAACATTTCCCCACGCGATAACCTGCGCGCTGCTCAAGAACGAAGTCGCTTCTGCGAAGCAAAAGCGGACTCAGCGCCGGCAAATTCTTGAAGAGGCGGGAATTCAAACGACGTCGCTAAGGTCTATCGACGAGATCGACGCGGCGCTATGCGCACTGACCGCGAATTTCCTGCTGGAAGGAAAGGTCGTGGCGCACGGCGACGAGTCAGGCGGATTCATTGTGGTGCCCGCTTCCAGTCGCTAACGTGGCCGCGATGAGGTTCGCCAATCCCACATCGTCAGTCGCGGGCCGGCAAGCGCCGTTCGGTCACAGCAATCACATTCCAGGAGTACAGGTGCATCCAAGACGATATTTGATCTTGCTGCTGACAGTAGCAGCGTTGGGTTCAACCGCCGCAATGGCGAACGATATTCAATGTGCTACCACGCAGCAACCGGCTGAGCGCGTCATATGCGATCACGCGATTCTGAACAATGAATACGACGATATCTTCTCGCAGCAGCAGGCTCTGCTAAACGCGGGAAAGCTGTCGCCGCAACAGCTCAGCCAGTGGCGGCAGTCGCGCAACGCGTGTACTGACGTGCATTGCATCGACGGTGTCTTTGCGCGGTGGACAGCGATGACCCGATCTGTCGACGTCACGCCGCAAGCGGCGCAAGCACCCGCGATGGCCTCGTCTACCGAACTGGCGCCGGTCGGACCTGCACCGGATGCGGTTCCGTCCATCGCGTCTCCAGCCATTGCAACGTCGGAAGCCTCGCTGGTTCACCAGGGCAGCGCGGCCGGTGTAGCGCTTCCGCAACCGGTTGCGCCACCCGCCTCGTCAGCCACAGCGGCGTCCGCTGCGTCCAGTCCGACTGACTCACGCAGCGGAACCGGCATGGGCATCGGCTTGATAGTGGCACTGCTTGTCATAGCCGGGGCCGGCGTTCTCTTTGTGCGTCGAAAGAGGGGTGGTGGCGGCAGTTGAAAAACTCGCCAGCCGAGTGGATCACGTTATTCAGTGACGCAGCCGCTTGCGATCCCGTGGATAGTCGCAGCGTCACACCACACGCGATCGCCTGCTGGTGAAGCGAAGATCCACCCACGTGCGGTATTTTGCTCCTGTCGATTTTCGCTACCGTCATCCGTCGTCGTGGTAGAGGCAGCGATTGCCTCTCCACCCACTCTTACATCGATCGTTTTCTCAGGAGAAGCGCAATGCGAGTCATGGTCATGGTCAAGGCGACCCCCGAATCCGAAGCCGGGCAAATGCCGAGCATGGAACTCATCGCGGCGATGGGCAAGTTCAACGAAGAGTTGGTCAACGCGGGCATCATGCAGAGCGGCGACGGACTGAAGCCGAGCTCGAACGGTGTACGCGTGAAGTTCTCCGGCAAGGACCGAACCGTCTATGACGGTCCGTTTGCCGAAACCAAGGAACTGATTGCCGGATACTGGATCTGGCAGGTTCAATCAATGGACGAGGCCATTGATTGGGTACGCCGCTGCCCGAATCCGATGACAAGCGACTCGGAGATCGAAATCCGGCCGTTTTACGAAGCCGCGGACTTTGGCGAAGCTTTTACGCCAGAGCTTCAGGAGGAAGAAAAACGTCTGCGACAGCAAATAGACGCGCAGAACCGCTAATACAGTATGGCGACGCAGTGCTGGCCGCGTCGCCATACCTTTCACCGCGCAACGTGTTTCTGCGCTGCGTTACATCCGAACTTATTTGACTGCCTGGATTTCGTCAGCGAGTTGCTTCATTTGCGGGGTCTTTTCGTACTTCGCCCACACCGGCTGCATTGCCTTCACGAAAGCAGGACGGTCGATCTGCGATGCGGCGACAATCGTCGCCCCGCCGCTGGTCACCGTCTTTGCTGCGTCGGCTTCACGCGCGGTCCACAGCTTCTGGTAGTAAGGCACCGAGTCAGCCGCTGCCTTCTTGATGATCTGCTGCTCTTGCGGCGTCAGCGTGTCCCACACCTTCTTCGAGAACACCAGCACTTCCGGCGTCATCGAATGCTGCGTTTCCGAATAGACCTTCGCGACTTCGAAGTGCTTGCCTTCGTCATACGTCGGCAGATTGTTTTCCGCTGCGTCTACCAGACCCGTCTTCAGACCTGTGTACACCTCGGCCGTCGGCATCGGGGTCGGCGTGCCGCCCATTGCCCGGATTTCATCGACCATCAGGTCCGACGGTTGCACGCGTACTTTCAGGCCCTTCATGTCGGCCGGCGAATGAATCGCGTGCTTCGCGTACATCGAACGTGCGCCGCTCTCGTAGAACGTCAGCGCGATCATGCCCTTCGCCTGGAATGCGTCGAGAATCTTCTGGCCTTCCGGGCCGTACATGACCTTGCGGAAATGGTCGATGTCGCGGAACAGGAACGGCAGCGACGGAATCATCGATTCCGGCACGATCTCGTTGAACGCTGCACCGTTGGCGCGAGTCATGTCGAGTGCGCCAATGCGAACCTGGTCGATCGTGTCGTTTTCCGAGCCCAGCGCGCTGTTGCCGAACACCTTCACGGAATCCTTGCCACCGGTTGCCTTGTTGATCTCGTCACCCATGTACTTCACGGCCATATTGGTCGGATAGGTGTCGCCGTGCACGTCCGCGACGCGGAACACGCGCGCATGCGCGGACACGGTGCTGAATGCGAGCACCGAAGCGGCGACGATCATCGAAACACGGGAAGCGGCAAATTTCATTTTCATCGTGACTTTTTCAAAATAGAGCATCCGATGGATCGCGGATGCCTCGACAGGGTCTTAACGCGCAGCAAGGCGGAGAAAGATGCGCGGCATTGTTCTGGCTATGCGGTCGCGTTCATTTCGCCCTGACAGCTTGACGGGTGGCCAGCACAACAGGCTTGCCCTTGAGACACACGAGTTGTATGACAACGTACAAAGTTTATAAAGCTTGATGTAAGTTGTATATACCGTGTTTACCCGCGATGGAGGGGGCGAGATTAGCGCACCGGCGCATTTTGACGGGGACGTATCGCACGCTGGAGCTTAAATAGCAGATCGCCGTGCCTGAAGAGCGGCATGTCCTTACGCGAAAAATGCCGAAGTAGTGTGAAGCGATATCACACTGGTTGTACGACGAGTGAACACAGGATCGCGCTATCGCTCCTGCCGCGTCACGGGATCTTCTGCACCCATTGACTCCGCCAATCCGGCGCTTCGAATGATTCTGAGAAGTACTGGGTCTCGTGAACGACTTTGTCGTCGCGAAACTCCATCACACTGATTGTGTAAGCAGAGCGCCCGCTATAGGTAATGGTGTATTCCGTGACCCAAAGATGACCGTCCCCCTGAATTCGCCGGATCGCGAACCCTGACGGTTTGTCCGGGTGATGCCCTCGCAACGCCTGCAAATTGACGCGCCCGAGGATTCGCTCACCCGACTGCGGATAGTCACAGACGACATCGTCATCGTAAATGTCATGTTCTGCGTTGAGATCGCCGTCCGCCGATGCGCGCCAATGGGCATCGAGCGCGCCACGTATGGTCTGTTCCTGCATGGAATACCTCCGGATACCGTTCACCTCGATCTACTGTGTGCGTCGCGGAATAAATCCGGGGCTGCCTGTTTTGACGACTTCGTTGTACCGCTGCCTCGTTTCGATCCGGTTGATCTCGTCGAACGCCTCGATCGGGAGTGCGGAGATATCGAAATTTTCCCGCGCGCGGGCCGTTGTCTTCGGGGTGGTGAGCAACGCTCCGCCACGTTGGATCGCCCAGGCAAGCAGTACTTGTGCGGGTGTTTTTCCAATTCGCGCGGCGATCTGGGAGATAACTGGATCCTCAACCGGCCCCGGCCTGATTCCATGTCCCAACGGTGCAAACGCTAGAAACACGATCCCTTTCTCTTTGCAGAATTCCAGCAATTCCGTTTCCGGAAGATAAGGATGCGCTTCGACCTGCACCGCCGCGGGCTTGATTCGTGCCGATTCATAAAGAGGCTGCAAGTCGTTTAGACCGATATCGGAGAGCCCTATCGCACGGCACTTTCCGTTGTCGACAAGATTTTCCATCGCTCGCCACGTCTCCAGCAGCGTGACGCCTTTGTCGTAGATGACCTGGCCGCTTTCATCGCGTGGGTCCTGCTCATCACCCGGTTGAAACGCAAACGGCGTGTGTATCAGATACAGATCGAGATAGTCGAGTCCAAGCCTTTCGAGACTTGCGTCGCAAGCCGGCTCGACACGCTCCGGCCGATGATTGGAGTTCCACAATTTGGTGGTCACGAACAGATCTTCGCGGGCGATTCCTTCTGCGGCAACTTCGATCCGTAGCGCCTCGCCCACTTCGCGTTCGTTCCGATATCGCTCGGCGCAATCGAGGTGCCGATAGCCGGTTTTCAGTGCGTCTCTGGTCGCGCTGATCGTCGTAGCGGGATCGGGAATCAGCGTGCCAAACCCAAGCGCGGGCATGGCGCCGCGTCCGTGGGCAAGCTCGATCTTTTTGCTGCGGAAGTCGGACGTCTCAGCCATGGAAGCACCTCGGCACTGTTTCAATGCGTTGCGATGAACGATTGGCGTGCGGGCCTACAGGGTGACGGGAGGCCTATGAACAGAAGCGCCAACGTACTCGAGTACTTGCGTCGGCTAACTGCCTTGCGCCTTACTGGCAGCGCCGACTTCATCACTTCGGCGATGGCGCGGGAGCCAGAATCGCCGCAATAAGTTGACACGGGAAAAACGTTGGCCGGAAGGCTTCTTCTTTGAGGCTGTGGCGAAGCTGAACTTGCAGAAAATAACGGCGCCAACGAGACGCCCACCAACGCAGGTCGTTGGTCAAGTGTAGCAAAGGAGTGGCCGCGACGTCCGGCCAAAACACCTGCGTGAAAAAGCGCAACTAGCGGGTTCCAGCATGGCGCAGCCGAAGCTGGACGCGGCCGCGTTGGTGGCCTGCGCGTCAGCTCTCGACGCGCGACTGAACGCGATATGCAGCCGTAACCTGAAGCGCAACTTCGCCATTGTCGCGACCGTCGGCATCGCGCGGTCGGCGTAATTGCGCTTGGCGTTGACGCCTTCGTGCACAGCGTCTGCCTGTTCATCCCGGCAATCACTGCAGCGGGGGCAGTCGCGATGAAAATCCCTCGCAGACGCAACATCGCTCATTGTCTGCATCCACTTCCGAGTAAGCCCGCAACCGCGAGCCCACTCCGTCGGTTGAACTTATGCCTTCACGAAAGCAAGCAGATCGGCGTTAAGGACATCTGCATTGATCGTCAACATGCCGTGCGCATAACCCGGGTAAGTCTTCAACGTACCGTTTTTAAGCAGTTTGATTGACTTGAGCGCCGCATCGGCGATCGGCACGATCTGATCGTCTTCGCCATGGAGCACCAGCGTCGGCACCGAGATCGACTGCAGATCGGCCGTCTGATCGGTCTCCGAGAATGCCTTGATGCCGTCATAGTGAGCTTTGGCGCTGCCCATCATGCCCTGCCGCCACCAGTTCTGAATCACCCCCTGATGGACCGTCGCACCGGGACGATTGAAACCATAAAAAGGACCGGCCGGGACGTCGACGAAGAACTGTGCGCGATTGTCGGCAAGCCCCTTGCGGAAGCCGTCGAAAACGTCGAGTGGAAGACCTTCAGGGTTCGCTTCAGTCTTCAGCATCAGCGGAGGAACCGCGCTGACCAGCACCGCTTTGGCCACGCGCCCGGCCGGTTCGCCATGCTGCGCCACATAACGGGCCACCTCGCCGCCACCGGTCGAATGGCCGATATGGACGGCATTCCGCAGGTCGAGTGCTTCGACCACAGCAAAGGCGTCGGCGGCGTAGTGATCCATGTCGTGGCCGTCCGACACTTGCGACGAACGCCCGTGGCCGCGTCGATCATGAGCAATCACACGATAACCGTTTGCGACAAAGAACAGCATTTGCGCATCCCAGTCGTCGGAAGACAACGGCCAGCCATGATGGAATACGATGGGCTGTGCGTCTTTAGGGCCCCAGTCTTTGTAGAAAATTTCGACGCTGTCCTTCGTTGTGACGTACGGCATGGTCATTCTCCTTTCTGTTTTGGGCAACAGCCGGACACCATCATCCGGCACCAGTGTGACAAGCCACCAGGTGTGACGATCAACCTAAGAAGCAAACTGCTGAATACGACGGAGAGAGAATACGGACACCAGAATCATCGCGGAAGACTTTGTTCCGCAACCGACCGTTGCACTTTCGCAATGATCTTCAACGCTCAGCTGCGACCCCCAGCGACGACGCGGGCGGGGTCTATCGTACCGCCTCTTAACCAGACTGGCTCCGACAAGTGTTCGGCGAAATAATCCGCGAGCGCGGCAACCTTCGCCGGACGCGAGCGGGCGGACGGCGTAACGAAGAATAGGCCACCTCGCGTCAGATGCCAGTCGGTCAGGATAGCTTCGAGCCGACCATCGGCAAGATATTCTCCGGCGATGAACTCGGGCAGTTCGGCAATCGCGAGCCCTGCAAGCAAGGTGGGCACCAACGCATCGGCGTTGGTCACCCGCAGCGGGCCGACCGGGGTGATAGCGCACTCCTCGCCGGCATCGTTGGTGAATCGCCAGAGATCACTGCGCGCACGGTAGGCGTAGGACAGACAGGGTCTGCCGTTCAGGTCCTGTGGATGAGCCGGACGCCCGCATCGCGCCAGATACCCGGGCGCCGCCACGACTAGCTGCGACACCGAACACAAGCGCCTCGCGACCAGCGACGAATCCGGCAACGCGGCAATCCGCAACGCGGCGTCGAACCCTTGCGCGACGATGTCGACCGTCGCATCGGACAGGTGCAGGTCGACCGACACTTCCGGATACGCCTGCAAGAACCCCGGCAACAGTGGCGCGACCCAGCGCAAACCAAACGACATCGGCACGGCAAGACGGATCAGACCGCGTGGCTGAACCGACATCTCACGTGCGGCGCTCTCCGCCTCTTCGGCACGCCGATAGATGTCGCCGGCTGTCTCGGCGATCGTGCGGCCGAATTCCGTGAGCGCCAGCTGACGCGATGTCCGGTTGAAAAGCCTCGCGCCGAGCCGCTCCTCGAGCCGGGCGACACCCCGCGAAACCGTGGCAACCGACACCCCCATCGTCCGCGACGCCGCCGCGAACGACCCCTCTTCGGCCACCTTGGCGAACATCGCCAGTCCTTCGAAATCCGGCAGTTTGGTCATTTCATTTTTGCAATGATGGTTTGCAACCAATTCTATTTCGAAAGGATCAACGCGTCGATATTCTTCTCACATCGCTTCACCCCCTAACGAAATCCAATCACGTAATCGAAGGAGCAACATCATGGCACGCAAGCTCGAAGGCAAGATCGCGCTGGTTACCGGCGCCACCAGCGGCATTGGACTGGCTACCGCTCAACGTTTCGCCGAGGAAGGCGCACACGTGTACATCACGGGCCGGCGGCAGGCAGAACTCGATGCCGCTGTCGCTGCGCTCGGCAATGCGACGGGGGTCCGCGTCGACTCGTCGAAGCCCGACCAGCTGGACATGTTGTACGAGCAGATTCGCGGCGAAAAGGGACGTCTCGACGTGCTGTTCGCCAACGCTGGCGGCGGCTCGATGCTGCCGCTTGGTGAAATCACCGAAGCCCACTATCGCGACACGTTCGACCGCAATGTCATGGGCACCCTCTTCACCGTGCAAAAAGCGCTGCCGCTGCTCGCCGAAGGCGCCTCCGTGATTCTCGCTGGCTCGACGACGACCATTGAAGGGACCGCCGCATTCAGCATCTATTCCGCGTCGAAAGCCGCGGTGCGCGCATTCGCCCGTAGCTGGATTCTCGACCTGAAGGATCGCAAGATCCGCGTCAATACGATCAGCCCTGGCGCGACGAGGACGCCCGGTCTGGTGGAACTCGCGGGCCCCGACACGGCACAACAGCAGGGCTTGCTCGACTATCTTGCCGCGCGCATCCCGATGGGACGGGTCGGCGAACCGAAGGAAATCGCGGGCGCAGCATTGTTCCTCGCGTCGGACGACGCGAGCTTCGTGAACGGCGCGGAACTGTTCGTCGATGGTGGGCAGGCGCAGGTCTAAGCGCCGTCCGGCGAGCCTGACGACGTCGCGGACAAAAGGCGCTGGCCTCGCTGCTGCCGCCTTTTCGATCCGCGAGCGCTCAACTCATCAAATGGAAGTGACAACGTGATTGAACATCGCCCTTTTGAAACGCTCGGCCGTATCGAGCGGGACTGGCTGACAACCGGGCTGCATTTCCGGTTCGGCGAAATCGGCCCGCCTGAGCACGCCCCCGTTGGGGCGCTCTACGTATGGAACGACGATGAGTTCGCGCCGCACTCGGGCTTCGGCATGCACCCGCACCGGAATGTCGAAATCGTGACCTATGTGTGCAGTGGCGCCATCACTCATGAAGACGACTTTGGAAATAGAAGTCGCCTTGACGCAGGTGACGTTCAGGTCATGAGCGCGGGAACGGGTGTGTTTCACTCAGAACGCAACGAAGAACCGGTGCCCACACGACTGTTCCAGATCTGGCTGACACCGCGCCGGCGCGACGGCGAACCTCGCTGGGCTACCCGGCAGTTTCCGCGAGAGCAAGAGGAAGCACAGTTGCTGCCACTCGCAAGCGGAGACGCTGCCGATGTGCGTGACGGTGCACTTGAAATCAACGCCGATGCGAGATTGCTTCACGCTGCCATGCTTGCTGGGCAAACGCTTGAATATGCACTACCTGCGGGCGGGCAAGCCTATCTCGTGGCAGCGACCGGACGTCTCGATGTAGCCAGCGTTCGACTCGCTGCACGAGACGGTGCGGCGATCATGGGTGAGGATCGAGTCAGCGTGAGCGCCATCGACCGAACCTCCGTTTTTTTGCTCGAATTGTTGAGCGAGTTTCCGCAGTCGGAGTGAGGGGCCTGGAAGGTCTCCCTCCAGTCGGCGCAATGCTAGTGTTGCCTGCTCTCGGGATTGCCGGACTGTTGCCCTGGTTCGCACAGCAATACCCAACCTGTTCACCGCCTCCCAACAGATGGAAAACGCATCGCCTCATCGATACCGCAGTCAAATACCGCAAACGCACTGCGCGCCGTCACCCTTCTCCGAACTAACGAAACATGCGGACCGCCATGCCGTTTGGCATAGCCATTGCATAACAGGCTGCATGGACGGTGACGTTCATCAACTGCCGGGGCGGCATGCCATTACCCCGTTATTCACGAAGGAGAATCGAGATGTGTACTCTAATGATCGGCGATCTGTCTCTCATGAAAGACCTTGATCGGCAAACTATGGCCAACGTGCATGGCGGCGAAGGCAAGACGGTGGCTCAGGTCGCAGCCGAAACCGTCACGATGCTGAATCAGATCGCCTCGGGTCAATGTGAGTTTTCCAGTACCGGCAAGTCGTACGTGTGCTACTGAAAGACTGGAGTTTCACGTGATGACTGCTGTGCGAAACAGCAGTCATCACGCAGAGCCGCGAATAGCGATACAACAGACCGAAGGCCGGCTTCATGGCCGACCTTCGGTCACTCAAGCGTGAAGCTCTTAACTTAGCCGAGCGTTCGCGCGTAGAGCGCGAACAGCTCGTTCCAGCCGCGTTCGGCCGCCGGTGCGTCGAAGACCGGCATGTCCGGCTTCATCCAGCCGTGCATCTTCCCTTCGTACAACTCGCTCTTGTGCTTCACTCCGGCTTCGGTCAACGCAGCGTCGAAGCGTTGAGCCATTTCGGGCGGATAGCTGTGGTCCTGATCTGCTGCGGCGATGAGTACTTCGGCCTTGACCTTGGGCAACTGCAGGTGCGGGCTCGTTGGCAGGTCGGTGGCCAGATTGCCGCCGTGGAAGCTCGCCGCAGCCGACACGCGATCCGGGTACCAGGCCGCAGCCGTCAACGCCATGCCGCCACCCATGCAGAAGCCGACCGTGCCGACCTTGTCGCCCTTCACGTCGTCACGGCTGTCGAGATAGGCGAGCAGTGCAGCGGTGTCGCCGGCCGCCTTGTGATTGTCGGTGCTAGCCATCATCGGGCCAACGGTCGCGCGGAAATCACCCTTCAGGACTTCCTTCGGATCAAGCGGTCCGTATGCGCCCAGGCCGTAGTACAGATCGGCGAGCAGCACGACATAGCCCTGGCTGGCAACATGGCTTGCCATCTGGATCATGGCGGGGCGGATGCCAAACGCGTCCATGTAGAAGATCACGCCGGGCCACTTGCCTTCGCGTTGGGGCGTCAGCACCCATACGTTGCAAGCACCGTCCGTGGCCTGCACGGTGATCTGACTCTGGTTGACGCCGTAAGCGTTCACGGATACGGCGGCGTTGGTATTGGACATCGAAAAAATCCCGGTCATAGAAAGATAAATGAAGGCTTGTGAGGCGCTTTCGTGGCAGCCCGGGAGTGTAAGACAGACGAAGAAAAGCTGCTCTGCGCCCGGCATCGCGGAGACTGACGGCGCGTGAACAATCGCGGCTACGGCGGGTGATAGGTGCCGTTACTCACGGGCGAATCACGCAGAGGACCGCTTCAGCAGTAGCCGGGTTGCCTGAGCGTGACGCCAAAGAAGGTGGCGGCACGCAAAACGCCGGGGCGCCAGGGCGCCGCGTCGTCTAACGGAAGTGGGTAGTTGAGCGCGACAGTCCTCGATGGGCCGTTCGGAGCCGATCACATGATCAACGGCTTCAGCGCGGAAGCCCTTCGCAGACCGCGCCCGCTTGTTCCTTCGAAGCTGAATTTTTCAAACCAGAGATTGATAGGACTACGCCGGCGAGCATAAAAACCCCGGCCAGCATGACGGACGTATGCAGGCCTCTGACAAGATCGCCGGCCGTTCCGACGGCGAGCGATCCGAAGACCCCCACTCCGAGCGCGCCGCCGATCTGGCGCGCCGTGTTCAGCACGCCAGAAGCGATGCCGACGGATCGCGAATCGACATTTTCGAGCACCGCGGTATTGATCGACGGTACAGCCAGCGCGACCCCAACACCAATCGCGAGCAAGGGCGCCGTGATCGCCAGGTAGCTGCTACTGCTGCCGATCAGTCGGAGTGATAGAAGGCCAATCGCCGCGAGCGCCTGGCCGGCCACCATCGGAATGCGGTAGTCAAAGCGCGCGGAGAGGGCACCGGATGTGAGGTTGGCCACGGTGACGACAGCGGTCATTGGCAGGAAAGCCAGACCCGTTTCGAAGGGCGTATAGCCGCGCACTCTCTGAAAGAAAAGGCTCATCGCGAACATCAGTCCGTAATAGCCGAAGTTGAGCGACAGCCCTATCACCGAACTGACATTGACGGCCGGTATCCGGAATAGCGAAAGCGGAAGCATCGGATGCCGTTGCCACTTTTCGACCAGCACGAACAGAACGCCGAACGCAACGAAACAGCCGATTGCCGTCCGCACAGCCGCATCTCCCCAGCCCAGCCTTCCGCTTTCGACGACGGCGAACATCAGCGCGGCAAGCGCAACTACCGCCAGCAGTTGCCCGGTCAAATCGAAGCGACGGCCTGTGTTACGCACGGTATCGGGAGCATAAGCCCGCGTCAGCCAGATGCCGGCGACACCCACCGGTACGTTGATCAGAAAAATACTCGGCCAACCGAAACAGTCGACCAGCGCCCCTCCCACGACAGGACCGGCGCCGAGCGCCAGCGCGGCGGTCCCGGCCCAGATACTGACGGCCTTGGCTCGCGCCCGCGGATCGGGAAAGCTCGCGTTGAGCAGCGACAGCGACGACGGCACGCACAACGCAGCCCCAACGCCCTGTGCGACCCGCGCTGTGATCAGTGTGGCCGCCCCGGTTGCGAAGCCACAGGCGACCGACGCCACAGTAAAGAGTGCGAAGCCTCCGATAAACACGCGTCGCGCCCCCAGCCGGTCACCGAGCGCACCGGCGCTAAGCAGAAGGCAGGCGAACGCGAGCGTGTACGCATTGAGCACCCACTCGAGCTCGGTAGCGCTGGCAGATAGGCCTTCCCGTATGCGCTCGAGCGCGACGTTCACCACCGTCACGTCCAGACAGATGATGAAGAAGCCAAGGCTCGCGGCGAGTAAGGCAAGGCGCGGCGATCGCGTCGATTGTGTGTGCATGATGAGGGGGCTGGGTGGGTCGTGACGCGAACGGAAAGATCGAGCGTCGGCATCACCACTTTAATTGCCCCGTCAATCTTGATAAATTGGCGGAAATTTGCCACAGAACCCATTAATATGGGGGAATGGATATCCTCAAGGCGATGAACGTTTTCGTGCACGTGGTCGACACCGGCAGCCTGACGGCTGCGGCGCTCGCGTGTGATCTGTCGCCCACCATGGTCGGCAATCATCTGCATGCGCTGGAGGAACGACTCGGTACGAGGCTGATCCACCGCACCACGCGCAAGCAGCAGATCAGCGTGTTTGGGCGCGCTTACTACGACCGTTGTGTGGAAATTCTCGGCCTCGTGAACGACGCCGAAAACCTGGCGCTCGACCATCACGCGACCCCGCGCGGACGCCTGCGGCTCACTGCACCCGTGATCTTTAGCAACGAGTGCCTGATCCCTGCCATCGCGGACTATTGCGAGCGCTACCCCGAAGTGCAACTCGATGTGGTCGCGACCGATGCATTGTCCGACCTGATTGAGGACGGATTCGAAGCGGCCATTCGCATCGGCACGCCGAGTGAGCCCGACGTCGTGGCTCGCCCTTTGCGGCCGTATCGCCTCGTGCTGTGTGCATCGCGCGCATACCTGGATTCGAACGGCGTACCGGCGGCGCCCGAAGAGCTTCGCGCTCACCAATGTCTCACCTACGCGTTTCCACTCCGTTCGGAAATGCGCGCGGCACGGCCTGAATGGACGCTGTCTGGCCCGACCGGAAGCGTCAGTGTGCCCATCAATGGCCGCCTGAAGATCGACAATGCCGATGCGCTTCGCAGGGCTGTGCTTGCCGGCATGGGCATCGCCATGCTGCCCGCCATTCTGATCGACGCGGATCTCAGCGCAAACCGGTTGGTCGAGGTACTGCCGGAGTATGCGCCGCCCATCCGGCCGGTCTCGCTGTTGTATTTGCGCGATCGCCAGATGTCTCCGAAGCTTCGCAGTTTCATCGACTTTATCGTGGAGCGATTTGGCGTTGTCTCGGGCTCGCCCGGTTGACGACCGGTTGGCGAAGAGCGTTCCTCAAGCATGTGCGAGACAGCCGGATCGCCGCGTAAGCTGGCGCTATCTGATCGACTGGTAGCGCGTGGATGGCTTGACAACGCCCAGTAGTGACGTGTCGCGCGGATTTCAGAAGCGGTGATTGCGATGGCTCAAGAGCGGCCTTGGAGGCAGCGCACGTCAGCAGGGAGAGCAGATTGTCGATACGACGATTTTCAGGGTTCGGCGATCGCTCGCCGATTAACTCAATGTAGTGTGCGGGGGTTGTCCATTGGAATCCCCTCGCACACATCACAGAGCACGGCTTCGTTGGAATTTTCCTGGATTCTTTGTCTCCAGGTTCCAGCTTCCGTTAGTTCACGTCGACGAGTACACGACCGCGCAACTCACCCGCGAGCATGGCTTCTGCTGCGGCACCGACTTCTGCGAGTGCCACGGTTCTCGCGGTGATCCCATCCAGCATTTCCATGGGCAGGTCGACGACAATGCGATTCCACGCGTTGATACGGTCTTCCAGCGGGAGCATGACCGAGTCCACGCCGAGGAGTTTGACGCCGCGAAGAATGAATGGCATGACGGTGGTCGGCAAATCAGCGCCCCCGGCGAGTCCACAGGCGGCAACGACGCCGTTGTAGTTCATCTCGGCGAGCACCCGGGCAAGCACTTTCGAACCGACCGTATCAATCGCCGCTGACCATTTCTGGCCTTCGAGCGCGCGCGGCGGGTCAGCCCACAGGGGACCGTCAACGAACTCTTGCGCACCCAGGCTCTTCACGTAATCATGCTTTTCCGTGTTGCCGGTGAGAGCGGAAACCTTATAGCCCAACTTGCCGAGGATGGCGACGGCCACGCTGCCAACGCCACCCGCGGCGCCGGTCACGAGCACTGGACCGCTTTGCGGCGTGATACCGGCATTTTCAAGCGCATTCACGCACAGCATTCCCGTGAAGCCGGCCGTGCCGATCATCATGGCCTGGCGGGTCGTGAGCCCGGCAGGCAACGGTACGAGCCATTCACCACGAACCCGTTGATACTGACTGTAGCCGCCCCAGTATTTTTCGCCCACGCTCCATCCCGTTAGCACGACCTTCTGGCCCGCTTTCAGGTTCGGATTCGACGTTTCAACCACTTCACCGGCGAAGTCAATGCCGGGCACCAGGGGCCATGCTTTAACGATCTTGCCCTTGCCGGTGACAGCGAGCGCATCCTTGAAGTTGATCGTCGAATATTCAATCTTGACGAGGGTGTCTTCATCCGGCAATGAGTCGAAACTCAACTTCTCAATTGCCGCTTTCGTCTTCCGGTCTTCTTCGCGAAGCATCATTGCGTTAAACGTCTGTTCGGACATTAGGTCTTCTCCGGTGAAAATGGGTGGAATAGGTGTTTCAACCTTCGAATCGGCGGTCACGCCATCGGATAGCCTCACGCATGCCCTGTTCGCGTGCGACCTCCATGAAGGCCTGCTTGTCGGGCGAGCCAGCAGATTCAATCGCGTGGTCGATATCCAGAGCGTGATGCAATGATTCCTTCATGCCGCGCACTTCAAAGCTGTGATTGATTGCGCGCTTGGTCGCCCGCACGAGATTGGGGTCGATGACGCACATCGTGCGAGCGATTCGAAGCGCTTCGTTCAAATGTTCGCCGTCAGGCACGACGCGATTCACGAAGCCCAGTTCTGCAGCCCGTGTCGCATCGATGTGGTCAAGGCCAGTCAGAATGATTTCCTTCGCCTGCTTGGGATTGGCCATCCAGGGCAATAGCATCGTGACGATGCCGGCACCAAACTTGAGTTCGGGCTCGCCGAAAATGGCCGATTGCGCAGCCACCGTGAGGTCACATGCCAGCGCAATTTCAAACGCACCGGCGAGGCACGCGCCGTGCACCGCTGCGATAGTGGGTTTCGGGCAATCCCAGAAACGCATGGTCGTGTTGTAGTCGCGGTCGAGAATTTCGCGCCAGAGTGCGTCGCCCTCCGGTCTCGCCTCCATCTGCTCCTTCAGGTCAAAGCCCGACGAGAACGCTTTGCCTTCGCCGTTTATGACGACAACCTTGACATGATCGTCGCTCTCGGCCAGATCCATTGCGGCATTAATCTCATGGAGCGATTTCTTGCCTAATGCATTGAGGCGCTCGGGGCGATCAAGAGTGATGGTTGCTATCGAAGCATTGACGCCGTATTTCAGGGTCGTGAAGTCGGACATTGGGAATTTCCTATTCGGTTTCAGGAACGACCTGCAATTGGCGCAAGCACGCCACCTGCAATCATGTTTCGAAGCTCACGCCGGTCTGCCTTTCCAGTGCGGCCCACCGGCAACGCCTCGTCGATATAGATAAAGTCCGGCAGCTTGAAGCGGTCCAGTTTCGTCGCGAGGAACGTTCGCAGCGCTTCAGCGTCGACTGCGAATCCTGTATTGAGGACGATGAGCGCGTGAATTCGCTCCCCGAGAATTTCATCGGGCGCGCCCACGACCATGCAGTCGCTGACCGCGTCGAACTGCTTGATTGCGCGCTCGACTTCCATGGGAGTGACTTTGTTTCCACCGCGAGAAATGAGCTCCTTGGCCCGGCCCATCAGACGCACCTGGCCGTCAGCGTCGAGTGTTGCGAGGTCACCTGTTCTGAACCAGCCATCGGAGAATGCGGCCTGCGTGAGTGCAGGTTCATCCAGATAGCCTTTCGTCAGGAACGGGCTGTTGATTTGCAATTCGCCGATTGAACCCGCGGGCGCATCGACGCCGACCTCATCGACGACGCGAAATTTCACGCGACTGGATGGAAGACCTAGTGAGTGCGGATTGGCCTGACGGTCTCCGGGAAACTGAAAGAAGTCGCACGTCGACGTCTCTGTCAGGCCAAAGATGTTCACCAGGTCGGTATCGGGAAACAGGTTGCCGAGTTGCGTCGCAAGCTGTTCGCTCAGTTGTTCGCCTCCAGTCAGAATCTGGCGGAGTGTCGGACAACTTGCGGTGAATCCTCGAGGGTCGTCTGCATCCTGCGCAAGCACGGCAAGCATCGCTCGCAGCATGGTCGGCACGACACCCACCCGGTGAATCTGTTCGTTTCTCAATTGATCGAGCAGAAGCGCCGGGACAAATTTTTGCGGCAGCACGATGGTGCCTCCGCCGATCAAGGTCAGCAGACTGACCCAGATGCCAAAGCTGAAAGTGATATTGAGAAGCTGCAGCGTGCGCTCATTGCGGCGGAAGTGAATCATCGCGTCGATTGCCCGGAGCTTCCCGGCGAAGGCGTCGTGGCTGACCACGACGCCCTTCGGAACACCCGTCGACCCCGACGTGAAAATAACGAGTGCAGCATTTTCCAATGGCTGCCGCGCAGGCGGCGCGACGTCGCTGATCTGCGCGACGGGATTCGAACCCGGTGCTGCTCCCTGCGCGACGTCGACCACCAACCGGGCTCTGGTCCTGTGATGGATGGCGTCAATGACACCCGCAGGTGATGTTCTGTGAATGGGCACTGCGACTCCACCCGCCAGCCAGACGCCGAGGAAGCCGGCGAGATCCGACGGATGATTGGAGACAAGTACATGGACAGGCTCATTGGCCTCGCATGTGCGCTCGTTCAGTGCGCGCTGGACGACGATAGCTTCGTCGAGCAGCGCCTCGTAGGTCAGCTTGCTTTCTGCAGCATCGATTGCTATCGCGTCGCCATACTTGCGGCATGCCGCTGCCAGCAGATATCCAAGATTTTGCATGTCGTCCATGAGCTTTCAGTCTTACCAGAGAGTGCGGGCGGGTGGATTGAGCGTTACAGCAACAGAAGCGTCGCTCCCATCACTGCGAACATCGCGAAGAAGATGATGACGGTGAAGCCCATCACACGGCCCATGCCGACACCTGCGATCGCCAGCAGCGGAATGACCCACATCGGCTGGATCATGTCCGCGACGCCTTCGCCAAGCGCCACGGAAATGGCGACGGCATGCTGCGAGACACCGAGATGTTGGGCAGCGGGAACAACGAACGGTGCCTGGACAATCCAGTGACCGCCCGCGCTCGGCACAAACATGCTGATGAGAACCGACGAGACGAAACTCCAGAACGGAAGCGTGTGAGTCGTCGAGAAGCTGATAAACCATTGTGCGATGACGTCAGCGAGACCGGTAACCGTCATGACGCCCATGATGCCGCCATAGATCGGGAACTGGAGGAGCACCGGGCCGGCCACCCGGGCGGCGTTGTTGATGGCCGTCAGATAGGCGCGCGGCGTCCAGTGCGTCACGAGGCCGAGCATCAGGAAAATCATGACGAGCATATTCAGGTCCATCGTGAACGAACCTGCAACCAGCTTCTTAACGATATAACCGAGGCCCAGCGCGACGAGAATCAGGTTAAGTACCCATCCGTTGTCGAGCCAGCCTGCAATCGTGTTCGGGCGTTTGCTCGAGACCTCGACGGTGTCTTCCTGGATAAGACGCTTGGGGTCAGCCGCAATGGTTTCAGAATCGCGGGGTTTCATCACACGGAAGACCAGCGGAATCAACACCGCAAGCGCAATGACTGGCACGAAGTTCAGCGGCGAGAACAGGAAGTCTGTCATCGGCAATACCGAACCGGTCACCTTCTCGATGACATTCAGCGGTGAACCCTGAGTCGCACTGAGCAGCGCGATGGAGCTGGAAAGACCGCAGACATACAGGGACCAACCAGCATAGGCTGCCGCGACCAGCCACGCAAAATCCACCTTCACCCGCTTCGCAACCTCACGGGCGAACAGCGCAGAAACGACAAGGCCCACCGCCCAGTTCAGAAGGCCGCCCACCATCGACACGAAAAAGGTCAACGTCATCGCGCCGACAGCGGTGGTGGGAATTGACGCAACCCTTCGAAGCAGCATCGCCACCGGTTTCGACGTGGAAAGCGCGTGGCCTGTCACCAGGGTCAATGCGACCAGAAACGCGAAGCTCGCAATCTTGAACACGCCGTCGTACCAGCTCGTCACGATCGTGCCGAGATCGCCGTGGGGCGCAATGGCCATCGCGAGAATGCAGGTGGTGAGGGTGAGAAGAATGGCAATCACGAACGGGTCTGGCATCACCTTTTCGACGAGCACCACGCACACGCGAGTCAACCCGCGTAGCCCGCACGACCGCACTGGCCGGTCAATCGATGACGCTGCTGCACTCGCCTTTTCCATGGTTCCTGTCTCCGTGTCTGATACGCGTATGTCGCTCAGTTATGTGGGTGTCGAACTAGACGGCCGGTCAGTTTGGACATTTATAGTCCTAGGTTGACTGGTCGTCTACAAAAATCTATAGTTGTTCCGGGTAATTCCTGGGACAGCCCGATTCGAAGCGGAGTCGCATCTGTCGCAGCGGTTGGGCCACGACTTCAATGGAGACTTTCGAGTGGGTACGGAACTGGACACGCGATGTGCTGAGGTACGCGAAAAGTTTCAGGTCAACCGTGCAATAGCGGTGATTGCGATTGCCCAGTTGTTCGGGACCTCCCTCTGGTTCAGTGCAAACGCGGCCATGCATGATCTGCAGACATCGTGGCACCTCACTGCTTCGGACATAGGTTGGCTGACCAATTCCGTTCAGGCGGGCTTTATTGTCGGCACGCTGATTTCGGCATTTACCGGCATTGCCGACCGCCTGCCGACGAGCAAGGTTTTTGCGCTGTGCGGTTTGCTTGGCGCACTCCTGAACGCGCTGTTTGCGTTATGCAGTTCCGGGTTCGCTTCCGCGGTTGTGTTCAGGTTCGGCGTTGGGGTTGCTTTGGCGGGCATCTATCCCCTCGGCATGAAGTTACTCGTTACGTGGGCACCGGGCCGCGCAGCGCAAACGCTCGCATGGCTCGTCGCGATGCTTACGTTAGGAACCGCATCCGTACACGCAATAAGAGGCGTGTTCGATCATGTCTCGTGGCATCTGGTTGTCCTTACTTCGTCTGTCCTCGCCATTGCAGGTGCGCTGATGGTGTGGTTTTTAGGCGAAGGTCCATTTGCTCGCCGGGCCGTAGCCAAGGCCAATCTGGGTGGGTTGAGTTCCGTGTTTCGCATACCCGCATTTCGGGCTGCGGCATTCGGATACTTCGGCCATATGTGGGAGCTTTACGCTTTCTGGACCTTGGTCCCGATACTCGTTGCGCAAGCACTGGGGCGAGTGGCAACGGCGTCTACGAGAGAAGTGGCGCTCTGGTCGTTCGCGGTGATTGCGATAGGCGCAGCAGGTTGCGTGTTAGGCGGCGCCTTCAGTCATCGGTTTGGGAGCGCACGCGCGGCTTTTATCGCGCTTCTCGTGTCCGGAAGTCTGTGCCTGCTTTATCCATTTGTTGCCGGCAAGGTGCCTCTTTACGTGCAACTTGCGCTGCTGCTTGTCTGGGGCCTTGCAGTGGTGGCGGATTCACCGCAGTTTTCGGCATTATCGGTACGTGCCTGCCCGCCAGAGCAAGTAGGCGGCGCCCTCACCATGCAGAATAGTTTCGGGTTCCTGCTGTCGGCGTGCTCGATTTTCACCGCAACAAGTGCATACCACGCTCTGGGTTCATGGATTTCACTCGTGCTGCTTCCCGGGCCGATATTCGGACTTTTTGCGATGAGCCCGTTACTGAGCAAACGGCCGCACTGGTAGACAGGTACTCAATCATCTCAAGGACGCTAGAACAATGGCAACAACAACCACCAAACGTGATACAGGTCGCCGGTCAGAACTGGTTCGGCTCGGCGTGGCCATTCTCACCGAAAAGGGCTTCTATAACTTTTCGCTCGATGAACTCGTTGCGCTAGCAGGTGTTCCGAAGGGCTCCTTCCACTATTATTTCAATAGCAAGGATGCCTACGGACTTGAGGTGATACAGGCCTATTCAGACTACTTTGTGAAGAAGCTCGACCTGCATCTGACCGACACGTCGCTTTCTCCACTCGAGCGAATAAAGGCATTTACCGAAGACGCATCCAAGGGCATGCAACGGCACAAGTTCAAGCGCGGGTGTCTTGTCGGAAACCTCAGCCAGGAGCTTGCCGCGCTGGATGAGAACTTCCGCACGAAACTTCTGGAAGTGCTGCAGGAGTGGCGCGACCGGATTCAAGTGTGCCTCGAAGAAGGCAAACAGGTCGGCGAGATTCGCGAGGACGCGGACACGGCGGCGTTGTCGCGTTATTTCTGGAACGCCTGGGAAGGCGCTGTCATGTGTTCGAAGCTCGAGAAGTCGAGAAGGCCACTGGACGACGCCAGCGCTGCCTTTCTCGCTCACGTGGCGTGGCCCAATCAGACACAGGCCTCGTAACTCGGAGACGCCCGGCGACACGCTTTGAGTCCAACCGAGACGACGGGGTGACGCTTTGGTTGGACGCCTTTGCCTAAGCAGTCGTACGCGAACGTAGCCACCCCTTCCTTTTATCGTCGACCTGGCAACGCGGCTCAGTGCGATGGGTGTGCAAACGGATTGATTGGTTGGACCTTCTTAGGGTCCTTAACCCGTTCCAGCATCTGGCAGCGCCCCCAGCCTGCAACCATCTGTTCGAGCCCGCGCACGACATTCGATTCCATCGCCTGTACCCCCGCGTCGCCATTGAAGTTGGCACTGAACGCAGCATGGAATCGATATTGGAAGTAGGCAGAGACCTCCGCAATGCGCTCGGGCGTATTGGAGTCCGTGAAAATGACGGATTCGGGTGAAAACGGGTCATAGTGGATGACGTTCGGATACTCGGTTGCCACCGCCACGCGCGGTTCTTCGCTGACTAGCAGCGAGCCGACCAACTGGATCGATCCCTTCATCCCTTTTGGCGTCTTGAACACCCAGATGCGCTTCGGCAATCGCTCTGCGAGTTGCACGATTTTCGGATTGTTGGACGCAAAATAGCCAACTTCACCGTTCTTCAGATTCTGCTCGAGCCTCTGCCAGTAATAAAAAATATCCATTTGATGCCTGTCTGGTGATGCCCGTCTCACGGCGGGGTTTAGTCAAGGCGCGAATGTTACTAGAAGTCGTCGGCATACGGTGCAGCGCGCATGAGAATGGACGCAGCGAATCCCCGCCGGTTCCGGCGCTCATACCGATACTTTGATGCAAAATGCAACGTTATTCATGGCTGCCAGCGACCATTCGACGAGCACCTACGGCCTGAAGTGCCGGGTGTCGACGCCGGCCTTTTTCAGCGCGGCGTCAATCAAGGTGAGTTCCGCGCCGAAGTCCAGCGCCCATTCCTCACCGTCACACCGCACGGTCATGCCGTTGTGCATCGAAATCAGGTGCCGCGCCTTGTATAGGGCATCGACAAGTTTCGACTCCCGCTCGGCCTCACGAACCCACTCGTCCGCTCTCATGATGAAGTTTCCTCAGAATAAAGCACGCGCTCCCCGTTCGCCTTCAGGTGACCGCATGGCTTGCGCTGAACCTTGGACCTATGCCCATCGCGCGGCCCTGATTAAAAAGTGTCAGTTCGCCGTATCGAGTTTCGGGCATACCACTGTATAAATATACAGGTTTTTCGACGAGCGATGTCTACTGGCAGAGTCGGTTGAGGAGATATGCCTATCGCTGCGGCGGGCATCGCAGCACGTGCGCAGCCGTGAAAGGGCGGTGGCTATTGGGTGTCAGGCGTTATCGGCAGAGTTGCCAAGGGGTGCCCGTTTGGAGCGTTGGCCGTCGGAAGCGCTGTTCATCGTGGGGAGGCCATTGGCTTCTGCACAGGATGCGTCACGAGCACTGTCAAGTGCAACCGCTCAGACCATCAGCCGATGGCCCGACTGTGACATCGTGAAAGGACGAGCGCCCTCTCCCGCTTCCATCGCGAATTAGTTTTCAACGCGCGAGGGCAACCGTCACCAAACTGGAAGATCTTGCGGCGTATCCGTTACGCAGACTGGCCAATCGAAGTTTGACCCTGCTGTAGCGCCATTAAGTGGCGCGTAGTCGCCATGCTGGCGGCATTCATCGGCTTCGTCAGGAAGAAGCCCTGGACATAATCGCAACTTGCATCACGCAGAATATGCAATTGCTCCTTCGTTTCCACTCCTTCGGCGGTCACTTTCATACCCAGTTCGTGCGACATCTGAATGATGCCCCGAACAATCGACGCAGTGGCTTCGTCGTGACCGAGCCTCGCCGTAAAAAACCGGTCAATCTTCACTGTGTCCGGCGAGAAATCGGCAAGATAACGCAGGCTGGAATACCCCGTCCCGAAATCGTCTATGGCGATGCGCACGCCCAGACGCTTAAGCGACATCAGCGTTTCCTGTGCTAGGGCCGGGTTTTCCATCAGCGCGCTTTCCGTTAGTTCGATTTCGAGGCAGCGCGGCGGCAAGCGATGTTTGCGCAGTCCCTGGTCGACAACCGCGACGATAGCGTTATCCCGGAGCTGACGCGCCGACACGTTCACCGACATGCAAAGACTGCCTTGACCCGCGGCCCGCCAGATGGCCAATTGTTCAAGGGCCGCGTCCACTACCCATGCCCCAACTTCGACAATGAAGCCGCTCTCTTCCAGTATTGGGATAAAGCTCGCTGGCCCCACCATTCCGCGGGTTGGATGATTCCATCGAACGAGTGCTTCAAGGCTTTTTACCGCCAGCGAACGCGGTTCATGAATACCTTGAAAATGAAGCACGAATTGTCCAGACGCGAGCGCAGCAGGAAGTCCACGCTCCAGTTCGAAATCGCCGAGTACATCGCTGGCCGCTTTGTCGGCAAATCTGAAGCCGTTGCGGCCGCCCTTTTTTGCCGCGTACATCGCAATGTCCGCGCTTGTGAGCAGCGCTTCGTGGTCGTTGCCGTGCTCAGGATGGAGAGAGATGCCGATAGACGCCGTGACGAACGCCCCTGTCTGGTCTTTTCGGGTGCCGCTCGAAAAGACATTGAGAAGAGATTCTGCCAACGTCGTCAACGTGTCCTTATCGCTCGTGCCGTTGACGATCACCGCAAACTCATCTCCTCCGAGGCGGGCAACACACGCATCTGCGGGAAGAGCCTTCTGGATGATGTTCGCGATGTCCTTCAGGAGTCGGTCAGCAGCCGTATGGCCAAGCGTATCGTTGAGAACCTTGAAGCGGTCGAGGTCAATAAACATGAGACCGAACGCGATTTTCTTCGCGCAAAGGACTTTCATCCGCCGAACGAGAGCTGCGCGATTAGCGAGACCTGTCAGTCCGTCCGTGTACGCCAACCGGTCAAGCGCTACGAGACGTTCCTGCTCTACGGTGATGTCCTCGCTGACACCGACAATGCGCGTTACGCTTCCGGCTGCATCGCGGACGGGGTACGCGGTGCTTCTAATCCAGCGGAGGCACCCGTCGGGGCGTCGGATCCGATACTCGAAGCGTCCTTCAGCCGATTCAGCGACGATGCGGCGCATCTCGGCGCGCAACGGCTCCGTGTCCTCGGGCAAGACCAGGTCGAGCCACGCGGAAGGGCTCCGGCTCAACACTTGCGAGGTAATGCCGAAAACCCCTTCAATACCCGCACTTACGTGATAGCAGTGTTCAAAGTCCGGGCTATACGAGTAAAAAGCCAGCCGGACATGTGACTCCATCTCATGCATTAACTCGTTTTGTTCACGGAGCGTTTTCAACAACGCGCTTTGACGAGTGACATCTTCTGAAGCACAAAGCAGAGCCACCACTGCGCCATCCTCAACAACGGGCGTGAGCGTGGAACTCCACCATTTCGCATTTCCCTTGGTCGTGTCGCAGCTTGCAGTGAAACACGTACTCGTCCCCGCCAGAGCGCCGACCCAGGCATCTTCAGCGGCTGAACGGTGTTCGCCCCTCCAGAAATTGAGCCAATCGGCGCCGTCGAGCTGCTCTGGAGTCTCTGCTTCCATTAACGTGGCGCCATGCTCCGACACGCGCAGCATTTTCCCGTCGGTATCAAGCACTTTGAGGCAGTCGCGATTCGCGTCCAGCAGTCCGCTTGCCAGCGCGATAGCGGCATGCTGCCGGGCATGGTCAAAGCCAAGCTTTCGACGAACGAACGCGAACCCGGCAATGCCTGCCGCGATGGACAACGCGAGACGGAAGGCCGGCGCCGCTTCACTGCCCGCTTGCTGCACAAGAGCTCCGACGCCAATTCCAGCGGCAACGGCAATGGATAAGCTTGCTAACGGTACCGACCTGGGTCGGGCATAGCGGGAAAGAAAAAACGTCAGGAACTGCTGGTTCCGGCCAGCCCTACCACCCGTTGTCGCGTCAGCATCGGCCCGAGACTGATTCATATTGCATTTCTGAGGACGCCAAACCGCTCTGAATCCCACGCTGTTCTCCGACTAGCTATTGGGGCGGCTCGGGAAACGCTCTCTGCCACCACGTATTAGCTATTACGGTCTGGTTTCACAAACCTTTAATGCGTTGCTGCGCGAATGTCGAAGATGAAGCCGTTCGACGCGCGTTCATTACCATCGGTCAACGGTTATCGATTATCGAAACGGCCGGCTTATCGCCTGCGCGATCCGCCGGATGAGCCCATGCGGACCACAAGAATTCCGCCCAGCAAGCCACCGATATGGCTCTGCCACGATAGCCCGGGATCAAGCGGCAGCACGCCGATCAACAAGCTGAGACCAAAGCTCGCCATGACGAGCAAGGCCACGATCAGGGCGAGAACTTTGCGTGTGTAATAGCCTCGTGCAATCAGATAGCCGGCATAGCCGAACACCAGCCCGCTCGCCCCAATGTGTACTGAGTAAGACGTACCGAATAGCCACGCGCAGAGGCCGGCGCCCAGCATCGCACCCACGGTGGCCTCCCAGAAATTCGATAGGCGCGGCCACATGCACAGCCAGCCCAGAATGAGCAGACCGCCGGTGTTGGCCGCGATGTGCGCAAGGCTCGCATGAAGCCACGGCGCAAACAGAATCCCTTGCAAGCCGCTCAGCGAACGCGGCACAACGCCGTGCCGGTTCAGATCCAGAAAGGGCATGGCGGCAGACAGAAAGAACACCGCCCACATCGACCCAACGAATAGCGCCAGCAACACAATGCGCGATTTGAGCCGTACGGCGAGTGTGTCCCTGCCGGCATTAGCGCCGCCAAGTTGCATGGTCGGTTGCGGCATGACGAGTTGCTCCGGTCCGTGGATGTCCAGTCGCTGGACAAGCATACCAGGTTCCATTTTCAGAGCCAACGAGCAGTCGTCGGTCGGTACCGCAGAAGTGGAAGGCCCAGAGTGCGGCTAACGAGCGTCGTCTAAAGAGAGTGCCAGGTAGTTATCAAGCATCTCAGCCAGCCTCGATACCTGACAGGGTCCGTAGCATAACCCGTCGAAACCGGCTTCTCGCGCCGTTCTCGTTTCACCTTTGACGGCCGGATCGGTGATTGCGATCAGCAGCGTGCGAGTCATCGCGGGATTGTGAGAAGCAGTTCGTACGAAGTGGAGATCTTCTTGCGTGGCCAGGCGCATGTCGATTAGAAGCACGCCGGGCTGCCAATGCGCCAGAATCAATTCGACATCTTCAATGTCAGTATGGTGTTCCGCCTCGAATCCCTCGCTCCGAAGTCGCTGGGCAATCATCTCTCCGGTTGTGCTGTCGCGATGCAGGACGATAATCAGTCGCGCTTTGCACTTGCACGCTAGCGGCTTGTAATTCCAAAGGACGATGTTTTCAGCGTCTTCACGCGGCAGTGGATTCATTGCAGATTCGCGCTATTCGACACAAGGCGTCGCCGGCCGCAAGCGGGCCGGCGCGCCCGATGTCTCTCTCAAGTTCCAGCGTCTATGCTTGCGCTAGTGTCAAATGAATTTGACATACCGGACTGGCACTGTCAATAGCGCCTAAATAGGGAAATTCCCACTCGCTTGAAAAAGCGGATTGAGAGTGATGCGGCGTTCGAGAACGATGTTTATACGAGACAGGGCTTGTCTGCGCCACGCGCGTAGACAGTCTGAGCAATCATCGAGTCGCGCGCGCCGACGATATAGTCACGAAGAACTTCGGGTGACGTTTGTGCGGGCATGCCCGATCACGTAACGACAGGGAAAGCGTATGCGCCACGCACATCAAGCGTCGCGCAACAGCCTCTCATATTCTCGTCTGACCACGTGATAGCAGCCACACGCCTGAGTTTCAATGCTGTGTCGATCAAGTACCTCGACCCGACAGCCGTCATAGCGGATCGCCCCCATACTTTGCAGCCGCTCTGCAACCTCGGCGACCGTCGCAGCACGAACGCCAAGCAGTTCGGCGATCAGGTCGCCGGTCACGGACAACGAATTGGAGTCGAGTCGGTCAAGGCTTAGCAATAGCCATCGGCAGAATTGCTGGAAAACGGGATGATGGCTATTGCAAATGGCGGTCTGCGCCATTTGCGTGATCAAGGCCTGAGAAAAACGTAGAACAAGATCCTGCAACTGCCCGCCGCGCGCCAGTTCCTCTTTCGCAAAGTCGACATCGAGGCAGTACGTCAGCCCCTCGGTCTGCACGATAGCGCGACTCGGGACCGGTTCACCGCCCATGAAAGCCGCGAGGCCGAGAAGACCGTCGCGTCCAATGACTGCGATCTCGGTAGTCGCGCCGTCGTCGGTCACCTGCAACAACGAAAAGACAGCCGTGGCCGGCAAATAGATGTGCTGCAGGCGGTCGCCGGGTTCATACACCACCGCGCCTAGCGGGAGCGTCATGCTCGTCAGATGTGGCACGATGCGCGCCTGATCTTCGGGTGGCAATGCCGCCAGCAGTCCATTGCCGAAGGGTGCATTTCCCTCCGCGTCCATGCGGCGTGCCTGTGATTCCAGCCGCCCGCGTGAAACCCGAGCGACGAACGCCAGGTGCTGCGCTTCGAGCAGCGCCCGATTCTGATGAGGAAGAAGGCTGAGCACCGCAGAACGTAGTGTGTCCTGTCCCAGTGCGTCGAGGATCCGCAGTTTGGCAAGCGTTCCTAGTTCACTTTTGCCGGTGCGCCAGGCGGAAATCTGCGCACGTGTCAGGCCAAGGCATTCCGCAACTTGAGCATCGCTGCCGAACTGGCCAAGCAGTTTCACGTCGTCGTATAACGCGTGCCAATCAGTCGTCATTCAAACCGCGTCCAAGTAAGTCAAATGTATTTGACGCGCTCGAAGTGCCATGAAATACTTGATCCGCCGTGAGCGCGGGAACTGTTTCTGAAAAACGATTTCGTTATAGCACAGGTCGTGCCGATCTCAACACGCTGAGGCTAGTCCCGGTAGCTACGGTCGAACATCGAATTTATGCAGATTCTAAAAACCCTCTTTTGACCGATTCCATCTCATACGTCGCGCTGCCTCACACACTGTCGGCCAAGCAAGCGGTGACCATCTCCTCGGGGCCCATAGACGACGGTCAGTTTGCGGCCCATGAGCTGGAATTCGTGCGCCATCTTTTTGGATACGCCGAGTTCTTGCGCAATTGCTCGCGCGACACGCCTGTTTCCGATGCGTTCCTGCCGGTGTTAGTGATGCTGCTTGAAATCATCGATCTCAATGCGCCGCTCGAGGCGCGTCGTTGCGTCAGCCAGTTAAAGCAGATACTGGAAGTTACGTTTCCCGACGTGGGTCCAGGCACATGGCCTGAGACTTCCGGCGACAGCGGTAACGCAGAAGACAGACGCTCGCTATAGGAACCAGTCTAACCCCGACTGCGGCTACGGCCCATCGGTACATCTCGCGGACACGCGGATAACCTGCGTCATATCGTCGAAAGCATTTGGCGCCAGGGCAGGTATGGCACGGTCGAGTCACAGAGAGTAAATGAGCGCTGACATACTCCAGCTGCTTTTCACATCTGGCTTTGTTTACCGTAGTTACCTACTGTGGCCTACTGCATATCGTGCAGGGATTTTTCCTGCGTAATCGCCGCTCATGAGCAGACCTCGCCAAGCGGTTTGCAATCCTTGACCCGTCCATTCGGACCCTTCACAGTCGAACTCTTCCGCGCAGACAAGCCAGTTACGCCGTTAATGGGGGCCCCAGAAACTCGACACCCCATCTCATACCAAAGTCCTGCAATTCCTTGGGATCAGGCTCGCCGTTCGCCATCACACCGCGAAGCTCGGAGAAGAAAGCACGCGCGTCGAGTCCCGGCGTGATCAGAACCAGCATTCGCGATGTCTGTTGGTCGATGTTGGTGAACCGGTGCGTACTGCCCGCATGACCCACTACGGTTTCCCCCGCGCTCGCGATAATGCGCTCCCCGTCCACTTCGAACAGGTACTGACCGCGCAACACATGGAAGACTTCAGTTTCCCGTTCGTGCCGGTGTAATGGCGGCCCGTATCCGGGCTCGTCTGAGGTTTCGATGAGTGTCGCTTTGGCGCCCGTTGCCGTAGGTGCAATGCGCACTTGGACGTTGACGCCGATTGCGGGAATCGCAATGGTATTTGCCGATGCGTTTGACGGGTTGAGATTTGAATGCATAACGTTTCATCTTAAGTTTGTTTCTCACGGGCACTAGCGCGCGTGCGCGGCGGTTATCCGGTGAGTTCTGTGCTTAGCGTCGGACCGCTGAATCAGTTCGGAGCGGCCAGTTTCTTTTCCCGGATCCAGTCGAGCACTATTCCGGCAATCGAGTCGCTGTTAGTGTCGGCCATCAGTGCGTGGCTATTTCCCGCGATTCCACGTGAAGGCAGATCGATCCATTGCGCGTCCACGCCAGCGGCGATCAGCGCTTCATACCATCGCCGCACCTTGGGGACTGAATTGACCCAGAAGGGGTGTTGATCCAGGTAATCGCCCCAAATGAAAACGTGCGGTATGCCGCGCAAGACCGTCGGGTCGCAATGATCCGGATCAGGCGCGCCGGATGGCTCCAGCGAGATCACGGCCTTGATGCGATCGGGAGCGTGCAGCGCGGCGTTGAGCCCAAAATTCCCTCCCTGACTGTGGGTCAGCACAATGCTGCTGTCGAGGCGGCCGATGAGTGCATCGTAGGCATGCTGGGTAAGCGTATCGTTGCCGCCCCAGCGGGGCACAAACTGGCTCATGAACGTTTCCATTTGCGCCACGGGAAAGCGGAGTCCATCGTGAGAATGACGTTGGGCCGGATCGGCATGCCAGGAGTCGGCCGGCCCGAAACGGAACGTCTCCTCCCAGGCTTCGCGTGCGGTGCGGAAATACGGCGCATCCGGATAGACGTCGGGATAAGGGGCCCACGATGCACGGCCTCGCTCAACGGCGTCGGACACGAATACATCGAAGCCCGCGCGAAGGAAGAACATCTGCCATCCCGCGCGCCCGTCAGGTGTCGTTTCCCAATTGACGCCGCTCATGCCGCCGCCATGCCAGAGCAGAAGGGGATGCCGGCTACGAGGCGCTGCGAGCTTGACGTACTGCACGTACATTTGCCCAACGATCATCTCACCGTTGGGATCGATGGGATGAACTGCGCCGTGTGCCGTGCTGACACGCAGTCGCGGAGCCATCCCGGTTAGCGAAACCATCTGACCGCCGACATGAAAACTGCCTATGTCACGCACCTGCAAAGGCGCGGCGATATCTGACGTCGCGTCAGAACTATTTCCGATTGTGCTCATGAGATTGCCTCGCGGCTCCTTTCGACACGCTGCTTACTACTGGATCAGAAGATCCATTCCCGAACTGCCTATCGGGCGCCCGGCGAAACACACCGGTCCGCCTCGCTCGCTGCTGTCATTGTTGAGGAAGCCTGCAGGGGCGGCCCCAGAAAATCGACACCCCATTGCGTGCTGAATGCGAGCTTCGCGTCGTTTTCCAGCCTTCCGTTTTTCATTGCAAGTCCCAGTTGGGTAAAGAACGCGAAAGCGTCGAAACCCGGGACAATCATGACCAATTGCTTTGACGGACAGCTGTCAATATTGACGAAGCGATGCGGAACTCCGCCATTCGCTACGACGGTGTCGCCCATCTTCGCCTCAAAGCGTTCGCCATCGACCTCAAAGAGATAGCGCCCCTGCAATACGTAGAAAACCTCTGTTTCGCTGTGCCGATGGAGCGGCGGACCATAGCCCGGCGCATTGATCGTTTCGATCAGTTCAAGACCCTTTCCCACGAAGCTTGGGGGCGTGCAAACGCGCAATTCCAGACCAATCTCCGGAATGGCAACGCATCGATCATTCATGTGGGTCGACAGAGAGTTGTCAGTCATGTTGGACCTCGATATTGCTGGTGGCATTGCGAATCATGCACCGGAGGAATTAGCTGCGAATTAACAACAGAAGTACGGGCTGAGCAGCATGGATCCGACTGTCCGAAATAACTCGAAAACTTCAGCAGCCGATATAAAAATCAATGCAATAGAGCAAGCCAGATTGCTCTCCGCAGCCGATGGCGGCGTGGACAGTATCGATGCGATGATTCAGAAGTTGAGAGGCGAGTGTCCAGCCGCGTTCCGTGCCAACGCGTGTATGCTTACTCGAGTTTTATTCCGCAGGCGAGCGGAGGAGTGGGCGAGACACCGTACCGGAGTTTCGCTTGCGGCTTGGTGTAGCGCTGAAAGCTTTTTTCCAGAAGCGGAGCGAGCATCGACGCTTATTACGATGGTCAACGAACATGCAATGCCCGCATTCGGCATCGCGGCAACAAGTCGTATTTGCCGCGTCACCAATTGACGTCGAATTACTTTGTTATCCCCGTGCGTGAAACGAGTCATCTCGTTTCGCGACGGATCGCCGGCGCTTCATTGCAGATCAGTGGGCTAATAAGCCCTTGCGACTCGACAACGTGCCGCCCGGCGTACTGGAGGAAGATTCGCCCGGCATCACTGTCCAACCCACGCCCCGGACATTGCGAATCAACGATTGTCCATACTTTTTTCGCATTGCATGGATCAACACGTCGATCGTGTTGCTCTCCACTTCTCTGCCCCAACCATACAAGCGTTCTTCGAGTTGGCCGCGGGACAGGATTGTGCCGCGACGTTCCAGAAAAGCATGCATCATCGCGAATTCCCGCGCGGAGAGCGACGACTCCACGCCGTTATAGAAAAACGTGCGCTTATCCAGGTCGAGACTGATTGATTCGTCGCCGATGCGCGAGGTCGGATAGCCCGCGGTCCGCCTAAGCACAGCGCGTATACGAGCCAGCAGTTCGCTGACATTGAACGGTTTGAGTACGAAATCGTCGGCACCGGTGTCGAGACCGCGTGCACGCGTTTCGGGATCGTCGTGGGCGGAGAGAAGCAATACCGGGACGCTGTTTCCGGCAGCCCGCGATGCTTTGAGCAGATCAATACCGCACAGACCCGGAAGGCCCATATTGAGTAAAGCGACCGCGTAATACGCATTGCCAATCGCGTCCCGGCCAGACTTGCCGTCACGTACCCAGTCAACGACGTAATCCGCACCCTTCAACGCGCAGAACAGGCTTTGACCAACGTGTACATCATCTTCCACCAGTAGTACTCGCATCATTCCCTCGTGAAGTGCCGCAGGCGTTCCATGACGATGGACGGGACGCCAGTGATGTAAATGGACTCTCCGCTCGCTGACAAACACGGATTGGAAGGGCCATAAGACGGCTGGAATTATTACGCGTACCTTACTGATGTCGTAGTGATGCGCTTTTTGTTCTGGGTTTCGCGTTAAAAAATACAAAAATGGCCGTCGCTTTGTTCGTAGAACAAGTAGCGCGTTACTACGAAGTGAGTGAATTCTAAGCCCGAAAATCCCCAAAACAACTAGGGCAAACCCTTGGCCTCTTCTGGTCGCCGTTTATGGCATCTCCGATGCTATTTCTGGCTTCCAAAAAACACGCCGTATGCCTTACCTATAAGGAGTTTCAGCCCACATGCCTGGTCTGAAGAGAACGCCTTTCGCCACCTCGGCGACGGAAGTCGTCCAGCCCCGACACAATTAAGGAAGCGCTTCCACAGTTGTGATGCACGATGCTCATAGACAGCGTGCCCGACGATCAAAAATCGTCTAGAATTCTTCGTAGTTTGAGTAGCGCGTTACATGACAAATTTGACGCGAACGCGAGAATAGTCTGCCCATGGGCGGCGATCATCCCGGTTGCGTCGCCAATACGCACTACTCTGTCGACCAGGTCAGCCGCAATGGCGTTAATCAAGAAGAGGAGCGAAATGGACCACCTGCAAGATGTCGGCGCGGGCAATCTGCGTGAGCAGGTCGTCGCCCATGTGCGCGCGGATATCGTATCTGGACGTACGTCACCCGGCGCCATTTATTCAGTACCGGGACTGGCCACCGAACTCGGGGTCTCGACCACGCCGGTTCGCGAGGCCTTGCTGGAACTCACTCGCAGCGGCCTGCTGGTCGCGATGCGCAATCGCGGGTTCCGCGTTGAGCAGCTTTCTCTGGGAGCACTGGAGAGCCTCTTCACCATGCGGGAGTTGCTCGAGCGCTTTGCTATTGAGGCGCTCGCGCGTCTGGGCCTCAAAGACCGCGCCTCGCTAGTCGCGCTTGCCGATGCAGTGGCAAACGCGGTTGCGTCGAAAAACCTGCCGCAATACCTCGCATCCGACCGGGCTTTTCACCAAGCGCTCGTAGAACAGGTTGGCAATCCCTTCCTGACCCGAACGGTGATGCAATTGCGCGACGACATGCGGCTCTATGGAATAGATACCGCTGAAGGCCGCATTCGCCAGCAGGAATCGGTGAAAGAGCACTATCAAATGGTGGAGTTGGCTGACCAGGGGAAAGAGAAAGAGGCGGGCGATCTGATCAGCCAGCACATCCTGTCGTGGAAGCCTCTTTTCGAGTCCGCACTCGCCCAACGCCCCTGATCGACGTGTGCAAGTTGTGCGGCTACGGCGCTTTACGATCGCAGCGACTGCAAACTAAAAAGCCTTTGCTCGCGAAGATGATGTCCAGCGGCACGCTCACTCAGGGATGCCGCTCGGTCACCTGCAGACTGGGAGAGCGGGTGTCATCGACAAGCTTGCCTTAGTGCCTGCGGGGACGCGAAGAATCTGAATCATTGCCACTCGCACACGCGCGCCGCATGTGTATTCCGGCCGAAGTCACTCGGCAATCCCTGCTTCTCTCCCTGTTCGCACACACCCTTTGACCGCAGCATCTTTTCCAGCGCTTGCTGGTTTAATGCCTGCGCTATCGAGCGCCCACTTCATCCACTCGTGGCGACCGTCTGGTTTGATGAGACGGCCACCCCGCAAGTGCCTAGCCCGCATAAGCTCTAGCTCTCGCGCAGCTGACAGCGAATCGACGGGTAATGCTTGAACGCTTCATCGCGAACGGCCGGATAAAACGCATGGCATTACCCTGCGCTTCGAAAGACGCTTCGTCCGGCAACGCTCCTTAACCACCCTGCCGACAGGCACTCGTTAACGCTGAACTAATTCTCCAGTTCTACCATGCACGTCGCTATCTGCTTACACACAACGCCAGTTTTCACCACTCTGGCCGCCAATCTTGCGACGAACCCGACTTGCTCACTTCAGGGATTATTTATGAAATTCACCAAAATTCTCATGGTATTGATTTGCATTGCCGCTGCTCAAGCGGCTAGTGCGCAAGAGAAAAAACTCAGCCCCGCGAAAATGACGTGTGCGGATTATGTTGCAGTCGACGAAGCATACCGACCGGCCCTGATTTACTGGGTTGCCGGCGTCGACAAGCTCGGCGTGAAGGAAACGGACACCCTGGTAGTCGATACGGTCCAGCCTGTCGGAGAGACCGTCACGCAAGCATGCACCCAGGACCCGCACGCGTCTTTCGTGTCGAAAGTCCGATCCATGATCAAAGCGAAGAAACTCTCGCTGTTCGAGCATTCTTAATCGCTTTCCCGCCGGTCACGATCGACGAGACGTGGTTCTGTGAATCTCGTCTAATTGCAATGGGCATTCCGCGCGTGATGCAAAGTGCCCGATATTTTCTACCCGCCAAAAAAAGGAAATGGTCATGAAGCTTCGATGGTCCACTTTGCTGCTCGCGATGAGCACGTGCATTGCAATCTCCGGATGCGCCACACCTGTCGAACGAGCCAACGAAAAAAATGACCTGCTGGCGGCAGCGGGCTTTCATATCGTCCCTGTAACAACTGATCAACAACGCGCACAGTTGGAAACCCTGCCACCTAATCGCGTCGTCCAGAAGGTGAAGGACGGAAAGCTTGCTTTTCTATATGCGGATCCCTATGCATGCGGTTGCCTGTACATTGGTGACGAAAATGCGTGGGACAACTACAAGCGGGAACAACTCCAGCAAAACCTGGTGACTCAGGAACGCATGAATGCGGAGATGAACGAAAACGCGGCCTGGAACTGGAACATGTGGGGACCCGGATGGTGGGCGTACTGACTAGCGAATCTCTGACCGGCATTGCCGCCTCATGACTTCAAACACGTCTGGAACCATGTCCGCGCCGATCGATGAACGCCTGAACACGTTGGGCGAAATCGCCCACGAATGTTTCGGCGTCGAACAATTTCCTTGTTCCGATCAAGCAGAAATACGCTATGTGGTCAGCGTGGAAAGCATCGCGCGCGCAATAGAAAGCGCGTACGACATAGGACTAATTGCCGGTTACCGGTTGAGTCGAGCTACTCAAGCACGATGATCAAACGCCAGCAAGCTGGATTGCGCGTCGAAACGCGTGAGTTCCCATCTCATTTGCTTCGGCGAACATACGTCACGCGAATTAGCGGAAACATTTTATCGAGTATCGCGCTGATACCCGGACAAAGAAAGGGCTGCATCCCGGTCGATGAATCTGATTGGATTGACTGAATCAGGTCGGATGGACACCAACCGAAGCCTTCATAATTCTCCGCTCATTCCATGCCGGTATGCTGAATACCACTGAGCGGCTCGAACGTTAGTCGTTCATCCGTCAATCACCAGTTCTGAAAGGAGCTCATCATGTCCCCGGAAGCAATCATTCACGGCACGCCGATCTGGGTCTGGGTGCTACTCGTCGTTCTACTATCGCGCGGGATCAAGGCACTGAGAAGTGGAACGGCACCACTCTCGAAGCTCGCCATCGTTCCCATCGTTTTTGCCGCGTGGGGTATTGCACATCTGATTTCGGATCCGCTGGTCGGATGGTCCGCGGCGATCACGTGGATGGCAGGCGCACTCGTTGGCATCATGGGCGGCGTTTTCATCGCAAGCCGGTCCCGATTCATTGTCGATCCGATTGCGAAGACCGTCATGCTGCCGGGATCAGTGGTGCCACTATTGCTGATTACGGCCACCTTCGTCACCAAATTCTGGCTGGGTGTTGAGATCGCGACCGTCACCGACGCATCTTCACTCGGGATGATGGTCCTGATCGATGCTTTAGTGTCCGGGGCCGTCGCCGGTGTATTCGGCGGACGCTTCTTCACCTACTGGCGGGCGCTGAACGCGCGCCGCGCTTTTCAACTTCAGTGACGTGCGGGTTGGTGCGGCCGATACGGTCTACGACCGTTGCCCGGATCGATCCAGGACTTGAAGGAAAGTGATGGCAGGGGAAGAAGGATTCGAACCTTCGAATGCCGGAATCAAAATCCGGTGCCTTAGGCCAACTTGGCGACTCCCCTACACAGGGGCGATATCCTACCAGAAGATTTTAAAAGAGCAAGAGTTGCGAAGACATCGGGCAAATTAAACGTATCACTCGCCCGAGTCCCGGAGAGAGAAGGATTGAGTTGCGGGGCGGCAGTTTCGCTTCGCGCTGCCGCGTACGGCGTCCAGAACACGGCCTTTATCAGGCAAGCAACAACAAGGTCTCGGCGAGTGAGAGCACCGTCGTGCGCGAATCGAACGCGGTTGAAAAAAGATGATCGTGCACGACCTGATCTGGGTCGTAACAGCAGTCCTTGATCGTGAACAGACGGAAGTCCGCATCGCTCGCATAAGCAACCGACGATAGCACCACACCGGTCGACGCGATGCCCACCATGAACAGCGTATCGATTCCCTGAGCGCTAAGCTGCGCCTGCAGATCAGTACCGAAAAACACGCTGGCACGATGCGCGATGATAAGCGGTTCACTGGGCCGCCGACCGAGTTCTGGCGCGATCTTGTCGTCGACGAAAAGACCGAGTTGTTTGATGCGTTGCCCGTTTCTATTCAACGGACTGACTTCGGGATAGCCGGGGCTAAAGTGAATCTTGGCGAAATAGACGCTGATATTTTTTGCTCGCGCGGCGTCGCACAACAGCCGCGTATTCGCGAGCAACGTGGCTGCGACCGATGGAAACAACTCGAGGATGTCGGTCTGATAATGCATGATCACCAGGGCAGTTTGCTCTGGGACGATCTGCGGAATCTGCCTGTCCGCGGTTTGCGCGACGGTACTGGTTCCCATGCCCTGTGGGTGATCAACCGGATCAACCGATCCAGATTCGATGCTTGGCGGCATAAGCGTTACGCGAGAAAGAACGTGAGCGGACTCTATCACGACCGTCGTCAAGTAAATTTCCGGAAACGAAGGCAAGAGGGTCTGGGCCGATTCCCGCGACATACGCTGATTTAACCTGCTAAAAGCTTAGGCTGTCCGCGTTCACCACGTATATTTCGCGCCCACACGCAACGCATACTGGTAGTAGTTTTGCTGTCCCCACGAGCCGGAGACATTCGTCCATGCTGTCCATCGTTTTCCGAGATCTGCATTGACGCCGAGTTTCGCCTCGAAGCGGTTGTGCGGATACAGGCTGCCCACAGGCAACTGGTTGAAGCTGACGCTGCTATCCGTATCCGAATACCACCAGTTCACCGTGAAATACGGCTGCACCTTTCGACCGTCCACCTGGGTCCACGTGCGGCTCGTGCGAATGCCAAGCCGGGTGACAATCCCGCTCGAATCGGCTCCGCTCACGCGGGTGCCATTGGGCTCCGTAATATCGTTCTCGCTGTAGTCAAGATAGATCAGTTGCGCCTGAGGCTCGACCACCCAGTCGTACGCTACGGGCAACGCGTATCCGACCTCTCCGGACACTCCGAGTCCTTGCGCGTTGTACTTGACTGTCGGCAACTGGTCGCCTTCGACGCGGTTCGAGAACCATCCGTACTGGAACCACGTATCGACATACGCGCCCAGCTTCTGAGCATCGTTCTGATACCACGTACCGTAAGCGCCGATAGCCCAGCCTTCGACGTCGCCCTTGGCGTGGGCGGTATTGCCTTGTGCATCGGCGTCGCTGTTCGCGGTGCCGTAGCTCGCCATGACGCCGGCGTGCAGCCGGTCCGTATCGCTCGCCAGCTTCCATTTCGCAACTTCGAGGCCGCCATTCAGCAGAAAGGAATTCGAGCTGGTCTTGAAGACACCGTCTTTGCTTTCGGAACCTTCCCAGCGTCCCACGACCCGAAGCCAGCCGGACTTTGCCTTGTCCGAATCAGGATTGAAACCTTGACCTTCGACGTACTGCGGCTCGCCCAGCCGGTCATGCAGACTATGGACGAACATCATCGCGGCGAGCCTTTGATTAGCCTCGTAGGCAGCCACTTCGGGCCGGTACAGGGGTGCGGGCGGCCCAGGGGGCGCGGGCGGAGCCGGTGGTCCTGGAGGCGCCGGTGGCCCCGGAGGGCTCGGAGGAACCGGAGGATTGGGCGGCGCCGCCTGCTCGGAGCGCAGATACCAGGCATCCGTGGCGCTGCCGTCGTCGGCACCGCGAAACAGCTTGTATTCATAGGGCCCTGCCACGGCACGCCCTTTCAGCGCGAACGCATTCGCGTCGCTGGCGACAGGCGTCTTGTCGAGAATCTCGACAACCGGAATTCCGTTGGCGCTCGTGACTGCACCCGCCCCGCCGATATTGCTGACCTGAATTCGCGTGGCACCGCCCGCACCCGTTCGGGTCGAATCGACCACCAGCATGTCGGACCGGCTATTGGCCCCACCCTCGTTGAGGACCGTATTCAGCTTCAGCGTGCCGCCGTTCGACACGAATACGCCGCCACCGTCCTGGCCGGCGGTCTGACCGCCGCCAATAACAAGCACGTTGCCCACCGCGCGAGCTCCGCCCGTCAGATCGATCGTGCCGCTGTTCGTGAAGGTAGTGACGCCGAGTATCTGTCCTTGCACCGCCCCGCCCGGCACGGGCGTGTTGTTGACCTGCCCCAACGGCAAATACGCGCCAGCGGAATTGAAGGTACTGATGCCCGCCGCCGGTTGGGCGGACAGGTTCAGCGTACCGGTATTGTTGATCGAGTTATTGCCGCTGTTCCCCAAGTTGCTCACGGCGACGTTCCACGTGTCACGGGTGCCACTACCGGTACTGTCCGCGAAGCTGCGCAGGTTCCACACGCCGCTGTTTTCGAAAGTCACCGCTGAGACGGATGCGTTGACCACTCCGGTCAGCTGTCCCGCGTTGGTCAACGCGAAGACCGGCGATGACGATGCAGCGACGCCGCTGACCGGCGCGAACGCCGCAACAGGTTCCGCGGGATCAACCGGGTCGAGCGTGACGTTATCGCTGGCCCCGAGGCCGGAGGTATCCGCGAGCACCGCCATGTCGCTCAGCCCGCCGATGCTGGAAGTGTTGTTCAGCACCTGCGTCGCGCCGCCGAGCGAGACGCCGACGCTGCTCCCCCACCCTGCGCTCACGGGCGCGCTATTGCGGATCGCAATCGACCCGCCCTCGGTGCGTCCGTCGATGCCGGTCGAATTTGCGCCCTTCGTGCTGACAGCGCCCTCGTTGACGACCGAAATGGCCGCCTCTGCGGTCGCTTCGGCGAGAATGCCGGCGCTATTCGTGGCACCGAAAGTCTGTATAGGGCCCGTGTTCGTGATGGTCTGGGCGCCGGTGGACGAGCGCGTGTGAATGCCTTGCTGCCGATCGCCCCGGGCGATGAGCTCGCCGCTGTTCGCGACGGTCAGCGTGCCGAGTCCGGTGCCCGTGTAGGCGTTCGCCGCAAGCAGCGCTGCGCCGGACCCGTTGACATCGATCTTCGGGCCGGTGAAGGACACGCTGACGTCCCCACCCTGGCTGTATCCCTGAAGTCCGAACGACGCGGTGCCGGTGCCGTCGCCGCTGCCCGCATCCGAATGCGTGACGATCGTGCCTTGCGCCGCAATGCCCACCGTTCCGGTTGCGGACGTCGCGGTGGCATAAATGCCATTGGCATTGGTGTTGAACGTTTCGATCCCGCTGCCGGTGTAGTTGACCTGAACATTTCCGCCACTCGAATCAGCGCGGATACCCCCCGCGCCCAGCCCGTGCACGGTCATCGCGCCGCCGTAGTCGACCCCGACATTGCCGCTCTCCGAGCTGACGATAATTCCCTGACCGCGCAACGTCGCCGCGCTCCCCAGCACTGAGATGTTCCCGTTGCCCGTCACGAGGACACTGCCGGTACCGCGCGCAGTCAGATAGATGGCGCGCGCGCCGCTTACGTCCGCCGGGTTGCCGACCGTCAGGACGCCCTGGTTGTCGACCGAAATGCTGGTGTTCGTCGCCGTGGCTGCATTCGCGTAGATACCGTGCGCAGCAGCACCGGTCGTGGTGATCGCGCCCGCGTTGCTAATGTCGATCAAACCGCCGCTTGCAGTCGACCGGATGCCGGAGCCGTTCAATCCATTGGTCGTGATCGCTCCGGTATTGCGCACGCTCGTCGTGCCCAATCCGGCCTCCGTGTAGATCCCAAACGCGTTGGTACCCTGGTCCTGAATCGTCGCGGCGCTTTCGATCGTGGTGTTTCCGGCTCCCGTCGCGCGCGTATGGATGCCCGCATGGTTGCTGGCGGCAGACGTTGCGTTGGTGTTATCGACAGAAAGATTGATGCCGTTCCCGAGCGTCACGGCAATATTGCCGGCGTTGACCGCCTTGAGCCAAAGCGCATTGCCGCCCGCAACAGAAATGGTGCCGCTGCCGTTGTGCACGACCGACACGTTGCCGCCTCCGGTCGCATTGATATCCAGTCCGTCCCGCTCGTTTCCAACCACTTTATCGGTGATGTTCAGCGTGGTTCCTGGGGCGACCGAAATACTCGATGTCCCGGCCGACACGTTCGTGACGGACACGCCATCCTGGCTGCTGGCCTGCATCGTGATCGAGTCGGTGCCTGCGGAGAAAAGCACCGACGCATTGCCCGTCCCGCTCGTGACCTGACTTTGCACACCGTTCGCTGCGTTGCCGCCGTTATTGGTGATCGTCGTGCCGGACAGGGAAACGGTCGCATTCGCAGCGCCAGCGGCCGCCCGGATGCTGTTGCCGGTGGCCGTCGTCACAGTCGTGCCGGTGGTGGTCGTGATTGTCGCGGGTGTGCCTGACGCGGGCAGGCAAACGACACTGGTATAAGTACCCGAGAGTGACCCACATCCTCCGGTTTGCGCTCGCACGGAGGTTGCACCGAGCAGAATTGCCCCGACTTGCGTCATCAGGATCACTGAAGAACCTGCTGGCATGGTGAATCGCACGTTTAAAGCCAGCTTTCCCAACATTGATTCCATCTTGCTCTCCCTGCACGAAGTACGTCAGAAGGCAAACGGAAAGAAAATGATAGGACAATTCGTAATGTTTAGACAATCTTATTGCCAGGGGATTACGTGATTGAAACTAGCTGGCCTTTTTTAAGCGGACTCAACATTTTGGAGTTTGTGGAAACTGCGAGGCAGTACACACCCGGATGCGCTGCCTACAACACCCTCTGTATCAGACTACCCAGTGCCGAACGTTCATGACCACGGGCCTCAAATCGCCATCATGCTTCATGACTAAATGAAGCTAGCGGTCAAACTCCTTTGTTTGTTCCGCCTCTTCAAACATCTTGCCGAAACCGGTGGGCACAAGGATGAGCGACCTGTCGGCAGGATCCTGCTTTTCAATCAGCGCGAACGCTTCAGAAATGATCTTTTCCACGTCTTGCCGCAACATAGTTACGTCGAACGGTAGGTATGCCGCGAACGGATCCCAATCGAAGCAGCCAACAACGATCGTCTTCCACGCGTCGTGCGGCAATGTCGCCATAAACTGAACCAGGCCCTCAAGCGCGGTAATCGAATTCATCAGCAAGCCGAACGGGGGGCGCCCGAGCTTCTGGCAGCGGCTGGTCAGCGCCCGGTTGGCAGCCGCCGCGTTGTAGCCGCAGCACTCGATAGCATCTTTTGCCGGCGCTATTCCTCTCGCCTTAAAAGCGTCCCGAAATCCTGCGATACGCATCTCGGTTGCATATTCATTGGCGACGCCGCCCAACAGGACCAACTCATCCGTTGAATGACCCCGTGCCAGCAATTTCTCAATCAGCACCTCGGTGATCTCCGCCGCTCCTTTGCGATTGTCCGTAACGACCGATGGCGCTCCATCGCCGGGCAGGTCGAGGTTGATAGAAGGCACGCTCGCGGCCGAGCAGAGATTGTTCAACGGCGTCGGATTTCGCATACCGGCAATGAATAGCAACTCAACGCGTTGGGACAGAAGTGTTTCCGTGACACTCACTTCTACTTCCGGGTCGCGCTGGGTCCCTACGACTATCGGACAAAGTCCGCGGCTACGGGCCTGGTCTTCAAAGGTCTGAGCAAGCCCTGCAAAAAAACGGTTCCGATAGTGCGGAAGAATCATCCCCGCGAGTCCCGATCGCGATAGCCGAAGCCCTCGCGCTTTCATGTTGACGTTGTATCCAAGCTCCCGCGCGCAGTCGAGAATTCGATTCGCTGTCTCCTCCTTGATGCGATAGCGGGCCCAGTTGCCGTTCAACACCATGCTCACTGTCGATGTTGAAGAACCAGTCTTCTCTGCGATGTCGTAAATCGTGGACTTTCGTCCGGGGTTGCTGCTTGCCATCAACGTGACTCCGAGGGCATTTCCGCCGTTCATGTGTTTCGAAGGTAACCGTTTGGAAAAAGGTGCCGTACCAGGGTAACTCCGGGGTCGACCGATTTGCTGAATAGATTCAGCATACACCAACCCGAACTGCTGAATGGATTCAGCAAAAGTTTAGCAAAGTGATAAGCGGGTTTTCCTAACACTCATCGGGCGTCTGCCGGGTAGGTCGGGCGTCCAACGGAGGAGACATGTTCAAGAACATCATCCGCACTTTGGGCGCAAGCGCGGTCGCGCTGGCTTTGACGACGGGCTTCGCATCGGCTTCTCCCGATAAGCCGGTAATCGGTATTGTTGTAAAGATTGGCGGCATTCCCTGGTTCAACGCGATGGAAGCGGGAATCAAGAAGCGTGCTGACCAGCTTGGGGTCAAGGCATTCATGGTCGGACCGACGAGCGCTGACCCTGCGCTTCAGGTGCGTGCCATCGAAGACCTGATTGCGCAGCACGTAGATGTCATTGGCGTGGTACCGAACGACGCACAGGTGCTGGAGCCTGTTCTTCAGCGCGCTCGGGCCGCTGGTATCAAGGTCATCACGCACGAGTCCCCGAAACAGCAGAACGCGGATTGGGACTTTGAACTGGCATCTGTCAAAGGATTTGGCGATGCTTACGGAAAACGCCTCGGCGAGGCGCTGGGCGGAAAAGGCGAATATGCAGTGTTCGTCGGGTCCCTGACCGTGCCACTTCATAACGCGTGGGCGGATGCGGCCAACGCCTATATCAAGGCCAACTATCCGGGGATGACCCTCGTCGGCGACCGCTACGGCGTCGCTGAAGACGTGGACGCGTCGCGCAAGACAGCACTCGACCTGATGCGTGCTCATCCTAACCTGAGAGGCATCCTTGCGTTCGGCAGCCAGGGGCCCATCGGCGCAGCCCGCGCCGTTGATGAGCAACAGGCAAAAGGAAAGGTCCTGGTTCTCGGACCGTTCTCGCCGGGACAAGGTCGAAAGCTCGTCCACGACGGCGTGCTAAGCGGCGGATACATGTGGAATCCGGAAGTCGCTGGAGAAGTATTTGTGACCTTAGGCACGATGCTCGCGAAAGGACAGCCGATTAAAGACGGCACGAATATCCCAGGCCTGGGCGTCGTTCATCCCGTTGGCCACAACCTGATTGTCGACAACCTGGTGGACCTCAACGCCAAGACCGTGGACGACCTCGCAAAGATGGGCCTCTGAGCGTATTTCCTTGCCGAACGGGTGAGCGCGGCAGCACACCGCTCACCCGGAAGTAAACGGTGCGACACGTTTGGTCGTGGCCGGTTACGTGACAGTGCCATCGGAGCGTTTCCATGAGTCATCCAGCTTCCACCAACACCCTTCGTTCTGAGCATGGCGTTGCAAATCCGGCATCGACCGCGCTCGACGCAGACCGTGCGCCACTGCTCAAGCTCGAGAACATCTCCAAAATCTTCGGCGGCGTTAAGGCGCTGCGGGCCGTGACGTTCGACGTCATGCCCGGCGAGGTTCTATGCCTCGCTGGCGAGAATGGCTGCGGCAAGAGCACCATCATCAAGATTATCAGTGGGGTCTATCAGCCGGAGCCGGGCGCGGTGATGCTCATGGATGGTGAGTCAATCGAAGGCCTGGACCCGGCGAGAGCCCGTGATCTCGGCATTCAGGTCATCTGGCAAGACCTGGCGCTTTTCCCCGAAATGACCGTCGCGGAAAATATCGCTTTCGAGCAGAACCTCGGGTCTCGTCCGCGTCTCGTCAGCTACGGGAAGATGAAGGAAGCGGCGCGCCGGATTCTTGAACGACTCGGCGTCTCCGTCGACCTCAACCGCTCTGTTCGCTCACTGTCTATCGCTCAACGGCAGGTCGTGGCAATCGCCAGAGCGCTTGTTCGCGACGCGCGACTTGTCTTCATGGACGAGCCAACGGCCTCGCTCAGCCACGCCGAGACCCAAGCCCTTTTGAAAATTGTGCGCCGGCTTTCTGCGGATGGCATTGCAGTCGTGTTCGTCAGCCATCGGCTCGCTGAAGTGTTAGATGTCTGCACCCGCGTGACCGTTTTCCGCGATGGACAGTATGTTGGAACTTTCCCCACCGAAGGGATGACGCAGACCCGTCTTACCGAACTGATGACGGGCCGCACCTTCGACTACGAAGTACGTACGACCAACTTATCGAAAGCACCGGTCGTGCTGGAGGTGCAGGGTTTGTCACGCGCACGTCAGTACCACGACGTGTCGTTCAAGGTGCGACGGGGCGAGATTCTCGGTGTCACGGGACGCCTTGGCGCAGGTAGAACGGAAGTTGCATTGTCGCTGTTCGGCATGACACGTCCCAATGCGGGCTCCATCCTGCTCGACGGTAAAGCCCTGTCGGTGCGCACGAATCGTGATGCTATCCGCGCAGGCATTGCCTATGTATCTGAAGACCGTCTCCAACTCGGACTCGTGCAGCCGCAATCAATCGGCGACAACACGGTGGCGGCCGTGCTCGACGACCTTCTGGACAGTACTCATCTGATTGCTGCCAAAAAGCGAAACGCGCTGATTCAAGACTGGATTCAACAACTGGCCGTGAAAATCGGCAAGCCCGACGATGCGGTCTCCACATTGTCGGGTGGTAACCAGCAGCGCATTGTGCTCGCCAAGTGGCTGGCAACCAACCCGAAGCTCCTGATTCTGGATTCGCCCACCGTAGGCGTCGACGTCGGCGCCCGGGCTGGCATCTTCGCCATCATTCACAAGCTCGCTTCTGAGGGAATGGCCATCCTGCTTATCTCCGACGAGATTCCGGAGGTCTACTTCAACTCCGACCGAATTCTGCACATGCGCGATGGACGCATCGTTAAAGAGTACGTGCCGGGAACGACAACGATGGAACAAATCGAGCGAGACGTCCATGCCTGATTTTCGCAAACTCGGAATCGGTTCGATTGAGGCCCTGCTGATTCTCGTTATCGCCATCATGGTGATTGGCCTCAGCCTTTCAACCTCGACCTTCCTCACGGCGCCCAACCTGTTCGACCTGCTCAACCAGAGTTCCGTCAACATCATTTTTGCAGTCGGCCTGCTGGTCGTGCTGATTGCCGGTGGCATTGATATTTCATTTGCCGTCGGTGCCTCGGTGGTTCAGTACCTCACTGCATTGACCGTGATGCGACTCGGCGGCGGCAATTGGGCGCTCGGCTTCATCGTGTCGGCATTCTTCGGGTTTCTGCTTGGCTCCATCAACGCGACGATTATCTACAGATTCCGCATCGTCTCGATTGTGGTGACGATTGCCACGTTCAACGTGTTCTTCGGTGGATTGATGTTTCTCACCGGCGGAGTCTCCATCTACGACCTGCCTGACTGGTGGACGGACAGAGTCTCCCTGATCCATTTCAGCACCGTGAGTGGCAATGCGAACCTCGCACTGCCTGTGGCCGTGATGGTCGTCATGGTCATCGCAACCTGGTTTCTATTGCGACGCACGACAACGGGTCGGCAGCTCTACGCAATGGGCGACAACCCCGAAGCAGCGCGACGCGTAGGGGTCAACATCGGTGCGATGCATTACATCGCGTTCGGCTGGCTCGGCATGATGGCCGGCATCGCCGGACTGATGCAAGCCCACTACGTTCAGGAAGTCGTACCGAACGCGTTTTATGGACGTGAACTGGATGTGCTCGCTGCAGTGGTGCTGGGCGGTGCGAGGTTGGGCGGTGGGAGGGGCACGATTCTCGGGGCCATCCTCGGCATCCTTCTGACCGCCATCACCGCAAATGGCTTGAACCTGCTGGGCATCTCGCCGTACGCGTTCAAGATGATTATCGGTGCCATCATCCTCATCGCCATTACGTTGTCGAGCGGCGGCTTCGCCAAGCTCGTCGGTGCGCGATTCACGTCACAAAGCGTAAAGGCCTCGTCATGAACACCTCGACATCTCATCGCTCTTTCGCGCCGCATGTACCAGCGGACGTCGCCGGGTTGCTTGGATTTCTCGCCCTGGTTATCGCGGTGCTGAGTTTCGCATCAGACCGATTTTTCTCGGAGAGCACCTTCGTCTCGGTAGCGTTCCAGTTGCCAGAACTCGGCTTCTTTACGCTGGCGATGCTGATGCCGCTGATTTCCGGTGGCTTCAATCTTTCGGTGACTTTCACGGCCAACATTTCTGGCCTGGCGATGGCGTGGGTGCTTCGTACCTACGGTGGAGCAGATGCGGGCGCCATCGCCATCATCCTCGGCATTGCTGCCGCATTGGCAACTGGTGCCGCCGCCGGTTGGGTGATGGGGGCCGTCATTGCTCGCACAGGAGCCAGCCCAATCCTCGTCTCGTTGTCGATGATGATTTTCTTGCGCGGGCTGGGCGAGTTCCTGACGCGTGGCGGTGACATCTCCGGGTTCCCGCCGTTTGTGCGCGAAATGGGTAACGGCGTCTTCCTGGGCGTACCCATTCCACTGCTGATTTTCCTTGGCTGCGCGTTACTTTGGCACGTCGTGATGACACGGTCGCGGCTGGGTTTCGCGACCCGCATGATTGGGTCGAACCTTGAGGCGACGCGTTACTCCGGCATCCAGACAACGCGTGCGGTTACCCGAATCTACATGCTGTCAGGGTTGATGTGCGGCGTCGCGGGCGTCGTGATGGCCGCCCAGTTCAACTCGGTCCGCGTCGGTCATGGCGAAGCGTTTCTCCTCATCTCCGTGCTGGCCTGTTTCCTCGGGCGTGTTGACCCGTTCGGCGGCTTCGGCCGCGTGGTACCGGTCGTTATCGCTCTCGTGATTCTCCAGGTCATCGCTTCCGGCCTCAACCTGCTCGGCGCCAATCAGCATCTGGCGACTGCGTTGTGGGGTGTCTTCCTGCTTGCTGTGATGCTCTTCCGTTGGGCCTGGGCTAACGGCATGTCGAAAACTTTGGTCCGCAAGCGCGCGGCCGCAACTGAAGGAGTTACACAATGAACAAGCTCGGCGTACACGCACTGGTTTGGGCTGGCGACCTCACGCCGGAGTCGACGCGCAAGGTTTTGAGTTCGACGAAAGAAGCCGGCTTCGACCTCGCGGAACTGTCGCTGCATGGTCCGAAACTCATGGACCTCTCGCTCACGCGGGACCTGCTACAGGAGTATGGGCTCGAAGTAGGTTGCTCGCGCGGCCTGACTTTCGCAGCGGACGTGTCGAGTGAAGATGCTGCGACGGTCGCTCGCGGGGTGGCGATGCTCGAGGAGGCCATCACTATTACCTCCGAAATCGGCGGAAAATATTTCGGCGGGATCCTGTACGGCGCGATGGCGAAATACAGTGCACCGGTCACTAAAAAGGGACGCCAGAACGCAATCGACTCCATCAAGCACATCGCGGATTTTGCGCTGAAGAAGGACGTGAAGCTTGGGCTGGAAGTGGTCAATCGCTACGAAAGCAACCTGCTCAACACGGCATCTCAGGCATTGGCGTTGATTGACGAAGTCGGCGCGCCAAACGTTGGTGTTCATCTCGACACGTATCATATGAACATCGAGGAATCGGATTTCATGCAGCCGGTTCTACTGTGCGGCGACCGCCTCGCTTACGTTCATATCGGCGAGAGCAATCGCGGCTACCTCGGCTCCGGAACCATTGACTTCTCGCAGTTCTTCCACGCGCTCGCAATGGTCGATTACAAAGGGGTCGTCACTTTCGAAAGCTTCTCGTCGACGGTCGTCAATGAAGAGTTGTCCAACGCTCTGGCTATCTGGCGCAACCTGTGGGACGACGGGATGGACCTCGCAAAGCACGCGCGCGAGTTCATGGCTGGCGGCATCAACGCCGCGGCAAAGGCGAAGGCGCATCACTGAACGCGGCTTGCAGGTAGCGGGGTATCAGGCCTGCCGGGATTATGATGCACGGGGTACAACGCGGCGTCGGCGGGTGCGCTGTAAGGGCTCCCGACGCCTTAAAACATAGATGGATAATGTCCATGATTGAAGACCGTTATTTGAGCCGGCTGCGGCAGCTGACTACTGGCGGACGTCGCCGCATTCTCGGACTGGTTGGCGCGCCGGGGGCCGGCAAGTCGACCCTATCTCAGGCGATCCTCGATGCGTTCCCTGGGAAAGTTGTGATTGTCCCGATGGACGGGTTTCATCTGGCGAACGTGGAGCTTGCTCGCCTGGGTCGGGCATCCCGCAAAGGGGCTGAAGATACATTCGACAGTGCGGGCTATGTCGCGCTGTTGCGTCGGCTGCGCGAGCAGCGTGATGACGAAACGGTCTACGCGCCTACGTTCCGTCGCGAGATAGAAGAGCCCATCGCCAACGCGATTCCGGTCGCGCCCGATACGCCGCTCGTCATTACCGAAGGCAACTACCTGCTGTTCGAACACGGCCACTGGAAAGGCGTTCGGCCCCTGCTCGACGAAGTCTGGTACGTCAATGTCGACTCAGCTTTGCGCCAGCAACGGCTCGTCAGCCGTCACATGAGCTTCGGTCGTGACGAGGACGCAGCGAAACAATGGGTTGAGCACACCGACGAGGTCAACGCGCGCCTGATTGATGCCACGCGGGACCGCGCGGATGTCCAGTTCAGCTGGTCATCATAGGGTGACCAGTCTGGTCTGACGTCCGCACAAGCTATTGCGCTGCGTAGCCGCCTGGCATGCGGTTCCTTTTACGAAACTGACTAACCGACACAATGGACCAAATCGAGCGCTGGAAGCTTAGGTGGGAACACGGTGAGGCGGAGATCCAGTCACTGGGCGGCATGCTCGCGCCGGTGCGTTTTGACATCGGCGAAGGACGCTCTGTCTCCCCCATGCAGGTGGCCCCCTGGACCGATGACGGCAGCCAGCACGGACTGATGCGTGCGCTGCGTGGCGAATGGCCCTGCCTGCCGTTCGGGATGGTCGAGGCGCCTGCAGGTCTTCCTGATGGGTTTGGTCGTCGCGACGCCAGTGACGGATGGGTTCACGGGTACGGTGCGAATCACATGTGGACACTGGTGAATCAGACCGCCCACATGCTGATGATCCAAGTCGCGTATCCGGCCGACAGTGCGATCGAAAGACTTGAGCGTAAGGTCGAGGCCGACCCGAATGCGCCGTCGTTGCTCGTGTCGCTTACGGTGCACGCGCGGCGCGACGTCGTGATGCCGTTCGCTCTGCATCCGACCTTTGCCGTCCCCGACGGCGGCGTGGAGCTTATTGGTTGCTCCAGCCAGTCCATCTATAGCTATCCGGTCCCGCCGGAGCCCGGCATCTCGCAGATTCTGCCGAACCGTGCGTTTGCGTCCCTGACAGAAGTCCCGACGACGAAGGGTCCGTTGAACGCTTCCCGACTGCCATTGGCGGAAAGCACCGAAGAGCTGATGCAGATTTCCGGATGTGAGCCACCTTTTATCTTGCGGTATCCAGCGGAGCATGCGGATGTGAGCCTCGACTGGAACGCCAGCGAGCTACCCGATGCGCTGCTGTGGATTAGCAACGGCGGCCGCACTCACGAACCTTGGGCGGGACGGCATTTCGCTGTGGGTGTCGAGCCGCTCAACAGTTTTTTCGACCTCGGCCGAGTGGTGACTCCTCCTGCCAGCCATCCACTCGCCAACCGTTCCGGCTTGGTTTTCAAGGCAGACACACCACGGACAATCACGTACCGCCTGTCGGCGCGGGCACTGTGAAGACCTGGTTCATTTTTACGGCGGGGGGCCGCGCGTTATCTGGCGAGCGAGCGTGCGTGCACAAGAAAAAGAAGTAGGAGATTTTAACCATGCCGCGCTCGACGTCGCGAAAGCCGGCACGCTCAAAAGGGCGCCGCGCCCATCAGCAGATTCTGCACGATGCTGATTCTGAATGCGCTCATGCGAAAACAGCATGAGTTGGGCAAGCCGCCGCTTACAGCGCGTCAGGTCCGTTCGACCATCTATATTTCTGCTCGACCGATTCTATTTCTTTCGATCACATCGTCGCCCCAGACCACCCTCCCTCACCACACATTTACTTGACATCTAAACTATCAAGGCCTAAATTAATCCCCATAGCAGAGTCCACATTGGGGAACAAGCATGCGCATTGTCTGTATCGGCGGCGGTCCGGCGGGGCTGTACTTTGGCCTCTTGATGAAACGCCGCAACCCAGACTACGAAGTCACGGTCGTCGAGCGCAACCGCCCCTACGACACTTTCGGCTGGGGCGTGGTGTTCTCCGACCAGACCCTCGGCAACCTGCGCGCCGCCGACGCCCCTAGCGCCGACGCCATCCTGCAGGCGTTCAATCACTGGGACGACATCGAAATAAATTTTCGCGGTGAGCACATCCGCTCGTCGGGCCACGGTTTCTGCGGCATCGGCCGCAAACGTCTGTTGAACATCCTGCAGGCACGCTGCGAAGAACTCGGCGTCAAACTGGTTTTCGAAACTCAGGTCACCGACGACAGCGTCTACGAAGCCGATCTGATCATCGCGTGCGACGGCCTGAACAGCGCGGTCCGCCAAAAGTACGCTGCCACGTATCAGCCCGACATCGACCTGCGCGACTGCCGCTTTGTCTGGCTCGGCACGAAGAAACTCTTCGACGCGTTCACCTTCGCCTTCGAAGAAACCGAATTCGGCTGGTTCCAGGCACATGGGTATCGTTTCGACGATCAGACCTCCACCTTCATCGTCGAAACCCCTGAGCGCGTGTGGCGTGCCGCCGGTCTCGACGAGATGAGCAAGGAAGACAGCATCGCCTTCTGCGAGAAGCTGTTCGCGAAGTATCTGGACGGCAACGCGCTGTTATCGAACGCCGCGCATTTGCGCGGCTCGTCACAGTGGATCCGTTTTCCGCGCGTCGTCAACGGGGAATGGGTGCATTGGCGCGATAACGCCAACGGCACACAAACGCCAATCGTCCTGATGGGCGACGCTGCACATACCGCGCATTTCTCAATCGGATCGGGCACCAAGCTCGCGCTCGAAGACGCCATTGAACTCGCGAACAGCATCGGCGCCCATCCCGGCAATCTGCCCGCCGCACTGAAGCACTACACGGAGGTACGCAGCATCGGCGTGTTGCGTATTCAGAACGCCGCACGCAATTCGACCGAATGGTTCGAAAACGTCGATCGCTATACGTCGTTCGAGCCGGAACAGTTTGCGTATTCGTTGCTCACACGCTCACAACGCATCTCGCACGAAAACCTGCGTGAACGCGACGCGCACTATCTTTCAGGCTTCGAAGACTGGCTCGCGAAACGTTCCGGTGTAGAACGCGCGCCGGAAAAGCATTCGGTCCCACCCATGTTCACGCCGTTCAAACTGCGCGGGCTGACGCTGAAAAATCGCGTCGTCGTGTCGCCGATGGCCCAGTATTCGGCAGTCGACGGTATTGCCGGTGACTATCATCTGATGCACCTCGGCGCACGCGCAATGGGCGGCGCTGCGCTGGTAATGACGGAGATGACCTGCGTGTCGCCTGAAGCGCGCATCACGCCTGCCTGTCCCGGCATGTACGCACCGGAGCATCTCGCTGCGTGGAAGCGCATTGTCGACCTCGTGCACAGTCAGTCGGATGCAAAAATCGGCATTCAGCTCGGGCACTCGGGCGCGAAAGGGTCGACACGCGTCGCGTGGGAAGGCATCGATCAACCGCTCGCCGAAGGCAATTGGCCGCTTGTTTCAGCCTCGCCGCAACAGTATGTGCGCGACATCAGCCAGCATTCACACGAAGCCACTCGCGACGAATTGCGCGAAATCGAAGCGCAATTCGTCCGCGCCACGCAGATGTCGGCTGAAGCCGGGTTCGACTGGCTCGAACTGCACTGCGCACACGGCTATTTCCTGTCGAGCTTCTTGTCACCGCTGACCAATCAGCGCACCGACGAATACGGCGGCTCGCTCGAAAACCGGCTGCGTTATCCGCTTCAGCTCTTCCAGGCGATCCGCGCCGTCTGGCCGCAAGACAAGCCGATTTCCGTGCGTATTTCCGCTAACGATTGGGTCGAAGGTGGCACGACACCGGACGACGCCGTGCAGATAGCGCGCGCGTTCAAGGCCGCAGGCGCGGACATGATCGACGTGTCGTCGGGTCAGGTGAGCAAGGCAGAGAAGCCCGTGTATGGCCGGATGTTCCAGACACCGTTCGCCGACCGCGTGCGTAACGAAGCGGGTATCGCGACCATCGCGGTCGGCGCGATCTCCGAAGCGGACCACGTGAACAGCATTATTGCGGCGGGTCGCGCGGACCTGTGTGCGATTGCACGCCCTCATCTGGCGAATCCGTCGTGGACGCTGAACGAAGCCGCAAAGATCGGCTATTTCGATGTGATGTGGCCGAAGCCCTACACCGCCGCGAAATCGCAACTTGAACGCAACCTGGAACGCGAGCGTGCGCAGGCCGCCGCCAATGCAGGCCTGTCGCCACAAGAGCGCGCGCAACGCGCGGAGGGAACGACGTGAACACCCCTATTCAATCGACACTCGCGGGCCAACATGCGGTGGTCACCGGCGGCGGCAGCGGCATTGGCGCTGCGGTCGCCGAGGCGCTGTTGCGTGCGGGCGCACGCGTCACGTTGATGGGCCGCAATGTGCAACGACTCGACACGCAGCGCGAAAAATGCAGCGCACTCGGCGATGTTGCATGCATCGGCGTCGACGTCACGCAGGAAGAGTCGGTTGCAAACGCATTCGCTCAGGCGGGTGCCGTCGACATCCTCATCAACAACGCGGGTCAGGCACAAGCCGCACCGTTCACGCACACCGACATGACGCTGTGGCAGCGCATGCTCCAGGTGAACCTTACTGGCGTCTTTCTCGGCACGCGTGCGGTGTTGCCGGGCATGCTGGAACGCGGTCACGGCCGGATCGTCAACGTTGCCAGTACGGCAGGGCAAATCGGTTACGCGTACGTCGCCGCATACTGCGCCGCGAAACACGGCGTGATTGGTCTCACGCGATCACTCGCGCTGGAAGTCGCCACCCGCGGCGTCACAGTCAACGCGGTGTGTCCCGGCTACACGGAGACCGAACTGCTGCACGCATCGCTCGAACAGATCACCAGCAACACCTCCCGCACCGAACAGCAGGCCCGCGAAGCCTTACTGCGTTCCAATCCGCAACATCGTTTCGTGAGCCCCGAGCAGGTCGCTAATAGCGTGCTGTGGCTGTGCCAGCCCGGCTCGGACGCAATCACGGGGCAATCCGTTTCCATCTCTGGTGGAGAAGTCATGTGACCAAGTCACCGAACATCAAGAAGCCCGCTGTCACAGCCGAAACGAAATCGCCGCGCAAAGGCGTCGCGAAACCTGCGGAGAATGTCGTGGACCTCGAAATGAGTACGGGCGCGGACAGTCACATGGGTCTGCGTCTATGGTTGCGCATGCTGACTACGACCAACCTCGTGCAGGCCGAGTTGCGCAAACGTCTGCGTAACGAATTCGACACCACGTTGCCGCGTTTCGACCTGATGGCGCAGCTCGAGCGTCATCCAGAAGGCCTGAAGATGACGGAGTTGTCGCGACGGCTGATGGTCACTGGCGGCAACGTCACGGGCATTACAGATCAACTGGAAAAAGAAGGCCTTGTTTCGCGCGACACGGATCCGAACGACCGACGTTCGATCAGCGTGTGCCTGACGCCAGCAGGCCGCAAGGCATTCGACAAGATGGCAGTGGCGCACGAGCAATGGGTCGTCGAACTATTTGGCGGGCTGAGTCTCGACGAGAAATCGCGTACCCATCAACGCCTTGGCAAGCTCAAGCAACATCTGCTCGACAGTCTGAAAGACTGACGCGCACAGAACTGGAGGAGACACCATGACACGATCCAACGCCGACGCGCTGCTGGCCGGCAACCGCCTGACGCTCGCGGGTTACGAAGCGCGGCACTTCGGCTGGTCGGTGACGAACAAGGTCGCGACGATCACGCTGAACCGTCCGGAGCGCAAGAATCCGCTGACCTTCGAATCGTATGCGGAGTTGCGCGATCTGTTCCGCAACCTGACCTACGCAACCGACATCAAGGCCGTCGTCATTCACGGCGCCGGCGAGAACTTCTGTTCGGGCGGCGACGTGCACGACATCATCGCGCCGCTGATCGATCTGCCAATGCCGGAACTGCTGCTCTTCACGCGTATGACCGGCGACCTCGTCAAAGCGATGCGCCATTGCCCGCAACCGGTCATTGCAGCCGTCGACGGCGTTTGCGCAGGCGCGGGCGCGATTCTCGCAATGTCCTCCGATATGCGTCTCGGCACGGCACGCAGCAAGCTCGCGTTCCTGTTCTCGCGCGTCGGTCTGGCGGGCTGCGATATGGGTGCGTGTGCGATCCTGCCGCGCATCATCGGTCAGGGACGGGCGGCCGAATTGCTGTTCACCGGGCGCTCGGCGAGCGGCGATGAAGGTCACGCGTGGGGCTTCTATAACCGCCTTTGCGAACCTTCGGCGCTCGTCGAAGAAGCCCAGAAACTCGCCGCCGACCTCGTCGCCGGTCCGACTTTCGCGCACGGCATCACGAAGAAGATGTTGCACCAGGAATGGAGCATGAGCATCGACGAAGCGATCGAATCGGAAGCGCAAGCCCAGGCCATTTGCATGAGCACTCGCGATTTCGAACGCGCGTATAGCGCGTTTGCGGCGAAGTCGCGTCCTGTGTTCGAAGGAGACTGAGTTGAGCGCCGACAACCCCATCGACCTGCATAGCGCGCTGGCCTGGCCTTTTTTCGAGCCACGTCATCGGGCACTTGCCGAAGGCATTCAAGCATGGTGCCGTGCGAATCTCGCGCACGAGAACCACAAGAGCCAAACAGACGTGGATGCGACCTGCCGTCATCTGGTGCGTGAACTCGGCGCGGCGGGATGGCTGAAGTATGGCGTGGGTGGCGTCGCGTACGGCGGCCACGGCGACACGATCGACACGCGCGCCGTCTGTCTGTTGCGAGAAACGCTCGCCAAACATTCGGGTCTCGCGGATTTCGCATTGGCCATGCAAGGGCTCGGCTCGGGCGCGATCTCGCTCGGCGGCACGCATGAGCAAAAAGCGCGCTATCTGCCGCGCGTCGCGAATGGCACCGCGTTGGCCGCGTTCGCGTTGTCGGAGCCTGAAGCGGGTTCGGATGTCGCCGCCATGGCTTTATCCGCGCGCGAAGACGGTGACGCCTACGTGCTCGACGGCGACAAGACGTGGATTTCCAACGGCGGTATTGCCGACTTCTACGTCGTATTCGCGCGCACCGGCGAAGCGCCTGGCGCACGAGGCATCAGCGCATTCATTGTCGATGCCGATACGCGCGGACTCGAGATCGCCGAACGCATCGACGTCATCGCGCCGCATCCGCTTGCGCGCCTGCATTTTGCGGGCGCTCGCGTGCCACGCAGCCAGATGCTCGGCGCGCCCGGCGAAGGTTTCAAACTGGCCATGCGGACGCTGGATATTTTCCGCACCTCGGTAGCGGCGGCATCGTTGGGTTTCGCGCGCCACGCGATGGCCGAGGGTCTCGCGCGCGCCTCGTCGCGCAAGATGTTCGGGCAAACGCTCGGCGATTTTCAACTGACGCAGGCAAAGCTCGCGCAAATGGCGTTGACCATCGACAGCAGCGCGTTGCTGGTCTATCGCGCCGCGTGGCTCCGTGATCAAGGCGAAAACGTCACGCGCGAAGCCGCGATGGCGAAGTGGCATGCCAGCGAAGGCGCGCAGCAGGTAATCGACGCCGCCGTACAACTCTTTGGCGGCATGGGTGTGCAAAGCGGCACCGCCGTCGAGATGCTGTATCGCGAGATTCGTGCATTGCGCATTTACGAAGGCGCGACCGAAGTGCAGCAGTTGATTATCGGCCGCGATCTGTTAAAGGCGCACGCGGCCGTTGCTGCGAAGGAAACCGCACCATGAGCGCGCCGTTCGAAAGGCCCGTGCAAATCCGCTTCTCGCACTGCGATCCGGCGGGCATCGTGTTCTTTCCGCAATATCTGGTGATGACCAACGCGCTGGTCGAAGACTGGTTCAACGAAGGCCTTCACATCGACTACGCGAACATGATCGCGCGGCGGCGTGTCGGCTTGCCGATCGTCAAACTCGACTGCGAGTTTTCGCGGCCGAGCCAGATGGGCGAAACGGTCATGCTGACGTTGCGCGTGACAGCCATCGGCCGTCGTTCGATCAGCATCGAAATCGTCGGTCATTGCCAGGGTGAAACGCGCTTTAGCGCGAAACAGGTGCTCGTCACGACGTCGCTCGAAAGCGGCACATCGATCGATATTCCCGCCGACATCGCGAGCGCGCTCGCGACGTTTGCTCCACAGCCCGACTCCATCGAGGCGCATCGCTCATGAAAAAAGCTCTCCTTCCCGCCGGCTGGATCAAACCGCGCGGCTACGCGAACGGCGTCGCCGCCACCGGCACGCAAGTGTTTATCGCTGGACAGATCGGCTGGGACGAACAAGCCCGCTTCCAGACAACGGACTTCGCCGCGCAAGCCATTCAGGCGCTCAAAAACGTGCTCGCCGTGCTGCACGAAGCGGGCGGCAAGCCTGAACATCTCGTGCGAATGACGTGGTACGTCACCGACAAACGCGAATACCTCGCGTCGCTGAAAGACATTGGCCGTGCGTTTCGCGAGTTGATCGGCGACTACGACATTGCAATGAGCGCGGTCCAGGTCGTTGCGCTGATCGAAGATGAAGCGAAGGTGGAAATCGAAGCGACCGCCGTGGTCCCGCAGTAACTGAAGAACGGCACGAACGCACGCCGCCCACTACGCCAACCGAAGCGCATTCAGCCGGCTCAACGCCCGGAGACCCATGATGGAACCGTCAGCACACGTCGATACTTTCGCGCGCGACAATCTTCCGCCGCAGGATCAATGGCCCGTTTTTCTGCTCGACAACCCGGACGTGGTTTATCCTGCGCGTCTGAATTGCGCGACCGAACTGCTCGATAGAACGATCGACGCAGGGCATCGCGACCGTCCCGCAATCTGGTCGCTGGTGGACGACAAGCGTTGTGTCACCACCTACGGCGAACTACTGGCCCTGGTGAATCGCACCGCGCATGTACTGGTCGACGAAATGGGACTGCAAGCCGGCAATCGCGTGCTGCTGCGCGGGCCGAACACATTGCAGATGGCGGTCGCCGCACTCGCCGCGCTGAAGGCCGGCCTCGTCGTGGTGCCGACCATGCCGTTGCTGCGCGCGAAGGAACTGAAGCAGATCATCGACAAGGCGCAGGTCAGCGCGGCACTCTGCGACGCGCGTCTCACCGCAGAACTGGCGCGCTGCACTGATCCAGCCGACGAGTTTTATTGCGCGACGCTCAAGCAGACGCGCCTGTTCCACGACGACGCTGCCGGTTCGCTCGACACGCTCGCCATCAACAAGCCCTCGCATTTCACCGCGTGCGACACCGCAGCCGACGACGTTTGCCTGATTGCTTTCACGAGCGGCACGACCGGCGCGCCAAAAGGCTGCATGCATTTTCATCGCGACGTGCTGATGATGTGCGACCTGTTCCCGCGCCACGTACTCAAGCCGACATCGAACGATATCTTTTGCGGCACGCCGCCGCTCGCCTTCACATTCGGCCTGGGCGGCCTGTTGTGCTTCCCTCTGCGCGTGGGGGCGTCCAGCGTGCTGATCGAGAAACTCACGCCAGAAACCCTGCTGCACACCGTCGAGCGGTTTCATGCAACCATCATGTTCACCGCGCCGACCTTCTACCGCCAAATGGCGCCGCTGATCTCACATCACGATGTATCGAGCCTGAAGAAAAGCGTGTCGGCGGGGGAAGCGCTGCCGGACTCGACACGACGCCTGTGGCACGACGCGACCGGCATCGACATGATCGACGGTATTGGCGGCACCGAGTTGATCCACATTTTCATTTCGGCGCAGGGCGACGCAATCCGCCCGCATGCGATTGGCCGCGCGGTGCCGGGCTACGTCGTGCGGGCCGTGGACGACGCGATGCAACCCGTGCCGCCCGGCACGGTCGGCAAACTCGCGGTGCGCGGCCCAACCGGCTGCCGCTATCTCGCCGACGAAAGGCAAATGAAGTTCGTGCGCGATGGCTGGAATCTGCCTGGCGACTCGGTCTATCTCGACGAAGACGGTTACGTGTTCTACCAGGCCCGCGCCGACGACATGATCGTTTCCGCCGGCTACAACATCTCCGGTCCCGAAGTGGAAAGCGTGCTGCTGCAACACGACGCGGTGTCGGAATGCGGCGTGATTGGCGTCGCGGATGAAACCCGTGGGCAGATCGTCAAGGCGTTCGTCGTGCTGAATCCAGGTTTTGGAGCGGACGACAAACTGGTCGCGCAACTGCAGGATTTCGTGAAAAATAGCGTGGCGCCGTATAAATACCCACGCGTGATCTCGTTCGTCGACGCATTGCCGCGCACCGAGACCGGCAAGCTCAAGCGCTTCGAGTTGCGCAAAATGACATAACCCCACTTTCCCGTGCAACTGCTTGCATGGAGCGGAGACAAACAGCATGGCTGGCTCTTTCACCGAAGTCGTCGCCCAGGATGGCGGCCGTTTCAACGCTTATGTCGCGCGTCCCGCGCAGGGTTCGGGCCCGGGGCTCGTCCTGCTGCAGGAAATTTTCGGCATCAACGACACGATGAAGGCGACCGCCGACCGCTATGCCGAAGAGGGCTATGTGGTGCTGGTGCCGGACCTGTTCTGGCGGATCAAACCGGGCATTGACCTCGGTTATGGTGAAGCCGACATGAAGCAGGCGCTCGGCTATCTCGGCGAGTTCAATACCGACCTCGCCGTCGACGATATCGCGGCCACCATCGCCGCGTTGCGCGCCATGCCCGAGCAGGCCGGCAAGGTCGGTGCGGTCGGCTTTTGCCTCGGCGGCAAGCTCGCGTTCCTGAGCGCCGCGCGTACCGATGTGGACTGTGCGGTCAGCTATTACGGCGTCGGCCTCGACGCTTACCTCGACGAAGTGCCCGCCATTCGCTGCCCGATGGTGTTCCACTTCCCGGAAAACGACGCACACTGTCCGCCGGAAACGCGCGAACGCATCAGTGCCGCGTTGCGCACGCGTCCGCATGTCGAGCAATATGTGTACGCCGGTTGCGATCACGCATTCGCCGCGCCGGCACGGCCGCAGTACGACAAACCAGCCGCAATGATGGCGTATTCGCGTACGCTCGCGCTGCTGCGCAAAGTGCTCGGCCCGGTCTACGACCTCAATGCATTGTGGGAAGCGCACTGCTATCACGAGTTCGCCACGCGCGACGTCGATGCGGTCATGCCGACCATGGTCGCGCAGCCGTACGTCAATCACGTTCCGACGATGACTGGCGGCGTCGGCCACGACCGGCTCAAGAGCTTCTATACCCATCACTTCGTCAACTCGAATCCCGTCGATACCCGGCTGATTCCGATTTCACGCACCATTGGCTCGGACCGCATCGTCGACGAATTCATTTTTAGCTGCACGCATACGTGCGAAATCGACTGGCTCCTGCCTGGCGTTGCGCCCACCGGCAAGTATTTCGAGGTGCCGATGCTGGCCGTCGTGTGTTTCCGGGGTGACAAGCTTTATAACGAGCACATCTATTGGGATCAGGCTTCGGTGCTCGTCCAGGTTGGCCTGCTGAATCCCGAAGGACTGCCGGTAGCCGGTATTGAAAGCGCCCGCAAGCTGCTCGACGAAACCTTGCCTTCCAACGCATTGATGGGCAGCAAGGCGCAGGCCTGAACATGGGCCGGACGTAACGGGCCCCCGCAGGACCGAGGTGGTGCGACTAGAGCCCCACCTCGGCACAACATCCCTATGATGTGACACTCCACTGGCCAACGTCCTTCGACCCATGCTGACTGTCCATCATCTGAATAACTCCCGCTCGCAACGCGTGTTGTGGCTGCTCGAAGAACTCGGCGTGCCGTACGAGATCAAGCGTTACCAGCGCGATCCCAAAACGATGCTCGCACCGCCCGAGTTGCGCGCGGTACACCCGCTCGGCAAATCACCGGTGATTACCGACGACGGCCAGACCATCGCGGAGTCGGGCGCGATCATCGAATATCTGATCGGCAAATATGGTCAGGGGCGCTTCGCTCCGGCAGCGGGCACGCCCGAGCATCTGCGCTACACGTACTGGCTTCACTACGCGGAAGGCTCTGCGATGCCGCCGCTGTTGCTGAAACTGGTGGCGCTGCGCATTGCGAGCGCACCGATGCCGTTCTTCGCGAAGCCGATTGCGCGCAAGATCGCAGGCACGTTGCAATCGAGCTTCATTGATCCGCAGTTGAAACTGCACCTCGGCTATATCGACAAGGAATTGAGCAAGACGGGCTGGTTCGTCGGTAACGACTTCACTGCCGCCGACGTGCAAATGAGCTTCCCACTCGAAGCCGGCACCGCGCGCGGCGGCATGGAAGGTCAACTTCCCGCGATAACCGGCTTTCTGAAGCGCATTCATGCGCGGCCAGCGTATCAACGTGCGCTGGAGCGCGGCGGCAAGTACGACATCGTCGGCGGAGACTGACGCGCGTGCTGCGCGCCGCCCAGGATTTCGTAGTTGTGACGCAAAACTTGCCGATGCTAGACTGAAAAATTACCTCGCGCTAAACGGCTTGCCCGACGCGTCGCTCGACGGCGGCACGTCCGGCGCCGGGTCATGTGTTCGTGATGTCCGTCTGAATCCGTTCAAATCCCTTGAATGCATTCGGGAGCGCGGTCTGGGAGCGTCTGCATGACCCATCCATCCATTCACGGCAAACAACGCTGGCTAGCACTGATCGTGCTGTGTCTGGGCGTGCTGATGATCGTGCTCGACACCACGATCGTGAACGTTGCGTTGCCGTCCATCGCGGCGGATCTCGGCTTCACTGAAACGTCGCTGGTCTGGGTCGTCAACGCGTACATGTTGACCTTCGGCGGTTGTCTGCTGCTCGGCGGAAGGCTCGGCGACCTTTACGGCCACCGCAAGCTGTTTCTCGGCGGCATCACACTGTTCACGCTCGCGTCGCTGGCCTGCGGCATCGCGAACTCGCAGATCCTGCTGGTTGCCGCACGAGCCGTGCAGGGATTGGGCGGTGCGGTTGTGTCAGCGGTGTCACTGTCGCTGATCATGAATCTGTTCACCGAATCCGCCGAGCGTGCGAAAGCGATGGGCGTGTACGGCTTCGTTTGCGCAGGGGGTGGCAGCATCGGCGTACTGCTTGGCGGGTTGCTGACCAATCTGCTTAGCTGGCACTGGATTTTCCTGGTCAATCTGCCGATCGGCGTGGCTGTCTACGCGCTCTGCGTCGCGTTGCTGCCGTCCGCGCGCGGTCATGCGCACGGCGAGCGGCTCGACGTGGCAGGCGCGGTGACGGTCACTGCGTCGTTGATGCTGGCGGTCTACGCAGTAGTGAACGGCAATGAAGCCGGCTGGACGTCGGTGCAGACACTCGGCTTGCTGTTCGCCGCGCTCGCGCTACTCGCCGCGTTTCTGATTATCGAAGCACGCGTCCAGCATCCGTTGATGCCGCTCGGTCTGTTCCGTCTGCGTAATGTCGCGACCGCGAACGTGGTCGGTGTGCTGTGGGCGGCGGCAATGTTCGCGTGGTTCTTCATTTCGGCGCTGTACATGCAGCGCGTACTCGGCTATCGGCCGTTGCAGGTCGGTCTTGCGTTTCTGCCCGCCAACCTGATCATGGGATTCTTTTCGCTCGGGCTGTCGGCGCGCGTGGTGATGCGGTTCGGTCTGCGTCGGCCGCTGGCGGCCGGTCTGCTGGTGGCGGCGGCCGGTCTCGCGCTGTTTGCCCGTGCGCCGGTCGGCGGCAGCTTCCTGATCGACGTTTTACCAGGAATGATCCTTCTCGGCTTCGGCGCGGGTATCGCGTTTAATCCGATGCTGCTCGCAGCAATGAGCGATGTCGATCCGGCCGATTCAGGGCTGGCGTCGGGGATCGTCAACACGTCGTTCATGATGGGCGGTGCGCTGGGTCTCGCCGTGCTGGCGAGTCTCGCCGCCGCACGTAGCGACGCGATGCTGGCGTCGGCGGGAGCAACGGCGGCGCTTAATAGCGGCTATCGGCTGGCCTTCCTGGGCGGGGCAATCTTCGCGGCCATGGCGGGCATGCTGGGCGGTTTGCTGTTGCGGCCAGCGCGAGCGGGTGAGGCGGACGGTGCGGACGCTCATGGCGCACCGTCCGCATTGTCCGAACGTTCGCTGCCTGCCGGCAACGAGACTCAACAAATAAACGCAAAACCGCAAGCGGGATCAAACGCGTAAATTCCTCGCTGGCTATGCTGGTTCCATGCAGACACGAGAGCCAATATGAACCCGGTTGGCAAAGCGCTGTGGTTTATCGAAAGCCACTTTGCGCAGCCGTTGACGCTCGACGACATAGCGAATGGCGGATGCGTGTCGCGCTTCCACCTGGCGCGTGCTTTCGAAGCGGCCACCGGGTTTCCGGTCATGCGCTACGTTCGCGGGCGGCGCTTGAGCGAAGCCGCGCGACGACTCGCCTCAGGCGCACCGGACATCCTGACGGTCGCCCTCGACGCCGGTTACGGCTCTCATGAAGCATTCACGCGTGCGTTTCGCGAGCAATTCGGGTTGACGCCGGAAGCGCTGCGCGCGCGAGGTCACCTCGACAATCTTGCTATCGTGGAGCCGATCAAAATGGACCAAACCCTTCTCGACCATCTGGAGCCGCCGCGTTTTGAAGACGGTCAGCCGTTTCTCGTCGCCGGACTAAACGAGCGCTATTCGTGCGACACCAGCAAGGCGATTCCATCGCAGTGGCAGCGCTTTGGGCCGCACTTCGGCAAGGTGCCAACGCAAGTGGGCAACGTGGCATACGGCGTGTGCCACAACGCCGACGACGCAGGTAATTTCGACTACCTGTGCGGTGTCGAAGTCAGCGATTTTTCGACGTTGCCGGCGGAGTTGAACCGTTTGCGGATTGCCGCGCAGAGGTACGCAGTGTTCACCCATCGCGAGCATATTTCGACAATACGCCGCACGATGAATACGATCTGGAATTCGTGGCTGCCGGCATCAGGGCACGCGCCTGCGGACGCGCCAATTTTCGAGCGGTACGACGAGAGGTTCGATCCGGTCAGCGGGATGGGTGGCCTGGAGATATGGTTACCGCTAAAGAGTTGACCGCACCCGCCATCACGCCATCACACGACACCACGCGCACGACCGTTGCAATTGCTCCGCGCGCGCGTTGACGAGCAGTTGACGGCGGTAACTCAAGCGAAAACGTTTGCCGCATGTTTTTGCGCGCAAGAGCTTTGCACGGGGCTATTTTGACCGCTCACTCTAATCGTCAGATTTAACAAAAACGACATAAAGAGCGATTAGCGTGCTGGTTTCCTCGTTGAACGGGTAGTCCAGCCATGCATCCCGCGCTTGCGCACTTTCATCGCTCTGGCGTCTCCGGAAGCCCGCGTTGCGCAGGCGATTTGTGCCAGGAGTTTCCTGCCATCGACGCGGCCGATTCGAACGCGTCGGCAATGGACATTTTTTATTCGCGGCGGGACATGATCAGCCTCGCGGTGCTGGAAAGCGGCCGTCCGATCGGACTGATCAACCGGGATATCCTGCTCTCGCAAATGAGCAAGCCATTTCACCGGGAGCTCTACGACAAGAAGAGCTGCATCGCGTTCATGGACAAGGAGCCGCTCATCGTCGACGCGGACATGAGCATCGAAGCGCTCACGTTCAAGACAGTCGAAGCGGGCGAAAAGGCGCTGTCCGACGGCTTCATCGTGACGCGCGAAGGACGCTTCGTCGGATTGGCCAGCGGTGTTCAGCTACTGGGCGCGGTAGCGGAAATTCAGGCGGAAAAGAACCGCCAGATCATGCAGAGCATCGAATATGCAAGCGTGATCCAGCAAGCGATGTTGCGTGCGTCGCGCGACATGCTGTCGACCACGTTGCCGGATGCCGAGCTGGTTTGGGAACCGCGCGACGTGGTGGGCGGCGATTTCTACCACTTCGCGTCGTTCGCCGACGGCTGGTTCGGCGCCGCGGCCGATTGCACGGGGCACGGTGTACCTGGCGCGTTCATGACGCTGCTTGCTTCGGCGTCACTGTCGCAGGCACTCGAACGGCTCGGACCGCGCGACCCGGCTGCGCTATTGGCCGCGGTCAATCGCAACGTCAAGGGATTGCTCGGGCAGGTGCACGGCAAGGGTGAATCACCGCAGTCGAACGACGGCCTCGACGCCGCGTTTTTCTGGTTCGACGTCGAACAACGGCAACTGTATTTCTCCGGTGCGCGCATCGCGCTGCATGTGCTGCGGCCGGATGCCGATCACTTCGAGAGCATGGTCTGCGACCGCATGGGTGTCGGCTATGTCGACAGTCTCGCGGACTACACCTGGGCGTTGAGCACCGCCGCGCTGCCGCCCGGAAGTCTGCTGTTCGTCTCGACAGACGGGCTGACCGACCAGATCGGCGGTCCGCGAAAGATTGCTTTTGGACGACGTCGCGCGCTCGATTTTATTGTCGCGCACCGCACGCAGCCGCTATCCGCGCTATGCGAGGGTCTGCAACGCGCGCTGGCTGACTGGCAAGGCGCGCAGTCGCGCCGCGATGACGTCATGCTTTTCTTTGCACGCGTTTAAGGTAGTTAATGAAAATGTTCGAACTCTCCGACCAGGATCGCGCGTTTTTCGATCTCGCTCAAAGACGTAACCTGATTTTCTATCACAAGGGCTACTTCTCACATAGCATCGTCGCGGCAATGAGTGAGGTCGTGAAACTGCAACTGGAAGTGGCAGGAATCAGCGCGCCGATCCGGCGCAAACTGTTTTCGTCCTTTATCGAAATCTCGCAGAATATCGTCCACTATTCATCCGACGCACTCGTCGAAGGACTGGACAACGGTGGCGCGATTCGCGAGGGTGCGGTGTGCATCACCTATGAAGGCGAGCGTCACTTGATGTTGTGCATGAACCCGGTTGCGACAACAGCGGTGGACAGCCTGCGCGAGAGGCTCGAGCCGCTGCGCAACATGTCGATCGAAGAAATCAAGCAGGCGTACAAGCAAACGCTGCGCGCCGACACGCCGGAAGAAAGCAAAGGCGCCGGGCTGGGTTTCCTGACGATGGCTCGCGACGCGAGCGCTCCGCTGGAATTCGCTTTTCATCCCCGCGTCGATGCTCCCGACACCACTCTGTTTTGCCTGAAGACCATCATCTGACGAGGATGAGTACGCGCCATGGATAACTTTTATATTGCGGCCACGACCACGTCGCCGGAAGTCGATTTCAGATTCGAGCAGCATCTGCTGGCGATCAGAGGCGAGTCCTATCCCGAGAACGCGGCGGCGTTTTACGCGCCGGTCATCGAGCGGCTTCGTACCTACCTGGCCAGTTGCGACGACGCCTCGATCACCGTGGACGTCACGCTGACTTATTTCAACAGTTCGAGTACGAAAATGCTGTTCAGCGTATTCGATGCATTGGACGAAGCGGCCACATCGGGAAATCGCGTGCTGGTGAACTGGTTCCGCGACGCCGAAGATGAAACCATTCTCGAATTCGGTGAGGAACTGCAAGCTGACTTTACGGCGATCCAGTTCACCGATTGTCCGGTCGCGACGTAAGGAAGGTCACGGTGCCTTCAACTGTTGCTTCGAACACCTCGTCGAATGACGCCCCGGATCTGTTCCAGAACGAGAGCGAGGCGCTGGAGAAAGCACGCGAGATTCATGCGGGTGACGGCGTCGATCCCGAGACATGCCGTCAGGCGCTTGGCGAGCTGATCGGACATTTCGAGCGTCTGATGCGCGAGACGCGCCGTCTGATTGGACGCAGCGACCGCGCCGAGCGCGAGATGCATGCGCTCACTCAGCAGCTGCAATATCGCGCGACGCACGACGCGTTGACCGACGTGCTGAATCGCAGCGCGGTGATCGAGCGCGCGAGCAAGGCGTTGCGCGTCGATCGGGCGGTGATGATCCTGCTCGACATCGACGACTTCAAGAAGGTGAACGACGATTTCGGCCATCCGGTCGGCGATGCGGTAATACTTGGCATCGTCGATTGCCTGCGCCGGATTGTCGGTGAGCGGGGCATCATCGGTCGCGTGGGCGGTGAGGAATTCACCGTGCTGTTGCCGGGGCACGACCTCACCGACGCGCTGGATCTGACCGAAGAAATGCGTGTGGCAATTCGCAGTCATGTGTTCGACGCACCGGTGAATCGTCGGATCACGGCCAGTTTTGGCGTGAGTGCCAATCAGGCCCGGACCGGCTTCGATACCGCATACGGCCTCGCCGATTCCGCTTTGTACAAGGCCAAGCGAGGCGGCCGGGACCGCGTGGAATTTGCCGATCCGCTATCGGACACGCCTGTCATGCCGATGGTGGAGTGATACGGCAGCACGACATCTACTCCAGGGCCTCCATCGGCTCCTGAACGGGCCGCCTGAATCGTTGCGCCACGATCACCCCAACGAGCGCAGTCCCTCCGCCCAGCAAGTGATATAGATGCAACGTTTCGCCCAGCATCGCGATGGCAATAACCGCTGTCGCAATCGGCAGCACGTTCATGAACAGCGCGCACCGGTTCGGCCCGAGATGCTCGACGCCCCGCATCCACAGAAACGGCAGCACCACTGAAGCCAGCACGCCCGCATACAGAATCAGCGGCAGGCTCGCTCGCGTGGGCAATGCCTCGGACGCGGGCAAGCGCAGCAGCATCGGCAGCATGAAGAGCAGCGCGAAAATCGCCTGCAAATAGGTGGATTGCCACGAAGGCAACCCGACATGCCAGCGCTTGAGCAACACGCCATACAGCGCATAGGCCAGCGCCGCGAAAATCATCAGCAGATCGCCGATATGCGCGCCGTTGGCCAGCAACTGCGCAGGATTGCCCTGCGTGATCAGATACACCACGCCCACCAGCGACAACGCCCCGCCGCCCACCATACCGCCCGTCGGCGCTTCGCCGAGCAATAGCGTACTGGCGACCATCGTCATCAACGGCACCAACGCAGTGATGATCGACATATTGGTCGCCGTCGTCGTCTTCGCCGCTTCGTAGGAAAGGCTCTGGAACAACGCCATCGCGAGAAAGCCCAGTACGGCGAGCTTCGGAAGTTGTGGCACGATTGCCGCACGATTGCGCCATGCCGGCACTAGCGTGAACAGACTCATCAACGCAACCGCCAGCACCAGCCGATAAAACGTGATCGCCGACGGGTCGATCGTGTGCGCGGACAACTTCGACACCACGACATTGCCGGCCCACAACAGGATTGCCACAAAGGGAAACAGGAAATACGATCTCTTCATATCGCGCTCTGGCTCGGAATTGACGGTCAAATGGAATTCGAAGGCCTTCGAAACGAAGCGACATGTTGCGCTCGCACGCGGAGGTCTGTCTCACGCCAAAAGGTCGTTGCTTGTCGCGAAATGGTCAAAGGCGGTCAAAGGCGGTCGAAGGGGGTCAAACGCGGTCGAAGGCGATCGATCCCGGTTTCAACGCACAACCCATCATGAACATGCAAACCTCTACGTCTGCTGGGCATCGAAGCCAGGTGTACGACACGCCCACCGCGCCGGGCGCGCATGTGCCGTTCGAAAGCACGCCGATGCCGGTGTCGGCGATGGCCGCGTGGTATCCGCATGGCACGGTGATCGAGGCGCACCGTCATCGGCGCGCGCAATTGCTATACGCGATTGAAGGCGTGATGATGATCGAGTCGGCAACCGGCTCATGGGTCGTGCCACCGACGCGCGGCGTGTGGCTCGAACCCGGCATCGATCATTCGGTGCAGATGAGTGGCGACGTCAAGATGCGCACCGTGTTCGTCGAACCTGGCGCGACCGCGCATCTGCCTACCCGGAGTTGTGTGGTCGAAGTGCATCCGCTGCTGCGCGAGCTGATACTTGCAGCGATCGACGTGCCGCTCGACTACACCCTCGGTTCTCGCGACGATCATCTGATGCAACTGCTGTTGGCGGAATTGAACGCGGTGCCGCTGCTGCCGCTGTATCTGCCGTGGCCAGCCGACCCACGCTTACGTGACCTGTGCAACAGCCTGCTTGCCGCGCCCGATGACAATCGCACCATCGGCGCATGGGCGAACACGCTGGACGTGTCGGAGAAAACTTTTCACCGCTGGTTCCAGCGCGAAACCGGCCTTACTTTCGGCCGCTGGCGTCAGCAGGCGCGTCTACTATTGGCGCTAAAGCGCCTCGCGCACGGCGAGAAGATCATTGCCGTCGCGATGGATCACGGCTACACGAGTCAAAGTGCGTTTGCCGCCATGTTCAAGCGACACTTCGGCGTGGTGCCGTCCGCGTTTTATGCATAGCGTTCGCTTCGAATTAGCCGGTCGGAGATCACCGTTCAGGCGTCGAAACGAACGCCATGCATCACAGCCGGGGCGAAACGGATGGCGCCAATGCGGCCAGCCTCAAATACTCGACGCCCTCCGCAAAAGCCAACGTCGATTGCTTTCCATCGCGCAGGCGAATGCTAATTGTCCGGTCACGCTCGTCGCGCGAGCCCAGTGCAACCAGAATGGGGATCTGTTTCTCGCGTGCATCGACGATTTTCTTCTCCAGCCGCTCGGGCCGGCTGTCTAACCATGCCCGGAGACCCGCGTCGTCGAGTGCCTGCATCAACTCCTGCGCGTAAGCCACATTCGCGTCGCTGATCGTGGCGACGACGACCTGTTCGGGTGCGAGCCATACAGGCAACCATCCTTCGTGATGCTCGAGCAGCATCGCGATGAATCGCTCCATGCTGCCGAGCACCGCGTGATGAAGCATCACAGGCCGCGCGCGTTCATTGCGTTCATTGACGAACTCCGCGTCGAGCCGCTCGGGCAACACGAAATCCAGTTGTATCGTGCCGCATTGCCAGCTGCGCGCGCGACTATCCATCAGGTGGAATTCCAGTTTCGGCCCGTAAAAAGCGCCCTCTGCGTCGAGCACATCGAACTCCAGACCCGCTGCGCGCGCGGCGTTGGCCAACGCCTCTTCTGCGTGGTCCCACAGCTGATCGCTGCCTGCGCGCAGCGCAGGACGCGTGGCGAGCGCCACCTTGAACGCGGGAAAACCAAGGTCCGCATAGATCATGCGCAGCAATGAACAGAAACGGCCCACCTCTGCCTCGATATGTTCGTGCGCGCAGAACACGTGCGCGTCGTCCTGCACAAAAGCGCGCGTACGTTTCAGGCCTTCGAGCGATCCCGACGGCTCATCGCGATGACACGCGCCAAATTCGCTATAGCGCACCGGCAACTCGCGATACGAACGCACGCGCTGATTGAACACCTGCACATGACAGGGACAACTCATCGGTTTAAGACAAAGCGCGCGTCCTTCTTCGGCATCGGCAAGCGAATACATCGCTGCGCCGAACTTCTCCCAGTGACCGCTTTTCTCCCACAGCGAACGCGCCAACAGTTGCGGCGTACGAATCTCGCGAAAGCCCGCGCGGCGCATGCGCGCACGCACATAATCTTCGAGCACGCGATACAACTCCCAGCCTCGCGGATGCCAGAAGACCATACCCGGCCCCTCTTCCTGCTGATGAAAAAGGTCGAGCTTGTTGCCTAAAACACGATGATCGATGTCGTTCACGGTGATGCTCCATTTGATCGGATAGTGCGGTTAATACAACGAGACGCCGCAAAGAGATGCCGCAAACGGAGGTCCAGAAACGACAAAGGCCCCGTCCGTTTCCGGCGGGGCCCTGAGTGGTTTGCCACAGCTTCAGCTTCGTGCTTCTAGCGTGCGCAACCTCCAGACGACCCGCCGGTGAAGGTGGTCGTCGTGGTGGTGACAGCAGCGAAGGGAATCGAGTGAAAGTCCATGGATCGACAATAAACGATCCCGCTGTGCGGCGTCAATCGCCAATCGTCGATTGCAGATCTCGACACCCGCTGGCCACGACGTCGCGATAAGCGCTACGATGTACGTCCGATTCGAAGCCGATAAATGGTTTTCACGGCTTCGGTATTCCACGGCTTCGATCCGCCGTTCCAATCATCGAGCACCTTGCCTTGACTATTCACATCCGCCCCGCCAGCACGTCCGACGCAGCACTCATTCTCCGCTTCATCACCGAACTCGCGGTGTACGAAAAGGCAGAGCACGAAGTTGTCGCTACCGTCAAAGATATCGAAACCAGTCTGTTCTCGGCGAACTCGTCGGCGAAATCACTGATCTGCGAGATGGACGGCGAGCCTGTCGGCTTTTGCGTGTACTTCTTTTCGTATTCCACATGGCTCGGCAAGCAGGGGCTTTATCTGGAAGATCTGTACGTGTCGCCAGCATCACGTGGCAGCGGTGCGGGCAAACAGATGTTGCGCCACCTCGCACGCATTGCCTGCGAAACCGGCTGCGGCCGCTTCGAATGGAGTGTGCTCGACTGGAATGAGCCGGCCATCGGCTTTTATGAATCGATTGGCGCGAGCGCGCAAAGCGAGTGGGTGCGTTATCGGCTAGCAGGCGACGCGCTCACGGCATTTGCTGAAGGCGCTAATTAAACGACTGCGTGAACGCCCGCGCGCGAAAGCGCGCAAGCGGATTACGTCGATGCAACGAAGCGGCTCAATTCGGGAGCCGCGATTGCACAATCACTCGGCCGCCCCACTCGCCGGCGTCACCTCAAACGCTTCGCCCGTGGCAAAGAACGTTCCGCCCGCTACGTAATGACAGGTGCGCAGTTCGGGATCGTCGCCGAAATGCCAGCGGTTGTTCGAATACACGCGGTTATCCGCATAGGCCGCAACCACCTCGCCGATGATCATGTCGTGCCGCTGGCTATCGTCCGGAATCACCTTGCATTCCATCCACGTGATGCAGCCGGCCAGCATCGGCACGTCGATTTCCTGCGCGGGGAATGTTTCGAGGTCGAACGCCGAGAATTTGTCCAGCTCCGTGCCTGCGTGGCTGCCCACGGTGAGCGTCTGCGCGGCGAATCCGCGGCTCGGCAATTGCAGGCCGAAGACCCCGCTGCCCTCGATCAGTTGCCGTGTCAGCGTGCGGCTATCCACGATCACGACGACCTTGGGCGGATTGAAATCGAGCGGCATCGCCCACGAGGCCGCCATCACGTTCGAGCGACCGCCATGCGCGCTGGTGATGATCGTGACCGGTCCATGATTCAGCAACTGCGTAGCCCGCGGCAACGCCACAGGTTCTCGGGTGACTTTCATACGTCCTTGCTTGCGTCAGAGTGTCGGAGAAGATGACGAAGATTGTAGCGGGGCCGCGCCCCAAGGGCGGGAGAGCGCTTCATGGCGGCAGCCGGCAGGCCGCCGCCATGGCGTGGATCAATGCGGAGCTTTACCGTTGGGCACGGCGTCCAGCGGTTTGTGCTGTTCTTCGCCCAAGCCCGGGAAGAAAGCGTTCCATGCGGCCCGTACGCCTTCGGCCGCGGTGGCCTCGGCGGCAATCGATTCAGTCTCGCCCTCGGGCGCTTTCGACGGGTCCGCCGACAGGCCGCGCCAGTGCGTGAACACCAGTAGCGGTTTCTCGGTCCAGAGGCCGTCGCCAAATTTTGCAAACGCCGTGTCCCCGCTCGTCAGTTGCACCTCGTACCAGCCTTCATGGACAGGCGTGTGGGCGTCAAGCTCAAACCACGGGGTCGGTTCGATTTCCTTCATGTCGTCTCCGGTCAGATAAATCGTCAGGGTAACTACAACAAAACAAAGGCATTCTTCATGCCTGAACCGGCCTGCCGCGGGACAGGCGCTGCGCGCTCGTCATGCGATGTTGCGGTGCGGCATGCAGGGCATGATCTGCGCGGCGATCCGGCGAGAATTGCAAGTCGCAGAATCGGCGCGCATAAGCGACACGATAGCGCGACATGGGTCACGCGGACAAATTCAAACGTGCACGCCGCGTGGTCAATGACGGAGCAAAGGGCTTCGATAGTCAGTGCGGCTGTTTCGGTCGGGCTTTTAGGGCACCTTTCGCCTGTGCGCCCTTCCCGTCCATCTCGCGAGCCAGCGCCGCCAACGTCTGAATGGCAGGCGCGAGACGCTCGGCGGGCGTATTACCGTAGCCGATGACGAGCCCATTGGTGCTCGCATCCGGCTGCAATGCGAAACTCGACAGCGCGCGCGGATTCAGGCCTTCAGCGAGCGCGCGCGCAACGAGCGATCGATCGTTCAAACCCGGCGGCAAGCGCAGCGTCAGATGCATCCCGCAGTCACCGCCCAGAACCTGCGCCCGCGCGAAATACTGGGCCAGCGCGTCGCGCAGCGCCTGCTGACGCTCGCGATACAACCGCCGCATGCGCCCAAGATGCCGCCCAAATTCGCCGCTCCCGATGAATCTCGCCAATGCCAGTTGCTCCAGCCGATGCCCGCCGCGCAGCATCTCCTGTAATGCGACTGCCGTGTGCCCGGCGATCGCGCGCGGCAGCACGACGAAGCCGATGCGCAATGCCGGAAACATCGTCTTGCTGAACGATCCGACGTATAAAACCGGCGCGTCGTCGACGAGACCTTGCATGCTGGCGATCGGCTCGCCCGTGTGCCGGAACTCGCCGTCGTAATCGTCTTCAATCAGCCACGCGCCGCTGCGCCGTGCCTGCGCGATCAATGCGAGACGGCGCGCGACCGACAACACCGCGCCCGTCGGATATTGATGGGCGGGCGACGTATAGATCAGCTTCGGCGGCTGCGTAAGCCATGCGTCAGAGCGCGCGGCCATGCCTTCGGCGTCGACGGGTACCGGCAGCGTGCGCAAATCGCCGAGATTGAACGCGGCCTTCGCGCCGCGATAACCGGGGTCCTCGACCCACGCGATATCGCCGGGATTCGTGAAAAGCCGCACGCACAGGTTCAGCGCCTCCTGGGCGCCCTCGGTGATCACCACTTGCGCGCCTTCGCAGCGTACGCCGCGCGCCATCCGCAGATGCGCGGCAATCGCGTCGCGCAATGCCGGTTCGCCTGTCGGCTCACCGTAGCCGAGCGCGACGGGCAACGCGTGTTCCATCGACCGTTCGAGCGCGCGCCGCCAGGCGGTCAGCGGAAAACGGTCGAGTGCGGGCGTGCCGGGTGTCAGCGGGAAGGTGTTGTCGGCGTGGGTGCGGGTCGCCGCGAACTGACCGACACGCGCCGCGTAGGCCACCTCCGGCGCGGTGGCGCAAGCGGTCGGCTCGTCGTCACGCGAAGTGGAACTGGACAACGGGCTCACCCGCGTACCCTTCTGATCGGCGAACACGTAGCCAACCGCGGCCAGATGCTCGTATGCGATCACCACGGTGTTGCGCGACACACCCATCTCGGCAGCCAGCAGCCGCGATGAAGGCAGCAGCGAGCCGGGCGGCAGGCGTCCGCCGAGAATGGCCTGTTGAAGGCGCTCGATCAGTTGTTTCTGCAGCGAAGCGGGTTGGGTGTCGGCGCCGATGCGGGTTGCTTCGCCAGCATGGACGAGTGGACCGATGATCTCGATCATGTCGGATGGACCTATCAAATTGGGCTTCGGTGGCTCTTTTGAACATACCACGTTTGACGTATCGTTCTCTCATCGACAAATCGTCACCGACCTTGATGACCCACACGACAGGAGAGCAGGCATGGAACCCAGACGTAACGCATTCGACCAGCCGATCGGCGCCCCCGTGCCGGACTGGCAAGGCGCCCAGGCGCCCAGCCGCGAGCCGCTGGTGGGCCGCTATTGCCGGCTCGAACCGGTGGACGTCGCGCGTCACGCCGAGGACCTGTACGACGCGTACAGCTCCGCCACCGATGCCCGTGACTGGACCTATCTGGCTGTCGGTCCATTCGACAGCCTGGCAGCTTATCGCGAGCATCTGACGCGCATGGCTGCGTCGCCGGATCCGTTGCACTACGCGGTGATCGATCTCGCGACCGGCAGCGCGGTCGGCACGCTGTCGCTGATGCGCATCGATCGCGCAAACGGCGTGATCGAAGTCGGTCACGTCACCTATTCGCCGCGCCTGAAGCGCACGCGCATCGCCACCGAAGCCCTGTTCCTGCTGATGACGCAGGTGTTCGATCAATCGGGCTACCGGCGTTTCGAATGGAAATGCGATTCGCTGAACGGGCCGTCGCGCACAGCGGCGTTGCGTTATGGGTTTACGTTCGAAGGGATTTTCAGGCAGGCCATCGTGTATCGCGAACGCAATCGCGATACCGCGTGGTTTTCGATCATCGACAGTGAATGGCCGGCACTGCGTTCAAGCTACGCGCGCTGGCTCGATGCGGCGAACTTCGACACGCAGGGTCAGCAGCTCGAGAAGCTGGTGGATCTGATTGCGCGGGAAAGGGCCGCGGCGATTCGATAAGAGTCGGCTACGCTCGCCGCGCAGGGTCACTTCGCGTGGGCGATGCGCCGCAGCAAGATAGTCGGTTTGCCTTTGTAGGTGGTGTGAAGCTGCTCGCGATAACCGCACTTGTGCGCCACGCGCAGCGACGGCGCATTCTCCGGCGCGATGATGCAAGCTGTTTCGCCATCTGGCCAGGCCATGTCAGCCCAATCGAGCGCGGCACGCACGGCTTCGGTTGCATAACCGCGTCCATGCACGGACGGGTCCAGCGCCCACCCCACCTCCGGGGTGCCCTGCAGCGACGGCTCGATCTCGCGATGGTAGTCGGCGAAACCGACTTCGCCGAGAAACCGCCCGCTCTGCGTTTCGCGCACCACCCAGTAACCGAAGCCGAGCATCGCCCAATGTCCTGCGTAGCGCAGCAGACGCGCCCACACCTCTTCCCGCGTGAACGGCTTGCCGCCAATGTAGCGAATCACTTCCGGATCGGACCACATCGCATAGCTGTCGAGGAAGTCGTCGCGCGTGTGGGGGCGCAAGGTCAGGCGGCGGGTGGTGAGGGTCGTGGCGATGGCGGGCTGGGCGGACATTGCTGACGGGCGAGTGGTTAGCGAAATGGCTCAGAACGGCGTGGGTTCGATGATCGCAGATTTACTGCGGATCGGGTTCGTCGGCAGAATATTGGCGACGGTGATGCTTTGCGCGTCGCGCGAACCCATGGCAAGCCGTCAGACTTCGCCCTACACTGCCAGCACGCGTTTGCGCGGTCCATTTGCACCGCCACGCCCACCATTTCACCGACACCCGCCGATGAAACCCCGCCTGCGCTACCTCAGCGCATTACTCATCAACGTCGCCTTACCATGGCTCGCCTACCGGCTTGCGCTTCCGCATTGGGGCCTGCAAGGCGGCCTGATCGCATCGGCATTTCCACCCATCGCGTGGATGGGCTGGGACCTCGTGCGTTATCGTCATTTCGATGCACTCAGCGCACTCGTGCTGATCGGTATCGCACTATCGCTGGTTGCGCTCGCCGCGGGCGGTGACGTTCGGCTGAAGTCGGTTGAAGACCCGATGGTGTCAGGCATGATTGGCGCATCGTTTCTGGTGTCGCTCGCGCTGCCCCGGCCGCTGGTGTTCTATCTCGCCCGCTCGACGATGGCGCGCGAAGATCCTCGCAGCGCCGAACTCTTCGAGCAACGCTGGCGCAAGCGGCCCACGCTAGCCGCCTATATCCGCTTGATGACGATTGTCTGGGGCGTCGGCATGCTGGGCGAGAACCTTCTGCGCAGTGCGATAGTCTGGCGCTGGCCGAGCGATCCGCGCTCGGCGCTTGCCTCTCAACTGGTGAGTTACGTGGTCTACGGCGGGTTGATGCTGTGGACCTTCTGGTGCCGCCGGCAGATCAGGCGCGACGCACTACGTTATCCACCGGATGACGCAGCCGCCTCGACTGCCGATACCCCGCTCGCCACGCGATAAGACCTGGCCCGTCAAGCCAACTCGAGAAACCGCGCCAGACAGGGATTGCGATTCGCCGGCGACCACGCCAGCACCTGCTCGATCAACGGTGCATCGACGAGTGGCCGGAACACAACGCCCGCGAGTTGCGCCTTGCGCATCGACGACGGCACCAGCGCGACGCCCACACCTTCATCGACGAGACTCAGCACAGTTTGCTGCAATTGCACTTCGAAGCGGATGTCCGGCTCGAAGCCTCCCGAGCGGCAATGTTCGAGGATCGTCGCGCGCAAAATTGGCGCGACCTCTTCCGAAGCCAGCACAAACGGCTCGCCCGCCAGCTGGCTGATCTTCAACCGGCGCGCACGCGCTCGCGGATGGTTGCGCGACAACGCTACACACAATGGCTCGGTCACGATGGTGCGGGTGGCGAGACTCCGGTCAGGCACGTTCGGGAACATGATGGCCGCGTCGATCTGACCGGCCAGCAATTGGGCGGCCAGATCGTTCGATACGACCTCGCGCAGATTTAGCGCGACCTCGGGATACGCGGCGCCGAACGCGCGTGCATAGCCGGGCACGACGTTGTACGCGGAACACATCGTGAAGCCGATCGCGAGCTTGCCCGCATCGCCGTGTGCGGCGGCCTGCGCGTTGCTGACCGCCTGTTCCACCGACGCGAGAATCGCCTTTGCGTCGGCATAAAAGCGCTCGCCGGCCGCGGTCAACGTCACACTACGCGGACTGCGCTCGATCAGCGTGACGCCGAGGCTCGACTCCAGCGCGGCGAGTTGCCGGCTCAACGGCGGCTGCGACAGATTCAGACGCGCCGCCGCGCGGCCAAAATGGCGCGTCTCGGCGAGTGTCACGAAGTAACGCAGCGGCTTGATATCGATCACGAAATCGTCCTCAGAACGACGATGCAAAAAAGGTATCGTCGGAGCCTTTAAACAGTATTTGATTGTATCAACGTAAGCCACTACGCTGGCGGCGTCGTCTATCCGCTCCTATTTCCTGCACCGATGTTAGCCACCCTCGAGATTCTGCTTCCCGTCTTCGGCCTGATTCTGGCTGGTTTTGCGTGCCGCCGCAGCGGCGTGCTCGGACCGAACTCCGCGTCGGAACTGAATCGATTCGTGGTCTGGCTGGCGCTGCCGGCGCTACTGTTCGACACGATGGCGCACGCCACCTGGCAGCAGCTGTATCAGCCAGCGTTCGTCGCGGCGTTTTCGCTTGCCTGCGTCGTGGTGTTCGTGCTGATCCTCGCGACGCGTCTGCTCAGCGGCCGTCATCTCGCCGACGCCAGCGTCGACGCAATCGCCGCGTCGTACCCGAACACCGGTTATATCGGCTTTCCGCTCGGCCTGATCGCGTTCGGCCCGGCCAGCCTGACGCCGACCACGATCGCAACGATCCTCGTTGCGTGCGTGCTGTTCGCGTTGGCGATCGTGCTGATCGAAGTCGGCTTGCAAACCGAGCGCACGCCGCACAAGCTCGGCCTGAAAGTGCTGGGCTCGCTCGCGCGCAATCCGCTGATCGTGTCGCCGATTGCGGGCGTCCTGTTTGCCAGTCTGCATGTCGCGTTGCCATCGAGCGCGGAAACGTTTCTCAAGCTGCTGATGGGCGCGGCAAGTCCGTGCGCGCTGGTGAGCCTCGGCCTGTTTCTCGCGGAAAAACGGCCGGTCGAGCCAGGTACGGGCGGCATCTCGCTGCTGCTGACCGGCGTCAAGCTGGTCGTCCAGCCGGCGCTGACGTGGTGGCTCGCGGCGCGCGTGTTCGGGCTTCCGTCCACCATGGTCGAGATGGCGGTCGTGCTGGCCGCGCTGCCGACCGGCACCGGTCCGTTCATGCTCGCGGAGTTCTACCGGCGTGAAGCGCAGATCACGTCGCGGGTGATCCTGCTGTCGACGATCGGCTCGGTCGTCACGTTGTCGTTGCTGCTGATGGTGATGGGACATCGAACCTGAAACGGCCGGTTGCTGCGGCGCGCGGGAGTCGCAGCACTTCCACGGGTCGCGCTATGCTTCGTTCACGGACCGCCTGGGTCCGCGACTTCTGACACCACGCGAAGCGCGTCCCGACCCGCCGTGCCCAAAGCCCGCCCTCCCGAACTCGATGACGCCGCCGATGCCCGCTCGCTAGCGCGGCATTATCCGCGCGGGCTGCGCATCGATCCTCATTCGCATACCTGGGCACAAGTGCTTTACGCGGTGTCGGGGGTAATGTGGGTCGAGGTCGGCCGCGAAGCGCTGGTGGTGCCGCCGCAGCGCGCGGTCTGGCTGCCCGCGGGCACGCTTCATTCCATCCACATGATGAGCGACGTGGAGATGCGCAATATCTATTTCCACGAGCGTACTGTCGGCCACCTGAGCCGGCGCTGCGATGTGTTCGAGATCAATGGCCTGCTGCGCGAACTGATTACATCGATTGCGGAACACGAGAGCGCGCACGCTCGCGATCAGAACTATCTCGACACCGCGTATCGTCTTGCAATGCTGGAGCTAACTCACGCGCCGCGCTCGTCCCTGCGCATCGCGCTGCCAGATGCATCGGACCGGCGGCTCGAAGCGTTGTGCCGCGCGGTGATCGCAAACCCGTCGATTGCGATCAGCTTCGAGCAACACGCGGCGTCCGTTGGCGCGAGTGTGCGGACGCTGGCGCGGCTTTTTACACGCGAACTGGGCGTCGGCTTCGCGGAATGGCGACGTCAGGTGCAACTGGCAGTGGCCGTTTCAGGACTGGCCGAAGGACGGTCGGTGAGCAGCATCGCGCGTTCGCTCGGTTTCCAGCCGAGCAGTTTCAGCGACATGTTCCGGCGTGAACTGGGCGCGCCGCCGACCGGCTTCGATCCGGGCGGTACGCTGAGCGAGGGGGCGCCGGCCCGCCTGGCCGAATAGTCTGGTTTGTCCGATATTCGAAAGCCTTTGTCTTAATTCCTTTTTCTCTGTCATCTAGACTTACGCTCAATCCACCGCACTTGTGCGGCCCGGCATCTACCGATCTCTCAGGAGCGACGCACGATGAAAGCGATTCAGTTCAAGTCTCCCGGCAGCCCCGACGTGCTCGACTACGTCGACCTGCCGACTCCACACGCCGACGCGGATAACGCCGTCGTGCGCGTCATGGCGGCGTCGGTCAATCCGAGCGACGTCAAAAACGTCTCCGGACACTTCGAACACACGACCTTGCCGCGCATACCGGGCCGCGACTTCAGCGGCGTCGTGGTAGACGGCCCGCAAGCATGGCTCGGCGCCGAAGTGTGGGGCACCGGCGGCGACATCGGCTTCACGCGCGACGGCACCCATGCCGAGTTCATCAAGATTCCGCTCGCGGCGCTGTCGCGCAAACCCGGCACGCTGAGCCACGCCGCCGCATCCGCGATTGGCGTGAACTTCGTGGTTGCGTGGCTCGGCACCGTCGAGTACGCGCATCTGCAAGCAGGCGAGACGATCGCGGTGATCGGCGCGGGCGGCGGCGTCGGCGGCGCGGTCGTGCAGATCGCGAAAGCGCGTGGTGCGCGCGTGATTGCTGTCGACCGTCATCCACTTGACCGTGCTACGCCAGCAGGCCGTCTGATCGACGATTACGTGCCGTTCGACGAACACGTGACCAACCGCCTGCGTGCTTTGACCGGCGGCGACGGTGCGGACGTGGTGTACGACACCGTCGGCGGCGTGGCATTCGAAACCGCGCTGAGTCTCGTCAAACGCCGTGGCCGGGTGTTGGAAATCAGCGGGACGGGCAAGCGCCGGGTCGAGTTCGACCTGATCGACTTCTATCACAACGAGACCCAATTGCTCGGCGTGGACAGCGCGAAACTCGGTGTCGCGGAATCGGCGCCCTTGATGACGGCGCTGGTCGAAGGTTTCGAGAGCGGCAAGCTGACCGGGCCCGCCATCGCAGAGGAATTTCCGCTCGAACGAGCCCGCGACGCGTATCAGGCCGTGGCGGCCGGCACGCGCGGCCGCGTCGTCATCCGGATGTAATTGCCAACGCGAACGGCGGGCGTGACGCGTCATCGCCCGTCGTCTGAAAGGGATACACCGAACATGAAAGCGTATCTGGTCTCTCTGGCCGCCGGCGTGGTGGTCGGGTTGATTTATAGCGTGATGGAAGTGAAATCGCCCGCGCCGCCCACCGTCGCGCTGGTCGGTTTGCTCGGCATGCTGGCGGGGGAACATGTGATTCCGCTGGTACGAACCTGGCTCGCGGCGGGGATTCATTGAAGGCGACGCAAAGCGTCGTCCCATTGAACCACCATGACAATCCGTTCTCCAACCCGCAGCTTTTCCATCCACGGTGCTCACACGCTAAGATTGAGCCCCGCCGGACTCGCGCGCGCGACACATTGCGTGCGCGCACCCCGGCGACAAGAAAAGCATTGCCTCGGAGAATCGGATGTCTGAAGAATACGAAGTGCACGGTCTGCACGACCATGCCGTGGAACACGCCGGCCACCACGACGCGGACCCGTTTGCGAGCCGCATGGCCGTGATGACGGCGATCCTCGCGACGATCGGTGCGTTGTGTGCCTACCAGAGCGGCAACGCCGAAAATCTGGCGCTGTTCTACAAGAACGAAGCTGCGATCAAGAAGACCGAAGCGTCGAACCAGTGGAACTACTATCAGGCCAAAGGCGAGAAGGAAAACCTCGCGGAACTCGGCGCGGCGTTGTCGGCGAACAATAGCGAGGCTCACGCCAAATTCCTCGCCGACGTCGACAAATACACGCAGCAGAAAGCGCCGATCCGCGCGAAGGCCGAAGCGATCGAGAAAGAGGTGCTGGCCAGCGACGCCCAAAGCGAAGCGCTGCTGCACGGCCACCATCGCTGGGCGCAAGCGACCTTGCTGATCCAGGTCGCGATTGCGCTGTGCGCGATCACCTTGCTGACCCGCAAGAACTGGATGCGCAATCTGTCGTTCGGGGTCGCGGCAGCGGGCGTGGCCACTGCCGCCGTGGCGTTTTTCGGCATTTAGAATTTCCCCGCTGACGCTGACGCTGACGCTGACATTGACCCGCACGCGCAGTGGCCAAATGCACCGCACCGTGGCGGGTCCGACATAAGGAGTGTCCTGTGATCGATGGTTCTGCCGTTCTCGGCGTTTTCTCCGTGTACATAGCCGGTGTGGTGATTCCCGGCCCCAACTTCGTCGCAGTCGCGCACAAGGCTGCGTCCGCCACCCGAGTCGAAGCACTCGCCGTGGTCGCCGGCATCGTGCTGGTCAATCTGTTCTGGGCAAGTTGCGCGATTCTCGGCGTGGGCATCGTGTTCGCCGCGTTTCCGTGGCTGGCGCTCGCGGTGAAGGTGGCGGGCGCCGCGTATCTGATCTGGTTCGGCGGACGCTTGATCGTCAACGCGTCGGCAGGCAAGCCGGTAACGAGCGTCAACGCGCCCGCAGGCGGCTTCCGTCAGTCGTTCGCGCAGGGCTTTGCGACCAACATCGCGAATCCGAAGTCGATGGCGTTTTTTGCCGCCGTGTTTTCGTCGGCCGCACCCGCGCACGTGAGCGTCGGCACGTTTGCCGCGATGCTCGGCATGGTGTGCGTGACGGCGGGTAGCTGGTACGGATTCGTCGCGCTCACGTTGTCGCATTCGCGGATCGCATCGGCGTACCGGCGCAGCAAGGCGTGGGTCGATCGTATATGCGGCGGCTTGATCGTCGCGTTGGGCGTGCGTCAACTGATCCGCTAGTCAACGCAGCACGCTTTGACGGCTCAATGCTTGAGCTCGCGTACGCGTTCGAGCAGCAACTCGCGTTCGCGCGCATTACGCGTCATCGAAGCGGCGCGCTCGAACTCGCCGCGCGCTTCGTCCACACGACCGAGCTTGACCAGCAAGTCGCCACGCACGCTTGGCAACCAGTGGTAGTTGGCGAGTGCGGGATCGGCGGCCAGCGCGTCGACGATCTCAAGACCCGCTGCCGGTCCGAACGCCATTCCCACCGCCACCGCGCGATTCAACTCGACCACCGGCGACGGCGCGACTTGCGACAGCGCGTCATATAACGCAACGATCTGCGCCCAGTCGGTATCCTCAGCGCGACGCGCGCGTGCGTGACACGCGGCCAGCGCGGCCTGCAACGCATAGGGACCGCTCGCGCCGCCGAGCGTGTACGCGTTGCCGAGCGCGGCCAGGCCCCGGCGAATCAGCAACGGATCCCATCGGCTGCGATCCTGGTCGAGCAACAGCACCGGACGACCCTGTGCGTCCGTGCGCGCATGCATGCGCGACGACTGAATTTCCATCAACGCGACGAGGCCATGCACCTCGCTTTCGTCCGGCACGAGACCGCTGAGTACGCGCCCCAGCCGCAACGCTTCCTCGCAGAGCGCGGGACGCATCCAGTCGTCGCCGGCGGTCGCCGAATAGCCTTCGTTGAAGATCAGATAGATCACCTGCAATACCGACGCAACGCGCGGCGCCCGCGCATCCGCCTGCGGTACGTCAAACGGCACTTTCGCCGCCGACAACGTGCGCTTGGCCCGCACGATTCTTTGCGCGATGGTCGGCTCGGGTACGAGAAACGCACGGGCGATTTCGTCGGTGGTAAGGCCGCCCAGCAGGCGCAGCGTGAGCGCGACCCGCGCATCGGTCGATAAAACCGGATGGCACGCGGTGAACACCAGCCGCAACAGATCGTCGCCGATGTCGTCGGCATGCGCGGCGTCGAGTGCATCGACGAAATCGGGCACGAGATGCGCTTCCTGTGCGTCGAGGTCGTGACCGAGTTCTTCGCGTTTGCGCGCATGCAGCGCTTCCTGGCGCAAGCGGTCGAGCGCGCGGTTCTTCGCCGTCGTCATCAGCCAGGCCCCCGGGTTGTCAGGCACGCCCGCGTCGGGCCAATGTTCGAGCGCGGCCACCAGCGCGTCCTGCGCCAGTTCCTCAGCCAGCCCGACATCGCGCACGATCCGCGCAACGTGGGCGATGACCTTGGCGGATTCGATCCGCCAGACTGCCTCGATGGCACGATGAGTGGCCGGTATGGTCACTGCGTTAGCCTGCCGTCTGAGCCGCTGCCCGCGCACTCTGATCCATATGGATCAACTCCCAGATATGGCCGTCGACATCCTCGAAGCCGTGCCCGTACATGAAGCCGAAGTCCTGCGGCGCGCGCGGCACCGAACCGCCGGCAGCGAGCGCCTTCGCGACCAGCGCATCCACCTCTCCCCGGCTTTCGCACGACAGCCCGACCAGCGCCTCGGTGCTTTCCTGCGGATTGCACAGTGACTTACGGGTGAAGGACTTGAACAGATCCTTGACCAGCAACATCGCGTAGATGTTGTCGCCGAGGATCAGACAGGCCGCCTGTTCATTGGTGAACTGTGCGTCGAAGCTGAAGCCGAGCGCGCTAAAAAATGTCTTCGAACGCTCGAGGTTGTCGACGGCGAGATTGACGTAAATCTGGTTGTGCATGATGGAGCCCATTGATCGGTTAGTGCGCCGGACGGTCGACGTACAACGCAACACGCCGCCCTGGTCGCCTCGGTCGCCTGCCAACGCGCTCAGCGCCGGGACGCTTCAAGGTCACGGAACCGCTCGATCTCCGGGCCGGACTCGAAGTCGTCGAGTTCGAATAGCTGACGCACTTCGATTTCCCCATCGGCGTGCTCGCCGAATGGCGCGGGGAAGCGCCGCGCCCATTCCATCGCTTCCTCACGCGAGCGCACCTGGATCAGCGTGTAACCGGCGAGCAGTTCGCGAGTCTCCGCAAACGGACCGTCGACCACAGTGCGCTTGCCGCCGCTGTAGTGAATGCGCCAGCCTTTCGAACTCGGCTGCAAACCGGTTGCGTCGAGCAACACGCCCGCCTTCGCCAGTTCCTGGTGGTACTCGCCCATGGCGGCGATCAGCGACACTTCGGGCATCTCGCCGGCCTCACTGGCGGCCGTCGCTTTTACGAGGATCATGAATCGCATCGCCACCTCTCCTTGTCGTTGTGAAGGAAACGCCGCGCCCGTTGGCCGGCTTCCTATTCACACGACGAGCGGTGCGCGACCGGATCGACATAGGGACCGATAGACGCGGGAAAACCCTGACCAATCGATAGCCGCTCAATCTCCATGCATGCGTCTACAAGAAACACGGCCCGAGCTTGCGGACTTCGACCGTGCACCACGCAGCCGCCGGACACGCCTGCGCGATCTCAACGGCTTCCTCACGGGTTTCGCACGTAAGCAGAAAAAAGCCGCCGATCATTTCCTTCGCTTCGGCGAAAGGTCCGTCGAGCAATTTGGGCTGGCCGTCGCGAACCTGCACCCGCACGGCGTCATTCTGGGAAGTGAGCGATTCGACCGCGAGCAGTTTGCCGCGCTCTTTCAGATCGGCGGAAAAACGAACCATCTGGTCGTAGAGTTCGCGGCCTTTGGCCTCGCCGCGTTCAAACCGTTGATGGGTCGGCTCGACGATGAGCAGCATGTAAGACATGGCGTCTCCGATTAATCGCGCCGTTAAAGCGAACGTCCGGCGGGAGCCGGCCCGCAACAGCACGCTGACGGCGACTGGGCGAAAGCCAGTCTAGCAAGCGTTGCTGGCTCCGGCAAACCTCACGCGCCGCTTCAACGTGTTTCTTACGGAGACTCGTTATGCTCAATGACACTGCATATTTACATTGGCTGTCCGACACAATAACGCCGCTTTCAAGTATTCTCCGAACTCGCTAAAGCCCGCCGCGACCATGCCGCTTTATCGTTTAGTCACGAGATAATCCGCTTTCCGACCGACCGCGCAGCGCGGTATAGCCGGGCAGCTTTTTCGGCAAAATCTGCCGGTATTAATGTCATTCAACACGTCATCCAACACGCGATTCAAATAATCCGAGTATCGGGGAAATTCATGCATCGATCGTCAGTGCGCACCGGCATCGCAGCCGCCGTGGCTTTTGCCTTTTTGCAGCTCAGCGGTTGTAGCGGCGACAGTTCCGGCTCGACATCGTCGGGTTCGTCGACTGTCACGACGACCTCGGTCAGCGGCACGGTGGCGACGGGCGGCCCGCTGGTTGGCGCGACCGTCACGCTGACCGATTCGACCGGCACCCAGGCCACCACCACGACCGACACCAACGGGGCCTACACGATGTCGGTGAAGGGCATGAGCGCGCCATTCCTGATCGTCGCCACCGATGCACGCGGCATCGCGGCGCCGCTGTCGACGGTGCTGGCCCAGTTGCCCAGCAAGGCAACGGCCACCGCCAACGTCACGACGTTGACCACCGCGCTCGCTGCAATGCTGACCGCGTCGGGCAATCCTGCCGACCTGGCCACCACCGCCACGCTCGCGGCGGTGACCTTGCCGTCCGTGCAGATCGCGACCATCACGCTCGATACCATTCTTGCGAAAATTTTCACGCAGAACGGCATCGCGTCGGCGGGTTTCGATCCGATCGGCACGGCGTTCACGCCGAATCACACGGGCGCGGATGCGGTGATCGACACGGTATCGGTTGTCAGGGCAGCTAACGGCGGCTCGATGCTGGTGTCGAACGCGGCGCCGGGTACCACCATCGCATTGAACAGCAAGACCAGCTCGTCGGTGACACTCGCAGCGCCGAGCGTGGCCGCCAATTACCTGGAGCCGCTTGCTTCGCTGCTGACTGCCTGCGCCGCGAACGGCGCGCTCAGTACGGCGTGCTCGCCGGCCATCGACTCCACGTTCCTCGAAAACGGTTCGGCCGATCTCGCCATTGGCCACGCTTCGACGGACACGGCCTTCACCGGCGCCGTTTTCGGCTCGCCGAAAACGCTGGCGTTCTTCACGAGCAACGGCAAGCAGCTTGCGCTCGTGCAATTGCCGTTCACGCTCGCGAGCGGCACCACCGGCGTGCTCTACAGCATCGCGCAACCCCTCGCGACGCCGGTCACGCTCGCAAGCGGCACGCAACTGACCTGGGACCTGATCGGCAACCAGTCGCAATTCGCGGTGGCGATCAGCTCGCAGATCCAGCGCCGCACGTTCCTCGATACGAAGTTGAGCGACGTGAACCGCTACGAATCCGGCCTGGCAATTTCGATTCCGACGGCATTGAATCCGACAGTCTATTCGGCTTCGGTGACGGGTCCCGGTCTGGCGGCGCCGGTTTGGCTGATGCCGCGCATCGCGCTGGGCAGCAGCACGCTGGGACTGTCGGACGCCACGTTGAGCGCAGCGCCGGTGTCGCCGGCTACGACCACGAGCAATACCGAGTTGTATCGCTGGTCATGGGAATCGTTGTCGACGACGGCAAGTTTCGCCGCACCGACGACGAGCGGCTCCTACGCACCGCAAGCCGTCGACGCAAGCACGGTACCGCTCTATTCGAGCTACACCGTGACCTTCTACGACAGGAACGGCGCACAACTGGGCCAGTCGTCGATCATCAACCCGGGCAGTCCGCTGAATGCGGTAGCGGGCAGCACGGTCGAATGGCCGACGCTGCTGTCGGATATCGCCACCGCATTTCTGACGCCGACCGGTTCATTGGCCGGCACGCAGTACGCGATGAGCCTCACGTGGTCGAGCCTCGTGAACGGCGCGGACATCGCGTATCCAGTGACGTCGTTGCAGATTCAGGCGTCTGCTGTCGCAACCGGCGGCTCGACGTCGCAGGTCAACGGCTTCTTCGTTGGGCAGCCGAACAACACCACGACCGGGCAGTATCAGGCCACGGTGAGTGCGGGCGTCAATTCCCAGGGCGTGCAAAGCTGTACGAATTGCCCGTTCCCGGCGCTGACGTCAGGTGGCTCGCGAGTCGTGCAGTTGGGTGGCGGGCAGAACGGCGTCGCGTACTACGACATGACGCAGTACAACGATTGACGGGTTGATCGGCTACGACGGTGGCTGGATCCGAAAACGATAAACGCCCCACATGTGGGGCGTTTATCAATAGTGCGTTTGAAACGGCATCACCAATGCAACTGACGTAGCGCACACACCTCCGCGACTCAGACCACCGCTTCGGCAATCGCCTGCACTTTCGCGGACCGCATCAAACCTTCGATCATTTTCGCTTCGGCGCTCGCGATTTCGCTCAACGATGCCATGGACAACTGGCCGTCGAGAATCGCCAACCCCGTGCAAAGATGGACATAGTCGCTTTCTTCCAGGGCCCAGAGGCCGCCATCATGTTCACGCGCGTCGAGTCGAACCATCGCCGCATGTGCGCTTTGAATGTCGGCAAGATAGTCTTCACCCAGCCCGAGTCTCGCCAATTCCTGCGACACCAGTAAATGCCGGCTCAACGTGGTGTGCAAAGTGCGCGAACCGTGGCCGTGCCGGAACGCGTCGAGTGCGCTATAGCACTGCATCAGCATGGCCGAGGTGACGGGTTCGTGCGACGTGCTGCTGTAAGTCAATGCCCGCAACAGCGGGGACATGGCCGGCTGATGGTGCTTGCGGACTCGCGATTTACTGGACATAGGCTTCAGACTCCTTCTCTAACTCTCAGCATCGTCATGCAGACTCCGGTAGCTGCCGGTGGTTTCCGATGACAAACGCCGCCAATGCGCGACGGCTCTGGCCTCTAATGTGAGTCCGTGAAGCCGCCGTGGCAAGCAACTTTTAATACCGGCGTGAGCAATCGAACGTTGCCTTGTTCCCGTTTCGCGCCCGGCATGTTGCGATTCGCGACCGGACAATGACTGTCGATCCGCGAGGCTCAGTGTCTGTATATCGGCGCGGTTGCGCCAAATACAAGCCATCCAATGTATTTCGGCGAAAAAAAACCCTGTTCCCGTGAGGGAACAGGGTCTGACAGGATGGAACAGTCGTACTCGCGCGTGGATGCTTGCCGACCTATGACCACCAAAACCAAACAAAGCTGTTGCAACTTGAAACCACGAATGCAATGACTCTTACTCACTGAACTACTGGAACAGCTATTACCTGAACGACTCATACTGCTGCTCTAAAAATGCTACGGCTACTACTTTTACTGCGACCCCTACTGCATAAAACGTCATTACCAGAGCTACTTCTCACTGCTGTACTTCACGTAACAGCCCGGTCCCTCGCCTTCAACTACCCCTGGCTGCAAACCCCTTCTGATTTCGCGCCTATTACATGGATTGCGCGTTATTTGCATTGCTTCTACTTCCTACTGCGTTACTGCCCTGCCGCGTTCAATACCCGCGGCAAACTGCCATCAACGGTACGGTTCAAAACAACGCGGGGGAAGACCGCGTCGATGGAGCTCGGTGATTTGTCGCGCCATGGAAAACAGTTTATGCGCGAGGTCTCAAATGCAATTGGGCGAAGCGAGGGAGTTTGGCGGGTTAATTTGACGAATGGGTGTAACAGCGCGATTTCGTCAGACGAGAATCGCGTGCGTGACTTGATGAAGTGCGAACGATTACTGTGGCAGCGCGTGGCCGGCCACTTCAATGCCGCGGCCGATGCGCTCGAAAATGACGCCGCGTGGTTCGGGACAGTCGGCGATAGGCGCATACGCGAGTTCGCGTGCTTCCTGCGCGGCGATACCGAAAGCCTGGAGTAGCGCGTACATCGACTGCTCGGTGTAATCGGGCGGCGCCTCTTCGGACAACAGCGTTTCAATGCCGTAGCGAATGGAGCCGAGCGCAATATCGCGCGCGACCACGACGTCGGCGACATGAAAACGGCCGGCGTCGATGGCGAGTTTCAGATCGCGAGTCAGATATTCGTCGAGCAGACGTCCGCGTGAGCCGCGCTTCGTACCGACGCGCGTAATGAACGCGCCCCACAGCGGATAGCGAAACGCCATCTGCATATACAGCCTCGAACCGACGGCGACGCGCTGCGCCGGGTCGTCGATGGCGCGCACGATCGGATCGATCACAGCCAGCACCTCGTCGCTGCTGTCGCCAGCGACGGCGGACAGCAGTTCGGCTGTCGTGCGGAAGTAGTTGTAAAAGGTGCCCCGCGCGACCCCTGCCGCCGCGATGAAGTCGTCGATCATCGGCGCATCCGGCCCCTTCTCGGCGAACACGCCCAGCGCGCTCTCGATCAGGCGATTGCGAGTCTTCTCACGACGCAACGCCCCCACCCGCGTCCGATGATTTTCAACTGGCTCTTGCTCTTGCATGTTCGATATCCCTTGATTGACAAGGATTTTACACGCTGGTGCCTGCGGGTTTGTCCTGGGCTTATTCATGTTGACGATTTCGTCATTATCACTAGAATACGAAATGACAAATGTGTCAATTAGAGCTCGAAGGCCCGGAAGGTCGCGGGAAACATCAGGAGGCAGCAATGCGGTTCGTCAGTTTTGAAAAGAATGGAAAGGCGGTGCTCGGTATCCGCGACGGTGAACAGGTGCGCGTGCTGGGCGAAGAAACGCTCGAATCGCTGCTCACACGTGGCGTCGATCTGTGCGCTTATGCGAAGGATCACGCGAGCGACGAGAAGGTCGCGGCCAACGGATTGAAGCTGCTGCCGCCGCTGCAACGCCCACCGAAGATCATCTGCGTCGGGCTGAATTTCGCGGACCACACGTCGGAAAGCAAATACGAGCAACCGGATTACCCGACGCTGTTTTTCCGCGTCCACACGAGCCTCATCGCGCACGAACAGCCGATGGTCCGTCCGGCAGTCAGCGACTCCGAAGGGCTGGACTACGAGGGCGAGATCGCCGTCGTGCTCGGCAAGGGCGGCCGTCATATCACGAAGGACGATGCGCTGTCGCACGTGGCCGGTTACTCGGTCTTCAATGACGGCTCAGTGCGCGAGTATCAGTTCAAGACGCCGCAATGGACCGTCGGCAAGAACTTCGACGGCACGGGCGCGTTCGGCCCCGACCTCGTCACCGCCGACGAACTTCCGCCTGGCGTGAAGGGCTTGCGCCTTGAAACGCGGTTGAACGGCGAAGTCGTGCAATCGGCGAGCACGGACGAGATGGTGTTCGACGTACCGACGCTCATCAGCATCATCAGCGAAGCGATCACCCTGGAAGCGGGCGACGTGATCGTCTCCGGCACGCCGTCGGGCATTGGTTGGGCGCGCACGCCGAAGCTGTTGATGAAAGCGGGCGACGTCTGCGAAATCACGGTGGAAAAGATCGGCACACTGACCAACGTGATCGTCGACGAAGTTAAAGGCTGAACGGCGCACCCGGCGCATTGAAGCAAAGCCGGCCCAAGAGCCGGCGCATCGTTTCCTATTCGTGGAGGCAGACATGTCCCATTCAGCAGCCGTTCGCCCCGCTGCGAGTGTTCATTCAATCGACCACTTCGCGCTCAACGTTCCTTCCGTCGACGAAGCCGGGCGCTTCTTCAGCGCCTTCGGCCTCGATGTCGCCGCACGCGGCACCGGCGATGCACGCGAACTCGAACTTCGCGCAGCGGACGGACATCGTTGGGGGCGCATCTTGCCGGCCGACAAAAAATCGCTCGCGTATCTAAGCTTTAACTGTTTCGCAGACGACCTCCCCGCGCTCAAGTCACAGGTTCAGGCTAACGGCGCATCGATCATCAGTGATCCTCTGCATGATACAGCGGGCTTCTGGTTTCACGACCCGGATGGCAATCTGGTTCAGGTAAAAAGCGGCCCAAAGACCAGTCCGTCAGAAAAGACGCCGAGCGTGATAACCGGCAGCGCTGCGGACGCACGCGGCTCACACACGCGATCCGCGTCGAAGCAGGTTAAACCGCGCCGCCTGACGCACGTCCTGCTATTCACCCCCGATGTACTCGGCGCACTCGATTTTTACTCGCGCGCATTGGGTCTCCGGCTTTCGGACAAATCGATCGACATCATCGCGTTCACGCATGCGCCGCACGGCAGCGATCACCATCTCGTCGCGTTTGCGAAAAGCAACGCACGCGGCTGGCATCACTCGGCATGGGATGTCGAGAACGTCAACATGGTTGGCGAGGGCGCATCGCAGATGCACGCCGCCGGCTTCAGCAAAGGCTGGGGCACTGGAAGGCACGTGCTTGGCTCAAACTACTTTCATTATGTGCAGGATCCGTGGGGCTCGTTTTGCGAGTACTCGGCGGACATCGATTTCGTTTCAGCGGGACATGTATGGCCTGCGGGCGACTTTCCACCAGAAGACTCGCTTTATCTGTGGGGTCCTGAAGTGCCGGCCGACTTCATCCACAACTACGAAGCATCGGCCCCGCCGCTGAGCTGACGCACGAGGGCTGAACCCCCTCTTTCCTCTTCGTTGTTTTTATCGAATGGCAGCCGGACGCACTGGCGCCAGGGCACAACTCGTTTCCTCGCAGGTGAACTCAAATGGCTGAACAGAAACTACTTGATGTCGTCATCGTAGGCTATGGTCCCGTGGGACAATCGCTGTCGATTCTTCTCGGCGAACGCGGGTACCGCGTTGCGGCGTTCGACCGGTGGCCCGCGCTCTATCCGCTGCCGCGCGCCGTGTTTCACGATCACGAGATCCGCCGCGTCTTTCACGCGATGGGGCTCGGCCAGGACGTCGAGAAAATCTCGCAACCGTCGGCCACTTATCAATGGTTCAACGCAGAATGGAAGACGCTGGTCGAGATCGACTGGTCGGCGGAATCGATCAGCGATGGCCCGGTCGGCTATCTGTTCAATCAACCGTCACTCGAAGCGCTGTTCGACAGCAAGGCGAAGTCGTTGCCGACCGTGTCGGTGCAACAGGGCTGGGAAGCGACCGCCGTGCATCAACATACCGACTACTGCGAAGTGAGCTTGCGCGAAGGCACGATGGTGGACGGCACGTGGACGCCAACCGGCAATACGCAAACCGTGCGAGCCCGTTACGTGGTCGGCGCGGACGGCGCGAATAGTTTCGTGCGCAAATCGGCGGGCATTGCCGTTGACGACCTCGGGTTCCAGGAAGACTGGCTCGTGATCGATCTGAAGCCGAACGAAGGCGTGAAGCTCGATGTGCCGGACATCGGCCAATGGTGCAATCCGGCACGCCCCACGACAATGGTGCCCGGTGGTCCAGGCTTGCGGCGTTGGGAATTCATGCGCTTGCCGCATGAGTCGCTCGACGATCTGCAAAAGCCGGAGAAAGTGTGGGAGCTATTGTCGCCGTGGGTCACGCCCGCCGACGCTACGCTGGTCCGTCACGCGGTCTACACGTTCCGCTCGCTGCTCGCGAAGAACTGGCATAGCGGCCGGATCGTGCTGGCCGGCGACGCCGCTCACCAGATGCCGCCGTTCATGGGCCAGGGCATGTGTTCGGGTCTGCGCGATGCGTGGAATCTCGCATGGCGTTTCGACCTGATTCTGCGGGGGATTACGTCACCGGGTCTGCTCGAAAGCTACACGCCGGAGCGTCGTCCGCAGGTGCGCGCGGTGATCGAGGCGTCGATTGCGATGGGTCAGGTCGTATGCATTTCCGATCCTGTGCAGGCCGCTCGCCGCGACGCCGCCTACCTCGCTGGCGACGTGCCGCCGCTGCCGCCCTTCCCTGGCCTGAGCGGAGGACTCATCTGCACGCACCAGCCGTTTTCATGCGATACACCAGCGGGACTGCTGAGCGTACATGGCCAGATCCGAACCGGCGACGCCACGTCGCGTTTCGACGATGCGATGCCGAATGGCTTTCACGTCATCACACTCGACGCCGATCCGGCTCATTATCTCGACGCCGCTTCGCAGAATGCGCTGGAGCGGATTGGCGGCCGCGCAACCGGCATGACAACAGATGCGGCCAAAGCGGTGGCGGGCCACATCCTGCTGGACGCAAGCGGCAAGTACCAGCGCTTCTTCGATGAACACGGCGTGAAGGCGATTATCGTGCGGCCCGATTACTACATCTTCGGCGCGGTAAAGGATCTGGCGGATCTGCCAGCCTTGCTCGGCGATCTGACCTCGCGGCTGGGTGCCGACTTGGACACGCTTACAGCACACGCGCGATCTGGTGAACAAGCATTGGCTTGAATAGCAGCGGCCCGCAATAACGGACCGCCACTAGAAAACACGGCAACAGTCATGCGAGCGACGGTACGACGACCGTCGCTCGCTCAATGCCACACACGCGAACCCGCAACATTAACCACGCGCAGCGAAATCGCTGATTGTCAGCAAAACTTTTTCGCCGGGCCGCGCCAGCATTTTTCTTTCAGCGACTGCGGTGATGCGCTTGCGCCCATCCGCGAACGCCTTGAGGATGCGTGCCTCGGCGGCGCCGCGTTGCAGCCAGAAGTGCTGTTCCAATGCCTCGCGCGTCACCGCGCATTCGAGATCCCGTCCGCGCGCAGAAAGCTGGAAAATCACCGCGCGTCCATCTGCCGAAACGCTAGGCTCAAGCTCGATCATCTCCATGGCTCACCTCACTTAATTCACAAAAAAACTGCCCGCCGTGTAGAACGAACGTCGCCGGATAATCTGAATATAACCGCAGTCCGTCCATCGGATTGTGTCGGCCGACACATTACGCGTATTGCGTTATGGGACTTGCCAAATGCCGCATCCAGCGGCTTATCAGGCACGGCCACTACGCTATGGCGTGCACTCGCAGACCGGCGAAGTCGTCAGCGGCCTGATGCAGGACTCCCCGGTTGACCTCGCGCGTGGCGCCACGGGTGGGTTCATCAGCAGGCTCATAAACCGATACACGTTCCGGAGCGCTCAGCCAGCGCGGGCGCTGTGCGCAAAAGTCAGTCAATAGCACGCTCAAGCCGTCGGTCGTCGCTTGCGTCCCACGGCACACGCCGCGCGCGGTGGCCGACATCGCCAGCCACGAATGCGGCGGCCGCAATTCATGGCAAACGCCGCGGGCATTGGCAAAACGCAAACAGCCGGTGTCAGGATAGAAGACAAGCGTGACGACCTCGCCATCGACTTCGCGCGTGACAGTGTGTGGTTTCGTGTTCAGCATTTTTCGTTTTTATGCAGGGTTGGCCCCGTTTCCCGGAGGGACGACGTCTCGCGCGCAACACCTTTGACCTGCGCGCTTCAGCAAGACGCGAGTAGGGCAAAAGCAAAGCACATGCCAACGTGTCAGCGGGGTATCGCACTGGACTTCGTAATCTGAACGCAACCGCTCGCCGCATTGCCTTCGACAACCCGCAAACGCAGAGCGCGCCTGATGTGACGCATGCCGATGCATGCCGAATGCCGGTCGAATGGACATCCGGCGGGAACGGCGAGCTAGCGCGTTGAACCCGCGGGTGGCGAGAGCGAAACATGAGCACGTGGTAAAAAAGCACCGACAACACGACAATTCACGACCATTCTTACTAACCGGGGCGGGCCAGTCCCGCACCGGAAACGCCTTCGACATGACCAGCCAGAAGCCCACCTTAACCCTGCGCCCGGCTCTAGCCGCTGACGAGGACTTCCTGTTCGCGCTGCGCAAGGCCACGATGACGGAGTACCTGACGCGCGTCGGCGAACCGGCCGACGACGCCGCGCATCGCGCGCGTCTGCTGCATCGTTACGACACGGCGCAGGTGATATGCATCGACGGCACGCCAGCCGGCTTGCTGAAAGCGCACCGCACCGACACCGAGTGGGTCGTCGTCCAGATACAGGTTTTGCCAACGCTACAAGGGCGCGGCATTGGAGAGCGTGTGCTGCATCGTGTGTTGCGTGCCGCTCAGGCCGACGCGTTGCCCGTCACGTTGAAGGTGATCAAAGGCAATCCCGCGAAACGGCTGTACGATCGACTTGGCTTCGAGATCGTCGGCGAAGATGACATACAGTTTTACATGAGGCGCGCAGTGCGCACGTCGACGGAAACTGAAGCAGAATGAATGTCGGATAAAGCCAGATAGACAACGGACCTTGTATGACTCTTCGCGATACCTCTGCCATCGAAAGTTGGCACGCTCATATTTATTTCGACTCGACCAGCCGCGACGCTGCCTGGGCCTTCCGCGAACAGATCGAGACTTATTGGCGCGACACACTGCTGATCGGCCGCTTTCATGAACGACCGGTCGGGCCGCATCCCATGTGGTCGTATCAGCTCGAATTCACGCAAGCGCAATTTACGGACGTGGTGGGTTGGCTGACGCTGAACCACGGCGCGCTCGATATTTTTATGCACCCGAATACCGGCAACGCGTTACGCGATCATCGCGATGCGGCTGTCTGGATCGGCCGCTCGCATGAGTTGGTGTTGAAGGTGTTTGGCTAATTCTGCTGCGACGACGACGTGGGCGCTATGGCGTCCCGCCACGCGCCGCCGCCAGTCACCCACGGCTAATCACATCGTCAAATCGTCACATCGTCGAATACGAACTGCACCAGCCACGCGCCGCGACCTGCTTCGTGCCGAACAAGGTGCAGCCACCATACGCATCGGTAGCTTTGCCCTGAAACAGCGAGCAACTGGCGCAAGTTTGCCCTGCTACGTAGCTGGGAAACTTCGCCTTATCGACCTTCGACGCATCTTCTTTATAGCCGACCGCTTGCGCTGCGGGATCGGATTCGCTGAGCGTGTTCGCGGTGTCGGCGAAAGCGCCGTTAGACAGAACGAGCGATGAGCCAAGGCTCGCACCCAGCATCAGAAATTGACGGCGCGATGTTTTCATATTGGTCCGAGGGAATGTGGGGCGTGGCGATCGCACGCAAACAGGTTCTGGTTATTCGAGGAATCGCGCGAACCGTTCCACCGGTTCACGCTCGGTGCGCAGCGTGTTGACGAGCGCGTGTTCGTCGGCGTAACCGAGCGACATGCCGCACACCAGTTGCTCATTGTCCTGCAGTCCGAGGTGCTCGCCGATCACCTGATGAAACTGCGTGAACGCGGCCTGTGGACAGGTATCGAGTCCACGCCCGCGCGCGGCTGTCATGATCGCCTGGACGAACATGCCGTAGTCGAGCCAGCTGCCCCGTTCCAACCCACGGTCGATGGTGAAGAACAAACCCACGGGCGCGCCGAAGAAGCGGTAGTTCTGCGCATGCTGTTCATGCATACGCGCCTTGTTGCCCTTTTCGATGCCCAGCAGCCCGTACAGATCCCAGCCCACCTTGCGGCGCCGGTCGATATACGGCGACACCCAGCGCTGCGGATAGTACCGATATTCCTCCCGATACAGCGCGTCGCGCTGCGGATCGTTGTATGCAGCGACGAGGCTACGCGAGAGATGCACGAGCGACTCGCCGGTCACCACATAGACCTTCCACGGCTGCGTATTGGTGCCCGACGGTGCGCGGCTGGCGGCTTCGAGAATCGCTTCGATGTCGGCGCGCGGCACCGGCGTGGGAAGAAATGCGCGGATCGAACGTCGCGTGACCAGTGCGGCGTCGACGGGATTGGCAGGGGTGGTCATCGGCAGAGTCCGCCAGGGCCTGGCGCGTAGCAGTTTGCGAGGATTCTAGCGCGAGCGGCTGAGGTTCCGCTCGCAATCCTGCAAGGTGCCGTGCAGCCCGACGACTTAGCTTTGCGGCGTGTTCAACGCGTCGATCAGATTCATCAGTTCGTAGGGTTTGCGCAGCGAAATGGCGTGCGGTAAAACTTCGCGTTGCTCGGGTGTCAGCACAAGATCGTAGCCCGTCAGAAAGATCACCCGCAGATCGGAGCGTTCGCGGCAGACGTCCATTGCCAGATCGACGCCTGATTTGCCCGCCAGGCCCACGTCGGTCAGCATCACATCGATCGCGTGTTCGCTGAGTATTCGCTTCGCGTCCTGCTCGCCTTCGGCTTCAAAAATGTCGAAGTCGAACGTGCGCAACAATTCCGCAGTACTCAAGCGGATCAATTCATCATCTTCCACCAGCAAAATTCGCATGCGTGCCTCTGAGGTAAAGCTGTCGGCACTCGCCGACGTAAGCGGTGGATCAATCTGCAAACGTTCCTGCTCGACTTCGGCAAGCTCCGCAGCCTGGGGATTCTGCGTTTGCAATACATAGCGGACCTTGCGCGCCAACGCTTCGTGCGTGTATGGCTTACTGAGCAATTCGATGCCTTCATCGAGTCGCCCGGAATGCACGATCGCGTTGTCCGTATAGCCCGACGTGAACAGCACCGCAATCGTCGGCAAACGCTCGCGTGCCTTGCGTGCGAGTTCGGGACTACGCAACGGGCCGGGCATGACTACGTCCGTGAAAAGCAGGTCGATCGGCACGCCGCTTTCGATAATCGCCAGCGCGCTTTGCGCATCTTTCGCTTTCAGCACGCGATAGCCGAGGTCGGACAACATTTCGACCACCGTGGCGCGGACCTCCTCGTCATCCTCGACGGCCAGGATCGTTTCCGTGCCGCCCTTCGCGGGACCGGCATCGATGTTCGTTTCGAGATCTTCTTCCTGCCGAACCCGCGGCAGATAAATGCGGATCGTGGTGCCGTGCCCCTGTTCGCTGTAAATTTTCACATGCCCGCCGGACTGCTTGACGAACCCGTACACCATGCTCAAGCCGAGCCCCGTGCCCTGGCCTTCCGGCTTGGTCGTGAAGAACGGCTCGAACACACGCTCACGGATTTCCGGCGCCATGCCGGCCCCGGTATCCGTGACCGCGAGCATCACGTATTGCCCCGGCGTGACTTCGCCGTTGCGTTTGGCGTAAACATCGTCGAGCGCGGCGTTGCCGGCTTCGATCGTGAGCCGGCCGTGTCCGCTCATCGCGTCGCGCGAATTGATCGCCAGATTGAGCAGCGCATTCTCGACCTGGAACGGATCGACCAGCGTATTCCATAATCCGCCCGATACGATGGTCTCGATTTCGACACCATCGCCCAGCGCGCGCCGCAGCATATCGTCGAGACCGCGCACGAAGCGGCCCAGGTTGACGACCTTCGGCGCCAGCGGCTGGCGCCGCCCGAACGCGAGCAATTGCGAAGCGAGATTGGCGCCACGCGCGACCCCGGCGAGTGCATTACGCACCCGTTGCTCAGGTTTCTCGGACCCGGCCACGTCTTTAGCAAGCAGTTGCAGATTGCCGCCGATCACTTGCAGCAGATTGTTGAAGTCATGCGCAACGCCGCCTGTCAGCTTGCCGATCGCTTCCATCTTCTGCGCCATGCGCAACGCTTCTTCCGCGTGATGCAGCGCCTCGGTGGTTTCCTTGTCGGCGGTGACATCGCGGCCCACGCCGTGAATGCGCTCGCTGTCGGGGTCGAGTGCGAGCGTCCACGCCACCCAGCGCCACGTGCCGTCAATTCGCTTGAAGCGGTTTTCATAGCGCACCGGCACGCCCGTGCGGCGCAGTTCGGCCAGATGCATGCTGACGATGCCGATGTCGTCGGGATGAACCAGATCGGCATACGAACGCGACTTCAGCCAGTGCAGATTATGGCCGAGCATGCTGCTCCACGAGGGGCTCACGCGCTGCAAGCGTCCTTCGACATCGGCCACTACCAGCAGGTCTTCGCTCAGTTCCCACAGACGGTCGCGATCCGCCACCGTCTCGATCACGCGACGCTCCAGCGTCTCGTTCAGATCGCGCAACGCATCCTGCGCCTTGCCGCGCTCGGCGATTTCCCGTTGCGCGGCCTCGTACAGACGCGCGTTGTCGATCGCAATCGCGGCCTGCGCGGCGATGCCCGCCACGATCCGCTCGGAACGTTCGGTGAATACACCGGCTTCCGGATGCCCGAAAAACAGCCCGCCCACCACTTCGCCACCGCGCGATTGCACTGGCGCCGCCAGATAGCTGCGCACTTTCAGATGACCCTTGGGCATGCCGCGATGCGGTGCGTTGTGCCCGTAACGCGGGTCCTGGGTGATGTCGTCGGAACGCACGATACCTTCGCCCATGAAGGTGGGGGCGAACACGGCCGTGTTGCGCGGCATCGGAAACCGTTCGAACGAATCCTGGGGTATGCCGGACAGCGTGTACAGCATGTAGCTGCCGCCCTGGTCGTCGAGGACGTTGTAGAAGAAAGAACCGAATGCCGCGCCGGTCAGTTCCGTCGCGGCGTCGGTGACGATCTGCACTGCGCGCTTGAGGTCGAGTTCAGCGGCCACGGTCGCGCCGACGCGGTTGAGAATTTCGAGCGTGCGCGATTCCTCGCGCAGCTTCATCTCGGTCTCACGGCGCAAGCGCGCGAGTTGCAGATTGCCGGCCACGCGCGCCAACAGTTCGCGCGCTGAAAACGGCTTGGTCAGGTAGTCGTCGGCGCCCTGCTCGATTCCGTCGACGCGGGCCTCTTCGCCCGCGCGCGCCGACAGCATCACGACCGGCGTCTCGCGCAATACAGGATCGGCGCGCAATTCACGCAACAGTCCGAAGCCGTCGAGGCGCGGCATCATCACGTCGGACAGCACCAGATCGGGCGGCTCTGCGCGGGCCGCCGCGAGCGCTGCTTCGCCGTCGGTGGCGACACGTACGTGGTGGCCTGCGGCGCGCAGAATCCGGCTCATGTAGTCGCGCAAATCGGCGTTGTCGTCGACGACCAGCAGCCGCGCCGGCTCGGCAGATGCGCCTTCGGGCCTGGTTTGCCCTGAGGGCTCCGGCGCGTTCTGCGCCGCTTCGTCGGCGAAGATTTCGTTCTCCGGGCTCCAGCGCAACGCGGCGTCGACATAGGTTCGCGCGTGCTGGCTCATCGCGGCGTGCACGGCTTCGTCGTCGGTCTGCGGCAACACGGCGACGCGCGGCAACGCGACGGTGAAGCACGCGCCCTTGCCCGACTCGCTGTCGACCCGCACGCTGCCGCCATGCAGTTTCACCAGCTCCTGCACCATCGCAAGTCCGATCCCGCTGCCTTCGACGGAACGGCCGGGCGCACCCGCCACGCGGTGAAAGCGCTCGAACAGACGCGGCACTTCTTCCTGCGCAATACCGATACCGCTATCCGTCACGCTGACTTCGACGCCGCCGTCGTCAGCCGCGCGCACCGCGACCCGGATCGTGCCGAAGAACGTGAACTTGTACGCGTTCGACAGCAGGTTCATCACGACCTTTTCCCACATCTCACGGTCGATCCGCGCAATGATGGGTGTCGGCGGAATGTCCAGTTCGAGCTGCAGTCCGGCTGCCTGGATCGCCGACTCGAACAGCGACGCGAGTTCGGCGGTAAACGACGCGATGTTGGTGGGCTGCGTATGAATCTGCATGCGCCCCACCTCGATTCGCGAAAAATCGAGCAGCGCGTTGACGAGCTTCAGCAGACGCAAGCCATTGCGATGCGTGATCTCGATCAGCGCGCGGTCATCGAGACCGGTGTTGCGGGCGCGATCGTCAGCGTGATCCGCGAGCTGCGGCTTGGCGAGCAATTCTTCGAGCGGGCCGAGCATGAGCGTCAACGGCGTGCGGAATTCATGGCTGATGTTGGAGAAGAACGTCGTCTTGGCAAGATCGATTTCCGCCAGCGCTTCCGCGCGCCGCCGCTCTTCTTCATAAGCCTGCGCGTAACCGATCGCCGCGCCGATCTGGCCAGCGGCCAGAGTCAGAAAACTGCGGTACGCATCGTCAAACAGACGGCAGGGATTCAGACCCGCGATCAGCACCACGGCATGCGTCGTGTCACTTCCCGGCGACACCGGCAGGATCACCGCCTGTTCCGGTGCGATGTGCCACGGGCCGCTCGGCAGCGCGGCACCAAAGCGCCCGGTCAGATCGCGCACGAGCTGCGGCGCCGCAATCGTAAACACATCGGCGACCGGCCACAGCGAGCCGTCATCCAGACGCATCGACTCGGGCGCGCCGGGATGCCCTGGCTCGATGCCACAGGTGCCGACCAGCGTCGCCGTATCGCTGCCGGGAGCGGCCGCATACAGCAACGCAAAAGGCAGGTCCTGCGGATTGGTGCACAACGCTGCCGCGCTCAGTTGACACGCGTCGCGCCAGTCGCGCCCATCGGGGCTGGCCGCCGCGAGTTCCTTGAGCAACGCGAGTTGGCGCTCGCCGACCACGCGCACGGTATCGTCGCTGTTCGCGCAGATAATGCCGCCGGGTTCGCCGTCGTCGCCAGGAATCGGGCTGTACGAGAAGGTGTAATACGTCTCCTCGGGAAAGCCGTTGCGCTCCATGATGAGCAGCTTCTGCTCGACGAAAATCCCTTCGGCACCGGCCAGCGCGGTGTTCAACAGCGGCTCGATGTCCGGCCAGATTTCGCGCCACACGGCGTGCGTAGGCTGACCCAGCGCAACGGGATGTTTGCCGCCAATGATCGATTTGTAGGGATCGTTGTAAAAGTACAGTAATTCTTTGCCCCAGCCGATCCAGATCGGTTGCCGCGACGTGAGCATGATGCGGATCGCGATCTTCAACCCTTGCGGCCAGCTTTCGGGTTCACCGAGAGCTGTCTGGCTCCAGTCATAGGCGCGGATCAATGCGCCCAGTTCGCCGCCGCCGGCAAGAAAAGACGGCACGCCGAGGCCGACGGGCGATACATCCGACAGGAAGCGGTCCGGCTCTTTCAACGCGATCTCCTTCACGCGGGGGGTCATAGTCGTCGTGCGGGGTCGCTGTTGCAAAAGCGGTGCCCGGCTCACACGGACCACTAACGATAACGACGCCATTGGTATAGCGCGATTCTCGCATGGAGCAGCGTGACGAAGGAAGGAGAGTGGGCGCGTCAAACGCCTGACCCAGCAGGGTTTTCGCGCTCGAGACAGATGTTTGACCGGGCCGCCTTGGCCGCAGCGGGCGACGACAGCGCGTAAGACGAAATTGACGGTAAAACATACCTTGACGCATTGCACGAACAAGGCGAACTTCCCGATCGGGCGACCTGCGCGCCGACCGGTGTTCACATCGTCAAAGAAGCGACTTTCTTACATCATGCTCATGCAGACGGCAGCGGCGATCGACCCCAACACCAACACGACTCCGACCGTCTTGCGCTTGTTCAACTCGGTCCACAGCAGCACGCCCGTGAGCGACAAAAGAATCAGACTGCCCGCGAGCGTATCGATCAGCAACACCCAGCCGATGCTCAGACCGACACCTTTATGCAAGTTAGTCAGCATGGCGAGGAAGGTATTTTCGCTGCGCTTGACCGTCACGTAACCATTGCCGACCCAGTACTCGACCGACGTATTTTCTCGCGGCGACGCGAAGTTCAATTGCCAATGTTCGGGCTGAACGACGCTGCGGTCGCCCCACGCGACCGGATGCGCCGGCTCTTTCTGCACGCGCCCCGGATTACCGGCCAGCTTCAGTTCGTGCTTGAGCCATTTGCCGAGTTCGCGCGGCGTGTCGGGTGCGGGTTGCGGCACCGGCACCTGCACCGTCGACACCTGCGGCTCCCCCGTCGACACTCTGAGCGGCCCACCCCGATGATTCAGAAAGAAACCCGTGGTACCGAACAGCAGGCCCAGAACCGCGCCCCACAAACCTACCCAGCCATGCACCTTGCGCAGCCACTTGACGAAAATCGCGCGCCGCGAGCGCCGCTGCCGTGACTTCAGCTCATCGCTGTCGAGCCGATGCGGCGCATGCGTCGCGTGGTCGGTGCCAACAGCCGCTTGAAGGTCGATAGTCTCGGGTACGCTCACGTTTCACTCCAGGTACGCAATAGATTGTGATAACAGCCGACCAGACTGCGGCGTGCCGCATCGTCGGCCTGGGTTGCATTCAGACGTTGAATGGCGGTGTCCATATCGAACAGCAGCGCGCGCTGCGTGTCGCTACGTACGAGGCTTTGCACCCAGAAGAAACTGGCTACGCGCACACCGCGCGTGACCGGGGTGATCTGATGCAGGCTGGTGGCCGGATAGACGATCATGTCACCGGCCGGCAGCTTTACCTGCTGTACGCCAAAGTTGTCTTCAATGACGAGTTCGCCGCCGTCGTAATCGTCCGGGTCGGAGATGAACAGCGTCGCCGACACATCGGTGCGCAGCTTCACGCCATTGGGCAGCACCCGCACCGCGCCGTCGACATGGCTGCCGAAATGCATGCCGTCTTCGTAACGGTTGAACAGCGGCGGATACACTTGGTTCGGCAGCACCGCGCTGATGAACAGCGGGTTGCGTTCGATTGCGCCGACAACCACATCGCCCAACTCGCGCGCAATGGGCGAGTACTCGGCGATCTGCTGGTTGCGTTTGACTGGCGCACCCTGGTAACCGGCGGTCGCGCGGCCATCCACCCAGGCGTCGCCCGCCTGATCGAGCCGTTCACGCACGAAGCGCAACTGCTCGGCGTCCAGTACATTCGGAATATGCAACAACATTGTGTTTCCTTTGTGTCGGCTTACCGGTGGACCGGGTTGTCTGGGTTACCGAAGTTAGCCAGACCAATATCAGACCAATAAGCAAACCGGTAAGCCTAACGCATCCGCCTGGCGTGTATCAGAAGCGGTAGTCGAACGTCGCCAGCAGCGTGCGGCCAATACCCGGCACCGAACGGCCACCGTCGGACGGAATCAGCGCGTCGAAGTACTCCTTGTTCGTCATGTTCAGCAGGTTCAGGCGCACATCGTATTTCTTCGCGTGATATGCAGCCGTCGCATCCCAACGCGTGTAGCCCGGCACTCGCACATAGTTCGTGTTCGACGCGTAGCGCGGCGACATGTAGGTCGGGCCACCGCCAATTTCCCAGTGCGGCGTGATCGCGTAGGTCGACCACAGCGTCAGCGTATTGTGCGGGGTGTTGGCCGGTGTGTGACCTTGCGTGCCGTCGGCGGCCTTCAGGATGGTGGCGTCCATGTACGTATAGCCGCCGAAAATCTGCCACTTGTCGGTGATGTGACCCGTCACGCCAGCCTGGAAGCCGTCCACCCGAACGTCGCCGTCGAGTTCGTACTCGGTCGTCGAAACCTGCGTACGGGCGTTGTCCATTTCCTCGCGGAAGAACGCAGAATTCACCGACAGATTGCCGCCCAGCAGATCCCACTTGCCGCCCACTTCATACGACTTGGTCGACTCCGGCGCGAGGTTCTGCGTCAGATTGGTCAACGTCAACGCTTCGAGCGACGGGTCGAACGATGTACCGTACGACACGTAGTACGACTGCCAGTCGGTCGGCTGATAAATCACGCCCGCGCGAACGCTGGTGAAGAAGTTCGTCTGCGTCGCATAGGCCGGCAGGCTGGTCGAGTTGTGGATCTGCGCCTGAAAGCGATCCCAACGCAAGCCGCCAATCACCTTCCAGTGCTGATTGAGCGAAATGGTGTCGTTCGCATACGCCGCGATTTCGTTCGATCCCGAATCGGCGAAGTTGCCGACCGTCGTGGTCACACCCGCGGGCGACGACATGATCGCCGGGTCCAGCATCGTCACGACCGGCAGGTTGTTACGCGTGTAGGCCTGGTTCGTGTAGCTGTCGTGGCCGAGTTCAATGCCGGTAATCAAGTCATGCTTGATCGGACCGGTGTCGAATTTGTATTCGACCATCGTGTCGTTGTAGATCGAGTGGTTCTCGATCACACGATCATGGCTCTGCAACTTGATGAACAATTCCGACGGCGGCAGCGACGTGAAATTACCGTTGCTCAACGCCGGACTCGTCGCCAGCGGCCCCGTCAGTACCGATTGAGGCGCGGTCTCGCGCGCGTCGGTCATCGAGTGCGACAGCTGCGTCTGGTTGGTGAACGTGAGCGCGTCCGAGAACTTGTGTTTGATCGACGCATTGAACGTCTGCACATCCTGGATCGTGCGGTCGGACGTCAAACCGTAGAACGTGTTGCGCGGCACCGGCGAAGGGCGGCCGTTCAATGCCTGGATGCCGTAGTCGGGCATGTCGTGGTTGTGCTGGATCAGCGCGGACAGCGTGACTTCGGTCGGCGTGCCGATCCCGAAACGCACTTCCGGCGCGACGCCGAAGTCCTTGTTCTTCATTACGTCGCGCGTCGAACCGATGCTTTGACCGAACGCGTTCAGGCGGATCGCGGACGTATCGTTCAGCTTGTGGTTCACGTCGACCGACGTGCGGTAGTGGTCGTCGGTGCCGACCGTCGTCGAGATTTCCGCCGAGTCTTTCAGATTCGCTTTCTTGCTGACCTGATTGATCACGCCACCGGTCGAGCCCCGGCCGAACAGCATCGACGACGGGCCATACAGCACTTCGATTTCTTCGAGGTCGAAGGTGTCGCGATAGTACTGGTTGCGATCGCGAAAGCCGTCCAGGTAGATATCGTTCTGCGCGGTGAAGCCACGCAGGTTGATGTTATTGCCGATCTGCCCGCCTTCCGCACCGCCGATCGTCACGCCCGGCGCATTGCGCAGCGCATCCTGAAACGACGTAGCGCCTTGCGACGCGAGGACGTCCTTGTTGATCACCGTGACGGTTTGCGGAATGTCCCGCAATGCGGTCGGCGTCTTGGCGCCGACGTTCGAGCGCTCTGCCTGGAAGTCCTGTTGCTCGGATTGCGCGGCGATGCCGATAGTCGGCAGCGTTCCGCTGTCCGTCGCTGTTGTTGTTTTCGTTGCGTCGGTGGTTGCGTTTGCGCCGGTCGTCGCATTGTCCGATGCGGACTGCGCCGTAGTCTGGGGCGCGGTCTGCGCGACTGCGGGTGTTGCAAATGGAATGGCAAAAGCTAGCGCTAACGCAGTCGCGAGCGGCGTGTGGTTGAACATGGAAATCCCGTCAGATGTGCGCCTGCCGATCTTGCATGTATGCCATGAGATAGATGACAAAAGCGCAATTGGCTGGCTGCCGGTCGGGCTCGTCGAGCACCCGATGACGGAATAGCTGGCTAGTTTTTTAAATGAGAATCGATATCATTCCACACGCAGTAAATCCCTACAATCGCGGCGCGCGTTACCTCGCGCAATGAAATTGTTTCAGAATCTTACGAGCGAAGGGTATTTGTAAACATTTGAATAGCCGCGAGCTGGTTTTATTACTTTGTTGTAATGTCTAATGAATGAATACGTAATTGCAATAAGGCTTCTTGTTATTTAACTGCAGCGCCAAATCTTTCAAACAAATAACATCAGGCGGTCGTGGTACAGCGCATTAAATCGCGACACCGTTTATCCTTTTTGCAACACTGCACCGCGTCGGTGTCCCGTCCATCCCGGAGTTGACCATGCAATACCGAAAATTCGGCCACACTGGCCTGACCGTTTCGCGCCTGTGTCTCGGCACGATGACTTTTGGTCTGCAAACTGAAGAAGACGTTTCGCATCGCATTCTCGACACGGCGGCGGATGCCGGCGTGAATTTCATCGATACAGCCAATGTGTATCCGCTCGGCGGCGGTGAGAATATTGCCGGGCGCACGGAGGAAATCGTCGGGCGTTGGCTGAAGGGCAAACGCGAGCGCTTTATTCTGGCGACCAAAGCCGTCGGCAAGATGGGACCGGCGGCGTGGGATCAGGGCGCGTCACGCAAACATCTGCTGGATGCTATCGACGCGTCTTTGCGCCGGCTCGGCACCGATTACGTCGACCTCTACCAGCTCCATTCCGACGACGCGAACACGCCGCTCGACGAAACGCTCGAAGCGCTGGACGTGATCGTGCGCTCGGGAAAAGCGCGCTACATCGGCGTATCGAACTTCCTTGCTTATCGGCTCGCCCGCGCGCTGGGACGCGCGGATGTTTTACGCACGGCGCGTTTCGTCTCGGTGCAGCCACGCTACAACCTGTTGTTCCGGCAAATCGAACGGGAGTTGCTACCGTTGGCTAGCGAAGAACAACTGGCCGTGATCCCCTACAACCCGCTGGCGGGCGGCTTGCTGACTGGCAAGCATCAGTTGAACGCGACGCCCGCTAGCGGGCGCTTCACCGAAACGGTTGGTAAGGCTGGCGCAATGTACCAGGAGCGCTACTGGCATCAGCGCGAATTCGAGACCATCGAACAATTGAAAACAATCGTCGCGCCGACCGGCGAATCGTTGACGCGCGTGTCGCTCGCATGGGTGCTGGCCAATCCGCTGATTACGTCGGCGATTATCGGCGCGAGCCGTGCGGAACAATTGAGCGATACGCTCGCGGCTTCCGAGTTGGTGCTCGATGCGCAGATCAAGACGCAACTCGACGAAGCCAGCGTGCAGTATCGCTGGGGAGACGCCGCGCGCTAGGCGGGCTCAGGCGCGGCAGGCAGGCGGGTCGAAACCGGGCTACTTGAAATGGCCCGTGCGCTGATTCGCTTCCGGCAACTGCCGCGTCTCGCGCACCGATTTCGGATGCCACAGGCGCGCGCCGCCTTCAATGCCCGCGTCGTTCGACACAGTCGCCACGTTGGCCGGCAAATCGAACTTCAGACGCGCGGCATTGCCGCCGCCAATCCACAACTTGTCATAGTTAACCAGCGAATCGAGAATGCCGATCACTTTCTCGACGCGTTTATTCCAGCGTTTGTTGCCGACCTTTCCGCGCGCGGCGTCGCCGATGTATTCGTCGTAGGCCACGCCTTTATTGCTGACCGGATGATGCGCGAGTTCGAGATGCGGCATCAACTCGCCGTCGCGGAACATCGCGGTCCCCGCGCCTGTGCCGAGCGTCAGCACGAATTCGAGGCCATTTCCTTCGATTGCAGCGAAGCCCTGCATTTCGGCGTCGTTGATCATGCGCACCGGCAAGCCGCCCAGGCGCTGCGCCAGCGAATCCGCGAGCGCGATGTCATGCCAGCCTTCCACGCCGAAATGCGGCGCGGTCAGGATGCGGTTATCGCGGACCACGCCAGGAAAGCCAATCGACATCAACGTGGGCGGCTCCTGTTCGACCAGCGGCGTTACCAGAGCGAACAGCGCGTCGACCAGTTGCGCTGGCGTACAAGGATGCGGCGTCGCCACGCGCACGCGTTCGGTTTTCATCTGCCCGTCCGCGTCGATGATCGCGGCCTTCAGGCCCGTGCCGCCCACGTCGATGGCGAGAATCCGCTCGGTACCGCGTGCTTTTTTCGCGCTACTTGCTGCCTTGCTCGTGGGCTGACTGGTTGTGCTGCGTGCAGTTTTACGTGTCGCCAAGGTGTCCCCCGATTATGTTGAGGCAATACTGGAGTTACTTCTTCTCGACTGGATTCTGTTTCAACGGACGCCATGCGTGCCCGTTGCGCGCGAGCAGTGCATCTGCTTGCGCCGGGCCTTCGCTGCCGGACGCGTAACCATGCACGGGTACCGCGCCGCCGGTTTTCGGATGCAGCACGTCGTCGACCGCGCTCCAGCTCGTTTCGATGCTGTCCGCGCGCTGGAACAGCGTCTCGTCGCCGAGCATGCAGTCGTACAGCAACGTCTCATAGCCAACGTTCGCGCGCTCGGTAAAGAAGTCGTTGTAATCGAACGATGACTGCACCGCGCCGATCTGCATCACCGGCCCCGGCGTTTTCACATTGAAGTCGAAGCTCGTGCCGTGCGCCGGATCGATGCGCAAGGTCAGCACGTTCGGCGTGAGCGCGTCGACCGGCGTATCGCGGAACAGGCGGAACGGCACAGGTTTCAGTTGCACTGAAATTTCCGTGCGACGCGCAGCGAGCCTTTTACCCGTGCGCAGATAAAACGGCACGCCGGCCCAACGCCAGTTCTCGACGAACACACGTGCTGCGGCGTAGGTTTCCGTCGAGCTATCGGGCGCGACGTCCGGTTCTTCACGATAGCCCACGCCAGTGGGGCCTTTTTCGTATTGTCCGAACACGACGTCGTCGGGAGTGAGCGGCTGGATGGCGTCGAAGATGTCGGCCTTCTTGTCGCGCACGGCTTCGGCGTCGAACGAATTGGGCGGTTCCATCGCGACCATGCCGAGCAACTGGAACAGATGGTTCGGCAGCATGTCGCGAAACGCGCCGGTCTGCTCGTAGAACTTGCCGCGCCCTTCCACGCCGATCGTTTCGGCGGCGGTGATCTGCACACTGTCGATATATTCGCGCCGCCATACCGGCTCGAATAGCGCATTCGCAAAACGCACCGCGAGAATGCTCTGCACGGTGTCCTTACCGAGAAAGTGATCGATGCGATACACCTGCTCTTCTTTCGCGTACGACAGGATATGTTCGTTCAGATCGCGCGCCGAAGCGAGATCGGTGCCGAACGGTTTCTCGATCACGATGCGGCGGAAGCCGCCATGATCGCCATCGCCTTCTTTCAGCAAACCGGCCTTACCGAGATGCTCGACGATCGGCTTGAAAAAACGCGACGTCACAGCGAGATAAAAAATCACGTTGCCACCCGACGATTGATCAAGCTTCTGCTTGAGCTTCGTGAACGTATCGTCGCTTTCGAATTCGCCCGCCATGTATTCGAGGCGTTGCGCGACCCAATCCCACGCTTTGTCGTCGAGCTTGCCTGCGTGGAAGGTGCTGGCTTTGTCGGCGGCAAATTGCTCGAGCGACTGATGCAGGTCGTCGCGCCACGCGCTCGTTTCACGCTCACCGTGATTGATGCCGATGATCTTCATGCCGCCGTCGAGCAGGCCATCGACGGCAAGGTTGTAAAGCGCGGGCATCAGCAGACGTTTGGTCAGATCACCGCCCGCGCCGAAGATCACCAGCGTACACGGCGGCGCGGGCCGCTTGCCGGCCGGCGACGCTGGCGCGTCGTGCGGACTTGCACTGACCTTGCAGCTTGGTGTTTGGGTGGAAGTGGCTTGATCGGAAGCTTGGGTGTTCGGTGTAGTCGACATGGGATTCACTTAAGGAAGCCAATGGAACAAACGTGGCGGTACATGAAAGACCACGCACGAACCCACACAGTTCAAAAACGATCGCACGAGTACGCGACGCGCGAGGTTGTAGGGCTTATGTAACCTCGCGTTCTGTACTTCACGCGCCGTGCTGATGCGTCGGGATCGAAGCGCGCTACCTGGTCGCTGCAACTGCTTCAACGGTGGCCGGTTCGGGCGCATGAACCGGCGCAGTGGCGGGCGATGTCGAAGCAGGCGCCGCGTCCGGCTCGCCTGTTACCGGCACATTCCCCGATGCGGCCATCACGCGCGGTTGCAGAAGCAACGCAACCAACCCGGTCCAGCCGGTCTGATGCGAAGCGCCGACACCGCGCCCGTTATCGCCGTGGAAATACTCGTGGAACAGGATCAGATCGCGCGAACGCGGGTCGGCCTGCAACAGCGGATAAGCGCCCATCACAGGACGCTCGCCGTCCTTGTTCTTCAGGAACAACGTGGTTGCGCGACGCGCGAGTTCGTCGGCGATTTCGCTAAGCGAGAACTTCTGGCCCGAACCCGTCGGATATTCAACGCGGAAAGTCTCGCCGTAATAGCGGTGAAATTCGTACAACGATTCGATCAGCAGATAGTTCACCGGCATCCACACGGGACCGCGCCAGTTGGAATTGCCGCCGAATACGCGCGTGTCGGACTCCGCCGGCAAATACTTCACCGTAAAGCTATCGCCGTTGTGGTTGAACACGAACGGGTGGTCGCGATGGTATTGGGACAGCGCGCGCACGCCATGATCGGAGAGGAATTCGCTTTCGTCGAGCGCGCGCCGCAACAGCGCTTTCATCCGATGCCCACGCAGCAGCGACATCAGCAACGCATTGCCCTTGCCGGGTTCGTTCCAGCGCGATACCAGCTTCGCCAGATCCGGACGATGTTCGAGGAACCACGCGAGCCGCTCGCGCAAACACGGTAAGCCGTCGTGCAAACGTTCTTCGAGCACATGCACCGCGAACAGCGGAATCAGCCCGACGATAGAACGCACACGCATCGGAATGTTGCTGCCGTCGGGCAGGCGCAGCTTGTCGTAGAAGAACTCGTCTTCGCTGTCCCAGAGTCCCGTTTCGCAGCCGTCGTCGCAACTGACCGCTTCGGCGATATACAGGAAGTGCTCGAAAAACTTCACGCCGATATCGACGAACACATGGTTCGCGTACGCGAGTTCGAGCGCGATACGCATCAGGTCGAGCGCATACGCGGCCATCCATGCGGTGCCGTCGGCCTGATCGATATGGCCGCCGGTTGGCAGCGGCGACGAGCGGTCGAAGATGCCGATGTTGTCCAGTCCGAGAAAGCCGCCCTGGAAAATATTGTGACCGTCGGCGTCCTTGCGGTTCACCCACCACGAAAAATTCAGCAGCAGCTTATGAAAGACGAGTTCGAGGAAATCGCGATCCGCCTTGCCGGTCAGCGCCCGGTCGATCTCATAGACGCGCCACGCGGCCCACGCATGCACCGGCGGATTCGCGTCGCCGAGCGCCCATTCGTAAGCGGGTAGCTGGCCGTTCGGATGCTGATAGCGGTCTTTCACCAGCAGGAGCAATTGCCGCTTTGCAAACGCCGGGTCGATCAGCGCGAACGCGGCGGCATGAAATGCGAGGTCCCACGACGCGTACCACGGGTACTCCCACTTGTCCGGCATCGACACGATGTCCGCATTGCACAGATGCCGCCAGTCGGCGTTCCGCCCATGTTTGCGACCGGCAGGCGGGGCAGGTTGCAGCGGATCGCCTTCGAGCCAGCGCTGCACGTCGTACTGGTAGTACTGCTTCGACCACAGCATGCCGGCGAGCGCCTGACGCTGCACGAGGCGCGCATCGGGATCGGTGATCTCGTGTTGCAACGCGCCATAGAATTCGTCGGCCTCGGCGATACGCCGCGCGAAAACGGCATCCGCGTCGAATTGCACGTCGTCGGGAGCCGACTGGGGACGCCAGCGCAGGTACACAACCGCTCGTCCATACGGAGCCAGTTCGAGTGCCGCATGCGCGCCGGCCTTGGTGCCCGCGTCATGACGCACAGCCTGCTGATCGCCGTGCACGAGGTAATCGTTAAAGCCGTCCTTGAACGGACCCGTGCCTTCCATATTGAAAAGGCGCTTGACGTTCGTGTCGTTTTCGCAGAAAAGCCAGTTGAGTTGCGGCGCGTCTTTCGACCACGCCGTCACGACAATCGGCTCGTGACCATGCTGACGACCCACGAGGTGAACGCTGCCGTCGTGACCCGTACCGGCGACCAGCGACGGTTTGTCCTTGTTCTCTTTCCACGACCACGAATTGCGCGCCCAGATCTGCGGCAGCACATCGAGCGACGCCGCCTGGTCTGCGCGATTCTCGATCGTCACGCGCATCACGATGTCGTCGGGCGCATGCTTCGCGTATTCGACGTGAACGTCGAAATAGCGGAGATCGTCGAACACGCCGGTGTCGAGAACTTCGTACTCCGGCATGTCGCCACCACGGCGACCGTTTTCCTGCACGAGGTCGTTATACGGATAAGCGGCGTGCGGATACTTATAGAGCATCCGCATGTACGAATGCGTGGGCGTGCCGTCGACGTAGAAGTACAACTCCTTAACGTCCTCGCCATGATTGCCTTGCGAATTCGTGACGCCGAACAGGCGCTCCTTCAGGATCGGATCTTTGCGATTCCACAGCGCGAGCGATACGCACCAGCTCAGCTTGTCGTCGCCGAATCCGGCAATGCCGTCTTCGCCCCAGCGGTACGCGCGGCTACGCGCATGGTCGTGCGGGAATGAGTCCCACGCGGTGCCGTCTGCGCTGTAATCCTCGCGAACCGTGCCCCATTGACGCTCGCTTAGATACGGCCCCCAGCGTTGCCAATGGGCGCAGTCGGCGGAATGCAGTCGGGAACCTTCGATAGTGGCGAGCAGATTGGCAGCGCGCAGCGGTGGCATGACAACGTCCTTGCATCAGGCTTGCGGTGGGACACACATCGTAGCGCGGTTTACGCAGCCGTGGGCTTCAACCCGGCAAGCAGACGTTCCACGCGCAGCAATTCTCCGAGCGACCACGCCTGAAACGGCGTGCCGGCAGGCGCATGCGGAGCATCGCCGTCGGCGATTTCGGAGAGGTGATCGAGGCCCGCGTGATCGAGATGCGCGTAAAGCGGCACGAGAAAGCGTGATCTGGCTTCGTCGCAGGCATTTGCTGTGTTGCCGTGGCCCCTCAGCCATGCTTCGACGAACGGGCCGAGCAACCACGGCCACACCGTCCCTTGATGATAGGCACCGTCGCGGGCGAGCGGCGGCCCGCCGTAGTGGCCACGATACGCGGGGTCGGATGGCGCGAGCGTTCTCAGGCCCAAAGGCGTGAGTAGCTGCGCCTCGACCTGAGCGACGACGGCGCGCGCCGCCGTGGCGTCGAGTAACGGGAACGGCAGACCGCCTGCCGCGAAAATCTGATTCGGGCGGATCGAGCGATCGGTCGTGCCATTGACGTGATCGACGTCGACGTTGTCGAACAGCGCCTGCGTGGACGGATCGATAAAGCGTTCACGAAACGCTTGCAACGCTCGCTCGGCAGCTTGTTGCCATTGCGGATTCCACCTTGCTGCGATGCGCAACGCGTTGATCCACAGCGCCTGCACTTCGACCGGCTTGCCGATACGCGGCGTGACGACCCAGTCACCGACCTTCGCGTCCATCCACGTGAGCTGCACGCCGGGGACGCCTGCGCGCAGCAACCCGTCTTCAGAACTTGCCTGGATATTGAAGCGCGTGCCCTTCGTATAGCCGATGAGGATGGCTTCGACCGCCTGCTGAAGACGTGCTCGCGTCGATACGCTCGCATGCGGCGTCGCCAGATAGTCGTGGACGGCGACGATGAACCACAACGATGCATCGACGGAGTTGAATTCCGGTGTGTCGCCATAGTCGGGAAAACGGTTCGGCAGCATGCCTTCCGACAGCGTGCCCGACCATTCGAGCAGAATCGCTTCGGCTTCGTCGAGCCGGTTCGACGCGATCAGCAACCCACGCATGGCGATGAAGGTATCGCGGCCCCAGTCGGTGAACCACGGGAAACCCGCGAGGATCGTGCGGCCTTCGTTACGCGAGACGACGTAGGCATCCGCGGAACGTTGCAGGCGCGAGCCCAGTTTCTCTCGGCGTTGCTGCTCGATGCTCGCGAGCTCGGCGGCATGGCCGGCGGCGGTCTGCGCGTTCACGCAAGGCGGCGTCGATTCCATCGTCGCACTCGACGCGCTGAGAATCATCACCGCGTCAGCATCGGCCAGATTGAAGCTGAACACGCCGGGCGTGGCGAGATCTTCGCTGAAGTCGAGCCCGCGCTCCTGCTCACGGACGTAGCAAAAGTTTCGATACCAGTCGGGCGCATGCGCATAGGCGCCATTCGTGGCGGCATGAATAGCCGGTAAATCGCCATAGGGTTGCCAATTCACGCACGCGGAATCGTCACTGATTTGCGCATTGAAATTGAACGCGGAATTCTGATGATGAAGCGAGTGGTAATCGCGACCCGACAGCAATAGGCGCACCTTTAAAACGGCCGCACTCATTTGATCCACCTGGTCGTCATTCTCGATACGCCAGCGCAACACCGTTTCGCGGGTTGCCTTGCTGACCAGAACTTCGGCCACGACCTCCGTATGCGCATCGAGCTGGAAGCGCCAGGTGGGCCACGGTTCAGTGTCGAACGCGGCGAGACTCGCGCTCAGGTCGGGGTAGATCACATCCGGCACATAGCGCTGCATGCTCAACGGATAACGCTGGCCGCCCGCCTCAAGCCATGCTTCGACGCCATTCACGAGCACCGTGCGGCCGCCCGGCGCGTGCGTCGCGGCGAGCAGCAACGCGTGATAGCGCCGTGTGCGCAGCGTGCCCACGGTACCCGACGCGAAACCGCCGAAGCCGTCGGCTTCCAGCCATTCATCTTCAAGACGTGAGAGGTCGAAAGCTCGTTCTATGCGTGTCATGGAATAAGTGGTTATGCCTAACCATTAATTTCTCGAATGCTTCGATGTCAGGCAAATGGCGTTCCGATGACCATTGTCCTTCCCGTTACTTTCCATTTCCTTTCGAATAACCGACGAACTAGCGAAAGTTTTACTACTCGCAAACGTTTCACAATTATTTCTTGAAAGGATTGGAGACTGCACGCGCTTTCACAAAAAACGGATGAAGAGATGAAAAGAGACAAACGTCTGGCCAGCGCCGCTTTAGTTGCCATTGCGACCGTCGCATCGAGCATCGCGTTGACCGGTTGTGGCGCGGATGATTCCTCCCCCACCACGACGTCTTCCGCCACTTCATCGCCTTCATCTTCATCGCAGGGCATCGCCGCCAATGACGCCGCGCAGCAAAGCGTGCCGAGCCTGCCTGCAGCATTCGTACCCGATGCGTCCGCGCCGTTCGCGGCTGACCCCGCCCTCGCGTCCGATCCGGTCGCGCAAACCATGCAGGCCAATCTCGCTGCCGACAACCAGCAGATCGCCCCGGTCATGCATTACGCACCGGGCGACAGCGCGCGCAGCAACTGACCTGATAACCAGGTAATCGACCCAATTCCACCGGTGCGCATGACGCGCCATTCTTTCCCCCCGCAGAAGGTGATATTCGATGACATCAACTAGCCGTCGCCGTTTCCTGCAGACCGTGGCTTCGTCGGCTGGCGCTGCCGCCGCCATGACCGCGCTGCCCGAGTCGATCCGCAACGCACTTGCCGTGCCCGCGTTCTCGCGCACCGGCACGATCCGCGATGTCGAGCACATTGTCGTGTTCATGCAGGAGAACCGTTCGTTCGACCATTACTTCGGCCATCTGCGCGGCGTGCGTGGCTACAACGACCGCTTCCCGATTCCGCTGCCGAGCGGCAAGCCGGTCTGGTATCAGCCGTCGAAGGAAGATGCGACCAAGCCGGTGCTGCCGTTCCATCTGAACACAGCGACCACCAGCGCGCAATGCGTCGGCGATCTGGATCACTCGTGGTACAAGACGCAGTATGCGATCGATGGCGGCCGCTACGATCAGTGGCCGGCCAACAAGACCGACATGACGATGGGTTATCACCTGCGCAGCGACATTCCGTTCCACTATGCGCTGGCCGATGCATTCACCGTTTGCGACGCGTACTTCGCGTCGCTGCCTGGACCGACGCACCCGAACCGCGCGTACCTGATGACCGGCATGGTCGATCCGAGCGGCACGATGGGCGGTCCGCTACTCGACAACAACGACTGGGTGGACGGCGACGGTCCGCCGAGCTATCAGTTGCTCTCGTGGACGACCTACCCGGAACGCCTGCAGGCCGCCGGCGTGTCGTGGCAGATCTACCAGCAGGGGCTGACCGGCAGCGATCCGCTGAACGGCAACTACGGCACCAACATCCTGCAGAACTTCACGAACTACATCAACGCGCAACCGGGTTCGCCGCTGTACGAACGCGCGCAAACCGTGCGCACGATCGACGACCTGAAGGCCGACGTGCTCGCGAACAAGCTGCCGCAAGTGTCGTGGTTGTGTCCGCCGGCCGCGTATTCGGAGCATCCGCAATATACGCCCGCATACGGCGCGGAATACACGTCGCAAATTCTCGATGCGCTGACGTCGAATCCCGAAGTGTGGAGCAAGACCGTGCTGTTCATCATGTACGACGAGAACGACGGCTTCTTCGATCACCTCGTGCCGCCGCAACCGCCCACGACGCCCGCGCAAGGCCAGTCGACAGTCAGCACCGAAGGCGAAATCCACAACGTGGTGAATCCGCTGCGCGGCGGCAGCTACACCGCTGACGGCTACCCTTACGGCCTCGGCCCACGTGTGCCGATGACGATCGTGTCGCCGTGGAGCAAGGGTGGTTTCGTGTGTTCGCAGGTGTTCGATCATACGTCGGTGATCCGCTTTATCGAAACGCGCTTTGGCGTGCATGAGCCGAACATCACCGCATGGCGTCGCGCCGTGTGCGGCGACCTGACCACCGCGTTCGACTTCCGCACGCCGGACTCGAAGGTGCCGCCGCTGCCGGACACGAGCAACTACAAGAGCATCGCCGACAACCAGTGCGCGACGCAGCCGAAGCCGACCGTTCCGGCCACGCCCGGCGCGATCGACCCGCAGGAAAGCGGAATTCGTTTCGCACGCGCATTGCCGTACGAATTGCATGTGAATGGCGCGGCGAATGCGTCGAAGAACACCTTCGACATCACGTTTGCCAACACCGGCGAGCAGGGCGCGCACTTCTATGTGTACGCGACGAATCGCACGGATGGTCCGTGGCGTTATACCGTTGAAGCGGGCAAATCGCTCAGCGAGACTTTCGATCTGACAACGACGAACGGCGTGTACACGTTCGAAGTATTCGGCCCGAACGGTTTCGTGCGCAAGTTCGCGGGCAATACCCAGGCGAGTTCGCAGACGACGCATATCGCCGGGCTGCATCTCGGCAACAAGCCGGCGCAGCCTGAAGTGATCGTGCAATACGATGTGGCGAACGGCAATGTGTTCCTGAAGTTCAGCAATAGCGGCGGCGGCATTGCGCGTTTGACGGTGACGGATAACGCGTATGGTGCGCGTGTGCGTCCGGTGCTCGTGCCAGCCGGTTTGCCCATCGAGGAAGCGTGGGTGCTAGCGTCGAGCCATCACTGGTACGACCTGACGGTGACGAGCAATGACGACGCCAGCTTCTCGCGTCGTCTGGCCGGGCACGTCGAAAACGGGCGGCCGAGTATCAGCGATCCGGCGGCAGTGGCGCCGGTGTTGGCGGCAAGTTAAGCGCGTGTCACTCCGGGCTTCGGTTGAGCGGCTGCTTCAAGCGGCAGGCAAGGCCACTAGATCGAAGCCCTGCAGGCTTCTGCACAATCCGGTGAATAGCGTTAAAGTCGGCTTCACTATTCCCCACGATGGTGACTCCATGAACCGCACCACTTTCACCGAAAGCCTGACGAAAGACGGCTTCCCCGAGGCTGTACTGGTGACACGCGAAGCCAATATCACGATGGATGTCCACCAGCATCCCTTCGAAGCAAAGGCGCTGATTGTCGAAGGCGATATGCACATTCGTGTCGGTGATGAAGAACGCACGTACAAGGTTGGCGACGTCTTTCACTTGCGGGCGAATGAAGCCCATTCGGAGCGCTATGGTCCGAATGGCGTGACCTATCTGGTCGGAAGAAAATAGCCGCGTAGCAACGCCATGAAAAACGGACGCGTTTCTGATTTACAGAAACGCGTCCGTTGTTTTCAGTCGTCGGCCAGCAGAAGGCTTTACGCGCCCAGCAAAACGCCCGTCCTGAACGCGCGCGTTCCAGTCACACGTCCTAATGGCGCGCCCGTCGTCACGAAGCGAATCGCACGTCGCATATAAAGCACGCCCTCTGTGTTGCTGCAAATCGTCGTGGTCTCGTCGGTCAATGGGTCGACGATATCGAATAGCGCCTGACCGACACGAATCGTGTCGCCGATTTTCGCGCGATGCACGAGAATCCCGCTGACAGGTGCGTAAAACTGCTCGCTGCCGGCGAGCGGCGTTGCGGGCGACGACAACGCCGGTAAAGGCTTCGCGTCAAGCCGGATCGCCTTGCGCCACACGAGGTAATCGACAATCGCGTCCGCATCTTCCTGCGCCACTTCGTACGACACGTCACGCTGACCGCGACATTCCACCGTCACGGCAATTGTGCCGTTCGGCACCGGCTTGTCGGCAGGCATCTGCTGCTGCAACGTCCACCACAACAGGCTATGCGTTTCATCAAACGACTCACCGCCTGAATTGGTCGCGAGTAACGACGCCTGCGCGCCGAGATAGCGCGACAACGGCTCGAACTCGAGCCATGCCGCCTCGCTCGTATAGACGTGCATCGCGGCTTCGAGCGAACAATGCAGATCGATCACCACGTCGGCATCGAACGAGAGCTTCAGCATCGCCAGTTGCAGCGACTCGAATTCGGTCAGCGGCTTCTGTTCGGCGAGTTCTGCGGCGATCAACTCGCGAACGATTCGGCGGTTCTCTTTCGCATCGGAACCCAATGCTTCTTTCGCGCGAGCAACCAGTTTCGAGAATTGCAGGAAGTGTCGATTGAAGTTCTTGCCGCTGCCCAAGTCGAAACGTCCAAGAAACTGACCCAGCACGTACTGACCGAGACCGACCGGATTTGCCACCGGCACCAGCACGATTTCCGCCTCCAGCAAGCCCTGCTTTTCCAGCTCGATCAGGCGCCGCTTGAGCAACACGGTCGTCAGCATCGCAGGCGTTTCATCGGCATGCAACGACGACTGGATATAGATCTTTTGCCCGCTATTTTCCGGGCCAAAATGAAACGACACCAGCTCGCGGTGCGTGCCGATAGCCGGCGATAGAAGCGGAATCGATTGCCTGTTCATGAGCGGAAAGCCTGCGGAAGAAGAGTAGGAAATAAGAGAATCAGTTACCGTACGGATCGAAGTCGAAGTACTTCTTCGCGATCTGCGCGTACGTGCCGTCTTTGAGCATCGACGCGATGGCTGCATTGATCGACGCCTGTACCGCTGTTTCGTCTTTGCGCAGGCCGATGCCGACGCCGCGATCACCCATTGACAGCGGCTCGCCGACAAATGCAAAGCCCTTGCCCGCCGGCGTGCGCAAAAAGCCGATGTCCGCTTCCACTGAACCGAGCAACGCGCCGTCGAGGCGTCCGTTCTGCAAGTCCGCGAATACTTCGTCCTGTCCCTTGTAGGGGATCACATGCGCGCCGATTGGCGCCCAGTTCTTCAACGCATATGCCTCGAACTGCGTGCCCGATTGCACGCCGATCTGCTTGCCGGCCAACGCGTTCGCACGGCCCGCGAGCGGCGAACCTTGCCGCGCGACCAGACGCGACTTGAACTGGAATATCTTCGATGAAAACAGAATCTGTTGTTCACGCTTGTCGGTGATCGCCATCGACGAAAGAATCGCGTCGATCTTGCGCGCCTGGAGCGCGGGGATCATCCCCGAAAACTCCAGTTCGACCCACTGACAGCGGGCGTGAATGCGTCGGCAGATCTCGTTGCCGAGATCGACGTCGAAGCCTTTGAACGTGCCGTCGGGTGCCTTGGCGTCCATTGGCGGATAGCTGGGGTCGATGCCCAGACGCAGGGTGGTCGACTCAGCGGCGAACGCACCGCTGCTGAAAGTCAGCGCGGCGCTCAGGATCATCAGCGGAATTTTCATGGGGCGAAGAGTGGTTGCGGGCTGGATCACCAGCATCGTAAGTCGTGTTTGCGCCTCAAAGAAAGTCCCATTCGGACTATCATGATCACTTTTACCGATCACTCGACGGAACACGCGCATGGCGTTGACGATCTCCCAGTTGCGCGCTTTCACGGCGGTTGCCGAGCACGGCAGCATTCGCGCGGCGTCGCGGGCGCTGGGTATTGCGCAGAGTGGGATCACGCAGCAGTTGCAGAACCTCGAATCGATGCTGGGCGCGACGCTATTCACGCGCACGAATCGCGGCATCACGCTGACAGCGCTGGGTCAGCGGCTATTGCAGCGGGCGGGGGCAATCATCGGTGAATGCGAGCGGGCCGAACAGGAAGTGCAGCAATTGCGTGGTGACTATGTCGGCGAAGTCACGTTCGGCATGACTACCGAGCCGCTCGTCGATGCGTCCGCGCCGGTGCTGATGGAATTTCGCACGCGCTTCGAACGGGTCGCCGTGCATCTGCGCACCGGCACGTCGCGGATGATGATTTCGTGGATTCGCGAAGGCACGCTGGACTTCGCCGTAGCGCTGGTGTCCAGGCATACGGACACGGCTGATCTGTCGGTGACGCCGTTGTATCCGTCCGATCCGGTGATCGTGTGCCGGCAGGGTCATCCGAAAGCGGGCGCGACCTCGCTCGCCGAACTCGCTGACTGCACGTGGGTCGCCACGCGCTCGCCGAATCTTACCGACGATCCGCAGGTCAACCGTTTGAACCATCTGTTCGAAAGCCACGGTTTGCCGCCGCCGACAATCATCGCGACCGTGGAGGGGTTGTACGAGGCGTTGCACCTGGTGGGCGCAACGGATTGTCTGTCGCTGGAGTCGTCGGTCGTGGTGAAACGCGGGCCGTTGTCGGGCACGCTGACGTCGATTCCGGTGCGCGAGAAAGCGGTCGAGCAGAACGTCTGTCTGCTGCAACGCGCGGCGATTCCGCTGACGCCCGCCGCGCAGGAGTTGGCGACGATGATCGCTTCGTACACGCGAACGGTGCGGGCGCGGTGAATGCAGATTGAGCGCGTCAACCTGTCGAACCAGGGTACGCCCAGAACGTGGACGAAACGAACGAAGACTCCGTAGCAAAGCAGAACAGTCGCCACGGAGAATTGATACATGCCGGTTCATTCATTCGCCAGCCATGCCCATTTGAATGCTGCCGTTTAACAATCAGCATTTAGCGTCACCGTCGCTAATGCATTCGTCGCAAGCCCGTCCCGTCAAAGAGAGTTAAGCTAGTCTTTTGATTTTGCTCGCGGCGATACGCGTCGATACACGATTTCTCCCACGGGCCTTCAATCAGCTCGCTATGCCCGAGTCGCCGGGACCCTGCGGCGACAGGCCATGCTTCACGCTGAGCACCGCCATCAAACAGTTGCAAACATGACCGGCAACGCACATCGCACGGTCGTGTCCGAGTATTCACCCGCCGTAGACCATCGAGGAGTTTCCCAAATGATGAATCGAGACAATCCCGTCTGGCTGATTACAGGCTGTTCAACTGGCTTCGGCCGCGAGCTGGCGAAGCTGGTACTGGAGCGTGGCTGGCGCGCCGTCGTAACCGCGCGCGACCCGTCGAAAGTGAAAGATATTGCCGAAGGACACGGCGACCGCGCGCTGGTTTTACCGCTCGACGTCACCAACCGGACCCAGGTTGAAGAGACCGTCAAGCAGGCAAAAGAGCATTTCGGCCGCATCGACGCACTCGTCAACAACGCGGGCTACGGCTATCTGGCGGCGATCGAGGAAGGCGAAGACGACGACGTTCGCGCGATGTTCGAGACCAACGTGTTCGGTCTGGTCGACATGACGAAGGCCGTGTTGCCGATCATGCGCGAGCAGCACAGTGGTCTGATCGTCAACGTGTCGTCGATTGGCGGCATTACGAGCTTTGCGGCGACCGGCTATTACCACGCGACCAAATACGCGGTCGAGGGTCTCTCGGAATCGCTGGCGCAAGAGGTGAAGCCGCTGGGTATCGGTGTTCTGATCGTCGAACCGGGCCCGTTCCGCACCAACTGGGCGGGTCCGTCCATCAAGCAGTCGGGGACCGTGATCGACGACTATGCGGACACGGCCGGCGTGCGCCGCAAGCAGACCGAACAGCGCAGCGGCAAGCAGGCTGGCGACCCGGTGCGCGCCGCCCAGGCGATCATCGACGCCGCGCTGTCGGATCAACCGCCGTTGCGTCTGCTGCTCGGCAAGATGGCGCTCGAGTTGGCGTACAAGAAGCTGGACTTCATGCGCGGCGACTTCGATACATGGAAGACGTCAACTGAAGGTGCGGACTATCCGGACGGAACCGCCTGATGCGCCGCGCAGGCCGTTAAAACTCGACCAGCGCGAAATCTTCCTTGCCCACGTCGCAAAGCGGGCAACGCCAGTCGGCCGGGACATCTGCCCAGCGGGTGCCCGGCGCGATACCTTCGTCCGGCAAACCGGTGGCCTCGTCGTAGACCCAGCCGCAGATCACGCAGACCCACTGCTTGAAGTCATCCGCTGAAGCGGTATTATCGGGCGCCGCTTCAGCCGGGCTGGCCGCGTGCGATGCCGGCGTTTTATCGAGGCTGACGACCAGCGGAGCGTCCGTGCCCCCGCCGCCGCTGGCAACGCGCGCTTGCAGGCTTTCCAGCAGGCTTTGCGCTTCGGCCTGAGTCAGATCGATCCAGTAGGGATCGCCCGCGCCGTCGTTGAGTCGCTCGGGAGAAAACTGGATTTCTACGGCTACGCCCTTCTTGTACATGGCAATCGGAATATCGATGAAGCCAGCAACTGCCGGCATAAGGCCGCGAGCCTGATCCGACGGCTCGGCGGCGTAATTAGACGAACTGATTCAGCACGATGGCGGCGATCAGACCTGCAGCGCCGATGAGGCCCAGCAATTGAAGCAAAGTCAGCGATTTTTTCGACGGGGTAGAGATGTGTTGCGTGGTCACGAGCGTTCTTGAAGAGGGGAAAAAGCGAAATGGTACACGGGCGTGAGCGTCGCGCATCCCGATTCGCACAAACCCATGTGCATGAGTTGCCATTATCGCTGTTCAAGCGCGCCGGATTGCCTACCGTGCGGAGATGATCTAATTCTTCGCCGAGGCGATCGATCGTCGATGAAAACAGCCTCGCTGCCGCGCTCGAAGACCGCCGCCACAATCGTCGCTACCGCCAGTGGCTCGAGCGTCAGGCCAATATGGCCGACCTCCGGCACGATCGTGACCGGCACGACCCGCCCCGCTTCCTCGAATACACCGGCAAATGCGTCGGCGTGAAATGCTTCGTCGTTCGCGCCGACCAGAACGTCGAGCGGCCGCCGCGTCGCGCGAATATCGGCGCGGTAGTTGTGGTGCGGTCGAAAATTCTGCATCAGGTTGTATGAATACCGCGGCGTGAGTCGCGCGGCAGCTTCCGGTGCCAACGCAAACGCGACGACGGGCAGATGGTTGAAGAGCGTGATACGCAGCGCGTTGAGAAACGTCAGCGCAACGACGCGCGGGATACCGAGGTTCGCCCATCCGCCAACGGCAGGCGGCGTAGTCGGTGCGTTCTGATGGATGAACGGCGCGAGCAGCACGTAACGGTCGAAGGCCAGCTGCCGGGCGTCGCTCGCGAAACGCAGCGCAAACCCGCCGCCAGCAGAGAAGCCGACCAGGGTGCGCGGTCCGTCCGGCTGAACCGCGTCGAGAAAATCGCCGAGATCGTCTTCGAGTTGTCCGATGTACGCAATCGTTCCTTTCCGGCCAGAGTCGCCATGTCCGCGCATGTCGGGAACGTAGACGTTGTAGCCAGAAGCCGCGAGCGCTTTTGCCAACGTGTGCATGCTGACGCCGCTCGCCGACGAACCGTGAATCAGCACCGCGCTGCCGCGCACCAACGCCGGCCGGGCCGCATAGTGCCGGTAGGCGAGCGCCGTGTTATCGCGTGCGGTGAAGTGTTCGGCGGGAGGTAAATCGGAGGTGTCGACGGATTTGAAAGGCTCGTTGATCGACGCGAGCGGGACTGGCTGTTTCGGGCCGCCCTTCACGAGCGCCACCGCAAGCGCCACGATGACCACGGTGACCAGACCCACAAGACACACGACAACAGGCACGACTGCATGCAGTTCGGTACTCATCGAATGGGCCTCTCTCTCAGGCGATTGATTATCTTTGCGGATGTCCCGCTCGATGAGTCTGCGCGTTGCGCTTATTGTTATCGGACTTCAAACCCGGAAATCACACGGTGTGGTTTCTGGGCCGCCGCTGGGGCACGCCGCTCATCGTCGCCGATGATTGTACGGTCCCTCGCGGCGTCGACAAACCCAAATATCAGGTTTTCGCTAACGGACTGCGTTGGCGCGAATCCCAGAAACGGATCACGGATGTGTCGCTCATGCCTGCGCCCACTACCAGGTCCGGCGCGCCGCCGTCGCGCAGCAACGCGCGCAGTTCGTTGATGACCGGAAACACCTCGTGATTCCAGTCCGCGCCTTGCGAGTCATGGGCGCGCTGTTCAGCTTCGACGATCTCGCGATCTTCCTTGAAGATGCGTTCTGTGAACCACACCAGCAGCGGCCACGCGAGATTCAGCACACCGGGAATGCCGGGCTTGCGGATCGACAGCAGGCCGAACGTGCGATTGGTGCGCTGTTCGCGGTCGAGCGGCACGTAGACGATCCACAGGTCCATCACCAGCGTCTGTTCGGACGTACGAATTTTCAACGTCTGATACGGATACTCGGTGCGGATCGTCATCACATCTTTGTCGTTGTCGCCGCCGGTTTTACGGCTTTGACCGAACACGATCGCCTCGCCAATTGGCTGCTGGCCGGCCATACGCGCAAACGTGTAGTCGACTTCAACCCACCCTTCGCCGCGCCGCCGACCCAGCGAACGCGCACGCATCTGCCCCATCTGCTTGCGGTGCAGAAACTGATGGTTCATATCCATCAGGTTCTCGTGCATGAATGAATAATGGCAATTCACCGGACGGCCGAAGCGGCGCGTCTTGTACTTCTTGTCTGCGACGGAGCCAAGGTCAGGCAGCGGGCGTTGCTCGGCCAGTGCGGCATCGCCGGGAAATACGAAGATCAAGCCTGCGAGTTCCTGGCAGGGGTAGGAGCGCACGCCATTCGGCAAACGCTCGCGGCCCAGATACGGCACGTCGATACACTTGCCCGAGCAGTCGTAGGTCCAGCCGTGATAACCGCAACGAATCGACTCGCCGTCCACGACACCCTGATGCAACGGCACCTGTCGATGCGCGCAACGGTCCTCCAGCGCAAACACCTTGCCGGATTCCGTGCGCGCCAGCACGATCGGGTCGCCCGCGAACGTGACGCCGTGAGTCTTACCCGCTTTCACTTCATGCGACCATGCGAGCGGATACCAGTAGTCGGGGTGAATGCCGACGCGGCGCAGATCGCGCACCGGCGCGTCGTTGACGGCGACGCCCGGCGCATGCGCAGGAGCCGCTGTATGAGCGGGATGTTGCGACGCTGCTTGCGCAGGCGGCGCATCGACGGTTGCATCGACGATGTCTTGTTCGAGCGGTGGAACAGCATGCATACGTGAAGTCTCCGTGCACGGGCGGATAGTAGGTCGTCGCCCTGTTGACGAAGGGCGGCATCGTCGCCAGTCTACTAGAAGCGGCCACCGCATGGGTCGGATGGCGGCAGGGCGGCCCGATGCAGGGCGCCTCCACCCCGGCGCGCACGCGCCGTGCCAGCAGCAGCAGCTTCCATGCTGCGTGCTCGCCGAGGGGCTCGTTTGAATGCTTTAGAAAACGCGCCGTGCCGGCTAACGCTCGTCGGGCGCCACCAGGCCCGAACGCCGCTGCACACCCCACGTGCGTCCGCCGCGCAGGAATTGCAGCCAGCCGAGCGCCGCACCGGCATGGCGTATCAGTTGGAAAGTGAACGGTTCGGCCACCGCCGCGAGCATCGCCATGCCCAGACTGTTGCCGCTGCGCTCGCCCGTCCAGCGGCGATACAGGTGAATGCTCCACAGGTAAAACGCGAGGTCGATCGCCGTTTTCACGCCGATCACGCTGAAGATCGACACCACGATCGCACCATGGCCGCCGAACAGAAAGCCGAGCAGCAGCGCGAACGCCGTCAGACCATAAATGGGCTGCATCGTGTCGATCGCCTTGACGGGGAGCATCAGCATGCCGAGCGTGCCATAACGCGGATTGCCGGTCATGTCGCGATTCCAGTATTGCGTCTGCAGGAAGCCCGCGAACCAGCGGCGACGTTGCCGCAAGAAGCTGCCGAGGTTGTCCGGCGCGTCGGTGCGCGCATGGGCGTCGCCTACTACCCGCACGTCCCAGCCAAGATCGTGGTCGACCGAATAGCGGCGCAAGCGGTGAATCAGTTCGTAGTCTTCGACCAGACATTGCGGATCGAAGCCACCGACGTCGACCAGCGCATCCCGCCTGAACGACGCAAACGCGCCGGAGATCAGCAGCAGACTGTCGGCGCGCATCCATGCAAAACGGGCGATGAAGTTGCGCATGTACTCGTAGGTCTGGAACCACTGGAACACGCGGCCCGACACCGATTTGCCACAAACCGGCACCAGAATGCCGGCGGCGGCGACCAGCTTCGGCTCGCTGGCGAACGCGGCGCGCATCGCGTAGGTGGCGTCGTCGTCGAGTAGCGTGTCGGCGTCGACGGTCATCACGGTTTCCGTGTTCATGACCGTGATCGCGGCGTTCAGCGCGCGAGCCTTGCCCCCGTGCGGCACGCGCAGCCAGAACAGGTTCGGGTACAGCGCGCTGGCGGCGCTCAGCACGCCGTCGGCAGCAGGGGTGAGGCCGAAGCGTTCGGCGAGGAGTTCGCGGGTGGCATCAGTCGAGCCGTCGTCGGCAATCACAATCTGCGCGGGACCGTGCGTCTGCCGCAGCAATGCCGCAAGGGTGACCGGCAGCACAGCCGCTTCGTTATGCGACGCGACGATCACCCCCATGTCCGGCAGGTGGCGCTGGTCGCGGTCAGCGTCGAGCGGCGGCGTGCGGCGCATCAACGGCAGCGACTTCCACGTGACGAACGCGAGCAGCAACGTGTCGTACACCACGTACGCAATACCGGTCGACCAGGCCAGCGCGCCTTTCAGGAAGAACGCGCGGGCGAACAGCAGCAGCCACAAGGCGACGACACTGAAATGAATCAGCGTGCTCGACAGCGTCGTGTGTCGCGGCACAATGCGCGGCGACGCAAGAGCGAGGGCCTGTTCAAGGGTTTTCTTCAAAGTGGCTGCCGGGTTTGTTGTTGCTGCAACGGGTGGAAGGAAGTCTTGAAGCCGCACTTGATGCCGTACGAGCCGCTCACGGCACCATGCGCTTCAGAACCGATTTACGATCGATCCACTGATGCTTCAGCGCACCGCCGATATGCATCGCGAGCAATGCATAAAGCGCGTAACCGAGCCACGTATGCAATGCGCCGAAGCGGTCATGCAAATGCAAGCTTTCCTTCAGCGCCGGATCGAGATTCATCACGAAGCCGATACGCGGCCACGGGAACAGATTGAAGAGGCGCATCGGGTGCGTGGCCGCGTCTTTCCACGCGGAATCGTGCAGCCAGCCGGACAACGGCAGCGCAATCATCAGCAGATACAGCAGAAAGTGGGCGACATGCGCAGCCATTTTTTCCCAAGATGGAAACTCGCGCGGCAGCGGCGGCGGCTTGTGCGACACACGCCACAACACGCGTAGCAGCGCAAGACCCAGTACCGTGATGCCGATCGACTTGTGCGTATCGACCACCGGACGCACCCAGTCGTCGGGCAACGAATCTGCGCTCAGGCCGAGCACGACGTTGCAGATGATCAGCAGCGCGATCAGCCAGTGCAGCGTGATGGCTGTTCTGGTATAGCGCGTCGGCACTGGCGTGCCGGTCGAATCGGCCAGAGAGTCGGCATGGGAATTCATGATGGGTCCGTCCGCGAATTCAATGCTGCGAAAGCTGTTTGAAAAAACGGCTCCTAGGGGAGCAGAGTCCGGATGCGCTGCCGGTATTGAGCTAACGCTTCAGTTTGCCGTTTTATTCCGCTACGCGCTTAAATGGTTGTTTCAGATTATTTCTGATCGCGCGAGATGAGGAGCGTTCATCGGGAACGCAAAGGTGCCGGTATCGGATAGAGCGCTATTGTCGTTGCTTTGGCGCGGCTTCGCTGGGGGTGCGTGAGAAACGCGAAATCGAAATCTGATTGAAAGACCGGCGCGCATCGGTCTTAAACACGACAGCCCGGCCTTCGTTTATCGCTTCACAAACCGGTAATGCCCAACGCCCCATTCATTCCCGTTCGCGTAACCGAACAATTCGGCCACCGCCATGTAAAACATCCGCCAGCGCTGTAACCAGACCGCAGCGTCTGTCGCTCCATAGGTATCCACGAGCATGGGCATCACGCGGTCACGCGCGGCGTCGAGCGCGGCCAGCCATTGATTCGCGGTGCGCTCGTAGTGCGTGCCACTCACCCACCACTGACGTTCGATTCGCAGATCGTCCTGAAAATTCAGCAGCAGCGCTTCTGACGGCATCGTGCCGCCGGTGAAAAAGTACTTCGACATCCAGTCGCTGCCGTCCTGAACGTCGAAGTGATAGGCGAGCGTGCGATGCACGAAGATATGCACGAACAGCTTCGCACCGTCGCGCATCCAGCCGGAGATTTTCTCCAGTAACAGGCCGTAGTTCTTCATATGCTCGAACATTTCAATCGACACTACACGGTCGAAGCCACCGCGAAGCTGCGCGTCGTCGAATTCGAAATCGACGATATTGCCCGTCACCACCGTTAGATTGCGCAAGCCCGCCTCCGCCGCGCGAGCTTCGATGAACGCACGCTGTCCGTGCGAGTTCGACAACGCGACAATGCGCGCATGCGGATATCGCGCCGCCAGCCATAGCGACAACGACCCCCAGCCACAACCCAGATCGAGAATGCACTGACCGTCAGCCAGCTCCGCGCGTTCGGCGTAGCGTTCGAGCATGGCCGACTCCGCCTGCGCAAGCGTCTCGTTACCGGTCGGATAGAGGCAACACGAGTACTTCAGATGCGGCCCGAGATGGGCATGAAAAAACGCTGCGGGGACCTCGTAATGCTGCGCGTTGGCGGCCTGCGTTTCGATTGCAATGGGACTCGCGCGCAGATCGTCGAGTAGACGGTTCAGCCGTTGCGCACGCAACTCGCCGTTGTTGATCGCTTCGTCGCGCAAGCGTTGCCGCATCAACTGCCGCATACCGAAGCGGATCACGCCGTCAGGCAGCCAGCCGCGCTCGCAACTGTGGATCAGCCAGCCATCGCGAGTGTCGGCGGGCGATGACGGCGGCATCGTGTGATCGGTCGTTGACAGGCTCATGTGGCTGACTCCGTTGGCGTTATTGTCGATTTATCTAAAGGCTGAAAGCGTGCTCGAGCTTCTTCAGTGCCGCGGCGGCCAGGGAATCAGCGCGCTAGTGGTGCGCATGTAATCGGCGTAACCCGGACGCCGTTTCGCCATGCTTTCTTCGAGCAACGGAATGCCGGAAAGCTTCAGCAGCAAGAACGCCATCAGCACGGGTGGCAACAACGTGAACCAGGCCCACGTGCTACCCATCGACAACGCGATATACGCGAGCCAATGCACGCATTCGAAGAAATAATTCGGATGTCGCGAGTAACGCCATAAGCCGACCCGGCAAACCGTGTCGTGATTGGCCGGGTCCGCCTTGAAGCGCTGAAGCTGCCGGTCGGCCAGCCCCTCGCCCGCCACCGACGCGATCCACAACACGACAGCGAGCACCAGCCATCCGGTAGACGGTGGCGTCGCGCGGTACGACGGCACGAGGAACGCGATCGACAGCAACATCGAGATCACGACTTGCAACTGGAAGAACCAGAACATCTTGCTGGCGGCCTGATCGCCCCATTGTTCGCGGAAGCGGTGATAACGCGCGTCTTCCGGCTTGCCAAAGTTGCGCTTCCATAAATGCGTGCCGAGTCGCGTGCCCCACACCAGCCCGCCGAGCGCGGTCAGCGCCCGGGTCAACGGGTCGCCGGTGCCGAGCACGGCATACAGCACGGCAACGAGGCCGAGCGAATAAGCCCAGATGGGGTCGACCATGCCCGCGTTCGCGGTCTTCAACTGCCACGCCCACGTGGCGCTGAAGATCACGACAAGTCCGATCAGGGCAATCACGACAGCGGCAGGTGGCGACATGCGACTCTCACTTTATGGCGATGCGGGTTATACGCGAGAACGCTGGAATCGGATGCGATGCCAGGCTAGTCCTTGTCACCGGGAGAAGAGAAACCTGCTTTGCCCACTTGATCCGGCCGTTGCGGCACGCGCCGGAAACGCGACGTGTCGTAGCCCATGGCGTCGAGCCGGGCAAGCAGCGAGCGATACATGTCGTCGCTGATATCGGGCTCGCGCGCGAAGATCCAGCCGAGGCTTTTGTCCGGATAGCCGAGGATCGTATAGCGGTAGTCAGGGTCCACGTAGAGCGTCAGTTGCGTGACATGGACCGGCCAGAACAGTTGCACGCTCCATTCGCCGCCGTCCTTGCCCGGCACCGGCGTGTCGAGGAACTGATAATGCTTTTCCGCTGCATCGAAGCTCTTTTTGCGCGCGTAGTACGAATCGTCGATCTTGCCGTCGGCGCGCAATTTCCATTCCGCGCGGCTACCCAGCATGTCGCGCTCGGCGAAATACGGAATATTCGCGATGATGTACCAGCGGCCCATATAGCGCGGCAAATCGACCGGCACCGTGGACAGCGGCTGGTTCGCCCGGGGATTCGGGTTCGGTGGATCGTTGGAACAGCCGGTGATGGACAGCAGCAGCATGGCGGCCGCGGTTGCGGCCGCAGCGACGGCGGCGACATGGACAATACGGCGCATGACGAAGGCCTCAAACGTAGCGGTGTTAATAGCTACTACGTTCTGGCGGGTCAGATGGATGCGCGGTGCGGTGCGGCGTGCATCCGTGCTGAATCAAAGCCCCAGGCAAACCGCGCCCGCCGCGACGACTACACACGCTAGCCAGCGCTTCCCGCTCACCTCTTCCCGCAACAACACGCGCCCGATCAGCACCGCAAACACGACGCTCGTCTCGCGCAATGCAGACACCGCGCCCATCGCGCCAGACTGCATCGCCCAGATCACAATGCCGTACGCACCAATCGACACCAGCCCGCCGGCCAGCGAAGACCCTACCGCCATCGGCGCGGTCCGCATCGGCGTCCACAACGCGGCCGATCCACGCGACACGACGAACAGCAGCGGCATCAGCCAGTAAAACAGGAACATCCACGCGGTGTAGGCAAGCGCCTGACCGTCAGACAAACGCACGCCAATACCGTCGATCACCGTATACAGCGCAATCGTCGCGCCAGTGGTTAGCGCGGCCAGCGCACCTGCGCGCGACACATGGCTCCCCTGCAACGCGATCGCGAGAATGCCGCCCGAGATCAGCGCAATGCCTAACGCGTGCAGAGGACCGATCGCCTCATGCGCGAAGAATGCCGCGCCGAGCGTGACCAGCAGCGGAGACGAGCCGCGCGCGATCGGATACGCGTGCGCGAGGTCGTTACGTCGATACGACCGCACGAGACTGACGTTGTAGACGATATGCACGAGCCCCGATGCGACGATATACGGCCACGCCGCGCGAGCCGGCGGCGGCACGCATGCGACCACGAGCGTCGAGACCGTTGCGATGGCGATGCTCATCCACGTCATCGAAAGAAAGCGGTCGCGATTGCCATGCAGCATCGCGTTCCAGCTGGCGTGAAGCAGGGCGGCGATGAGGACGAGACCGCCGGTATAACTGAGCATGCTGATTCCGCGTGGTAAATAGGAGCCGAGGTGGAAAGAATATCTATCTTGTAGCCCCGCTACAAACCAGATAAATTCCCTGTTCGCGTTAGATAAACTCTTGCGAATGAAACGACTCCTGCCCCCGCTCAATGCATTGCGGGCCTTCGAGGCCGCAGGTCGCCTCGGCAGCTTCAAGGAAGCCGCCGCCGAATTGCACGTCACTCACGGCGCGATAAGCCAGCACGTGCGTTTGCTTGAAGAATGGCTTGGCGCGCCGCTGTTCGAGCGCCATAACCGGCGCGTGGCGCTGACTCCAGCAGCGCAGGCGTATCTGGCGGAGATCGGCCCGTTGTTCGAGCGGCTCTCGCAGGCAACCGCCCGATACGGCTTCCCCGACACGGTCTCGCGAACCCTCACAGTCAATGCGCCGGCCACCTTCACCTTGCGCTGGCTGATACCGAGGCTGGCGCATTTCCGCGCCGAACACGCCGGTGTGGATGTCGACGTGGACACCTCGAACGAACCGCTGGAGAGTTTGAAGGAGAACTACGACATCATCGTTCGGGGCGGTCCGGACACGTTCTACGGTTACTCGATGCGGCCATTTCTGTCCGAAGAAAGGCTTCCGGTCTGCAGTCCCGCGCTGTTGCAACGATTGCCGCTGCGCACGCCGGACGATTTGCGGCACCACACGTTGCTGCATACATCGAGCCTTCCGCGGCTTTGGCCGGACTGGCTGACGAGCGCAACCATTTCTACGCTCAAACCCGCTGCCACACTCACCTTCGACCATTTTTATCTGACCTTGCAGGCAGCGATCGATGGAATAGGCATTGCGATGGGGCCGACCGCGCTCGCTTCAGACGATCTTGCGGCCGGCCGCCTTGTTACTCCATTTGCCGGTCCTCGTTTGCAGTCGCGGAGTTATTGCACGTATGTTCCGGAGGGAAAATCCGCGAACGAACTGGTCGAGCTTTTCCGCTCATGGCTTGAGCAAGAGGGAAGACGTTCACAAACGGATGCGGCGCCTTAATCAGGTAGTCACCGGAAGCAACCGCACGGGGTCAAGAAAAGCCACGCACCATCGCACCGCCCTGCACCAGCGGCGGGCTTAAAAGCCACCTTTTCTGACCTCCGTCAACGCTATATCCATTGATTTTCCGCTACCGCCCATTGCGCGCGGCTTGATCGCAAAGCAAGAAAATAATCTCTGTGAATCAGATCGCGCGATAGATCGATTCAATTGGCGTGCCGGCGGATCGCATCCTGTAATGGACAGCTGTTGCCCCCCGTACTCCCCTCCCCAACCCGCCGGCCCATCCGGAGATTTTGATGTCGCAGCCTGAACCCGATATAGACGAAGTGGTCAGAAGCATCGCTGAAGAGACCGATACACCCGCGGAAACAGTGTCGCGCATGTACGCGGACACGTTGGCCACTTACCGGCATGAAGCGCGCGTATTCGATTACGTGCCGCTTTTCGCGGCAAAGAAAGTCCGCGATCAACTTCGTCATACATCGAATCGTAAGCACTGACGCGGCGGCGCGCGGAGACCACCGCCTGTCTGATGTCTAATCGTGTGGGGGCGCCCCATTCGCGCGGCGCCCGTTACATGCTCACCCCGGTTCCTCTTTCCTTCTGCCAGACTCTCGCCCTAAGCCATCGAGCTGCGGGGATCGAATGCGCGTGACAAACGTACGCGCGGGTATCGCCAGCCTGTGCGCCGCGCGATGCGAACAGGCTTAAGCCACGCGCGCCTGTCTCCCACTTTCTCTTCCCCCGCACGTCTCGCTTCTTTTCTTGACCAGGACGCCGGCGCACTTTTGTGCGCGCAGCGCATTGCACGCTACACCAAGATGTGGCACAAGATGCGTGGCGCTGAAAGTTGCCTGCTACCCGAGCAATTGCGGTCGATCCACACACTGCCACTGAGGGACCGGCGACACGCTCGTGCACGGCAAACGGCTGGGTGTTATCTACTGGTCATAAACGCAGCGGCCTTTCCGGACGATGTATTTATGCCATCGCGGGCCCGGGGCAATCGTTTCCCGACGTCGTGAATAATTGGCAATCTTTATCGAGGAATTCAGATCATGTCGGACATGTTGAAAATACGCAGCGTTATCCCTGAAGACTTCGACGCATGGCTTCCGCTGTGGGACGCGTATAACGCGTTCTACGGCCGCTCCGGCGAGACGGCACTGCCGCGCGAGATCACGCACATCACATGGGGACGCTTCTTTGACGGCTACGAGCCTATGCACGCGATGATCGCCGAGCGCGACGGTCAGTTGCTTGGTCTGGTCCACTTTCTGTATCACCGTCACACCACGATGGCGGGTCCGATCTGCTACCTGCAAGACCTGTACACACTCGACACCGAGCGCGGCAAAGGCGTAGGCCGTGCGCTGATCGAAGCGGTTTATGTCCGGGCCAAAACGGACGGTGCGCAGCGCGTCTATTGGCAGACGCATGAGACGAACGACACCGCGATGAAGCTTTACGACAAAGTGGCTGACCGCTCGGGGTTCGTCGTGTATCGCAAGGCGTTGTGATCGATGTAATAACGAACCCGCGACTCACGTCGCGGGTCTCAGCCTGCGAGTCGCTTTTGTATTCCGCTCATGTGCGGCGATTCCTTCCTTGTGCGTCTGCGCTCGACTGAGTCGTCAGGCCCGTTCAGCCACTCTGATCCTGGTGACGCTGACCCTATCCCGCTTTTCCCAATTCCCTTTGAAACTGCGAAATTTCCGACTTACAAAGAGAAATGTCGCAATTTCCGTCATAGCTTTCAGAAATCGCCGACCGCTTCGTGCCGAATATACTTAATTTGGAAAAGCGCCCGATTTTTTAAGGCATTTCTGATTTCCCGAACAGCCTCGTTCAACGACCATCTCGACTTCGAACCACAGGCCCATTTCGATGGCTGCGGCGTTCAGAATCCCGCGCCAGCCAAGCCGCGATGGCCGGCATGCGAGCAAAATTTGAACGCCGATTTTCATCGCGATTGCGCACGCGAAAACAAGTTATTGCGTGCAGGCCAATTCAATATGTGCCGCCTTCATCAGCGGCATATTTTATCTAAATAAATTTCAATTATTAAATCGAAGGAACTGCAATGAAATCGATTCGCCTCGTCAAGCTAGCGGCGGCTGCTGCAATGATTATCGCGTTGCCCATTGCCTCGCACGCGGCCGACGGCACGATCACGTTTAACGGAAGCATCACCGCGCAGACCTGCACGATCAACGGCAATGGCGCGGGCGCGAAAGACTTCGTGGTGCAGTTGCCGAAGGTATCGGCATCGTCACTGGCAAGCGCAGGCCAGACCGCTGGCCGCACGCCGTTCAATATCTCGCTGTCGGCCTGCACCCCGGCATCGGGAACGGTCCATGCGTTTTTCGAACCCGGCGCGACCACCAACGCCTCGACAGGCAATCTGATCCTGACCGCAGGGGGCGCGACAAACGTTCAGATTGGCTTGCTCAACTCGGACTTCACCGCCATCAAGGCTGGCTACGCAGACGCGTCGCAAAACTCGAAGGCAGTCACGCTGACCAGTGGCGGCGCGACGCTCTCGTACTTCGCCGAGTACGTGGCGACCGGCGTCGCAACGGCTGGCGCGGCCAATTCGACTGTGATGTACACCCTCGCCTATCAATAAGCGGTTTGCATCAACACAGAGTCGCGGAGCGAATGGCACGATCGCTCCGCGCAGCTTCCTATCCTTCCTTTCTGAGCAAACCAACCATGGCTTTGAAAAGAGCGTTAAGTACTCTGCTGCGCGCAGGCGCAGTGGCGCTCGCTATGGCGAGTGCGTGGCACGCGCAGGCCTCCGTGGTGATTGCCGGCACCCGCATCGTGTATCACGGTGGCGAGGCCGAGCAAACCATCAAGTTGACCAACAGCGGAGAATCACCCGCGTTGACGCAAGCGTGGCTCGACAACGGGGATTCGACCGCGGCGCCTTCCGCGATCACGGTGCCTTTTACGGTGAGCCCCCCGTTCGCGCGGATCGATCAAGGCAAAGGGCAGACGCTGCGCATTCTGTACACCGGTGAACCGCTACCGCAGGACAAGGAGTCGGTGTTCTGGCTGAACGTGCTCGAGGTTCCTCCGAAGCCATCCGCCGCTGCGGCTGAAGCCAATCTCCTGCAAATGGCTTTTCGTACCCGCATCAAGATGTTCTTCCGTCCTGCGGGCCTCAAAGGCAGCGCGAGCGAAGCGCCGGCGCAGATCAGCTGGCGCCTCATCCACGCTGGCGAGCGGAGTTTGCTTGAGGCGCGCAATCCCACGCCGTACCACGTGTCCTTCGCGTCGGTGAAACTCGTCGGCGACGGCAAAACGGCCAACTTCGACGAAGGCGCGATGATCGATCCCGGTCAGACACGTGAGTTGCCTCTTTCAGGCGAAGCGGCAGCGGGCACAACCGCGAGGGTGAGCTATCAAGCCATCGACGACTACGGTGGCCTGATTAACGGCGAAGCCACGCTGGCCCCGTCAAACACGAAATGATTGTCCGGTCAGCCCGATCCGGCTGACTCCTCGTATTTCCAAAATTTGCCATCTGAATGCTGCCAAGGCGGCAGGGTCAAGTTCGTTCGCCGCCAGGAGCCGTCGTCATGCAACGCAGTCCTTTTCGACCTTTTCCGTCACAGTTGTCACCCATCAGCACGATGGTGCTGTCGCTGTTTGCCAGCGCCAATGCGTGGGCAGCCGCCGGCGATCCGGCAGCCCCGCTTCAAGTCGCCGAGGTCGAGTTCAACGACCAGTTCCTCCAGCGCTCACGCGGCGAAAGCGTGGACATTGCACGGTTCAACAAAGGCAATGTCGCGTTGCCCGGCGACTATCGTGCCGATATCTACGCGAACGGTGTGTGGCTCGGTCTCGCCGAAATCCGGCTGCGCGAGTTGAGCACAGAAAGCCCCGACGCGCAGGTCTGCTTCGATCGGGCGCTACTCGAACGAATCGGCGTCGATCTGATGAAGCTGCCGGCCAAAGCCGGCGCACGTCTGCTGGCGGCACAGGCAGGCGAGTGCGTCACGCTCGGTTCGTTGATTCCCGACGCCACCGCGAGCTTCGACAACGGCGAGCAGCGGCTCGACATCAGCGTGCCGCAAGTCGCGCTCGCGCGCACCGCGCGTGGGTATGTCGAGCCCGCTCATTGGGATGACGGTGTCACGGCCGCACGCCTGCAATACGACGCCAACACGTACTACGCGAGCGCGAATGGCGTGAGCTCCGCCCAGACCTATGTGGGCGTGAACGCCGGCATCAACATGGGGCCATGGCGTTTCCGGCATAACGGCAGTCTGAGTTCCAGCAACCAGGCTGGCACCCACTATCAAAGTGTGCAGACCAACCTGCAACGTTCGATCAGGCACCTCAAGAGTCAATTGACCGTGGGTGATGCGTTCACCGACGGTGCGCTGTTCGACAGCGTGGGTTTTCGCGGGGTGCAACTGGCCAGCGACGACCGCATGTACCCCGACTCGCAACGAGGCTATGCGCCGATAGTCCGTGGGATGGCCAATAGCAACGCACGCGTGGAGGTTCGTCAGAACGGCAACCTGCTGTATGAAACGACGGTCGCCCCAGGCGCGTTCGAGATCAACGATCTGTACCCGACCGGTTATGGCGGCAACCTCGACGTGATCATCACCGAGGCGGACGGCACGGTGCGCACGTCGACGGTGCCTTACGCCGCGGCAGTCAATGCGCTACGGCCGGGTATCACCCGTTTCAGCGCCACGCTTGGCCAGTACCGCAATCCAACAGTCGGCATTCATCCGGTCCTGTTCCAGACCACCGTTCAGCATGGCTTCACCAACCTGATCACCGGTTATGGCGGATTCGTAGCGAGTCCAGACTATCTGGCCGCGCAACTCGGAGTTGCCCTCAACACCCGCTATGGCGCCTTTGGCGTCGACCTCACCCAGGCGTCGGCGCACCTGGAGCACGAACCCAACCGCAACGGACAGAGCTTGCGGCTGAGCTATAGCAAGCTGGTCGAGCCGTCGAACACGAATCTGTCAATCGCGGCCTACCGCTATTCGAGCCGCGGCTATCTCGGTCTCGCGGACGCCATGGCGCTGCGCGATCTGGACGAGCGCAGCATGGGCTATGCGGCCAGCGGCACGCAACGCGCCAGACTTCAGCTGACGGTGAACCAGCAACTGCCCGCCGGCTACGGCTCGTTCTATATGTCGGGCAGCAGCCAGAACTACTGGGATCGGAACGGTACCGACACGCAATGGCAGGCGGGCTACAGCAACAGCTATAAGCGGCTGAATTACACCATGGCATTCTCGCGTCAGTTGAATACGCGCAGCAGCAAATGGGACAACCGCGTCATGCTGACACTCGGCATCCCGCTCGGCAACCATCCGCAAGCACCGTATTCGACAACGTCGCTGCAGAGCGGCTCAGGTTCATCGCCTGCCATGGCGACGCAAACGCTCGCGGGCTCGCTCGGTGGCGATGGCGCAATCGGTTACAGCCTGAATGCGAGCCACAGCGGCGCCAATGCGGGCGCGGCCAGCAACACCACCGCGGGTGCCAATGTCGCGTACACCGCGCCATTTGCGTCGGTCAGCGGCAGTGCCAGCAGAAGCCGAAACTACAGTCAGGGCAGCATCAGCGTGAGTGGAGGGGTAGTCGGCTACGCGGGCGGCGTGGCTTTTACGCCGACCATGAGCGACACGCTGGCGATTGTGGAAGCCAAAGACACGGCCGGTGCGCGCGTCACGAACGGCAGCGGATTGCGCATCGACCCGTGGGGACATGCAATCGTATCGAGCCTCAGTCCGTTCACGCGTAATCAGATCGAGATCGATCCCAAGGGCCTGCCTATCGATGTCGAATTGAAATCCACCCAGCAATCGGTGGCACCCACCGCTGGCGCGATCGTGCGACTGAGGTTCGAGACGGAGAACCCCGGACGGGCCGCGATCCTCGGCATTCAGATGCCCAACGGCACGCCAGCGCCGTTCGGTGCTGACGTCCTCGACGAGCAGGGAAAAAGTATCGGCACGATCGCGCAATCGGGACGTGTGATTGCGCGCGGGTTGAAGAGCGAGACCGGCCGGGTGATCGTGAACTGGGGCAGCGACGCGGGAGACCATTGCTCGGCGGATTACTCGCTTCCCAAAATCGACAAAACGATGAGAGCTTCTTACAGCGTGGTGAGTGCGATATGCCGATAGATCGGACTGTGAAGTCGCGCGACATGGCTGCGGTTCGATTTTTCTCTCGAGTTACGTCGACCATTTTTTCAATGCCGATTGATCGCGTATTCCACCACACCATTGGCTGCATTGCGGCTTTCCCAACGGAATTGATCTCGTGAAAATCCTCAAGTATTTGATAGTGGCGGCGTCGCTCGTCTGCTTTTCATCGGCTGCGTCGGCGTGCTCGCCCTTCAACCTGATTCTCGGATGGTTCACCGTCACGCAACCACTCGAAGTGGTCAACAACGCCGCATCGTTGCCGAACGGGACTCTCCTCGCGTTCGTTGATCTTCCGTACGTGACGGGGGGCACCGGTCTCGACAGTTGCCCCGGCCCGATCACGCTCGATTACACCGGCACGCCCGGTGCCTTCAATACGATGAATATCGGTATTCCTGGGATCGGCGGCCGTATCTATTCGGCGTCATCGCAGTATGGAATGCGAACTGGCTATTTGCCTATAACAGGTACCGTCTCCGTGCCAAATACTTCCTCCGCTCAATGGAGTTGGGGTGGTTACTATCGTTTGGAGTTAGTCAAAACAGGTACGATGTATCCTGGATATTATCAATTGCCTACTTCCTGGATGGCCCTAAAAATAAACAACGCGGTCGTCGCGCGTATGAACATTTCCACCGCGAGCCACTCAATCCCGCTGCCACTCGAAATCAAACAATCTCCCACTTGCAGTTTGTCCTCTTCCTCTATCCAGGCATCGCTAGGCGCGGTGCCTGCGCGCAATTTCGGGGGAGTGGGCAGCACCTCGCCGGCCGTACCGTTCAATATCGCACTGAGGTGTTCTGGTGGAGACGCGGGCGTCCTGTCCAGTATCTACGTGACGCTCACCGACCAAAGGTCGCCCGCCAACGTGTCCGACAGGCTGTCGCTCACCGCGGCTTCAACGGCCTCCGGCGTCGCTGTGCAGATATTGAACGGGACCACCGTTCTTAAATTCGGACCTGATTCGAATGTGCCCGGCAATACGAATCAATGGTTCGCCGGAGAATCGGGCAATGGCAGTTTGACGATTCCGCTGACTGCCCGCTATGTGAAGACCGCGACCAACGTCACCCCTGGGACCGCGAATGCGGTGGCTACTTTTACGATGAGTTATCAGTAGAGGCGACGGTCAAACGGGCGCGGATGCAAGCCGCAAAAGAAAAGCGCAGCACCCGGCTGCGCCTTTCTCCCTACCCGTTACACCGCATGAAGCCGTTGACCCTCCGCCCGCGTGTCAAAGCGTCAGCCTCAAGCCTCGAGCTGTTCCAGCACCTTGCCCTTGGTTTCAATCCCAAGAAAGTGCACCGCCAGCGCCGCGACAAACGGCACAGCCGCGAGGATATAAAACGCCACCTGCAAGTTACCGCCAATCATCGTCTTCGACACGATCGCCGGTGCGAAGATTGCCGCGACCTTGAGCCACGCGCCGCCAACACCACAGCCCATCGCACGGATGCTGGTCGGATACAACTCCGGCGTGTACACATAAGCGGTGATAAACCCGCACGCGAGGAAGCCCAGCGCAAACGCGCAGAACGTCGCGACCACATACACCGACGACGCGTGGAACACACCCGCCAGCAACAACGAAACCGCGCATGCGACGAACGACACATTGATGATCGGCTTACGCCCCACCTTGTCGACCAGCAACGCGCAGGTCAACGATCCGATCACGCCCAGCACCGAAGCCGCCACGGCCAGGTTCAGCGCGAGTTGCAGCGGCGCGTGATAGATGGTGCGATAGATCGTCGGCAGCCAGGTCGAGAGACCGTACTGGATGAACCCGCAGGTGATCCACAACATGGCGACGGCCAGCGTGCGCTTCAGATACGCGCGACCGAACAGATCCGACATCCGGCGCTTAGGATGACGATTCGCCATCGCGTCGAACTCGGCTGAATTCGTGACAGGCGGCAACGGGCCTTTAGCGGCACGCTCGAATGCCAGCACCGCAGCGTCGGCTTCAACCATCCGCTCACGCTCGGCGAGCCAGCGCGGCGATTCCGGCACGAGCTTGCGCAGCACGAAGAACAGAATCAACGGCATGCCGCCGATGAAATACATCGCTTGCCAACCAAAGCGCGGCACGATCCATGCACCCAACGCATTCGAGGCCAGCAGCCCAACCGGGAAAACAATTTCATACAGCAGCACGAACCGTCCACGGCCATGTGCACGGCTGATCTCGTTGATATAAGTCGCGGCCACCGGCAATTCGCCGCCGAGCCCTAAACCTTGAATCACGCGCAGCGCGACGAATACGGCGAACGTCGGCGCAAAACCGCACGCGATACTCGTGATGCCGATAATCCCCGAACTCAACGCAATCGCCTTCACACGACCATTGCGCTCCGCAAACCACGGGAACACGAAGGCGCCGATCAACTGACCGATCGAACCCGAGCCGATCAGAAAGCCGATTTCCCACGGCGTCAGTTGCCACTTCGCAATCAGGATCGGCAGTGTGGCCGCGATCGCGATCACGTCGAAGCCGTCGAAGAACGTTGCGAGACCGATCAGGATACGCGCGCGTACCTGCATCGCATTCGCCGGCATCCGCTCCAGACGCGCGATGATCGAGCCCCGGGTCACGGGGCCTGAGACACCGGCGCTGCTGCGGTCCCCCAATGTGTTGTCGATGGTTCTCATGCCGTAGTGCCGTCCGTAGATGTGGTTAGGCAAGCGCCGTCGAGGCGTCGGTCAGGGTGGCAAGGTCGATCGTGCGGCCCTGGTTCATCCACTTGCGCGACAGTTTCAGTTCGCGCGGCGTATTGATCGCGATCACGCCGCGAATCGCGCCGTCTTCCAGATGGAACAGCGTCGCGCGTTTGCCGGGCAAATCGCCGCGTACGGCGAGTTGCGCGTCGCCCGGAATGTCGCCGAGGATCTGCAGATTGACGTCGTACTGATCGGACCAGAACCACGGAATGTCCGCGTACGGTTCGAAGGTGCCGAGCAATGCCTTGGCGGCGGCAATCGCCTGGTTCTGCGCGTTGGCCCACGATTCGAGCCGCACGCGGCGCTTGAGCCACGCGCTCGGATGATTCGCGACATCGCCGCAAGCGAAAATGCGCGGGTCGTCGGTGGCGCCGAAGTGATCGACGACGATGCCGTCGTCCACCTTCACGCCCGCTGCTTCGGCCAGCGCCGTGTGCGGCGTGAGGCCGATACCGGCGACGGCGAAGTCGGCGTCCAGCGTCGAGCCGTCCGCGAAGGTGGCGCGAATGCGGTTCGCGTCATTCGGGTGATCTTCGAGCTTGGCGAGCGACGCGTTCAAGCGCACATCCACGCCATTCGCACGATGCAACGCCAGCAGAAAGTCGGAAACCATCGGCGGCAACGAACGTGCGCACAGGCGCGGGGCGCCTTCCACCACCGTTGCGTCGACGCCGAGTTTGCGCGCCGTCGCCGCCACTTCCAGGCCGATCCAGCCGCCGCCGACCACCAGCACGCGCTGACTCGAACGCAGACGCTCGCCGAGTGCGACGGCTTCGTCGAGCGTCCGCAGATAGGCAACGTGCGAGGTCTTGACCAACGAATCCGGCAGCTTGCGCGCCGCGCCGCCGGTGGCGATCACCAGCCGGTCGTATTGCACTTCACGGCCCGATTGCGTGCGCACGATCCGCTGCTCGCGATCGATCGAACTCGCGCAATCCGGCTGCCACGCTTCGACATTCAGCGCGTCGAAATCGTCGGGCTTCACGAGCCGCACGGTGTCGATATCCGCTTCGCCGGCCAGCACGGCCTTCGACAGCGGCGGACGTTCGTAAGGCAGATGCACTTCGTCGGCGATCATCACGAGACGTCCGTCGAAGCCTTCCTTGCGCAGCGTCTTCACGACCCAACCAGCCGCCTGCCCCCCGCCGATCACGACGATCGTGCGCGGCGCTTCGAGTTCGGCATGGGCGGCTTGCGCCTTTGCAGTAGCAGCATCAGTCATTTTTGCGCTCCGTCATGAACTTGCCTTCCGGCGCCTTCGCGTTTTTCTGGCGCCGCGTATTGCCGTCGATCCCGCCGTCGATCGCCCATTCGGCGAACACCGTCGGACCCGGTTCGAAATCGCGCGGCTGCCATTCGGGCGTAAGTTGGTCTTCGTCGGCGTAGTACTCGATCAGACCGCCAGCCGGGTTCTGGAAGTACCAGAAGTACGCCGACGACACCGGATGACGTCCCGGCCCGAGTTGCGTATCCCAACCGCAGCGGCTGATATGCATGCCGCCGCCAAACACTTCGTGGATGTCGCGCACGGTGAACGCGACGTGGTTCAGTCCGCGCTTTCCGTTGGGCAACGCGAGCAGGAAAATGTCGTGGTGGCCACCGTGCGGTGCGCAACGCATGAACGCGCCACGGCCCGGATAGCGGTCCGACATTTCGAAGCCGAGCAGTTCTTGGTAGAACTTTTCCTGTTCCGCGAGCTTGTTCGTGAAGAACACGACGTGGCCGACTTCGACCGGCTCGGCGCGTTCATAGATGGGTGACGGCTGGTTGACGCGCAACGTTTGACCCCACACGTTCGATGGCGAACCGTGCACGTCCAGCGCGCGCTTGCGGGTCACTTCGACGCGAATCGCCATACCGTTAGGGTCGATGCAACCGACTGCGTCTTCAGTTTCGAAATGGCCCGGCTGACCGGCGAAGCGGCCACGCAATTCGTCGAGTTCGGCTTGCGTCGCCACACCCCACGTCACTTCGCGCAACGTCGGACCTTCTTCGAACGCGGGCGGCAGCGACGGGTCGTTCGCATCGACGGCGAGAATCGTGCAGCCGTTCAGCGTTTCGAAGCGCGCGTGCGTGGCGTCGTGCTCGACTTCCTTCAAACCCCAGTCCGCGAAAAACGAGCGGCAGGCGGCGAGATCTGTCACGCCGTAAATAATCTGTTCAATGCCGAGAATCGTCATAACGTGCCTCTTGCGTATCTTGTCTGCTTAGTTCGCCCACGCCAGCGGCGCGTCGTTCAAGCCCCAGTAGAGGCTCTTCTGTTGCATGTATTCGCGGATGCCAAGTCGGCCTTTCTCGCGTCCCATGCCGCTCTCTTTCCAGCCGCTGAACGGCGTGGAGATCGAGAACAGCTTGTAGGTGTTGATCCAGATCGTGCCGGCTTCGAGCGCGCGGGCGGTCCGGTAAGCGCGCTTGTAGTCGCGCGTCCAGATGCCGGCGGCAAGGCCGAACATGCTGTTGTTCGCTTCTTTCAGCAGCGATGCTTCGTCGTCGAACGGCATCGCCACCAGCACCGGTCCGAAGATTTCTTCCTGGCAGATGCGCGCGTTATTCGTCAGGCCTTCGAGGATCGTCGGCTGGAAGTAGGTGCCTTGCTCGCGACCATCGCCGACCGGACGCTCGCCGCCGCACAGCAGACGGCCGCCTTCTTCGAGACCTAGCGCGACATAACGCTCGACGGTTTCGCGATGCGCTGCCGTAATCAGCGGACCCATTTGCGTTTCCGTCCGCGACGGGTCGCCGACGCGCAGCTTGCGTGCGCCTTCGGCCAGTCGCTTCATGAACGCGTCGTAAATCGAGCGCTGCACGAACAACCGCGAACCTGCAATGCACGCCTCGCCCGACGAACTGAAGATGCCGTACAACACGCCGTTCACCGCGTGATCGAGATCGGCGTCGTCGAAGACGATGGTCGGCGACTTGCCGCCGAGTTCGAGCGACACGGGCATCAGCTTGTCCGCTGCGATGCGCGCGATGCCGCGGCCCACTTCGCTGCCGCCCGTGAACGACACCTTCTTCACCAGCGGATGGCGCACGAGAACGTCGCCGATCACCGAACCTTTGCCAGGCACCACGCTGACCACGCCCTTCGGCACACCCGCCTCTTCGCAGATGCGCGCCAACGCCAACGAGGTCAACGGCGTGACTTCAGCCGGTTTCAACACCACCGCGTTACCACCCGCGAGCGCGGGAGCGAGCTTCTGCGCATCCGAAGCAATCGGCGAATTCCACGGCGTGATCGCCGCGATCACGCCGATCGGCTCGTAAATGCTCATCGTCAGATAGTCGCCGCGCGACGGCGTGACTTCTTCGTCCAGCGTTTCGAGGCAGGCCGCGAAATAGCGGAACGTGTTCGCCGCGCTCGCCACCAGCACGCGCGTTTCGTTAATCGGCTTGCCGTTGTCGCGACGCTGCAATTGCGCGAGCGCTTCGTGACGCGCCATGATCAGATCGGCGATGCGGTACAGAATCAGCGCGCGTTGATGCGGCTTGAGTCCCGACCAGTCCGCTTTACGCCACGCGATATCGGCCGCTTCAACGGCGTCGCGGGCATCGTCGGCATTGGCCGTCGAGATTTCCATGTTGACCGACTGATCCGCCGGATACAGGCTTTTGTACGGGTTGCCACGCCCTTGCCGCCATTCGCCGCCGATGAAAATATCGCCGTTGGGCACGAGGCTGGTATCGAAGTGAGTCATGTCGGTCGTTCCGGTTTGCTCTTCAGCTAAGGTCTTGAATCACGCGTCTTGAATCAGGTCTCAAATCACGCAGCGGGCGGCGCGATTGCGCAGCGCGCGAATCGCGCTGTACGCGGTCAACGCGGACGTCTTCGGGTTGTCCGGCAAAGGCTTGCCGCACATTTCCAGCGACATCTCGCCGAACACGCCGCGCGCCACCACGCGATGCACGTTGCGGGTCACGGTCGGATCGGCGATCAGGCGGACCGTGGTGTGGTCGAGGCCCAAACCGGCCAGTGCAATCGTCGCGGCCACGTTGGCGTTCTTCGGATAGAGCCGCGCCGCTTCGCGCGCGCTGCCTTCGAAAATCACCATCTCTTCGGTAAGCGCGTTCAGATCGCAGACCAGTTCGGCGGGCGAGCCGAGCCAGCCGGTAGGCGGCTTGCGGCCCGTGTACAGCACTTCGTCGAGGCCGCCGAGCTTGGCTGCTGCCAGCGCATCCACGCCGCCAATCGCGCCGGACAACAGCGTGAGCGTCGCGTCGCCTTCATCGGCGGCGGCGGACAATGCGTCGAGCAGCATCATGTCGGACAGCGCGCCGATCGACGCTACCGCGCAATCGGTACCGGCTTTCAGCAACGGCACCACGTGATCGACCAGCGCGCTATGACCCGCGCATTCCAGCGCGAAATGCGGCTGGCTGCTCAATGCGGACACCGACGTGACGACATCGACCGAGTCGCCCACCACGGCGCGTACCGACGCCATATGACGCTCCGACACGATCACGTGCGACACCCGCACGGTCGGATCGGCGGCAACCGAGCGATACACCGCCTGGCCGATCGCGCCGAAGCCGATCATCGCGACATCGACGGGTGCGTGATGCCCCGCGTAGCCGGCGTCACGCATGGACGGGCTCCCGTTCCTTGACCGGCGGCCCCGCGAACGCGGTAGCGAACGAGCCGACCGACAGCATGTCCACTTCAACCAGCACTGGCCCGGTCTTCGCAATGCCTTCGCGAATGATCGCGTCGGCTTGATCCAGCGATTTGATACGGTAGTGCGTGAGCTTCAGGCTTTCACAGAACTGCGCGAAATCCGGCTGATGCAGGTCGACGTAACAACGGCGACCACCGTATTGCGCGTCCTGAATGTTGCGGATCACGCCGTAGCACTGGTCGTTCATCAGCACGATCATCACGTTGGCGTTTTCCTGCACGGCCGTGGCCAGTTCGCCGACGTTGACCATCAGGCCGCCGTCACCGACCAGGCACACCGTCTTCGCCGCATTGCCCGCGAGCGCCGCGCCAATCCCCATCTGCATGCCCTGGCCGATACCGCCGCCGAGCGCGTGCACGCCGGCACGCGGCGAGAAGATCTTCAGCATGCGGTTGCCCCACGTGCTGTTCGAGATCGTGACGTCGCGAACCCAGTTGTAGTCGCGGCCCACTGCGGCTTGCAGTGCATCGACGAGGCGCTTGTACGGGCCGAGGCCCTTGCCCACATCGGCAACTGCGCTTTCGCGTGCAGCAGCCAGGTCTTGTGCAAACTTCGGATCGACCTTGAGGCGCCCTTCGAGCAGCGTCGCGAGTTCTTCGAGCACCGCCGATGCATCGCCGTGAATGAACATCTCGTTGCGATAGCCGCGGTTGTCGGCGAGCGCGTCGGCGTCGATCCGATACAGCGGTTGCGGCAACGCGAGCTTGTACTTCAGCGTCTCATTGCCACGCAGACGCGAACCGACCACCACCAGCGCGTCGCACGTCTTGTAGAAGCTCTCGACCGCCGTGTGCACGTTGAACGCGCCGAGCGTCGCAGGATGATCTTCAGGCAGCACGCCCCGGCCCTGCACGCTGGTCACGACGCCGAAGCCCAGCGCCACCAGACGCTCGACCGCTTTCGCCGCATGACGCGTACCACCGCCGAGCCACAACAGCGGACGCTTCGCGTTCGCCAGTTGTTCAGCCAGTTGCGCAACGCGCTGGCTGCAATGCGTGAGCGTCGTGACGTGCGGCGCGGCCAGATCGACGGGCCATTCGACTTCAGCAGCCTGAATGTCGATCGGAATTTCGACGCTGACCGGACCGCTCGGCGCGGTTTGCGCAACCCGTACGGCTTCGCGGATCGTCGGCAGTGCGGTCTCGACCGAACGCACGCGGAACGCGGCCTTCGAGATCGACGACAGCATCGACAATTGATCCGGTGCTTCGTGGATATACGCGAGGTCCTGATCCAGATATTCAGTTTCGATCTGACCGGTAACGTGCAGCAATGCCGTGCCCGCCGTCAGCGCTTCGACCATCGCGCCCGCCGCGTTACCCGCTGCGGTGCCGGTGCTGGTGAACGCCACGCCAAGACCGCCCGACACCCGCGCGAGGCCGTCGGCCATATTCACCGCGCCGGCTTCGCCGCGTGCGCCGACATAGCGAATCTTGCCGCGGTTGTGAATCGCGTCGAGAATCGGCATGTTGTGAATCGAGATCACGCCGAATGCGGTTTGAACGCCGCATTGCTCGAGGAAAGCGGCGATCAGTTCGCCAACGGTAGTTTTGTTAGACATGTCGTGCAACGCCTCCAGAAACATCGATGTGACTGCCGGTCGTGTACGACGACAGTTTGGTAGCCAGATAAAAGAGCGCTTGAGCGGCCTCTTCGGGTTTGCCGAAGCGACCCAGCGGAATGTTTTTCTTTTGCGCCAGTTCGGCGGTCCAGTCTTCCCAGCTCTGGCCCGGCTGCGCTTGCGCAGCGTGACGGCGGCGCCACTGACCCGATTCGACGATGCCGATCAGGATCGAGTTGACGCGAATACGCTGCGGCGCGAGTTCCACGGCAAGCGACTTGATCAGGTTCTGCACGCCCGCCCGCGCCGACGAAGTCGCGACCATATGCGGCTCCGGTTGCAGCGCGAGCAGCGAGTTCACGCAGACAATCGCCGCGTTACCCGCACCGGCGGCGTCGCGCAGCATCGGCAGAAACGCGCGGGTCGGACGGATCACGCTGAAGTACTTCAGGTCGAGTTCTTCGCGCCACGCGTCGTCGGTCGTGTTGGCGAATGTCGACACGCGGCCCTGGCCGGCGTTGTTCACCAGCATGTCAGTGCCGCCGAAGCGTGTTTGCACCGCTTGCGCGAACCCGTTGACGTCGTCGGCGTCGAGCACGTCGCAGGCTTGCGCGAGCAGTTGTGCATCGGGAAACTTCGCTTTCAGCGCCGCTTCCGCCTGCGCGAGACGCTCGGTGTTACGGCCGCAGATCGCAACCGATGCACCCGCCTGCAGAAACAGCTCGGCAGTCGCGAGGCCGATGCCGGACGAACCGCCCGTCACCACCGCTACCTGTCCGGTCAAATCGATTTGGATCATCAGAGCCCCAATGCCTTCATATATTTGCTGCCCGCGTTCGGCCCATTTTTCGGCCGATAGTTAAGGCGCTGCGAAAGTTCGTCGGCCGCGCGGCGGACCTTGTCGATCAGGCCGCTGTCGAGCAGCGATGCGTCGATCTCGTGACGCGGAATCGTCGTCGTGATGACCGCGACGATGCGCCCCGTGTCGTTGCGCACCGGCACGCTGACCACCGAAATGCCGCGTTCGAACGACGACTCGCTGATCGCGAAACCACGCTGCGCGTCGTCGCGAACACGTTCATACAGATCTTCGACGTTCGCGGGCGTTTGTTTCGTGAAGCGCTCCAGCTCTGGTTCGGGATAGAGCTTCTTCAGATCGTCGAGCGTCATGTCGCCCATCAGCACCTGACCATGCGTCGTTGCATAAGCAGGCAGACGCGTGCCGACATTGACCTTTACCGAGCTGAAGATCGGCGCATGGCTTTGTGCTTTCGCAACGAATACGACATCGCGTCCGTCGCGAATCACGATGTGGGTCGTCAAACCGGTTTCGGTGCGCAGCGCTTCGATGATCGGCAGACCGAGGTCAGTCAATTCGAGCGAGCTCAGATACTCGAAGCCGAGTCGCAACACCGCGACGCCTAACCGATAGTTGCGGTCTTTGTCAGCACGTTCGAGAAAGCCGAGCGATTCGAGCGTTTGCAGCAGACGGAACACCGTCGTGCGAGGAATCTTCAGGCGCCGGGACAATTCCGGCGCGCCGAGTACGGGCTCGCGTGGCGAGAACTCCGTCAGAATCTTCAAACCACGTTCGAGACCGGGCACGCGGTAGCCGCCATCGCTACTGGTGTCGTTGCGGTCGTCGTCCGCGTCGCGCTCGGCGTTGAGAGTGTCGGGCGTCATTCATTGGCTCCGTTGTCCGCCGCTGATGCGGCTGAACGTGTCGATGATCGCGGTGTACGCGGCGGGTGCTTCGATATAACCGGCGTGCCCCGCGCGCGGCACGACCTGCAATTGGGTGCCCGCAGCCAGGGCGATTCGCTCGCAGGCTGCGGGCGGCGTGATGCTGTCGTCCGCGCCGACTACCACGTTGATGCGGCCTTTGAAGCGCGCGAGGTCGCTGGCGAGATCGGCGTTGGCGAGTAGATGCGTCGCCTGTGCGTAGCCATGCGGAATCACGCGCGCCATGTTCCAGCGCACCCACGCGCGGGCTTCGTCGCTTGCGTTCGCGGACAACATATTGGTGCTGCGTTGGTCGGCGAGCCCTTGCGGGCCGAGTTCGTTCAGCATGGCGAGGCGCTGGTCGCGTTTCGTTTCGCGCACGTCGGCGGATGCCGCGCCATAACCGCCAGCAGGCGATAACAGCAGCAATCCCGCCACGCGCTGCGAGTGAGCCGCAGCAAACGCGCCAGCGATAATCGCGCCGAGCGAGTGCCCGACCAGCACGCATCGTTCGATGCCGAGCGCGTCGAGCCAGTCCTTCAATACAGTGGCGTAGTGCGTAGCCACCGGCGACTCAGCGTCGACCGGCGACGATGCGCCATAACCCGGCGCATCCCACGCGAGCAAGCGACGGCTCGCGCCTAACCCGTCGAACTGCTGCACCCACGATGCCGCGCCCGAGCCGATACCGTGCAACAGCACGAGCGGCAATGCTTCGCTGTTGGCGCTTGCGGCCTCGCGATAGCTCAGCACACGTTGCGACGCCAACTCGACCTGCTGCGCCGGGAAGCGCGCGACGCGTGCTTCGAGCGACGCGTGCTGATCGACGGTAACGGACGGGACTGCGGACATGATTTCCTTCGCGGGAGTTTTTACAGCGGCAACTTTTGATAAAGGCTTAGCGCTTCAGCGTGGCCAGCGGCGAATCCGGCGGATACGTCGGCGTGATCGGCTTAGGCGAACCGAGCATCACGCACATCAGCGCGTCTTCTTCACCGATGTTGATTTCCGTGCGATACACGCCCGGCGGCACCGAGATCAGATCGCGCTCGCCGAGTACGGCTTCCCACGTCTCACCATCTTTCTCGCAGACCACTTTCATCTTGCCGCGCAGCACGAAGAAAATTTCTTCGACATCCCTATGAATATGGCTCGGGCCGATGTTGCCCGCCGGGATCACCATCGTCGAAAACGTGAAGCCGCCTGCGGGCACCGTGTTCATGTCCTTCGCGACGCCTGTGCCGCCCGTGCCGACGTAGCGCATTTGCGCGCGGCGATATTTCGGGTCGTAGTCGGCCTGGAACTTCAGCGCGTCCCAGTCATAGCGACGCGTTTCCAGACGCGCGACGCGGCTGTCCAGCCATTGTCCAAAGCTCGCTTCCGCGGGTTGTTCCCACGATTTGCGTTCGATATCGGCATCCGCCATCTCTTTCTCCTTTCGATTCGACAAGATCAATTCATCACGAAGCCGCCGTTCACCGGCAACAACTGGCCAGTGACGAAGCGCGCGGCATCGGATAACAGGAACAACACGGGCCCGGTCACGTCGTCGGGCACTTGAGCGCGCGTCAGGGCGCGGCCTTGCAGGTAATACTGATGACGCTCGGCGGGCACGTAAGCGGTGGCTTCGACTTCGGTCAGGCCCGGCGCGATTGCGTTGACGGTCACCTGATGGGTGCCGAATTCACGCGCCAGCGAGCGGGTCATCGAGATCACCGCGCCCTTGCTTGCGACGTAAGCCAGCAACTTCGGCGCGCCCCACATTGCCGTGTCCGACGCGATATTGACGATGCTGCCGCGGCCCGACTCGCGCAGGAACGGCAGCGCGGCGGTGCTCATCAACCAGACGCCGCGCACGTTGACGTTCATCACGGCGTCCCACGTTTCGACCGACAACTCGTCGGCGAACTTGCCACCCGAGTTGGTGATCGCTGCGTTGTTGATCAGCGCGTCGAGACCGCCGAGCTGCGCTGCGCCCTGCTCCGCGAATTGTTTGATGCTTTCGGGATCGGCGAGATCGAGCGGCAGATAGGTTGCTGCATGACCCTGTTCGCTCAGGGATACCGCGAGCGCTTGGCCTTCTTCATGCAGCACGTCGCCGAACACCACCTTTGCGCCGACCTGTACCAGCGCGCGGACGAACGCCGCGCCGAGACCGCGCGCGCCGCCCGTCACGAGCACGCGCCGGCCATTGAGCGCTGCGAGCGCGTCGTTATGCATGGCTGTGGCCTGCTTCGGCGGTTTGGCCGGCTTCCGCTTGCGCCTGCACTTGAGCGCGATGCGCATCGAGATCGGCGAAGTGTTGTTGCGCGCGCTGGCGCAGCATGCGGCGCACACGCGTCATGCCGACGTCGTGCTGATAAAGGAACTCATGGTCGCGGGCATTCGGCGCGAGACTTTCCAGCACATAGCGGTCTTGCTCCAGCACGTCCCAATGCAGACCTTCCAGGCGATTGCGATACAGGAAGCGCCACGCATCGCGCTGCCATCCTTGCACCTTGCGGGTACGCCAGAAGTAGACCTGGCAGTTGTCGCCGTCGACCGGAACCGCGAAGCCAATAATCCCGAAGTTGCCGCCCGGACCGAACTTCTTCTTGTAGGGGATCGCGAGGCGCATCCACAGGGCGCCGGTTTCGCCGAGTTCCACCCAGTCGAAGTTCACGTCGCGCTGGCCGACCTTTTCGAACATCAGACCGGTTTCGGTTTTGCGCACACGCATGTCGGCCTGCTTGTCGCCTTCGGCCATCGAGTGCGACGTCGCGTGCAGATACGCGCCGTGCATCGGGTCCATCACGTTGTCGATTGCGTACTGGTAATTGCACTTCCAGTTCGACATGCACAGAAAGCTCGCGTACTCCTCGCCGACCAGTTCTTCCGGCAGCTTGAGCGGCGTGGGTTCCTGATGCGCTTCGTCGCCGAACCACAGGAAGATCGCGCCGGCGTGTTCTTCGACCGGATACGACTTCACGCACTTCGTCCCTTCGAGCGGACACGCCGACACAGCCGGCACGCGCTGCACGGTGCCCGTGCCGTCGATTTCAATGCCGTGATACCAGCACGCGACGCTGCCGCCGAGATTCCAGCCAAGCGACAGGCGCGCGCCGCGATGCGGGCAGCGGTCTTCCAGCGCGCGGACTTTGCCTTCCTTGTCGCGCCACAGCACGATCTGGTCGCCGAGTCGCGTGATGCCGACCGGCGCGTCGCCGACTTGCCAGCTCGGTGCAACGGGATACCAGTAGTTACGCAGGCCTTTGTCCAGATAGGACTGGATCGGGTCGGCTGAGCCTTGAGTTGTAGCGGGGGACGTCATGAAGAGACTCCGGATACGGATGCGATGAAACGTGTTCGGGAAAGCGCGCCTAGTCGGCGAGCAGGCGGAATTCGGCGGCGAGGCGCTCGGCGTCCCACGGCTCGCCTTCCGGCGTGCGGAAGCCAACGCGGTTCAAACCGTCTGCGACTTCCTGCAACTCCATCGCGCCGGCTTCGAAAACTTTTTCGAGCGCATCGCCGAAGTCGTTTTCGTATTGCGTCGGCTCGGCCTTGCGGTTCTGCCAGATCAGGTTGCCGGTCTCGCCCGGCTTCTCGATCACGCCCTTGCCGGCGACGTTATTCGGCTGCGGCGCAAGCCACGGCTTCAGGGAAGGATTGAAGTTCACGGCTACCTCTCGCATGTCATGCCACCTTGATCTGGATTTCTTCACCTGCCAGACGTACGGAGTACATCTTCAGGTCCCGGCCGCCGGGCTCTTTCAGACATTTGCCGGTCGGGATATGGAACACGGCTTCGTGCAGCGGGCATTCAACGGTGTCGCCGTCGACAAAGCCCTGCGTCAGCAACGCGTATGCATGGGGGCAGACGTTTTCGAGCGCATACAGCTCGTCGCCCACTTTGTAGATGCCGATTTCGGTGCCGTCGAGTTTGAACTCGAGCGGCGCGTCTTCGGACAGGTCGCCGGCATGGCCGGCGCAGCGCCATTGATCAGTCATTTCTCGCCTTCTCCTGAAGCTCTATGTTCCATACAAGGAACATCAGTTCGTGTATGGATAATTATAGGAGCGGCTTTAGCCAGAAAAAATAAAAATCTGGCGCCGTAGGGGAAAACACCGACTGTGGTGTTCGCAACACGGCATTGCGTGAATTGGCGGGGATCTCGTTATGCGTTTCAGAGCCTTTGGTGGCTTGGGTTTGCTCAAATTCGCAGACAAATCCGCGCCCTTTATGCGGGTTTGTACGGGGTCCGAAAATTTATTTTGACTCGTTTAAGACTCACTATACTTTTCCATAGGCGATACAAACGCCCATAGGTGGAACATAAAGCGATGCAGTTTTGGCGCGATAAAACCAGAACGGCAATAACCCCAATGCAAGGATCAGGGACGACAGCTTGGCAAGACCAAGGTCGCATGATCAGGAGAACCAACGGTGAAGCACATCATTGCAGCCGGCTTGACGGCAATCTGCGCAACGACGGGCGCATGGGCGCAGAGCAGTGTGACGCTATACGGCAGCCTGGATGCCGGTATCGCGTATGTCAGCAATGTGGGTGGGAGTTCGAAATGGATGATGGAGCAGGGCAACACGCAGCCTGACCGCTGGGGCCTGAAGGGAGTCGAAGACCTGGGCGGCGGGCTGAAGGCGGTCTTCCAGCTGGAAAACGGTTTCTATACGAACACGGGGGCGATGGCCAAAGCAGGCACGCTGTTCAATCGCCAGGCGTATGTGGGGTTGAGTTCGGACACCATCGGCACGGTTACGCTAGGCCATCAGACGCCGTTCAGTTTCGACGTGCTGGGTCCGCTCAGCAACGCGTATCTGGCCGCGAGCTGGTACGCGTTCCACCCGGGCAACATCGACTCGCTCGCCGACACGGGCGTCGTGCCGTACGACAACTCGATGAAATTCCGTTCGGCTAATTTCGGCGGCTTCACCGTCGGCGCAATGATGGGGCTCGGCAACACGACGAATTTCGCCACGGGCAAAACCTTGAGTTTCGCGCTGACCTATGCGAACGGCCCATTCAAGGCGGGGGCAACGTATGCCGCAGAAAACGACCGCACGCCGTCGATCGTCACGACCGGCCTCGGCACCTTTCAGGGCGTCGCGGCGGCGAACTATGTCGCGGACAAAGTGCAGAACATGGGTGCGGGCGCGTCATACCAGTTCGGCAAGCTGCTGGTGCATGCGCTTTACACGCGGGTGAAGCTGGAATCGGCGGGATATTCGGACACGTATCAGAGCTACGATGCGGGCGCGAATTATCAGTTCACGCCGTTCAACACCGTGGCTGGCGGCGCCGCGACGACCACGCTCGCGGGACATCGCTGGACGCAGTTCATGATCGGCGACAATTATTCGCTGTCGAAGTCGACGCAGTTGTATGTGAACGCGCTGTACATGCGCGCGGGGTCGAACACGGACGCCGCATTCTTTACCGCAGGTGTGTCGAATGGACGAAACCAGACGATTCTGCTGAGCGGTATTCACCACTCGTTCTGAGCGGATAACGACGTGACGGAGTGAACCAGACGGGCCCGGTTGGCATGCCAGCCTGGCCCGTCTGCGCAGATCAGTTCGCCGACACGGGTTTGCGACGAGCGTGAGCCGCCGTCGGATCATCCGCTCGGGGTCGATAGCTCAGACGCTCGGACAAATCGAGGGCCGCCTGGCACACTGCGGCGACGAGCGGATCGCGCTCCTCTGCCTCACCGATATCCGAACGCGGAATCGTCACGGTCAGCGCGGCCACGATCTTGCCGGTCTGATCGCGCACCGGCGCACTGACCACCGAAATACCCCGTTCAAACGACGCTTCACTCAACGCATAGCCGAGCGCCGCACTTTCGCGGATCCGCTCGTCGAGTTCTTCAACGGTAGCGGGCGTACGTTCGGTGAAGCGCTCGAGTTGCGGCTCGGGATACAACTGACGCAATTCGTCGAATGTCAGATCGCCCATCAACACCTGGCCGTGCACGGTGGCGTGAGCCGGCAAGCGCGTGCCCACATGCACCTTCACCGAACTGAACATCGGCTCGTGTGTTTGCGCCTTTGCGACGAACACCACGTCGCGTTGATCGCGAATCAGCAAATGCGTGCTAAGACCGGTTGCATCGCGCAGATGTTCGAGAATCGGCGTGCCCACATCGGTCAATTCGAGCGAACTCAAATATTCGAAGCCAAGCCGCAGCACGGCGACGCTCAGCCGGAAATGGCGGTCGCCATTCACCCGCTCGAGAAAACCAAGTGCTTCGAGTGTTTGCAGCAAACGGAAAGTGGTGGTGCGCGGAATGCCGATCCGCTTGGACAACTCGGGCGCGCCGAGCACTGGCTCGCGCGCGCTGAACTCAGCGAGAATTCGTAAGCCGCGTTCAAGGCCCGGCACCAGATAGGTCGATCCGCTGGTGCTTTCTTCATCGGCGGAATCGAGGGTGTCTGAGGTGTCGACGCCCTGCGCCCGCGACAACGCGGCGGCGTCCTGCTCGGCGCCTCGTGATTTCGCCTGCTTGCGTCCCGCTCCGGTCTGTTCTTCTTTGGCCATCTTGGCTGCTGTTTCCACTGTTCGTCATGGTTAGATCAGCATGATAGCGCGAAGCATGCAGCGAATATTGATCAACTGGCGCCCTGTAAGCAGCGCTTGCAGATCCCGTACGTACGGGTTGGTTAATCCAGATTTTCTGCAGATTTGCTGCACTGCCACCGTTTCATGCGGTGCTATGCTTTGATCCGGTTTTCATTGCGCGAAGCGGCGTTGCTAAACGCTCGCTTCGCCCCAGCGTCCGGAGGGCACGCTCATGTCCGAATCCATCCAGATCCAGGTTGCCGACTCGCACCTTTATCCGGGCTGCTCGGTGCGCATCGAGCATTTGCCCGAACCGGCCCGCGCGGCGGCTGCGATCGTCGAATTCGCGGACGGCTCCGGTGCCCATGCCACTTGCCACCGGCGGGCGTTTGACGAGCTTGAACTGACCGTCGACGGTTATGCGACGCAAAGGCGTCATCCTGTGGATGCGCGGCACTGGCTGCTGCTGGCGGTCGATTCCACGCACAGTAGTTGGCGCGTGAAGCGCCGCTTGCCTTAGCCCGGTGGTTTGGCTGACGCGGCTTCCACGTACGTTGTCAGTGCGATTGAAACACGCGTGCGCTGCTGCGACGCGTCAGGCGCGACTCAGATGCAACTAAAACACCAGTCGGGCGCAACTCAGGTGCATTAACGCAGCGCGCTACTTTGCCGTGGCATGCAGCCTCGCGATCACCGCATCCGCGATTTGCTGCGCCGTCTTCCTGATCGTTTTTTTCTCATCGCCCGAGGCCATTACGAATTTGGCCGCGATCACATACGGATTCAGTTTGATGACCGCACCCGGCTTATCGCTGCTGGCCGCCTGTTCGACGGCCTGATAGAGCGGCGGTAAATTCGCGCCACCGAGCCTGTCGCACGATACCGCCACCTGAATGTCGTTCTGACCCGCGCCGAGACCGACCATCGCGCGGCGCAGACGATTCCCCTCATCGACACTCAGAAACACGCCGCGCACCTGCCATCCTTCGGCGGGCAACGGTTGATCGGGTGCGATGCGGCGCGCGTCCACGCCACCGCTTTTCAGGTCCTCCGTCAGCGCGTCGGCCATCTCGTTCACGATGTGTTTCCCATGATCCTGCGGGTTCTTATCCTGTCCCATGGGGGTGGGTCCGTCAGGCAGCAAGCCACGCAAACGACGCAGCCGCTGTCCCGGACCGCTATCCGGGGTGACGTTCGACACATCGAGATCGAAATCGGCCACGTAGACAATCGGCGCGGGCGCGGAGAAGGGGACGTTATCCGCTGCAACACCGACGGAGGCCATTGCGCAAAGCGAGCCCGCCACCAGCGCAATTTGCAAAAATCGAAGCTGCATTGCATGCCTCCGAAGATGTCGTCACGACGACGGCTATCGTAACGCCGCAGGCAACCCATCACGCGTCGAGAGTTCGTTTTTTCGGGACCGGATCATCAGACGTTTGCCTTGAATAACGGGCGTCGCGGCAATAGACTGATAAAGCATCATCTCGCAATCTGTACGGAACTGACATGCGACTGACCATCCTGATCAACGGTTCCGATCCCACCGTCAGCCACGACTATGCGGTCTTATGGCTCGACACCGACGAACACCGGTGGTCGAGAGAAGCGCATCAAGGGATCGATCTGCCCCCGTGGGGCGAATTGCACGACGACAATGGCGTCACGACATTGTGTGCGCCCAGCACGGATGCGCCGCTTTGTACGCTGCGAGGCCTGCACGTCGACCGCAAACAGCGCGTGAGCGCCGCGCAAGGCGCCGCCGCATGGACCGCGCTACCCACGCGCGCGCCGGCGAGTGGATTCTGGCGGTTGCAAGCGGTAGATCGCCAAACGGTCCGCGCTGAAAATAGCGTGTTCGGTAATTAGGTTATTGCGCTCTCTTCTACGCCGGGTTTTATCGGTCGAAAATGCCTGCGTTGAATCAGGTAATGATCGCCCGGCTGCACCCTACCTTTGTGATGCGTGCATTCGTGCATTCGTGCATTCGTGCGCTAACTCACACATCGACTCTTCTCGCGCCAGGATTTAAGTCAATCTTAAGTTTGCGTCCGTAGAGTCAGAACTCCACGCATTAGGGTCGCTGCAAAGCGGCCCATTTTTTTGTCCGCGTGATTCCGGTTCGCACATCCGGTCCGCTTCCATCGCGCGACGTCATCCGCTTCTCTCTTCTGTTTCTGGCCTTGCATTTTCCGGTCACTCGATCTGGGTCCGCAACGCTATACTCTTGCGCCCTATTCCCCGACTGATCGACACATGAAGAAGTGGCTTGCCTGTCTGCTCTTTGCCGCTGCGGCTCACGCCAGCGCGGCGCCCTCCTGCACCCAGTTCACACCGAATGCGCAATGGCCCACTCTGACCAATCAGAAGATGGCGCCGAAAACGCGCATGCTTTGCTATAGCGATTTCGCCGTTCTGCATTCGGGCATTACCCATGGTCCGTTGTGGTCCGCCGAACATCTGACGCGCGACCATATCGAAGCGGCGAAAGACATGGTGCGCACCAACAAGTTTTTCGAAGACGCGCGTTTGCCCGAAGGCGAAGGCGCAACGCTCGCGGACTACAAGCGTAGCGGTTTCGATCGCGGGCATATGAGTCCGGCGGGTAATCGCTGGAATGAGGAGGCGATGGCACAATCGTTCTCACTGGCCAATATCGTGCCGCAAAACCGCGAGAACAATCAGCGACTGTGGGCGCGTATCGAGTCGTCGGTTCGCAAGATTGCGATGTCATACGACGATACGTACGTGGTCACGGGCCCGATCTTTAACGGCCAGCAACTGCAGACCATTGGACCGACGCGCGTGTTCGTGCCGACGCAGTTATTCAAGGTCGTCTACGTGCCTTCGCGGCAACTGGCGTTCGCGGTGGTGGTGGACAATGTATCGACCAACCGTTACGACATCAGGACGATTCACGAACTCGAAGCAGCATCGGGCATCCGCTTTCCGGGCATTCCGGAAAACCTCAAAGATCAGCGACCGGGAGGACTGAAAGGTGTTTAAACCCTATTCGAACGATGACGACGTACTCAACATTCAGGGCGATGCGCTCACGTTGACCAATGGAACGACACGTGTCGTGCTGAACGGCACGCTGGAGTTGACGCAGGATCAGCGTGGATTGAAGGCGGCGCTCGCATTGAAGGAAGCGGTGGATGCGATTGTTGCGAGCTTGCAGGCTCAGAACAATTTGCCTGCGAAAGTGAAAGACGAGCCGGATGCGAAGCCGGGGGTAGTGGGGAATCCGTTTCAGTGACTCTGGATACGGTTCTGCGGCGGTAGCGTTTGTAGGACGGGGAGAGAACTTCTCGCCGTCATACTTTGTTCACCACCATATGGCCAACCGTGAAAGCGAGGGGGTCTGCTGTTATGGCCTCACCATTGCGCTCAACGCTGACGTCAAGCGACGAGCAGCGAGATGAGTCACGCAAGGCGAGTGGAGTTGATCAGAACCCTTGACGATCAGCGGGCCAACGTCACTCGGCCGCTCGGCCTTGCGCGCCAGTCATGACAGCCAGCCTGGATTCCTTCACGCCATTCCGCCCGACATCGTCGTCGACCGGCTGGAGCTTGCTGCGGGCCGCCCACATGCCCATCTTGACCTCCTGCCAGACGTAATAAATCTTGCCGGCAACTGCGTCGATATTCAGCGTTGAATCGTTTTCGGTCTTCGACACCAGCTCGTGCACAGATGAGGTTTGCCTCTTGGCGAGCAACACATATCAAGCCAGTTTGACAGGCGTCTTCATACTGCGCACTCCAGTCACGATTTACACGGATAAGGACGTCACGAAGGCTATCGTTTGCCTCGTAAGCGAGTCCAGCGTACCGTCTCGACGGTCTGATGATAATTTGCCAGCGTAGCCCCCACCCACATCGAGTAGTGGGGACTACTTTGACAACAGAAGCACCGAAGAGAACTGGCCGCAAACGCATACCGAATCATCCGCTCGAATTCCGGCGCGAGATCGCCAGGTTGGCGAGCGAGCCCGGAGTTTCGGTCGCACGCCTAGCGAGGGAACACCGGCTGAACACGAACTTGGAGTTCAAATGGCGCCGGGCACTGCACGCAGGTGAATACGATCCCGTTGATCTGCTTCCCGTAAAGGTCGGCGCAGCGCTGACCGAGGTCGCGCCACGCGCATCGATTCCGGCGCCGGTCACTGCATCGTTAGGCGCCATCGAAATCAGTGTTGGCAACTCCCGGGTGCGTATTGAAGGCGCACCTGACGAAAGTGCGCTGATGCTGGTGCTGCGCATGCTGCGCGGTATGCCGGGAGCAGCAGCATGGTCGGTCTGCCCAGCCACACGCGCGTCTGGCGGGCGGCTGGCGTGACCGACATGCGTTCAGGTTTCAACAGCCTGGCCGCGAAGGTGCAGACCGTACTGGAACGTGCTCCGCTCAGCGGCCATGTGGTTGTGTTCCGGGGACGACGCGGCGATCTGGTCAAGGTGGTGTGGTGGAGCGGTGACGGCATGTGCCTGTTGATGAAACGTCTGGAGCGCGGGCGCTTCGTCTGGCCGCGCTCCGATGGTGGCATCGTGTGCCTGAGCCCGGCACAACTATCGATGCTGCTGGAGGGGATCGACTGGCGACAACCCGTTCGCACAACCGAGCCCCGTTCTGCGTTGTAAACCTCCCGGTGTCCGCGTAAACTGCAGGAATGACCTTGACGAGCGCTTATCCTGACGACATCGAAGCACTCGAGGCGACGCTGCGCGAGCGCGATGCCCTCATCGATCATCTGGAAGACGCGGTCGAATCGCATGCAGCCGTCGTGGCCACAGCCAAGGTCGAGATCGAGCACCTGAAGATGCTGATCGCGAAGCTGCGCCGCATGGCATTCGGCCGAAGCTCCGAGAAGCTGGACCGCCCAGATCGAACAGCTTGATCTCCGCCTGGAAGATCTAGAAGCCAATGACGGCGCCACGCCCATCGAGGTTCCCAGGACCCCGCGCACCGTACCCTAGCAGGTCAGTCGCAAACTGCTGCCCGAGCATCTGCCGCGCGAGGTCCTGACGTATCTGCGGAATCGGGAGAAACCTGCACCGCGTGCGGGGCGGCAGTGAAGCAACTTGACGAAGACTCAGGGTGCAATGAATCTGAGGCTTACCATCATGGCGTCACTTCATATCGAGTTCGCTACGATGAGCTTCTCCGCTCGCCTGATCTCCCTGCGCAAGGACAAGGGCCTGACACAGCAAGGTCTGGCCGATGCAACAGGGATCCACGTCCAGCAGATCAAACGCTACGAAGCCGGTTCCTCCGAACCTTCTGCCGAAGCCCTGCGCAAGATAGCCAGAACCTTTGCCATCTCTACAGATTGGCTACTTTTCGAGGAGGGGGAACGTTTGCCTTCTGATGACCTTGCCCTGCAGTTCGAAGCTGCGCAACAGCTTTCGGACGACGAGCGCGCCGTCATCAGGGAAGTCGTGGAAAGCCTCATCATCAAGTACCAGACGAGGCGTTGGGATTCAGCAAGACCCGCAACAGCAGTCAAGAAGACCGCTACACGACGCGGCTCCGGCGCAAGCCGGTAGAAGGAGAACTAAAGCAGTAAAAGCGCGGGACGCATGGGCGGCAACCCATACGACCCGCTGACCACTACCAACTCACACAAGGAGTTGAGATGGCTGACGCCAATCTTAAACCACGGCGCGCACGCGACGAACACGCCACGCGCATTTCCGTTGAACTTGAACAGGCACCTGCCACAGACTGCCCACAGGAACAGCACCGACGCCTCGCCTTTCCCTGGAGGCAGATCGCCGATTCGCTGCTCGAACGCGCAGGCTTCCGGCCCGGCCAGCGTGTCATGTTCAGCGTCGACCACAGGTTCGGCCACATCATCATTGCCCCCGATCGCAACTACACCATCGCGGGCAGGCAAATGACTCCACAGCAGATCAGACAGCGCAACTCGTTCATCACGGATTGACCCGCTCCTCATACGACCAACCCGATCACAGCCAGACGAACGAAGGGCCGCTCGCGCGGCCCTTCGGGTTTTCTAGCAGCTAAATATCACTCTGTTCATCTGTAGCGGGCTACTTCTTAAAGCCCGCAAATGGCCCGAAGAACACTACTCCCTGCTCAACAAGAGACGGCAACTCATCCTGAAATGGAAAGTGACTCGCAAACTCCGGCCAGACCTTCTCAACATAGGCACCCCATGAGGCCACGGGAATTTCACGCACGTCTCCCTCGATATTGTCGAATACGTAGTGCATATGAGAGGCAGCAATCACCCCTTTTTTAACGGCCGCTTCATATGTCGATGCACTTGCATAACACGCGACATGTGCCCCATCGATTCCTTCTGGCATGTCACAACCCTCGCCACGCAAGAGCTTCATTCGGAATTCGTAAAGATGATTTACCATGTCGTTCATTGACCATATTGTTTACCAGATCCGGGAATGATAACTCTCCGCAATTGCTCAATCTGCTGCTGACTAAGCCCGAACTGGTCACGTGCCTTTGTCGGATCGGCAACCACTGGTTTCCCGGGGTTGATTGATCGCCTGCTCTCTTCAACTGCAGAAGTGCGCAATTGATCAACGAATGACTTCGGGACTGTAAAAGTCTTGATTGTGTTATCAGGGAATTGTTGCAATCTTTGCCCCAGGAAACTCTGAGCACGCGCCTCGTCACCGAAATTCAGATACAGGTTACGCTCATCACCACGTCCCTTGTTCGCGAATACCGGTGGAATGGAGACGCTTCCTGTAGCTTCATCGATAAACAACCGGCGATTGCCCTCGCCCTCAACACGGAAGACAGTGATGGTACTGGGTTCTCTCGCTGCACCTACACCCCGTCCGCCGAGCAGTAACCCGACTCCAAACTCCGCATAACTCGACGCCTCCGAGTTGTACGGAATTTTGGCACCCTCAAGGAACGGCACATAGTCCGGCGTACCAGGCAACGCCCCGCTGAGCAGGCTAACACCACCTTCGAATGCGTTCAGCGCCAGATTAACGGGAAGTTTTGGAACATCGGCAAGCCACGAGCGCCCCAGATTATATTGGGCATGTCCGGCAGTACTGCTGCCCTGCTGATCAAAGCCACCTCGCACATCCGTGGTTAGCCGCTTTTGTGCATCCCACGCGTACTTCAACGCGTCTGCATCATCGCCCGCCAAACCAATCGAACCGGCAGTGCCACTTGCACCTAAGCTGCCCTGCGTATAACTGAACCCTTCGCCTGTGCCTAATATCCCGGCAGCAGAGAAACCAACGTTCGGACCATAGAGCGTCGCCGCAGCACTGTACGGCGCGGTGGCTGCGCTGAATGCAAGCGCACCCTGTGCGGCCGCCCCCGTCAGCCCATCAAGCACTTCGAGCGAACCGCCTGTGATTCCGAAAAGTGCGCTGTTACTCGCCGGGCTGTCAGCCGGCATCGAGAACACGTTCGATGATGTCGGCTGATAGGTGGTCGCGCCGGCCACCAGGGCATCAACGTTGCCATTCGGCCCATGCAACGTGCTGGTCGATGTGTTTGCAACGCGGTCCACCACCATATTGCCAATGGTGCTCGCAATCGCATCCGCCGTGATCGCGCCAATATTCCGCCCAAGACTTCACCCCTACTGCGCCCGCCTCCTAAACCAAGCGATCCCAATAAATGCGATAGCCAACAGCGTACCTCTTGCCACTACTCCTTTGATGTTAACGGCTGCGAATAGGCTGCGGAAAGTCAATTGGCTAAGGCAACCTGATGCAAACGCGCAATTAATACCCAAGCCAACGAGCCATGCCACGTATATGCCAACGAGACAGATCCCCCATACCCCCAAGAATGCAACAACCCATCTAATCATTTCTTGCCGCTCCCGTACGGGAATGAAGGAATTACAGGGCCGAGCACTTCTTGGCCCAAGCCACCCGCAATTGTTCCGCCAATTACTGCTGTAGAGTTAGGTCTAAAAAGGTTCCATCCGCTGCTGGACCAGATTCCAGTAGCGGCCCAATTCGCGGTATTGATAGTCGGCTTGAGAGTACTGCTCATCCATGACTCACTAAATTTTCCAATGCCGTAACCGAGGCTAGACAATGCACCACTCGTAAATCCGGCGGCCACAATGCTGTCGTTCTTCCCGTATAGGACGTTATTGATTGCTGTATTGGCCGCTCCACCAGCAGCATTAACTGCGACGTTCCATCCAAAGCTGCCGTATAGCGAACCGGCCGCGCCGGTTCCGAAGCTTACGGCAACGTCAACCGGATTAATCGTGCCGTTTTGGAGAAACTGCGAGCCTCCATTGATGACTGCACCAATCGCTCCGGTTCCAACCGACGACGCCCACATGCGCGAACCCAGCAAGCCACCGGAACTGAAAATTGGCGCACCGCCACCCACCAAATCGCTCGCGAGCGCCGCGCGTCCACCATTGACGAGCGCAGTGATCCCCGTTTTGATCGATGCAGCAGTTCCCAACGTGAAAACGGTCACACCGGCTTCCAGAAACGACTGGGTGCCCTTGACTACAGCTTCGCCGAAATTGCCTGCGTCCCCGTTCGCGCGCGCGGCATCCATGCTGGTGGCGCCCACCATGTCGTGCGCGAACTGCTTTGTCGCGTTCCAGCCGTCTGCGCCGTACTGCTTTCCCCGATCCCATGCATATAACAAGTTCTCGGCGCTGCCGCCCGTGTCGGCCAAGGCTGCCGGGCTAGGGTCAATTTGCGAGGCCGCCAGTCCCGATGACGGTCCGAACAATGCCGTGGCACCGCCATACGACGCTCGACTGCTATCGACCAATCCACCGTATGTGCCAAGCAGCATCGTACTGCTACTGTACGGAGCCTCGGGCAACCCGCGAGTGACGCCACCCAACCCACCCGGCACGATCTGCGCGCTCAGATTCTCAATCGCCTGTTGCGTGTAAGACTGCGTCGTACCGGTAGACGCAACCCGATCCACCACCATATTGCCAATCTTAAACCACGTCGCGCACGCGCTGAACCGCCGACGAACATTTCCGCTGCACTTGTGCTCGAACCCGCCACAGCCAGCTCGCAGCAACAGGCCCAACGCCTCGCCTTTCCTTGGATGCTCATCACCGATGCGCTGCTCGAACGCATCGGCTTTCGCCCCGGCCAGCAGGTCATGCTCAGCGTCGATCACAGGGTCGGCAAGATCACCCTCTCTCTCGACCGCAACTATACGATCGCCGGCAGGCCTATGACGCAGAAGCAGATCAGAGAGCGCGGCAGCCCTCGCCTCGACTGAGCCAGTTCCATATACGACAAACCCGGCTCTCGCCGGGTTTGTCGCTTTATTCAACTCTCGGTCTTGGACATGCCAGGTTGATACTTCGGATTTTTCACGAACTCGCCGGTAAGTTGGCCATGCTCATTGACCTTCCACGCGCCAACAATACTCTCCGGAGGTACATAGTCCTCTGGCCCGAAGGTACCTTCAATCTTGTAAACCCAGCCATTCGGATGCTGCCGGGCGGCATCAATAACCTCAGCAGTAATTTCGCCCACTGCACTCTTCTCGTTCATCACCCCAAACTCCTTAACCATTGCTCATACGTCGCTCTTTGCTCTGCAACGCTAACAACATCACCAGCCTCTGCGGGAGCTAGCGCGTCAACCAGATCTGACAGTTTCGCCTGCTGCCCCGAATGCAATACATATACCTTGAATCCACCGCCCATCTGCCTCACCGCACGTGATGGATACGTATCTCTGCGGGCTGCGTTGCAAAGCAGCAGATATCCAGCATCTTCTAATCGAAGGCGCAGCTTGTTTAGAGCATCAAATAAATTTTGCCCGATAAACTGCTGCTCGCCAGCAAAGGGAATACTTGCAGTCAGAGCTACTTCCTGCCCCCTGGCTATATAGATGAGTCGACACGGCTGGCGGCTTCCATCACTCGCCGCGACATAGACAAGAATTTCAGACATGCTGCCTACCTTGTATATCCCGGGTTCTTGATGAACGGGCCGATAAACGTTCCATCCGGCCCAACTAATCGCCCCCCCATGATGTCGGTTGGTCTCACTCCTCCTGGCACCGCAACCTCCATCTCGTGCGGGAATGGACTCCGGTTTCCAAGAACGGCATTAACATCCACGCCCGCTGATTGTCCCCGAATTGTGTACACGTAGCCGTCACCTTGATAGCTGGCAAACTCGCGCGCAATGTTTGGCGATTTCGACGTGCTCACAAACACACTATCGACGTTTTCGGCTGCATACCTGTAGAGATCCTGATTTGGACCTTTAGGTTGCAATCCCGTTTCGAAGATGACATCTGGGGCACGTCCATCGCCACGGAAGATAAATCCACCTTGGCGGCTCCCAGTGCTCGCCCCGATCTCGCCGACTGGCCCCACGCTTACGTTATCGGACACATACAACAGGATACCGCTCTTAGCCGCATAGCTTTCCGCCCACCCGCCCAGCTTCGGCCCGAACATCGCCGCACCAGCCCGCATTGCCGGCCCAACTTCGCCCGCCAGCGGCGCCGCCGACAGCGCCACCTCCCACGGTCGCGTCGGCACCGACGACGAGATGATCTGCCCGAGCCCCATCTGCGCCGAAGCCAGCCCGTGCAGGCCAACCGCGTCCAGCCCTTCGGCCATGATCGCGTTACCCTTGAGCACCGTCTGTGACAGGTTTTCAAGCGCGCCTATCGGCGTATCCAGCCACGAACCAGCGGCCTTTGCCATGCTCGCGGCAGATCCAGCATTGGGTAACGGATAGCCGTCAGGATCATAGCGGGACCCGACACCTGTCACCAGAACGTTGAGTTCCCCCAGTGCTGGTGCCGCATGCACGATCGCCGGGTTGACTGCATCGAGTTGCATGTCCGCTATGCGTTGCATACGCGCCTGCTCGACGTTGAATGCAGTGCCGCCATACGGACTGATGGTCCCGCCAGCGTAACCGGCAGCGCCGCCCGCAACCGCAGTGGCTGACAACGCCAGATCCCAGTTCGCTATCCCCGCGAACTGTTCGCCGGCGTTGACGTTATAGCTCTGTCGAACGAGGTCGTCGTAGTTGCCACCGACGCCATACAGCGCACTCATGCTGCCGTTGCCGTTTGTCGAGGGGGTGCCAGTTTTCCCAACGCTTTGCGCCTGCACCTGGCTCACCACCATATTACCGATCGTGGAAGCAATCGCATCCGCCGTGATCGCCCCAACATTGCGCCCCAAACTCCCGCCCCGCACCAACGTACCTGCAGAGCCAGCCGCCACCCTCGCCGCGACGTTTCCTAGCACCGGGATTTGACCCAGCGCTGTCTGCCCTACCGCAGTCCCCACACCGCCAGCTATCGCACCGGCTGCCATGCCTTTCCAGTCGAAACTGTGCTGCAGCCCTGTCAGCGCACCAATACCTTGGCTCGCGCCTGACGTGCCCGCGCCTAATGTCGCACCAAGGCCCACCTGCCCGATCTGTCCGGACTGGCTCAGTTGTGCCGCCAGTCCCACACCACGGAGCGCCTGGCCAACACCCGATCCCACCCCGGCGGCAACTGCGCCTAAAGCGACTCCCTTCCAGTCGAATCCGCTCTGGGCGCCACTTGCGATCATAACGCCTTGCGAGGCGATCGCACCGACAGCACCACCAAGCGCCGCCGCACCCGCTGCAGCCAGCCCCATGCCCGTCGTGATTCCGGCTCCTGCCAGCCCGCCAGTCAGAACGGCCGTGCCCGCGCCAAACACACCAGCGCTGCTCGCAACCGCTCCGAGCGCCATCGCGGCGGCGCCCGCCGTCACGATGGTGGCCACCACAGCCACCACAATGGCAATGATCGGGAGCATCGCCCCACACCCCTCACCCATCCCCGGCGGAGGCGGCGGATCTGGCAACGTCGGTTGCGTATCCCCAATCGCCTTGCCCGGGTCATACGGCTTGAACGTCGTCGCCGTGTTGTGCACGTTCGTGACCTTGTTGGGCACCGTCAGCATCTGCCCGGCCTTCAGTACATCGTCGCTCTTCAGCCCATTCGCATCGGCGAGGATGTACCACAACGTCGAATCGCCCCACAACGCTGACGCGACCGACTGCAACGTATCGCCATCCCGCACCGTCCACTGCCCTGGGCTCACACCCGGATACGCGCCGTTGATCGCCATGTAGTTTTCGTCGAAGTCAGCGGTGCTCACCGGCGAAAACACCTTGAACTGGTTGTCGCTGCCCTTGCCGAGCTTGCCCGCCAGCTCCTGCACGTAATCGACGTTGTCGATCCCGTCGTTACCCTGATTGCCGACCCGGTTGCCGTTCAGGTAGTAGTAGTTATGCTTGCGGTCTCCTGTCGCGCCGTTAATCGTGCCGTTCGCATCGACCGTCACGCCAGTCAGCTCATCCCGACGCTGCACCTGTCCACGCAGGTCGGTCCAGTACATGAAAGCACGCGCGTTGCCGGGATCGCCGCCACCGTCGTCGTAGGTGCTTTTTAGATTGCCGTTGACGTCATAGTTGAAGTAAGAACTGGCGGGCTTCCAACCCGGCGCAGTGGGGTTTGATCCCTGACCAGTCACCTTCGACTGCTTCGCGCCATCCCACCATTCGTATTCATAGGTGTACGTCGTGCGCGTGTTATTCGGGTCGTCTGGCGTCAGATCAACCGCCTTAAGCGTGCCGTCGGCCATCCGGGTATAGGTGGTCGTGGCCTGCTCGAGATTGTCGCGTCCAGAGGTTTGCTGGCTGTCCGCGTCCCACGTGCGCGTTGTGTCCGTCACCTTCTGACCGCTTTTCACATCACGCTCGACGAACTCCGTGACCCGTCCCAGCAAATCGTTGGTGCGCTCCTGCGCCACCACTCCATTGATCGTCTGCGTGGTGAGGTAGCCATTCGCGTCATAGGCATAGCGCTCCGTGCGTCCGTCCGCCACATAGGTCGCGATCATCCGCTCGCCCGCCGCGTTGTAGCCCAGTTGAACGCCTTCGCCGCCCGCTGCACCCATCACGATCGATACACTCGCATCGTTCGCATCAACGGCCCGTACGCCGGACAATGACCCCATGGACACAGTGAACCGGTTCAGCGCATCGTATTCGTACCAATACTCCTGGTTCGTCGTGTGGTAACCCACCATGTCGGTGTATTCGGCGAACATTCGCCGACGATTACCCACCGCGTCGTACTCGTAAAAGACTTTGTAGGTGTCGTCGTTGATCGAGGTAACACGACCGAGCGCATCGTATTCCACTGTTGCCTGCGCGAACTTGTAGACGTCGCCGAAGCTCTGGAAAAACTCTGCTGTCCGATTGCCATCGCCGTCGTATTCGTAAAGCGACTGGGTTTTTGACGCGTTATCGACAATCGAACGCACCATGCCGTGCGAGTAGTACGTGTAGTCGACGTCCTGCCCGCTGGTCCCGCCCTGGTGCGTGAGCAGTCCAGCCCAGTTGTAGGTGTATTGGAACACGTGGCCACCGAGATCGGCATGCATCATCAGGCGACCGAAGAGGTCCGTCTGGTCGACCATGGTCATGCCGTTGGCATCGGTCGTGGTTTTGATCCATCCACCGCTCGCGACGGTCCCCAGCGAGCTGATCGTCGTCGCCCACCGATAGTCGTACCGGACTTCGCGGCCCGCCGCACTGACGGTCCGCACGATCCGGCCATCGCTGTCGTAATACGTGCGCTCGCGTCCCCCGAGTGCGTCGGTGTGCCCAATGCGGTTGCCCGCGCTGTCGTACTCGTAGCGGTCGATACTACGCTGGCCGTTCGCAAGCACCGGCCGTGCGATCTGGATTAACCGGTTTCCCTTGTCATACGTATAGTCGGTACGTCGGTTCAGTTCATCTGTCGACACGCGCAGGTTGCCCACCGAGTCGTACTGGGAGATCTTGCTGTAGCCCATCGCGTCCCAGGACTTCGCCACCGCTGGCTGCGCCAGTCCATAGCTCCACTGCTGGGTCGAGAGATTGCCGTTTGCGTCCTTCAGGCCCAGCAGATTGCCCGTGAGGTCGTAGTAAAACGAGGTCTCTGGTGCGATATCGATCTGCGCGCCATTCGTGAGCGTCACGCTGACGGTCGGTTCGCGCTTGAGCGTGAGCATCCCCATCGTGTTGTACGACAGGTAGGTCCAGTAACCCGTACCGGTCCGCTCGGCACTGACCTCGCCAAAGGCGTTGTAATGCTCGAGCCGATCGATCGTCATGTCCTTCGTGGTCTGTTCGATCACGCCGACAATATCCACGTTGGTCACCGGATTATTGCGCGTGCCGGTCAGGAAATAGCTTTCGCGCTCCATCAGTACATTCGCTGCCGCATCCTTGGCGATATACCGGTACTCGTATTCGGTATTGGTCGGCAGAGCGGTAGCATCGAACAGGAAGCGCCCCGCCGGATCGCGCCAGATCGTCACCTCGGTAAACGGACGCTCATAGTCGCCATCCTCAAGGACAGACTCGCGGTAGTAGAGCGTCAGGCTATCGACGTTCGCCACTGGCTGGCCGTCGTTGCCCATCGGGGTGAACTCGAAGATACAGGGCAATGAGCTGCCGGTGAGTGTCGCCTGCACCGTATCGTCGGCCCCACCGATCTGCACCGTGATCTCGCCCTGCCCCATCGACAGCGGCCTGCCAAATGCATCGTAGGCTGTGAATTTGATGTCGTAGGTATAGGCGAACCGCAGATCGGGAATCAGACCGCCGGCAAGCGTATCCCAGCTGAATTCGTTGTCGCCCGATCGACCCACAGTTGCGTACTTCGTTTCACCATCCTGCACCCAGGACACCACAAGGTGATCGGTATCGGCCGGCTGCGTGTGAAACACCACCGTCGACGTGAAATCGCTGACGTAAGCGAAGCCAAACGAAGGAGGCTCGCCATCTGCGAATATCACCTTGCTGCGGGTCGTGGTCATCAGCGTGCCGGCCGCGTCGTACAGATCGAATTCGACGTCGTAGCGGCCCGGTCCGAGCCCGGACAGGTCGACTCGCAACGCACCGGTGCCCGGATCCCGGAACACAGGGAACGTCTGATCCCAGGCGGTGCCACCCGAGCCGCGCACACGCGCCACGAAATGATCGACCAGATTCCCTGCGCTATCGACCGGTGAATAGACATTCAAAATCTGCGGAGCGGACCAGATGTAGGTGCCGGTCGAATCGACGCTGAGGCCAGGACGCGTGCTTGCCTCATCGTATGGCAGGGCTGTCTGCTCGACACGTGAGCCGCTCGTGCCCACGCGGTCGAGATGAACCACATAACTGTCGCGGCGCAACAGCGTATTCGGAGCGCGTCCGTCCTCGCCATCGCTTGCGGCGATGAAAATCATCTCGTAGTCGCCATCGGGCAAACTGCCGACGTCAGCGCTGTACGAATTAGGCTGGCTGCCCTGACTGTTGGCGATCTGCTGGAAGGCCCCCGATGATCCTGCCTGACGATAGTAAAGCATGCCCTGCGCGCCGGCTGGCAACGTGCCGTGAGCGACAGTGAGGCTGTTTCCCTGAACGTTCAGCGAGACGGCCGAATTCAGTACATTCGAAGGTGCCCGGTAGATGTTCTCGCCGTTGACATCGTAAAGTTTCGCCGACTTCGATATCGTGCCGATGGGCTGCGGGGCAGCAATCTGATCACGCGGAGTGAGATACAACTGAACCGTGTACTCGAAGTTCACCGGCCCCGTTGCGTACGCATAGTACGAGTTGTAGGTCGCAAATCCGAGGCGTAACGGCACGTTCAGTGTTGCGTCCCCTTCAGCAATCGTCATCAATGCGGGCAACGTGACCGTTCCCGTATCGAACGGCACACTGGTGCTCTGATTATTCGGGCCACCCGACCATCGATTTCCCCACGCCCGATAAGTGACGACTGCTGACAGGTCATACGCGCCGTAAGCGGCCTGAATTCCCGGAACGGACAACGACAGACTGTCGATTTCTACCGACGACGAGGACGACCAGTTGACGGTCACGCCGGCTTCGACTTTTCCACCAACTATTCCTGCATCGCCTCCCGCCAACTGCTGCACCGGCCCCGACACCAGCCGCTCATTCGGCTGCAGCCACCCGCCAATACTCAGTTGCGTATTGGCGAACACCCCCCCGTCGATCGGAATATCAACCGGACTGAAGCTGATGCGCGGCGCGCTGCCGGAGGTTTTGGGCTGACGTATCTGAATGACCTGGTTACGCGCGTCGTAGCGCGTATAGGTCTGCATCATGTCGATTTTCTGCAGCAGCGCTTCGAGGTCCTGGCCCGTTGCGATCACCTGATATCGCAAGTCCGTTTCCATCGACTCGATCTTCAACGTCGCGTTGCCGTTGCGGTCGTACAGGAACAGGTGCGAGACGCCATCATTGAAGTTCGTGCGCACCACCCAGCCGGCATTGTTGTAATCGGCGTACTCCTGCCATTCGCTGTTCGCGACGCTCCCGCCCGTGCGTCTACCCGTCAATTCGCCAAACGCGTTATATCGCTGCTCGATCAGCGCGCCGGCCGACACCTGCGCGCCCGTCGCCGCGTCGCTCGTTCGGGTGATGCGAGAAACTTCCCGATTCTGTGCGTCGTAAGCGATGGTGGTGGAGTCGAGCCATCGGTGTCCGTCCGCGTCGCTGCGCAGATAGAAGACCTGTGTGACATTGCCCGTCGCGTCGTAGCGAAAATTCGTCGCCACGCCCAGCGCGTTGATCTTCGAATGTAGACGCCCACCCGCATCGTAGAGATATGACGTCACCTGGTCCGACTCGCCCTTGCGCGTCTCCTTGATAACGTTGTTCAGACCGTCGTGTTCGAACAGCGTGGTGACGCGCACCTGCCGGCCAAGGTAGTCGGCGAACTGCGGCAGCATCTCGGCCGTCAGATGGCCAAGCGCATCGTAGGTGAAGTCGTACTGGCTGCCATTGGCGTCGATCTTGCGCACTAGGTGGCCTTCGCCGTCGTACGCGTAGGTTGTGGTCGCGTTCCCGCTCGACTGCACGAGCTTGCCGTTCGCATCGACCGTGGCGAACTGCACATTCATCCGCGATTCGCCAAGCAGTCGGCCGTTCTCGTCATAGGTATAGGTCGTGATACGGTCATCTTGACTGCGCGGCCACGCATCGACCATCAGCGACGCTGACGAGCGGACGCTGAACGGATCCGGATAACGCAACGCGAAGCGAATCTCCTGCGTGACGTTGCCCCGCGCATCGACGGTATAGGCGATGCCGTATCCCTGCACGTCATCGCCAAATCCGATCGCGTCGATTTCAAGCGTTCTGTTCCCGCCGGCGTCGTAGAAATACATCGTGCGATTGCCCGACTGATCCGTGGCGACCGTCACCCGGCCGCAGCCGTCGTACTCCCAGGTACTCACCAGATCGCTGCCGGACGTGATCGAATATTCGCCCCGCTGGTCTGCGCCAGCGTCCGGATTGAAGTAGCCAGTCGCCACGTTCAACACGCGCGACGCCGTCAGGCGATTGTCCGCATCGTAGACATAGCGCGTCTCGCGCACACGATCCGCGTCGACCGGAACCGGAGCCTGCAGACCGGCTGCCGCCCCTACCGGGTCCGCATAAACCCGCGTGACGGTCACATTGCCCGCCGCGTCGTACGTCCACTGGGTGAGCGTGCCCGTCGGATCAACTTGCGCGGTCTTCCGGTTCGCCGCGTCGTAGTACCACGCGGTGGTATGTCCGTTTGCGTCCGTCAGCGATGTGAGATTGCCTCGCGCGTCATAACGCTGGGTCTCGGTCGTGCTCGCGGGAAAACCTGCCTGGTAGACGGACACGCCGGTCATCGTGATCTGCCGGTCAAGCAGGTCATACGCAAATCGGGTAATGCGCTGTTCGGTGAGACCCCGTGCTTCAATCGTCGTGATGCGGTTGCCGCGCGCGTCATATTCGAAGGCGTTGACGACGGGCCCGCCGCGCGTGGTAACCGGCAGCGTCTCAGACAGCATCAGGCCACGCCGGTCATACGTGTAGGCGAACCGACCTCCAACCTTGTTCGTATAGCCGGTACGATTTCCGAACCCGTCGTACGCGTACAGTTCGCTATAGCCCATCGCGTCGGTCGCCTTGACCAGCCGGCCAAGCCGGTCGTACTCCATCCGCGTGACGGCGCTCGCATCCTGCGTCACCCGGATGGTGTCGCCAAACGCGTCGTAATCGGTGACGACGTAGCTGCCCGTCGGCGAAATCACCTGTGTGGCGCGGTTCAGTGCATCGTAGGCGAACCGGGTAACGTTGCCATTCTGGTCGCTGGCGGCCACGCGGTTGCCGAACGCATCGTACGTGCTGGTTAGCGCGTAACCGAGTGCATCCGTGGTCCGCAACAGGTCGCCGCGTTCGTTATACGCGTACGACGTGCGATACAGCGCCAGCAGGCTAGCCTTCTGATCCGGGCTGAGCGCCGCAGCCTCGAGCGCTTCGCCATTCGCATCGACATAACCGCGCGACTTGCGCTCCGCAAGCGCCCAACTGGTGTCCTGCTCCGCAAGCTCCACGCCGCGAGGGTCTATCTCCGCGATCACGCGCCCCGTGCCGTCGTACGTATAGCGGCTTGTCGCCGCGACCGGCGAACCATACGCGCGGGTCTGCTCGACCATCCGCCCGGCTGCGTCGAACACCGCATGCGTGACACTTTGTTCGGGCTGACCATCGGCTACGATGGTATTCACCGCGCGTCCCATTGAGTCCAGCTCGTAGCGCGTAGCGACGCCCGTGGCGTCAGCCGAGCCGGTCAACCGTCCGGCGCCATCGTAGTCATAGCGAGTCGCGGCTGCGGTAGCGGGAATCGTCTGCGGCAATAGCGCCGCGGCCTGCGCCTGGCTGGCCCCGCGTGCCGCTTCGTAGGGGTCTGCATAACGGATGGCGACCAGCAGTTGACCCGCTCCGTCGTAGCGGTTCTCCGTGATATAGCCTTCGGCGTCGATCACATACGCCGGCCGGGCGCCTGCGTCGTAAATCCACGTGGTAGTGCGGTCGCTCGCCGGCTGCGCCACCGCCGGCGACGTGAGCCAAAGCTGGAGCGCCGACGCGTCGGGATTGTCCATACCCGGATAGGCGGTCTGGTACTGAGTACGTTCGACAAGATTGCCGCCTGCGTCGAAGCGGTTATACGTGACGTAACCGATCGCATCGATCGTGGCTGTCAGCCGGTTGGCCGCGTCATAGACCCTACGCGTCGCGCGGTCCTCAGACTGTGTCGCCTGCCCGGCCAGCGCCTGCGTCACTGCGTCGATAGCGATCTTGCCCTGGAGCATGACCGGGCTCGCGTAAGCGACCGTACGGATTACATTGCCATTGGCGTCGTAGACGTTCTCGGTAATGTAATTCAGCGCGTTGACAACATAACGGATGCGGCCATCCGCGTCATACACGTATTGCGTGGTCTGGTCATGCGACGGCTGAAGCATCAGCCGCTCCGCGATGTATGCATCGGACACGATGGGGGGCAACTCGCCCGAGGCAAGCGCAAGCGCAAACGCCGTTCGCGATACCACGCGGCCTCCTGCGTCGTAGGCGTTGTTGACGAGCGCCCCGGTTGGCCCAACCACCCACGTCTGCCTGCCCTCTGCGTCATAAACGTAACGCGTGACGCCGCCCGCTGCATCGGTCACCGCTACGACATTGCCGTTGCTGTCATAGACGTAATTCGTCGTAAGCCCGAGTCCTGCCGGGTCGACGATCGTGCCAGTCAGACGTCCTGCGCTGTCGTACACGTTTAGCGTGACGCGCGGGTTGCTGCTGCCCGCACCTTCCGTCACGGTGACGACATTGCCGAGACCGTCGTACGTGAAGGTAGTCAGCAGGTTCAGGCCGCCCGCATCGGTAGTCACTGCAATCGCATGGCCTCCCGCGTCGTAGCGAGTTTCGGTGATCACCCCCGAGGGGTCCGTCACGCGGGTCGCCTGCCCCTTAGCATCGTATTCGTAGCGGGTGGTCAGATTCAGACCCGACGGATCGAGCGAGCGCGTGAGCACGCGCCCCGCCGCGTCGTAGGAATAGGTGGTGTGCACACCGCGCGCGTCGACCGTATCGATCAGGTGGCCCGCGTGGTCATAGCCCAGCGCGGTCGTCGCGCCCGTTGCGTCGACCGTGCCCAGCAGATTGCCGTGGCGGTCGTACGAGTAGTGCGTCGTGTTGTCACGTCCGTCCGTTAGCGTCACGACCTGACCAGACTCGTTGTAGGACGACGTGGTCTTGATGCCCTCGGCGGTCGTCACGGTGACCGTCCGGTTGAATGCCGCGTATGACCATGTCGTCGTGTTGCCGTTCGCGTCGGTGCGGGTCAGGACGTTGCCGAACGCATCGTACGACATGCGCGACTGGGTGCCGGCGCCGTCGGTGACGACAATCACGTTGCCGTTGCGATCGTACGTCTGCCTGCGCAGTACACCATTGGCATCGACCGATTCGACGACGCGTCCAAAGGCGTCGTAAACGGCCTGGGTGATCAGGTTCAGGCCACCTGCGTCGGTCGTCTGGCGGATCGCGTGACCGAGCCGGTCATAGTCGGTCGCGTCCAGCACCTGAACGGTCGGAGCAATGTCCTGGACGCTCGAAATCTGCTCGCCGAAAGTGTTGTAGGTGTATCGCGTGTTCAAACCCAGCGCATCCGTGCGCTGCACGAGGCGACCTGCTGCGCTATAGCTGAACGTAGTACGCGTGACATCACCGTCGTTGCCAAGCGCCGCAAACGCGCTGCGCAGCGAATCGGACAGCAACCCGCCCGTCAGACTGGCCAGTGTGCCAGCGGCCACACGCGTCGCGTAGGCCAACGTCTGCGTGACGTCGCCAAAAGCGTCGTACTGGTACTCGACGACTTCGCCCATCGGGTTGACGATATGCGTAAGCTGTCCCGACGCATCGTAGTAATAGAACGTTGCATTGCCGTTCGCGTCGGTCATCGACGTGCGGTGGCCCGCTGCGTCGTATGCATAGCTCACACCGAACGTTTTCCAGAGGCTATCGACCTGGCCTTGGGTCGCGCTCGCGCCTAGCGCAACGAGGGCGGCGCTGCCTTCGCCGCCTAGCTGCGCAATGAGGCGTCCCTGGGCGTCGTAGCGGTATGTCGAGGCTCTATCGCCGGTCGATTCGCGCGTTACATTGCCTTGCTGGTCGTAGGTGTAGTCCGTTTCCGTCACACCGTCGATGGTCCAGATTGTGCGCCCGATCAGGCGGCCCATTGGGTCGTAGGCGTAAGTCGTGCGCTGCAGTTCGCCGGGCACCATGGCAGCCGCAAGCGCTGTCGCCATGTCAAACGTGTAGCGCACGCCGAACTGCGTCGTCCCGACCTTGCCAGGCGTAACTGGAATACGCATTCTGACCTCGTCACCGAGCGTGACGTCCGTTATCGAAACCGGTCGCGAGGTTGGAAACCGAAACTCGATGGTGTGGTTGGCGAGCGGGATGATGCTCGATACGCTCACCGTATAGTCCATACCCGTTGACGCGGCAACCGTGACCTTGCCGGCCAGCACGCCGTCCACCCAGATTTCGACAGTCGCCGCCGCTGTCGCTGCCGCGCGGAAACTGAGAGGTAGCTGCTGTGGCGCATCCAGCAGTGACCGGTCGACGCGTCGTCCCTGGATGCGCTCCACCACGTTACCCAACGCGTCGTACTGGTAACTCGTGACGTAGCCTTCGGCATCGACCTCCGCACGCAACAGGCCTCGCGAGTCGTAGACGTAGCTGACATGCATGTCCGCCGCGTTGCCAATGGGAATTAGTTGCCCAAACGTGCCCTGCTTGCGCAACAAGACGTCTGTCGGCGTGGCATAACGGATCGTCTCGACACGCTCCCCAGCGCCGTTATACCGGTATTCGGTCAAATAGCCTTCAGGGTCGAGCTCGCCGCGCAGCAACTCTTCCTGATCGTAGAAATAGCGCGTGACGCGATCATTCGCCGGATCCGCAACGGGCAGCTGTTGCGCAGGCGACGTACTGGTGTCGACCCGATTTGCAAACACGGTTTTCACAACGGGGCGCCCGCTACCGTCGTACTCGATCTGCGTGACGTTTCCGTCTGCGTCCACCGTGTGGTCGATAAAATTGTTCAGGTAGAAGGCCCATACCGAGCGGTCGTTGACCGACGCAGCCGGTCGCAGCTTCGACGATTCGAGCGTGAGCACCACCCCGGATGTCAGCGTGATCGCGGGTGTGCCATCTGCCTTCGTCAACGATGCGAGTTGTGCAATCGTGAGCCGGGTCGCATACGTCACCGTGCGCTGCGGCTTGACGGCTAACGAGTCATAGACGTACTCGGTCAATGTTCCATCGGGCCCAATCTGCGCGACGCACTGACCGCGCCCGTTGTACAGGTAGTGAGTATTCAGTCCGTTTGCATCGGTCGACATGCGCAAACGGCCGTTCGGGTCGTAGTAGTTCCGGATCTGCGACTGCACCCGGCCCTGCACCGACTCCACCACGGCGGTCAATTCCCCGGCAGCGTTATACGTGGACGTGCGCGTCAACCCGTTACTGAAAAGGACGGAAACCGTGTGATGCGCATCGTCATACTGGTAGAGCGTAATGGCGCCGTCGAACTGAACGGTGGACAGCAGGCGCCCGAGCCCGTCATAGGTGAACGCCTCGACCTGCTCGTTGCCCGGCTTGCCGGCAAAACGCTGCAGCAGACGGCCTGCGGCATCGTAGACGTACCGTGTCTGCGCGATGGCGGCCGCCGCGTCGCCGCTGCCGTCTGCCAGCAGGCTTTCATAGCGAGTGACCGTCGCGACATTGCCGCGGTAATCATAGGTCGAGTCGATACGGATTGCCTGGCCAGGATTCGCAGGGCCGGATGCCCATGCATTCATCACCGTCTCCGACAGCGCGCCGCCGGTCTGACTCATCGCGCTGATGTCGAAAGCCGCCGCCGTGTAGTGAATTTCGCTGACCCGTTGGCCCGTTGCGTTGTAGCGGAACTCCGTGACGCGGCCCTCCGCACTCACCACGTATCGAAGATGTCCTGCGACGTCATAGACGTAGCGCGTCGTCGAATACTGAGACTGAAAACCATATTCCGTCGACGGCATCTGCTCTCTGTTCGTTTCAGTGAGCAGTTCATTGTTCGCCCCATATGCCCGTGTGATGTCGGCTGCTTTTTCCGATTGCTTGATCAGGTTGCCGGCAGCGTCATAGACGAAGGAGATCGTCTTTCCCCTCCCATCGTTCAGCAACGACAGGTTGCCGTTTGCATCGTAGCCAAAGCTCCGGTTTTCCGACTGACCGTCCACCGTCGAGGTCGACTTGATGTTGGTCAACCGTCCGGCACTGTCGTATGTCCAAACCTGCCTGTACCCAAGCGGATCGGTAACCGTCGTCTGGTTCTTCGCGGTGTCGTAGCTCAGCGAAGTAAGGCGGACGACCCCGTTGTCGGCCTTTTCGGCAATCGTCGCCACCCGGTATTCGCCGTTCACCTGCAGATAGGTGAACGCCATCTGTGATCCATCCGACTGTGTGACCGAGGCGATCCGACTGCTCGTTCCGTCGTAGGTGTAGGTCGTCGTAAAAACACGACCGTCGCCGATGCTGTTGTCTTCAGGGCTCAGGTCGGTGATCACCTGCGAAAGACGTCCTTGCGTGTCGTACGCGTAGCGGATCGCCGTCGACGTGACGAGGTTGTTACCCATCCCCCGATAGACCGACCGAAGTTCAGTCAGTTGACCTGCCGCGTTGTAGTCGAGGTAGGTGACGTCGCCTCCAGCGGTGCTCACCTGCGCGAGCTGCCCCGCGGCGTTGTAGGCGTAGGTAACCGTATTACCGTCCCTGTCGCGGCTCGCCACGAGTCTGCCACCGTGGTTTGCGTCGTAGGTTTCGTTTAACTGCTTGCTGCCGTCGCTCCACTGCCAGCTATGAGTTGCCGCGTCGAAGGAAAGCGTTGCATGAGCGCCCGCGCTGGTCACGTCTGAATAGCCAGGCTTGAAATCGCCTTGCGCAACGCTGACCCCAATCGGTCCAGTCGACACGTACACATTTCGTGACGCGTCGTACTGGTACACCGTTGTCGAACCGTCCCAGTCGGTGAGTGTCACCTTGCTGCCAGCCGAGTTCAACGTGCCAGTGAGGTCATCCACCTTGCGCGATCCGCCTGGGCGCCAGTTGTCTCCGGCGAACTGCCCGAGGCTGTTGTAGGCACGGTTGACCGAAGCGTTCCCGCCTTGGCCAAGCAACAACTGATCACGATCCTGAATAACCAGATTCCCATTCGCCGCATTCACATAAATCTGCTCCCCCGTCTGCCCGAACGTCGCACTGCCAACCTGCCCTCGCGCGCCCAATCCCAATGCCGAAGACGACTGCAAGCCCAACCCATTGCCCGTGACGATCGCTACCATCTGAATGCCTCGCGTACCTGTTCGTTATTTGCAGCGGGCCGGCTTGCCGACTCGCGTCCTGAACAGGTTGTCCGGGGATTTCAAAAACTGTTTAGCTAAATCATCGAAAAGACACAATTCATGACAGAAGCGCTGAACCGATGTGCAACGGCATCCTAAATATGCTGCCTCGAACCAACGCAAGATCGCCCTCACGTGGCGCGAGCGATACCCCGCTGCTATGCTAGAAAGCTCAGATCGGCTTTGCAATGCGCCTTTCAGCCCTCCCGACCCACGCAGGAAAAAGCTTCACGCCATGAATACCAACCTCGACCATCGCGCCGCGCAAGCGTCGGAGAAACTCGCCCGGCTGCTGAGCTATCTCGACTCCGATCCAAACAATGTCGCGCTGCTTGGCGATGCCGCGGAGTGCGCATTCGACGCGCAGCAACTAGCGTTATGCGATCAACTGCTGGACCGCCAGCAAAAGCTCGCTGGCGTGCCACCCAAGTCGGCGAATCTGCGTGGACTGTGTGCCATGGCGAGCGGCCGTTTTGACGAGGCGCTCAACGCTTTTGCAGCATTGATAAACGACGAAGCTGATCCCGCGGTCCGCTACAACTATGCCTATGCGAACGCGATGCTCGGCCGCTTCGCCGAAGCCGTTGCATTGCTGGACAACGAAGTGATAGCGGCGCTGCCCCAAGGCATCACGCTGAAAATGCGGACACTCCATCATCTAGGGCGCCTTGAGGAGGTCATCGCACTCGGCAGGCTGTATGCCGACCATCCACATGAAGGCGCTGAAATATCGGGTCTGCTCGGCACCGCGTTGTTCGATTCGAACGATATCGAAGGCGCCAGACACTATGTCGAGAGAGCGGCAACTACCGCCGATGGCCTGACGATGCGCGGCCTGCTCGCACTGAATGATGGCGACGCCGACGATGCTCTCGCACTATTTGCACGCGTACTCGAAACGCATCCGACCCACAGCCGCGCACATCTCGGCAAGGGCCTCGCGCTGCTCGATCAGCAACAATTCAACGAAGCCGCACGCCAGATCGACGCGGCTGCGCAGTCGTTCAAAACCCATGCTGGCTCGTGGGTCGCGGCCGGTTGGGCGTATCTGTTAAGCGGTGATCTTGCGCAGGCACGGGCACGTTTCGAGAGCGCAGGGTTCGTCGACCGCAACTTTGCCGAAGTACCGGGAGCGCTGGCAATCGTGGCGTTCAAAGAAGGCAACCTCGACGAGGCACGCAGCCTCGCCAAGGCCGCGTTGCGGCTGGATTCTGCATGTCTGTCAGCGGCGCTCGCGCGAAGCTTGCTAGCCGCCCATGATGGCGATCAGCACAGTGCCAGCAAAATCGTCGAGACCGTTCTCAACCGTCCCGTCGACTCGCAAGGAAATACCATTGCACAGGCACTGGCACGCAAGGCGGCACGAATCGAAGGCTCGCGATAGAAAGCGCCTCAACCATAAATCTGACGCAAGCGCGGAGAACATCTGACAAGCAGACGGGACCCATCTGATTCCTAACAGATGCCTGTTCCTTCATCATGGCGCCCTTATCTAAAGGACCCGTGCATGTCGGCAGATCAGGCTCTTCATATGATGACCCAGCTGTTCTGGAACAGCTTTCTCATTGCGGGGCCGATCCTGATTGCCACGCTCGTAGTCGGTCTTCTGGTGAGCGTATTCCAGGTCGTCACGCAATTGCAGGAAATGAGCCTGAGCTACGTGCCCAAGCTCGCCGTCGCTGCCATCGTGACGATTGTTCTCGCGCCGTGGATGCTTGGCCGCCTGACCGGATTCGCCACGTCCCTCTTCAACGGCATTCCGAGTCTGGGCTAACGCAATGGCAATCGAAGCCGGCGTTAGCTGGACCATAGGAATTCTGCTTCTCTCATTGCGCATCGGCCCGGTATTCGTCCTCGCGCCACCGTTCTCGCAAACTCAGGTGCCGATGCGCGTGCGCGTGTGCCTGGTGCTCGCGCTCGCCGCATGCCTGGCGCGTGGCGTCCCTTCCGCCGCGTACGCGAACGGCGCGGCTCTGGTGATTGCAGCCGCTACCGAACTGATGCTCGGTCTCGCAATCGCATTCGCATTTCAAACCGCGTTTGCCGCGCTCTCGTTTGCCGGCCGCGTGCTCGACGTGCAGGCTGGTTACGGACTGGCGATGGTGATCGATCCCGGCTCGCGCGCCCAGGCGCCGCTGTTCGGCACGATCCTGACGCTCGTCGCCGGCCTGCTTTTCTTCGCCACCAATGGACATCTGGAATTGCTGCGGCTTTTCACCACCCTGCAGCGTGTCATCCCTGTCGGTTACGCGGGATTGACGGGCAGCCCGCAAGCACTGATCGGCTACTTCGGCATGACGATGGGCATGGGTCTCTCGGCCGTTTCGGCCGTCATGGTCACCCTTTTCCTGATCGATCTTTCGATTGCCTTCCTGTCCCGCGCACTGCCGCAGATGAACGCATTGATGCTGGGCCTGCAGGTCAAGACGATCGCAACACTCGTGATGATGACCCTGTCGGCCGGTCTGCTCGTACCCACCGCGCTGCGTTTGATGACCCATGCACTGACGCTCGTGCCATCTCTGGAATAGCCATGGCGGACCCGGAACAGAACAAGTCTGAGCAGGCGAGCGCCTACAAGCTCGAGCAGGCGCGTAAAAAAGGCATGGTCCCCCGCAGCCAGGAACTCGGCATGGTGGTCAGTCTGCTCGCAAGCGTGGGGTATCTATCGATCTGGGGTGGTGACATGGCTACCCGCCTCGCCTTGCTGAGCGCCCGCGCATTGAGCGAGGCTGGGTCGCTAACCGGCGGCACGCGCGCACTGTCTACCGCTGTCGAGTCGCTGCTTTCACAGGCGGCGCTTGTAGTCGCGCCACTCATCGCCGTCGCGGTAGGTAGCACGCTGTTGTCGGCCGTGATGCAAACCGGCTTGATGTTCGCCCCAAGCGCTCTCAAATTGGACCCGAGCAAATTGAACCCCGCGCAGGGGTTCAAACGGGTCTTCTCGATGCAGACGCTGATCGAAGCTGGCAAGGCCTGCGTGAAAATGGTCGTTTATGTCGCGATCATCCGCGCCACGATTGTCGAGGCGGCTATCGCGCTCGCGCATGAAAGTCTGCCGCCGAAGCAGATCGCCCAGAGCGTGCTCGCGAGTGGCCTGCATCTGCTGTTCATGCTGCTAGCCGCAGCGACAGTGTTCGCGCTGATCGATCAGGTCATCGTGCGGCGCGGCTTTGCGAAAAAGATGCGCATGAGCCGCCATGAACAGAAGCAGGAAATGAAGCAGCGCGAAGGCGATCCGCGTATCAAGCAGCGTCGCAGGCAATTACAGCGGGAATTGCTGCAGCGGTCCCGGAGCATGAAGGCCGTGCGTGGCGCAGATGTGGTCGTGACCAATCCGACACACTACGCCATCGGCCTCAAATACGATCCTGCCCGTATGAGCGCGCCGCACGTTATCGCAAAGGGCGCGGGCGACTTCGCGCTACGTCTGAAGAAGCTCGCATTCATTTACGGCGTGCCGGTGATCGAAGCACCGCCTTTCGCTCGCGCTCTGTATTTCAAAGCCGGGCTCGAGCGTGAGGTGCCGGGCGAGTTGTATCGCGAAACAGCGGCGGTGTATCTGCAGGCGCGTCGCGCGCCGTCACAGGCGGTGACCGCATGACACTCCAGTCCCGGCTGCGCGATCATTCCGACCTGGCGCTCGTATTCGCGGTCGTCGTGATCCTGCTCCTGCTGTTCACGCCGATTCCGGCGATGGCACTCGACCTGTTCATCATCGTCAACTTCGCGTTCGCGTTCACGATCCTGTTGATGACGTTCTATGTGTCGCGGCCCGTCGAGTTCTCGACATTCCCTTCGCTGTTGCTGATCGCCACGCTGTTCCGCCTGTCGCTCAATATCGCGGCGACCCGGTTGATCCTCTCCGGGGCGCAGGCAGGCCAGGTGATCGGGGCGATCGGTGAGTTTGTCGTGCAGGGCAACTTCGTGATCGGGTTGATCGTGTTCTTCATCCTGATCGTGGTGCAGTACGTCGTGGTCACGACCGGCGCACAACGCGTTTCCGAAGTCGCCGCGCGCTTCGTACTCGACGCAATGCCGGGTCAACAGATGAGTATCGATGCCGACCTGAACATGGGCCTGATCGATCAGGACGAGGCCAAACGCCGGCGCAAGGCGCTCGAAAAAGAAGCCGGCTTCTATGGCTCGATGGACGGCGCGAGCAAGTTCGTCAAAGGCGACGCGATTGCCGGCATCATCATCCTGCTGATCGACATTCTCGGCGGCTGGGCGGTTGGCGTTGCGCAGATGGGTATGCCGCTCGGCCAGGCCTTGCAGACTTTCACGTTGCTCACGATCGGCGACGGCATCGTCACGCAGGTGCCCGCGCTGATCATTTCGGTCGCGACCGGCATCATCGTCACGCGCTCGTCGGCCGACGGCGAACTTAGCAACGAGGTGCTGCGTCAGTTGATGCAATTCCCCAAGATCCTCGTGCTGGTCATGATCGCGTTGACTGGCCTGCTCGCGCTACCGGGCATGCCGAAATGGCCGGTGTTGATCCTGGCGGCACTCGCGCTCGGCGCATGGCTGGTGGCACGCCGCAAACGCGCCGCCATTCAGGTCGGCGACACCCCGCCTGCCGAGGGAGCCGATTCAGCAGATCCCGCCGACGCAGCCGCTGCGTTGCCTGCCGCCGAAGTGTCCTTCGGCTCCGCGCTGACTGCGGCATGGACCCCGATGCAAAGCGTGCTGGCCGAGCGCATGGGGGCGTTTCGCAAACAGTACGCGGGAGAGATGGGGGTCACGATTCCGCCCGTCGTGTTTCGCGACGGCGCGCAACTGGGCTCGAACGACTATCGCATCCTGCTGTTCGGCGATCGCTTCGGTCACGCGACGCTGCATCCCGACAAGACCCTTGCGATTCACTCGTCGGATAAAGGCGAGAAGCTCCAGGGCATCGCGGCTCACGACCCCGCATTTGGCTTGCCCGCGATCTGGATCGACACGTCAGAGTTGCCGCGTGCCAAAGCACTCGGCTACACCGCCGTCGATCCGCTGACCGTGCTGATCACCCACGTCACCGAAGTCCTCAAAGCGAACGTCCCCATGCTGCTGTCGCGAACGGAAGTCATCGCCATGCTGGAAGGCTTGCGTACCCGCACGCCTGGCCTCGTCGAAGAACTCGTGCCAAACGTGCTGGCGCTCAGCGATGTTCAGCACGTTCTACAAAACCTGCTGACCGAGCAGGTCGCCATCCGCAACATTGGCCTGATTGTCGAGGTTCTGGTCGATGCGGGGCGCCACGAGAAGGACCCGGCGGCGTTGAGCGAGCGGGTGCGTCAGCGGCTCGGCCATGGCATCTGTCAAGCCATCCAGGGTGAGCACGACGCGCTCGCCGTCTTGACTCTCGACCCGGCGCTCGAAAATGCCATCGCGCAAAACCTGCAAGGCTCAGACGGATCAGGCGCCTATGTGCTGGACCCGCGTCTCGCTGAAAACTTTCTGAGCCGCCTCGCCGCCCAGGTCGACGCGATGATGCGCCAGAACCTCAAGCCCGTACTCCTTTGCCGTCCGGAAATCCGGCGCCATCTCAAGGCCTTCACCCAGCGGGTCGTGCCGAGGCTTGCTGTTCTGTCGATGAACGAAGTGCCTCATTCCATCAGCCTGAGATCGTTTGCGATGCTGAGCGTCGAGGCCACGCCTGCGCGGGTGGCCTCGCGCCCCGCGCAACAGGCATCGCCCGCGGCCCCGCAAGCCGCGTAACCGTCGATTGAACCGGACTCCCCATGGATAACCTCATGACCCTCGCCACCGGCCTGATCTCGCAGGAGACGCGCCGCGTCGAAACGGCCGGACAGAACCTCGCGAATGTCGCCACACCCGGCTACAAGCGGCAAATTGCATTTGACGATGTGCTGGCGGAGAGCCGCGCGCAATCCGCACCGCCATCTCCGGTTACCCCGTCGCGCACGACAGGCATCGCCACCGACTTCTCGGCGGGCAAGCTGGTCCACACCGGCAACCCGCTCGATCTGTCGATCAGCGGGCCGGGCCTCTTCGAAGTGATAACCGCGAACGGTCCGGCATACACGCGTGCCGGCTCATTCCAGCGCGACGCCGACGGCCGCATCGTCACCGCTCAGGGCTGGCCGCTGCAGAGCGCGGGGGGCGGCGACGTGGTGGTGCGCTCGAACAACTGGCAGATCGCGAGCGACGGCACCGTGCTTGACGACGGCACACCGTCGAGCGTGATTCGCGTTGCGACCTTCGTCGACCCGGCTCAACTCGTGCGAGGCGCCGACAGCCTCTTCCACGCAAAGGAGGCGCAGGCCGTCGACAGCGAGCAAGCGCACATCGTGCAGGGCTTCATCGAAACGTCGAACGTCGCAGTCGGCAACGACATGATGCAGATGATGGAGGCGATGCGCCGCATCGAGTCCGGGCAGAAGCTGGTCCATGCGTATGACGACATGGTCGGCACGGTTTTACAGCGACTGGGAGACATGTAAGCATGAACAACGTTTTTTATATCGGTGCGATGGGGTTGAACGCGCAACAGACGGCAGTCGACGTCACTGCCAATAACATCGCCAACATGAACACGCCCGCGTTCAAGCGCGGTGCGGTGTCGTTTTCTGAATTGCTGACATCGGCTGCCGCGCCGCTCAATCGCGCAGCGGCGAATGACGTTGTGAGCACCGCTGCCGGGGTCGTCGCCGATCCTTCGCTGCATGTGTTCACGGCCGGCGAATTGCGCCCGACCGCCAACGCGCTCGACCTCGCCATCCGTGGCGACGGCTTCATCGAACTAGCCTCCGAATCTGGTCAGGCAACGCTATGGCGCGGTGGCGTGCTGCATGTCGGCGGCGATGGCTACCTGACGGCGCCGAACGGCCTGCCGCTCAAGGCAATGATCTCGGTGCCGCGCGACGCGTCCAGTATCACGGTATCCGCCACCGGTCAGGTGCAGGCGACGATTCCGAATCAGACCGAGCCGGTCGATCTCGGCGAAATCGAACTGGTAATGCCCGCCGATGTACGCGCGCTGCAGTCCGCTGGCGACGGCGTGTACCGCATCCAGGACGACGGCATCACAGTCTCGCGCGTGCGTCCCGGCGAAGACAACGCGGGAACGCTGGCGCAGGGCTTCAGTGAAGCGTCGAACGTATCGCTATCGGACGCGCTTGTCAGTCTGATGCTGTACCAACGCGCCTATGCGTCGAATGCGCGGCTCGTGCAGGCCGGCGATGAGCTGATGGCGATTGCGAACGGGTTGAAACGCTAGGCATGTTCAACACGTGTATGTTCAAGGGACAACCGCCAGGCCTTCATGGCGTCACGACATCTGCCGCTCTCTTGCTCGTCTGCATGATGGTTGGTTCGATCGCGCACGCGTCAGTGACGGCGGCGGTGAAATTTCACGCTGTGACCGACATCGCAAGCGACGTGGTGCGACTCGGCGACATAGCGGATCTGAGTCCCCTTCCCCCCATGTGGCAACGGCAGGCCGCAAATCTGGCCGTTGCACGCTTGCGCGGAACAGATTCGCGCACGGTCATCGAGTCCGCGCGTCTGGCGGAAAACGCGCGTCGGCAAATGCCGGCAATCGCACCGTGGCTCCAGGTGCAAAACACGCAGGCCGTGGTCATCGTCAAGCGTTCGTCATCGCTCGAGAATGTCCCGACCGGCGGCCCTGGCGCGGAACCACCGCCGCGTTGCCTCGAACTTCTCCGTGACGTGGCCCAGGGCAACGCTATTGCGCTAGATAGCGTGCGAGCCGTTGCGTGCCCCCGGGAAGCCGTTTTGCACCGCGCTCACTACGACGAAAAATCCCGCCTCGCGCGGGCCGCTGCCGACCTCGCTCACGGCGAGCTCTTGCCCAGCATCGCCACGCAACGCCTCGCGCAGGTCAGCCGGGGCGAACAGATCAGAACCATGGTTCAAACCGGCGCAATAACCGTCACGCGAACAGGGACCGCCTTGACCGATGGCGCACATGGACGCATCACAGTGATCGCGGCCGGCAATCGCGACATCGTGGCCGTGCCGGCAACCGTCTCGACGCCGAGGTAGTTCATGCAATCGAAGCTATGTTCAACCTTTGTGGCGATCTGCATCGCGTGGTGCACGCTGGCCATGGCACACGCCGCCGACCTCTACCAGCCCGACACCTACCAGTCGCTGACCTCGGATCGCCGCGCGTCGCGTGTGGGTGACATCGTCACCATCCTCGTCTACGAAAACTCGACGGCAAGCAATACCGCCGACACCTCGACCAGAACGAATGTCGGTGTGCAGGGCAATGTCTCGACGATGTGGGCCGGCAACAATGCCGCGCAGATTGGCCTCGGCGACAACTACGGCGGTCGTGGACAAATCCAGCGTACTGGCCGGCTGCTCGCGCAGATCAGCGCGCATGTCACGCAGACCGAGGCTAACGGCGAGCTGATCGTCGCGGGCGAACAGGCCATCGACGTCAATGGCGAGAAGACCCGCATTCACTTGCAAGGGCGCGTGCGTCCGGTCGATATCAGCGCCAGCAATACGGTGCAGTCGAACCGCCTCGCCGACGCCAGGATCGACTACGTCGGCGAAGGCTTCATCACCGACCGGTCCAGGCCTGGTCTCATCCCCCGCTTCTTCGCATGGTTAGGCTTATGGTGAAACGACTCTACTCGCGCGTGCTGGCCGGCGTGCTGCTCGCGTGCGTGGCAGCGGCAGGCACCGCCACGGGCAGCGCCCACGCCGCAAGCGAAGTGCGCCTGAAGGACCTTGGCCGCTTCCTCGGCTGGCGCGAGAACATGCTGGTCGGCTACGGCATCGTGTCCGGCCTCGCCGGCTCCGGCGACACGCCGCGCAACCAGGCCACGCGTCAGGCGATGATGAACATGATGTCCCAGTTCGATCTGAATCTGACACAGGATCAGGTTCAGAGCCGCAACGTCGCGATGGTCATGATCACGGCATCGCTGCCACCTACTGCCAACGTCGGCGACCGCATCGACATCAACGTCACGTCGATGGGCGATGCGCGCAGCCTGTCCGGCGGCACGCTGATCATGACCCCGCTGCGCGGTCCTGACCGCAAGACTTACGCACTCGCCCAAGGGCCGGTCACCGTCGGTGGCTACCGGTTCGAGGCGAACGGCAACCTTCGGCAGAAAAACCATCCGACTGTCGGCACCGTGCCGCAAGGCGCCATCGTCGAAGTCCCGGTGCGTGCTGAACTCGTCACGCAAGATGGCTACCTGAATTTCGTGCTGAGGAACGCCGACGCCACCACCGCCGAGCGGATCGCCCAGCGGATCAACGAAACGTTGGGGCCCGGCAGCGCACGCTCGCTCGATGCGGAAACGATCCAGATTCGGGCGCCTGCCGGGAGCTATGCGCTCAATCGCTATGTCGCGCGCGTCGAGACGTTGAACGTCGTGCCCGACCAGAACTCGCGAGTCGTCGTCAACGAACGCACGGGCACGGTGGTCGCGGGCGGCGACACGCGAATTGCGCCGATCACGATTTCCCACGGCGACATTCGCGTGACGGTGACCGCCGAGTACTCGGCATCGCAGCCGGAGCTGATCGGTGTCGCGGGGCGAGGCGTACGCAGCCTTGTGATCGGCAATAGCGATCTTTCCGTCGACGAACCGGGGCAAACCGTCGCCGCGTCGTTTCCACACGGCTCGGTCGGGGAACTGGTGCGGGCGCTGTCGAAGAGCCGTGTCAGCACCCGCGATGTCATCGCGATCCTCGAAGCCATCAAAGCCGCAGGCGCACTGCACGCCGACATCATTGTTCAGTAACAGAAAAAAGGAAGACGCGATGACCATCAACCTGGTAACCGCTATCGCTGCAAAAGCGCTCGACGGTCTATTTGCCCAGCAGACGGCCACTGCCCAGAACGTGGCGAACGCCAGCTCAACTCACTTCACGCCGCTGCGCGTGTCGTTCGAGGATGCGCTGCGCGACGCTGCCGCACTTCGTCCAGGGGACACGCAGGCGAGCGTGCTCTCGCGCGTGTCGGGTGTCACGCCGCGCCTCGCTGCGCCGCTGCCCTTCGAGTCGAACACAGTCCGGCTCGACGATGAGATCGCCAGCGCGTCGGAAACGTCGGCCCGTTACGCGATGCTGATCGGCATGCTCGACCGCACGATGCAGATGGAACAACTTGCGATCAAGGGAGGCTGAGCGCATGAGCGACACGATCTTCGCCATTACGCGCTCGGGGCTCGATGTGGAGCGGCAGCGCATGGAAGTCATCGCGCAGAACCTGGCCAACGCGAGCACCACGCGCACGGCTTCCGGCGTGCCCTATCAACCGTTGCGGCTTGTGTCCGGCCCGCAGATCGCGTCGACGGATTTCGCGGGGCCGCTCCGCGGCACCGGGGCGGCGCATGCGAGCGGTGCGGCATGGACGCAAAGCGTGGCAGGCGTGCAGACCTACGGTGTCGAGACGCTCGACGTGCCCCCTCGGCTCGTCTACGACCCGTCGCATCCTCACGCGGACGCGAAGGGCTTCGTGTCCTACCCCGGTCTCGATCATGCCGGTGAAATGGCGTTGATGGTGCAGACGCAGCGCGTCTACGAAGCCGATGTGGTGATGTTCAACGCAGCCCGTTCGATGTACATGCGGGCGCTGGAATTGGGGAACCGTTCATGAGCGTCGCTGAAATCGCCGCTGTCGAACCCGGCTTTCTCGCTCCTGCGTGGCACAACGGATTCACGCCGCCGCTTGCATCGCTGCAGAACCCGAGGGACATCGAGCCTGCTACGCAGTCCGGCTTCGCGGACCTGCTGGTGTCCGGGTTGCAAGACGTGGATCAGCAGGTCCGCGCCGCCGATACGGCGGTCGCCGATTTCGCGCTCGGCGCGGATCTGCCGCCGCATCAGGTCGTGATGGCGCTCGAGCAGGCCCGCATGTCACTGCAATTCGCCCTGCAGGTGCGCTCGCGACTCGTCGAGGGGTATCAGGAACTGATGCGAATGCAACTCTGAGATGGAATCCAGCATGTCTCGCTTGACTACCTTTTTCACCAGCGCCTCGCGTGAGCGGCAATTCATGCTTGTGGGCCTGTTATCGCTGCTGTTGTTCGGCGCGATGGCCGTCGTGTATTTCTGGTTGCGTCCGGGCTATCAGGTGCTGTTCCGCGATCTGAAGCCGCAGGACGCCTCGGCGGTCGTCGCCGAACTGGACAAGCAGAAAGTACCGTACCGGATCGACGATAAGACCTCGGCTATTCTCGTCCCGGAGGGCGATACCCGCGCGCTGCGCCTCAAGTTGATGAGCAGCGACCTGCGCCTGCAAGGCGCGGTCGGCTTCGAGCTGTTCAACAATTCCGATCTTGGCCTGACGGAGTTTGCACAGAAGGTGAATTACCAGCGCGCGCTGCAGGGCGAGCTGGCGCGCACGATCATGACGCTCGATGAGATCGATCTGGCGCGCGTGCATCTGACGCTGCCGGAGTCATCGCTGTTTCGCCGCGATGCGGTGCGGCCCAAGGCATCGGTCGCGCTCTTCATGCGCGACGGTCAGGCGCTCGCGGCCGAAACCGTGCGCGGCATTCAACGTCTCGTGGCCGCTGCAGTGCCGGACCTGTCCGCCTCCGATGTCACCGTGCTCGATCAACGGGGTGACCTGGCGAACGCTAAAGGCAGCGACAGCGCGGAGATCGACAATCCGCACTTCGCATTGAAACAGGCCATCGAGTCCCGGTACGAGCGGAAAATTCTTGCGCAGATCGCGCCGATCCTCAGCGGCGGTCAGGCTCGCGTGAGCGTCGACGCGAATCTCGACTTCGCGCAGATACGCACGACGCGCGAATCAGGCACCACGCGTCCGATCGTGAATCACGATGAGACGGCAGGCTCCGCGTCGCCTCTGCCCGCCGCGAAGAGTGCGAGCGGGATGCCAGTGGCGGGCCTGCCGCCGCTGCCCGGCGCGCCGTCCAACGATGGCACCCGAACCGACCGCAACCTCGAACAGATCGTGTCGCAGCCCGGCTCCATTCGTCGTCTCTCGGTGGGCATCGTGCTCGATCAAGCTTTGCCGCAAGACGATATGGCCCGTGTCAGCGCGGTGGTCGGCGCGTCGATCGGCCTCGACGCTGCGCGCGGCGATGTGTTGTCGATCTATGTGCGGCATTCCGCGACCGCAGCCCCGGATTCGACGCCCGCGAATAGCGGCATAACCGCGCCTGTCGATGCTGCCCTCTCCAACGAGCAGGCCGACCCTTCGAATGCTCGCGCCATCGCGTCAGAAGAACCCGTCGATCCGAAAATCGGCCGGCCCGCTCGACAGGCGTCCGTCGCACCGGCCCCGCCAAGCGCGTCTCAACCGATTCGCGCTTGGCTATCGGACAATCGCGCCGCCAGCCTGTCCGGTGCATTGCTGATCGTCCTGGCGGCTGGCGCGTTCGCCTTCACGCGAATGAACCGGGCGGCGCATTATGGTCAGCTCCCGCGAGTTCTGAGCGCGCAGCAGCGCGAAGCCTATGTGGTCCGCTTGCGCGCTTTGCTCGCCGACGCCGGAGGTCCGCATGGCCGCGCCTGACAACGACGCATCACGCGAGCGTCAGTTGCGCCGCACGGTGGCCGAATTGAGCGAATGCGCGATCGACGATATCGAAGCCATCTGGGGCGCACTTTCGCATGACGAGCGCGACCAGTTGCGCCCTCTGCTCGCTGAAGCGGCGCGCGTAACGCCTGGCAACCTGACTGCCGCGGGCTTTGCCGACATGGAGACGAGTCAGTCGGGCAAGCTCACCAGCGACGACAACGGCCCAGCGTTCGCGCAACGCATCACCGGGCTGGCCGAGAGCCTGCCGAACGAAGTGCTGTCGCGACTCATCTTCAGCCTCGACGATTGCGCCCGCGATGCCGTGATCGACGCTTTGCCGGCGGAGCGCCGCGCGTTGCTCGTTCGTGACGGGCACACCTGGCGCATCACTGAACGCGCGCGCGCCGCCTTGCGAGACGCGGCGTCCGCCGTCGGCGCGCAGTCGTTCGATTCGTCGGCCAGACGAAGCAACGCGCCGGCCGCTCAACGCTCGACGTTGAACGCGAAACTCCGCCGCTGGATCGGACGGGCAGCATGAGTCTGCTTCTCAAGGCCGGAGAGATCACGGTAGGAAGCGGACGCAGGCCGCTGGTGCAAGGGGCCGTCACGCCCATTCACGCCGCGCAGACGGGGCAGCCGGAGCAACGCGCTGCTCTCACTGCGAGCGACGCGCGTCCCGATGGGCAGATCGAGTCGCTCAAACATCGCGTTGCAGAACTGGAACGCGCTTACGAGGAGCAGACGCGTCATGTCGAAACGCTCAAGCAGGAAGCCTATCAACGCGGGATCGACGCAGGCATCGAGAGCGGTGTTGCTCGCGCGGAAAACGATCACACGGCCATGCTCGACAGGCTCGAAGCCGGGGTCAAAGCGGCGCTCGCGGCATTGCATGAACGCCTGCAAGTCATCGAGGTCCTTGCACTCGATGTCGCCCAGTCCGCGCTGGAGAAAGTGATTGGCGACCCGGCGTCGTATACAGCGCTAATCGGGCAAACCGTGCGTCATCATCTCGCGCAGACTGCAGCGGGTTCGGCCGTCGGCATTCGAGTATCCGCTGATGATTTCGCCGACCCCGTTCTGTTGAAGGATACGTTCGCAACCCTGACCCGCCACACGTTGCTGGCGGTCAAGGCCGATCCGCAATTGCGCTCCGGCGCCTGCGTGATCGAACTGACGCTTGGCCGTCTCGACCTGAGCCTGCCGCAACAGATGACGCGCATCGTTACCACCCTCGATGGACTGCGCGCCGATGACTGAGCAGCCGCCGCTTCATCGTTACGTCGCCGCGATGCGTGAACTCGATCCGCTCGCCCGCACAGGTGCTGTCACACGCGTAATGCCGACCTTCGTCGAGGCGGATGGCCCAGGCGTGCCGCTCGGCTCGCTCTGCACGCTCGGCGGCCCGGGGCCACAGCAAAGCTACGCGGAAGTCGTCAAGGTCGAAATGGGACGAGTCACGCTGGCGCCTTACACGTCGGCTGCGGCAATCTGCGTTGGCGATCCGGTGTGCGCCACGCGCGTCGGCGCGACGATTCCCGTCGGCCCTGCGTATCTTGGCCGCGTGATTGACCCGCTGGGCCACCCGCTGGACGGCGGCCCAGCCATTCCCAAAACCGGATCCACGTGGCCGCTTGCCGGTGTCGGCACGCCGCCGCTGGATCGATTGTCGCCAGTCACACCGCTCGAAACCGGCATCCGCGCGATCGACGGGCTGTTGACCTTGGGGGTCGGTCAGCGCGTGGGCATTTTCGCGGGCAGCGGCGTCGGCAAGACCACGCTGCTGGCCAGCCTCGCCCGGCATGTCGAGGCGGACGTTTGCGTGTTGTGTCTCGTCGGCGAGCGCGGTCGCGAAGCCGAGGAATTCTGGCAACGCTCGCTCTCCAAGACGACCCGCGCGCGCTCGACCATGGTCGTCGCCACGTCCGACCAGTCCGCTGTCATGCGCGCACGCAGCGTACTGGTGGCGCTGTCGCTCGCTGAATATTTTCGCGCGCAGGGAGCGCATGTGCTGTTGCTGCTCGACTCGGTCACGCGCTATGCGCTCGCGCTGCGCGAGATCGGCCTTGCCGCGGGCGAACCGCCAACCGTGCGCGCCTACACGCCTGGCGTGTTCGCGGCGCTGCCGAAAATCGTCGAACGATGCGGGGTGCTCAGGCATAACGGTGCGATTACCGCACTGATGACCGTGTTGACCGAAACCGACGAGGTCGACGACCCGATGGCCGAAACGATGCGCGCTCTGCTCGACGGCCACATCGTGCTGACGCGTGAACTTGCGGAGCAAGGTCACTATCCCGCGATTCAGGTTCCGCGCAGTATCAGCCGCGTGATGCAGTACGTAACGCAACCCGACGAACGCCGGCTCGCGGCCGAAGCCGTCATGCAACTCGCAGTCTACGAGTCGTCCCGCACGCTGGTGGAGTCGGCCTTGTACGCGGCGGGCAGCAATCCCGCGCTCGACCGCGCACTGCTCAAGCGCGACGCGCTAGTCGACTTTCTCCGGCAGCCTTCCGACACGGCGACATCGCGCGAGACGACGCTCCGTGCGTTGGCTGCGTTGCTCAAGGACAAGCCATGAGGCCATCCCTATGAAAAAGCGCCAGCAGTTTGAGACCACGCGTCAGATCGCCGCCTTGCGCCCGTTGCAACTTGAACGGGCGCGCATGGACACCTTGCGCGTGGTGCAAACGTTCGAGCACAGCGTCACTCAGGAGCAGGCCGTCGCCGCGAACCTGGATGCGCATCTCGACGGATGGCGCAATGCGTTGCGCACCCCAAGTGGATTTTCTCCGTCGCTTGCCGCGAATTGGGCGGCCGCGGCAGCGTCGGTTCATGCCAAGCATATTCAGGCGCAGCAAAGCATGCGCGATGCCGCAGCCCGGGTCGAACAGCAACGCGCTGAAATGACACGCCACGAGCAGCAAGCCGAGCACGCAAAAACGGGCGCCGAACGGGCGCGGCGGCAATTCGAGCGCGAGCGCGACGAGCAACACGCAAACAGGATCGAGGACATGTATCTGTCACAGGAAAGCCGTTCATGAAAGTCGATTCATCCAGCGTGGGGCGCGACATGGGCGTGTCGAGTGACGGGGCACGCATCGCATCCGGTCGCACTCGCCCTGCGTTCGAGCAGGTGCTGCGCGCGATGGAAAAGGACATGTGGCCCGGTGCTAAAGCGGGACGTATGACCGGCGACCCGCTGCCAGGACAGACGCAGCCCAACGCTAAGAAGGGTGTTGCAAGCGTAGTCGCATTGAATGCCGATGCGAGCGCTGGCGCGCGCAACGCCTTTGTAGCAAGCGCCGGCAAGTTGGACGCAGCGACGACCTCGCTCAACGCCGCGCCTCGCAGCGGATCTCGTTTGCCACCAACATCGGCAGCGCAACACTCAGGCAGCGGCGCCCAACCTGACGCCGAAGCGGTACTGACCGTATTCGAAACACCGTCGCCCCTCACTCCGAGCCAGAGCCGGACGGTGTCGACGGAGAGCCGCGTCACGCACCCGCCCTCAGCGTCAACCTCAACGCCGCGCTTCATGCACTCGCCAGTCTCACCGGCGCTTATGTCGCTGAATGCTGATGGCACCGCTGCGCCTTACCGGCTGACCGTCATGAACGGCGCTGGCGGGGTCAGCGTCGCGCTACGTGTCAGTGCCGCGCGGGCCGACGAACTCGACACGCTCACCCAACGCGCGCTCGACGAACTGGATAGCCACGGCGCACGAGGCGTGCGGCTCATCGTCAACGGCGTCGAACCCGTTCCAACTTCTTTGCGAGGTCTTCCGCATGCCTATTAGCCCCGTCAGTTCGACCAGCGACGTGAACAACCGGATCGACTCGTTGGGTCTCGACATGCAGTCCCTGCTGCAGATCATCCTGACCCAGTTGACCTATCAAGACCCGCTTAAGCCGGTCGACAACTTCGAGTTCGTCTCACAGTTGGCACAGTTCACCTCGCTCGAACAATCGCGTCAGATGACGGACAAGATCGACAACCTGCTGTCCGTTCAGTCCGCCACGCAAACCCTCGGCCTGCTCGGCCGCAACGTCGATGTTCAGACCGACGCCGCGCTTCTAAGCGGCGTCGTCAAAAGTGTGTCGTTCAAGGATTCGCAACCGCAGTTGACCGTTGAAACCACGAGCGGCGAATTCCTTACCAACGCCAGCATTTCGCAAATCGTTTCGGTCCGCTAGACGATCGTTCCTCAACGGAGAGTTCCTATGCTGGAGAGCATCTATATTGGCATGAGCGGGCTGACGGCCTATTCGAAGGGTCTGCAGACCATCAGCAACAACGTCGCGAACCTGAACACCGCCGGCTTCAAGACTTCGGCGCCGCGCTTTGCCGATCTTTACTATGGTCAGCAGTTCGCCCGCAGCCAGCCGGGCGCGGGCAATACCATGCAGTTCGGCAGCGGTGTCGAATACGGCTACTCGTCGCTGAATTTCATGCAAGGAGATCTGCACTCGAGCAGCGGACCTCTCGACCTCGCCATTCAGGGCGAAGGCTTTCTCGCGTTGCTCGATGGCGACGCCACCCGATACGCGCGAACCGGCCAGTTCTCGGTAGGCGACGATGGCTTCATCGCGGACAAAGCCACAGGGCTCAGGCTCGCCGCCTTGACGTCGTCGGGTGGGCTCGGTCCCATTTCGCTCGAGGGCAAGCAGATCAGCGCGCCGCAGGCAACCACCGTGGTCCATTTTTCTGACAATCTGTCGTCGGGATCGACCAGCTTCTCGATCCCAAATGTGGACGTCTACGACGCGAACGGCGGCAAGCATACGCTCACGATCACCTTTGCGCCGGATTCGGCCATCATTCCAGGCCGCTGGAAGCTTACTGTCACCGATGAAAACAATTTGCCCGTCCAGCAAGGCACGTTGCAGTTCAACGGTGGCATTCCGGAGCCCGGGCGCGACAAGCTCGACCTCACGTTGAGCTCCGTCGACGCGCCGCCGCTGACGGTCACGCTCGACTTCTCGAACGGAGTCACCAACTTCTCGGCGGGCAGCACGTCGAGTCTGCGCGTATCGGACAAGGATGGTTATGCCACTGGCACGCTGTCATCGATGAACGTCGACGACAACGGTCAGTTGATCCTGCAGTATTCAAACGGTCAAACCGACACGCTCAGGACCATTGCGCTCGCCAGGTTCTCCAATCCGCAACAGTTGCTGCAGATGGGCAACGGCCTGTTCGACGCGTCCCATGCCATCCCTCCGATCTATCGCGCCAGCAGCGGCGCGGGCGTGGGACAGTTGATCGCGGGGGCAACTGAAGCGTCCAACGTGGACCTTTCGACGGAGTTTGGGCAGCTGATTCTGATCCAGCGCGGTTTCCAGGCATCGTCGCAGGTCCTGAGCGCGGCCAATGAAATGATCATGCAACTGTTCCAGATGCGAGGTCAGGGATGAGCACCGTGCCAATCCGCTGGCGCCCGCTTGGTGGTCGTGACCTCGTCGCAGGGGAAGTGCTATTCGCCAAGGCCGTCGCTTCCTGGCAGGAAGCGTGGTTTTGCGAGCCGGCGCTGAAGGTCGAGGCAGCGGCGTTGCTCGAACCTCTCGAATCGTTTGCTGCGAAGGAGCAGGAATCGGCGTGGACGTGCGGTCCGGACGTGTGGCTGTTCGCGGAACCGCGTCAGCTTACCCGCATGGCCAATCGTGCTCTCGATCTGCCGACCCGGTTCGCGCCGGTCCTCGAATCACGCCCGGCATTGCTGGCGAACGTCGAGACGCGACTGGTCGACGAACTCCTCGACGCGTTGCGGCGTGCTCTGTTACCCGCGCTCAAGGGCACTGACGGCATGCACGCCTGTAAAACCCCGATGTCGCCGCACCTACCGTATGGCGGCGCTCACTTCCGGCTGGTCACTCCAAAGGGCGACACGGTGCTAGCCCTTGTGTGCGGTGCGCAAACGCTCTGGTCCTGTCTGCCGCTGAATCAGCGGCAGCCGACGACCTCGCCAGCTCACCTGCCGTCGAATCGAACCTCCGCCGTCGAAGACACCCGTGTATCGCTACGCGCGATGCTTGGCCAATGCGAGTTGACCGTTGCGCAACTCGCCACGCTCGCGGTCGGCGACGTGATCAGACTCGATCGCGCGATCACGGAAACGGTCGCGCTGGAGCTCGCACGGTCGGTAGGTGCGCCGCGCACGGTCGTGGCAACCGCCACGCCTGGACAACGCGCTGGAAAACTGTCCATTCAACTCACTTCGATTACCGGGCCAGATACGCTATGACCTCGAATACCGCCTCCAGTCGACCGCTTGTCATGCGGGTCGACCTTCCCGATCAGCAGTCAAATCAGGACGATCCCGACGCGGTCCGTCCACGGCTATCCCTATTCGACGAGGTCAGGGTGACAGTCGATATCCGTCTTGGCTCCGCCGAACTGTCAATCAAGGATCTGATGGCGCTACAAGCGGGCTCTGTGGTCGAACTCGACCGCGGCATAGGCGAAGCCATCGACGTGCTGCTCAACGACAAGGCCGTGGCACGTGCCGAAATCGTCGCGCTCGGCGAACAGTTCGGTATCCGCATCACGGAGATTTCAGCTAGCCCATGAGCCCGACCGTTCAGACATCCTGGCTGCATGCTGCGTCCGCCGCCCCGGCAGCGAGGCCCGTGCACGCGGCCAGCACCGGCATCGCATTGGCCGGAGTCGATCTTGTGCGCGTCGGCATGGCGCTCGCGTTCTGCCTGACGCTCGGCGTCATCGCGATTCTCGTCATACGCCGTTCCCAGCGGGTGAGGGGGAGCGGACCGCGGATGACCGGTACGCGTCGGATCACGGTTGCCGAAACCGTTCGACTCGGCCCGCGAGCGACGCTGCACCTGGTCGAATATGATCGACGGGTCGTTCTGCTCGCGGCCGATGCCACCGGTATAAAACTACTGGATGCGCACGACCTGTCCGCTGGAGCACGCGAAGCATGAACCACCGCACTTTGCTCGACGCATGGCGCAGCTGGCTCATCCTCCTCGTGGCGGGTTGCGCGTGTCTTTATACCGGGCTGGTTGCCGCCGCTCCCGCAACCCACGGCGCCGACACGCTCATGCTGTCTCTGACCGGCTCGGCATCCGGCCTCGCGGCGGACAGCAAGGGTGTATCCGAAACGGTGCGCATCGCGACTCTTCTCACGCTGCTGAGCGTCGCGCCTGCGCTAATCGTCTCCATGACGGCATTCATTCGCATCGTGATCGTGCTGTCGCTGATCCGCCACGCGTTCGGGATGCCGGAAACCCCGCCCACCCCGGTCCTGATCAGTCTCGCGTTGTTCCTGACCGTGTTTGCGATGCTGCCCACTCTGCAGACGATCAACCACGATGCGCTGCAACCGTTCCTGCTCGGCCAGATCGACTTACCGTACGCACTCGACAGCAGCACGGCCCCGATCCGCGAGTTCATGCTGCGCCAGGTACGCGACGACGAACTCAAGCTGATGTACGAGATGTCGCAACAGCCTTTGCCGCAGACACCGGCTGAAGTGAGCCTGTTGCAACTCACGCCGGCTTTCATTCTGAACGAACTGCGTGTCGCGTTTCAGATTGGCTTTGTCGTGCTATTGCCCTTTTTGCTGATCGATCTGGTGGTGTCGAGCGTGTTGCTGTCGCTCGGCATGCTGATGGTGCCCCCCGCGACAATCTCGTTGCCTCTCAAGGTACTGATGTTTGTGCTGGTCGACGGCTGGGGTCTGGTTCTGCGCGGCGTATTGGGTAGCTTCAGATGAACGTGCCGGCCGAGCACGCTCACGAGGAGGACACGTGCCACGTGCACGCAATACCTTCAGTCGAAGAAGCCCTGTGGACTGCATTCGACTGTGAACGCAGCGTCCCGGCGCGCGAAGCCATATTCACGCACTTTCTGCCCTACGCACAGGCGCTTGCGGCGCAACTCTATGCCGGCAGGCACCGCGACGACGTCGAGTTCAAGGATTTCCTGCAGTTCGCCTGTATCGGTCTGCTAGAGGCAATCGACCGGTTCGAATTCAAACGCGGCGTAGCGTTCCGGACCTTCTGCACGCCCCGGCTGCGAGGCAACGTCCTGACCGGCATCCAGCGCTTGAGCGATGGCCAGGAGCAGATTGCGCTACGGCAGCGGGTGCGGCGCGAGCGCGTTGCATCGCTGGAACCCACCGGCAATGCAAACACCGCAGGCAAAGCGCCGGATACGTTTCAGGTTCTCGCCACGCTGGCGGCCGGGCTCGCAATCGGATTCATGCTCGACGACACAGGCATCGTCGAAGCGGCGACGGGTCAGCCGGCACCCTACGCAACCGCTTATCAAACCGTTGCATGGAGGCAAACCAGAGAAAAGCTGCATGCCGCCGTGGGCCGACTCCCCGTTCGCGCCCAGAAAATCATCCGCTACCATTACTTTCATGGACTGGGATTCGAACAGATCGCCGATATTCTTGGACTAACGAAGGGCCGCATTTCGCAATTGCACCGTGCCGCGCTTCTCGATCTGCGCGACCTGATCGGCAATACCCAGCATTTGCATATCACTGGCTAGAACCATGACTCACGAATATGATCCCCTGACACAATGCGACGACGCGGCTATGTCGTCGGTGCTCGAGTCGATGCAGAGCACCGACGCAATCGCAATGAGCGCGCTGAACGATACGCTCGCCCGGTGGCCACGGGATTACCGCCTGTGGTTCCTGCGCGGAGCCATCCACGCCGGGCAGGAGCAACATGGCGAAGCGCGTACAGACTTCGTCCAGACCGTCACGCTGGCGCCCGAATTTCACGTCGCGCGATTCATGCTCGGTTTGCTCGAACTGATGAGCGGCGACCTCCAGGTGGCGGCACAGACCTGGCAACCGCTGGATCGTCTCACCGAGAGCGACGCACTACGCGTTCTGAAAGACGGCCTGTTGAATCTGGGCCACGATCGGTTCGACGTCGCGCTGGAGCAACTGACACGCGGGCTGGCGCTCAACCAGCAGCATCCGCTCATCAATCATTACGTTCGCGCTGTGGTCGAGAAGATATCCGGGTTGCCGGAAGTCGCTTCGACAACGGCCGATAGCACGGTTGAACAGGAACATCACCTGTTGCTTTCGGGCTATCAGGGCAATCAAACGCGTCACTGAAATCACCCGCGACATGGATCCTATTTCGACGCTCAATCAGGCGATGCTGCTGTTGCGGCAGCAGTTGACCGAGAAGAAGCACCGTGGAGAACGGGTAGAAGGCGGCCAACCCGGCACGTCATTGCAACACCCCGTTGCGGCGTCGCGCGAAGACGATCTTCAGGATTCAATTCGCAAGCAGGTCGGCACAATGCAGGCGGCCGGCGTCGAGGATGAGCGCCAACTGTTTCGGGCGACGATCGAAACGTTGCTACTGCGAGAGTTCGGTCCAGAGGCTGTCAACGATCCTTCGTTTCAGCAGATGGCGGATTGGGTTTGCGAGTGTCTGGTGGAGCAGGATCAGACAAGAAAAATGTTGAGGGAAATGGTTCGTAGTTGAGCCAAGGCGGGGGCACCCACACGAATTCCATTGCATCGAGCAAGAGTTCTGGGCAAAGCGATCCTCGCGGAGAATCGGGAACTGTTGCCTGTTCCCGCAGCACCATTCGCGGCACCCCATCCCCGGCTGATTCAGAAATCCGCCTTGTTTCACCCGTTACGTTTTGTCACCATCGCGTCGTCAACTCCTGTCGTCTCGCCAGCGTTAAACCGGCAGCGCTGAAAAAATTCAGTCGCGACACAAGAATCAACTGATTCCATCACGGAGTTACACCATGAAGACGCTTTTCGCTGCCCTCGCTTCCGCTCTGTTCGTGTCGACCGCGTTTGCTCAAACGGCCGCGCCGTCCCCCACGCAACCTGCTCAGCCAATGCAAATGCAGCCCGCTGGTCAAGCGAACCTGAAGGCGAGCACCGCTGCGCAAACCGGTTCCGCGGACGAAGGCGCTGCCGCGACGAAAGCACCGGCGAAGGCCCCGGCAAAAGCGCACGTCAAGAAGATTTCCACCGCTCACACGGCAGCTACGCACAAAGCCGTTAAGAAGACCGCTGTCAAAACAAGCGCCGTGAAGACTAAAACGGAGAGCGCGAAAGAGGCCAGCAATGCCCCGGCTAAAGCCGACGGCGCACAAACCGACACGACAAAGACGCAATAACATGTGATCGGTTTCGGCACGCACCGGCCAAGCGTGGGGTGTTAATCGAAGCTGGACTGTGCCGTTCAGGGAGGGCGAGTCTTCATGGCTCGCCGTTTTTTATTGGTGTTTCGCGTGGCACGAACAACACCTGCAGGTTTTCTTCAGGTGATCCTTCAATTTTTGCACTACGTTTACCCGGAAAAGTCTAATCTCTCATTGTCCTGATTAAACACGGCGTCAACGAACGCCAGCTAACATGGCCCTCACGCAATCAACCTGTCACTTCGCCGACCAGGCTCAATCAGCAACGCCATCTCAATCGCTCGGCAACTCACGGGTTCAACGCAGTAACGTCATCCCCTTTCCGTCGACACGCGCGCTCCTGCAGGTCACCTTACCTCACCCTTCAAACGATCTGGCTGGCACGTCGTCTCTACGCGCGTTGCTTCATTCTCCGCTGGGTGTGTATGTAGTCGGCACGCACCAGGTTCGCAAAGAAGTCCGCGTGCAACTCGACATCGCGACCGAAGACCTCGACTTCACGCTGCACACATTGATCTCGACACTACCTGTCGCGTCGATCGGACCATTGCAGCGGCATGGCGTTGTCGAAAAAGATCACTGAGCATGTTATTGCAACGAGTCGGGTTCCAGATCCGCTAGTTCGCCGAGTTTGCGCACGTCGATAATTTCGATTTCCGCATAGCCGAGTTTCAACGCGCGCTGCGTTTCGAACTGCTTGAGCACCTGATTGATCGTCTGCCGCGACAATGCGAGCATCATCGCCAGATCTTCCTGCGGTACCTTGAGTACGCGCCGCAGCGTGCCGGGTTCGCCATAGCCGCCCGCCATCAATAACAGTCGGCGGGCCACGCGTTGTGCAGCGGGAAGTAATGCGGCTTCTTCGATTGCATCGAAGGCAAGTCGCAGCTTTTGCGTCAACAGCAGGCCGAATACGTGCCAATAAGCCGGTGTGCGCTCCAGCAACGCAGCGAGCGCGGCACGTGGAACATGAAACAGTTCGGAATCGCGTTCTGCATAGGCATTGTGGGTTCGGGGCCGATTATCAAACAGCGCGATCTCGCCGAACCAGTTAACCGGCTCGATGACAGCGAGCAACGCTTCCTTCCCCTCCGAACTCGCCGCGCCGATTCGCATCAAACCATCAAGCACACAATACAGGCCGTCGTCGGAATCGCCACGGGTAAAAAGTCGCTGGCCGGCAGTCAGCCGTTCGACGCGTCCCGCTTCGATCAACTGCGCCTGCATGGCGGCAGGCGCCGCGCGAAACCACGCGCTGCGTTCAAGCAGCGCGGCAAGCTGATTCGGTAAAAAACTTGCAGTCATGAGATGACATCCGTGCACGATTGTCGGCTACCCGATGGTTTCAGATTCCGCCGCCCGCGATTATGCTGACTTTGACGGAGGAACGGCATTCATGAGAACGCTGACACAGCAATTGACGCAATACGCGGCCTATCATCGCGACCGGCGCAATATCGCCACGCATTTCGTCGGCATTCCGATGATCGTGCTCGCGCTGGCCGTTCTATTGAGCCGCCCTGCTTTCACCGCCGGTTCGTTGCCGTTCATGTTGTCGCCGGCATGGGTGCTGTTCGTTGCGGCAACGGTCTACTATTTTGTGCTCGACGTGCCGCTCGGCATGATGATGGCTTGCGTGTCGGCGCTGTCGGTCGCGTTCGGTCAGTGGGCCGCTGCGCAATCCACGCTGATATGGCTCGTCACTGGCGTCGGCCTCTTCGTGGTCGGCTGGGTGTTCCAGTTCATCGGACACGTCGCGTACGAACATCGCAAGCCGGCTTTTGTCGACGATGTGATCGGCCTGCTGATCGGACCGTTGTTCGTGCTCGCAGAAGCATTGTTCGGATTTGGCTGGCGCCCTGCGCTGCGCGAAGCGATCGAAGCGGAAGTCGGGCCGACGCGCATCAATCCGGCCCACGCGGCGGCACATCGTTAATCGCGCTGCGCGAAGCGTAAGCCTGGACGTCGCTACCGGTTCGCCACTCAGTTCGCAGCAAGCCTGACGAGCCGCACGCTATGCAACGCCGTCAGCGCGACCGCGATCCAGATTGGAATGTAGGTCGCCAATTGCGCTGCGCTCAGCGTTTCGCCGAGCAACGTGATCGAGACCATCACCAGCAGCACGGGCTCGACATAACCGAGAATGCCGAACAACGCGACCGGCAATAAGCGGCTCGCCTTCAGATACGAAGCCAGCGCAAGCGTGCTCAATGCACCAAGACCTGGCAACAGCAGGCACCACATGTCGATGCGGCCAGCGATCATGGACAGCGAGCCGCCGCTGATCGCGAAGAAGATTGCCGGCGGCAGCAGCAGCGCCATTTCCACGGTGAACATCGCAAGCGAATCCTGATTGATCTTGCGACGGAGCATGAAATACGGCGGATAACCGAGTGCCACCAGCAAGGTCGGCCACGAAAACGCGCCGGTCGCCCACAATTCATGAGCGACGCCGAGTGCCGCGCAGAACACGGCGAGCCACTGCAATCCATTGAGCCGCTCGCGATAGTAAAAGCGCCCTACCAGCACCATTGTCAGCGGCAACAGGAAATAGCCGAGCGAGACTTCGAGCATCCTGCCATGTAGCGGCGCCCACAAGAACACCCACAATTGCACGCCCAACAAAGCCGCGCTGACGATCATCGCCATGCCGAGTATCGGCCTGGTCACCATCCGGTAAAGAAGCTGCCGGAGAATCGGCAGACGTTTGCGCAACGCTACGAGTAGAAGCGCACCGGGCACGGTCCAGATAACACGCCATGCGAAGATATCGAGGCCGCTCAGCGGTGCGAGCAAGGTGGCGTAAGCGGATAGCAATGCGAACATCGCGGACGCAGCCACAGACAACGCGATTCCGCGCTTTGGGTCATACTGGTTCATGACACCGTCCATGTCGCATCAATGTGGACGGGCAGCGTGCTGGCGTGAACTGTAAGGGCGAATATCTCGACGTTTTTTCGCAGCGCAGCACGGGTTTGCGCGCCATTCGTTGTAGTCATTGGAAGTGAAGTCTCGCTGGAGTCTCGCGCGCTGTAGTAAGTATGCACTCGGGAATAATCGATGCATGCCGGCATTCTAGACGGCTTTCTCCGTCCAGGATTCCGGGCACGCCCTTCCACGAGTTGTAATTATTTCGTGCGCATCGCGGGTCGATGCACTAGAACATAACTTCACGTGCGGAGACAAATTCACGTATTTTCAGCGGTCGTGCGATACAAGCCTGACTCAAAGGCGACTCAAGCGACTCAAGCGCGAATCTTGCTAACAAGTCTCACAACGCTGTTTTGCCGGAACGTTTGCAACAGCTGATTCAGCATTAACTAGCCGGGCCGGCAACGGTCAGTCCAACCGACTCGCCCGCTCTTCTTCCCATGGCATGCGGCAAACATGGTTTCGCTATGCATGCCACCGCCCGGCTCGCAATCCCGCTCATCGAATGTGACTACTGGAGCCAGCATGACCCAGCCAGCCCTATCGCTCGACGCCTCACCGGACTTCCGCTACGCCTTCGCCGCCGACGTGCGCGCAGGCCTGAGTCACACGCCGCAAAAAGAACTGCCGTCGAAATATCTGTACGATGAAGTCGGCTCCGCACTATTTGAAGTCATCACTGTTTTGCCCGAATACGGCGTGACGCGCGCCGAAGAAAGTCTGCTCGCGAAGCATGCGGTGGACATCGTCGAGCACCTTCCCCATGACGTGATCGTCGCGGAACTCGGCAGCGGGAGTGGCCGTAAAACGCGGCGCATTCTGGAAGCGCTGTGTAAAAAGCGTCCCACTTCTTACTGTCCGATTGAAATTTCGCGCAGTGCATTGCAGTTGTGCCGACGCGAACTGGGCGACATCGAAAGAATTTCGATTGTGGGTTATGAGCGCGATTACCTCGCGGGTCTCGCTGAAGTGAGCAAGCAACGCGCGCCGGACGAACGGTTACTTGTACTGTTTCTCGGCAGCACCATCGGCAATTTCGGCCGGCTCGCGGCGACACGCTTTCTGCGCGATATCCGCAACATGCTGTCGCCCGGCGACGCATTGTTGCTCGGTACCGATCTGATCAAACCGACGCCGGTCCTCGTGGCCGCGTATGACGATTCGGTCGGCGTGACGGCGTCGTTCAATCTGAATCTGTTGGCGCGGATCAATCGTGAACTCGATGGCGATTTCCCGCTTGACGCATTCGAACATGTCGCGCGTTTCAACCCGGACGCGCGCAGCATCGAGATGCATTTACGTGCGAAGCGCGACATCACCGCCCACGTGCACGCAGCGCAATTGACGGTGTCGCTGAAGGAAGGCGAAACGATCTGGACCGAAAGCAGCCACAAATATCGCGCCGAAGAAATGGCGGCGATTGCAGACGATGCGGGCTTCGTGTGCAGCCATCAGTGGATTGAAAAGGAGTGGGGATTTGCGGAGAGTTTGCTGTTGGCGAAGTAGGCGCCACGGTTTTACCTTCGCGCGCAGATGAAACAAAAAAGGCGGCGCGCCATCGCAATGATGGCGCGCCGCCTTTTTACGTTGCGCAGATTGACGTTCGTTTCGCTCAGTGCTGCTCGAAGCGCTCGTAGCGCTTTTCCGTCGCACGCTCCTCGCCGGCCACTTCCGTCACGCGCGCCGCCGGCGGCCCATGACGCAACCACGACAGCATCCGGTCAACCTGGTTGGCCGACCCTTGCAACATCGCTTCGACGGAGCCGTCGTCGAGATTCGCCACCCATCCCTTGATACCGAGCGCGTGCGCCTGCCGCACGGTGGCGTGGCGAAAGCCGACGCCCTGCACGGTGCCGCGCACTCGCACGTAATACGTTTCGATCCGCTGATCCAGATCCGGGGCCATGCCGTCCTCTCCTGACAGTCTTTCAAGCCGGCATTCTAGACGCGTCGCGGCGAGCCTGCTGGGCCGCGCTCGGGTTCGACCGCCTGCGCGGCTGGTCGCGTGACGCCCCTGACGCGACTGGCGCGACATATGGCGGGCTCGACACGTACAATCCGTCGACCGTCACGCAGGAAAATGGAAACAGAATGACCGAACAGAATCGCGATCTCGTGCTCGTCACCGGGGCTTCCGGTTTCGTGGGCTCGTCGGTGGCGCGTATCGCGCAGCAGAAGGGTTTCAACGTGCGCGTGCTGGTGCGCGCGACCAGTCCCCGGCAAAACGTCGAGTCGCTGAATGCGGAGATCGTCGTGGGCGATATGCGCGACGAAGCGTCGATGCGTGATGCGCTGCGTGGCGTGCGCTATCTGCTGCACGTCGCTGCCGACTATCGGCTGTGGGCGCCGGACCCGAGCGAAATCGAACGCTCGAACCTGGAAGGCACCGAGGCGACCATGCGGGCGGCGCTCAAGGAAGGCGTGGAGCGCATCGTCTACACGAGCAGCGTCGCGACGCTCAAGGTGACGAGTTCCGGCCAGTCCGCCGACGAAACCTCGCCGCTCAGGGCCGAGCAGGCAATTGGCGTCTACAAGCGCAGCAAGGTGCTCGCCGAACGCGCGGTCGAGCGGATGATCGCCGAAGACGGACTGCCGGCGGTGATCGTCAATCCGTCGACGCCGATCGGCCCGCGCGACGTGAAGCCCACGCCGACCGGACGGATCATCGTCGAAGCGGCGTTGGGCAAGATTCCCGCATTCGTCGATACGGGCCTGAACCTGGTCCACGTGGACGACGTTGCGGCTGGCCATTTTCTGGCGCTCGAGCGCGGCAAGATCGGCGAGCGCTACATTCTCGGCGGCGAAAACCTGCCGCTTCAGCAGATGCTCGCCGATATCGCCGCGTTGACGGGCCGCAAGGCGCCGACTTTAAGCTTGCCGCGCTGGCCGCTGTATCCGCTGGCGATGGGCGCCGAAGCAGTCGCGAAGATCACGAAACGCGAACCGTTCGTCACCGTCGACGGTCTGAAAATGTCGAAGAATAAAATGTATTTCACGTCAGCGAAGGCGGAGCGCGAACTCGGTTATCGCGCGCGGCCTTATCGCGAAGGCTTGAGCGATGCGCTCGAATGGTTCAGACAAGCGGGTTATCTGAAGCCGTAACGCCGTGAAGCGTGCATGACCACAGAACTCCGCAGGAAACAATCCCCAAAGCGGCCGTAAGCATTTTGTTACAAGTCCCGTGGTCGCGACGGGTCAAAGCCTACGCGCAGCAGGTAAAATCTTGGGTCTTACCAGAGAAACTCGCATGAATCTTCACGAACAGCTCGGCGCGCTGGAAGTGGGCGTCGATCAGCTCATTCACGCTGTCGTGGCCCAGCAGGCCGAAAACACCCCTGAGACTTCAGCAGAGCCGGTTGCCCCCCAGGCCGCGGCGGAAAAGGTCGCGCCCGAATCGGCGGTGGAACTAGCCGCGGCTGAAAATGAGGCGGCAGAAGCAGCGTCGGTATCGGTGTCGGCAGAACAACAGCCCGCTGAAAAACCCGCCCCGCAATTGCAGCCCACGCTCAACATCGATCGTCCCGCGCAGAACGAGATCACGATGACGATCGGCGACCAGACGGTCGCGCTGCGTCCAGAACAGATTGGCAAGCTGATTGAAGAATTGTCGAATGCGCGCGCATCGATGACGCCGGAGCCGCCGCCGGGCATTCCACCGGGCTGGCGTTTCGTCTCGACGAAAAACCCCGTCATGGCCGTGCAGAAGCAGTCGAACGGCGACCGCCTGTTGATCATGCGCCACACCGGCCACGGCTGGGTGCCGTTCACGTTTTCACCCGACGTGGTCATTCAGATGTACATGATGCTGACCCAGGCTTGATGAAAAAAACGGCGCCTCGGCGCCGTTTTTCATTACATCGCTCCGATCGCGCCGCGTCAGCGTTCCTGCACGGGCGCCTGAACCCGTGCCTTCCACTGACCACCTTTACCGCGCCAGTAACGCACCGCCGACGCAAACGTCGCGCCGACATAGAACAGCGCGATCAACGGCAGAAACGGCGCCCACAAAGGCGAGCGGCGGTAATAACTGAGCATCGGCGCGTACGCGCAACACATGGCGGCCCACGCGAGCCACGCCGGCCAGCCCAATGGCCCCAACACCAGAGCAGCGACGGGTGGCATCAGATAAATGATCGTCATGCCGGCCAGCGTTCCGGCGAGCAGCAGCGGTGAGTAGTGCAGCTGCGTGAAGGCCGTGCGCGCGATCATGTTCCAGATATCGCGCCAGCTATCGTAAGGACGCAGCGACACGCTGCGCGCCGCCACATCCAGCCGGATCGGATGACGCCCGGTGCCACGATGCTTGATTCGCGCGGCGAGGCTGCAATCGTCGATCAATTCGGCGCGGATCGACTCGATGCCGCCCGCTTCCTCCAGCGCGCTGCGGCGCACCAGCATGCAACCGCCGGCCGCCGCCGCCGTGCGATTGCGCGGATTGTTGACCCACGCGAACGGGTACAGCTTCGCGAAGAAGAACACAAATGCCGGAATCAGCGCCTTTTCCCAGAACGAATCGCAGCGCAGACGGACCATCAACGACACGAGATCGCGCTTTTCCGCATCCGCGCGCGCGACGAGTTGCACCAGTGCCTCGGCGGGATGGCCGATGTCGGCGTCGGTCAGCAAAAGGTAATCGGCGGACAAACCGTGCGTGCGGACCGCCTCGATACCCTGCGATTGCGCCCACACCTTGCCGGACCACCCGGGCGGCAGCGGCTTCGCGCTCAGCACCGTCAGACGATCCGGGCATTGCAGCTGCAAGGCGGCCGCACGGGCGGCGTCGGCGGTACCGTCGGTGCTGTGGTCATCGACGACGATGACGTGAAAATCGCCCCGGTAATCCTGCTGCAGCAACGTAGTGACGGCTTCAGCGATCACGTCGACTTCGTTGCGCGCCGGTACCACAGCGACCACCGCCGGCCACGTGACGCGCGGCGCGACCGTGAGCGGCGCAGCGGGACGCGAACGCCAGAAACCGCCGCGCGCGAACAGCAGCACGCCCCAGATCAGCAGGGAGACACACGAAAGAACAAACAGAACCACCGCCATTAAACATTACCCTCAATTGAACGCACTTCTACGCCGACGCGGCGCGACAGCCACATCACCAGCGTGCGTGCAGCGACGACGCACCAGTCAAACGTGTTGAGGACCGGCCGCGCGCGAAACACGTCATAGTCCGCTTTCTCGATCCGTTCGAGAAAGCGCAAGCCGCCATGCACGGCGCCACAAAGCTCGATACCCAAGCGCCCCGGAATGCGCAACGCGAGCGGCGCACCCCGCACCAGCGTCTCGCGGACAAACGCGACCTCGTATTCCATCAGCGCGCGCCACTTGTCGTCGGAGATGCCCTTGGCAATATGCGCCTCGGTTACGCCGAAGCGTTGCAGATCCGCTTGCGGCAGATACACGCGACCTTTTTTCCAGTCGGCGGCAACCTCCAGCCAGAAGCTGATCAACTGCGATGCCGTGCAGATCGCATCGGCGTCGGCGAGATTCGCCGGCGTGGCCGCGCCGACCAGATGCAGCATCAGATGCCCGAGCGGGTTCGCAGAATGGCGGCAATAGTCGAGCAGCGCCGCGCGGTCGGCGTAACGGCCGGTATCGATATCCTGCTCACACGCGCGCAGCAAGTCGTAAAGCGGCGCGAGCGGCAGCTTGTACTGAGCCACGACCCCAGCCAGCTTGCCGAACAGCAACGGATGAACCGGTGCCGCGCGCCTCTCGGCCACGGCGTCCAGGCCCGCCTGAAAGTCGGCCAGACGCGCATGACGCTCGGCCGCACTCCAGTCGCCTTCATCGGCGATATCAGCCGCGGTGCGAACAACCTGATAGATAATGCCGATGGGCGCGCGCAGCGCCTTGGGCAGCAACACGCTCGCGACCGGAAAATTTTCGTACTGATCGACGTCCATCCAGCGAGCCTCGAAACCTTTTTGTAATGCAAGCGCGAATATGCGCCGCAGGACTGCGTAGTTTAAGGGTTCCGTTAAAGCGGTGCAGCGTGCAATCAATACCGTACGCGCGCTCGACCTTGCGCGCAGACGCAAGCCCAGATTGCGGCAGGCGCCCACCACAGCGCACATGCCCAAAAAGCAAAGCTCGCCTGATAGCGTTAGAATGCGCGTTTTGGTTTTGCTGTACCGGCCTCGCCGGGCCTCAAGACGTTAACTAATCAGATGGTCGCGGCGATAAAGTCAGTTTTACCGACTTCCTCGAAACCCGCGTCAGTCGGAGTTCGCCAACTTATGCGAGTCATCCTTGCTCAACCCCGCGGCTTTTGTGCGGGTGTTGTTCGTGCAATCGAAATCGTCGATCGCGCGTTACAGCAACACGGCGCCCCCGTGTATGTCCGTCACGAGATTGTTCACAATCGCCACGTGGTGGATAACCTGCGCCAGAAAGGCGCGCGCTTCGTCGAAGAACTCGATGAAGTGCCTCAGGGCGCAGTGGCCATTTTCAGTGCGCACGGTGTCGCTCAAACTGTCGAACGCGACGCGGAAGCGCGCGGTCTCGACGTGCTCGACGCAACCTGTCCGCTCGTCACCAAAGTGCACGTGCAAGGGCGTCAATACGTCGGCGCCGGCCGCACGCTGATTCTGATCGGCCACGCCGGTCACCCGGAAGTCGAAGGCACGATCGGCCAGATTCCCGGCAAGGTGTTGCTGGTGCAAAGCGAAGCAGAAGTCGCCCATCTCGACCTGCCGCTCGACACGCCACTCGCTTATGTCACGCAGACCACGCTGTCGGTCGACGATACGCGCGGCATCATCGACGCGTTGTTGCGCCGGTTTACCAACATCGTCGGTCCCGATACCCGCGACATCTGTTACGCCACGCAAAATCGCCAGGCGGCGGTGCGCGAACTGAGCAAGCAGGTCGAAGTCCTGCTGGTGGTAGGCGCAACCAATAGCTCGAATTCGAACCGGCTGCGCGAGATCGGCAGCGAAAGCGGCGTGGCGAGCTACCTCGTCGCCGATGGTTCGGAAGTGAAGGCCGAGTGGTTTGCGAATGTGCAAACCGTTGGCGTCACGGCGGGTGCCTCGGCACCCGAAGAGATGGTGAAGAACGTGATCGATGCACTGAGCGCATTGGGTCCCGTCGACGTCACGACCATGGACGGCCGCGAAGAAAAAGTCGAGTTCAAGTTGCCGTCGAAGCTGTTGCAGCCGCTCGCGGCACGCGAAGTTTAAGCCAGCATTTTCGCGTCGCCTTAGGTTCAGCGGAGCATAAAAAAGCGTGGTGTGCTTTCCAGCACACCACGCTTTTTCTTTTGCGGCCGCCCCGCAGAAGGCCGGGGCTTTACCCTGCGCCGCGCGCGTTATGGGCGGTCAGGAACTTGATCAATCCGTCGATCCCGCCTTTCGAAATCTGATCGGCGAATTGCGTCTGGTACACCTGGATCAGCCACGCGCCCATCATGTTGATGTCATAAATCTTCCAGCCGGACGGACCTTTGGTCAGCCGGTAGTCGATTGCGTCGTCGCCGCCATTGCTGATCACATGCGATTGCACGACGATGTCGGTGGCGCCGGCCGGTACGCTCACGGGCGCGAACTTGAACTTCACGTCCTGATCGCGCAATTGCGACAGCGAAGCGGCATAGGTTCGCACGAGGAGCAGCGTAAACTGCTCATAAAGTTGCTTCTGCTGCTCAGGGGTCGCGGTCGACCACGCCTTGCCGATCGCGATCCGCGTGGTGCGCTGAAAGTCGGTTGCCGGAACGAAGCGCGTCTGGACCAGTTCGGTAATCTTCGCCATGTCGCCGCCCCGCGCCTGCGGATCGGCCTTCATTGCGGCGACCGTGCCTTCGACGGCATTTTTTACAACCGCGTCGGGCGCGCTTTGCGCGTAAGCCGCCGTGGACACCACGGCCGCAGCCAGAAAAGCAGACAGATAACGTTTCATACGTTCGCCAGGAGCTGAAAGAAGTAAGCACCAGTGAGCTAATAAAGCCCATGGTGAAAGCTGGATAGACCAGTATACCGATAATGCGTTCCCGCCCTGGTTAGCCTCGCCAGGCGTCGCACTTGCTACCGAAGTCGGGTTGCAGCGCTCCGCCTCTGTATACTTGTGCACTTTCGTCTAAAACTACACTCGTGATAAGGCTACGTCCGCCTACATGCTGAAGTCATCTATTGTCCGTCTCGTCGCCTATTCGGTGCGCCACCCGCTGCGGGTTCTGGGCGCGTCGATTGTGCTCGCCGTTCTGAGCTGCATCTACGTAGCGCATAACTTCAAGATCAACACGGACATCAGCCGTCTCATCGAAACCGACAAGCACTGGACGGCGCTCGAAAACGCGATGAGTCAGGCCTTCCCGGATCGGGGCGACACCGTGCTGGTCGTGGTCGAAGCGCGCGCGCCGGAATTCGCCGACGCCGCCGCCAATGCGCTGACCGCCGCGCTCAAAGCCGATCCGAAGGAATTCGTCGCGGTCTCGCAGCCCGCAGGCGGCCCGTTCTTCGAACACAACGGCCTGCTGTTTCTATCCAACGACGAGGTGATGTCCACCACCTCGCAACTGGTCCAATCGCGCCCGCTGGTCAATGCGCTCGCGCATGATCCGAGCCTGGCCGGCCTTGCCGGCACGCTGACAACGAGCTTGCTGTTGCCGCTGCAACTCGGTCAGGTGAAGCTCGGCGACATGAGCCACCTGCTGTCGCAAAGCGCGAATACGCTCGACCGCGTGCTGGCCAATCAACCGGCGGCCTTCTCGTGGCGCGCGCTGGTCGACAAAAGCACGCCGACCGACCCGGCCCGCGCGTTCGTCACCGTCCAGCCGGTCGTCGACTATGACGCGCTGGAACCCGGCGCAACGGCCTCCAAAGCGATCCGTAATATCGCTGCTTCGCAGCACCTCGACGCGCGCTACGGCGCCACGATTCGTCTGACCGGCGAGCAGCCGCTCGCAGACGAAGAGTTCGCGTCGGTGAAAGACGGCGCGGTGCTCAACGGTATCGGTACGTTCATCGTCGTACTGGTTATCCTGTGGCTCGCACTGCGTTCCGGCCGCATGATCGCCGCCGTGTTCATCACGCTGTTTGTCGGGCTGGCCATCACCGCCGCGCTCGGTCTGATGATGGTGGGCGCACTGAACATGATCTCGGTCGCGTTCATGGTGCTGTTCATCGGGCTCGGGGTCGATTTCGGCGTGCAGTTCGGCGTCAAGTACCGCGAAGAGCGCAACCGCGACGATCGTTTGTCTGCTGCGCTAATGCACACCGCGCACAGCATCGGCGTGCCGCTGACCCTTGCGGCCGTCGCGGTCGCGCTGAGCTTCTTCTCGTTCCTGCCGACTGCGTATCGTGGCGTGTCGGAGTTGGGCCAGATTGCCGGCGTCGGCATGTTCGTCGCGTACTTCACGAACATGACCTTGCTGCCAGCCCTGCTGAAGATTTTCAATCCGCCGGGCGAAGCCGCTTCGCCGGGCTTCAAGCAGCTCGCTCCCGTCGACGACTTCCTCGACCATCACCGCAAGCCGGTGCTGATCGGCACGCTGATCGTCGTGATCGGCGCGACGCCGATACTTACGCATCTGCGTTTCGACTTCAATCCGCTGCATCTGAAGGATCCGCATACGGAGTCGATGGCGACGCTGTTGTCGCTGAAAGATTCGCCGGAAGCCGCAGTCAACAACGTGCATGTGCTCGCGCCTTCGCTCTCTGACGCCGGCACGATCGCCACGCGCTTGCGCGCGTTGCCCGAAGTGGGCCGCGTGACGACACTGAACACGTTCATTCCCGCCGATCAGCAGCAAAAGATGATGTTGATTGCGAGCGCCGCGCAGCAGTTGTTGCCCGCGCTGCAGCAACAATCCTCGCCGCCAGCCACCGACGCCGTGCGCGTCGACGCCCTCAAGCGTGCGTCGAATCAACTCTCGCTCGCCGCCGACGATCACCCCGGCCCGGGCGCGGATGAAGCGAAGCATTTGTCAGCCACGCTGCAAAAACTCGCCACCGCCGACGCCGCCACGCGCGACCGCGCGGAAGTCGCGATGTCCGACACGCTGCGCATCGCACTGAAGCAGCTAGAAAACCTGCTGCAACCCACCGAGATCACCCGAGACAATCTGCCGAAGGAAATCTCGTCGACGTGGTTGTCGAAAGACGGCCGCGCGCTGGTGGACATTGCACCCAAAGTCCAGCCCGGCACCGATCCAAACGACGACGCCATGCTCGCGCGCTTTGTCCGCGCGGTGAAGAAGGCCGAGCCGAACGCGATCGGCGGGCCGATTTCGATCCTGCATTCGGCTGACCTGATCATCAAGGCATTCCTGCAAGCCGCTGCCTACGCGTTGATCTCCATCGCGATCCTGCTGTGGATCGCGCTGCGGCGCGTCAGCGACATGCTGCGTACACTGGTGCCGCTGCTGGTGTCGGCGCTCGTGACACTGGAACTATGCGCGGCGTTCGGCATGCCGCTGAACTTCGCCAATATCATCGCGCTGCCGCTCATGCTGGGCGTCGGCGTAGCCTTCAAGATCTACTTTGTAATGGCGTGGCGCCACGGCCAGACTGGCCTTCTGCAGTCGAGCCTGACGCACGCCGTGCTGTTCAGCGCGGCAACCACGGCGACCGCGTTTGGCAGCCTCTGGCTGTCGCATCATCCGGGCACGTCGAGTATGGGTCGACTTCTGGCGCTGTCGCTGTTCTGTACGCTGGTCGGTGCAGTGGTGTTTCAACCGGTGTTGATGGGCAAGCCGCGCCAACGTCGCGCGAAGAATAAAGGAATATAAGCATGCAACTCCGTAACGCCGCGCTGACGCTCGCCGCTGCCGGCCTGATTTCCGGCTGTGCAACCGGTCCTGACCGCAAGCCGGGCGACCCGTTCGAACCGGTGAACCGCGCCGTGTTCAAATTCAATGATGGGCTGGACACGTACGTCGCCGTGCCGGTGGCCAAGGGTTATCAGAAGGTGACGCCGCAGCCGCTGCGCACCGCCGTGAGCAACTTCTTTTCGAACCTCGGTGACCTGAGCAACGCCGCGAACGCGCTGCTGCAATTGAAGATCACCGACGCGACCGAAGACATCGTCCGGTTTGCGTTCAACTCCACGTTTGGACTTGGCGGTCTGATCGACTGGGCGACGCCGGCCGGTCTGCCGAAGCATCACCAGGATTTCGGGCTGACGCTTGGGCATTGGGGCATCCCGTCGGGGCCGTACCTCGTGCTGCCGCTGTTCGGGCCGAGCACGGTGCGCGACAGCATGGGCCTGATCGTCGACGTGAAGTTCAATCCGTTGAACTACATGGAACCCGCGGTGCGTAACCCTCTGTACGTGCTGCAGTTCGTCAGTGTGCGGTCCGACCTGCTGGGCGCGACCGACCTGCTGCAACAGGCCGCGCTCGACAAATATTCGTTTGTACGCGATGCCTACACGCAGCAACGCTTGACGCGTCTGCGCGGCACGAGTGATAACAACGCGCCGCTGCCGAACTACGACGATCAGAGTGGTTCTGGCGCAGCAGCGCCGGCCGCAGGTGCGCCAGCCGCGGGCGCTCTGCCGAACTATGCGGACCCAGGCGATGCGGCGCAAGCGCCGAATGCAGCCTCCGGTGCCGCCACGATCGCTCCGTCTGACTTGCCGAACTACAGCGATCCGGGTGACGCACCGGCGAGCGGCGCAGCGGGCGCAACGCCGGGCATGCCTGCACCAGCTACGGCACCCGCAGGCGCGTCAGACACCGCAGCGCCTGCGCCTCAACCCGCGGCCGCCCCAGCGGATAGCAAACAGCCCGCCGCAGCGCCGGCCGCGCAATAACATTCGGATTCGGAGAAAGGAGGGCGCGCAACGCGCCTGAAGACGGAACACCCGGGCAGGATGTCTCACGAAGACGAGTTCAAAGTCCGAACGAAGGCCAGGAATGAACTGAAATACCGCTTCGGCACATCGCGCGCCGAAGCGGAAAAGCCTGGGAACAGCAACCGGATTCAGCGCCGTTTCACTGACCTCAATGCAGGCTGTCTACCTCGCTGCGCGATGCTGCAGCCACTCGCTCTTCCTCAACCGCCGCGGTCCCTTGCGGCACTGGCCGTGAGTTCTCGCGATACTGCGCGAACGCTTCCTCTGCGTAGCGAATCTGCGTGCGACCGTGCGGTGCCGGCTCGCCCTTTTCGTCGAGATTGACGAACACCATCTTCTCGACGGTCAGAATGCTCTTGCGCGTGATCTTGTTGCGCACTTCGCAGCGAAGCGTGATCGAGGTCCGGCCGAATTGCGTGGCGGTCATGCCGAGTTCGATGATGTCGCCCTGACGCGCCGAGCTGACAAAATTGATTTCGGACATGAACTTGGTCACGACGCGCTGGTTGTCCAACTGGGTGATCGCGTAGATAGCCGCTTCTTCGTCGATCCAACGCAGCAGACTGCCACCGAACAGCGTGCCGTTCGGATTCAGATCTTCGGGCTTGACCCACTTTCTGGTATGGAAATTCATTTGATACTCCGTGTTCGAGGCACCTTGGCTGGGGCTTTGCGTCCCTTAACCTAGGGTTAACACTGACATTGTATCAAACATAAGGGTTTTCCCTAGTATTTCAATACCTGCTGAATTGAAGGCGAAAAAAAACGGCGCGCGGTGAACTGCACCTCAAAGGGTTAGATCGGTGTCCGAGGTTTGGGGGCACAGGTCGCACGGGCGGACGGGGAAGCAACACACGGAGAGAACTCGCTAGTCTTTCGGGTCGTACTGGTGATAGCCCAGATATCCGTCTGTATCCTCAACCTTGGTGATTCTCCAATGACCGGCGTCCTTGACGACGAACACCACGAGGTCTTGTCTGTCCTGTGACGTCACTCCGAATGTCACCGGTATGACAGCTACCCCGCCGAGCATAATCGCCGGATGCACGGTCAGAGTTTTGAGCCATATCTTTGGATCGAGGTCCTGGACGCGCGTGAAGTAATCGGTGTCTCCTGGCAGGCGATTGTGCCTATAGTCGTCTCTCAATGTATTTACAGTGTTTCTCGACACGTAGCGGTAAATCGTATCGTCCATTAGCTGAAAGTATTGGGAGTTTCGTGCGTCCTGTTTTCCGATGTACCAGGTGTAAAACGACCTGACAACGGCTTCAGGGGTGCTTGGCCCTACTGCCGATGCAGGCTGCATCACGCCCAATACGATAACCAGCGTAGCGAATACCAGCAAAAGAAATTTTTTCATTTCAGTCGTGACGATACATTTTGTACGCGGGTCGGTTCGTCCGATATTCGTGGCCTGGGTAAAAGCCACGCATTTGTTTGAAATCAGAAATCCATATTTGCCCGTCAAACATCGCCATATGTCCCGACGTGTGCATGCCGGTTGCCTGAATGACCACGACATCACCCGCTTGCGGTTCGCCTTGCACCTCATAGAAACTGGCATTGACAAGCGATGAACCATAATCTTTGGCCAGGTTGGTGCGCGCCAGGTATATACCGCCCGCCTGAATGGCTTCTCGCGTGTACTGCGCGCACGCGCTAATGCTATTTGACCGTGCGTGCGATTGAAGATAACGCACCGCATTCACTTTGTCTCATGCCATTTTTATCAAATCTCCTTGATTAACGGGAATCTGATCTTCACCGCTATCGCAAACGGAAGTCTATTTTTGATATGAAATTTGACGAAAATTCACACGAAAGCGAATTGGGCTGGATGGCCTAAATCGCACCGCGCCACTGATCGCGCAGAGGCGCAGCGTTTGACGCGGGCGCGTCGCTGCTTTTAGAAAATGACGGGCGCCAGTCCATTTAGGTAGACAGCACTGACCGCGGACAGTACGACGTTTTTATGGTGCTTCACTTTCTCGGACCATTTTCGGAAGCTCGAACGGGTCTCTTGATACCGTCACACGCACGTGGAGTGCAACAACCAAAAAAACCATCGCGAAAATAGAAAACGGCCCGCGAGGGCCGTCTCATTTTCAGGCAATCGCCAGATCCAGCGCGCCTGCTTCTGTCATCGCCTGGCGCGCCCGGACCAGCGAGATCCGTGCGGCGCGGGCGTCGACGGCAACCTGGATCAGTGCGCCAAGTTGCGACGGTTGCCGCATCAGTTCCCGCAAAATCGGGCCGAGCGCTGTGCTGCCATCGTCGCGCAGACCGGCCGTCGCGGCGGACGGCAACGTCCGCCAGGCCGGATCGACGATCGCGCGGCACACGGCGAACGGCACGCCGTGCGCTACGGCGGTCGCGCCGGCAATGTGCGACTCCATATCGACGGCCAGAGCGCCGGTTGCTCGATGCAGCGCGTGTTTGTCTGCGGCGGAGATCAACGGCGCGCTGACGGCCGCCATAACGCCGCGTTGTGGTCGCCCTGTGAGCGGTCCTGCGGTCATCGCCGCTGCAAGCCTGTCCGACCATGACCGGTCGGTTTCGAGCCGCCCAAACGGGCCTTCGACGGCATCCGCGATGATCAGCGAGCCCGGCTTCAGGTCCGGCGCCAATCCACCCGCCGTACCGAAACTCACAATACCGGAACACCCGCGTGCGACGGCTGCGTCCAATGCACGTTGCAGCAGATCGGAGCGCGCTGCGAACACCACCTCGACGCCCTTGCCGCGCGCAATCTTCGCTTCGAACGCCATGCCCGTCACCACGATCACCGGCAGACGGCCGTGGCCGGCATCGGCTGACGGCATTGCAGAAAGAGCCATCCGTTACATCCCGACCGTGACGCGCGTGAGCCCATTGCGCGTCAGATGACGGAAGCGCGCCAGCGCCCACAACGGGAAGAATTTGCGATAACCGTGATAACGCAGATAGAACACACGCGGGAAACCGGTCGCGGTAAAACGCGTTTCGTCCCACAAACCATCCTCGCGCTGTTCGCGCTGCAAATACTCGACACCACGCGCCACGGCTTCGTGATTGACTTCGCCGGCCGCCATCAGACCCATCAGCGCCCATGCGGTTTGCGAAGCCGTGCTCGGCGCACGTTCGTAACCGCGATAGTCGAGCTTGTAGCTCTCACCACCTTCGCCCCAACCGCCGTCCGGATTCTGGATCGACAGAAGCCATTGCACCGCGCGTCTCATGCGCGGGTCGTCGTGCGGCATGCCGGCGGCGTTCAGCGAACACAGCGCCGTCCACGTACCGTAGATGTAATTCAGACCCCAGCGGCCATACCAGCTGCCGTCCGATTCCTGCTCCTGCAGCATGTAGGCGAACGCGCGCTGCGCCGGTTCGCTGTCTTGCGGAAATTCGCCGAGTTGCGCAAGCATCGACAGACAGCGGCCCGACACGTCCGCAGTCGGCGGGTCGAGGAGGGCGCCGTGATCGGAGAACGGAATGTTGTTCAGGTAGTACTGGGTATTCTCCGGCTCGAACGCACCCCAGCCGCCGTCGCTGCTTTGCATACCGACCACCCATTCGCGCGCGCGCGCAATCGCTTCGCGATCGACATCGGTTCGCGTGAGCGCCGCCGAGCGCTGCATGGCCATCGCGACCACCGCCGTGTCGTCGACGTCGGGGTAGTGCGCGTTGTTGTACTGGAACGCCCAGCCGCCGGGACGCACATTCGGCCGACGCGAGATCCAGTCGCCGCGCACGTCGAGAATCTGCAACGGCCGCAACCATGCAAGCCCGCGTTCGGCGGCCTGTTCGGCATGCGCTTCGCCGGTTTCAAGCAATGCATGCGCCGCGAGCGACGTGTCCCAAACCGGCGACAAACACGGCTGGCAATACGCTTCGTCTTCGTTGATCACCAGCAGCTTTTCGATCGACTGGCGGGCAATCGCGCGATTCGGATGATCGGCCGGATAGCCGAGCACGTCGTACATCATCACCGAATTGGCCATCGCCGGGAAAATCGCGCCAAGGCCGTCTTCGCCGTTCAGCCGTTCGTCGACGAAGGCCAATGCCGCGCGCACCGCGCGCTCGCGCGTGGCTTTCGGGAACAGGCCGTCGACCGCGCGCAGCATCACGTCCACGCCACGGAACAGGCGAAACCAGCCCTCATGCTGATGCGGCGCCCGTTCGTTCAGGCCGACGTTGACCGGCGCGCCACGGAATACCTCGTCGATCCGTACACCACGCGGATTGCGCGCGAGCGGCCGCTTCGCATTGAGCACCAGCAACGGCACGATCACGGTCCGTGCCCAATACGACACCTTCGACAGATGGAACGGGAACCACTGCGGCAACAGCATGATCTCGACGGGCATCATCGGCACCGCGCGCCACGACACCACGCCGAACAGCGCGAGCAGAATCCGCGTGAACACGTTGACGTTCTCCGCGCCGCCGTGCGCGAGAATCGCGTCGCGCGCACGGACCATGTGCTCGGCATCGACCGGGTCGCCGATCATTTTCAGTGCGAAGTACGCCTTCACGGTCGCGCTGACGTCGAGCGCGCCGTCGGTGAAAAGCGGCCAGCCGCCGTTGGGCAACTGGATGCGGCGCAGATAGCGGGCGATCTTCTGCTCCAGTTCCACGTTCGGCGTTTCGCCGAGGTAGTGGACCAGCAGCGCGTATTCGGCGGGAATGGTCGCGTCGGCTTCGAGTTCGTAGACCCAGTGGCCGTCGGGCTTCTGCGCAGCGAGAATCGCGTCGGTGGCGCGCGTGATCGCGGCGTCGAGCGATGCGGCGGGCGCTACGGCCGTTTGCATTTCCACGTCCAGTGCGGCGAGCACGGCGTCGGCATCGGCGGATTCAGGCAGGACAGCGTCCAGCGGCTGGGCTTGAGATAAGTCGTTCATCGGCGTTCCATCGGTTCATTCAGCAACGTATCCGCGGCCTTCTGGCCGGAGCGGATCGCGCCTTCAATCGTCGCGGGCAGGCCGGTGGCCGTCCAGTCGCCCGCGAGCATCAAATTGTTCCAGCGAGTGCGCATGCCCGGACGCAGCGTTTCCTGGTCGGGCAGCGCGGCAAACGTCGCGCGTTTTTCCATCACGACCTGCCAGGCCGGCATCGGCGTAACAGGCAGATTGGCCGCTTGAGCCACTTCGGCCCAGGCGGTGGCCGCGAGCGCTTCGTGCGGTGTGTCGAGCAGACGCTCGGCGGCGTTGAGCGTCACCGACAGACGGCCGTCGAAAGCAAACAGCCATTCGCTCATTGAGTTCAGCAAACCGGTGACCGGCGGCAAACCAAACGGCGTGTCGACCGCGAAATGCACGTTCGCGGTCGAAGCAAAACGGGTCGGCACGCGCAAACCCGGCACCAGCGTCAACGCACTTTCCGGCGGCAACGCAAGAATCACTGCGTGATTCGCGTCGAGCGGGATGCTTTCGCCGACGAAATTCAGCGCCTGCACGCGGCCACCATTCGCGGCGAATCCGACATCCGTCAGGCGCGAGCCCAACCGGATCGCCGCGCCGCCATGCTGCAAAAGCCGCAACGCCGGATCGACGAAAGCACTGCCGAGGCCGTTGCGCGCCACCAGCGGCCGGCACGCGAGGCCGCCAGCCAGCAACGTTTCGCGCACCATCGCACCTGTCAATTCCGCGGACGCATCGCGCGGCTCGATATTGAGCAGTGCATGAAACAACGGCCTCAACAAGCGATCCCATAGCGGCCCATCGCAACGCATGGTCTGCGCGACGCTGCGGCCAGGCTTGGCGAGCAGCAGGGGCATCAGCGCCAGATAGTCGCCGGGTCCGGTGTTCGGCACGCGTGCGTTGGAGTCGAAAATCCACCACGGCAGCGTGCCCGTCGACATCCGCACGGTCCAGCGCGCCCGCGTGGCCAGATCGACGAACGGATATTCGGGTTGCGTCGGGCCGACCAGTTCGTCGGCGGCGCCGATCGCGCGCGTGTAGTTGAGCGTCGCCGTATTGCCCGACAACACCATGTGATTGCCGCTGTCGAGCGTCGCGCCCAGCTTCGCGTCGTAGTACGAACGGCAGCGGCCGCCCGCATAGGCTTCGGCTTCATGCAGCACGACCTGGGCGCCGCGCCGCTGCAGTTGCACTGCGGCGGCCAGGCCGGCGAGGCCCGCACCGACCACATGTACGAGCTTGGGCATCAGCTCAGAAAAGCGCGTAGCGCGCGACGATCCACAGCATGCGCAATTTCGGTTTGCTGACCTTGGTGCGCGGAATGTCGAAGCCGCGCTCGAGCGTGCGATCGAGCAGCAGGCGATACACACCCGACATGATGCGCGGTGCCCGCACCTGATTGCGCGCCTCACGGTCCATGATCGCGTCGGACTCGGCAAAGTGTTGCAGCGCCCGTTTGGCGAGCGTGGCGCAGACGCGCGGCAGCGACGGGTCGTCGGCAATCTGCTGCGGACTCGTCACCGCGATGCCTTCGCGCGCCAGCAATTCGTGCGGGAGATAACAGCGGTTCAAACCGGCATCTTCGTCGATATCGCGCAGGATGTTGGTCAGTTGCAGTGCACGGCCCAGATGGTGTGCGAGCAAACGGCCAGGCTCGGCCTGCATCCCGAATATCCTCACCGATAGACGGCCCGCCGCGCTGGCGACACGATCGCAATACAGGTCGAGGGTGGCTTCGTCGGGCGCGCAGATGTCGGCGGCGGCGTCCATCGCCATGCCGTCGATCATCGCGTGGAAATCTTCGCGTTGCAGATGAAACGTATGGATGTGCCGCGTCAGCGCACGCAACGAAGCGCGCGGCGCGCCGGCATAGCACGCGTCGATATCGGCGCGCCAGCGCTCGAGCGCGGCGGCTCGTTCAGCGCGCGGGGTGTCGTCGTTGTCGGCGATATCGTCGACAGCGCGGCAAAAAGCGTAGACCTGATACATCGCATCGCGTTGCGCAGCCGGCAGGATGCGCATGGCGAGATAAAACGAGCTGCCGGAAGTCGCGGCAGCGGCGTCGATTTCTGTGTCGTCCACGACAAGATTGGAAACAGCCAAGACGATCTCCGCTGGAGGCGCCTGCTGAAAGGCGTTAAAGAGGTTTTATGCCTACCCGCCGGACAGGCGGCCCGCGCGCGCGGACACGCGCGAAACACCCGGCAGGGATGCCGGAAACGGCGAAAAGTATATCAACCTTTGTGAGACGACGCAGTTTTGCAGCTTAATCGGGGACGGAAGGCAGCACCGCAAACCCAGCGGTCGCCGCCAGGTCACGTCAATTCAGCGCCACCGTGCGGTTGCGCCCCTGCCGCTTCGCGCTGTAAAGCGCCGCATCGGCCTCGTTGATCAGCACCTCATACGACGGCGTGCCCTGCCGCGCGGCCGCGCCGCCGACGCTCGCCGTGACCTGCACGGTCGTGCCCTGAACCTCGACCGGCGTTTCGGCGATCACGTTGCGGATCTTGTCCGCGACGACCATTGCGTCGGCGAGCGGCGTGCACGGCAGCAGCAGCGCGAACTCCTCGCCGCCGAATCGCCCGAACGAGTCCTGCGCGCGGAGCACGGCGGAGACGCGCTGCGCCATCAGCCGCAAAACCGTATCCCCAACGCCGTGGCCGAACTGGTCGTTGATCTTCTTGAAGTGATCGAGATCGAACAACAGCACCGACATGTCGCCGCCATAGCGCTGCCAGCGGGTGAATTCATCGCGCAGGCGTGCTTCGAAATAGCGCCGGTTGGCAATGCCCGTCAGGCCGTCGCGATCCGCATATTCCTGGAGTTTGGCAACCGCTTCCTCGCGCTCGCGCTGGACGATGCTGACATGCGTGACGTCCGAGATCGTCACGCAGACGGCGACGACTTCGCGATCGCGCATCAGCGGCATGAACGTGCAGTCCTGCTGCATGAAATCGACCCCGCCCGTGATAGGACGGTCGTGGTCGAACCTGAACAGATACGGGCGCTGCTCCCACGAGCTGAACGCAAACGTGCCGAGTTGAAACACGCTTTCGATCTTGCGCGACAACCACACGCGCGGCAGTTCCGGAAAGTGCGTGTACAACGATTTGCCGACTACCTGGTCCGCCGGCAAGCCGCTGTGATCCTGCATGAAGCGGTTCCACATGAGCACGTTCATGTCGCGGTCGATCACGAAAATGCCAAAACCGACCCGCTCGACGACGAGGTCGCTCAATGAATTGACAGACACGGTCATAGGCTGGACAGCAACTCGTCGAGCGCTCCGTTCATGTGGCGGATCGACTCTTCAGCCATCAGCATCACGAGATGGGCGCGGAAGCTCTGGTCTTCGAGCGCAAAATTCACTTCGACCAGCAACGCGACTTCCCATTGCAGCACGCCCGGCTGGAACACTTCGTCGAGCGTCATCGCATCGCCGAGCAGGCCCGGTGCGGAAAACACCGGCGTGCGGCCAAGCTGGTCGAGAATCGACGACACGCATGCGCCCGTCAGCAGGTTTGCGACGTCGAACATCAGTTCTTTCTGGCTCACCGACTCGTAGCTCGACCGCGCATACGGGTCGTTGACGAGCGAGCATAACTGTTGCACGCCGTCGCTGCGGCAGATCACGAGCGCCTCGCCCTTGATGTCGGAGCGGAAGCCCTGGCGCACTGCGCTCACCGTGTCGTCGATCCCGGTCATCTCGCGCAGCGCGTCCGCGGCCTCGCTGACTGCCACCAGCTTCACGCGCGGCACGGACAATTCGATGAACGAATCGAGCAGCCGCGCGAGACGCGTCGCGGCCTGCCCCATCGCCAGATTGGCGACCTCCTGCAGCGCGTCGCGCTGGTCTTCGTTGAGGAATGGTTCAGGCATACAACCCGTACTCCTTGAGGGTGTGCAGAAGCGCCTCGGGTGTCACGGGCTTGGCGAGGAACGCAGCGGCGCCGAGCGAGCGCACACGCGACTGGGCCATCGGCTGGACATCAGCGGAGACGACGATCACGAAGGTGTTCAGATCCTCATGCTGCAGCGCTTCCAGCACCTGGTAGCCGGTCATGTCCGGCATCGTCAGATCGAGAAACATCACCGACGCACGGCCTTCGCGATACAGCCCGAGCGCCTCGCGCCCGCTCGACGCGTACGACACGTCGACGTCCCAATCTGGCGGCAATGCCTTGGTGAGCACCTTGCGGGCAAGCAGAGAATCATCGGCGATCACAATAGGCAAAGACATGGGCAGGTAGGAAGCGAAATTGGCTCTAACGTGTTATCGGCACGTGGAAGCGAATTCTTTAGCGCCGATCGGTCGATCAGCGGAAAAATGCGGTGATGCCTGCGCAATGCAGGTTGCATGGGGCGAGCGGGGAACGTGCGTAACCGGACGCGAGGAAGACGCGGGATACGCATGGCCTGATTGCCCTCGGGGCAAATGCGTGCGGGCATGCAGACGGATTTTCTGCCACGGCGAGAATTCTCGAAGTAAAAGTGCGCGGAAGCAACTCGCCAAAACTGCATTCAGTAATTATATTTACTCGTTATATCCGGATTATAGAAAAATTCCGGTCAATTAAACCGATATTAAAATACATTTACACTTTCGTGTTCGTTTGCGCTTCCCGATTTGTCACTGTTTATACAATTCAGACCATTACCGATCTGCGGCACCTGGCGTTCATCGCAATGACTTCTCGCTGGCTCCGGCGCTATGCTTCTGCCGTGAAGCCGACTTCCGGCATTCCGGTCCCGAACGACTTTGGCAATATCAACAATGACACCAGACCGGTTCGAGCCGCCTAGCGCGAACAGCCTCTCCGCGCCCCCACAGAGTGGGGCGTCGTTTCCCTCTGTGCCGGAACAGAATTTCCACGTACGGCGCATCACGCTGATCGCCTTGCTGATCGCGGCTGTCGTGCTGCCTTGCGTCTACGTCGCCGCCATGGCGCTCAGCGATTTGCGCACGCGTGAAGCCGATGCCACCGACATGACGCTGCGCACCGTGCGCGTCGCGGAAGAACATGCGCTGAAAGTGTTCGACATGAACGAGTCGCTCGACGCCCGCATCATCGAGTTGACCGAGGGTCTCGACGACGACGGCATCCGCGCGCGCGAAGCCGAGATCCACGACAAGCTGCGCACCATGGGCGGCGGCTATCCGCAGGTCGCCGCCGTCTCGATCTTCGGGCGCGAGGGCGCGTTGCTGGCCAGCAGCCGGTTCTTTCCATCGCCGGTAGTGTCGATCGACGGACGCGACGATTTCGTCGGCATTCGCAGCGGTCGCGAACTGGAAAACGTGTCGAAAGTGATGACGGGGCACGTCGCCGGCGAACAGGTGTTCAACATGGGCGTGCAGCGGAAAGCGGCCGACGGTTCGTTTGCCGGCATGGTGTCGGTTGCGCTGCGGCCCAGTTATTTCGACGCGTTCTACCGCGAACTGCTCGGCGGCAATGACAGCACGCCGATGATCATGAGCCTCGTGCGCACCGACGGCGCGCTCCTCGCGCATTTCCCGAATCGCCCGCGCCAACCCGCGGTGATGGCGTCGAACACGCCATTCGCGGAAGCCGTTGCGCAAGGCCGCCGTTCCGGCGTCGTGCGGATGCGTTCGAACGTCGACGACGGCGATCTGATCGTCGCGTTCCGGCGTGTCGGTTCGTATCCCGTCTACGTGCTGTGCGGTTATCGCACGTCGGCGATCTGGGCCGCGTGGTACCGGCATCTGAGCGTGCTGATTCTGTCGATGTTCATGCCGTCCATCGCGCTGTGGTGCGTGATCTGGCTGTCGCTGCGGCGACTCGGCGCCGAAGAGGAAGCATGGGAGCGCTGGCAGGCCGAGGCGTCGATGCGTCGCTCGATCGAATCGGCGTATCGCCAGTCGCGCAAGATGGAGGCGCTCGGCACACTGGTGGGCAGCGTCGCCCATGATTTCAACAACCTGCTGATGATCCTCTCCGCCAATGTGCAGATCGCAAGACGGCGCGGCGTGACCGGATTCGACCGCGAATTGTCGGCCATGGAGCGCGCGCTCAAGAGCGGCCAGTCGCTCACGCGGCAATTGCTCGGGGTCGCGCGCAAACAGCCATTGCGCACTGAAACACTGTTCCTCGACCGCTGGTTGCCGACGTGCCGCGAATTGCTGCGCGCGTCGCTCGGCGCGAAGGTTTCGCTCGTGATGGATATCGGCGCGCAGACGTGGCCGATCCGTGCGGATGTCGCCGAACTCGAGTTGGCACTGATCAACGTCGCGGTGAACGCTCGCGACGCGATGGTCAGTGGCGGCCGCTTCACCGTGCGGGGCAGCAATATCGTGTTCCGTCACGAGGACGGTTTTCCGCTGACCGGCGAGTTCGTGCAGCTGTCGCTGGAAGATACCGGCGTCGGCATGGCGTCCGACGTCCTCGCGCGTGCGTTTGAGCCGCTGTTCACGACCAAGCCGAAGGGGATGGGCACCGGCCTCGGGCTGCCGCAGGTTTTCGCGTTCTGCGAGAGTTCGGGCGGGCTTGCTGCGATTGACAGCGCGGTCGGCGCGGGCACGTCGGTGCGGCTCTATCTGCCGCGCGCGGCGGATGAACCGGAAGCCGCGGTCCCGGTTGAAGCCGTTACGGAAGAAAGCAGCGCACCCCATGGTCTGCGCATTCTGCTGGTCGAGGACAACGAAGAAGTCGCCGCCGGGACCGAAGCGTTGTTACAAATGATGGGCCACCAGGTCACCTGCGTGTTCAACGCCGATACCGCGCTGCGTCTGTTCGACGATGCGCACGCGAAGCAGGCTCGCACGGGCGAGCCCCTGCCGTTCGACCTGGTCCTATCGGATATCCACATGCCGGGCGCGCTGAACGGGATCGATCTGGCCGAAAAGGTCCTGGCGTTCGACACTAAACTGCCGGTCATTCTCGTCACCGGCTACGCGGAAGAACTCGACCGCGCGCGACGCGTGGACGTGCGCGTGCTGTCCAAGCCGTTCGATATCGGCCTGCTGGAAAAGCTGCTCGAGACGATCCAGCGCGATGTGGCGCAAAGCGGTACCAATCCGGCGACGCATCCCGCGGATTGACCAGTGTGGGCGGCGCGGGACAGACGCAAGTGGCATTTACCGACGGTTGTAAAAGCGTGACGTGATGCGTCGCTTTTTTGCCGGCTGAACGCCGTGCAGGCGTGCGGAGGAGGGTGCGGGGCCGGCGTCACCCCCCGGCATGATCGTTGCGGCGCAGAAGGGCATGGAGGACGGCGTGTTTCAGCGTCGTTCGTTCCGCCCTAGATACGTCGGGAGACAGCCATGCAACATACCGTGATTGGTTTATTCGACACCTACGCCCAAGCTGAAAGCGCCCGCGACACCCTTGTGCAAACTGGCTTCGCACGCGAATCCATTGAATTGCAGGCAAATCCGGAGCCCACTGTTGCGTCGGCCACCGATGAAGTGGCTGGTGCAGGCATGCTGGCAAATATCGAACGCTTCCTGTCCAGTCTGTTCACGAGTGGCCCGCGCGCGCCGGACACCGCGCGCTATGCCGAAGCCATGCGGCGCGGCGCCGTGCTGGTGTGCGTCAATGCCACCAGCGAATCGCATGCGGAACTGGCTCACAGCACGTTGACGCGGCTAGGTGCGGTGGATATCGGCGAGCGCACACCCGATTGGGAGGCTCAGCCGGAAGCGCGACGCGAACATTCCGTGCTCGACGAATTGGGAATTGGCACAGTCACACCAAACACTCCGCCGACGTCCAACGTCGTGAGGCCGACACCGTCATCCGACACGGCGATGCCCGGAATGTCGGGCGTAAGCACGTCGTCCGGCACGACGCGCCCTGCGACCTCGGCTGAACAACCGTATTACGCGATGCCTCCGGGCAGCACCGACGCCGAGCCGTTCGTGCCGCCCCCGATCAGCGAGCGACCCTTGGTCGATCCGGTCAACGAACCCGTCGTCGATCCGCTAATCGGCGACGCCGGACGCGGCGCAATTGCCGCCGGTTCGATCGCCGGGTCGGGCGCGGTGATGCAGCCGACGGAAGTCGTTCCCGGCGCAGTGCAGCCCACTGGCGCGCTGGGCGGCCAGATTCCAAACGAATATCTGGAATACGAGGAAGATTTCCGCTCGCACTATGACGCGCAATATGCGGCCGACAACGCCCGTTATGAGGATTACGTACCGGCGTATCGCTATGGCGCAGAGATCGGAACAGATGAGCGCAATCGCGACCGTGCGTGGGACGAGATCGAGCCGGAAGCTCGGGATCATTGGGAACGTACCTCGCCCGACAACACGTGGGAGCGCTTCAAGCTTGCCGTGCGTCATGGGTGGGAGCGGGTGACCGGCCATCATCACCATGTGTGATGCGGGTGAGATGCGGCAGCGGTGCCGTTGAAACGGCGGCCGCTGCCGGAGTGTCAGGCGGGAAGGTCGTGAGCCTCGCGCGGATGATCAAGCGACGTCAGGCGTTCCCATGTCTTTTTACCCAACCGACGTAGCGGTCGACGAAAGTCTGCAGGAACTTGCGCGTGCCGTCGTTGAGTATCTCGCCTTTGTCGTTGATGACCGCTGGGTCGTGTTTGATAAAGACCTCAGGCTGACCCATGGTGGCGACGTCGAGGTAAGCCAACACGTTTCGCAGGTGCTGCTGGGCCAGCGCGGAGCCAGTTGCGCCAACGGAAGTGCCGATCACCGCGCCGGGTTTGTTGCCCCACGAATTGGTGCCCCACGGGCGTGAGCCCCAGTCGAGCGCATTTTTCAACACACCGGGTATCGAGCGGTTGTATTCGGGGGTGACGAATAGCAGGCCATCGGCGGCCGCGATGCGTTGCTTCAACTGTTTGCCGGCTTCGGGATAATCGGCGTCATAGTCCTGGCTGTAGAGGGGCAAGGAGCCGATATCGATGAATTCGAAGGTGAAGTCACTCGGCGCGAGCGAAATCACCGCTTGTGCCAGGTGCCGGTTGAAAGACTCGCGACGCAGACTGCCGACAATGACTGCAATGTGATAAGCCATGATTCGTTTCCTTGACGTGAGGCGCTCGACGCGCGAAAGGGTACGAACTGTCCATCATAGGCAAAAGCCCGGCGGACGGCGATGGAATGGCGGTTTAAGGGCGTGATCCACTGCAGAGCGCCTTTCGCGACGGTGGATAACTTCGAACGCCCAGAAGTTATCCACAGAATCACTGAATAACCTTGTGGATAACTGGTACTTTTGCCTTGTCAATCAAGCATGCTTTCGGCTTAAGACGATTTGAGGCAAATGCGTGCTTAGGAGCGTGTAGGGTGGGCGCCGATTGCCGGATTCGGTACAAATGACCGATTGCGTATGTAGTGTTGTGATGGACAGCGGCGCTCACAGTGAAATCAACTGATCTTCAGGAGGATTGGCCATGAGTCTCGACTATGCAGGTAAATCGCATGACGAAGCGGTGGCTGCACGTAAGAAAGAAAGGCAGCCAGCGCAAGTGCAACCAGGCGGAGATATGGCTGTCGACGGCACCGAGGCAGATAAGACGCACAGTTGCGGCGAGCTATCTGAGCGCGGCAAGGAGGTATGGCGCAAAGGAAGTGGGATCGACGGCGGCGGGAAAACTTAGGCGGTTGGCGGCGGCGGGGTAGGGGATTTGCCTGCCGGCTCTTTCACGATGCCCGGCCACATTCAGGCGGCCGGCTGTCGAGCTTGTTGCCCTCCCACGAGGTGTTTGATCGGGCACCTACTCCGGCACCGCGATGTCGCCGTCGACGAGTTGCCAGCCGTAAGTCTCGGCGTACGCTTGGGCCGTGTCGGCGTCTGCGCAAAAGGGCAGATCGGCGTGCCCCTGGAACGGGTAAATCACCCGTTCGTCACTTAGTCGCACGACTTTCAATGTCGGAACTGTACCGCTTGAGGTACGTCGCGACGAAGCCATGACCTGATAATTTGCGCGGCCCGATGCGACGGGAAGCGTTGCGCTCTGCGAGCGACGGGAGCTTTGATTTGCCATCGGGGCTCGCATCAAAGGACGGTGAGCGACTGGCGGGAAGCCATGCCGTCCACCGGTTGCTGCTGTGTGGCGCTAGCGGCTGTCAAACATAAATAACGCCGCGGATAACTTTCCCGCTCTTGATGGCGTCGAGTGGGCGCAGCCATGATGATTGTCTCCAGTAAAGGGCAGGCTTCTGTTGCGCGTGTTGAAAACAAAGCGATTTGTTTTGTCTGAAGCCGGGGATGAGGTGCTCAATCCGTGACCGTTTTGGTCAGGGCCGGCCGGCGACACTCGCCACCATCACGCAGATAGAAGGGAACCCGTTCAGGGTCAGGAAGTGAGAGGACGCGTTTTTGCGTCAGAGACCGCGGAAAAGACGTGCGGGAAATGACGAACTGCCGATCCACTTTAACACGTTAGTCGCGCGAAAAATTTCACATTCACCGGCTCTGGCGACTGCCAGGAGCAAATGCAAAGAAGGGCGCCGATTACTCCTGGGCGCCCTTCCTGTTTACTTCGACAATCATCTTTACAACGGATTGGCACCGGTATCCCGGCCGCCACGTGACCCGATTGATTAGTTACCGAAGAACACGTTGCAATACGATGCCGGACCGTTGCATTTCTCTGGAGCAGCAGCATGGGCTGCACCCGACGCCGCAGCAAAAAGGGCAACGGAAGCGATCAGGGCGGACAGAATGCGTTTCATGGGTGCTACTCCTCAGCGTTGGGTGTCGCGATCAGGTGCGATCGATGGGCTGAAGAATAGCGATGGAGTGTCTGCCGACAAATACTGAAGTCGAGAAGACATTTTTTCAGTTTTCGAAATAATCCGGGCAGGGTAGAGGGCGTCGATTGTGCTTGGGCGTGGCCGCTTGTCTTGTCGTGGTGGATGAGTTCGCGATTTCTTTTAAATCGTGATTGATTTCAGATTTCGCAATAATTGATTTCTGCTGACGCGCTAAATTGGCCGCGTGGTAGGCACGTAGGCGACGCTCGTGATATCCGCTGCGCGATATCGATTCCGATTCGTCGGCGTCCGTGCCGGTGGGGGAGGGCCTGTTAGCGCTCGCTAGCGGGCGTGTTCCGATAGCGCTCAAAAAACCGCGCGTGCGCCGCTTCATCGACGGAAACGGGGTGGGGGTCCGCTAGCGCGGGATGCTTCTGAAGCTGTGCGCGCGTGCGAATCGGCCGATGCTGGAAATTTCCGCCGCAATTCGGGCACACGTTGCGCAGCGTAGCGAGCGCGCACACCTCACAAAACGTGCATTCGTACGTGCAAATCATCGCGTCGGTCGCGTTTGGCGGCAACGATTTGCCGCATCCTTCGCAAGACGGTCTCAGTTCAAGCATAGCTATGAATTCCGCATTAGGACGCGAGGTGCGGGCGCACCTCACTTGCGAGCCAGTGTATGCGGCAACAGAGGCTTGAAATAGACAGCCGGGCGTCAATTCCTGCCAACGTCGACCGCGGCTGATCTCACGTGCTTCTCCCACATCATCCGCGAGAAGCACGAGATGCCTTGGCGATATCCACGGTTAAGTCAACACACTCCACAACACCAGCGTCAACGCCAGACCGACGACAGAGACAATGGTTTGAAGCACTGACCAAACCAACACAGTCTGCTTCAATTGCAGCCCAAAATATTCGCGCACCATCCAGAAGCCGGCATCGTTCACGTGACAGAAGAACACCGAGCCGGCACCGATGGCGAGTGCCATCAACGAATTGTGCGTCGCGCTCAGACCCGCGACGACCGGGGCCACAATCCCGGCAGTCGTGGTAGTGGCGACCGTTGCCGAACCAGTTGCCTGGCGCAACGCGACCGCGATCAACCAGGCGAGCAGAATCAGCGGCATGTGCGCGCCGACGGCAATCTTGCCGATTGTCGTGCTGATGCCAGCAACAACGAGCGCCTGCTTCAACCCGCCCCCCGCGCCGATAGTCAACAAAAGCGCGGCGATCGGCGGCAAGCTTTTGCGCAAAATGCCGCCGACGCGATCACGCGCCATTCCGCGCGACCAGCCGAGCGCCACAACCGCGAACAGGACGGTAAGGCCAAGCGCGATCAACGGCTCGCCGAGAAAATTCAGCGAGTCGAATAGGAACGTCTCCGGCTGAAGCAGCAGTTTGGCGACCGTGCGGCCCAACATCAAGACGACGGGTAACAGAATCGTGATGAGCGAAATCGCAAAGCTCGGCGGCACGCCCGCGTCTTGTGCCGGCGAAAAAAGTTTGCCCATTTCTTCCGGTTCGGTGACCTGCATCCGTTTGGACAACCACATGCCATAGAGCGGCCCCGCGAGAATCACCGCCGGAATCGCGACGATCACGCCGAGGCCGAGCGTGAGTCCGAGATCGGCATGCAGCGCGCTCACCGCGATCAGCGGACCCGGATGCGGCGGCAGCAATGCGTGCAGCGTCGTCATACCGGCCAACGCGGGAATCGCAATGCGCAGAATCGGCTGCTGCGAACGACGCGCCATCACGAAGATGATGGGCACCATCATGACCAGGCCGACTTCGAAGAACAGCGGCATGCCGATGATCAGCGCGACGAGAGCCATCATCCATGGCAGCGTGCGCGGCGTGGAGTGCTTGAGGATGGTCGATACGAGCTGGTCGGCGGCGCCCGATTCGGCCATCAGCGCACCGAGCATCGCCCCCAGCGCAATGATGATGCCGACATCGCCCAGCAACGCCCCCGCACCTTTGCTGAAGGCACCGGCGACTGCTTCGAGCGGCAGACCGGCAGCAAAACCCGCGGCGAACGTGCCGACCAGAATCGATAGAAACGGTGCAAGTTTTAGAACGCTGATGAAGACGATGATCAGTGCGAGTCCGAGTACGCACGACAAAATCAGTTGAGTGTCGTGGGATGACCACGGCGCGAGTGTTGTTGTTAAATGCACGATGTCCCTTTTGTCGATTGATGCAGCCGCGGGCAGGCGCGGATGACGAATTGTAGCGGGGCACGGCGGCCTGATGCGGCGGGGGAGGAGGGGACACGGCTAGGCGGTGGCAATGCGTCGTGCGCGTGATTTGCTTATGCGAATTTATCGGTTCGTCCAGGCTAGCAGACGAATTATCGTCAGCGTCAATCGGTCCGTTTTGCGTCCGTCTTTCTTACGAGCACTTTTATGTACCGTCATTCGCAGCTCACCCGCCGCGCATTTCTCACCGGCGTGGGCGCGTCGCTGGCCGCCGCCGCTTTGCCCTTCGTTTCCTCGTCCGTTTTTGCCGCCGACGCGCACCCGAAAGAATTTCGCATTGGCTATCAGAAGGCGGCGAGCACGCTCGTGTTACTGAAGTCGCATGGCACATTGGAAAAGCGACTGAATCCGCTAGGCATCACAGTCAAATGGACCGAGTTCCCAGCCGGGCCTCAATTGCTCGAAGGGTTAAATGTCGGCGCCATCGACTTCGGCTATGTCGGGGAGGCGCCGCCCGTTTTCGCGCAGGCGGCAGGCGCAAACTTCGTGTACACCGCCTATGAAATTCCGACACCGCACGCAGAAGGAATCCTCGTGCATCAGGATTCGTCGATAAAAACGTTGGCCGACTTGAAGGGCAAAAAGATCGCGCTGAATAAGGGCTCGGACGTGCATTGGTTTCTGGTTGCAGCGCTACAGAAGAGCGGTGTGAAGTACAGCGATATTCAGCCGGTATTTCTTGCACCTGCCGATGCGCGCGCGGCTTTTGAGCGTGGTGCGATCGACGCGTGGGCAATCTGGGATCCGTTCCTCGAAGCGGCGAAGCGTCAATCGAACGCGCGCTTGCTCGCCGACGCGGACGGCATCGTGAGTCACCATCAATTCTTCCTGAGCGCCCGGCCTTTTGCGCAGCAATACGGCGATGTGCTCGCGATCACGATGGAGGAAGTTGGCAAAGAGGGGGCGTGGGTGCGCGATCACTATAGCGAAGCCGCTGCGCAACTCGCGCCTATTCAAGGGCTCGATGCAGGCGTCATCGAAGCGGGCTTGCGGCATTACGCGCATATCTATAAGCCCGTCGATGCAGAGGTACTTGCGGAACAGCAACGTATAGCCGACGCGTTCAGCGAGCTCCGTATCATTCCGACGAAAATTGTGACGAAGGATGCAGCGCTCGCGGGTAAGGCGTAATGGGCTGCGGCTGTTGCTTTGATGTCTGGCGCAGTTGACTCGGTTCGGGGGTTGGCGGTCTGGCGGTCTGGCGGTCTGGCGGTCTGGCGGTCTGGCGGTCTGGCGGTCTGGCGGTCTGGCGGTCTGGCGGTCTGGCGGTCTGGCGGTCTGGCGGTCTGGCGGTCGGCGGTCGGCGGTCGGCGGTCGGCGGTCGGCGGTCGGCGGTCGGCGGTCGGCGAGACTACCGTTGCCGCCAGACACACGTGTCACTCGAATAGCGCAGCGACATTTTCCGGCGGCCGTCCAATCACGGCTCGCCCGTTACGGACGACGATGGGCCGTTGCAGAAGGATAGGATGCTTCGCCAGAGCTTCGTATAACTGCGAGTCGCTCAGGGAGACGTCGGACAGTTCGAGTTCTGTGAATTCGGCTTCGGTATCGCGAATCATCTCGCGGACCGAGCAGCCTAGTTGTCCATGAAGTTGCGCGATCTGTGCGACGGACAGCGGCTGTCTCAGGTATTCGATAATCTCCGTCGCTTCATTGGCGACGTTATAGGTGGTGATGAGTTCGCAGGTGGCTCGTGACTTGGAGCAGCGAGGATTGTGATAGATGGTGATCATGATGGCGTGGATTGAGGGCTCTGGGATTGCTCGGAATTGCGGATGGATTTTAGCTGCTGAGCGGAAGAGGGGAGGGGTGTCCTAGTGGGCCCGGTGGATTCTTTATGCGCATAAAGTGCGTCCGCGTTGATGGAAGACGTCGCCAGTTTGCTTATGCGCTATCGCTTGGCTTGCCGTGCAGTCCACATAGCGAGCGACACTCATCGCGATCTAGACGCTGCCGATAGCCTTTCCATCGAGTGCGGCACCTGACAATCATGGGCTTCGTTTCGCACCGCCATCTAACCCTCACAGCCACCCAAAGCCCGTCTTGGGGAAGGACTTTATGCGCATAAAGTCCCCCAACGCATGCCGCAGCTACCGTGGCAATCACCTTCGAAAGGCTCGCGAACGCAGTCATAGAGACGCGTCGCAATCAGAGCATCATCAATCAGGCGATTGCAGGCCACGCTTTGGTCGCACGCAGTAATGCACTCCTTCAATGAAAGTATCGCGGCAGCACTCGCTCGTCCCCCATCCACGACATGCCCCACACCGCACCACCGTCGAAGGGTTGCAAGTGCAAGCCCACGCCCAGCACCTCTGCTTCAGCACCAGGCCACTGCTTTATGCGCATAAACCTAACCCAAATGGCTACTTCTTCCTCTGTTGACATAAAAACGATTGAAATAGGAATTCATCCAGGTAAAATCCATTTGCGTCTAAAAAAGGAGGTGAATATTGGCAGCAGAAATCATCGCGGTAACTCAGCAAAAGGGTGGGGTCGGGAAGAGCACAATCGCGATGCACCTAGGCGCTGCATTTCATGAGAAAGGCAAACGCGTCCTCGTCGTTGACGCGGACGGGCAGAACACCCTGATTCACTGGGCAAGCGCCTCATCAGACGGCGATACCGGCATTCCCTTTCCGGTCATCAACCTCTCGGAAGCGGGAAGCCAGATCCATCGTGAGATCAAGAAGTTTGTGGCTGACTACGACATCATCGTGGTTGACTGCCCACCTTCCATCACAGAGAAAGTATCCGGCGTTGTGCTTCTCGCCGCGAGCGTAGCCGTCATCCCCACGTCGTCTTCTCCCGCCGATTACTGGTCGAGCATTGGATTGGTCAAACTCGTCCAGCAAGCTCAGGTCATGAACGAAGATCTGCGCGCCGTCTTCCTGCTCAATAAGACTGAAGAGAAGCGGATGCTGACGCGTGAGTTGAAGCGTGCACTGGAAGAGCTTGGATTCCCTCTGCTCAAAACCCAGATTCCAACACGCGAAGCCTACAAGCAGGCCATGGCCCTAGGACAAACAGTGCTTCAGATGAATGACCGCGGCGCGAAGCTGGCCGCTCTCGAAGTCCGGGCATGCGCGAACGAGATCGCCGCGCTGCTCCCGTGAAATTTATGCGCATAAAGGACCCTGAATGAAACCCTCCCAATTTGCCAAAGGCTTTCAAGCACGTCCTGATACGACCAGCAGTGAAAAGCGAACCGCACTGGACCGTCTGAACGCAATCGACGGTCTGGTCAAAAACAATCCCAAGAGCAATGAAGCCGCAGAACGAGCCATTGCGGCCGTCGCCTCAAGAGCAGAACCGGAAGTCGACCCAAGCGACGTCGCCAATGAATCGGCTGCATACCGCGCGTGGAGAGTCGAACACGGCTACCGCCCGAGCCAGGTCATTGAATTGCCGCTCAAGACCATTAAACCGAGCCCGTTTAATCCCCGGCATTTTTATCTGAAGTCGTCGATCGCCGAACTCGCAGTCAATCTGGCGAAGCAGGGACAGCAGCAGGCGATCCACGTTATTCCCGACTACGACAACCCCGGCACCTACTTTGTCAGTGACGGCGGCCGGCGTGTGCGCGCGTTGAAAGAGGCGAACAGGGAGTTGGTGAAGGCGATCGTTATCGATCTGCCCATCGGCATCCAAAGCTACAAGCTCGGCTACGACCTCAATGTCCAGCGCGATTCTCAGACGGTGTTCGACAACGCGGTCGTGTGGAAACGCTTTCTGGACGATCGGTATTTCCAGAGTCAGAAGGAGCTCGCAGAACATCTTGGGCTCGACGAATCGACCGTCGCGGTCGCGCTGTCCATTGCCAAGTTGCCCGAGCCGGTGATGCATGAGATGGTCGCGCGCCCGGATCGCTTCGGCTCCAACATGGCGTATCAAGTGGGCCGCTATCACTCAGCCCGCGGCGCCGACGCAACGCTGCGTCTGATCAACAAGATCCTCTCCGATGATCTGAGCACCCGGCAAGTTGCGGACATCGTGAAGGGAAGGGCAAGCGCCCAGGAAAGCGTCAAACCGGTTGGGCGCCAACGCTACGCACAACGGATGGAGATCAAACTCGGCGGCGTCTCGGTCGGTGATCTCAAATCGTACGGGGACGACCGGATCGAGCTACGTTTGAAGGGACTCTCGCGCGAGAAGCGGGATGACATCCTGCGCCAGATCGAGAAGATGCTGAAGTAAGACCGCAGGAATAACGACGGAAATGGAGTAGGGCGGCAGCCAACCGCCGCCCTACCGAATGAAGCGATTACGCCGCGCGCGATTGGCTCAGCGTGAAGGACAGCAAATCACCATCGGTCGGCTCGCCCCAGGTCTTACGGGCCAGCCAGTCGAAGAACGCCGTTTCGACAATCTTCGAATCGAGTCCACGACGACGCCAGTCGTCCCGCATGTGCGTGCCGAGTCCTGGCAACTCATCTTCCTCAAACGACTGCCGCGCGATTTCTCGCTCGGACTCACCCTGTTCGTTGTACAGCGCGTACGCTTCCTTGCGACGATACGCCGAGTATTCACCTAGCAATCGGGCTTTAAGATCGTCTGCCGGCGCGGCGACTGCAGCCTTCCCACCCGTACCACCCGATGGCAGCGCTTCGACCGGCGGCGCGTAGCCTTTCTTCAACGCATCTTTGAACAACGCGGGCGCACTGCGCACCGCCGGCAACGACGTGCTGCGCATACGTTGCTCGGTCATTTGCAAAGCAGCGCGAATCCGATTTTCTTCGCTGTCGGCATACAGCGTTTGCGCTTCCTTCAACGGGATGCCGATCTTCACCATCCGGTCGACCAGCGTGCTGTCGAACACATTTGGATGCTCGTCGAGCGCGAGCATAGGCTGCTTGCGCTCAGTCACGCGAAACTGGATTTCAGCAACACGCCGTCCTTCGCGATGCTCGATCAGTTCGACGAAGATATTCGTAACGGCGTTGACTTCGGCGATCGCCGGGCGCAAATAATCGCGCTTGAAATACTTGTATTCGCGCTTCGCTTCATCACCCGCTTCCGTGTCTGGCGTGCCCGACAGAATAGGGCGCCACCATTCCCACGTTTCACGCATCGTAAGATGACTCGGGTTGGTCAGATAGCGGACGCAAATCTCGTAAAGCGCCAAGCCTGCGCTACTGCGCAGCTGGCTTTGGAACTGAAGACTCAAACGCGCGTACTGAACCGGGTCGAGCAGCTTTTTCTTGATCTTCGGCGCGAACGAGAATTCCACCCAGACGCGCCGGGTAGTCGGGTCTTCAAGAATTTCCGCGTCGGCAATCAGCGTGGAAATCCCCCACTTGCGGCCGGGCTTCTGGCTGGATGTGCCCGTGCTCCACTCGACCTGCACCGACACCATGCGCCGGAGGTGCTCCTTGACGAGTGCCGTGTCGTTGGAATCGAACGCCGAATTGGCGACGATGTCGGACAGCAGGGCCCGATATGTGTCGCCGGATTCATCCGCTTGCTGAGCCACGGCAAGCAGCACGTTGAATAGCTTGCGGGTGAGCAGCGTGATTTTTCCGCTTTTCGGCTGAATCGCGATCGCCTCAACGGCCTTGCGCAATTCGGCCGAGCTCGGGCTGACTACATCTGTCTTCTTCGCGCGCTTAGTGGCCATACGTCGGGTCGGAGAGGGATTTCGCGAGAGCATACCGGCTGTGGTGATACCCGTCTATAGCGTGAATCTCACCGTTCCCGGTGAAGTGAGTTTACGACCTGCGACTCACCTCCAGCGACTCCCGAAAACCCTCACCTTACCGGTTTACCGCCAGGTTCGGCCGATCCTTGCAGATCGCGGTCTCCCGAAATTTCGGACTTTTAGCCAGTGCGTGCAATCGGGAGGAATTCGATCCCGAATCTTCTCACCTTAAAAAATTTGGCGCTTTCCGGGCGCGACGCCTGGTTTGTCGAGAAGGATCGACATCGCATTGGCAATTCCGTCGAAAGGGTGGAGGAGCGCATAAAGGGCGCAGGAAAACTCGCGACGTCAGGAAGCTTGACGCGGCAGCTTCTCAAGTCGGCGCCGAGTCCGCAGGCCACAGGCGGCGGAATACGCGGTCGGCAAAGGCCAACGGGTCCGGCCATAGCGCGGCAGGCCAGTAAACGTCTCTGAGACGTTCCCAGTGCGCCGGTAAACACGTCGGGGACGTCCTGATCTGCAACAGCCCGCCAGAGCCAGTAAACCGCGCATGGCACTCCGGCAATCGGGACGGCCGATCGGGTGGCGGTATACAGCGCTTATAACTTGCCTCTTTCAGACGTCCCCGCGAGGCGACCGCAGCCAACAACCGCGCAGACGCCAATAAAAAAGCCCAACGCCGGGATCCTTTCAAGCCGCACGGCTTGCTCAGAGCAGCAAATACCCCCCGAAAAAGCTCACCTTTGCTCTGACGCCCTCCTTGAGAAGACGCGGGTTTCAGGACGGCAGGCCATGAAAGTCAGCGACAAATCCTCCCGAAAAGCCTCACCTTTCGCCATCGCAGTAGGTAATTTGTGTTTCTGTTGATACCTCCTGAAAACCCTCACCTTTGCAATTCACGCCACATTAATCCAATGATTTCAAACACTTATATCTAGGTTGAATTGCACGTGAACGGCTACTACTCCCGTATTTCCTCACCTTAATCGGATTTTTGGCGAAAATTTGCAACCCAGATCGCCGCTAAAGCCTTCCCGAAAAACCTCACCTGTCGGATTCAGCAGTCACTGCCCGGATGAAGGTCGATCACCATCTACTGGCCTTTTCCGGGCCATCTCAGCCGTTTCACTCCCGTATTGACTCACCTCAAGGCTTTCTGCACGTTCCAAAGTCTCCCGAAAAGCCTCACCTTTCGGTCAAAACGACGCCGTGTCAGCCGCGATTGGATGCACCGGTTTAGATCTCCCGAATTTGCTCACCTTTCCAATCACCATGTACTCGGCACCCATCGGAGTCGCAAACGAAAACTGCGTCAGACGTGTTTTCGCCCCCGGAAAAGCTCACCTTAGCCGCCGGATTGCCTCAAATTGATGCAAAAACGCGCCCCGGTCCCGTAAAACCTCACCTTCGGTTCGCGTTTTCTCCCGACTTGACTCACCGATGGGGTTTACCGGGCCCAAATAAGGTCAAAAACTACGCGTCGACACGGTCCCGAAAGCGCTCACCTTGGGCAACACAGCCTTTCGCCCAAGGTTTTCCGCGTTAACAGGCGACTCACGGCGTTCGGGTCCTGCAAAACCTCACCTTTCGCCAACCCCCTTACTGGGCGCGGCTCCTGAACCCGCTCACGTTGTGTCCCGGACCCCCTCACCAAGGCCCCCGAACCTCATCACTCAAGCATCCCGCAAGACCTCACCACGTCTCCCGTAAAGCTTCACCTTCCTGCCCTAGAATGCCCGCCAGGTAAGGGTTTGCTGTGGCGTTAACGTTTTTAACATGGGTTCAAAGGTGTTTACTTTTATTACTCTCTAGAATCGCAACCCCGCGAGTCCTCCGGATAAGACATCCCAACACCTTGGCCTCCAAGGAAGCGCGTGAAACAGTGCGCGATCAGCAACAAATGAATAAAAGCCCTTTTTTTACAACAACTTATTGGCTATTCTTCGTTTTGTTTCACGGAAAAACCATAGGCGGATGAGTTCATCGGTTAACTGCGAGCCTAAAAGAACAGCAATCCACCCAAACCGACCTCACGCCAACAAATCAGTAGCAAATACTACGTAAATTGTTATGATCAATCCAATTCGAGCGACATCGAGGTTGATATGAATCTGGACCAGGAACGGCAAGCCATTCGTGATGAGCTTGAAACGATGCGAGCACAAGGAGTTCGACGACAAGATCTGTCCCTCCACGCATGCAAAAGGCTCTTCTTCGATTTGGGCGTTCGCCCTTCCATGGCTGCGGTTCGTGATCTGACTCAAACGGGCAGCGCGAGCGATATCCCGAAAGACATAGACAATTTCTGGGAGCGCATCCGAACTGTGTCCCGCGTGAAGGTCGGCGCTGGCGCGATCCCTAAAGCACTTGAAGAACGCGCCGGTGAATTGCTCGGCGCATTGTTCGAGGAAGCAGTAGGGCATGCCCGCGCAACGCTTGACGGCGAAAGAGAGGAAATTCGCGCGCAACTCAGCGTCGCAGATCAACGTGCGAGAGACGCCGAGATCCGCCGTGAAGCATCGGACGAAGCAATCAAGCGTAGTGAAATGAGGGCAGACGCTGCGTGGGAGCGTGTTCGCGCGCTGGAAACCGAGCTATCAAACGCGACCACGCACGGAAATGTTCACCAGGAAGGATTGCAGGCCACCGTTCGCCGACTTGAACGTGAAAACGAGGCTCTGGGTCAGCGTCTGGATAACGAGCAGGCGACCAACGCAACACTTCGGGATCGAATCGACGCTTTACACGTCGAATTGCGCCAAAGTACCGAACACTATGCGCAACAAATCAAAGACGCGGTGGCCGAAGCCGAACGACGCGTGAAGCCCATGCTGGTGGAACTCGACTCGTTGCGCAGCATGGCTGCGACCTACCAGTCGGGCGTTCGTGACGCGAGTCGCAAGGAATTCGAATTTATTCAGCAAATCGCGGCTGCTAAGGCGCGGGGTGATCGACTTGATGCTCAACTGCGCGAGCAATCGGATGAAGTGGATGCGCTAACCAAAGAGGTCACCGTCTTGCGCGGCCAGCAAGGTATCGACCCGGCGATCGCTGGTCTGCTTTGTTCACTGGTCGAGGCAGGCCGGCTGACAAAGGAGGAGTTGAACGCAGTCGGCACAGCAGCGGACGGTCATGTCACGCTGCCACTCCGGTGTCCAAAATGTGACGAAGGTGAGCCCGAACTATCGCAGGTCGATCACCGGTTCGAATTGCTGTGTCCTGAATGCGACCACTCGTCGGGACTCGGCGAATCAAGACTGGCGGCCGTCAGCCGATTTATGTCTAACGACTCACTGGCGGCTTCGGAACGGCAAATCGAGGCAGTCCGATAGCGCGTTAGCGTAAAGGTGAGGAAATTCGGGACCCGAAAGGTGAGGACTTTCAGGGTTCGACGGCTCCCGTTTTCCTCGTCAAACGCCCGTCACGCCTGGGTGCGGACAAAGAAGGGGCCGCTGGGTCGGGTGTGTCATCTGCGGGAGATTCCTGTTGATCCATCCATGTTTGCCACGCGCGGTACAGGCGATTCGCCGACACCGCCTGCACGAATCCCAGCCACTGCCCGACCAGTTCCGCCTCGACCCCGCTCTCAAAAAGATCTGCCGCAAAGGTGTTCCGCAACGTTTGTGGACTCGCACGCGATTGTCGGGACGCGGCGATGCCGGCCGAGTCGACCAGCGCGTCGACTGCGCGCAGCATCGTGGCCTTGTGCATCGGCCGCCCGGACGGAGACGCCGGGAAAACCAGATTGCCTGGCAATTCCGAAAGACGCCGCTCGGTTAGCCATGCGTCAAGAATGGCCGTCGCGAAGGGCGCGAGCCGCGTGCGGCGCGTCAGCATCGGATTGGCCGCCTCAATCGTCACCCATGGCGATCCTACATTCACGCAACTAACCGTAATCAACGCTGCTTCGCCTGTCTTCAGGCCGCCACCGAGAAAGACCGCAATCAATGCGCGATCTCGGCGTTCTCTCCAGCGCTGCGCAGCGGACAACTCAGGCAACGGAGCAAACAGTTGAGCGATTAATGCGGTTCGCTCTGTATGACTGAGAAAGCCGGTTGGATCGTTGTCACGCGCGTTTCGCCATGCTGCTTCGCCATCCTGAGCAATAAAACGCGCCGGGTTGGTCGAAGCTGATTCGATTTCCCGAACATGATCCAATACCCGCTCAATTAGTCGTAAATAGCGGACCCGCTGCGGTTTCCGTATATCCAGACCAGCGACGAATTCGGCAATGGTTGGCGTGTCGACGGTAACCAGACTTTTCTGACGAGCACTCAGCCACTCAAGGAAAAGACCCCATTGCGCCTGATAGACCTCCGCGGACGACCGCCTGAAGTGCTGCTTCGCGAGCCATGCGTCGAAGGCGATTTGAGGATCGCGACGCCAGTCTTCCCGTTGCTGATCGAAGAGATCGGTGGATGGCGCAGGCCGGGATACGGGGTCCGACAAATGAGGAGGTGACATGATCTATCTTTCCGTTAGTTGCGCCTATTGTATGTGGCAACCGATCAAAATACAGCCTTCGTCTGTCGTCTTACCCGCCCCATGCGCGTGGGCGCTTCAAACCAGAGCCTACTGAAGTGGATTGCGCGGCACGGCGTGCGGCTTCTTCATAGGCGCTGACAGCAAACGCGAACACCGCCGGCAGCGCGGTAGACGTGCCGAAATCCACGCCTTCGTCCGTTTCAGGATAAGGCAGATCGGAGGGCCGCTGAAACAGCCCCAACATCAGTGCGTCGTGCCGACTGGCAAAACCCAGGTCTGCGAGGGCCTCCGCTTCGATGGCATGCAGCAAACGCCATGTGAGCGGTACCTGCTGAACGATGTAGCGTGCAGCGATGTTGCGCACGATACGTTCAAGATCGCGCGCCGCGGTTTGGTAGCGCAGCGCGGCCAGAGCGTGATCGGTAGGGTCGGATATCAGGTTGTTCATGATCGGCTCCAGTCGATATCCAGTACTGTACAAACATACAGTGTTAGATGCAACCTCGGCCAAACGGCCAGTCGCGACAACTCGGAGCCACGGTGAGCCCTGAAGTTAGCCGTGAATCACCACTAACAGCGCCTTGGCCTCACCCTTTCCTGCATTGCGGATCGCGTGCGGTTCATCGGCAACATAACGTGCCGTGTCTGCTGCCTTCAGCCGCTTGGTCGTGCCGGCCGCTTCAATTTCAATCGAGCCGTTCAACACGGTTAAATGTTCACGCGTACCCGGCTCATGCGCGTTCGACACCAGTGCGCCGCCCGGTTGCAGTGTCAATTCATACCACTCGAATTTGCCGGCCAACTCAATCGGGCCCCACACCCGCAGCTGATATTTGGCGTCGTGCCCGCTCAACGTGGGAATGTCATGCGGACCAGAAACAGCAATGGCTTCAGGTGCCTTGGGCGGCGCGAACAACGAATCGAGGCTGACACCGAGCGCGTTGGTCAGCCGCCAGGCGACCGCAATGGTTGGATTGGCCTTGTCGCGTTCGATCTCCGACAGCATCGATTTCGACACACCCGCTGCGCGCGACAGATCGTCGAGCGTCATCCGCCGTTCGGCGCGCAAACGCTGAATCTGTTCGCCGACGCGCGGCGGCGCTGCCGTGGCCGACACCGAAGCGGCGCCTGAAGTGAGCGCCGCATTGACCGCGGCGCGGCGCATACCCGAACTTGCCATTTCCTGACCCATCGTTTAGAGTTGTTCGATATACCGGATTTTAGTTCGGAAAAACGAAAAAATCCGATAAAACTGACAGCCGACTATAACAGGCCGTTTCTTCGACGCCCATGCCCGACGCACCGAAGCTCAAGCTGACGCAGATGCGGGCGCCACCACCCATCAGGAGTCTGGTTCATGCGTGACCAATATCTCGCCCACCTGCGCGGCACTCTCGAACAGATCCGCGCAGACGGTTTCTACAAGAACGAGCGCGTGATCGACAGCCCGCAGTCGGCTGACATCCGCCTCGCCAACGGCACGGACGTGCTGAACTTCTGCGCGAACAACTATCTGGGCCTCGCCGACGACGCTCGCCTGATCGAAGCCGCAAAGCATGGCCTCGACAACGACGGCTTCGGCATGGCGTCAGTGCGCTTCATTTGCGGCACGCAAACCGTGCATAAGCACCTTGAACAGGCGCTCGCCCAGTTCCTGCAAACCGACGACTGCATCCTCTATTCAAGCTGTTTCGACGCAAACGGCGGCCTGTTCGAAACCCTGCTCGACGACAATGACGCGATCATTAGCGACGAGTTGAATCACGCGAGCATTATCGACGGCGTGAGGCTCTCGAAGGCGAAGCGTTTTCGCTACAGGAACAACGATCTCGCCGATCTCGAAGCCAAACTGAAAGAGGCCGACGCGGCGGGTGCGCGCTTCAAACTGATTGCGACCGACGGCGTGTTTTCGATGGACGGCATCATTGCCAACCTCGCCGGAATTTGCGATCTCGCCGACCGTTACGGCGCGCTCGTAATGGTCGACGACTCGCACGCAGTAGGCTTCGTTGGTGACCACGGGCGCGGTACGCCGGAACATTGCGGTGTGCTGTCGCGCATCGACATCATCACCGGTACGTTGGGTAAGGCGCTGGGCGGTGCATCGGGCGGCTATGTGGCTGCGCGCAAAGAGATCGTCGAGCTGCTTCGCCAGCGCTCGCGCCCGTATCTGTTTTCGAACACGCTGACGCCAAGCATTGCCGCCGCGTCGCTGAAAGTACTCGAACTGCTGGCCAGTGACGAAGGCGCGCAATTGCGCGCACGCGTCCGCGAAAACGGTGCGCATTTCCGCAGCAAGATGAGCGCTCTCGGCTTTACGCTCGTGCCGGGCGAACATCCGATCATTCCGGTGATGCTCGGCGACGCGCAACTCGCGTCGAAGATGGCCGACGCATTGTTGAAGGAAGGCGTCTACGTGATCGGCTTTTCGTTCCCGGTCGTACCGAAGGGCCGCGCGCGAATCCGCACGCAAATGAGCGCCGCGCACACGGCCGAACAGATCGACCGGGCCGTCGATGCGTTCGCGCGCGTCGGCCGTGAACTCGGCGTGATCTGAACGGAGTCGCAGATGAAAGCATTGGCAAAACTCGAACGCGCACCGGGCCTCACGCTGACCGACGTCAGGAAGCCGGAAGTCGGGCACAACGATGTGATGATCCGCATCACGCGCACCGCGATTTGCGGCACCGATATCCATATCTGGAAGTGGGACGACTGGGCACAAAAAACGATTCCCGTACCCATGCATGTCGGGCACGAATACGTCGGCGAAATTGTCGAGATGGGACAGGAAGTGCGCGGCTTTGCGATCGGCGATCGCGTGTCGGGCGAAGGTCATATCACGTGCGGCTTCTGCCGAAACTGTCGCGCGGGACGTCGGCATTTGTGCCGCAATACGGTAGGCGTCGGCGTGAATCGTGAGGGTGCGTTTGCCGAATATCTGGTGATTCCCGCATTTAACGCCTTCAAGATTCCGCCCGAGATTTCCGACGATCTCGCCGCGATTTTCGATCCGTTCGGCAACGCGACGCATACGGCGCTGTCGTTCAATCTGGTCGGCGAAGATGTACTGATTACCGGCGCGGGGCCGATCGGCATCATGGCGGTAGCGATCGCAAAACACGTCGGTGCACGCAACGTCGTGATTACCGACGTCAACGATTACCGTCTCGAACTCGCACGCAAAATGGGTGCGACGCGGGCGGTGAATGTATCGCGTGAATCGTTGCGCGACGTGATGGCCGATCTGCACATGACCGAAGGGTTCGACGTGGGCCTGGAAATGTCCGGCGTGCCGAGCGCGTTCACCACGATGCTCGAAGCGATGAACCACGGCGGCAAGATCGCATTGCTCGGCATTCCGCCTGCACAAACCGCGATCGACTGGACTCAGGTGATCTTCAAAGGCCTCGAAATCAAGGGCATTTACGGACGCGAGATGTTCGAGACCTGGTACAAGATGGTGGCAATGCTGCAAAGCGGTCTGGATCTGTCGCCGATCCTCACGCATCATTTCAAGGTGGACGACTATCAGCAGGCGTTCGCCACGATGCTCTCCGGTGAGAGCGGCAAAGTGATTCTCGACTGGACCGACGCGTGAGCTAGCGCAAGAAAATCATGCCGTCCGTAAACGCCCGCATCGCGCTTACCCGCCTGCGGGCGTTTTGACGAACTCAGCCTGAACGCGCACATGAATATCGTCGCCGACGGCGGGATACCACGTTGCCAGACCGAATTTCGCACGGCTGAAGTGACCGTCCGCTGAAAAGCCGAGCGTGTCTTTCTTCGTAAGCGGATCGGGCGCGAAGCCGTTAAACGTGACATCGAGCATCACAGGTTGTGTGACGCCGCGAATCGTCAGATCACCGGTCAACGTGCCGCGCGATTCGCCCGTGCGCTCGAAATGCGTGCTCGCAAACCGGATCTCCGGATAGCGCGACACGTCGAGCATGCTGTCGCTTTTCACCATTTTGTCGAGCAACGGCACGTTCGTGTCGATACTTGCGGCGTCGATCGTGATCGCTGCGGTGCTTCGCTCGAGACCTCCTTGACTCCAGTCCAACTGCCCCTGCTTGCGGTCGAAACGGATCGTAAAGCGCGAGTATTTAAAGTGGTCGATGTCGAAGGTAATGCTGGTGTGATCGGGATCGACTTCATAGCGCCCAACGGGCACGCGCGCCTCGTTCTGACTGACCGAATGCGTGAGCACCTGGACGGGCGTGCAGGCGATGGCCGTTAGCAGCAGCGCGCCTGGCAGCGCGCGCGCCAGCATGGTGCGGACAAAAGATGAGCTCATGAAGTTGTTCCGGTTGACCGATTTGACCACCCTATCGCAATCACGATAACAGCTAACGTACCCGCTTCGCCGGAATACAAAGAACTTGACGAGGGAGAACGATCATTCTACCCTTCGTTCATGGCTACTGAAACTGATAGTGAATCGACTACGCGAGACAGCGCCCGCGACCGTTTGCTGGCCGCCGCCGAAGCATTGATCTACGCGGGCGGCATCCACGCGACCGGCGTAGATGCGATTGTCAGGCAATCCGGCACCGCGCGCAAAAGCTTCTATACCCATTTCGAATCGAAAGATGCACTTGTCGCGGCCGCACTCGACCGGCGCGACGAACGCTGGATGAACTGGTTCATCGCGGGCACGCAGCGCCACGGCAACACGGCACGCAAGCGCCTGCTCGGCATGTTTGAGGTACTGCGCGACTGGTTCGCATCGGAAGATTTTCACGGCTGTGCGTTTCTGAATGCGGCCGGTGAAATCGCATCGGCAGAAGATCCGATCCGGATCGTCGCACGCAAACACAAGGAGCGTCTGCTCGAATTCGTGCGAGCCGAGTGCGATGCGTTTGCCATTGAGTCCGGCATGGATGCGCGTCACGCTGCGCAGTTGTCGCGCCAGTGGTTGATTCTGCTCGACGGCGCGATTGCGGTAGCGCTGGTGAGTGGCGATGCCGATGCCGCGCTCGACGCGCGGGCTGCCGCCGACATGCTGCTCGAAGCGCCAGCCGCCAAGGGTCGCCCCCGAAACAAACCCAACACCCCTCTCACTACCAAACGCACCGCAACCTGACCAAGGAACCATCATGGCCGATTCGATCGAAACCCGCCCGCCGCTGCCACCCTTCACGCGCGACACCGCGATCCAGAAAGTACGCGCCGCGGAAGACGGCTGGAACACCCGCGACCCCGAACGCGTGTCGCTTGCGTACACGGTAGACAGCGTGTGGCGCAACCGCGCGGAGTTCACGAATGGACGCGCGGAGATTGTCGGCTTGCTGCGTCGCAAGTGGGCGAAGGAGCTCGACTATCGGCTGATCAAGGATCTGTGGGCGTTCACCGATAACCGCATCGCAGTGCGCTTCGCGTACGAGTGGCACGACGATTCGAACAACTGGTTCCGCTCGTATGGCAACGAGAATTGGGAGTTCGACGAGCATGGGTTGATGGCGCGCCGTCATGCAAGCATCAACGATCTGCCGATCCGCGAAGCCGACCGCCTGTATCACTGGCCGCTCGGCCGCCGCCCCGACGATCATCCAGGCTTGTCGGATCTCGGCCTGTAGTCTTCTTTCCCGCTGTCAAAGTGAATGCGTGCCGCGTATTCACCGCTTTGCCATCGGTTCTCCGTTATCGTTATGGTTCGAGGCTGCGGGCGCACGTCGTGTGCCCGCGCGTCCGAGTGCAACCTCAACATCGTCGGCGCGGGTTGAGGTACAGTGCGCGACGGACGGCACGCACATGGCCAGAACATAGATGACATCAGCGCTCGACTGGTGGCGGAGAAGACATGCACTTTCGGCAGATCAAAAAGAATATCCGACGTACAGCAGTGGCTTTCGTGGTGAGCCTCGCAGGCGCATCGGCAGCCCATGCGGACAACTGGTGCGGGGGCGGCATATGGGTCGACGCGATGCTCGGCTCGTATCACATCGACCCCGATCCGAATACCAACTTCAACGAGTTCAACCCGGGCCTCGGCGTCGAATGCTGGTTCAATAATCAATGGGCAGTGACGGTGGGCGGCTTCCGCAATTCACTGCGCCGGCCCTCGTATTACGGCGGCGGCGTTTGGGCGCCTGAATTTGCGCACTGGGGCATTGTGCGGATTGCGGCGATGGGCGGGATTATCTCGGGCTATAACTACGGCAACTGGGGGCTCGGCCATAACCATTCGGTGGGACCGGTGGTCGCGCCGATCGTGATGCTCGACTACAAACGCGTCGGCGCGAACTTTATCGTGATCCCGCCTATTCCTTCAGATAATCTGCCGTTTACGATTGGGTTTCAGGTCAAGGTGAAGTTCTGATCGTGATAGGTGAGTGTTTTCGGGGGCTGGCTTTATAGCCGTCGAATCGAGTCCGATGTCCGGTTCGGACGCTCGCGCGAGGTGCAGTCGGCAGGCGGCGTTTTCCTTGTGATAAAGGGCGGGAAATTCAGAATAGGCGCTACAGTGGGCCTATTCTGAATGCTAAGGATATCCAGGAACATAAACTGAACGCACTTCTCAACGCCGAAAAGGTGAGGAATTCCAGGCGCCGCGGTGGTGGACAAAGCGTCTACGGTGAGCGATTGCGGGATGGTGAGGATATCCAGGGTTCCAAGCCGCACCTGAAAAAACCGGTATCGCAGACGTGCTCAAGCTCAGGTTGCCGCCTAATCTCGGGCACAAAAGAAGCATCTCCCAGCGCTATCAGCAGAGCGGTACAACTGCCACTGCTCAGCGATGTTCGTTCGCGGTTCTGGCAATTGCCCGCGAATAGTGCGCTATCTGTCTGCCCTGCTCGATCAGATCGATCACCAGGCGGAAACTCAGCACATCCAGCTTGTCGGCCAGTTGAAGTCTGGCCAGTACGGCCTGGCGAGCCGCCATCGCCATCGCCTCGATCTCCGTTTTCGCGTCGACGACGGCCGACGCTTCGCTTTCATTCGCGTCGTCTATCGTCGCAATCGCGCGTTCGAGGTTGCGTATCACGGTATCCGCAAACTGGAACGTCGCGTCATCCCGCAAGCGTGTGAGATCGACCTGGTGCGTCAGCCTCTGCTGACTAACAGAAACCAGATTGGTCGCGACGATACTGCTGATGCTTTCCAGACTCGTTGTCACCTGCGCGAGTCCGACAAGCTGCTGACCCTCCACCTCAGAGTGCTCGACCTGCGACAACACGCCTATGTATTGAAGAATCTGCGGGGCTAGTCGTTCAACTTCCTTGTCCTGTTCCAGGAGCCGTCGAATGTCTTCGATGGTGCCGGTCCCGACCATGGTCGTGCCGCTGCGGACAATGTCTAGTACCAGTTCACCAAAACGCGTCAGTTCCAGACGGACTCGCTGCAGTCCGAGGGATGGCACCGTCAGCGACGAAGTGTCCAGATAGACCGGCTCCCCCAATGGTTTTTCCTTCTTGGTCCGGCTGGGTGCGATCAACTGCGCCAGTTTCGCGATCGGCCCCGTGAACCAGATCAGGATCAATGTGCTGACCACGCTGAATATGGTGTGAGTATTCGCAACCTGGCGCGGCGTTTCTGCCGCGAGTCGCGCGAGGCCATGTAATTCCGGATACGACGGCGAGATGTACCGCACCAGATTCGCCATCTGCGGAATGAAGAAGACCCAGAACAGCACACCGACAATATTGAAGATCAGATGCACGACGCCAACCTGGCGCGCCTCGGCCGGCTTACCGATAGACGCGAGAAGCGCGGTTCCACAGGTGCCGACGTTGGCGCCCAGAATCAACGCAATGCCCGCTTCAAGTGGCATCAGCCCCTGTGCACCGAGTGCAATCACAATGGCCAGGGTCGCGGCGGAGCTTTGAACGATGGCGGTAAACACGGCTCCCACTATGATGCCCAGCAGCGGGTTCTCCATATTCTGCATGGCGTCGATGAACGGCTGGAACGTGCGTAACGGACGCGTGGCGTCGCCCATCAACTGGATGCCGAGAAACAGTAGTCCAAGCCCCAGCACCACTCCGCCGATCTGCTGAAGCAGATCGCGCTTGCCGAACGCATGCAGCACAAAGCCACCTGCGAGCATGAACGGCGTGAGTCTGGAGACATCGAAGGCGACAAGTTGGGCGGTGATCGTCGAGCCGATATTTGCGCCCATGATCATCGGCACGGACTGGCTGAGCGTCATCAGCCCCGCTGACACGAAGCCGACCATCAGCACCGTGGTAATCGTCGACGAATTCAGCAGCGCGGTGACGAGCGCGCCAGCCATTACGCCGCGAAAGCGGTTCGCGGTCAGCGTGCCCAGCAGCGACTCCAGCTTGGGACCGGCAATGGATTTCAGACCCGCCGTCATGAACTCGAGCCCGAGGAGGAACAGCGCGAGACCACCGAGCAACAGTCCTGCTATCTCGACCAGATTCAGACCCGCCGGTTCGATGCCAGGAAGAGCAGGAGTCATGTTGATTTACCTTTTTGTCATGATGCGCATTCCTCAACGGAAGTATTGCGAACGATTTGCCAATGATCTCCGTACGCACTGCTTCCGACTCAATAGACCGGGTGCAGAATCAACGAACTTAGTACAACATCATCATCCTGTTAAGGCTGCCAACTTTCAGGTTCGCAAATTAAACACTCAAGATATGCTTACAGATGAGTTGCGGGCATGGAGTTCGTTCAGCAGCGTCTATGCAGCGTCTATGCGTCGTCATTACGTTGTTCCATTGCTATTGTTCAGGCTACTCCGGTCATTCGAATTACTATTCGTCGAGCCGCCGCATCGCTACCTATTGGCTGTTATTTCTATGATAGGCGGTCTATATTCGAAAACGCAACGCGGCTCACCCTACGCGCGTCAATCGCAAGTCCACTTCTCCGCGTGATGGCTGGGCACTGGCCCGTGGTTCTATTAAGAAAAATATTGCGACGAAGTTATCCACGATCTATTTGCTTCTTCACTCCGGTCAAATCAGATACCTCAACGAGAGGGCTGCCTACCATGTCTGCTATTCCCGATGCCGAAATCGTGGCGATACGCGTCGAGCGCGCTACGCAACTCTTCGACAATCACGATCCTTTTCCTTTCATCGAGCGTAGCCTCGATCCCGCTGCAGACGCTTATATCCTCAGTCATACGGAGAACCTGTCGCGCCGACGGCCGATTCATCTTGTCGTGCATCTGCCGCAGCAAGAGGCCGCTTCGCAGGAGGCTGCCCAACTCGAAACGGCTATCGGCCGCTATTTCAATGCACGCGCGGACGCCGCGCAGCGATCGCTAAGCGCGTTGTTCCGCATTGGCCGTCGTTCGCTGTTGATCGGTCTGGCCGTGCTGGCGGCAAGTCTCATTGCGGTCAAGTTCGCAGACAATCTCCCCGGCGCGCGTTTTCCGAAGCTGTTTGCTGAAGGGCTCACGATTTTTGGCTGGGTCGCCAACTGGCGGCCGATGGAAATCTTCCTCTACGACTGGTGGCCGATCGCGCGGCAACGAAATGTCTATCGCCGCCTGGCCAAGGCCAAGGTGTCAGTGAGGGCCGTCGAGTGATTCAGTCTTTCAGCGCCCTCTCCTGGAAAATCTCACCTTGGCCCGATCCACCGCTGTGAGCGCACCTTCGAAGTCACTCTGAGTAATCCACGGGGTTCTCTCGTGCGGGGCTCTGATAGAGAATCATCACGAGAGGAATGCCTGGCTCGGCGGTGGCGTCTGTGCGCAGACCCGTGACTTGGCCCGCTACGCCGCTGGTATATTCCGCGACGATTTCGCCGAACGTGTTGCGCTGGATCGCGAGTTTCTGGCCGGCCTCGACCTTGTCGTTGACTTTGACCAGAAGCTCGACGAATCCGCCCTGTGTCGAAAGCACCGTGTGTGCGCTGTTGCCGATAAAGATGCCGACGCTCGACCCGGTGCGCCCGATCGATCCGGGCACGACGCCGTAGTGCTTGAGCACGTTCATCGTGCCTTCCACAAACAACGGAATCATCTCGAGATCCAGGATGCGGGCCGGGCCGATCTCCGGTGTGATGGCGGGAATTCCCACGTTGATGAGCGCGTTGGCGAGTAGCGTGGGATAGGCGGGGTTGTCGAAGATCTGGCGAATGGGGAACAACTCCGCCATCACACGCGCTTCCGGTAGTTCCATCCGGGCGAGATTGAACGATGTCAGGTCCATACCCGTTGTGCCAGTATGAAAATCGAGTGCGTAGTCGGCGTTCGGTCTCAGGAGCCGGTTGAACACCAGCCCCGCATGGCGGCTAGGCGCGCTCGCGCCGTTCTCGTTCCCCGGCCATTCGCGGTTGATGTCGATCAGGTCCATGCCTCTTCCGGAATTCGGCCATCTTCGTTCCATGGCTTCCAGTGCGGGACGGGATACGTCGAGGACCGCCAGCACCGTGCCCGACATCTGCACGGGGTCGAGCTGGCTGACGACGGTCTGTATGGTATGCACCGGACTGATTTCATCGCCATGCACACCGCCGATCAGGGCGACGCGTTTGCCCGGCTTCATGCCCCGCACGACGATGACCGACACATACCAGTGTTGTCCGGTCGGCATCTGCACGCCCTGGAAGAAGAGCATGTGCTTCTTGCCGCGCTCCAGATCGTCGACATCGAGCCTGCTGATAACCTTCTTTCCCTGGATGACGTCGCCGGTATAAACCGTGCCTGAATGGGCGTTGGTGGTCGCGCCCGAGGGCGGCGCATTGGCTGTCTGCGCGTTCGCCGTTCCGCTTTGCGCGGCAAGAGCGGATGACGCGCCGACTAGCGCAATGGCTGCCTTCATGAAGTCGCGACGATCGACGCCGTCTTTCGGTTCGCTCTGCATGGTAAAGGATCCTCATGTTGTGAACGGAAACCTGCCGGTGCCGCTGCTGACGTAGCAGCGGACACCTCGCTTTCCCAACCGCATTGAGCCCAACCTTACTGGCGGTGGCCGGTCTCGCCACTGCCTTCTTTCAACAGAGCAACACGCTGAACACTGATCGCGCTGCAACCCGTAACGTACCACGCGGGCGGGCAAAAGTTGGCGGATCCATGCTATAGCCAGATCACGAGGCGCTGCGCGAACTGCGGGCGCGCGCTGCGCGGTCGCCTCATGTTCAGAAGTTGTGATACATGCCGAGTGACGCCGTGATTGGCGTCTTGCCTGTCTCGGGAATGGTCGTGCCGGGTTGGGTCGGCAGGAAGTTGTTATTGAGCAGAATCGTGGAGATGCCGTAGTTGCGGATAAACCCCGCGCGGGCATATAGCCCGGTGCGCTTCGACAGCGTGTAGTCGTAGCCGAGCATGACACCGAGCGCGGAATCTTTCGCCGGGTTCTGGTTCGAGTCACGCACGCCGGATGTATCGCGATACACCACGGACGCCAGCACCGCATTGCGTCCAAACGGCAGGATGGCGCCAAGCGAATAGATGCGGGCAATGCCATCGCCCGCGAGATTTGGCGCATTCTGATTGAACGACGCGGACAGCACCAGGCTGCCGCTGTCGTACACCACGCCGACGCCGTACAGATCGGTGCGCACGTTCTGAGTGACAGTGGCGGTGCCGCCGGGAGCCCAGACCTGGTTGTAGCTGCCAGCGATATAGACGGTGCCGTTGAACCACTGCAACAACGCGCCCTGCGCTGCTGCGACAGGCGATTGGCCCGCTACGCCGCTCGGCGCATACATGATTTGGGTGCTGAAGCCAGCGAAGGTCGGGGACAGGTAGGTGATCGCGTTGTCGACGCGGGCCGGCATTTGCGACGCGCCAGGCCCGAGGTCCGCGTTAAAGCCATAGCCTCTCGGGGTTTGCACCACGCCCATGCCGAGCCACGTGAAAACGGAATTGGTGGAGAGCGTGCCGAACACGTCGGTGAACAGCGGCAAGCCGGTGCCAATCTGTTTGCCGAAGCGCAACTGCCCATACGTATTCGATGCAATGCCAACCCACGATTCGCGATTGAAGAGCGACGTGGGGTCCTGCACAGCGCCGTTGTTCGCGGTGAAGCCGTTTTCCAGATTGAATTCCGCGCGCCATCCGCCGCCAAGGTCTTCGCGACCGAAGAAACCCAGCTTCGAGGTCCATTCCCCGCCGCTTTGCGTCTGGACTAATGACTTCCCGCCGACAGTCTGATAGTTGATGCCCATATCGACGGAGCCATATAGCGAGACGCCATCGGTGAAGCCGGGATTGAACTCAGGCAGTGATACGAGCTTCGACTGCAGGTAGCTGATGGCGTGCGCCTCGTTGCTCGCCAGCGTGGCGAACGCGACAACCGAGGCCCCCAAGACCGAACGTCCCCTCATTTTCTACATCCTTTTATTGGTGGAAAAAAACGGCTGACATCTCCGCCTGCGGTGCCATCGCATCTGGCAGGAATCCGCGAGATCGGTAATTGCGGCGGATGGCGATAGTGTTAGTCGTGACGCGCAAGCCCGTTCATGGCCTGCAGCGCAACCACGCGGGTCTGTGCGTACACCATGCCTTTCCATTCGGCGGCGTCGCAGTAAAAGGCGTTCTTCAACTCCTGTCTGATCTGCGCCGCCTGATCGGTGGATACATCAGGGTGCCGGTAAAGCCAATGCTCAGCGCGTAGCGCATGCAGTACGCGAAGCGGCTCCAGCGTGCCGAACTCAAGCGCGAGCGTGGTCTTCTCGACGGCCGGACATGCGTCGTACACGAGGTTCAGCAGCGGGCCTTGTGCGTCGGCCGAGACGGAGCCCGGTTCGAAAATCGGCTTCACGTCGCAGCCCCACCAGTCACGTGCGCGTTGCAACTCGGCGGTGTCTTTACTCATGAAAATCTTTTCGCCGTGACCATACTGGCCGAGCCCGGTATGAATGTCGATCCAGGCCAGGCGGTCGAAGCGCGACACATAGGTCGAAAGGATCGCGCGCAGTTCTCGCGTGCTCCAGCAGGGAGCGTTGCCGCCGTAGAACATGCCGTCCGCGACGTCGTATTGCCCTTTGGACGTGACGTCGCGCAAGGTACGTTCGCCGTGCTGTTGGATGTACGCGCCGAGCGCTGCATTGTCGAGATCGGCCGGCGGCCAGGTGGCGGGCAGCAACAGGGGGTCCAGATCTTTGTACAGGGGATTGGCATCGGCAACCTGGCTGAAATCTGTCGCATTGCGATTCAGGTCCACGTTGTCTTCGTTGACTCGCCGCAAGTGCGCAAATCCATAGGGATTGACTGCGTGCACGAGCAGCAGCGCAATGTTCCTTGCAGATAGTTCGTCGAGTAACGCGCTGTCGTTCAGCAGACCTGTCTGGCAGCCAGAGCCGCAGAAACCTTCAACGCCGTGCGTGCCGGATGTCAGCACGAGCACCGCCCTGGCGTTTTCCGGGGAATGCAGCGCGAAGTCGATTGAAAGTGCTTCGCCGTCGGGTCCTGTCCTGTCAGGATGGATTGCGCTGTGCAACTTCATCGCACGGAATTCCGCTGCCTGAATGAACTTTTCTCTAGCCTCGGCGTAGGTCTGCGAAAAAAATTTTTCTACTGGCATGTCGAGGTCTCTGAAATAATTTAATCAATCGAATGTGGGCGACGTGACGGGGAATCCGGCCTCTCGTTGAACGTCACTTCGGCGGATAATGGCGGCAGCCACCGGCACCCGCAAGCCAGGAAAAATAAAACTCGTTAAAATTAATTTAATACCCGGTGGGCTCATGAAACTTCACCAGTTGCAGGTGTTTTTAAGCGTCGTGGAACAGGGCAGCCTGCACGGCGCAGCACGCGCGCTCAAGCTCTCGCCGCCGGCCATTACCGTGACGATCCGCGAACTCGAGAAACTGCTCGGCGTTCCGTTGCTCACGCGTTCGGTCAACGGCGTGAAACTCACCGAGTACGGCACACTCTTTCAGCGTCGCGCCACGCTGCTGGTCAGCGATATGCGACGCACCCAGGACGAATTGCTCGCCATGCGCGAGAGTCGCGGCGGGCGGGTTTCGATGACGGTGTCGTCGGTGGTGGCGGGCGCGCTGGCACCGCAGGCGTTTGTCGAGTTCCGCAAAAGCATGCCGAACACGTCGGTGGTTTTCCGGGAGTCGCCGCTGCCTGCCGCCTTGAGTGCGCTCCACAACGGCGAGACGGATTTTGCGGTCGTCAACGGCGCGCCTGGCACGCCGTGGCCGGATTTCGTGGAGCAGAAAGACATTCTGTCGATCCCCCTCTTCGCCGTCGCGCGACACGGGCATCCGCTCGGGCGTGTGCGCACGCTGAAGCGTCTGCTAGACCAGGAGTGGCTTCTGCCGTGCGAACCGGGCGACAACGTCGACAAAGCATTCGTCCAGTTTTTTGAGCAATTAGGGCTCACTGCACCTCAGCGAATCTTGCGCTGTCAGTCGCTTTTCCCAACCATCATGTTGCTGAAAACGACCGATGTGATTGGGATCGTCACCGAACCCACTTTCCGACTCGAAGTGGCGCAGCACAAAATTTCGGTATTGCGGGTGGGCGAGGCGTTTCCTGAAACGACCGTATCGACGGTGGTCCGCCGGGATCGTCCATTGACTGCTGCGGCGCAGTGCTTCCTGTCCTGCTTCGAAGAGGTAGCGAAACGGTTTGCTCTGGCGCGTGGGAGCGAACCGTTCGGTTCTCAGAAGTCGAAACGGTGACGCAGATGCGCGCGTATGGATTGAGGCGAGACGGTCGCCGCGCTAAGGGTACCGACGATCGCCCTCCGGCTTGATCCCGATGAACTCAGCGCTTTTTTTTCCGGCAAGCCATCTCCCGGATACCCAAAGGTGAGACGTTCCAGGATGGTGAGGAATTCCAGGAGAGCGTCGTCACGCTGAATGGTGAGGATTTCCAGGGGGTGTCGGCAAAGGTGAGCGATTCCAGGAGATGAATCAGGTGAGCGATTATCACGCTGGCTTTTCACCTGTTTCAAAGGTGAGGATTTCCAGGGGATGCTTTGCATAGCCGCCGACGTGAAGTGCGAGTGCGCAAAACAGCCATCTATCTATGACCGGAGATCCCTACCGCTCAACCCCTTACATCCTCTTCCATATGCAAACAAAGCGTGAGCGCACGAACCTGCTTTGCATCACGCCACCGAACCAGCGTGAACAGGCTGCACGGTGGCCCTCACCTGTCGTGTTGTTCCTCTTTCGCTGTCACGCTTTGCTGCGCTTGTAACGGCTTCGTAAAACATGATCGTCCGTCGATTGATAAGTTTTGGCTAACGCGGTGACTTTGCGTAACCATCAACTCATCGAAGGAGAAATATGAAGAAGCTATTGGCAATCGCGGTGGTGGCCGCGCTGAGCGCAACCTTGAGTGGATGCTTTTGGGGACCGGGTCCAGGCTGGGGCGGCGGCGCTCATGACCACGGCGGGCCGGGCGGTGGTGGCCCTGGCGGTGGTGGCGGTCCGGGTGGTGGCGACGGCCCGCATGGCGCGATCGTTGTTCCGGATCAGGTCGCCCAAGCCTGATCTACAGATCCGAAGCGCTGAAATAAAAAGGCCGCGTGAGCAATCACGCGGCCTTCTTACAGTGAGTCGGCTCACCACTCAAGCGCTGGACCGGCTTAAGCCGGAAACGTCATCGACACGACAAATCCGCCGTCTGCCGCGTTATCCGCGTGGAAAGCCCCGCCGTTATATCGCACGAGACGTCGCACGATTGCCAGCCCCAGCCCGCAATGCGCGTCGCCGCTGCGGGCTTCGTCGAGTCGCACGAAGGGTTGTAACGCGCGGTCGAGTTGGCCTCCCGGAATGCCGCTGCCGTGATCGCGGACTTGCAGCGTGTAGTGCCCGTTGTGTCGCGAAGTTGAAATTTCGACTGGCGGATCGCCATACGTCAACGCGTTCTCAATCAGGTTCGTTAGAATCCGGTCGAGGTCGACGAGTGGCAAACCGAAGCCATCGCCCGCTTGCAGATCGACGCGCACGAGGGCGTCGTCCGCGAGACTATCGCCGTAATGGCGGCGGCAATGTGCATCGACACTGGTATTGGGCGATGCGTCGGCCGTTTCGCGCGCGAAGTCCAGAAACTGGGTGACGATGCGCGACAACGACTCGACGTCGCGCAGGAAGCCACGCCGATTTGCTTCGTCAGGCAGCAGATCCGCGCGCACCTGCATGCGCGTGATCGGCGCGCGAAGATCGTGTGCGACACCCGCCAGCATCACCGCGCGCTCCCGGTCTGCCTGCGCAAGCTCATGCACCATCTGGTTGAAGTCGACGATCAACTCCCTGACCTCGCGCGGCCCGCTCGCCTCGACCACCGGCGCGCGATGTCCAATGCGAAATTCACGTGCCGCAAGCGCTAACCGATGCAACGGGCGCTGCAAATACCACGCAGCGAACAACGCAACGATCACGGCAAACGCCAGCATGACCGCCTGCGCCCCGAGGAAGCGCCGGGCCGGCAGGATACTGTTCCTCAGCACTAGCCAGCCTGGATGCCCCGCATACTGAACCCAGATCGTGCCGTTGGACGGATCGACCACTACATGACTGCCGGCCGGCAACTTCGCGCGCAAATCTCTTTCGAACGGACCGGACGTGTTGTCGCAAGGCGCGGAGCAGCCCTGACTGATCGCGTCGTCGCCCTTCACATAGGTCACGCCCAGCGTCTCCGATACCTGCGACGCCGCGAGCGGTCTGCCCGGTTCCGCTTCAAGCGCCAGCAGCAGCGCGCGCTGTGCATGGCCGGTGTCTAGCTGGCCGCGTTCGCTATCCACGAGAACCACAGCGGTGATGTGCACCAGCACGATCAGGCTCACCGTCATCAACGAGAGCCGGCCAAACAGCGTGTTAAGGGGATTCTTCATCGTCACTGCTGCCGGGTACGAACATATAGCCGGTGCCGCGTATGGTCTGGATGCGGCGCGGGTTAGCGGGATCGTCTTCAAGCAGACGGCGCAGGCGCCACACCGGCACGTCGATCCCGCGTTCGGTCACTTCGGAATAAGGGCCGTGCAGCAAATCGACGAGTCGGGAGCGCGACAGCGTTTCCATTGGATGTTGGGCTAGCACTTCGAGCAACGCATATTCGCTGCCGGTGAGCTTGAGCGGCTCCTCGTCACGAAATAGCGTGCGGCTCGCGAAGTCGAGCCGGAAACGGCCGAAGCGCAACGCATCGCGTTTCTCGACGGGTGCGGTTGTGGCAGCGGGTGGCGCATGCCGACGCAGCACGGCATGGATGCGCGCCAGCAGTTCCTGCGGCATGAACGGCTTGCCGAGATAATCGTCGGCGCCGAGTTCGAGGCCGATCACACGATCGACGCCGTCGGCTCGCGCGGTCAGCATGATCACGGGAATCGTGTCGCCGCTCGCGCGCAATTGGCGCAGCGCACTGAGGCCGTCGATGCCCGGCATCATCAGATCGAGCACGATGATCGAAGGCCGCTCGCGTTCGAGCCGGCGGGCCAGATGGTTTGCGTCGTGCAGCACGGACATGTCGATGCCGCGTTGCTGGAAGAAGGTGCGCAGGAGATCACGCAAGTCGGCGTCGTCGTCGACCAGCAAAACCTGGATGGGCGTGTCGGACATGGCTGGGCCCTGATCGATGAGGACAATTGATGGACGGCGTCGCCGCCACTGTCACACGCCGCAATATAGCGAATCGGGTGGTGGCAGCGGTTTCGGGTTCTTATGCACGCTTACAGTTTATTACGATGGGCTGGGCCGTTCGAGTTCGACAGGTGAGGATATTCGGGAATCGATGAGGTGAGAATGTGCGTACCTTTGGTCGCACGTTAACTTCTTCGGTGAGGGAATACGGGAGCGCGAAGATAAGGCGAGTAGCGCAGCGGAAAAGGACGACGCATGAGGAAGAATTTCTTCCTGCTCATATACAAGAGCAATTTGTACGGAATAAAAACCTTCTATTCCAGCCAAATGAAATTGACAGTGAAATTCAATGATAGCCGCGCTTCTCTAGCGGAAAATTTTTTCTAAAAATCGCCCGATGCTACGATCCGCTTCCGCAAATTGATGCGTTAAGCACCATCAGAGCCGCGCCGGTATTGAAGCGGTTGTCACAGGCAACGCTAAAATTTGTTGGCACCGCGATAGCCATAAGAATTGGAAAAGGCAATAAATAACGGCATCTATAAGGAAAACTTTAGAGAAAAATTTCACCCTCTAATTGTCTGAAAAAATCCAATTCAGTCATCGCTTAGTAACATGCATCGGCAATACTCCGCGGCGCTACAAGTCGAATCATATTTCGCATAAAACGCGCTGCTCCGATCGAGGGCTGACGCGAAGGCCAGCCTCGGGGGTTCACATGACGATCCGTCATCGCATTACGCTATTGGTTGTTCTGATGTTTGTCGCCTTGTCGGCGATCGGCGGCTACGCCGTGTTCCAGACGCGCGGCAGCGCGGCCGAAGTGCGCAAGGTGACGGAGGGTGTCGTGCCGAGCGCGCTCGCGTCCGCCGACCTCGTGTCGCAAGTCAAGGACGTGCAGCTCGCCACGATGACGCTGGTCTACGCGCCCGACGCCAATATGGTGGCGCAGGCACAGGACGAGTTGAAGAAGAAAAAGGCGACGCTGCAACAGGCACTCGCGTTGCAGGGGAAAGAGGCCGCGAGCCACGCGCAGCAGGGTCTCGTCACGCAGGCCACCGAGAGCCTCGCGAACTACTTCTCCGCGATCGACGACACGGCAAAGATGAAGGCCGACGGCAAGAACGAACTCGCGCAAGCGTATCTGTTCGCCAACGTCGCGCAGTATCGTGATGAACTCGAAGGCATTGTCGAGACCTTGCGTGTCGAGAAAAATCGCGAGAAAGACGAGGCGATCACGACACTGAACGCGACGCTCGCCACCACGACCACGGCAATTGCAGCGGTCACCGGCATCGCGATCATTCTGCTGACCTCGATCGGCTCGCTGCTCTATCGCCAGATCACGCGTCCGCTCAGCCGCATGCAAGGCATGATGAGCGAGATCGCGTCGAGTCAGGACTTCACGCGCCGCGTGCCGGTAGGCCGGCTCGATGAGATCGGCCATTCGATCGTCGCCTTCAACGGCATGATCGCGAAGATTCAGGAGAGCTCCGCGCAACTCAAGCAGAAAACCGCCGACATTCAGGCCATGTTGCAGAACATGCAGCAGGGCATCCTGACGGTGGTCGACGGCGCGGTGATTCACTCGGAATACTCGGCGTATCTGGAAGACATCTTCGAGACGAAGGATATCGCGGGCCGCGCGCTAATGGATCTCGTGTTCAGTGACACCGACCTCGGTGCCGACACGCTGTCGCAGATCGAAGCCGCAACCCACGCATGCCTGGGCGAAGACAGCATCAACTTCGTGTTCAATCAGCACCTGCTGGTCGGCGAGATTTCGCGGAACCTGCCCGATGGCCGCGCGAAGATTCTCGATCTGACGTGGTCGGCGATTACGGATGAGAACGACGTCATCGTGCGTTTGATGCTGTGCGTGCGCGACGTCACCGAACTGCGCAAGCTCGCGGCGGAGGCCAGCGAACAGCGTCGTCGCCTCGATATGATCGGCGAGATTCTTGCGGTTAGCGAAGAGAAGTTTCATCACTTCATTGAAAGCTCGGCGGGGTTTGTCAGCGAGAACGAGCGGATCATCCGCAAGCATTCGGAAGCGGATCATGCGGCGATTGCCGAGTTGTTCCGCAACATGCACACCATCAAAGGCAATGCGCGGACCTACAATCTTCAGCATCTGACCAACGTCGTGCACGAAACCGAGCGCAGCTATCACGAACTGCGCCAACCGGACGCGGATCGCTCGTGGGATCAGGAACATCTGATGCAGGAGTTGACGCGGGTTCGCGAGGCAATCGAGAGCTACGCGAGAATCAACGAACAGAGCCTGGGCCGCAAAGCGAAGGGGCAGCCGAACGATGCGGGCAACGCGGGCCGCTACGTGATGGTCGGCAAGGACGACATCCAGCAGACGCTGAGCCTGCTCGACAAAACCAATGCTGACGAGCTGCACGAACTGCAATCGATGCGCGATTCGCTGCGCCGCACGCTGCGCGCATTAGGCAGCGAAAGCGTACGCGACGCACTCTCCGGCGTGCTGGATTCGCTGCCTTCACTTGCCAGTGAGTTGGGCAAGCCCGCACCGGTCGTACAGATCGACGACAACGGCTACCGTCTGCGAGGCCAGGCTGGCGGGACGTTGAGCAATGTGTTCGTGCATCTGCTGCGCAATTCGATCGACCACGGCATCGAATCCGCCGAAGCGCGCAGCGCACAAGGCAAGAGCGCGGCGGGCACGATCAATGTCGAAGTAGGCGTGGACAGCGGCGCATTGCAGATCACCCTCAGCGACGATGGCCGTGGCCTCGCACTCGAACGGATTCGCGGAATCGCCATGCAGCGCGGCTGGATTAGTGCCGACGACATGCTGAGCGACGAAGCCGTCGCCGACTTCATCTTCCGTCCGGGCTTCTCGACGGCGGAAACGGTGACGGAAGTATCGGGCCGGGGCGTCGGTATGGACGCGGTGCGCGATTTTCTGCGGCGCGAAAACGGCAGCATCGAACTGCGTTTTACCGACGATCATAAGGGCGCGTCGTTCCGTCAGTTTCAGACCATCGTCAGTCTGCCCGACAGCTTCGCCGTGGATACATTGGGCGTTCAGGCGCGCGACGAAGCCGGTGATCTGACACTCGACGCGATCGCAAGTTGAGCACCGGCTGACGGACATCGAAGGAATGGTTGTGATCCAACAGTGTTTATTGGGGGCGCTGGCGGGCGGCGCGGTGGCCGCTGTGCTGGCGTACGCCGCGCACAAGCTGCACAGCGTCAGGCTGGGCACGCGGCTGCGTGCCGAAGCACACGCGTTGACCGTCTCGCACGAAGCCGGGCAGTCGGCACATCAGCGCGCGATCGACGAACACGAACAGGTCGAACAGGCGTTGCACGCGCTGACCGCGCAATTGCGTGACGAGTTGGCCCAGCAATCCGCGAGTGTCGAAGAACTTCGTGCGGCGCTCGACGCAGTGACTGGAAACAGAGAACAGTGGTTGCGCCAGGCGCAGCAGATCGCGAGCGAAGCCGCACGCCTGAAAAGTCTCGGCGCAACCTTCGAGCGCTGGCACGAACAGATGATCTCGCTGATGACGCAAAACCACGACATGCACGCGAAGAATCAGGAGCTGTCGTCGATTGTGCGGCATGTGGTGATCGTGTCGCTGAATGCGTCGATTGAAGCGGCGCGCGCGGGCCCGGCCGGCCGCGGCTTCGCGGTGGTGGCGAGCGAAGTGCGCTCGCTCGCCGCGCGTTCCGAAGAGTTGTCGAAGAGCTACCGTGACAGCCTGCATCGCAACGATTTGACCACCACGTCAACGTTTCAGGATATTCAGGCCGGCGGCAAGATGATTGCGGCGTCGCTTGCCAGTGTCGAGTCGCTGGCCAACCAGTTTCACGCGCGGCTCGACGAGGTGACGGCGTGATTTCGGCGGATGCGCAAAACAGCTTCGATCGCATTTTTCGCAAGGCTGCACAGGCCCGCCTGCCGATTGACACAAGCGATCTGTGCGGGATCGCGCCGATCGCCAACGCGAGTGCCGGTGCAACGAAAAACACTCAGGTGGTCGTACTGACCATCTCGTCGATTGTGTTTCGAATGCTGCTGATTCTCCATTTCGACGAAGACGACACCACGCACCGTTACTACCTGAAAGACAACGACGAACGACCATTCCAGGAAGTCTTCCTGGAAATCTGCAACCTGTGTTGCGGCGCGATGAACCAGGAATTGCTGAGCTACTTCCCCGATCTCGGCATGTCGACGCCTTACGTGCTGAACGCGCAGTGTTTGCCGCATCTGCATGAGCTGAAGCCGGGGTTGCTGTCGTCGTATTCGGTGACGCTTAACGACAGCGTGCGGCTCGCCGCGACCGTCTGCGTGTGCGCGCACGCACCGATCGATTTCGTCGCTGACACCAGCGCGACTGAAGAAACCAGCGGCGAACTGGAACTGTTCTGAGCAAGAGAATGGAAAAAATGAATAGCAACGAACCGGTCAGCAAGGTGCTGGTGGTGGACGACTGCCCGATGCACAAAGACGCGCTGAAGCGCTTTTGCGATGAACACAATCTGGTCGGCGTGAAAGTCGGCAAGAACCGTTTGCAGTCGGTGCTGCGCTCGAATATCGATCTCGGCGCGGTGCTGTTCGCTGAGAACTGCGCAGGGTCGCCCGAGGCCAGCGCGGAACTCGCGATCCGGATCAACGCGGTGCGGCCCGAGTTACCGATCATCATGCGGCGCGATAACGACGCCGGTATGGACGACCTGCCGGAAAGCCTGCGCCGGGTAGTCTGCGCAACCTATGTCGCGCACGACATGGCGCCGTTGCGCCGCGTGATCGACGAATACATTTTCAGCCAGGATTATCCGAATGCGCTGGTGCGCGGCATCGCCGACATGACCCAGGCGATTCTCGGCGACGTGTTCAAGGACCTGACCATCACGTGCGACACGCCGTACATCGTGCGCGACCGGATTATTTTCGGCGAAGTGTTCAGCCTGATTCCACTGGAAAGCCCGTGGTGTCGCGGCTATATGACGATGCAGGCCGAAGAGGCGCCGATTCTCGATCTGCTCGATCGCTACCGGATGATCGACAACGCGCCCGAAGGCGAAGCCGATTTTCGCGATCTGAATAGCGTGCTCGGTGAAGTAACGAATCTCGTCTGGGGATCGTTCAAGAACCGCTATGTCGGCGATGCCGATGCGTGGCAGCGCAGCGAAGTGCAAGTGCCGCTGCTGGTGAATCACAAGCACAAGTACATCTCGTTCGGCAGCGGCAATCCGCAACTGTGCTTCATGTACTGGCTGAAGGACCCGCACACGGGCCGCGCGGTCCGGCTGCATCAACGTTTTGTGTTCAGCCTGAGCTGGTCGCCGGAAGACTTCAGGGAAGTCACGCGCGATGTTGGCGAGATGGTCGAAGCAGGTGAGCTGGATCTGTTCTGAGTAGTGTCAAAGGTTAAAGGAAACAACATGTCGAAAATTCTGGTGGTAGATGACTCGAGTACGGTGCGCGACGAAGTGGCCGGTTTTCTGAAGAAAAATGGTCTGGATGTCGATACGGCAGTGGACGGCAAGGACGGCCTCGCCAAGTTGAAGTCGAGCCCCGGCATCAAGCTGGTGATCAGCGACGTCAACATGCCGAATATGGACGGCCTGACGATGGTCGAAAAGATTCGCGGCGAGCTCGCCAACAAGACCGTCAACGTGATCATGCTGACGACCGAAAGCAGCCCCGCAATGAAGGAGCGCGGCAAGGCGGCGGGCGTCAAAGGCTGGATCGTCAAGCCGTTCAAGGGCGACGCTGTGCTGGAAACGTTCCGCAAGCTGGCAAGCTGAAGCGGGGGCGGCGCGACGGAGATACGGTGGCGATTGGCGGCAATTCGGTTGAAATCGCCAAAGGTGAGGTTTTTCGGGAGTCGCGCGCCCGTCATTTGCAAAGCATGATTCGCTATAACGGCGGCGGTTGAAACACGTTAGTCTCCCAATGAACATGATCGACTTGGGATGACCTGCAATGACCGCGAAGCCTTCTGAAAGCACCGGCGCCGTAACGGCGGATGCGATCGCGCCGATCATGCACGTCCCGGCACGAGCAGCTTGAGGCGGGGCCGGACATGTGCCAGTTGCTCGCCCTTAGCTGCGCCGAACCCACCGACGTCAGTTTCTCGCTGACAGGCTTTGCCGCGCGCGGCGGCCTGACCGATCATCACGTCGATGGTTGGGGCGTGGCGTTTTACGAAGACCGCGCATGCCGCGTATTCGTCGACGAAAAGCCCGCATATCAATCGCCGGTCGCCGAGTTTCTGAAGAGCTATCCGATCAAGTCGCGCAATGTCGTGGCGCATATCCGCAAGGCAACGCAGGGCGGCGCGCGGGTCGAGAACTGCCATCCGTTCATGCGCGAGTTGCGCGGCCAGCAATGGGTATTCGCGCACAACGGCGATCTGCACGCACTCGGTCAGCAGTGGGAGCCGGGGCCATTCACGCCGGTCGGCACGACCGATAGCGAAGAGGCGTTCTGCTTCATCATGAACCGCCTGCACGCGCATTTCGCTGCGCATGCCGACGCCAACGCGGACGACATCGACGCACTGTTCGATGTCATCGAACAAGCAACCCGCACGCTGAACCCCTTTGGTATTTTCAATTTCGTGCTGTCGAACGGCAACGCGCAGTTTGCTTTTTGCTCGACGCGATTGTCGTACGTAATACGCCACTGGCCGTTTTCCAGCGCACGCCTGGTTGACGGCGATCTGACGGTGGATTTCGCCGAACGCGGCACGCCCGCTGACCGCACGGCGGTGATCGCCACCACTCCGCTGACCGATGAAGTCTGGACCACCTGCCAATCCGGCGATCTGCTGATGTTCCGTAGCGGCGCGCTGGTACGACGCGCTCATGTGCCGGTTCCCGCTGAGGTCATCGCACGCTCGAAGTACGCGCTGTCCGAACGGTCCGCCATCCCTGCGTGATCTCGCGGATGCACGCGCGCTGATAAGCGGCGCGTCGGCACTTTGATATCTATTGAAGAATTAGTTAGTTTGCCGACACAAATCCTTCTCGTATCGTTGCAACGGTTTTAAACAACTACAGCATTGATACGGGAACTCTAACAATGAAGCGCCTTTCTCTTTTCGCCTTGTCGGCCGGTCTTCTTTTCGCGGCTGGCGCTCAAGCGCAAAACAGCGTCACGCTGTATGGCATCGTCGATGCCGGCATTGCCTATGTCCACAATGCGCAAGGCGCGAACGGCCTGAATCAGTCGACGCTGGTGAAATTCAGCAGCGGCAATATGTCGGGCAGCCGTTGGGGGCTGAAGGGCACCGAAGACCTCGGCGGCGGTCTCGCGGCAGTGTTTCAACTGGAGAACGGCTTTAACGTCGGCACCGGCGCGCTCGGCCAGGGCGGCCGCGAATTCGGCCGCAAGGCAGTCGTGGGTCTGTCGAGCAATACGTGGGGTACGGTTACGCTGGGACGTCAATACGACCCGATCGTCGACCTCGTGCAAGGCCTCACGGAAGACAACTACTTTGGCGGCGTGTTCGGCTCGCCAGGCGATCTGGACAACTACGACAACAGCTTGCGCGTGAGCAACTCCGTCAAGTACGTGAGCCCGTCGTTCTCCGGCTTCCAGGTCGAGGCGCTGTACGGCGTGGGCGGTGTCGCCGGTGCGAGCGGCAGCGGACAGACCTATAGCTTCGGCGCCGCCTACGCGAATGGCCCGCTGTCACTGGGTGCTGGCTACTTCTACGCGAATGGCGGCAACACCACCACAGCTGACGTGCGGACGTGGACCAGCAGTTCGGATTCGCTGTTCAACACGGTGATCAACTCCGGCTTCGCGAGCGCGAAGTCGATCCAGATCGTGCGCGTGGGCGGCCAGTACGCGATTGGCGCGGCTACCGTCGGTGCGGCGTATTCGAACACGCAATACGGTAGCGACGGCTTCTCCACATTCCGCGACACCGCGAAGTTCAACAACGGTTCGCTGTTCGTCAACTATCAGATCACCCCGGCGGTACGTGCGGGCGTCGGCTACAACTACACGTCGCTGACGGGGCCGAGCTCCGCCCATTACAACCAGGTCAACCTGGGAGCGGATTACGCGCTGTCCGCGCGCACCGATCTGTATGCGCTGGCCGGTTATCAGAAGGCGAGCGGCAACACGCTGAACGCGAGCGGCAAAGTGGTGGGCGCACAGGCGTCGATTGGCGATCTGGGCGTGAACTCAGGGACCGACAGCCAGGCGCTCGCGCTTGTCGGTATCCGTCACAAGTTCTGATTGGTGGCTTGAATGACCCGGCGGTGAGCAGCGTTGGGTCATTCAGATTCGCTTCGCGGACGAAAGGTGAGGTTTTTCAGGAGCCGAACGTCGTGCTGCGAACCGTGAGCCTGAGCACTATGGTTTCGCTCACCCTTTGAACTCCGTGCCTGCATGTGCGGCTCGAACCGCCGCCAGGCAGGCGTTTGCGGAACCCTCTCCGGCGAACCTTCAAGGTTCGCGTCAAGCCGCCAGGCGCACATAAGCCGCGAATGATGGGCTTACAACGCCACGAATAGCCGACAGAAGGGCGAATTTGCTGGTTCGCACGGCATTGCGCAGCGCGAAAACGAGCAATTAATCCGAAATTCACTGCGGCTGACGAGGCAATTTCCCGCTTATCAGCATGCCCTCGCCAGCCTTCGTATTCAGGCTGCCTCGCGGCACCCAAAGGTGAGGGTTTGCGGGAGTGGCCCATTTCGGTCCTTCACCATCAAGCCCAGCATGGCTTTGCGTCCTGCCCCCAAGCTGCAAAGGTGAGGGTTTTCGGGAGCAACCTGGCGCGTACCTCGCGCCAGTCCCGCACCGCTTCGTGTGAAAGGTGAGCTTTTTCGGGGGTCGAGGGCGAGCTTACCGCGTTGCTGGTCAGGCTGCGCCGGCGATCTCGCGAATGTCGGCGACCGGCGTCTGGCCGAACGCGTCGCTGAGCGCGTAATCGACCAGTTGGGCTGCGCATTGCTCCGGCGACGACAACTGCCCATTGCGCTTGAGGTCTTCGAATTTCGCGCGCATCGGGAACTGTTCCTCTTTGCTGCCACGAATCTCCGCCTGCATGTTCGTATCGATCACACCCGGCGCAAGCGAGCAGATGCGCAGCGCGCGGTTAGCGTCGAGCACGACCGCGCGCGCGTGATGATCGAGCGCGGCTTTCGTCGCACAGTAGATGTTCCAGCCCGCATAGGCATTGCGCGCCGCGCCGCTGGAAATGTGGACGATGCGCCGGTCGTTCGCGTCGACAGCGGCTGCGGCAAGCGCGCTGGCCAGCATCAACGGTGTCGCTACGTTGAGGCTCACGGCGCTCGCGATGGCCGCCGGGTCTTGCCCTTCGATCGGCCCAATCGGCTGCACCATGCCCGCGTTGTTGATCAGCAGAACCGTTTGCGCACCGCTGACGAAAGCACGCAACGCGTCGGTCGCGAGCCATTGCGCTACGCGCGCCGGCTCGGCGAGTTCCAGTTCGATTTCTTCGAGTTGCGCAGGAAAGCGCGTTTTGAGTGTGGCATGACGCGAGCGCGACAGGCCCAGCACCGTGACGCCGCGCGCGAGCAGTTGTTCGGCGAGCGCCGCACCGAGGCCGCGGTTGTGACCGGTGACGATCGCGCGAATCGGAGTAGAGGAGGTCATGTCGTTCCTTGTGATCGATGGCATTGCAGAGGCAAAGGTTGCCATTTTCTCACGTCGTGTTCGGGTGGCCTGCGTTGCCGGTGGCCGTGCTCACACCGTCCTAAAGCGTTCGCGATACTGCATCGGCGTGACGCCGATGCGTTTGGTAAACACAATGCGCATCCGGTCGGCCGTACCGAAACCGCAATCGTACGCAATGGCCTTCAGCACCGCCCCGCTGCTTTCGAGCAGTTTGCGCGCGGCATCCACGCGCGCCCGTTCGATGAATTCATGCGGCGTCACGCCGGTTTCCTGCACGAACACGCGCGCGAAGTTGCGTGCGCTCATCCCCGCGACATCCGCGAGTTGCTTCACGGTGAAGCTCTCGCTGATCTTTTGCATGACGTGCGCCTGGACTTTGGCGACGGGCGATGTGTCGTCGGCCGGCGCTGTCAGATAGGGACTGAATTGCGATTGGCCACCTTGCCGCTGGGCGAACACGACTAGCCGTTTGGCGACCGCCAGGGCGGTATGCGGCCCATGATCTTCCGCCACCAGCGCGAGCGACAGGTCGATACCGGCTGTCACACCCGCCGATGTGACGAGCGGTCCGTCGCGCAGATAGATGCGGTCGAAATCGACGCGTGCTTCGGGAAACTGCGCGGCCAGTTGCGCCGCATGCTGCCAGTGGGTCGTGACATTGCGGGCGTCGAGCAATCCCGCATGGCCGAGCGCGAACGCGCCTGTGCAGATCGAGCCGTAACGGTGGCAACGCGTCGCGACGTTGGTCAGCCAGTCCAGCAGCCGTGCGTCGGGCACAGGGTCGTGAGGCAGCGCGGGGCCGCCTGCAACCAGCGCGAGGTCGAATGGGCCTGGGGCCTGGTCGAAGGTTGCGTCGGCGACTAGCGTCATGCCGTTGGATGCGCGTAGCGGGGCGGGTTCTGCGCTCAGCAGTTTGACCTCGTAGCGAGCGTCAGGCGCGATAAAGCCGTTGGCTTCGGAAAAAACGTCGACCGGACCGGCGACATCGAGCGCCTGCACGCCAGGAAAGATCGCGATCGCGACGGTGGGCATCGAAAGAATTCCTTTGACGGTGGACGGAATCAGCAGCCACGGCAGTCAACACCGTGTGGTTGGCAGTGTTCAACGGTGCCCGGCGATTGTCCGTCACAGCGCGTTAGCCAATACTGCACTTCATCGGACACGCAGCGTGAAACGCACGAAAAAGCGCCGCGGACCAGCATACCAAACGCGCTTCCAGGCGACAAAGCAACCAGCGGCAAAGCGCGTTCCGTTCACTCGAACCCGTTACGGAGAAGATCACATGACCACGATTGCAGGCATTCAGATTCCCGACAGCATGATGGCGCGCGAAGCCACCCAACTGGTGCGCGACACCGAAACCGAATTGCTGTATCACCACTCACGTCGCGTGTTTCTGTTCGGCTCGCTGGCCGGCGAGCGCAAACAGTTGAAGTACGACCCCGAACTGCTGTACATCGGAGCGATGTTTCACGATATGGGACTCGTTGCGCCTTATAGCAGCGAACACGACCGCTTCGAAGTGGACGGCGCGAACGCGGCGCGCGCCTTCTTGCAGCGTCACGGCATTGGCGAGGATGACATCGATCAGGTGTGGAATTCGATCGCCTTGCATACGACGCCCGGCATTCCGCAGCATATGAAACCGGTGGTCGCACTGGTCACGGCAGGTGTCGAAATGGACGTGCTGGGGCTGGCCTATAGCGAGTTCAGCGAGCATCAGCGTCACGAAGTGATTCATGCGCATCCGCGCGGCGCGCATTTCAAGGAAGGCATTATCGACGCGTTCGCGCACGGCACGATCCACAAGCCGGAGACGACGTTCGGCAACGTGAAGGCGGACGTGCTGGCGTTGAAAGACCCGCATTACCATCGCGAGAATTTTTGCACGATGATTCTTGGGTCGGCGTGGAAGGATTGAGGAGGAAAGCCGTGATGACGGCGGTGCCTTATGCTGGCGCGCATGCCGCGTGGAGCGGAAGTGCACGCGGCTGCGCCGGCGGCGGATTAATCAGCCGCATCAATTACTTGATAGTGCTGTGCGCAAGGTGTCCGCAGGCCTGGCGATTAAAGTTTGTGGACAAAGAGAGCATTAGAGTGATGACGAGGAAAGCGGAGAATTCAGGCTAGCTGTCAATGGAACAGCGGGTACGAAGAGATATCAGTGAGAAATCAGTCGTGTATTAGCCGCGCTTCCAGTTGAATTCATCGTCGCCGTAATTCAGCAATGTCTGTCAGATTTTTGCCGGCTTTCTTGCGCGATTTGTCAGGATGCGAGCAGCGTTGGCTGTGAAACTGTTGAAATTAATAATTACAAGAGTTATCTGATTTTTCATCCGGTGAGATCTCCATATGGTGCTTGAGCGTTAAACAAGTACAGCAATAGGAAGGACGATGGAAAATAAAATATCCAGAAATGGGGCGGTGGGCATATTCGCACGCCTGCTTTGCACTGTTCGCAGCGACATTCGGGGCAAATGCCGAAGGTGGAGACGTCGTGTGCGCCCCGCTCTATTCGCGATCCGGAGCGATACAAGGGTCGTCGTCCTGCTTTGCAACAGCGTGGGGTAATACACCGATCAATTTATCGAACCACTACTGCGTCAACGAGCCGTCGCGGATTACCAGATGGTGCGGCATGCCGCCGGATGACGTGAGTGCCGATAACAGTTGCTCTGTAGCCGATCCGGTATACGCGACGTCGGGTGCAACAACGATCAGCGAAGTTGACTTTCACAGCGGCGACGATCGACCTTTCATATTCAGTCGAACTTATCGGGCTCGCCCAACAACGAGAGCAGATGCTGGCTTTGGGTCGCTTTGGGTTCACAATTGGCAGCGCCAACTCAATCTGGCAAACGTGAACAGCACGCCGCCGCGGATCACCGCATACCGAGAAAATGGCAACCCGGTCACGTTCGGCAAAGTGTTGGCAGTATGGCGTCCTGTGGATGGAACACCGCTGACTCTGACACAAGCAGCGTCGGCCTGGACGCTGGAGGACTTGACTAATGGAAGTCTGGAATCCTATTCCACAAAGGGCATTCTACAGTCCGTTTCGGAACACGACGGTCGTGTCGCCACGCTTACATATAGTGATGCCAGTACTCCGGGGTCAATTGCGCCCGGAGCTGGGCTGCTCATCGCCGTGTCCGACCATGCAAAGGCATTGAACGCTCACTACGACATAACTGTTCGGCTCTCCTATGATGCGAAGTCACGCATTTCCCAGATGTCTGACTCGACAGGAAACGTTACGCAGTACAGCTATGACGCGTACAACAATCTCGTTTTCCGTCATTTGGCCTGATGGCAATGTCCGCCGCTATGCCTACGAAGATCCGAGATTTACTAGCGCTCTAACCGGTGTTGTTGACGAAACAGGGACGCGCGTTGCGACTTGGACCTATGACGCAATGGGGCGGGCGACGGCGGTAACACATCCTGATTCGCAGCAGAACGTGACATTTGCGTACGGCGCTGACGCGTCAACTATAACCAGCAATCGGCGAACGACGACCATTAATTTCTCTTCGATAGGAGGCGCGACGCGCACCACGGGAAGCGACGCGGGCTATCAGATTGGCTGGGATGCGTCAGGCAGACTGGTCAGTGATATCGCGCCGTACGGGAAAAACGTTCAGTACGCGTACGATGATAGCAATCGACCCATCCGGGCGACCTCAATTAATTCTTCCACTGGCCTGGCGACGATGTCGGTACGTTACCAGGACACAACGAGTCTGCGTCCGTATATGGTCGCTTCTCCTGGATAGCTGCGCACATATGTGTATGACGGTAATGGGAATCCGATCGGCATTAGCGAAAGACCGACTACGGACTCGACAGGGGAAAAGGGATTTGCCGCGACGCTTGCAGATTTGCCGGTTCGCAGTTATGGACTTGTGTTCGATACATTGAACCAGTTGTCATTTGCTCAGATGTACGTTGATGGTCAACTGACCGGCGAGTGGAGTCTTACGCGTGATGTGACCGGGAATTTCAGGTCTATCGTCGACAGGAAGAGCGACAATGTCTTCGCAGTTATGGCACGAGACTCCGTACATCGGCCGATTGAATTCAGTGGCTTGGGTTTTACTGCGAATCCGTACTATGACGTGCGCGGCCGTCTCATCGGTTTCAACTATTACGAAGAGGCAAGTCCGCAGAATGGGAACACTAAGCGCGCTCTGAAGGTCAACTACACTTATGCCGCAAATGGAGTGCTGATTGCACGAACGGGTACGGTGTCGACGAATCTTGGACCGGACACGATCGTCAGCGGCGACGAAATTGACAAATGGCTCGGTAACGTAGAATCAGGGATCATCCCGGCCGCGCCACTGTCAGGGATGGTTGCCGCGATGGGCAATCTGCGTTTGGCTCAAGAACTGGGACTGGAGCCAGTGTGCCCGGAGTGTGCGATTCTCGCGGGCGCTCGCTTTGCTTGGCTGGTGTTTCAGATATCCAGAGACCCGGCGTGGGCCAGTAAGAATGGCATACCGCAAGCCATAGAGGCAAAGCAATGCAAGCCGACGACGGGCAACAGCGCGTCAGACATCGTATTCAAACGCGACCACTATATAAACCGCGCCCAGCGCGACGGCCTCAATCTTGATCACGCGGAGGCGCAAGTGGCCGACGAGATCAGTGCGATCAGGACAGATATGCTCCCAGGTACAAATACTATTAAGCAGATTACTGTAGATGGGCGTCCGGTGGAGTTCCGTGCGTTCGTACGGGGAGACGGCCAAGTGAACGTCGGAACAATTTTTGTGGTGAAGTGATGCTAAGAGAACTTACTGACAATGAGAGAAATTTTATCCGTGGAGTAGCTTCCAGGCTCGATCCGGATGCCAGGCACAAGCTTCTCTTTGACTTGGACCGTGCACGTGCGCTGCCCACTCTCAAGGATGGATCGTTAATCGAACTCCACATTGATGGCTATCAGCGCCCTTCTCATGTTGGCCAGCATTCTTTTCCATTTGAAGGGCGGTTAGTTGATGCAGACGGCGCGGAGGTCTGCGTTTTACTGTTTGCTGATCCAGACGATCGGCTACTTGAACTTGAATTTTTACGGTGGGGAGATGGCGACTTGCAAGGGCCTGATTGGACGACGCTTCAGATAGTCTCCAAGCCATTGCCCATTGGGAAGCGGTAGGATTGAATCTTTCCACAATTTTTTTGTGCGACGCGAAGAGGAGGGCCGAAGCCGTCGGTGCCCAGCACAGTCAGGTAGCGCGTTAGCATGCCCGGCTACGTCACGCTGTTCGAAATCGAGAACAGCCAAACCGTGGCCGTGCTAGCCGTGCGCGATCAGCTAGGGGATGATGACCACTGACAGAACTCCCGGCGCCCGCCATGGTCCTCAAAAACCTGCTTAGAAGGCTCGACCTCACCACGCTGCAACTCTTTCTCGCCGTCTACGAAGAAGGCACGCTCACGCGGGCCGCCGAGCGTGAGGCGATTGCCGTCTCCGCCGCGAGCAAGCGCCTGCTCGAACTCGAACAGGCGGTCGGCGCCACGCTGTTCCAGCGCAACGCGCGCGGCATGACACTAACGCCGGCCGGCGAAACGCTGCTGCACCACGCGCGCCGCGTCTTGCGTGACATCGAAAATATCGGCATCGAACTGGCGGGACACGCGAGCGGCGTGCGCGGTTACGTGCGGATGATGGCCAATCTGTCGGCAATCGTCGAATTTCTTCCCGAAGACTTGCGCGCGTTCCAGTTGCAGCACGAGCGCGTCAAGCTCGATCTCGAAGAGCGGCCGAGCGGCGGCGTGGTCGAAGCCGTCGACGATAGCCTCGCCGACCTCGGCATCTGCTCCGGCGACGCCGATACGCACGAACTGCAGGTCACGCATTACCGGCGTGATTCGCTGATGGTCGTGATGCGTGACGATCATCAACTGGCGGCGCGACAGAGTGTGGCTTTCGCCGAGACGCTCGACGGCGATCACGTCGGCTTGCACGCCGCGAGTTCGATCAACGCCCGCACGCATATGGCTGCGCGGCAGGCTGGCAAGCCGTTGCGCTTGCGGATCCACGTGCCGGGGTTCGATGCGGTCTGCCGGATGGTGCAGGCCGGAATGGGCGTCGGCGTGTTGCCCAGGAAGGTGTACGAGTTGATGGGCGAGCCGCTCGGTTTGGTCGGTGTTCCGCTGGAGGACGACTGGTCCGAACGCAGCCTCGTACTAGTGGTACGCGATGTCGACGCGCTGTCTCCGGTAAGCCGCCTTTTGTTCGACCATTTGCGCTCGATCGAGGCCACGGAGGCATCCGCAGACCAAGCACCGTCCACCGCCGCCAGGCGTTGAGCGTTCGCCATCCGCGAACGGTCGTTGGCGAATTGCGGTTGGACGCCGCCACCGCGCCGCTCATAAGCTGTCTCTCAACACGAAACCAGCTTGGGAGACAGCACCATGGGTGGACCCCTTCAGGGTATCCGCGTCGTCGAGATCGGAACTCTCATCGCCGCGCCGTTTGCCGCGCGCCTCATGGCCGAATTCGGCGCCGACGTCATCAAGATCGAAGCCCCCGAAACCGGCGACCCCCTTCGCAAATGGCGCAAGCTGCATGAGGGCACCTCGCTCTGGTGGTATCTGCAATCGCGCAACAAGAAGTCCGTGTGCGTGAATCTGAAGTCGGCAGAGGGTGTCGAGATCGTCAAACGGCTTGCTGCGGATGCCGACGTCGTCATCGAAAATCTGCGTCCCGGCGCGCTCGAAAAGCTCGGCCTCGGCTGGGACGTCCTGCACGCAATCAACCCGAAACTGACGATGGTCCGCATCTCCGGCTACGGCCAGTCGGGACCGTATCGCGACCGGCCGGGATTCGGCGCCATCGGCGAAGCGATGGGCGGCATCCGCTACACGACCGGTGAAGTGGACGGCGCACCGGCGCGCGTCGGCGTGAGTCTCGGCGATTCGCTCGCATCGCTGCATGGCGTGATCGGCGCGCTCATGTCGTTGCTGCGTGTGAAGACCGGACAGGGCGAAGGCCAGGTGGTCGACGTGTCGCTGGTCGAGAGCGTGTTCAATCTGATGGAGAGCCTCGTGCCCGAATACGACCTGCTCGGTCACGTGCGCGAGCGTAGTGGCGGCGCGTTGCCGGGCATCGCGCCATCCAATACCTATTGCACGGAGAACGACGGCTACGTCGTCATCGCCGGCAACAGCGATCCGATTTTCAAACGGCTGATGCATCTGATCGGCCGCCCCGATCTCGCCGACGATCCCGCACTCGCGCATAACGACGGACGCGCGAAGCAGTCCACGATGCTCGATCAGGCGATCACTGCATGGACCTCGCATCACGCGACTGAAGACGTGCTGGCCGCGCTCGAGCGCGCCGAAGTGCCTGCGGGGCGCATCTATTCGGTGGCCGATATCGTCGCCGATCCGCACTACCAGGCGCGCGACATGTTGCTGCCGGCGCAACTGCCTGGCGGCATGGAAGTAAAAATGCCGGGGATCGTGCCGAAGCTGTCGGACACGCCGGGCGAAGTGCGCTGGCAAGGGCCGTCACTCGGCGAGCATACAAGCAGCGTGCTTGGCGAACTGGGTTTTGCCGACGAAGATATCGAGCGGCTGCGCCGCGAAGGAGCCGTGCAATGAGCGACCAAGCAAATGCGACATTCGACAAACTGATCGTGCAGGAAGTCGCGCCACGCGACGGCTTGCAGATCGAACCCAGCTGGGTCGACACCGCCGACAAGATCGCGCTGATCGACGCACTGTCGACCTTTGGCTTCACACGTATCGAGGGCGGCTCGTTCGTCTCGCCGAAAGCGATTCCCGCGTTACGCGACGGCGATGCCGTATTCCAGCAGATCAAGCGACAACCCGGCGTGATCTACGTCGCGCTGATTCCGAACCTGAAGGGCGCCGAGCGCGCACTCGCGTCGCGGGCCGATGAGCTGAACCTCGTGATGTCGGCGAGTCAGACGCACAATCGCGCGAACATGCGGATGAGCTGCGAGTCGTCGCTCGCGGCATTCGACGACATCGTGCGGCACGTCAAAGGAACGGGGGTGTTGCTGAACGCGTCGGTGGCGACGGCGTTCGGTTGCCCGTTCGAAGGGAAGATCGATGAAGACCGCGTGATCGGCATTGTCGATACATATCGTGAGATGGGTATCGAGGGCGTCACGCTCGCAGACACGACCGGCATGGCGAATCCGCGTCAGGTCACGCGACTGGTCACGCGTGTGCTCGAGCGGCTTCCTGCCAGCGCGCTCACGCTGCACTTTCACAACACGCGCGGGCTCGGTCTCGCGAATGTGCTAGCGGCTTACGAGGCCGGCGCGCGACGCTTCGACGCCGCGTTGGGGGGCCTCGGCGGCTGCCCATTCGCGCCGGGGGCGTCCGGCAACATCTGCACGGAAGACCTCGTGAACCTGTGCGACGAAATGGGCATTCCCACCGGCATTGATCTGCAAAAGGTGATTGCGCTGTCGCGCACGTTGCCCGGGTTGCTCGGCCACGACGTGCCAGGACAACTCGCGAAGGCGGGTCGCAATTGCGATCTGCATCCCGTGCCCGAATACGTTTTGCAGATCTGACACGGCCCCGACCGCGAACCTGAGCTTGACCGATTAACCCGATTAACCCACTAACCCGATTAAACGACCGGACGGCAACGCCGAATCTGGCATTGGAGACAAGCATGAGTGACCTGAGCGCAGTCGCGAGTGACAAGAGCGGCCGCCGTGAGTACGGCGTGGACGATGCCGCGGCGATCATCCGCAAAGTCGCGTGGCGGTTGATGCCGCTGATCATGATCTGCTATCTGTTCGCGTTCTTCGACCGGATCAACATCAGCTTCGCGAAGTTCCAGTTGCAGAGCGATCTCGGCTTGTCCGATACCGCGTATGGACTCGGCGCGAGTCTGTTCGTGATCGGCTATGTGCTGTTCGAAGTGCCGAGCAATCTCTTCCTCTACAAGGTCGGCGCGCGTCGCTGGATCGCGCGAATCATGATTTCGTGGGGACTCGCCACCGCCGCGATGGTGTTCGTCAACAACGAATGGCAGTTCTACGGACTGCGCTTCGTGATCGGCGCGATGGAAGCGGGCTTCGCCCCCGGCGTGCTGTATTACCTGACGCTGTGGTTTCCGCCGAGCTATCGCGGGCGTATTACGTCGATGCTGTTTCTCGCTTCCGCATTCTCGGGCCTGGTCGGCGCGCCGCTTGCGGGGCTGGTGATCGGACATATGAACGGCGTGCTCGGCATGGCGGGCTGGCACTGGCTGTTTCTGCTCGGTGGCTTGCCCTGCGTCGTGCTCGGGATCCTGGTGTTGAAACTGCTGAAGGACCGGATCGAGGATGCGGGCTGGTTGTCGTCGGCGGAAAAGACTTTTCTGGCCGGGCAGATTGCGCAGCAGAGCCGTCACCCCAACACCGGGCATTCGCTGATGGGGGCGATCAGGACACCGGGCTTTCTCACGTTGGGACTGGTGTACTTCCTGATTCAGGTGGCGTCGTATGGATTGAATTTCTGGGCGCCGCATCTGATTCGGGTGGCGGGAACGCACAATCCGACTGTGATCGGCTTGCTGACGGCGGTGCCTTATGTGTGCGGCGCGATCTGCATGGTCGTGGTGGGACGCCTGTCCGATGCGAGCGGCGAGCGGCGCAAGTTTGTGTTCGGATTGCTGGTGATGTCGGCGGTGGGGTTCTTTGCGGCCGGGCTCTTCGACAAGCAGACTGGTTTGCTCGTTGTGGCGTTGGCGGTGATGGGTGCCGGAGTGGTGGCGTCGATTCCGGCGTTCTGGGCGCTGCCGCCGAAGCTGTTGACGGGCGCAGGCGCGGCGGGTGGGATTGCGTTGATCAATACGCTCGGACAGCTTGGTGGGATCGTAAGCCCGATCATGGTGGGGCGCGTAAAGGACCTGACTGGCAGCACGACGCCGGCGTTGTATGTGATCGGTGCGATGTGTGTGGTTTGCGCGGTGATTATGTTGTTTGGGATGCCGGAGTCGTTGCGTCGGGGGGAGCGGGTGGGGTGAGGGAATGCGTGCGGAGGCCGGGGATGCTCCTGGGCGCACCGATGCAGGATTGGCCTGTTGCATCAACTACTTGGTAGTGCTGTGCGCGAGTTGTCCACAGGCTTAGCAACAAAATGTGTGGATAAGATCCCGCGTTGCACAAGGTCCAAAAAATCTAATTGAAAGTCGAGAAGGCGTGTTATCCCAAGCGGTGGGCCGCATTCTTTCTTTCCAAGCCACTGATTGTGCTATGGAGAGTAGTGGCTTTCGGGTAAATCCCGAGAGTCAAGGTATCCCATTTTCGCGGCCAGTTGCAGCCGCGCCGTGCGCCAGTCAGTGAGCGCATGTATGCGTTGCTGCTTCGCTTCGGCAAGCGCCCTCTGTGCCGAGAGCAGTTCCAGAATATTTCCGACATCCGCTGCATACCGGTGCCGCGCGACATCAAATGAGCGCTGTGCTACCTGCGCTAACGTGCCACTGTTGACGACGTTCTGCTTGCCTGTCTGCAATGCCTGATAGCTTTTCCAGACATCGAGTCCGACCTGCTGGCGAGCTTCATCAAGCATGTCCCGCTGGAGTTCTGCCTGTGCGTGTGCGCTGCTTGTCTTGTAACTGCGGCCGAACCCTTCGAACAGTGGAATTCGTATCTGTGCACCGACATACCAGTCGCGACTGGACGCAGGAAGCTGAGGTTCGCCCAGTCCGAGGCTCGCGGGCTGCTTATTCTGGCTGTATTTACCGACAAGGCTAAAGACTGGCAATCCTTCTGCGCGACTCTGCTGCTCACGGGCGATTGCGGCGTCAAGTTTTGCCTGAGTGGCGACGGTTGACGCGAAGTTATGTTGAATAAATGGGCCTATCCGTAATTTCGTGGGCGAGGCATATCATGAAGGATGAAGATCATGGATATGCCAATCATGAAGAAGAAACGCACTGTCGCTTCTCAGGCAGCGGCCCGCGGGC
>NZ_CAJHCP010000011.1 GCF_904848625.1 Paraburkholderia metrosideri
CCTGAAAGATAGTCTTTGACAACCCGACGCTTGAACTGCGCACTATGTCTGCTCATGAAAAAACACCCCAAATCGTTGGACGGGTGTCCAACTTTTGGGGTGCAGTTCAAACACGTGCCGGCCTTTACGAAGCGGGAACTGCTCGAAGACCGGCGTTATGCCAACGCCTTCTCGACAATCTCACGCACATCGCGCGACTTCACGTGCGCCGCCACCTTCTCCAGCGCTGCGCGCATGCCGTCGCGCAAGGTCGGCGTGAAGCGGCGCCACAATTCAAGCGAGCGTGCGAGGCGCGCGGCCACTTGTGGATTGATCGCGTCGAGTGCGATCACCTGGTCGGCCCAGAACGCATAACCCGAGCCGTCGTCAGCATGGAACTGCGCCGGATTCGCCGCGCAGAAGCTGAAAATCAGCGAGCGCGCGCGATTCGGATTTTTCAGATTGAACGCCGGATGCGACATCAGCCTGCGCACGATGTCGATCACCGGACGTTGCGCGCTGCCACGTTGCGTGGCCTGTAAAGCGAACCACTTGTCGATCACGAGCGGTTCCTTCTCGAAGCGCTGGTAGAAATCGTCCAGCGCCTGCTGCGCCTCCGTGCTGCCGCCTTTGGCCGCCGCCGCATTGAGCAGCGCGGAGAGCGCCGCCGCGCGGTCGGTCATGTTGTTCGCGGCGTCGTATTGCGCGGACGCGATGCGCACGGCTTCGGCAGGGTCGTCCAGTTCGGCGAGATACGAGAGCGCGAGATTCTTCAGTGCTCGATGACCGGCGGCTTCGGGCGTTGCCTCGTACGCGCCCGGCGTGCGGTGCTGTTCGTACACTTTGAGCCAGTCGTTCTTCAGCGCGTTGGCGAGGCGTTTGCGCACAAACTGGCGAGCCGCGTGTACCGCGGCCGGATTCGATTCACCCATTTGCTCGGCCAGATACGCCTCGGAAGGCAGCATCAACGCGAGTTCGCGGAACGACGGCGACAGCGTTTCGTCGGTGAGCACGCGCGCGAACGCGGCGACCACCGAGTCGTCGAGTTGCAACGCGGCGCCCGTCGCTGCGCGCTCGGCGAGCGTCAACAATTCACGCGTGGCGAGGCGTTGACCAGCTTCCCAGCGGTTGAACGGATCGCTGTCGTGCGCAAGCAGGAACGCGAGTTGGTCCGCCGAGTAGTCGTACTCGACGATCACCGGCGCCGAGAAATTGCGCAGCAGCGACGGCAGCGGTTCCTGCGCGACGTTGACGAACGTGAAGGTCTGTTCGGTCTGCGTGAACTCCAGCACGCGCGTGGTTGCCGCCGGCGCCTTCGCTTCGCCTTCTAACTGCAACGGCAGATCGCGACCGTCGTTGCCGATCAAACCGATGGCGAACGGAATCAGCAGCGGTCCTTTTTGCGTTTCGCGTGCGGCAGGAGCGACGTCGCCGTAACCTTGCCGCAGTGTCACGCTGTAGCGTTGCTGCGCGGCGTCGTAACGGGTGCGCACGGACACGCGGGGCGTGCCGGCCTGGCTGTACCAGCGCTCGAATTGCGCGAGGTCGCGGCCGTTCGCGTCGGCGAGCGCGTGACGGAAGTCGTCGCAAGTCACCGCCTGGCCGTCGTGCCGTTTGAAGTACAGGTCCATGCCCTTGCGGAAGCCGTCGCGGCCGAACAGCGTCTGATACATCCGCACGACTTCCGAGCCTTTCTCGTAGACCGTCATCGTGTAGAAGTTGTTGATTTCGACATAGCTTTCCGGACGCACTGGGTGCGCCATCGGACCCGCGTCTTCGGCGAACTGCATCTGGCGCAGTACGCGCACGTCTTCGATCCGCTTGGTGGCGCGCGCGGCTTCGTCGGTTGCGCCGCCGGCCATGTCGGCGGAGAACTCCTGATCGCGGAAAACGGTCAGGCCTTCCTTCAGGCTCAGTTGGAACCAGTCGCGGCAGGTCACGCGATTGCCGGTCCAGTTATGGAAATACTCGTGACCGACTACCGCCTCGATGTTCGCGAAGTCGGTGTCGGTGGCGGTTTCGGGGTTGGCCAGCACATACTTCGTGTTGAAGATGTTGAGCCCCTTGTTTTCCATCGCGCCCATGTTGAAGTCGCTCACCGCGACGATCATGAAGCGGTCCAGATCGAGTTCGAGCCCGAAGCGCTGTTCGTCCCAGCGGATCGAGTTGATCAGCGAGTCCATCGCGTGACGGGTTTTGTCGAGATCGTGCGGTTCGACCCACACCTGCAACAGCTTCTCCTTGCCCGAGCCGCTCTTCACGCGTTCTTCGAGCGCGACCAGCTTGCCCGCGACCAGCGCGAACAGATAGCTCGGCTTGCGGAACGGATCTTCCCAGCGCGCGAAATGGCGGCCGTCGGGCAAGTCGCCTTCTTCGAGCAGATTGCCGTTGGACAGCAGCACCGGATAGTCGGCTTTGCTCGCGCGCAGTGTGACCGTGAAGGTCGCCATCACGTCAGGGCGGTCGAGGAAGTAGGTGATGCGGCGAAAGCCCTCGGCTTCGCACTGCGTAAAGAAATTGCCGCTCGACACATACAGGCCCGACAACGTGGTGTTCGCAGCCGGATTGCAGATGCTGGTGAGCGTCAGTTCGAAGCTATCCGGCACGTTATCGAGCAACAGGCCGTGGTCGTGCGCATGCGCATTAGGAAACGGCTGGCCGTCGATCTCCGCGCTGACGAACTCCAGTTGTTCGCCCATCAGCTCCAGATGCAACGCGCGCGACGCGTCCGGGTTGCGGCGCACGTGCATCGTATTCCTGACAACCGTGCGGTCGGGGACCAGATCGAACTCCAGGGCGACAGTGTCGATCAGGAAGGCGGGCGGCGCGTAATCGGCGCGGCGGATCACATTGGGCGTTGCGGTATCGGCCATGGCATTCTGTAGGGTAGGAACTCGAGCGGTCAGGCGCGCAAGGGCACGTGAGCCGGGCTTGTCGAGCCATTGTACAAAGCCTCGGAGAATCGTGCGGAGCGAACTTTTTACCGGGCCGCCAGGTCAGCGTAATATCGGCGCGCGCATGGAATAAAAAAGCCCCGTGCGTCGTTGAAATCCAGTGGTGACAGGCGAATAGCGGGCAATCCAGAAGCAAACTCAAGGCCTTTCGAGGTAGACCATGAACATCAACCGATGGACCCGTCGCGCCACGCTGCTGCTGGCAACGTTGACGGTGCTGCTGTCCGGCTGCACGACCTACGTGACCACGCAGGTCACCGCATTCTCCGACTGGAGCGGCAGCGACACGAACCGAACCTTTGCGTTCACCCGGCCGCCGGGTCAGCAGAGCAATCTCGAACTCAGTACTTACGAGCGCATCGTCGCGAACGAGCTTGCGGTGCATTCGTTCCGCGAAGTCGATAGCGATCGGGCCCGGTATCTGGTCGGCCTGTCATATGGCATGCGCTCGGACATGGTGACGGTTGCGGAGCCGGTCTATTACAACCCATGGCCGTCGCCTTACTGGGGACGGCCGCTCGATCCCTGGGGACCGTGGGGGCCGTTTCCGACCGCTTACGTGAACCAGAGCTATCCGATCTTCACGCATCTGCTGGGCGTGCGGATTACCGAGCGGGCGAGCGGCAAGGAGGTCTATAACGTGACGGCGCGTAACTCAGGCGCGGAGTCGTCGCTGGTCAGGGCGATGCCGTATCTGGCGCGTAGCGCGTTCGCCGATTTCCCGCTCGGCAACGGGGTGGTGCATACGGTGAAAATTCCGCTGGGTACGGGCGGTGGCGCTGCGCCCGCGAATGAAATGGCGGCGACCAGCGCCGTGCCTGCGTCGGCGCCGGCAGCCGCTTCGGGGGCGAATGCGGCGCAGTGAGCGGTGCAGTAAGCGGTGCGTTGAACGCGCTGATTGAGATGCGCTGCGGCGCAACAAGACAATGGCCCGGCAGGTTATCCCTGCCGGGCCATTTTTTGGGTCTCGGGAGAACGGTGCGGTTAAGCCGCGATTCTCGCCGCCCCCGTCACGTGTTGCCGGCCGGCATCACGACGATGCACCCGCTTACCCGCTGCATATGTTTCATAAATCGCGCGATCGTCGCCGAGCAACGCAAACGCGAACAGCAGTTCTTCAAGCGATTCCGTACGGGCAGTGCGCCGTGCCAGCAACGGCGTTGCTTGCGGATCGAGCACCACGAAGTCAGCTTCCGACTTCGGCTTCAATGTGCCGACCTTGTCCGCCAGATCGAGCGCAGCGGCCGCACCGGCAGTCGCCAGATAAAACATCCGCGTCGCCGTCAGGTGATGACCGCCAAGGCGCGCGACCTTATGCGCTTCGTTCATGGTCTGCAGCATCGAGAACGACGTGCCGCCGCCGACGTCTGTCGCGAGCGCGACCGGCATGCCCGCTTCATCGGCCTTGTCGAAATCGAACAGCCCGCTGCCGAGGAACAGGTTCGACGTCGGGCAATGCGACGCGACCGTGCCGGTCTGCGCCATCCGTTTGCGGTCTTCCTCGTCGAGGTAGATGCAGTGGCCGTACACCGCGCGACGGCGCAGCAGCCCGTAATGGTCGTAAATGTCCAGATAGCTGCGATGGCCGGGAAACAGATCGGCGACCCACTTCACTTCGTCGGTGTTTTCGGCGACGTGGCTCTGGATGAAGATATCCGGATGCTGGCCCGCCAGCACGCCGCACGCTTCCAGCTGCGCTTCGGTCGAGGTCGGTGCGAAACGCGGCGTCAGCGCGTACATCTGGCGGCCGCAATTGTGCCAGCGGCCGATCAGCTCGGCGCTGTCGTCATAGCCCGATTGCGCGGTGTCGCGCAGGAACTCGGGGCAGTTGCGATCCATCAGCACCTTGCCCGCCACCATCCGCAGATTGCGCGCTTCGCTTTCGGTGAAAAGCGCATCGGCGGATTCCTTATGCACGGTGCAATACACCAGCGCCGTAGTCGTGCCGCACGCCAGCAGTTCGTCGACGAAAAAGCTCGCGGTGTCGCGAGCATGCGCGGGGTCGCTGAAGCGGCGCTCGGTCGGGAACGTGTACGTGTTGAGCCACGGCAGCAAACCCGGTGCCGGCGACGCGATCATGTCCGTCTGCGGATAGTGGATGTGCGTATCGATAAAACCCGGCACGATCAGCTTGTCGCGCATCTCCTGCACTTGCGTGCCCGGCGCGAGTTGCGCGGCGAGCGCCGCATACGCGCCGGCCGCGACGACATGGCCGTCTTCGACGATCAGCAGACCGTCTTCGTTGAACACCGCCGCGTTGGGCGATTGCGCGGGGTCGCCGTTGAAAGTCAGCAATTGCGCGCGGAACGCCGCTTGGCCGGATTGGGCCGATTGAGCCTTCACGGCCGGGTTAGTCGATTGAGTCATGGAAAAACTGTCTCCAGATGGGGGAACTGAACAGCGCGGACCGCGCTTCGATCACAGGCTTTCTTTCGAAAAGCCCGTGCCGCCGCCGGCTGTCCTTTACCAGCCCGTCATTGCGGGCCGCTTTGATGCCAGTGCGCGTCGAGCTTCGCGATCAGTTCGCTGCGTTGCTCAGGCGTCACGAACGACGCTTCGAAGCTGTTGCGGATGATCGTGTAGACCTCGGCATCGTTGAGCTTCAACGCGTCGATGGTGGCGAAATAGTTGGCGTTGACGTAGCCGCCGAAGTAGGCCGGATCGTCGGAATTCACCGTGACGGCGACGCCGCGATCGAGCAGGTCCTTCAGCGTGTGCTTGGTCATGTCGTCGAACACGCAGAGCTTCAGGTTCGACAGCGGGCACACGGTCAGCGCGACACGCGAGTCGGCCAGACGCGTGACCAGCGCCGGGTCTTCGATGCTGCGTACACCGTGGTCGACGCGATCGACTTTCAGCAGATCGAGCGCTTCGTAGATATACGACGGCGGACCTTCTTCACCGGCATGCGCGACAAGCTTCAAACCGAGCGCACGCGCCTGCGCAAACACGCGTTCGAACTTCGAAGGCGGATGACCGCGTTCCGACGAATCCAGTCCAACCCCGATCAGACGATGCTTGTACTGCTCGAACAACGGCCGCGCTTCTTCGAACGTAGCCAGCGCATCTTCTTCGGACAGATGGCGCAGGAAGCACAGAATCAGTTTGCTCGTCATCCCACGTTTTTCGGCATCGGCGAGCGCCCGTTCAATCCCTGCGACAACCGTTGCGATCGCGACGCCACGTTCGGTGTGCGTCTGCGGATCGAAGAAGATTTCGCTGTGGATCACGTTGTCCGCAAGGCAGCGCTCGACATACGCCATCGTCATGTCGTAGAAGTCCTGCTCGTGCAGCAGCACGCTCGCGCCCGCATAGTAGATGTCGAGGAACGATTGCAGATCGGTGAATGCGTACGCGGCGCGCAGCGCGTCGATCGAGTCGTACGCGAGCTTTACGCCATTGCGCTCGGCAAGCGCAAAAATCAGTTCGGGTTCGAGCGAGCCTTCAATGTGAATGTGCAACTCGGCCTTCGGGGCTCGCGCGGTTTTTTCAATCAGCATCGTGGAGGGTGCAGTCGTTGTAGTCATGATGATTTAGCGTTTGTTAGAGTCGGTTCGCCGGATGCATTCGATACCAGGTCCGAAGCGTGGGCCGGCATCGATGCCTCACACAGTCTGCGTTGCGTGATGGGCACCCGCGTTCGCCTCGACGGCTTGCAGTACTTGCGCCGTCGCCGAAATCGCAATGATTTCCGGCGACTTGTCGACGATCCCGTCGACGCCGAGCGGGCACTTCATCCGCGCAACCTGCGACGGATCGATGCCGCGCGCGGCCAGCCGATGTTCGAACTGCTTGCGCTTGCTATGCGAGCCGATCATGCCGAAGAACGCGAAATCGCCGCGCCGCAAGATGCGCTCGGCCAGATCGAGGTCGAGCGCGTGGTTATGCGTCATCACGATGAAGTACGTATTCGGCGTGGCCTGGTCGATCGCTTCGTCGGGTGCGTCGTTCGGATCGATCTTGACGTTCGGCGCGTGCAGCGATTCCAGCGGCGGAAACTGCGCGTCGCGCTCATCGACCCAGCGGACCGTGCAGGGCAGCGTGGCGAGCACGCGAACCAGCGCGGCGCCCACGTGACCGGCGCCGAACAGCACGACGGAGAAGTCGCCTGGCGCGATGGTTTCGGTGAGCAGCGCACTGCTGTCGTCGAAGCCGGCGCCGTCCCATAGCAGACAGTCGGCCGCGTCGACGCCCGGCTCGGGGTCGGACAGCATCACCGCATCCGGTGCGGGGCCGAATGATACGCTACGCACCGTCGAGAGGCCGGCGGCCGTGCGTTTCGCGAGCGACGTGATCCAGCCGAGGTCGCCGATGTCGAGTCGCTCGAACGCGAGAATCACCGCGCCGCCGCAGCATTGGCCAAGGCTCGGGCCGAGCGCGAAACGCTCGAGCCGGCGCATATGCGGCGAGCGCATGCCGTCGCGCAACACCTGGCGCGCGGTTTCGATCGCTTTCCATTCGAGATGGCCGCCGCCAATCGTATATTTCGCCGATTCGCGCGTGACGATCATCTTGGTGCCGGCTTCGCGGGGCGCCGAACCTTCGACGCGCGCGACCGTCACCAGCACGGCGGCATCGCCGTGCGCGAGAAGGTGCTGCAGGTCAGGTAGCCAGGCTTGCATCCGGCGGTTCTCCATACTGGGCCGCGCGGGGTCTCCGTGCGGCGGGTTGCGGGTGGCGTGACGCGCTTGTGTCGCGTGACGCGGTGGTATTGGTTAGCGTTTGTCGATCCGTTTGTCGATCATTCGATACCGGGCGATTTCATTTCAGGCTGTTGAGTCGGTGGCGACGGGCTCGATTGCGGGTGGCCCGCTCGGCGTCGCGGCTTGCAACGCGCGCAGTGCGTCCAGTGCGTCGAGTATCGCCTCGGGTGTGGCCGGCGCTCGCAACGGTGGAGCACATTGCGCGCCCGGCACTGCCGCCGCGATCGCGTCGCGGATCGCCAGAAACACCGAGAACGGCAACAGCAACGGCGGTTCGCCAACCGCCTTCGACCGGAACACGGTCAGCTCGGCATTCTGATTCTGATAAAGCTGCACGCGAAACGCGGCGGGCGTGTCGCTGACAGCGGGAATCTTGTAGGTGGACGGCGCGTGTGTCATCAGACGTCCATCGCGGTTCCACCACAATTCTTCGGTGGTGAGCCAGCCCATGCCCTGAATGAAACCGCCTTCCACCTGACCGATATCGATCGCCGGGTTGATCGATTGACCCGCGTCGTGCAGCACGTCCGCGCGCACGAGTTTCCATTCGCCGGTCAACGTATCGATCACGACTTCGGACACCGCCGCGCCATACGCGAAGTAATAAAACGGATGACCGGTCAGGGTTTTCGCATCCCAATGCACTTTCGGTGTCGTATAGAAACCGTCTGACCACAACTGCACGCGTGCTAGATACGCGGCGCCCACCAGTTGTTCGAACGGCATTGCGCCGCCGTTCACCGATACCGTGCCGTGCGCGAACTGCACGTCGTCCGTGTTGCCGCCGAGTTGTCTGGCCGCGAGTTCTGCGAGTCTTAAGCGAATCGTGTGCGCGGCGGCTTCGGCGGCCTTGCCGTTCAGATCGCTGCCGGTGGACGCGGCCGTCGCAGATGTGTTGGCGATCTTCGAGGTATCGGTCGCGGTCACGCGTACGTGCGACAACGGCAAACCAAGCTGATTCGCGACGACCTGCGCGACCTTCGTGTTCAGCCCCTGGCCCATCTCGGTGCCGCCGTGATTCACGAGCACCGAGCCGTCCTTGTACACATGCACCAGCGCGCCCGCCTGATTCAGGAACGGCACATTGAACGAGATGCCGAACTTGACCGGCGAAAACGCGAGGCCGCGCTTGAGCACCGGACTGCCCGCATTGAACGCGGCGATGGCTGCACGGCGCGCGCGATAGTCGCTGGTGTCGAGCAACTCGCCGGTGAGCGGCGCGATGATGTTGTCTTCGACGCGCTGTCCATAAGGCGTCGTATCGCGTTCGCCGACGCCGTAGTAGTTGGCGAGCCGCACGTCGAGCGGGTCGCAATTCAACTGACGGGCGATGCTGTCGAGCATCACTTCCATTATTAGCGCGCCCTGCGGACCACCAAAGCCGCGAAACGCGGTGTTCGATTGCGTGTTGGTCTTGCAGCACAGCGCGACAATATCGACATCGCTCAAGTAGTACGCATTGTCGAAGTGACACACGGCGCGGGTTGCCACGGCGCCGGACAGATCCGCGGAATAGCCTGCGCGCAAAGCGATTTCGACGCGCGCGCCGAGAATGCGCCCACTGTCGTCGAAGCCCGCTGCGTATTCGTAGACCGCGTCGTGGCGTTTGCCGGTGATCATGAAGTCATCGTCGCGATCGGCGCGCAGTTTGACCGGCCGGCGCAGCCGTTTCGCTGCCAGCGCGGCCACGCACGCGAACAGCGCCGACTGCGACTCCTTGCCGCCAAAGCCGCCACCCATCCTCCGGCATTCGCACACGACGTTATGCGCTGGCCAGTCGAGCATATGCGCGACGACTTGCTGCATTTCGCTCGGATGCTGCGTCGAACTGTAGACGAGCATGCCGTCCATTTCCTTCGGCACCGCGTACGCGATCTGTCCTTCGAGATAGAACTGTTCCTGGCCGCCGACTTCGAACGTGCCGTTGATCCTGTGCGGCGCGCTGGCGATCTTCCCATCAGGATCGCCGCACTTCAGGTGCAGCGGCGGCAGCACGAACTGTTTGGCTGCTTTCGCCTCGGCGGGCGTGAGGATGGCTTCGAGCGGCTCGTAACGGATCACGTCGTCGCTTTTCGCGAGCGCGGCGGCGCGGCGTGCGAGTTCATGCGTTTCGGCGATCACCGCGAACACCGGCTGGCCGAGATACAGCACTTGATCGACGGCGAGAATCGGGTCGTCGTGCAATACCGGGCCGCAATTGTTTTCACCGGGGATGTCGTCGGCGGTCAGCACGGCGATCACACCTGGGGCATTTCTGACCGCGTCCAGATCCATTGACACGATTCGCGCATGGGCATGGCGCGCCAGCCCGAGCGCCGCGTGCAGCGTGCCGTGCAATTCGGCGATGTCGTCGGTGTAGGTCGCTTCGCCGCTCACATGCAGCGCAGCCGATTCGTGCGGCAGCGAGACGCCAATCGCAGCGTCGTCGTGCTGCTGGGCCGCCGCGGCAAGTTTTCCCGCAGGCGAGCCAGCGTGTTCTACGAAAGCATCGGTCCGGTTCATCACGACGACTCCTTCGCGATTGCCGCGTCATGCGCGCCGGTTTCGAACGCGAACGCATTCACGTCGAATAGCGCGAGCGGCGCGTCAATGCGCGTTTCGAGGTGGAAGCGCCACAGCAGGTTGCGCGCCACCTTCAGCCGATACGCGCTGGATGCGCGCATGTCGGTGAGCGGCTGGTAATCGGCGACGAGTGCGTTCATCGCCTGCCGCGCGGTGCTTTCGTCCCATGATGCGCCGTTTAACACGGCTTCGGTTTGCGTGGCACGCTTCGGCGTTGCCGCCATACCGCCGAACGCGATGCGGGCGTCGCGGATCGCGCCGTCGTCATCGAGATGCAGCGAGAAAGCCGCGCAGACCGCCGAAATGTCCTGGTCGTAGCGTTTCGACACTTTGTAGGTGCGAAAGCGGAGACGGCCCAGCGGGCGCGGCACGCGCAGCGCCGCGACGAATTCGCCGGCTGCGAGCGCGGTTTTCTGATAGCCGACGTAGAACGCGTCGAGCGGTAAGGTGCGGCTTGTCGGGCCGTGGCGCAGCACGATTTGCGCGCCGAGCGCGAGGAGCGCCGGCATCGAATCGCCGATCGGCGAGCCGTTCGCGACGTTGCCGCCGAGCGTGCCGGCATTGCGGATCGGCCGCGACGCGAAGCGGGTCCACAGTTCGGCGAGTTCGGGGTAGTCGGCGGCGAGGGCGGCGTACGCGTCTTCCAGCGTGACGGCCGCGCCGATGGTCAGGGTCTGCGCGTCGCGCTCGATGGTCTTCAGTTCAGCGACATTGCCGATATACAGAATGTCGCCGAGATCGCGAAACTGTTTGGTGACCCACAGGCCGACGTCGGTGCTGCCGGCAAGCAGCCGCGCCTCGCTGTGTTCCGCGCGAAGCTGGGCGAACGCGTCGAGCGCCACGGGCGCGCGGAACGTGGGCGTGCCGAAGCGGGCGCCGCGTGTGTCGGGTGCGCTGTATTCGAAGGTATCTTGCCGTTGCAGTCCGCGCAGAACCTCGCCAATGGCCGGGCGGTCCAGCGTCACGCGGGGGTACTGCGGGTAATCGAACATTTTTTGCGCTGCGTCGACTATCGGCCGATAGCCGGTGCAGCGGCACAGATTGCCGGACAACGCCGCGTTGATTTCGTCGCGGGTGGGCAGCCCGGCATCGGCGGGCTGGTTTTCGTACAGCGCCCACATCGACATGATGAAACCCGGCGTGCAGAAGCCGCATTGCGAACCGTGGCAATCGACCATCGCCTGTTGCACGGGGTGCAGCGCGCCGTCGCCGGCGCGCAGGTCTTCGACGGTGAAAAGGGCTTTGCCGTCCAGTGTGGTTAGAAACTGGATGCACGCGTTGACCGCCTTCAGCGCAAGCGTGCCGCGCGTGTCCAGTTCGCCGACGACCACCGTGCATGCGCCGCAGTCGCCCTCCGCACAGCCTTCCTTGGTGCCGGTGCAATGCAGATTCTCGCGCAGGTGCTGCAGCACGGTGCGCGTCGCCGGAACGCCCGCGACCTCACGGACGGACCCCTGGTGATAAAAGCGGATGGTTTGCGTTGTCATGGCGAATCCGAAAGACAGTGCGGACCGGGCGCGCGTTACGCATGGGGTCGCGCCAAAGCCGGCCTCGCGCACGTAGATCGCCATCCAGTTCCGAAGATAGCATTACATCGTCTCGAAAATATTTCCCATGTCGCATGAAGCTTATTCGGCGACGGCCATGCAATCAGTACGATTCGTGCGGGAGCGAGAAGTTGCGTTGGCTTCGAAATGGCGCAAAGCCATAACTGACGGGGCGAGGCGGGGAAATGGGGCGAACTGCGGGGCGAACTGCGGGGCGAACCGCGGGGCGAACTACGGGGCGAACTACGAGGCGAACTACGAGGCGAACTACGAGGCGAACTACGAGGCGAACTACGAGGCGAACTGCGGGGCGCCGGCGCAGCAAAGGGGCGCGAGCAGAAGATGGCGTGACGGCGAAGCAGCGACAACAAAAAAACGCCGGATTTCGCGCCGCCCGTCTAGGGCGCGAAATCCGGCGTCTTTTTAACGCATCAAACCCGTTCAGGCGAAACGGCGGCGATTGCGCACAAGACTGAGCGCCAGCGGAATAAACGCGACCACGAACGCGACCAGCGACCACATCGGCAGCGTCAGGCCGAGAATCGGCGGATACGCGGTTTCGCACAGTCCGGCCACCTTGAACACGCCCGGCAGCCAATGCGCGGGCGGCAAGCTGTCGACCACCGGCTGCAGCGCGTCGAAGCCGCAGCTAAAGCCAGGATTGGCCTGCACGAAAACGTGCCGTGCAGCGGTCACGATGCCCGCCAGCGCCGACAATGCCGCCAGCGTTTCCAGCAGACGCACGCCGCGCCAGCTATTGAAACGCGCACCGAGAAACGCAAAAACCGCAATCAGCAGGAAGAAATAACGCTGGAGGATGCACAACGGGCACGGATCTTCATGCAGAAAATATTGGAGATACAGCGCACCGCCCACCAGGGCGACGCAGATCAGGCCAAGCAGAACCAGCAGGGAGCGCTCACGGCGCAGCATCGCATTATCGTTATTCATGGATCGTTAGCGTCTGGAAACCAAAAAGGGCGGGTGCCCGCGATTCTAGCGCGAACCCTCGCCCTGACGCTCATCACACTATTACCGTGTAACCCGCTGCGTCGCCCGCACTAACGGATCGCGTTGAGCACCGCTTCGGCGGCGCGGCCGATGGCCAGCAGCGCATCGTCGGCATGCGGGGCACCGGCCAGCATCAGCCCGACCGGCGCGTCGCCGCGCAAGTGGCAGGGCAGCGACAGCGCGCAGGTGTCGAGAAAGTTAAAGGCGCTCGGATTGCGCAGGATCAGCGCGTTGGTGCGGCCGAACGCATCGTCGTCGTGAACCAGATCGGCCACGCGCGGCGGCACGACCGGCACCGTGGGCGCCACCACCGCGTCAAAGCGCTGCCACAGCGTGCGGGCGGCTTCGTCCAGCATCGCCGCGCGCTCGGCGAGCAGGTCCAGATAATCGACCGCGCTGGCCGGTTGCCCTTTCAGGATGCGCACCAGCACGCGCGGATCATATTGTTCGCGATGTTTTTCCAGCAACGGACGATGCCACGCATACGCCTCGATCGGCGAAAAGCCGAAGCGGTTGATCTCGGGCAAACGGTCGAGCGGCGCGAAGCGCACTTCGCTGACAATCGCGCCGGCGGCTTCCAGATGTTTGAGCGCGGTGTCGATGGCCGCCGCGACGGCCGGCTCGACGCCGTCGGTGACAAAGTTGGTCAGCACGCCCAGGCGCACGCCTTCGAGCGGCCGGGCCGCCGGGATACGCGGCTCGAGCCCGGCCAGCATCCGGTCGACCAGCGCGCAGCACGCTACCGACACGCCGATCGGCCCGAACGAATCGAGCGTCGGCGAAAGCGGCACGCCGCCCTGTTTGGGGATGCGCGACGCCGTCGGCTTGAAGCCGGTCAACCCGCATAGCGCGGCCGGGATGCGAATCGAGCCGCCGGTGTCGGTGCCCAGCGCGACGGCTGCCATGCCGTCCGCGACCGAGGCCGCCGCGCCCGACGACGATCCGCCCGAAATCCGCTCATCGCCTTTGACCCCGCGCCGGTACGGCGACAGCGGGTGCCCGTAGTGCGGGTTCAGACCGAGCCCGGAGAACGCGAATTCGCTCATATTGGTGCGCCCGACGATCACCGCGCCGGCCCGCTTCAAACGCGCGACCACCACGGCGTCCGCCTTCGCCGCAGGCGCGTCGGCGAGCGCGATGGAGCCGGCGCGGGTCGGCTGGCCTTCGATGTCGAACAGGTCCTTCACCGACACCGGAATCCCGGCGAGCGGCGACAGCACGGTGCCGGCGGCGCGCAGGCGGTCGTGCGCATCGGCGGCGGCGCGGGCGCTGTCGGCGTCGACGTGCATGAACGCGACCGCGCCCTGACCGGCCGGATCGGCGATCCGTTCAAGCGCGGTTTCGACGAGCGCGCGACTCGTGGTGCGTCCGGCGGCGAGGTCGGCGCAAAGCTGGGCAAGCGGCGGGAAGGGCGTGAATTCAGTGGCCATGATGTCGGTGGGAATCCGGTTGATCAGATGGATGCGGCAAATAAAGCGTGCAATGGCAAGCGCGTGCGGCGCGGCGTGCGCTCAGATGCGATTGAACAGTGTCGCGCGGAACGCCTCGATATGCTTTTGCACCGATTGACGGGCGCCTTCGGCATCGCGCTCGCGCAGCAGGCGAAACAGTTCGAGATGCTCCTCGTGGACGTCTTCGAGATGATGCGGCTCGGACAGCGAAATGAACCAGAAGCGCAGCGAGCGTTCGTGCAGTCCGCGCAGGATATCGGCCAGCACCGGGTTGCGCGAGGCGGCGGAAATCGCCAGATGAAACTCGCGGTCGATATCCATCATGCCTTCAATGTCGTGCGCGGCGACGCAGACCGACGAGCGCTCCAGCAGCGCCTGCATCGCGTCGTAATCGTGTTGCTGCGCGTGGCGGGCGGCCAGCTCCACGCAGTAGCTTTCGTTGACGACGCGCACGTCGATGATCGCCAGCACGTCGTCGAGCGAAACCGGCCGGACCATGATGCCTTTTCTCGGCATGATGGTCAGCATCCCTTCGTGCACCAGCCGGTGCAGGGCCTGGTGAACCGGCGTTCTGCCGATCCCGGTCAGCGCCATCAATTCCGCTTCGTTGAGCACCTCGCTCGGCCGAAGCCGCATCGTGATGATCTCGCGCTTGACGAACGCATAGGCCTGTTCGGCGAGGCTTGCGGCGGCGGTCGCGCGCGGGGGCGGGGAAGGGCGGGCAGTCTGCTGGAGCGTCATGGGAAGAGCAAGCGGGCGATGTCGTCCGCATTGTAGAGCAAGGTTTTGCGTGAACGGCGCGGCAACTCAGGCACGCCCCGGCGAAACCGCCGCCGCGTGCTGCACCTTGACGCGCGGCATCATCAGCGTGACCAGCCCGCCGACGATCAATGCCCCCGCAATCAGCACGAGCCCGAACGTCACGCTATGCGTGGCATCCTTGACGATGCCGAGCACGTACGGGCTCACATAGCCGGCCAGGTTGGCAATCGAGTTGATCACCGCAATGCCGGCGACGGCCGCCGTGCCTTGCAGGAAGGTCGTCGACATCGACCAGAAGATGCCGAAGCCGGCGAGGATGCCGACATACGCGATCGACAAACCGGTGACCGCAAGCGGAATCGAATTCGTCACCGACGCGCTGCCGAGCAGCCCCGCCGCGCCGATGAAGCAGCACACCGCGTAGTGCCAGCGCCGCTCGCCGGTCATGTCCGACGACCGGCCGATCAGGATCATGCCGATGCCCGCCGCCAGATAAGGGATCGCAGTGACGAAGCCATTGGTGACGAGGTTCGTCACGCCGAGATCCTTGACGATCTGCGGCAGCCAGAACGAAAAACCCGCATTGCCGGTGACGAGGCAGAAGTAGATCAGCGTGAGCATCCAGAAGCGGCCCGAGCGCAACGCGGCCGCCAGGCTATGCTCGGCGCCGGCCGCTGCGGCCGCACTGTTTTCCCGCGCGAGGCGGCTGAGGATCACGCGCTTTTCGTCGGCGCTGAGCCATGCGGCTTCGGCGGGCGTGTTGCGCAGCACGGCGAGTGCCCAGAAGCCCGCGAGGATCGACGGAATGCCTTCGATCAGGAACATCCACTGCCAGCCGCGCAGGCCGTGCGCATCATGCAGCGCCGACATCAGGAAGCCCGACAACGGCGCGCCGATGATGCCCGCCACCGGAATCGCCGCCATGAACACCGCGACCATCCGCGCGCGCCGGTCGGACGGAAACCAGAAGGTGAGATACAGCACCACGCCCGGCACCAGGCCGGCTTCCGCGACGCCGAGGAAAAAGCGCAGCACGTAGAACATCGTTTCGCTGCGCACGAACATCATCACGCACGACAGCAGGCCCCACAGCATCGTGATGCGGGCGATCGTGGCGCGTGCGCCGAATTTCTTCAGCAGCAGATTGCTCGGCACTTCGAACATGAAGTAGCCGAAGAAAAAGATCCCCGCGCCGAGTCCGTACGCCGCGTTCGACAGGCCCAGATCGCCGGTGAACTGAAGCTTCGCGTAACCGATGTTGACGCGGTCCAGGTACGACAGCACATAGACGAGAAACAGGAACGGCATGATGCGCCAGGTGATCTTGCGCAACGCGCTGGCTTCGAGCCACGCGTCGGACGACGCCGCGGCGCTGGCGGATAGCGAGGGGGAGCTCATGCGTGCCTCATTCGACGATAGGTAGCGCGCGCACGCGATACGCGTGGCGCAGCGTGCGGTTCAGGATGGGATCGTGCAATTCGAGTTCGAGCGCGTCGTTATCGGCCATCCCGACGATGCCGCCTTGTACTGCCAGCGTGCCGCAGAACATCGCCGCGCCCTGCGTGAGCGGCGCGCGCGCGAGCAGGTCGGCGGCCGGCAGCAACGACGCGACGCTGCCTTGTTGATACACGCGCCGCTCGCCATTGGCGAGCGCGTAGGCGCGCAATTCCAGTTGATCCCAGTGATCCGCCACCTCGTCGAAACGCCACGCGTCGCGTGCCAGCGGCTTCGGGCAGACCTGCTTGGAGACGGTCACGCCGTACGCCTCGACCTCGCGGTCGGTGTGATCCGAGCCGATCGTGACGAGCAGGCCCGTGCGGCCCTGCACCAGCACGCATTCCGCCTCGCCGCTGGACTTTACGCCGACCACGTCGATCTGTTCGGCCTGGGTCAGTAATTCCGCGCCGAGACGATAGAAGCACGGCGTAGTGGACGGCCGCTTCACGCCGAGTTCGGCCAGCTCGGCGATGTGATGTTCGATGGCGGCCTGGTCGCGCCCGGCCCAACCGGCGATAGTCAGGCGATTCACATCGACATGCTCAGCACGGCTCTGGCCGGCGCGGTCTACCACATTGAAGGACAACGGCTGCATCACTCGACTCCAAAGAAAATATGCGTCAAATATTATTGTGATATTTCACTGGAGTCCAGCGCGTTTCAAAAATATTCCTGGCTGAGCAACGGCGGCTGGCCGCGGCATCCGGCGGTAACCCCGCGCCCTTCGGAGGTTTGCGCGATCTGGCATGGGCGGTTCGGCTGTTACACTGCGCCTTTTAAAGATTACTTTCTGTAAGGAACGCATTTATGCATCAGGGCATCGGCTTCATTCAGGATCTGGCGGTCGTGATGGCGCTGGCCGGCGTCGTTACAGTGCTGTTCCATCGCCTGAAGCAGCCGGTGGTGCTGGGCTATATCGCGGCCGGCGTGATCATCGGTCCGTACACGCCGCCGTTCCAGTTGATCCACGACGAGCAGACCATTCAGACACTCGGCGAACTCGGCGTGGTGTTCCTGATGTTCTCGCTCGGCCTCGAATTCAGTTTGCGCAAGCTGTTCCAGGTGGGCGCGACGGCGATTGTCGCGGCGCTGTCCGAAATCGTGCTGATGCTGTGGATCGGCTACGAGATTGGCCGCGTGTTCGGCTGGAGTTCGATGGACTCGCTGTTTCTCGGCGCGATGCTGGCGATCTCGTCGACCACCATCATCGTCAAGGCGCTGTCCGATCTGGGCCTGAAGCGCGAGAGCTTCGCGCAGCTTGTGTTCGGTATTCTGATCGTCGAGGACATTCTCGCGATTGCGATGCTGGTGCTGCTGACCGGCATCGCCCAGACCGGGCAACTGAGCGCCGGCCTCGCGATGGTCACGCTCGGCAAGCTGATGCTGTTCATGACGGTGTCGCTGGTGGTCGGGATTCTGGTGGTCCCGCGCGTGCTGAACTACGTAGCGCGCACACGCAGCGACGAGATGCTGCTGGTGACCGTGCTCGGCTTCTGCTTCGGCTTCTGTCTGCTGGTGGTCAAGCTCGATTACAGCATTGCGCTCGGTGCGTTCCTGATTGGTGCAATCATGGCCGAGTCGCGCCATCTGCGTCGCATCGAACATCTGATTGCGCCGCTGCGCGACGCGTTTTCCGCAATCTTCTTCGTAACGATCGGGCTGATGCTGAACCCGGCCGTGCTGCTCGATTACGCGTGGCCGATCGCGCTGATCACGGTCGCGGTGATCTTCGGCAAGCTGATCTCGTGCGGGCTCGGCACCTTTCTCGCGGGCAAGGACGGACGCACGGCGATGCGGGTCGGCATGACCGTTTCGCAGATCGGCGAGTTCTCGTTCATCATCGCCTCGCTCGGTTTGACGTTGAAGGTGACCAGCGCGTTTCTGTATCCGATTGCGGTGGCGGTGTCGGTATTGACCACGCTTTGCACGCCGTATCTGATCCGCGCCGCCGATCCGCTGACGCGCCGCCTGGGCAACGCGATGCCGCCGATGCTTGCCAACCTGTTCGGTCTCTACGGCCAATGGTTGCGCAGCCTGAGCACCGAAACCGGCGAGCTCACGCTGTTCAGCATGACGCGGCGAATCATTCTGCAGATTGCCGTCAATCTCGCGCTGGTCGCCGCGATCTTTCTGATCGTGTCGTATAGCGCGCCTTATACCGTGACGTTTCTCGCGCGCTGGCTAAGTTCGGAACCGATGCAGCGTGTGGTGCTATGGAGCCTCGCGCTAGTGGTGTCGATGCCGTTTCTGGTCGCGGTCTATCGCAAGACCAAGTCGCTCGCGTTGCTGCTGGCCGAAGTCAGCGTGCAGCCGGCGACGGCGGGGCGCCTCACGAGTGCGCTGCGTTATGCGATTTCCGATCTGGTGCCGGTGGTGTCGATGGTCGGCGTTTTTCTGCTGGTCGCGGCGCTGTCGGGCAGTATTTTGCCGCCCACTGGTCTGCTCGCCGTGGTGTTGATCTGCGCGGCGTTGCTGCTGGCGCTCGTGTGGCGCTGGTGCGTGAAGATCCATGCAGCGATGCAGATTGCGCTGCGCGATACGTTCAACGAACAGCCGGACCCTTGAATGACGGGTGGCGTTGGCGCGCGTCATTCAGGAAAGCAAAAAAAGGGAGTTCCCCGCGCGCGCCGGTGACAATGTGAGCAATTGTGTGCGCGTTTGCCGGGTTTGCAGCGCTAGCGGATAATCAGGGCATATTCATTCGTTCGCGTGGAAGGCGCCTGTCTGACTGTCATGAGCGAAAACAAACCTGAAAACGCCGGTACGCCCGGCAGCCCATCGTCGCCTGCACCGTCCGGTGCTACTACTGGCGTCCCCTCCAGCGCTACACCCGGCGCGCCGAAACCCGGCGCCGCACCGGCTGAGCCCGCCGCTTCGCTACCTCCTTCACATGAAGATGCGATCCAGTCGCCGATGAAAGATGTCGTGTCAAAGGCGCAAGAGGGGACCACGACGCCCGCTGCGCCGGTCGAGGCACCGCCGAGCACCGTCCGTTCAACTGCGCTGCCGGACGATGCGCCGGCCCATACGCAGGTTGCATCGGACGCGGCGGAGGAAGCGGCAGTGAGGTCGTCGACCGACGATCCCGACAGTGCGTCCGCCGTCACGCCCACCGATCCGCAAACGGCCCGGCAACGTGACGCGGCCGAAGCGCGAAGTTCGGCCGCGGCCTCCACCGCGAAGCAGGAGGCGGCGGTTCACGAACGGGAAGCGCGGCACGGCGGTGCACGCTTCGAGCACGCCGCCGCCACCAGAACCGTGCCGCCGGTTGCACCGACACTCAGCAGCAGCGACCCGGTTGCCGGCGAACTGACCACCACCGTCGACGTCGAAGACGTCGTCGAAAACGAGGGCGGCGCGGGCTCCGCGTCGCGCCCGGCGGGTGCGCCGCCACCGGGTTTTGGCGCGGCACCCGATTTCACGGCGACCAATCCGCCGCCGCCGAACGCGCTGCCGCCTTCGCCGCCGCGCTATCTGAAGCAGAACGATTCGGCGTGGACGGTGTTTGGCCGGATCATCGCGGCCCGCGCGCGGCAATTGTTCGATCGCGCGGGTCAACGGATCACGCAACGCACACTGCGGATCGGCGTGTCGGCGCGCATCTTCCACCCGGAACCGGGCGCGAAAGGCTTGCGCGGCAAGACCTTGCAATATCTCGAGGAATCGATCGCCCATTGGGTGATGTCGCGCGACGTGCTCGTGTTCATGATTCCGACCGTGGGTCATCAGGGCATGCTGCATCCGAGCAATATCCGTTTGCGCGATTACGCGAAGCATCTCGACGGGCTGCTGCTGCAAGGCGGCGCCGACGTGTCGCCGCAGTCCTACGCGGAAGCGGCCACCAGCCACGAATGGCCGGGCGACCGTGTGCGCGACATGTACGAGCTCGAACTGCTGCATGAGTTCATCGAGTCGGGCAAGCCGGTGCTTGGCGTGTGCCGTGGCTGTCAACTGATCAATGTGGCGTTTGGCGGCACGCTGTATCAGGACATCGCTACCGACGTGCCGACCGCCGGCGCACACGTCAACGAGAACTACGATCAGCATCGGCATGGAATCCATTTCCCGGACGGCTCGACGCTAGCCAATATGTTCCCGGGCCGGCGCGATGCGATCGTCAACTCGATTCACCATCAGGCGGTCAAGACACTCGGGCGCGATCTTAATATCGAGGCGGTGTCGGCATCGGACGGCATCATCGAAGCAGTCCGTTATCGGCGTGCGCCTTTCGTGATGGGCGTGCAATGGCATCCGGAATTTCATCGCGCGGGCGGCCCGGAGTTGCTCGATTGCACGCCGCTGCTCGATACGTTCCTGCGCGTGGCGCGCGAAACGCGGTTTTAATACCGCTGGTTTTCGGATAGGGCTGATGCCCTTATGCAGACCAGGCTTTAGTCAGGGCAGCTTGATGCCTGGCTAAAGCTTCGGTCGATTCCGGCCTGACCCGGCGAACAAGGTTGCGCCATGAGATCGCCGTTTGTCACTATCGCGATAGTCAGGCATCTGATTGTTTGATGCGTGAGCCCACCGCGTCGAGTTGTCCACGCGAGATCGTCGATCGCCGCGCTTTTTCATTCCGCCTGCAGAAACGCGACAAACCGCGAAGCATTTTCACAATCGCGGAACGCCCCAGCATGGCAACGCCGCTCGATGTCGTATTCGCGCAAATACAGCCCGCGCGCGCAATCGTTTCTGCGAGGCGGATCGCTTTATTTTGCCCTCATCCGAACCAAATTTTTTCGCGATAAGCGACGCCTTTACACGGAATGAATCATCACCGGTTTATCTCGATTTGAGCCTGATCCATGCAGCATTTGAATGCTTCGCTTAACGGCCAATCCGCGCGATAATCGCCGGCTGTTTTGGAATTGCCTGGAGCAAGGACGTATGACGTATCCCCCCATTGTGCGGCGCGCTGCATTGCTTGCGACCGCGTGCGCATTGTTGCAGCACGCCGGTCTCGCGCTGGCTACGCAAACCGACGAGGCTGCGCCTGTCGCGGGCACGCGCCCGGCCATCAGCGCGCTAACGGCACAGCCCGATGCGGTGTCGGCTGCCTTGTCCGGCACCCCGGCGAGCACCCCCGAGGTGACGGCCGACGCGCAAGGCAACGTCGCCGAGTTGATGCGGATGATTCACGACGAAAAACTGAGCGAGTTGCGCACCACGTATAACGGCAGTTACGGCGCGAGCCTGTTTTTCTATCCCGATGACATGGCGTACTACGTCGCGCTATTTCAGGACAAACATTTCTGGCGGGTGATCAAGTCCGGCGATGCAGAGCGGGCGCAAGCCATTTACACCGGCTTCGTCCAGCAGACGGTGCAACTGTCGGACGTCGAGATTCGCCGCACGCAGTTGCAGGCGCAGAAAGCATCTATCCAGAACGTGATTGCATTGTCTGAAGATCGCGCAAGACGTTTGCAGGCTGATCTGAACGTCGCGCGTACGCAGCAGGCGCGGGTCAATGACTATCAGCGTCAGACGCAAGGTGAAGCGGCGGCGTTGAGTGCGGAGAAGGCGAGGGCGCAAGCGCAATTGCGTCAGTTGCAAAGCGAAGTCACGCAGTTGCAGCAGCAGACGGAATTGGGATTGCCGATCCAGAAGTGACGGCATGAACACAAAAACCCGGTTCTCGTAACCGGGTTTTTTTATGCCGTGATTCTTTGCGGCAACGTGAGCGGTTTGCTTTTACTTAGCGAATTGCTCGGGAACGTCAGTCACTCGACGATGTGAAATACGGCCCATCCATTCGGTCCCATCGGTTTCCGCGAGATGACTGGACGTTGCAGCGCGCGGGCCCGGCGCGATATCGCGGAGATGGGTTGCCGCCGACATCGTCACGGATGCGTAGTCGTCGACACCTAATCCGGCTGGCGCGAATGGCGAATAGTCTCCGGCGACAGACGGCGCAGGCGGACTGCGCTGAGCGATTGCCGGGACAGTGATGCGCGGCCGCTCATGCCGTTTTGCGGTGCCACGCGGTAAAGCATTGTCGGTGACGTTTCGTGTGAGGCCACGACCAACGGTTGTGCGCGCGCGGCCCGATTTTTCGCTGAACGAGTTTGTGTTGCCACGATGCATGATGGTCTCGTTACCGGAGACATTTCTGGAAGCCGACGCCATCCCAGGAGCGGGAACAGCGACAGGCTTCGCATCTACACGAGCCAACGTCGTGCTACTAACCTTCGCGCCTGAATCGCGACGATGCGTTTCTCCGGTCGCTGCCATGTCAGGCACTGTGCGCTGCGTCGGCTCCGAACTACCGCTGACAACCGTCATATCCGCAGGCCTCAGGCTACTGGCCGGATAACGATGCTCGGGATGACCCAACGCAACCCACGCAAGCGCAGCCACACCGCCTATTACGCACGCGCCGCCAGCTAACGCCCCCCAATGAATCGCCCGATCGCCCGGTGCACGAGACCCAGGTGCCTCGATCGTCGTCGAGCGAACCGCATGATCGACGGGAACGCGCGGGTCTGCCTCACGCGGCGCGGCACCAACATAGGCGCGCTCAAACGTCGATGCCGAAGTCGCCAAACTCGCCGCAGCGCGCCGCGTATCCAATGGCACCCACTGACAGAACGAGAGGATTGCCTGATCGGTCAGGCAGAAGGTATGCAGCACGGCGGCGTAGAGCGCCTTGAGTTCTGCGCGCCAGTTGCGCACCGGCGGAAGCAGCGCCCAGTCACGGCCAAACGACGCTGGGACGTAGCGCAGCGGGCGCAAACGCGGCATGGCGATTGCGCCTTCAATCAGGGTAAGGGGAATGGTGGACATGGTCTCTTCCAGCGCCTCGTAGTGGGGCCGCTGACAGGCGGCTGCGGGGTCTGTGGGACTCGGGCTCGGGGCGGTACAGATGAAACGCCTTCTGCGCGTGGCGACCGAAACCGTGAAAACTCGAAAGCCATCGAAGCCAAACGCAGACAAGTGCTGCATTCAACTTCAATGCGAGGTCTCGCGGACGCCACACGGTGAAGCCATCGGGTGCGGAAGATGATGCCAGGAAGCTGCCGCCGTAATGATCAGACAGGTCTGAAAAGAGATCACGGAACGGCCCAATCACACGTGATCGATTGATGAAAAAAGCACCAACGATCCGGCGAGCATGCGTGGGTTTCTAGCGTTCGAGTCTGTACACGTAGCGCAACGCGGTGATGTCCACGCCACCCATGTGATCCGGTTCGGCGCCGGCAAACGTCCAGCCCTGCCGTTCATAAAAGCCGATTGCCGGCGCGTTGCCTTCGAGCACATACAGATACAACTGCGTCTCGCCCTGAGCGCGTGCCCAGTCCTCGGCGGCGCGCATCAGTAGCTTGCCGGCGCCGATGCCCTGATAACCAGGCAGCGCATGCAGGTTATCGAGCAGTACGCCCCACGTGGATTCCGGCTGGCGTTCGACACACATGAAGCCGACCGGCGTACCCGCGAGCTCGGCAATCAGCACGATACGGCGCTCGCCACCCGGCGCGCCCAGCCGTGCTTCCCAATACGCGGCACGTTCGCGCGTGACTTCACCATCGAGAAACGCGTCGGGCAACAAGCCACGATAGGTGGCCTGCCAACTGCTGCTATGGATCGAAGCAATCAGCGCGGCGTCGTCGAGGGTCGCGGGGCGCAGCGAAAGGACGGGAAGAGTTCGCATCGGGTCATCAATCAACGGAAGTGCCAGGGCGGAGAGTCTACCGCGACGATCGCAGGCGCCGTCCGTAAGCGTTCTGTATGCATTTCGCGATCGCGCCATCAACGCTAACATTAGGTGGCGTACGCGTTGCATGATCCGCAACGTTTACCCTGATACCGCGTGAATGCGTCAAGCATGAAAATGCAGCGCCCCCGGCGCGTTATTTTTCGATCCGTCTGCCGGTTCCGCTGCCATCAGCAGCGGCTCGTTTCAACTGCCCTAACGCTACCGTTCATGTGGCGACGGGCTTCTCAGAGAATGTCATGTCTAGTGCGACACACGCCACTTCCGCAGCGGAAGAATCCAAGGTCAAGACAGTTTTCCGTGTGGTCAGCGGTAACTTTCTTGAGATGTACGACTTCATGGTGTACGGCTACTACGCTTCGGCGATTGCGAAGACCTACTTCCCGAGTGGCAATGAATTCGCGTCGTTGATGCTGTCGCTGTCCGTGTTCGGCGCGGGCTTCCTGATGCGTCCACTCGGCGCGATCATTCTCGGCGCATACATCGACCATCACGGCCGGCGCAAAGGCCTGATCCTCACACTCGGCCTGATGGCGCTCGGCACGCTCACGGTCGCAGCCATTCCTGGTTACGCGACGATCGGCATACTTGCGCCGGTTCTCGTGCTGTTCGGGCGGCTGCTGCAGGGCTTCTCGGCCGGGGTCGAACTGGGCGGCGTGTCCGTGTATCTGTCGGAGATCGCGACCAAGGGCAACAAGGGCTTCTATTGCTCGTGGCAGTCGGGTAGCCAGCAGGTTGCAGTGGTGTTCGCCGCGCTGATCGGCGTGATGCTGAACAAGCTGTTGCCCGCCGACCAGATGTTCGCGTGGGGCTGGCGCGTGCCGTTCCTGATCGGCTGCCTGATCGTGCCGTTCCTGTTCCTGATTCGCCGTTCGCTGCAGGAAACCGAAGAGTTCAAGGCGCGCAAGCATCGTCCGAGCATGGGCGAGATCATGAAGTCGATGGCCGCGAACTGGGGCATCGTGCTGGGCGGCATGGGCATGGTCATCATGACCACGGTGTCGTTCTACATGATCACCGCGTACACGCCGACCTTCGGCAAGGAAGTGCTGAAGCTGTCGTCGATCGACACGCTCGTCGTCACGGTCTGTGTCGGCCTGTCGAACCTGGTCTGGTTGCCGCTTGCGGGCGCGTTGTCGGACCGGATCGGGCGCCGTCCGGTTTTGCTGACCTTCACCATCCTCACTATCCTCACCGCGTATCCGGCGCTGCAATGGCTGGTCGGCGAGCCGTCGTTCGTGCGTCTGCTGGCGGTTCAGTTGTGGCTGTCGTTCCTGTACGGCAGCTATAACGGCGCGATGGTCGTGGCGCTGACCGAAGTGATGCCGGTCGAAGTGCGTACGGCCGGTTTCTCGCTCGCGTATAGCCTTGCTACGACGATCGGCGGCTTCACGCCGGCGATCGCAACGTTGCTGATCCACGTCACCAATAACAAGGCGGCGCCGGGTCTGTTCCTTGGCGTGGCGGCGATTTGCGGGTTGATCGCAACGCTGGTGCTGTATCGCACGCCGGAAGCGCGCAATCAGTATCGGGCGGCCTAGCGTCTGCAGGTGTCACGCTTCGGCGTTTGATCCGACAAACAAAAACCCCGTGTTCGTGAGAACGCGGGGTTTTTTGTTGGTGTTGGGCGGTCATGCGGCATCTGCCCGTTCGTGGGCAAACGCAGGCCGTATCCATTCGCGGCAGCAAGCGTCGGTAAGGCGAGTTCAAAGCGACCAAACCAGCACGCGACGGCGAAGCGGATTTGACGCTTTCGAAGCGCCAGGCCTGGCGAAATCGCCGGAGCCGGGCGCCGCGCGTCACTGCTGGAAAGCCTGCTTGCTTAGCCCTCGCGCAACGCCTTCGCCACCGTATTCACCACCTCACCCCACGCGCCGGGCCGGGGTTGCCGAACCAGCGTCGCGCCCGGATACCACGGGCTATCGGTATCGCGATCGAACCAGCGCCAGTCCGCGGCGAACGGCAGCATCAGCCATAGCGGTTTGCGCATCGCCCCGCTCAGATGGGCAATCGACGTGTCGATCGACACGACCGCATCGAGCCGTTCGATGATCGCCGCCGTATCCGCGAAGTCACCGATGCGCGTGTCGAATCGGTGGATCGACGCCGCGCGCGGATGCGCGTCCAGTGCCGAGCGTTCTTCCGCGCTCAACGCGGGCTGCAGCACGATCCAGTCGATTCCGTCGAGCGCGAAGAGCGGATCGAGTTCGGCGAGCGGCATCGAACGGGTTTCGTTCTGCTGCACGCGTCCCGACCACGCAATGCCGATTTTGCGTTTAGCCTGGCCGCCGAGCGAGCCGCGCCATTTGCGCCCATAAGCCGGTGGCACGCTGAGATACGGCGTGCGCGACGGAATCGTGTCGAACGTCGTGCCGAGCGCGAGCGGCAAGCTCAACAACGGGCATTGCAGATCGGCGGCAGGGCGCGGCGCGCGTTGCGCGATCAGCGTGACGCGCCACGCCTGCGCGGCGGGCGCGAGCAACGGCAGCAATGACGGCTGCACTTCGAGCACGACGCGCGCGGCCCGTTGCGCGGCCAGCGGGACGAAACGCACGAACTGCAGCGTATCGCCGAAGCCCTGTTCGGCATGGATCAGCAACGTGCGCTGTTCGATCGGCTCGCCGTGCCAGCGCGGCAAGGTCTGGATGACCGGTTGCGCCATCGCCTGCAAACGCCATTCGTATTCCGGCAGCCCGCGCGCGAAATTGCGCTGCGCGAGCCACGCGAGCGCGCGGTTCATGTGAGCTGACGCGAGATCGGGGCGCAGCCGCAGCGCCTGATCGAAGGCACGCACGGCGGGTGCGTGTGCGCCCAGCGCCTGGTGCGCGCTGCCGAGACTCAACCAGGCAAGCGCGAATTGCGGATCGAGACCGACCGCGCGCTCCAGATACGGCAACGCTTGCGCGTGGTGTCCGAGCGACGCGAGTGCATTGCCCATCCCGAAGATCGCGGGCGGCAGATTGGGCTGTAATGCGAGCGATTGCCCGAACGACACAACCGCTTCCGCATGCCGACCGGTTGCGTCGAACGTATTGGCGAGGTTGAAGTGCGCGGCGACGAAGCGCGGCTCAGCGGCCAGCGCCGCCTGGAAGCACGGTATCGCTTCATCTGCGCGCCCCAACGCATTCAGCGACATGCCCATGTTGTTCAGCGCGCCTGCGTGCCCCGGGCGCAGTTCGAGCGCGCGCCGGAACGACGTAATCGCTTCCGCGTGACGTCCGAGTGCGTGCAGTGCGTTACCCAGGTTGTTGTGCGACGACGCGTCGTCAGGTTGCAGGCGCAGCGATTTCTCGAACGAGTCGGCCGCGTCTTCGTGACGGCCCACCGACGCATACGCGTTGCCGAGGTTGTAATGCGCCATCGGAAACGTCGGCGCGAGCGTCAGCGCGTTGCGGAATTGTTCGATGGCGTCGTCGATCTGGCCCAGCGCTTTCAGCGCGTTGCCCAGATTCAGTTGCAGCGCGGCATCTTCGGGACGCAGGTTCACCGCGCGCCGCACGAGGGCGGCGGCTTCGGCGTGCTGGCCCTGCTGGTGGCGCAGGACGCCCAGCAGATGCAACGCATCGACGTGCACTGGATTGTCGTCGAGCGTTGCGCGGTAGCCGCGTTCGGCGTCGTCGAGGCGGCCGTCACGATGCGCCGCAAAAGCGCGGTCAAATACTTGTTGCATGACGGGGGCTGGCATTTGGGTGAGGCAGAGGCCGCATTTTCCCACACTCGGTGAGGGGCGCCCGGATTTGGGCTCGCACGGCGGGGCGCTAACGGCCCGAAAGCCTTGCCAATGATGCAGCGCAACCTTGACCCCGTATTCGTCGGCGTACACTAGAGCGCACTGTGTCTGCCGGAGTTCCGCATGGACGCTGCTGCAACCGGTGCGTCGCCAGTGCTGATCGTCGGGGCCGGTCCCACCGGACTTGCCGCGGCGATGAGTCTGGCGCGCGCTCATATTCCCGTGCGCCTGATCGATAAGGCGCCGCAACCGAACCCCTGTTCGCGCGCCATCGGCATCCAGGCGCGCACCCTTGAGCTCCTCGAACAGCATCGGCTGATCGAGCCGTTTCTCGAACTCGGTCATCGCGCGCGCATCGCCAATCTGTTTTCGAACGGCATGCGCCTCGCGCAACTCGATTTCGATCCGCTGCACACGCGCTATCCGTATCTGCTGTTTCTCGATCAGTCGGTGACCGAGCGCTTGCTTACCGAGCATCTCGCCACGCTAGGCGTGACAGTTGAGCGGGGCGTCGAGCTGACCATGTTCTCGCAGGGTGCCGCGAGCATTCAGGCGACGTTGCGCCGCGCGGACGGTCATACCGAGACCATGCGTCCGTCGTACCTGATCGCCGCCGATGGCGCGCATAGTGCGATCCGTCATCGGCTGGGGCTGAGCTTCGAGGGGAAGACGTTCGAGCAGACTTTCCTGCTTGCCGATCTGCACGCCGAAACCGACTGGCCGGAAGACGAGTTCCATATTTTCGCGTCGGCCGAGGGGCTGGTGGCGCTGTTTCCGATGGGACATGGCCGGCATCGGCTGATCGCCGATCATGCGGTCGAACCGGCCGCCGTGGCTGCGCCGCCGACGCCTGCGGTGCTCGGCGAACCGCCGCTCGATCAGGTGCCGCCGCCGTCGCTGGAACAATGCAAGGCGTTGATCGCGCGGCGCGTGCGTGAACGGGTCGATGTGTCGGATCTCGCGTGGTCATCGTATTTCCATCTGAATAGCCGGATGGTCGACAGGCTGCGCGTGGGCCGTATTTTCCTCGCCGGCGATGCTGCGCATGTTCACAGCCCGGCGGGCGCGCAAGGGATGAACACCGGCATTCAGGAAGCGTTCAATCTCGGCTGGAAACTGGCGCTAGTGCTGAACGGCGCGGCGCCGGACCGGCTGCTCGATACGTATCACATGGAGCGGCATCCCATTGAGCGTGACGTGTTGCGGCAGACCGGCTTCATCACGCAGATGGCCGAGGCCGATCACGGTCCGCTCAAGCTGCTGCGTGAGCGTGTGATGCCGGTCCTGGCCGCATTAGGGCCGCTGCGCGACGCCGCGCGCCTGACCATCAGCGAATTGTCGATTCAATACCGACGCAGTCCATTGACGCTCGAACGGGTACTCGACGGCGGTCCACGCGCCGGCGAACGCGCGCCGGATGCGCTGGTGCACGTCGTGGACGGGCCGCTGGGCCGCGCGCCGGGTGTCGGCTGCCTGTTTGATCTGCACGACCCGGCGTTTTTCTCGCTGTTTTTGCTGGTGCCGCCGTTGCCGGTAGACGACACGCCACTCGATCCAGCCGCCAAACATGCGCCGCCATCGGACCCGGAACTGGAGCGGCTCACAGCTGAGGTCGAACGATTGCTGCCGGGCGCCGTGCGAATCTGGCGCATCACCGATACGACCGGCGATGGCGGCCCGGCACTGTCCGAGTCGTATGGACGCACGCGGCCGTCGTTCTATCTCGTGCGCCCGGATGGGTATATCAGCGCGCGAGGGCGCACGGGGTCGGACTTGCACGGCCTGTTGCGGCATTGCGAGGCGTGGTTCGCGGTGGGCGGCGAGATACCGGAGCAGGCTGCGCTTTGACGTGACGCGCAGCCTGAAACGGCACGGTGTCTTACGCCGTCGACGGCGCGGCGGGCATCAACTGTTCGCGATGTTCGACAAGCGCCTCCTTGACGAATGCGGACATCGCCACGCCGTTCTCCTCGGGTTCATCCAGCGCCGCCAGCAGCGCGCGCCGCATCCGCGGCTCCCAGAAACGACGGATATGATCGGCCACGCCCGCCAGCGCTTCGTCCCGGTCCGGCATCGAATCGAAGAAGTCACCGATCCGGTTCGCCATGTCGATCAGATTCTGATTGTCCATGCGCTATCTCACTTTCTCACTTGTCCGAGCCGGAGTTGGCCAACTCGCGTTGCTTCAACAGATCGAGTTGCTCGCTGTTAAAGCGCGAGTAGTCTTTCTGCCATTGCGACGGCTGTTCGACCGGCATCACCTGCACGGCGGTCACCTTGTATTCAGGGCAATTGGTGGCCCAATCCGAACTGTCGGTGGTGATCACGTTCGCGCCCGATTCCGGGAAGTGGAAGGTCGTGTAGACCACACCCGGCTGCATCCGCTCGGTCACTTTCGCGCGCAACACCGTTTGTCCCGCGCGTGATTCGATGCCGACCCAGTCGTCCGTCTTGATGCCGCGCTCCTCGGCATCGTGTGGATGCACTTCGAGCCGGTCTTCGTCATGCCAGCGGGAGTTCTCCGTACGACGCGTTTGCGCGCCCACGTTGTATTGCGACAGGATGCGGCCGGTGGTCAGCAGGAGCGGGAATTTACGCGTGACCTTCTCCGGCGTGGCGATGAACTTCGTAATCACGAATTTGCCCTTGCCGCGCACGAAGCTGTCGATGTGCATGGTCGGCGTGCCGTCCGGCGCGCTTTCGTTGCACGGCCATTGAATGCTGCCGAGCTCTTCCAGCCGGCGATAGGACACGCCGTGGAAGGTCGGCGTGAGACGCGCGATCTCGTCCATGATCTGCGACGGATGCGTGTAGTCCATCTCATAGCCGAGCGCGCGGGAGAGCATCACGGTGACTTCCCAGTCGGCGTAACCGGGCACCGGCGGCATCACTTTGCGCACGCGCGAAATGCGGCGCTCGGCGTTGGTGAAGGTGCCGTCCTTTTCGAGGAACGACGAACCCGGTAGCAGCACATGCGCGTATTTGGCCGTCTCGTTCAGAAAAATGTCCTGCACGACGATGCATTCCATCGACGACAACGCCGCCGATACATGATGCGTATTCGGGTCCGACTGCACGATGTCCTCGCCCTGGCAATACAGGCCCTTGAAGGAACCGTGCACGGCGGCGTCGAACATGTTCGGAATACGCAATCCGGGTTCCGGTTGCAGCGTGACGTTCCACGCTTCTTCGAACAGCGTGCGCGTGACCGTGTCGCTGATATGCCGGTAGCCGGGCAGTTCGTGCGGGAATGAGCCCATGTCGCACGAACCCTGCACGTTGTTCTGACCGCGCAGCGGATTCACGCCGACCCCTTCGCGGCCGATGTTGCCGGTGGCCATCGCGAGGTTCGCGATGCCCATCACCATCGTCGAGCCTTGCGCGTGTTCGGTGACGCCGAGACCGTAATAGATAGCGGCGTTGCCGCCGGTTGCATAGATGCGGGCGGCTTCGCGAACCTGTTGGGCAGGCACGCCCGTCAACGATTCCGTGGATTCCGGCGCATTCTCAGGCAGCGCGACGAAAGCGCGCCATTGCTCGAACGCACGCGCCTCACAGCGCTCAGCGATGAACGCCTCGTTCAGCAGGCCTTCGGTCACGATCACATGCGCGAGCGCATTGACGATGGCGACGTTGGTGCCGGGCCGCAATTGCAGATGATGCGAGGCCTTCACATGCGGCGTATCGACAATATCGATTTTGCGCGGATCGACGACGATCAGCTTCGCGCCTTCGCGCACCCGACGCTTCAGGCGCGAGCCGAACACCGGGTGGCCATCGGTCGGATTCGCGCCGATCACCATGATGACGTCGGCTTTGTCGACCGACGCGAAAGTCTGCGTGCCCGCCGATTCGCCTAACGTGGCCTTCAGGCCGTAGCCGGTCGGCGAGTGGCACACGCGTGCGCAGGTGTCGACGTTGTTGTTGCCGAACGCGGCGCGCACGAGTTTTTGCACGAGGTACGTTTCTTCGTTCGTGCAACGTGACGACGTAATGCCGCCGATCGAATCGCGGCCATGTTTCGCCTGGATTCTGCGGAATTCCGACGCCGCATAAGTGAGCGCTTCGTCCCAACTGACTTCGCGCCACGGGTCGGTGATTTTCGCGCGGATCATCGGCTTCGTAATGCGGTCTTTGTGCGTGGCATAGCCCCATGCAAAGCGGCCCTTCACGCACGCGTGTCCTTCGTTAGCCTGGCCGTTTTTGTGCGGCACCATCCGCACGACCTGGTTGCCCTTCATCTCCGCCTTGAACGAGCAGCCGACCCCGCAATAAGCGCACGTCGTGACCACCGAATGTTCGGCCTGTCCGAGTTTGATGACCGACTTCTCCTGCAAGGTCGCGGTCGGGCAGGCGGCGACGCACGCGCCGCACGACACACATTCCGACTCCATGAACGGCTGGTTGGCACTCGCCGCGACACGCGATTCGAAACCGCGTCCGGCGATGGTCAACGCGAACGTCCCTTGGGTTTCCTCGCACGCGCGCACGCAGCGATTGCAGACGATGCATTTCGACGGGTCATACGTGAAGTACGGATTCGACTCGTCCTTCTTGTCCTTCAGATGATTCGCGCCGTCGAAACCGTAGCGCACTTCGCGCAGGCCGGTCACGCCAGCCATGTCCTGCAATTCGCAGTCGCCGTTGGCGGGGCAGGTGAGGCAGTCGAGCGGATGGTCGGAAATGTACAGCTCCATCACGTTTCGGCGCAGTGATTGCAGACGATCCGTTTGCGTGCGGACTTTCATACCCGCTTCGACCGGCGTCGTGCACGACGCCGGATAACCGCGCTTGCCTTCGATTTCGACGAGACACAGACGGCATGAGCCGAACGGTTCGAGCGAATCGGTCGCGCAGAGTTTGGGTACGTTCACGCCGGCTTCGACGGCGGCGCGCATCACAGAGGTGCCGGCGGGAACGGTGACGGCCTGGCCGTCGATTTCAAGCGTGACGTCGAGGTCGGCGTGGCGTTCGGGTGTGCCGTAGTCGGTGTCGTCGAAAAAGGAGCGCGGCGCACGTGGTTGCGCCAGTGCCTGTGATTTGCACGCGCAGTTGCCTGAGCCGCAGCCGCCTGCACCGGCACCAGCACCAGCACCAGCAGAAGAATTGATCGCATCGGACATGGGGGCTCCTGGGTCAGGCCGCTTTGGGTGCGTGGTGATCGACGTGATTCGACACGTCGGCGTCGGCGAGACCGAAGTCTTCGGGGAAGTGATCGAGCGCGGACAGCACCGGAAACGGCGTCATGCCGCCCATCGCGCACAGCGAGCCGGATACCATCGTGTCGCACAGATCGCGCAGCAACTGCACCTGTCGCGTGGACGTATCGCCGTTGCGAATCCGGGCAATCACTTCGACGCCGCGCGTCGAGCCGATCCGGCATGGCGTGCACTTGCCGCACGATTCGAGCGCGCAGAAGTGCATCGCGTATTGCGCGAGTTCGGCGAGATTCGAGGTGTCGTCATGCACGACGATTCCGCCGTGGCCGACCACCGCGCCGACGGCCGCGTAGGCTTCGTAGTCCAGCGGAATGTCCCACTGGCTTTCCGGCAGATAGGTGCCGAGCGGACCGCCGACCTGCACTGCGCGTGCCGGTCGCCCGCTTGCCGTGCCAGCGCCGAAATCGTTGAGCAATTCGCGCAAGGTGACCCCGAACGCGAGTTCCACGAGGCCGCCTTGCTTCACGTTGCCCGCAAGCTGGAACGGCAGCGTGCCGCGCGAGCGTCCCATGCCGAAGTCTTTGTAGAACGCGGCGCCGCGCGCGAAGATGGTCGGCACCGTTGCCAGCGTGATGACGTTATTGATCACGGTCGGCTGTCCGTACAGACCGACGAGCGCCGGCACTGGCGGCTTCGCGCGCACGATGCCGCGCTTGCCCTCGAGCGACTCGAGCAGCGCGGTTTCCTCGCCGCACACATACGCGCCCGCGCCTTTCGCCACGCTCAGTTCGAAGCGATGCGCGGTCGATCCGAGCACGCTGTCACCGAGCCAGCCGGCGGCGCGCGCGTTGGCGATCGCGGCTTCGAGCGTGGCGATCGAATGCGGATATTCGCTGCGCACGTAGATGTAGCCGAGCGTCGCGCCGGTCACGACGCCCGCGATCAGCATCCCTTCGATCAGCAGGTACGGATCGCTTTCCATCACGAGGCGATCGGAGAAAGTGCCGGAATCGCCTTCGTCCGCATTGCAGACGATGTATTTCTGCGCAGCTTTGGCGCCGCGTACCGTGCGCCATTTGATGCCCGCAGGGAACGCTGCACCGCCGCGTCCGCGCAAGCCGGATTCGATCAGCGCTTCGCAGGCGGCGTCGCCGTCGGTTTGCAGCGCCTGACGCAAGCCGTCGAGGCCGCCATGGGCGAGGTAGTCGTCGATGGAAAGTGGGTCGGTGATGCCAATGCGCGCGAAGGTCAGCCGCTGCTGGTTCTTCAGATACGGAATGTCGTCGACTACGCCGACGCGGCGGGGATGATCGCCACCGTTGGTAAAGCCGGCGTCGAACAGCGCGGCGATATCGGTCGTTTCGACGTTGGCATAGCCTATACGGCCTTCAGCCGTTGCCACTTCCACGAGCGGTTCGAGCCACAACAGTCCGCGCGAGCCGTTGCGAACCACATCGATTTCAACGCCGCGTCGCGCGGCTTCAGCTTCGATGGACTGCGCCAACGCGTCGGCCCCCAACGCCAACGCCGACGAATCACGAGGGACATAGATGCGCGTCATGCGACCACCTCCACGCACTTGCTGGCAGCAGCGAAAATCGCGTCGAATTTCTGCGACGTGACTTTGGCGTGCAAGCTGCCGTTGATCATCAAGGCGGGCGACAGCGCGCATTGCCCGAGGCAATACACCGATTCCAGTTCCACCGTCGCGCCATGCTGATGTTCAGCGTCGAACCGGCATCCGGTGCGTCCCTCGATGTGCTGGGCAAGTGCTTCGGTGCCCATGCTGCGGCACGCTTCCGCGCGGCATAGCTGCACGACGACGGGGGCGGCGGGCTCGGTACGGAAGTGGTGGTAGTAGGTGATGACACCGTGCACTTCCGCACGCGACAGGTTCATCGCACGCGCGAGCGGCGCAACCGTGGCGGGCGGCACGTAGCCGAGATCGTCCTGAATGGCGTGCAGCACCGCCAGCAGCGATAGGCCGGGCTGCGCGTGACGTTGCACCAGTTGCTCCGGCGCGATGGCGTGGAAATCGTCCAAAGGGGGCTCCTCCAAAGTCATATATGCACTTGTTATTCATAAAGTGTGCACTTATGCTTCTTCTGTTTGATTGGTAGTTGCTGAAAGATAGGCGGGTGAACCGGCCCGCGCAATAGGAAAGAGTGGAACATATATGGTTCGGATCGAGTGCCAGGCTCAACTGGTGGTGAAGGGCGCGGATGGCCGCGAGTCAAGCCTGTCGGACGTCGTGCCGTTGCTCGCGCTGGTAGACGAGTCCGGCAGCATCGCGCAGGCCGCGCAGCTTAAGGGTTTGTCCTACCGGCATGCGTGGGGTTTGCTGCGCAGCATCGAAGAACGGCTGGGCGGCCCGCTGATTGCCAAGGAGCGCGGACGTGGCTCGGTACTCTCCGAACTCGGGCAGGCGGTGTTGCGTGCGCAGCGTCTGTGCGGTGAGCGGCTCGACGGCAACATGCAGGCGCTCGCGAGCGAAGTGGCCAGCGATCTGAACCGCTGGCTCGCGCCCCCCGCCGACGACGTCCGCATCCACGCGTCGCATGGTTATGCAGTGGCCGCGCTGGTCACGGCACTAGTCGCGAACGATCTGCCGGTCGATATCAAGTACCGCGATAGCGCCGACGCGGTGAGCGCACTGGCACGCGGCGAATGCGACCTCGCGGGCTTTCATTTGCCGCTCGGCCCATTCCGCGCTGCCTGTGCCGATACCTACCGGCGCTGGCTCGATCCGCAGCGCCACGTGCTCGTGCACCTCACGCGACGCAAGCAGGGGCTCTTTCTCGGCAAGAACAATCCGAAACGGATCAGCGGACTGGGTGACCTCGCACGCGACGACATCCGTTTCGTCAATCGTCAGCCCGGCTCCGGCACGCGGATGCTGCTCGATCTCGCGCTGCGTCAGGTCGGCGTCGATCCGGATCGGGTCAATGGTTACGCGTCGACTGAACTCACGCACTCGGCGATTGCGGCGTTTGTCGCAAGCGGCATGGCGGACGTGGGTTTCGGCGTGGAACCCGCCGCGCATCACTTCGGGCTCGACTTCATGCCGATCGTCGACGAAGACTATTACTTCGCGTGCGACCGCGCGCATCTCGAACGCGCGCCGTTGTCTACCGTGATCGGATTGCTGCGCGGCAACGCGTTTCACGACAGCGTCGCTCTGCTGGAAGGCTATGACCCACGGGATTGCGGACGGCTGGTGGATGTGGAAGCCGGCCTTGGCGAGGCGGCGGCGTAAGAGCCTGTAAACATAAAGCTGTCCGCATCGCTGCGCGGGACGCCGGTTTCGGATACCCTTTACGCTTCCGTTCCCGCCTTAACCGCGCGCCCGCAGCGCGAATCGATATGAAAGTACTTTTACACGTATGTGCCGCAGTTGCGGCGACTGGTGTGCTTCTCGGCACCGCTTCGGTTGCTTTTGCGCAGAATTCGCCCGGCGTGCCGGGCGGCATCCTGCAGGACCAGTTCCGTCTCGCCGAACATCCGCAAATGCCATTCGCTGCGTCGGCGCCTTCAGACAAGTTTCAATCGGATAAGAAATCGGCGATGCGCAAGCGCGGCGACAACGGCGATCCGAACGGCTGCAACCTGCAGTGTCCTAAAGACGAATAAGGTTTTTCCCACAGCGCCGGCGGTTTGCCGGCGTTTTTGTTTTCGCGGCCGCTGGCGCTTACTGCTGCGCAGCCGCCGTGACTGGGTCGACGTTCTGTCGGCTCGCGTTCAGGGTTTGGCGATGTGCCATACCTCCTTGAAGCCGTCTCCCTTTGTGTCTCCTGCCTGTTTGTCCGCTGCGTAGCGATATAGCGGATGGCCTTTGTACGCCCATTGCTGTGCGCCATCGGCACGAGACAGCAGCGACCAGTCGCCGGACGGTTTGTCGGTGGGGCTCGCCGTGGCCGCCGGCCAGTTGCTCATGCAGCCACCGGTGCAGGCGCTGACGCCGGGCGTGACGTCCTTGTCGAACGTGTAGAGGGTCATGCCGTCCGCATTGACGAGGCGGCCGCTGCTCACCTTCGGCGTTTCAGCGAACGCGCCGTGTTGCAGCGCGGCCAGCGTGATCAATGCGGCGAAAAGGGTCATCTTGCGCATGATGTGGACTCCAGGGTTGGCTACCGGTGATCTGAGTATAGGCAGCGGGCGGAGGGTCGCGAACTGCCGTTTCGTATGCGATGAATAAACGGACGGAGACGCCAGACTATTCCGCGCGACGCGTCGATTCCGATCGGGCTGGTTTTGTCCGATCGCGTTTAATCTGGATTTTCTTGCATTTAATTTTTTGCTAATTGTGATTTTTCTGGCTAATGATTGGGAAATTTCATTCTTGAATTGATGTGTATTTTGATTGCCGATTTTAATCAATGAAAAATATGTTTTTTTGATTTGCGTGGTGAGGTGAAAATATTAATGTGGATAGTAATGGCAGAAGGAGCGTACCCGCTCGGTTGGCCCGTCCCGTCGCGCATTTTTCGAGGCGGATTCGATATTTTATAAACGAAAACAATGTGCGTGAGTGACATTAAATTAGACGATTGAACAATATATTTGATATATAAAATGAAAGTGTAAAATAACGCAAAGATTCTCGTACCAAAAATAAGCGATGTTAAGCTGCTTTCGTCTGTCGAAATGCAGTATTGATCGGCGGGCTTTTAATGACTGATTCACTAAAGGTAATTGAAATGCAAAAAATCAATCGCAATGAACTCGCTAAATCCGCCATCGCAGGTGGCAACTGCAAGACGACTTGCGCGCCGCCGACCACGACCCAGACGGTAGCACCTGCACCGGCGCCGACTCCGGCACCGGTGAAGGTCATGTACAAGCTGTAAGAGTCGTTTGCGTGCCGGGAAGACCTCCCCGGGACCTTCCCGGTATGCCACATGAACACGGAGTGAAACATGGAATCGTGGGCCGCCGCGTTAGCCATGCTGACCTCGCTGCGCAACAAGATCGTCAATGCAAGGCGCAGAGTCAAATGCGAGTTGATCGCCCGCACGCCACGTTCGGCCATTGAGCCATTTGCCGTTGTCCAGTGGAAAATTCGCAGTCTCGTCAATCCACGCGCGCGTTGGAAAGGCATCTCGCGTTGCGAGATAGGCCGTGACATACCCGGCCTGGCGCCATTCAACGTCAATCGCGTTGCATCCGGCAGCCTGCGCGAGAGTCTGATCGATCAACGTATCTACTACGGGCGGCTGTCTCGCGGTAGCGAGGCGTGGCCAGACCTGCAGCACATCGCCGTTGTGCTTGCGCAGAAAATCCGCCAGTTGCGGGCGGAACAGCCAGGGCGCCCGGTAATCGTGTCGCCTTTTCATTACGTGTCGCAATACGCGAACATCTACGTCATCGACGAATTGCGGGCGGTGCTGGGTCTTGAGTCGATTAGCGTGGTGTCCGGTGCGCCGCGAGATATGTATGGCGATGACGAATCGCTGATACCCGGCGTGAAGGTGCTCTACACGTACGGCGACGAAGACCGCAATGGCCTTGGCCTGCGGGTCGCCAAAACATTGAAGCGCAATGGTGTCGCGGTGCTGTTTTCCGATGTGCCGCCGTTCAGCCTGTACCACTATCCAATGGAAACGGTGGGCGTTTCGATTTTCGGTCGCGACGCGCGCATCCACAACGGCGTTTTTCGACTGGGCATGTCGTTCAACGCACTGCTGTTGCCGTTCTATTTGCGCTTCAAAAAAGGCCGCTTTAGCGCCGAACTGTTCGAACCGCTGCCGCTCACCGAGCCAGGTGCCCCCCAACGGCTCGCCAGATATATCGAAGCCGCCGTCGTCGACAACTATCCCGACTGGATCATCGCAGGGCATCCGTCCATGTACTCGTTCGCGCCCGTTCGCTAGACGTTTGGCCTGGCGCTTCCTCATTTATCTTGCCGCCGGCAAAGCCGCCGTGCGGCACCTCGTCCGTCCTCGACGGACAAACATCGTGCTGACCGGCATCCGGCAGCAATGACGCTATGGAACCAATCAATCTTCCCCAATTCAGGGACGTCTCGTGGCGCTGGATCGCGTACGGGACATCGTCGCTCGTGGCTCTCGCCATCGCGTTTGCGTTTTTTCACCATGTCGAATTGAAGCAGGACGTGAGCGCTGAAATCGTGTCGTCGGCGGAAATCAAGATCCAGGGGCTGACCGGGCTAGTGTCGGACATTTACGTGAACCGTGCGTCGCCCGTCGTGCAGGGCACGCCACTGTTCCGCATCGATCGCAATCTTTCTCTCGCGAGTAACGGCCTGCAACGGCGCGCGTTCGACGAACTGGGCCGCGACGAGCAGATTCGTACGAGCGAAGCGCAATACAGCCAGCGCAAGGCGGACCTCACCGCACAACTGGGCGCAGCTCGGCTGGCGCTGCAAAGCCGGCGCGCCGAAGTCACCGCGCTCGACGAGCAGTTGACCCACAACCGCCTGATATCCGACGAAGCCGGGCGCAAGCTGGACCGCCTGGAGTCGGTCTCCGATTACGTGACTGCCGATCGGATCGAGCAGGCGAGCGCCGATACCCATCAGGCGAAAGTCGCGCTGGCGCAAACCTCCGCGCGGCGTCAGCAACTTGGCGCGGATATCGGCGCGGCCATCGGCACCCAAACCAGTCTCGGCGCGCAGATCAACGAACTGGAGGCGCTCCACGCCCGCGAGTTGCAGGACATTCGTGCCCGCTTCGAGCAGACCCGGCAGGACTCGACCATTTCCGCACCGAAGGCCGGCGTCGTCACCTATTCCGCGCTGATTGCGGGCCGCACGCTTGCGCCGCAAGACGTTGCGCTCGTCATTTCCACTGGCGAGAAGGGCGCATTGCGTGCTGCGTTGCGTATTCCGTCGCGACGGCGCGGCTTTGTCCGCGAAGGGCAGATCGTGCGGCTCAAGTTCGACGCGTTTCCGTACGGGAAATTCGGCAGCTATCCCGCCCGTATCGATTCGATTTCGCGCACCACCGTGCACTCGGCGATGTCGCCGTCAGGCGCTTCTGAGGCGAGCGGTGGCGACGGCGACTACATGGCGTGGGCCACGCTGAGCGGCGACACATTCAACTTCGAGCGGCAACACTTCGACATCCTGCCCGGCATGGCCGCGACCGCGAGCATCGTGATCGAGCGCCGCACCATTGCCGAATGGGTGCTTGCGCCGCTGTACCGGGTGCTGCGAGGCTGACCATGCGTGCAATCTATCAAAACGAAGTAGCCGAGTGCGGCTACGCCTGTCTGGCCATGGTGCTGTCGCACTTCGGCCGTGCCACGGAAGTGCGCGAATTGCAGGCATACCGGCCGGTCTCGGCCAATGGCCTGACGCTGATGGACCTGTATGACGTCGCCGTCGAATATGGTCTGTCGGTGCAGGCTTACCGCTTCGATGCGGGTCATCTGTCGGACATCAAACGCGGCTCGATCCTACATTTCGGCGGTGCGCATTTCGTCGTATTCGAGAAGTGCACGCGCGGCTATGTGCAGGTGATCGACCCAGCGGCTGGCCGGCGGCGCGTCTCGATGGATACCTTCGTAGCGAATGTGTCCGGTTATATGCTCGAATGCACGCCCACGCCGCAGATGCCGCGCATACGCGACAAGTCGCGTGTGCCGGCCGCGCTCGCGCGTTTGCGGGCAATGAATCCTGAACTGGGTGCGCAGATCGTCAAGGTGATGTTCGTCGCACTCGGCAGCCAGTTCGCCATTCTCGCGATGCCGTACCTCGGCAATCTGGTGCTCGACGACGTCGTCGCCGCAGACAACCTCAATTTGCTGAACGTCCTCATCCTGACGTTCTCCTGCATTTTCATGGTCGGCGCGCTGAGCCAGTACGTTGAGACCTATCTGGTCGAACTCCTGCACGGACACGTGCAGATGAACGTGACCGAGGGCTTGCTGGCCAAGCTGTTGCGCAATCCGATTCCGTACTTCGAGAAGCGGCATGTGGGCGACCTGTTCGCGCGTGTGAAGGCGCAGGACGAAATCAGTTCGTACGGCACGCGTACGCTCATCATGCTGGGTATCGACCTGGTGGTGGGCCTGCTCGCACTGTCGCTGATGCTGGTGCAGAGCCGGCAATTGACAATGATTGCCCTGATCGTTTTTGCTTTCTACATCGCGGTGTCGTTTGCGCTGTTCTCGCGAATGCGCGACACCCACGCGCTCGTTCTGGAAGAGTCCGCACGCTGCGACGATATGTTGATCGAAACGATTCGCGGGGCCTCGCTGATCAAGCTATCGCAGGGCGAGACACGGCGCACCGCGATCTTCATGTCGAAGTACCGGGCCTACATTGCGGCGCTGGTGCACAGTAGCCGCCTCGCCAGCGCGCGCGACGCGATTCTTAAACTCGTCGTCTACGCGGATACGATCCTGATTACCTGGTTCGCTGCACGTCTCATGCTGGGCGGCACGATCTCGGTCGGCGTGTTCTATTCGTTCCTGATTTACAAGTCGTTGCTGTCGGAGCGCTTTGCACGATCGATCAATGCAGCGTTCCAGTATTTCATGCTTGGCGTGCCGGTCACCCGGGTGGGCGATATCGTCGATGGCGACACCGAACGGTACACACCGGCCAGCGACGCGCACAGAACTGTCGAAGTGCGAGACTTCGAGCGTATCGACGTGCGCAACGTCACGTTTCGCTATGGCGTGTCGGATCAGCCGGTGCTCAAAAACGCGAACATCGTCGTCCGCAAGGGCGACAAGATCGTGATTACCGGTTCGTCGGGAAGCGGCAAGTCCACGCTGTTCAAACTGCTGGCGGCCGCCGAGCCGCTGCAGATTGGCGAGATCGCGCTGAACGGCATTGCGTGGCCGAATCTCACCGTCGACGAAATTCGCCGTCACGCCGTTCATATGCGGCAGGGCGATCTGATTTTGCATGGCTCGATTGCGGACAACGTGTCGCTGTTCGCTGGCAATCCGGACGAAGCGCGCATTCACGCGTTGCTCGACGATGTCGGACTGCTGCCGGACGTGATGCGTTTGCCGATGCGTACGCGCACGATCATCAGCGACACGATCGCGAATATTTCCGCCGGGCAACGCCAACGTCTGCTGCTTGCGCGCGCGTTGTATCAGCAACGTGAACTGCTGTTGCTCGATGAACCTACTTCAAATCTCGATCCCGTTTCGGTGCGTCATATCGTTGCGCTGCTACAGCGTATCGAGCGAACCGTCGTGGTGATTACGCACGACATGTCACTCGCGGCGGCATTCGACACGCGGTATCGGCTCGTGGATGGCGAACTGGTCTGCGAGGCTCGTGCGGAGGCGCTCGTCAATGAATAAACGCACACTATCCGCGCTGCTGCTTGTCGTCGTGTGCGGTGCCCATGTGAGCAGTGCAGCCGCCGTCGATCTGCTCACGGTCGCCGAGCAGGCCGTCGACCACAGCGCCGACCTGGCTGCATCCCGTGCTGGTTCAAAGGCCGCCCGGCAAGCCGTGCCCAAGGCACGCGCCGCGTTGTTGCCACGAATCGGCGGCGGCTGGGGGCGCGCGTACAACAGCATCAAAACGGACGGCTTTCCCGGCGAAAGCTACTGGCAGAACGGCTGGACCGTCTCGCTGACCCAGCCCGTGTTCGACTGGAGTCTCTGGACCGCTTACCGGCAGGCGGACTTTGTCGGTGCGCGTGGGGCAGTCGACGCCGCACGGGCCGAGCAATCGTCGATTCTGCAGGCGGTGCGCGCGTATTTCGACGAACTCGCCGCCGAGGACGAACAGGCGCGCGCGAACGATTACACCGCGGCGCTGGAATTGCATCTTGACCAGCTGCATCGCAGGCGGGCGGCGGGCGAGGCGACCGTGATCGATTTGCAGGAGGCCGAGGCGGCACTTGAGCAGGCGCAGTTGCAGCAACTGGATGCCCGTAGTGATCTGGAGTTGAAGCGGCTCTCGTTGGAGCACATCACGGGGCAGCCATTTGTGGCGCTGTCGCGACTGCCGGACGCCGCAACGATGCCGCAGATCAGCGCTGCGAATCGCGATAACTGGGTCGCGCAAGCCGAAACTCACGACTATCTGGTGCAATTGAAGCAGATCGACAAGCGCATTGCGACGCTTGAAGTCGAGAAGGCGCGCGCGAAACATCTACCGGTGGTGAGCGTGACGGCCAGTCATACGCCGGCCGGCGCGGGCTCTGGCTATTCGCGTCCGACTACGACGTCGACCGCGATGCTGTCGGTGATGATCCCGATTTTTGAGGGCGGCGAGACGGACGCGATTATCGACGAAACCCTTGCGCTCGAAGACAAGGCACAGGACGAACTGCTTGGCGCAACGAGAGTGGCGGGCGCGACGGCGCGCGAGAACTGGGCGCGCTTTCGTGACGGCGTCGCGCGGGTAGAGTCGTTGACGCGGCTGGTGCAGACGTCGCGCGCTACGCTGAGCGCCACGCAAACAGGTTACAAGGTGGGCAGCCGAACTAGTACGGATGTGCTGCGGGCGTCTGAATCGCTCTACGCGAATCGGCGCGATCTGATCCGGGCGCGGTATACGGCGATCGTCGCGCTGCTGCAGCTCAAGGCCGCGACGGCGACGTTGGATCTTGGTGAGGTCGCGAGGGTGAACGAGTTGCTGGTGGGTGGCGCGGCCGAGAGTGGGGGCGCGCCTCGTGCCGCAGGGCGGCGACGGTAGGCGGCATGAGCGTGTGCTGACCCTGATGCAAACAAAAAACCCCGAGAGCATGCGCTATCGGGGTTTTTTATAAGGCACAGCTTGCTGTGCGATGTCTGGTGGAGGCGGCGGGAATCGAACCCGCGTCCAGAAGCACTCTACGACTAGTTCTACATGTTTAGTTCTGTCATTTGATTTAACCCAGGTGACGCGGACGAACACGCTGCACCAAGGCGATTCACTAGATTTTCGACCCGGATGTCGTGACACCACCAAGGCTTAACTGACGTATATGACCTCTGTCGGTATTGCTACCGGTCTTGCGACTCTAGCCCGTCAGTGAACTAGGCAGAGGACGGCGGCCCTTAGGCTGCCAGTGCGAACGTTTCGTCGTTTGCAGTTACGTTTTTCCCATTGATTAACGAGGTGACGGGTCCTCGACATGCCCTAGCCGCTTCGCAACCCCTGTCGAAACCAGGTCGCCCCCGCGGTTCGTTGTTCAAAAAATCTGAACCAACGCAGATTTTACAATAGATTGACGGCCGCGTCCCGACTCATTGACCTGTTTGAGCGCGGCGTCGTTTTCCCTTCAACCAATATCGCGCAGCAATTTCAGCAATTCGAACGGCGATTCGACGACGTGCTGAGCGTGCCACTGAGTTGGCGGAATGTCGTCGCCGCAATAGCCATAAGCGGCCGCAATGGTTTTCATGCCGGCGGCGAAACCGGCCTGCACGTCCCGCAGATCGTCGCCGACATACACGATGCGCTCGGGCATCACGTCCAACTCGCGCGCGGCGTGCAGCAGCGGCGCAGGATGCGGTTTCGAATGCGGAGTCGTGTCGCCGCTCACGACGCAACCGGCGCGCTCTTCCAGGCCGAGTTGCGCGACCAGCGGTTCGGTGAGCCGCGAGACCTTATTCGTGACGATGCCCCAGCGCACGCCGCGCGCGTCGAGATCGTCGAGCAGCTCCGGAATGCCCGGAAACAGCGTGGTCTCGATGCACAAATCCGCTTCGTAATTGGCGAGGAACTCTTCGCGCATCGATGCGAACTCGTGATCGTCAGGGCCAATGCCGAACGCTGCGCCAATCAGCCCACGCGCGCCGGCCGAGGCAAGCGGGCGCAGGTTCTCAAGCGGCACCATCTCCAGTCCGCGGTCATGGCGCATCTTGTTGACGGCCGCCGCGAGATCGGGCGCGGTGTCGGCCAATGTGCCGTCGAGGTCGAAAAGTACGGCCTGGCAGAGGCCGAGTGCGTCGTCGTTATCTTCGCGTTGGGGCAGGGGCGTAGGGTCGCTCATTATCGGGTCGGGTCCGGCGGGTGGGGCGGATCAGGCGTCGCGACGACAGGCGAGCATGTAGTTCACGCTCGTGTCGGCGGACAGCGTGAAATGCTTGCTGAGCGGGTTGTACACGATACCTTTGATGTCGGCCGTGCGTAGGTGGGCGGCGCGCACGAAGCTCGCCAGTTCCGATGGGCGGATAAAACGCGCGTAGTCGTGCGTGCCCTTGGGCAGCATCCGCGCGATGTACTCGGCACCGATCACCGCGAACAGGTATGACTTTACGTTGCGGTTCAGCGTCGAGAAAAATACCCAGCCGCCAGGCTTCACCAACGTCTTGCACGCTTCGACGATCGCGGCGGGTTCGGGTACGTGTTCCAGCATTTCCATGCAGGTGACCACGTCATACGTGCCCGGTTCGCGGGCGGCGAGCGCCTCAGCAGCGATTTCTTCGTAATTGACGGTTACACCACTTTCAAGACTGTGAAGATCGGCGACCCCCAAAGCCTGGCTGGACAGGTCAATTCCCTTCACATGCGCGCCTAAGCTGGCCATCGACTCGGACAGAATGCCCCCGCCGCAGCCAATATCCAGCACGTTCTTGCCCGCGAGATGCGCATGAGCGTCGATCCAGTTCAGGCGAATGGGATTGAGTTCGTGCAGCGGTTTGAATTCGGCATTCGGGTCCCACCAGCGATGCGCGAGGTCGCTGAATTTCTGTAGTTCGTGGGGATCGGCGTTGGTCATGGCGGAAGCTGCCTCGATGAGAGCGGTGAGCGGGCGCTCGAGGATAAACCCCGAGTATATAGGTCGGGGGCCAGGGCGGCAAAAATGCGGGCCGGTCCACTATGTGGGCGGCAATCGACGGGCGCTCCGACCCAAGGAAAGTCGTGCCGGACATCGCTCATCGCAGCGGCATACATAACGCGAGGCATAAAAAAAGCCCCGCCAAAGCGGGGCTTTTGAGGCTGCGGTACTTGAAAGCTTACTGCTTTGCGGTACCGACCACTTCGACTTCCACGCGACGATCCGGTGCGAGGCAGGCGATGAGTGCCTTCTTGTTGCGTTGGTTGCAACCCGTGGTAACCGGGTTACGCTTGCCCTTGCCTTCCGTATAGATACGGTTGGATTCGATGCCCTTGCTGACCAAGTATGCCTTGACAGCTTGTGCACGACGCAGCGACAGACGGTCGTTGTAAGCTACCGAACCGATGCGGTCCGTGTAACCCGTTGCAACGACAACTTCCAGGTTCAGGCCACCAATCTTCGATGCCAGTTCGTCCAGCTTTTCCTTGCCAGCCGGCTTCAGGATTGCCTTGTCGAAGTCGAACAGGGTGTCAGCTTGATACGTAATCTTTTCGCTGGAGATAGCCGGTGCAGCAGGTGCAACCGGAGCCGGCGGGGTCGGAGCCTGAGCAACCAGCGCGCCATCGCACTTTGCGTTGGCAGTTGCCGGCGTCCAGAATGCATCGCGCCAGCAAAGTTCGTTCGTGCCGTTCATCCACACGTATTCGCCGGTACCATTCACCCAGTTATCGTTCGTAGCTTGTCGCGACGCCGGCACCGACTGTGCCATGGCGGATGCAGCCATAACCGCGGTAGCTGCAATGAACGCGAGCTTTGAAAGTTTATTCATATTTCTCCTCTCGAAATTGAGATTACCGCAGGTTTACTGCGAGCCTGTTGACGAAGACAAGTCATACATTGCTCGAAGTATAACATTGGTGCAGAACAAAAAACGTCGTGTGTAGACTTCGAGCAGCGTCTAACTCTTTGTGCGTTGGCATTTTGCCATATCGTTCCCTTCCGACGATAAAAAAATCCGTCCCCGATCAATTCACCCTCTAATTGTGGTGCATGCGCAACAGAAGCAATCGGCCGGAGGCGCCGCCAGTCTTGGCTGAGCGGCGGATTGCCCTACGCACGAATCGAGCCTGAAGATGTAAAAAATGGTGACTCCAGACGCCTCTCCAAGACGTCCTGCTAATAGGTATACGTACCCTCGGCGGGAGCGGATTCGCGGCATGTTAGAATCGCGTGATGTATTGCGCCTGCAATGCTTACGCGAAGGCGCGGTTAGTTCCGCGTCTTGGCACGTAAAAGATACGGATAATGGATCAATTCGCCAAAGAGACTCTGCCAATCTCCCTAGAGGAGGAAATGCGCCGTTCGTATCTCGATTACGCGATGAGCGTGATCGTGGGGCGTGCGCTTCCCGATGTTCGCGATGGCCTGAAGCCGGTACACCGGCGCGTGCTGTACGCGATGCACGAACTGAACAACGACTGGAACCGTGCTTACAAGAAGTCGGCGCGTATTGTCGGCGACGTTATCGGTAAATATCACCCGCACGGCGACACGGCTGTTTACGACACCATCGTCCGGATGGCGCAGAACTTTTCGCTGCGCTACATGCTGGTGGACGGTCAGGGCAACTTCGGTTCGGTCGACGGCGACAACGCCGCGGCCATGCGGTACACCGAAATCCGCATGGCGAAGATCGGCCACGAACTGCTCGCCGATATCGACAAGGAAACGGTCGACTTCACGCCGAACTACGACGGCAGTGAAAACGAACCGGCCATCCTGCCCGCGCGCATCCCGAATCTGCTGATCAACGGCTCGTCCGGTATCGCGGTCGGTATGGCGACCAACATTCCGCCGCACAACCTCAACGAGGTCGTCGACGCGTGCCAGCATCTGCTTAAAAACCCGGAAGCCACGATCGACGAACTGATCGAGATCATTCCGGCGCCCGATTTCCCGACCGCCGGCATCATCTACGGTGTCGCGGGCGTGCGTGATGGTTACCGCACCGGCCGCGGCCGTGTGGTGATGCGCGCGCTCACGCACTTCGAGGAAATCGACCGCGGCCAGCGTATGTCGATCATCGTCGACGAATTGCCTTACCAGGTGAACAAGCGCTCGCTGCTGGAGCGCATCGCCGAACTGGTCAACGAGAAGAAGCTCGAAGGCATTTCCGACATCCGCGACGAGTCCGACAAGAGCGGCATGCGGGTGGTGATCGAGTTGAAGCGCGGTGAAGTGCCGGAAGTCGTCCTGAACAATCTGTACAAGGCGACCCAGCTTCAGGACACGTTCGGCATGAACATGGTCGCGCTGGTCGACGGCCAGCCGAAGCTGCTGAACCTGAAGGAAATGCTGTCGTGCTTCCTGTCGCATCGCCGGGAAGTGCTGACGCGGCGCACTGTATACGAACTGCGCAAGGCTCGCGAACGCGGTCATGTGCTCGAAGGCCTGGCGGTTGCGCTCGCCAATATCGACGAGTTCATCGCGCTCATCAAAGCTGCGCCGACTCCGCCTATCGCCAAGCAGGAATTGATGGCGCGTCCGTGGGATTCGTCGCTGGTGCGCGAAATGTTGGCGCGCGCCGAGACGGATAATGCGTCGGCGGGTGGTCGCGAGGCTTACCGTCCTGACGGTCTGAATCCGTCGTTCGGCATGCAGACTGACGGCCTCTACCGTTTGTCCGACACCCAGGCTCAAGAAATTCTGCAGATGCGTCTGCAACGCCTGACGGGTCTGGAGCAGGACAAGATCATCGGCGAGTACCGCGAAGTGATGGCGCAGATCGCCGACCTGCTGGACATTCTGGCTCGCCCGGAACGCATTACGGCCATCATCGTCGACGAACTCACGTCGATCAAAGCCGAATTCGGCGACGCGCGCCGCTCGAAGATCGAGCTGAACGCAACCGAGCTGAACACCGAAGACCTGATCACGCCGCAGGAAATGGTCGTGACCATGTCGCATGCGGGCTACGTGAAGTCGCAGCCGTTGTCCGAGTACAGCGCGCAGAAGCGCGGTGGGCGCGGCAAGCAAGCCACGGCGATGAAAGAGGACGACTGGATCGACACGTTGTTCATCGCGAACACGCACGATCACATTCTGTGCTTCTCGAATCGCGGTCGCGTGTATAGCGTGAAAGTCTATGAAGTGCCGCAAGGTTCGCGGAACTCGCGGGGCCGTCCGATCATCAATATCTTCCCGTTGCAGGAAGGCGAAAAGATTACGGTCGTGTTGCCGGTCAAGGAATTCTCGGCCGACAAATTCGTCTTTATGGGCACTGCGTTAGGAACGGTAAAGAAGACGCCGCTGGAAGCCTTTGGCCGCGTGTTGCGCAAAGGTATTATTGCGGTCGGTCTGGATGACGGCGATTACCTGATCGGCGCAGCGATCACCGACGGTCAGCACGACGTCATGCTGTTCTCGGATTCGGGTAAAGCGGTTCGCTTCGACGAGAACGACGTGCGTCCGATGGGCCGCGAAGCGCGTGGCGTGCGTGGCATGCAGCTTGAAGACGGGCAGAGCGTGATCGCATTGCTGGTGGCCGGCGACGAGCAGCAGTCGGTGCTCACGGCGACCGAAAACGGCTTCGGCAAGCGCACACCGATCATCGAGTACACGCGTCACGGGCGCGGCACGAAGGGCATGATCGCGATCCAGACGTCGGAGCGTAACGGCAAGGTCGTCGCGGCCACACTGGTGGATCAGGAAGCGCAGATCATGCTGATCACCAATACGGGTGTGCTGATTCGTACCCGCGTGTCGGAAATTCGGGAAATGGGCCGCGCAACCCAAGGTGTTACACTCATCAGCCTTGACGAAGGGACCAAGCTTTCCGGTCTGCAACAGGTTGCTGAGGCGGAAGCAGAGGGTGATGTGGAGGGTGACGCCGAAGGTCCTGCCGAAGGCGACAACGGCGGTGAAGACGGTGGCGCAGCCTGATCGCGTCGGCAGTTTCAGTCTCAGTTAATGGTTGAAAGCTAAGCTGCGCAGGAATTTTGGCGTGTCGGATCTGCATAGGTCCCGCGCACATCCTGCGCGGCGCGCAGTTCAAGTTAATTTCTCTCAGGGAGTAATGATGCAAAAACGATTCAAACAGCTGATGTTGCTGGCTGCCCTCGTGCCGACCTTCGCTATGGCTCAAGCTCTGCAAAGCCAGGCTCCGGCGGCTCCGGCTGCTGCCGCAGCACCGGTTGATCCGGCCAAGCAGGCGGCCATCAAGGACCTGCTGGACGCAATCGACGCACAGAAGCTGGTTGGCGCAATCGGCAACAGCGCGCAAATGCAAGCCAAGCAACTGGTTCCGGCCATCCTGTCGGACGCGTTGAGCGAAAACAAGACGATGACGGACAAGCAGAAGCAGGCTTCCGTCCCGGCACTGCAAAAGAACGCGGTGCCGAAGCTGGTTGACGGCGCAGGTCAAGTGTTCGCGACCGACGGCTTCCGTCAGGACGCAATGCAAGCTCAGTACGACGCTTACGCGAAGTACTACAGCACGTCGGAAATCAAGGATCTGACGGCGTTCTACAAGAGCCCGACCGGCCGCAAGTTCATCCAGGTCCAAGACCAGGTTGGCCGCGATGTCGTGAACGGCTTGATGCAAAAGTACATGCCGGAATCGATCAAGGCAACGCGTGACCAGGCTGACAAGGAAGTCGCTGCGGTCAAGCCGGCCAAGTAAGCACGAGGTCGAAAGGCTGCGCTGACGTCGCGCCAGCCGCCATTTGAAAGGTATGCCAGGTAAGTCGTGCGGCGTACCGGGTTTGGCGGCTTGGCGATGACAATGCGATAATGGCTGTTTGCGCACACGCGCAGACGGCCATTTTCTTTTTCGACGCGAAATTTTTCGAAAATTCGGAAAAGTCGCTGCGGCAGATTCGGTTCTGAATATTCCGCGCTAACGAACCCCGCGTCGTCAGACTCACGTGGCCAGCTTCATCGTGGTGGCCTTCCGGTTGCCACCTTCGCCGACTTTTGCGCGATCTTTCTTGTTTCGCGCCAGCTTCCAGGATTTCACGATGCGCGTCTTTAATTTCTCAGCCGGTCCGGCGGCCATGCCCGAAGAAGTGCTGCGCCAGGCAGCCGACGAAATGCTCGATTGGCAAGGCAGTGGCATGAGCGTGATGGAAATGAGCCATCGCGGCAAAGAATTCATGTCGATCCACGAAGAAGCGCTGACTGATCTGCGTGACCTGCTTGACGTGCCGGCGAGCCATCGCATTCTGTTCCTGCAGGGTGGCGGTCTCGGCGAAAATGCGATCGTGCCGATGAATCTGTTTGGCTCGAAGTCGCGCGCGGATTTCGTCGTCACCGGTTCGTGGTCGCAGAAATCGGTCAAGGAAGCGCAGAAGTATGGCACCGTGCATGTGGCCGCGAGCGGTCAGACCGCCGACGGTTTCACGCGCGCGCCAGCGCGCGCCGAGTGGCAGTTGTCGGATGATCCCGCTTATGTGCATCTCTGCACGAACGAAACGATTCACGGCGTAGAGACCTTCGAAATTCCCGACCTCGGCGACATTCCGCTGGTCGCGGACGCTTCGTCGCATATCCTGTCGCGCCCGATGGACATCGCCAAATACGGCGTGCTGTTCGGCGGCGCGCAAAAAAACATCGGCATGGCTGGCGTCACGGTGGTGGTCGTGCGCGAAGATCTGCTGGATCGCGCGCAGGCCATCTGCCCGTCGGCGTTCGAATGGAAAACCGTCGCTGAAAACAATTCGATGTACAACACGCCGCCCACCTATGCGATTTACATCGCCGGGCTGGTGTTCAAGTGGTTGAAGAAGCAGGGTGGCCTTACCGCGATGGAAGCGCGCAATCTCGAGAAGTCGAAGCTGTTGTACGACGCAATCGATTCGAGCAGCTTCTATCTGAACAAGGTCGAACGTGGTTCGCGCTCGCGGATGAACGTACCGTTCTTCCTCGCAGACGAATCGCGCAACGATGATTTCCTGGCCGGCGCGAAAGCCCGGGGAATGGTGCAGCTAAAGGGCCACAAGTCCGTCGGCGGCATGCGGGCGTCGATTTATAACGCCGTCCCGCTCGAAGGCGTCAAAGCGCTCGTCGAATACATGAAGGAATTCGAACAGCGCAACGCCTGAGTCAGATTGACTGACAGGTGTGCGTATCCTTTTCAGCAGTTACCCGGCAGGACCGTTTTCACGCATGGACGACGAACTTAATACCCGACTCAAACCTCTGCGTGAGCGCATCGACGCGCTCGACGCGCAGCTCATCGCTCTTCTGAACCAGCGTGCGTCTGTGGCGCTCGAAGTGGGCGAGGTCAAGAAGCATTTCAACGCGCCGGTGTTCCGTCCGGAGCGCGAGCAGCAGGTGATCGCGCGTCTGCAGGACATGAGCGAAGGGCCGCTCGCGAGCGAGCATATCAGCGCGATCTGGCGCGAAATCATGGCGGCGAGCCGTGCGCTCGAAAAGACCATTAAGGCCGCGTATCTCGGGCCGATCGGCACGTATAGCGAGCAGGCCATGCACGAGTACTTCGGTCAATCGATCGAAGGTCTGCCGTGTCCGTCAATCGACGAAGTGTTTCGCTCTGTCGAAGCGGGCGCCGCGGAGTTCGGCGTCGTGCCGGTTGAGAATTCAACCGAAGGCGCGGTGTCGCGCACGCTCGATCTGCTGCTGCAAACGCAACTCACGATCGGCGGCGAGCTGGCTTTGCCGATTCACCACAATCTGTTGACGCTGAACGGCGGTCTGACTGGCGTGACGCGCGTGTGCGCGCATGCTCAGGCGCTTGCCCAGTGTCAGCGCTGGTTGTCGACGAACGCGCCGCATCTGGAGCGCCAGGCAGTGTCGAGCAATGCCGAGGCTGCGCGCATGGCGGCCGAAGATCCGACGGTTGCGGCAATCGCAGGGGACCGCGCGGCGATCCATTATGGTTTGCAAGTGGTCAACGCGCTTATTCAGGATGATCCGCATAACCGCACGCGCTTCGTGATGATTGGCAAGCAGCCGTCTGGCCCGAGCGGTTACGACCAGACTTCGCTGATCGTGTCGGTCGCGAACGAACCGGGTGCGATGGTCAAACTGTTGGAACCGTTCTCGCGGCATAGCGTGTCGATGACCCGCTTCGAGTCGCGACCGGCGCGCGTGGGCACGTGGGAGTACTACTTCTATATCGACGTCGAAGGCCATCGCGACGATCCGGCCTTGTCGGCCGCGCTCGACGAACTCAGCGAAAAAGCCGAGTTCCTGAAAATACTGGGTTCGTATCCGCGCGCCCGGTAACAGATCACCGGGCAGTGGAGCAGGCGGCGTGCATGCGCGCCGCGAACAATGCGATTCACGCAACGGGATTCGGGCGGCGCGAGGCCACCCAGCCGCACCATCATTAATTCATAGTTGTTCGGAGATAGTCATGACAGCGTCTTTCGGTCCTTCCTACGTGCGCGCGATTGCACCTTACATCGCCGGCAAGCCGATTTCGGAAGTGGCCCGTGAGTTTGGTCTGGACGAAGCGAGCATCGTGAAGCTGGCGTCGAACGAGAATCCGTTGGGCATGCCTGATTCGGCGAAAAACGCGATCGCGCAGGCCGCCAGCGAACTCGGCCGCTATCCGGATTCGAACGGATTCGAGTTGAAAGCCGCGTTGAGCGGGCGTTATGACGTGCCGGCCGAATGGGTCACGCTCGGTAACGGCAGCAACGACATTCTCGAAATCGCCGCGCATGCGCTCGTGGAAAAGAGTCAGTCGATCGTCTTCTCGCAGTATTCGTTCGCGGTTTATGCGCTCGCCACGCAAGGCGTCGGCGCGCGCGCGATCGTCGTGCCGGCGCTCAGATACGGTCATGATCTCGACGCAATGCTGGCCGCGATTACCGACGACACGCGGCTCGTCTTCGTGGCGAATCCGAACAACCCGACCGGCACGTTTATCGAAGGCCCGAAGCTCGAAGCGTTTCTCGACAAGGTGCCGCGCCACGTAGTCGTGGTGCTCGACGAAGCCTATACGGAATATCTGCCGGAACAGAAGCGCTACGACTCGATTGCATGGGTGCGCCGTTATCCGAATCTGCTGGTGTCGCGTACGTTCTCGAAGGCGTTTGGTCTGGCGGGGCTGCGCGTCGGTTTTGCGATCGCGCAGCCTGAATTGACCGATTTGCTGAACCGCCTGCGTCAGCCGTTCAACGTGAACACGCTGGCGCAAGCCGCGGCGATCGCCGCGCTGAACGACAAGGCGTTTCTCGAAAAGAGCGCGACGTTGAACGCGCAAGGCTATCGCCTCCTGACCGAAGCATTCGACAAGCTGGGTCTCGAGTACGTGCCGTCGGACGGTAACTTCGTGCTGGTCCGCGTGGGCAATGACGCTGCTGCCGGCAATCGCGTGAATCTGGAATTGTTGAAGCAGGGTGTAATCGTGCGTCCGGTCGGCAATTACGGTTTGCCGCAATGGCTGCGCATCACGATCGGCCTGCCGGAAGAAAACGCAGCATTCCTCGCGGCGCTCGAAAAGACGCTCGCCACCGCGTAAGCGGCAACCCTTGACCCGCGCGCCGCGGCGTATGAACGGTGCGCTTTTTTTGTGATCGACGTGGCCGCGTTTTCTTTTTTTAAGCTGGTGATTTTTGGTGTCGGCCTGATCGGCGGATCGCTCGCGCGCGCGTTGCGCGAGCGTGACGAAGCCGACGGCAAGCGCACCGTGATCGGCGTCGGGCGTTCGTCGGCATCGAGCGAGCGTGCGCTCGAGTTGGGTGTGATCGACGCCGCCGCGGCGTTGAATGACGATGCCGCGTTGCGCGACGCGCTGTCCGGCGCCGACTTCGTGCTGCTGGCCGCGCCGGTCGCGCAGACGCTGCCGTTGCTCGAACGCATCGCGCCGTTTCTCGACGCCAGCACGATCGTCACCGACGCGGGCAGTACGAAATCGGACGCGGTTGCGGCGGCCCGTACGGCGCTCGGCACGCGGATCGGCCAGTTCGTGCCGGGGCATCCGATTGCCGGACGCGAATCGAGTGGCGTGAATGCCGCGTTGCCCGATCTGTATGTGGGCCGCAATGTCGTGCTGTGTCCGCTGCCGGAGAACACGCCGCAAGCAGTCGAACGCGTCGCATCGATGTGGCGGGCAACTGGCGCGCTCGTCCGCGAAATGACGGCCGAGCAGCACGACCGCGTGTTCGCGTCGGTTAGCCATTTGCCGCACGTTTTATCGTTCGCGCTGGTCGAACAGATTCTCAATTCACCCGACGCGGCGCTGAAATTCTCGTTCGCCGCGGGCGGCTTTCGCGACTTTACGCGGATCGCCGCGTCGAGCCCGGAAATGTGGCGCGACGTGTGTGTCGCCAATCGCGCCGCGTTACTCGACGAACTCGACGCGTACACGGCCGTGCTCGCGCGCCTGCGCACGGCAATCGAGGCCGCCGACGGCGCCGCGCTCGAAGCCGTGTTTGCGCGCTCACGCGTTGCGCGCACCGAGTGGCAGGAACAACGTGCAGCTAGCGTCGCCCCGAGCGACGCATCGAAATAACCGGAACTGGACTCAATCATGGAATTCCTCGATCTCGGACCATTTGCTCGTGCGTCCGGCACGGTTCGTCTGCCTGGCTCGAAGAGCATTTCGAACCGGGTGTTGCTGCTGGCGGCGCTTGCCGAAGGCGAAACGACGATCACGAACCTGCTCGATTCCGACGACACCCGCGTGATGCTCGACGCGCTCGAGAAGCTGGGTGTGCGCGTGAAGCGTGACGGCGACACCTGTGTCGTGACCGGCACGCGCGGCGCATTTACCGCGCGCTCGGCCGATTTGTTCCTTGGCAACGCGGGCACGGCGGTCCGTCCGCTGACCGCGGCGCTGGCGGTGAACGGTGGCAACTACCGGATTCATGGCGTGCCGCGCATGCACGAGCGGCCGATCGGCGACCTGGTCGACGGTTTGCGGCAGATCGGCGCAAAGGTCGACTATGAAGAGAACGAAGGCTATCCGCCGCTGCGGATTCGCCCCGCGCAAATTACCGCCGACGCACCGATCCGCGTGCGCGGCGACGTGTCGAGCCAGTTCCTGACCTCGCTGCTGATGACGCTACCGCTGCTGCGCACCGAAAGCGGTGTGAGCACGGTGCAGGTTGACGGCGAGTTGATCTCGAAGCCCTATATCGAGATCACCATCAAGCTGATGGCGCGCTTCGGTATCGAGGTCGAGCGCAACGGCTGGCATCAGTTCATTGTGCCGGCGGGACAGCGGTATCAGTCGCCGGGCACGATCATGGTCGAGGGCGATGCGTCGTCCGCGTCGTATTTCCTCGCTGCCGGCGCGCTGGGCGGCGGTCCGCTGAAAGTGGAAGGCGTGGGCCGTGCGAGCATCCAGGGCGACGTCGGTTTCGCCGACGCGCTGATCAAGATGGGCGCGAACCTGCAGATGGGCGACGACTGGATCGAAGTGCGCGGTGTCGGTAACGACAATGGCAAGCTCAATCCGATCGACATGGACTTCAACCTGATCCCCGACGCGGCCATGACGATCGCGGTCGCTGCGCTGTTCGCGGACGGCGCGACCACGTTGCGCAACATCGCCAGCTGGCGCGTGAAGGAGACCGACCGTCTGGCCGCGATGGCCACGGAGTTGCGCAAGGTTGGCGCGAAAGTGCAGGAAGGCGAAGACTATCTCGTCATCGAGCCGCCTGAAAAGCTGATTCCGAACGCGTCGATCGATACCTACGACGATCACCGTATGGCGATGTGCTTCTCGCTGGTGAGCCTGGGCGGCGTGCCGATCCGGATCAACGACCCGAAGTGCGTCGGCAAGACGTTTCCCGATTATTTCGAGCGCTTCACCGCGCTCGCTCAACCCTGAATCGACTGACGTGCGACTTTTTCGATGAAACCGACCCGTCCCTTTCACCAGACGCCCGTCATTACGATCGACGGCCCGAGTGCTTCCGGCAAAGGCACTGTGGCAGCGCTGGTAGCCGCGAGCCTCGGCTTTCACCTTCTGGATAGCGGCGCGCTGTACCGGCTGGCCGCGCTGGCGAGTATCCGCTACGGCGTTGCGCAGCACGACGCAGACGCCCTTGTCAAACTGATCGACGAGCTCCACATCACCTTTCGAGAGGGGTTGGCGCAGCTCGACGGCGTCGATGTGTCGGCGGAAATTCGCGCAGAGGAAGTCGGCAGCCGGGCGTCGGCCATTGCCGTCCACGCTCCCGTGCGAGCCGCTCTGGTGGCCCGTCAGCGGGCCTTCCGCAAGGAGCCAGGACTGGTTGCCGATGGTCGCGATATGGGCACCGTGATCTTCCAGGACGCCGCGCTGAAGGTGTTCATGACCGCCAGCGTCGAGGCCCGCGCGGCACGCCGGTATAAGCAATTGATCCAAAAAGGATTTTCTGCTAATATGGATGACTTGCTCCGGGATTTGCGTGAGCGCGATGAGCGTGACAGTCAGCGCGCAGCCGCGCCACTCAAGCCCGCAGCGGATGCAAAGCTGCTTGATACCTCCGCATTGTCAGTCGACCAGGCGGTCGAGCAGGTGGTGCAGTGGTATGAAGCTTTAGTCCCGCAAAGCTGATCAAAGCAGGTGTTTTGAATCAGCGGTGGGCGCAGTAGAAGTCCGTTGTCAGTAGGTGCTTTGCGATTGTCGCGAAGCGTTGTATTAACCCCTTAACCCCGCGTGGCATTCGCTTTCTTGACCGTTGTTGCTGACCCTTCCGGCCAGCCGGGCACCGCGAGCACCATGCAAATTTTGATTTTTATGTCCGACCTGCAAACCTCTACCCCGAATACCGAATCTTTTGCGGCTCTGTTCGAAGAGTCGCTGACCAAGCAAGACATGCGCGCCGGCGAAGTGATTTCCGCCGAAGTCGTGCGTGTTGACCACAACTTCGTGGTCGTCAACGCTGGTCTCAAGTCCGAAGCCTACATCCCGCTCGAAGAGTTCCTGAACGACGCGGGCGAGGTAGAAGTGCAGGCGGGCGACTTCGTTTCCGTCGCGATCGACGCGCTGGAAAACGGCTATGGCGACACGATCCTGTCGCGCGACAAGGCGAAGCGCCTGGCTTCGTGGCTGTCGCTGGAAAAGGCTCTCGACAACAACGAACTCGTGACCGGCACGATCACGGGTAAAGTCAAGGGCGGCATGACCGTCATGGTCAACGGCATCCGCGCATTCCTGCCGGGTTCGTTGGTCGACACGCGTCCGGTCAAGGACACGACCCCGTACGAAGGCAAGACGCTGGAATTCCGCGTTATCAAGCTCGACCGCAAGCGTAACAACGTCGTGCTGTCGCGCCGTGCTGTGATCGAAGCGACCCAAGGCGAAGAGCGCGCAAAGCTGCTCGAAACGCTGAAGGAAGGCGCGATCGTGGAAGGCGTGGTGAAGAACATCACCGACTACGGCGCGTTCGTGGACCTCGGCGGTATCGACGGCCTGCTGCACATCACCGACATCGCATGGCGTCGTGTGCGTCACCCGAGCGAAGTTCTGTCGGTTGGCCAGGAAGTTACCGCGAAGATCCTCAAGTTCGACCAAGAGAAGAACCGCGTTTCGCTGGGCATCAAGCAACTGGGCGACGATCCGTGGGAAGGCATCTCGCGCCGTTACCCGTCGGGCACGCGCCTGTTCGGTAAGGTCACCAACATCACCGACTACGGCGCATTCGTCGAAGTGGAATCGGGCATCGAAGGCCTGGTTCACGTATCGGAAATGGACTGGACGAACAAGAACGTTGCACCGTCGAAGGTTGTGCAGCTGGGCGACGAAGTCGAAGTCATGGTTCTCGAAATCGACGAAGACCGCCGCCGTATCAGCCTCGGCATGAAGCAATGCAAGCCGAACCCGTGGGACGACTTCAGCCGCAACTTCAAGAAGGGCGACAAGCTGCAAGGCGCAATCAAGTCGATCACCGACTTCGGCGTCTTCATCGGTCTGCCGGGCGGCATCGACGGTCTGGTTCACCTGTCGGACCTGTCGTGGTCGGAAACGGGCGAAGAAGCAGTTCGCAAGTACAAGAAGGGCGACGAAGTGGAAGCGATCGTTCTCGGCATCGACGTCGAGAAAGAACGTATTTCGCTGGGTATCAAGCAGCTCGAAGGCGACCCGTTCAGCAACTTCGTTGCAATGAACGACAAGGGTTCGATCGTCGACGGCGTGGTCAAGACGGTGGACGCGAAGGGTGCAGTGGTTCAGCTGTCGACGGAAGTCGAAGGCTACCTGCGCGCTTCGGAAATCGCACAAGACCGCGTGGAAGATGCTCGCAACGTGCTGAAGGAAGGCGACAAGGTCAACGCGATGATCATCAACATCGATCGCAAGTCGCGTGGTATCAACCTGTCGATCAAGGCCAAGGATTCGGCTGAGCAACAGGAAGCGATCCGCGGCCTGGCTTCGTCGGACTCGAGCTCGGCTGCCACCGGCACGACGAACCTCGGCGCGCTGCTGAAGGCCAAGCTCGACGGCCAGAACCAGTAAGCCTGAGAGGTCTGCTGCAGTATGACCAAATCGGAATTGGTCGCCCAGCTGGCTACGCGATTTCCGCAGCTTGTTCTTAAAGATGCGGATTTCGCGGTGAAGACGATGCTTGATGCGATGTCGGAGGCACTTGCCAACGGTCATCGCATCGAAATTCGAGGCTTCGGCAGCTTCGGCCTCAACCGCCGTCCCTCCCGCGTCGGACGTAATCCGAAGTCGGGCGAGAAGGTGTTGGTACCTGAGAAGTACGTACCGCACTTCAAGCCGGGCAAGGAATTGCGTGAGCGGGTAGATCGCCGCGCGGGTGAGCCGTTGAAGGCCGAAGAGCCGGATGACGATCTGTAAATGCTTCGCTGTGTGGTTTGCAGCGTAGCGTTGGTAGCGTCAGCGGCCAAAGCCACAGTCGGCAAAAGACCAGAAAAAGCGCCTTCGGGCGCTTTTTTTTCGTCTGTACGTTTCGACTGGTATTCTCCAAATCGGGGATGGCGCCCACTGTTACGCCGTGCTGAGCCGGCCGGTGTAGAGGCGGCATGGCTATCGACGCCTTCGTCTGTGTGCGCTCCTGGCAACAATCATCTCGTGTAAGGCCGCAATCCGCCAGTTCCTGCCCAGCCGCGAGGGCTTCAATTACAATACGGGTCACTTCGGCGCGGGCAACACCCCTGGCGCGACGCGTCATCAGGCCGGCGTCACTCCGCAATTGCCGTCAAGAGACCTACTCATGAAATTTATCGTCTGGTTGATCCGTGTGCTGGTGTTCGTGCTGCTGCTCGTGCTGGCACTCTCCAATACACAACCTGCTACGCTGAATTTCCTCGCTGGCTATGCGTGGTCGGCGCCTTTGATCCTGATTGGCCTCGCGTTTTTTGTCGTGGGGCTGCTGGCCGGGCTGGTGTCGGCCATGCCTGCCGTGGTGCGTTTGCGCATGGAGAATGGCCGGCTCAAACGCGAGTTGCGCGTGGCGCGTGAAACGCCGGTCGTGGTCGAACAACCGCCCATGCCGCCGCTGATCTGATATTTCTTCTGCCGCGCGGTTTGAGCGCGGCTTTCCGTTCCCGCTTTCCGGCACTCCCGGCACTTTTGCATTTATCGCATGGATCTAGACTTCTGGTGGCTGCTCGTCATACCCGTCGCGTTTGCGTTCGGCTGGATGGCTGCGCGCTACGACCTCAAGACGCTGCTGTCCGAGAGCGCAAACCTGCCGCGTTCGTATTTCCGCGGCCTGAATTTCCTGCTCAACGAGCAACCCGATCAGGCAATCGACGCGTTCATCGAAGTGGTCAAACTCGATCCCGAAACGATCGAATTGCATTTCGCATTGGGCAATCTGTTCCGTCGGCGCGGCGAAACGGATCGCGCGATCCGCGTGCATCAGAATCTGCTGAGCCGGGCCGACCTGCCGGTTACCGAGCGCGACCACGCGTTATACGAACTGGGTCAGGACTTTCTGAAGGCGGGTCTGCTGGATCGGGCGGAAGAGACGTTCCGCTCGCTCGAAACCGGCGACTATGCGCTAGGCGCACAACGCGCGCTCCTCACCATCTACGAAATCGAGAAGGACTGGGTGAAATCGATCGACACCGCCCGTCATCTCGAAACGATGGGCGCCGAATCGCTCGACAAGGAAATCGCGCAGTTCCATTGCGAACTCGCTCAGGAAGCGTTGCAGCAGAAAAACGCTGATGAGGCTCGCCGTCAACTCGGCTTGGCGCTCAAGGCAAATCCGACCAACGTGCGCGCCACGATCCTGTTCGGCGACGTCGACGCCGCGGGTGGCGCTCAGGAAGCGGCGATCACGCAGTGGCGACGCGTCGAGGAACAGAATCCGGCCTATCTGCCGCTCGTCGCGGAAAAGCTGATGAAGGCTTATGAGGCACTGGGCCGCGCGCAGGAAGGCGCCGATCTGCTGACGACCTGGGTGGACCGTCATCCGACGAACGATCTGCTCGACGTCGCCTATCAGCATGTCGCATCGTTGCGCGGGCCTGAAGCAGCGCACGCGTTGGCACGCGCGCAGATGCAGAAGTCGCCGAATCTGGCCGGCATGACGCGTTTGCTCGAAGCGCAGCAGGCCGTCGCCGAAGAGCCGCGCCGCAGCGAACTCGAACTGATGCGCACGCTGATCCGTCAGCGCACCAAAAATCTGCCCCGCTATACGTGCCAGAATTGTGGTTTCAGGGCGCGGCTTTTTTACTGGCAATGCCCTGGCTGTAGCGGTTGGGAGACCTACGCTCCCCGCCGTGTCGAACCGATTGCGGCGTCGAGCTGACCCGGGCGACATGATGTGACCACTGCGACCGCGCCGGCGTTGACCCGTGCGGCCGTCGCGCAGAGCTGCATCGGCGTGCCATAGGCAGCGCGACGGTGGCCTGGCAGGCGCGGGCAGAATTTGCCACGGTTTCATCATCGGCATCATCACCGAAACCTTCTAGCGGAAAGCGTATGAAAATTACCATCATCGGCACTGGCTATGTGGGCCTCGTCACTGGCGCGTGTCTCGCCGAGATCGGCAATGACGTGTTCTGCCTCGACGTCGATCCGCGCAAGATCGAAATTCTCAATAACGGCGGCGTGCCGATTCACGAGCCGGGCTTGCAGGAAATCATCGCCCGCACGCGTGCGGCCGGCCGCATCACGTTTTCGACCGATATCGAAGCGAGCGTGGCGCACGGCGACGTGCAATTCATCGCGGTCGGCACCCCGCCTGATGAAGACGGCTCGGCCGATCTGCAATATGTGCTCGAAGCGGCCCGCAACATCGGCCGCACGATGAACGGCTTCAAGGTCATCGTCGACAAATCGACGGTGCCGGTCGGCACCGCGCAGCGTGTGCGCGCGGTGGTCGAAGAAGAGCTGGCCAAGCGGGGTCTTGCCAACAGCGAACAGCACCGTTTCTCGGTGGTGTCGAACCCGGAGTTTCTGAAGGAAGGCGCAGCGGTCGACGACTTCATGCGTCCCGACCGCATCGTGCTGGGGGTCGACGAAGACGAAGCCGGCCAGCGCGCGCGCGAAATGATCAAGCGCCTGTACGCACCGTTCAACCGCAATCACGAACGCACGCTGTATATGGACGTGCGCTCGGCCGAATTCACGAAATACGCCGCTAACGCCATGCTCGCCACGCGCATCTCGTTCATGAACGAGATGTCGAATCTGGCGGATCGCGTTGGCGCGGATATCGAATCGGTGCGGCGCGGGATCGGCTCGGACCCGCGCATCGGGTATCACTTTCTGTATGCCGGTTGCGGCTACGGCGGCTCGTGCTTCCCGAAGGACGTGCAGGCGCTGATCCGCACCGCGAGCGAAAGCGGCCACAACCTGCGCATTCTCGAAGCAGTCGAGGAAGTGAACTACAAGCAGAAGGACGTGCTGGTCCAGAAGATCACGGCGAAGCTCGGCGAAGACCTGAGCGGTCGCGCGTTTGCCGTGTGGGGCCTCGCGTTCAAGCCGAATACCGACGACATGCGCGAAGCGCCGAGCCGTCGCGTGATCGCTGAATTGCTGGCGCGCGGCGCCCACGTGCGCGCGTACGACCCGGTCGCCGTAGCGGAAGCACGCCGTGTGTTCGCGATGGATCTGCACGCGGCGCCGGAGCAGCTCGCGCGCCTCACTTTCACGAGCACGCAGGATGAAACGCTCACGGCCGCCGACGCATTGGTGATCGTGACTGAGTGGAAAGAATTCAAGAGTCCCGATTTCGCGCATCTGAAATCGGTACTGAAGTCGCCGCTGATTTTCGACGGCCGCAACCTGTACGAACCGGACGCGATGACCGAACTCGGCATCGACTATCACTCGATTGGACGCCCTTATGCCCAACCCTCTGAACTTCCGGCCGATGCCTGACGCCGTGCCCGCGACCTCTGCGCCCACACCGGCACCCGAGCTCACCGTGGTGCCGCGCCAGCAACTGGGCGCAGCGCGCGTGCTGGTGGTCGGCGACGTGATGCTCGACCGCTACTGGTTCGGCGACGTGAATCGTATTTCGCCGGAAGCACCGGTGCCTGTGGTGCATGTGCAGCGTCAGGAGGATCGCCTGGGCGGCGCGGCGAACGTCGCGCGCAACGCGGTCGCGCTGGGCGCGCAAGCCGGGTTGCTCTGCGTGGTCGGCCATGACGAGCCAGGCGAGCGCATCGTCCAGTTGCTCGGCGAGAGCGGAGTCACGCCGCATCTCGAACGCGATCCGGCGTTGCTCACCACGATCAAATTGCGCGTGTTGTCGCGTCAGCAGCAACTGCTGCGGGTCGATTTCGAAAACTCGCCGGCGCACGAAGTGCTGCTCGCGGGTCTCGCGCGTTTCGACGAATTGCTGCCGTCGCACGATGTGATTCTGATGTCCGATTACGCGAAGGGCGGATTGACGCACGTCACGCAGATGATCGCGAAAGCGCATGCCGCAGGCAAACCGGTGCTGGTCGATCCGAAGGGCGACGACTGGGAGCGCTATCGCGGCGCGACGCTGATCACGCCGAATCGCGCCGAATTGCGTGAAGTCGTCGGTCAATGGAAATCCGAAGAAGACCTGATCGCGCGGGTGACGAAACTACGCGCCGATTTGCAGTTCAAGGCGTTGTTGCTGACGCGTTCGGAAGAGGGCATGACGCTCTTCTCCGACGACGGCATCCTGCACGCTTCGGCCGTAGCACGCGAAGTGTATGATGTCTCGGGTGCCGGCGACACCGTGATCGCCACGCTCGCGGCCATGCTGGGCGCGGGTCTCACGCTGGTCGAAGCGGTCGGGTTAGCGAATCGCGCAGCCGGTATCGTGGTCGGCAAACTCGGTACCGCCACCGTCGACTACGACGAACTCTTTCATTGATGCGGTCCGCCGGGTTCTTTCGTTACGCGCCGTCGGGCGGCGTAAAAAAGAATCCGCGGGGCGTCAACTGAAACCCATTACAGCAGGACCACCATGACTCTCATCGTCACCGGCGCGGCCGGTTTTATCGGCAGCAATCTCGTGAAGGCGCTCAACGAGCGCGGCGAACAACGCATCATTGCCGTCGACAACCTCACACGCGCGGACAAGTTCAAGAATCTGGTCGATTGCGAGATCGACGATTATCTCGACAAGACCGAATTCGTCGAGCGCTTCAGGCGCGGCGACTTCGGCAAAGTGCGCGCGATTTTCCACGAAGGTGCCTGTTCAGACACGATGGAAACCGACGGCCGCTACATGATGGACAACAACTTCCGCTATAGCCGCGAGGTGCTCGATGTCTGCCAGGCGCAGAACATCCAGTTCCTGTATGCGTCGTCGGCGGCGACGTATGGCGGGTCGAGCCGCTTTGTTGAAGAGCGCGAAGTCGAGCAGCCGCTGAACGTGTACGGTTATTCGAAGTTCCTGTTCGACCAGGTGGTTCGCCGCGTGTTGCCCACCGCGAAGAGCCAGATTGCCGGCTTCCGTTACTTCAACGTGTACGGGCCGCGAGAAACGCACAAAGCGCGCATGGCGTCGGTCGCATTTCACAACTTCAACCAGTTTCGCGCTGACGGCAAAGTCAAGCTGTTCGGCGAGTACAACGGTTATGCAGCGGGCGAGCAAACGCGCGACTTCGTTTCGATCGAAGACGTCGTGAAGGTCAACCTGTTCTTCTTCGACAACCCGGACAAGTCAGGCATCTTCAACCTGGGCAGTGGCCGCGCGCAACCGTTCAACGACATCGCCAGCACGGTGGTCAACACGCTGCGTTCGTTGAACAACGAGCCGGCGTTGTCGCTGGCGGAGCAGGTGCAGCGTGGTCTGATCGAATACATTCCGTTCCCTGACGCGTTGCGCGGCAAGTATCAATGCTTCACCCAGGCCGATCAGTCGAAGCTGCGCGCAGCCGGTTACGACGCGCCGTTTTTGAGCGTGCAGGAAGGTGTCGATCGATACGTACGTTGGCTGTTCGGCCAGGTGTAAATAATTCGGATACCTCTTTAAACTGGAATCTCCCGGTTGGTGATGGTCGCCAACCGGTTGTACGAGGGAGATTCCATATGTTTCGAAAAATTCTGGTTACCGCGGCAATGCTCGCCGCCTTCGGTCACGCGTACGCGGCGGTCGACGTCAACACGGCTAATGAAGATGCGCTGCGCGGCATCAAGGGCATTGGTCCGGCCAAAGCCAAAGCCATTCTCGACGAACGCACAGCGCATGGTCCGTTCAAAGACCCGGCCGACCTCGGCAAGCGCGTCAAGGGCATGGGCGGGCATACCGTCGAGCGCCTGCAGGCGGAGGGTCTCGCTGTCGGTCCGGCTGGCGCGGCTGCTAACGCGCAGACTGCGGCGTCTTCACAGGCCAAAGGCACGACCGTTTCGGCCGATGCGTCCAAAGCCAATCCCACGGTGACGGTCAAGAAATAGCCTGAACTGGGCTGCGTGCGCAGGCCTGGTTATCTGCATACGCAGCCCGTTGCCGTTTGTTTCCCCCTTCATGGTCGGAGTGGATCAGCACACTCCTTCAGCTGTCATGCAAATGACTGGCTCCCGCGGTACTCAGCCGCGGGCTTTTTGCGCTCCCGCTTAGCTTGAAGGTGTTTCTATGCGCCCACGCAGCGCTTTGCGTAAGCCGTTGGCGGGCTCCTGCATCCATGCAGGCAGAAGGGCCGCCCGGCAGTCACGAGCACGGTAGTTTAGAATCGACGGATTGCAGACTCCCCGCAGCGACAGCACCAGAACCGATATGGCTTACAAAACGATTGAAGATACGATCGGCAATACGCCGCTCGTGCAACTCGTCCGGCTCCCCGACGACGAAATCCGCAGCCGCAATAACGTGATCCTTGCGAAGCTCGAGGGGAACAATCCCGCGGGGTCGGTGAAAGATCGCCCGGCGTTGTCGATGATCAAGAAAGCCGAAGCGCGCGGGCGTATCAAGCCGGGCGACACGCTGATCGAATCGACCAGCGGCAACACCGGTATCGCGCTTGCCATGGCGGCAGCGATCCGTGGCTACAAGATGGTTCTGATCATGCCGGAAGATCTGTCGGTGGAACGCCGTCAGAGCATGGCGGCGTATGGCGCGCAGATCATTCTGACGCCCGTCACCGGCGGCATGGAATACGCGCGCGATCTGGCCGAGCAGATGCAGCGCGAAGGCAAGGGCATCATCCTCGACCAGTTCGCGAATCCGGATAACCCGGCGGCGCACGTCGAAGGCACGGGCCCGGAAATCTGGCACGACACCGAAGGGCGCATCACGCACTTCGTTTCGTCGATGGGAACGACCGGCACGATCATGGGCGTGTCCGCTTATCTGAAAACGCAAAATCAGGCGATCGAGATTATCGGTGCGCAACCGGAAGAGGGGTCGCGTATTCCGGGTATCCGCAAATGGCCGGAAGCTTATCTGCCGAAAATTTTCGACCGCAGCCGCGTGGACCGCGTCGAGAATGTGAGCCAGGCCGCTGCTGAGGCAATGGCGCGGCGCATGGCATCGGTTGAAGGGATCTTCGCCGGCATTTCGTCAGGCGGGGCCTGTGAAGTGGCGCTGCGTATCGCGCGCCAGGTTGAGAATGCGACGATCGTGTTCATCGTTTGCGATCGTGGCGACCGTTATCTGTCGACCGGGGTGTTCCCCGCGTGAGCCAGTGACGCTGGTGCTCACAGCAAGGTAGCCAAAAAAAGCGCCGGTCAGTTTTTAACTGACCGGCGCTTTTTCAATGCCACTCGCGCCTAACGTGCATCCGGCGCTCGCATCGCAAACTATTGCGATGCCCCGCCCGACGACGAAGCCCCGTTGCTGATCGCATTTGCTGCATCACTAGCCTGCATCTGTTCCTTCACACGCTGGCCTAACTGATAAACCGCCAGCGCATAAAAGAAGCTGCGGTTATAGCGCGTCAACACATAGAAGTTCTTCAGACCCAGCACGAACTCGGTGCCGCGTCCCGGCGACGGCAGATCCACCACCGTCACCGGCGTACCCGCTTCCGCAGCGACATCCACATCCGGCTGGTTCAGCAGCAAGCCGGCGCGCAGCAACTGCGAGAGCGGCCAGCGCGGTTCAGGCTGGCCGTCGGCAGCCGCTTGCGCCACCCCCAGGCTGCCCGCGTCGGAGCCGATTTTCCACACCACCGGCCGGCCGCTTTCCCAACCGTTCTGACGCAGATAGTTCGCCACGCTGCCAATCGCGTCCGCCTGATTCGTGCGCAGGTCGATCTGCTTGTTACCGTCATAGCTCACCGCATATTTGACGATGCTGCTCGGCAGGAACTGCGGAATGCCAATCGCGCCGGTGTACGACCCGAGCACCGTGGTCGGATCGATTTGCGAATCGCGCGTCCATACCAGGTAGTCTTCGAGATTCTTGCGGAAGGTCGCCTGACGATCTCCGCGATTAGCCGTAGCCGGGTAGTCGAAGCTGAGCGTGGTCAACGCGTCGAGCACGCGGAAGTTGCCCATGAAGCGGCCATAAATCGTCTCCACCCCGAGGATGCCGACGATCACCTCCGGTGGCACGCCGAACTCCTCGTACGCGCGTTGTAGCGTCGCCTGATTCGCGCGCCAGAAGCGCACACCCGCGTTGATGCGGACCGGGTCGAGGAAGCGCGACTGATACACGCGCCAGTTCTTGACCGTGGGCGACGCCGACGGCGTGACGAGTTTCACCGCGGTCGCCGAATAGCTCGCGCTGGCAAACAGCGCGTGCAGCGTGGCCGGGTCGAAGTCGTAGCGCGCGACCATGTCGTCGATGAACACGTTGACGTCGGGATTGTTCGCGTAGCGCTGCGGGATGATCTCTTCTTCGAATGTTTGCCCTTGCTGCGCAGCCGGTTGTGGCTGGCTTTGCGCAACCAGTACCGGCGGCTTTTTGCCGACGCTTTGTGCGACGGCCGGACTGGTTGCCATGATCATGCACGATGCAACAGCCAATGCGGTGGCCAGCGTGCTGATGCGTAGCCGGTTTCGTGCGGACAGAGCAAGCTTGACGGTCATAGTGTGCAAGGAGGCAGGGCGAAAGAGACAGGTAAATTGGTTCGGGGCAGTATACCCGACGCCTTCCGCAAAACCGTGCCCGTTACGTCACTGCAACGTCATGGCCACGTTTATCGCGACATCGTGTGGTAACTTCGTAAATGTTGGCGCGCCAAGGGCGCGCGCCCCCTGGATGGAGACACGCAGCGCGCGCTTCAAAGAAGCCGCGCCGCAGAAGAGAACCATGGCAACAGGCTTTTATTCTCATGCCGATTGTCTGCTGCACGACATGGGGCAATGGCATCCCGAATGTCCGGCGCGCCTGCAGGCAATCGAAGATCAACTGATCGCGAGCCGCATCGACTCGCTGATCGAGCGCGAGTCGCCGCCGCTCGCCGACGAAGCCGCGCTGCTGCGCGTGCATACTCAGGCGCATGTCGATTACATCCGCAGCCGTTCGCCCGTTGAGGGCATCGCCGAGATCGATCCCGATACGACGATGAACCCGCATACCTGGCAGGCGGCGTTGCGCGCGGCGGGCGCTGCGGTAGCGGCGACGGACGCGGTGATCGAAGGCCGTTACGACAATGCCTTTTGCAGCGTACGGCCGCCCGGCCATCATGCGGAGCCGGCACGCGCAATGGGCTTCTGTTTCTTCAACAATGTCGCTATCGCCGCACGTCACGCGCTCGACGTGCACGGTATGCAGCGCGTGGCGATCATCGACTTCGACGTGCATCACGGCAACGGCACCGAGGCGGCCTTTTCGGGCGACTCGCGTGTGCTGATGTGCAGCATCTTCCAGCATCCGTTCTATCCATTCACCGGCGCGGACAACCAGGCGCCGAACATGTGCAACGTACCGATGCCGGCGCGTTCGAAAGGCATGGCGGTGCGCGAGGCGGTCGATATGTTGTGGCTGCCGCGTTTGCATGAATTCAAGCCCGAGATGCTGTTCATCTCGGCAGGCTTTGATGCGCATCGCGAAGACGACCTCGGCAACATGGGCCTCGTCGAAGACGACTACGCGTGGATCACCGACCAGATGCGCGAAATCGCGAAACGCTATGCGCGTGGGCGGATCGTCAGTTGTCTCGAGGGCGGATATAACCTGTCGGCGCTTGGGCGCAGTGTGGTCGCTCACGTGCGTTCGCTCGCGGGAATCTGAGCCTCGCTGCGTGCGCGCCGCTGCAGCAATGCAGAAGCAATCACAGCGAAGAGGAGCTAGCCGTGAATTCCGACGACACCCGCAACACCTCGCCGGTCGAGATCGAACACGATGCCTATGGCGTTAAAGGCGTCGTGAGTCTGACGATGAACCGGCCCGACGCGTTCAACGCGCTATCTGAAGCAATGCTTGATGGTCTGCAGGATGGGTTGAACGGCATTGCACAGTCCAACGGCGCACGCGTGGTCGTGATTGCCGCGGCGGGACGCGCGTTCTGCGCCGGACACGATCTGAAGGAGATGCGCGCGGCGCCGTCGCTGGCTTATTACCAGGCGCTATTCGCGCGCTGCACGAAGCTGATGATGACGATCCAGCGTCTGCCGCAGCCAGTGATCGCGCGCGTGCAGGGCGTTGCGACGGCGGCCGGCTGTCAACTGGTGGCGATGTGCGATCTGGCGGTCGCGGCGGACACCGCACGTTTCGCGGTGTCCGGCGTGAATCTCGGGCTTTTTTGCGCGACGCCTTCGGTGCCGCTATCGCGCAATCTGTCGCGCAAGGCGGCGCTTGAAATGCTGCTCACCGGCGATTTCATCGATGCCGCGCAAGCAAAGCAGCAAGGCCTCGTGAACCGCGTGGTTCCATTGGACGCGCTCGATGCGGAGTTGGCGAGGCTCGCCACCAGCATCTGCGCGAAACCGGTCGAAGCGGTGAGCGCAGGCAAAGGGCTTTTCTATCGTCAGCTCGAGATGGGGATTGAAGCGGCGTATCAACTCGCCGGCCAGACGATGGCCTGCAACATGATGGACGAGTCGGCTCTCGAAGGCGTGCAGGCGTTCATCGATAAACGCCCGCCGGACTGGAAACGCTGAGCGGCTTGCTCATTGGTCGCCGATCACGCGAGCGCAATCACCGCGCTTCGCAACAGTGAGGGCTTGCGAAAACGAGGCCTCTGCAACAGCTGGCGCCCATCGCCGCTCACGCCCGCACCAGCCGCCTGTCGATCCAGTCGATCAATGCACCGATCACCCGATCCCGATCCATATCATTCATCGTCTCGTGATAGCTGCCGTCGTGCAGCGTAAGCGTCTTGTCCGGCGACCCCGCATGCTGGCCAAATTCGCGGCTGCCTTCGGGCTCGGTGAGTTTGTCTTCGGTGCCATGAAATACCAGCAGCGGCATACGCAACGCCGCCCGTCCCCGTTCGATACGCGCCATCGCCAGCAGCAACTCTGCGCCCGTGCGCGCCGGAATCGCACCGTGATGCACGAGCGGATCGTTACGATTGGCGTTCACCACAGGCTGAAGACGCGACAGCAACGCGGCGTCGATTTTCATCGCCGGAAAGGTGGGGTAGAGACGGCTGATGAGCTGGCTTAGCTTGAGCATCCAGCCAGGCACGTCGCGCCCAGGCGCAAGCGCGGGACTCGACAGGATCAGGCCGTTCAACCGGCGACCCGTCGCTTCGAGTCTGTCGATCGCGTAGAGCGCGGCCACCGCGCCGCCCATGCTGTGTCCCATCAGGAACAGCGGCACGCAACTTTGCGCCGCCTCGTCGAGCAGCGCCTGGGTATCCAGCAGATAGTCGTCGAAACGCTTTACATAGGCTCGCTTGCCGGGTGCGTGCCCGTGGCCGCGCAAATCGATTGCAACCAGTTCGATGCCGACCGCGTTCAGACGTGCCGCCAGTGCCGCATAGCGGCCCGCGTGCTCAGCCAGACCATGCACCAGCGCGACTGTGGCGCGCGCCTGTCCGATCGCCGGCCAGCGGTATAGCGGCAGTTCCACGCCGTCGGCCGTCGTCACCGACGAGCGCGGCAGCACCGCAGTGTTGCGGCCGACGTTGACGCCGCTCGGGTGCGCGTTGCTGTTCGAGCTCGGTTGAGATGTCTCCATGGTGGCGGCGTACCCTGATCCTGATTGGTGAGGCCCGATCATAGTCGGAGCCGCGCCTGGCGCGCGACCCTCGCGTACCTTCGGATCCCTCTAATGCTCACAGGTTATGAAAAGATCGGAATTGATTATTAAAGGGAATGTCAGCGCTGCGGTAGAATTGCGGCCTCAAATCCCAATAAAAGCAACGGCGGCCGCTTGTCGGGAGCGTACAACGCTCGCGAACAGACTCCGCCGTTTCGTTTTTCCATGATCGAAATACGTAATGTTTCCCAGCGCTTCGCTGGGCCCCGGGGCTGGGTCGAGGCGCTGCACAACGTCAATCTGTCGATTCCGGCGGGCGAGGTGTTCGGCATCATTGGCCGCAGCGGTGCGGGCAAGAGTACGCTCGTACGCACCATCAACCTGCTGACGCGCCCGTCCGAAGGCAATATCGTCGTCAACGGACGCGATCTCACCACGCTGCCCGCCGCGCAATTGCGCGAGGCGCGTCGCGAGATCGGCATGATCTTCCAGCACTTCAACCTGCTGTCGTCGCGTACCGTGTACGAGAACGTCGCGCTGCCGCTCGAACTCGCCGGCATGAAACGCGGCGAGATCGAGGCCAATGTGCTGCCGCTGCTCGACCTGGTGGGCCTCTCTGCCCAGAAAGACCGTTATCCGGCGCAGATCAGCGGCGGCCAGAAGCAGCGCGTCGGCATTGCGCGCGCGCTCGCGAGCAAGCCGAAAGTGCTGCTCTCCGACGAAGCGACCTCCGCGCTCGATCCCGAAACCACCCGGGCCATTCTCGACCTGCTCAAGCGCATCAATCGCGAACTGAACCTGACAGTCGTGCTGATCACCCACCAGATGGACGTGATCAAGCAGGTCTGCGACCGCGTCGCGGTGCTGGACGCAGGCCGGGTGGTCGAAGAGGGCAAGGTGATCGACGTGTTCCTGCAACCGCATCACGAAGTCACGCGCGCGCTGATCGGCGACGTGATCGCGCAGGAGCTGCCGCCCGCGATGAAGGCGCGCGTCGCCGAACGTCTGAAGACGGGCAGCGGTCACTTGCTGCGCCTCGCGTTCACCGGCTCCGGCGTCGATCAGCCGATTCTGTCGGAAACGATTCGCCGCTACGAACTCGACTTCAACATCCTGCACGGCCAGATCGACGAGATCCAGGGGCAGGCGTTCGGCTCGCTCGCGGTGCTCGCGGGCGGCGAACCGGCGAAGGTGGCGCAGGCGCTGACGTATCTGCGTGAACAGGGTGTGGTGGTGGAGGAGCTCTCGCATGTTGAGTGAAATGTTCGATATGTTCGTCCAGTCGTTCTGGGAAACGCTCGTGATGGTGGGCATTTCCGGACTGGTCGGCGCTGTGGTGGGGTTGCCGCTCGGTGTGTTGCTGTATCTGACCGACCGTCAGGGCGTGCTGGAAAACGTCGGGGTGAATCGCGTGATGGGCGTGGTCGTCAACGCGGTCCGCTCGACGCCGTTCATCATCCTGCTGGTCGCGGTGATTCCGTTCACGCGTCTGGTGGTGGGTTCGTCGATCGGGACGGCGGCTGCGGTCGTGCCGTTGACCATCGCCGCCGCGCCGTTCATCGCACGTCTGGTGGAAACCGCGCTGCGCGAGGTGGATCGCGGGCTGATCGAAGCGGCGCAGGCGATGGGCGCGACCACCAGCCAGATCGTCTTCAAGGTGCTGTTGCCGGAATCGCTGCCGGGCGTGGTCGCCGGCTTGACGATCACGTTCGTGTCGCTGGTCGGCTATTCGGCGATGGCCGGTGCGATCGGCGGCGGCGGTCTGGGCGACCTCGGCATTCGCTACGGTTATCAGCGCTTCCTGCCGGAGGTGATGCTGACGGTCGTCGTGATCCTGATCGTGTTCGTGCAACTCGTGCAGTCGTTCGGGGACTGGCTCGTGCGTCGTCTGAGCCATAAATAAATCAACAAGGGTTATCGGAACCCGCTAAAGAGCCACTCGGAAAGGTCCATCATGCAACGTCGTTTCATTCTCAAGCTGGCGGCCGCGCTCGGCGCCGCGTCGCTGTTCGCCACGGTGGCGTACGCCGAAGACACGATCAAGGTCGGTGTCACCGGCGGTCCGCACGCGCAGATTATGGAAGTCGTGAAGACGGTCGCGGCGAAAAACGGGCTGAACATCAAGATCGTCGAGTTCTCGGACTACGTGCAGCCGAACGCCGCGCTCGCTGGCGGCGATCTCGACGCGAACAGCTATCAGCACGACCCGTACTTGCAGGCGCAGGTGAAAGATCGCGGCTACAAGCTGATCCGTGTCGCGGACACAGTCACGTACCCGATGGGCATCTATTCGAAGAAAGTGAAGACGCTGGCCGAATTGCAGCCGGGCGCGAAGATCGCGGTGCCGAACGATCCGACCAACGGCGGCCGCGCTCTGTTGCTGCTGCAAAAACTCGGTCTGCTGAAATTGCGCGCCGACGCCGGTCTGAAGGCGACGCCGCTCGACATCGTCGACAACCCGAAGAAGCTGAAGATCGTCGAACTCGACGCAGCGCAGATTCCGCGCTCGCTGAGCGATGTGGACGCCGCTGTAATCAACACGAACTTCGCGATGGAAGCGGGTCTGAAGCCGAAGCAGGACGCCATCGCGATCGAAGACCCGAAAGGTCCGTACGTGAACATCATTGCGATCCGTGAAGCCGACCGGAATAAGCCGTGGGTTGCCAAACTGGTCGCGGCGTATCATTCGCCGGAAGTGAAGCAGTTTATCGACAGCAAGTTCGGCGGCGCGGTGATCGCCGCCTGGTAGGCCGGTGGCTTATCGGCATAGCAAAAAGACACAGCAAGACAAGACGGCAATGCGAAATTAGAGTCAAAAGTCGGGACCCGGGGTTGTCGCCCGGGTTTTTTCGAGATTAAAATAGAACGATCGTTCGATATTGCCGTCACGCCACTGAGGAGCGATATCCTCCTGCTAAAGCGCCCGCGACAAGGCTGTCATGAGGGCAGTCGTTATAATGTTCGTTGGGTTGACGTATTCGTAACTTTGGAGCGTGTGCATGAAAATCCTGGTGCCAGTGAAGAGAGTGGTCGATTACAACGTGAAAGTCCGGGTCAAGTCGGACGGCACGGGTGTCGACATCGCGAACGTGAAGATGTCGATGAATCCGTTCGACGAAATCGCAGTTGAAGAAGCCGTGCGTCTGAAAGAAGCGGGCGTCGCGACCGAAGTGATCGCTGTGTCGTGCGGCGTGACGCAGTCGCAGGAAACGCTGCGTACCGCGCTGGCCATCGGCGCAGATCGCGCGATTCTGATCGAATCGAGCGAAGAGTTGCAGCCGCTGGCTGTCGCCAAGCTGCTGAAGGCGCTGGTCGACAAGGAACAGCCGCAACTGATCATTCTCGGCAAGCAGGCCATCGACGACGATTCGAACCAGACCGGCCAGATGCTGGCCGCGCTGGCGAACCTGCCGCAAGCAACGTTTGCGTCGAAAGTGGTTGTCGCTGACGGCAAGGCTACCGTGTCGCGTGAAGTGGACGGCGGTGCCGAAACTTTGGCTTTAAAGCTTCCTGCAGTCATCACGACCGACCTTCGCCTGAACGAGCCGCGCTACGTAACGCTGCCGAACATCATGAAGGCCAAGAAAAAGCCGCTGGAAACGATCAAGCCGGAAGACCTGGGTGTTGACGTTGCACCGCGCCTGAAAACGCTGAAAGTCGTCGAGCCGCCGAAGCGCTCCGCCGGTGTGAAGGTGCCGGATGTGAAGACGCTGGTCGAGAAGCTGAAGACCGAAGCCAAGGTGCTGTAAGGAGACGGACGAAATGACGAATCTGGTAATTGCAGAACACGATAACGCGTCGATCAAGGCCGCGACGCTGAACACGATCGCAGCGGCGCAGAAGATTGGCGGCGATATTCACGTGCTGGTCGCAGGGCATAACGCGCAAGCTGCTGCTGATGCGGCGGCGAAGATTGCGGGAGTGTCGAAAGTGTTGCTGGCCGACGCGCCGCAACTCGAAGCCGGCCTCGCTGAGAACGTTGAAGCAACCGTGCTGAACATCGCGAAGGACTACACGCACATTCTCGCGCCGGCCACCGCATACGGTAAGAACATCGCGCCGCGCATCGCCGCAAAGCTCGACGTCGCGCAGATCAGCGACATCACCGCGGTAGACTCCGCCGACACGTTCGAGCGTCCGATCTACGCGGGCAACGCGATCGCGACGGTGCAGTCGGCTGACCCGATCAAGGTCATCACGGTGCGCTCGACTGGTTTCGACGCAGTCGCAGCCGAAGGCGGCAGCGCAGCGGTCGAGAAGATCGAAGCCGCGGCAGACAGCGGCATCTCGTCGTTCGTTAGCCGTGAAGTGACGAAGCTGGACCGTCCGGAACTGACGTCGGCGAAGATCATCGTGTCGGGTGGCCGCGGTCTGGGTAATGGCGAGAACTACACCAAGGTTCTCGAACCGCTGGCCGACAAGCTGAACGCAGCGCTGGGCGCATCGCGTGCAGCAGTGGACGCGGGCTTCGTGCCGAACGACTATCAGGTCGGCCAGACCGGCAAGATCGTCGCGCCGCAACTGTACGTCGCAGTCGGCATTTCGGGTGCGATCCAGCATCTGGCCGGCATGAAAGATTCGAAGGTGATCGTCGCGATCAACAAGGACCCGGAAGCGCCGATTTTCAGCGTCGCCGATTACGGTCTGGTGGGCGATCTGTTCACGGTCGTGCCGGAGCTGGTTAGCGAACTCGGCTAATCATCGCGGTACCACCAGAGCGCCGTAGCGTCGAGTAAAAGGCGTCTGGCAGCACACGAAGGGCGCAGGACCGATCAAGTCCAGCGCCCTTTTTTTATATCAAGGCAGGAGGAGAACTGACATGAGCTATACGGCGCCCATCAAGGACATGCTGTTCGTGATGAAGGAGCTGGCCGGTCTCGACAATATCGCGACGCTGCCCGGCTTCGAAGATGCGAACCTGGACACGGCGCAGGCTGTGCTCGAAGAATCGGCGAAATTGTGCGGGGAGGTGCTGGCGCCGTTGAACGTCGAAGGCGATCGCAATCCGAGTAGCTGGAAAGATGGCGTGGTCACGGCAACGCCCGGCTTCAAGGAAGCGTTCCGGCAATTTGCCGAAGGCGGCTGGCAAGGCGTGCAGCATCCGCTCGACTACGAAGGCCAGGGGCTGCCGAAGCTGATCGGGACGCCTTGCGTCGAAATGCTCAACGCGTCGAACCTGTCGTTCGCGCTGTGTCCGCTGCTGACCGACGGCGCGATTGAAGCGCTGCTCACCGCCGGCACCGAAGCGCAAAAACAAACCTATGTGCCCAAGCTGATTTCCGGCGAATGGACCGGCACGATGAACCTGACCGAGCCGCAAGCCGGCTCCGATCTCGCGCTGGTGCGCACGCGCGCCGAGCCGCAGGGCGATGGTTCTTTCAGGCTGTTCGGCACGAAGATTTTCATTACGTGGGGCGAGCACGATATGGCGAAGAACATCGCCCATCTCGTGCTGGCGCGCACGCCAGATGCGCCGGAAGGCGTGAAGGGCATTTCGCTGTTCATCGTGCCGAAGTTTCTGGTCAACGAAGACGGTTCGCTCGGTGAGCGGAACGACGTGCATTGCGTGTCGATTGAACACAAGCTCGGTATCAAGGCGAGCCCGACGGCCGTGCTGCAGTTCGGCGACCATGGTGGCGCGATCGGTCATCTGATCGGCGAAGAAAATCGCGGCCTCGAGTATATGTTCATCATGATGAACGCGGCGCGCTTCGCGGTTGGCATGCAGGGTGTCGGCGTGTCGGACCGCGCTTACCAGCACGCAGTGGCGTACGCGAAGGATCGCGTGCAAAGCCGTCCCGTGGATGGCTCTGCGAAACAGTCGGTCGCCATCATCCAGCATTCGGACGTGCGTCGCATGCTGGCAACCATGCGCTCGCTGACCGAGGCGTCGCGTGCGCTGGCGTACGTCGCGGCCGCGCATTGCGACATCGCGCATCGACATGCCGACGAAGCGACGCGCGCCGAACATCAGGCGATCTACGAATATCTCGTGCCGATCGTGAAGGGCTGGAGCACGGAGTTGTCGATCGATGTCACGAGCCTGGGCGTGCAGGTGCATGGCGGCATGGGCTTCATCGAAGAGACGGGCGCCGCGCAGTACTACCGCGATGCGCGCATTCTGCCGATCTACGAAGGCACGACGGCGATTCAGGCGAATGACCTGATCGGCCGCAAAACGTTGCGCGATGGCGGCAAGGTGGCGAAGGCGCTGCTTGCGGGCGTGTCTGAAACGGTCGAGGCGCTGGGTTCGCAACAGGGCGCCGCGTTCGCTTCGATGAAGAAGTACTTGGCGCAAGGCCATGATTCGTTGAGCGCGGTGGTCGATTTCGTCGTGGCCAATACGAAGAGCGATCCAAATGCGGTGTTTGCGGGCAGCGTGCCGTATCTGAAGCTGGCGGGCGTCGTGCTGGGCGGCTGGCAGATGGCGCGTGCGTTGCTCGTGGCCGCTCAGAAGCGTGACGAAGATCCTTCGTTCTATGGCGCGAAGATCGCGACCGCTCAGTTCTACGCCGAGCATGTGTTGCCGCAGGCGTCGGCGCTGGAAGCGTCGATTGTCAGCGCGAAGGGTGGCGAGAGCGTGCTGGCGTTGTCGGCGGATCAGTTCTGATTTATCAGCGATTGCGGTCGGCGTTTCCGGCCTGAATTTTCGGCCTGAAACGAAAACGGCGCCTCGAATGCGAGGCGCCGTTTTTTATTGCAACGATTCGAGCGTCAGCCGATTTCAGGCATAAGCCGGACGATGCGCACCGCCAGTCTCGCCAAGGTAACGGTGCACCGACAGATCGTCCGCCTTGATCGCCGGCTGCTTGCCCGACATCACGTCGGCGAGCAACTGACCCGAACCGCACGACATGGTCCAGCCGAGCGTGCCGTGGCCGGTGTTCAGGAACAGGTTCGGCACCGGCGTGCGGCCGACGATCGGCGTGCCGTCCGGCGTCATCGGACGCAAGCCGGTCCAGAACGTGGCCTTCGACGTATCGCCGCCGCCCGGGAACAGGTCGTTCACGCACAGTTCCAGTGTGTCGCGGCGTGCCTGGCGCAACGACTTGTCGAAGCCGACGATCTCCGCCATGCCGCCGACACGAATCCGGTCGTCGAACCGCGTGATCGCGATCTTGTAAGTCTCGTCGAGCACCGTGGACACCGGCGCGGCTGCCGCGTTGACGATCGGTGCAGTGATCGAATAACCCTTCAGCGGATAAACCGGAATCTTCACCAGGCCGGACAGGAACTGGGTCGAGTACGAGCCGAGCGCGACCACGAACGAATCCGCGCGAACCAGTTCGGCGCCGCATTGCACGCCGGCGATACGCTCACCGGCCATTGCGAGTGCGTCGATCGGCGTGTTGTAGCGAAACTTGACGCCCAATTCCTCGGCCAATGCCGCGAGGCGCTTGGTGAACATCTGGCAATCGCCCGTTTCGTCGCCCGGCAGACGCAGACCGCCGGTCAGCTTATGCGACACGGCAGCAAGCGCGGGCTCAGCCTGAGCAAGCTCAGCCGCCGACAGCAACTCATAAGGGACATTTGCGTCTTTCAACACGGCGATGTCCTTCGCCGCGCCGTCGAACTGCTGCTGTGTGCGAAACACCTGAAGCGTGCCACCCGTGCGCCCTTCGTACTGAATGCCGGTGTCCGCGCGCAATGCCTGCAGGCAGTCGCGGCTGTATTCGGCGAGACGAACCATCCGGCCTTTGTTCACTGCATAACGCGACGACGTGCAGTTTTGCAGCATCTGCCACATCCATTGCAACTGGAATTGCGTGCCATCGAGCCGGATGGCAAGCGGCGCGTGCTTCTGAAACATCCATTTGACGGCTTTCAGCGGCACGCCGGGCGCAGCCCACGGCGATGCGTAGCCCGGCGAAATCTGACCCGCGTTGGCGAAACTGGTTTCGAGTGCCGGACCGGCTTCGCGGTCGATAACCGTGACTTCATGGCCCGCACGAGCGAGGTAATACGCGCTCGTGACTCCGACAACGCCACTGCCCAGGACGACGACTCGCATAGCTGCTCCAGGTATTCAGAAAAGTTTGAAGGGCGATGCGCTCGTCGATTCGTTGGAATTTTCCGACTCACGTCGATTCACGAGGTGTAACGCGGATCGCCCAGTGTTAACCGCTATACTATTAACAGTCAGGTAGGTTTTGTTATTGTATTTTCAGAATTTTCAGAAAAAACACCATGCGAACACAGCGCCAACCGGTCCGCGCACTCGACAAACTCGATCGCAAGATTCTGCGGCTCCTGCAACAGGACGGCCGCATGGCCATGAAGGACCTGGCCGAACAGGTCGGGCTGTCAGTCACGCCGTGCATCGAGCGGGTCAAGCGGATGGAGCGCGATGGCGTGATCACCGGCTATCACGCGCGCGTCAACCCAGCTGAACTAGGCGCTGCGCTGCTGGTATTCGTCGAGATCACGCTCGATCACAAAAGCGGCAACATGTTTGACCAGTTCCGGCGTGAGGTGCAAAAAATCCCCGAAGTGCTGGAATGCCACCTCGTGTCGGGCGATTTCGACTATCTGATCAAGGCGCGCATCGGCGAAATGGCGGATTACCGGAAGCTGCTCGGCGACATCCTGCTGCAACTGCCCGGGGCGGTGCAGTCAAAAAGCTACGTAGTGATGGAAGAAATCAAGGAAACGCTGACCATCGCGGTGGGGGACTGAGCGGTAGCCTGGGCGTGTGATGTTGCACTCGACAAACGGCGTAAACACTGTATATTCATACAGGTGTTTTGCGCCGTTTCTGTTTTGTGTGACTTCAACCGTGACCGAATCCGATCCTCATTTCGTCCAGGAATTTCCGATTGCGCCGCCTCAGCCTCGCAAGGGGCGTGGGGCAGTGACGAACCTGCAAGGCCGGTATGAAGTCGATCAGCGCGAAGTCGTGGACGACGGCTGGCTGCATGTTGCAGAAGAAGAGGGTGACGAACCTAAAATCTTGCGCACGCAGGTTTTCGAAGAGCGGGCCAAAACCATTCTCACGCGCAACTCGTCGCCGGATATTCCTTTTAGCGTATCGCTGAATCCGTATCGCGGCTGTGAGCACGGCTGCATCTATTGCTTTGCGCGGCCCACGCATAGTTATTTGGGGTTGTCGCCGGGGCTCGATTTCGAAAGCCGGATCTACGCAAAAATCAACGCGCCCGAATTGCTCGAAAGGGAGTTGTCGAAGAAATCGTATGTACCGGAGCCCATTGCGCTTGGCGTCAACACCGACGCGTGGCAGCCTGCAGAACGCGAGCTTGGCCTGACTCGCAGGGTGGTTGAGGTGCTCAGCGAGCGCAACCAGCCGTTTGCGGCGATCACCAAGTCATCGCTGATCGAACGCGATATCGACCTGCTCGCCCCAATGGCTGCGCGTGGCCAATTCATGGCAGCGATTACGATCACCACGCTAGACGCAGAGATTGCGCGCACGCTCGAACCGCGCGCGGCCACGCCGTCGCGCCGCTTACGCACCATTCGCACGTTGAGCGAGGCGGGCATTCCGGTCGGCGTCAGCATTGCGCCGGTGATTCCCTTCGTTACCGAGCCGGACATGGAGCGTGTGCTCGAAGCTTGTGCCGAGGCGGGTGCGACTAATGCGAGCTATATCGTGCTGCGGTTGCCGTGGGAAGTCGCACCATTGTTCAAGGACTGGCTAGCCGCTCATTTCCCTGACCGTGCTGACCGCGTGATGAGTCGTGTGCGCGATATGCGGGGCGGCAAGGACTACGACTCGAACTTCTCCACGCGAATGAAAGGAGAAGGCTTGTGGGCGGATCTGCTCAAACAGCGATTTCACAAAGCGGTGCGTCGCTTGGGATTAAACCGGCGCGACCGCGGCATCCTCGATATGTCGCACTTTCGGCGGATCGAGCCGTCGCGGGCCGAGGAGCTGGCGCGCGTCAATCCGCAATTGAATCTTTTCTAGCGGGGGCAGAGTTGGGTTTTCACTGCGACAGGTCTTTGGCCGCTTGCACCTGACTTTCGAAGTAGGTTTGGAATGAAATGGCGAGTGCGGACATCAACAGAAACGCGCCGATCAGCAGTGAAAAAATCACGATGAAGATGACCGTCCAGCCGGATTGGCTTTTTTTCTCGGTGTGCGCATTGAACTGCGCGTCCCATTTTTCATCCGGACGCAGCCCGTAGACGATGGCGGCGAGAAATGCGGAGAGCACAGAGACAGTGCCGAAAAAGGCGAGCACCCAGCCAGGCAGCGAGACCCGTTCACTTGCAATCAGCAGCAAGACGCCGGGAATGCCCATCAGCGTGCCGACCACATGCGCCCAGCCATAAAAGTCTCGTTTGCCGTACAGATAAAAACGGTGGGCGCCGAGGCTGCCCAGGAAGAACGCCAGTGCAGCGGTTATCGTCTTGGATCTGAAGCGCGTGGAAGCCGAAACAAGGGTGGACATGGGGGCGTGGGCAGAGTGACAGGCGGTCGAGGGGAGTGGCACACCGATTGGGTGCGGATCGACGCGCATTCTACGCCCGCGCCGTTGCGGTGATCACACGGCTGACGCGATAGGCAGTAGTGGTGAGGCGAAATGACAGGTTTTTCCTGCAGTTGTTGCGCAATCGTTGCGCGGTCGGGTTGACCCAGCGAGGCGGTATGGACTCCTGCTGCCTCGCCGCACAGCACATTAAGACTAAGGCGCCGTATATGTCACCCGATAAACTGCGCCGGCGTAATCGTCGCTGATCAGCAGTGAACCGTCGGGCAGCGGCAAGACATCGGCGGGGCGCCCCCAGACGTTTTCGCCTGGCTGAAGCCATCCTTCGGCAAAGACTTCCTGGTGTGCGTGGGTGCCGTCCGGGTCGGTGGTCACGCGCACGACGCGATAGCCAACCTTTTTGCTGCGGTTCCAAGACCCGTGTTCGGCAATGAAAATGTTGTTCTTATAGGCAGGCGGAAACATCGGGCCGGTATAGAAGCGCATGCCTAGCGACGCTACATGCGCCCCTAGCTTGACCACTGGCGGTGTAAATGCGCTACATGGATGATCTTTGCCGAATTCGGGGTCGGGCGTGTCGCCGCCGTGGCAGTACGGAAAGCCGAAGTCCATCCCGACGCGCGGCGCGCGGTTGAGCTTGTCGTCGGGGACGTCGTCGCCCAGTTCGTCGCGGCCGTTATCGGTGAACCACAGTTCATGCGTCACCGGATGCCACGCGAATCCGACGGAATTACGTAGACCGCGCGCCACGACTTCGTAATGACTGCCGTCGGGCTCCATGCGGCCAATCATCCCGAACTTGCTGCGGTCTTTCAGGCAGACGTTGCAGGGCGCGCCTTGCGGTACGTACAGTTTGCCGTCCGGGCCGAAGGCGATGAATTTCCAGCCGTGATGTGTCTCGGTGGGCAAAGTGTCAATGACGACGGCAGCTTTGGGCGGATCGCTAAGATGGGTGTCAATTGAGTCGAAGCGCAGAATTTTCGATACCGCTGAGACATAGAGTGCGCCGTCCCGCCACGCCACGCCTGCGGGACTCTCGAGGCCCGAAGCGATCACGTGGCGGCCCGTCACCCGGCCGTTTTGCAATTCGAGTGCGTAGACGTGTCCGTCGAGGCTCCCTATATAAAGAATCCCCTTCGGCGAGAACGCCATGGCCCGCGCGCTCGGCACGGCATCCGACAGAACCTCGATGTGAAAGCCCGGCGGCAGTTTGATGCGCTCGACCGGTAGCGCGGCAAATGCCGATAATGCATGGCCGGCGACCAGTGATGCCGCCGCGCAACGCAGAATCCAACCGCGCGACGCGCGCGCGAAACCGGTGAGTCGCACGCAAGCGAGAAAAAAAACGGGCAAAAACGCAGTCGATGGCAGCAGTTTCACGGGCGCTCCGTCAAGTAATTCGGGCGTTTGGGCGTGGTCGGGGAGCCTCGTCTGGACGGCCGGTGCAACGCGGTCACTCAGTTTATCGCCGTAAGTGTTTGTTATGGCGTCGGTTTCCCGCTATAATCGCGTGTTTCAGTCGTTCCGAACCCCGGTTTTCAAGGATTCTAGTATGGTCATCATCCGCTTGGCTCGTGGCGGCTCCAAGAAGCGCCCGTTCTACAACATCGTCGCAACCGATTCGCGTAACCGTCGTGACGGCCGCTTCATCGAGCGCGTTGGTTTCTACAACCCGGTCGCTACGAAGGGCGAAGCCCTGCGTATCGCTCAGGACCGCCTGACGTACTGGCAAGGTGTTGGCGCACAACTGTCGCCGACCGTCGAGCGTCTCGTGAAAGAAGCGCAAAAGGCGCAGCCGGCTGCTTAATGGTAGCTAGCATGCGTATCGTCGTCGGTTCCGCCGGCGGCTCGCGCGCGTTGCGTGAGCAGTCCGATGCGCGAGTTGTTTTACTGAAGCAGACGTCGAAGCTGGCAGCGAGGTGTTCTTATGTCTGAGCGTGATTCAAGCAGTTCAGGTCGCGTGAAGGCAAAAGTGGCAGCTCCGCGCGCTAAGGCGTCTGATCAGGCGCCGTTCGGTGCATTCGTCCGTAAGCCGGTCGAGCGAGCCGAAGGCAAGGCGAAAGCCAATGTTGCAAACGCTGGTTCCGCTGCGGCAGAAATGCGCACGGAAACAGTGGAAAGCTGGCCGGCCGACGCGGTCGAGGTCGGCGCAATCGTCGACGCTTACGGCCTCAAAGGCTGGGTCAAGGTAGCTGCTCATGCAGATGCGGGGCACGGCGGCGATGCTCTGCTGAGCGCGAAACGCTGGTGGCTTCTAAAAGGCCAGGAGCGCAAGTCGGCGCCGTCATTGCAGGCGAAAACGCATAGCGACAGTGTGGTTGCCCATCTGGGCGGCGTGACTGACCGTGATGTGGCGCTGGCACTGCGCGGCACCCGCATTTATATCAGCCGCAGCGAATTTCCGGCCCTCGAAGCCGACGAATTCTACTGGGTCGACCTGCTCGGCCTGGACGTGGTGAACGTTGCCGGAGTCAATCTCGGCAAGGTTGCAGACATGATCGACAACGGTGCGCACTCGGTGATGCGTATCGAATATCCGGCTACTGACAAAAGCGGCAAGCCGGCTGCTGGTGAGCGCTTGATCCCGTTCGTCGGCGTCTTTGTCAAAACGGTAGACCAGGCGGCGAAGCAGATTACCGTCGAATGGGAAGCCGATTACTAAATCATTCGCTGAACGGAGAGAGCGATGCAGTTTGATGTCGTGACGCTCTTTCCTGACATGTTCCGTGCGCTGACCGACTGGGGTATCACCAGCCGGGCCGCGAAACAGGAACGCTATGGGTTGCGTACGTGGAATCCACGCGATTTCACGACCGACAACTACCGCACAATCGACGATCGCCCGTACGGTGGCGGCCCCGGCATGGTTATGCTGGCCAAGCCGCTGGAAGACGCGATCGGCGCCGCGAAAGCGGCTCAGGCGGAGCAGGGCATTGGGGCATCGCGCGTCGTGATGATGTCGCCGCAAGGCGCCACGTTGGATCACGACCGCGTCATGCAGTTCGCTGCCGAGCCCGGTCTGATCCTGCTGTGTGGGCGCTACGAAGCGATCGATCAGCGTTTGCTCGACCGTGTTGTCGACGAAGAAGTCAGCCTTGGCGACTTCGTGTTGTCCGGCGGCGAATTGCCGGCCATGGCTTTGATGGATGCGGTCGTACGCCAGTTGCCCGGCGTGCTCAACGATTCACAGTCGGCGGTGCAGGATAGCTTTGTCGACGTGTTGCTGGATTGTCCGCATTACACGCGTCCGGAGGAATACGACGGCGTGCGTGTGCCTGATGTGCTGCTTGGCGGCCATCACAAGGAAATCGAAGCGTGGCGTCGGCGGGAATCCTTGCGTAATACGTTGAACAAGCGGCCCGATCTGATCGTGAAGGCCAGAAAGAACAAGATGTTGAGCCGTGCCGACGAGGCATGGCTGACGAGTCTCGCGAAAGAAGAGTCGAAGGCGTAAAGCCTCCGGTCTTTCGAGCGGACACCAGGCGGCACCGCACATGCGTGTACGGCGCCAGATGTGAACCCATCCTCTATCGGGGCCGTAGCCGAGCACGCAAGGAAACTGAGTGCGAGGCAGGTACGAACGCCGACAAGATGGATCTAGGAGTCAGTAATGAATCTGATCGCAAAACTCGAGCAGGAAGAAATCGCGCGCGCCCTCGGCGAGAAGACCATCCCCGAATTCGCTCCGGGCGATACGGTGATCGTCAGCGTGAATGTGGTTGAAGGCACGCGTAAGCGTGTTCAGGCTTACGAAGGCGTCGTGATCGCCAAGCGTAACCGTGGTCTGAATTCGTCGTTCATCGTCCGTAAGATTTCGTCGGGCGAAGGCGTCGAGCGTACGTTCCAGACGTACTCGCCGCTGCTGGCAAGCATCGTCGTCAAGCGTCGTGGCGATGTGCGTCGTGCGAAGCTGTACTATCTGCGCGACCGTTCGGGCAAGTCGGCTCGAATCAAGGAAAAGCTGGTCTCGAAAGACCGCGCTGCTTCCCAAGCGTAAATGCTGTAAGAAAAAGCACCCCCTGTGGGTGCTTTTTTGTTTGCCAGGTCAAAATAGCGGCATGTCCCCAATCCGCCTATTTCGAGAGACCCGTTGACCCGTCCCGTCTTTGAGCCTGAATCATTGCCTGTCGTCGCGACGGGCTCCCATCTGCCGCCGGTGACCGGCGACATTCTCACGCCCGATGGGCTGCGGGCGCGCTTCGAGCAAACCCTTGAGTGGACCCCCGAGCCGATCATCGAGGCGCCGTGGCGCGATACACACGCCGATCCACGCGTCGCCGCTGTGCTGGTGCCACTCGTGGTCCGCGAACATGGGCTGGCGGTATTGCTCACGCAGCGTGCGGATCATCTGAACGATCATGCTGGCCAGGTGAGCTTTCCTGGCGGCCGTCACGAACCTTTCGACGACGACGCCACCGCAACCGCATTGCGTGAAGCGCAAGAGGAGGTGGGGCTTGCGCCGTCGCGAGTCGAAATTCTTGGCGCCTTACCCGACTATCTGACGGGAACGGGCTTCTGCGTGACGCCGGTGATCGGCCTCGTGCATCCGCCGTTCGCGCTAAAAATGGATGCGCTCGAAGTCGCGGAAGTCTTCGAGGTGCCGCTCGCGTTTTTGATGGACCCGGCGAACCACGAAGAACGCCTGTTCCGCTACGAAGGTGGCGAGCGCCGCTTTTTCGCGATGCCATATCCACGCGAAGAAACGGCGACGGGCACAGACGAGCAACCCGCAAGCAGCACAGGTACCCACCATTTCATCTGGGGCGCGACGGCGGCCATGCTGCGCAATCTGTATCGCTTCCTTGCCGCGTAATCAAGCGGTCTGTGCAGTTGTCGCGTGTTTGTCAGCGCCTGCGCTCAGTCGCATCCGACCCTGTGCTATCGTTATAAAACAATCGTAAAACTTAAAAAGCACGGCGCATCGCATGACTTTTTTCTCCGTATTGCTGGCTCTGATCATTGAACAGGTACGCGCACTGTCACCGAACAACCCGGTGTCCGCGCTGCTTCAATACCATGCGGAGTCGGCGGCGCACGGATTCGATGCGGGCAAGCCCAAGCACGGCTTGCTCGCGTGGCTCGTGGTCGTAGTGCCGTGGACGTTGGCCGTCGCGCTCGTCTACTACGTGCTGTATCACATTCACTTTGCGCTGGCGTTCCTGTGGAACGTCGCGGTGTTGTATTTCACGCTCGGTTTCCGGCAGTTCAGCCACTATTTCACCGACATCCACCTCGCGTTGAATAACGACGACGTGCCGCGCGCACGCGAAATTCTGAACGAGTGGACAGGGCTCGATACCGTGGACATGCCGGTCAGCGAAATCGTGCGTCATACGCTGATTCACGCGGTGGTCGCATCGCATCGGCATGTGTTCGGTGTGTTCTTCTGGTTCCTGATTCCGGTCGGGCCGGCGGGTGCGGTGCTTTACCGGATTGCTGAATATCTGGCCCGCGCGTGGGCGCAGCCGGCCGATGACCGTACAGCGGCGTTTTCGAGTTTCGCGCAACGTGCGTTCTTCGTGATCGACTGGATTCCATCGCGCTTGACGTCGCTGGGCTTCGCGATTGTCGGTAATTTTGAAGATGCGATTTACGCGTGGCGCAATCACGCGCGTCAGTGGCCGGATGCGAACGACGGTGTATTGCTGGCCGCGGGAAGCGGAGCGCTGGGCGCGCGTCTGAGCGGGCCGCTGGCCGAGCCGTCGAGCCTCGACGCGCTTGCTACCGGCGACGGTGGTCCAATGCAGGTCGGCGACGATTGCACGCCGCGCACGTTGCAATCGGCAGTGGGTCTGGTGTGGCGCGCAGTGGTGCTGTGGATGATTTTGCTGTTGATGCTCACCATCGCGGTATGGCTCGCGTGAGATCGCTGGTCAGGATCGTCGCGATGAAATAAAAAACCGCGCGTATGCGCGGTTTTTTATTGCTTTAATCACCCTGTCCAGGCGCCGTTACCATCACGCGCCGCAGTCCCGATCCTCTATCCATCCCGGGGATCACGCTCCGTCCCACATTGCCAGCACACCGTGAACTGCGCTTCCAGCGCCTCACCGCACTGCCGGCAGCGCCACCCAGGCGAGCCCGCCGCCGGTCCATGCAACGCCGCCTCGATCAACCTCCGCGCCATCGCCTCGTCGCGTTCATCGACGAGCCACAATTCGGGTGCGCACTGATCGGCGGGAATATCGCCGAGCGCGCCGTTCAGATACCGGTTGTGCAACTCGGACGCGATGCCCGCCGTCGCCAGCACGTTGACCCAATGCTGTCCGGTGATCAGGTTCGGCGCGCGCATCAGTTTCATGTCAGCGGACGACCTGGCTGGCTTCGTGCACCAGTTGCGCATAAAGCGCGTGCCGTTCGCGGCGGATCCGGCCATCGGCGACAGCTTCGAGAATCGCGCAGCCAGGCTCCTGCAGGTGGTGACAGTTGTAGAAGCGGCAGTTCGGCAGCAGCGGCCGGAACTCCGGGAATGCGCGTTCGAGCCGTCCTTCAGTCAGATGGTGCAGGCCGAATTCCTGGAAGCCCGGCGAGTCGATCAACGCACCGCCCTCGCTATCGGCGCTATCGGGCAACGGATAGAGGCGCGTGAACGTCGTGGTGTGACGGCCGCTATTCAACGCGGTCGAGATTTCCCGCGTGGCGACTTCGGCATCGGGAATCAGCAGATTCACCAGTGTCGATTTGCCCATCCCGGACTGGCCGAGCAGCAACGTCGAATGACCATGCAGATGTTCGATCAACACGGCACGCGCGGCGTCGGGCTGCGTCTTGATCGACACCTCGACGACCGTGTAGCCCAGCGCCCGATACGGCTCGAGCCGCTTGCGCGCCCATTCCAGCTCGCCCGTCACGTCGATCTTGTTCAGCACGATCAGCGGCTTCAACTCGTTCGCTTCGGCGGCGACCAGTGCGCGGCCGAGCAGGTCTTCGCTGAAGTGCGGTTCGGTCGCGAGCACGATCAGCAACTGATCGAGATTGGCCGCGAACAGCTTCGACTTGTACTGATCCGAGCGATACAACAAATTGCGCCGTTCACCGATCTCGACGATCACGCCCTGATCAGTGGACGCCAGTTCGTAAATCACACGATCGCCGACCGCCACTTCGCTGCGCTTGCCGCGCGGGAAGCACTGGAGCATCGGACCACCGTCTTCGGGCGCGACCAGATAGTGACGGCCATGCGCGGCCACGACTAGGCCGCCTACGCGTGCGCTCGACGGCGCGCGCGGTGCTTTCTTCGGGGAGCGGCCGCTCATGCGTGGCGCATCAGTCGGTCGATCCGCTGCGATGCCGGCGGATGCGAGTAATAGAACGCGGTGTAGAGCGGATCGGGTGTCAGCGTCGACGCGTTGTCCTCATACAGCTTGACGAGCGCGTTGATGAGATCTTGCGCATCGGTTTGTGTCGCGGCAAACGCGTCGGCTTCGAACTCATGCTTGCGTGAGCTGAGGCTGCCGAGCGGGGTGACGAAAAACGCGAACACCGGCAGCGCGAGGAAGAACAGCACGAGCGCGAGTCCGCTATTGCCGCCGATCAGCGACGGCCGCACCCCCAGGCCTTCGTAGAACCACACGCATTGCGTGAGCCAGCCGAGCAGCGCGAGCATCACGAGGCTGATCGCGAACGTGACGAGCATCCGCTTGATCACGTGACGGCGTTTGAAGTGGCCGAGTTCGTGCGCGAGCACCGCTTCGATCTCGTTGCCGGACAGACGCGCGAGCAGCGTGTCGAAGAACACGATTCGCTTGGCCGCGCCAAAGCCGGTGAAGTACGCGTTGCCGTGCGCCGAGCGGCGGCTGCCGTCCATCACGAACAGGCCTTTGGCCGCGAAGCCGCAGCGCTGCATCAGCGCTTCGATGCGGTTTTTCAGTGCTTCGTCCTTGAGTGGTTCGAACTTGTTGAAAAGCGGTGCGATAAACGACGGATACAGCACCAGCACGAGCATCTGGAACGCGACCCACACGATCCACGTCCACAGCCACCACAGGCTGCCGGCCTGGTTCATCAGCCACAGCACCACGAACAGCAGCGGCAAGCCGAACGCGGCGCCGAGCAGCACGCCCTTCAGACGGTCGATGAAGAAAATGCCTTTGCTCATCCGGTTAAAACCGAAGCGCTGTTCGACGACGAACTGCCGGTAGTAGTCGAACGGGAGGTCGATCACGCTGGTGATCGCGATGACGGCGGCGACCAGTGCGATCTGGCCAGCGTAGCCACGGCCGATCCAGTCGGAGATGGCCAGGTCGAGCACCTGCACGCCGCCCAGCAGCGTGAGGCCGATCAGCACGGCCGCGCTGACGACGATTTCGATCATCGTGAGACGGGTGCGTTCGATGGTGTAGTCGGCGGCACGCTGGTGCGCGCTCAGCGCGATGGTGCCGGCAAACTGGCTTGGCACCTGCTCGCGATGCCCGGCGACGAAGCGGATTTGCCGCGACGCGAGCCAGAGTTTGGTGCCGACCATTGCCACGACGGCGATGACGAACAGAACGGTGAAGTACAGGGTAGGCATCCGGGGATTCCGTGGTATCTATGCGAGAATTATATGTTTCTTCCTGCCTCGCGGCGGGAGCACGCTCAAACCGGATTTCAACCCGGGCGCGCAAACCAATTTCAAACGAACAATCGCCGTGGCAGGCAGGCTTGCACAGGAGCCGTCTGCCCGGTCATCAGGGTTGCCTTCATGACTGACATCCTCGCATCCACCGACCAGCCGCTCGTACGCAGCGACATGAATCTCGTCTGGCTCGACATGGAAATGACCGGGCTCGAGCCCGACTCCGACCGCATCATCGAAATCGCGGTGGTGGTGACGAATTCGACGCTCGACCGTTTGGTCGAGGGCCCGGTGCTGGCGATTCATCAGAGCGATGAAACGCTCGCCAAAATGGATCAGTGGAATCAGAACACGCATGGCCGCTCGGGACTGATCGACCGTGTCAAGGCGTCCACGGTGAGCGAAGCCGACGCCACCGAGCAGATTCGCGATTTCCTCGGCCAGTACGTGCCGCCCGGCAAATCGCCGATGTGCGGCAACTCGATCTGCCAGGACCGCCGTTTCATGGCGCGCTGGATGCCGGAACTGGAGCAGTTTTTCCATTACCGCAATCTCGACGTCAGCACGCTGAAGGAATTGTGCCGCCGCTGGCAGCCCGCGATTTACAAGGGTTTTCAGAAGCGCGCGATGCACACGGCGCTGGCCGACATTCATGAATCGATCGACGAGCTGAAGTACTACCGTGAGCATTTCCTGATTCCGTCGGCGCCGGACGAGTCGGGCAGCGCTGGGTAAGCGAGGTTTAAGCGTAGTAGGGGGCAGCCGCTGGTTTCGCGGGCGCGGCTGCCGGCGCGTTCTCAGGTACGCGGCGCCCGCACCGCATTTTTCGGCCGGAACGCCTTCACCACCTCGGGATTGGTTTCCACATAAGGCCCGCCAATCAGGTCGATGCAGTAGGGCACGGCCGCGAAAATTCCCGGCACTTTCACGGCGCCCGCTTCGGCATCGCGCAACCCTTCCAGCGTTTCCCTGATCGACTTCGGCTGCCCCGGCAGATTGATAATCAGCGCCGCGTGATCCGCCGTTTCGCGAATCACCGCGACCTGCCGCGACAGAATCGCCGTCGGCACAAAATTCAGGCTGATCTGCCGCATCTGCTCGCCGAAACCCGGCATCTCTTTCGTCGCGACCGCGAGCGTCGCTTCGGGCGTCACATCACGGCGTGATGGCCCGGTGCCGCCGGTGGTCAGCACCAGATCGCAGCCCACCTGGTCGACCAGTTCGACCAGCGTCGCGGAGATAGTCGGTGCGTCGTCCTGAATCAGACGGGTGACGACATGCCACGGCGAGCTCAGCGCCGTGCCGAGCCATTCCTGCAGTGCCGGAATGCCTTTGTCCTCGTACACGCCGGTGGACGCGCGATCGCTGATCGACACGAGGCCGATCACGATTTCGTCAGGGTGATTGCGTTGGGCAGCCGTGGGCTTAGTCGTCGCGGTCGTCATCGTCGTCGTCCAGCGCGCCGTCGGCGTCGGAATCGGACTGCGCCGACGGGCCGTCCGCGTTCTTGATCCACTGGAACAGTTCGCGGAAGTAGCGCGGCGGCTTGCTCTGCTGCGCTTCCTTGCGGGCGTTGCGGATCAGCGTGCGGCCTTGCTGCGGATCGGCATTCGGGTGCTGGCGGATGAAATCGGTCAGCGCGGCGTCGTCGGCGAGCAGTTTTTCGCGGGTACGCTCGATCCAGTGCAGCTTGGCCGTTTCCGCCTTGTTGACGCCGTTATAGGTGTCGAGCGCGGTACGCAGCGCGGCGGTTTCCTCGTCCAGCAGCGAGCGCATCACGCGCCCGACGTATTGCACCTGGCGGCGCTTGCCTTCGTGATCGGTGATGCGGCGTGCTTCGCGCACGGCGTCGTCGAGCTTTTCGGGCATCGGCATGCGTTTGAGCGCATCTTTGGGCAGCGCGATCAGCGCCGAGCCCAGCTCCTGCAGCTCGTGCATGTCGCGCTTGAGCTGGGACTTGCTGGGACGGTCGTAGCCGTTTTCGTCGACTTCCGGTTCGGCGGACTCGATGGGTTGAATGCGGGTTTTGCGTGTCATACCGATATTGTAGCGTGCCGGGCACCTCGGAACCCGCGATAAGGCCCGAAGCAGGGCTTCGCGCGATGCGCGGCCGGCCGTGCGGCTGGCTGCGAGAGCAGGGTGAACTGCCAGGCGATGAAGGGCAATCGGCCGGGCCGATCCCAGGTGAATACCCAGTCAGTTGCACGTGCGAACGTCCGGGCCGTCCATGCGCGAAATGCCGGCCACGCGCATGCGAAGGTTCGCACCGTTGTCACGCGAAGGACCAGCCCGATGCCCATGCGAACGTCCAGGCCGTGCGCACACAAATGACCAGCCAAAGCCCACGCAATCACCACGCAATCACCAGGCGATTGCCAGGTACAGCGCCGCGTACCTTGCTATGATCGCGGGATGCTTCGTCACGCGCGTGCGTGGCATGTGCAAAACACACAGGGCCGCTCGGCCCCGAACAGGATGGCAACGACAATGGCAGCAGACATGGACGTCAAGCAGCGCTTTTTTCCGCATACCCAGGATGAACTGAAGGAAATCGCCTCGGACATCCTTCGTCACGCGAAGTCACTCGGCGGCACCGACGCGGCAACCGAGATTTCCGAAGGCGACGGCCTGTCCGTCTCCGTGCGGCGCGGCGAAGTCGAGACGATCGAACACAATCGCGACAAGATGGTCGGCGTGACGGTGTTCATCGGCAACAAGCGCGGCAACGCGAGCACCTCGGACTTTTCGTCGCAAGCGCTGAAGGATACGGTCGCGGCGGCATACAACATCGCGCGCTTCACGGCGGAAGACGATTGCGCCGGTCTCGCTGAAGCCGAACTGCTCGAAACCGAGCCGCGCGACCTCGATCTGTATCACCCGTGGAATCTGTCCGCCGACGAAGCGGTTGAAATCGCCCGTCGCTCGGAAGACGCCGCGTTCGCCACCGATCCGCAGATCAAGAACTCCGAAGGCGCCAGCGTCTCAGCGCAGCATTCGCAGTTCGTGCTGGCCACCTCGCGTGGCTTCCTCGCCGGTTATCCGTACTCGCGTCACTACATTGCGTGCGCGCCGATTGCCGGCAGCGCCCGCAACATGCAGCGCGACGACTGGTACACGTCGACCCGCAACGCCGGCGATCTGGCCGATCCGGAAGCGGTAGGCCGCTACGCGGCGCAACGCGCGCTCTCGCGCATCGGCGCGCGCGGTCTCGATACGCGCAAGGTGCCGGTGCTGTTCGAAGCGCCGCTTGCCGCAGGCATCCTCGGCGCCTTCGTGCAGGCCACGAGTGGCGGCGCGTTGTATCGCAAGACGTCGTTCCTCGTCGACAGCCTCGGCAAGCCGGTATTCGCGCCGCATATTCAGGTGGTCGAAGACCCGCACGCCGCACGTGCGATGGGCAGCGCGCCGTTCGACGAAGAAGGCGTGCGCACCAAACAGCGTTCGGTCGTGAAGGACGGTGTGGTGGAAGGCTATTTCCTGTCCACCTATTCGGCGCGCAAGCTCGGCATGAAGACCACCGGCAACGCGGGCGGCTCGCACAATCTGTCGTTCAAAAGTTCGAACACGCGTCCCGAAGACGACTTCGAAGAGATGCTGCGCAAGCTCGGCACTGGCCTGTTGCTGACCGAACTGATGGGGCAGGGCGTGAACTACGTGACGGGCGACTACTCGCGCGGTGCGTCGGGCTTCTGGGTCGAGAACGGCAAGATCCAGTATCCGGTCGAGGAAATCACGGTGGCGAGCACGTTGCAGGAGATGTTCCGCCATATCGTCGCGATCGGCGCGGACACGATCACGCGCGGCACCAAGCAGACGGGCTCGGTGCTGATCGAACGGATGACGATTGCCGGGCAGTAACGGGTATTAGCCGCGGGCAGGTTGAATCGCTCCAGCGCCGCTGCAAACGAAAAAACGCCACGCAAACTCTGCGTGGCGTTTTGTTTTTGTGGCGATGAACCTCGACCCCGAGCCGGCGTTACGCCCGCGAAAGCTCAAACACCCTTGCGCTTATACGTCACGAATGCGTAATCGAAGTCATTCGGCGCATCTGCACGATGGGTCTCATGCGCAACCTCTTCCCACTCGTTTTCATCCAGCTCGGGGAAGGTGGCGTCGCCTTCAAAGTCGGCGGAAATCTCGGTGACGATCAGCTTGTCCGCCTGGCGCAACCCTTCCGCATACAACTGCGCGCCGCCGATCAGAAACGCTTCCGGCGCCTGATCCTGCGCGGCCAGTTCGAGCGCGTCTTCCAGCGTGGTCGCAGCATCGCAGCCCTGGAAGCGCCGGGTGGCGTCCCGTGTCACGACGATGTTGCGGCGTCCTGGCAGCGGCCGCCCAATCGATTCATGCGTCTTGCGGCCCATGATGATGGGCGCGCCCATCGTGGTGCGCTTGAAGAACGCGAGGTCTTCGGGGAGTCGCCAGGGCAACTGGTTGTCGCGGCCGATCACGCCGTTGTTGGCGCGAGCGACGATCAGGGTGAGCGTCGTCATCGAATGGAAAAGGGAATGTAATCTGAACGATTCTACCTGACGCGCCTGACGGGCCGCCGTAGCGGCCCGTCCCGCCGAATGCCGGGGGTCACGTCTGCGCCGGCTCGTCCTCGGCGAGCGCCGCTTTTTCGTCGGCGATGCTCAGTTCGCGCAGACCATGCTGACCCATCAGCCGGTACAGCGTCACTCGCGAAATATTCAGATCCACCGCCGCCTCGTTCAGCCGATGCCGATGGCGCAACAGCGCCGCCTCGATCGCGCGTTTTTCAGCGGCCTCGCGCGCCTGCGACAGCGTCATGGTCTGCTGCTCGGTGAATTGAGCGAGGTCGAGGTCGTCGGCGGAAATGAGTTTGTTCTCCGCCATCACGATCGCGCGGCGCACGCGGTTGATCAACTCGCGCACATTGCCGGGCCAGTTGTAGTTGTACAGCGCCTCGATCGCGGACGGCGCGAAGCCGCGAATCTTGCGCGCGCTGTCGGTCTTGAACTTGCCGAGAATGTGCTGCGCGAGAATCTCGATGTCCTTGCCGCGCGCGCGCAGCGGCGGCTCGTCCACCCGTAGCACGCACAACCGGTGGAACAGGTCGGGGCGGAAGCGTCCGTCGCGCATCGCGTCTTCGAGATCGACGTGGGTCGCGGAAATGATCCGCACATCGACCCGAATCGATTCGCGGCCGCCGAGCCGCTCGATCTTGCCTTCCTGTAAAAAGCGCAACAGGCTCGCCTGGCTTTCGAGCGGCAGATCGCCGATTTCGTCGAGCAGCAGCGTGCCGCCGTCGGCGGCTTCGACGCGGCCGATCTTGCGCTGATTCGCGCCCGTGAACGCGCCGCGCTCATAACCGAACAGTTCGGATTGCAGCAGATGGTGCGGAATCGCGCCGCAATTGATCGCCATGAACGGCGCTTTGCGGCGCGGCGAGCGCTCGTGAATCGCGAGCGCGGTCAGTTCCTTGCCGGTGCCCGATTCGCCGGAGATAAACACGCTTGCGTCGGTGTTGGCCACTTTGCGGATGGTGCGAAAGAGTTGCTGCATTGCTTCGCAGGTGCCGACCATTTCGTCGTCGCCGGACTCGCTTGCGGGCGGCGCGGCTTCGGGATCGCACAGCGTCATCATGCCGAACGCGTGGCCGACCAGGTAGTCGACCGTCGCCTGCGCGACCGGCATCTTGACGAAGTCGAAGCAGTAATGCCGCACGAGCCGGCGCACCACCGGATCATTGAGCCGCTCGCTGGTGGCGAGCGCGATCCAGCCGATCTGCTGTTGACGCAGGCTGGCTTCGAGGCCGGCCAGGTCGCGTGGCGGAAAGCTCGCCAGATCGACGATGCCGGCGCAGGCCAGATCGGGCTTCACCAGCCGCCCGAGTTCATGCGCCGAACGCGCAGCGGAAACATTCCAGCCGCGGCTTTTCAGATGCGCGATCAACGTTTCGTCGAGCGTGCGCGCCACGTAAAGCAGGCGCCGCCCCGTCGCGGAATACGTCGACGCCGACGGCCCCGCGCCGGGCGCCAGGGCCTTCGCCTGCGCGCGGCTGGTCAACAGGTCGGCAGGCGCGTCGGCGGAGCTTCCATTGGGTACCGCGAGCGACAGACGCGCGCCCGCGCCGGCTCCCGCCACCTTGGCAACACTGGTCAGATGAGGTGATTCACGCACGGTCGACCTCGCTTGGGTTTTCACGTCAGAAGGTGTAGGGGAAACGCACGCCAACCACGAAGTTCGGCGCGTCGGGTGTCATGCCGATCGAGACCGAGCCGTTGATGGTCAGGTGCTTGTTCACGACGTGGTTCAGGCCAAAATTCATCGCTGCGGCGGTGGTTTCGCTGCCCGGCACCTTTGTGTAGGAGCCGCCCGGCGCACGCGTTTCCGATTCGGGTTCGAGCGCCATCGTGAACGAGATGCTGGCCGAATCCTTGTCCGAAAACGCGAGCGCCACGCCGCCGCCGAACTGCACGACGTCGCCGAGCTTGACCGTGGCCGGCTCGGTTTGTCCCTGCACGGAGGAGATGTCCGCGAACGAGCGCGCGATGTTGTAGGTGTACGAAAGACTGCCGAACAGCACCACCGGGTCGTAGGTCTTCAGCACCGAAACGCCGGCTGTGATGTTCCAGAAACCGGTGCCGGTGGGCAGCTTGGTCGGCGCGACCAGGTTGGTGTTGTTCTCGTCGATCTGCACGACTTTCTCGCCGAACGGCGAGGTGCCGGTGGGCGCCTTGAACCGCAGACTGCCGACGATATCCGGCAGGCTGTTGGTCTCTTTCAGGAACTGATAGTAGATCCCGAAGTTGACGTCGCCGAGCGCGTTGCTGCTCACCGACGCATCCGACAGCGTGCTCGCCGCGCCACCCGCACCGCCGACGATGAAGTTGCTACGCCGGTACACGTACGGCACGTCGAGGTCGACGCTGATACGGTCGGTCAGACCATAGCGGGTGTCGAGATCGGCCATCACCTGGTGCGACTTGGTCTCGCCCAGGTTGATGTTGCCGAGGAAAATCGCGTCGAGCGCGAGGAAGCCGGACAACTGCAACTGACGGCGATCGTAGTACGTGTCGCTGAAGCCGAGGTCCATCGTCAGATTGTGGTCGAACAGCGGCGCGTGCTCGCGTTGCACGACGGCCTGCTCGGCCTGGGTGCGGGTCGGCTCGGCGGCCTGCTGGGTCTGGCCGACGGTGCCGGTGCGGCCGCTGCCGTCGGTGGCCTGCGGCAGACCGCCCGCACTGCCGCCGTCGGGCGACGGCGGGTTGACCGGCACGCCGGTCGCCGTGCCCGTGTTGCCACCCGGCGTGGGGACGCCGGGATTGACCTGCGCGAGTGGCGGTAGCGGCACCGGCAAGCCGTCTGCGCCCGGTTGTTCCGCCACGGCTTCGCTTCCGGCGGGCGCCCCCACGCCCGGCACGCCGCGTCCGCGTTGCGACATTTCCAGATCAGTGACCTGTCGTTCAAGCGAATGAATCTGCCGCTGCTGTTCGTCGACGACCCGCATCAACGTGTTCAGCCGGTCTTCTACGGATTGTCCCGCCAGCGCCTGCGCGCTCGCACCTTGTGAAAAGGCAAACAGCATGGCGGCAGCCGGAATGGCCGCCAGCGCCATGCGTGGCGCCCTGGTCGATGAAAGTCTTGTCATTTTGCACTCCCCCGGTGTTCCGGCTGCGCGATGCCGCTGGTCCTTCTACTGACGTCGCCCGGCCGTATCTGTACTGCGTTTGCTGCTTGTGTGGCAGGTGGCGGCCCGCCGCTTTTCTCCTTTGGCTTCCTGTCTATCTCCTGTTTTGCAGAGCTTGTAGTACGCCGATCTGGCGGAGCATGGACGCCGACATCTGGTGCGTCTGCAGATTCAACTGCAGCGCATTGGCGACCTGCTGGTTATTGCCTGCAATCTGTAGTAACTGGGCGATCTGTCCGTTGCCCGGCGTGATGGTCTGGGTGGCGAGCCCGGCCGGTGTTTGCAGCGACACCTTCACGCCCGTGCTGCCGAACGCGATGCCGGCCGTGACGGAGCCGTTCGCGTTACTGGCTAAGGCGGACGGGGTATTGGCGCTGCCCAGCGACGCTAGAGCGCCGCTGTTGAAGTCGATCGTGGCGGAGTTCATGCCGCTGTTGCTGTCGCCGGCGACCTGCGTGACCTGCGACACGCCGTTGACCGCGATGCTTTGTCCGCCGCGTGTCTGCGCGTTCGGATTGGCCCCCGAGTCGCCGTGCCCTTTGCCTGTCACGCTCGCCTGGGTGCTCACGCTGCTGATGAGCTGACCGGCTGCATTGGTTGCCGCGCTAAGCGTCCCCTGGGCTAGCGCGCTCACGCCGTTGGGCAACTGCCATTGCGAAATGACGTTCAGCACGAAGCCGGAAATCATCGTGGCGCCGGCATATTTGCCGGTCTGGGTGGCGAGCACATCGTCGTCGACCGTCTGCACCTTGACGGCGGCGGACTCCATGTCGTGGGAAGTTGCAGATGACGTAAGCGATTCCGGCGCCGATGGCGAGCCGGCCCCTTGCGACGCATGGGCACTGCCGGTTGCACCGAACGTCACGGCGCAGAAGGCCAGCCCGAGCTGAGTGAGATGTTGCTTCATGGTTGGGTCAGAACAGGTCTGCCTTGATCAAGCCGTACTCGACAAAGGGAGTCGCGGCGGTGCCGTTGGCCAGCGCACTGGCGCGCAGCTTGAGCGCGAGCGACTCGTTGTCCTGCAACAGCGGTGAATCCTCCCTGAAGGGTTTGCCGAGGACCGCGAACACGAGACCGTTCCAGGTCTTTGCGAAATCCTCTTCGAGCACGATGCGATTGCCCAGCGCCGGGTCCGCGAGAAATACGCGGCCGTTTTCCGCATGCTTGACGATCACGAAATGCTCATACCCGTCGATGTTCATCAGAACCATGACGGGGATCTGTAAATGATTGAGCGCGTCGGCACTGACCCGGAAGCCGCGGCCGCGCAGACCGATGGTCTCGACGAACTTCTTCATGTCGAGCATCGAGAAGCCGTTCTTGATCACGACGGCGGGCGTCGAGAAAACCATCATCCGGCGAATCAGTTCGGTTTCCGGAATATCGATCCCGTAACCGAACTTGAGCAGGGTGGCGAGCGCTGCCGCGCCGCAGCTGTAGTCGAACTGCTGACTGACGATGTGGCTGTAACGAATGTCCTTCATCGAACGGATCGTTTTTTTCAACGGCACGCCCACCAGCGTGGACGTGTCGATGGTCGACTGTGCGTAACTCTGGTCCATGCACAGCGCGCAGCCTGCCAGCGCAACGGCCAACCACCGTCGCGCCGGGAACCCCTTGTACCCGGTCATACTGGTCTCCTGCCTTGATCCGTGCCGGCCGCTTCGAATGGCGGCCGGCACGTCCCTCCCGATCTGCTTCTGGCTTCTTGTGCCGGTCAGCTTATTTGCCGCTGTTCAGCGCTGCGATGGCGAGGCCGTTGTGTTGCAGATTGCCCGCGCCGCCCGCGATATTCACGCCGATGTTGCCCGACGCGTTATAGAGCGCGCCGGCACCCAGCATCGCGGTGCCCTGGAATTGACCCGCGACCGTCATGCTGGCGGATTGCGAGTTGTCATCCGTGGCGACCATCGCCGTGGTCGAGGCGTTTCTTTGGTCCGTCGTCGTCACTGCACCGGCGAGGCTGTTGTTCTGCACGTTGCCGATACCCGACGCGACGTTCACGCCGACATTGCCCGTCACACCCGACAGCGAGCCATCGCCGATCGACGCGTTCAGATTGAAGTTGTTGATCTGAGCGGTGCCAGCCGACGATTGCGTGCTGAAGATTTGCGCATTGCCGAACACGTTGCCGACATCGACCGAGGCGAGCGACGTGTCGTTGCTTTGCGCGTTGCTGATGCCTTCTGCGATGTTGATGCCGAGGTTGCCCGACACGTTGTTGGCGGCGTTGGCGCCGGTGGTCGCGGTCAGCGTGCCGGGAGCCTGCGTGTTGGTGTACTGCGTGACGGAGCCGGTGGTCGTTTCGTTGGTCGTCTTCAGGCTGCCGCTGATATCCCACTGTGCGCCGTAGGTGCTGGTCGTCGACGTATGGCTGCTCGAATGACCGGACGACTGTTCGCCGCCTGCCGCGTAGCCCGAACCTTCGTTGGCGTTGTAGTTCCACGCCTTGCCTTGTCCGGAAGCTTCGGTAGCTTCGAAGCCGCCGGCGACACCCGACGTGTTGGCATAGTCCGAAGCACGATAGCCGGCCTGCAAGCCCGCGCCCGCGCTGAACGAGCCGCTGCTGCCGTTGCGCGAGTTATGCGTGTCGTAGTTGTAGCCGCCGCCAATCGAGCCGCCCGCCGCGATATGGCCACCGGAATTCGACGCGGTGTGCGTGAAGCCGCCGACGATGCCCGAAGCCTGCTGGCTGCCTTCATAGCCGCCGCCCGTCACCGATGCGCTCTGGCTGCCGTACGCATAGCCGCCCGACGCCTGGAGCGATTGCGAGCCGGACGTCTTCGTCGTTTGAGACTGGGACAGCGTGACGCTGGCGGTGCCGCTGGTCTTGATCGAGCTGTTCGCGTCGTTATAGGACTGTGTGACCGCGCCGACCGTATAGCTCTGCGCCTGCGGCATCAATGCTGCCTGCACGTTGACCGACTGGGTGTTGTTGATCACCGCGCCGGCGGTGCTGGACACGTGGACGCAACCATACAGTCCAACCAGACCCTCGACGCCAACCGCTTCGCCGACCATCGTGGCATTGAACAGATAGACGGGCTTTGCGGCAAATGCGCTGCCGGATGCGGCAACGAAAACGGCTGCGGCAATAAGAGTGCGTTTCATGATTCGCTCCGATACTTTAAGTGTGGTCAGTTAAAAAAAGTGCCCGCCGGGGGACGGAGCACAAAACTGTTTGCCGTTGCATTACCGGCGCCGGCTGTCTGGTTGATCTGCACGATTCCGTTGACGTTCTTGAAGGCATCGCTGGAAATGTTTGCCTCGCGGACGCTATGAACCCCGATGGATTGACCCGGACCTCCGTTTTTCGCGGCCGTCGCGGATAGCTCCCCATCCGAGACGGTCTCGACTCCGAGCGCGGCAGTCCCGATCTGGGTGCTGTTGCGCTGCAGATTCCCTGCTCCGGCCGACTGGTTCACCAGCACCGCACCGGATGTATTCGAAAAAGCATTGGCGTCGATCGTCGCCCGCGCGCTAGTGACCTTCGCGGCACCGGACGCGCTCTGCACGCTCGCGTTGTCATTGCCGGTCAGCGCGCCGTTCGTGATCGTCACCTGATTGACCTGCGCGTTATTGAGGCCCGCCGTTTCGTTGACGGTGAACGCGCCGGTCACGCCCGCGCCCGCACCGTTGCCGATGGTCGCGTCGGCGCCCACTTGCGGCACCGCTTGCGCGTGCGCGTGGCTCGCCACCAGCGCCGCGCCGCTCAGGCAGACGCACATCGCGAAGCGCAGCGGATCGAAGCGAAGGGCGTTCATTTCAGGCCTCCGAGCGCGCCGCTCAGCACGTTCGACAGCGGCGCCAGCGCGCCTGTCACCGACGACGTGATGGTCCCGCCGATACCTGCCGCCGGCCCGCCGATCGCGCCGGCGTTCAGCGCGATGTTGTTGCCGGTCGCGCGGCCGCTCAGGATCTGCGTGACCGCCTGCATGCCGCCGCTGCCGCTGAGGACGCCGCTGTCGGCGACACCGCTGGACCCGTGCGCATTCGTCAGATCGGTATCGCCCACGAGTTGGGCGACGGCCGGATTGAACGAGTTGGCCGGGAAAGTGGTGGCGCGCACCGCGACCGGATCCTGATCGCGTGGCACGGGAACGAAGGCGTCGCGCGGTGTCACCGTGCGCTCGACGATGATGTCGCCGGGATTGGCGACCTGCTGCGCGTGAGCGTCGATCGCGAAGCAGGTGGCGAACAGGGTGAGAAGGCCTGCCAGCGCGGCGGGCAGTCTGCCGCAGGTCAGCGCAAGGCCCGGCGTCGAGGCGAACTCGGGCGACGCCGCCGGCGAGCTATGCGCGCGCGGCGTCCTGTTGAGGGTGGTCATGTCTCGGTCCTTTATTCTGTTTGCTGGTCGCGGCGTCGGTCTGGTCGTTTGTGCGGTCAGTCAGCGCCATCTGTTTGCATCGTTAATTTGTTCGCGTTACTTTCTTTGGTACGTGGCGACGTTACCTTGGGCACTGCGTGCTGCGTCGACGGGAATCGGCATGGGTGAGGGCGGAGCGATCTCGTCCCACAGCGTGACGCCGCTGTTGCCGCTCATCAGTTGCGGTGTCGCGGCGACCATCACCATGCCGAGCGCTCCGCCGCGTTGACGCGAGAGCACCTGGTCGTCGAGCGAAATATCGTTCATCGCTGCACCATCGGCCGGCAGCGTCAGCGGGTAGCCGGTGAGCTGGCTGCTTTCGGCGAGCGTGTCAGCGGTTGCCTCGGCTGACGTCTTCACGGCGGGTTCCGGGTTCGTGAAAACGAACGGGGCATGGCCGAGCGGGGCGGCGAAATCCGCCAGTGTGGCGGATTGGGCCTGGCCGGCCTCCTGTGCGTGGACACCGCCAGGCACGGTAATCAGCACAAGCGCGGCACAGAGGGCGGCGTAGTGCACGATATTGTTCAGATCAATGCGGCCAACGAATCGCATGATGTGTCTCCTTGGTGCACAGCATTTAGCGAAACGTGTGCCATCGCTCGCAATCCATTGGTGCAGCGGGGATGCGACCCGAAAATAAAGAGTAAGAGTCTGGAAATCGGACCAAAACGTTTCAACGCTGAAACGGTGGGCACAAAATACCTATAATTTGTTAATCGCGACGGTACGAAGTACCTCCGGGTGAACGCCAGGAAAAGCGCTTCCACTAATGTTTTATTTGTCGGTTTAATAAAAGGCCTATGCCACGAAGGCCTTGCTGGGCAAGGGTCCCCGATTAAATTCGCATATTTGTTTTCCAAGCGGCGCGCGTATAGTAAGCTCTCGAAAAGAGCTTCAGATTTAAAAAAGCCCACAAATGGGCCGTCTCAAACACACACGCCGCTTACTTGGGGATCAGCTGTCCGCACGGAATGGAATGGCCGTTCGGTATTTGCTATTCGCGAATCCCGAATGAGTCAGCGTGTCTGAATTTTGAGGTTCAGGTGCGTGCGTCATCCTTAACGTTCGTTGACGAGAGGATCTGAATAATGGAACCCGCAACGCGGCAACTGATTTATGTTTCGCGCGATCCAAGCGCGGAATTGCATAACCGCTTTAATCAGCGCGGCTGGCATGTTGAAGTCGTGGGATCGGCGCGCGATGTGCGCCGGGCAGTTCGCGCCGGAATGGCAGCGGGCGGCCTGCTTGATCTTTCTAGCGATTTTCAGCCGCACGAAATTGCCGCTTTCGAATCCTGTCTGACCATGCCGAATGTCGGCTGGGTGGCAGCGACCACGCCTGGTCAGTTGCAGGACGCCGCATTGCGCCGTCTGGTGCGTGACTATTGCTTCGATTACGTGACCGTGCCTTATTCCGGCGACCGGATCGTCGATTCCGTCGGGCACGCTTACGGGATGATTTCGCTTGGCGAACCCGCTTCAAACGATGCATCTCAAGGTGCCGAAGGGGAGATGGTCGGCTCGTGCGACGCGATGCTCGCGCTATTCCGTTCCATTCGCAAAGTCGCGATGACGGACGCGCCGGTGTTTATTTCCGGCGAATCGGGCACGGGTAAGGAATTGACGGCGGTTGCGATTCACGAACGCTCGGCGCGCCGCAATGCGCCTTTCGTGCCGATCAATTGCGGAGCGATTCCGCCGCATCTGCTGCAATCCGAATTGTTTGGCTATGAACGTGGGGCGTTTACCGGCGCCAATCAACGCAAGATCGGGCGTGTCGAGGCGGCCAACGGCGGCACGCTGTTTCTCGATGAAATCGGCGATTTGCCACTCGAGAGCCAGGCGAGCCTGTTGCGTTTTCTTCAGGAGCGCAAAGTAGAGCGGCTAGGCGGCCACGGTGCGATCGATGTCGACGTGCGCATCATTTCGGCCACGCACGTGGATATGACCGCCGCGATGATCGAAGGACGCTTTCGTTCTGACCTTTATCACCGGCTGTGTGTGCTGCAAATCGACGAGCCGCCACTGCGCGCGCGCGGCAAGGATATCGAACTGCTGGCGCGGCACATGCTCGAGCGCTTTAAGAAAGATGCGAGCCGCCGACTGCGCGGCTTCGCACCTGACGCGATCGCGGCGTTGCATAACTACGGCTGGCCAGGCAACGTGCGCGAGTTGATCAACCGGGTGCGGCGCGCGATCGTGATGTCCGAGGGGCGCGCGATTACCGCTCGCGACCTCGAACTGGCCGAATATGTCGAGATCGTGCCGGTGTCGCTTGCACAGGCACGTGAAGCGGCTGAGCGGCAGGCCATCGAGCTGGCGCTGCTGCGTCATCGCGGGCGGCTTGGCGATGCCGCGCAGGAACTCGGCATTTCGCGCGTGACCTTGTATCGTCTGCTGTGTTCGCATGGCATGCGGCATATGGAAGGCGAGCCGATGTCTGCACCGCATGGGGATTTGCCGGCTTCTGTGCCGCATCTTTGAGACGTTTGGCGTTGGTTTCCTTGCCCTGAGCGCGTGGTTTGCGCTGACGGGCCGCCACGCTGTCATTCGTTGATTCGTTGATCACCTGGGTTCCGGAAGCGCGGTCACGTTGACAGACGGCCGCGCATCAAGCCCGTTGTTCGTGTCGCCCACTCCGCCAGCCCCATTTCCCGTCGATATTCCCGCCTTCTAGAGCCATGACCGGACGTTGTCCGGCTGCGCTTGTTAAAATCGGGTTTTACGCTCAATCTCCGTGGCGCGCGGTCGGGCTCTGGTCCGCGCCTCGTCGAAGGAACCTGCATGAAACAATATCTCGACCTCGTTCGCACGATCCTCGACACCGGCACGTGGCAGGAGAACCGCACGGGCATCCGTACCATCAGCATGCCGGGCGCCATGTTGCGCTTCGATCTTCAGCAGGGCTTCCCCGCGGTCACGACGAAAAAACTGGCATTCAAGTCGGCCATTGGCGAACTGGTCGGATTTCTGCGCGCGTCACGCAGCGCTGCGGATTTTCGCGATCTCGGCTGCAAGGTGTGGGACGCCAACGCCAACCAGAATCCGCAATGGCTGGCCAACCCGTATCGGCAGGGACCGGACGATCTCGGCGATGTGTACGGCGTGCAGTGGCGTCAGTGGCCGGCGTACAAGGTGCTGGACGCCGGCGCGAGCGCGCAGCTTGCCGACGCGGCCGCACGCGGCTTCCAGGTCGTGACCGAATTTGACGAAAACGGCAGCCCGAAGGTATTGCTGTACAAGGCGATCGACCAGTTGCGTCAGTGTCTCGATACGATCATGCAGAACCCCGCCGACCGGCGCATTCTGTTTCACGCGTGGAATCCGGCCGTGCTGGACCAGATCGCGCTGCCGGCTTGTCATCTGCTGTACCAGTTCCTGCCGAATGTCGCGAAGCGCGAGATTTCGCTGTGCCTGTATATCCGCAGTAACGATGTGGGTCTCGGCACGCCGTTCAATCTGACCGAAGGCGCGGCGTTGCTGCACCTGGTGGGACGCCTGACGGGATATACGCCGCGCTGGTTCACGTACTTTATCGGCGACGCGCACATTTACGAGAATCAGCTCGATATGTTGCAACAGCAGCTCACGCGTGAACCGTACGAGAGCCCGGCTTTCGCGATTTCCGACCGCGTGCCGGATTACGCGAAAACCGGCGTGTACGAGCCGGAATGGCTGGAGAAAATCGAGCCTTCTGATTTCTCGCTGGTCGGTTATAGGCACCATGAACCGTTGACGGCGCCAATGGCGATTTGAATTCAGGCTGGCTGGTTATTCTGGCCTGCTAGAAGAAAAAACCCCCGCGATGTGAATCGCGGGGGTTTTTTTATGACTCTTCCGAGCAGCCTGGCGGCGCTGGCGGTTTATCGGATCGGTGCCTGCTCAGCTTTTGTGATGGTCGTCACGGTTGCCGCCGTTGGAATGTTGCTCAGCGTGTTGTTGCTGCTGCTGTGGCTGAGGACGTTGTTGCTGCACTTGCTGCGGACGCGGTTGTTGTTGCATCTGCTGCTGACGTTGCTGCTGCATACGTTGTTCCTGTTGCTGCTGAGCCTGCTGCTGGCGTTGCTGCTGCTGCTGACGTTGCTGCTGCATCCGCTGCTCCTGTTGCTGCTGAGTCTGCTGCTGGCGTTGCTGCTGCATCCGTTGTTCCTGTTGCTGCTGAGTCTGCTGCTGGCGTTGCTGCTGCATCCGCTGTTCCTGTTGTTGCTGAGCCTGCTGCTGACGTTGCTGTTGCATCCGTTGCTCCTGTTGCTGCTGAGCTTGCTGCTGGCTTTGCTGCTGCATCCGCTGCTGCATCCGCTGCTGCTCTTGCTGCTGCTGCGCCTGTTGCATTTGCGCAGGCCGCTGTTCAGCGCGCGGTTCCATGCGAGCTTGCTGCTCCGGCTGCTGCCCCTGCTGCCCCTGTTGCGGATGAACCTCCTGTTGCCGTGCCTGCTGCTGCATCGCCGGATTCTCAATGGGATGCGACGCGCCACGCTGTTGCATCCCGGCTTCAGTCTGGCCGCCTGGCTGCTGCGCAAACCCAGGCCGTCCGGCCTGTTCCTGAGGTCCACCGCGTTGCTGTCCTTGCTGCTGCGCCATCGGTGTATGCGGTTGTGTCCACGCCGGCTCGCGGCGTCCGCTCTCGCCCGTCTGCTGGCCTGGTTGCTGCGGCATCCCGTGCTGCTGCGCATAAGCGCCCGGATTGCCGCCACCGTTCGCCTGCGGAGGCCGAGGCACGCCGTTCGACGGACGGCCCATCTCTCCCGGCTGCGGCCGCTGGCCACCCATCTGCGTCGCCATCTGCGGCGCCATACCCGGGCGGCCCGGCGCTTCGCCACCCCGTTGCTGCGCCTGCCCCGGCATTTCACCGGGCCGCTGCCCAGCCTGCTGCGCTCCATTCGGGCCGCCAGCCATCGCCGCTCCCGGCACACGTCCGGGGACGTGCGACTGGACAACCCGCACATTTTGCGCCGGCAATCCGCCTGGACCACCCACCATCCGCGCCGGCACCGAGGTCCGCACAATCGGCTGACCTGCACCGGGCACCCGTCCGCCGCTTTGCGCGAAACGTTGTGCGAGGCTGTCGTGATAAGCGGCCGGCATCGCCGGATTCCGCGTCGCGACCACCGACCGCGCCATCACTGCGGCGGGCGGCCGGTAATTCGCGTTGCGCAGACCCGGCCCGAAGCTCTCGCGTACCGGCGCGATGCCCGGCGCACCCGGGTTGATCCGCGCGTTACGCCATTGCTGTGGATCGACCTTCTGCGCGAAACGTCCGACCGGCTGGCCGTGCACGAAGGCAGTCGCCGGCACCGCCGTCACGCCGCCCCGCGCGTGATAGTTGATGTACGTGTTGTGAATGTCGACGTTGCGGTTGTAGTTGTTGACGATGGTCGTCCGGTTGACGCGGTTGTAGTAACCCGAACTCCAGTGATCGTGACCGCCCCAATGCGGATGCCACGGCTCGCCGGGGCCGAGCGGGAACCATGCGACGCCCGCTGCGAGCGCACCGCCGACCGCCAGACTCACCCCCCAGTCGACCCCGCCGCCGCCTTCGTCATCGCCGACAAATGCGACCAGCGCCGGCGCATAGACCGGCGGCGCGTCGGCCACCATTGGCCCCGGCACCCACGCCCACGTGTCGTCGACCTGCGCCCAGCGGCCATAGTGGTACGGCGCAAAGCCCCATGGTTCGTCGTCGACCCAGGTCCAGCCCCACGGCGCCTGCCATACCCAGTGACCGTCGTGATAGGGCGCCCAGCCGGCCGGCGTGGCGCGCGGCACCCATACCTCACCGTATTGCGGGCTGTTGCGCCACGTGCCGTTGGCATCGAGATCCTCGTAACCGGGGACGTCGCGCGACACGTACTGCGCCGACACCGAGCGGTCCTCAGTGGCGTCGCGCGTCGCGGCCCACTGATCGAGACTGTCGAGGCCCGGCACGCCGTTGTCGGCAAGCTGTTGCAGGCTCGTGCCGCCGAAGCGGATCTGCTGGCCCGCCGCCACCGGCACCTGGCCGGCGTCGCCGTACACGGTCGCATTGCCGCTGCGCACGGTGACCGTCGTGCTGCTGCCATCCGGCGCAACGTCGACGCGATAGTCGCCAGGGCCGTTCAGCCCGAGTGCGAGATTCGGCGTATCGATTTCGTACGACGAGCCCGGTGCGAGCTCACGCACACGGGTCGACAGCGTGCCTTGCGCGACTTTGAGTTGCGCGGCGTTGTCGTCGAGATTGAGCACGTCGAGACTGGTGGACTGGCCAAGGCGCACGGCGGTCGAGCCGATGTGCAATTCGGCGCGCGCGTTCTGATCGTCCCAGAGCTGGTCGCCGGTGGTGAGCGGACGGTTGATCTGTGCGTACGACCAGTCGGTGGCGCCAGCGGGTTCGGTGGTCACCGCGCCGGCCGTGTAGTTCAGCCGCGCAACGCGGCCCGGCGGATCGATGTTCTGACTGGCAGCGGGATCCTGGGTCGCGGGTGGCGGCTGCATGTCCTGCGCGAAGCCCGTTTGTGCGGCCAGCAGAAAGGCGGCGCTGGCGATCAGCGTATAGCGCGCGTAGCCGTTGAGGCGGCGCGTCGAACGAGGGTGGTTGGTGACTGTTCTCATGATTTATCTCCGACGGACGCAGCCGTGTGCCGGGTCCGTGAGTCACTTTACCCGTGGCGTTTGTTTCAAGGCCCCCGGTTTTGTAAGGCGCGTCTATCGTGGTGTAACAAAACGTCTCGACGATGGCTTGGCGTCGATGGTTGGACGGATTGGCTTAGCCGCTTCGAGCGTCGCATATCGCTTTATGCCGCGAGAAAAGCATCGAAATGACGATGACCGTTCGGCGTGATCCGCAGGATTCGCGGCCGCTCGGTCCGCTCGACCCAGCCGTGCGCCGACCACGAATCCAGCAATGCCGCGCCGAGCGCGCCGCCCAGATGCGGACGCCGCTCGCTCCAGTCCGGGCAGGTGCACGCGAAGCGGCGCCGGCGGCTCTTCTGCACGGACATATCGATCCCCCATTCGGTGAAGCGGGCGACGCCGTCCGGTGTCGCTTCGAGCGACGTGCCGTGCAGCGTCAGCAAGCCGCGCTCGACCAGCCGCTCGAAAACGCGCACCGACAGTTCGCCCGCCATGTGGTCGTAGCAGGTGCGCGCGTAGCGCATGTCGAGCGGCACGGTGCGCGCCGGACGCGGCGCAGCCCGCTGCGGCGCGCTGACCTGCGCGACGTTGGCGAGTGCTTCGATCGATGCAGCGATTTCCGGCGTCGCGATCCGGAAATAGCGATGCCGGCCGCGCACTTCGAGCGCAAGCAGGCCGCCGTCCGTGAGACGCGCCAGATGCGCGCTGGCCGCCGACGGCGACAGCCCCGCGATCATCGTCAGTTCGCCGGCGGGGCGAGCGCTGCCGTCCATCAGCGCCCACAACATCGCAGCGCGGCCGGGATCGGCGAGCAGCGAGCCGATCCGGCTCAAGCCGGGGAAGTGGTTCTGTTCGTCTGAGAGCGTGGCGGTCATTGACGTCTCCAATTGGTGGCGCGGAACGCGCCATGTAGTCCACTGTAGCGGGCTAAAGCATTCGATGTTTCAGCCTGGCGTGAACGATCGAATGCACGGCGACGAAAGTTCGGTGGAGACGACGCGTTGAAGACGTGCAGTCAGGCGCGGGGGCCAGTCATCACGGCAGTAGCGGGCGGGCACCTTTCTGCGCCGCCCAGTCCCGCCAGGCTAGAATTTACGTCTGTCTTTGCTGGAACAGGTTGTCATGAAAACTCTTCTTGCCGTCGTCGCCATCGTTCTGCTTTGCACCGCCTGCGCGCAGGGCGGCGGCGGATCGGGCTCGGGTGCGGGCACCGGTAGCATCAACATGTACGGCACGATCGACGAAGGCATCTCGGTCCGCAAATAAGCGTGAATGGGCGCGAGCTAGCTTCGCCTCAAGCTTGATCGCCTGACAGCCGCCAGGAAGAATCGCGCCCGTTTCCACAACAATCCCGCACCACAACCCGCTCTGACTCGCGACGCAAGCAATATTGCGCTCGTATAATCGCCTCCTTTCAATGCATCCGATTGACCGGAGTCAATATGAGCACCCCATCCGTAGCGCCGCTGGACCGTTCGGAAACCACCTTCCGCTTTCTTGCTGAGCCGAGCTCGGTCAACTTCGGCGGCAAGGTGCATGGCGGCGCGCTGATGAAGTGGATCGACGAGACCGCGTACGCGTGCTCCGCAGTGTGGTCGGGACGCTATTGCGTGACGGTCAGCGTCGGCAATATCCGCTTTCGTCGGCCGATTCTGGTGGGGAATCTGGTCGAGTTGCGCGCCCGGGTCGTGACGACGGGCCGCACCAGCATGCACATTCACGTGTCGGTGCAGGCGGGCGATCCGAAGGGCGGCGAGCTGCTGCAAACCACGGACTGCCTGGTCGTGATGGTCGCAGTCAACGAGAACGGTCATCCAGTGCCGGTGCCGGCTTTCGTGCCGGAGACCGACGAGCAGAAGCGTCTGGCCAAATACGCGATGGACGTGAAAGAAGCGCTCGACGCGATCGTCGAACTGAAGCCGGAAGAAGTGGCGCAGGGGAAGATTTAAGCGGCGTACTCGCGGCGCGCGTCGATTTGAAAAGCAGAACGGCCGCGTGAACGTGCGGTTCACGCGGCCGGCGGATCAGATAGGCAGATGATTGCTGACGTGAAACTGCGGCGCGGCTATCCCGGTGTCATGCCACCGGAACGCCAGTCAGTCACCGCCGTGCAAGCTGCCAGACTCTAAGCCCTTGCACGATTTCCACAGCAGCAAGTCCCGCTTAATTCCCCACCATCTCGTTCGGACGAACCCACTCGTCGAACTGCGCTTCGGTGACAAAGCCCAGCGCCAGCGCCGACGCTTTTAGCGTCGTGCCTTCCTTGTGCGCCTTCTTCGCGATCTTCGCGGCCTTGTCGTAGCCGATGTGCGGATTGAGAGCAGTCACCAGCATCAACGATTCGTTCAGCAGCGTTTCGATACGGTCGTGATTCGGCTCGATGCCGACCGCGCAGTTGTCGTTGAAACTCAGCGCGCCGTCGGCGAGCAGGCGGACCGATTGCAGCACGTTATGCGCGATCATCGGACGGAACACGTTCAACTCGAAATTGCCGCTTGCGCCGCCGATATTCACCGCGACGTCGTTGCCGAACACCTGTGAGCACAGCATCGTCAGCGCTTCGGACTGGGTCGGGTTGACCTTGCCCGGCATGATCGAGCTGCCCGGTTCGTTTTCCGGAATCGACAGCTCGCCGAGGCCGCAACGCGGGCCGCTCGCGAGCCAGCGGATGTCGTTGGCGATCTTGTTCAGGCTCGCGGCGATGGTCTTCAACGCGCCGTGCGCAAACACCAGCGCGTCGGCGGCGGCCATCACCTCGAACTTGTTCGGCGCGGAAACGAACGGCAGGCCGGTTTGCTTGCCGATGGCGGCTGCGACCTTGTCCGCGAACTGCGGATGCGCGTTCAGACCGGTGCCGACCGCCGTGCCGCCCTGCGCCAACTGATACAGATGCGGCAGCGCCGATTCCACGTGCTGCATGCCGTGATCCAACTGCGCGACGTAGCCGGAAAACTCCTGGCCAAGCGTGAGCGGCGTCGCATCCTGCAAGTGCGTGCGGCCAATCTTGACGATGTCGGCGAACGCTTTGGCCTTGCCGTCGAGCGTGGTGCGCAACGTCTTCAGCGCGGGCAGCAGATGCTTGACGATCGCGTCGGCCGCGGCCACGTGCATGGCGGTCGGGAACACGTCGTTCGACGACTGGCCGCGATTCACGTCGTCGTTCGGATGCACCTTGCGCGCTTCGCCGCGCTCGCCGCCAAGCAACTCGCTCGCGCGATTCGCGATCACCTCGTTGAGGTTCATGTTGGTCTGCGTGCCGGAGCCGGTCTGCCACACGGCAAGCGGAAATTCACCGGCGTGCTTGCCGGCGATGATCTCGTCGGCGGCTTCGATAATCGCTTTTGCCTTGCTTTCGTCGAGCACGCCGAGGCCCGTGTTCACTTCGGCGGCAGCGCGTTTGATGATGGCCAGCGCAGTGATCAGTTCGGGCGACTGCTTCTCGGTCGAAATGCGGAAATTCTGCAGCGAGCGCTGCGTTTGCGCGCCCCATAGACGAGCGTTCGGCACCGCGATTTCGCCGAACGTGTCGCGCTCCATGCGTACGTCTTCAGTCATGTTCAACTCCGCTTCTCAAAGTTCTGCGTTGACAGGCAATAGGGAGAATAGACCCGTTAACGCATTCCGGTATAACCCGGCCTGTGGATCGAAAATGTAGGTGCGGCTGATGCCGTCTTCGGTATCGGTCCACACGAGCGGTGACAGTGGCGCACCGATCGAGTGGAGATAGGCAAGCTGCGTGTCGTCCGCGAGCGTGACGCGGTAGCTTGCCTCCGGGGATGTAGCGCGCGCGAAGATCTGCGCGACCTGTTCGGCGAGTGGCGGGCTGTGAATCACCAGCGCCAGTTCGGTGTTCAGATTGGCCGAACGGGGATCGAGATTCATCGAACCGATCACCAGAATCTTGTGGTCGATCACGTACGTCTTTGCATGCAAACTGGCGCGCGATTTCGAGCCGGTCAGACGCGCGGTCGGCGTGTCCTGCTGCGGCTTGAATTCGTACAGTTCGACGCCTTGCTGCAGCAACGGCACACGAAACGGACTGTAGCCCGCCTGCACCGCGACTGCGTCGGTGGCGGCGAGCGAATTGGTCAGCACGGCGATACGGACGCCGCGATGGGTCAGTTCGCCGGCAGCCTTGACGCCGCCCTCGTGCGGTACGAAGTATGGCGAAATGATCAGGAAATCCTGGCGCGCGTCGCGCATCAATTCGCTTAGCCGCTGCATCGGCGGGCTGACGTAATCGGGTGAGGGATTTTCGATCTTGTCCGGCGAGTCCGCCTTGAATTCGGCGGGCGCCCAGGTCAGGCCGAGCGACTCGTTAGCAATCTGCTGCGCGAGCGGTGTCGCGTTCAGCGGTTTGGCGTTGTACGGATCGGCATTGGTGCGCCAGTGCGCGCGCAGATCGTCGCGTGTGGCGTCGAGTTCCTGTTGATCGAATTTCTGTTTGTTCAGCACCCGCAGCGGATAGGAAATGCTGCTGTTCCAGTAGTCGTCGAAACTCGCGGAAATGTCGGCGGTAATCGGGCCCGCGGCCAGCACATCGAGATCGCGGAATTGCAGCGTTTCGCTTGCGCTGAAATATTCGTCGCCGAGATTGCGGCCGCCGACAATCGCCAGCTGGTTGTCTGCGATCATCGCCTTGTTATGCATGCGGCGAGTGAAATGGCCGATCTGCGTGAAGAGATTCGTCGTGCGTTCGAACATGCCTTCCTGCGCACTGCCAAACGGATTGAAGACGCGAATCTCGATGTTGTCGTGCGAATTCAGGCCCGCCATCACGCGGTCGATGTCCTTGAAATTCAGATCGTCGACCAGCATGCGCACCCGCACGCCGTGGTCCGCTGCATAGAGCGCGGCCCCGAGCAGCAGCTTGCCGGTGGTGTCCTCGTTGGCGATGTAGTACTGCATGTCGAGGGTTTTGGTCGCCGCACGTGCGAGCGCGATGCGCATCTGCAACGCGTCGGTGCCGTTCGACAACACACGGAAACCCGATTGCCCCGGATGCGCGGCTTCGAGCGGCGCAAGTGCGGTGCGCAGCGCAGTGGTTTCGGTGGCGGGGAGCGCGTGGCTGATCGGTCGATCGAACGCGGTGGCGGGAGGTTTGGTGGCGCAGGCGGTCAGAAATGCCGTCGCGCAAAGTAGCAGGAAAAAATGTCTCGCCGATTCCCAGGTGAGTGGCTTCCGGGGTTGGCGGAATGTGTGCTTGTGCTGCTGTGCGTCGTCGTTCTGGTTGTGATGCCCCGGCACGCTGTCTTCCCTTGGTTGGTACGCTTTTCGTGGCGGCAGCGTAGCTCACGCTGACGAGAAATGCATTCTAAGGGATTCTGCGAGTGGGGTTTTTTGGGGCGGGCAGCGGCGGGGGATTCGGGGTAGTGGGTTTCAGGCGAAGTGTTTGAGCGCGGCGTCAGCGCCGGCTCGCTGTTCGGATGCGGTCGCGATGCGTGGACTGATAGGCAGAGCGCGATCGCCCGGGCTGGAACAGATGGACGGCGTGAGCGAAGGAAGCGCGGTGGGCGCCAACCATCCGCGGCGCGCCGCGCCGCGCGCGCCGCGCGTCGCGCGGTCGCAACATCGCAACATCGCAACATCGCGGTCATCGCCTGGCGCGAGACCGCGATGGTTGAGGTTTCTGGCAAACCCAGCTTATCCGCGCCTGGCCTCCGGCACCTGCTGACCCTCCGGATAAGTCGAGCCTTTCGCCGGGCGACCCGCCCAGTGTCCCGCGAGCAGCGAGCCCGACAGGTTGTGCCATACCGAGAACAACGCACCCGGCAACGCGGCAATCGGCGTGAAATACAGCTTGCCGAGCGTGGCCGCGAGGCCCGAGTTCTGCATGCCCACTTCGATTGCGAGCGTACGGCAGACCGCTTCGTCGAAGCCGAGCAGACGGCCGCCCCAATAGCCGCCGAGAAGGCCGATGCCGTTATGCAGCACCACCCCCACCATCACCACGAGCCCGACCGATGCGATGCTCTTCTGCGTGCCGCCCACCACGGCGCCGATGATCAGCACGATCGCGACCATCGAGACCAGCGGCAGAATCGGCTCGATCTTGCGCACGATCTTGCCGAACAGATGGTTGATGATCAGGCCGACCACGATCGGCAGCGCGACGATCTGCAGGATGCTCATCAGCATGCCGTGGACGTCGACGGAAATCGACGCGTCCACGTAAAGGCGCGTGAGCAGTGGCGTCGCGAACACGCCGACCAGTGTCGACAGCGCGCTGATGGTCACCGACAACGCGACGTCGCCGCGCGCCAGATAGATCATCACGTTCGACGCGGTGCCGCTCGCCACGCTGCCTACCAGCACCATGCCGGCGGTCAGATCCGGCGGCATGCGCAGTGCCTTGGCGATTGCCCACGCGGCGAGCGGCATCACGAGGTAATGCAGCACGATTCCGGCGATCACCGGCGCGGGCCGCGTGAACACACGCTGGAAATCGGCCACCGACAGCGTGACGCCCATCGCCAGCATGATGATGGTGAGGAGCGTGGTGACGTGCGGAGCGATGCCGGCGAACGACGCCGGCGAGAAATACGCGGCGACCGAAACGAGCACGGCCCAGAGCGGAAATAAACGGGTGACGCGGGCAAGCATGACAGGTGGTCCTTGGTTATGTTTTATCGCGAGACAATGAGATTAGAGCGAGTCTGTCGAGCGGGTCATCATGGAAGACGGCGCGCTATCGAAGTCTGCCGCGGCAAGTCGGCAATGCGGCAACGCGGCAAGACGGCAAGACGGCAAGACGGCAAGACGGCAAGACGGCAAGACGGCAAGACGGCAAGACGGCAAGTCGGCGGGCGTGGATGAACCCTGCGGCGGCGCTGGCCTTTGTGAGGCACGCTAGCGCGTTCCGACGCGTGGATGCGGGTGCGCGCCAGCGCGCCGGGACCGGCATTTTACCTTTTGCAGCGCACGGATCGGATGCGGCGGTTGTGTCGATGCGGCGACGCGCTTTTCCGCAAGGCACTTATCCGCGTTAGTCGATCAGGTCGTGCAGCGGTTTCGGGTGGTACGGATCGGCGTGGGTGCGCCCGTGCGCGCGTAGATCGTCACGCGTAGCGGCGAGTTTTTCGTGACCAAAATCTCGCCGGTTTTCATCAGCCGGGTTGATTGTCTGAATGACCAGAGCCGCTTGTATGTCGGCCCCGTCGCGTATCAATCTGTCCGTCTACCGAAGCCGATTCACGCGCAGTTCAAGCGGACCCGACCGGCGGCGCGTCTGGCGCACGCGGCACGTGCCGCAGACTCAGCTTGTGAAAGCGCAGCGTCATCAGCACGGCCACGCTCGCCAGACCCGCCGCGAGTCCCCACCACAGCCCGCGTGCGCCGAGACCGAAGTGAAACGCCAGCGTATAGCCGGTTGGAAAGCCGATTACCCAGTAGCCGAAGGCGGCGGCGATCATCGGCACACGAGTGTCTTTCAAGCCGCGCAGGCAACCTGAGCCGACCGTCTGCATGCCGTCGACGATCTGAAAAATAGCCGCCACGCCAAGCAGCGAACTGGCCAGCGCGACCGTGGCCGCGTTGGCCGGATCGTCGAGATGCAGGTAGAGGCCGACGATCCAGCGCGGCGCTGCGATCAGCACGCCGCCCGACAGCGTCATGAAGCCGACGCCCAGCGCGAGTGCGACAAAGCCCGCATGGCGCGCAGCCAGCGGCTGTCCGGCGCCGGACCAGTAGCCGACGCGCACATTGGCCGCCTGGCCAATCGCGAGCGGCACCATGAACGCCACCGACGCCACGTTCAGCGCGATCTGATGCGCCGCCAGTTGCGACTCGCCGAGCAGGCCGACCATCAGGCCGGTGGCGAGAAAGAGCATCGATTCGACGCCGTACGTGATCGCGACCGGCCAGCCAATGCCGAACAGTTCGCCCATCAACGGGACGTTAAGCCGTGTCGCGACAACGAAATGGCGATAGCGCGGCCGCAGATGCAGCAGCGCCATCAGCACGATTGCGCTCAGCCAGACAGTGATCGACGTCGCCGCCGCCGAGCCGAGAAAGCCGAGTCGCGGCAGACCATAAGCGCCGTGAATCAGCCCGTAATTCAGGAACCCGTTCACCGCGACGCTCGCGATCGACACCCACAGCAGCCGTTTGGCCGCGCCGATTGCCGGCAGGAACGAGCGCATCAGTCCGACGCCGATCAGACTCGCGGGCGCACCCCAGCGCAACACTGCCGCGTACTCGCCGACGTTGTGCGCAAGCAGCCCCGGTTCGCCGAACGCGAGCAGGATCTGCGAAGCGAACGACAACAGGATGAATGCCGGCACCGACAGCAGCAGAGACAGCACGAAGCCGGTCCAGTAGATGTCCGGCACGCGGCCCTCGTCCTGCGCGCCGCGCGCGTGCGACACGCTCACGCTCACCGAGGTCAGCACGCCTTGCAGCAGCGTGACTACGACAAAAAACAGGTTGGCGCCGAGGCCGCCCGCGGCCAGCGCATCGGGCCCGAGCGAACCTAGCAGGATCGTATCGGTGACGCTCATCGCCATCTGCGACAGTTGCGCGATGGCAAGGGGCGCGGCGAGCCGTGCCGTATCGGCTGCGTGGCGGGACAGGGTCGGCGGCCGGGCGGCCACCCGGGAGAAGCCGGATTGAGTCATGAAAGCGCCTGACGGCGGAAGTAGCGGAATGGCGACAGTGGGTCGGCGGCGTGACTGCACGTTGGCGGCGCGTGCGCGGACCTTTTGAACCTCGATGAAAAGGTAGGGCCGGGCGAGTCGAGGGCTTCGACGAAACGTTCGGGTCTGGAAACTCGCGCCCGTCGCCCGCGGATATTGCCTGCTGTGATCGCGCGTGTCAGTCGCTGCTGGTCGCGCCTTGACCCATGCAACCGTGCTGTAAGCCGCTCGGTTCAGCCAACTGTTTGTCTGCCGAAAGCCATAGCTTATTGGTTGCGCCCGGCGCTGTCGATGGACGAAGCACGATTCTGGTGCGTCTTTTCCCCCCAGGTTTCGGACTGCGCGCCGGGCCTGCGCGAGCGTCAGGCGTCGTCAGGCCTCGTGCACCGCAATCCGCGTGTCACCCAGCAGGACGACCTGGCCCGCGCGGATTTTGCAGGTTTTACGTGTTTCGACCCGGCCGTCGACCGTCACTGCGCCGTCGGCAACCATCATTTTTGCCGACCCGCCGCTGTCCGCAAGGCCCGTAATCTTCAGCAGATTGTGCAGTTCGACGTAGTCGCCGGTGAGCGTGAAATCGAGGTTGGGCATGGCGTTTGCACCTTCAGGCAAAGGGTTCGCATCATAAAGCACAAGCTTGCCCTGGATGAAGCCCAAGGTGGCCGCCGCCCTTGTACGGACCGTGGCAAGCAGTTGTTATGAGATTGTCAGAAAGTGAAACCTTCCGTAACGTAGGTAGTACGTCATCGATTTCACTCGTAAAGTGAACTCATGTAGCAAAGGCTGCTGAATTTTCAGTAGCGAGAAGACCGGGTGACGCACGTGGGGAAACGGCTTTTCATCTCCCTTCGTAGCTCGATGGTTCGCCCGTGTCACAACAACTTTAGAGAGGAATAGTCATGACCCAGATTCGTTCGATTCTGATCGGTACCGCCCTGAGTGCTTTCGCCGCCACGGCCGCCGTAGCGCAAACCGCGCAGCCGGCCGCAGGGATGGGCGACCAGCCGCAGGCCCAGATGCAACAGGGCGCGGACGCGGCTCCCGCTGCACCGGGCATGCAGCCGGCCACGCCGGCGCCGACGCGCCTGACAGCGTCGGGCTCGACCGATCCGCTGGTGCAAAAGCGCGATGCCAATGCGCAGGCCAACGCCGAATATCGGGCGTCGAAGAAGGCGTCGAAGGCTGACCTGAAGGATCAGCAGAAGGCGGCGAAGGCGCAATACAAGGAGCAGGTGCGCGACGCGAAGGTCAATAAAAAGGCCGATAAGCAGGCCGCCGACAACGAAATGAAGATGAACATGCAAGGTCAGACGTCGGCGCAGACGGATGGCGCCGACACGAAGCACTAAGCGATGCGACGCCGGACGGCTGACGCGTGGCGCCGGGTGACGAATACGTCATTCGACATTCGGCGCCACGTTTTAGAGCGGCTACACAGAGTAGCCATACGGTCTGTTGGCTAACGGCCTTATGCCGTTCTGACGCTCACGCCACGGCCCTGCGGCACGCGCGACAGAAGCGAGTGGCTTCTGCATCGAAAGTCCTATGGAGGTACCGCATGAAAATCACCAATTCGACGAGAAATCAGATTTATGCCGCGTTGATTGCCGGCTGTCTGTCGTCGGTAGCGTTCGCTCAGGCCAGCGACCCGGCTGCCGCACCCGTCACCCACGCGGACAAGAAGGCCGCGAAGGAACAGTCGAAGGCAGACAAGAAGGCGTCGGTCGCGCAGGCCAAGGCTGACAAGAAAAAGACCGATGCCCAAACCGATGCCGACAAGGCAAATGCCGACGCCAGTCTGAAGGACGCGAAGAAGCAATAAGTCGGTTGGATAAGCGCGGCGCGTTGGAGCTTGTGCGGGCCGTTTCTTTTTCTTGGCACGCCGTCAGGCAAGTTGTTTCTGCGCCTGCGCCTGCCCCCGCGCTCGCGTTCTCGAGCGCGAAACTGAGCGTGTGCTGAAAACCGTTCTGCGTGTTCTGCTGCGCGCTCCGCGCGGTGCCCCGGTCCCTAAAAACCACAGTCAACGAGCGACCAAAAAAAGGGTCGCTTGTCGGCGGCGGTTGTATGGATATACAGTATGCGTCGCCATCCTGATTCCATTCAACGCCCAAATCCACTGTGCTCTCCGTCGCCGAATCCCCGCCGCCGTCCTCATCGTTCGATAGCGCCGCCTGGCTGGCGAAGCTCAATGTCGCGCAACGCGAGGCCGTCGAATATGGCGCCGACACGCCCAATGCGCCGCCAGGTGCGTTGCTGGTTATCGCCGGGGCGGGTTCCGGCAAGACCAATACCCTCGCGCATCGGGTCGCGAATCTGGTGGTGAAGGGCGCTGATCCACGCCGCATCCTGCTGCTGACCTTTTCGCGTCGAGCCGCGCTCGAAATGACGCGCCGCGTCACACGCATTGCCGGAGCGGCGCTCGGTACGCGGGCCGCGCTCGTGCAAGGGCTGACGTGGTCCGGCACATTTCACAGTGTGGGTGCGCGGCTGTTGCGCGAATATGCCGAGCTGATCGGCCTGGCCCCCGCCTTCACGATCAACGACCGCGAGGATTCCGCCGACCTGATGAATCTCGTGCGCCACGAACTCGGTTTGTCCGCGAAGGAGCGGCGCTTTCCGGCCAAGGGCACGTGCTTTGCCATTTATTCACGCGTCGTGAATACGGGCGCGCCGCTTGGCCACGTGCTCGACAATGCGTTCCCATGGTGCCGCGAATGGGAGGCCGATCTGCGGATGCTGTTCGCCGCTTACGTCGACGCGAAGCAGAAGCAGAGCGTGCTCGACTATGACGACCTGCTGCTGTACTGGTCGCATATGGCCGCTGAACCCACCATTGCAGCCGATCTGTCGGCGCGCTTCGATCACGTGCTGGTCGATGAGTATCAGGACACCAACCGGCTGCAGGCGTCGATCCTGCTCGCACTGAAACCGGATGGGCGCGGCCTGACGGTCGTCGGCGACGACGCGCAGTCCATCTACTCGTTTCGCGGCGCCACCATTCGCAACATTCTTGATTTCCCGGCGCATTTCGATCCGCCCGCGAAACAGGTCACGCTCGAACGCAACTACCGGTCGACCGCACCGATTCTGGCGGCGTCCAACGCGGTGATCGAACTGGCCAGCGAGCGCTACACGAAGAATCTCTGGACCGACACGGCGTCGGCGCAACGTCCGCGTGTTGTCACGGTCGCCGATGAGGCCGATCAGGCCCGCTACATCGTCGAGCAGGTGCTCGAAGCACGCGAGCAGGGCATGACGCTCAAGTCGCAAGCGGTGTTGTTCCGTACCGCGCAGCACAGCGCCGCGCTGGAGGTCGAACTGACCCGGCGCAACATTCCGTTCGTCAAATTCGGCGGCCTCAAATTTCTCGATTCGGTGCACGTCAAGGACGTGTTGGCCGTGCTGCGCTGGGCGGAAAATCCGCGCGATCGCGTCGCGGGTTTTCGTGTCGTGCAGTTGCTGCCGGGCGTCGGGCCGGCGACTGCGGCAAAAGTGCTCGACGAGATCGCAGCGCGCGCGGGCGGGGACGGTGAAAGCGGCGATCCCGTCCAGACAGCCGGCGGCGCGCTCGCCGCTTTCACCGCCCCCGCTCGCGCACAGGCGGACTGGCATCCGTTCGTTTGCCTGATGTCGAGCGTGTACGGGCGCCAGACACCGTGGCCCGCCGAGTTCGAGATGGTGCGACGCTGGTACGAGCCGCATCTGGAACGCAATCACGAAGACGCCGCGATCCGTCATGCGGACGTGTTGCAGATGGAAAGCATTGCGGCGACGTACCCATCGCGCGAGCGTTTTTTGACCGAGTTGACGCTCGATCCGCCTGACGCCACCAGCGGCGAATCAGGCGTGCCGCTGATCGACGAGGACTACCTGATCCTGTCCACGATCCATTCGGCGAAGGGGCAGGAGTGGCGCAACGTGTTCGTGCTGAATGGCGTCGACGGCTGCATTCCGTCCGATCTCGGAACGGGGAGCGAAGAGGAAATCGACGAGGAGCGCCGGCTGTTATACGTCGCGATGACGCGCGCAAAAGAGGATCTGCATATCGTCGTGCCGCAGCGTTTTTATGTGCACAACCAGACGCATATGGGGGACCGTCACGTGTGGGCGTCGCGTACGCGCTTTATTCCCGCGCACCTGATGCCGTTGTTCGACGCTTATGCGTGGCCGCGCGTGCCGGTGCCGAGCGCACCCACGGCTGCAGGGCTGGCTGCGGCGGCGCAGGCGAAGATCGTGATTGCGGCGAAACTGAGAAAAATGTGGGATTGAGCTTCGCCCATCAGACCGGAAACTTCGCTCGACCTGCGCTATTGCCGCTGCTCGCTGGGCAACCATCCGTATCCGGATAGATGCCGTCTCAAGTCCGTGACAACTACCGCGACCGCTGCTGCTGTTGCTGCGCCACCGGCCTCGGCGGCGTAAAGAAATTGCGCAGCCATGCCGCCATCCGCGAAAACACGTCGTACGGTTCTTCGGCAAAAATCTCGGGCTTGAGCAGGCGCAAATATTCCATGATCTGCTGCGCTTCCTGCTTCTGGAAAGAGCCGTGCGAGATACCCAGGCGCAGCAGACCGCGCAATTCGCCGAGCTTTTCGCGCGCAGTGCTGCCCACGCTCATTTCGCACGCCACCTTTGCCTCGTAGACGCGCTGACGCAACGACTCCACCAGCCGCCATGCGGGGGTCTGCATGGCTTCCTCGAGTGCCTGGATGTCCTGTGCCGCGCTTTTGATCTGCGCCGCGAGCGGATCGACCAGAGTCGCGTCGCCTTCTGCTTCCTTGACGATCGCGGCGGCCCAGTCGCGACATTGCTTGGCGAGTTCTTCCGGCGTCCATTCGGAACGCGCCGCAAAGCCAAAGCCGAACTCGCTCGCCTGCCGCATCAAAATCGCCACGACGTCCGGGAATTCTTTGTCCAGCGTGCGTTTGGCCCACGCGTATTGACCACCTTGAAGCATTCGCTGAACCGCGTGTTCGGTCAGCGGAACCATGTTGTCGAGCAGCTTGGCGCGCAAAAAGTCCTCAAACGACGGCGTCGCGAACTGCGGATCGAGCTTTAGCGATACTCGCAGAAAAGCGTCGAAATCCTTGCGTAGTGACGCAAGGGTCTCGTCTTTGAGCTTGAGGGTGATTTGACCCATGTGTTATCCCGTTTGGTACTGCCGCGCGGCATCGGCGTGTCATCGGCCGCACGCGGACTCCGGGCGACACGACGCCGGATGCCGGCGCGGTTGATTCCTGCAGTTGCCGCGGGAGCAGCGGGACGGACCCGATGCCGATACGCGGACCTCGACTGCATATCGGCGGATTCGCTGGAAACTTGAGGGCAGGCGGCCGGTGAGCGACCGCTTTAGAGGAATGTGTCGGCGCGCGGGCGTGCGGGCGCGCGGGGCGCTCCGACGACTGTGGCGGGGAGACGTCAGCGATGACGCAGGTGCGGAGCCAACGTCAATGTCGATGACGCGGCAACGGCAACCTACATGTCGGCATCGGCATCGGCATCGGCATCGGCATCGGCATCGGCATCGGCATCGGCATCTGCACGACGATCAGGAGGCCGACGCTTGCCGTCTATTTAAGCACGACACATTGCCAGACAAAAAATACCGTCAGGCCAACCGCGATGGTCAGAAGCGGCCGCCGCGTCAGCGCGCTGACCGCAATGGCCGCGAGTGCGCCGACCAGTTGCGGATTGCGCCAGCTCAACTCGGCGTTAGCGCCGTGCGGTGAAATGGCCATCGGCACGATGATCGCCGTCAGCACGGTGACGGGGACGAAACCGAGCGCGGTGCGCACGAGCGGCGAGAACACCAGCCGGTCACCGAGGACGAACACCGCGGCGCGGATTACCCACGTGATGACGGCCATGCCGAGGATCAGGACGACATAGTTCATTGCGATGCCTCCGCGGTTTTCCGTGCGCCGCGCGGGTTGGAGCGCGAGTTGGATAACAGCACGCCAATCGCGACGCCTGCGAACACAGCGCCCAGCAGACCGAGTTTGTACGGCCACGCCTGCCAGAAAAAAGCCAGCGTGCCCGCAGTTGCGGCAGCCGCAATGTAGCGCAGCGCGACAAGCTGCGGCACGACGATCGCGATGAAGGTGGCGACCATCGCGAAATCGAGTCCGAGCGATTGCAGGCCGGGAAAGGCTGCGCCGAAGAGCAGGCCGGCGATGGTCCAGATCTGCCAGTTGAGATACATCGCCAGACCCGCGCCGAAGAAATAGTGTGGGCCGACCGTGCCGGGCTCCCGATGCCGGTAGTGCTCCCAGGCGACGGCGAAGACTTCGTCGGTAAGCAGTGCACCGAGCGCCCACCGCCAGCGTGCTGACAGATGCGCGACGTGCGGCGCGAGCGTGGCGCTATAGAGCACATGACGCAGATTGACGACCAGCGTAGTGGCCCAGATCACGGCGAAGCTCGCGTGACCGGCAATCAAACCGAGCGCAATGAACTGGGCGGAGCCGGCGAATACGACGAGGGACATCAATTGTCCGTGCCATAGGTGCAGCGGGCCGGATGCAACGAGCGTGCCGAAAATGACACCGAATGGGGCCGCCCCGACCATCATCGGAATGATGTCGCGTGCGCCGGCGATGAATTCCTTTAGATGGCCTGGGCCGGAGGATAGGCTCGTGGTGGGGTGGGTCAAACTGGTCTCCTTGGTTTCAGGAGCTTAGCGGGGGACGAACGGGTGGGGCTTGTACGTTCTTGCGGTGGGGGCGGCTGGCTTTCGTTAACGATCAACGGCAACGGCAACGGCAACGGCAACGGCAACGGCCGCTATCAGCGCCGCCTTAATTCCCTTGCCAGCGCCCGGGCGGTACCCCAAACATCCGCCGGAAATGCCGCGTGAAGTGACTTTGATCGGTAAACCCACTCGCGGCCGCGACATTCGTTACGGAAACGCCAGCCCGCAGCGGTGCCAGCGAGCGCTGCAAGCGCACCTGATTGCGCCACGCGTGGGGCGGCAGCCCCGTCGTCTGGGTAAACAGCCGTGCCGCATGAAATGGCGATAATCCCGCGGCCTGTGCCACTTCAGCGAGCGTAACCGGCCCGAGGAGATTATCGGTGAGCCGTTCCTGCATGATTGCCACGCGCGCATCGTCAGTGGCGATGCGTGATGGCTCGGGCTGGGTTTGCGCGTAACGAACCAGCAGCGTCGACAACGCGTCGAGCATCGCGGCTTCGGCGGCGAGAGGATCGCTGTCCGATTCCAACAGGCAATGAGCGCGCGCGAGCCGTGTCGCCAGATCGTCGTCGCGGATTACGCCAGACGCAAACCACGGTAGAGCCTGCGGTTTGCCGCTCAGCTCCCTGGCGAGGTCCTGGATGAAGTCAACCGGTGCATAGATCACGCGATACCGCCAGCCCGCGTCAACCGCCTTCGAGCCCGTGTGCAACTCGCCGGGGTTGATGATCGGCATGCCTCCGGCTTCGGCAACATAGTCTGAACCGCGATACCGATAACCCTCCGCGCCCGCGACAATCACCGGAATCGTGTACGCATCGTGCCAATGCGGCGCGAATTCGTGATCGTGATATTCGGCGGTAAGCAGGTCCGCGCCGGGCAGAAGCGGCGTGCGCCAGTAGCGGGCGGAATCCTGAAAACGATGAGCGATGGTCATGATGAAAATCGTGCTGGACCGATCAGTGTAGCGCGTCGCGCCGGCTCGCGGCGCACGCGTCGTCGCCCGTGCGCAGACGTTGTGCCATCGGCCGATATCACTTGATAGGGATCGTCGTGCCGGCCGGCATCGGCACGGCGCTCACGCTGTTTTTTGCGCTGCCGCTGACGACGCGGTCGCTATAGGTGAGGTAGACCAGAGTGTTACGTTTGGTGTCGACGACGCGTACCACATGCAGCGATTTAAAGATTAGCGACATGCTGACTGAGAACACGTCGGCCTGCTTCTTGACCGGACCGGTGAAATGAATCTCGGCAACCTGGCGGCAGGCAATCGACGCTTCGGTCGGATCCTCGGCGATGCCGAGCGTTCCTTTGACACCGCCCGTTCTCGCGCGCGACACGTAGCAGGTCACACCCTGAACCACGGGATCGTCATAGGCCTCGACGACTACGCGGTCGGAACCGGTTACGCGGAAGTTGGTATTGACGCTACCGACTTCCTCGCTGTGGGCTAAAGGCAACAGAAGCGCAGTGGCCGCGGCCAGCGCGATGCGCAACAAGGTGGGTTTCATGAGATTGCCGGAAATGAGCGCGTGGGTGGACGCAAGTCGGGCGCGAGATTCGCGCCGGGAAGTCGCCATCGTATAACGGCGTGTCCGTGAAGAGAGCAGGGCAAGCACGACGAAGTATCGCTATGCTCGCGCCACGCCTTCTGACGCAGGGGCAGACGCGGGGGAAAAATACGCTTGTGTCGACCGTGACCACGATCTGGTATCAATCGAAAGAGGGTGCAGCAAAAGTGGCGCGCCAAAACAAAAAGGCCCGCACGGATGCGGGCCTTTCAAAACTTTGGCTCCTCGACCTGGGCTCGAACCAGGGACCTACGGATTAACAGTCCGGCGCTCTACCGACTGAGCTATCGAGGAACTGCAATACAACTTGATCTACATTAAAAAGCCCGTCTTGGTTAACGGGCTTTTGAAATTCTTGGCTCCTCGACCTGGGCTCGAACCAGGGACCTACGGATTAACAGTCCGGCGCTCTACCGACTGAGCTATCGAGGAACAGAACAACAACAGCAGAGAAGCGAAATTGTAGGGGCAGCTTTAGCGCCTGTCAATACCCTGCGTTGAACTCTATTTAAATTTGAATTTCGCAGGGCACTTGACGGGCTAGTCGCTCAACGCGCGAGCAGTTCGAGCTTGTCCTTCACGTCCTTGAATTCTTCGGCTTCCGGAAGTGGCGGCTTGGTCTTGGTGATGCTCGGCCAGTTCTTCGCCAGATCGGCATTCAACTCGATGAAGTTCTGCTGGTCGCCCGGCACGTCTTCTTCGGCATAAATGGCATTCACCGGGCATTCGGCCACGCACACAGCGCAGTCGATGCATTCATCGGGGTCGATCGCGAGGAAGTTGGGACCTTCGCGAAAGCAGTCCACCGGGCACACATCGACGCAGTCGGTATAGCGGCACTTGATGCAGCTTTCGGTCACAACGTGAGTCATTCAGGCAGCTCCTGCATGCAGAATCAGGGGAGGCGAAAACGCCAAAAGCGCTATTGTAACGTAACGTCAAGAGGCGCATGTAGCATCGGACGACGCCTTTTATATGTTTTCGTGATTAGTTTATGGCGTCGGCCAGAGGGGCTTTCGCGAGGTGAGTAGTGCGGCAGCCTGCTACCGCGCTGAAGTCAAGCGCATTCGGGTAACATGCGTCAATTCGGCGCGCACGGGGCGTGCCGCAAGCGCATGGGTTGAGTCAGGCCTTCCGTTTTTCAAGCGGTCAGTTCGCACCATCATGATTATTACTTCGCTGCTCGATACCGATCTGTACAAGTTCACAATGATGCAAGTGGTGTTGCATCATTTTCCCGCTGCGAATGTGGAATATCGCTTCCGCTGCCGCACGCCGAATGTCGATCTCGTGCCGTATATCAGCGAGATTCGCGATGAAGTCCGCAAGCTCTGCGAGCTGCGCTTCACCGACGACGAGCTCGACTATCTGCGTCGCATGCGCTTCATCAAGGGCGACTTCATCGAGTTTCTCGCGCTGTTTCATCTGAGCGAGAAATACATTTCGATCGAACCGTCGCCGAAGGGCAATGGCGAAATCGACATCGAGATCAAAGGGCCGTGGCTGCATACGATCCTGTTCGAGATTCCGATGCTCGCAATCGTCAACGAGGTCTATTTCCGCAACACGCAGCAGCAGCCCGACTACAGCGAAGGGCGCGGCAGGCTGGTCGAAAAGATCCAGTTGCTGGGCGCACGTCCGGAATTCGCCGACTGCAAGATCGCCGACTACGGCACGCGTCGCCGCTTCTCGAAGCAATGGCACGAGGAAGTGATTCTCACGCTGAAAGACGGCCTGGGCGAGCAGTTCGCCGGCACCAGCAACGTCTTCTACGCAATGAAGCACAGCCTCACGCCGCTCGGCACGATGGCGCATGAATACCTGCAGGCGTGTCAGGCGCTCGGCCCGCGCCTGCGCGACTCGCAAACCTTCGGCTTCGAAATGTGGGCGAAGGAATATCGCGGCGACCTGGGTATTGCGCTTTCCGACGTATACGGCATGCAGGCATTCCTGCGCGACTTCGACATGTACTTCTGCAAGCTGTTCGACGGCGCGCGTCACGACTCGGGCGATCCGTTCGACTGGGGCGAACGCCTGCTCAAGCACTATGAGGCGAACCGCTGCGACCCGCGCACGAAGATTCTGGTTTTCTCCGACGCGCTCGACATTCCGAAAGTGCTGCAACTCTACGAACGTTTCCGCGGACGCTGCAAGCTCGCATTCGGCGTGGGTACCAATCTGACGAACGACCTCGGCTATAACCCGTTGCAGATCGTCATCAAGATGGTTCGCTGCAATGGTCAGCCGGTGGCGAAGCTGTCGGATTCGCCGGGCAAGAACATGTGCGAAGACAAAGCGTATCTCGCGTATTTGCGCCAGGTGTTCGGCATTGCACAGCCTGAGGAGGACGCTGCGAAGTAACGTGGTTGCCTGCGTTACCTCTTGCAGTACTTCACACTGTTTTACCCATGCTTCGATCAGCGCGGTGGTCAGTTTCACCGCGCGTCGAATGCAGCGCAACAGGCCGTTAGGCCAGGGTGTTCGCGCGAAGGGCGGCCGGTATAATTCTCGTCATATCGCACGGTTGCCGACACGAGGATTTCGCATATGGACACATCGATTGCCCGCCGCAACATCCTGGCGCGCATCCGCGCAGCGCAAGGGCGTGAACCCGAGCCGGCCACTTCCGAACGCGAAGCCGCCGCGGATTATCTGGCGCGTCATCCCGCAGGTCCGCGTCCTGAGATGCCGGCTGATCTGGCCGCGCGCTTCATCGAAGAAGCGCAGAAGATGGCCACCACGGTCGAGACCGTTCCGGCATTGAGCGACGTGCCGGCCGCCGCGCATCGCTACCTCACTCAACATGCGTTGCCGCTGCAGGCCATTGCGTGGCAAACGCTGCAAGATTTGCACTGGGCCGAAGCCGGCTTGAACGTTGAATTCCGCAAACCGGAAGATGGCGACCTGGTCGGCCTCACCGGCTGCTTCTGCGCCACGGCTGAAACAGGCACGCTCGTGTTGTTGTCGGGTCCGGAGACCTACGCGTCAGCTGGACTGCTGCCGGAAACGCACATTGCCATCGTGCCGGCCTCGCGCATCGTCTCAGGTCATGAAGAGGCGTTCGGCCTGATTCGCGACGAACGTGGCGAGTTGCCGCGCGCCGTCAATTTCGTCTCCGGGCCTTCGCGCACGGGCGATATCGAACAGACCATCGTGCTGGGTGCGCATGGCCCTTACCGGGTGCATGTCATCGTCGTGCAGGGTGCCTGAGCAGCCAGCGCGGCTGCATCCCGACACGCGCCTGGCCGCCCGCAATAACAGGGACTTCACGCTTATGAAAGGGCACGCCGAGCGGGCGGTCATGTTGCTTGCCGCTGCATTGATGCTGATAGTGTGGTCTGAACCCGCCTGTGCCGTGACGCTCGATGGCGCAAAACTGTCGGCCCTCTGGGGCTTGCCGTTCGCGGGCGTGCTGCTTTCCATTGCAGTATTTCCGCTGATTGCGCCAGCGTTCTGGCATCACCATTTCGGCAAAATTACAGCAGCGTGGGCGCTCGTGTTCCTTGTGCCGTTCGCGGTGCAGTTCGGCACGGGTGTGGCCTTCGCTTCGCTGGTGCATGCCATGCTCGACGAGTACATTCCGTTCATCGTGTTGCTCACCGCGCTTTACACGGTGGCCGGCGGCATCTGCGTGCGCGGCAATCTCCATGGCACGCCGCGACTGAACACCGCAATTCTCGCGCTCGGCACATTGCTCGCGAGCGTGATGGGCACCACCGGCGCAGCCATGCTGCTGATCCGTCCGTTGCTGCGCGCGAATGACAATCGTCAGCACGTGGTTCATGTCGTCGTGTTTTTCATCTTCCTGGTGGCCAACGTCGGCGGCTCGTTGTCGCCGTTGGGCGACCCGCCGCTGTTTCTCGGCTTCCTCGAAGGCGTCAGCTTCTTCTGGACCACCACGCATCTCATGCTGCCCATGCTGTTCGTCAGCGGCGTCCTGTTGATCGGGTTCTATGCGCTCGACTCGTATTACTTTCATCGGCGGGAAGAGGAGCGCTCGCGTTTTTTCGATCCGACGCCTGACGGTTTGCCGTTCGGGATCGACGGCAAGATCAACTTTCTGTTACTGGCCGTGGTGATCGGACTCGTATTGATGAGCGGGTTGTGGCGCCCACAGATCACGTTCGACGCGTTCGGCACACACGTGGCGCTGCAGAACGCGGTGCGCGACATCGCACTGGTCGGCATCACGTTGCTGTCGCTCGCATTGACACCGCGTACGGCTCGCGCGGGTAATGACTTCAACTGGGCGCCGATCGAAGAAGTGGCGAAACTGTTCGCCGGCATCTTCGTGACGATCGTGCCGGTCATCACGATCCTGCGGGCTGGCGAGGCTGGCGCATTCGCGGGCATCGTCCATCTGGTCAACGGCCCGTCCGGCCAGCCGTATGACATTCGTTATTTCTGGGCGACCGGCCTGTTGTCGTCGTTTCTCGACAACGCACCCACGTACCTCGTGTTCTTCAACCTCGCCGGCGGCGACGCGCAGCACTTGATGACCGCTGGCGCGACCACGCTTGCCGCGATCTCGGCGGGCGCCGTGTTCATGGGCGCCAACACGTATATCGGCAATGCACCGAACTTCATGGTGAAGGCCATCGCGCAATCGCGCGGCGTGCGCATGCCGAGTTTTTTTGCATATATGGGCTGGTCCGGCGCGGTTTTGCTGCCGCTTTTCGTTGTGACCGGCTGGCTCTTTTTTTGATATCCGATTTAACTTCGATCTCGACGCCGAGTTAATTCCGCTCGACGCGCCATATGGAGAATTGAAATGCAGAAAATCCTCGTTGCCCGTTCGATCTTTCCCGATGTGATCGAGCGGCTCAAGCAACATTTCGAGGTCGACTGGAATCAGGGCGACGTGTTGCCCGCCGACGAACTGAAGCGCCGTCTCGCGGATAAAGACGGTGCGCTGACGGCGGGCGAGCCGATCGACGCCGCCGTTCTCGCAGCCGCGCCGCGTCTGCGCGCGGTGTCGAACATGGCAGTGGGCTACAACAATTTCGACATGGCCGCGTTCAACGCGGCGAACGTGCTCGGCACCAATACGCCGGACGTGCTGAACGAATCCACCGCTGACTTCGGTTGGGCGCTGATGATGGCGGCGGCACGCCGTATCGCTGAATCGGAGCACTGGCTGCGTGCGGGTAAATGGCAGAAATGGACGTACGACGGATTCCTTGGCAGCGATCTGTATGGCTCCACGCTCGGCGTGATCGGCATGGGCCGGATCGGCCAGGCGCTCGCGCGCCGTGCACAGGGTTTCAATATGCAGGTGATTTATCACAATCGTTCGCGCGTGGCGCCGCAGATCGAAGCCGGGTTGAGCGCGACGTATGTGTCGAAAGAAGAACTGTTGCGGCGTGCCGATCATGTCGTGCTGGTGCTGCCGTACACGAAGGAGAATCATCACACGATCGGCGCGGCCGAACTCGCGCTGATGAAGCCGACAGCGACGCTGACCAACATTGCGCGCGGCGGGATCGTCGACGACGCGGCACTCGTTCAGGCGCTCCGCTCGGGTCAGATTGCAGCGGCAGGTCTCGACGTCTACGAAGGCGAACCGAATCTGAATCCGGATTTGCTGACTGTGTCGAATATCGTGCTGACGCCGCATATTGCCAGCGCGACCGACGCCACGCGCCGCGCAATGGCGAATCTCGCTGCGGATAACCTGATCGCGGCATTAGGCGAAGGTCCGCGGGCGGGCCGTCCACCGAATCCGATCAACCCTGACGTTATCGGCCGGGCGCGTTCATGACCATGATTCTGGTGGCCGCCGTCGCGGTGCTGGCGGTCGCGCTGGTCATCGCGCTGGCATTGTTGATGCGCGGTCCCAAACGCGCTGACGAGGACGAGCAGTTCGAACTGCTGCACCAACGTATCGACGTCGCCGCCGACACCCAGGCGCATGCTTACGAGCGACTCGAACGGCAACTGCGCAACGACATCACCGAAGCGGCGCGGGTATCGCGTACCGAGCAGAGCAGCGGTTTCGCGCATTTTCAGCAGACGCTGGCCGCGCAGTTCAGCAGCATGACGACGGTGCAGGGCGGCAAGATCGACGGATTCGCGCAGCAACTCGACGCGGTGCGTCAGAGTTTGCAGGTGCAGGCGCAGCAGGCTCGCGACGAACAGGGCCGCTCCCTGAAACATTTCGGCGACACACTGGGCCAGCAACTCGGCCAATTGACCGAGGCGAACGACCGGCGCTTCGCTGAAGTGCGCGCGACCATTGAACAGCGGCTGAAGGATATCGAGGCGAACAACTCGGCCAAGCTCGAGGAAATGCGCCGCACCGTCGACGAAAAGCTGCACGCCACGCTTGAGCAGCGCCTGGGCGAGTCGTTCAAGCTGGTGTCCGACAGGCTCGAGCAGGTGCATCGTGGCCTGGGCGAGATGCAGACGCTTGCGGCGGGTGTCGGTGATCTGAAGAAAGTGCTTACCAACGTCAAGACGCGCGGCACGTGGGGCGAAGTGCAACTGGAAGCGTTGCTCGAACAATTGCTCACCGCCGACCAATACGCGAAAAACGTCGCGACGGTGCCAAAGAGCTCGGATCGCGTCGAGTTCGCGATCAAACTGCCGGGACGGGCGGAGCAGGGAAGCGCAGCCACGCCGGTCTGGTTGCCGATCGACGCGAAGTTTCCACGCGAGGACTACGAACGCCTGATCGACGCGCAGGAGCGCGCCGATCCGGTCGCGGTGGAAGAAGCGTCGCGCTCGCTCGAAGCGCGGATTCGCGCCGAGGCGCGCGCGATCGCGGAGAAGTATGTATCGCCGCCGCACACTACCGACTTCGCGCTGCTATTCCTGCCGACCGAAGGCCTCTATGCCGAAGTGCTGCGCAGGCCGGGCTTGAGCGACTTGCTGCAACGCGACTATCGCGTGACGATCGCAGGACCGACGACGCTCACTGCCTTGCTCAACAGTTTGCAGATGGGTTTCCGCACGCTTGCCATTGAAAAGCGGTCGAGCGAAGTGTGGCAGGTGCTCGGCGCGGTGAAAACGGAGTTCGGCAAGTTCGGCGACGTGCTCGCGAAAACCAAAGCACAGCTGGAAACGGTCACGCGGTCGATTGAAGCCGCGGAGACACGCACTCGCATGATGAACCGCAAGCTGCGTGACGTCGAAGCGTTGCCGGGTGACGAGGCGAGTGGGTTACTCGGCGATGTGTTATCAGGCGTCGATCCTGACGAGCAGTAGGCTGCGCGCTGAGTTTTGCCGTTCAGGCAACGCAGTTTCAGGCGCCTGCCGCCAACTGCTCAAGCGCATTGCCCGTGACGCGCACCACGCGCCAATCCGGCAACACGGTCGCGCCCATCTTCTCGTAGAAACTGATGGCCGGCTGATTCCAGTCCAGCACGGTCCACTCGAATCGTCCGCAGCGGCGTTCCACCGCAAGCGCCGCGAGGCGCTGCAAAAACGCGGTGCCCAGCCCGCTGCCGCGTTGTGACGGTTGCACGTAGACGTCTTCGAGATACAGCCCGCGCTTGCCGACGAAGCTCGAATAATTGTGGAAGAACAGCGCATAGCCAACGAGGCGTTCTTCGCTCTCTGCCACTAACGCTTCGATCGACGGGCGCGAGCCAAACAGCGCATCGTGCAGATCGTCTTGCGTCGCGGCAAAGAGATGCGTGAGCTGCTCGAATTCGGCCAGTTCGTACGTCAGCGCAAAGATCGCGGCAGTGTCCGCGGGCGTGGCGGCGCGGATCGTCGCGGGCATTTACGCTTCTTCCGGCGCGTCGGCCAGGTGAATCTCAATGCCGCCAAAGCGTGATGCCACCCAGTTGTATGCGTGGCAAGCAATCCACAGCAAGACGAAACCCAGAATCGCGTTCAGCAGCAGTGCGCTGAACACCGTGCTCAATTCCACCGAGCCGTAACGGAAGAATGCAACCAGCACCCCCAGCAGCACAATCGGCACCGAGAACGTCAGGTACACGAGGATAAGTGCTTTGGCCGTCTGTCCTGGTGCAATGAACGAAATCTGTTTTTTCATGTGAGTCAAACCCGTGTGTCGTAGTGGTAATGGTGAGGCGGGTAATGCGGAGTGAAGCCGGATAAGGCCGGCTAAAGCCGGGAGTGCAGCCAAGGTGCCGTGCGCTGCCTGCGGGTCGGTCAGATAAGCCCGTCGAACAGCATGATGTCCACGCGTTCTCCTTCGTCGATCTCACCTTCGTCATGCCCGAGGACGATGAAGCAGTTAGCTTCGCTCATCGAACTCAGCACGCCCGAGCTTTGTGAACCGGTTGGCGCGACATGCCATTGCCCCTGCGCGTCCTGTTCGGCGACGCCACGCTGGAATTCGGTGCGGCCGATGCGTTTGCGAATGACCTGACGGCTTTTCGCGTGGATCACCGGCAGTGGTGGCGGCGTGGCGCCGGACATCAGCAACAATGCTTCACGCACGATTTGATAGAACGTCACCATCACGGCGACCGGATTGCCGGGCAAGCCGAAGAATAGCGCAGGCAGTCCAACGCCCGGCCGCTCGCCGGACCAGATGCGGCCAAACGCGAGTGGGCGGCCCGGACGCATTGCCATGCTCCAGAACGCGACATCGCCGAAGGTGCGCAGCAATTGTTTGGTGAAATCCGCTTCGCCGACCGATACACCGCCCGAAGTCAACACGACGTCCGCGCTGGCGGCGGCGCTGCGCAGAGCGGCTTCGAGTGCGGCGGGTTCGTCGCGCACGACGCCGAGGTCGAGTGTGTCGACGTTCAGCCGGCGCAGCATGGCAAACAACGTATAGCGATTGCTGTCGTACACGGAGCCTGGGTCGAGCGGTTCGCCGAGCGAGCGCAATTCGTCGCCGGTCGAGAAGAACGCCACGCGCAGACGCCGCCGCACGCTAACTTCGCCAATTCCGAGCGACGCCAGCAAGCCGAGGTCCGACGCACGCATGATGCGGCCGGCCCGCAGCGCGACATGGCCGCGCGCGAGATCTTCACCGGCCAGACGCCGGTTCGCGCCCGCTGCGACTGCATCGGCCGCAAAACGTATCGACGTGGTGTCGACGCCGGCACTGCGCTCGACCAGTTCCTGCGGCACCACCGTGTCGCAATCAACCGGCATGCAGGCGCCGGTCATCACGCGCACGCATTGATGCGTGTCGATGCCGCCTGTGAACGGATGCCCCGCCAGCGCCTTGCCGATAACCGTCAACTGGACTGCGGACTCGCTGGTTGCGAGAGCCGCGCGTTTGAACGCGTAGCCGTCCATCGCGGAATTGTCGTGCGACGGCACGTTGATTGGCGAAACGATATCGGCTGCCAGCACCCGGTCGAGCGCGTCGCGCAACGGTACGCGCTCGACGGCCATGACCGGGGAAACCCACTGGCGAACAATCGCCTGAGCGGCCGAAACGGGTAGCGCATGAGGATCGTACTGCGCGATGCAGCGGGAAGATTCGATAAACGTGGTCATGAAGAGCTGGACGGCGCGACCGGCGGCGGGAGCAGCAATTGCCGTGTGGCCCGAGCGGGATTGTCAACCGGGGCCTCAGTCACATTCGAGGTCGGCGAGTTCTTGTAGCGAATTGATATTGTAAAACGCGCGCTCGTCGGTAAAGACGACTTCCACCGCCCTGTGGCGTGCGTACCACGCGCGGACCTTCCGTTCGCCAGCGTCGAGAAATGCCGAAAGGTCGTCGGCCAGCGCCGTGCGCAGCAACGCGAAGACGGGATGTAGCGACTTCTGGCCCAGGGCGTCGACGGTCGTTACGGTCGCGATGTCGGCCTGAGCCGCGTCCAATGCAACGGTGAGACGGGTGGCGAGGTCGGCGGGCAGCCACGGGGAGTCGCAGGGCGCGCTCAGCACGTGCGTGGTGCCGGCTGCGCGCAGCCCGGCAAGCAAGCCGGCCAGCGGTCCGGGAAATCCGGGCAGCGTATCGGCTACGACGGTGGCGCCGAACGGTGCGCCAAGTGCAACGTAAGCGTCGGGATGACGATTGGCGCTGATCAGCAGCGCGCCGGTTTGCGGTGCGAGGCGCGTCAGCACGTGCGCTGCGAGGGGCGCGCCGCGCAGCATCTGGAGCCCTTTGTCGACGCCGCCCATCCGCATACCGCGCCCACCGGCGAGCAGCAGGCCAGTGATCTGGGCGCGGGTCGTTTCCATGCGCGGGCCGCTCAGATCAGCCGCCGATATACGACATTTCGACCCGGCGTCCCGACTTTTCGCGCGCTTCGGCCGCCTGGCTGCCGCGCAATTGCGAATAGCGGTCGCTGCGGCCTTGCCAGATTTCCGCGACGGCGGTGGCGATCTCGGCGTCGCTTGCGCTGCTGCGCAGTAACGCGCGCAAATCGTGTCCGGACGACGCAAACAGGCACAAATACAGCTTTCCTTCGGTCGACAGGCGAGCCCGCGTGCAGTCGCCGCAAAACGCGCGCGTGACGCTCGAAATCACGCCGATCTCGCCGCTGCCGTCCACGTAACCCCAGCGCTGGGCGGTTTCGGCGGGACTGTGCGCTTCGAGCGGGGCAAGCGGGAAATGCTCGGCAATGCGGGTGATGACGTCGGCAGACGGCAACACTTCCGTCATGTTCCAGCCGTTCGACGTGCCCACGTCCATATATTCGATAAAGCGCAGCACCGCGCCCGAGCCTTTGAAATGGCGTGCCATCGGGACGATTTCGCCGTCGTTGGTGCCGTGTTTCACCACCATGTTGACCTTGACGGGCGCGAGTCCCGCCGCCTGTGCTGCCGCGATGCCGTTCACCACGTCGGCGACGGAGAAGTCGGCGTCGTTCATCCGGCGAAACAGGGTGTCGTCGAGCGCGTCGAGACTCACCGTGACGCGGGTCAAGCCGGCGTCTCTCAGGCTGCGCGCCTTGCGCTCCAGCAGCGAGCCGTTGGTGGTCAATGTCAGATCGAGAGGGCGACCGGTTGGGGTGGTCAGTTGCGCGAGCCGTTCGATCAGAAATTCGAGATTCTTGCGCAGCAGCGGTTCGCCACCCGTCAGCCGGATTTTCTCGACGCCATGCGCGACGAAGAGCCGAGCCAGTCGTTCGATTTCCTCGAAACTCAGCAGCGCGCTGTGCGGCAGGAACGCGTAGTCCTTGTCGAACACCGCGCGCGGCATGCAATACACGCAGCGAAAATTGCAGCGGTCGGTTACCGAAATGCGCAGATCCCGCAGCGGACGCGACAGCGTGTCGTGCAGTACGCCGCTGGGCGCCTGCATTCGGCCGGAGACAATCGGCGCCGCACTGAAATCGGCAACTGGGATGATGCGTCGGGACATGAATGGCTTCGTTTGGTACTTGCTCTGCGCGCTTGAATAGACAGCCAATTATTCATTCTATCGGAAATGCATCCGATGGCAGGCCGCCTCTGGGACGCGTCGGGTATACGGGGATCGGCATGTCACGGCGTACTCGTATCTTCGATTCCTGCCCAAAAAAGCAAAAAGCCCGCCGGTGAGGGCGGGCTTCTTGTTGGAGGCGAGGGCAGCTTACTGTGGATGCTTGCCCGTTTCCACTTGTTGCATCGGCGCGCTATCGAGCGCCGGCAACGGCTTGCGCTCACGAACCACACGGGCCGGCTTGGCGGTCTGTGCAGCCGCTTCCTGCGCAGCACGCAGCTTGTCGGTGTCGGTATTCACCCAGACGAGGCCGGCTTGTTCGAGCACGGGCTTCAGGGCGTCTGCCGACACGCCAGCGCCACGGGGCGCCTGCGCTGTCTGTGACACAGCGGCGACAGGGGCCGGCTCGACCACCGCCGGTTCTGCTGCCGGGGCAACTGCGACCGCCGCGACAGGTTCTGCAGCGACGACCGGCTGCGGTTCGACGATTTCAGCTTGCGGTGCGGGCGCAACCGCCGGTACTTCGACCACGTCAGCCGGAGCCGGTGCGGGTTGCGCTTCAACTGCGGGAGCCGATTCGGCTTGCACCTCGACAGCCGGAGCCGCGACAGGCGCTTCGATTTCGACCGGTGCCTGAACCGGCGCTTCGACATGTGCGACCGGTTCAACAGGCGAAACCGTTTCGCTCGCGGCCGGTGCGGCCTGCGCCGTTTCGACCGGCGCGGCGGCTTGCGCCACCGGCTCAACCGCTACGGGTTCAGCCACAACCGGAGCAGCCGGAGCTTGCTCGACCGGCACAACCGTTTCCGACTTCGCAGCCTTCTCGACAGCCAGAGCCGGCGTTTCGGTCGCGGCGTGCAATTCGGTCACGACAGCGGTTTCGGTCGCGACAGCGGCAACCACCACTTCGACCGGCGTGGCTTCGTGCGCTTTTTCGTTCGACCCGACGACCTCGGCCTTGTGCTCGACCGGCTGATGAGCCGTGCGCACCGGTGCTTCGTCGTTGACGTTAGACGAGTCGCCTTCGGCTTCCGCAACGTCCGCTGCGAGGTTGCCGTTCACGTCCTCTTCGCGCTCACGACGGCCACCACGACGGCCACGGCGACGACGACGACGCTCTTCACCCTCACGCGCCACGGCTTCCTGATCGAGCGGGGCACCGTTTTCGCCAACTGCGGCCTGGTTGCGCGCCAGTTCGTCCGCTGCTTGCGCGTCGGTTTGCGTCAGCGCGTCAGTGGTCTCCGCTTGCGGCTTGCGGCGTTCGCCACGTTCAGCACGCTCGCCACGGTCACGGCGCTCGCCGCGTTCCTGACGTTCACCGCGCTCGGCACGCGGTGCGCCTTCGACGGTTTCCGCACGATCGCCACCACGGTTGTCGCGATCGCGATTTTCACGACCCTCACGCGGCTCACGAGCCTCGCGCGGTTCGCGGCCTTCGCGGACCTCACGCGGTTCGCGTTGCTCGCGCGGCTCACGTGCTTCACGCGGCTCACGATTGCCACGCGGCTCGCGTGCTTCGCGCGGTTCACGGCCTTCGCGGGTCTCACGACCTTCACGCGGTTCGCGCTCTTCGCGCCGCTGCGACGGTTGTTGACCTTGAGCCGGACGACCACCCGTCGTACCTTCGGTGCGGCCTGCCGCATCGCGGCCCGCTGCGCCGCTACGGCGATTGCGGTTGCGATCGCCGCCGCGCTCACCGCGCTCCGTGCGCTCGCCGCGCTGCGGACGTGCCTGCTTGTCGGTCGTAGCCGGTGCAACGGGTGCCGGAGCGGCCGACTGCACGCCAAACAGATTCTTCAACCAGCCGATGAAGCCGCCCGTAGCGGGGGCCACTGCGACCGGTGCCGGCGTTACTGCGGGACGAACCGGCGCGCTCGGAGCCGGCTTCTCGGGCGTGATGCCCTTGACTGCCGCTTCCTGCTTCGGCTTCACTTCTTCGGTGCGCTTGCTGTAACCGGTTTCCGATTCCAGTTCGCGCGCCGCTTCTTCAGCCATCTTCCACGAAGCGCGCGGATCGTCGAGGCGTGCATCGTCGTGACGCAGGCGTTCGAGCTTGTAATGCGGCGTGTCGAGATGCTTGTTCGGAATCAGGACGACATTGACCTTGAAACGCGACTCGATCTTGTTGATTTCGGCGCGCTTTTCGTTCAACAGGAAGGCGGTTACTTCGACCGGCACCTGGCAATGAATTGCCGCGGTGTTTTCCTTCATCGCTTCTTCCTGAATGATCCGCAGCACTTGCAGCGCGGACGATTCGGTATCGCGGATATGACCCGTGCCGTTACAGCGCGGGCAGGTCACGTGGCTGCCTTCCGACAGCGCCGGACGCAGACGTTGACGCGACAGTTCCATCAGGCCGAAACGCGAGATCTTGCCCATCTGGACGCGTGCACGGTCGTGCTTGAGCGCGTCTTTCAGGCGTTGCTCGACTTCACGCTGGCTCTTGGCCGATTCCATGTCGATGAAGTCGATCACGATCAGGCCGCCCAGGTCGCGCAAACGCAACTGGCGGGCCACTTCGTCGGCGGCTTCGAGGTTGGTGCGTGCAGCCGTTTCCTCGATGTCGGCGCCCTTGGTGGCGCGGGCCGAGTTCACGTCGATCGCGACCAGTGCTTCGGTGTGGTCGATCACGATCGCGCCGCCCGAGGGCAGCGGCACCGTGCGCGAATACGCCGTTTCGATCTGGTGTTCGATCTGGAAGCGCGAGAAAAGCGGCACGTCGTCGTGATACCGCTTCACCTTGCTGACATTGTCCGGCATCACGATATCCATGAAGGCACGGGCCTGGTCATGGATTTCAGTGGTGTCGATCAGGATTTCGCCGATATCCGGCTGGAAATAGTCGCGGATCGCGCGAATCACGAGGCTCGATTCGAGATAAATCAGCATCGGCTGACCGTTCGAACCGCTCTGCGACGCGGCTTCAATGGCGCGCCACAGTTGCATCAGGTAGTTCAGGTCCCACTGCAGCTCTTCGGCGCTGCGGCCAATGCCGGCCGTGCGCGCGATGATGCTCATGCCTTCCGGCAATTGCAGCTGCGCCATGGTTTCGCGCAGTTCCTGACGGTCGTCGCCTTCAATACGGCGCGACACGCCGCCGCCACGCGGGTTATTCGGCATCAGAACCAGATACCGGCCGGCCAGCGAGATGAACGTGGTGAGAGCCGCGCCCTTGTTGCCGCGTTCTTCCTTTTCGACCTGGACGATCAGTTCCTGACCTTCTTTCAGGGCGTCCTGGATACGGGCGGAACGCATGTCGACGCCGTCACGGAAATACTGGCGGGCGACTTCCTTGAACGGGAGAAAACCATGACGGTCTTCGCCGTAGTTGACGAAACACGCTTCGAGCGACGGCTCGATGCGGGTAATGATGCCTTTGTAAATATTGCCTTTGCGCTGTTCGCGACCGGCGGTTTCGATGTCGATATCGATGAGTTTTTGCCCATCGACGATGGCGACGCGCAGTTCTTCCTGCTGCGTCGCGTTGAACAACATTCGTTTCATTGAACGGCTCCAGAGCGGCTTAGCCTGCCTCCGGCTGCGCGGTTGTCAGTCGCGAGAGCCATGAGGGCAGCGGCATGCCGCGCCTTATTGTGTTTTCACAAGCACGCTGGAGCGGGAAAAATGGCGGGAGAATTGCCTGAGAGGGCCCGCCCCATTAAAAAATGGGCGCGGTGCCGCAGGGCACATGCGAACACGGCTTCAAATAATGACCCGACACGCCGCGGGTTCTGCCAGCAGACCTTCATAAGCCTTCGTCCACTCGCGCCGGTGCGCCAACTGGGCGCGTGACCGGAGGGTCGGAGGCTGCGGTCATGCCGCAGCGGGAAGTTCGCGCAGGCGGCGCGTCTTTTCCTGCTGGGGGTGTCTCGCCTCATTTTGACGTCGCCATGTCTTGTACTTTCTACAAGACGCCTCGGGCGCACGCCGTATTTTCGCAACTTGCAGCTTCTACAACTTGGCGTCATACCGCCGGATACCGAAGCTGAAAGTTAAATTCTTTTTGACCAAAATTCCGTTACCGTCGAAGCTGACCTTGACCGAACGCGCCTGTGGGCGCCGTCCCTGCCGGGCACTGACTTCGTGCGTGCAACTTGTTGCATCTCATTTGAGGGTGAGCAACCAGACCCCGGCGCAAGTAAAATAACGGTTTATCGCTTGCACCTGCGCAGCCTGCCCGAAATCCGGTCACTGCGCCGGCCGCCGCAGACTGCTGGGCAAATTATATTCAGAATGAAAGAGTTAGGCAAAATATCCCAGAAATCGGTCGCAAGCGACCAGGTCTCCATCATCGAGATCGACGACAGCGCGGCCGGACAGCGCATCGACAACTTCCTTTTGCGCGTCTGTAAAGGCGTGCCCAAAAGCCATATTTATCGCATTTTGCGTAGTGGAGAGGTCCGCGTGAATAAGGGGCGGATCGATGCGCAGTATCGCCTGGAGCTAGGCGATCTGGTGCGTGTGCCGCCCATTCGCGTCGCGCAGCCCAGTGAATCTGCCGCGCATGCCCATGTGCCGAGCGCCGACTTCAAGATCATTTTTGAAGATGACCACATGCTCGTCATCGACAAACCGGCCGGCGTGGCGGTGCACGGGGGCAGCGGGGTCGCATTCGGCGTGATCGAACAAATGCGCGAAGCGCGGCCGCAGGCAAAATTTCTTGAGTTGGTGCATCGGCTGGATCGCGAAACGTCCGGCATCCTGATGCTGGCCAAGAAGCGAACGGCGCTGGTCAACCTGCACGAGCAGATCCGCGAGAACCAAATGGACAAGCGCTACTATGCGTGCGTTCATGGCGAGTGGGCAGCCGATTGGGGCCGTCGGCGTGCGGTCAAGGCGCCGCTGCACAAGTATCTGACCGCGGACGGCGAGCGGCGGGTTCGCGTGCAGCCGGACGGTCTGGCGTCCCACACCGTATTTAATCTGATCGACCGCTGGCCTGAGTACGCGTTGCTGGAAGCGGAACTCAAGACCGGCCGCACGCATCAGATTCGCGTTCATTTGCAGCATCTGGAGTTGCCGATCGTCGGCGATGCAAAATACGGCGACTTCGCGCTGAACAAGGAACTGGCTCGTACCAATGCCCGGCCGGGCCTGAAACGCATGTTCCTGCACGCTTACCGGCTGAAGCTCGCGCACCCGGCCACCGGCGCGCCGCTCCAGTTCGAGGCGCCGCTGCCGGCTGAATGCCGCAGCTTCGTCGCGCAGCTCAACGAATTACGAAATGGGTCAAACCCGGAGACGACATCGCATGGCTAGAGAGCAATTTGATCTGATCGTATTCGATTGGGACGGAACGCTGATGGATTCGACCGCGCACATCGCGCGCAGCATTCAGGCGGCGTGCCGCGACCTCGGCTTGCCGGTGCCCGCTCACGAAGCCGCAAGTTATGTGATCGGCCTCGGCTTGCGCGAAGCGCTGCAGATCGCCGCTCCAACGCTTGATCCGTCCGAATATCCGCGTTTGGCCGAACGTTATCGTTTCCACTATCTGGTGAAAGATCAGACCACGGAGCTGTTTGCCGGCGTGCGGGAGATGCTGCAGGCGTTGCGCGATCAGGGGTATCTGCTGGCTGTGGCGACCGGCAAAAGCCGGGTCGGCCTGAACCGCGCGCTCGACCAGTCACGTTTGACCAGCCTGTTCGACGGCACGCGTTGTGCCGACGAAACGTTCTCGAAGCCTCATCCGGCCATGTTGCACGAGTTGACGCGCGAACTGGGGCAGGATCCCGCGCGCACGGTGATGGTGGGCGACACGACGCACGATCTGCAAATGGCAATCAACGCAGGCGTGGCGGGCATTGGTGTGACGTATGGCGCCCATCCGGCTAACTCGTTGAACGCGATGTCGCCGAAATTCGTCGCGTCGAGCGTGAGTGATCTGTCCGGTTGGTTGCGGGAAAACGCATGAGCACCCCGGCGAACGAAGCGGATGCCGTGCGTATCTGCGCGGCGGACGAACTGGTCGACGGCGGAGCAGGAGTGCGGCGCCAGGCCAGGTTCGGCGGCGGCGACGCCGTAGTGTTTTTTGTTCGCTATGATGGTCGCGCGTATGGCTATCTGAACCGCTGCGCCCACGTGCCCATGGAACTCGACTGGGCGGAAGGGCAGTTCTTCGAATCGTCAGGCTTATACTTGATGTGCGCGACTCATGGCGCGATTTACGCGCCTGATACCGGCAAATGCGTTGGTGGTCCGTGCCGTGGCGGGAAGTTGCGCCCGGTCCTCGTCGAGGAGCGGGATACACCGGAGGGTCGCGCCGTTTTCTGGTTGCCCGACGGCGAATTGCGTCCCGCCGCGTCCTGAATTTCCCCTTTACGATCTTCCACTGCTCCGCATGTCCGACAACCTGACTCCCGATCCAAAAGATCTGTCCCCAACAGGTCGCTCCCGCACGCCCGCCGACGAACCCGGCTGGGAACGGGCCGCGCTCGAGCGCATTGCAATGGCGGCAATCAATGAGCAACGTGCTGCGCGTCGCTGGAAGATTTTCTTCCGGTTTGTGTTTCTGATTGTGCTGGTGTTGGCCGTATGGGGTGGAATTGCATTCTCCGGCGACAGGGTGGCTGCCACCGGTCGTCATACGGCGATGGTGTCACTTGACGGCGAAATCTCCGCCGATACGAACGCAAACGCTGAAGATATCAACACAGCGCTGCAAAGTGCATTTGATGACGCAGGCACCGCCGGCGTAATCCTGAGCTGTAATAGTCCAGGTGGTAGCCCGGTGCAAGCAGGCATCATCTATAGCGAAATTCGGCGATTGCGGGCCAAATACCCGTCAATTCCGCTTTACGTGGTGGTTGGTGATATGTGCGCATCGGGTGGCTACTACGCCGCCGCCGCGGCCGACAAGATTTACGTCGACAAGGCGAGCATCGTCGGATCGATTGGCGTGTTGATGGACAGCTTTGGCTTTACGGGTCTGATGGATAAGCTGGGCGTCGAGCGTCGCCTGCATACGTCGGGTGAGAACAAGGGCTTTTTCGATCCGTTCTCGCCAGAAACGCCGAAGATGGATGCACATGCACAAGATATGCTGGACCAGATTCATGCGCAGTTTATCGACGCGGTGCGCCAGGGTCGCGGCAAGCGCTTGCACGAAACACCCGACATGTTCTCCGGTCTCTTCTGGACCGGGCAAAAGAGCGTGGAGTTAGGTCTGGCCGATGGTTTTGGCGACGCCGATTATGTGGCGCGTGAACTTTTCAAGGCGCCCGATATCGTCGACTACACGGTGAAAGAGAGCATCACCGACCGCGTGGCGCGGAAGTTTGGCGCGGCCGTGGGTAATGGCGCAGTTCATGCCATGGCACTGGGCGGGAAGCTGAGCCTGCATTGATTGCCTGTTATTGAAAAGCCCCGCGCAACTGTTGCTGGTTGCGCGGGGCTTTTTGCTATCTGCTTCGATTCTGCTTCGATTCTGCGTCGTTCGTGCCGGATGCTGGGCCGATCAAACTGCCAGGATCAGAAAAATGGCTGGTCGTTTATGCAGATCAATCGCAGGTTTCTTCTTCCAGTCGGTCACAGTGCGGCTAGCGATAGTTTCGCTTTCGAGCGTTAAATCGACTGCGACACACACCAGCGTGGACGGCGCGCACGTCGCGAGTAGCGTGTCGAGCAGCGCGCGATTCCGATAGGGGGTTTCGATGAAAATCTGCGTTTGCCTGCTTTTGCGCGATTGTTGCTCCAGGTCGCGCAGACGCTTCGCGCGTTCGGTCGCATCGACCGGCAGGTAGCCGTGAAACGCGAAACTCTGCCCGTTGAGCCCGGAAGCCATCAGTGCGAGCAAAATCGAACTAGGTCCGACAAACGGCACCACCTTCACGCCGCGCTCGTGCGCGCGACGTACCAGCAACGCGCCCGGGTCCGCGACCGCCGGGCAGCCGGCTTCGGAAACGAGGCCGGCGTCGGTGCCGGCTAGAACGGGCGCCAACAACCTGTCGACCTCTCCCGCTGGCGTGTTGACGTTCAGTTCGCGAATTTCGATTTCCTGAATTGGCCGCTCTGTGCCAACTTTTTTCAGGAATGCTCGGGTGGTTTTCGCGTTTTCGCCTATGTAATAGTGAAGTGATGCCGCGCATGCGCGTACCGGCGCGGGCAGAACGGCGTCGAGTGCATCGCTGTCGCCGTCGCCAAGCGTGTTTGGAATTAAATATAACGTGCCGCTCATTGCGCCCCCAGAAGTGGATAGCCGGCTGCGAGCAGCATGCTCGACAGTGCGATCAGCGGTAAACCGACGAGCGCGGTGGGATCGTCGGAGTGGATGGCCTCTAGCAATACGATGCCGAGACCCTCGGATTTCGCGCTGCCCGCGACGTCGTAAGGCGTTTCGGCCTGAAGATACGCCTCCAGCGCAGCGTCCGGCAGGTGGCGGAATCGTACGCGGGTAATCACGTCGGCGGTTTGCGCGAGGTTCGATGCGCTATCGAACAGGCATAGCGCACTATGAAATAGCACTTCGCGGCCACGCATTGCCTGCAACTGGGCGAGTGCGTTTTCGTGCGTGCCCGGTTTGCCGATCTGCAGGCCGTCATAAGTAGCGACCTGATCAGAGCCGATCACGAGCGCGGCTTGATTTGCACCGAGTTCGCTCGCTACTTTGCGCGCTTTGGCTTCGGCAAGCCGCAATGCTGTCGCTTCCGGCGTTTCGCCGGCTTGCGGTGTCTCGTCGATCGCGGGAACGACGACGTCGAACGGGACGCGCAGGCGTTCGAGCAACTCGCGGCGATACGGTGAACTCGACGCCAGAATCAGGCGCGGCGGGCGATTGGGGGAATCTGGCATGATCAACCAACGGCTAGAAAGACGGGGCATACGGGCGTGTGCGGAATGCACACGCGTACGGGCTTAAGTGTTTGACTCGAAAAGACAAAACGGATATGATTTTGGGCTTTTCATCGGTATGCTTGCGTTTAGGCGGGTCTTGGCGTGTTCAATCAGGCTTTGTTAAGGCTTGAGGAACCCACTGCCGCGACTTTGCGCAGAAGCTGGCAAACCGGTTTTACCTCGCGGCTTATCGCGGTTTAGCCCCGGCGAAATTCTCGCCGACGCAGGAGCGCACATGACTCAACATCCTGGCAACCCTGCTGGTCTGTCCGACCCGCATGAAATCGATCTGTTCGAATTTGCGCGGAGTGGACGTCAGGCCGCGGGTGTCGTGCGCGTCTCGCAACTGCCGCGCATGTTAAACGAAGTCCCGGCAGAAGCGCCAGAGCGCGATACCGCGTTCACCTGGCAAGCCGAAGGAGCGACGCAACCGGAATTGCAGGATGACGGCACCGAGGGTCCCCAGCCTTATTTGAGATTGGCGATTCACGGCGCGGCATGGCTCGAATGTCAACGGTGTATGACGCCGTATTCGCAGCCGTTCAACGTCGATGCAACCTACCGGGTCGTCAACACTGAGGCGGAAGCCGAAGAGTTTCCGCTCGACGAGGATGAAGTCGAAGTGATCGTGGGCTCGCGCCAGTTCGATCTCATCGACTTGATCGAAGAAGAGTTGCTGCTTTCCTTGCCACTCGTGCCAAAACACGAGGTCTGCCCCGAAGTGCACGAGAGCCTGGTCTCTGGTGTGGCCGGTGCGGAAGGTGAGGGTGACGAAGCCGCGCTGGACGAAGCTGATGAGGGTGATGAGCCCAAACGGCCCAATCCGTTCGCGGCGCTCGAAAGTCTCAAGCGCGGTGAACCGGGCGACAAGAAGCATTGAACAGTTGCAGGGAAGCGCGAGGCGGGCGCATTGGCCATTCGGCCTATGGCGGACACCGTATCGGGCTGTGTTAGAATTCGGAAAATTTTTAGGAGTTAGTCATGGCAGTTCAGCAAAACAAGAAGTCGCCGTCCAAGCGCGGCATGCACCGTTCGCACGATTTCCTGACGGCAGCGCCGCTGGCCGTGGAGCCGAGCACGGGTGAAGTGCATCTGCGTCACCACGTTAGCCCGAACGGCTACTATCGCGGTAAGAAAGTCGTCAAGACGAAGAACGACTAATCGTTTCACTGCGTTGCGCCCTTTGGCGTTTCGCGTGGCGATCGGCTCGCTTGACATTTTCCCGGCTCGGCAAAAAGGCGGCATTCAATTGCCGCTTTTTTGTGTCGATCGCAATTGGCGCTTTGGCGTTCGTCGCGATCCCATTCAGGGCGCCTGAAATTCGTCGCACTCCATGACAGTAAAGCTCACGATAGATTGCATGGGAGGCGACCACGGCCCGTCCGTGACCGTTCCCGCAGCCGTTAACTTCGTGCGTTCGCATCCCGACGCACAATTGCTGCTCGTCGGCATTGAAAGTGCGATTCGTGCGCAGTTAAAGAAGTTAAAGGCGCAGGACCTGCCAGCGCTGACCGTCGTACCCGCTTCCGAGATCGTCGCCATGGACGATCCGGTCGAGGTCGCGCTGCGCAAGAAAAAAGATTCGTCCATGCGCGTGGCGCTGAACCGCGTCAAGGAAGGCGAGGCTGAAGCCTGCATTTCCGCCGGCAATACCGGCGCGCTGATGGCGGTCTCACGTTATGTGCTGAAAACGCTGTCGGGCATTGAACGCCCGGCCATCGCGTTCGCCATGCCCAATCCCATTGGCTATACCACGATGCTCGACCTGGGCGCCAACGTCGACTGCGAGCCGCAGCATCTGCTGCAGTTCGCCGAGATGGGGCATGCGCTCGTGTCCGCGATCGAAGGCAAAGAGCGGCCCACCATCGGGCTGCTCAACATCGGCGAAGAAGTCATCAAGGGTAACGACACCATCAAACGTGCCGGCGAACTGCTGCGCGCGAGTACACTTAACTTTCACGGCAACGTTGAAGGTAATGACATCTTCAAAGGTACGGTCGACGTCATCGTCTGCGATGGTTTTGTCGGCAACGTCGCGCTGAAGACGTCGGAAGGTCTTGCGCAGATGCTGTCCAACATCATCAAGGAAGAGTTCGGCCGGTCGTGGCTCACCAAGGTGATGGCGGTGCTCGCATTGCCTGTATTGATGCGCTTCAAGAAACGCGTCGATCATCGGCAATACAACGGCGCCGCGCTGCTCGGTCTGCGTGGACTGGTGATCAAAAGCCACGGCTCCGCTGATGCCTACGGGTTTGAGTGGGCTATCAAACGCGGGTATGATGCCGTCAAAAACGGCGTGCTGGAGCGCCTTGCGCGTGCAATGGAAGAGAACGCGGGTTCTCTCGAACAGGCCGCGCGCAACGCAAGCGGCGCGGGCAACGCAAGCCCGATTGCCGGCCAGCCTGCCGAGCCCTACGCTGCGCAATCCTCGAAGGCATAATGGCTCAATCCACAATTTATTCCCGCGTGCTGGGCACCGGCAGTTATCTGCCGCCCAATCGCGTCACCAATCAGGATCTGGCTGAACGTCTCGCCAGGCAAGGCGTCGAGACGAGCGACGAATGGATCGTTGCCCGCACCGGTATCCATTCGCGCCACTTCGCCGACCCCGATGTCACGACGAGCGACCTCGCTCTGATCGCGTCGCAGCGGGCGATCGAAGCAGCGGACATCGATCCGCAATCCATCGATCTGATCATCGTCGCCACTTCCACACCGGACTTCGTGTTCCCGAGCACGGCGTGTCTGTTGCAGAACAAGCTGGGCATCAAGAACCACGGCGCCGCCTTCGACGTACAAGCCGTCTGTTCGGGGTTTGCGTACGCGGTGGCGACGGCGGACAGCTTCATTCGCAGCGGCCAGCATCGCACGGCGCTCGTGATCGGCGCGGAAACCTTCTCGCGCATTCTCGACTTCAACGACCGCACCACCTGTGTGCTGTTTGGCGATGGCGCTGGCGCGGTGATCCTGCAAGCGTCCGAGGAACCGGGCGTACTGGCCAGCGCATTGCACGCCGACGGCAGCCATTCAAACATTCTCTGCACGCCGGGTAACGTGAACGGCGGCGTGGTCGCCGGCAGCGCGTTTCTGCATATGGACGGTCAGGCGGTGTTCAAGCTCGCCGTCAACGTGCTCGAAAAAGTCGCCGTCGAGGCGCTGGAGAAGGCCAATCTGACTGCGGAGCAGATCGACTGGCTGATTCCGCATCAAGCCAATATCCGCATCATGCAAAGCACTTGCCGCAAGCTCGGCTTGCCGCAGGAACGCATGGTCGTCACAGTGGGCGAGCACGGCAATACGTCGGCTGCGTCCATTCCGCTCGCATTTGACGTCGCGGTGCGCGACGGCCGCATCAAGCGCGGCCAGAACGTGCTGATCGAAGGCGTCGGCGGCGGCTTCACGTGGGGCGCGTCGGTTATCCGCTTCTGATAGCGGCGACGCATTGGCGGGCGCTCTTTGCAGCGCCTGCGCTCCGGCGTGAGTTCGCGCCGTGCAGCACCACATCTGACTAATTCGATTTGGGGACGATATGAAATTTGCGTTCGTTTTTCCTGGGCAGGGTTCGCAGTCGGTCGGCATGCTCAACGCATTCGCCGATCACGCGATCGTGCGCGAGACGGTTCAGGAAGCGTCCGACGCGCTCAATCAGGACCTCGGCAAACTGATCGCCGAAGGTCCGGCCGAAGATCTGAATCTCACAACCAACACCCAGCCCGTCATGCTGACCGCCGCTTACGCGATTTATCGCGCGTGGGAGAAGGCTGGCGGCCCGAAGCCGGCGATCGTTGCGGGCCATAGCCTGGGCGAGTACACCGCGTTGGTCGCGGCTGGTGCGCTGGCGTTCCGCGACGCTGTGCCGCTGGTGCGTTTTCGCGCACAGGCAATGCAAACGGCAGTGCCGGTTGGCGAGGGCGGCATGGCTGCGATTCTCGGTCTCGACGACGATACCGTGCGCGCAGTGTGCGCCGAGGCGTCGGTGGCGGGTGTTGTCGAAGCAGTGAATTTCAATGCGCCGGCGCAAGTTGTGATCGCGGGTCACAAGGCCGCGGTTGAAAAGGCGTGTGAAGTCGCCAAGGCAAAGGGCGCCAAGCGCGCGCTGCCGTTGCCGGTATCGGCACCGTTCCACTCGTCGCTGCTCAAGCCGGCATCGGATCAACTGCGCGAGTATCTGGCGAACGTCAATGTGCAGGTGCCGGCTATTCCCGTCATCAATAACGTCGACGTCGCGATCGTCAACGAACCGGCCGGTATCAAGGACGCGCTGGTGCGCCAGGCGGCCGGTGCGGTGCGCTGGGTCGAAAGCGTTCAGGTAATGGCAGGACAGGGCGTGACGCATGTGATCGAGTGCGGCCCGGGCAAGGTCCTTGCGGGTTTGACCAAGCGGATCGACGGCAATCTGGTCGGTGCGTCGGTATTCGATCCGGCTTCGCTCGAAGAAACGCTCAAGCTCGTGACCGCAGGCTGAAGACCGGATCGCTGACGGCGCCAGGTGACTGGCGTTGTGAAGCGACATCCCGTGCGGCATCAGGAATCAATCAGCCCTCCGAAGGGGCACTCGGACTGACAGATGGAAAAGACTCTCGACAAGCAGATCGCAATCGTGACCGGCGCATCGCGCGGCATTGGCCGTGCGATCGCGATGGAATTGGCGCGCCAGGGCGCGACGGTGATCGGCACGGCGACCAGCGAAAGCGGCGCGGCCGCCATCACCGAAGCATTTAGCGCAGCCGGCGTGAATGGTCGCGGCGCGGTGCTCAACGTGAACGAGGCAGCGGCGGTAGACGCGCTGATCGACGGCACAGTTAAGGAATTTGGCGCGCTGAACGTGCTGGTGAACAACGCTGGGATCACGCAGGATCAGCTCGCCATGCGCATGAAGGACGACGACTGGGACGCGGTGATCGACACCAACCTGCGCTCGGTGTTCCGTCTGTCGCGCGCCGTGCTTCGTCCGATGATGAAGGCGAAGGGCGGCCGCATCATCAACATCACGTCGGTGGTCGGCTCGTCCGGCAACCCTGGTCAGATCAACTACGCTGCGGCCAAAGCGGGCGTTGCAGGTATGACGCGCGCGCTGGCTCGCGAGATTGGCAGCCGTGGCATCACCGTGAATTGCGTCGCGCCGGGCTTTATCGATACCGACATGACCAAAGGCCTGCCGGAAGAGCAACAAACCGCTTTGAAGACGCAGATTCCGCTGGGCCGCCTCGGCAGCCCGGACGATATCGCGCACGCCGTCGCATTCCTCGCATCGCCGCAAGCGGGCTATATCACCGGCACTACGCTGCATGTGAACGGCGGAATGTACATGTAGTAACCAATTTCGGTTACTATCCGCGCCTTGATGCGTTTGCAAAAGCGTAAGGCGCATGCCTTGACAGGAACCCGATGCGCCGCTTTTTTGCCGGGTCAAACCTGATAAAATGCGCGCACCTGTATTTTTGAACTTCTTTTCCCTTGGAGGGGTTAATGGACAATATCGAACAGCGCGTCAAGAAGATCGTCGCAGAACAACTGGGCGTTGCAGAAGCTGAGATCAAGAACGAAGCTTCGTTCGTGAACGACCTCGGCGCCGACTCGCTCGACACCGTTGAGCTCGTGATGGCCCTCGAAGACGAATTCGGCATGGAAATTCCGGATGAAGAAGCCGAGAAGATCACCACCGTTCAGCAAGCGATCGACTACGCTCGCGCGAACGTCAAGGCCTAAGGTCATTCGCACCCGCGTTTCTGCGTTGTTGGCGTATGACGCCCTGCCGTGTCGCTTGCCGACGCCAGCAGGGTTGGCGCTTTTTGCCGTGCAGGAGCCTGCGATGTTGACAGCGCAACTTTTCGCGCGATTGCCGACTTAACAGCCACAGGGCATACAGGGCAAATTCCTGTGGCCGCTGTGGCTTTTGCTTTTGTCATCTATGAAAAAGGGGTTACCGTGAGCCGCCGTCGTGTTGTTGTTACAGGCCTGGGGCTGATTTCGCCTGTTGGCAATAATGTTGCCGACGGCTGGGCCAATCTGGTCGCCGGCAAGTCGGGTATTGCCAATATCACGAAGTTCGATGCGTCGAACTTCTCGACTCGTTTCGCCGGCGAGGTGAAGGGCTTCAATATCGAGGACTACATCCCCGGTAAGGAAGCGCGCCATATGGATACGTTCATCCATTACGGCGTGGCTGCAGGCATCCAGGCGATGCAGGACAGCGGCCTTGAAGTCACCGACGAGAATTCGGAGCGTATCGGCGTGATCGTCGGTTCGGGCATTGGCGGCCTGCCAATGATCGAAGTGACGCAAACCGAACTGCTCAACCGCGGCCCGCGCCGTATTTCGCCGTTCTTCGTGCCGGCATCGATCATCAACATGATCTCCGGCCACCTGTCCATCAAGTTTGGCATCAAGGGTCCGAATCTCGCCATCGTGACTGCATGTACCACGGGTCTGCATTGCATCGGCGAGGCTTCGCGCCTGATTGAATATGGTGACGCCGACGTGATGATCGCCGGCGGTGCGGAATCCACCGTGTCGCCTCTCGGCATTGGCGGCTTTGCGGCGGCGCGCGCGCTGTCGCAACGCAATGACGATCCGGCCACTGCGAGCCGTCCGTGGGACAAGGACCGCGACGGTTTCGTGCTGGGCGAGGGCGCAGGCGTCATGGTGCTCGAAGAGTACGAGCACGCGAAGGCACGTGGCGCGAAGATTTACGCCGAAGTCAGCGGCTATGGGATGAGCGGCGACGCCTATCACATGACCGCGCCGTTGGAAGACGGCGACGGTGCGCGCCGCTGCATGCTGGCTGCGTTGAAAAACGCGGGCATCAATGCGGATCAGGTGAACTACCTGAACGCGCATGGCACGTCCACTCCGCTCGGCGACTTGGCTGAAACGACCGGCATCAAGCGTGCGTTCGGCGATCACGCCAAAGACATGGTCGTGAATTCGACCAAGTCGATGACCGGTCACCTGCTGGGCGGCGCTGGTGGGCTGGAGTCGGTATTCACCGTGCTGGCCGTGCACAATCAGGTGTCGCCGCCGACCATCAACATCTTCAATCAGGATCCGGCCTGCGATCTCGATTACTGCGCGAACACCGCGCGGGAGATGAAGATCGACGTCGCGCTGAAGAACTCGTTCGGGTTCGGCGGCACGAACGGCACCCTGGTGTTCAAGCGCGCCTGATCGCCTGCCACTGGGTGACACGTCAGCCGACGGCGCCGGCTTTGCCGGCGCTTTCCCCCGAATCGGCATCGTTCGAAGGAGCGGCGCAGCGGATCGCGCTGCGCCGCTCTTTTGCCATGCGCGCCGCATTGGGCGTATTCGTTTTGACTGCGATGTGGGCCGTCTACGCCGTCCTCGCGTCGCGCCTGGGCGCGTGGCCGGCCGTTCCTCCGACGCTCGCCGTGGCGGCGTTGCTCACGCTTTGCGCGACACGCCATGAGCGCGCGCAGCCCGTCGCGTTGAAAATAGGCCGGGAAGGATTGACCGCGTGGGATCGGGCGGGCGCATTGCGGATACAGGGCCGTATTGCGGGCTGTGCCCAGTGGAGCAACCGTCTGCTGATTCTGGCTTTAGTGCAGGAAGATGGTCGGAAGCGCTCGCTGCTACTCACCGCTGACGCGTTGCCGGCTAGCGTGTTCCGGGAGCTTTCGGTGCTGGGCCGTCGCGGCGCAGGCGCCTGACTGTAACGACTGTAACCGCTGTTACCGGAGTAACGTGCCCAAATGATGGGGACGCTACAATGGTCCCCCGCCATGCGGCCTATAGTTAACGGATTTATCAGGTGAGCGAAAAAGAAATTGACCAGGTGCTGGTCGAACGCGTTCAGAAAGGTGACAAGGCCGCGTTCGAGCTTCTGGTCTCCAAATACCACCGCAAGATTCTCCGGCTGATCTCGCGTCTCGTTCGCGATCCAGCGGAAGTGGAAGACGTCGCGCAAGACGCCTTTATCAAGGCGTACCGTGCGTTACCGCAGTTTCGCGGGGAATCGGCATTTTATACGTGGTTGTACCGGATTGCGGTCAACACGGCAAAGAATTACCTTGCAACCCAGGGGCGTCGCGCGCCGACCTCGACCGAAGCAGATGCTGAAGAAGCTGAAACTTTCTCGGACGCCGACCAACTAAGGGATATCAACACGCCTGAGTCGATGTTGATGAGCAAGCAGATCGCTGAGACGGTCAATGCTGCGATGGCGGTTTTACCGGAAGAATTGCGCACCGCCATTACTCTTCGTGAAATTGAGGGTTTGAGCTACGAGGAAATCGCCGAAATGATGGGTTGCCCAATTGGCACAGTCAGATCACGAATTTTCCGCGCTCGCGAAGCCATTGCGGCAAAATTGCGTCCGTTGCTTGACACACCTGAGGGCAAGCGCTGGTAACCGCCAGCCGGCCAGACGGGGCGCGGGTGCAATATCTGGATTAGTGGTGTCACTACGGGGTATTCGTAAGATGGGGAGCATCATGGGGTCGGTCTCGATGCAATCGCAAGTCAGCTCGCGCGGCGAGCGTCTGTCCGCTTTTGTCGACGGTGAATTGTTCGGCGAAGAGCATCTGAATCTGGACAAGTTTATTTCCGAGCTGGACGGCGAAGATCGCACCGCCTGGTCGGCCTATCACCTAATCGGCGACGCATTGCGTTCCGACGATCTGGCAATCAGGACCGAGGCGAGCAACGCATTCCTGACGGGTTTTGCCGCCCGTCTCGAGAGCGAGCCGCATGTGCTGGCGCCCGCCGCCATGCCGGTTGCTGGCCGGTTGTTGGCGCTGCGCCGCCGCGTCGTGCCGGCGTTTGCAGTTGCCGCTGCCGCCGCCACATTGACGTGGATCGTCGTGCCGCAACTGCAAGGCGTGCCGGGAGTACCGGGCTCGCAGATCGCTTCGATCCAGTCGCACGGCGATTCTGTGCAACGTGTGGCAATGGTGCCCACGGCGGCTGTCCAGCCGGTCGCACAAGACGCCAATATCATTCGTGATGCGAGTCTTGATCAATATCTGGAAGCTCACCAGCAATTCGCGCAACAGCCGGTCATGCCGGGCTCGATGCCGATGATTCGCGCTGCCTCTGTTTCTACGCAAGGCCAATAGTTTGATGCAGACTCCGCGGTTGAATAAAACGACTATTTGGGGGCGGCTGCCGGCATTTCTGTTCTGCGCAGCCGTATTGTTGTCCGCAACACCGCGGGTCTTTGCACAAACCGACGATCCTCTCGTCGCCCGCCGTACGGCCGCTGATTTGCTAGATCGGATTCATCAGGCCGCGCAGCAGCAAAACTACGAGGGCGCGTTCGTCTATCAACGCGGTAATTTCGTCCAGACGTCGCGGATCGCGCACTACACGACGCATTCCGACGGCGAATTCGAGCAGCTCGAAAGTCTCGACGGGAAGCCGCGCAAAATGCTGCGCCATAACGACGATCTCTACACCTTCGTGCCAGAGCGGCATTTACTTGTCGTCGAGAAGCGTCAGAACAAAGATTCGTTCCCGGCACTGCTGGCGGTCAGCGGCGAACAGGTTCTTTCTGTCTACGAGCCCAAACTGCTGGGTGACGACCGCGTGGCGGGCGTCGACAGTCAGGTGATCGAGCTCGATCCGAAAGACGGTTATCGTTTTGCTCATAAGCTTTGGGCAGACAAGAAGACTGGCCTGCTGCTACGCTCGCAGACCCTCGACACCGACGGGCAAGTGCTCGAACAATTATCGTTTTCGCAAATCCGCATTGGCGTGCCGGTCGACAAGGCAGGTATCGTCAACGGTATTCGTAATACAGCAGGGTGGACCGTGGTGCGCCCCCCAATCGAGCCGGTCGACATGGCCGCACAAGGGTGGCAGATCAATCCCACGGTTCCGGGCTTTCACATGATTCGTCAGTTGCGCCGTCCAATGGCCGCACGGGAAGCCGGGCAGCCGACCATTCCGGTGGACCAGGCGGTATTTTCTGACGGTCTCGCGGCGATTTCTGTATTCGTCGAGCCGGTCGAAAACAATTCGCGCAAGGAAGGCGCGGGCAGCAGCGGTGCCACGCACGTGCTGGTCAAGCGTCAAGGCGACTTCTGGATTACTCTGCTGGGTGAAGTGCCCCAGAGCACATTGCAGCAATTTGCGTCTGCCATAGAATACAAAGCTCCGAAGTAACCCCTCCGAATCCTGAATCCCTCGGCTCGCTACGATATGACGACTTTCTCGGTGCGCAAATTCCTCGCGACCGCCATGGTAGCGGCGTGTTTGCCGCTCGTGCCGCATACGGCGTCGGCGGCTTCCGCTGCCAACCTGCCTGACTTCACTGACCTCGTCGACAAGGTCGGCCCCGCCGTCGTCAACATTCGCACGACCACCCGTGTGTCGAGCGGCACGACCCGTGGCGGCTTGCCGCCGGGCATGGACGACGGCGATATGTCCGAGTTTTTCCGGCGTTTCTTCGGCATTCCGTTGCCGCAGTCGCCGCAATCTCCCGGCGCGCCGCATGGCGGGGACAATGGCGACAACGGCGGCAGTGGCGGCAGCCAGGACGCGCCGGACAACAGTGATCCTGAACAGAACAGTGGCGTCGGCTCCGGCTTCATCCTGTCGGCGGACGGTTACGTGATGACCAACGCACACGTTGTCGATGACGCCGACACGATCTACGTCACGCTGACCGACAAGCGCGAGTTCAAGGCGAAGCTGATCGGCGTGGACGACCGCACTGACGTTGCCGTGGTGAAGATCAGCGCGGCCAATCTGCCGACCATCACGATTGGCGATTCCAATAAGGTTCGCGTCGGCGAGTGGGTCGTCGCGATCGGTTCGCCGTTCGGGCTTGAGAACACGGTGACGGCCGGTATCGTCAGCGCGAAGGGGCGCGATACGGGCGACTATCTGCCGTTTATTCAGACTGACGTGGCGGTTAATCCGGGCAATTCAGGCGGTCCGCTGATTAACATGCAGGGTGAAGTGATCGGCATCAACTCGCAGATCTACAGCCGGACCGGCGGTTTCATGGGCATTTCGTTCGCGATTCCAATCGACGAAGCTATGCGCGTGGCCGATCAGCTGAAGAGTTCGGGCAAGGTCGTGCGTGGCCGCATCGCGGTAGCGATCGGCGAAGTCACGAAAGACGTGGCCGATTCGCTCGGTCTGCCGAAGGCGCAGGGCGCGCTGGTCAGCAGCGTCGAACCGGGCGGGCCGGCGGACAAGGCCGGCGTGCAACCCGGCGACATCATCCTGAAGTTCAACGGCCATTCGGTCGATACGGCGACGGACCTGCCGCGCATGGTCGGCGATACGAAGCCGGGCACGAAATCGACGATCACGATCTGGCGTAAAGGTCAGACGCGCGACTTGCCGGTAACGATCGCCGAAATGCAACCGGACAAGACGGCCAAGGCAGATCAGCAGAAGCCGCAGGCACCGAAGCAGCGTGCGACGAACGTGCTGGGTGTGGCGGTCAGCGACATCCCGGCCGATCAGATGAAAGCACTGAAGCTCCACAATGGCGTGCAGATTGATGCAGCAGACGGTCAGGCAGCACGCGTCGGGCTGCAAAAGGGCGACATCATTCTTCGAGTGGGCGATACGGACATCACGAGCGCGAAACAGTTCGACGAGCTGAGTTCGCATCTCGATCCGCAGAAGATGGTTGCGCTGCTGGTTCGTCGTGGCGATAACACGCAGTTTGTGCCAATCCGTCCGCGTAGCGCGCAGAAATGATAGAAACGGCACCGCTCACGCTCTATCGGCGCGCGTGGTGCCACCTCTGCGAAGACATGCGCGCCGCGCTCGAACCGTTACTGGTCGAATTCGGCGCACAGGTGATAATGGTCGACGTCGACGCAGATCCATTGCTGGAAGCCCGTTACAACGAACTGGTGCCGGTTCTGGTCTGCGATGGCGTCGAACTGTGTCACTATCATCTCGACGTCGCGCGGGTTCGCAGCGCACTGGCCGCGCGAGTTGCAGCGGCTCCCTGAGATTGCTCAGGGCTTCAGATGGCCCCCAAGCGCGGCCGTTCTTACCAGGTTTCACGCCTCTCCTGAGCCGTCTTTTCCGCCCGGTCTTCGCAAGATGCGCCGGGCGATGGCCTTTTCGGCTAAAATAGATAGGTTTTTCACCTACTTACAAGGCGTGCTCCGCTATTGTCCGAGCGCGCCTTTTTTGCTTGATCGGCACTGAATGGATCATATTCGTAACTTCTCGATCATCGCGCACATCGACCATGGCAAGTCGACGCTCGCCGATCGCATCATCCAGATTTGCGGTGGCTTGTCCGACCGCGAGATGGAAGCCCAGGTGCTCGACTCGATGGATCTCGAGCGCGAGCGCGGCATCACCATCAAGGCACAAACCGCCGCATTGACGTATCGCGCCCGTGACGGGCAGGTCTACAACCTGAACATGATCGACACGCCGGGCCACGTCGACTTCTCGTACGAAGTCAGCCGCTCGCTGTCCGCGTGCGAAGGCGCGCTGCTGGTCGTCGACGCGAGTCAGGGTGTGGAGGCGCAAACCGTCGCCAACTGCTACACGGCGATCGAACTCGGCGTCGACGTGATTCCGGTGCTCAACAAGATCGACCTGCCGGCTGCAAACCCCGAAAACGCGATTGCCGAAATCGAAGACGTGATCGGCATCGACGCCACCGACGCAACACATTGCAGCGCGAAGACCGGTCTTGGCGTTGAAGACGTGCTCGAGGCGCTGATCGCGAAGGTGCCGGCGCCGAAGGGCGATCCGGAAGCGCCGTTGCAGGCGCTGATCATCGACTCGTGGTTCGACAATTATGTCGGCGTGGTCATGCTCGTGCGTATCGTCAACGGCACGCTGCGTCCGAAAGACAAGATCCGCATGATGGCGACCGGTGCTCAGTATCCGGTCGAGCACGTTGGCGTGTTCACGCCAAAGTCGAAGAATCTCGAGTCGTTGTCGGCGGGGCAGGTGGGTTTCATCATCGCCGGCATCAAGGAATTGGCCGCCGCGAAGGTGGGCGACACCGTCACGTTGGTCAATCGGCCGGCTACGGAGCCGCTGCCTGGCTTCAAGGAAGTGAAGCCGCAGGTGTTCGCCGGTCTCTATCCAGTTGAAGCCAACCAGTACGACGCGCTGCGTGACTCGCTGGAAAAGCTGAAGCTGAACGACGCATCGCTGCAATACGAGCCGGAAGTTTCGCAAGCGCTCGGCTTTGGTTTCCGTTGCGGCTTCCTTGGCCTGCTGCACATGGAGATCGTGCAGGAACGTCTCGAACGCGAGTTCGACATGGACCTGATCACCACGGCGCCGACCGTGGTGTACGAAGTCCTGCAACGCGACGGTACGATCCTGATGGTCGAGAATCCGGCCAAGATGCCGGAGCCGTCGAAGATTGAAGAAGTGCGCGAGCCGATCGTCACCGTGAATCTGTACATGCCGCAAGATTATGTCGGCTCGGTGATCACGCTGTGTACGCAAAAACGCGGCAACCAGATCAACATGCAGTATCACGGCCGTCAGGTGCAACTGACGTACGAAATTCCGATGGGCGAAGTCGTGCTCGATTTCTTCGATCGTCTGAAGTCGATCTCGCGTGGCTATGCGTCGATGGATTACGAGTTCAAGGAATATCGCGCAGCCGATGTCGTGAAGGTCGACATGCTGATCAACGGCGACAAGGTCGACGCGCTGTCGGTCATCGTGCACCGTTCGCAAAGCCAGTATCGCGGCCGCGAAGTGGCGGCGAAAATGCGCGAACTGATTCCGCGGCAAATGTACGACGTCGCGATTCAGGCCACCATCGGTGCAAACATTATCGCGCGCGAGAACATTAAAGCGTTGCGTAAGAACGTGCTGGCAAAATGCTACGGCGGCGATATTTCACGTAAGAAAAAGCTGCTGGAAAAGCAAAAGGCAGGCAAGAAGCGAATGAAGCAGGTGGGCTCGGTCGAGATTCCGCAAGAAGCTTTCCTCGCAATTCTGCGTGTCGAAGACAAATAAAAGTTGAATAACGGAACCCTATGAATTTTGCGCTGATTCTTTTTGTGCTCGTCATTTTGACGGGCGTCGCATGGGTCGCGGACAAACTGGTTTTCCTGCCTAAACGGCGCCGCGCGGCGGAAGCCGCAGTCGCCGAGTTCGATCGTCAGCAAGCACGTATCGGCGAGCGTTTCGCCGACGAAAACGCAGCGCAAACGCGGGCTCGTCTGCGTGACGACAAGCTGCGCCAACCGTGGTGGCTCGAGTATTCGGCGAGCTTTTTCCCGGTGATCCTGGTGGTGTTCGGGGTGCGTTCGTTCGTGGTCGAGCCGTTCAAGATTCCGTCGGGTTCGATGGTGCCGACGCTGCTGGTGGGCGACTTCATCCTCGTCAATAAATTCGAATACGGCATTCGTCTGCCGATCACGAATACGAAGATCACCGAAGGCAGCCCGCTCAAACGTGGCGACGTGGTGGTGTTCCGTTACCCGAAAGACGAATCGGTCGACTACATCAAGCGCGTGATCGGTTTGCCGGGTGACGTCGTCGCGTATCAGGACAAGCAGCTCACGATCAATGGCAAGCCGGTACCTGAAACGCCGCTGCCCGATTATCTCGACGACGAACGCATGGGCTATGCGAAGCAGTTCGAGGAAGATCTCGACGGCCGCAAGAACGCCATTCTGAATAATCCTGCAGTGCCGCCATTCATCGTGGGCGCCGAAGATTATCCGTATCGCGATAACTGCACGTACAACGCACGCGGTGTGATCTGCAAAGTGCCGCCGGGCAATTACTTCATGATGGGCGACAACCGCGACAACAGCGCGGACAGTCGTTACTGGGGTTTTGCGCCGGACCGCAATATCGTCGGCCGCGCGTTTTTCATCTGGATGAACTTTAGCGATCTGAAGCGCATCGGCACATTCCACTGAGTCGTCGCGCATTCATTGCATCACACGCCGCGCGGTGACCCTAGCATCGGTCTCGTCAGTCGCGGCGTGTTATCACGCTACTTTAAAAATTCGCGGTAACGTCGTTTCACTACGCTTTTTCCGCTAGCCGCCCGGCGTTTTCGCCCGATCAGGCGCCCGCGTTATACTCTGCCCATGCCCCTATCTCCGTTGGAAAGCCGTTTGCGCTACGAATTTCGCAATGCGGAATTGTTGCGCCAGGCTTTAACGCACCGCAGTCATAGTTCCACGCATAACGAACGGCTCGAGTTCCTCGGCGATTCCGTTCTTAATTGCGCGGTGGCTGCGCTTTTGTTCCAACGTTTCGGCAAACTGGATGAAGGCGACCTGTCGCGCGTCCGTGCCAATCTGGTCAAACAGCAATCGCTTTACGAAATCGCTCAGGCCCTCAATATTTCCGAAGGCTTGCGGCTGGGTGAGGGCGAATTACGCAGCGGCGGTTTCCGTCGGCCGTCGATCCTCGCCGATACGCTCGAAGCCGTACTGGGCGCGGTGTTCCTCGACGGCGGCTTCGATGCCGCGCAGACGGTCATCAAGCGCCTCTACGTGCCGATTCTCGATCATATCGACCCGCGTACGCTCGGCAAGGACGCCAAGACCTTGCTGCAGGAATATCTGCAAGGGCACAAGATCGCGCTGCCAACTTATACGGTGGTCGCCACCCATGGTGCGGCGCACAATCAACAGTTCGAAGTCGAATGCACGGTGCCGAAGCTGGACGTGAAAGTGTCCGGTTCGGGCGCAAGCCGCCGCGCGGCGGAGCAGGCCGCCGCGAAGAAGGCACTCGACGACGTGATGGCCGCGGCGCCCGCGTTGGTCGGCAAGCCGAAGCGCTCGAAGAGCGCCCGAGCAGCGAAGAATGCTGAACCCGAGATCGTACCCGGCGTCACCGGCGTGCAGGCAGCGCTGGATTTGCGCACCCCCGACCGCAAAAGCGAGCGCGGTGAGCGTAGCGCAACGCGTGGTGAACCGCGTGCCGCCGCCACCCAGGACGGTGCAGCCGAGCGTCCCACGTTGACTGTCACCGGCGCGCCATTGGCCGTCATCCGTGCCGCGCATGTCGAATATAGCGGGCAGGACAAAGCTGAGAAAGGCGACAAAGCTGACAAGGCGGACAAGGCAAGCGCTCACGCGGGCGACAAGGCCGTTGAAGCCAAGGCCGAGAGCAAGACAGAAACCGCGTCGTTACGCGGCGCAGACAAGCCGCGTGGCCGCGAAGCCACAATATCCGGTGCAACCGTATCCACGCCGGGCGCACCGGCGCCTACCGAACACGAACCCGGCGTAGCCGACGCGGTGCAAACGCGCGTCGCCGACGCGGGCCATTGATTGCCCTCGGCGCGCCATTTCCGCGCGTCGATCTGAACTTGCCGTAGCCCGAATATGAACGCTCCCACTCCCACTGATTTTCGCTGCGGCATGGTCGCGATCGTCGGCCGCCCTAACGTCGGCAAGTCCACGCTGATGAACGCGCTGGTCGGCCAGAAAGTCAGCATTACGTCGCGCAAGGCGCAGACCACGCGCCACCGCATCACCGGCATTCATACGCTGGAAGACGCGCAGTACATTTTCGTCGACACCCCCGGTTTCCAGACCAAGCACAGCGGCGCGCTGAACCGTTCGCTCAATCGCGCGGTCACGTCTACGCTGACGTCGGTGGATGCGATCCTGTTCGTGATCGAAGCCGGCCGTTTCGGCGCGGACGATCAGAAAGTGCTCGACCTGATCCCGCCGTCGGTGCCGACGCTGCTGATCGCCAACAAGCTCGATCGCGTGTCGGATAAAGCTTCGTTGTTCCCGTTCATGCAGCAGGTCAGTTCGCTGCACAAGTTCAGCGAAATCGTGCCGCTGTCGGCGAAAAATGTCGACGACATCAAGCGTCTGATGGCGACCGTCAAGCCGTTCCTGCCGGAAGGCTCGCCGATCTACGGCGAAGACGACCTGACCGATCGCAGCGAGCGCTTCCTTGCCGCTGAAATCCTGCGTGAGAAAGTGTTCCGCTGGACTGGCGACGAACTGCCGTACACGAGTACCGTGCTGATCGACAAGTTCGAAACCGAAGGCCGCCTGCGCCGCATTTTCGCGACCATCATGGTCGAACGCGACACGCACAAGGCGATGATCATCGGCCAGAAGGGCGCGAAGTTGAAGCAGATCAGCACCGAAGCGCGTCTCGATATGGAAAGGTTGTTCGACGGCCCCGTGTATCTGGAAACCTTCATCAAGGTGAAGAGCGGTTGGGCCGACAACGAAGCCGGACTCCGTGCGTATGGGTACGAATGACGCGTGGATGACGCTGAATTCCGACGCAAGCCCGGACGACCAGGAGCCGGCCGCGCCGGCTCGCGAGCCGTCGTCCAAAACCGTTCGTAGCACCAAAAAAACTTCCAGCAAAAGCGCGCCCGCCGCCGAAGGCGAGGCGCGCAAATCACCCACGCGCCGTGCGCCACGCACGTCCGCTTCCGAGTACAGGATCGCGGAACAACCCGCGTTCGTTCTGCATAGCTATCCGTATCGCGAGACCAGTCTGATCATCGACGTGCTCTCGCGCGATCACGGCCGTATAGCGCTCGTCGCAAAGGGCGCGAAGCGTCCGCACTCCGCACTGCGCGGCGTGTTGCAGACCTTCCAGCCGCTCGCGTTGTCGTGGTCGGGCAAGTCCGAAATGCGCACGCTGACGGGCGCCGAATGGGTCGGCGGCATGTTGCCTCTGACTGGCGGCGCGCTGCTCTGCGGCTTCTACGTCAACGAACTGCTGGTCAAGTTCTGCGCGCGCGAAGACCCGCATCCGCAACTCTTTCACCACTACGTCGTCACGATGACGCGTCTCGCGCACGACGAACCGCCCGTGCAGGTACTGCGTTCATTCGAGCGCGTGTTGCTGCGCGAAACCGGCTACGCGATGGCGCTCAATCGCACCGTCGCGCGTAAAGCGGTCGTGGCCGAAGGCCGCTACGTGTTCGATCCGGAGCGCGGCGTGCGCGAAGCGTCTGACGAATGGCCGTTGCAATGGCCGGTGATCTCAGGACAAACCTTGCTCGATATGGAGCAGGACGATTACCATCGAGCGCAGACCGTGGCGCAAAGCAAAACGCTGATGCGCTTTCTGCTCAACACCTACCTTGGCGGCACGCCGCTCGCGACGCGCCAGATCCTGATCGACTTGCAGAACTTATGAGCTTCTTTCTTACGTCGCCGACTGTGATTGACCTGGGCGTGAACATCGATCACGTCGCTACGCTGCGTAACGCGCGCGGCACCTCCTATCCCGATCCGATCCGTGCAGCCTTGATGGCCGAAGAGGCCGGCGCGGACGTCATCACGCTGCATCTGCGTGAAGACCGCCGTCATATCGTCGACGCTGACGTGCGCAAGCTGCGTCCGCTGCTGAAGACGCGCATGAACCTCGAATGCGCGGTGACGCAGGAGATGCTCGACATTGCGTGTGAAGTGCGGCCGCACGATGTTTGCCTCGTGCCGGAAAAGCGTCAGGAGTTGACCACTGAAGGCGGCCTCGACGTCGCGGGCCAGTTCGAAGCTGTGCGTGCCGCCTGCAAGCAGCTTGCCGAAGCCAACTCGCGCGTGTCGCTGTTCATCGACCCGGAAGAGACGCAGATCCGCGCCGCGCACGAAGCCGGTGCGCCGGTGGTCGAGTTGCACACCGGCCGTTACGCGGAAGCCCACGATCCCGCCGAGCAGCAACGCGAATTCGAGCGCGTCGTGCGCGCGGTCGAATTCGGCGCGACGCTCGGCGTCAAGGTCAATGCGGGCCATGGCCTGCACTACACCAACGTGCAGCAGATCGCCGCGATCGAAGGCATCGTCGAATTGAACATCGGCCATGCGATCGTCGCACATGCGATCTTCGCGGGTTGGGAAAACGCCGTGCGCGAGATGAAGGCGATCATGGTCGCCGCGCGTCTCGGCGCACGCGCGTAAGCCGGCGCCCTTCTTATGGCGATCTACGGCATCGGTACCGACATCGTTCAGGTCAGCCGCGTGGCCGCTGTGATGACGCGCACCAACGGCCGCTTCGCCGAGAAAGTGCTCGGTCCGGACGAACTGCGTGTCTATCACGCGCGCACGGCCCGTTCCGCCGCGCGCGGTCTCGCGTTCCTCGCCACGCGGTTCTCGGCGAAAGAAGCGTTTTCGAAAGCGATCGGCCTCGGCATGCATTGGCCGATGACCTGGCGTGCGCTGCAAACGCTGAACAAGCCGAGCGGCGAGCCGATGGTGGTCGCGTCCGGCGAACTGGCCGAATGGCTCGACGCACGCGGCATCACAGCGCGCGTGACGATCAGCGACGAGCGCGATTACGCGGTGTCGTTCGTGATCACGGAGACCGGGCAGGCCGCCGCTGACGCTGAAACGCCGAATCTGCCGAACGCTTCAGGCACCTCTGCTGCCATCGAATAAACATTCCCCGAACGCGGCCCATGCTGGCCGCGTCTCTTCTTGTCCTGAGCTTTTTTCTAGCGGAATCCGATGAAAACCTTTCCCGGACCGGTGATGCTCGACGTGGTCGGCAAAACGCTGAACGACGACGACAGGCGCCGCCTAGCCCATCCGATGACCGGTGGTGTGATCCTGTTCGCGCGCCATTACGAGAGCCGCGAGCAACTGGTCGCGTTGACCGATTCGATCCGCGCGATTCGCGACGATCTGCTAATCGCCGTCGATCATGAAGGTGGCCGCGTGCAACGCTTTCGCACCGACGGCTTCACGGTGCTGCCGTCGATGGGCAAGCTCGGCGCACTGTGGGACCGCGACGTTCTGCACGCGACGAAGGTGACGACGGCGGTCGGCTATATCCTCGCGACCGAATTGCGCGCGTGTGGGATCGACATGAGCTTCACGCCAGTGCTCGATCTGAATTACGGACAATCGCAGGTGATCGGAGACCGGTCGTTTCACCGCGATCCGCGCGTGGTGACCTTGCTGGCAAAGAGCCTCAATCACGGACTCGCGCTGGCCGGCATGAGCAATTGCGGCAAGCACTTCCCGGGGCACGGTTTCGCTCACGCAGATTCGCACGTCGCCATGCCCGTCGACGACCGCTCGCTCGACGAGATCCTGCGCGACGACGTGGCGCCGTATGACTGGCTCGGGTTGTCGCTGGGATCGGTGCTGCCCGCGCACGTGGTTTATCCGCAGGTCGATTCGAAACCGGCGGGCTTCTCGCGCATCTGGCTGCAGGACATTCTGCGCAAGAAACTGCGCTTCGAAGGCGCGATTTTCAGCGACGATCTGTCGATGGAAGCCGCCCGCCAGGGCGGCACCCTGACCGAAGGCGCGACGGCCGCGCTGCAGGCAGGTTGCGACATGGTGCTGATCTGCAACCAGCCGGACGAAGCGGAGAAGGTGCTGGAGGCATTGCGCTTTACGCAGTCGAAGGAATCGCGGCGGCGCATCGAGCGGATGAGGCCACGCAGCAAGGCATTGAAGTGGAGCAAGCTGGTTGCCGATCCGCAGTATCTGGAAGCGCAGTCCTTGTTGCGCAGCGTGTTTGCTTAGGCGCAGGCACGCGCAGGCACGTTTGACTCGGATGGTCGGGAAGCAAAAAAAACGGCACCTTGATTCGATCAAGGCGCCGTTTTTTTGTTGATGCTCAGTTGTTCAGTAACAGAACCCCAACCTCAGTTCAGCCGCATCCGTTGAAGTTTGTTGTACAGCGTCTTCGGACTGATCCCCAGCAGCGACGCCGCCCGGTGACGCGTGCCGCCAACCGCATCGAGCGTGGCACGAATCAGCATTTCCTCGACATCCGCGAGCGGGGTGCCGACCGTGACCTGCACGCGGCTGCCGTTCAGATCACGACCGTTTGCCGAGCCGGTGTCGTCGGCGCGTAGCGACTCCAGCACGTCACCTGAAGCGTGATACGCACGGCGTACACGTTCCTGCAATTCGCGCACGTTCCCTGGCCATTCGTACGCGAGACATTCGCGCAGGAAGTTGGGTCCCACCTGCTTCGCGCCCTCGGACGCACCACGCGCGGCGGCTTCGCGATTCAATTCGTCGACCACGGCCTGGGCGATCAGCGCCGGATCTTCGCCGCGTTCACGCAGCGGCGGCAAGGTCACGGCCGCCGCTTCGAGACGTAACGCGAGATCTTCGATCAGACTGCCGTCCGCCACGGCGGCGCGCGGCGTCTTGCGGGTCGACGCGATGAGGCGGAAATCCGTTGCCACCTGGTTGGTGCCGCCGACTCGCATGAAGGTCTGCGAATCGAGCGCGCGCAGCAGCGCCTCCTGCTGCGCGTGCGGCAACTCGGCGATCTCGTCGATAAACAACGTGCCGCCGCTGGCCTGTTCGAACAGGCCGGGTTCGCGATGTTCGGCGCCGTTGAACGCGCCGCGTTCGTGGCCGAGCAACAGACTCTCGAGCGAACGCTGCGCGCCGCCATTGGACGCGCCACGGCTATCCAGCGTGACGAAAGGTCCTTTGCGGCGGCGGCTCATGTCGTGCAGCGTGCGCGCTGCTATCTGCTTGCCGGTGCCGGGTTCGCCGGAAATCAGCACGGCTGCCTCGGTCGGCGCGATATGTTCGATCGTGTCGTACACGTGCTGGATCGTGCCGCTACGGCCAAGCATGGACCCGAACCGGCCGAGCTGGCGCAGCGATGCGCGCAGGGTCTGCACTTCCTCGGTCAACTCGTACGGCCGCGGAATGCGTGCAAGCAGGCTGCGCAGGCGAGGAATGTTGACCGGCTTGAGCAGGTAGTCCCAGATGCCGTGTCGCAGGCCTTCAATGGCGCTTTCGACTGTTGCATTGCCGGTCATCACGATCACCGGCAATGCGCCGCCCGGCGGATGGGCGGGGAGGTGCTGCAACAGATCGAGTCCGCTGCCGTCCGGCAGATTCAAGTCGACCAGCACGACATCGGGGATAAATCGCGTCAGCGCCGCGCGGGCCTCGGCAATCGTGGTCGCGGTATCGACGGAAAACCCGTCGGCCGCGAGGATGGCGGACAGGCCTGACAGGCTATTGGGATCGTCTTCAACAATCAGGGCGTGTGGCATGGCGAGCGCTATTTTCTAGATGGATGGAGTACCCGGAGTGCCGTTCTACTGACTGGCGTGCAACCGGGTGCGATAGCTGGCCGGTGTGGTCGGGCACTGGGTCGCGAGCCGGCGTTTGCCCGAGCTACCCGGCAATGGCTGGGCGGCAGGCGGAAGCACGGCGTCAGGCATGCAGGCAGCATGCCGGGTGCGACGATGGCGATTCGACTCACGTAGTTCTGGTCCTTGGGTTTCTGGGTTTAACAGCTGCGCGCCTATGTTGTAATTCTCATACGACATCTTCTGTCGAATGGGCGCGCCTCGGTAGTTCCTTCAGTCGGTCTGTCAGAAATCCCGGTTACTGTCGAAAAAGCGGCGAACTTCCAGTTCCGCCTCTTCGCGGCTCTTGCCGTATCGTTCCTGGATCAATCCGGCGAGTTTGTCCGCGCGGCCTTCCGCCTTGGTGAGCTCGTCGTCAGTCAACTCACCCCATGCGGTTTTCGCTTTACCGACCATCTGTTTCCACTTGCCTTCCGCGATGTCGTTATTCATGGTTCTCTCTCCCAAGTTGAAGAAAATAATCCATACGGCGTTTCTTCAATTCAAGCATGAATCGTGCCAATGCGATTTGCTATGGGTTATCAAGGGTTTGTCGGATGAGTCACGGGAAGTTTGAGAACATGGGTGGGCAAATTCGAGACAGGCGCCGGTAAAGTTTTCCTCCACCATACACGGCGACGCAGAAAAGAAAAAGCGCCCAAATTGGGCGCTTTTTTTCCGATTTCTTTCTCAGCTCCGGCGTTGCGCGGAAGCTGGATTCATCTGGCGGGCTTTGACGCGCAAATTATGCGCGGCTGCGGTACTCGTGGGTACGCGTGTCGATTTCGATCTTGTCGCCGATGCTGCAGAAGAGCGGCACTTGCAGTTCGAAACCGGTGTTCAGCTTCGCGTTCTTCAGAACCTTACCCGACGACGTGTCGCCCTTGACAGCCGGTTCCGTGTAAATGATTTCGCGAACCAGCGTGGTCGGCAGTTCGACCGAGATCGCCTTCTCGTTGTAGAACACGACTTCGCAAGCCATGCCGTCTTCGAGGTAGTGAAGGGCGTCGCCCATCATTTCGCCTTCGACTTCGAACTGGTTGTAGTCAGCGTCCATGAACACGTACATCGGGTCAGCGAAGTACGAGTACGTGACTTCCTTGCGTTCCAGCACGACGACGTCGAACTTGTCGTCTGCCTTGTACACGCTTTCCATGCCTGCGCCGGTCAGCAGGTTCTTGAACTTCATCTTGACGACGGCGGAGTTGCGGCCCGATTTGTTGTATTCGGCCTTTTGCACGACCATTGCGTCAGCGCCGATCATCACGACGTTGCCGGTGCGGAGTTCCTGTGCGGTCTTCATAAAAAACTGTCCTGTACGAAATGAGTAGCTTCAACTTTTGCTCAACGGCATACGGCGCAAGCGGCTTCGGCGCTTCTTTCACTGGATGCCGCGCCGTTTGCGGTGCGGTTTGATACCAGTGCGTGAGAAGCGTGGCCGGTTGCTGCGATGACCGGCGGCGGGGCCGTAGCCTCGTGATTCCCACCGATCTTCGACAATCCGTTACCTGCTTTTTACCCGGTGCGGGCGTGATCGCGAGTGGCGCCGATCCACACCATACGTCCCTTTTTTGACATTTCCGCCACGGCCTCGACGGTGGGTGGCAGGAGGGCATCTTTTTCGATGCTCCCGACCCAATGACGTTGACCACGCGGGGAGGAGGTTCGTTGTTGCAATCGGGCCGCGCTTGCGTCGTCGGCCGTTGGATAACCGCTTATTTTAACTGAGTTTTTGCGAACAAGGCCAGATTTCCCGCGAGGTCGCCGACTTGCGTGAGTTCGCCGGCCCATTCGGCTGCGCGTAGTTTTAGCGCCGGGTAGTGGCGCTGGAATTCGGTCCAGTCGGGACGGCCTGCGCCGTTCCACGCGTGCCAGAAGCGCGCCAGTGCTGCGCGTGTGTCGTCGGGCAGGCTGCGGGCGTAGTGGGCGAGCGCGGCGTCGAGCTTCGGCAGATGGGCGTCGTCGGCTTGCGGGTAGATATGCCAGATGAAGGGCTTCGCGGCCCACTGGGCGCGCACGAACGAATCTTCGCCGCGCACGAAATTGACGTCGCTCGCCCACAGCAACGCGTCGTAGCCGGGTTGTTCGGTGAAAGCGAGGGCGTGCGCGCTGAGGCTGCCGAGCGTGGCGTGCGAGCCCGCGGCAAACGACGGTAAGCCAAAGAAACGCGCTATCGCGCCGGATATACGTCCTTCCGGGACCAGCAGGACGACCGGCGTGGCGCTGTCGCGCCATTGTTCGAGCAGGCTGTCGACGGCAAGGTTTTCGTACGCGAACAGCGAGATTACGGTGACCTCGGCAGGAGGCGGTGGCTGGCCGGTGGCGTTGAGCCACCACGCTTGCCGCGCGTCCGGCGATGCCTCGAAGGCCGCGCGGGCCGCGTCGAGTTGCCGTTCCTTCAGAACGCCGCCCGTGCCGGGGCCCAGTCCCGGGAAAAAGAACGTCTTGGTCAGCGGATAACGCGGATGCGGCGACGGACGCAGATGAAAGTCCGCGACCCAGTCCTCGGCACTCAGATATTCGAGGTTGAGCCATACCGGCGTGCGCTCGCACTGGGCCATCGCGGCAACGTAGATGGACGGCAGTTCGCAGGCGAATGCTTCGATCACGACATCGGCCACTTCGACCGTGTCGCCGGCATGCGACGGCTCGTGCCAGTGTTCGACGACGATTGCGCCGATCGTCTGACGCGCGCGGTCGAGTGCGAGCGATGGGCACAGTTTCTGGAACGCGTGCAGATCGTCGACGAACACCCGCACCTGCCAGCCGTGTTCGTCTGCAAGTTGGCGTGCGAGACGCCAGCACACGCCGATATCGCCGAAATTGTCGATGACTGCGCAGAAGATGTCACAGGAGATTGCCGCAAGTGGCGTGGCGGGTTGGCCGGCGGCGGGTTCGGTGACAGAAGAGGCTGAGGACATGGTGGCCTGAGGTGCGGATCGAACGGTTGACGAAGGGGCGGCCGTGGTTGACGCGGCACGGTACGGTTCACGCGAGTCGAGGCGATAAACGAGGCATGCGGTCGAGCAATGACCCTGTCGAGGCTGCCTATAAGGTTAGCGTGGCTGGCTGAAGAGGCTGAACGCTTAAGCAGCCGGCCGCGCCCGATTCGACGCGGCACCGGCTTCGAACGCCTGCAGAATGTTCTAAACTGGCGATTCTAAAGCCTCGTCCGCGATTGCGCGCGCCAGCCAGAGTCAGGCACGCGGCACGCAGGGCCCGGCCTCGCGAGACTGTTCCCACCCAACCGATCCTGCATGACCGAACCCGAAGCCATCGACGCCTTCGAGCCCAAAAAAGTGCTCGCCCAACTGCCGCATCTGCCCGGTGTCTATCGTTACTACGATACGCACGGCGCGGTGCTCTACGTGGGCAAAGCGCGCGATCTCAAGAAGCGCGTTTCCAGTTACTTCACGAAGACGCAACTGTCGCCGCGCATCGCGATGATGGTGACGCGCATTGCGCGAATTGAGACGACTGTCACGCGCTCCGAGGCCGAAGCGCTGCTGCTTGAGAATAATCTGATCAAGGCGCTCGCGCCGCGGTACAACATCCTGTTTCGCGACGACAAGTCTTATCCCTATCTGAAGCTGACGGGGCACAAGTTTCCTCGCATGGCCTATTACCGCGGCTCGGTGGATCGGAAGAATCAGTACTTTGGACCGTTTCCGAGCGCGTGGGCAGTACGCGAGAGCATCCAGATCCTGCAGCGGGTGTTCCAGTTGCGCACGTGCGAAGACTCGGTGTTCAACAATCGCACGCGGCCGTGTCTGCTGCATCAGATTGGCCGCTGCACCGCGCCGTGCGTCGCCGCGATTAATGAGGAAGATTACGCGCGCGATGTGTCCAATGCTTCGCGTTTTCTGCTCGGCCGTCAGGGCGAGGTGATGAAAGAGCTCGAACAGAAGATGCACGCATTCGCGAGCGAGTTGAAGTTCGAGCAGGCGGCGGCTGTGCGCAATCAGATGAGTTCGCTGTCGACGGTGCTGCACCAGCAGGCGATCGAAGTGGGCAGCGATAGCGACGTCGATATTCTGGCGGTAGTCGCGCTGGGCGGCCGCGTCTGCGTGAATCTTGCGATGGTGCGCGGAGGCCGGCATCTGGGCGACAAGGCGTACTTTCCCGCGCACGTGGAGAGCGCGTTGACCGCCGATGAAGGCGGTCTTGGCGGGGATGAGGAAGGGGGCGCTTCTGCTGGGCTGAGCGCACCCGATGCGTTGATGCTCGCGCAGGAGATGCGATCGGAGGGGGAGGACGACGAAGGCGATGACGGTGATGACGGCGATGAGTCACGCGACACCGGCATTGCCTCGGAAGCCGACGACGTCGAAGTGGACGACGAAGCCGAAGCCGAAGCCGAAGCCGAAGCCGCCGAAACTGCCGAATCCGACCTCGCCGCCACCGAAGACACCCAACCCGCCCCGGCACGCAAAGGCCGCGCATCGGGCGGGATCGAATCCGAAGTCCTCGAAGCATTCATTGCGCAGCACTACCTCGGCAACCGCGTGCCGCCCGTTCTGGTGGTCAGCCACGCGCCGGCTACGCGTGAACTCGTCGACGTGCTGATCGAACAGGCCGGCCACAAGGTGACCGTCTTGCGTCAGCCGCAAGGACAACGGCGCGCGTGGCTCGCAATGGCCGAACAGAACGCCCGGCTCGCGCTGGCCCGTCTGCTGTCCGAACAAGGGTCGCAGCAGGCCCGTACGCGCGCGCTCACCGATACGCTCGGCATGGAGTGCGACGATCTCGCGCATCTGCGCATCGAGTGCTTCGACATCAGTCATACGATGGGCGAGGCGACCCAGGCGTCGTGCGTGGTGTATCACCATCACAAGATGCAGTCGTCGGAATACCGGCGCTACAACATCACGGGCATTACTCCCGGCGACGATTACGCGGCGATGCGCCAGGTCCTCACGCGCCGCTACGAGAAGATGGTCGCGCAAGCCGCCGCGAATGCCGCCGACGAAGCCGCCGCGTTGCAAACCGACGCGGCGGCCGATCCGGCGCTCGCCTCCGATGCGGCCGAGCCGGTGGCGGCGGGCGGCATTCTGCCGACCATCGTGTTGATCGACGGCGGCAAGGGGCAGGTCGAAATCGCGCGCCAGGTGTTCACGGAACTGGGCCTCGATACCGGCATGCTGGTCGGCGTCGCCAAGGGCGAGGGCCGCAAGGTCGGCCTCGAAACACTGATTTTCGCCGATGGCCGCGCGGCGCTCGAACTCGGCAAAGAAAGCGCGGCACTGATGCTGGTCGCGCAGATTCGCGACGAGGCGCACCGCTTCGCGATCACCGGCATGCGCGCGAAGCGCGGCAAGACGCGCCAGACTTCGCGGCTCGAGGAACTCGAAGGCGTGGGCGCGAAGCGGCGGCAACGATTGCTCGCGCGGTTTGGCGGGTTGCGTGGCGTGGTGGCGGCGAGCGTCGAGGATCTGGCGAGTGTCGAGGGTATCTCTCAGGCGCTTGCGGAGCAGATTTACCGGCAATTGCATTAGGCGGCGCGACGGAGCGGTCGGCGAGCAGCTGACCTTTGGCGGCTGGGTGGCGGTAGCAGGCGCAATCGGGTATCCGCAGGCTCAAGCGGCCTGCGCGGTTACCGGCAAGCACGGCCGCGAGGTATCGATATCCGATCTCAATGCTGCCGATGTGCGACAACAGGTATCCCTTCCAGCCTGCGCGCAGGCGTTCAGTCGGCGCGCGTCAATCCGCTGGAGGGCAGCCACCAAATCCTCAAGGCAGCCCCTCCCGCCAGGCCCCGTCCGCCGCTTTGCTTGTGGCAGGCCCTGCGACACGGCACAATTGCATCTCCCTCGTCAGACGCTGCGCCTGCCCATGCCGTTCAATTTCCCGATTTTCCTGACTTGGCTGCGGATCGTTCTGATTCCGCTGGTCGTCGGTGTGTTCTATCTGCCCGACATGATGATGAGCCCCGCGCACCGTAATCTCGCGGCCGCGACGATCTTCATCCTGGCGGCGCTGACCGACTGGTTCGACGGCTTTCTGGCCCGCAAATGGAATCAGACCTCCGCGTTCGGCGCGTTTCTCGATCCGGTCGCCGACAAGCTGATGGTGACGGCCGCATTGCTCGTGCTCGTGCAACTCGCGCGCATTGACTCGGCCATCGCGCTCGTGATCGTCGGACGCGAAATTGCGATCTCCGCGTTGCGCGAGTGGATGGCACAGATTGGCGCGTCGAAGAGTGTGGCGGTGAATTCGCTTGGCAAGCTCAAGACCGTCTGTCAGATGGTGGCAATCCCGATGCTGTTGTTTTACGGTCCGCTGCCGTTTGGCGCAGGCGTCTCGGTCGACACGCGTGTGTGGGGCCTGTGGCTGATCTATCTCGCCGCGTTCCTGACGATCTGGTCAATGCTCTACTACATGAAGCTTGCATGGCCGCAAATTCGTGAACGGGGTGGCGTCGCCTGATTTTTAATCGCGGCGGCAACGGCTGTTGAGAGGGACGAAGAGGGCGCAGAAGTTCGCCCAAACGGGGCGGAAGAACGAGTCAAAAATTTTATTTAAAAAAGATTCGCAAAGGGGGTTGACGCATTTCGGTCGTTTCTCCATAATCTCGTTTCTCCGATGCACGCAGTTTGAAGCGACGGAGCAGTAACAGAGTAGTTGCAGTAAATTGGCAGCAGTAAGCAGCACAATGCGGGAGTAGCTCAGTTGGTAGAGCGCAACCTTGCCAAGGTTGAGGTCGCGAGTTCGAGCCTCGTCTCCCGCTCCAGATTTTTGAAGCACCGCGTTGTTTGGCGTAGTAAAAAGTGCAGCGCGTTGTGAAGCAGTTCAATGCGGGAGTAGCTCAGTTGGTAGAGCGCAACCTTGCCAAGGTTGAGGTCGCGAGTTCGAGCCTCGTCTCCCGCTCCATACATAAGGGGAAGCAACGCTTCCCTTTTTGTTTGATGGGCTGGCCATTACGGTCCTGTCGCCCACCAGACAAATCTGCGAGCCTGCAGCTAGGTTCCAGTCCGCTTGCGGCGCGATAGCAAAGCGGTTATGCAGCGGCCTGCAAAGCCGTTTAGGCCGGTTCGACTCCGGCTCGCGCCTCCAGTAGTTGATGTAAAGAAAAGCCCCGACAAGTCGGGGCTTTTCTTTTTTCTACGGCGCCCGCCGTACGATTCGCGCTTTTGCTCTATCCGTTCATGCAAAAGGCTGCCACGTCGATCCCTCGACGCCATGCGCTGGTTTCATCTGCAAGCAGCTCTACCTACCTATCAGACGTTCTGTCGCGCGCGCGCAGCTATAGTGAGGCGCTCAAGTCCAAAGCCATCACATTCAACCCATGCGCAAGCAGGACATTCGCCGTCGTTCGTTCTACTTGCGCGTGATCTATGCACTCTGCCTGGTCGGCGCAACGTGGACTCATTTTCAAGTGGCGTTAGTCCATGGCCTGGATTGGGACTATGGCGGTGTCGCGCGACTCACGCAGGTCTACTGGACCTCGCTGCTGTTCGTCGATCCGCTCATCGCACTGCTTCTGCTGGTGATGCCGGGAGCAGGGCTGATACCCTGCGTCGCCGTCATCGTGACCGATGTGGCGCACAATTCGTGGTTCGCGTTGCATCATCCCGTTCGCATGGATCTGTATCTTTCGCAGATCGTTTTTCTTTTGTTCGTCGCGTTCACCGTACGGACCGCGTGGCGTGGAGCCACGAGCCGGCGTACTGGACTGAGCGTGATCGACTGAATTGTTTGAATCACACGCCAGCTTTTTTGCGTGACTGTTTGTTCACCGAGGCCGCATGTACCTACAACTCGCCGGCACCCACGTGCGTCTGCTTGGCTCGATGCATCTGTTTCCCACGACCAGTCGCAGAACGCCGCCGTGGGTCGCCGAGGCCTACGATTGGGCCGAAGCTCTGGTTTTCGAATCCGATCCGCCGACTATTCTGCCGTTCCTGAAGGCCATTTCGACGCCCAGCACAGCCCGGTTGCAACCGTTCGTCTCCGCAGACGCGTGGAACCAGCTCCAGGCGTTCTGGCCCACGGAGGGGCTGCTGGCGCCGCTCGCCGGATTGCGTCCATGGGCTGCGCTGATCGTCGCGCCGACGCTGTTTCAGCAGGTCGTCGAAGGCGTCGAGCCGCGTATGATGCGCTCCGCGCTTGCCCAGTCCAAACCCTACGAGTATCTGGAGACAGCCGGTGAGATAGCCGCCGCGCTCGAATCGATTCCACTCGAAGCAGTCGGCGCCGCACTCGATCTGCTGATGGCGGATCGCGGCGAGCCGCAGCGCACGCTCGAACGGATGCATGCGGCATGGCTTGACGGCGATCTTGAAGCTGTGCAGCAGATCGCCGTCGAGTCGCCGATGTTCAATCTGCCCGGCGTTCGCCAGGCCATTCTCGACAGACGTAATCGTGCATGGGCCGCGCGTCTGGCGCAGCGGACCGGGCGGCCGGAGCGGACGCTGGTGGTCGTCGGTGCGCTGCATCTGTGCGGTCCGGGCAATCTGATTGAATGCCTCGCGCATCCCGTCGAAGAGGTCTTTTAAGTGGCTGGTGGCTTGGGGCGATGTTCGGAGGCGCGGCACCATTTCGGATGAAATGGTCTGGGCCGCCCTGAAAATAGGGCCTGCGGCAATCGCCTTTGACGGAACTCCGAAACTCCACCTCAATCCCACCGTAGGAAATGCCGCTATACACTAGCGGCCCCGTCTTCCGATCATCACGAAGGATCCAGAGAACACGACATGCAGGTTCCATCGACGCCCAGCAATGAAAGCGCCCGTATCGACACATTGCGTGCGCTGCAAATTCTCGATACGTCGCCCGAAGAGCGGTTCGACCGCCTGACGAGGCTTGCCAAACGCCTGTTCGGCGTGCCCATTGCGCTCGTGAGCCTCGTCGATGCGGACCGGCAGTGGTTCAAGTCGTGCGTCGGCTTGTCGGCGAGCGAAACGTCACGCGACGTGTCGTTCTGCGCGCACGCCATCCTCGGCGACGAACTCTTGCTAGTGCCGGACACGCTGGCGGACGAGCGTTTCTACGACAACCCGCTCGTCACGAACGATCCGAATATCCGTTTCTACGCGGGCTGTCCGCTGACGGTGGCCAATGGCAGCAGGCTGGGCACACTGTGTCTGATCGACGTCAAGCCACGCGGTCTCGATGCTGAAGAGCGTGAGTTGCTGCGCGATCTCGCCCGGATGGCCGAGCAGGAACTGGCGGCGGTGCAACTGGCCACGCTCGACGAACTGACGCTGCTGTCGAACCGGCGCGGTTTCGAAGCGCTCGCGCAGCATGCGTTGAATGTTTGCAAGCGGATGGAGAAACCCGCGTCACTGCTGTTCTTCGACCTGAACGATTTCAAGCTGATCAACGACACCTTCGGCCATGCGGAAGGCGATCGCGCATTGCAGACCTTCGCGGAACTGCTGCGCACGGCACTGCGTGAAAGCGACGTGATCGGGCGGCTCGGTGGAGACGAGTTCGTCGCGCTGCTGACCGACGCAGACAGCGCGGAAACGCATGAGGTCACCCGGCGTCTCACGCAGTTGCTCGACGCGCGCAATGCCGAAGAGCGGCGCGGTTATGAAATCCGGTATAGCGTGGGGCAGACATCTTATGATCCGTCGCGCCATGTGTTGATTGCCGAACTGCTGGCGGCCGCCGATGCCGCGATGTACAGCCACAAGCAGGCGTCGAAAGCGCGCGGCGCGCGACGCGGTTGATGCGTGTCGTCGTGGGCCCGGCAAATGGCCCGGAGCTGCCGCACGCGGCATAATTGTGCATGGTCGCCGCCGTGTCTGGCGGCGCGTTTTTTTTAAAGTATCCGATGACTGAATCGCAGCAAACTGCCGCCACGCGGCTCGCGCAACTCGAATGGCGCTGGAAAAGCTTCGCGCACCTGACGAGCGTCGAAGTGTACGAGACGCTGGCTGCCCGCAGCGCGGTGTTCGTCGTTGAACAGAATTGCGTGTACGCGGATATCGACGGGCTCGATATGGCCGCGTGGCATCTGCTGGCGTACGGCGCTGCGGCCGATGCGGGCGCTGGTGTTGACGCTGGTGCCAACGCTGGTGCTAACGTTACGCAGCCATCGTTGGCCGGTTATCTGCGTGTCCTGCTGCCCGATGCCGACGACACCGACGTGCGCATCGGCCGTGTGCTGACTACGGCACCGTTTCGCGGAATCGGGCTGGGTAATGCCATGCTCGAGCGGGCGTTGGTGCATATCCGAGCACAATGGCCTGGCACGCCAATCCGTCTGCATGCACAGGCTCACCTGCAAAAATTTTACGGTGCGTTTGGTTTTGCGCCGGTCTCGGAGATTCACGACGAGGACGGCATTCCGCATGTGTGGATGCGATCGGTGTGAGGGTGTAGTGAAGCAGCGGGCATGAGCGTTGACGGGCTGGCGACGGCTTCGCTTTGGCCTGCGTAGTTCAACGCTCCTGTTAAAGCCGGCCGCGCTCAGGTCAGTTAGACCGCCGCAATCGGCTTCGTTGGCTTCGTTTAAAGGCGCGTCACGCGCTTCGGCGTTACGCCAAGCAGCACCGCTTCAACCCCTTCAACCCCTTCGTCCTCGCTCCAAACTCCAGCAGTCAACGATGACCGCCGGCAGGCGTCGACGCCCCATGCGCCGCCACACCTCGCGTTTCTTTCTCACGCCGCTCGTTACGCAACCGTCCACGCGCCGACAGCCGCATCCAGTGACGCATCGCGATCAACGCGCCGATCACGCTCATCATCGAACCCGGAATCCACAGCAGTAAGCCGCCGATCTGCTGATCCCGCATCGGGCTCAGCCACGTGAACGCGCGGCCGCAGATTGAATAGATCGGATACAGCTCGTGCGACGTAAAAAAGATAAACGCGCCAAGAATGATCTGCGGCGGAATCGCGGCGATCACCACCAGCACGCGCTTGCCGGGCGACAAACGCGCCGGCGGCGCGGGGCGCGGATCGAGCACGAGCCACCAGAACAGCAGCCCGTCGATCGCCATGCTCCAGTTCATCACGCGATACAGCCGCCAGTCGAGCATCGCGACGAAATGAATCGGCGACATCAGCCAGAAATAGATCAGCCCGACGAACAGGGTGACCGCGACGACCGGGTGCATCACCACATCGAGCAGCTTGCGCACCACCGGGTTGTCGAGCGCGGGCCGCACGAAACGTTGTCGCCAGCGAAACGGAATACCGGCACGCAACGCCGCGCCCGGATACGACAGCGCAATAAAAAACGGCCCGAGATGATGCAGCACCAGATGCTGCAAGCGATGCATGAAGAACTCATGCTCGAAGAAATAATCGAGCCGCGTATGCAGCACGACATACAGCGCGACCAGCCCGAACCAGAAGGAAATGCGTCGCGCGATCGACAGTTTCGCTTTGCGCGCGCCGCGCACGAACAGGATCGCGGGCACTAGCAGCGCGATCACGACAGTCGGCGAAAACTCCCACGGGTCGAGCCAGTAGAGCAGGTTCATCGCGGCGGATTAGTTGGCCTGCGCTGGCGACTTGACGACGAATGGTGTGTCGAGCGTTTCGCCGTCGGAGAACTTTAGTTGCAGATGAACCGTGTCGCCCGGCGCGACCTTATGCTTCGCGTCTTCGAGCATCACGTGATAGCCGCCCGGCGAGATCGCGACCTGGCCGTGGGCGGGCACCGTCAGCTTGTCGACCATCACCATCTTTTGCGACGAGCCGTTCGACACGGTTTGATGCAGCATCGCGTCGCCGTAGTCGTTGCTCGAAATGTCGACGAGGTCGACCGGTTTGTCGCTTGCGTTGACCAGCGTCGCGTAGCCGGCAGCAGGGAGGTTGTTCGGCAGCCAGCGGACCCATGCGTCCTTGACGCTGATGGCATTGGCGCCAGCGGCTTGCGCAGCACCAACGATGCCGAACGAGAGGGCGAGGGCGCAGCTCAGGGAAGCGAACGTTTTGATCTGGATCGACATGAATGAACTCGGGAAAGGTCAGGAATGGTCATCAATGATACGGCGCAGGTCCTGCGCGATCGCATCGGGCGTGTCGTGATCGGTGGCCAGCAGGCGCGCGTGGCCCTGGCTGTCGAACACGTACACGGCGGAACTGTGGGTGACTTCGTAATTACCGCTCGGGTCGCGCTTTTCCATCTGATACGCGACGCGGTAGCGCTTGGCCAGTGACTCGATCTGCCAGTCGCTGCCGGTCAGGCCTTCGGCGTGCTTCGGATCGAATGCGCCGACGTAATCGTGCAACGCTTGCGACGTGTCGCGCGCCGGATCGACGGTGATAAACAGGATGCGGACTTTCTGTGCGTCGGGGCCGAGTTTGCCGAGCACCTGCATCAGGCGGCCCATCGTTTCGGGGCATACATCCGGGCAATGGGTGTAGCCGAAGTAGACGAGCGACGTGCGGCCTTTGAACGAATCACCGTTGACGGGCTTGCCGTCGTCGCCGGTGAGGGCGAAGTCGAGATCCGGCAGATGGCCAGTGACATTGGTGAGCTGCCAGGTTTCGCTGGTGCGGTGCGTGCAGCCTGCCAGTGCGATCAACGCGCCGATCGTCGACGTCAACGCCAATCGGCGCGCCATCCGATGCCGGCGCAAGGGTGCGCTGGAGGTCGGTTTCGGCTGACAGGATGACCGGATCGGGAACAAAGCAGGGTTCAATGACTCGATTGAAGAGTGGCGGCTGACGTCGCCATGAACGGCGCCGGCCGATTCGCATGCGTTACCTCGCGAGCGTCCGGCTGGCTGCGAGTCCGCCATAGTGTGCAAATATGGCCGGAACGACAAGCATCTATGTGGCAGGGACTGTATAACAAAATATCGCGCGGCGTCGCGCAGCGCCTGCGGAGCGTGTATCGCGAGGCAATTTGACGCATCAGCTGGAAAGCGGGCTGGAGCCAGATCGTCCCCTTTTTGAACGCCATCGTTGAAAGCTCAGCCTCGCGAGGCCCCGCCGGGCTTGAATCGAGGCTTACTTTCTCGAAAATTTGACCGATGCGCGGTAAGATGCGCACACTTTTCCGGCCGCAGAAGGCTGAAAGGCGAACCCAATCGATGCAAGCACTTCCGGCTGTTCTGTCTCCCAGCGAGACAGCATTTTTCTTCGATTTCGACGGCACACTCGTCGAACTCGCACCCACGCCGGACGGCGTGCTGGTGCAACCTCGCGTGATCGAACTGCTGAGCGCGCTGCGAAGCCTGACGAACGGCGCGGTCGCAGTCGTGTCAGGGCGTGGCATCGACAGCATCGACAGTTTTCTTGGCATGCCCGATCTGCCGATTGCCGGTTTGCACGGCGCCGAGCGGCGCGACGCGAACGGCGACACGCAGCGGATCGGTTTTCATGACGAGCGGCTATTGCGCATGGAGCAGGTGCTTGCGCAAGTCGTCAACGAACATCCCGGCATGCTGCTCGAAATCAAGGGCGCGGCTCTCGCGCTGCATTATCGGAATGCGCCGGACCGCGAGCAGGTGGCCCGCGAGGCGACCGAGCGGCTGGTCGCCGACTATCCCGGCTCGTACGTATTGCAGCCAGGCAAGATGGTCTACGAGATCAAGCCGAAGGACGTCGACAAAGGCCGCGCCATGCGTGCGTTCCTCGATGAGCCGCCTTTCGTCGGCCGTAAGCCGGTGTTTGCCGGCGACGATCTGACCGATGAGAAAGGTTTTGCGGTCGTCAACGAACGCGGCGGCGTGTCGATCAAGGTCGGCGCGGGCGAGACGATGGCGCATACGCGGATCGAATCGGTGTCCGCGCTACTCGACTGGCTGGAGACGATCGTCGCGGCGGCGCGCAGCGCATGAGAGCGAGCATGATGCCGACGCCGCATCGATCAACGTCAATGACGCAAACCAAGCACACGTATTGCATCGGGGATCGCGCTTCATGAGTCGACTGATTATCGTATCGAACCGGGTCGCGCCTATTTCGGAGGGCGGTCCGGCGGCGGGCGGTCTGGCGGTTGGCGTGTACGACGCACTGAAAGAAACCGGCGGCATGTGGTTTGGCTGGAGTGGCGACGTGCTCAGCTCAGGCCAGCCGCAGATCAAGGTCGAGGAACGCGGGCCCGTCACCTTCGCGACCATCGCGCTGATGCGCCGCGATTACGACCAGTACTACCGTGGCTTTTCGAATGCGACGCTGTGGCCGGCCTTCCACTATCGCGCTGATCTGCTGCAATACGACCGGCACGACTTCGAAGGCTACTGCCGCGTCAATGCGTGGCTCGCGCAGCAACTCGTGCCGCTATTGCGTGAAGACGATGTGATCTGGGTGCATGACTATCACCTGATTCCATTCGCTCAGGCGTTGCGTGCGGCTGGCGTGAAGAATCGCATCGGCTTCTTTCTGCATATTCCGTTTCCGGCGTCCCAGGTGCTGCTTGCCGTGCCGCCGCATCGCAAGCTGGTCGAGGCGCTCTGTTCGTTCGATCTGCTCGGTTTCCAGACCGCGCCGGACCTGCGTGCGTTCTGCGATTACATCGTCAATGAGGCGAATGGCTCGGTCGATCACGCGGCCGCCGGCCCGCTGACGATCCACGCATTCGGCCGCACGTTGCGGGCGGCGGCTTATCCGATCGGCGTTTATCCGGACGAAATTGCCGAACTCGCAAAGGCGGGCGAGCGCGGCAAGCCGGTGCGCACGATGAAGGCGACGCTGCATTCGCGCAAGCTGATCATGAGCGTGGACCGGCTCGATTATTCGAAGGGACTGGTCGAGCGATTCCGCGCGTTTGAGCGTTTGCTGGAGCACGTGACCGCGCAACGCAACAAGGTCTCGTTCCTGCAAATCGCACCGCCCACGCGCGCCGACATGCATGCATACCAGGACATCCGTTTGCAACTCGAAGGGGAGTCGGGGCGCATCAATGGGCGTTTTGCCGAGTTGGACTGGACGCCGATTCTGTACATCCACAAGCAGTACGAGCGCTCAGTGCTGGCCGCGCTGTTCCGTACCGCGCACGTCGGTTATGTGACGCCGTTGCGCGACGGGATGAACCTCGTGGCCAAAGAGTACGTGTCGGCGCAGGACCCGGAGAATCCGGGCGTACTGGTGCTGTCGCGTTTTGCCGGTGCGGCACAGGAACTGGAAGGCGCGCTGATCGTCAATCCGGTCGATATCGACGGGATGGCCGAGGCGCTGGCGAGCGCATTGCAGATGCCGCTGGCGGAGCGCCAGGCGCGTCATCGCGACATGATGGTGCAATTGCGCGAGAACAATGTGTCCGTGTGGCGCGATAACTTCATGCGTGATCTGCAAGGAGTGGGAGCGGTTGCGAAGCGTGCGAAAGGCGCGAACGCGAAGGTCGCAGCGGCGCCTCGCAAGAGGGCAGTGCGGGCCAAGCTGGCGGGATAGTCTGACTGGGTGCGCGTTGGTTAAGCGCCGCCGGTGGGGGTCGAAAAAAAGCCGCTTCGTCGAAGCGGCTTTTTTTTCGGATGCCTGCGCCTGCATGCGGTCAACTCTCTCACCGCGCGGCGCCCGGTTCAAACCACGTGCTGCTCGTCGACCTTCTTTCCGCCGATGTGCAATGTCGTGCCCTTGCCATACTGCTTGGCCAGCAAGTCGCGATACAGGCCGGGACGCTGACGCAACTCGTCGGGGCTGCCGTCGTCGATCACCTTTCCTGCACTCATCACGATGATCCGGTCGAAGTTGTTCAGCGTCGACAGCCGGTGTGCAATGGCGACCACCGTGCGGCCGACCATCAGCCGGTCGAGCGCCTTCTGAATGGCTTCTTCCGATGCGCTATCCAGCGCCGACGTCGCTTCGTCGAGCAGCAGAATCGGCGCGTTCTTCAGAATGGCCCGCGCGATCGCGATCCGCTGGCGCTGACCGCCCGACAACTTCACGCCCCGATCGCCGACGATCGTGTCGAATCCTTCCGGCATCGCTTCGATAAAGTCCGTGCAACGCGCTTCACGCGCAGCTTCGAGTACTTCCTCGCGGGTCGCTTCGGGGCGGCCGTAAGCGATGTTCTCGTACACGGTGCGATGGAATAGCGAGATGTCTTGCGGCACCAGCGCGATGGCATGGCGCAAGCTGTCCTGGGTGATCGCGGCAATGTCCTGACCGTCGATCTTGATGGCACCGCCCTGGGTCTCGTAGAAACGCTGCAACAGCGCCAGCACCGTGGACTTACCCGCGCCCGACTTGCCGATCAGGCCGACGCGTTGACCGGGCTCGATATGCAGATCGAAGTGATCGAGAATCGGGCGGCGACGCGGATACGCGAACGTCACACTCTCAAAGTCGACCCGGCCGCCTTGCGGCACGAGTTCGGTCGCGCCGTCGCGATCGGGCATGCCGTGCGGTTCGAGCAGCGTGCGGACGGCTTCGGCGAGCCGCGCGACATGTTGTGTCACGTCCACCAGCGCCACGGCCAGATCGCGCGTGCCGTGCAGAATCGTGAAGCCGAGCGAGCTGACCAGTACGATGTCGCCCGAGGTCGCCTTGCCCTGGTCCCACAGCCACAGTGCCCAGCCCAGCAAGCCCGCCGACAGCAGCGCGGTAATCACCGCGTGCAGCAGACGCAGCTTTTCCAGATACAGCAGGCTTTGCTGGCGCGCGTCCATTTCCGCCTTGACCGTTGCGCCGAACCGCTGCTGCTCGCGGAATGTCATGCCGAACGCGCGGACGAGGCCCATGTTGCTGATCACGTCCACCAGTTCGCCGTCGACGGACGCCGCCCTGGTCGCGAAATGATGATGACGCGCCGAGCCACGTCCCGCGAGCTTGTACAGCACGACGGACAGAATCGCCGAGCACAGCATCAGGCCGCCGGCCATCAACGGATTCACCGCGATGATCATGACGATCGCGCCGAGCACGGCGATGCATGGCGGCAGCACGTTCCACGCGGTGGTGTTCTCGGCGGTATAGACGGCGTTCGAGGTTGCCGTGATCCGGCTCGCGAGCATGCCGGGCTGTTTCTCCGCGTAGTAACTCGGCGAATGTCCGCTCAGATACGAGAACAGATCGCGCCGCAAGTCGCCGGTTACGGCAACGAACGTATGCGCGGCGACCCATCCGCCGACCCGCCACAGCAGGTTGTCTGCCGCGATCAGGCCGACGAGGATCGCGAACGCGCCCCACAGCGGACCGGGATGATGACGGCCTTCACCCAGCACGTCGATCAGATGTTTGATCGCGTATTGTGAAGCGAGCGCACAGCCCACGGCCGCAAACACGCTGCACAGGACGATCGCATGGGCGAGCGGGTGGCGGCGGATAAAGCGGAAGAGAAACGCAAGCGGCCGATGCGCATAGCTGGCTAGCTTTGCGTTCTGGGCGTTGCGCTGGGCGATGGTTAATTGTTCCAATTGATCGTGAGGTCGGTGTGTTTCGGGTTGTGCATGCAAAGCGCGGGCCACATCAGCCGGGTAGGCTGGATGGGTTCGCTGCGAAGCCGATGCTTCGCATTGTAAACATGCAAAAGCGATTGCGCCCTGTGTATCCGGGCGTTGGCGCGACTGATTTCGCGATAGACCTCTGCAACCTACCTGTTGCTCGACCCGCCGACTGGGCGGTGGTTCACGCTAGTTGCAGAAAATTTCGAGATATAATTACAGATTGCATTCAACCGCGGTGCGGCATTTTTTCAATGCTTACCGGCAAAGTTGAAGCAGGAGCTTACAGACGCGGGCTCTTCGTGAGATCCCGCAAACCAGTTGCCACTGTAGAACTGTCTTATAAAACATAGGTTTGCAAAGTGTTTCGCGTTTGTAACAACGTAAAGACTTTGAAATGTTGTAGTGCAGCGAGAATGCCGGCATCGATAATGCATGCTCTGTTGGCTCAGCAAAATTTCTGACAGTTTGTCAACGTAGGTGCCAGATACGCGTTTACTCGCATACGCGCAGACGGTGGCCAACTGGTCTGGGCTCACTACCCAAGCGATCCATCGCAGGATTTCTCGAAAGAATCAGGCCCGCGCCGGCAGATCCGGCCGACTGCCCTGGCGAGCAAGCGAGTCGCTTTTAACCAAACGCAGTATTTTTGCCAGATTTTTTTCAGGAGTTATCTATTATGCGAATCGCTCAAATCGCTCCGTTGCACGAGGCGGTTCCTCCCAAGCTGTATGGCGGGACGGAACGCGTGGTGTCCTATCTGACCGAAGCTCTGGTCGAGCAAGGTCACGACGTGACGCTGTTCGCGAGCGGCGATTCGCAAACGTCGGCGAAGCTCGAAGCGTTCTGGCCGCAGGCGCTGCGCCTCGACCCGACCATCCGCGACGTGATGGCTCCGCACATGCTGTTGCTGGAAGAAGTGCGCCGCCGTGCAGACGAGTTCGACGTGCTGCATTTCCACATCGACTACTACCCGTTCTCGCTGTTCGCGCGCCAGCCGGTGCCGTTCCTGACCACGATGCACGGCCGTCTCGATCTGCCGGAACTGCAACCTATTTTCAACACGTTCAGCGACGTGCCGGTCGTGTCGATTTCCGACAACCAGCGCATTCCGCTGCAACAGGCGAACTGGCTACAAACCGTGTATCACGGTCTGCCGGAAAACGTGCTCACGCCGATCAAGGACGTCGAGCCGGGCTACCTCGCATTCCTCGGCCGCGTCTCGCCGGAGAAGGGTCTCGACCGCGCGATCCGCATCGCCGGCCAGGCAGGCATGAAGCTCAAGGTTGCTGCCAAGATCGACAAGGCCGACCGTGCCTATTACGAAGAAGTCATCAAGCCGCTGATGGCGCTCCCGCACGTCGAGTACATCGGCGAAATCGGCGAAACCGAGAAGCGTGAGTTCCTCGGCAACGCGCATGGACTGGTGTTCCCGATCGACTGGCCAGAGCCGTTCGGTCTGGTGATGATCGAAGCGATGGCCTGCGGTACGCCGGTGATCGCGTTCAATCGCGGTTCGGTGCCGGAAGTGATCGAAAACGGCGTGTCGGGCTTTGTCGTCGAAGACGAAATCAGCGCGGTTGCCGCCGTGAAGCGTCTGCACACGCTGCCGCGTGCTGGCGTGCGCAAGGCCTTCGAATCGCGTTTCTCGTCGAAGGTCATGGCGAAGAACTATGTCGCGACTTACGAAGAACTGCTGCGCCAGAAGCACCGCACCGTGCTGCGCGAAGTCAACGCAAGCTGATTCGCGGTAGCTAAAAAAGAAGGCAGGCGGCTGGCCGGATCGCTTCAAACTCCGCCGCTGCCACACCTGACAACGCCCCGTGCGCGACCCGCTCACGGGGCGTTGTTGCATGCGCGCCGCGTTTTTTCGGACGAATGGCCGAAAGTGGGGCTTTGGGCCGGGTAACAATGAGCCACGCTCGGTAATATCCCTATAATGGCCGTGCCGCAAATTTGGCTGCGGAGCCGCCGACGACAGGAGGATGCCTTGGCGAGAACGAAAGAGACGCGTGCGAATGCCGCGCCTGGCGCCGGAACGATTTTCGCGTTGCGCGCCATCGGTCTCGTGCTCCTTGCCCGCTGGCTTTTTTCGATGGCGCAAATGGGTCTGACTGCGTCGTTGTCGGCGATGGTGTCGTCGCCCTGGGCATGCGTCAACCTGGTTTTTCTGTTCCTGCTGATCTTCCTGCCGGGCGCGCGCGCCTTGGCCGAGCGTCCGTACCACCCGCTGCCGCAATGGCTGCGTCAGGCGGTGCGTCTGTTTGCTTTCCTCGGATTCCTGTTTGCGGTGTGGTCGGTCGGTGCGTTTGTCGCGAGCGCCGGTTGGCGGCGTGCCGCGCAAGCCGTTGCGGCAACCAATGGCTGGCTGATCGCGGCGCCGGTGTTGTACGCCGCGGTGATGTGGATCTGCCGGCCGCGTCCTCTCTGGCGGACCAATATTGCCGCGCGCCGTTTTGCGATCGGCCGATACGCGGTCTCACTCGATCCGGTCACGCGTACGGTGATCGTGTGGGCCGAGCGTCGTAAGGTAGGGCAGTACGACGCACGCGAACTGTCCGTGCGCTGGGCCGCCGGGCAGGACCTGCGCGCAACGCCGACGCCTGCACCCGCAGTCGCGTTCGGCACGGCTGGCGATCCGTCCGCGGTGCCGCTTCATTCGGCGCCTACTCCCGCGCTGACGCGTGGCGCTTTCGCGCGTCGTCCGAAGGTCGAGTTGCTGTGGGATTCGCCTGCAGCGGCGGGCCACAACCGGCAAACCGTGTTTCGCGCCGCGTTGATGACTGAAGGCGATCGGGTCGCGGCCCGGGCGCTCGACACGACCTTGCAGCAGGTCTGAATCTGCGTGCTTTGTGCTGTCGGTCACACCTTGTGCCCAACACGCGCGTCTTAAATCGATCCTTAGTCGATAATAGAGTCAGGGCGCCCGGCGTTTAACGGCGGGCGAGTGGGACATACATCGATCGTATTGCGTCTTTTGCAGGAGTCGCCATGCTGGTTCGCTGGTTGCTTGCCGCCCTTCATCTGCTCGCTTATGGCTTCGCTCTCGCGTCGATTCTCCGGCGCACGTGGGCGTTGCGTCGCGCTTCCGTACCTGCCGCATTGCGATCCGTATTCCGTGCCGATACCGGGTGGGGCATTTCCGCGCTGATCCTGATTGTCACCGGGCTGATGCGCGCTTTCGGCGGCTATGAGAAGGGCGCCGACTATTATCTCCACGAGCCGCTCTTTCACATCAAGATGACGCTGCTCGTGCTGATCCTGATCCTCGAAATCCCGTCGATGCTCGCGTTGATGCGCTGGCGCGCGGCGATCCGCAAAGGCGCTGCGCCGAATCTGAAAAAAGCACGTTCTTATGCGCGCTTTAGCGTGATCCAGACGATCTTGCTGGTATTGATGGTGTTTGCCGCGACGGGGATGGCGCGCGGCATTGGGCTGCCGGCCGGGGTGGTTTAAAGCCTTGCTGTATCACTGCGTGGCTGTGTGGTTGCAACTGCGCTGTCGTTTCGACATGAACGACGGCCGCCAATAGCGCCGGTGTATGCGCGGTGAATCAATGCCGAAACGTGGAAGCCACCTGGAAAGGGGCTTCCACGTCACACTTCAAGCGCGTCATGCCATTTACTTCTCGACCACCAGGCTGGCATCGTCGATCCGTTTCGTTCTCGCGGCTGTCTTCGCGCCCGTAGTCTCCGGTAGGGATTCGGACTCGCCCAAACCCTTGATCAACTCCAGCGCCTGACGTTCGAACAACCGGCGGTACAAGCCGCGGTCGAGTCTGATCAGCGCGTCGTGACTGCCTTCCTCAATCACCTTGCCTTTGTCCAGCACCAGCAGTCTGTCCAGCGCGCGCACGGTGGATAGGCGGTGCGCAATCACCAGCGTCGTACGGCCCATCATCAGGCGCTCCATGGCTTGCTGGATCAGCACTTCGCTTTCACTGTCGAGACTCGACGTGGCTTCGTCCAGAATCAGGATCGGCGCATCGGCGAGAAACGCCCGCGCAATCGCCACGCGTTGACGTTCGCCGCCCGACAGCTTGACGCCCCGCTCGCCGACCAGCGTGTCGTAGCCGTTCGGCAGCGCCGCGATGAAGTCGTGCGCGCTCGCGAGCTTCGCCGCACGCTCGATCTCGGCGCGGCTTGCGCCGGGCCGCGCATACGCGATGTTCTCCGCCAGCGAGCGGTGAAACAGCACGGGCTCCTGCTGAACGATCGCGATCTGGCTGCGCAGCGACGCTTGCCGCACATGAGCGATATCCTGACCGTCGATCATGATCCGGCCACCCGAAATGTCGTATAGGCGCTGGATCAGCTTGATGAACGTCGTCTTTCCCGAGCCGGAGTGTCCAACCAGCCCGACCCGCTCGCCGGGTGCGATCCGCACCGAGAAGTTGTCGTACAGCGGCTTCTCATTCGACCCGTAGTGAAAAGTGACATGCTCGAAACGGATCTCGCCTTTGCCGATCGCGATCGGCCCTGCATCGGGTAGATCCTCGATGCCGAGCGGCTGCTTCTCCAGCGACACCAGTTCCTCCATGTCGTTGACCGAGCGTTGCAGGTTGCGGATGTGCATGCCGACGTCGCGCAAATACCCTTGCAGCATGAAGAACATGGTCAGTGCAAAGGTGATGTCGCCGACGCTTGCGTTGCCGCGCATCCACATCAGCAATGCTACGCCGAGGATGGCCGCCTGGATCGCCACCAGCATCCCGCCCTGAACGCCGCCGTTGATCGTGCCACGCACCCAGGTGCGGCGCGTGCGATGACGCCACTTGCCGATCACGCGTTGCAGCAGCACCTCTTCGCGCTCTTCGGCACCGAACGCCTTGACGACGTTATTGCAACTGACGGCATCGGCGAGTGCGCCGCCCATGCGCGTGTCCCATGCATTCGCGAGGCGCGCGGCCGGCGCAACGAAGCCGAGCGACATCGACACGGTCACTGCGATATACAGCAGCGAGCCGATCCCGACGACCACGCCCATCATCGGCCAGTGCCAGCCGAGCAGCACGGTTGCGCCAACCAGCATGGCGAGCGACGGGAGCAACGCGATCAGCAGCGTATCGTTGAGCAGGTCGAGCGCCCACATGCCGCGCGTGATTTTGCGTACGGTCGAACCGGCAAAGCTGTTTGCGTGCCAGTCGGTTGAAAAGCGTTGCACGCGATGAAACGCGTTCGCCGCGATCTCGCTCATCATCTTCAGCGTGAGCCGGATGATGTTGAAGTACACGCCTTGCCGAAGCAGGGTGGCGCTAAGGCCGAGCGCAGCCAGCACGCAGAACGCGGTGATGGCCGCATGCCACGCCACTGCGTCGGCCGAAGAGCCGGACGCGATTGCGTCGACCAGGCGTCCGGCAAACAGCGGCGTGAGCACGTCCGCGAGTGCTGCGGACAGCGCCAGTGCCGCGATCACACAGATCCGCCTGGGCTGTTTGGCCCAGTGAAGGAAGGTGAAGCCGAGGACATCCTTGAAGGCTTGTCCGCGAAAGTCGAGTTTTTTATTGGCCATTTGCTACGACCCGATGACGCCTGAGCGCACCGAGGTTCCAGTCAGAAGCGAAAGGATCGGACAGTCAAAGCGTGCCGGAATGCACTGGCAACGGAAGAGCGGACTGTCTGGAATTTGCGCGGTACGCCATTGAGGCGAAACCGTTTAAGCGGCGACGCGACGACTTGTTAAGGTCGTGAGAGCGATCGCGGGACCATGCCTGGGAAAGCGATATGCACTGCGGACATGTGGCGCCTCCCTATGGTCGAAGGGGGTGGAGAAAGTAGACGGGGCGAGTGCCCGAAAACCGACTATATCAGCCCTGTTTGGCGGCCGCAATCGTACGAAGTTACGGTGTTGACGGTGCGATCACGTTGTGATGACTGGGCTGGTTTGATGCAGGCTCAATGCCAACCGCAAAATGAAAAAGGGCTCACGTATTTCTACGTGAGCCCTTTAATCTTCGGTGATCGACACACCAAAATTCTGGTGGGTAGTACTGGGATCGAACCAGTGACCCCTGCCGTGTGAAGGCAGTGCTCTACCGCTGAGCTAACCACCCGAAGAGAACGAAATTATGCCAGGGATTTTCGACCCTGTCTAGTACTTTTTACGCGGTTTGCTCATCTGCAGTCGGCGCGGGTTCGAGTCGCCAGACGCTCGTGCCTTTGACCTGCTTGTCGAGGCCGTCGAGCACCGCCTGGTGTGCGGCGATTTCTTCGTCGCTGGCGGCGAGTACAACCAGGTCAAGCGTGTGCAGTGAGATGCGCGGCGCGTTGGCATCGCCGTTCGCATGCGACTCGCCAAGCATGTCGATGACGAGGCTTTCCTGGCCACGTGTCATCGCCAGATAGACTTCGGCGAGCAGTTCGGAGTCGAGCAGTGCGCCGTGCAGTGTGCGGTGCGCATTGCTGATACCGAAGCGGTCGCACAAAGCATCGAGCGAATTGCGCTTGCCAGGGAACATCTGCTTCGCGCGTGCGAGTGTGTCGATGATCTCGCCGCAATAGGTGCTCACCTTCGGCAAGCCCAACAACGCAAATTCCGCATCGAGAAAGCCGATGTCGAACGGTGCGTTGTGAATGATCAGGTCGGCGCCCTGGACGAAGTCGCGAAACTGGTCGGCGATTTCCGCGAACTTCGGTTTGTCGCTCAGGAACTCGGTGGTCAAACCGTGTACCGCGAGTGCGCCTGGATCGCTGTCGCGTTCCGGGTTGATATAGAAGTGCAGGTTGTTGCCGGTGAGCCGGCGGTTCACCAGCTCGACACAGCCGAGTTCGAGAATCCGGTCGCCAGTACGGGCATTCAGGCCGGTAGTTTCGGTATCGAGGATGAGTTGACGCATGTCGGATTAGCCTGCTTCAGAAAATTGCAGCGAAAAAATTTGCGGCGCACGCGCGCAAGAAGACGGAAGGGCGCGCAGTCTGGCAGCGCGCCTGGCAGCGGCCATCACATTTGCGCGAGCGACGCGACGCCGCGATTGGCCAGTTGATCGGCGCGCTCGTTTTCCGGGTGCCCATTGTGCCCGCGCACCCAGCGCCATTCGATCTCGTGTTGCGCGACCAGCGCGTCGAGCCGCTTCCACAAGTCGGCATTCTTCACCGGCTGTTTAGCGGCTGTGATCCAGCCTTTCTTCTTCCAGCCGTGAATCCATTCGCTGATGCCTTTCTGCACATATTGCGAGTCGGTGTGCACGACGGCCTTACACGGACGCTTCAGCGCTTCGAGCGCGCCGATCACGCCCATCAGCTCCATGCGATTGTTGGTCGTGTTGGCTTCGCCGCCGAACAGTTCCTTTTCCTGGTTGCCGAAGCGCAGCAGCGCACCCCAGCCGCCTGGGCCCGGATTGCCCTTGCAGGCGCCGTCGGTATAAATGTCGATGAGATCGGAAGTCATTGAGTGTGATTGCGTGTATTCGGTGAGGCGGCGGGCGCGAGGCCCGGGGCGAGGACAGGTTTCTTCACTTTCAGCGGACCGACGAGGCGCATGCCGGGCACGCGCTTGATCGCCTTGATCATGTAAGTGGCGCCGAAAATCGGCCACCAGCGGTCGCCGGCGGCTTCCATGAAACCATAGCGGGACAGCCATTGGTCGCTGCCGAGCGGCGGACGATAGCAGCCGAAACGTCCCCGTTCAAGGTCGAAGCCCAGCAGCTTGATCCAGTCTTTCAGCCGCGTGAACGCGATCAGATCGACGGCCGCGGGGACGAACGGCCGGCCGGTCATCTTGCCGACCGACTGCCGTGCGCCCCACAGCGACAGCGAGTTGAAGCCAAGGATGATCAGCTGGCCTTCGGGCATCAGCACGCGCTCGGCTTCGCGCAGCAGCCGGTGCGGATCGCTGGTGAATTCGAGCGTATGCGGCATCACGATCAGGTCGACGCTTTGTGCTTCGAACGGCAAATCGAGCAAATCGCACCATACTGTGCTGCGTCCGGCCGGCGCGGGCAAACCCACCGGGCCGGCGGGCGAAAACGAAGGCGCGGCGGACAAAGGCAGAACACCATTGGCGGCACGGCGTGCCGCGCCGCGCGGAAACGTGTAGGGTGCGCTGGCGCCACTTGCTGCATCGAGCACGAGGCCGCGACAGGGCATGCGGTTTTCCCGCAAAGCGTCTAGCTGCGGCAGGCCGAGTTGCAGCGCATGATAGCCGAACACGTCGGATACCACCCGGTCGAGCTGGGTTTGTTCCCAGTCCAGCACGTAGCGGCCCGGCGGCGAGTGGGTCCAGGCGGGCCAGTCTATAATCGCTCGGTCAGTCATATCAGAGAATGCGTCGCCTATGAATGCGCTCGAGTACGTTCCGGTCCCGGCGTTTGAAGACAATTACATCTGGGTCGTGTCCGACGGACAACACGCGGTAGTCGTCGATCCGGGTGAGGCCGCGCCCGTGAAAGCCTATCTGGCGAAACGAGGGTGGCGGCTGAGCGCTATTTTACTCACCCACCATCATCAAGACCATGTCGGCGGGGTGGCCGATCTGCTGAATGGCCAGGCCGTGCCCGTCTACGGCCCCGCCGGTGAAGCGATCGAGCATCTCACGCAGCGTCTCAAAAATGGCGATCACGTGACGATTGCGGCGCCCGCACTCGAATTTTCGGTGCTCGACGTGCCAGGTCATACGAGCGGACATATTGCCTATTTCCAGGCGGCAGACCCGCACGGCACGCCGCACGTATTCTGCGGCGACACGCTGTTCGCGTGCGGCTGCGGCCGGCTGTTCGAGGGCACGCCAAAGCAGATGCTGGCGTCGCTCGACGCGCTCGCCGCGTTGCCCGGCGCGACGGAGGTCCATTGCGCGCACGAGTACACGCTGTCGAATATCCGCTTCGCGCTCGCCTGCGAACCGGACAACGCTGAGCTGCAGGCCTGGCGCGACAAGGCGACGGAATTGCGGGCGCGTCACGTGCCAACCCTGCCTACCACGATCGCTCATGAACGGGCGGTGAATCCGTTCCTGCGCGCCGGCGATCCGTCGGTCCAGACGAGCTTGCGGGATCAGTTGCATGAAAAAATCCCGGACCGCCTGACTGCCTTTACGCTGATGCGTGAATGGAAAAACCGGTTCCGCTAATTCGCTCCGCATGAAGGGAGTCTTCACGCGATGAATCGGAAAAATTCGCCAAGCCCAAGATTTCCTTGATTTTTTTCGTAATTTTCTGATTGACGGAAACGTTGCCGTTTCGTACTATCGGCTGCAAATTCCAGCCCTTGTGGAAGCCGAGACGTTCATGAGATTTATCTTTAGTGCGTTGTTGGTCCTGACGCTCGCCGCTTGCGCGAGTCAAGGACCGGCAACGAGCAGTTCCACCGCAACCAATCCCGCCAGTCAGCAAGCCGTAGCCGACGCACTTCGCAAGACCGCCACCGCTAAAGAAACCATCGATGTCGACAAAGGTTCCGTCAGCCAGCTGACGAGCGCCGACGCAGACCTGTGGGGCCGTATTCGCCGTGGCTTCCAGATGCCGGACTTGCAAACCGACCTCGTCGACATGCAGGTCAACTGGTATGCGCAGCGTCCCGACTACGTGCAGCGCATGACCGAGCGCTCGCAGAAATACCTGTACCACATCGTCGAAGAGCTCGAAGCGCGCCATATGCCGACCGAGCTCGCGCTGCTGCCGTTCATCGAATCCGCGTATAGCCCGCAGGCTTTGTCGGTCGCGAAGGCCGCCGGCATGTGGCAGTTCATGCCGGGCACAGGTCGCACCTATAACCTCAAGCAGAACATGTGGCAGGACGAGCGCCGTGACGTGCTGGCGTCGACCAGCGCCGCGCTCGACTATCTGTCGAATCTGCATGACATGTTTGGCGACTGGCAACTGGCGCTCGCCGCATACAACTGGGGTGAGGGCAACGTGCAGCGCGCGATCGCGCGTAACGAAGCGGCAGGTCTGCCTACCGACTACCTCAGTCTGCGCATGCCGAACGAGACACGTAACTACGTGCCCAAGCTGCAAGCGGTGAAGAACATCATCATGAACCCGCAAATGTACGGGCTCACGTTGCCGCCCATTCCGAATCACCCGTATTTTGTGACGGTCACCACGTCGCACGATATGGACGTTGAAGTGGCCGCGAAGCTCGCGAACCTGTCAACGGACGAATTCCGCTCGCTGAACCCGTCGTTCAGAAAGCCGGTGATTCTCGGCGCCACGCAGCCGCAGATCCTGTTGCCGTTCGACAATGCCAGCGCGTTTGAGCGCAATCTGAAGGCCTATTCCGGTTCGCTGTCGTCGTGGACCACGTACACGGTCGACCAGCGCGCAACGCCTGCGGCGATCGCGCAAAAAATCGGTGTCGACGCCGACACGCTGATGGAAGTGAACAAGATTCCGGTCGGCATGCGTCTGAAGCCTGGCTCCACGATCGTGGTGCCGCGTGGTTCGGATGACGACGAAGACATTAGCGCGGACGTCGCCGAAAGCGCGGTTCTGGCGATGGAGCCCGACGTCCCCGATACCCGCAAGATGCTGATCCGCGTGCGTCGTAATCAGTCAATGGCAGCGATCGCCGTGCGCTACGGCGTGTCGGTCGGTCAGTTGAAGTCCTGGAACCGCACCCGCCGCGATCAGGTGTCCCGCGGTCAGGTGATCGTGCTGCACGTTCCAGTCGGCAAGGCCATGCCGAGCGAGCCGGGTCCGGAGCGCATCGCGGCCGACGTGTCGGGTGGCGGCGTCGAGAAGATCGGCACCCATGTCGCAGACACGCATAGCGAATCGCGCTACGATAGAAAGAAGGGTCGGGGCCGGTCATCCGCTGTGGTGAAGGTCTCCGAGCCGGTAGGGAAGGTCAGCAAGCCGACCGCATCCGCCGACAGCAAGGGCAAGGTGACGAAGGTATCGGCTTCCACGTCCAGCAAGGCGTCGAAGGCTGCGGCTGAGAGCCGCCCGAAGACTGCGGCCAACGCGAAGAAGGGTAAGTAGACCAATAGCGGCTCCCACGGTAGTGACCCATGCGCTGCGGGGGCAGCGCATGAATTGCGCTCCGATCACGCACCGTGTTTTTTGACGCCGTCACCTCTGGTGACGGCGTTTTTCATTCTGCAGATCAATCCGGCGAGTTTCGCGCATTTCCTTTATCGTTCGTGCTTCGGTTACTTCGGCTGTCCAATTCAAAGTAAAAGCTTATGTCGTCGACCCAACTCCGCGTCTTTCTTCTTTTCTCCGCCGGCTACTTTGTTTCCTACCTGTTTCGTGGCGTCAATCTTGGTTTTGCGCCGTTTATCACGCATGACCTTGGGCTGTCGGCGGCAGATCTGGGGCTGCTGACCAGCTTGTATTTCCTTGGTTTCGCGGGCGCGCAGATCCCGGCCGGCGTGCTGCTCGACCACTTCGGCGCCCGGCGCGTGACGGCTGCCACGCTGATATTTGCCGCGCTCGGCATCTGGGTGTTCGGTGCGGCGCAGAGTCTGGGCGTGATGATGATCGGGCGTCTGCTGATCGGTGTCGGCGTGTCCGTTTGTCTCGGTGCGGCGTTCAAGGCGCTGGCGCAGCATTTTGCGACGGCGCGTCTTCCGCTGATGAACGGTCTGGTGATGGCGATCGGCGGCTTTGGCGGCGTGATGGTCGGCTCGCCGCTGACGTGGGTGCTGGGTTTTGCCAGTTGGCGCTCGGTCTGCGTCGGGCTCGGTGTGCTGACGGTGCTCGTCGCGCTCGCACAATGGACGCTCGCGCCCGATACCCGGGAAACTCGTCACCAGGCGAGCATCGGCGCGCAGTTCAAAGGCACATTGCACATTTTGCGCAGTACCGCGTTCTGGAAAATGGCGTCGTTCTCGGTCGTCACGCAGGGCGTTTTTTACGCGATGCAATCGCTGTGGGTCGGCGCCTGGCTGCGTGACGTGCAAGGTTTCGAGCCACGTGAAGCGGCCGCGCTGGTGTCGGTACTGGGTTTCGCGATGATGGCCGGCTGCGTCGGTTTCGGTGCGGCGGCGCGCAGCCTCGAGCGACGCGGCATCTCGCTGTACGCGTTTTGCGGGATCGGCATGACCCTCTATGTCGTCACGCAGTTGCTGATCATGTTCAAGGCACCGCTGCCTGCCGGGCTGCTGTGGGCCGCGTATGGCATTTTCGGCGGGACCGGTATTCTCAGCTATGCCGTCATGGCCCGGCATTTTCCCGCGCAGATGATTGGCCGCGTGAATACCACGCTGACGCTGATTATTTTTTTGCTGATTTTCGGCTTCCAGATTGGCGTCGGCGCGGTCCTCTCGCACTGGCCGGCCACTAACGGTCATTATCCGGAAGCGGCGCATCTGACTGCGTGGGGAATTCTGGTGACGTTGCAGGTGCTGAGCGCGATCTGGTACGTATTGCCTGGCCGGAAGGCGATTCGGTCCGCGCAAGTGCACGTTGGGCAGGACGCCTGAGTGCACCGAACGGCTCGCCCTACACAAAGGTAGAACTTACTGACTCTATCCTGATTTGAATCGGTTAAATTTCTCTCTGCCGGCGTCGAGGCCTTGTCTGGCAAGGGTTTGACCGTATTGCACAGGTGTCGGATCAGGTCGGTACGCCATCTCGGATTTGGTGAGAGGGGCACTTTCACGCTATAATTTCAAGGTTTGAGCTTATCAACCCGCACCCTAGCGCCTACCTCTCCCATACCGTTCATCCGCCGCGCGCCAATGGCGTAGCAAGAAGGGCCCCGCACCAAGCCGATCCGTCCACACAATGGATACATTGGACACGTCGCGCACCCCTTGCAACGTTACAGGCAGTACGCGAGCGAGTCTGCGCGCGCATCTTCGATGTGTTTCGCTGCGGCTCGCAGTCGGATAGGCTGGTCGGCAACAGGGTGTTCCCCCAAGGAGTCTCCCGTGTTGCCGTCATTTTCTCCCGCTCTGCTCGCGCTCGCCGACGGCACGGTCTTTCGTGGTTACTCGATCGGCGCCCCCGGGCATACGATCGGCGAAGTCGTGTTCAACACCGCTATCACCGGCTATCAGGAAATCCTGACTGACCCGAGCTATGCGCGCCAGATCGTGACCCTCACGTATCCGCACATCGGTAACGTCGGTGTGAACGCCGAAGACGTCGAAGCTACGAAAGTCCATGCCGCCGGCCTGATCATCCGTGATCTGCCGGTTCTCGCGTCGAACTTCCGCATGGAGCGCACGCTCCCGCAATACCTGCAGGACGAAGGCGTGGTTGCCATCGCCGGCCTCGATACCCGCATGCTGACCCGCGTTCTGCGCGACAAGGGTGCGCAGAACGGCGCGATCCTCGCCGGTTCGGACGACGAAGCCAAGGCTATCGAACTCGCGCGTTCGTTCCCGGGCCTCGCCGGCATGGACCTCGCGAAGGTCGTGTCGACGAAGGAAAACTACGAATGGATCCAGACCGAATGGCGTCTGGGCACCGGCTACGGCACGCAGAACGCGCCGAAGTACCGGGTGGTCGCATTCGACTACGGCGTCAAATACAACATCCTGCGCATGCTGGCCGAACGCGGCTGCCACGTCACTGTGCTGCCGGCGCAAGCCACCGCGGCCGACGCACTCGCGCTCAACCCGGACGGCATTTTCCTGTCGAACGGCCCTGGCGACCCGGAACCGTGCGACTACGCAATCGCAGCGGCGCGTGAGTTGATCGAACGCGGCATTCCGACTTTCGGCATCTGCCTCGGCCATCAGATCATGGGCCTCGCGGTTGGCGCAAAAACCATGAAGATGAAGACGGGCCACCACGGCGCGAACCATCCAGTGAAAGATCTGGACGACGGCCGCGTGGTGATCACATCGCAGAATCACGGTTTTGCGGTCGACGCCGACACGCTGCCCGCGAACGCCCGCGCCACGCACGTTTCGCTTTTCGACGGCACGCTGCAAGGCTTCGCGCTGACCGACAAGCCGGCGTTCTGCTTCCAGGGTCACCCGGAAGCATCGCCCGGTCCGCACGACATCGCTTATCTGTTCGACCGCTTCACCGGGTTGATGGACGCGAAGAAGGGCGGCAAGAGCGCAGCGGCGTAAGCAGCAGCGGCACAGCGCTGCGGGCTTGCCAGAAGCGGCCCGGCAGCGCGCGGCTCGACACGCGGCCAGCGCTCAGGGCGCTGGAAGTGCCCAAGGCACCCGCAACCCGAGCCGCACGTAACAGCGCACAGCAAAGCGCGCGCAACGCAACACCGACGCGCGCCGACGGAAAGAATTCAGGAATACATTAGCGAGAGCGTTATGCCCAAGCGGACAGACATCAAGAGCATCCTCATTATCGGCGCGGGTCCGATCATCATCGGCCAGGCGTGCGAGTTCGATTACTCGGGCGCGCAGGCATGCAAGGCGTTGCGTGAGGAAGGCTACAAGGTCATTCTCGTCAACAGCAATCCGGCGACGATCATGACCGACCCGAACACGGCCGACGTGACCTACATCGAGCCGATCACGTGGGAAGTGGTCGAGCGCATCATCGCGAAGGAGCGCCCGGACGCGATCCTGCCGACGATGGGCGGCCAGACCGCGCTGAATTGCGCGCTGGACCTCCACGCGCACGGCGTGCTGGAAAAGTACAAGGTCGAGCTGATCGGCGCGTCGCCGGAAGCGATCGACAAGGCAGAAGACCGCCAGAAGTTCAAAGACGCGATGACCAAGATCGGCCTCGGTTCGGCCAAGTCGGGCACCGCGCATTCGATGGAAGAAGCGCTGACCGTACAAGCGGACATCGCGGCACAAACGGGCAGCGGCGGCTATCCGGTCGTGATTCGCCCGTCGTTCACGCTCGGCGGTTCGGGCGGCGGTATCGCGTACAACCGTGACGAATTCGAAGAAATCTGCAAGCGCGGTCTCGATCTGTCGCCCACGCGCGAACTGCTGATCGAAGAGTCGCTGCTGGGCTGGAAAGAGTACGAGATGGAAGTGGTCCGCGACACCAAGGACAACTGCATCATCGTCTGCTCGATCGAAAACCTGGACCCGATGGGTATCCACACTGGCGACTCGATCACCGTCGCACCCGCACAAACGCTGACCGACAAGGAATATCAGATCCTGCGTAACGCGTCGCTCGCCGTGCTGCGCGAGATCGGCGTCGATACCGGCGGCTCGAACGTGCAGTTCTCGATCAATCCGAAAGATGGCCGGATGATCGTGATCGAAATGAATCCGCGCGTGTCGCGTTCGTCGGCGCTGGCGTCGAAGGCAACCGGCTTCCCGATCGCGAAGGTCGCGGCCAAGCTGGCAGTCGGCTACACGCTGGATGAGCTGAAGAACGAAATCACCGGTGGCCAGACCCCGGCATCGTTCGAACCGACGATCGACTACGTCGTCACCAAGATTCCGCGTTTCGCGTTCGAGAAATTCCGCGAAGCCGATTCGCGCCTGACCACGCAGATGAAGTCGGTCGGTGAAGTGATGGCAATTGGCCGCACGTTTCAGGAATCGTTCCAGAAGGCGCTGCGCGGTCTGGAAGTTGGCGTCGACGGTCTGGACGAAAAGACCGATAACCGCGACGAGATCATCCGCGAGATCGGCGAAGCCGGTCCGGATCGCATCTGGTACGTCGGCGACGCGTTCCGTGTCGGCATGACGGCTCAGGAAATTTTCGACGAGACGTCGATCGACCCGTGGTTCCTCGCGCAGATCGAACAGATCATCCTGAAGGAAAAAGCGCTTTCAGGACGTACGCTGGCCAGCCTGTCGAAGGAAGAACTGAAGTACGTGAAGCAAAGCGGCTTCTCGGATCGTCGTCTCGCGAAGCTGCTCGGCGCGAAGCCGGCGGAAGTGCGTCAACGCCGTATCGAGTTGAACGTGCGCCCGGTGTACAAGCGGGTCGACACGTGCGCGGCCGAGTTCGCGACGAAAACCGCGTACATGTACTCGACCTATGAGGAAGAGTGCGAAGCGAACCCGACCAACAACAAGAAGATCATGGTGCTGGGCGGCGGCCCGAACCGGATCGGCCAGGGCATCGAGTTCGACTACTGCTGCGTGCACGCCGCGCTCGCGATGCGCGAAGACGGCTACGAAACGATCATGGTCAACTGCAACCCTGAAACCGTGTCGACCGACTACGACACGTCCGACCGTCTGTACTTCGAATCGCTGACGCTCGAAGACGTGCTCGAAATCGTCGACAAGGAAAAGCCGGTCGGCGTGATCGTGCAGTACGGCGGCCAGACGCCGCTGAAGCTCGCACTCGACCTCGAAGCGAACGGTGTGCCGATCGTCGGCACGTCGCCGGACATGATCGACGCCGCTGAAGACCGCGAGCGTTTCCAGAAGCTGCTGCAAGACCTCGGCTTGCGTCAGCCGCCTAACCGCACCGCGCGCGCCGAAGACGAAGCACTCAAGCTCGCCGACGAAATCGGCTACCCGCTGGTGGTGCGTCCGTCGTACGTGCTGGGCGGCCGCGCAATGGAAATCGTCCACGAGCCGCGCGACCTCGAGCGCTATATGCGCGAGGCCGTGAAGGTGTCGCACGACTCGCCGGTGCTGCTCGACCGCTTCCTGAACGACGCGATCGAATGCGACGTGGATTGCATTTCGGATGGCGAAGCCGTGTTTATCGGCGGCGTGATGGAGCACATCGAACAGGCAGGCGTCCACTCGGGCGACTCGGCTTGCTCGCTGCCGCCGTATTCGCTGTCGAAGGAAACCGTCGCTGAACTGAAGCGTCAGACCGGTGCAATGGCGAAGGCGCTGAACGTGATCGGCCTGATGAACGTGCAGTTCGCGATCCAGCAAGTGCCGCAGGCGGATGGCTCGAAACAAGACATCATCTACGTACTCGAAGTGAACCCGCGTGCGTCGCGCACGGTGCCGTACGTGTCGAAGGCGACCAGCCTGCCGCTCGCAAAGATCGCAGCGCGCGCGATGGTCGGCCAGAAGCTCGCCGACCAGGGCGTGACGAAGGAAATCATCCCGCCGTACTTCAGCGTGAAGGAAGCGGTGTTTCCGTTCGTCAAGTTCCCGGCAGTCGATCCGGTACTTGGACCGGAAATGCGTTCGACCGGTGAAGTGATGGGCGTGGGTCAGACATTCGGTGAGGCGCTGTTCAAGTCGCAGCTCGCGGCAGGTTCGCGTCTGCCGGAGTCGGGTACGGTGCTGTTGACCGTAATGGATGCAGACAAGCCGAAGGCCGTTGAAGTCGCGCGCATGCTGCACGAACTCGGTTATCCGATCGTCGCGACCAAGGGCACGGCTGCTGCAATCGAGGCAGCCGGTGTGCCGGTCAAGGTCGTCAACAAGGTGAAGGACGGCCGTCCGCACATTGTCGACATGATCAAGAATGGCGAAATCGCGCTGGTCTTCACGACTGTCGACGAAACCCGCGCTGCGATCGCCGATTCGCGTTCGATCCGCATGAGTGCGCAGGCGAACAAGGTCACGTACTACACGACGATGTCCGGCGCGCGGGCTGCAGTTGAAGGTTTGCGCTATTTGAAGGACCTCGAAGTCTATGATTTACAAGGGCTGCACGCTCGCCTAAACTAAGGCTTCGACTTTTTGTCCAAGAAGTAAGTGCCGCGGTTAAGCGGCGTTCCGCAGGTGCTGTGGCCCGGGTTTTGCCCCGCGGCGCTGGCTTCCGCGGAATGCACTTAACCGCGGTGATTTTTTTTACGGCTGTTTTTTGCATAGAGTTGTTTATGAGCACTGTTCCATTGACGAAGCGCGGCGCGGAAATGTTGCGCGATGAATTGCAGCGCCTGAAATCGGTTGAGCGTCCCTCGGTGATCAATTCGATCTCAGAGGCGCGTGCGCAGGGCGATCTGTCGGAAAACGCGGAATACGACGCGGCGAAAGAAAAGCAGGGCTTTATCGAAGGCCGGATTGCCGAGATCGAATCGAAGCTGGCCGGCGCGCAGGTGATCGACCCGTCCAAGGTCGACGCGGACGGCCGCGTGGTGTTCGGCGCGACCCTGGAGCTGGAAGACCTGGCGTCGGGTGCATCGGTCAAGTACCAGATCGTCGGCGACGACGAAGCGGACATCGACCACGGTCTGATTTCGATCAGCTCGCCGATCGCGCGTGCATTGATCGGCAAGTCGGAAGGCGATGTGGCTTCGGTGCAGGCGCCAGGCGGCGTGCGCGAATACGAAATTATTGCGGTTAGCTACGTCTGACGATGGCTGCCGTGTCCCAGATGCCCCATCGGATTTTTCGCCTGTTGACGGTAGTGTGGGTCGGTAGTCTGCTGACTATCGGCTATGCCGTCGCGCCGGTGTTGTTCATGTCGCTCGACCGGATTTCGGCGGGGGGCGTGGCGGCACAGCTATTCCGGATTCAGGGGCTGGTGGGCGCGGTGTGCGGCATTTTGCTGCTCGTTCTCGCGAATGTTCTGGTGCGCCGTGGTGACGAACCCTATCGCCGCGTTCGCTGGCTGCTTGCCGGCATGCTGGTGTGTGTGCTGGTGGGTTACTTCGGGTTGCAGCCATTCATGAATGCGATGCGCGTGGCTGCACTTGAGGCTGGCAGCGATGTTGGGCATTCGGTTTATGCGACGCGCTTTGGCATCCTGCATGGCGTATCGAGTCTGTTCTATCTGATCGAAAGCCTGCTGGGCTTGGCGCTGGTGTGGAAGTTGCCGGCGAGTGCTGGCGTGGTGGCGATAGAGCAGGGCGCTCGTAGCGGCGCTGCGGGGAAGGCGGCGGGCTGAAGCACCATGAAGTAACAGGCCGATGCGGCGTGCGTATTGCCTGTGCGTGCAGTCTGTTAGTCCAGGTGAATTTGCCGGGGCAGTTGCTCTTTGGTTCCCGGGTACGCAGACACGAGGTGCGGACTTCGCCGCACCCCTCATCATTCGTTTACTTCGACGATTGATGCGAGCGCTTTGCGCTGGTCTGGCGCTTCTTGGCTCGTTTGATGTTGCCGCCTTGCGTGACGCGTTCATTGCCGCGCACGACGACTGCTTTGGCTTTCGGCTTGCGCATCGGAATTTCGCTGGGCTTCACCACCTTGACGACGCGCGGTGCGCGGCCTTTACCTGGTTTGGCTTCTTCCGCGGCTTCACGGGCGCTCGGCAAAGCGCCACGTTTGGCCTTCACGGCGGGCTGTGCCGATTCGGGCTTCCAGATCACCAGCAGTTTGCCAATGTGCTGGATCGGCGCAGCGTTTAGCTTGTCGCAGATTTCTTCATAGATTGCGATGCGCTCTTCGCGTTCGTCGCCGAACACACGAATTTTGATCAGCTGATGAGCACCAAGGTGCACCTTGATCTCAGAGAGCACAGCGTCGGTCAAGCCTTCGGCGCCGACGAGCACGACCGGTTTGAGCGCATGTGCCTGGGAGCGCAACTCGGCGCGTTGGTCGGAAGAGACTTTGAGGGCTGGCATGGAAAGTGGGAGACTCGACTAAAATGGCGGCACCTGCGTTCCCGATCGATTTGCTCGATTGGGCCGATTCAACAGGGCGGCGCGTCAGAACAACAGAATCGCGGCTCACCGCCACTTATTGCCGCTTTGGGCATCAGTTTGGCACCGGCCGCGCGAATTAACCGCGTATTATCCCCTAAAGCGCGTCACCACGCAGCAAGAGTTCACCTTTAATGGCAAAAAACAAGTTCAACACCGCGTGGCTGCATGACCACATCAACGATCCCTACGTGAAGATGGCGCAGCGAGAGGGCTATCGCGCCCGCGCAGCCTACAAACTCAAGGAAATCGACGAACAGGACAAGCTGATCCGTCCAGGACAGGTCATTGTCGATCTCGGTTCGGTACCGGGCAGCTGGAGCCAGTACGTCCGCAACAAACTCGCCAAAGGCGCGCAACGCGACGCCGAGCGCGAAGGCGGCATTGACGGCACAATCATTGCGCTAGACATCCTGCCAATGGAGCCGGTCGCTGACGTCCACTTCATTCAGGGTGACTTCCGCGAAGACTCGGTCGTGGGTCGGCTGGAAGAATTGGTCGGAGAACGTCAGGTTGACCTTGTAATTTCGGATATGGCGCCCAACCTGTCGGGAGTGGCGGTGGCGGATGCCGCGCGAATCGAGCATTTGTGCGACCTCGCGCTGGAATTCTCACAAAATCACCTGAAACCGGATGGTGCCCTTTTGGTCAAGTGCTTTCACGGCAGCGGTTACAGCCAGATTGTCGAAAAGTTCAAGCATCAGTTCAAGGTGGTGGCGGCCCGCAAGCCGAAAGCGTCGCGGGATAAGTCGTCAGAAACATTTATTTTGGGTAAGCATCTCAAGCGTCCCGCATAGGGGCGCTGCAGAACGGTTCCGCATCTGCCGATAAGGCGCTGATGGCGCCGGAAATTGGCGCTGTAGCGGCCCGCTACGCTATTTCTGTGGTAGCGAAACGTTATGGCAGGGGTCTGCGGACTGGATTAGAATGCTTTCGTGGTGCCGCAAGGCAAATGTAGGCGCCCGTCTAAGTGAAGGAGTGGTGCTTTGAACAACAATATGTTTTCGAAGGCAGCAGTGTGGCTGGTTATCGCACTGGTGCTGTTTACGGTGTTCAAGCAGTTCGACAAGCCCCGTGTCCAGGAAGGTGTTTCCTATTCGCAGTTCATGGATGACGCTAAGGCCGGCAAAGTCAAGAACGTCATCGTCCAGGGGCGGAACCTCACGGTCACTCCAGCAGACGGCCAGAAGTACCAGATCGTGTCGCCGGGCGACATCTGGATGGTCGGCGATCTGATGAAGTATGGCGTTCAGGTAAGCGGCAAGGCTGATGACGAACCTAATGCGCTGGTGTCCGCGCTGTATTACCTCGGACCGACGATCCTGATCATCGGTTTCTGGTTCTACATGATGCGACAGATGCAGGGGGGCGGCAAAGGGGGCGCCTTCTCGTTCGGCAAGTCCCGTGCTCGTCTGATCGACGAGAACAACAACGCAATCAATTTCACCGACGTCGCCGGTTGCGACGAAGCAAAGGAAGAAGTTTCCGAACTGGTCGACTTCCTGCGCGATCCTCAGAAATTCCAGAAGCTGGGCGGGCGCATTCCACGCGGTGTGCTGCTGGTCGGGCCGCCGGGAACCGGTAAGACGTTGCTGGCGCGCGCCATTGCTGGCGAAGCAAAGGTGCCGTTCTTCAGCATCTCGGGCTCGGACTTCGTGGAAATGTTCGTCGGTGTCGGTGCGGCTCGTGTGCGCGACATGTTCGAACAGGCGAAGAAGCATGCACCGTGCATCGTGTTCATCGACGAAATCGACGCGGTCGGCCGTCATCGTGGCGCCGGTATGGGCGGCGGTAACGATGAGCGCGAACAGACGTTGAACCAGATGCTCGTCGAGATGGACGGTTTCGAGGCGAACTCGGGCGTGATCGTGATCGCTGCAACGAACCGCTCCGACGTGCTCGATAAGGCGCTGCTGCGTCCGGGCCGTTTCGACCGTCAGGTGTACGTCGGTCTGCCGGATATCCGCGGTCGCGAACACATCATGAAGGTTCACCTGCGCAAGGTACCCATTTCGAACGACGTCGACGCAGCGGTGATCGCTCGCGGCACGCCGGGCTTCTCGGGCGCCGATCTCGCAAACCTCGTCAATGAGGCAGCGTTGTTCGCGGCTCGCCGAGGCAAGCGCATTGTCGAGATGAACGACTTTGAAGATGCAAAGGACAAGATTTTCATGGGTCCGGAGCGCAAGTCGGCTGTGATCCGCGAAGAGTCGAAGCGTGCTACCGCATACCACGAGTCAGGTCATGCGGTGATCGCGAAGCTGCTGCCGAAGGCCGATCCGGTTCACAAGGTCACGATCATTCCGCGTGGCCGTGCATTGGGTGTGACGTGGCAGTTGCCGGAACACGATAACGAAACGTATTCGAAAGATTACCTGCTGGATCGTCTCGCGATTCTGTTCGGTGGCCGCGTAGCTGAAGAGCTGTTCCTGAACCTGATCAGCACAGGTGCATCGGACGACTTCAACAAGGCGACGCAAACCGCGCGTGCAATGGTTGCCCGTTTCGGTATGACAGACGCACTTGGACCGATGGTCTACGTCGACGACGAAAACGACGCAACGCCGTTTGGCCGTGGCTTTACGCGGACGATTTCGGAAGCAACGCAGCAGAAGGTCGACGCTGAAATCCGTCGCGTGCTGGACGAGCAGTACACACTCGCCAAGCGCCTGCTGGATGAAAACCGCGACAAGGTCGAAGCGATGACTGCCGCACTGATGGAGTGGGAAACGATCGACGCAGATCAGATCAACGACATCATGGCAGGCCGTCCGCCGCGTTCGCCGAAGAGCTCATCGCCGTCGGCAACCGACGCGTCGTCGGGCGGCAGCCCGGGCACCGAAGTCAAGCCAGGTAGCGCGACTGCGCCGGCGTGATCGGCAATTAGCAGAAAGTGCGGGCCGGTGTGTTACACGCCGGCCCGTTTTGCATTTATTCGTTTTGCGTGAAGTCGTTACGTGTCGAAAGTCGATTGCAGTTTTCTTCCCGTCCCCGCGCCGCTGCAATGCGGTCGCTTCAAGCTGACCTTTGAACGCCCGTTGGTCATGGGCATTCTGAACGTCACGCCCGATTCTTTCTCCGATGGCGGCAAATACGCGATGCGCGACGATGCGTTGCGTCAGGCCGAGCGCATGATGCTCGACGGCGTGGATATCATCGATATCGGTGGCGAATCGACTCGCCCCGGAGCGCCCCCCGTGCCGCTCGACGAAGAGCTGGAACGTGTGATCCCGCTTGTCGAGCAACTGCGCGGTGCAAATGTGCCGCTATCGATCGATACGTATAAGCCGGAAGTGATGCGTCATGCGCTAAGCGCGGGCGCCGATCTGATTAACGACATCTGGGGCTTTCGCATGCCAGGCGCAATTGAGGCCGTACGCGACAGCAACTGCGGTTTATGCGTTATGCATATGCTCGGCGAGCCGCAGACCATGCAACTCGGCGAGCCCGCGTATGAAGACGTGGTGAGCGAAGTCCGCCAATTTCTGGAGGAGCGGGTGGCCAGGTTGCAGCAGGCAGGCGTCGCGCGCGAACGCATTAGCGTCGATCCGGGTTTCGGCTTCGGCAAGGCGGTGATCGAGCATAACTATGCGTTGCTCGCGCATCTGCCGGACACGGCGCCACGCGCCGAGCCGCCGTACCCGATTCTCGCGGGCATGTCGCGCAAGTCGATGGTCGGCGCGGTGGTTGGGCGTCCTGCTCCGGAGCGCGTCGCGGGTAGCATCGCTGCGGCTGTGTGCGCGGCCGAACGGGGCGCGGCGATTCTGCGTGTCCATGACGTCGCACAAACTGTAGATTCATTGAAAGTATGGGCAGCTATGCGCGACGCGGCGAAACACGCCCGTGCGCACGATTGAACCCAAAGCCACGGGAGAGAGATAAAAATGGCACGTCGTTACTTCGGAACGGACGGGATTCGAGGAAAGGTTGGCGAAGGTCCTATTACGCCGGAATTCGTGCTGCGGCTCGGCTACGCGGCGGGCAAGGTGCTCGCGGGCGCCGACCGGTGGGCCAGATCCGGCGCACGGCCAACGGTGCTGATCGGCAAAGACACGCGGGTATCGGGCTACATGCTCGAGGCGGCGCTGGAGTCGGGCTTTTCGGCGGCGGGAGTCGACGTCATGCTGGCGGGTCCTATGCCGACACCGGGCATTGCCTATCTGACTCGCGCGTTGCGGCTGGCCGCGGGCGTCGTCATTAGCGCGTCGCACAACCCGTATTACGACAACGGCATCAAGTTTTTCTCCGCCGACGGCAACAAGTTGCCGGATGAGGTGGAGTCGATGATCGAAGAGCAACTCAATCAGCCGCTCGCGTGCGCGGCTTCCGAGCAACTTGGCAAGGCGCGGCGCCTCGATGATGCTGCTGGTCGCTATATCGAGTTCTGCAAGAGCACGTTTCCGGCTGCGTACGATCTACGTGGGATGAAGCTGGTGGTCGACTGTGCGCATGGCGCCGCTTATGACGTCGCGCCGCACGTGTTCCACGAACTGGGCGCGGAGGTGATCCCGATCGGCGTGGCGCCGAACGGCTTCAACATCAATGACGGTGTCGGCGCAACGGCGCCTGACGCGCTGGTGCGCGCGGTGCGTGCGAATCACGCGGACCTCGGCATTGCGCTCGATGGCGACGCCGACCGTCTGCAGGTCGTGGACGCGACAGGGCGTCTGTATAACGGTGATGAACTGCTGTACGTGCTGGTGAAGGACCGCATCGCCACCGAAGGCAAGGTGGCAGGCGCGGTCGGCACGTTGATGACCAATATGGCCGTCGAGGTCGCGCTGCAGGAAGCGGGCGTGAAGTTCGTCCGCGCGGCGGTGGGCGATCGCTATGTGCTCGAGCAGTTGCGTGAGCACGGCTGGCAACTCGGCGCGGAAGGTTCGGGCCATATTCTGTCGCTGGATCGCCACTCGACCGGCGACGGAATCGTCTCTGCGCTGCTGGTGCTGGCGGCGATGCAGCGTAGCGGCAAGCAGCTTGCCGAACTGCTGGATGGCGTCACGCTGTTCCCGCAGAAGCTGATCAACGTGCGTATGAAGCCCGACGCGGACTGGAAGGGCAGCGACTCGATCCGTCGCGCGATCGGCAAGGCTGAGGACGCGCTGAAAGGACGAGGTCGTGTGCTGATTCGCGCTTCCGGTACGGAGCCGGTGCTACGCGTGATGGTCGAGGCGGAAAATGCCGACGACGCGCTACTGCATTCGGAAACCATCGCCGATGCGGTGAGGCAGGCCACGGCTTAAGCGCTTTTGTTCCGGCAGCGGCGCGGACGGCGGGTTATCGTTCTGCCGCTGCCGCTGCCGCTGCCGCTGCCGCTGCCGCTGCCGCTGCCGCTGCCGCTGCCGCTGCCGCTGCCGGAAATCTCGCGGCATCATGCGCGTCCCCAGCGCAACTAACGGCCCGCTAACCGCATCTTGCCGCAACCCATCGCGCACGCCGCGGCAATATGCCGCAATTGCCGCCGCGAGCAGATTCCCAACCACGTTTGCCCTCACCCTCTCGCAAACGTTCACCCCCTGATTTCCTCTTTCAAATCACCCTACAAATAGCGCCTGAACCGCCGCGAAACCCCCCATTCCGTCCCTCCAAACGCCTTTCGTCCTGTAATTCCACTGTCACATTCGATTCACGATAAGTCACGTTACTGTCACAAATAGACCCTAAGCTTCGCGGTGTTCGAGTTATCCGCTCACACCCGCTCACACCTTGGAGGTCTCATGAAATTGATGCAAACCGTGTTCGCTGGCGTCGCTGGCGCGCTTTTCGCTATGGCAGCGCAAGCCGCAGACATCACTGGCGCGGGCAGCACCTTCGCAGCACCGATCTACACGAAGTGGGCCGACGCTTATCAGAAGTCCGGCGGCGGCAAGGTCAACTATCAAGGTATCGGTTCGTCGGGTGGCGTGAAGCAGATCGTTGCGAAGACCGTGGATTTCGCCGGTTCGGACGCTCCGCTGAAAGACGACGAACTCGCGAAGGAAGGTCTGTTCCAGTTCCCGACGGTGGTCGGCGGCGTGGTGCCGGCTATCAATGTGCCGGGCGTGAAGCCGGGCGAACTGGTGCTGTCGGGTGAAGTGCTCGGCGATATCTACCTGGGCAAAATCAAGAAGTGGAACGACCCGGCAATCGTCGCGTTGAACCCGAAGATCAAGCTGCCGGATACCGACATCGCCGTGGTTCGCCGCGCCGACGGTTCGGGCACGACGTTCATCTGGACGAACTATCTGTCGAAGGTCAACCCTGACTGGAAGTCGAAGGTCGGTGAAGGTGCAACGGTTAGCTGGCCGACCGGCACGGGTGGCAAGGGCAACGACGGCGTCGCTGCTTTCGTGCAACGTCTGCCGGGCGCAATCGGCTACGTGGAGTGGGCATACGCGAAGCAGAACCACATGACATACGCGTCGCTGAAGAATTCGTCGGGCGCAGTGGTCGAGCCGAAGACGGAAACCTTCAAGGCAGCGGCTGCCGGTGCTGACTGGTCGAAGTCGTTCTACCAGATCCTGACGAACGAGCCGGGCAAGGATGCATGGCCGGTCGTCGGCGCAACGTTCGTGCTGCTGCACACGGCGCAGGACAAGCCGGCGCAAGGCACGGAAACGCTGAAGTTCTTCGACTGGGCATTCAAGAACGGCACGCAAGCGGCAAACGATCTGGACTACATTTCGCTGCCGGAATCCGTCACGGCTGAAATCCGCACGCAGTGGAAGGCGAAGGTCAAAGACGCAGCAGGCAAGCCGATCGCCGACTAAGCTTCTGACGTAAGCAACAGCAGGTCGTACTACATTGGCCGTCCTCGTGTGAGGACGGCCAATGGCATTAACCGCAACGATTAACTTGCAGCAAGCTTGCCTGCCTTTACGTGCGGCATGCACCCGTATCGAGTCCAGCTGAACTTCAGCATCACCGGCCGCACGACACGTGTCATACGGCAACTGGAAACAGGTCCATCAGGCTCTCATGTCCGATATCCAATTAGCGTCCGGCGCCAGCAGGTCTACGCCGCCCGGCAGCACGTCGCAGCAGAAGGCGCCCAGCCGCGCCGGCGACGTGATCTTCGGCGGTCTGGCACGCCTTGCCGCCATCATCACGCTGTTGTTGCTCGGCGGCATCATCATTTCGCTGGTCGTCGCGTCCATGCCGTCGATCAGGGAGTTCGGCTTCCGCTTCCTGTGGACCGCCGAGTGGGATCCACCTAGCAAGCAATTCGGCGCACTGGTGCCGATCTACGGCACGATCGCCACCTCGCTCATCGCTCTCATCATCGCGGTGCCGGTCAGCTTCGGCATTGCGCTTTTCCTGACCGAACTCGCGCCTGCGTGGTTGCGTCGGCCGCTCGGCATCGCGATCGAACTGCTCGCCGCCATTCCGTCGATCGTCTACGGTATGTGGGGTCTGCTGGTGTTCGCGCCGATCTTCGCGCAGTACTTCCAGAAGCCGCTCGGTGCGGTGCTCGGCGGCATTCCGTTCGTCGGCGCGCTGTTTGCCGGGCCGCCGATCGGCATCGGCCTTCTGTGCGCGGGCGTGATTCTCGCGATCATGATCATTCCGTACATTGCTTCGGTGATGCGCGACGTGTTTGAAGTCACGCCAGTACTGCTGAAGGAATCGGCCTATGGCATCGGCTGCACGACGTGGGAAGTGATGTGGAAGATCGTGCTGCCGTTCACGAAGACCGGTGTGATCGGCGGCGTGATGCTGGGTCTTGGCCGTGCACTTGGCGAGACGATGGCGGTCACGTTCGTGATCGGCAACACCAATCTGCTCGACAACATTTCGCTGTTCTCGCCGGGCAACAGCATTACGTCGGCGCTCGCCAACGAGTTCGCAGAAGCGGACCCGGGCCTGCATACGTCGGCGCTGATGGAACTCGGCCTGATCCTGTTCGTGATTACTTTCATCGTGCTGGCGATTTCGAAAATCATGCTGCTTCGCCTCGAAAAAGGGGAGGGCGCGAAATGAGCCAGCCCACTTTGAATATGCCGGGTTCACACGACGCGGCTCAGCTCGAAGCCATGCGTGTGCGTCTGCAAGGGCGTCGCCGTTTCAAGAACGCGATTGCGTTGACCATGTCGCTCGCGGCAATGGCATTCGGCCTCGTGTGGCTCGTGTGGATTCTCTATACGACGCTGCGTCTGGGTATCGGTGGTTTGTCGGTCGAACTGTTCACGCAGTCCACGCCCCCGCCGAATACCGACGGCGGCGGTCTCGCCAACGCGCTTGTCGGCAGCCTGATGCTGGTCGGTCTCGCTACCTTCATCGGCACGCCGATCGGTATTCTGGCGGGCGTCTATCTCGCCGAATACGGTCAGAAGGGCTGGCTCGCGCAGGTCACCCGCTTCATTAACGACATCCTGTTGTCGGCGCCGTCGATCGTGATCGGTCTGTTCGTCTACGCTCTGGTGGTCGCGAAAATGGGTCACTTCAGCGGCTGGGCCGGCGTGTTCGCGCTCGCGTTGCTACAGATCCCCATCGTGATCCGCACGACCGAAAACATGCTGAAGCTGGTGCCCAACGCACTGCGTGAAGCCGCATTCGCACTCGGCACACCGAAGTGGAAAATGGTGCTGTCGATCACGTTGAAGGCGTCCGTCTCCGGTATCGTTACTGGCGTGCTGCTCGGGGTTGCCCGGATTGCCGGCGAAACCGCGCCGCTACTGTTCACGGCGCTGTCGAACCAGTTCTTCTCGATGAACATGAATCAGCCGGTCGCGAACCTGCCGGTCACGATCTACAAGTTTGCGATGAGCCCGTTCGCGCAATGGCAATCGCTTGCATGGGCCGGCGTCTTCCTGATCACGCTCGCGGTGCTCGGACTGAATGTCCTCGCGCGCACGGTCTTCTCGAATAAGTAAGGGCGGAGTGTAATCCGATGAATATGGCAGAAACTCAACTCAATCCGATCGCGCGTCATCCCGCGCCCGCCGGTTCCGATCCCATGCAGAGCGGCCAGGCTTCGTCGCCGTCGCGTCCGAAGATCGAGATCAACGACCTGAACTTCTTCTACGGCAAGTACCACGCGCTGAAGAACATCAACCTGCACATTCCCGAGGGCAAGGTGACCGCGTTCATCGGCCCGTCCGGTTGCGGCAAGTCCACGTTGCTGCGCACGCTGAACAAGATGTACGCGCTCTATCCGGAGCAGCGCGCGGAAGGCGAGATCATGATGGACGGCGAAAATCTGCTGACTTCCAAGCGCGATATCTCGCTGCTGCGCGCACGGATCGGCATGGTGTTCCAGAAGCCGACGCCGTTCCCGATGTCGATCTACGACAACATCGCATTCGGCGTGAAGATGTTCGAAACGCTGCCGCGCTCGGAAATGGATGACCGCGTCGAATGGGCGCTCACCAAGGCCGCGCTGTGGAACGAAGTGAAGGACAAGCTGGGTCAGAGCGGCTACGGTCTGTCGGGCGGTCAGCAACAGCGGTTGTGTATCGCACGCGGCATCGCGATCCGTCCTGAAGTGTTGTTGCTGGACGAACCTTGCTCCGCACTCGACCCGATTTCGACGGGCCGTATCGAAGAACTGATCGCCGAATTGAAGAGCGATTACACGGTGGTGATCGTCACGCACAACATGCAACAGGCGGCCCGCTGTTCGGACTACACTGCCTATATGTACCTCGGCGAGTTGATCGAATTCGGCGACACCGAAAAGATCTTCATCAAGCCGGTCCGCAAGGAAACCGAGGACTACATTACTGGCCGCTTCGGCTAAGCCACAGCGCAGAAATAAGGGAGTACGACATGTCCGATAAACACTTGTCCAGCCAGTTCGATGCCGACCTGAATCTGGTGTCTTCGAAAGTGCTCGAAATGGGTGGCCTCGTTGAATCGCAGATCGTCAACGCGATGCAGGCGCTCAACGAATTCGACCTCGATATCGCCGAACAGGTGATCGCGGCCGAAGACCGTTTGAACAAGATGGAAGTTGAGATCGACGAAGAATGCAGCAACATCATCGCGCGCCGTCAGCCGGCCGCGCGTGACCTGCGCTTGCTGATCGCGATTTCGAAGACCATCACGAATCTCGAGCGCGCCGGTGACGAAGCCGAAAAAATCGCTAAACGTACCAAGCGTTTGATGGAAGACGGCGCGTCGCGCACCATCAACATTGCCGAGATCAAGCTGTCGGGCGAAATGGCGGTGTCGATTCTGCGCCGCGCGCTCGACGCGTTCGCGCGTCTCGACACGGTCGCCGCCGCGCAGATCGTGCGCGACGATAAAGCGATCGACGAAGAATTCCGCGCGTTCGTGCGCAAGCTGATTTCGTACATGACGGAAGATCCGCGTTCGATTTCGGTGGGCCTCGATTTTCTGTTCATCGCGAAAGCGATCGAGCGGATCGGCGACCACGCGAAGAACATCGCGGAATTCATCATTTACATCGTGAAGGGCACCGACGTGCGGCACAAGTCGCGCGACGCGCTCGAACGCGAAGCACTCAGTTAATCCAGAGATAAGGAACAGAGGTGCCGATGCCCAGCAGCATTCTCGTCATTGAAGATGAGCCCGCCATTTCCGAATTGATTTCGGTCAATCTTCAACACGCCGGACACTGCCCGATTCGCGCATACAACGCGGAGCAGGCGCAGAACCTGATCAGCGATGTATTGCCCGACCTCGTGCTGCTCGACTGGATGTTGCCGGGTAAATCTGGCATTGCGTTCGCCCGCGATCTGCGCAACAACGAGCGCACCAAGCACATTCCGATCATCATGCTGACCGCGCGTGGCGATGAGCAGGACAAGGTGCTGGGTCTCGAAATCGGCGCAGACGACTATGTCACGAAGCCGTTCTCGCCGAAGGAACTGATGGCGCGGATCAAGGCGGTGTTGCGTCGCCGTGCGCCGCAGTTGACCGAAGACCTCGTCGCGATCAACGGTCTCAAGCTCGATCCGGCTACGCACCGCGTCGCTGCGCATGCCGAAGGCAGCGAGATCAAGCTCGACCTCGGTCCGACGGAATTCCGTCTGCTGCACTTTTTCATGACGCACCCGGAGCGCGTGCATAGCCGCACGCAATTGCTCGATCAGGTGTGGGGCGACCACGTGTTCGTCGAAGAGCGCACGGTGGACGTACATATCAAGCGTCTGCGCGCGGCTCTGAAGCCGGCCGGGTGCGATGCTATGATCGAAACGGTGCGCGGTAGCGGCTACCGGCTGGCGAAGAGCGCCTGACAAACCGTCGCGGCGCGGGCTGGTTCTTACCGCTTGCGTCGCTCGGGTTGGGCAGATTCCCGGTACGTCATATTCGCCATGCGCAGGCGCGGCCAATCCAATTTCGGCGCGTGTGCTTTTCTCTTCGATCGCTAGACCATGAACATCATCTGGGCGCGCTCCCTCGTGTCGATCGTGCTGCTGGCAGTTCTTTGCGCAGTGGTCGGCGCACTCGTGAACGTCAAGGCAGCACTCGTCCTCGCGATCGTCATGCTGCTTGCACAGAGCATTTTCAGCACCTTTCACAAGCAGCGGCTATGGCGTCTGCTCGACGCGCCGGTGTACGGCGAAGTGCCGAGCGCACCCGGCATCTGGGGCGAAATCTATTACCGTTTGCATAAGCTCGCGAAGCGTTGGCATGCGCAGGTGCGCCAGGTCGAGCAGCAGCATTCCCGTTTCATTCAGGCCATCCAGGCATCGCCGAACGGCGTGGCGATGCTCGACGATCATGACCAGATCGAATGGTGCAATGCCATTTCCGAGAGCCACTTCGGCCTCGATGCGAAGCGCGATCTGCGTCAGCACATTACGCATCTGGTGCGTCATCCCGACTTTGTCCGTTATCTGAATTCGCACCAGTATGAACAGATGCTGATCATGCGCGGGATGGGCGACAAGCGTCAGAACGTGCTGTCGGTGCAGGTGTTTCCTTACGGCGAGAATCGCAAGCTGGTGTTGTCGCAAGACATTACCGAGCTGGAACGTACCGATGCGATGCGCCGCGATTTTGTCGCCAACGTCTCGCATGAACTGAAGACGCCGCTCACCGTGCTGTCCGGTTTTCTGGAGACGATGCGCGAGTTGCCGCTGAGCGAAGCAGAGCGTTCGCGCTACCTCGAACTGATGGAGCAGCAGGCTTCACGCATGCGTCATATCGTCAGCGATCTGCTGGTGCTCGCGAAACTCGAAGGCGACAACAAGCCGCCGAGCGATCAGATGATCGACATGCGCGCAGTGCTGCGTCATTTGCGGGACGACGCCGAAAGCCTGTCGAGCGATCATCACAGGATCACGTTCGATACCGACGAGGGGCTGACGGTCACCGGCGTCGAAACCGAAATTCTCAGCGCGTTAGGCAACCTCGTGACCAACGCGATTCGCTATACGCCGGACGGCGGTGCGATCAGGGTGAACTGGCATGCGCAAGGTGGCCACGCAGTGTTCTCCGTCACCGATACCGGTTTGGGCATTCCGGCTGCGGATATTCCGCGGCTGACCGAGCGCTTCTATCGCGTCGATCGCAGCCGTTCGCGCGATACCGGTGGCACGGGTTTGGGTTTGGCGATCGTCAAGCACGTGCTGCAGCGGCACGATGCGCAACTCGACGTGAAGAGCGAAGAGGGACGCGGCAGCACGTTCACCGTGCGCTTCCCGGTGTATCGCACGGCGCGGCGGCAACCGGCGCCGGTTTGATAGTCGGGAACACAGACGTCGACGCAAGAGAAAACCGCCTGAATAAGGCGGTTTTTTTATGCACGTCTCGAATCAGGATGCGCCAGTCTGAACGACGGGCGCGCATTCATCCTTCAAGGACAGAACTTCGTCAGCAGACTCATCTGCGCATTGCGCGACGACTTGCCGGGGCGGCGGCGACGATAGTGTCCATCGCTTTGCATCAGCCATGCCGATTGATTGTCACCGAGGAACGCCGATAGACCCTCTGCAATCACACGCCGCTTCAAACGCCGATTGTTGATCGGAAACGCGACTTCGACACGGCGGAAGAAGTTGCGGTCCATCCAGTCGGCACTCGACAGATAGACCTGTTCCTTGCCGTCGTCGTAGAAGTAGAAGATGCGGTGATGTTCGAGGAAGCGCCCGACGATGGAACGCACCGTGATGTTCTCCGACAGCCCCGGTACACCCGGCTGCAGCGAACACACCCCTCGCACGATCAGATCGATCTTCACACCGGCCTGCGACGCCTCATACAACTCGGCGATCACCGTAGGCTCGAGCAGCGCATTCATCTTCGCGACGATGCGCGCCTTCTTGCCTGCGCGCGCATGCTCGGCTTCCGCACGAATCGCTTCAACGAGTTTGGGATGCAGCGTGAACGGCGACTGCCACAACTCATGCAGCTTCAGCTCGCCGCCAATACCGGTCAACTGCTGGAACACGTGATGCACGTCTTCGCAGATTTTCTGGTCGGCGGTCATCAAACCGAAGTCGGTATAAAGGCGTGCGGTACGCGGATGATAGTTACCCGTGCCGAGGTGCACGTAGCGCTTGAGCGTCGTCTTGCCGCCCACCGACACGCGCCGCACGATCAGCATCATCTTCGCGTGGCACTTGTGGCCCACCACGCCGTACACCACGTGCGCGCCCACTGCTTCAAGCTGCGACGCCCAGTTGATATTGGTCTCTTCGTCGAAGCGCGCGAGCAACTCGACCACCACCGTGACTTCCTTGCCGTTGCGCGCGGCTTGCATCAGCGCGTCCATGAGCGGCGAGTCGGTGCCGGTACGGTAGATGGTCTGCTTGATCGCCACCACGTTCGGATCTTTGGCGGCCTGCAGCAGCAATTCGAGCACCGGCTGGAAGCTCTCATACGGATGATGCAGCAGCACGTCGCCCTGATCGATCACGTCGAACATGCTCGCGCTATTGGCGACGCTCGGCGGAATAGCGGGAATGTGCGGCACAAACTTCAGATCGGGCCGGTCGACCATTTCCGGCAATTGCATCAGCCGGACCAGATTGACCGGGCCGTTCGCGTAATAGCAGTCCTTGTTCGACAGACCGCTTTCGTCGAGCAGACGCCGCACGACATGCGCGGGCGTTTCGGCCGATACTTCGAGCCGCACCGCATTGCCCAGATGTCGCGCCGGCAATTCGCCCTGCAACGCGACGCGCAGATTGGTGATTTCGTCTTCGTCGACAAACAGTTCGCTATTACGCGTAATGCGGAACTGATTGCAACTGCGCACGACGAGGTTCGGAAACAGCTCGCCGACAAAGCGCTGCAACAGCGAGCTCAGCAGCACAAAGCCGTGTGGATAGCCCGACAGCCCCTGCGGCATGCGCACGAGCCGTGGCAACGCGCGCGGCGCCTGCACGATGCCCATCATCGCCTGGCGGCCGAATGCGTCTTTGCCTTCGAGTTCGACGACGAAGTTCAGGCTCTTGTTGAGCACACGCGGAAATGGATGCGCCGGATCGAGTCCGATCGGCGTGAGCACCGGCAGCAGTTCGTCGAAGAAATAATTGCGCGCCCATTCGGTCTGCGCTTCGTTCCACGCTTCCGTGCCGTGGAAATAGATGCCTTCGCCTTCGAGCGCGGGCAATACCGTGTCGTGCAACATGGTGTACTGACGATGCACGAGCTTTTGCGCACGCTCGACCACCAGGTCGTACACGTGCTGCAACGACATGCCGTCCGGCGACAATGCGCCGGGATTGTCGCGCATCTGCTCCTGCAGTCCGGCCATGCGGACTTCGAAGAATTCGTCGAGGTTACTACTGGTGATGCAGATGAAGCGCAAGCGTTCGAGCAAAGGGACGGCTGGGTCGGCAGCTTGTGCCAACACACGCTCGTTGAAACCCAGAATGCCCAGTTCGCGATTCAAAAGGGGATAGCGGATGGACATCGGCAGCGAGAATGGAATGTCAGGAAGAGAGGCGGAAAGACGCTCGGAAATTCTCACAATATGATGACGTTGTTATGACATTCTCGATTTTTTTATTCTACGCTTGAATCGTTGCGTGTCGTCAATATGACGCAGTGGTTATGGGATCATCGGGCACCCCCATTGCTGCGAGGTGACATCGTGAGGCCCGGTACGCTTAGAATGGCGTCTTTGAATAGCGCGGCCGGCCACAAGACGCCCAAAGCACCGGGTCGACGTCCGGCGCCTTTGTCTTCGTCGCCCACCGCCGCCGCGCTCGCGCGCATGGAGTCCGCTTACCCGATGGTCAATACCCCACAACTCCTCGCCGCCGTCGACCTTGGCTCGAACAGCTTCCGTCTGATCGTCGGCCGGGTCGAGGAAACCGAGGCGGGCAGCCAGATTTATCAGGTCGATGCGCTGCGTGAACCGGTGCGTCTTGCCGCTGGTCTGTCGCGCGACAAGATGCTCGATCGTGCGTCGCAGGTGCGTGGCTGGGACGCGCTGAAGCGTTTCGGCGAACGTCTGCGCGACTTTCATCCCGATCACGTGCGCGCGGTCGCGACCAACACGTTGCGCATCGCCAAGAACGCGGGCGAGTTTCTCGGGGAGGCGCAGGCCGCGTTGGGTTTTCCGATCGAAGTGATTGCCGGGCGTGAAGAAGCGCGCCTGATTTATGCGGGCGCGGCACACTCCGTGCCGGCCAGCCCGGGCAAGCGTCTGGTGGTCGATATCGGCGGCGGGTCGACGGAATTCATCATCGGCTCGCACTACACGCCGATCAAGATGGAGAGCCTGTACATCGGTTGCGTGAGCCATAGCCGTGCATTTTTCCCGGCCGGTAATGTCGACGAATACACGATGCGCCAGGCCGAACTCGCCGCGGGCCGCGAAATCCAGATCATCTCTGCCGAGTACAAGAAAACCGGCTGGGAGCAGGCGATCGGCTCGTCGGGCACCGCGCGCGCGTTGGCTGAACTGGTTGAGGCGAATGGTTTCAACGATCCGGGCATCACGCACGGTATCTCGCGCGGCGGTCTCGAGCGGCTCAAGCGGGCATTGATCAAGGCAGAGAACGTCAACCGGTTGAAGCTGGTTGCGTTGAAAGGCGATCGCATTCCGGTGCTCGCGGGCGGTCTGTCGATCATGATCGCGGTGTTCGACGAACTCGGCGTCGATTACGTGGACACCACCGACGGCGCGCTGCGCCTCGGCGTGCTGTACGACCTGCTGGGCCGTTCGCAGCACGAAGATATGCGCACGGTGACGGTGGAAGGCTTCATGCGCCGCTATGGCGTGGATCGTCCGCAGGCGGCGCGGATCGGCGAATTGTCGGCGAGCTTTTACGACCAGTTCGCGGAACCCGACGAAGAGCGCCGGGTGGAAAACCGGATGTTTATCAACTGGGCGGCGTCGCTGCATGAAATCGGGCTGTCGATTTCACATAGCGCGTACCACAAGCATTCGGCCTACATTACGAGTAATGCCGACATGCCGGGCTTCTCCCGCACTGATCAGGCGCGGCTCGCGGCGCTCGTGCTGGGTCACGCAGGCAAACTCGGCAAGCTGTCGCAAACGCGCGAGGTGGAGTGGCCGTTGCTGTTCTGTCTGCGACTCGCGGCGCTGCTATGCCGTCGTCGTGCGGATGTCGGATTGCCAGGTATTGCGGTCGCGCAGGTCAATGGCGGGTACGAAGTGCGCTTGCCGAACGAGTGGGTCGCCAATAATCCGTTGACCGATTACAGCCTGATTCAGGAAGCGGCGGAGTGGGAAAAGGTCGGCATTCCGTATCGCGTGGTTTATACGGACGAGTGAAGCTTTTGCGCATCACGCGTGAATGGAGAGCCCGGTTTTACCGGGCTTTTCTACGTGTATCGCGGCGTGGTTAATACCGCGTGGTCATTCGCCGAGGAAGTGACGCGCATAACGCGCGTTGATATCGGACAGTCGGAATAGCGTCAGAAAGTCTGCGGTATTGAAGTCAGGATCCCATGCCGGCGCACCGCAGATCTTCGCGCCGATCCGCAGATAGCCCTTCACGAGCGGCGGTGCCGCGACTTCGACGCCGGTCTGCAATTCGTCGAGCGGCAGCGGCGTATGCGGGAACGCGCGATATTCCGGCGACGTCAGCGCCGTGTCGCGCAACGAGCAGTAAAGATTCGCCGCGTAATGACCGCCGTCCACCATCCCGACGCTCGCGCAACCCAGCATCGTCTCGTAGCCATTGTGTTTCATATACGCGGCGAGTCCGGCCCACAGCGACATGATCACTGAGCCGCTGCGATAGTCGGGATGCACGCACGAACGGCCCACTTCAACCATCTTCGCGCGCAGGTGCGTGAGGCGCGATACGTCGAACTCGCTTTCCGCATACAGGCGGCCGATGCGCGCGGCCTGATGCGGCGGCAATGCGCGATACGTGCCGACCACCTTCAGCGTGTCGAGATCGCGCACCAGCAGATGATCGCAGTACGAATCGAATGCATCGACGTCCAGACCTGCGGGACCTGTCAGGCGTGCGCCCATTTCGTCGGCGAATACACGGTAGCGCAGACGCTGCGCTTCACGAAGCTCGTCGTCGGTGCGTGCCCACGTGACTTGCAGGCGATGTTGCGCGGTGACCGTTTCCTCGGCGCGCGGCAAACTGCGCGTGTCGAAGATCGAAGCGAGGGGCAGGGTAGACGTCGGCAGTTCTCGCATTGGGGGTCCTGTTCGAAAAAAGTAAGGTTTCTTTTTTCGCCAATGTAGTAACGCCTGGTGACGCTCGCATGGCAAAGCCATGACGATTGAATGACCTCGTGTAAGCCGCGTGCGTGGGGCTTGTAATGTTGAGGAGAGATTTCCCGGACGTTGTTTTTGCGCGACCGGCAACGGGGGACCGAGATTCGCTAGCCGTGCCCCGGACCGGTACGGGCGTCTTTCTCACGCCCGCATTCGATCTAACTCAGATCAGATCGGGGCTCATCGCCGCGCGCAAGACGGCTTGCTCGCCGCCGTCGCGCTCGCGGCTCGCGATCCACCACACGCCCGCTTTTTTCAGCGGCCAACTTGCGTTGCTGTTGCCGAGCAGTCGCGCGGCGACGTGGCCGAGCGTCGGTTGATGGCCGACGATCACGACCGTCTGCGCGATGCCATTCGGCCAGCCCGCAGCGTTGAGGACATCATCGGCACTCGCGTTGGGGGCAAGTTCACGCACTACGCGATACTGGTCGCTCAGCGTTTCGGCGGTCTGGATCGTGCGCACAGCGGGGCTCGCGAGAACCACAGCGTCGGCGGGCAAACGGGTGCGCAGCCACTTGGCGACGTTCTGCGCCTGTTTGCGGCCGCGAGTCGTGAGTGCGCGGGCGAGATCGCTGGCGGCGTAGTCGTCGGCTTCGGCGTGACGCCAGAGAATCAGATCCATGCGTGTCTCCTTGACTCTGTTTTGCAGCGCATCAGTGAGTGTCGTTACTCAGGTCACGGTGGTCACTGTGCGCCAGTTTGAATGACTGTCGCATGCGGGCCCGGGTGGCCGCAAGGTTTGGTCGGATAGATGGGCGGTGACGGCGCTATAAATGCGGGTACCTGAAGCATCCGACATGGATCGCGCGAACCCGGCAAGTGGCGCGTAAAAAAGCAAAAACCCGCGAAGCCGGAGGCTACGCGGGTTTCGTATTGCTTTTCGTGGTCGGAGCGAAAGGATTCGAACCTTCGACCCTCTGATCCCAAATCAGATGCGCTACCAGGCTGCGCTACGCTCCGACGAAGGCAGGATAATAGAGGCATGACGGGCCGGAGTCAACCACGAATTGCATCGGACGTAAAAAGAGTTCGATGCTGCCGCTTTTATATGCGGCCCATCAGCAGAAGGATGATCACAATGATCAGCACGACGCCGAGCAGGCCGGTCGGCCGATAGCCCCAGCCGCTGCTGTACGGCCAGCTCGGCAGCGCGCCGATCAGCAGCAGGATGAGCACGATAAGCAGGATGGTTCCGATGGTCATTGTCGAGTCTCCCTGTCTGGCCCTCGGGATGGCTGGGCCGCGTCGCCGGTTGGTCCGGCGCGTAAGCGCCGGGACAATTGACGCGCTTCTCAATGCGCGCCTTGCCGTCGATCATCAGCAAGGCATGTGCCTATCAGGGCGGTAACGGGGACGGCCGGCAGAGAGCGGTGTCGGGTGCGCGACGAGGCATTGATATGGGCGTTGGCGTTGCAATGAACTGGCGCTGAACAGGAAGAATTTGCGCGCGTTCCGTGTTGTCTGGTTTTGGTTGGCCACGCGGCCATGCGCCAAAGTGACGGACCGCGCTCGTGTCCGCCATCGGTCTAGCGAAGCGACTCACGAACGAAGCAGCCAGGCAACGAAACGGCGACCACGCGCGTTGCGCGATCGGATGTCGGCGCATCGATCAATGAATGCGCCGACGTGATGATCGAGGTCGACACGACTTGTCTCCGGCATTCACGCCGCTCCGCAGGTGCCCGCGTTGTGAAGCATCACAGCAACGTAAGCGGAAATCTCTCTAATCACTCAATGCCGCGGCCGCTTCCAATGCGGCATATGCATGTTCTGATGAGTCAGCCAGTGATGCAGCATTCCCTCGCCGTCATGTTCACGCCGGTAAGTTCTCGATTCGAAAATCGACAGCGCGAACAGCACGGCCAGACCTATTGCGAGCCCGACCAGACCCGCGATCGTTTCAGCGTCCATGGCAGTCTCCTATGACATGTGGCTGTGACTTTCATAGTAGGTCACGCATCACGAAATGGGAGGGATGAACCGCGTGTCGCGCATCGCGGATGGGGCTTTACAGGTAGACTCTCCGCGCCCGGCTTTCCATCTGGTTGCCGTTGTCCGATTCTGTCTGGAGAGACGACTGTCTATGTTTCGCGTTCCGATGATCACGCTTTTATTGACCGCTGCACTGGCTGCATCTGCCGGCCTCGCCGGCTGTGCGGACGATTCGTCAGTCCATCATGGCGGCCCGCCGCCGCAGGATCCCGCTGACTATCACGGCGTGCCGACCGACACACGTCCGCCGGTCATGGTGCCCACCGCGCCTTGAGGTGCCTGCTAACCTTGCATGCGCATTAGCCGTATTCGTCCGTACGGTGAGGAAAGAAGGCGAAGCGTCGGCGCGGGCACGCCGGCGCTTCTGACCCGCGCAGACTGTTCGCGCGGAGAGCGCGGGCTGAAGTCATTCTAGGGCGAGCTTCACGCGCGATATGTATGCGCTTGTTTCAAGCCGTAACGGGGTCCCGCTATGCGAAATGCAAGTGGATGATCTTATGGCGATTGCCCGTTGGCAGGCGCGAGGCGGGCGAATTCGCCTACACGGCGCTTGTGTCCACGGGCGCTGCGGCTACGGCTACGGCTACGCCGCCGCCGGGCCCGCGATCCCACGCACAACACCCGGCAGATAGCGCGCCAGCGTAACGCCGCGCACCGCCATAAAGACCATCATCGCCGCCCACAGCCCGTGGTTGCCGTACAGCGCGAGCAATGCCCACGACACCGCGACGAACACCACCATCGACATCATCATCGATTTCATCAACTCGGCTGTGCGGGTCGCGCCGATGAACACGCCGTCGAGCAGAAAGCCCCACACGGAAATGACCGGCGACAGCGCGGCCCACGGCAGATACGTGTCGGCGACGGCGCGTACGGCCACCTGATCGGTCAGTCGACCGATGATCCACGATCCCGCGCCCCAGTACACCAGCGAGAAGCCCAGCGCACCGATCGCGGACCACAGCGCGGTGACCTTGACCGCCTGCACGAACGCGTGCCTGTTGCGCGCGCCGATCGCCGCGCCGACCAGCGCCTCGGCGGCATGCGCGAAGCCATCGAGCCCATAAGCCATGAAGGTCTGGAAATTGAGCAGCAGCGCATTGGCGGCGAGGGTGGCGTCGCCTTGCCGGGCGCCCAGATGGGCGAACCATCCGAACGTCGACAGCACGCACAACGTGCGGATGAAAATGTCGCGATTGAGCACGACCAGGCGCTTGAGCGCCGTCGCATCGAACAAGGCCGCGCGGTTCACCGGCGGCAGACCGCGCGGCCTGCCGTGCCACAGCAGCGCCGCGCCGAGCACGAAGCCGAGCGCGTCGGCCGTGGCGGTGGCTGCGCCGATCCCGGCCACCCCCCAATGGAACGCGTACACGTAGAGCAGCACCGCCACGATATTCACGCTATTGATGAATACCTGCGATAGCAGTGCAAGCCGTACCCGCTGCGTACCAAGCATCCAGCCGAGCACGACGTAATTGCCGAGCGCGAGCGGGGCGGCCCAGATGCGCGCATGGCAATAAATGCGCGCGTGACGCTGCACTGCGTCGCTGCCGCCGATCAGGCGTAACGCGTAGTCGATCAACGGCAGTTGCAACGCGAGCACCGCCGCGCCGATCGCGGCGGCCATCAGCAGCGCACGCAGCACGGTGTTGCGCAATTGCGCGTCGTGGCCCGCGCCGTGAGCCTGTGCGACCAGGCCCGTGGTGCCCATGCGCAGGAAGCCGAAGCCCCAGAACACGAAGCTGAAAAACAGTCCGCCGAGCGCGACGCCGCCGAGATACGACGCGCTGTCCAGATGGCCGGCGACTGCGGCGTCGACCGCGCCGAGGATCGGCTGGGTCAGATTGGCGAGGACGATCGGGAACGCCAGCGTCAGCACGCGGCGATGCCAGTGCACCGGCACGGCGGGCGTGGCTGCCGGGCCGTTCGGGTCGACGGCCGCGGTGGCGGCATCCGCCGCAGCGTTGGCCGCAGCGCTCGCCGAATCGGTAGCGCGCGTGGCGTCGCTCAACTGCGTTCCTGTACGCACACCCACGGCGATACGACCACGGCCCACAGGTCGGGATCGCGCGCGGCGAAATCGGCGGCGGTGTCGGCCTGAACCCGTTCGACCAGACCCGCCGACAGCCATTGCGTGACCTGCCTGGTGTCGTCGCTGGCAATGGCCTCGGCGACGCTCACCAGATCGAGGTCGCGCGCAACGCGCAGCAAGATGCCGCGTGCGAAAAAGCGTTCGAGTTCGGTCCAGCCGATTTTTGCGGTTTCCGCGAGCAGCGTCGCGTACAGCGGGCTGTGGGCGGCGTAGTTGGAAGCGTCGTTTGGGGTGGGGGTGGAAGTCATCGTAAGCGGGCTCTGACGGGGCCGTCACTATAAACCATCGGCGCGGCCCGCCAGGCGGGCGCGCGTTCCGGTACGCTTAAGGTCTTTCTAAATCGATTCTGAACCTACATGTCACTCGATTCAACGACGCGGGCGCCGGATGCGCGAGGCCACGCGGTGAGCGATGCCACCCTGACGCGCGCAGACGTGGAGCGCCTGACCGCGGCGAACCATGCGGGCGCCGAAGCCGGCCACCATGAGCCGCTTCATTTTACCGACTGCGATTTCGAAGGCGTCGACCTTTCGCGACTCGATTTGCGCGGCGCCGAGTTTCATCGCTGTTCGATCGTCGAAACTTCGTTTTTCGGCGCCGCGCTGTCCCATACCCGTTGGGTCCGCTGCCGTGGCCGCCAGGCCGATTTTGCGTCTGCCGATCTGATCGACGCGGCATTCCAGTCAAGCGATCTGAACAACACCAGCTGGCGGCGCGCAAAGCTCGCGTCCGCATCGTTTCGCGGCTGCAAGCTGACCGGCGCGAACTTCGAGGCGTGCGCGGCGCTGGGTTTGAGCTTTGTCGAAACCTTGCTGGTCGGCGCGCATCTGCGTGGACTGTCGTTTCGCAAAGCCGTGCTGCAGCAACTGGATTTTTCGGATGCCGATGTGGCCGGCGTCGATTTTCGTGAAGCGACTTTCGAGGGCTGCAGCTTGAGGAATGCGCACCTGAAGGGCGCGCGTTTCGATGGTGCAGATTTACGCGATGCTGATCTCAGCGGCGTTCGGCTCGTCGATGCCGCGCTGTTCAAAGGCGCGACGATTTCGCATCAGCAGGCGGCCGTGCTGATCACCGAACTCGGTTTGCGGGTCATGTGAACGCTGCGCTTTCCGGCCGTCTTTTGCGAGTCGGCTGGATTTAACATTTGCGAGCGGCGCTTATCATTCGTTTGATGAAAAGAAAATCGCCATTTGAATTGGCGCTTCGCAATTTGTCGGCTGATTTGACTATGTTTAATATTTCGCCAATCGCGAATTTTCTTTTGAAGATGTAGACTTTTATTGATCTCGGTCGATAACAACTAATACGTCGGCTTGGTGCGTTGGCGCACCAAGACTTTACCGCACATAATGCGCCGTACTCATGTCGGTTAGGTACTAGGGAGGATAGTTAAATTCAGCCAGAGGCCTTTCCTCAGGCGATATTAGCGTGTTCCATGTAGATGCTGAAGCGCTGCGGCCCTGCGGTGAACCGACGGTTTCTGATTTGCGCCAGTCGCGGATTTATTAGCCGAAATGTGCGGCGATTCTGGCCGGCTTATTTCCGACATTTATAGTTCACGGAGTGCGGAATCCGTTCGCCGTGTCACATTGTTTGTGAAATTAATAGATTGCACTTGTAAATGCGGGTTGTTAGATTTCGTTCTGGCGCATGGTGAACCGGTCCTTTGCCGATATGCGCCGAACCCCCGTTAGCCCGGCCTCGTGCCGGGCTTTTTTTTCGTCTGGATTTGCGAAGGTCATGGCGGATTCACACACGCGATGGATCATCAAAGATTACCTTTTCTTTCCGTCGGCGATGAGCTGGTTGATTACTTTCCTTGCGATCTGGCCGATCGCACTCAGCGTGCTCTTGCGCTTTGCCGCCCGGATCGATCCGCGCTCCGGGCGATGGCGCCATTGGTAGTCACGGTGGCCGTTGCCCGCCGGGTACCTGACACGCCTTTTCTGCTACTGCTTGCAGCGAACCACCATCGAGCGGTTCTTCACATTCGCGCCAAAAATGCCGCCGACCGTGCCACCCGACGTGGCGCCGTTGTCGACATCTTTCGATACGACGTCGTAGCCATAATTGCCGCAGACCTGACCCGCCTGCTTGTAGCACTCGGCCCAGCTGGAGCTTGCGTCGCTGCCGCTGCAGTTGATCGCGAAGCCGGTGTCGCCGCTGGGCAGATAGGTCATGGTGGTCGTGCTGGAGCAGCCAGTGAGGCTGCCGAGCGTCAGGAGGCCGAAACCGATCGCGACTGCCGTCGAAACGGACGCAAAAGCGCTCTTCATTGCAAATTCCTTACAGATATCAGAGGAGGACGCGGCGCGAAGCCACGTCCTGTCGATTGGGCGTTTTATAGCACGCCGGGTTCCCCGCACTGCAGTTGCAGGGCGCGTGCCCGACGCAGCGCGGGATTCCCCGCGAACGCTTATCGCGGCGGCAGTGCCCGCGACGGATCGATCGAACGGCCCTGGTAGCGCAGCTCGAAATGCAGCATGACGCGGTCGGTGTCCGTGTCGCCCATTTCGGCGATTTTCTCGCCGCGCCTGACCGACTCACCTTCCTTGACCATCAATGCGCGATTGTGCGCGTAGGCGGTCAGGTACTCGCCGTTGTGTTTGAGGATCAGCAGATTGCCGTAACCGCGCAAGCCGTTGCCCGCATAAACGACCGTGCCCGTCGCTGCGGCGACGACCGGTGTACCCGGTGCCGCCGTGATATCGATGCCCTTCGAATTGTTGCCGTCGAAGCGCCGGATCACGGTGCCATCGACCGGCCAGATCAGCGAAATCGCCGGTGCTGGCGCCGCGGATGGCGCGCTGTCGGCGGGCGCCGGACGTGGCGTAGCCGAAGCGCTGGCGTTCCCGCCGCCACTACCGCCGCCACTACCGCCGCCACCGCCGTTACTACGCAGCGCGCCGCTCGTCGACGCCGCGCCTGGCGGCGGCACGACGCGCAGCACCTGGCCGACTTCGATGCTGTCCGGATTGGTCAGGTTGTTCCAGCGGACGATGCTTTGCACCGACTGCCGGTTACTCCGCGCGATCTGCGACAGCGTATCGCCCCGTTCGACCCGATAAAAGCCTGGCCCCACTGGCGCGGAGCCGCACGCAGCGACCAGCGCCAACAACGACGCGCAGGCGAGTCGTTTGATCATTTTTGTTGTTCCCAGCATTGGACCTCGCAAAGCGCTGCCGCGCGCCGATCCCGATCACGCGGCAGGTGGATGCAAAGCGTCCGATTCTAACGGTTTTGCGTTGCAGCATAGAAAAAGGGGAGGCGGAACCCCGCGCGCCCCCCGCTGCGATTCGTTTATCGCGTGGTCTTTTCGACGGTGATCCGCAGCGTCGCCGCTTCCGTCTGGCCCGCTTCGAGCCAGCGCAATCCCTTGCCGTTATGAATTGCATCGGGCAATCCGAGCCACGGCTCGACGCAATAGAAATCTGACTCCGGCTTTTCGGTCCATGTCGTCACCGAGTACCAGGGCACCGAACCCGGCCGTTGCAAGTCGATGGTGATGATCCGGTCGATGCCCGGCGCAACGATCCGCACCGGCTGATCCGGGGCGCCTTTGAGGCAATGGAAGCGGTCGTGAATCCGCGCTTCGTCGAGCGTGTAACTGGGCTCGCCCGGCTCCGCCGCGCTGATCGAGCCATCTTCCTGCTGATAGCAGCGCTCGGTCGGCGGCAATTCCAGCGTCGTTTCGGCGCGCTGCGTGTGCGGCAACGTGAAGTAAAAGTGATGGCCGGCGTAGTAGGGCAGACGCGTGTCGCCGGTATTGGTCGTGGTCAGCGTCACGTCCAGCGTGCGGGCATCGACAAGCGTGTACGCGGCTTCGAAGCGGAAGCCGAACGGATAGCCTGCGCGGGTCGCGTCGCTATCTGTCAGGACCATGCGCAAGCCCGCGCCATGCACGTCGGCGTGGGCTTCGAACGGCAGATCGCGGGCGAAGCCGTGCATTGGCAGGGCGCGAACGGTGCCTTGAGCATCGCGCCAATAACCGATCTTGCCGTCCACGCGATGGCGGCCGAGGAACGGAAACAGCAGCGGATTACCGCCGCGGATTTTCGACGGCTCGCTCCAGTCGGCGTGCTCGGGCCAGTGGATGACCTCTTCGCCGTCGATCGTCCAGGACAGCAGACGGCCGCCAGCTTGCGGCGAAAAGCGGAGCACGGAGGCGTCCTGGGCAATCTCGAGAATGTCCTGCTGCGGGGAAAGAGGCATGGTCGATGGGGAAGATGAGTAAGAGTTGAAGGTGGATCAAGGCACGGTTCAAAGCAGGCGCGATGTCAGCGACAGCCTGCTGCGCGGACGTTCATACTGCGTCGCGATGGCCTGCGAGAGAAGGATTTTGCGCTGCTTTGCGCTACGGGGAAACCCTTCCCGGGAAATTGCGGGTGTCGCACAAGCGCCATCCTTGCCGATAATCGCCCTGACTGCCCGGTAACTCCGACTATCGGGCGAGCTCGGATCAGGAGGGGTTATGGATCTCGCAATGGCAATGGGTGTGGCGTTGTTCGGCATGTTCGCGGTAAGCACGGTGTACTTCTTCCACAAGCTTGATCGCTGATTTCAGCAAGCTGCATCGCGTCGACGGTCTCGACGCCGGACATTCCCGAGCTGCGAAGTGATGTGCAGGCGCGGGTTATCGCGAGTGTAAGCCGCGTCTTTCACCGGTGCCGTCTCTAACCAAGCTCCCAACGGCGCCATCCCTGCCGCCCGTTTCTTGCTGCGACGTAACAACAGTGTCCAGTTGTGACGCGATGTGACGCGGCGCACCAATATTTCCTCCGAATGTGGTCCAAACGCTTGGCGCTAACATTGCAGCCAGGCATAATCGGTGCGCTTTTTCGTGCGCCGACTCATTTCTCGCGGCGTGCCGTTCCCCGACATTTTTCTTACAAGGACGCCGCGTGAACCTGTCGTTTCTGATCTTTCTAAGCGTGCTGCAAGGCGTCACCGAATTGTTTCCGGTGAGCAGCCTCGGCCATACGCTACTCGTGCCCGCACTGTTCGGCATGCATATCGACAAACACGCGCCGCAGTTGCTGCCGTTTCTCGTCGCATTGCACCTGGGTACCGCGTTCGCGCTGCTCTGGTACTTCCGCGCGCGCTGGTGTGCACTGGTGCGTGGCTTCTTCGCGTCGTTCGGCGGACGTCGCAATGACGATGCGCACATGATGTGGGCGCTGATCATCGGCACGATTCCGGCGGGGCTGGTGGGTCTGGTGCTGGAAAAACCGCTCGAGCGGCTTTTCCACGATTTGCGGATCGTCGCGATTGCGTTGATCGTCAACGGCGTGCTGCTGTGGTTCGGCGATCGCCTGCAACGCTCGCGTGCGCATCAAGCGCCGGAAAAGCTGACGTTCCGTCAGGCGTTTTTTGTCGGCCTCGCGCAGATCGGCGCGTTGATTCCGGGTTTCTCGCGCAGCGGTCTGACGATGATTGCGGGCAATGCAGCCGGCCTCACGACGGAGAAAGCCGCCGAATTTTCGTTCCTGCTCGGCACGCCGATCATTTTCGCGGCGGGCGTGCTCGAATTGCCGAAGCTCTTTCACGCGCCAGGCCAACTTGCGGACGCATTGCTCGGCGGCGTGCTGACCGCTATCGCCGCGTATCTCAGCGTGCGTTTCCTGATGCGCTATTTCGAGGGCCGTGGACGCCTCGCGTCGTTCGGCGTGTACTGTGTGATCGCAGGGGTGGTGTTCCTCGGCTGGTTCATGCTGCATTCGCAACCGGCCTGATCGCGTGCTGGCTTCCGGTCGCGCTTGATGTCCGCTGTCGCGGCGGCGGGGTGGCGTAGGGGGAGCGATCGGTTATAATCCGGGCCCGGCTCAAGCTGCCGGGCCGGTTTGTTTGTGGCGCCGTGGCTTTGCGAGTGTGTTGCGAGTGCATTCAACTCGTACGGCGGATACCGGATTTCCGGTCCCCGCTTCGGTCAGTTAGAATTTCGGTGTGAATGGGCCTGAGCTTTCCGCGAGCACAGGCTGTACATCGATCAAGATGCGGGTTCTCATTGCGGGTAATGCGTGTTGGTGTGGCTGCATCGCCTCTTTTCATTACGGCAGTAGCTCAGCTGGATAGAGCATCGGCCTTCTAAGCCGAGGGTGGGGGGTTCGAGTCCCTCCTGCCGTACCAGTCAATTCAAGCGTTTAGCCCGGTTTTGATAGCCGGGCTTTTTGCTTTCAGAGGCCCGTGTAGGCACTGGGTAGGCAAATCGGGCAAGTGTAGCGCGCCCTTTGCGTCGCGACGCATGGCCTCCTCATGGGAAGCGTGGGAGCCAGCTAACTCAGTTGCATGTCTCCATATTGCCGAATCGCTGGCACGTTACACCGTTCGAATAATGCGTTTGATTGCCATAAGTCTGCGCGCTGACTCCATTTGAGTACATGGTTTGATTGCCGTATCTCTGTGCCGTTACACCATTTGAGTACATGGTTTGATTGCCGTATGTCTGCGCCGTTAGGCCGTTTGAGTAAAGGGTTTGGTTGCCGTACGTCTGCGCGGTTACGCCATTGCTGTAAGACCTCTGGTTTCCGTAGGTCATACTGCCGACCTGTGCGAATGCGGCATTAAACGACAAGAGAAGGGAAGCGCAAACAGCCACGCGCTTAAAGATGAGCTTGTTCATGGATATCTCGTACTTTTTGATTTGCGTCATTGCAATTACACAATAGGACTCAGCAAAGGCTTGGCTCTGTGGTGGAACGCCGCGCGTTGAAGCTCTACTCGGAAACGAAGCATTTCCGCCTGTTTGCAGAGCGTGCGAATACCCTTGTCCGGGCGATGCGTGCTGCACCTTGCGCGCGCACGCGTGAAGGGCCACTACGAGGTATCTTTTTCGTATTCGACCCGTTCCGTTCGTAGTCTTCCTTCGCGAATTCCGCTACGCCGTTCGCCGTCACGTGGACGCCTGATTCGTCCGGGGCAGCAGCCAGATGCGAGTCGTGATGGCTGGCTCCATTGCGCGGCCCGTTACGCGTGCTAAATCTCGTTCTGCGTAAGTCGAATCCGTTCCTCCCACTCGCACGCCACCCGGCGCGTCGGCGGCGCGAACATCGCTATATGGCGGGCGCACCAATGGTTGCGAATCCGGCAGCGGCCCGATTGCCTCAATTAAGGTTTCGCCGCGACGCGTATGTTCAACTTCGAACGCTCGGACGATGTAACGACTGACGGAAGGTATTCGTCTTGATTCAGGGACTATCGTCAGTCGGCTATCTCTTGTGAGCGCCGCTGTGCCGTCGGCTGGGATTTCTCGCGAGGGATATTGACGCCAGCCGTTTTTGCCGCCGCATTGCACGTGGACTGCCGTCGCGCGCTGGCGCCAGCAACCCATCGTGAAGCCGATGACTGGAAAACCGCTAGCCGAGTGCGGGAGGTTCGAGTCCCTCCTGCCGTACCAGTGAATCGAAGGGTTACGCGCCGATTTCGTGTAGCCCTTTTTCATGAGTGGCGTGGCGTCGTGTCGCCATGCATGCAGCCATGCAGCGAAGCGTCATTGCAAACACTTCGCTACGCGCCCGTCTATTTATCAGCCACCGCTCTGCACATCGATAGAATCGACCCGATCCGGATAGAACGCGAGATGCTGTGCGATCTCCTTCACCGGTGCATAAGGCGACTCGTAAGTCCACACCGAATTGACCGTCCGTTCGCCGCCAATCGGCACGCTGTAGTACGCGCAGTCGCCTTTATATGGGCAGTACGTCGTGTGATCGGTGCGCTCCAGCAACGTCATCTCCACATCGTTTCGCGGGACGTAATACACGGCTGGGTACGACGCCTCGCGTAGCACCAGCGCGTTGCGTGTATCGGCGATCACCTGACCGGCGACGGTCACGACCACGCGCGCGTTAGCCGGCTCCACTGTAATGGGATGATCGGGACCCGGAACCTTGATGGTTTTTCCATTCATGCTGTCGAACTCCTGATTGAGTGAGCGAAGCTGCTGCAGGTTGTGGAGGATGCGCTGTGAAGGATGTCGTACCGGCATCGACGGGAAAGGCTGCGCCTTGGGTCGAAGCATACGCTGGTCACGAAAACGCGTTGTGTCACAGGCAGGATGGGTGGCCGAAACAGGCGGCGACCGGGAAATGAACCGCGCGACATCGGCAATCCACACAACATAAACAGAAACGGGCAGCCGAAGCTGCCCGCCAAAACCACGCTCATGCGACGCGCTGCTACTCACTCCTGTCGCTAATTAATCGCCGCGCACTTACTGCTTGATCGTCAGCGCAGCCGTCAGATCGCCGAGCGGCTTGCTACCGTTGCTCACGAGTGCCGCGTCACGGGCCGCGATGCCCGGCAGCATCGGCAGCGCGAAGCGGCGGGTGATGAAGCGCAGGATCGACGTCGTGTCGTATTGCGTGTGGTCGACATAACCCTTCTTCGCGAACGGCGAGATGATCAGCGCCGGAATCCGCGTGCCCGGGCCCCAACGGTCGGCCTTCGGCGGCGCGACGTGATCCCAGAAACCGCCGTTTTCGTCATAGGTCACGACGACGAGCATGTTCTTCCACTGCGGGCTCTTCTGCAGATGCGAGATCAGATCGGCAATGTGCTGATCGCCTTGCCCGACATCGGTGTAGCCCGCGTGCTCGTTCAGGTTGCCCTGCGGCTTGTAGAACGACACCTGCGGCAGCGTGCCTGCATCGATCGCCTTGATGAACTCGGAACCGGCCAGGCCGCCATCGAGCAGGTGCTGCGTGCGGTTCGTCGTGCCTGGCGCCAGGTCGGCGAAGTAGTTGAACGGCTGGTGGTGCGGCTGGAAATTCGGTGCCGTCAGGTTCGCGCCGTAGACGACGTTCGACGTGCCGTCCTGTACCGCCGACACCGCCGCGCCCCACGCACCGCCGTACCACGCCCACGACACCTTCGCGTCGTTCAGCAGGTCGCCGATATGCTTTTGCGTCTGCGGCGGCAGCGTCGTGGCTGCCGTCGGGTCGGCCAGATTCGCGTCGCCGCCGCTGGCCGCCTTGTTGCCGCTCGGCTGATACGGCGGTTGCATCGTGTTGACCGCGTAGAAGTCAGGCGTCAGGTTGCCCGACAGCACGAATTTGGGGATGCCCGTCAACGCCGAGGCCGGCGAGTTCGACGCAACCCGCAACGTCACGCCGTCGCTTTCCACGGACGAGATCGACGTAGCTGCCGGACTCTTGTCCGCATTCGGATAAACCGGCGTGCACGCGCAGATCAGCCACTGGTGATTCAGGAACGAGCCGCCGAACGCGCCCATGAAGAAGTTGTCGGCGAGCGTGTATTGCTGGGCAATCTTCCACAGCGGCAGCTTGTCGGCGTCGAGCGAATAGTGGCCCATCACGAGGCCGCCCGAATCGGCCCACGCGGCGAACTTGTCGTTCTTGCCGCCGTTGATCTGCATCTGGTTCTCGTAGAACCGGTGATACAGATCGCGCGTCGTCGCGGTGATCGGCGTGTTGAAACCGTTCGGATCGTCGATAGCGAACGGGCTGTTGGGCAGATTCGCCGTCATCGCCTGTGTGACGGCCGGCGTCACGCCGGTTTGCGTCAGACCGTTCCACACTTGCGGCAGCGTCGCGAGCGGCGAGCCGTCGCGATCCACCTGGGTGGAGTTGGCGGCGCTCACGTTCTGCAGACCGTTCGCTCCGGGGAAGTTGCCATACAGATTGTCGAAGCTGCGGTTTTCCGCATAGATCACGACGACATTCTTGATCGCCGTGATATCCGGATCGCCGATTTCACTGCCACCGCATGCATACAGGCTTAACGCTGCTGCGATCGCGATGGGCGTCGCGCAGATCAGTTTCTTGTTCATTTGATGTGGTTTCTCTCTCTCGCGTTGGGGACAGGTGGGTACATTCCTTACGGGAACGACCGCGAGCGAAAGTTTGCTGAAGGTATTTGACAGAAAGATGTAAATAATTGCGAATGTCTTTTGATTTGTCTTATGCGTAGGCGGAATGTCATTTAAGCGACATGTAGATGAAATACGCTCGCTGACTTCAACGGCGCGAAATCACCTCATCTCTATGCGGATTGGTCTGACAGGAATTCGGAAAATGCTGGTCGAGCGGGCGGCGCAATCAGGCGTAGGACCTGCACAGAGCAGCATGAACATCAAGCGTGGCGCGGTGCTTGCGCTGGCGGTGACGGTTTTGACGGGCGCACTCGCTGCATGCGACGCCAGCAAGCCAGAGGTGAGCGCGAACGCGGACGCGGACGCGGACGCGGGAGCGAGTGCGGCCCGGGCGGCAAATGCGGGCGCAGAGCGATCCGATGCGCGTGGGGCGGCATCCGCCGTGGCGATAAAGCTGGTCGCGCAGGACGCGGGCCAATCCCGCGCGCAGGTATATGAGTCCGTGCGTCAAATGACGGCGCTTGGCAAACAGCTCTTTTTCGACCCGTCGCTGTCCGGATCGGGACGGCTCGCTTGCGCGTCATGCCACAGCCCGGACCATGCGTTCTCTCCGTCGAATGCGTTGTCGGTGCAATTGGGCGGCGCGGACATGCACCGCACCGGCATGCGCGCGGCGCCGACGCTGAAGTATCTGCAGTCAGTGCCGGCGTTCGCTGAGCACTATCACGAATCGGACGACGAAGGCGACGAAAGTGTGGATGCCGGACCCACCGGCGGCTTGACGTGGGACGGCCGGGTCGACCGTGGCAGCGATCAGGCGCGCATTCCGCTGCTGTCGTCGTTTGAGATGGGTAGCACACCGGCCAGGGTGACGGCTGCGGTCAAGGCTGCTCCCTATGCCGATGCGTTCCGCGCGGCATTCGGCGAGCACATTTTCGATAGCGAAGACGCCACCTTCAAGGCCGTGCTGCAATCGCTCGAAACCTTCGAGCAGACGCCGGAAGTGTTCTACCCGTACACCAGCAAGTACGACGCATTCCTCGCGGGCAAAGCGCAATTGACGCAAGCGGAACTTCACGGCCTGCAACTCTTCAACGACGAACAAAAGGGTAATTGCGCGAGTTGCCACATCAGCCAGCGCACCAAAGACGGAGCGCCGCCGCAGTTCAGCGATTTCGGTCTGATCGCGATCGGTGTGCCGCGCAATCGTGCGTTGACGGTGAACCGCGATCCGCGTTTCTATGACCTCGGCGCTTGCGGTCCTGAGCGGACCGACCTGGGCAAACGGGACGAGTTTTGCGGCATCTTCCGCACGCCGACGCTACGCAATATCGCGTTGAAGAAGAGCTTCTTCCACAACGGCATTTATCATTCGCTCGACCAGGTGGTGCGCTTTTACGCTGAGCGCGACACGAACCCGGAGAAGTTTTATCCGGCCGTGAAGGGCAAGGTGCAGAAGTTCGACGATCTGCCGCAGCGTTACTGGGCGAATCTGAATACGGAGGCGCCGTTCGATCGCAAGCCGGGTGAAAAGCCGGCACTCGATGAAGCGGAGATCAAGGACGTGGTGGCGTTTCTGCAGACGCTCACGGATGGATACAAGGTGCCCGCTGGACCGGTCAATATGTCGGCTGAAGCGGCGATTCCTGCCGTAGCCGTGCGTTAGCAAAGGTGATGACGCGAGGGGACTGGAGTGGGGGATTGGGCCGTCCGCTGTTGGGGCGGTTTTTTTATCAGACAGACGCCGATCTTGGTTAGGTGGGTGCGTCGGCGAGGATGTGATAACAGGCGAGAACCAGCAATGCGAAAGATGCCAGCAGACAGCCTGCGCCGGCACGCGTCAGCAGATTGGGCCAGCGCGGGAGCCGAATGGCATCGATCCGGACGACGCGCCGAGCGAGACCAGGATCGTGGCGGATAACCACCGGCACGAGCGCTATGCAGACCAGCGCGACAGCGACGGTGACAATTTGCAGAAGAAGAAACGTGTTCATGGCGAGTTGTACGGGGAAGAGGACATGAGTGACGCTGACGCGCAACACAATTCATCTTAAGGAAGTGATTCGCGAGGCGATATGAGACTCATCCTAAAAAAGTAAGAGACTCGTTTTACACTCTCGTTGGCGTCCGACATACCGTCTGGCATCCATGCTGTAATGGCTTTGACCCAGTACCAGCCATCCCGGGCGGCCCTTTCGAAGGCGCGTGCTATGCTTTTGAGGTCCAGATCAGACGCTGCGTCGAGCGGACTGATGACCGCCCAGAACACTTTCGAGGAGAACACTTCATGTCGATGCGAACCCGTGTGCTGTTTCACCTGACTGCCGGCAGCCTGCTGTTCGCCGGTGCGATTGGCGGCGCGCAAGCGGCGAACCTCGGATTTCTGAACGACACACCGATCAGCTACATGAAGCCGCGCGATAACGAGTCGATCAAGCAGGCGGTCATCCACGCGTTGAACGTGCAGAAGGACGGCGAAACCAGCACCTGGGTCAACGAAGGCACCGGCAACAGCGTGAAAATCGACGCGACGATCAACGTCGCCAGCACCGCGCACGATGGCACGCGCACCTGCCGCGACCTCGCCGTCGTGCTGAACGCGAAAGGGCAATCAATGAACCTGCGGCCGCAATTCTGCAAGGAAGGCAGCGGCGCCTGGCAGTTGCAGAAGAAACACTAAGCATGCGAAGTGTGATGGCGGCGAGTCCGGGCCGCCCGGCAGCGCGGCTCGACGCCGCGCGCGGGTTGCGTGTAGGCGGGGCGGGGCTCGAATGAGCGCGCGGGTAGTGTCCTGCGGGATCGTTCTACTCGACCCGGACGGCCGGCTGCTGCTCGCGCATGCCACTGAAACTTCGCACTGGGACATCCCGAAAGGACATGGCGAAGAGGGCGAGGCGCCGCATGTCACGGCGCTGCGCGAGATGCTCGAAGAAACCGGCCTTGCCATTGAGCCTGAGCGTCTGAAGGATCTCGGGCTGTTTGTCTACCGGCGCGACAAGGATTTGCATCTGTTCGCGGCGCGCGCCATCGCTGACGAACTCGACCTCTCTGTGTGTACCTGCACGTCGCTGTTTCCGCGCCGCTCCGACGGGACGATGATTCCCGAAATGGATGCTTACCGTTGGGCGACCACGGAAGACATTCCAAAATACGCGAGTCGCAGCCTCACGCGGCTCTTTCAGGAAACGTTGTCGCTGGTTGAACTGCACCGCTCGCTATAACGGTTGGCGCGTTGGCCCGGTAGATCGCACGGTGCCGATGGATGGCACAGATTCAATCGAGTGCGCGATCGTTCGGGTGCGCAAACAGGGCCCTATTCTGCTCCGAAAGCGGGAAATTCAGATTGATATCGTGCGGCGGAATGGGTTGCGTGAACCACTGCTGGTACAGACGTTCCGCATCTCCGGAAGTCTGCGAGCGCGTAATCACCCCATTCACCAGAGTGCGGAAAGGCTCATCGCCCTTGCGGAACATGCACGCGTACACCTCGGAACCCAGCGGCGTGCCTGTCACGACAAAATCCGCAGGGCGCGGATCCGTCGCCCTGAAGCCGTACACGATCGGCTCGTCCATCACGAACGCCACCGCGCGATCATCCTTGAGCGCATTGAACGCTTCCATATGATCGCGCGCGCTGGTGATGCGCATGTTCAGATGCTTGTCGGTATTCAGGCGGCGCAACAAGCGTTCGTCGGACGTGCCCGCGGTCGTCACGACCGCCTTGCCCGCCAGATCCGGAAAATCCGTGATGCCTGCGCTCTTGCGCGTGATCATGCGCACGGCATATTGGAAGAAACTGTTTGAGAACGCGGCGACGTTTTCGCGCTCAACCGTATGCGTGGTCGAGCCGCATTCCAGATCGATCTGGTTGTTCAGCAGCATCGGCGTGCGGTTCGACGACGTCACGGTCACTTCGTGCACCTTCAGTTGCGGCATGCCGAGCGTTTTCTTGATTTCGTCGACGATCTGCAGCGCGATCGTCTGCGAATAGCCGACCGTGCTCTTGCCGTCGAAATACGAGAAGGGGATCGACGCCTCGCGTACCCCGAGTACGACCACGCCGTCGTCGTGAATCTTTTTTAGCGTGCCGGTGAGTTCGTCCGCGTGCGCAGTGCCGGCAAGCAAGGTGCCGGATGCAACCAGCGCGATGAGCGCGCAACGCGTGCGATGCGCGAAGCCAGTGCTGTGGAGGGGGGCAATGGTGCAGGCAGCGCGGAGGGCGGTGTCGGCAAGCGTGCGATGTTCTCGCGCTGGACCGTGAGTCACGCCTCGTGTACTCGCCCAGCGGCGGGCTGCAACTTTCATTGGTCCTCCCGGACTCGCGCGTCGCGTGGCTGCGCTGTCACTGTCGATAGAACATCGTGTAGGCAAACGGCGTGAATCCCACAAGAGATGCACGCCGTCATCCACTTCAGATGCGTGACGAGCTATAACCGCTCCAGCTTACGCCGGCTTGCCCCAACTGTCGCGCAAGCTGACGATGCGATTGAACACAGGCTTGCCCGGCTTCGAATCGACGCGGTCGGCGACAAAATAGCCATGACGCTCGAACTGGTAGCGCTGTTCCGGCAACGCGTCTTGTGCGCCTTGTTCCAGATACGCGTTGACCACGCGCTTCGAGTCCGGATTCAGCGCTTCGAGGAAGTCGCGGCCACCGGCGTCCGGTTGTGCTTCCTTGAACAGCCGGTCGTAAATGCGCACTTCAGCCGGGCACGCAGCCGCCACGCTGACCCAGTGAATGTTGCCCTTGACCTTGTAGTTGTTCGCGCCTTCAGTGCCCGATTTGCTGTCCGGGAAATAGTTGCAGTGAACCGCGACGACGTTGCCGTTCTCGTCCTTATCCGCACCGATGCATTCGATCACGTAGCCGTAACGCAGACGCACCTTGTTGCCCGGGAACAGACGGAAGTAGCCCTTCGGCGGCGTTTCGTTGTAGTCGTCGCGCTCGATCCACAGTTCGCGCGAAATCGGAAACTCGCGCACGCCGCGTTCCGGATGATGCGGGTGAACCGGCGCGCTGCACGGTTCGGTCACACCTTCCGGGAAGTTGTCGATGATCAGCTTGACCGGGTCGAGCACGGCGGCGGTACGCGGCGCCTTCGCATCGAGATCGTCGCGCAGCGCGCCTTCGAACACGCTCATGTCGATCCACGAATCGACCTTGGTGATGCCGATACGCTCGCAGAACAACTGGATCGATTCTGGCGTGAAGCCGCGGCGACGCACGCCGACGATAGTCGGCAGCCGAGGATCGTCCCAGCCGTCGACATGGCCTTCGCTCACCAGTTGCAGCAGCTTGCGCTTGCTGGTGATCGCGTAGGTCAGGTTCAGGCGCGAAAACTCGATTTGCTGCGGCAGCGGACGCGTGAAAATGCCTGCTTCAGCCAGCTCGTTCAGAATCCAGTCGTACAGCGGACGGTGATCTTCGAACTCCAGCGTGCACAACGAATGCGTGATGTTTTCCAGCGCGTCCGAGATGCAGTGCGTGTAGTCGTACATCGGATACACGCACCATGTGTCGCCGGTACGGTAGTGGTGTGCGAAGCGGATCCGGTAGATCACCGGGTCGCGCATATTGAAGTTCGGCGCCGACATGTCGATCTTCGCACGCAGCACGTGCTCGCCTTCCTTGAACTCGCCCGCCTTCATGCGACGGAACAGGTCGAGGTTTTCTTCCACCGAACGCTCGCGGAAGCGCGACGGCGTGCCGACTTCCGTGGCCGAACCACGGTTCGCGCGCATTTCTTCGGCCGACTGGCTGTCGACGTACGCCTTGCCGCGCTGGATCAGCAGTTCAGCGAACTCGTACAGCTTGTCGTAGTAGTCGCTCGCGAAGTAGAGCTGTTCGTTGCCGTCTTTTGTCCACTCGAAGCCGAGCCAGCGTACCGATTCGATGATCGAATCGACGTATTCGACGCTTTCCTTTTCCGGATTGGTGTCGTCGAAACGCAGATGGCATACGCCGCCGTAGCTGCGCGCCACGCCGAAGTTCAGGCAGATACTCTTCGCATGGCCGATGTGCAGATAGCCGTTCGGCTCGGGCGGAAAGCGCGTTTCGACGCGCTGGCCCCACTTGCCGGTGCGGTTGTCGTCGTCAATGATGTTGCGGATGAAATTGGATGCCGCTGGCGCGTCGTTGCGTTCGGTATTCATGCGAGATGGTGAAAGTCTGTCGGGGGCGCGCAATGCGTCCACTTATCCGACAATTCTACCTGACGTGTTCGGACGCGGCAGGCGAGTGCGGCGTAGAGCCAACGCTCGGGCGGTTTTCGGGGCGATTTCGGGGTTGGCTTACGGTTGATCATGTGCTGTAACAGGACGTAAAACGTTTTGTTGACGCTTGCCCGGGCGATTTAGGATGCCAGCGGCACGGGCTCGTCCGCGGCGCACGCCGGCTTGCGAAGCGTCAGAATGTTGCCTGCGTTCGGCTTTCAGATTCCCGGGTTCCGGGCGCCGCCTGATGTATGTCGCGGTGAGCGTGATGTGCTCCAGGTCGATGACTCGTGGTTCGCACGAGGCCCGACAGGAGCGAGCCGGAACCGGATCGCAATGGCCTGTCGCCTGATGCGCATGGCGTTCTTTCCGTGTTGATTCGGACAGGCCTGAACGTCTTTGACCGATCGTTTTCTTAACTCGCGTGACGGGCACGTCACCCGAGGCTATTTCTCTGCGGCCCGAACGCCCCGTCGCCCGACCTTTTCCGGGGCGGTGCTGCCCGAGACCCAACCCGCAGCGCGTGCACTCGTCGCAGCCGTCCACGCAGCGCAGGCCGCACCGCCCTTACCGCTCATTGCCGCCTTGCACGAATTGCAGCCCCTCGTGCACCATGGCGCCCTTAGTTGCCGGAGTTTCTCGGATGTCTTTACCGACCTGTGGCGCGCGTCGCGCGTCTTTCATTTCTCTTTCTCTGGCCCGGATCGCGATGGCTTCAACGCTGTTCGTCGCGTTCGCCGGCAGCGTTGTCACGCCAACTTCTGCGTGGGCGAAAACGCCGGCGCCCAAGGCCGTGTTCGACGCATCGGCGGTGGCCGCTCCGGATCGCTATAGCGCCGACACGGCGCAGCAGATTTTCGCCGCTGGCGGCAATGCGGTGGATGCCGCCGTGGCGATCGCGTTTACGTTGGCCGTGACGCGGCCGGATGCGGGGAACCTCGGCGGGGGCGGTTTCATGACCGTGTTCATGGACGGCAAGCCGTACTTTCTCGACTACCGCGAGAGTGCGCCGCAACAGGCCACTCGTGACATGTACGTCGACGACAAGGGCAACCTGCTGCCGGGCATGAGCGTGGTCGGTCATCGCGCGGTGGGCGTGCCGGGGACCGTCGACGGGATGTGGCAGGCGCAGCAGCGCTTCGGCAAGCTGAAATGGAAGCAGGTGCTCGCGCCCGCAATCCATTACGCCACCGATGGCTTTCCGATCGAATCCTGGCTGCAGCAGCGCCGTGACGCAGCCGCGAAGAATTTTGCCGGCAAGACCAATTTCGACGCGTACTTCTCGAATCTCAAGACCGGGGTGACTTTCCGTCAGCCGGAACTCGCACAGACGCTGTCGCGCATTGCCAGCGAGGGTGGCCGCGAGTTCTACGAAGGCCGTACCGCGGATCTGATCGCGCAGGAAATGTACGGCCACGGCCTCGTGACAAAGCAGGATCTGATTCAGTACAAAGCCGTGTGGCGCCAGCCGCTCTCCGCCGACTGGAACGGTTATCAGGTGATCACCGCACCGCCGCCGAGTTCGGGCGGCGTCGGACTGATCCAGATGCTGAAGATGCGGGCCGACCTGAAGCAGGCTTTCGATGGCCTCGAATTGAATTCGGCGCCGTATATTCACCTGATCGCGCAGATCGAAGACCGCGTGTTTGCGGACCGGCAGCAATACATTGGGGACCCCGATTCGTACAGGATTCCAGTCGACAAGCTCACCAGCGACGCCTATCTCGCACAACGCGCCGACGAAGTGAAGCCTGACGAAGTGCCGGGCGCCGCGCCGGTGAAGCCGGGCCTCGGCGACGCTCTGCCGGAAAAGGCGCAAACCACGCATTTTTCGGTGGTCGACAAGTGGGGCAATGCGGTGTCGAACACTTACACGCTGAACGGCGATTTCGGCTCGGGCGTGGTGGTCGATAGCGCCGGCTTTCTGCTAAACGACGCGATGGATGATTTCGTCACGAAACCGGGCAGCGATAAAGCGGCTGGCGCGAACAGCGACGATCTCAATACGGTGGCAGCGGGACGCCGCCCGCTTTCGTCGATGACGCCGACGCTGATGCTGAAGGACAACAAGGTGGCGCTGGTGATCGGCACACCGGGTGGCTCGCGCATTCTGACGTCGATTTTTCAGGTGATGACCAATCTGTACGACTTCAACATGTCGCCCGCCGATGCTGTTGCGGCGATGCGTTTCCACCATCAGTTGCTGCCGCAGAAGACGATTTACTTCGAGCCGTATCATCCAGTGACGGCGGAGTTGGCCGATCAGCTGAAGGCGAAGGGCTACACGGTCGAAGCGCAGTCGTTTAATGGCGATGTGCAGATGATCCGCATCGACGGAACGACGCCGCAGCCGATCTCGGATCCGCGCGGAGTGGGCGTGGCGCGGGTAGTGCGGTGACGTGAGCGGCCGCGCCGGTGGGCCCGCACACGTGGTCTGCTGCGGGCAACGTGCTGCGTCCAACGTGCGGCGGGTTGCATGCGATGAGCGGCAATTGACAGCGGGTAATCTCCGCCAGACGAACGGCTCCAGAACAACTAGCGACGGGAAACGCGATGAGCGGTCAAAGAACGAGGGTGCTTGTACTGCCGGGCTATCAGAATTCCGGGGCGGGTCATTGGCAAACCCGTTGGGAATCGCTCGATCCTGCATTCACACGTGTGCAGATGCCGGACTGGGATCATCCCGTGCGCGACGCGTGGTGCCGCACGCTCGATGCCGCAGTGGCCGCGGCCGATACGCCGGTGGCATTCGCCGCTCATAGCCTCGGTTGCCTGACGACGGCTTTCTGGGCCACGCAGTACGCGAGCACGGCGCAACTCGCCAAGGTGGCTGGCGCGTTGCTGGTCGCCGTGCCCGATCCCGCCGAAGTCCATTTCCCGCAAGCTGCCAGCGGTTTCGCGCCGGTGCCGCTGATGCGGTTGCCGTTTCCGGGCATTGTCGTGGCGAGTAGCGACGATCCCTATGGCGGCGTTCGGTTTTCGCAGACATGCGCAAACGCCTGGGGCAGCCAGTGGATCGGCATCGGCGCGCGAGGCCATATCAATGCGGATAGCGGTCTGGGTGACTGGAGCGAAGGGCGGGGCTGGCTAAGCTCGCTGAGCGTGCCTCGTTGAGATTGCGTTGGCGTGGCCGGTACGCGGTGGGTTGTCCGCTATCACAGCGCGCCCGGTCAACCCACCCCTCACGTTGCCCTCAAATCACCGCTTGCCCCCGCAATGCAGTGATCCGCTCGTCGTCGTAGCCCAGCACGTCGCGCAGAATACTGTCGGTGTGCTCGCCCAGCATAGGCGGGTGACTGACTGCTTCAGGCGGCGTCCCGGTCATATTGATCGGATTGCGTACCAGCTTGACCGTACCGCCCGACGGATGCGGCAGGTCGACCCTCAGCCCGCGCGCGATGACCTGCTCGTTCTCGAACACTTCGCCGAGATCGTTGATCGGCCCGCACGGTACGCCCGCCGCTTCGAGCGCCGCGATCCACTGCTGCTTGCCCTGGCGGCGAACCATGTCGGCGAGAATCGGCACCAGGATGTCGCGGTGACGCACGCGCGACGGATTGGTCGAGAAACGCTCGTCGTCCGCCAGTTCAGGCTGGCCGCCCACTTCGACAAATTTGCGGAACTGTCCGTCATTACCGACCGCGACGATGATCCAGCCGTCGCTCGTCTGGAATGTCTGGTAGGGCACGATGTTCGGATGCGCATTGCCCCAGCGCACTGGCGGCTGGCCGCTCGCGAGGTAGTTCGAATTCATGTTGGCCAGCATGGCCACCTGCACGTCGAGCAGCGCCATGTCGATGTATTGCCCCTCGCCCGTGCGGTCGCGGTGCGTGAGCGCGGTTAGCACGGCGATGGTCGAATACATACCGGTCATCAGGTCGGCAATCGCAACGCCAGCCTTCTGCGGACCGCCGCCCGGCTGGCCGTCGCGCTCGCCGGTAATGCTCATGAACCCGCCAATGCCTTGCACGATGAAGTCATAGCCGGCGCGCTGCGCATAGGGGCCGGTCTGCCCGAAACCCGTGACCGAGCAGTAGATCAGGTCGGGCTTCACCTCTTTCAACGACGCGTAGTCGAGCCCGTACTTCTTCAACTGGCCGACTTTGTAGTTTTCCAGCACCACGTCGCTCTGCGCCGCCAGTTCGCGGATGATCCGCTGACCTTCGGGCGATGCGATATCCACGGTAACCGAGCGTTTGTTGCGATTTGCCGCGAGGTAGTACGCGGCCTCGCGCGTGTCCGCGCCTTCCGGCGTCTTGAGATACGGAGGGCCCCAGTGACGGGTATCGTCGCCCACTTCGGGACGTTCGATCTTGATCACGTCGGCGCCGAAATCGGCAAGTGTCTGCGCGCACCACGGTCCTGCGAGCACGCGTGTGAGATCCAGCACGCGGATATGACTGAGAGCGCCCATGTTGGTGAATGTCTCCTTCCTGTGTAGTCCAGGCGGCGCGCAGGGCGCCGTCGATGGAGGCAATCTTAAGCGATTACCGCGAGCGGGCGCAGTCAGCCGAACGTCATAGGACGTTCAGGCGCAGTGCAATGTCGCGGTTGCACGCTCGGATCTGGCTTAGCCTGTCCGAGTTTGACCGGGTCTTTCTAAGTGACCGGCGCAACGCACGTGAGAAGCGACCCCGGTCAAACCTGGCCGAACGGCGAACACTTTGGGGCGCTGCCGCGCACGCCCGCCGATCCCGTATAATCAGTCGTTTAAGAAACAAACAGTTGGCGCATCCCAAGATGCCGCCGGTAACAGCCAGGACCGTCCCCCGCACGCTATGAAAGCCGCCGAAATCCGCGAGAAATTCCTCAAGTTCTTCGAATCGAAGGGCCATACGATCGTTCGCTCGTCGAGCCTTGTGCCCGGCAACGACCCGACGCTGCTCTTCACCAATTCGGGAATGGTGCAGTTCAAAGATGTGTTCCTCGGCGCGGAATCGCGTCCGTATTCGCGTGCTACCACCGCGCAGCGCAGCGTGCGCGCGGGCGGCAAGCACAACGACCTGGAAAACGTCGGCTACACCGCGCGTCACCACACGTTCTTCGAAATGCTGGGCAACTTCTCGTTCGGCGACTACTTCAAGCGCGACGCGATCCACTACGCGTGGGAGTTGCTGACGGGCGTGTACCAGCTGCCGAAAGACAAGCTGTGGGTCACCGTCTACCACGAAGACGACGAAGCGCACGACATCTGGGCGAAGGAAGTGGGCGTGCCGGTCGAGCGCATCATCCGCATCGGCGACAACAAGGGCGCGCGCTACGCGTCGGACAACTTCTGGCAGATGGCCGATGTCGGCCCGTGCGGCCCGTGCTCCGAAATCTTCTACGACCACGGCCCGGACGTGTGGGGTGGTCCTCCGGGGTCGCCTGAAGAAGACGGCGACCGCTACATCGAGATCTGGAATCTCGTGTTCATGCAGTTCAGCCGCGACGCCCAAGGCAACATGACGCCGCTGCCCAAGCAGTGCGTCGACACCGGCATGGGTCTGGAGCGTATCGCAGCCGTGCTGCAGCACGTGCACAGCAACTACGAGATCGACCTGTTCCAGGCACTCATCAAGGCTGCGGGCCGTGAAACCGGCGTCAGCGATCTGACCAACAACTCGCTGAAGGTGATCGCCGATCACATCCGCGCATGCTCGTTCCTGATCGTCGACGGCGTGATTCCGGGCAACGAAGGCCGCGGCTACGTGCTGCGCCGTATCGTGCGCCGCGCGATCCGTCATGGTTACAAGCTGGGCAAGAAGGGTTCGTTCTTCCACCGCATGGTGCCCGACCTCGTCGCGCAAATGGGCGACGCGTACCCGGAACTGAAAGACGCCGAGCAACGCGTCACCGACGTGCTGCGTCAGGAAGAAGAGCGCTTCTTCGAGACCATCGAGCACGGCATGTCGATTCTCGAAGCCGCGCTGGCCGATCTCGAAGCGAAGGGCGGCAAGACGCTCGACGGCGAACTCGCATTCAAACTGCACGACACGTACGGCTTCCCGCTGGATCTGACGGCAGACGTTTGCCGTGAGCGCGAAGTGACGGTCGACGAAGCCGCGTTCGACGAAGCAATGGCCCGTCAGCGCGAGCAGGCTCGCGCCGCAGGCAAGTTCAAGATGGCGCAAGGCCTCGAATACTCGGGCGCGAAGACCACGTTCCACGGCTACGAAGAAGTCGTGTTCGACGACGCGAAAGTGATCGCGCTGTATGTGGACGGCGCATCGGTGCAGGAAGTGCGTGACGGCCAGCAGGCTGTCGTCGTGCTCGACCACACGCCGTTCTACGCGGAATCGGGCGGCCAGGTCGGCGACCAGGGTGTGCTGGCTAATGCGAGCGTGCGCTTCGCAGTGTCCGATACGCTGAAGGTGCAGGCCGACGTTGTCGGTCATCACGGCACGCTCGAGCAGGGCACGCTAAAGGTCGGCGACGTGGTCAAGGCGGAAATCGACGCGGTGCGCCGCGCTCGCACGCAACGCAATCACTCGGCCACGCACCTGATGCATAAGGCGCTGCGCGAAGTGCTCGGCACCCACGTGCAGCAGAAGGGCTCGCTGGTCGACGCTGACAAGACCCGTTTCGACTTCGCGCACAACTCGCCGATGACGGACGAACAGATCCGTCGCGTCGAAGAAATCGTCAATGCAGAAGTGCTGGCGAACGCGCCGGGCATCGTGCGCGTGATGCCGTTCGACGAAGCGGTGAAGGGCGGCGCGATGGCGCTGTTCGGTGAAAAGTACGGCGACGAAGTGCGCGTGCTCGACCTCGGCTTCTCGCGTGAATTGTGCGGCGGTACGCACGTGCATCGCACCGGCGACATCGGTCTGTTCAAGATCGTGATGGAAGGCGGCGTGGCCGCGGGCATTCGTCGCGTGGAAGCGATTACCGGCGACAACGCCGTGCGCTTCGTGCAGGACCTCGACGCACGTATCAATGCGGCGGCGGCTGTACTGAAGGCGCAACCGTCGGAGCTGACGCAGCGCATTAGCCAGGTGCAGGATCAGGTGAAGTCGCTGGAAAAGGAACTGAGCGCGTTGAAGTCGAAGATGGCTTCGAGTCAAGGCGACGAGCTGGCTGGTCATGCGGTTGAAGTCGCTGGCGTGCACGTGCTGGCGGCGACGCTGGAAGGTGCGGACGTCAAGACGCTGCGTGAAACGGTCGACAAGCTGAAGGACAAGCTGAAGAGCGCGGCCATCGTGCTGGCGGCGGTCGAAGGCGGCAAGGTTAGCCTGATCGCCGGTGTGACTGCTGACGCGAGCAAGAAGGTCAAGGCCGGTGAACTGGTCAACTTTGTCGCGCAACAAGTGGGCGGCAAGGGCGGCGGCCGGCCGGATATGGCTCAGGCTGGCGGCACCGAGCCGGCCAATCTGCCTGCTGCACTGGCAGGCGTTAAGGCCTGGGTCGAAGCCCAGCTTTGATTCGCGCTTGATCAGCGCTTGATTCAAGGCTGCTCAGACCCACCCGGGTCTGAGCAAGTCTGATGAGGCCACGTGCTGCGCCTGAAGTCTTGGCGTAGCACGTGGCCTTAGTTTATTGCGATGTCGAATTGAGCTCGTGACGGGACGAGAATCGCGGGCATGGCCAGACCGCGTTTTCCATTTCGGCGCGCTCAGTCAGGCAACGTTCGCATTCACAGTCGCGTCCACACCTGCAGCAACTTCTCCGTTGGACGAATTCCCCGCGTCGTCCGGTGCCATCAGCGTTTTCTTCAACGCATTGAGCGCGGAAGAAAAATGCCCGCGTCGCCAGACGAGCAACGTCTCGATCACTCCGATATCGGGCAACTCGTGGACCGTGATGTTGTTGGCATCGGTTTGCAAATTGAGCACCGAGCGCGGTGCCACCGCGACCCCGGCGCCCGCCGCCACGCATGCGACGATCGCGTGATACGAGCCAAGCTCCAGCACCCGCGCCGGCCGCACGCCGTGCTCCAGATACCACTTCTCGATATACGCGCGGTAAGCGCAACCCTGTTCGAACGCGATCAGCGTGGTGAGCGCAACGTCGCGCACTTCTCGAATTGGCCGGTGGCCGCGTGGCGTGAGCATCACCAATTCTTCCCGAAATACCGGCACCGTCTCAAACAGGTCGCCGAGCGACGCCGGATCGAGCGGCGTAGCCAGCAAAGCGGCATCCACCTCGAACTCGCGCACCCGCTCGATCAGTTTGCCGGTCGTGCCGGTCTCGAGCTCCAGCGCGACGGCTGGCCACTGCTGGTGATAGCGCGCAAGCAGGCTGGGCAGGCGTGTGGCTGCGACGCTTTCCATCGTGCCCAACCGCAGGCGCCCGCTCGGGCGATCTTCGCGCACCGCGTGACGCGCCTCGTCGGCGAGCGCAAGCAGACGTTCGGCGTAAGGCAGCAGCGTTTCGCCGGCCGGCGTTAGCACGAGCCGCCGGCCATCACGGATGAACAGGTCCGTGCCGAGTTGCTCTTCAAGCTGCTTGATGCGCGTCGTGACATTCGATTGCACGCGATTGAGCTTGGCGGCAGCGCGCGTCACGCCGTTTTCCCGCACGACAGCGCGAAAGATAGTCAGGGCGGCCAGATCCATGGTTCTCTCCTGGCGATGGTTGATATCCTAATTATTCATTTTTCGTGATCGTTCGGTCAAGCTAATATGGGTTGAGTCCACATTAACCAGGTCAACGGGCCGCGTTACAGCCCTAAATCGACATGCTCATGAACGATCTCGCCTCCCACGCGCCCGATGCCGCCGTTGACCGTCACGCTCGCCGCGCAGCGCTTGCCTGCATGGTGACGCTTGCCGTTGCCCTTGGTATCGGGCGTTTCGCTTTCACGCCGCTGTTACCGCTGATGCTCCACGGTGCGGCCCTCGGCCAGCCGCAACTCGACATCCAGCACGGCGGCTGGCTGGCGTCGTTCAATTACGCGGGCTATTTTGTCGGCGCGGTCGGATGTGCTGCGTTGCGGATCGACCCGGCGCGGATGGTGCGCGCCGGGCTGGTCGCGACGGTTTTGTTGACGCTGGCAATGGGCGTCACGAACCAGTTCTGGGTGTGGGCGGCCGTGCGTTTCGTCGCCGGCGCGGCCAGTGCGTGGACCTTCGTGTTTGCGTCGCAGTGGGGGTTGCGGCGGCTCGCCGAACTTGGCGCGCATGGGTGGGGCGGTGTGATTTATACGGGGCCAGGGGTGGGCATCGTGGGAACCGGGTTGCTGGTGAGCGTCGCGGGCGGATATGGTGCGACGATGGGGTGGATCGGCTTTGGGCTGATAGCGCTGGTTCTGTCGGCCGTAGTCTGGCCGATCTTCAGGGACTTGCCTGCCGCTGACCCGGGGCGACCGGCCCGTCGTGTGGGCGTCGGACATTCCGCGGCGCCGGTCGGCGTGCGTGCCGGGAGTGAGTCCGGTGACAGCGTGCGCTCGAACGCGCAGTCGGCGGCCCACGCCTCTACGACCGGCGACGCCGACGCGCGGATCCACGTTCAAGCACAGAATCCCGCTGCCCAGCGCGTCGACGCGTTCTGGCTCGTCCTGCTCTACGGCATTCCGGGCTTCGGCTACATCATTACCGCGACGTTCCTGCCGGTCATCGCGCGCCACGCGCTGCCGGGCTCGGCGTGGCCCGACCTGTTCTGGCCGATGTTCGGCGCGGCGCTGATAGTCGGCGCATTGCTGGCGGCGCGGCTGCCAGGACATTGGGACAACCGGACGCTGCTCGCTGGCTGCTACGTGCTGCAAGCGTGTGGCATCGCATCCGGGATTATCTGGCCGACGGCGGGCGGGTTTTCGATCGGCAGCGTCCTGATCGGTTTGCCTTTTACCGCGATCACGCTGTTCGCCATGCGCGAGGCACGGCGTCTGCGTGGCGACAATGCCGCTGGGTTGATGGGTTTCGCGACGGCAGCCTATGGCGTGGGTCAGATTGTGGGGCCACTCGTCGCTGCGCCGATCGCTGAACATACCGGGTCGTTTTCGCCGGCATTGTGGCTTGCGGCGGGAGCGCTGGTGCTGGGGGCAGCGGGTTTGGTCGTGGTGGCCATGGCGCCGCGCGGTCGAGGACGTAGCCGGATGCCCGATTGCGGCTGCAACTAACCGCCCTTGGCGGACGGTGCCGCGAGCTTGGGCTAAAGGGCGGCTCGGTCGATAAAGGCTTCGCTGGGACCGTCAATATAGGGCGGTCCCCGGCGAAGCCTCAAGCGGAAGCCTGAACCCGAAGGCCTCAACCCGAAGCCTTAACCCGAAGCCTCAAGCGGAAGCCTCCACCCGAAGCCTGCACCCGAAGCCTGCACCCGAAGCCTGCACCCGAAGCCTCAACCCGACGCCCCCAACCCGACGCCCCCAACCCGAAGCCCCCAACCCGAAGCCCCCAACCCGAAGCCTCAACCCGACGCCCCCAACCCAAAGCCCCCAACCCAAAGCCCTCAACCCAAAGCCCTTAACCCAAAGCCCCCAACCCAAATCCCCCGCAGCCGCACTAAAATAGCCGCTTCCCGTCACCACAGCGCGTCCATCGTCCAACGCGCCGCCCGCCATGCAACACTTCGCGTCCGACAACTACGCCGGCATCTGCCCCGAAGCGCTCCAGGCGCTGATCGCCGCCAATAACAGCGGCCACGAGCCAGCCTATGGCGACGACTCGTGGACCAATCAGGTGTGCGACCGTCTGCGCGATCTGTTTCAGACCGACTGCGAAGTGTTCTTCGTATTCAACGGCACGGCGGCGAACTCGCTGGCGCTCGCGTCGCTGTGTCAGTCGTATCACTCGGTCATCTGCCACGAACTCGCCCATATCGAAACCGACGAATGCGGCGGCCCCGAATTCTTCTCCGGCGGTTCGAAACTGCTGACCGCGCCTGGCATCGGCGGCAAACTCACGCCGGACGCGATCGAAGCCGTCGTCACGCGCCGCGCCGATATCCATTACCCGAAACCCAAAGTCGTCACGCTGACGCAATCGACGGAAGTCGGCACGGTCTACAGCGTCGAGGAAGTGCGGGCGATCGCGGCGATTGCCAGGCGACGTCATCTGAAAGTGCATATGGACGGCGCGCGTTTCGCGAATGCGGTTGCCGCGCTAGACGTGCATCCGTCCGAAATCACGTGGCGCGCGGGCGTTGACGTGCTGTGCTTCGGCGGCACCAAGAACGGTTTGCCAGTCGGCGAAGCCGTGGTGTTTTTCGACCGCTCACTCGCGGACGATTTCGCGTACCGTCTGAAGCAGGCCGGTCAACTGGCGTCGAAAATGCGCTTCATTTCCGCACCGTGGCTGGGTCTGCTCGATAACGACGTGTGGCTGCGCAACGCGCGTCATGCGAACGCCATGGCCGAATTGTTGCAAACGCGGTTGCAGGAAATTCCCGGCGTCAGCATCATGTTTCCGCGCGAGTCGAACGCGGTCTTTGCGCAGTTGCCCGCGCCAGCGGCCAGCGCGATGCGCGCGCGGGGCTGGAAGTTTTACGAGTTCATTGGTGCAGGCGGTTGCCGGCTGATGTGCGCATGGGACACGCAGCCGGCGACAGTCGAGCGTTTTGCAGCCGACGTGCGCGAGTTGTGCGCGGCGTGATACGGCTGTAACGGGACAGCAACGAGCAATGCGCGCGATGACCTAACGGTTGAACGCAAAGGCAATAGCGAATAGCGCGCAGGACGCGGTGACCGGCAGGACGCTCGCCGACATCCCGAGCCCCAACCCCGCAAGGCTCCGCTGCCTTCCTCGCTCAACTCGATCCCGACCCGCAGATGCCCCTTCCCACACAAGATAAAAGAGACATCCTCACCCCATGACCGACTACCGATTTTGTCCCCGTTGCGCTACGCCGCTGACCCAACGCGCCGACCCCGAACACGAAGGCGGACGGATTCGCCAGAGTTGTCCCGATCCCGCCTGCGGTTATGTCCACTGGGACAATCCGCTGCCGGTGGTGGCAGCGATCGTCGAATACGAGGGCAAGATTCTGCTGGCGCGTAACGCCGCGTGGCCTGAAGGCATGTTCGCGCTGATTACCGGCTTCCTCGAAAATGGCGAGACGCCGGAAGAGGGCATCGCTCGCGAGGTGCGCGAGGAAACGTCACTGCACGCGGAATCGGTCGAGTTGATCGGCGTGTACGAATTTATCCGCAAGAACGAACTGATCATCGCGTATCACGTGAAAGCGAACGGCACGATTGCGCTGTCGCCGGAATTGCTCGAATACCGGCTGGTCGAGCCGGCCAGCTTGCGTCCATGGCGCGCGGGCACCGGTCAGGCGCTTGGGGAATGGATGCGGCGGCGCGGCTTGCCGTTTGAATTCGTCGAGAGGCCCGGGCAGTAGGCGCATCGGCGATCAGCAAATGCGTCGATACGCTGTTGCCTTCGCCGTCCTCGGAATGGAGCGCGCCACGGCGAATTTTTCCGTCTGCCGACCGTGTCGCAGCGAAGCACGCATGCCGGGCATTGTTACGGCGAGTACGGCAGCCGGACCATCGGCAAAGCGCTGCACCCGGTCACGATGTCCGCGCACGGCAACCTCAATCTCAACCTAACCTCACACCCTGCCACGATGAGCAAACCCGCCCCCGCCGAGCGCAGCGCGTATCCGCATTTCCTGCCCATCACGACCCGCTGGATGGACAACGATGTCTACGGTCACGTGAACAACGTCATCTACTACAGCTATTTCGACACCGTGGTGAACGAGTATCTGGTCCGCGCGGGCGTGCTGGATTTCGAGCACGGGGCGACGATCGGGCTCGTCGTCGAGACGCATTGCAACTACTTCGCACCGCTCGTCTTTCCCGACCGGATCGAAGCGGGCTTGCGGGTGGTGCGGCTCGGCACGACGAGCGTGCGTTACGAAGTCGGGCTATTCAGGGAGGGCAGCGACCAACCCGCTGCGCAAGGGCATTTTGTGCACGTGTACGTCGATCGCGCGACGCGGCGTCCCGTGAGTCTGCCGGACAATCTGCGCGCGGCGCTACAGCCGCTCGCCGTCGACATGTGGACGGAATAAGCGCGTGCAGTCGTTCGTCATCAATCTGCTGAACGGTGTCAGCTACGGGCTGCTGCTGTTCATGCTGTCGGCGGGATTGACGCTGATTTTCAGCATGCTCGGCGTGCTGAATTTCGCGCATGCGAGTTTCTACATGCTCGGCGCTTACGTCGGTTTCTCGGTTGCCGCGCATGCGGGATTCTGGAGTGCGCTGGTGATCGCGCCGCTCGTCGTCGGCCTGATCGGCGCGGCGCTCGAGCGCTGGCTGTTACGTCGCGTGCGCGTGCACGGCCATTTGCCGGAGTTGCTGCTGACCTTCGGCGCGGCTTATCTGTTAGGCGAACTGGTCAAGCTCGGCTGGGGCTTGAACCCGCTTTCCGCGAGCATCCCGCCGGTGCTCGACGGGCCGCTGTTCACGCTCTACGGTGCGGCTTTTGCCCGCTACCGGGCGTTCATGATGGCGGTGTCACTGGCGATGCTGGTGGTGTTGTACGCGGTGTTGCGGGTGTCGAAAGCGGGCTTGATCGTGCGGGCCGCGCTGACGCACGCGAGCGCCGTCGAAGCACTCGGGCACAACGTGCCGCGTGTTTTTACCGGCGTCTTCGCGGCGGGCACGGCGCTCGCCGCGCTCGCCGGCGTGATCGGCGCGCCGCTGTTCGTCATCGAGCCGTCAATGGCGGAGTCGCTCGGCTCGATCGTATTCGTGGTGGTCGTGATTGGCGGGCTGGGTTCGCTGAGCGGGGCGCTCGTCGCGTCGTTGCTGGTCGGCTGTGTGCAGACCCTCGCGGTGGCGAGCGATGTGTCGCTGGGCGACGTGCTGTCGGCGGCCGGCGCAACGGCGCCGCCCGAGTGGGACGCGCTGACGCTCGCGCAAGTCGCGCCGCTGATTCCGTATCTGCTGCTGGTGGGAATGCTGGCGTTACGTCCGCGCGGTCTCTTTGGGCGGCGCGATGAACCTGTTTAAGGGGCGCGGGGCGTCTGGAGCGCGTGCGCTCATCCCGTGGCTCGCGCTGACGATCTTCCTCGTCCTGCCGCCGTTTATCTGGCCGCAAAGCTGGCTGCTCGCCTATCTCGCGCAGAGCGCGACGATGATCGTGTTCGCGCTGTCGTACAACCTGCTGCTCGGCGAAACGGGTTTGCTGTCGTTCGGACATGCGATGTATGCCGGACTCGGCGCGCTGATCGCCGCGCAGGTGTTCAACCGGATCGGCGTGCCGCTCGTGTGGCTACCGTTGATCGGTGGAATCGGCGGCGCGCTGTGCGGCGTGCCGTTCGGTTTCATCTCGACGCGGCGCGCCGGTACCGCTTTCGCGATGATCACGCTCGGCCTGGGCGAACTCGTGGTGGCGGCTTCGTGGGCGCTGCCCGACTGGTTCGGCGGCGAAGCGGGGGTCGCGATCGATCGCGCGAGGGGTGGGTGGTCAGGAAGCTGGAGCTTCGGCCCGGCGCGCGAGGCTTATGCGCTCATCGCTTGCTGGTGTCTGCTGGCCAGCGTGGCGATGTTCGGTCTATCGCGCACGCCGTTCATGCGCGTTGCCAATGCCGTGCGCGACAACCCGGTGCGAGCGGCGGCAATTGGCTGCTATCCGCGGCGCGTCCGTTATGGCGTGGTGGTGTTGTCGGCGTTTTTTGCGGGCGTCGCGGGGACGCTGGGGTTGATCAATCTCGAACTGGTATCGACGGAAAGTGTCAGCATGATGCGCTCGGGCTCGGTGCTGATCGCGACAGTCATCGGCGGGACGGGCGCGTTTTTCGGGCCGGTGGCGGGTGCGGTCGTGCTGACGTTTTTCAGCGTCGCGGTGGCGAGCGTGACACGGGCCTGGCTGTTCTATCTGGGCCTGTTCTTCGTGGTGGTCGTGGTGGCATCGCCGGATGGACTGGCCGGTTTCATACAGCGTCATACGGCCCAGCTTGCAACCCACGGCTGGCGCAGATGCCGCGCCGCTTATCTATGGGGCGCGGCGGCCACCTCGCTGTGGATCGCGGCCGTCGTGCTGGCGGTGCAATGGGCCTACGCCGCGCAATTCGGCGCGGACGACGGCACGGGTTTGAACGTGACGGGTGTGCCGCTGGCCATGGCCACCTCGCCACTTTGGCTGGGCGTTGCGCTGACGGCGCTGGCAGCCTTGGGCGCACTCTGCGCGCATGCCGCCGTGCGTGCGCGGGCGAAGCTCGCGAATCGCACTCACCACGTCGACTCCGCGGCATCCACCGGAGGAGCTGCGCCATGATCCCCGCGCTCGCCCTCTACGGCGTCGAAAAGCGCTTCGGCGCCACGCAGATTCTGCGTGGCGTCACTCTGTCGATCGAACCCGGCGAGCGCCACGCGCTGATCGGACCGAACGGCGCGGGCAAGTCGACGATCTTCAATCTGATCGCCGGCGCCGCGCGTCCCAACGCGGGACGCATCGATCTGTTCGGTGCTGAAATCACGCGCCTGCCGCCCGCTGCGATCACCCGTCGCGGTCTCGCGCGCAGTTTCCAGAGCACCAGCGTATTCGCGCGCTTGAGCGTGTTCGACAACCTGCGCTGTGCGGCGATGCTGGCCGAGCGCGACCGCCTGCGCTGGTGGCAGCGCTTCAGCGGATCGCGCCCGGTCGACGCACGCGCCGAACAGGTGCTCGACGCGGTGGGCCTGAGCGCACGGCGCGACGTTCTGGCGGGCACGCTCAGCTATGCCGGGCAACGCGCGCTCGACCTCGGCATCGCGCTGGCGGGCGGCGCACACACGTTGCTACTGGACGAACCGACCGCCGGCATGAATCGCGCGGAAGCGGCGCATGCCATCGAGCTGATTCGCGAGGCCACTGCGGGCCGTACGCTGCTGATGGTCGAGCACGACATGGACGCGGTGTTCTCCATCGCCGATCGCATTTCGGTGCTGGTGCAAGGGCGCATCATCGCAACCGGGACACCGGCCGCGATTCGTGCCGATGCGGCGGTGCGCGCCGCGTATCTTGGCGATGGCTTTGGCGCAGCACCCGCCAATCCATCAGCCAGTGCACCAGGCAAGCCACCCGCCAAAGGGTTCAGCACATGACCGCGTTGCTCGACATCCGCGAACTGAACGCATGGTATGGCGCGAGCCAGGTGCTGCATGGGTTGACGCTGCATATCGACGCTGGCGAAGCGCTGGCGCTGGTCGGGCGTAACGGCTCCGGCCGCTCGACGCTGGCGCGCGCGATCATGGGCCTCGTGCGCAGCGATGGCAGCCTGCGCTTCGCGGGCCGTTCGCTGGCGGGTCTGCGTACCTTCGAGATCGCCCGTCTTGGGCTTGGCTACGTCCCTGAGCATCGCGATGTATTTCCGGCGCTGAGCGTCTACGAAAATCTGCAGCTCGGGCTGGCGCCGCGAACGCGCGGCCGCATCCCTCGCTTCACGATCGACGACGCCTATGCGCTGTTTCCGGTACTCGGCGAGCGCAAGCGCACCCGTGCCGGAGTGCTGTCGGGCGGCGAGCAGCAGATGTTGACGCTGGCGCGCGCGCTGCTCGGCGATCCCGATCTGTTGGTGATCGACGAACCTGGTGAAGGCCTCGCGAGTCAGGTGATGGAACAGGTCGCCGGCTGTCTGCGGGTGCTGCGTGAGCGCGGCGGCGCGATTCTGCTGATCGAACAGCGCCTCGTGATCGCGCAGGCGATTGCCAGTCGCGTCGCCGTCATGGGTCACGGCGAGATCGTGTATGAAGGCGACCTCGCGTCGTTCCGGGCACGCACTGACGTGCTGAACGAATGGCTCGGCGTAGGTTGATCAGCGTGGTGGGCGTGCGCGCTTTTATTGCATTGCCGCATGCCGACGGTGAGCCGCAGCGCGGCCCGCGTTCCTCGCAAGACGCCGTGCCGCGTCGCCAACGCGTTTCCCCTACCGTTTGAATCTCATCTCCCGGCCACGCGCTCAAGCCCGATACATGCGGCTTGCCGACTACCCGGCCAAACGATTCAAACGCTTGATCGTTTGGTGAGCGCCCTCCAGAAATCTTGTCGGCAACGCGCTGACAAATCAACACAATCAGGGCAAAGGCGCGCAATGGTGGCTTGATGTTTCAAGCCCTCGTCTGCGTGACGAACCCTGCCGTGTCTGGCGCGCGCAAGACGCGTCGCGGCTTCAGGAGGAGACATCATGAAACGAAGGGCGAGGTTCGGTGAAAGGGCGGTGGACCGGCTTGACGCGTGGTCCCACTTGCATGGCTCGAACGACGATGCGGCGTATGCGCGCGATGACTGGCGGTCGCGATCTGGTGTCGGTGCTGCACTGCTGATGGCCGCGCTGCTGATGTCCGCTTGCGCCGACGCAAGTTCGACCACGGCGGATGCAACCGCAGCTTCGTCGACATCGACATCGGCATCGGCATCGTCAGGGGCCACAGCCGCGGTGGCGAACAGCGACGTGGCGACTAGCACCCCTTCGTCACAGCGCCCCGCGCTGGAAGCCGCCAAAGCCCGGCAACTCGCCGCCGAACACAATGTCGCCGCACGTGTGCCATCCGCTAGCGGCATGACCGAAAAGCGCGATCGTCCGCTGACGCTGCGCGATTCCGGCATCGACGGTTCGCTGATGTTCGCGCGCGACGTCGATTTTCGCGTGACCGGCGACATCGGCTTCCTGATTCACGACATGGCCGCGACGCTGACACCGTCGCATCCCGGCCAGCCGGTCGTATTCGACGATCCGACCAGCGTGACGATCAACGTACACCGAGGCGAAGTCACACTCGACAGCGCGAAACTCACGGCGATTTTCGATCGCTATCTGTTCCAGTATCAGGGCTCGCCGCTGCGCAACATGCGGGTCGTGCCGCAGGACGGCGGCACGTTGCGCATCACCGGGGAAATGCATCGCGACACGTGGGTGCCGATCGTGCTGGCCGGTTCACTGTCGATGCGCAATGCCGACGAACTCGTGTTTCACGCCGATCATGTCGAAGTGGCAGGCGTGGGGGCGGACAAGCTGATGCAGGCCGCACACGTGAAAATGGCCGATCTGCTGAAAGTGGACACACCGATTGCGCGGCTCGACGGCGACGATGTCGTGATGCAGGTGGCGAAACTCACGCCGCCGCCCGCGTTGCGCATGACCATCACGATGATCGACACGAGCGCCGCGGGCGTGCGCTTCACACTCGACGATCACACGGTGCCGAAGATCGACTGGCCTGCAACGATGCCCGCACGCGGGATGCTGGTGCAGGGCGGCGACGTCAAATTCATGCGCTCGATGCCGATGAACATCGACATGGCGCTCACGCCGATCGATAACGCCACGCCGTTCGTGCTGGACCTGTACCACTATCGCGATCAGATGGCGGCCGGCTATTTCACGTTCGACGAAGCCGGCGCGCTCGATGTGCATCTGCCGTCGTATCCCACGCTGGCTAGCGCGAGTGCCGGTGGATCGAAGGACGCATCGTTGCAAACGGGCAGCGCCAGCGCGCGCTTTAACGACAGCTTTATCCGCGAACAACAGGCGGCGCTCGCGCAGGCACGGCTGGTCTGGCAACACGTGCCGCAGACGATGCGCACGGCGTCGGTGGCACATGCCATTCCGGTCGGTACGCGGGCGGCGTTTTCCGGGCAGAGCGCCGCAATACCAGGTTCGGCGCTGACCGATGAACGTCATGTTTCAACGGCAGCGCCGTTGATTCACGTCGAGAACGTGGACTTCTACGTCGCGGGGCGCATAGGTTTTCACGTACGCTCACTGGACGCGCAGATGGTTCCGAAGCGGCCGGGTCAACCGGTCGATTTCGACGACCCCGATCAGTTCGATATACACATCATCGGCGGCGAGGTGGTGGAACCGTGGCCTGCCATGGCGGCGTTATTTAACGACTATCTGCTCGATTACGAGCCGCGCTCACTGAACGACCTGCAGTTGAAACCGGTGGACGGCAAACTGGAAGTGACCGGGGGAATCAAACTGTGGAATCACTTCCCCGGCGTCTGGCTGCCGACCACGATGAGCGGCACGATCGTCGCTGCAGACGAGCGGCATCTCGTGTATGAGCCGACTTCGGTCAAGGTGCTCGGCGTGCCCCAGGCGGGTCTGCTGCGCGCGTTGGATATTCCGTTGGCGTCGCTGACGCCTTTCACGCGCAAGGGTGTCGCGCTAAAGGGCAACGCGCTGGTGTTCGACCAGTACACGGTTTTCCCACCGCCGGTATTGCAAGGGCGCCTGGCAGGCGCGACGGTGACTGACGAAGGGCTCGTGTTGAAGTTCAAGCGCGATGCCGCGATTGCCACCGCGCGGCCACCGGCCAATGCGGGAAAAAGCTTCGTATGGATCGAATCCGGCGACGTGAAGATGTTCAACTCGCTGGTCACCAATACGCGCACTTATATCAGGGACAGTTCGAACCCGGGCGTGATGAAGTTCGATCTGTACGGATATCGCCGCGACGTATCGAAGGGGACGGTGCGAATGGGTGCGGACGGCGGCCTGAATGTCGATCTGGCGACGAGAAAGTAGAGGGCTCCTGCGCGGTGCTTGCGGACGTCGAAGGTCAAACGTCGAACATCGAGCGTTGAACGCACCGCGCAGGCCGTACCGTCAACCATCCTTATTAATGATCCATTCGTGCGCCGGATCGTTGTGAAAATGCCAGACCCGCTGTCCACCGGCCATCACGTTCAGGTAGTACGAGTCGTACCCATAAGGCACGACGACCGGATGATAGCCGCGCGGCACCATCACGACATCGTGGTTCTCGACGGCCATGGATTCGTCGATATCGCGCATATCGGTGTACACGCGCTGAAACGCAAACCCTTGCGGTGGATCGAGCCGATGATAGTAAGTCTCTTCGAGCGAGCTCTCGTGAGGCACGTTGTCGGTGTCGTGCTTATGCGGCGGATAACTCGAAGCGTGGCCGCCCGGCGTTCTCACTTCGACCACGAGCAGCGACTCCGCAGGCTCCGTTTGCGGAAGAATATCGCACACGTATCGCGTATTCAGGCCTTTGCCGCGGGCCGAGCGTTTCATTGAAGCGGGCTCGATCAGCCTCGCAGGATATTCGCCTTTCGCCGGCGCACTGGCGACGCCGATCTCCGCATCGCGACAGGCGCGCACGGTGACCTGCACGTTCGGCGGAAGATACACCGCATAGGGCGCGGCGTCCTCGAAGACGCTGTCACGCGAACCGAGCGAGGTCCACTTGGTGTCAGGCGTTTCGATATCCACGGCGCCGGTTAGCACGACAATGCACACCTCGCGCGACGGTTCGAACACATGCACCACTTCGCTGGTCTCCAACCGGTATGCCGCGAATCCCACATAACGCCAGCAAGCCGATTGCGGTGTCACTCGCGCGATCGTCTGGCCTTCGCGCTGCGCCTTGACCAATAAACTCATGCTGCCTCCTGCCGCGTAGTGTCGGCTGCGCCGAGTGGCGCATCGACCAGTGTCCGTAAAGTCCTGAAGCCTTTTAGCGCATATTCATACGATGGCGCGACAATCGGGTCCTGTTCCGCTTCGACCACCAGCCAGCCGCGATAACCGTGTCGCTTGAGCCGGTCGATGATTGCCGGGAAATTCACCGCGCCGTCGCCAGGCACCGTGAACGCACCTGCGATCACCGCGTCGAGAAAACTCCAGTTGCGATTGCGCGCCAGTTTCATCACAGCGGGACGTACGTCCTTGCAATGCACATGGCAGACCCGCGCGATATGTTTGTCGAGCATCACCAACGGATCGCCGCCGGCAAACGTAATGTGCCCGGCGTCGAACAGCAGGCCGACGGCATCGCTCGTGCGCGCCATCAATTGATCGACGTCGGCGGGTGTCTCCACATAGGCGCCCATATGATGATGGTACGCGAGCCGCACACCTCGGCTCAGCGTATAGCGCGCGAATTCATCGACACGTGCGGCGTAGCCGGCCCACTGCGCGTCGCTAAAAAAGCGCGGCCGTTGATAAAGCGGCTGCGGTGCGCCCTGGATCGAATCGGCAACTTCGCCATACACCATCGCCGTCGCGCCATTCTGCGCGAGCAGTTCGAGATGCGGCCCGACGGCCGCGATTTCCTCTTCCACGCTGCGTCGCGCGAGTTGTCCTGAATACCAGCCGGACACCAGCGCGAGATCGTATTGCGCAAGCAGTGTTTTCAATGCCTGCGGCTCGCGCGGAAACTTGTTGCCGAGTTCGAAGCCCTGATAGCCGATTTTGCGGCCTTCCGTCAATGCGACGTCGAGCGGCGTTTCACCGCCTAGCGAGGGCAGGTCGTCGTTCATCCACGATAGCGGATTGATACCGATACGTACGTCGAAAGCAGTCATGCGAGCGTCCTCATTCATGATCGGTAGGGGTGGCGTCATCGTTTAGCGCAGCCGGATCGGCGCGTGCCGCGAGTTGCGCATCGTATTTCGCGCGCGCATCGCGCACCGCATTGCGCGACGAGACTTCCGGTACCGCGACCTCCCACCACCAGCCGCCGTCGTCGGTGGTGCGGGCGGGGTCGGTATCGATGCTGATCACGTAGCTGCGATCGGCCGCGCGCGCGCGTTGCATCGCAGCTTCGAGTTCAGCGATATTCGCGACATGCTCGGCTTGCGCCCCCAACGCTCGCGCATGCGCGGCGAAATCGATCTTCGGGGCGCCGAGCGGCCCTTGCCGGCAATCGTCGAGCAGATTGTTGAACGGCGCGCCACCGCAGGCCTGCTGCAAACGGTTGATGCAGGCATAGCCGCGATTGTCGAGCACCACGACAATCAGCTTGGCGCCGAGCATCACCGAGGTCGCGATTTCGCTGTTCATCATCAGATAGCTGCCGTCGCCGAGCATCACGATCACTTCGCGCGAAGGCCGCGCGAGTTTCGCGCCGAGTCCGCCCGCAATCTCGTATCCCATGCACGAATAGCCGTATTCGACGTGATACGCGCCAGGTTTTCCCGCGCGCCATAGTTTGTGCAATTCGGCGGGTAACGTGCCCGCTGCGCACACGACGATGTCGTCCGTGGCGGAGCGCGCGCTCGAACGCTGCACTGCGCCGATCACATCGCCTTCATAGGGCAGCACGGATTCGCGTTGCGGCGCGTGCGTGAGCGTGCTCACCGTATCCCGCCAGCCGGCTGCGAGCTTGTGCGCACGGGCGGTCCACGTGCGGTCTGCATGCCATCCCTGCAGCGGATCGGCGAGCGCATCGAGCGCGAGCCGCGCGTCGGCTTCGACGATGAGTGCGCGATGTTTGAGACCGTCGAATGCATTCGCATTGATCGCGATCACATCGGCCTGGGTGAACAAGGTATTGGAGCCGGTGGTGAAGTCCTGCAAGCGGGTGCCGATTGCCAGCACGCAATCGGCGTCGTTCGCGAGCGCATTCGCGGCCGGCGAACCGGTGACGCCTAACGCACCCGCATTCAACGGATCGTTCCACGCGAGCGCACCTTTGCCTGCCTGGGTCTCGGCAACCGGTACGCCGTGCGCCGTCGCGAAGCGATGCAGCGCTTCGGTCGCGCGACCGTAGAGCACACCGCCGCCCGCGACGATCAACGGACGTTTGGCATGTCGCAGACGCGCGAACGCAGCATCGATTTCGTCGACCCGTGGCGCCGGCGCATGAAATCTGACGACGCGCGGCGCAAAGAAGTCGGCGGGAAAGTCGTACGCCTGAGCTTGCACGTCTTGCGGCAGCGCGAGCGTGACGGGCCCGCACATCGCGGCGTCGGTGAGGATGCGCAACGCGCGCGGCAGCGCGCTCAGCAGTTGCGCCGGGTGCACGATGCGGTCGAAATAGCGCGACACCGGTTTGAATGCGTCATTCGCGGAGACGCCGCCATCGTTGAAGTCCTCGACTTGCTGCAACACCGGATCGGGCGCACGCGACACGAAAATATCGCCGGGCAGCAGCAATACCGGCAAGCGGTTCACATGCGCGAGCGCGGCGGCGGTCAGCAGGTTCGTCGCACCGGGTCCGATAGACGTGGTCACCGCCATCATGCGCCTGCGGAAATTTGCCTTCGCGTACGCGATCGCACTGTGCGCCATCGCCTGTTCATTGTGAGCGCGCAGCGTGGGCAGTTCTTCGCGATGCTGATACAACGCTTCGCCCATGCCCGCGACATTGCCGTGGCCGAAGATCGCAAACACACCGCCGAAGAGCGACTCGGTGCTCTTGCCATCTTCGGTCGTGACACGCTGCGCGGCGAGATAGCGCACGAGTGCCTGAGCCGTGGTCAGGCGTACGGTGCCGCCGCTGGGGGGATGAGCGTCGCTCGCGTCGTTGGCGGACGCCGCATCGTGATGCATTACGCGCTGGTTCATGCCGCCTGCTCCTGATGAACATGACTCGGTGCGCCTGCCTGCGCGCTCGTGCCACGGGTTGCGCGCCATGACGCGATCAGCGTTTCGAACGTGCGCCGCACGCGGGCAATCAGTTCGTCGTCGTTGATGTCACCGGCGAGCCACGCATGACTGGGCTCGTGGAAGATCGTGCGGCCCACGGTGAAGCCACGGCAGGTCGCCGACTGCGCCGCCGCGCGAAAGCCGTCGTTCAACTGCTCGACGCCTGCCGACAAACCCAGTAGCACCACGCCCCGGCAATACGGATCACGCTCGGCGATCAGTGCGTCGATCGCTTGCCACTGTGCGGCTTCCATCGGTTCGAGCTTCCACCACTCGGGATAGATGCCGATGTTGTACAACCGCTTCAACGCGCGATAAACGATGTCGGGCGCCTGCGGCAAATGAGCATGTTTCGGCGGGATGACTTCCAGCAGTAATTCATGTCCGCTTGCCTGCGTCGCGTCGTAGAGCGTACGCAATTGCGCTTCCTGTTCGAGGCGCTGCTCGATGGGTTCGTCAGGGTGAAATTGCACGAGGCATTTGGCAATATGCTCTTGCGGCCATGCGATCAACGTCGTGCCGATCGAGCGCCCGTGATCGAACACCAGCGGCACCGAGCCCGGCAGTTCAACCGGGCGGCCGATCCACCAGCCACGGCCCGTCGCCGCATTCAACGCATCCTGGCCATAACGGTCGTCGATCAGTACGCCGATACGGTCTTGCAGATTCAACGCGCTTTCGGTCTGCGCAACGGCTTCGACAAACAGCCCCTTCAAACGCGCGATACGTGCGTCATCTGCGCCGGTTTGCTGCGCGAGTTCGAAGAACTGGTTGCGATGATCGAATGCGAAACCGAGTACTTCGTTCCATTGCTTGCGTGCCGGTGAAACGCGATGCAGTCGCGCGAGCGTGGCGTCGCGATCCGGGCGGCGCATACGCTGCGGATCGGCTTTTGCTTCGCGCAGGAAGTAGTCGAGTTCGGCGGGTGTCGGCATGGCCGGCGCGCAACCGTGGCGCGACACGACCAGTGCACCACTCGCATTCGCGGTCCGCGCGCAAGCTTCGAGCGACTGGTCGCGCAGCCAGCCGGACAGAAAGCCTGACGCAAATGCATCGCCTGCGCCGAGTACGTTGAGTACTTCGACTTCGACGCCACCTTGTACCGGTATGTCATCGAGTGACGCGGGCACGTCGCCGTCGATAATCTGGCAGCCCAACGGCCCGCGTTTGAGCACGAGCGTGGCGGGCGTGACGGCGCGCACGGCAGCGAGTGCATCGACTAATTCCGGCTTGCCGCCCGCAATACGAAACTCTTCTTCGGTGCCGATGACCAGATCGAACCAGGGCAGCATGCTATGCAAATGCGCGGTCACGCCTTCGCTCGCGACAAAGCGGGTCTCGCCATCCGCTTTGCCCGTGAGACCCCACAACACCGGCCGATAGTCGATATCGAGCACGGTGCGAACCTGATTGCGGCGCGCATAGTCGAGTGCGCGGCGGCTCGTGCGGTTCACCTGTTCGGTCGAGAAGTGCGTGCCGGTAATCAACAGCGCTTTCGACGACGCAATGTACGCTTCGTCGAAATCGGCTTCATCCACGGCCATGTCTGCGCAGTTTTCGCGGTAGAAGATCAGCGGAAAGGTATCGCGATCTTTCAGACCGAGTAGGACCAGAGCAGTCAGACGTTCCTGATCGACACGGACGTGGCTAACGTCACACCCCTCTTTAGTTAGCGTCTCGGTGAGAAAGCGGCCCATATGATCGTTGCCGACGCGCGCGAGCATTGCCGAAGCAAGTCCGAGCCGTGCGCAACCGAATGCAATATTCGCCGACGACCCGCCGAGATACTTCGCGAAGCTCGACACGTCTTCGAGCCGTGCGCCGACCTGCTGCGCGTACAGATCGACAGCAAGGCGGCCGAGGCAGACGATATCGCGGCTACGGCCCGGCGCGAAGCGACTGGCGGACGCCGATACCGACGCGGTCCCGCTGGATGTGCTGGAGTGATCCATGAATATTCCTGAATAGCTGAGCGTGATTCCCCGGCACCAGGCGTCGGGCCAGGTCACGCGAATCGATCAGATCGTCGCGCCTTCGAGTTCGCCGATCATCTTCTGCATTTCGGCGCCGCCGGCCATCATGTCGAGCACTTCGTCCTTGCTGATGGTTTCCTTCGTGAAGGTGCCGAGCGATCTGCCGCGATTGAGAATCGTGAACGAATCGCCGATCGGATACGCGTGGTGCACGTTGTGTGTGATGAAGATCACCGAGATGCCTTTCGCGCGTGCCTTGTGGATCAGCTTCAGCACGTTGAAGCTTTGCTTGACGCCGAGCGCCGCAGTCGGCTCGTCGAGAATCAGCACACGTGCGCCGAAGTGGATCGCGCGCGCAATCGCCAGACACTGCTTCTCACCGCCCGACATCGTGCCAATAGGCTGATGCGGATCGCGCACGTTGATGCCCATTTCGGCGAGCTTGTCGCGGGCGGTGATCGCGCTGGTTTCGAGATCCATCACTTTGAGGAAGCCGAATAGCTTCTTCTCCGGCTCGCGGCCCATGAAGAAGTTGCGAGCGACGGATAACAGCGGCACCAGCGCGAGATCCTGATAGACGGTGGCGATGCCGAGATCGAGCGCGTCTTTCGGCGATTCGAACAACACCGGCTGGCCGTCCACCAGATACTGGCCGGAAGAGGGCTGGTGCACGCCGGCGAGGGTCTTGATCAAGGTTGACTTGCCCGCGCCGTTATCGCCGAGCAGGCAATGCACTTCGCCGCGCTTCAGGCGCAACGTCACGCCGCTTAACGCGATGACCTTGCCGAAGTACTTGTAGACGTTTTCTAATGCGAGGATCACGTCATCGCCAGACGCATCGGCGAGGGCGGCCTCATTCTGGACGGGGTTCACAGAGTTCGTGTCGGACATGTTCGTCTCCTCGTTACGACTGCGCGACGCGGCGGCGCACATAGTGATTGAACAGCACGGCGATCAGCAGCATCACGCCGAGGAACACGCGGAACCAGTCCGAGCTGACGTTGGTGTATGTAATGCCGATCTGCACGACACCGAAGATCAGCGCGCCGAAACACGCACCGATTACCGAGCCATAGCCGCCCGTCAGCAACGTGCCGCCGATCACCGCGGCAATGATCGCTTCGAATTCTTTTTGCAGACCACGGTCGGCCGCAGCCGAACCGATGTCGCACACCTGCAGCACCGCGAACAGGCACGAGCAGAAGGCGGTCAGCACGAACAACAGAATCTTCACGCGACGCACTGGCACGCCGACGTTCTTCGCCGCGTTCGCATCACCGCCTACCGCAAGAATCCAGTTGCCAGCGCGTGTCTTAGCGAGCACGAAAGCGCACACTGCCGCGAGGGCGAGCCACCACAGAATCACTTTCGGAATGCCGGGCACGAGCGCATGGCCGTTATCGAGCAGGGTGCCGATGCCGTGGTGCGCGAGCGTCAGGAACAGGCCGCTGAGCGCGACGCCATGAAACAGCGTGTTCGCGAGCCAGTCCTGCTGCGCGAGATCGCCGACCCCGGAGACGATGGTGCGATCCGCGAACATGATCGACAGCGCCAGCGTGAGGCCGCGCAGAATGAACAGGAACGCGAGCGTCACGATGAACGACGGCAAGCGCGTGCGCATCACGAGGTAACCGTTCAACGCGCCGAGCAGCATCGAACCGGCAAACGCGAACAGGATGGCGAGCGAGATCGGCCAGTGAAAATAGACCGACGGAATCGCCACCATCATCCCGGCGAAGCCGATCATCGAACCAATGGAAAGATCGAACTCGCCGGCGATCATCAGCAGACATGCACCGACCGACAGAATGCCGAGATACGCCGACACCTGCGACCAGTTCATCACGCCGTCGAGATTGAACATGCCGGAGCCGCCCGCGCTCAACGCAAAGACGAGAAACACCAGCACCGCGCCGGAAATCGCGGCGAATTCGGGGCGATTCAACAAATGACCGAACCTGGATTCCTTGCGCACGCGCTCGTCGGCATCCGGCAGCGACGTTGCGTCGTTATCGCGCTGCGCAGCAGGATTCGTTTTGACGTGCGGTGGGAAGTGTTTGCCGGCTACACCCATGATGTCTCCTTGGTGCCGGACCGTGTTCGTAGCTAAGCGGAGTTGCGTTGCGGGAACGACAGCCGGTGAAAAGCGCGCGGGCGGCAGACGTCCCGCTGCGAATCGTGTTGACTCGCAGCGTGGCCCGCCGTGCGCGTGACTAACTAGCTAGAGAAAGGAATCAGCGATACTGCCCTGCGTACTTGATAACCTTGTCGAGGTTTTCCTTGGTGATGAAGCCCGGACCCGAACGGATGTTCTTCGGCCCATACGAAGGCGCAAGACCGTAAGTCGCGAGACGTGCCTTGAATTTCGGATTCGCTTCGAGAATCTGGCGGATCTTCACGGGGTCCGTCGTGTGTTCTTTCTTCACGATGGCCAGTACGGCGACCGGAATATAGCCCTGCAAATACGGCTGCTGATCGATTGCGAACTGGATGGTGCCGTTTTGAATGGCTTTGGCGATGTCGTCGGAGAAGTCGAACGTGCAGAAGTAGATCTTGCCCGCGAGACCCATCTGTTCAACCGCTTTCAGCGTGGCCGAAGCCGGGGTCGGTCCAAGCGTCAGGATCGCACCAGTGTTCGGATGATTGCGCAGATACGCGCTGACCTTCGATTGAATCTCGGTCGGGTCCTGACCGGAGTCGATCGTCGAGCTCTTGTAGTCGACGCCGATCGCCTCGGCAAAACCACGGCAACGGTCGAACGACACCGTGTTGGTGGCCAGGTGGTTCACGCACAGAAACGACTTAACGCCCGCCGCTTTGGCCTTCTCGCCGGCCGCTTTGCCCGCCACATATTCGGGTTGACCCACATGCATGATCGCGCCGAGTTGCGCGCTCTGTTCCTCGGTGCCGGAGTTGATCGTGACCAGCGGGATCTTCTTCGCGGTCACTTTGTTAATCGAACTCTTCAGCACGTCGAAATCGGCGATGGTGACGATCACGCCGTCGTAATTGCGCGCGGCAGCCTGTTCGACCAGACGCGCCATATCGGCGATGTCGCCGTTCGGCGGATTGCGGTAATCGGTCTCGACGTTGAAGTCCTCGTCGGCCTGTTTGATCGCGTTCTTGATGGTGTTCCACCACGAGTCCGAATCCGGCGCGTGGCTGATCAGCACGAAGTGGGCATCGGCCGCGCGGGCGGCCGATGCTGCGCCAAATCCCGTCGCCAACGTCAATGCCGCCACCAGAACCCTGAGCGTAGCCTTGCCCTTGGAAAGTCTCATTTGTCTCCACCTTTCTCGGTCTGTCGTTATTAAAGGGAACGTATGGCCGGCGGCTTTCTATCCACATACAACGCGGCATACGTCGCCGATTCACCATCGCTCACGACCAAGAGTAGGTCATCTTCCAACGTGTTGCAATGAAAATTTCATGACAAAGAAAAATGGAAAATACGTTCCATTTGACCGGGAGGCTGCCTATAATCGGCAGCGTCAGAAGGTTGTGCAGCGGGCTTTGCGGACCTTTTCAGGTGGTCTTGCCGCACCGCAATAAAGCGAACGAGAGAGAGTCATGGCGGAAGAGAGCACCGAAGCATTGCCGAGCGTCGACGAATTGATGCAGCGCATCGCAGATAACTACGAAGCGTTGCCGCGTCAGTTGAAGAACGTCGCGACCTATATCGAACAGAACCGCTCCAGCGTCATGGTGGATCGCACCAGCGACATCGCGGCGAGTTGCGGCGTGCATCCGTCGGCGGTGGTGCGCTTTGCACAACGTTTCGGATTTTCCGGTTTCTCCGATTTGCAGGCGGTGTTCAAACAGGCTTACACGGGGCAGGGAAGTTCATCGCCGAGCTATCAGCAGAGGATTCGCAAGCTGATCGACGAGAAGCCCGGTGCGTTGTCCGGCGGGTCGGTGGCGCGCGAATTCATCTCCGCGTCGCGCGGCGCGCTCGAGGAACTGGAAGCAGGGCTCGACGACAGGCAGTTCGACGCTGCCGTCAAGATGCTCCAGCACGCCGAAAACATCTACGTGATCGGCGTGCGGCGGTCGTTTCCGGTGGCGAGTTACATCGTGTACGCATTGCAGCACACGCCCAAACGCGTGCATCTGGTGTCGGGTTTTGGCGGCATGTACCGCGAACAGATTCGCAGCGTGAAAAAGGGCGACGTGGTGATCGCGATCAGCTTCGCGCCTTACGGCAAGGAAACGCAGTATTGCCTGCGCGTCGCGCATCACCATCAGGCGAAAACGCTGGTTATTACGGATAGCCAACTATCGCCGCTCGCCCGTTACGCGACCACGCAACTGTATGTGAAAGAGGGCAGCGCGTTTGCATTCCGCTCGCTGACCAGCACGATCTGTTTGTGCCAGGCGTTGTTCATCGCGCTCGCGTACAAGCTCGAATTGAATGTTGAAGAATCCCAGGACACAGGAGGATACGATGACTGACGCGGTAAAGACGATCGACGTAGCGGTATTCGGCGCCGGGCGCATCGGCAGGATTCATGCGGCCAATCTCGCGCGGCAAAAGGGTGTCCGGCTCAAGTATGTGATCGACGTGAACCGCGAAGCGGCGGCGGCGCTGGCAGCCGAGCACGGCGCGCAAGTCGCGGATATCGACGGCGCGATGGGCGATGCCGCGATCGGCGCTACCGTGATCTGTTCGAGCACGGATACGCACGCCGATCTGATCGTCAAATCGGCCGCGCAGAAAAAACATGTGTTCTGCGAGAAGCCGGTCGATTTGACACTGGAACGCGCCACGCTGTGCGCCGACGCGGTGCAGCGCGCGGGGGTGGTCTGCATGATCGGGTTTCAGCGGCGCTTCGATCCGACCTTCTCCGCGTTGAAGGCGCGCATTGACGGGGGCGAGATCGGCTCGCCGGAAATGCTGGTCGTGACGAGCCGCGATCCGGGTGCGCCGCCGGTCGAGTACATCAAGCATTCGGGCGGCATCTTCAAGGACATGCTGATTCACGATTTCGACATTTTCCGCTGGATTCTCGATGACGAAGCCGACACGCTGCACGCGACCGGCAGTTGTCTGAGCGACCCGGCAATTGCCGACGCGGGCGATATCGATTCGACTGCGGTAACGATCCGCACGAAGCGTGGCCGACTGTGCCAGATCAATACCGCACGGCGTGCCGCGTACGGTTATGACCAGCGTTTCGAAGTACTCGGCAGTACCGGCATGCTGCAGGCGGGGAATGTGCGGCCCACGGAAGTCACCGCGTATTCGAAAACCGAAGTGTCGAGCGACGTGCCCGAAGCGTTTTTCCTCGAGCGCTATCGCGCGGCGTATGCGCTTGAAATCGCGCATTTCTTCGACGCGATCACCCACGGCAAGCCGGTCCGCACCACCGTCGCCGACGGGCTGAAAGCGCTCGAACTCGCTGAAGCGGCGACGCGCTCCTGGCGCGAGGGCCGGGCGATCAAACTCGGCGAGACGGTGTGATGGCCGCGGCTTCGGCTTCTGGAAAGCTTCGGCTGGGCGTGGTCGGCCTTGGGCGTCTGGGCAAGCGGCATGCGGAGAATCTGGCGTATCGCGTGCCTGGCGCGACGCTGGTCGCGGCGTGCAGTCCGGTGGAAGAGGAGCGGGCGTGGGCGCGCGAAGCGCTGCCCGCACCGCGTCTTTACGACGATTACGCGGACCTGCTCGCCGATTCCGACGTGGACGCGGTGTGGCTCGTCACGCCGTCGTCGCTGCACGCGAAGCAGATCGTCGACGCGTTGCGCGCGGGCAAACATGTGTTCTGCGAGAAGCCGTTGTCGCTGGATCTGGCCGAATGCGAGCGCGTGCTGGCCGAGGCCGCGCGCTATCCGCATCTACAGGCAACGATCGGTTTCATGCGACGCTTCGATCCGAGTTACAAGGACGCGTTCGACAAGATCGAAGCGGGCACCATCGGCCGGCCGTTCCTCGTGCGCTCGCAGACCACCGACAAGAACGACACCGACGGTTTCTTCGTGCGTTTTGCGGGCACGTCCGGCGGCATTTTTCTCGATTGCACCGTGCACGATATCGACGTCGCGCGCTGGCTGCTCGGCAAGCCGCGCGCCAAACGCGTGTTCGCGGCGGGCGCGATTGCGCTGCACGAAGGCTTGCGCGAATCCGGCGATGTCGACAATGGCGTGGCGATCTGCGAGTTCGAAGACGGCAAGCTGGCGATGTTCTATGCATCGCGCACGCAGGCTCACGGCAACGACACCCATAGCGAGGTGATCGGCACGGCTGGGGCGCTGGCGATTGGTCACAATCCGCGGGCGAATCGCGTGGAAATATACGACGCGAACGGTATTCGCAACGAATGCACGCCGAATTTTTTCGACCGCTTCGAAGAGGCGTTTCTGTACGAGGCGCGGGCGTTCGTGGCAGCGGTGCAGCGCGGCGCAACCTCGTCCGGGGCTGGGGCGGGCGCGCAAGCTGGCGCCACGCTTGCCGATGCGCTCGAAGCGACACGCATCGGCATCGCGTTGCGGCGGTCGCTGCAAACGGGCGATGCGGTGACGTTGTAGCCGGCGCTAACGGCAGCATCACGGTCGACATCACAGCGGCACCACGGGCGGCTAAACGCCGCCTGCGGTAGAATTTGGCCTCTGTCCGGCGTCGCTCACGACGCCTCGTCCCGAAGGTCATCGTCGATGCAAATTCAGATTCACAAGGAAGTCGATGCGCGCGGGCTGATGTGCCCGCTGCCCATTTTGCGCGCCAAGAAGGCGCTCGCCGATATGGAAAGCGGCCAGATTCTCAAGGTGCTGGCCACCGACCCCGGCTCGCAGCGCGATTTCGCGGCGTTTGCGAAGCAAACCGGCAATGAGATCGTCGAAAGCTCGGCGCAAGACAAGGTGTTCACGTTTCTGATGAAGCGGCGCTGAGCGCGTGTGGGGGGCGGTCCTGGAACACGGGCCGATTGTTACGTAACCGGCCGCGCGCCGGGACACTGACCGGGTTGCGCTCCGTTTAGCTTCAGGTCGCGTGCGCCAGCGGGTCGCGCGTCGTTTGAAAAGAAAAATCGCTGCGCCCGCAGATGCGGGTCACAGCGATTTTTTTATGCCAGCCCACTTTAATCGAGGGCTGCAACGAGAGGCGTTTTAGCCTTCCAGCACCGGCGAGCGGGTGCGCAGATATTCTTCGAAATCGGCGGCCACTTCCGGGTGACGCAGAGCGAACTCGACCGTCGCCTTCAGATATCCCAGCTTGCTGCCGCAGTCGAAACGCGTGCCGTGGTACTTGTACGCGAGAACCTGTTCGTCGGCGAGCAGCGACTGGATTGCATCAGTCAGTTGCAGTTCACCGCCTGCACCCGGCTTGATCGAACGGATGTGATCGAAGATGCGCGGCTTGAGCACATAACGGCCCACCACGCCGAGGTTAGACGGCGCCACGTCCGGCTCCGGCTTTTCGACGATGCCCGACATCTTGATGATTGAATCTTCCCATTCCTTGCCGTCGACGATCCCGTACGACTTGGTTTCGGAGTGCGGGATTTCTTCGACGCCGATCACCGAGCTGTGATAGTGGTCGAACACCTCGATCATTTGCGTCATGACGGGCGGCTTGCCGTACAGCAAGTCGTCCGCGAGGATCACGGCGAACGGGTTGTCGCCCACCAGCTTTTCCGCGCACAGCACCGCGTGGCCGAGGCCGAGCGCTTCCGGCTGACGCACGTAGAAGCAGTCGACATGGCTCGGCTTGATGCTGCGAACCAGTTCCAGCAGCTTGTCCTTGCCCCGCGCTTCCAGTTCGTGCTCGATTTCATACGATTTGTCGAAATGGTCTTCGATCGCGCGCTTGCTGCGGCCCGTGACGAAGATCATTTCGGTGATGCCGGCCGCCATTGCCTCTTCCACCGCGTACTGGATCAGTGGCTTGTCGACGATCGGCAACATTTCCTTCGGGCTTGCCTTCGTAGCAGGGAGGAATCGGGTGCCAAGACCTGCGACTGGAAAAACCGCCTTTGTAACTTTTAGCATGTGATTACCCTGAGTCCTCTGGTTTAGCATTCAGTGCTGCCCGCCCGATAAACAGGGCGGGCACGTAGCGTCGTTCAGACCGGCAAGCGCGCAAGTTGCGCCTTCAGTTTGCCTACTGTCGCCTCGAATTCGGTCAGCCTTTTCTGTTCCTGCTCAACGACTGCCGGTGGCGCCTTTGCAACGAAACTTTCATTTTGCAATTTGGCATTGCATTTGGTGATCTCATTACTTAACCGCGCAATCTCCTTCGACAACCGCTCGCGTTCGACAGCCACGTCGATTTCGACCTTCAGCACGAGCTTGTCATTTCCAACGATAGCAATTGGCGCGCCATCTGCCTGCGCGTCGAGCGTTGCTTCGTCGGCGATGATCTGCACGTCGGACAAACGGGCCAGCGCCTGAGCGTACGGAGCGAAAGTGCGCAGACGTTCCGCGTTGCCGGTGGCGAGCAACGGCACCTTGACCGCGGGCGACAGATTCATTTCGCCACGCAGATTCCGGCACGCATCGATCACCGCCTTCAGGTCGGCCGCCCATTGCTCCGCGTCTTCGTCGATCTTCGACGGCTCGGCGAGGGGGTACGGCTGCACCATGATGGACGCTTCACCCTCGGCCTTGCCTTCGGGATAACGTCCGGCCAACGGCGCCACTTTCTGCCACAACGCTTCGGTAATGAAAGGAATGACCGGATGCGCAAGGCGCAGCACCGTCTCGAGCACGCGCAGCAACGTACGGCGTGTAGCGCGTTGCTGGTTCGGCTGACCCGTCTGGATCTGCACTTTTGCGAGTTCGAGATACCAGTCACAGTATTCGTCCCATACGAACTTGTATAGGGCGTTGGCCACATTGTCAAAGCGATAGTCGGCAAAACCCTTACCGATTTCTGCTTCCACACGCTGCAGACGCGACACGATCCAGCGGTCTGCCGCCGAGAAATTCAGGTGTCCGTCCGGGCCGCATTCGCCGCACTGTTCCGGCTTGCCGAAACCGCAATCGTGACCTTCGCAGTTCATCAGCACGAAGCGGGTGGCGTTCCACAGCTTGTTGCAGAAGTTGCGATAGCCTTCGCAGCGTGCCAGATCGAAGTTGACGTTGCGCCCGAGCGTGGCCATTGAGGCCATCGTGAAGCGCAGCGCGTCGGTGCCGAATGCGGGGATACCCTCCGGGAATTCCTTGCGGGTTTTCTTTTCGATCGACGCAGCCTGCTTCGGGTTCATCAGGCCGGTGGTACGCTTGGCGACCAGCGTGTCGAGGTCGATACCGTCGACGATATCGATTGGGTCGAGCGTATTGCCCTTGCTCTTCGACATCTTCTGGCCTTCGGCGTCGCGCACCAGGCCGTGCACATAAACGGTGTCGAACGGCACTTTGCCGGTGAAATGCGTGGTCATCATGACCATGCGCGCGACCCAGAAGAAAATGATGTCGAAGCCGGTAACGAGCACCGACGACGGCATGAAGTGCTTCAGTTCCGGCGTTTCGTTCGGCCAGCCGAGCGACGAAAACGGCACCAGCGCGGACGAGAACCACGTGTCGAGCACGTCTTCGTCGCGTTTCAGCGAGCCCGTGTAACCAGCTGCCTGCGCCTTCGCACGTGCGTCTTCTTCAGTCTTCGCGACGAAGATTTCGCCGTTGTCGCCGTACCAGGCCGGAATCTGATGACCCCACCAGAGCTGGCGTGAGATACACCAGTCCTGGATGTTTTCGAGCCACTGGTAGTAGGTGGTCGACCAGTTTTCCGGCACGAATTTGATTTCGCCGCTGCGGACCACGTCGAGCGCGGTTTCAGCAATCGATTTGCCCGGGTTGAACGTGCCTTCCGGCGCCGGCTTGCTCATCGCGACGAACCATTGGTCCGTCAGCATCGGCTCGATCACGACGCCGGTGCGGTCGCCGCGCGGCACCATCAGCTTGTGCGGCTTGACCGATTCGAGCGCGCCGAGCGCTTCGAGGTCGGCGACCACCTGCTTGCGCGCTTCGAAACGGTCGAGGCCGCGATATTTTTCCGGCGCGTTGTCGTTGATCTTCGCGTCGAGCGTGAGGATTTCGATTTGCGGCAGCTTGTGGCGCAGGCCGACCTGATAGTCGTTGAAGTCGTGCGCGGGCGTGACCTTGACGACGCCCGTACCGAACTCGCGGTCGACGTAGTCGTCGGCGATGATCGGCACTTCGCGGCCCGACAGCGGCAGCGTGACCGTCTTGCCGATCAGATGCGCGTAACGCTCGTCTTCCGGGTGGACCATCACGGCGGTGTCGCCGAGCATGGTTTCGGGACGCGTGGTGGCGACTGTCAGGTGGCCCGAGCCGTCGGTGAGCGGGTACTGGATGTGCCACAGCGAGCCGTTTTCTTCCTCGCTGACCACTTCGAGATCGGACACGGCGGTGAGCAGTACCGGGTCCCAGTTGACGAGGCGTTTGCCGCGATAGATCAGGCCCTGTTCATACAGGCGCACGAAAACGTCGCGCACGGCGGCCGACATTTTGTCGTCCATCGTGAAGTATTCGCGCGACCAGTCGATCGACGCGCCCAAACGGCGCACCTGATTCGTGATGGTCGAGCCGGACTGCTGTTTCCATTCCCACACACGTTCGACGAATTTCTCGCGGCCGAGGTCATGGCGCGATACGCCTTTGGCGTCCAGTTGACGTTCGACGACGATTTGCGTGGCGATACCCGCGTGGTCGGTACCCGGCACCCACAGCGTGTTTTCGCCGAGCATGCGGTGATAGCGGGTGAGGCCGTCCATGATGGTCTGGTTGAACGCATGGCCCATGTGCAGGGTGCCCGTGACGTTCGGCGGTGGCAGCTGGATCGAGAAGTCTTTTTTGTTCTCTTCGAAGGACGGCGCGGCGTACGCGCGCTTTTCCCATTCGGGGCCCCAGTGGGCTTCGATGGTGTGGGGCTCGAAGCTTTTGGCAAGCGTGGAGGTGGTGTCGCTCGGGGTCTCGCTCATGTGTGTCGATTCGGCTGGTGAATGCAAGGAATGGTTGATTATAAGCGGCGCGTGGCGCTGGGGGATTTTTTGGCGGGTTGTGGGTTTTGGGGGTTTGTGGGGTGGGTTTTGGTTTTTTTGAGGTGTGGGAGCGGGGATGGGTTGTGCTTTTTGGGGTGTGGTCTTTGGGTGTTGGCCTTTCCTTGTGATCACGGTGGTCTATTGGTGTTGCCCCTGTGCGGGGCGGCACTCACTTTCTTTGCCGCCGCAAAGAAAGTAAGCAAAGAAAGCGGGCTCACACCGCCGGCTCTTAAGTGGGTTCCCTGGCTTGGAGGGGGTAGTGGTGCATCTGGAATCAGTGCTTCCGCGCACTCCGCGTTGGTGACAAGTTGCCTGATGGCTGGATGCTTTGGCTAGGAGCCGCCTTGGGTGTGTTCTTTGGGCGTTGGCCTTTCCTTGTGTTCACGGTGGTCTATTAGCACTGCCCCTGTGCGGGGCGGCACTCACTTTCTTTGCCGCCGCAAAGAAAGTAAGCAAAGAAAGCGGGCTCACACCGCCAGCTCTTAAGTGGGTCCCCTGGCTTGGAGGGGGCAGTGGTGCATCTGGAATCAGTGCTTCCGCACACTCCGCGTTCGTGACAAGGCAGTCATTCTTCCGGCGGCGCTGCGCGCCCCGATGCGGTCGGGCACCGACCCGCCAGCCTTGCTGGGCCGGGTCGGTTCCGCAACTCGCAGGAGTTTTTGTGCGGCAACCGCTGTAGGGGCCTGGGCAGGTGGCTCGTTAGGGCCACGCATTCTGGATATTCGAGGGAAAGAAGCGGATTCGAACCCTCAATCGGTTATTAACCTATACGCGCTCTAGCGTTGCCGGCGCCGGGCCGAAGCAGGTGGCTCCCACTCATTAAACGAACCGCTGATTTCCGCGGCTGAACGAACCGCCGGTTTCCGAGGCGGACCCAACCGCGACGCACGCAGTGCGGAGTGGGAGCGGATGACTGCCTGGTCACTGCCGTTTGCTGTGCGAGGGATCGTTCGTTGATCGCACCACTGCCCCCTCCAAGCGGGCCTATCCGTAATTTCGTGGGCGAGGCATATCATGAAGGATGAAGATCATGGATATGCCAATCATGAAGAAGAAACGCACTGTCGCTTCTCAGGCAGCGGCCCGCGGGC
>NZ_CAJHCP010000012.1 GCF_904848625.1 Paraburkholderia metrosideri
CCCCTTTCCTCCGTAGAGCGTATGCGGTATTAATCCGGCTTTCGCCGGGCTATCCCCCACTACAGGACACGTTCCGATGTATTACTCACCCGTTCGCCACTCGCCACCAGGATTACTCCCGTGCTGCCGTTCGACTTGCATGTGTAAGGCATGCCGCCAGCGTTCAATCTGAGCCAGGATCAAACTCTTCAGTTCAAACCTGTTACTGTTTTTCGGTTCCGTTAAGAACCGGTCGCTCACTCAACGTACTGACGAATGATCTCTCCATCTTTCAATGGAAAAACCTTCCTTTCATTACTGTGTGAGACTTGATACTTCTGCTTTATGGCAAGCCCCGAAGGACCCACCCGCATCGCGCATCAAGCGCCCACACTTATCGGCTGTTAATTTTTAAAGATCGATCCGCGAAATCCGCAGCGCCCACTTCAACCACCCGGCACCGCTTCGTTCTGCGTCGCTGCGTCTGCAGCAGAGAAACGAGATTATGGCGATCGGACCTCAGGTCGTCAACCCCCTTCTCACAATATTTTGAAAAAGCCCAGAATGCTAAAAATATAGGCACCGTAGTGCCCATTAGAAGATTAGTTAGTTATCCGACTAAATTCGATGTACCTGTTATGTCGCCTCAACAATAGCCGCAGCGAATCTATGCCGACTTCTTCTGATGATCGGCACCGCGACCCTCCTCCTTAACAGTCGAGCACTGAAACCTGGATGACCAGGAGGCCCCGCCGTCAACACAGTCATTCGCACGTACGTCGCCCGGCGTGCACCGGCGTTGCTCCTAACCTATATAGGCATGTCGACCACCTCCTCCAACAGGCACCCCGAACCCGTGGCGTGCAGCTTGCACACTGCCGTCAAACATCCTCAATCGACGCAGCGGTCCACGCTCGCAAGCACAACTCCACGCACCACGAACTCACGCCGGGCAGAACCGCAACCCCTCGCCCATCGCGCACAAACAGTCGACAACCCTTATTTTGACCAGCTATCATCCGGGAAAACCCGAACCTGACGACCTCGCTGCGCCACCCTTTGCAGCGCGTTCGGCATGTCTGTTCGCGTGTTATTGCCCGTCGTCGGACGGGGCTTGCGGCCGGTGATCCCGGCACGGGAGCCCAATTCGGCGATACAAAGGTGGCGGACCTCGCATGGTCCACTCTGTCGCAATCGGCCAAAAGCCGGTCGCGGCCATTTAGCCTGGATATCATCGATCATGATTGCTGCCGCGTTTTCGCGCGTCACCGACCGTCTGCTAACCGCGGACCCCGGACTCGTGCGCCTCCATACCGCGCTGCGCGTCGCGCTGGCCTGCCTGCTGACCGGCGCGGCCAGCATCGCGTGGACCGTCGTTCACCACCAACCCGTCACTCTCGCCGCGCCCGGCATCCTCTTCGCGATGGTCGCGCCGCTGTTCCTGCGCGATGCACGACGCCCCGCGTGGTTCGGCACCCTCTTCTATCTGTACCTGTGCGCGTGCGCGTGCTTCGCCGCGGCCGCCGTCCTGAGCCGTCACCCGTTGGCCGGAGACGCAGGCTTTCTCATCGTGATGTTCGTCGGCATGCTTTGCCAGGCTTGCGGCCCACGCGCGCTGGGTTGCGCGATGCTGGGCGTGGTGTGTTTCTACCTCGGCCTGTATCATCCGTCGATCGCGCATCTCATACAGGCGCTGATGTTGTCGGCGTTGGGTCCGCTGATGGTCGTGCTGGTCGGCCGTCTGCTCGTACCGTTGCGCCCCACTGCGACGTTCCGGCTCGCCATTCACACCGTGACATTGCGTGCATCGCGTATGCTTCACGCCCCGCACGCGGCAAATCTCTCGGCGTTGAACGAAGCCGCGCTATCGCTCGAGGAGCAACTCGCGCTGCTAGGTTCATCCGATGCAGAAGCGATTCGCGAGCGGATCGTCGAAGTCGAAGTAGCGGCAGGGCATGCGTTTGCGTCGAGACCTGCCGATGGCCACAATGCCCGGGCCTCTGACGACATGCTGCGTCACGCGATTGCGCGCCTCAGGGAGCTGGCACATCGCCGCGGCGCGCGCCGCGCTGCTTCCATCGCGACCGTCAACGGCACGATCACCTTGCCGATCGCGCAACGCCTCGCCGGCCTATGCGCCAAACTCTGCTGGCTCCCGGCCACGCGCGCCACCACGGCGGCATTTCTCGCGATGCTGATCGGCCACTCGCTGTCTCCAGAACGCTGGTTCTGGGCGGTTATCACGACCTTCGTCGTATTTCTCGGCACACGTTCGCGCGCGGACACTGTTTATCGCGGCGCGCAGCGTCTGGCGGGAACACTGGCCGGCGCGCTAGTCAGCGTGTTGCTGGTCGCTCCGCTCCACGACGCACCGATGCTGTTGGTGGCCGCGATGGTGTTGTGCGTGTTCGGGTGGGCGTACTACATCCTCAGCGCGTACGCGCCGGGCGTGTTCTTCATCACGGTGCTGGTCGGGCTGGTCTACGGCGAACTGGGATTCGCCATGAGGCCGCTGGTCGAATTGCGGATCGAGGAGGTGCTGGTGGGCTGCCTCGTATCGTTCGCCGTCGCGATTCTGATGATGCCGCTGGCGGCCACGCGTCATGTCGAGACGCGGCTGGGCGCGGTGCTGGGTGCGCTGCGTGAAGTCGTCCGGCTTGCGGGATCGGGGGCTCGTGTCGAAGCGCCCGAAGCGGCCGCGGCCATGCGCAGGCTCGATCGCGGGTGGCACGATCTGCGGGTCGCACTGAAGCCGCTGCAGACGCAGCGTGTAGTGGTGTGGAATCCCGATGTGGAACTGGCGACCGGTTCGCTGCTCTGCTGTCTGCATTGGGCACGCGTGTTGAGCAAGCCGGCGCAGCGTGACAGGGTGACGGGAGACGTTGCACTGAACGCGGCGGATGTGAGCGCGTCACACGTCGAATCGATCGTGGGGAGGCTGGATTCGTTGATCGCCCGATACAACGGGCAAGCGGCCGGTTCTGCGCGTAGTGCAACGGATCAACACGCGGTGCTTGCGGCGAGTATTGATGTCGATCCGGGCAAAGCGCCGGCACTGGCTCAACTGGATGGAGCGGTAGCGCAGTTGTTCGACCGGTTGACGCAACCAGTTGGGAAAGCACGGCGTGTGTTCAATTGGGCGCTACGAGGAAGGGGGGTGTAGCGCAACGTATCACCCTGCTGGCCAACAAAGGCCTGATTGAATCGACGGGAAATCTGAACCAGATGGGTTACTGCGAAGTCCGCCTGCCTCAGCCCGTCGGCGACCACGACGTCACCGGGTCAAATTGAGTCAGGTGGCGTCGAGCGAAACCCAGCGCCAAAAGTTATCCCCAGTTTTTGTTCAGAAGCCTGTGGATAACTCGCCCACAATCGCGCCAAGTCCTTGATGCAAAACCGAAGTCGAGCTCTGCGCGTCTTGCGCGACCCTCTGCGTGGCCGCGTCACCCACGCCCTACACGCTGCAGCTCAACCAACCTCAACGACCTCAACGACTTCAAGCCGACTTCGCCACTCCACGCACATTCAAACGAGTGAAGGCGCTCCGCTCGACCATCGCGCCGAACAGCAGTCCGATCGTCGTCCACATGATGACCTGCATGCCAATCGCAGCCACCCGGAACTTCCACAGCAACACCGCCGGAAATGCCGCCGGCACTTCATTGATGACGGGCATCGACAGTTGCACCGCCGCGATGATCACGACGAACACCAGCCCCGCGACGATCGAGCCGTTCCACGCGCCCAGCTTCATCATCGCGCGACGCCGGACCTTCAGCGAGAACACCATCGTGGCTATCGAAATGGCGATCATCAGAAAGAACAGTCCCGTGCGCATCCCGATCGTCTCGGGGTCGCCGACCGACGGTGGATTAGCCGGATACTTGATATTAGGCACGATCACCAGCGTAATGAACGCAGCGAGCGCGAGCCACGCGGACAACGCACGCACACTCAACACGCTGACGCGTCCATAAGCGTAAGCGAACACCAGCGAGAACAAACCGCCAACCGCCGCGCCAAACGTCACCACACCGGTCAACAATCCCAGTCCCGCTTGCGTCTTGCGACTCACAAGTTCAGGATCGGGCGCTTCGCCTTTGGCGGCATCGGCCTTTTCTTCGAATGAAATGGCCTGATCGACCTGGGGCTCGCCGACCAGTCGCGCAAAACTGAACGTGAGCAGCCCCGCGACGATGCCCGCGAGCATCCCGCGTACCAACAATTTACCAACCATGGTTGACTCCGTTAGTGGCAGGGAAAGCCGAGCAAATGGCGGCCGTCGTGCACAAACTCATGCACGTACATGCCGGGCACCAGCGAGGTCGCCCCCTCTTCCGCACCAACGAAGTAAATCGCGAGTAACAACAGCAAACCGCCGAAAATGACCCAAGGCAGCAACTCACGCAATGGAATCGGCGTGGGTTGAGCAACAGGCTGCGTAGCCGGACTAATGACTGTGTCGTTCATGAGGACATCTCCTGGGGGTAACGCGCCCCGAAAGTCGATTGCAAAGGAATGATGCGAAGCACAGGTCTGGCTTTCGGCTTGCGATGCCGATTACAGTGGCGCGACCGCGCCGGGCTCTCACCGGCTTCCGTGCTTCGTCGTCCCGCTATTCTACGCGCTAAACTCCGGCCTCCGCGACCGTGCAGGTGTCGCCCGCGCCGCTCTCCGGCATGGCTTCAAGGGAAATGGACAGAATGAACCTACGACTGTTACTGATCAGCCACGCAGCGACAGCCGCGCAACGCGCGGGCCGCATTCCTGGCGCCGCAGCCGACGCCGACCCGCTCGATGCGCGCGGTATCGCCGAAACCGCAGCCGCGCGGTCCAAGCTGGGGCTTCCCGACGACGTCGCGTCGTTCGTCAGCCCGGCTGCATGCGCACGCGAGACAGCCCAGGCGTTAGGACTCACGGCGACGACGGTCGAGCAAAGTCTCGCCGACATGAACTACGGCCGATGGCACGGCCAGAAGCTGGTTGAAATAGCTAACGAAGCGCCACAAGACCTCGCGGCTTGGACCAGCGACCCCGCAGCCGCACCGCACGGTGGCGAATCATTCAGTCAGCTTGTGAGTCGGGTGGGACAGTGGCTCGATACATTAGACGTAGCCGGAACCGACAACGCATCGCTCCATCCGCGCAATGTCGTCGCCGTCACGCATGGGCCCGTGTTGCGGGCAGCGATCGTCCACGCGCTCGGCGCATCGCCAACTGTGTTCTCACGGATTGAAATCGCGCCGCTCTCGGCGGTCGAGTTGCGACGCTCGCTGCGGCGTGGCTGGACATGGTGGCCTGCGTCGAGCTAGCCGTCATCATCGGTTATTGACCCGACACCAGCAACCGCAGCTTGTTCGAACCGGCCGGCGTCAGCGTGATGCTGGTTCGCTTGCCTTTTTCGCCAACGTAAAAGTGCTGGCGTACCGGCGAATTCTGATCGTGGGTCGCTTCGGGCAAGCACGATGCGATATCCCCGGCGACGGCCTGCAACGCGTCCGCATTCGAGCCGGCATCGGGATGCGGCGTCCACGTGCATTGATAACTGCCGTGGTTCGCGGCGCATTGGGCGTCGTCGCCATAAGGTTGCGCGACGCCTTTGCCGTCCTCGGGCGTCAGCGTGGACAGCCCGCCAGGCGCGGCCGCAACGATGCGTTTGAGCGACGCGCAGGGACTGGGCGCATCGTCAGCATGTGCGCTGTACGGCGCCCACACGCCCAACGATGCAGCGGCAAAAGCGGTGGCAAGTAATCGGGTTTTATTCATGGTGGCTTGCTCCTCGGAAGGGGACTCACGGGTAGCGTGACCACTGGATTTGTGCCACCGGCGCGCTACCTGCACAGCCTCTAGTGCGGTAGCACGCTCCGTGCCCATGCTCACTAACGCATGGGCTCACCATCCCGCATTCGAGTGCCGCGTCAGGCATTCTCTCGATACCTTGCCGCGAGCCAGCGGCGTTGTCGGTTGGCGGCTCCGTCACACGCGCTTTCAGGCAAATGCTTCAGTGATCCAGCATCAAACGCGCACGCCAAACAGTGCCTCCAACCCCCGCGCGGATCCAAACATCCCGTTGGCATCGTGCCCGACGCCATCGATTACAAACGCCCGATGCGTCGCCGGCCCTTGCGGATGCCGCGCCGCCATATAGCGTGCATAGGCCAGCCCTCGCTCCAGCCGGTTCGCGCCTTGCGTCAGCGCCGCACATGAGCGGTCGAGTGCCGGATGCTGGGGATCACAATCCGCGCTGCCCAGCAGCACCGTCACGTCACGTTGCGCATAGCGTGTTTCGAGCGCTTCGGCGGAGGCCGTGCCGTCGTCACCATTCGCATAAGCCGGCAAGTCCTCAAGCCCGTATTTCCAGCGATTAAACGACGGACACTCCGCCGCATCAAATACCGCCAGTCCGCCGGATGCAGTTGGCCGCACCGCATCGAAATACACGTACGACGACGGATTGGCGACCACATACCGTAGCCCGACCCCACGCGCGTCCAGCGACGCGTTATCGCGCGCGACCACCGCATAGCGTTGCGCGACCTGCGCGCCACCCGAATGTCCCGCGATCACCACCTCGGCCAGTGACGCCAACTGCTCGCTCGCCGCAAGCAGTTGCACGATCGCGTCGAGCACCTCGAATGAACTGATCGGCGCCGGACCTTCTGCCTGCGCGCCGCCCATCCAGCTCGTCCATTCCCAATGCAACGTGGACGACGGAACCTCATGCGCGTCGAGGTCGGCAGTCGCGAGAAACTGCGGCACGATCAGCAGCGTATCGGCCGCGCTGCCGCCGGCCAGCGTGCAGGTCCGCTGCGCCAGATCGAAGTAGGTATCCGCATTGCGCAGGCGTCCGTGAATCAGAATCACCGCGCGTTTGATCTCACGCGCAGGTGCGAGCCAGTCGCCGTTCGCGAACACCGGCACGGTGCCGCTGCCCGCACGCGTCGTCACCGTCAGATGCCGGCTCGCGACGACCGCAACCGGACGTTCATTGGGCGCGCGTTCGTCGTCTGTCATCAAAGGCTGGGTCATGCAATAAGCTCGTGGTTAATCCGGGTTGATCTAATGAGTGGCGGGTCGCGCCGCCGTGCCGCGCGGCTCGCGTCCCGATCGCGTGAAGTACACCATCGCGAGCGAAACGAAACCGGCAAAAATGAGGTAAAACGCGGGCGTCAGACTGCTGCCGGTGACACGCGTCAAGCCCGTGATAGTGAGCGGCGCCATCCCGCCAAACAGCGTCACGGCGATGTTGTACGACAGCGCGACACCCGCCGAGCGGCTGCGCACCGGAAACAGCGTCGCGAGCATCCCAGGGTGCGAACCGGACATTGCTGCAAGGAACACCGTGGCAATCAGTTGCGCGATGAACAGATGCCCCGGCGTCGGATTCGTCACGACGAAGTAATACAGCGGGTACACGCAAATCATCCACGCAATCACGATCGGATAGAACAGCCGGTACGCACCGTACCGATCGGCGAGCTTGCCCGACAGTGGGAACAGAAACAGATTCAGCAGCCCGGAGACGAATGCGCCGAGCAACGCGGTCGACAAAGGCAGATGCAATTGCCGCTCGACATACACCGACAAATACGAGTGCCACACATAATTCGTCGCCGCGCCGACGATGATCACACCCATCGCGCAGATTGCGGCATCGCCGTTGTCGTGAAAAAACTGGCGGATGGTGACGCGCGGTGGCTTGTCCTTGTGGTCGAGCAGGCGCTCGAATTCCGGCGACTCGGCCACGCGATGCCGGATGTAGAACCCGAACGGTCCCGCCAGCGCACCGAACAGAAACGGCAGACGCCATCCCCATGACACCAGCTGTTCATGCGTCAATTGCGTGGTCAGCAGATAGCCCACGCCAGACGACAACAACAACGCAAACGCCTGCGCCGACATATTGAAGCTGCCATAGAACATCTTCTTGTGCGGCGGTGCGTACTCGACCAGCATCGCCGAAGCCGTGGCGAACTGGCCGCCAACCGAAAGCCCTTGCAGCAGTCGCGCGAGCACCACCAGCAATGGCGCCGCGATGCCGATATGCGCGTAACCCGGCGTGAGGCCCATCAGCAGCGTGCTCGCCGCCATCGAAATGATCAGCAGCGACAGCGCTTTGCGACGCCCCGCGCGATCCGCGTAAATGCCGAGCAGAACGCCGCCGATTGGTCGCACGATAAAGCCGACCGCGAACGTGGCCAGCGTCAGCATGATCGACACGAAGCCGTTGCCGCCTGGAAAGAACACCTGCGCGATGATCTTCGCGAAATAGCCGTAGATCAGAAAATCGAACCACTCAAGCCCGTTGCCGAGTACCGACGCGAAAATCGCGCGACGCACCATCGCCGGGCTCAACCCATTCGACGACCCGTTAGCGGACGTTGCATCATTTCGTTGATGGAGAGTCGCTTCGCTCATTGCTCGCATCCTTGGGTGTCGAACATCGCGGCCAATGCGCAGACCGACGTCAGCATCCGTGCGCCGTTGTGGCCCACACCCGGCACGATATGGAAACTCTGCTCCAGATGATCCGGATGGCGCGCCTGGATATAACGGTAATACGCCGTGGCACGCGCCACGCGTTGCGGCCCTTGCGCTTCGGCTGCGCAGGTTTTATCGAGCGCGCTTTGCTGGGGGTCGTCATCGTCGCCGCCCACCAGATAGTCGATCCGGCGCGCGGCATAAGCCGCTTCGAGTTGGGCGGCCGACCGGTCGTCGAGATACGGCGGCCGGTTATCCATGCCGTATTTCCATTGGTTGAAGTCGGGACATTGCGCTGCATCGAACGGCGCGGCGACGCCTTGCGCGTTGGGCCGTTGCGCATCGAAATAGGCATACGTGGACGGGCTCGCCACCACATAACGGACGTCGATGCCCGCCTCGGTCAACGTCGTGATATTGCGCGCGGCGACCGCGTAGCGCTGCACCACCTGAGCGCCGCCGGAATGCCCGGCGAACACCACGTGCCGGAGGTTCGGAAACAGCTTGCGGTCGGCCAGACGCATGACGATCGCGTCGAGCACGTCGTATGAACTGACCGGCAACGGCGCTTGCGCCGCTTCGCCGCCCATCCAGCCGTTGCCGCTCCAGCGCAGCAAATCGGCGGGTTCGTCGTGGATGCGCAGATCGAGCGAGGCGAGAAATTGCGGCGCAATCAGCAAGGTCGTGTCGGGGTCCGCATGCGCGGCGTCGCGGGCCTTCTGCGCGGTGCGGAAATACACGTCCGCGTTGCGCAGCTTGCCGTGAATCACGATCACCGCGCGCGTTATCTGCGGCTGCGCGACGCTCCAGTCTTTCGACAGATAGAGCGGAAACTCAGCGTGACCTTGCGGTGTGTCGACAGCAAAGCGCGTGTCCGAGATCGTCGCCACGGGCTTCAGGTGCGGCTCGTACGCATGAACCGCGAAGGCCGGTTGCGCGAGCGACATCGTCAGCGTGGTGCCGACTGCCGCTGCGGCACACACTCTCGCGAGACATCGAGAAAAATTGAAAATCATCCGGCCTGGCTCCTGATCACCGCGCTTCGTGTTGAACGCAGCGCATCGCTGAAACTGTCGTTATATCGGTTATTGAAGGGGCGGCGCCTAGAAGCGGTGGCGGATGCCGAGCGTTACGCCGGTCTGATTCGGACCGAACGCCGTATCGCTCGTCACGCCGACCGGCGTGTACTGACCGTCGCCATAACGCGTGGCCGCAGCGTACGCGACGGTTGCATACACATCCGTTCGTTTCGACAGAATATAGTCCCCGCTCAGCACGCCCATCAAGGCGTTCGACACGTTGTCGGCCTTGTTGCTCTGGTAGTACGCGGCGAGCGTCAGGCGAACTGCCGGCTTGATCAGATAGCGCACGCCGCCAAACCATAATGCCGACGACACCGTCGCACCTTTGGTCGGGTTATACAGATAATGCTCATAGCCGCCCATGATCGTCGCGTCGCCAATCTGCTGGCGCGCCGACGCGCTCCAGTTGCGCGACCTGGTCCACAAGCCGCTCGAATTGATCGCGCCGTTGCGGTAGTCGTAGGCCACCGCCGCCGCGAACGAGCCGATGCTGTAATCGAGCGCGCCGCCATACGCCGCACTGCTCTGAAACGAGTCTGCCGAGCCACCAAAACTGTAGACGCCGGTCGCCGTCAAGCCACCAAAGTGACCGACATACTTGACCGAATTGTTCACGCGCGCCTTGAACGAAAAGCTGTCCGACAAACCGGTGGTCGGCATCCATGTGTACTGCTGGCCGAACACCATCGGATCGTATTTGATCAGCGTGTCGTACATGGCCGTGTACTGCAAACCGGCCGACAACGCGCCATACGCATTCGACACCCCCACCGCCGCCGTGCGATTGAACAGCACGCCGGCGCTCGCATTGGTGCCGTCGTTGCCGTTGAATCCCCCTTCGAGGATAAAGAACGCCTGATTGCCGCCACCGAGGTCTTCGTTGCCGCGAAAGCCAAAACGGGAATTGCTCAAACCGCCGGAATTCTGACGAACCAGTGAGCCGCCGTCCGCGCCCGCATGGTTGAGAAATTCGATGTTGGTGTCGATCACCCCGTACAACGTCACCGACGATTGTGCGTGCGCGACCGCGCAACTCATCAGGGCTAACGTGGCTGCTGCGTATTGTTTTTTCACCGGAGTCTCCATTTCATCTTGTTGTATGTCGCAGCGAATTCACACCTGCTTGCGCCAGGGGTCGATGCGATGGACGAGATCGTAGGAGCGGCGCTGGTAAATGTAAAATACCTGTTTTACGCACTATCCATATTTAATAAATATGGCAGCGAACAGCATGCTGTGCGCCCCCGCCAGCAAGGAGACCCGACACCATGGAATTGCGTCATCTGCGTTACTTCCTGACGGTTGCCGAAGAAGGCCAGTTCACCCGCGCCGCTGAAAGGCTGGCAATGCAGCAGCCACCGCTTTCGCAACAGATCCGCAGTCTCGAAGAAGAAATCGGCTTCGAACTGTTTATCCGGATGCCGCGCGGCGTAACGCTGACGCCAGCGGGTCACGCATTCGCGGAAGACGCGCAACAGCTGTTGCAAAACCTGCAGGCGTCGGTGGAAAAAGCCAGCCGGATTGCGCGCGGAGAACTGGGGACTCTGTCGATCGGACTGACCAGCTCCGCCGCGTTCCACCCGTTCACGACGGAGGCGATCCGCGCGTTCCGGGCCGTCTGTCCCGAGGTATCGGTCGAACTCGCCGAACTCAACGCGGCGGAAATCATCGAGCGCCTTGCGGCGGGCCAGATTCAGGCGGCGTTCCTGCGCAAGCCCGTGGACGTGCGCGAGGGCGTCGCGTTCGAGCTATTGCTCGACGAACCGATGGTCGTCGTGCTGCCGCTCGGGCATCCGCTGCTCAAAGGGGATGGCAAGGCCGCCAGGAAGCGGCCGCAAGTGTCATTGAAGGCGCTGGCGCACGAAGACTTCATCCTCGTGAGACGCCCCGGCGCGCCCGGCATGTATGCGGATATCCTCGCCGCGTGCCGTCAGGCCGGCTTCGTCCCGCGAGTCGCTCGCGAAGTGCCGCGCATGGTGTCCGGCATCAACCTCGTCGCGGCAGGGATGGGGGTCACGCTGGTGCCCGCGTCGATGCAACGCTACGACCATGTGGGCACCGTGTATTGCACGCTGACCCACCCGTCGGGACTGAGCGCGCCGCTCCATCTCGCTTACCCCGAGGCGCTGCATAACAGCGCGGCGATGCGGTTTATCCAGTTGGTGAAGGAGCGTGTAAGCGGCTGAATGGCACGCAAATTGCAATCTCGCCGTACCGGACGGGCAATTGCCCGCCATTCCAAATACGACGCAGACCGCTACGCCATGTCAAACAAACCTGCTGCTGGCACGCCCGGCCGCCTTTCCTCCGGAATCGACGGCATCGACAACATTCTGGGCGGAGGCCTCACGCCTCGTCGCATGTACCTGGTGGAAGGGGCGCCTGGCACGGGCAAAACTACGCTGGCATTGCAATTCTTACTTAAGGGCGCCGAAGATGGACAGCGAGGCCTCTACATCACGCTGTCGGAGACGCGCTCCGAGTTGATCGCGGTAGGCGAAAGTCACGGTTGGGACGTCAGCCGGTTCAGGATTCTCGAACTGCTTTCCGACGAAGGCCTCGATCCTCAGTACGAACAGACCGTGCTGCATCCCGCCGAGGTCGAACTGGGCGAGACCGTGCGCAATGTGATCCAGCAGGTCGACGAACTCAAACCCACGCGGATCGTACTGGACAGCCTGTCGGAATTGCGCCTGCTGTCGCAGAACCCGCTGCGCTACCGCCGGCAGATTCTGGCGCTCAAGCGCTTTTTCGCGACCCGCGAATGCACGGTGCTGCTGCTCGACGACAACTCGTCCGAGCCCGGCGACGTGCAGTTGCACAGCATCGCGCACGGCGTGATCAGTCTCGATAACGTGGCCCACGATTACGGCGGCAACCGGCGCCGCGCACGTATCGCGAAGATGCGCGGCATCAAGTTCCGCGAGGGCTACCACGACTTCACGCTCGACACGGGCGGTATCCACGTGTATCCGCGCCTGGTGGCCGCGGAGCACCATGCCGAATTCAATACGCACGTGGTCAGCACCGGCACCGACGGCCTCGACGCGCTGCTCGGCGGCGGCCTGATTCCGGGCACCAACGCGCTGATGATCGGCCCGTCGGGGGTCGGCAAGACAACCACGGTGGTGTCGTGCCTGATGGCCGCACTCGAACGCGGCGAGCGCTGCGCGTACTACGTGTTCGACGAAACGCTCACCACGCTGATGATTCGCTGCTCGACGCTCGGCATGCATCTCGCGCCGCACGTCGAGAGCGGCCTGCTGACGCTACGTCAGATCGATCCGGCCGAAATCTCGCCCGGCGAGTTTGCGAGCAACGTACGCGACGCGGTCGAGAAAGACGGCGTGCGCTACGTCGCGATCGACAGCCTCAACGCCTATCTGCAGGCGATGCCCGGCGAGCGCTATCTGCTGCTGCAAATGCACGAACTGCTCGGCTATCTGAACCAGCAAGGCGTGATCACGATGCTGGTGCTGGGGCAGCACGGCATCATCGGCGAAGTGCAGAACGATATCGACATCAGCTATCTGAGCGATGTTGTCGTGCTGTTCCGCTATTTCGAACATTACGGCGAAGTGCTGACGGCGGTCACTGCCGTGAAGAGCCGCGCCAATGCCCACGAACGCTCGATCCGCCAGTTCCGCCTCGGCGGCAACGGGGTGGAGGTCGGCGAAGCCTTGCGCGACTTCGAAGGGGTGCTGTCCGGGCTGCCTTCGTATCGCGGCAGCACCGCGTTGCTCGGCACCAAGGAGCATGTCATCGAAACGGTCCGGCAGTAATGGCCATGGAGGAACGCGTCCTCATCCTGGCGCCGTTCGGCCGTGACGCCGATGTGATTGCCGAAGTGCTGCATAAAGACGAGCGGATCTGCGTGGCCTGCCGCGATGCCGACGCGCTCTCCGAGGCACTCGACATCGGTGCGGGCGCCGCGCTGATCGCCGAGGAAGCGCTCGCGGGCAATCATGCGGTGCGTCTGTTCGCGTGGCTCAGACAGCAGCCGGCGTGGTCCGACTTTCCGTTCATCCTGCTCGCCGCGTCGCGGCTCGGGCATCGGTCGGCGAGTGGACTCGAAGTGCTCGAACAGCTCGGCAACGTGGTCGTGCTCGAACGTCCGCTGAATTCGGAGACGCTGCGGCGCGCGGTGGCGTCGTCGCTGCGGGCACGCGCGCGCCAATACGAATCGCGCCGCCATCTCGCCGAGCGGATCGAGGCGCAGAACGCGCTGGTGCAGTTGAACGATTCGCTGGAAAGCCGGATTGCCGAACGCACGCACGAACTCGCGTCCGCGAATAACCGGCTGATGATGGAGATTCACGAACGCGCCAAGGTGCAGGCGGTGCTGGTGCAATCGCAGAAAATGGAAGCGCTCGGGCAGCTCACCGGCGGCATCGCGCACGATTTCAACAATCTGCTGAATGTGATCATGGTCAACTCGGAGTTGATCGCGCGGGTCAGCGCCGACGAGCGGATTCGCGGCATGGCCGCCACCGTCAAGCGCGCGACCGAACGCGGCGCGAAGCTCACCGGCCAGTTGCTGACGTTCTCGCGCAACAGCAATCTCGATCTGAAAGCCGTCAACGTGGTGGCGCTGCTGCAAGGCATGCGCGACATCATTACGGTGTCGCTCGGATCGAGCATCCGCTACGCCAACGAATTCGACGCCGCCGAAATGTGGACCCAGGCCGACGCCAATCAGCTCGAACTGGCCATCCTCAATCTGGCGATCAACGCACGCGACGCGATGCCGGGCGGCGGCCAGCTTGGCATTCGCGTGAAACAACGCACGGCGCCCGATCAGACCCTCCCGGCCGGCCAGTATGTCGTGCTCGAAGTGGCCGATACCGGTTCGGGCGTACCGGCCGACGTGGTCTCGCGAGTGTTCGATCCGTTTTTCACGACCAAGCCGATCGGCAAAGGCACGGGCCTCGGCTTGAGCCAGGTCTACGGGATCGCGAGGCAGGCGGGCGGCACCGCGCGGCTTTTCAGCGAAGAAGGCGCGGGTACGACCGTGGAAATCTGGTTGCCGTTGCGCGAGCCGGTGGCGCCGCAGGCCGAAGCAGCATCCAATGCGGAGGCGAACGCGGTCGGCGAAAAACGCGTGCTGGTGGTCGAGGACGATGGCGAGGTGCGGGCGATGCTGGTCGAGTCGCTACGGATGCTCGGCTACACCGTGACCGAAGCGGCGGACGGCCAGGCGGGCTTGAACCGCTTGCAGGACGACAAGCCGGATCTGCTGATGGTCGACTTCGCGATGCCGGGGATGAACGGTATCGACGTGATCGCCGAGGCGCGCAAGATGCGCGAAGACTTGCCGGTGATTCTCGCCACCGGTTACGCAGATGTGGATATCTCGGGGCTGGCGGTCAAGCGTTGCACGATTCTGCGTAAGCCGTTCCAGCTCGATGACCTGGCGCGCACGGTGAGGCTGGGATTGGTCGCCTGACCGGTGAATTGACGGCTGGCGGATCGGCACGGCCCGATGGTCGCTTGATGGCCCACCGCTACGTCAGCGTTCAAATCATTCAAGTCGCGACCGGCTCGCTGACCGGGCACGCTGCGACGCAGCGTGCACCCTCATCGAACCCCTACCTTGCGCGTGACACGCGACGCACTGTCAAATTCCTCAGTCACACTACCCTCTAGTCGACCTTGGTGCGTGCACGATTCACCGCGCATGGGCGGAATATCGACTTGATGCCGCGTGGATATTCTTCCCGTCAGCGAACCCACTGCGCGGCCAAAATTCAACCATTTCACTGCGGTTGTTGCATGGCAGCCGCACCTCAACGCAGTATTGCAAAAATTTCCAATTCAATAGCTTGCTAACGAATCTTTTGGAAATACAATACCGGCCATGCCGAATCTCGATGCCCTGCGCCGTACTGTCAGCAGCACCCTGGTCGTCGCTGCCAGAAAATGGCGGCGCACGAGTCACGGCGTGCTGGCGGCCTTCAATGTGTCCGAAGCGTGCGCCACCCCTCTGCTAACCGCCAGCCGGCTCGGCTCGGCGGTGCGTCAGGTCACGCTGGCCGATCATGTCGGAATCGAAGGGCCGTCGCTCGTGCGTTTGCTCGATCAGCTCTGTGCGGCCGGCCTGATGCGCCGCGACGAAGATCCCGAAGACCGGCGCGCGAAAACCGTGGTGCTGACTGAAGAAGGCCGCGCTGTCACCGCCCGAATGGAAGAGGAACTCGTCACGCTGCGAGCGCAAGCGTTAAAAGGCGTGTCGCGCAGCGATCTCGAAGCGGCGTTGCGCGTGCTGGAGGCATTCACGAGCGACGCCGCAGAACGTGCCGATCCGGGCAGCGCCAAACGCGAGCCGGGTCATTCACGTGGTCGACCGCCCTCTCAACGCGCAGAACGCGATGCCCCCGGCAAAGCCGCCAAGGCCGCGCAAGCCGCCGGCGCGGGCCGCGGGGCCGCCAAAGCGCACAACAATCAAGGCGGCGCAGACATCGCGTCGCCGCATGACGCCGACGATCCGGCGTAACGGTTTATGGTCTACCCCACCCTTCGAGACTGGCTGTTCTCCGTCAAGACCTTCGCCGCGGCCATGATCGCGCTCTACATCGGCCTGTGGTTCGAACTGCCGCGGCCGTACTGGGCGATGGCCACCGTCTACATCGTGTCGAATCCGTTCGTTGGCGCGACCCGTTCCAAGGCGCTGTACCGGGCGCTGGGTACCGCGCTCGGCGCGTCGGCCGCGGTACTGCTGGTGCCGCCGTTCGTCGAATCGCCATATCTGTTCAGCGTGATCGTCGCCTTGTGGACCGGCACCCTCCTGTATCTCGCCGTGTCCGACCGCACCGCGCGCAGCTATGTGTTCATGCTGGCCGGCTACACGATGCCGATCATCGCGCTGCCCTCGGTCACCAATCCCGCCGGCGTGTTCGATCTCGCTGTCAGCCGTACCGAAGAAATTCTGGTCGGCATTGTGTGCGCGAGCGTGGTGGGAAGCGTGCTGTTACCGAGCCGGCTCGCGCCCACCATCATCGAGCGAACCGACGCGTGGTTCCGCGACGCCGCGTTCTACGCCACCGAAACGCTGTCCGGCCGGATCGCCGGCGCGCAGATTTCGGGTGCGCGGCAACGGCTCGCGGGCATCATCAACGGTCTGGAACTGCTGCTGAGCCAGCTTGCCTACGACCACACCCGCCCCGACGTGGTGGGCCGCGCGCATGAGTTGCGCGGACGCATGCAGTTGTTTCTGCCGATCATGTCATCGCTCGCCGATCCGCTGATCGCGCTGTACAACAGCGGCCGGCAAACCTGGCCCGAAGGTCTCGAAGCGCTGCTCAACGATGTGATCAAGTGGTTCGGGCAGCCGCTGCCCGCGCCCAGCCAGGGCTATCACGCCGACGAAACCGCCAACGCATTGCGCGCCCGCATCGCGGCGATGAAGCCGCCCGCGGCCGCGCTGACAAGCTGGGACGGCGCGTTACTCTCCAACGCGCTGTGGCGCATGCAGCAGGTGATCGATGTATGGCAGGACTGCTGTTCGCTGCGCGTCATCATCACGCGCGAACAGGGCTCGTGGCGGCCGCATTTTCGCCATTGGCGGCTGGGCGGCACCGCGCGCTTCTACGATCGCGGCATCATGCTGTTCTCGACCGGCTCGGCGGCCGCAGCGGTGGTGCTTGCGTGCAGCATCTGGATCAGCTCCGGCTGGAACGACGGCGCGGGCGCGGTGACGCTGGCCGCCGTGGCCGTCTGCTTCTTCGCCGCGCTCGACGAACCCGCGCCGATGGTGATGCGCTTTTTCCTCGCGACCGGCATCAGCGTGGTCGCCGCAGGTATCTATCTGTTCGCGGTGCTGCCGCACGTGCACGACTTTCCGATGCTGGTGATCCTGTTCGCCGCGCCGTTCATCCTGGTCGGCACGCTGATCCCGCGTCCGCAGTTCAACATGGCGACGGTGCTGGTCGCGGTGAACACGGCGACCTTCATCAGCATTCAGGATGCGTACGACGCGAACTTCCTCGTGTTCATGAACAGCAATCTCGCGGGGCTGGCCGGGCTGCTGTACGCGTATATCTGGACGCGCGTGACGCGCCCGTTCGGCGCCGAACTCGCGGCGTCGCGCCTGCTGCGCTCCAGCTGGGCCGACGTGGCGTTGACCGCGTCGACGTTGCCGATCGAAGATCCGCGCAACCTGGCCGCGCGCATGCTCGACCGTTTGATGCAGTTGATCCCGCGCCTGGCCGCCACCGACGATCACCGTCACCCGTCAATTGAAAGCTTCCGCGATCTGCGCATCGCGTTCAACGCGCTCGACCTGCGCCGGCTGACCCGCAAGCTCGGCGGCGAATCACCGGCCGAGATCGCCAACGTACTGGATGGAGTGCGTATTTACTACGAAGACTGCGTCAATGACCGCAAGCGTGTCACGGTGCCGGAGAGCCTGATGGCGTCGATCGACACCGCGCTCGCGCGCGTCGTCTCGCAAGGGCTCGCCAATGCCGCCGCGCCAACCGCAACCTCGTCAACCTCGGCACGCCTGTTGCGCGACGCGCTGCACGCGCTGGTCGGCTTGCGTCTTTCGCTGTTTCCGGCCACGCTGGTAAAACCGACGCCGCCCGAATCGGAGACCGCCGCCTGATGCGCCCAATCCGCTCTCCACTCTTTTCCAGTTATCGCGATGATCGGTGAAATCGATGTTTTCGGCGTATTCGTGCCAGCCATTCTCGTGCTGATGCTGATCGCCTATCTGATCAATCTGGTCATCCGCACGGTGCTGGCGCGCGTCGGTTTCTACCGGCTCGTCTGGCATCGTTCCATCTTCGATCTCGGCATCTATGTGCTGGTGCTGGGCCTTGTCGTTGTCGTTTCGCACAGACTAATAACGTGAAAAAAACCTGGTTCTCCGTCGGTCAGATTCTGCTGACCCTGATCGTCGTCGTGGTTGCAGCCCTGGTGCTGTGGAAACTGGTCGCCTATTACATGTTCGCGCCATGGACCCGCGACGGGCACGTACGCGCCGACGTGATTCAGGTTGCGCCGGATATCTCGGGGCTGATCTCGTCGGTCGAGGTCGTGGACAACCAGCAGGTCAAGCAAGGGCAGGTGCTGTTCGTGATCGACCAGGCGCGCTATACGCTCGCACTGCGTCAGGCGGAAGCCACCGCGCAGCAGCGTCGCGCAACGCTCGATCAGGCGCGCCGCGAAGATGCGCGTAACCGCAAGCTCGGCAACCTCGTCGCTGCCGAAGTCGCGGAAGAAAGCCGCTCGCGTGTCGAAGCGGGCGAAGCCGCGCTCGCCGATGCGAACGTGGCGATCGATACCGCGAAGCTGAACCTGCAGCGCTCGACGATCCACAGCCCGGTCGACGGTTATCTGAATGATCGCGCGCCGCGCGCCGGCGAGTTCGTCTCGGCAGGCCGCGCAGTGGTCGCCGTAGTGGATATGCATTCGTTCCGCGTCGACGGTTACTTTGAAGAAACCAAGTTGCGCGGGATCGACATCGGCCAGCGGGTCGATATCTCGGTGATGGGCGAGCCGACGCTGCTGCGTGGGCATGTGCAGAGTATCGTCGCCGGCATCGAGGACCGTGACCGCACGCAAGGTTCGAATCTGCTGCCGAACGTGAATCCGGCGTTTAGCTGGGTGCGGCTTGCTCAACGGATTCCTGTGCGTGTCGCACTCGATGAAGTGCCTGCCGACTTCCGCATGATCGCGGGGCGAACCGCGACGGTGTCGGTGCAGGATCTGTCGCCGGTGAGAAGGCGGCCGGCGCCGGGCGCGTCGGGCGCGGTGGACGCGTCGGCTCCTGACGCGGCTTCGGCTTCGGCTTCGGCTTCGGCTTCGGCTTCGGCTTCGGCTTCGGCTTCGGCTTCGGCTTCGGCTTCGGCTTCGGCCAACTCCGCGGCTCCCGCTGCTTCAGCGGCGCAACCGGCCTCCGCCGCCACCTCTTCGGGCGCGTCGCAATGAAGCTGCCGCGCTCCCTGCCCTTCCTGCCGCTGCTGCCGCTTTTACCGCTGGCCATTGCGCTCAACGGCTGTACGACGGTCGGCCCCAATTATTCGTTGCCGCAGCAGGCGATGATCAACGCGCCGCTCGCCAATGGGTCGATCGAAGGTTCCGACACCGCGCTGACCTCGCAAGCGAACGTGCCCGCCATCTGGTGGAAGATGTACGACGATCCGGTGTTGAACAGCCTCGTCGACGAAGCGCTGCAATCGAACACCAACCTGCGTGTCGCAGCCGCGAACCTCGCGCGCTCGCGTGAAGCGCTGGGCATCGCGCAGGCGCAGGGCGGCTTCTCCGGCAAAGCATCGGCAGCGGTCGAACGCGCGCAGGAATCGGCGGAACAATACCTGTTGTTCGAGAAACTGCCGGTCGCGAACGAGGGCGACTTCGGCATCAGCATTTCGTACGAATTCGACCTGTTCGGCAAACTGCGGCGCGGCGTGGAAGCGGCGCAGGCCGATACCGAGTCCGTGCAGGCCGCTGGCGATCTCGCGCGGATCAACGTGGTCGCGGACGTGGTGCGCGCTTACGTCGAACAATGCTCGGCCGCCGAGGAACTCAGGATCGCGCAACAGTCGCTCGCATTGCAGAAGCAGCGCGTGGACGTGTCGCGCCGTCTGCGTGATGCGGGGCGTGGCAATCAGCCCGACGTGACGCGCGGCCAGACTCAGGTCGATACGTTGTCGGCGGATATTCCGCGCTACACGGCGCGTCGCAAGATCGCGCAATACCAGCTTGCTGCACTGCTGGCCCGTGCGCCGTCCAACCTGCCGCCAGCGGTGCTGGCGTGTGACCGGCTGCCGCAAATCCATCAACCGATTCCGGTTGGCGACGGCGCGGGGTTACTCAAGCGTCGTCCCGATGTGCGCGAGGCCGAGCGTCAACTGGCGGCGTCGACGGCGCGTATTGGCGTGGCCACCGGCGCGTTGTATCCGACGATCAGCTTCGGCGCATCGGCGGGCTATACCGGGATTCTCGAAGACATCCCGACCTTGCCGACCGCGCGTTGGGCGTTGGGTCCGCTGATCAACTGGAACTTTCCGACCAACGGCGCGCGCGGCCGGGTGCGTGAGGCGGAGGCGTCGAGCAATGTCGCGCTCGCCAGGTTCGACGGCGTGGTGTTGACGGCGCTGCGCGAGACCGAGACCAATCTCGCCACTTATGCGTCCGATTACGCGCGTGCCGAGTCGCTGCGTGCTGCGTTGAAGTCGGCGAGCGAGTCGGCCGATGAAACGCACCGGCTGTATCTCGCGGGACGTGAATCGTTTATCTCGGATCTGGATGCAACGCGCACGCTGACCTCGACGAAGTCGCAAGTGGCGGCAGCAGAAGGCCAGGTGGCGGTCGACCAGGTCAATCTGTTCCTCGCGCTGGGCGGCGGCTGGGAAACGGATCCGGCTGCGCAGGGTGCACCAGCGGCGAGTTCGGGCAAGAACGTGCCCGCCTCGCCCGCAACGACGGCAACCGCTACACCCACGAAAGCGCCCTGATCTGCCGACGCATTGTTTTTGACAAGCTTTCTTTTAGCTTTCAAATCCGGTTAAATACGTGCCATCAACCAGCCACTTTTGGAGGCACGTATGTCGGATTTCATGCGCGGCGTAGTTTCGTTGGGCGGATGCATCGGCATCTTCACGGCGGTCGTTGCAGTCGTGGAAATGCTCACGAATTGAGCGCGTTGGGTTCGGCGCGTTCGGCGCGTCCTGCCGGTGTCAGGCAGCAGCCCGGTTCGCCGCCTGATGAATCGCTGCCCGCACGCGCGGATACGTGCCGCACCGGCACACGATATGACTCATGGCCGCGTCGATATCGGCGTCGGTGGGATGCGGTTTTTGCTTGAGCAACGCGCTCGCCGCCATCAGCTGCGCGCTTTGGCAATAGCCGCATTGCACGACGTCGAGATCGATCCATGCGGCTTTGAGTGCCTGCGCTTCCGGGCCCTGAACGCCTTCAATGGTCGTGATTTTCTGCGTATGCAGGCTCGACATCAGCGTCTGACACGACAGACAGGCGGCGCCATCCAGATGAATCGTGCAGGCGCCGCAAATGCCCACGCCACAGCCGAACTTGGTCCCGGTCATGCCGAGGTCGCAACGCAGCACCCATAACAGCGGCATGTCAGGGTCGGCCTGCACGGCAACGGCCAGCCCATTGATGTTTAGCGATCCCATCCTCGTCTCCTGAATTGCTGCCTTTGTCTGGCCCGGATGCAGGTCCGACTTTCAATCGAGCTTCAACGGCAACTTCCGCAAGCGCTTGCCCGTCAGCGCAAACACCGCATTCGCCACGGCTGGCGCAACCGGCGGCACGCCGGGCTCGCCGACACCTTGCGGGTGCATCTGGCTCGGCATGATGTCGGTCTCGATCACCGGACAGTCGTTCATCCGCACCACCGGAAAATCCACGAAATTTTTCTGCTGCACCTGGCCGCCGACAATCGTGATCTCGTCCTGCAACGCGGTCGACAGACCGAACACGATCCCACTTTCCATCTGCTGACGGATCAGGTTCGGATTCACAGGCAGTCCGCAATCGATTACACACACCACCCGATGCACACGAATCGCGTTGTCCGGCCCGATCGACACCTCCGCCACCTGAGCGACGACACTACCGAATGCTTCATGCAGCGCAACACCGCGTGCGCGCGGTGCGCCGTCGGCGGCATGGGTCAGCGGATGCTCCCAGTCCGACAGCACAGCGATTCGCTTTAACACCGCCAGATGCCGTGGATGCTGGGCGAGTAGCGCCGCACGAAAAGCAATCGGGTCCTGGCCGGTGGCGACGGCGAGTTCATCGGTGAAGCTCTCGGTGAAGAACGCCTGATGCGAGTGGCCGACCGAGCGCCAGAAACCCACCGGCACCGGCAACTCGACGATCTTGTGCGCAACCCGTGCAGTGGGCCATTCGTAGGGTTGATCGAACGCGCCTTCGCAAGTGGTTTTGTCGATCGGAATGCGCGGCAGGCCGTAATAACGTGCGAGCGCTTCCGGCACGATCGCCTGACTCGCCGACGTGCTGCGCCACGCAACCAGCTTGCCGGCGGCGTCGAAGCCAGCCGCGAGCCGCGACACACAAGCCGGACGATAAAAGTCATGGGTGAAATCCTGCGCCCGCGACCAGATCGTTTGCACCGGACGACCGCCGCCCTCGCGCGCAATCACGGCCGCCTGCGCGATGAAATCGAGTTCCAGCCGCCGCCCGAACGCACCGCCCAGCAATTGCGTTTGCACATCGACTTTATCGGCGTCGATATCCAGCGCCTTGGCGACATGCTGCCGAGCGAGTGCGGGCACTTGCGTCGAGACCCAGATCGTCGCTGCGCCATCCGCGACCTGCACGGTGCAATTGACCGGTTCGACCGCGCCATGGGCAAGGTACGGCGCGTGATACTCGGCGGCGACGGTGCGCGCCGCGCCCCTCATCGCGGCATCGACATTGCCACGATGAAAGTACGCGTGACCGTCGCTGTCATCGAGCGCCTGCGCGAGGCGGACATCCACGTTCGCACTCGACACTGTCGACGCCGCGCCATTGGCCCAGTCCACGTTGATCGCCGTCACTGCGTTCATCGCGCGAAACGGGTTGTCCGCGATGACCGCGACGCCGCCTGTGCCTCCACCGTACGGCGGAAACGCAAACGCCTTGATGAAGCCCGGCATGGCGGCGGCGGGTATCGCGTCGAAGTGCGCGACCGCACCGCCCAATGTCGGGCACATCACGACGCTGGCATACAGCAGGCCGTCGGGCAGCACGTCGATGTCAAAGCGTGCCGTGCCGTTGATCTTCGACGCCGTTTCGAGGCGGCGTACCGGCTTGCCGATCAGCTTGAAGTCGGCGGGACTTTTTAGCCTGACGTTGCGCGGCAACGCCTGCTGCGCAGCCATCGACGACAACTCGCCAAAGCTCGCCTGATGTCCCGATGGATGCACGATGTGGCCGCTTTCGGCGCGGCATTCGTCGGCACGTACGTGCCATTGTTCGGCGGCCGCGCCGATCAGCATCGCGCGCGCCGACGCGCCGGCCTCACGCATCGGTGTCCAAAGATCGTTGATACTCGACGATCCGCCGGTCATCATCGTGCCAACCTCGCGAATCAGCTTGCGGGTGTACCAGACCGTGCTGCGCTTCACGATGCTGTCGTCGTCGGGACGGAACGGCAGGTCGTCGATGATGCTTTGCACGCTGTTGTAGATATTGTCGATCGGCGCATCTTCCACACGTACCTGCGACCAGTCGGCGTCCAGTTCTTCGGCGAGCAACATCGCGAGACCGGTATGGATGCCCTGCCCCATTTCCGCCTTGCACATCATGATCGTCACGCTGTTGTCGGCGGCAATCTTGACCCAGCCGTTCAACGCGATCTGCGCGCCTTGCGCGGGCAACGGCGCCGACGTGGTCAGACGCTGACCTGGCGGCAACACGGACCATCCGACCAGCAACGCGCCGAAAGCACCCGCGCCGCCAAGCAGGAAGGTTCTGCGCTTTAACATAACGTGGCTCGATCCGCCTTCACGATGGCAGGAAAGCTGGGAAAGCGCGGGCAATGAGTTGCGCCACGCAGTTTCTTCGGAATGGTAATAAGACGGCGCAGTGGGCGAGAGACTTAAATTCGTGTTCTCGGCTCAGACCGCGTTAGGGCGGGGGATGCAGCGAATGTGGCGGAAGGACGTAAATCGCGGGGCGTTTCATTAAATGACGAGGGGCGCCGGCTTGCACTGGCGCTCCTCGTGTACAGCGTCTATTTACACCACGCTCAGCGGCGGTTCGATCCCGACACGACGTCGATCCACACGGCCAGCACGAGAATGCCGCCCTTGACGATCATCTGCCAGTACGCGTCGACGTCGAGCATCGACATGCCGTTATCGAGGCTGGCCATCACCAGCGCGCCGATCAATGCGCCGTATACGGTGCCGGAGCCGCCACGCATCGAGGTTCCGCCGATAAAGCACGCGGCGATCGCATCGAGTTCGCCCATCGAGCCCGCCGACGGCGAGCCGGCCGCGAGCCGCGCGGTGTTGATGACCCCGGCGAACGCACACATCAGCCCCATCAACGCGAAGATCGCGAGCTTCACACGGTTCGTGTTGACGCCCGACAGACGCGTCGCTTCGAGGTTGGAACCCACCGCATAAATACGGCGGCCGAACACGGTCTGCGTCGCGATCCACGTGAAGATGCCGAGCAACGCGAGCAACAGCAGAACCGGTACCGGAATGCCGCCGTAACGATCGAGCGTCGCCACGAAGCCCGCCAGAATCGCGCCCGCGGCAATCACTTTCGCCACGTCCTGCCAGAACGGCACCACGGGCAACTGATAACGCTCGCGGTTTTGCCGCTGACGTATCGTCAGGAACGCCAGCAGCAAAAACAATACGACGGCCAGCGAATCGCCTGCGAGACGCGGCAGGTAGCCCTGTCCGACGAACACGAAATTGTCCGACACCGGCGCGATCGTCGATCCCCCCGTCACGCCGAGCAGAATGCCGCGATAGGCGAGCATGCCGCCGAGCCCGACAATGAACGACGGCACGCGGCGATAGGTCGACCACCAGCCGTTGAACAAGCCGACGAGCACCCCGAGCAGCATCACGACCGGCAACGTGACGGCGATCGGCCAGTGCAGGTTCACGTCGAAAATCGCCGCGACGCCGCCGAGCAGCCCGAGCAACGATCCAACCGACAGATCGATTTCGCCGGCAATAATCACAAACACCATGCCGCATGCGAGCATGCCGGTAATCGACATTTGCCGCAGCAGGTTCGACAGATTGCGCGGCGTGACGAACGCACCATGCGTCAGCGCGGAAAAGAAAATCCAGATCACGGCCACGGCGATCAGCAACGCGAGAATCTTGTAGCGCGCAAAGAGTTGCTGAAGACGCTGTGAACTGCCGAGTGCGCCTCGTGGAGCAGTCGCGTCAGCGCGTTGAGTAGTAACGTCGGGGGTCATGCGGCACTCGCTGCAGTTGGGTTCGGGAATGGCTGGACAGGGCGGATCGCCGCGCTGAGAATGTCCTCCTGCGTCAGGCCGTCGTTGACGAAATCGCCGCGCAATTCGCCTTCGCCGATCACGAGCACGCGATCGCTGATGCCAAGTACTTCGGGCAATTCGGACGACACCATCACGATCGACATGCCGCGCTGTGCCAGCTGGAAAATCAGTTTGTAGATTTCATACTTCGCGCCGACGTCGACACCGCGCGTGGGTTCGTCGAGAATCAGCACCTTCGGATCGGTCAGCAGCATGCGCGTCAGCACGGCCTTCTGCTGATTGCCGCCCGACAGGCTCGCAATCGACAGCATCGGATGCGCGGCACGAACCGACAGCCGCTTCATTTCCGTGTGAATCGTGTCGAGTTCGGCGGCGGAGTCGATTCGTCCACCTTTCGCAAAGCGTCCCAACACCGCGAGCGTGATGTTATGTCCGACGCTCAGCCCCGGCACGATGCCGTGACGTTTGCGATCCTCCGGCACCATCGCGATGCCTGCACGAATCGCGTCGATGGGCGCGCGAATTTTTTGCGTCTTGCCCTCCAGCACGACCGTGGCTTCGCTCACACCGGGATACGCGCCGAAGATCGCCTCCATCAATTCGGTACGGCCCGCACCGACCAGACCGGCTACGCCGAGAATCTCGCCACGTCGAAGCGAAAACGACACATCGCTCACGCGCTTGCGGCGCGGATTGTTGACGTCGAAACAGGTGACGTTGCGCGCTTCGAAGATGACATCGCCAATGGGATGCGGCTCACGCGGGAACAGGTTCTTGATTTCGCGGCCAACCATCAGCGCGATGATGCGGTCTGTCGTGAGCGATTGCATCGGCTCGGTGGCGACATGACGGCCATCGCGAATCACGCTGATCGTGTCGCAAACCGCAGCCACTTCGTCGAGCTTGTGCGAGATGTACACGCAAGCCACGCCGCGCCGTTTCAGATCGCGCACGATGTCGAGCAGAATGCGGATTTCCGACGAGGTCAGCGACGACGACGGCTCATCGAGAATCAGCAGTTTGGCGCGCTTGTTCAGCGCCTTGGCGATCTCGATCAACTGCTGATGACCGCCACCGTAGTTCATCACCGGCTGCGCGGCGTTAATGCCGCTAATGCCGAGTTCACGCAACAGTTCATCGGCCCGCTGATACATGGCGGCGTAATTCATCCGGCCGCCAGGCAGCGTGATTTCATTGCCGAGAAAAATGTTCTCCGCGACCGACAACTCCGGCACCAGCATCAATTCCTGGTGAATGATGATGATCCCGGCACGCTCGGTGTCGCGTACGCTGGCCGCTTTTAAGGTTTGGCCTTCCCAGGTTATTTCACCGTCCCATGTCCCGTGCGGGTACACGCCGGACAGCACTTTCATCAACGTCGATTTGCCTGCGCCGTTCTCGCCGCACAAGCCGACGCACTCGCCCGGCGCGACCGTCAGATCGATACCGTCGAGCGCTTTCACGCCGGAAAAAGCTTTGACGATGCCGCGCATCGTCAATAGAGGTTGCGTCATTCGAAATGCCTCGCTGCAAGGTGCGCGATCGATCACGATTCGCCGCGACACGCTTCACGCGTGCCGCGGTCAATCGCACACGCGTTACGATTACTGGCTCGCGAGCTGGGCCTGGGTGTAGAAGCCGTCCTTGACGACGATGTCGACGTTGGCCTTGGTCAGCAACGTAGGTTGCAGCAGCACCGTGTCGACCTTCTTCTTGCCGTTGTCGTATTGCGCATTGAAGTTAGGCTTTTCGCCCTTGGCAAGCGCCACCGAGAGTTTCGCCGCTTCGCCGGCAATCAGCTTCAGTGGCTTGTACACCGTCATCGTCTGCGTACCGGCGACCAGCCGCTTGACTGCCGCGAGGTCCGCATCCTGACCCGACACCGGCACCTTGCCCGCCATGTGTTGCGCGGCCAGCGCCTGGATCGCGCCGCCTGCCGTACCGTCGTTCGAAGCGACGATTGCGTCGATCTTGTTGTTGTTGGCGGTCAGTGCATCTTCCGCAATGCGCAGCGCGGTCGACGCGCTCCATTCCGGCACCCACTGCTGACCCACCACCTTGATGTCACCCTTGTCGATTGCGGGTTGCAGCACCTTGAGCTGGCCAGCACGCAGCATCTTCGCGTTGTTGTCGGTCGGCGCGCCGCCGAGCAGGAAGTAGTTGCCCTTCGGCTGCACGTTATAGACGCCTTGCGCCTGCATTTCCCCGACCTTTTCATTGTCGAACGAGATATAGGCATCCACATCTGCGTCGAGAATCAGACGGTCGTACGACACGACCTTGATGCCGGCCTTCTTCGCTTCGGCAATCACATTGCCGAGTGCTTTCGAATTGAACGGCACGATCACGATCACATCGACGCCGCGCGAGATCAGGTTTTCGATCTGCGAAACCTGACGCTCTTCGCTTGCGTCAGCGGATTGCACCGATACCTTCGCGCCGAGTTTTTCTGCGGCGGCGACGAAATAGTCACGATCGCGCGACCAGCGTTCGACGCGCAGGTCGTCGATACAGAAACCGATTTCCGGATGGTCCTTGCTTGCGTGCGCGAGCGGCGCGGCAAGAGACAGGCTGGCGAGCACTGCTCCGCTCACGAGGGAACTCAGTACGGCACGACGTTTTGCAAATTTCATGTCTCACTCCATTTTCTAATAGCCGGAATACCGGATTGGACGGCCTGTGCTACAAGCCACAAACCGGACAAGCGACAACCCCAACCTTCTCGTTTAACGCAGTCAATCTGGCCGCGCGCTTTTCGTGTGGTACTTCTTCTTTTATTGCGAACGCCGAGTGCTTTTTAGCGTCCGCTATAAATAGCCTGATTCACGATGTTTTCCATCCTTTCCTGCTGACCGCTGACATGCTGCGGGTTGATGCCGCGCGCCAATGCTTCCGTGGCGAGCGTGGACAGCGAGTAGTCGCCGGAGATGATCTTGCGACCAAACTCCGCCTCCCAACCTGCATATCGCTGACGTTTGAACTGATCGAGACGTTCGTTTTCGATCAATACTGCGGCGCGCTCGACAGCGAGCGCGAGGTTGTCGATTGCACCCACATGGCCATAGAACAGATCTTCCGGATCGACGCTTTGCCGCCGTACTTTCGAATCGAAGTTCATGCCGCCCGTGGTAAACCCGCCATGCTTGAGAATCTCGTAGAAGGCCAACGTGAGTTCTTCAACACTATTTGGGAATTGGTCCGTATCCCAGCCGTTTTGTGGATCACCCCGATTCGCGTCGACGCTGCCGAAAATGCCCAACGCATAAGCGGTGGCAATTTCGTGATGGAAGGAGTGTCCAGCAAGTGTCGCGTGATTGGCTTCGATGTTTACCCGAATGTCCTTCTCGAGTCCGTATTGCAATAGAAAGCCATGCACGCTTGCAACGTCGTAATCATATTGATGCTTGGTCGGTTCCTGCGGCTTCGGTTCGATCAATAGCGAGCCTTTGAAGCCGATCTTGTGTGCGTGCTCAACGACCATATGGAGGAAGCGCGCGAGTTGATTGCGTTCGCGCTGGAGGTCCGTATTGAGCAGCGTGTCGTAGCCTTCGCGGCCACCCCACAATACATAATTCGCGCCGCCGAGCCGTTGCGTGGCATCGAGCGCGTGGCGCACCTGGGTCGCTGCAAACGCGAAAATCTCCGGGTCCGGACTGGTTGCCGCGCCTGCGGCATAGCGCGGATGCGAGAACAGATTGGCCGTGCCCCACAACAGCTTGATGCCGGTATCCTGCTGCTTGCGAGCCAGGTAATCGGTCACGCGAAGGAAGTTCTCGCTATAGTCTCTCAGGTTCGTGCCTTCGGGCGCGACGTCGGTATCGTGAAACGTGTAGAACGGCGTGCCGAGCTTCGAGAAAAACTCGAACGCGGCATCGGCTTTTTGCAGTGCGCGCTCCATCGCGTCGCCCGGTTGCTGCCAGGGGCGCGTGAAGGTTCCGTGACCGAAGATATCGACGCCCGGCCACACGAACGTATGCCAGTAGCACACGGCGATACGCAGATGTTCTTCGAGCGTCTTGCCGAGTACCCGTTTGTTTTTGTCGTAATGACGGTACGCAAGCGGGTTATCGGATTGCGGGCCTTCGTAACGGATCTCGGCAATATGTTCGAAGTAGGACATGGGCGTCTCCTTTGTCGACTGGAGTTAGCGCTTTAGCGCTTACTCCAGTCCCATGCACCGCGGTCGACTGGAGTTAGCGCTTTAGCACTTACTCCAGTCCCATGCACCGCAACCCGTGCGACGAAAACCGCACCAGTTGACAAGGTGACGCCATGCTGCCGCTTGCCAGATGCCTAGGCAATTGCGAAATTGCGCAGCACGCTTGATGTTTCTTACCGCCCGCGCGTTTGTTTCGTCCCAGCGCGCAATTCGGGGCCTAGAATAACCGGACGCTTAAAAACGGTGCTGCGTAAAGCGCCGCCAACAGGAGACAAAGGCGCTCGGGTTTGTACTGACTACCAGTACCGCCTCGCGCCGCTTATCGCCATGCCCCGTCCGCAAACACCCCAGACGACCCACCGGATCGCGCTGCTGTTCAACGCGAACAAGGTCTACGACCGCGAAATCATCGCCGGCATCGGCAACTACCTGCTATCGACGCGCGTGGCGTGGGACCTTTTTCTCGAAGAAGATTTCCGCTGCCGGCTGACCGGCATCGAGCGCTTTGACGGCGACGGCATCATCGCGGATTTCGACGATCCCGCCGTGGGTGAAGCACTGCGCGACTGTCCATTGCCGGTGGTCGCGGTGGGGTCATCGTTTGAAGACCCGGCGCACTACCCCCCGGACTTACCCTATATCGCGACCGATAACAGCAAGCTCGTGTCGCTCGCCTATACGCATCTGATCGGCGCGGGCCTCGAACACTTTGCGCTGTACAGCTTGCCGCAAGCGCAGGAAAACCGTTGGGCGCAACAGCGCGAACTCGCGTTCGCTCATCTGCGCCGCGCCGATGGACGCAGCACGGCGCAAATCGACGCCGAGGTTTATCGCGGCCTGTCGACCAGCGCTCCGTCATGGAATCAGGCAACCGAACAACTCACGGCCTGGTTGCAGCAATTGCCGAAGCCCGTCGGCATTATTGCGGTGACCGATGCACGCGCACGGCATCTGTTGCAGGCGTGTTTGATTGCGGGCATTTCGGTGCCCGAAGAAGTCGCAATTATCGGCATCGACAATGATCCGCTCACGCGCACGCTGACCCGCATTCCACTGTCGTCGGTGATCCAGGGTACCGGCGAAATGGGCCGCACCGCTGCGCACGTCCTGCATCAGATGCTGCATGGCGCACGCTTTCCAGGCCGGCGCATTCTCGTACCGCCGGTCGGCATCAACGTGCTCGAATCGACCCAGCATCAGCCGCTGACGAGTCCGTATGTGATGCGCGCGCGGCACTTCATCCGTCAGTATGCGTGTCAGGGAATTCGCACCGAACAGGTCGCGGATTACGTAGGCGTGTCGCGTTCATCGCTTGAAGAGTACTTCCGGCGCGAACGCAAGTGCACCGTGCATCAGGAAATCCTGCGCCATAAGCTCGATGTCGCGAAAGCGCTATTGGCGAAGCGCGATGCGTCGAGTGCAGAAGTTGCGATTCGTTGCGGCTTCACGTCGCTGCAATACATGTACGCGGTATTTCGTCGCGAGTTGGGCTGTACGCCGCGCGAATACCAGGAGCGCGCTAATGCCGCTCCAACCCCCTCGACACCCGCCGCGCCCGCACCCGGCTGAGCCAGTCTTTTCTCTTCTAATCCCACTGACGACATGATCAGCATCGCACAACTATCTTCCGAGCCGTGGGGCACATTGCACGGCGGCGACCGCGTCCGCCTTTATACGCTGCGAAATGCGCACGGTATGAAAGTCGCCATTAGCGACCTCGGCGCGACGCTGGTTTCGTGGCACGCGCCGGATCGGGCGGGACGTCTTGGCGACATCCTGCTCGGCCACGACACGGCCGCCGACTATGTCGCGGCGACCACCTACATGGGCGGCTTGATCGGTCGCTGGGCCAACCGCATTGCCGATGCGCGCTTCACGCTCGATGGCATCGAGTACACGCTCGACCGTAACGAAGGGACGAACCTGCTGCACGGCGGCACGGTGGGTTTTCATCGCGCGATATGGGACGTCAGCGAAGATAACGGCGCGTTGCTGATGCGACTGGAGTCGCCTGAAGGCGACGCTGGTTTTCCGGGCAACGTGACCACGCAAGTGCGCTATTCGCTCGATGACGACGGCACGTTGACCATCGAGTACGAAGCAATCACCGACGCTGCGACGCCGCTCAACCTGACGAATCATGCGTACTTCAACCTGACGGGGCGGCCAGGCGCCGACGTCCGCGGGCATATGTTATCGATCGACGCCGATCAGTTCTTCGAAGTCGATGCCACGATGATTCCATCCAACCTGGCGGAAGTCGCGGGTAATGCATTCGACTTCCGCCAGAGCGCGCCGATTGGTGCAAGACTCGACTGGCCGCACTCGCAACTGGCGCGAGCCGGTGGTTTCGATCATTGCTACGTGCTGCGCGCAGCGCACGATGCAAGCGGCGCCGCAAGCGCGCCGTCGTTGCGTGAGGTCGCGCGAGCGTACGACCCAGGCAGCGGACGCGAATTGACGGTATTGACCGATCAGCGCGGCTTACAGTTTTATTCCGGCAACTTTCTGAATGGCGACGTGGGACGTGGCGGCGTCAAATATCAAACGCACGCCGGCTTGTGTCTTGAAGCAGGCGGCTTTCCGAACCAGATCAATATGGACGGACAGGAAGACGTGATCGTGCGCCCTGGCGATACGTACCGCCAGGTCACCGCCTATCGGGTCGATGTGCGTAAAGGCGTCTAACGCGATCCACCGCATTTTTGAGCGCACATTACATCCCGCCGACTTACTGTTTGAAGCAATACTGAATTAGCGTACCAATGGTTTCCCCCAGGTCGGGCACTTCCTAGACTCCATAAACAGGTACTGGAAAGTGTCGCAGTGCCGGATAAGACAATCCCGGAGGGAAGCATGATGAAATCGTTGATCAAAGCTGTGGCGCTAACCGTTGTCGTCGTTGCCCCGGTCGTGTCGTTTGCACAATCGGAGCAACCGCTCACTCGTGCCGAGGTCAAGGCTCAGTTGAAGCAACTCGAAGATGCGGGATACAACCCCGCTGTCGCCACCGACGCAGTCTATCCCGCTGATATTCAGGCCGCCGAAGCGCGTGTATCCGCGCAGAACGCAGCGCGGGCCGATACAACGGGCTACGGCACAACGGCGACCGGGTCGTCGCAAACGGGCGGCAATGGTGCCACCGCTCCGGCGCAGCAGTAGGCGTTTGGTAAGCAACTCATTGTTTTGCGGTTGTGAGGCGAGTGCATGTTTTTATAAGCATGCACTCGCTTTCGCGTTTGGTCGGCAGTTTTCTAAGTTTTCTAACCCGTGTGTCGTGCAGTCCTCGCTTTAGCGCCTTTCTGCTTTTCCTTTTTTTGCACCCGCACCGCTCCGTGTGCCGCAAATTTCCCTGCTGACGCGCGACGCTTCTACTTGACCGGGTTTGCCGGCGGGCTGAAGACCAGGGCCGCACTGATAGCGACCGAGGTCAGCGCACCTCATCAGCGACGAAGCTGGCAGGCGTTTCGCGCATCTTCCAACGCGGGCTCTATCGGCGCGTTGTACCGACCTGAAACGGTCGATACAACGCGCCGATTTTCGTTTACCCATGGGTTCTCGAATTCGGACTTTTGGAACGGTTTCGCGGACCCCGTGCAAAGCCACCAACCCTAGACTTCTGATCAAGCCGAGGCACAAACGCCTTTCGACTCACTCTCTCAATCGATCAGGACAACGACCATGACACGCATCGCCATTCCCGCCGTCGACCAGACACCCGACGCCTCGCGGCCGGTACTCGACACCGTCACCAGACAGTTGAAAATGACGCCGAATCTGTTCCGTATCATGGCGCTGAGCCCTGCTGCACTGAACGGCTGGGCCGGCCTGCAAGGCCCGCTGTCGAAAACCTTCGACGCAAAAATCCGCGATGGCATCGCGCTCGCGGTTTCGCAGGTCAATGCGTGTCACTATTGCCTGTCCGCTCACACGTACGTCGCGTCGACCATGGCGAATATTTCGGATGACGAGATCCGCCGCAACCGGCTCGGGCATTCAGAGCACCCTCGCACCGAAGCTGCGGTAGCGTTTGCGAAAAAGCTGATGCAAACGCGCGGCAAGGTATCCGATGACGATTTTCGCAAGGTGCGGGAAGCGGGCTTCAGCGAAGCAAATATCGTCGACATCATCGCGTTGAGCGCGCAGTTCACGATGACGAATTTGATCAACAATGCGTTCGATACGGAAATAGACTTTCCAGTGGTCCATCCCGAAGCTGCATGATCCACGCGGAGCCGCCGCTCCGTTCATACGAGGAGACAAGATATGTCCCGCACTATTGCCGAGAAACGCGCCGCCTTCCGTGAACTGCATCAATCCGGCTGTTTCGTGTTGCCCAATCCATGGGATGCGGGCAGCGCCCGTTACCTGCAATCCCTCGGCTTTCAAGCGCTTGCCACCACCAGTTCGGGTTTTGCGTGGTCCACCGGCCACGCCGACAACTCGCTGCCTCGCGAAGCCATCCTCGCGCATCTGCGCGGCATCGTCGAAGCGACCGACCTGCCGGTCAATGCCGACTTCGAGAGCGGCTTCGGCCGCGATCCTGCCGAGGTGGCCGAAAGCGTCAGGCTGGCGGTCGCAACCGGAGTGGCGGGGTTGTCGATTGAAGATTCGACCGGCAACGACGCCGCGCCACTGCTCCCAATCGATGTCGCCGTCGCGAGGCTCAGCGCGGCACGTCGCGCCATCGACGAAACGGGTGGCGATACGTTGCTGGTCGGACGGGCGGAGAATTTTGTCGTGGGAAGGCCCGATCTGGACGACGCGATTGCGCGGCTCAAAGCCTATGCCGAGGCAGGCGCCGACTGCCTGTACGCGCCGGGTATCCAGACTCGCGAACAGATCGAAGCGGTGGTTGCCGCGGTGGCGCCCAAACCCGTCAACCTGCTGATCGGCTCAAGTTCGAATTTCACGCTGCAGGAAGTCGCCGCGCTCGGCGTGCGGCGGATCAGCGTCGGCGGCGCGCTGGCCCGCTCCGCATGGGGCGGCTTTATCCACGCGGCGAAAGCGCTGGCCGATGGACGCTTCGACGGCTTCGACGGCGCGGCGCCTGGCTCGCAGCTCAACGGTATTTTCAAGGACCGCGCGTGAAGCTCAATACCTGGGAACGCGCTCGCCCTTTGCATGGAGTGAACGATGGCTCGTGAAATCATTCGTGTTGAACCGTTGTCGACCTACCTGGAAAACTGGAAGGCACCCACTTCCGCCGTCACCCGCCATGGCGACACGGTCTACGTGTCGGGCTTTCCGCCATTCGATCCTGCCACCGGCGAGGTGATCGATGCTCCGATCGAGCGTCAAACCGAACTGGTTCTGGAGCAGATGAAGCTATGCCTGGAAACTGCAGGTTCGTCGCTGGAGCACGTGCTCAAGTGCAACGTCTACTGCACGTCAGTTGAGAAGTTCGCCGCGGTGAATGCGGTGTACCAGCGGTACTTTCCCGTCGATCCACCGGCGCGGATTTTCGTGAATGTACCGGCATGGCCCGGGCATTTCGACATCGAGATCGACTGCGTCGCAGCAGTCCAATAACGGAGGCCAGTCAAGCGCCCAGGGTTTCCGATGAGAAAAACGCGTGGATGTTTGGGGTCCGCGCCACGCCTTTTCTCGCACTCTGTCCAGATTCAATGGCGATGCCCGATGTTATTATCGGAAACACAATCCGCCATCGTCAAAGTGCGTACTGGACAAGCAGCAAACCCCATGGACACCCACCTCACGAAGCCCGCCGACCCGTCAACCACCGACCTCGGCCGCCGCGTGCGTGCCGCACGTCAGGCGCAGGATCTGACGCTGGAGACTGCGAGCCGCCTCTGCGGCGTCTCGCGCTCTACGCTCTCCAAAGTCGAAAATGGCCTGATGTCCCCCACTTTCGACGTTCTGCAAAAGATCGTCCTTGGACTGAAGATCGAGATTGGCGAGTTGTTCGGCTCCACGCCGAAAGTCAATGCAAGTGGCCGGCGCGCGCTGACGCGCAAGAACGAAGGGCAGCGCCACGCGTATCGTGGCTATCAGATGGAATTGCTGGCAACGGATCTCGCGCACAAGGCGATGTTGCCGTTTCGTATCCGCATCTCCGCGCATACGCTCGACGCGTTCGACGACTGGGGCCGTCACGAGGGCGAAGAATTTCTCTATGTGATCAGTGGGAGCGTGTGTCTTTATTCGGAGCTCTATGCGCCGACCCATCTGAATGCTGGCGACAGCCTGTATTTCGACAGCCGCACGGGGCATGCGGCCGTTTCAACCAGCGAAGAAGATGCCGAAGTGTTGTGGATGGCGACCCGCGCAGATATTCCGCCAGTGGCCGCCACGATTGAGTCGTCGAAGAAATAACGCCGATGATGCGCGGCCGCGGGTGCTCGCGTCGTGACCTGTAGTAGTTCGCCACGCCACTTCACGCCGCTCGTACCGTCTGCGAGCCGCCCTCACCTCAAGTCAGGCACCAGCCTGTTCGCGCGCCTGCGCCAACGCGCTTAGATTGCCTTCACCAAATCCGTGGTGCCCCTGCCGCTGTACGATTTCGAAAAAGATCTCGCCTGTGCGGCGACGCACGAAGGTCTGGAAAAACAGCAGTGGTATACCGTCCGCGCCGATTTCGCCGTCGACCAGAACGTGCGTGCGCTTCAGGCGTTCAACATCGAGTCCATGGCCCGGCAAACGCGCGTCGAGTTGCTCGTAGTAACGCGGCGGCGGCTCGACAAATTCGACGCCGTTGGCGAGCAACTGCTCGACGCACGCGAAGATGTCGTCGGTGGCTAGCGCGATATGCTGCACCCCTTCGCCAGGGTGATCCGGCAAATATTCGTGCATCAGACTGGTCCGGCGCGTGCCCTCTTCATAGAGAGGAACGCGAATCGCGCCGCACGGCGACACCATGACGCGCGACTCCGCCGATACATGCCAGTTCGCGTGCAACTCGTGAATCTCGCGGAAATTGAGCAGGTCGCGATAGAAGTCGACCCATTCCTGCATCCGGCCTTCACCGACCGTTTGTGTCAGATGATCGACCGCAACGAGGCCGTTGCCCACGTGACTCAGATCGGCATGCGCGGTGTCGATTTCGATCGGCCGGAAGTCGATGTCGAAGATCGAGATATCGCCGAGGCCGCCGCGCTGGCCGCCACGCCCGCGCCAACGGTCGACGAAATAGATGTGCGAATCGCCGATGCCCTGGATCGCCGGAATCAGCAGTTCGCCTGCGCCGGTTTTCTCGCCTTCGAACGCCCATGCGCCGAGTTCGATCGCGCGGTCGAACGCACGCTGCGCGTCGGCGACCCGAATGCCGATTGCGCAGATGCCCGCGCCATATTCCTCGGCATAGCGCGCCGCGAACGAGTCGGGCTCGGCGTTGATCAGAAACTGCATCTCGCCTTGCCGATACAGTGTGACGTCCTTACTGATATGGCGTGCAACCGCCTTGAAGCCGAGTTTGGCGAAGGTCTCGCCGAGCGCCTGCGGATCGCGCGCGGCAAACTCCACGAACTCGAGGCCGGCGGTGCCGAGCGGATTGTGCTCAGGCGCCGACACGGCGCGCAGCGCGACGTCTGGTGTGGGCAAGTCGCTGGGCATGGCAATCTCCTTGTACAGTCTTTCGACGCTAAATCCGGTGTTTCCGATGTTCGGTGCGTGCCGTCGTGCTACCGCCGCGTGGCATTGCCTACAGGGTGTGCCTCAGCAAACGCGGCGCCCGACGGCTTGGGCACCGTGTTTGTACACCGGGTAGCCGGGCGTTCGCAACCTTCATTTTGTACTGAATGGTTCATGCGTAATGATTCGGGCGGAGCAGCGCACGCGCGTCACAGTCACGAACCTCAACGGCTGACTACCTTACTTCTGCTGCGTTTCTGCCTATCTTTACTCACCACCTTGCCCGCATTGGCCGCCATCCGCTGCTGCGCGACCTCGCGCACCGCTTCGATAAACGCCTGCCCCACCGGCGACGGCTGCGTGTCCGAGCGGCGGATCAGCCCGACCGGCTCGCCCGTGCCCGCAAAGGGCAGCGGCAAACGCACCAGCATGCCGTGCGCCAGCTCATATTCGACGGCACTCAGCGGCACGAACCATACCGCGTCGTTTTCGAGCGTCAAGGCCCGGCCCGTGGATACCGACAATACTTCGACGAACGCCGACAACGGCGGCACGCCCCACGCACTCAGCAAACTCTCCGCCGATTGCCGGATCAGCGTGCCGAACGGCGGCAGCACCACCGGAAAATCTTCGAGCGACGTAGCCGGCAAACTAAGACCGACCGCCAGCGGATGCCCCATTCGCACCACGGCAACCAGCGGCTCGGAAAACAACTGCTCGAAGCTGAGCCCGACCATCCGCTCAGGATCGGCCAGACGACCGACCGCGAATTCAATCGTGCCCGCTTTCAGACGCTCAAGCAATTCCGGGTTCGCGCCAGTGGCAAGGCGCACGATGACGCGTGGCCAAAGCACCGCAAACTGTTTCAGCACTGGTGGGATCAGCGCGGCCGCGACAGTCGGCAAAATACCGACCTCCAGCGTGGCGGCGGCCGCGCCTTCCGCGCGCGCCAGCAGATCGACGCCCTGGCGCAACGCGCTGACGCAGGCGCTGGCGTGCGGCATGAACAGTTGCCCCTCACGGGTCGGCACCGCGCCGTGACGGCCGCGCTCGAACAGTTTCACGCCGAGAATCGCTTCGAGTTCGGCAACCGTCTTGGATACGGCAGGCTGGGTGATGGACAGGCTGTCGGCGGCTCGCTGGACGCTGCCGAACTGGGCGACGGCCAGAAAGCACTGGAGATGGCGAAATTTGACGCGGCTGTCCGCGAGACTGCGTTGCATAACGGAAGGTTATACGAAACGGACGAAAACGTCATTTTTCATAACTGCCTAGGTTAGATACAGTCCTTCTCATAACACCGTATCCCACAATTCCTCGAAGGAGACACTGATGGACGATTCCCTGCTCAGTCCGCGCGACTTTCCGTCCCACCCCGATTACGTCTATCCCAGCTACGGCTCGTCGACCAAGCGCGGCCCCAAGCTCCCGCTGATTCCGCTGAAAGAGAAGCTGCGCGACCAGCGCGTGCCGGTTTATGGCACCGACGACCTCGGCGCACTCGACCACGATCTGACGAAAAATGCCGTGCGTAACGGCGAGCCGCTCGGCGAGCGCATCATCGTGACGGGCCGTGTGCTCGACGAAAATGCGCGCCCGGTGCGCAATACGCTGGTCGAAATCTGGCAAGCGAATGCAGCCGGCCGCTACGTGCACAAAGCCGACCAGCACGACGCGCCGCTCGATCCGAACTTCCTCGGCGCAGGCCGTTGCATCACGGACAACGAAGGCCGTTACCGCTTCCTGACCATCAAGCCGGGCGCGTATCCGTGGGGCAATCACCCGAATGCATGGCGTCCGAACCATATCCACTTCTCGCTGTTCGGCGATCACTTCGGCTCGCGACTCGTCACGCAAATGTATTTCCCCGGCGATCCGCTGCTCGCCTTCGACCCGATTTACCAGGGTACGCCGGAAAGCGCGCGTGAACGCATGATCGCGAATTTCTCGCTCGACACCACGCAAGAGGCCTACGCGCTCGGCTACGATTTCGACATCGTGCTGCGCGGCCCGAACGAAACGCCGATGGAGCGCTAAGCCATGACCACTCTCAAGCAAACGCCTTCGCAGACAGTTGGACCGTACTTCGCTTACGGTCTGTGCCCGCAACAATACGACTTCGAGTACAAGAGCCTGTTCACGTCCGTTCTGGCCGACCGTGAAGCAGCGGGTGAACACATCTCGATCGTCGGTCAGGTGTTCGACGGCGACGGCAAGGTGGTCGGCGACGCGATGATCGAAATGTCGCAAGTGGACGCCAATGGCCACTATCCGGAATCGCGGGAGGAAATCCTGAAGACTGGCTTTCACGGTTTTGCGCGCATGGGCACGGGCACGGACCCGCACAAGCGCTTCATCATCGAAACGGTGAAGCCTGGCCGTGCGAACCCGGATGAAGCGCCGCACATCAACGTGATTCTGACGATGCGCGGCATGCTGCTGCACACGTTCACGCGTATCTATTTTGAGGACGAAGCCCAGGCGAATGAGCAGGATGCCGTGCTGGCAACGGTTCCGGCAGATCGTCGTGGCACGCTGATCGCGCGTCGCGAGCCGAATAGCGCCAATGTGTATCGCTTCGATATCCACATGCAGGGCGACAAGGAAACGGTGTTTTTCGACCTGTGATGTGAGATCGGTGAGCCTGTGAAAGCGATCGGGGTATTTTCTATACTTTCATATTGCTTTCACATACACTGGCTACGATCCGTCTAGCGACTGGATCGCGATACTCCGAGTAGAGTAGTTAAGCCCGCCTTGCGCGGGCTTTTTTTTGCGCTTCTTGCGCGCTCAACGCGCTAGCGAGCAGCGCAGCCAGCGGCGAATCCTGATCACGTCGGCGATGTGATCATGCGGGCCGGGTGCGCCCAGCACGACGATGTCGATCGGCCTGCCATGCACCAACATCCGCACCACGACGCAGTGACCGGCCTCGTTGATAAAGCCGGTCTTCTGCAACACGATCGAGCGGTCGCCGCCTCGCACCAATGCATTCGAGTTGTGATAACTCAAACTGGCCCGGCCGCCGCCCGGAAAGACCACTTGCGAGCGGTCCGTCGAATACGCGCGAATCAACGGATAGTGACTCGCCGCCGCGACCAGCAGCGACAGATCCTCCGCGGTCGACACGTTCTGCGGCGACAAGCCCGTACCATTGACGAACGACGTATGACGCATCCCAAGGGCGCGCGCCTTCGCATTCATCGCTGCGACGAAGCCTGGCCGGCCGCCCGCGTAGTCTCGACTGAGCGCAGCGGCGGCGCGGTTTTCCGACGACATCAGTGCAATGTGCAACATGTCGTGACGCGACAATCTCGAACCGACGCTCAAGCGTGAGCCGGTGAACTTGTCGAAATCCTGATCCTGAACGGTGACGTCGAGCCGCGCATCGAGCGCGTGCCTGACGTCGAGCGACACGACTGCCGCCATCAGTTTGGACACTGAAGCGATAGGCACGACCCGGTCGGCCTGTTTCTCGGTGAGCACGGTGTGGGTTCGCTCATCGACCACATAGACGGATCGCGCGCGAAGCAATGCCCGCGATCGACGCGTATAACCACAGCGCGCCAGCAGACGAAGCCCCGAACGCGCAGACGCGCGCGAAGCCGCTGATTGCCGGGCATTATGTTGCGTGGTTTGTTGCGTGGTTTGTTGCGTGGTCCGTTGCGTGGTCCGTTGCGTGGTTTGTTGCGTGGTTTGTTGCGTGGTTTGTTGCGTGGTCCGTTGCGTGGTTTGTTGCGTGGTTTGTTGCGTGGCTATCGGGTCGGGACGGCGTGCGTCGCGCGGTTCCCTCGCAACGCGCGCGGCCTGACGACGATGTTTCGACGTGATTTTGCCGATATGCATGGGTTGCGCCGCACTCGTCGTGTGCTTGCGTTTGTGCACGACACGACGCCGACCTTTGTCGACGGCAGGCCCTTTCGCTTGACCACGCGGTTTGATTGTCGCTGGCGACGCACGCGCAACGGACGGCGTGACGTGTGTGCCCGCACGCGCGGAAGTGGCTTGGCCACGCTCGTGAGTCGCGCCAAACGAAGCCCCGATATTCAGCCACAGCAGACCGAATATCGCGATAGTGCGGAGCCAGACAACGAGGTAATAAGCAGGAAATTCAGATGAAAAAGTTCGACGACCGTACGGCATGCAGCTTCCCGTTCTGTGCCGCGCGAATTCGAAAGAAGTAAGCACCGCGCCGGCAACGACCCGCCGATGTTAAGACAGATCACGCATGCGATCAACGACGAACAGGCATTGCGCCTGATAGGCAGAGGACTTGCCTTCAGGCAAAAAACTCTGCAAAAACCGCGTTAGCACCGGAAGAAATCGAGGCTCTGCCCCGCGTAAATCGCGCGCGCAAGCCAGTCCGGTTTATCGCCGTAGCCGTCCCACGTATTACCGTATGCGTCGCGATACATCACTGCGCGGACAGCGTTCGCATCGGCTTCTAGCGAGTCCTCCAGCGCCTCCAGCGTAATGCCGTAGTCGTCCATACGTCGGCGTATCCACGCGACCAGGCGCTCACGTGCGTTTCCATCGAAGTCGAGCAACCCTTGTTCTTCTCGCTCTTTCATAACGTACCGGTATCGCTGCGATTAATGCTCGCGTTAGACAAACGAACACTTCGCTAAACAGCGCGAAGCTTATGCATGACTCATTGGAATGAAGTGCGATTCGAATCTGCGACATGACTCCCGACGCGCAAAAATTGCACCCGGAAATGAGGCCTGGTCAATCTTGGATTAAGGAGAATTCTTAGGCAATCAGCTCGAATCGCATCCGCTGCCAGCCTCTCTTTACGCTGCGAAGAGGCATCAGGTTCAGCGCATGGAAAGTAATTCTAGCATTCAATTTATTTTGTTTGCAGCCAGACGATGCTGAATGACGAGTTGGGGTTTTCCATTCTTATTCGTTTATCTGCGTATCGGATAGGCGGCAGAATGTGCACAATACCCGGCGACGTACAGGGACGAAAAGACAAAGCCGCGCGTCGTCATGCTATGTTCCGCTGCATAGTGTGCACATAGCCCACAGCCCCATGCATAGGAGACACAGCCATGCCCGCCTCAACCGCCATCATCACCATCCTGGCCGCGCTGCTGCTCGGCGCCATGAGTCCGGGACCGAGCTTCGTGATCGTCGCTCGCAATTCGATCGGGCTATCGCGCCGCGATGGGCTCGCCACAGCGCTCGGCATGGGCATGGGCGGCGTGTTCTTTAGCGGCATCGCGTTACTCGGTCTCTATACGTTGCTGGCCACGGTCGAGTGGCTCTATATCGGACTGAAGGTCGCGGGGGGTTTGTACCTGATCTATCTGGCGTCGAAAATCTGGCGCGGCGCCGCTAAACCGCTCGCTTTCGACGCCACGCAGGCCGCTTCCATGAATCCGCGCAAATCGTTCTGGATTGGCTTGAGCACGCAACTCAGCAATCCGAAAACTGCTGTGTACTACGGCAGTATCTTCGCGGCGCTGCTTCCACAGCACCCGCCACTGTGGTGCTACTTCGCGTTGCCGCCTGCCATCTTCGCGATCGAAGCAGGCTGGTACACGATCGTCGCACTGTGTTTTTCAAGCAAGCGCCCGCGCGAAATCTATTTGCAATGGAAAGCGTGGGTCGATCGCGTCGCCGCAAGCGCCGTCGCTGCGCTCGGATTGCGCCTGATTCTGACCGCACACAAAGTGGGCATCTGAGCGTCTTTCCCATCGTGACTTGCCGTGTCACCGACGCGGCGAGCCGCCTTCAGTGGGCTTCACAACGCACTAAACAGCACGGCGAGCTCAACCGATCCACCTCTCCTCGCAAAACAGTTACAAGTTATCTATTGACGCCGATACACCCTCCCGGTTACTGTGGCACCCGAAGTTCAAGAAGTTCGATTGCTGTTCATCAATGTCTCGCTCCCTCAGCGGTATTCGTTGTCCTCTCCCTTCCTTGACGCTTCAAGCGCTCGTTTGCAGAGCAAATTCTTCAATTTTTACCTCAAGGATTCTTCATGGATACCGGTACCGTTAAGTGGTTCAACGACAGCAAAGGCTTTGGCTTCATCACCCCGGACAAGGGCGGCGACGACCTGTTCGCGCATTTCTCGGAAATTCGCAGCGACGGTTTCAAGACGCTGGCTGAAAACCAGAAGGTGAGCTTCGAAACGAAGCAAGGCCCGAAGGGTCTGCAAGCGGCTAACATCAAGCCGCTGTAAGTTTGAAGGGCTCGGTGTCCGGCAACGGACATCGGGCTGCAGCGACACCCTCGCGGAGCTTTTGGCTCCCACAGTTGGCGCGATTCGCTTTTTAGCTGCATTTATTCAAGCAGCTTGCCCAAGCGCCAAACGCCTCGTTGCACCTCATTCTCCCCTCCGGCTTCAACGCCCATTTTTTCGCTTTCCGACTGCGTTCAGATTCGGCTCGCAATGGCTTGAATCAGCTCGTCCGCGATACTCGTAATACGGGGTCGAACGGCCGGCTCGCACTCGAATAATCATTAAAATATAAAATGACAAACAAACATATTCATCATTACAACGGCTATGCCGTCCAACCCTCGGCGCATCGTTTGCCCGACGGTAGCTTTTCATCCAACCTGCTGCTCGAACGCGCTGACAGCGCACGCACCGAAGGGCGCTACCAGTTCTATTCGCTCGACTATTTCCCGAACGAAGAACAGGCATTGCGGCACTCGGCGCATTGGGCGCATCACTGGGTCGATACACGCGGTTAAGCGTGCGGCTCTGCAAATAACGCGTAATTAATTCAGCGGATCCTGCCGGCGCATCTTGCGACGCTGGTTTGCACCTCAAGCAGCATGAGTTCTATAGCGTTGCATAGCGCGCCTTCAGCAGGTGCGCTATGCAACGACGCTATCTCTAGCTTTTTCCTTCCGCGTTGATTCGCGCACGTAGTTCGAACTTCTGAATTTTCCCCGTCGACGTCTTCGGTAATTCGCCAAAGCGCACTGCTTTCGGCAACTTATATCCCGCCAGAAACAGTCGACAGTGAGCGATGATTTCTTCTTCGCTGACCTGCGCGCCTTCTCTGAGTTCGACGAACGCGCATGGCACCTCGCCCCACTTCGGATCGGCCATCGCCACGACTGCGGCAACCGACACCGCTGGATGACGGTATAGCGTGTCCTCGACTTCGATACTCGAGATGTTCTCCCCACCTGAAATGATGATGTCCTTGCTGCGATCGCGAATGCGGATGTAGCCGTCGGGCGTCCGCACGCCGAGATCGCCGGTATGGAACCAGCCGCCGCGGAAAGTCGCCTCGGTCGCGCGGGCATTCTTCAGGTAGCCCTTCATGCAGATATTGCCGCGAAACATGATTTCGCCGAGTGTTTCGCCGTCGTCGGGAACAGCGGCGAGCGTGTCGGGATCGAGCACGGTTACCGCTGCCTGCAAGTGATACCGCACGCCTTGCCGCGCGTTCAACTCGGCGCGCTCGCTGTCGTCGAGAGATTCCCACGCCGCCTGTTTTGCGCAAACGGCGGCGGGTCCATAGGTTTCGGTGAGGCCGTAGACGTGCGTCAAATCGAAACCGATTTCCTTCATCTTCGCAATGACCGCCGGCGGAGGCGCTGCGCCGGCCACCATCGTCGACACGCGATGCGTAATACCCTCGCGCCATTCGACAGGCGCATTGGCAAGCGCGCTCTGCACGATCGGCGCGCCGCAATAGTGGGTGATGCGTTCGCGGCGAATCAATTCGAACACGGTCTTCGCATCGAATTTACGCAGGCAGACGTTGACGCCTGCGCGCGCAGCAACGGTCCACGGAAAACACCAGCCGTTGCAGTGGAAGGCCGGTAACGTCCACAGGTAGACCGCGTGTTTGGGCATGTCCCATTCGAGGATATTGCTCAGCGCATTCAGATACGCGCCGCGATGATGGTAGACCACGCCCTTTGGATCGCCGGTCGTGCCCGACGTGTAGTTCAGCGCGATGGCGTCCCACTCGTCGGCTGGCTGGGTCCACGCGAATGCCGGGTCGCCGGATTGCAGAAACACTTCGTAGTCGGTTGCGCCGGCAAATTGCGCGGCGTCGGCCGGCATCGCGTCGGCCACGCTGATCACGCGCAAGCCGGGAAATTCCCCCGCGGCACGATGCGCGAATTCGCTGTATTCGGTGTCGACAATCAACGCCTTTGCTTCGCCGTGACGCAGCATAAACAGCAGCGACGACACATCGAGCCGCGTATTCAGCGTATTGAGCACGGCGCCCGCCATCGGCACGCCGAAATGCGCTTCGATCATGGGTGGAATGTTGGGCAGCAACACGGCAACCGTATCGCCCCGTTCGATTCCGGCCTGCCGGAGCGCACTGGCGAGGCGCCGGGTGCGCTCGTACGTCTCGCGCCAGTTGCGGCGGATATCGCCATGGACCATCGCCGGCCGCTCACCGTAGACTTCCGCCGCGCGCGCGATGAAATCGATTGGCGTCAGCGGGACATAGTTGGCTTCGCGCCGCTCCAGACCTTCTTCGAACATGTGTTTCATCGCGTTGTCTCCTGAGGCGCCAGGGGCGCCGTCGCTTATTTTCATCAATTATTCTGATGGGTAAGCTAGCCTAGCAATTGTGATGCTGAACTGTCTGTCATTCAAATGACAGAGTGGCGCGACCGCGACTTTTCCGACCCGGCAGCCACTGGAAACCCTCATCAATTACTTATGAACGACGCCCCGCTGACCGTCCCGGCCGACCCCCGCTCCGCTCCGCCAACCCGTGTAGCCCGTGCCGATCTGGCCCGGCTATTTGGCACCTGCGCATGGTTTCGGGCGCTCAGCGCCGAGCATCAGGCGATGGTCGTCGCCAGCTCGCACGCGGAGCACCTGGAGGGCGGAGCATGGATCGCGCGCCGTCAGGAACCGTCGGACTACTGGATCGGCGTGCATTCCGGTCTCATCAAACTCGCCATTTACAACGCATCCGGACGCAGTTGCACGCTGTCTGGCGTGCCGCCGGGGGGCTGGTTCGGCGAAGGCAGCGTGATCAAACGCGAATTGCGTAAATACGACGTGGCCACGATCCAGCCGTCGCTCGTGATGTTCGTGCCGTCCATCACGTTTCACGCGCTGCTCGAATCGAGCCTGCCCTTCACCGGCTTCGTGATCCGGCAACTGAATAACCGCATGGGCGAGTTCATTGCATCGATCCAGAACAGCCGGCTGCTGGATGTAGATGCACGCGTCGCGCAATCGCTCGCGCAGCTATTCAACCCGGATCTGTATCCCGACACCGGGCGCACGCTGGCTATTTCGCAGGAAGAGGTGGGGCTGCTGGCCGGGGTGTCGCGTCAACGGATCAATCAGGCGCTGCAAAACCTCGAACGGCTGCAGATTCTGCGTCTGTCGTACAACCAGATCGACGTGCTCGACCTTGAACGTCTGAGCGCGTTCGGCCAGGAACAGATCTAACGACGAGAAGAGGTGCGAATGGGCCGTCTGCAGTCGCCGTGTTACAGCGGGGGCGTTTCGACCTTGCGTGTCACGCGCCGCTCCAGCATCGCTTCGGTATTGAACAACGTGAGCACGATGCGCACCAGCACGCCGGAACGCTTCCAGCGCAGGTAATAGCGGTGTGCCGTCTGGTAAGGCACGTAGCGCTTCGGCATCGCGCTCCAAGGCTCTCGCGTGCGCAGCACCCACATCACGCTGTTCAACACCCGGCGCGTGTCGATAGTAGGGCGACCTCGTCGACGCGCGCGATCCAGCATTTCAGGCAGCAACGGCACGACGCGCTGCCATTGCTCGTCGGTCAGCTCGAGGGCTTCATCCAGACAGCGCAAAGGGGTGAAAGCGGAAGTATCCATGCAGTTCTGGCGCGCACGTGCAGCACAGGTGCTGGCTCCGCCGCGAAGAAATAGTCTATGAAACAGTGGGTTTTCAGACTACCCGAAGCCCGCTTCCGCGAAAGTTAATTCTTGTCAGATGCGCAAGCGCAAGTGTCAAAAATTGCAATAATTTATTGCGCCAACACATTTTGGCGTGAGGAAAGCGCTGGTCTATCATCGGCGCGCCCGTGCGTGGCCTCGCCTCGCGCGCCGCCTTTGAAAAAAAGATCCCTACACGACAACACAAATAGGCAGGAATAGCAGTGAGACAAATCTCCCTTCTCAAGACAGCCGCGCTCGTGGGCGGCGCCGCCCTCGTCATGACGTCCGAGCAGGCTTCGGCCCAAAGCTCGATCACGCTTTATGGCGTTGCCGACGTCAGCGTGCGCTATCTGACGAACTCCAATGCAAATAACGACGGTCGCCTGTACATGACCAATGGCGCGATCACCAACAGTCGCTGGGGTCTGCGCGGCTCGGAAGATCTGGGCAACGGCCTGAAGGCGATCTTCGATCTGGAAAGCGGGATCAATCTGCAGGACGGTTCGGCTTCGGACAGCCAGCGGCTCTTCAACCGTAATGCGTACGTGGGCTTGAGCAGCCAGTACGGCACGGTCACGTTCGGCCGTCAAAAGACGCCTTTGTTCGACCTGCTTGGCGACACCTATGATCCGCTGACGGTCGGCAATTACGCCGAAAACTCGTGGCTGCCGGGCGCGCTCGGCGCGGGCCTCTATGCGGACAACGCCGTGAAGTACACCGGCACGTACAACGGCCTGACCTTGGCCGCGATGTATTCGTTCGGCACCAACTCGGAGTCGACCGGCGTGGACGGCTTCTCGGGACAGGTGCCGGGCCATCTCGGCGCGGGCAATATGTATGGCTTCACGCTGTCGTATGTGGCGGGCCCGTTGAGCGTCGCGGCCGGCGTGCAGCAAAACAGCGACAACAGCAATAACAAGCAGACCATCTTCAACGCGAACGCGGTCTACTCGTTCAGCTCGGCAAAGGTGTACGTCGGCTATCTGCATTCAAAAGACGACACCGGTTTCGTGGATAGCGCGCTCGCGCAACAGACGCTCGTGCCGGGCGTCGATTTCCTGAAGGGATCGGGTCGCATCGACAACGGTCCGTTTGCTGGCGTCACGTGGCAAACCACGCGCGCACTGACGCTGACCGGCGCAGCCTACTACGATCACATGTCCAATGCGGCGATCGGTAACGGCGAAGTGGGTAGCGGCTATCGCTATACGTTCGTCGCGCTGGCCGAATATGCGCTGTCGAAGCGCACCGAGGTGTACGGCACGGTCGATTTCGACAAGGTGTCGGGCGCTGCATCGGTCGAATTGCCGGGCCGCAGCAACCAGACTGGCGTCGCACTCGGTATGCGGACGATTTTCTAAAGCACACAAGGCCCGCAAGGGCCTTGATGGGCGCGTGACGTCAAAGTCTCGCGCCCATAAAAAAAGGTGCCGCAAGCGGCACCTTTTTCATACCGCAACCAGCTTAAGCCGAAGCTTAGAAGCGGTGACGCAGACCGACGGTAGCAGCCGTCTGGTTCTTCGACGACGACGGGGCAACCGAGTTGTCACCGCTGTAGATCGAAGCAACACCGCCGTCGCCCATTGCGTGTTGGTACACGGCTTGAGCGTAGACGTCGGTACGACGCGACAACGAGTAGTCAGCTTGCAGGCCGATCTGGTGGTAGCGGGTCTTCATTTCGCTGCCGTCGCCGTTCGTGCCGTAGCCACGCGAGTCCGTGAACGTGTAAGCCACGCCCAGCGCCATAGCCGGCGTCAGGTTGTACTTACCGTTGACTTCGTAGTTGTTCGAACGACCCGGGCGTTGACCTGCGACTTCAGCACCAACCAGGTTGTCGACACGCGATTGCGTGAATGCAGCACCGACGGTTGCCGGGCCGAACGAGTACGACGCTGCGCCGCCGAATTCACGTTGACGGAAGTTACCCGTCATCACGCCACCAGCGTTAGCCAGCACGCCGTCCGAAGCACCGCTCGTGTTTGCAGCCGGGTTGTTCTGCTGTGCGTAAGCAGCGCCCAAACGCAGGCCCTGGAACTGGTACGCAGCACCGACGCTGTACTGACGGTTGTCAGCGAATGCACCAGCCTGGTTCGAGAAGCCGTACGTGCCGCCGAACGTGAAGCCAGCGTAGTTAGCGCTCGAGTACTTGATCGAGTTGTTGACCGACTGACCACCGTTCGTGTTCAGGTTGTCGTTGTTGTACGGGTGAGCGAAGAACGTGCCGCCCCAGCTGCCCGTTGCCGTCAGCGGTGCGAGGTAGTCTTGCGATGCGTCGTATTGACGACCCAGCGTGACCGTACCGAATTGCGCGCTCGACAGACCGACGAATGCTTGACGGTTGAACAGGCCACCGTTGTTACCGAGGCTGCCGTTGTTGATGCCGAAGCCGCTTTCCAACGTGAAGATTGCCTTCAGACCGTTACCCAGATCTTCCGAGCCACGCAGACCGAACATGCTTTGGTTGATGCCACCGCTACCAGCTGCCCACTTGGAATTGCCAGCCACGTTGCTGGTGTACGTCAGACCTGCGTCGAGCAGACCATACAGGGTCACGCTGCTTTGTGCGTGAGCGACGGATGCGAACGATGCGGCAACCGCAACGACGATGAGACTCTTCTTCATGTGGGACTCCTGTTCGGAAAATTTACGCGGGGAGCGGGACCTGCCTCAGCAGCGCATGAACCATGTGCTGCTGCCCAGTTCGCTGACCGTTTCGGATCAGCCTCGGGCACCCTTGAAACGAAGCGTGAGTGTAGGGGGAGGCCCTGGTAGCAGCGGCGGCAATTTCCACAACAGGATTTTTCAAAATCAGCAACAATGTAAATGGGTATTGCATTAAGTCATTGTTTTTAAGGCATTTATCGCCATTTTCGATGCGTCATTCATCTGCTCTAGTCATAAGTAATTTGCAACGCTTCAATATTCAAAGTTGTGCGTATGCAACAGTGGTTTAATACTCGTGACGTAATCGGGTCGGAACAATTGAAAGCATATTGCCGGATAAGGCGCACGGAATAGACGCAATGAAATGGGCCGTAATCGTTCGGTGTAGATTTATTTAAGAAAACCGGGAACTTTGATGAATTGATAATGTCGTTCACCGGTGATGATTAATTAATCCGCTTATCGGCTGGCGATTAATTAATTGGTGAATCCGATTGAATTATTGGCTCTGGAGCGGGTCCGCTGCGTGCAGGTGCGGCGAAAGTTGGCTGAGCGAAGGTGCTGGGTCCCGTGCAGGGAACAAGCAACCCGGTTATGCGTAAGAGGGAAGCAGGGAAGCCTTCGGCACGGGTGTTGCCCGGAGGTGAGTTGCGGCGCCGACCGCCGCGTGACAAACCCCGAGCCGAAAGCGGACGGCATACAACGAACAGCCTTCCGTATTCATTTAACGGCGCGAGCGCTGCCGTTTTTACACGGAGTTTCCCTAATTTCCATCGAAGTGGCGTTTATGGGCAGGCTATTTGCGCTTTAGCGCCTCCTCGTCCTCGGGCGACGAGCCCGGCGCAAGCGGATCGGTGTCCGGCGGCGTGTCCGGAAGTCGCTCGGGTTGTTCACCGGGCTGCTCCAACGGCGGGTCGGGAGGATCCGCAATGGGATCGATAGTGGGAACGGTTTGCATGATGAGCGCCTTGTCGGATGGGAAAGTCTCCCATCTTCAGGCGCGCAACACTTATTCCCGAGGGGCTACTGCAAGAGGACGCAGGCCTCTATGTATCCGCGCTTTCCGTCAGCGGTCCGGCGCTATCCGCGCCGGTCTGTAGAAATTTCGCTCGCTCGCAGCGAAACTTTCAACGTTCGGCTGGCTACGCCTTTGGCGGCCTAAGCCGGCTCAAGTCAGTGACTACGCTCGGACGACGAGCGCAAAGTCTCGTCGGCGGAGCCGGTCAGGAATGGCTCGAGGCCGAACAGCCACGCAAAGCAGAACGTGACGCGCGTCAATGCACGCATCGGCTTTTGCGGCGCAATTTCATTAGGAGCGTCCAGTGGCGTGGCCAGCATGGTTTGAGGCTGGGCGAACTCGGCAGCGGTGTGGTCGGGGCGCATGGTGGTCTCTTTATTAATACGGCTTGGTAGCCGAGCTTACGCAAACGACGTGCCACTTCCAGCGGATGAACGTCAACGCATCTGACATGAGCCTAGCGGCGCACCGCCGCGCACTCTGTGCGGCAGCCCGCCAACGGCGAGCGCAATACGCGCCGGAGAATCGCCGGAAAGAGGCGATCAAAATAGCGGGGATTTTATCGCGCGGACGTTCGCGAGAATGATGCTGCTTAGCCAAGCAGAAGACGTCGATTATCGATATCGGATCGCAGGCGTGGCGCCAATATAAAGCGCCATCGAATTCGCCAGATTCAACCCGATGCGAGGCTCGCCCAATTCAATCAGAACCAGCGGTGAACAGATTAATCGCGCAACACAAGCGCCAAATTGTCGCATCTTATAAATCGGCTTCAAGGTCTTTCACGCCGATAAACAAAAAGGGTTCCGAGAATCTCGGAACCCTTTTCTCAATGCTTTGGTGGGCCGGGTCGGATTCGAACCGACGGTGTCCTTTCGGAGGCGGATTATGAGTCCGCTGCCTGCAACCAGCACGGCGTCCGGCCCAAGAAAAAAGACCCGGTCATCAAGGCCGGGCCCCTTCGCTGATTGGCCGACATACTACACGAAAAAGGGACCTCCGCAACCGCTTCGCATGCGCGAAACGTCTAGGAGGCCCCTTCAACCTGCTGCGTAATCGCCGAACAGCCACACCTGCAACGATCAACTTCCTTCGAGGAACGACTTGAGCTTGTCCGACCGGCTCGGGTGACGCAGCTTGCGCAGCGCCTTTGCCTCGATCTGACGAATCCGCTCACGCGTCACGTCGAACTGCTTGCCGACTTCTTCGAGCGTGTGATCGGTGCTCATCTCGATACCGAAACGCATGCGCAGCACTTTCGCTTCGCGCGGCGTCAGCGAATCGAGCACGTCCTTCACGACATCGCGCATGCTGGCATGCAAAGCGGCGTCGGCCGGCGCAACCGTGTTGTTGTCTTCGATGAAGTCGCCCAGATGCGAATCGTCGTCGTCACCAATCGGCGTTTCCATCGAGATCGGCTCTTTCGCGATCTTCATGATCTTGCGGATTTTGTCTTCCGGCATTTCCATCTTTTCGGCCAGCGTTGCCGGATCCGGCTCAAGACCGGTTTCCTGCAGAATCTGCCGCGAAATACGGTTCATCTTGTTGATCGTTTCGATCATGTGAACCGGAATCCGGATGGTACGTGCCTGGTCCGCAATAGAGCGCGTAATGGCCTGGCGAATCCACCACGTGGCATACGTGGAAAACTTGTAGCCGCGACGATATTCGAACTTGTCCACCGCTTTCATCAGGCCGATATTGCCTTCCTGAATCAGGTCGAGGAACTGCAGGCCACGGTTCGTGTACTTCTTCGCAATCGAGATCACGAGACGCAAATTGGCCTCGGTCATCTCGCGTTTTGCCTGACGCGCCTTCAGTTCACCGGCCGCCATCTGACGGTTGGTTTCCTTCAGGTCCTTCAGCGGCAGTACGACGCGCGCCTGCAAATCCAGAAGACGTTGTTGCTGTTCGCGAATGGCCGGAATGTTACGCGTGAGAATTGCGCTATACGCGTGACCTTCGCCGACGATCTTGTCGGCCCACTCCAGATCCGTTTCGCTGCCCGGGAAACGCGCGATAAATTCCGCTCGCGGCATGCCGCACTTGTCGACCACGGTGTGCAGAATCTGGCGCTCGACCTGACGCACTTCGTCGACCTGCGCACGCAGCGTGTCGCACAGACGCTCGACCGTACGCGCGGTGAAGCGGATCGTCATCAGTTCGTTCTGAATCGTTTCCTGCGCCTTCAGATACGACTTCGACTTGTAGCCTTCCTTCTCGAACGCGCGGCGCATCTTGTCGAACCATTCGCTGATCATCGCGAATTTTTCGAGCGACGCACGCTTGAGCGCTTCCATCTGCGCCGCGTTGGCCGTGGCTTGCGCCGCGCCGTCGTCTTCTTCCTCGTCTTCGTCGCTCTCTTCTTCGACTTCCTCTTCTTCGCTTTCGATCGCTTCCGCTTCCTGCTCGGAGAAGCCGTCGGCGTCTTCAGCGTTCGCGTCGATCAGCCCGTCGACCAGTTCGTCGATACGAATCTCTTCGTTCGCGACGCGCTCGGCCATGGCCAGGATGTCGGCGATCGTGGTCGGGCACGCAGAGATGGCCATCACCATGTGCTTCAGGCCGTCTTCGATCCGCTTCGCGATTTCGATTTCGCCTTCGCGCGTGAGCAGCTCGACGGTACCCATTTCACGCATGTACATGCGGACAGGGTCAGTCGTACGGCCGAATTCGGAGTCGACGGTAGAGAGCGCAACTTCCGCTTCTTCTTCCACTTCGTCGTCTGACGAAGCGGCCGGTGCGTTGTCGTTCAGCAGCAGCGTTTCAGCGTCGGGGGCCTGTTCGTAGACCGCCACGCCCATGTCGTTGAACGTGCTGATAATGCCTTCGATCGCCTCGGTTTCAGTAAAGTTGTCCGGCAGGTGATCGTTGATTTCAGCGTAGGTGAGGAAGCCGCGTTCCTTGCCGAGCTTGATCAGCGCGCGCAGTTTCGAACGGCGCTCTTCGAGCTCTTCGACCGTGCCCGGCTGTGACGACGCGAAGGCATCTTTCAGCAGCGCTTTTTCCTTGGCACGACGGTCGCGAGCCTTGACCTTTTCGACCTTGGCCGGAACCGCGGCAGGGGTCTCTTCGGTCTGGGTTGCTTCGTCATCGACAGATACTTCAGTCAGCTTTTTCGTCATGGAGTTCGCCGTACCGGCTGTAGTCTCGACTCGCGGCTGTTGAACAACAGCCGGTTGAACCGTGGATACTGGAATCTCACGCGCCGCCGCTTCGTCCTGCACGGCAGGCGCTTCCCTTGCGCTTCTGACACCTGGCCTCGAGGCAGCCGGTTGTGGCACAGCTTTCGCGGCCATGACCGGATCTGCCTGCGCGGCCGAAGTGGTCGATGAGTTCTTCCCGGCAACCGGCGTAACGCTGACGGTAGACGTTTTTCTGGCGGAAGAAACTAACCTGGCCTCGGTGACCTTTCGGGTCGGCTCCTTGGAGCTTGTGCCTGTCGCTTTATTTCCGCCTGTAGTCTTTGCCATCGCATCGCCTTTTCGCCTTTGCTAGGAAAACCCTTGAAAAACAAACCGCTAGAAACCTTTAATTATAGCACCGAGGTTTTTTGTCAACCCCTTTACAGCCCGAGTTGGCGCTTCATATCAGCGCGCTTCCTGTTCAGTTCCGACAGCTCCGCGAACTCCTCCGGCGTATGCCGGGATTGCCGCGAAAGTTGCTCGAGCCGGTCACAGTAAGCGTCGTACCGCATCTTCAGGATCGCTGCCTTCAGTTCCTCACCGACGATCCTTTCCTGCTCGCGCCGCTCCTCGATCACGGTCGCATCCTCCGGGTCTTTCAGCAGCAAATCCCGGACGTTTTCATCATAGTCTAGAATTTTGCGAAAGATTTCCTCGAAAGTTGGGGCGTTTGCGCCGTTTCGCAATAGGTCGGACAACAACTGAAACTCCGCTGAATCGCCCAGTGCACGCGCGTGCGTGGTCACCTCCTCAAACAGTTCGCCGTGCCGGGTCACGCTCAGAAGCGCCTGTTCGGCGTCTTCGTCGAGCACCGCCACCGTGCGCGGATACATCACCAGATTGCGCAGCGTCTTTTCTTCGATCCCCGTCACGCTGCGGCGGTCCTTGCGGGCTGGCGCCTGGCGGGCGGCTGCGGCGATCCGCGAATCGACTTCGCAGAGTGCGGCGACTTCGTCGAACGGCACGTCGAGCCGGTCGGCGAACATGTGCATGATCTGCGCCCGCAACGCGTTGGCCGGCAGCGCCTGCAACAACGGCTTGGCGTCGAACAGCGCACGGGCACGGCCCTCGGGCTGGTCCAACTCCTTGCCGGTCAGCACCTCGTTCAGCATGAACTGCGACAGCGGCATTGCGCGTTCGACCTGTTCGGCGAACGCCTCGGTGCCGAATTCGCGCACGTAGCTGTCCGGATCGTGCTCGGACGGCAGGAACAGGAAGCGAATGGTCCGGTTGTCCGCCGCATGCGGCAAACAGGCGTCCAGTGCGCGGCGGGCGGCGCGGCGGCCGGCCGAATCGCCGTCAAAACTGAAGATGACCGTGTCGGTCTGGCGCATCAGTTTCTGGACGTGAATCGGCGTGCAAGCCGTGCCGAGCGTGGCGACCGCGTTCTGGAAACCCAATTGGGCCAGCGCGACCACGTCCATGTAGCCTTCCACCACGAGCACGTAATGCTGTTCGCGGATCGCCAGACGCGCTTCGAACAGACCGTACAGTTCGCTGCCTTTGTTAAATAGAGGCGTTTCAGGCGAATTCAAATACTTGGGCTCGCCGCCGTCCAGCACGCGCCCGCCGAAGCCGATCACCTGCCCTTTCACATTGCGGATCGGGAACATGATCCGCTCGCGGAAGCGGTCGTAACGGCGATTCTGCCCCTGCGCGTCGGACTTTTCGCTGACGATGACCAGCCCCGACTCGACCAGCGAATCGTCCCGGTAATTGGGAAAGGCGGGTTCGAGGTTCTGCCAGCCGTCCGGCGCATAGCCGAGGCCGAAACGGGCCGCAATTTCGCCGGTCAGCCCGCGTTTCTTCAAATATTGGATCGCATTGGGCGCGCTACGGAGTTGCTTGCGGTAATAGTCGCAAGCGGTCTGCATGACGTCGGAAAGCGCCGTGGTGACGGCCTTCGAAGCGCCGGGCGCATAACCGCCGCCAGAGCCACCCGCGCCGCCGCCATATCCCGGCGACGGCTCATTCGGCACGGTCAAACCGACCGATTGCGCCAGATCGTTGACGGCCTCAGGAAACGAGGAGCCCACATGCTCCATCAGAAATCCGATGGCCGTACCGTGCGCGCCGCAACCGAAGCAGTGATAGAACTGCTTAGTCGGACTAACCGTAAACGAAGGGCTTTTCTCGTTGTGAAACGGACAAAGCCCCATGAAGTTCGCGCCGCCCTTTTTCAACTGCACATATCGACCGACCACGTCGACGATATCGACGCGGTTGAGCAGGTCTTGCAGGAATGACGGTGGAATCACAGTAAATGACGCTACCTTAAAAGCTCAACACTGCACGCTGCGCCGCCGTCGGGCGACGCAGCGTGCAGGCCGGGTCAAACGGAAATTACTTCGAGAGCGCAGCCTTGACCTGAGCCGACACGGCCGTCATGTCGGCACGGCCAGCCAGCTTCGGCTTCAGCACGCCCATCACCTTGCCCATGTCCTGCGGACCGGCGGCGCCGGTTTGTGCGACCGCCGCCTGAACTTCGGCAACGATTTCCGCTTCAGACATCTGTTCAGGCATATAGGCGGACAGGATGGCCAGTTCGGCCTTTTCCTTGTCGGCGAGATCGGTGCGGGCTGCGGCCTCGAACTGGCTGATCGAGTCCTTGCGCTGCTTGATCATTTTGTCGATGACGGCGGTGATCGCGGCGTCGCCGAGCGTCACACGCTCATCGACTTCGCGCTGCTTGATAGCGGCGAGCAGCAGACGGATCGTGCCGAGACGCTCGGTCTCGCGCGCCCGCATGGCAGCTTTCATATCGTCGTTGATCCGGTCTTTGAGAGTCATCACTCACCTGAATGCGTTGAAATTTGTGAAACCGGCCGGGTGGCTTGGATCACCCACTGCATCAACACGAATACCCGCTTGGGGACTGCTTCCTCAAGCGGGTTGGCGCAATATGCGTAGTGAATGCGACCCTGCCGGCTGGCCCGAAGGGCCGTGTTTCTGTGACGGCACCTGCTGCGCCGCCACCGGTTGGATGTCGCCGCTCCGTTCAAGCGGAACCGCGGCAACGCCAGAATCTGTAGAACTTCTTTGACAGCATCTGACCCACGCAGACGCTTGAAATGGCGCTTTACCGCAGCCTCCTTCTTGCGCTCACGCTCAGCCGTTAGCTTTTCGTAATAGCCGCAAGCGCTAAGCTCGGTCAGCCCACCGTTTTTCTCGATGGTGCGCTTGAAACGGCGCATGACGACTTCAAACGGCCCGTTGTCTGCTTGTTACCTCTGCTTGCTGCCTTTTTCGCGGATGATCGTCGTTTTTCAATAACGAAACTCCGCAGAGGTTCAGGAGTATAGCAGAGCTTTCTCACAAAGCTAATGCGCCGTCAAGCCCCTTCTTTATGCGCCTCGCACGTACTCCACAGCGGCTTCGCCGGCTGCTACGCCTGATGCCCACGCCCACTGAAAATTGTAGCCGCCGAGCCAGCCGGTTACGTCGACCGCCTCGCCGATGAAGTACAACCCCGGCGTGCGCTCGCTCATCATCGTCGTCGACGACAGGCCGCGGGTGTCGACGCCGCCGCGCGTCACTTCGGCCTTGCGATAGCCTTCAGTGCCATTCGGCGTCAGCGTCCAGCGCGACAGAGCGTCACCCACGCGCCGCAGCGTTTTGTCCGGCAGATCGGCCACACGGGCATCCGCGGGAATCTGGTGAGTTTCCAGCCACACATGAGCGAGCCGTTGCGGCACCCATTCGGATAGCAGATTGGCAATCTGACGCCTGGTGCCCGTTTTCGACTCCAGCAACTCGGTCGTGGCGTCGCGCTCGGGCAGCAGGTTGATATGAATCGGCTCGCCGGGCTGCCAGTAGCTCGAAATCTGCAGGACGCCGGGTCCGGACAAACCACGGTGCGTGAGCAGCAGGTCTTCGTTGAATTCAGCACCCGTCTTCTTGTTACCGGTCGCCAACTGGACTTCGAGCGACACGCCGGACAGCGCCGCAAATGGCGCCCAGTCGGCGGCGGCGAAGGTCAGCGGAACCAGCGCTGGACGCGTATCGATCAGCTTGTGGCCAAACTGCCTGGCGATCCGATACGCGAAATCAGTCGCGCCGATCTTGGGAATCGACAGGCCGCCGGTCGCCACGACCAACGCGCGTGCGGTGATCGGGCCCGACTGGGTATCCAGCGTAAAACGGCCCTCCGCGTCGCGCCGAACTTCTTCCACCGACAGCGGCGTGCGCCACGCAATCTGACCCGCGTCGCACTCGTTCTTCAGCACGTTGATGATCGCGTCGCTCGACTGATCGCAGAAAAGCTGCCCTTTGTGCTTCTCGTGCCACGTCACATGATGGCGTTTGAGCAGTGCCATGAAGTCGCGTGGCGTATAGCGCGCCAGCGCCGACCGGCAGAAATGCGGATTCGCCGACAGATAATTGCCGGGCCCCGCATACAGATTCGTGAAATTGCACCGGCCGCCGCCGGAGATGCGGATTTTTTCCGCGAGACGCTGCGAATGGTCGATCAGCACCACGCGACGGCCGAGTTGCCCAGCTACAGCCGCGCACATCATGCCGGCCGCGCCCGCGCCGATCACTGCGATATCAAAGGATTCCATGGGGCCGCATTGTACCCGCGCGCCGGCGGCCCCTCGCCCGCGCTGCTATACTTTGAGGCTTACCTTTTTCTTTCGAGCGCGCTGGTGTCCCCGCCTTCGCGCCCGTTCAAACCCCACCCCATCATGCTCGTTCTCGGCATCGAAAGCTCCTGCGACGAAACCGGTCTCGCGCTCTACGACACAGAGCGCGGTCTGCTCGCGCACGCGTTGCATTCGCAAATTGCGATGCACCGGGAGTACGGCGGCGTCGTGCCGGAACTGGCGTCGCGCGACCACATCCGGCGTGCGCTGCCGTTGCTTGAAGAGGTGATGGAACGCGCAGGCGCCGTGCGCAGCGACATCGACGCGATTGCGTACACCCAAGGGCCGGGGCTAGCGGGCGCGCTGCTGGTCGGCGCGAGCGTTGCGAATTCGCTGGCCATGGCGTGGGACAAACCGACCATCGGCATTCATCACCTGGAAGGGCATTTGCTGTCGCCGTTACTCGTGGATGAGCCGCCGCCGTTCCCGTTCGTTGCGTTGCTGGTGTCCGGCGGTCATACGCAATTGATGCGTGTGACCGACGTGGGCGTCTACGAGACGCTCGGCGAAACGCTCGACGACGCCGCCGGGGAAGCCTTCGACAAAACGGCGAAGCTGCTCGGCCTCGGCTATCCTGGCGGCCCAGAAGTCTCGCGCATGGCGGAATTCGGCACGCCAGGCGCCGTCGTCCTGCCGCGCCCCATGCTGCATTCCGGCGACCTGGACTTCAGCTTCAGCGGGCTGAAAACGGCGGTGCTCACGAACGCGAAAAAGCTTGGCGGCGCGAATATCTGCGAACAGGCGAAGGCCGATCTGGCGCGCGGTTTCGTCGATGCGGCTGTGGAAGTGCTGGCCGCGAAATCGCTGGCCGCGCTGAAGAAGACCAAGCTTAACCGGCTGGTTGTGGCTGGCGGCGTTGGCGCGAACCGGCAACTGCGCGAAGCGCTGTCCGCCGCCGCGAAGAAGCGCAACTTCTATGTGCATTACCCGGATCTGTCGCTGTGCACGGACAATGGCGCGATGATCGCGCTGGCTGGCGCGCTGCGTCTGCAACGCTGGCCTGATCAGTCGGGCAAGGACTACGCGTTCACGGTAAAGCCGCGCTGGGATCTCACTTCACTTGCCCGCTAAGCCGCCAATCAGCGCACAGCCGTAAAAAAAGCCGCTTTTTAAAGCGGCTTTTTCAATGCAAGACAGCAGACGCAAAGGTCGATCAACCCACCCGCTTATCCCGCTCGATCACCGCATACGCGCTGTGATTGTGAATCGACTCGAAATTCTCTGCTTCAAGCGAATACGCAACGATCCGCTCGTCCGTATTCAGACGCTGCGCAACATCGCGCACGAGATCTTCGACGAACTTCGGATTTTCATACGCACGTTCGGTGACGAACTTTTCATCCGGGCGCTTGAGCAAGCCCCACAGTTCGCACGACGCTTCCTCTTCAGCAATACGCACCAGTTCTTCCACAGCCACATCGCCCACCAGTTCGGCATTGATCGTGACGTGCGAGCGCTGGTTATGCGCGCCGTACTGCGAGATTTTCTTCGAACACGGGCACAGGCTCGTGACCGGCACCAGCACTTTCAGGAACAGACGCGTTGCGCCGTTGCGGGTATCGCCCGTCAACGTGACTTCGTAGTCGAGCAGGCTTTGCACACCCGATACCGGCGCGGTCTTGTTCACGAAATACGGGAATGACACTTCGATGCGGCCGGCTTCGGCTTCGAGCTTTTCGAGCATCGCCGCGAGCATCGTGCGGAACGTTACCGGTTCGAGCGGCGTCTTGTTCTCTTCGAGCAACGCGACAAAACGCGACATGTGCGTGCCCTTCTGCTCAGCCGGCAGATGCACGTCGAGATTCCACGTACCGACCGTCGGCTGCACTTCGCCACCTTGTGTGCGCACGGTCAACGGATGACGCACGCCCTTGACGCCAACTCGCTGGATCGGGATTTGACGCGTATCGGGCGTGCTTTGCACGTCGGGCATCACAAAGGCGGGGTTCATCTGATTCATTTTTTTGTCCTTTCAAGAAACGCCGGGCCGAACCAGGTTTTCCACACCGCTGGCAATCCCGCTCCCTGCAAGAGGTTCCTTGGGTGGAGAGGAGATCGCCTCGTTGGGCGCCGTCGCGAAGCGACGGTTGGGGGCTCGCAGCGACCGGGCGAATCAGCCTACGCAACGGCGAACGCCGGCCTGGGCCGGCGTTACCAGATGGGCCGAAGCCTCATCGATTCAAGTGTGAGATTGCCATGCCGCCATAGCAGCGGCGACATGCCAAACGGCAGCGCAATCAGGCGACGCGCTTCACCGACGATTGACCGCCGACCGCGCCGCTCGCCAGAAAGCGTTCGCGAATCGACTTGGCGATACCCGCAGCGTCGAGACCGCACGCGGCGAGCAGCTTGGCCGGGTCCCCATGATCGATGAACCGGTCAGGGAGGCCCAATTGTAGTACGGGACGGATAACCCCACTTTCAAGCAGGGCTTCGACGCAAGCCGAACCCGCGCCGCCCATCACGCAGCCTTCTTCGACGGTGACGATGGCGTCGTGCGTGTCGGCCAGTTGGCGAACCAGTTCAGCGTCGAGCGGCTTGACGAAGCGCATGTTTGCGACCGTCGCGTCGAGTTGCTCGGCAGCTGCGAGCGACGGCGCGACCATCGTGCCGAACGCCAGAATGGCAATACGCTTGCCAGCCGGCTGCGACGTTTCGCGACGCACTTCGCCCTTGCCGATCGGCAACGCAGCCATCTGCTTGACGGTAGCGACACCCGTACCGGCACCGCGCGGATAACGCACCGCGGTCGGATTCGGCTGCTGCAACGCCGTGTACAGCATCTGGCGACATTCGTTTTCGTCCGATGCCGCCATCACCGTCATGTTCGGGATGCAGCGCAGGAACGCGAGATCGTATGCGCCCGCGTGCGTGGCACCGTCCGCACCGACCAGACCCGCGCGGTCGATGGCGAACACCACTGGCAGATTCTGCAGCGCGACGTCGTGGATCAGCTGATCGTATGCACGTTGCAGGAAGGTCGAGTAAATCGCGACAACCGGCTTCATGCCGTCCGCCGCCAAGCCGCCGGCGAACGTTACCGCGTGCTGCTCGGCGATGCCGACGTCGAAGTACCGCTCCGGGAAGCGCTTCTCGAACTCGACCATGCCCGAGCCTTCGCGCATGGCCGGCGTGATACCGACGACGCGCGAGTCCAGCTCGGCCGCGTCGCACAACCATTCGCCGAACACCTGCGTGTAGGTCTTCTTCGACGGCGTGGTAGCCGGCTTGATACCTTCAGCCGGATTGAATTTGCCCGGACCGTGGTACAGCACCGGATCGGCCTCGGCCAGCTTGTAGCCTTGACCCTTCTTGGTCACGACGTGCAGGAATTGCGGACCACGCAGTTCCTTGATGTTTTGCAGCGTGGGGATTAGCGAGTCGAGATCGTGACCGTCGATCGGGCCGATGTAATTAAAGCCAAACTCTTCGAACAGCGTGGCCGGCACGATCATGCCCTTCGCGTGCTCTTCGAGCTTGCGAGCCAGGTCGAGCATAGGCGGGGCGACGCGCAGCACGCGCTCGACGCCCGCCCGCGCGGCAGCGTAGAAGCGGCCCGACATCAGGCGCGCGAGATGGCGATTCAGCGCGCCGACCGGCGGCGAAATCGACATGTCGTTGTCGTTCAGGATGACCAGCAGCGGCACGTCGTCTTCGACGCCGGCATTGTTCATCGCCTCGAACGCCATACCGGCGGTCATCGCGCCGTCGCCGATCACCGCGATGCCCATGCGGTTATCGCCCTGCAGCTTGCTCGCGACCGCCATGCCGAGCGCAGCTGAAATGGACGTGCTGGAGTGCGCTGTGCCGAACGTGTCGTATTCCGACTCGTCGCGCTTCGGGAAGCCCGAAATCCCGTCGAGTTGACGCAGCGTGTGCATCTTGTCGCGGCGGCCCGTCAGGATCTTGTGCGGATAGGTTTGATGACCGACGTCCCAGACAATCCGGTCGCGCGGTGTGTCGAACACGTAATGCAGAGCAATGGTCAACTCGACCGTGCCGAGGTTGGACGAAAGATGGCCGCCCGTCTGCGATACGCTGTCGAGCACAAAGGCACGCAACTCGTCGGCAAGCGGTTGCAATTGGCGGCGATCGAGGCGGCGCAAGGCTGCCGGGTCGTCAATGGTTTTCAGCAAGTCGTACATCGTCGTTCCATTGTAGGAAAACTTACGCGCCCGCACTTCATACATGCACCCGGGGAAGAAGGTGCGCGGCGGCGGGCTTTCGCGTTTAGCTAACCCGGTTCACCACCAGGTCGGCCAATTCGGCCAGACGCTGCGCGCGGGCGCCAAACGGCGCAATCGCGGCATGGGCGTCGCTGCGCAGTTGCGCTGCGAGCGCGCGGGATGCGTCAAGCCCAATAATTGACACGTAGGTCGGCTTGCCGTCCTTCGCGTCCTTACCTGCGGTCTTGCCGAGCGTCGCGGAATCGGTCGTGACGTCGAGAATGTCGTCGACAACCTGAAACGCGAGGCCGACAGCGGCCGAATAAGCGTCGAGCGCACGCATGGCGTCCGCGTCCGGCGTTTCACCGGCCAGCGCGCCCATGCGTACCGCGGCGCGCAGCAACGCACCGGTTTTCAGCCGGTGCATGGTCTCGAGTTGCGGGCGTGTCAGCGTGTGGCCAACGCTCGCGAGATCGATTGCCTGACCGCCGCACATGCCGATCGAGCCGCTAGCCAGGGCCAGTTCGCGCACCAGCGAAGCCTGTTGTGCCGGCGTCAGAACCTCGGACGTCAGCGCAACGAAAGCTTGTGATTGCAGCGCGTCGCCGACCAGCAATGCCGTCGCTTCGTCATATTTGACGTGTACCGTCGGCTTGCCGCGACGCAACGCGTCGTCGTCCATACAGGGCATATCGTCGTGCACGAGCGAGTACACGTGGATCATTTCCAGCGCCGCCGCTGCCGCATCCAGGCATTCAGCGCGCGCGCCGGTCAACTCGCCAGCCGCATGGCACAGCAGCGGACGAACCCGCTTGCCGCCGCCCAGCACCGCATAGCGCATGGCCTCATGCAGTTTGACGGGCTCCGTCGCCTCGGTCGGCAGATAGTGTTCTAGTGCCGTTTCGACACGCTCGAGTACCGAGCGTGTCCATTGTTCGAATGTCATAGGTCGTCCCCGCTTTCAGTAGCGGCTGTGCCTGCGGTATTCATGGGCAGCGGTTTGAGCGTCTCGCCATCGAGCACGCGTACCTGCTGCTCGACCTTTTCGAGCTGCTGCTGACAAAACGCCACGAGAGCCGCGCCGCGCCGATAGGCGGTGAGCGACTCATCGAGGCTCAGGCTGCCGCCTTCCATGCGCGCAACCAGCTCTTCCAGCTCTGCCTGCGCGGCCTCGTAGTTCGCCGGCAGCGGCGTGGTATCGACGCCTTCGGCTGGCACGGCAGCAGGTTCTTTCGAAGCGGTTTTTGCCATGTATAGTCGCAAAATTAAAACAAGTCGGACATTCTACGGCAAAAGCGACATTTCCGATCCGCTCGCCGCCTTCCTCATCTCCCGCGAATCCCGCGCCGCCCCAGCAGTCTCGCAGAAAAAAAACGTTCAGTCTGCGGCGAAAAAGTCGAACTTTCATGACTTTTTTGACCCAAATCAGGCACTTAAGCGCCCCAGACATCGCGAAACTGTTATAATCGCAGGCTCCCTAAATCGAATCTATCGATGGTTGGGTTGTTCACTGCTTTCACGTCTTCACGGGAGTGGGAATGTCCAATCTGAGCAATGCATTGCAGTTGCGGTCTATTCACAGCCAGCTGCCAGTCACGGCTTACTTTGACGATGCGCTCCTTACGCGCGAAATCGAAACCCTTTTCAAGAAAGGTCCTCGTTACATCGGCCACGATCTCATGGTGCCCGAAGCGGGGAATTTTTTTGCCTTGCCCAGCGAAAGCGAGGGGCGCGTGCTCGTCCGTAACCAGCAGTCGCAAGTCGAATTGCTGTCGAACGTGTGCCGCCACCGGCAGGCCATCATGCTCAACGGTCGCGGCCAGACTGAGAACATCGTCTGCCCGCTGCATCGCTGGACGTACGATCTCAAAGGCGAACTTCTCGGCGCTCCGCATTTCGCGGACAACCCTTGCCTGAATCTCGGCGCCACGCCGCTACAGAACTGGCAAGGGCTGCTGTTCGAAGCACAAGGCCGCGACGTCGCACGCGATCTGGCTCGTCTTGGCACCAAACAGCACTTCGATTTTTCGGGCTTCATGTTCGATCATGTCGAAGTTCACGAGTGCAATTACAACTGGAAGACCTTTATCGAGGTCTATCTGGAGGACTACCACGTCGCGCCGTTCCATCCGGGCCTCGGCAGCTTCGTCAATTGCGACGACCTGACCTGGGAGTTCGGCGACTGGTACAGCGTCCAGACGGTTGGCGTGCATAAGGATCTGGAACAGCCGGGCAGCCCGACGTACCGGAAGTGGCACGACCAGGTGCTGCGTTTCCGCGACGGCAATCCGCCGGAATTCGGCGCGATCTGGATGGTGTACTACCCCGGCATCATGATCGAGTGGTATCCGCATGTGCTGGTGGTGTCGTGGCTGATTCCACGTGGTCCGCAGAAAACCACCAATGTGGTGGAGTTCTATTACCCCGAGGAAATCGCGCTGTTCGAGCGTGATTTCGTCGAGGCCGAGCGCGCCGCCTATATGGAAACGGCCCGCGAAGACGACGAGATCGCCGAGCGCATGGACGCTGGCCGCCGCGCGCTGATGAATCGCGGCGAATCGCAGGTCGGCCCGTATCAAAGCCCGATGGAAGACGGCATGCAGCACTTCCACGAGTTTCTGCGGCGCGAGTTGGGCGAGATCTGATCCGCTCCAAAAGCATTCCACGCTGACGTCATTTGCGTTTGATGTGCTGCTTCGAAACACCTTATCGACAGAGAAAGACGGGCTTCGGCCCGTCTTTTTTTGTTTAGACTAACGAGATAGCTTGGCCATCCGTTTGCAGCGTCTGGGCACCAGTACGTCGTACCGGAGTCGCCATCGCCCGTACCGGGCTTTGCATCGGAGCAGAGTAAGGCGCTAAAGTGCCAACTCTGGTCGACAGGAGACGTCATGCCCCACACTCACTACACCACGCTGATATCCGCGACCAATCTCGCGGAACGGCTCACGGCCGCGCCCGGCAGCGTGTTCGTTATCGACTGCCGGTTCGATCTGGCCGATCCCGAAGCGGGCGAAAAAGCCTATCTGGCCGGGCATCTGCCCGGCGCTCATTATCTGCACCTCGATCGCGATCTGTCCGGTCCGAAGAACGGTACGAACGGACGGCATCCGCTACCGGATCGTGCCCGGCTGGTGGAAACGCTGGAGTCGCGCGGACTGAAGCAGGGTCAACAGGTGGTCGCCTATGACGCGCAAGGCGGCATGTACGCCGCGCGCGCGTGGTGGCTGCTGCGTTGGCTCGGACACGACGCGGTGGCGCTGCTCGACGGTGGATTGCAAGCATGGCAAGCCGCTAATCAACCATTGACGCAAGACGTGCCGGCACAGAACACCGGTGACTTCAAGGCGGGCGCGCCACTCGCCGTGACGGTCGACGCGCAGGCAGTGGAGCGCAATATCGGATCGAAAGAACGTGTGGTGGTCGACGCGCGCGCGGCAGATCGATACCGTGGCGAGAACGAGACGATGGATCGGGTCGGCGGTCACATTCCGGGCGCGCTGAACCGCTTCTTCAAGGACAACCTCGCCGCCGACGGCCGCTTCAAACCGGCGCACACGCTGCGCGAGGAATTCTACGCATTGCTGGGCGACACGACGCCGGAGCACGTGGTGCTGCAATGCGGATCGGGCGTGACGGCGTGCGTCAATGCGGTGGCGATGGAAGTAGCCGGCCTGCACGGCGCCGCGTTGTATGCGGGTTCGTGGAGCGAGTGGAGCTCGGACTCGAAGCGGCCGGTTGCAACGGGTCCGAATCCGTAAGCGCGCACTGCTGCAAGTAGAAAGCAAAAGGCCGTTGATGCAACTATGCGTCAACGGCCTTTTTTGCTGGCGAGCAAGCTCATCACACGCCGGGCGCTTTTAGCGGCGCCCGTTGCTCAATGCCAACGCGCCCCGCGTCAACCCACCCCATGCTGCTTGAACCACACCAGCGCGCGACGCCAGCCATCTTCCGCATCGGCCTTCTTATAGCTCGGCCGATAGTCCGCGAAAAACGCATGGCCCGCATCGTCATAGACGACGAATTGCGAACCGCGCCCCGCTTGCGGGCCTTGCGCAATGGCCTGCTTCATCTGTTCGAGCGTGTCTTGCGGAATGCTTTGATCCTGGCGCCCGTATAAACCCAACACCGGCGCATGCAACTGCGCCACTTCATCGAGCGGATTCTCAGGCGTGTTGGCGGTCTTCTGCCCCGTGACACGGCCGTACCATGCCACACCCGCCTTCAGCCGCGGGTTGTGCTCGGCGTACAGCCATGCAATCCGTCCGCCCCAGCAAAACCCGTTCACGCCTAGCCGGTTCAGATCCCCGCCGTTCTCGCCGGCCCACGCGACTGTTGCGTCGAGGTCGGCCAGCACCTGCTCGTCCGGCACTTTGCTGACCAGTTGCTCATTGAGCTGTTGCATGCTCGTGAATACCGTCGGATCGCCCTCGCGCTGGTACAGGTCGGGCGCGATCGCCAGATAACCCTGTTTGGCGAACCGGCGGCAGACATCGGCGATATGTTCGTGCACGCCGAAAATCTCATGCACGACGATGATCACCGGCAAATGCGTCTTGCCCTTCGGTTGTGCGCGATACGCCGGCACCAGCGTGTCGCCCGAATGCACGGCGATTTCGCCGGCTTCGAGGCCGTCGCTATCGGTATGGATGGTTTGCGCCGACACCGGCAGCACGGCCGCCGCAAAACCGGTGCCGAGCGCGGCCTTGATAAAGGTGCGTCGATTGAAAGGGACGTGCGGGACCAGGCTGTCGATTTCAGGCTTCAGCATGCAGCGCTCCTAGATTGATTATTCGATGCAACAGGATACGCCGGACGCGCATCCCGTTGCAGAAGCAAGCAACCGTCCGCGAGCCCGTCAGTGCAACTTGACGCGCGGCAACGTAGAGCGGCGCAGCCAGTGCGCGAAGGTATCGAGCACCATCCGCGCATAGCCGTGCAGCGCGGCGATATGCAGCCGGTACAGCGACATGTACATGAAGCGCGCGAACAGCCCCTCGATCAACATATTGCCGCCGATCACCCCGCCCATCAGATTGCCGACCGCGCTGAAGTGACCGAGCGACACGAGCGAACCGAAGTCGCGATAGGTAAATTCCGGCAGCGGCTGGTTGTCGAGCCGCGCCGCCAACGCCTTCAGCAGAAAGCTCGCCTGCTGATGCGCGGCCTGCGCACGCGGCGGCACATTGCGCTCGTTGCCAGGCCATGGGCACGCGGCACAATCGCCGAGCGCGAAAATGTCGTCGTCGATTTCGGTTTGCAGCGTACGGCGCACGACGAGCTGGCCGAGCCGGTTGACCGGCAGGCCGTCGAGTTGTCCGAGGATTGCCGGCGCCTTGATGCCGGCCGCCCACACGGTCAGATCGGCGCGCACCGTATGGCCGCTTGCTGTGCGGATAATGCCCGGCGCGACTTCCGCGACCGTCTCGCCGATCATCAGTTTCACGCCGAGTTTGGTGAGCAATTCGGCAGTTGCTGTGGAAACGCGTTCCTGCAACGCGGGCAAAATGCGCGGCCCTGCCTCGATCAGCACGATGCCGACGTCATGCCGCGGATCGAGCTTGTGCAGGCCATACGCGGACAGCACCTGCGCCGTATTGCGCAACTCCGCCGACAGTTCGACACCGGTCGCCCCGCCGCCGACAATCGCCACCTGAATACGCGGCTCGCTGGCCGTCGACGTGCCCGGCCCCGGCCGCGATTCGACCGGTTCATGCACCTGATGCTCGGCGCGCATGCACGCCGCAATCAGGCGTTTGCGGAAACGCTCGGCCTGGCCGACCGTGTCGAGTGCGAGGGAAAATTCTGGCGCGCCTTTTACGCCGAAGAATGCCGTGGTGCTGCCGATCGCAATCACCAGCGTGTCGTACTCGAGTTCGCGTTCGGGCAGCAGTTCGGCGCCGTCGTCGTCGAGCACGGTGCCGAGCGTGAGACGTTTATTCGTGCGATCAAGACCGGTGAGTTCGCCCTGCTGAAACTCGAAGCCGTGCCAGCGGGCTTGCGCCGCGTACTCGAGTTCCTGCGTGAACGGGTCCATGCTGCCGGCTGCCACTTCATGCAGCAGCGGTTTCCAGATATGCGTGGGGTTGCGGTCGACCAGCGTGACCAACGCGCGCGCACCGCGCTTCTTGTTGGCGCCATAGCGATCGCCAAGACGTGTCGCCAGTTCCAGCCCTCCCGCTCCTCCGCCAACGACGATAAATCGATGCATTGCACTCTCCGTGTTTGCCGATGAATTATCCGTCGTGACGACGCGCCTGGGCGCGCCGCCTTCCAGCGATTGTCCGCGAGCAGCACGGGTGTCACAAGCCGTCAACGCACATGTGTGACATGCGCACGACGTTATCGCGCGTGGCTACCTGCGCATCAATGCGCTTCTTCCCAGTTCAGACCGGCGCCCACTTCGGCGACCAGCGGCACTTTCAGCTGGGCGACACCGCACATCAGTTCCGGCAGACGTTTGCGCACTTCAGACAATTCCGCATCCGGCACTTCGAGGATCAGTTCATCGTGTACCTGCATGATCATGCGCGTGCCGATCTTCGACTCTTCGATCCACTTCTGCACCGCGATCATCGACAGCTTGATCAGATCGGCGGCCGTGCCTTGCATCGGCGCGTTAATGGCGGCGCGCTCGGCGCCCTGACGACGCGGACCATTGCCGCCGTTGATCTCCGGCAACCACAGGCGGCGGCCGAATACCGTTTCGACGTAGCCCTTCGCCTTTGCGCTCAGACGCGTTTCTTCCATGTATCGCGCGACGCCCGGATAACGTGCGAAATAACGGTCGATATACATCTTCGCCGCGTCGCGCGTGATGCCGAGGTTCGCCGCGAGACCGAACGCGCTCATGCCGTAGATCAGCCCGAAGTTGATGACCTTCGCCACACGGCGCTGATCGTTCGACACTTCGAGCGGCGTCACGCTGAAGATTTCCGCGGCGGTCGCGCGGTGAATGTCTTCACCCTGCGAGAACGCACGCAGCAACGATTCGTCGCCGGAAATATGCGCCATGATGCGCAATTCGATCTGCGAATAATCCGCGGACACCAGCTTGTGTCCAGGCGGTGCAATGAACGCTTCACGAATACGACGGCCTTCGCCGGTACGCACGGGGATGTTCTGCAAATTCGGATCGTTCGATGCAAGACGCCCCGTCACCGCAACGGCTTGCGCATAGTTCGTATGCACGCGGCCCGTTTGCACGTTGACCATGCGCGGGAGCTTGTCTGTGTAAGTCGACTTCAGCTTCGACAGACCACGATGTTCGAGCAGAATCTTCGGCAGCGGATAATCTTCTGCGAGCTTTTGCAGCACTTCTTCGTCGGTGGACGGCGCGCCGCTCGGCGTCTTCTTGATCACCGGCAATTCCAGCTTCTCGAAGAAAATCTGTCCGATCTGTTTGGGTGAACCGAGATTGAATTCGCCGCCGGCCAGCACATACGCTTCGCTTTCCAACTGGATCAGACGCGTGGCGATTTCGCTGCTTTGCGCGCGCAATTTGTCAGCGTCGATCAGCACGCCGGTGCGTTCCATCTTGCGCAAAACACGCGACGTGGGCACCTCGATCGCCTGGTACACATGATCGAGCGCCTTCTCGGCAGCCACTTGCGGATACATCGCCTGATGCAGACGCAACGTAATGTCGGCGTCTTCCGCCGCGTATTCGGCGGCCTGTTCGAGCGCGACTTCGTCGAAGCCGATCTGCGATGCGCCCTTGCCCGCGACCTCTTCGTACTTGATCGTCTTCATGCCGAGATGGCGCAGCGCGAGACTGTCCATATCATGCGTGCGATGCGATTCGAGCACGTACGATTGCAACAGCGTGTCGTGTTCGATGCCGTGCATTTCGATGCCGTAGTTCGCCAGCACCTGCTCGTCGTATTTCAGATGCTGCCCGACCTTCTTGCGATCGGCGCTTTCGAGCCACGGCTTGAGCTTCGCGAGCACTTCGTCGCGCGGAAGTTGCACCGGCGCGTCCGGGCCGCGATGCGCGACCGGCACGTAGGCGGCACGGCCCGGTTCGACGGAGAACGACAGACCCACGATCTGCGCGGTCATCGGATCGAGCGACGTGGTTTCGGTGTCGAAGGAGGTGATCTCGGCCGCGTTGATTTTTTCGAGCCACGCGTCGAACTGCTCCCACGTCTGCACGGTGTCGTAGTGCTTCTCGTGATCCACCGACAGCGCCGGCGGCACGTCCGTTTCCGGACCTTCGACCGCGTCGGCGATTTCGACTTCGCGCAGCCAGGTCTTGAAGCCGTGCCGCGTGAACACGTCGCGCAATTCCTCGCGCGATTCCGGCCGGCTTTCCAGGCTCTCTTCAATCGACACGATATGGTCGGTCATATTGCAATTGCGCTCGACGGTGACGAGTTTGCGCGCCATCGGCAAAAAGTCGAGAGCCCGTCGCAGATTGTCTCCTACCGCACCTTTTATCTCGTCCGCATGTGCGACGATGCCATCTAGCGAGTCAAATTGCGTGAGCCATTTGAGCGCGGTTTTCGGCCCGCATTTATCGACGCCCGGCACGTTGTCGACGGTATCGCCGATCAGCGACAGGTAGTCGATGATGCGCTCCGGCGGTACGCCGAACTTGGCGATCACGCCGGCGCGGTCGAGCTTTTCGTTCGTCATCGTATTGATGAGGGTGACATGATCCGACACGAGCTGCGCCAGATCCTTGTCCCCAGTCGACACGATCACGTTCATGCCGCGCTTCTCGGCTTCGGTGCTGAGCGTGCCGATCACGTCGTCGGCCTCGACGCCTTCGATCATCAGCAACGGCCAGCCGAGCGCACGCACGGCCACATGAATCGGTTCGATCTGACGCGACAGATCGTCCGGCATCGACGGGCGGTTCGCCTTATAGTCGGGATACCAGTCGTCGCGAAATGTTTTGCCCTTGGCGTCGAACACGCACGCGCTATACTCTGCTGTGACTTCCTTGCGCATGCGCCGCAGCATGTTGATCATTCCGTAGAGCGCACCCGTTGGACCACCATCGGGGCCACGGAGATCTGGCATCGCATGGTAGGCCCGGTACAGATAACTCGAACCGTCGACCAATAGCAGGGTCTTACCTTCAAGGCTTCGTTCTTCAGGCATTATGACTAAGAGAAAAGTGATTCCGAGCCTGCGATCACTCGCAGATCAAGAGCGCGCAACGGCCAAGAAGGCCCGCGCATCGTGGCAGATGTTCACGATTATGGCAGAGTTTATCGAGGCGACCGAGTACCTCTCGGAGATTCGCCCCGCTGTCAGCATCTACGGTTCAGCGCGCCTGAAACCGAACTCGCCGTACTACAAACTCGCCACGCAAATCGCGCGCAAGTTGTCGGACGCGGGCTTCGCGGTCATCTCGGGCGGCGGCCCCGGCATCATGGAAGCGGCCAACAAGGGCGCACATGCGGGCAAGGCGCCGTCGGTGGGTCTGAATATCGAGCTGCCGCACGAGCAATCCGGCAATCAGTGGCAGGACATCTCGTTGCGCTTCCGCCATTTCTTCACGCGCAAGGTCACGTTCGTGAAGAACTCCGACGCGGTCATCGTGATGCCGGGCGGTTTCGGCACGCTCGACGAACTCGCCGAAGTGCTCACGCTGATTCAAACGAAGAAGTCGCGCCACGTGCCGATCATTCTCGTAGGCGCCGAGTTCTGGGAAGGTCTGCTCGCGTGGTTCAAGAATTCGCTCACGCCGATGGGCCTGATCAATCCGACCGACATGGACTTGATGCAGGTGATCGACGATCCGGATCAGGTGCTCGAAGCGGTGCTGAAGTTCTATGAAGACCGTGAAGAGACCGAGCCGCAACCAACCAAGTCGGATGAAGACCGGATGTTTTATCTGTGAGGTTGAGAGGCTGCTGGAATGCGCTTGTTTGCTCCCCTGGCGCAAAGTGAGCATGCGGTAAGCACGGCAAGCAGGCTCTAACGGGCAACCAGGTTCTGGTTGCCCGTTTTCGTTTCAACGGCGCTCAGGCGTGACGCAAAGGCCGCCCATTTCAGTTTGCCAGGCCATCAGCAGCACCGCGTCGCACTCAAAAAATCCTTCCGCTCGCCGGCCATTCGGCGCTAACCTCCTGAGCTTGAACCGGAAGCTCAGCGACATGAATCACGATCTCACTTCGTCCGAACCCGCACTGGCACCTACGCCTACGCTGCGGCAAATTTTCGGCGGCTTTCTCGGCCTTGGGCTGATCTCTTTTGGCGGCGCACTGCCGCTCGCGCGCCGCGCACTGGTCGAACAGCGCCGCTGGCTAAGTGCCGACGAATTCACCGACCTGCTCGGCCTATGCCAATTCCTGCCGGGCGGCAACGTGATCAATCTCTCCGTGGCCATGGGGATGCGCTTTCGTGGTGTGCCTGGCGCGTTGGCCGGCCTGCTGGGCCTGATCGCAGGGCCTTCGCTGGTGGTGATCGGACTCGGCGTGTTGTATGAACGCACGCAAAACGATCCGCACATTCGTCATCTGTTCGCGGGCCTTGCCGCTGCGGCTGCGGGCCTGTTGATCTCGATGGCCGTCAAGATCGTGCTGCCGTTGCGCAATAAACCGCTGGCCGCGCTGATCGCGGCGCTCGGTTTCGTCGCGATTGCTGTTTTGCGATTACCGCTTCTGCCGACCATGCTGGTGCTGACGCCGCTCAGCATCTTTATCGCATCGCGGAGCGCGCGGTGAACGATACGCTCATTTCGCTTGCGGTTATTTTCAGCCAGCTTTCGCTGCTGGCGTTCGGTGGCGGCAATACGATTCTTCCGGAGATGCAACGTCAGGTCGTGGACGTCCATCACTGGATGCCAGCCAGTGAGTTCAGCGCGTTGTTCGCGCTCGCGCAGGCCGCGCCAGGGCCGAATCTGATGATCGTTACGTTGATCGGCTGGCATGTGGCCGGCTGGTCAGGGATGCTGGTGACGTCGATCGCGAAGTTCGGACCGTCGTCGATCGTGACGGTCCTCGCGCTGCATGCGTGGGAGCGGTTCAAGGACCGTCCGTGGCGACGTTACGCGCAATTGGGTTTGGTGCCGGTAACGGCCGGCATAGTCGCGGCGAGCGCGGCGTTGATCGCCAGGGCGTCGGACCCGACCGCGATTGCGTGGGCGATCAGCGCGTTCACCGCCGTGATGGCGTTGAAAACGCGGATTCATCCGTTGTGGTTGCTCGCCGTGGGTAGCCTGATCGGGTTGACGGGGTTCGGGCAGTTCTAGCGCGGCAACACGGCTTGCCCTTGCGAAACGAGCACGCCGGCAGCGCGAGCGGCGAGCCGAATCGCGCTCGCCCCTCGCGTGCTAACAAGCCAACTCTCGCTTACTGGAACGCCACTTCCGCAAAACTACGCAGCTTCCGGCTATGCAAGCGATGCAGCCCATTCATCCGCAGCAACTCCATCGCCTTCACGCCGATCTGCAAATGCTGATCGACCTGCGCGCGATAAAACTGATCCGCCATGCCAGGCAATTTCAGTTCGCCATGCAAGGGCTTGTCCGACACGCAGAGTAAGGTGCCGTAAGGCACGCGGAAACGGAAGCCGTTTGCGGCAATCGTCGCGCTTTCCATGTCGAGCGCAATCGCGCGGCTTTGCGACAGCCGCTGCACCGGCTCGCGATGATCGCGCAACTCCCAGTTGCGGTTATCGACACTCGCCACCGTACCCGTGCGCATCACGCGCTTCAACTCGGCACCGTCCAGTTGCGTGACCTGCGCGACCGCGCGCTCCAGCGCGACCTGCACTTCAGCGAGTGCCGGAATCGGCACCCACAGCGGCAAATCGTCGTCGAGCACATGGTCCTCGCGGACATAACCGTGCGCGAGCACGTAGTCGCCCAGACGCTGTGTATTACGCAGGCCCGCGCAGTGACCGAGCATGATCCACGCATGCGGACGCAGCACGGCAATGTGATCGGTAATCGTCTTCGCGTTCGACGGCCCGACGCCGATATTGACCATCGTGATACCGCTGCCGTCCGCGCGCTTCAGGTGATACGCGGGCATCTGCGGCAGACGCGGCGGTGCCGAACCTTCCTGCGATTGCTCGCCGAGATTTTCGTTGTACGTGACGACATCGCCCGGTTCGACAAACGACGTGTATTCGCTGCGATAGGCACGCAATTCGGCGTCGTCGGTATGGGCCATCATCGTGCGGCCGAGCTTGACGAACTCGTCGATATAAAACTGGTAGTTCGTGTACAGCACGTAATTCTGGCAGTGCGTGGGCGACGTAGCGGTGTAATGCTTCAGCCGATGCAGCGAGAAATCGACCCGCGCCGCCGTGAACAGCGCAAGCGGATGCGGCTCGCCCGGCGCCGGTTCATACGTGCCGTTGACAATGCGGTCGTCGAGCAACGCGAGGTCCGGCGTGTCGAACACGTCGCGCATCAGGAACAGGCGCTCGCGGTCGAGATCGCCTTCAAGATGGATGCCTTCCGCGAACGCGAAATGAATCGGAATAGGCTGATCCGACACACCCACTTCGATCTTCACATGATGGTTTTTCGCCAGCAAACGCAACTGCTCGCGGTAGTAGTCGCCGAACAGATCGGGCCGCGTCACGGTCGTTTCGAACTCGCCGGGCCCCGCAACAAAACCATACGAGCGACGCGAGTCGATATGCGTGTTGACCTCGGTACACACGCGCACGAACGGATAACACGCACGCACGCGGCGCTCGAACAATTCGTTGCGGCGATAGCGCGCGAATGCGTCGCGCAAAAACGACGTGTTCGCTTCGTAAATGGCCGAGAGACGGGTGACGGCCTCGGTCGCGTCGTCGAACGATTCAGTTGGGAAGCTGTTGGCAGGAGTTTGCACTGCGCGTTGATTGGTATCGTTCTTCATCTTCATGTGCCCCTATTGATGAGACGACATTACCACGGAACCTGTGATCGCCAAATGACCTGGCGGCGTTGCAACACATGTCACGGCGGCCCGGCAAGATTGCGGGCACATCGCGTGAAAGCGGCGCAAAATAAGGCGATCGCGCCCCGTACGCCAGGCTGGATTTGCTAGAATCGGGGCACCAAATCGGAGAATCACCATGAAGCCGCTCCTTCCCGTCGCCGTTGCACTGGCCCTCGCCTTTGGCAACGCCGCGATGGCTGCCCAGCCTGTCGACGACACGCCCTCGCCAGACGCTCCTCAGTCCGCCAACGAGCGGGCCGGTCTGCCCGACCTGGCGAAGATCAATCGTCCGGCCGCCGAGGTCAGTTCGAAGGTCGAAATCAACGTGCCGCGTACGCCGAGCTTTCAGGAGACCAGCCCCAATGGCACTGAAATCACCGAGTATCGCGACAAGGGCAAGCCGGTTGAAATCAACGTGAAGTCGAATTTCGGCACGCGTTACCAGATGAGCGCGCCCGCCGACACGTCGCCTACGGTGCGCGACAATGGCCGGGCGAGCACGCGTTTGCCGTCGGTCCATTTGAGTTATTGATTCAGGCTGGGGTGACGGCCCGGCGTGGCCGTCGTCCCGGTGTCGTGAGGGTCGCGAAGCGGCGGCCGGGTTTTTCAACCGGTTTTGCGGGGCTTCATGCGGGCGAAATGGCATTGATATGCAACGCTCGCCAGCGACACCGTAATCGGGCATCTGCTCGACAGCGTTTTCCTCGCCGTATTGCCACAGCATTTGCTAACCGCATCTGCCGCCGCCATCGCCACCGAATTTGCCTCAAATCGCACTGGCCGCACCGCGCCAGCCCGACCAACCTGATCTGACGTTTCCCGCATGGCTGTCTTCACCGCTGTCAACGAACCCCAACTAGCAGAATGGATGCGTCACTACGATCTCGGCGATGTCGTCGGGTTTCGCGGCATTTCATCCGGTATTGAAAACAGCAACTTCTTTCTGACGACGACGCGCGGCGAATACGTCCTGACGATTTTCGAAAAGCTGACGGCTGAACAACTGCCCTTCTACCTCGACCTGATGCGCCATCTGGCCGCGCATCGCGTGCCGGTCCCAGACCCGATGCCACGCGAAGACGGTGCGTTGTTCGGCATGCTGCTGGGCAAACCCGCCGCGATCGTCACCAAGCTCGAAGGCGCGCCGGAAATGGCGCCGGGCATCGAACACTGCATCGAGGTCGGGCAAATGCTGGCGCGCATGCATCTGGCGGGGCGCGATTACACCGGTTATCAACCGAATCTGCGCAGTCTGCCGTGGTGGCGTGAAACCGTGCCGACCGTGCTGCCGTTTCTGGAAGGCGCGCAACGCGATCTGTTGTCGTCCGAACTCGCGTATCAGGAAGCCTTTTTCGCCTCTGCCGATTACGCCGCCTTGCCCGAAGGCCCGTGCCACGCTGACCTGTTCCGCGACAATGCGATGTTCGCGCATGCTGCGCCGGAATCGGGCCACGAAGTGCGCCTCGGCGGCTTCTTCGATTTCTATTTCGCCGGTTGCGACAAGTGGCTGTTCGACGTCGCGGTGACGGTCAACGACTGGTGCGTCGACCTCGCCACGGGCAAGCTGGACGAAGCGCGCACCGAAGCGATGCTGCGCGCATACCAGACCGTGCGCCCGTTCACCGCTGAAGAAAATCGTCACTGGGGCGATATGCTGCGAGCCGGCGCGTACCGCTTCTGGGTCTCGCGTCTGTATGATTTTCACCTGCCGCGTGCGGCCGAGCTGCTCAAACCGCACGACCCGGGCCATTTCGAGCGCATTTTGCGCGAACGCCTGTCCGGCGTTCCACATCCAGGCATTCATACCTCATGCAACTGATCGAAGTCCCCGCGAAAACCGGCTATGTGTGGTTCCGCCAGGGTATCTGGCTGTTCCGCAAGAATCCGCTCGCGTTCCTGACGCTGTTCTTCACCTATCTGCTGGTGATGACGCTCGTCGCGCAGATTCCGGTCATTGGCGGCGTGTTGCCGCTGGCGTTCATTCCGGGCGTCGCGGTCGGCTTCATGGCAGCGTGCCGCAATACGATTGCGGGCAAACCGGTGTTCCCGACCATTCTGGTAGACGGTTTTCACTCTTACGGACCGGTCGTCGCCAAACGCCTGCTGGTGCTCGGGGTGCTTTACGTCGTCGCGATGGGCCTGGTGCTGGCCGGGTCGGCGCTCGCTGACGGCGGCTTGCTGCTGAAGGTCATGCTCGGCGGCGCGACGATGGACCAGGATGCGATTGCCAACAGCAATATTCCGCTGGCGGTCATCACGGCCTTCGTGTTCTACATTCCAGTGGCAATGATTTTCTGGTTTTCGCCGATTCTCGCTGCATGGCATGACGTGCCGCCTGTCAAGGCGATGTTCTTCAGCATCGTCAGTTGCTGGCGCAATCGTGGCGCATTTATCGTGTTCGGCGCACTGTGGTTCGCGGTTGCAATGACGGTATCGCTCGGCCTCTCCACGCTGATGCAGGCGTTGGGCGCCGGAGACTTTGCGTTCGCGATCCTGATGCCGGCGACCATGATCGTTACGACCATGCTGTATTGCTCGTTTTACGCGACTTATCGCGGTTGCTTCGGCGTGCAGTCGCCCGAAGCACCGGATCTGCCGACTACACCGGCGGCCTGAGTTGCGGCCTGGGCGGACGCTGCTCTGGCGTCCGCCTTTACTCCTCGTCTGCTCTTGCGGCCTCCGCCGGCTTCCGCCGTCTCTCGCCCTGGTTCGCTGCACGCTCGTCAATCCGCATCGATTTGCGGCACAATGGTTTGCGCGCAATCCATTTGCACGCTCTTCTATACGAGATGCATCATGACCCAGCGCCCCGCTACCTTACCCTTCACGCTCGACGAGCAACTCTGCTTCGCCCTTTATTCGACGTCGCTGGCCATGACCAAGGCGTACAAGCCATTGCTCGAAAAATTGGGACTCACGTATCCGCAATATCTGACTATGCTGGTGCTGTGGGAAGCCGATGACGTCACCGTCAAGGAGATGGCCGCGCGCCTGAATCTCGACCCGGCGACCGTCACGCCGTTGCTCAAACGACTGGAGGCGCAAGGTCTGCTGGAGCGCGTACGTGGCGTCGACGATGAGCGCCTCGTCTATATCCGCCTCACCAAAGCCGGCACGGCTCTCAAACGCCAGGCGCGCGAAGTGCCTGCGGAAATTTTTTGCGCGACCCAGCAGACGCCGGAATTCCTGCTGCGTCTGCGTGACGATCTGACCCGCCTGCGCGCAACGCTCAACGATTACATGGAGCAAACGGACGACTGAAGGAACCGCCTGCGAATAGACCGCTATCGGGTTCATTTAAAAATTAGTTTGCACACAAATGATTTGTGCACTATCTTAACGACATGCCGCTTCAACAGCACTCCGCCAGAAAGGCGGCCCTAACGGCGGCGAGCATGCAAATCCTGATAATCCAGATTAAGGAGCAACACCATGAACATCCTCTACAAAGCAACCGCAACGAGTACCGGTGGCCGCGATGGCCGTGCTGTGTCGTCGGACAATGCGCTGGACGTCAAACTGGCGGCACCGCGTGAACTGGGCGGCACCGGCGCCGCGGGCACGAATCCGGAACAGCTCTTCGCCGCTGGTTATTCGGCGTGTTTTCTGAGCGCGATGAAGTTTGTCGCCGGCCAGCGCAAGCAGACTTTGCCGGCCGACACGCAAGTGAGCGCAGACGTCGGCATCGGCCCGAACGATAAGGGCGGCTTCGCGCTCGACATCGATCTGCGCGTCTCGCTGCCGGGCCTCGCCGCCGACGCGGCCAAGGAACTGGTCGACGCGGCGCATCAGGTCTGCCCGTATTCGAACGCGACCCGGAACAACGTTGAAGTTCGTTTGCAAGTTGCGTAAGCCGCGGCGTCGGCGAAGCGCCGACGAATTTGCACTCGCCTGCAAAAGGCGGCGTGGCATTACCGCGTCACCGTGAACAGCGCCCGTCCCTGCTTCATCAGGAACGGGCGCTGTTCCGTTTTGCAGGCGCGGCATGTAATCTGCGACGCAGGTCGTGTGCCGCCGCGTGGCGGCAGTTGACCTTTGCGCTTTGCCCTTTGCCATTCGCATAGCACCGCCTCATCTTCGACTTACATCCTAATGACACGCGTCCGACGCCTGAACGATTCTTTCGACACCGGTCTGGTCTGGTTCCGCCGCGATCTTCGCCACACGGACAACGCCGCGCTTTACTACGCACTCAAGCATTGCGAGCGTGTCTGGTGCGTGTTCGTGTTCGATACGACCATCCTGCAGCCGTTGCTGGATACCTGGCAAACCCGTCATCCAGATCAACAGGTGCAGGACCGGCGAATCGAACTCATTCTTGCGGCACTGAACGAACTGGACGAGGCGCTACGCGCCAACGGCGGCGGCCTGATCGTCCTGTATGGCGATCCGGCTGATCTGATTCCAAAGCTGGCAACCGAACTCGGCATCGACACGGTATTCACGAATCACGACTACGAGCCGGTCGCGATCGAGCGCGACGAGAAGGTAAGCACGCAACTCGCCGAAGCCGGCCGGCAATGGCTGACGTTCAAGGATCAGGTAATTTTCGAGCGCGACGAAGTGCTGACTGGCCAGAACAAGCCGTTCACCGTATTCACCCCGTACAAGAATGCGTGGCTCAAGCAGTTGACGGCGTTCGATCTGAAGCCCTATCCCGTCGAAAAGTACGCGAAGCATCTGGCTGAGGTGCCGCGGAAACTGCATCGTCAGTTGCCGACGCTCGAGCAACTCGGCTTCGCGCCGAGCAACCTCGCGGAATTGAAAATGCCGACAGGCATGAGTGGCGCGCAGAGTCTGCTCGACGACTTCATGAGCCGCATCGACAGTTACGCCGATCGGCGTGACTTTCCTGCCGCCAAGGGCCCGAGCTATCTGTCGATGCATCTGCGCTTCGGCACCGTCTCGATCCGCACGCTTGCGCGGATCGCGCATGAGATGTCATTGCAGCCCGACGGCAAAGGGTCGGCCACGTGGCTATCGGAGCTGATCTGGCGGGATTTCTACTTCATGATCCTGGCGCACCATCCGCGTCTGGCGAGCGGCGCCTCGTTCAAGGAGGAGTACGACCGGCTGCGCTGGGAGCGAGGTCCCGAAGCCGACGACGCCTTCGCCGCCTGGTGCGACGGCCGTACCGGCTACCCTTTAGTCGACGCCGCCATGCTGCAACTGAACCGCACCGGCTACATGCATAACCGTTTGCGGATGGTGACAGCGAGTTTTCTGGTGAAGGATCTGGGCGTCGACTGGCGCCTTGGCGAACGTTATTTTGCCGACCTGCTGAACGACTTCGACTTTTCGGCCAATAACGGCGGCTGGCAATGGGCGGCGTCGACGGGATGCGACGCACAGCCATATTTCCGGATTTTCAACCCGATCACGCAATCCGAGAAGTTCGACGCTGAAGGACGCTTCATCAGACGCTATCTGCCCCAGCTTGAAAAAGTGCCCGCCAAATGGATTCACGCTCCATGGCTGGCAGGCCCGGAGCGACTAGCGGAGTTCGGTGTGGTGTTGGGCAAGGATTACCCCGAACCCATCGTGGACCATGCTGAAGCACGCGCACGCACACTGGCCCGATTCGGCAAGTGAATGCTCGCTTACATCAATTGATTGGTAATAACTGGAGGAGGTGAAGCGTGCGTCGTTTGCCGTCGTTACTGGTTTTTCTTCTATTGACGCTGGCGGCCGCTCTTGTCGGAAGCCGTTTTCTGCCCGACGCATGGTACGCGGGCTTGCAAAAACCCGCGTTTAATCCGCCGAACTGGGTGTTCCCGCCGGCGTGGACCGTGCTCTACGTGCTGATGGCGATTTCCGCGTGGCGCGTGTGGAAACGCGACGGACTAAGCGCGGCGATCGTCTTATGGGTGGTTCAACTGCTGTTCAACGCAGCGTGGATGTGGCTATTTTTCGGCCTGCATCGACCCGGAACTGCATTGGTCGATATCGTGATTCTGCTGGTCCTGATCGTCGCATTGACATTCGCATTCTGGCGACGGGACCGCTGGGCTGGCGGACTACTGGTGCCCTACGTCGCCTGGGTGGCGTTTGCGGCGGTGTTGAATCACGCGTTATGGCAATTGAATCCGCCTGTTTGAGCAGGCTTCAGTTCGACTGAGCGCTCGAAACAGCATGGGCGACTGACTCGTGCCCAAACACCGGCGTCTCACGACCCGCCGATGCTTTCACTTCTACTACCTGAAGCTTAGTGCTGGCTCATCCAGGACGGCTGGCGGACATTCGCTTCACGATCCAGCTTGCGCATACGGAATTCCAGATCGTACAGATCGGTCGCTTCGGCGAGGAATGCGTCAGCGCGTTCTTTTGCGAGTTGGTCGGGCGATTTGGTCAGAAACAGGAAAAGGCGGCTAAGCAGGTACATGGTCTACCTCGGCAATGAATTTAGGCGTTAACTCCTAAGGGATAACCCGTATTATAGGGAAAACCCTAGCTCTACGCCACTATTCATTTCGAAGTGTTGCTCCACTGTCACCGTCCGGCGGTAGAGCCCGCTGCGGCGGCGGTCTCGGCGATCTGACCCGCGCCCGTGCGACGCTGATGCTTGAAGAATTCCCAGATCATCGCGCTGGCGTCCGGACCTTTGGCGGAATGAAACGGCACAGCCTCGTCACCGCCGCTCCATGCGTGGGCCAAGCCCTGCACCCGGCAAATCCGCACTACGCGCCGGCCACCGCGCACGTAGTCGCGCATCACCACTCCACCTTTGCGCTCTTCGCGCACTTCGCCGGATTTGCGCGCGCCATTCGCGTCGACCATACGATTCAGACGGAGAAATTGTTCGGCCAATTGGTCTGCGTTGGCCGGTGCGACCACGTGGTCGGCATCGCCGTGAATCACAATGGCCGGCATGCCGGGATAAAGGGCCACATCGGTCACTTCGTCGACCAGTTCGGCCGGATCGCGGCGCGCACCGCGGCGCATCACGTCCATGGCGGTAATGCCGGAACGTGCTTCACCGAAAGCGGGACCGGAATGCAACGCAACTGCGGCGAAATGCCCGGGATAATTGACGGCTAAGAGTGCCGTCAGGCCAGCACCAGCGGAAATGCCGGCAACATAGACGCGCTCGGGATCAAAACCATGCTGCGCGACCAGCGCGTCTACCAGCGACACAACCGCGCGCGCCTCGGCGCCGCCCGCGCTGTCGCCGGCGTCGTACCAATGCCAGCAGCGGTGCGAGTGCGCATGTTTCGATTGCTCCGGATACACCACCGCAAAACCGAAGCGGTCAGCGAGCACGTTCATCCGCGTGCCCTCGGCGAATTCGTCGATTGACTGGGTACAGCCATGGAGCATCACGACCAGCGGCATGGATTCGAGCGCATGCCCCGACGGCACATACAAGCCGTATTGCAGATGATTGACCAGTCGGCCCGGCGCAGCCGGTGCCGAGTGAAACGAGCGGGTCCACGAGCCGCTTGCCCACGCGGACGCACGCGGACGAACCCGCGATTCGCGTGCCGTTGGGCGCGGAGTTTCGCGCTTGGCGGGCGCACGCACCGCCGCTGCCGGCTTCAGCGGACGCGCCTTGGCGGACGGCTTGCTGGTGGCAGCCCGCGCCGGACGCGCTGCGGTACGCTTGGTGGTCTTCTGAACGTGCTCGGTCTGGATCGCCAGCAGCCGCTTCAGACCACGCAGCCAGATTTTCGATAGGCTTTTTGCCATCGGCGGAAAACCTCGCAAAAAGGGACAAATACCGCCCGATGAAAGCCGAACGGCGCATCTTGTGCAATGCACAATAACATCATTCGAGATGCGATGCTGGAGGTCCACGCCCCCTTTACCCGTCGAAATTTCTGAGAAACGAATCTTGGCGGGGCTCCAGCGTCAAACCGCAGCACGACCTGTTCGTTAGCCCTCACGCGGCGCCCGAAATGCGCGTCGCATCGCAAGACCGCGCTGCAACACCCGTCTATACTGACGCTTAACCTTCGATTGCAGATTCGCTCCGCGTCGGCAATTTGCGCCGCTCGCGTGTTGAATGATTGCCGACCTCGTTTTTGCCAACCCGAATCCACGCGGCCTGAACCGCTACCCTGCCATGCCCGATTTACCTGTCCATTTGTGGTACGCCATCACCAGCCTCGGCGGCGCAGGCATGACGCTGCCGCTCGCGTTCGCCATTGCGATCTGGCTGGCGGTCGGCTACTCCTGGCGCATGGCCGCCGGCTGGCTGGTGCTGCTGGGCGCGGCGATTGGCGTGGTCACTGTGACCAAGCTGGCGTTTCTCGGCTGGGGAGTCGGCGTGAAGGAGCTGGATTTCACCGGCGTCAGCGGTCATGCCATGTTGTCCACTGCTGTCTATCCGGTCTCGCTGTTCCTGCTGCTCCTGCCAGCGCGCCCCGCGGTTCGGCTGATCGGGGTTCTGGTCGGGCTTGCTGCAGGTATCGCGGTCGGTTTGTCGCGCGTCGTACTGAGCGCGCATTCGCCGTCTGAAGCCGTCACCGGATGTCTGGTCGGCGCACTCGCCGCGCTCCTGTTCGTGCGCATGGCGTGGGACGCGGAGCCGGGTCGTCTGTCGGTGCTGCCGGTTACTGTCAGCATGCTGGTTCTCGCAGTGTTGATGCACGGCGTGCACGTGCCGACCCAGCGCTGGGTGACCGACATCGCGCTGAAGGTGTCCGGGCGTGACCGCCCTTACATCCGCGCCAAGTGGCGGGCGGTGCGCGACGTTCGTCCGTCGATCGCGCCGTTATCGCAAACGCTCAACACATTGGCGCCACACTCGTCGTCCGACGCCTGACGCCTGACGCCTCAAGGCTCGCGCCTCACGCCGCACGTATTTCCCCCGCTGATTCACAAGCCAGTGTATGCGTCCGGCTAAATAATTGTCATGGTGTGCGTTATATCTTTTCGTATATTACGATAGTGTTCTAGCCCACCGAACCCATCGGTCCGGTTCCACGTCGGACCTCAAGGCCGCCATGACCCTGTCCCGTCGCCTTCTGAAACACGCGCTGTTCGTTGCCAGCGCGCTCTCCCTGGTCATCAGCGTGCAGGCGCGCGCCGACGAACTGATCGTCTCCGCTGCCGCCAGTCTGACCAATGCGTTCAGGGCCGTCAGCGACGCGTTCGAGCAGCAGCGTCCGGGCACCAGGGTATTGCTGAACTTCGGCGCGTCCGACGTGCTGATGCTGCAAATCGTCAAAGGCGCGCCCGCCGATGTGTTTGCCTCCGCAGATCAGAAAGCGATGGACAAAGCCGCCGCCGAAAAGGTGATCGTGCCGTCCACGCGCCGCGACTTCGCAGCCAATTCACTCGTGCTGATCGTGCCCGCCGACAGTCGTTTTGCGCCGGCCACGCTCAACGATCTGACGGCCGCAACCGTGAGACGCGTAGCGTTCGGCGATCCGGCCTCCGTGCCGGTCGGCCGTTACACGCAGGGCGCGTTACAAGCGGCGGGCGTGTGGGACGCGGTGTCCGCGAAAGCCGTGCTGGCGTCGAACGTACGGCAAAGCCTCGACTACGTGTCGCGCGGTGAAGTCGACGCCGGTTTCGTGTTCAGCACCGACGCGGCGATCATGCCCGACAAGGTCAAAGTCGCGCTGAACGTGCCGACGCAAACGCCAATCACCTATCCGATCGCGCAGGTGGAGGGCAGCCATCATGCGGCCGACGCTCAGGCCTTCATGGACTTCGTGTTGTCGCCGGCTGGCCAGGCCGTGCTCGCGAAGTACGGTTTCAAGCCCGCACACTAACTCCGGCGCGCAACCCAAGCCCATGGAACACGCGTGGATTCCGCTGATGCTGTCGCTGAAAGTGGCGGGCTGGGCGACCGCGCTCAATCTGGTGTTCGGCGTAGCGGCGGGTTTCGGTTTGTCGCGCTGGCGTTCCGGTGCGCGCGATCTGGTCGATTCGCTGCTCACGCTGCCGCTCGTGATGCCACCCACCGTGCTCGGCTATTACCTGCTGGTGCTGCTCGGACGACGCGGCCTGATCGGCTCATGGCTCGACCGTTTCGATATCCAGTTGGTGTTCACGTGGCAGGGTGCGGTGATTGCGTCGACGGTGGTGGCTTTTCCGCTCGTGCTGAAGTCCGCGCGCGCCGCATTCGAAGCGGTCGATCCGCAACTCGAACGCGCCGCCCGCACGCTGGGCGTCAGCGAAGCAGCGCTGTTTTTTCGCGTGACCTTGCCGCTGGCTTCACGCGGCATTCTCGCCGGCGGCCTGCTGGCGTTCGCCCGCGCGCTCGGCGAATTCGGCGCGACGCTGATGATCGCGGGTAACCTGCCGGGACGCACGCAAACGCTCTCGGTCGCGGTCTATGCCGCCGTCCAGGCCGGCGACGACCGTACCGCGAATTTCCTCGTGCTCGTGACCTCGGTGACGTGCGTCGTGATCCTGCTGCTCGCGGGCCGGCTAGTGCCGCAGCACACGCTTCTGACTTCCCGCTGACATGCCGCTCGCCGTCGATATCCGCAAGACCCTCGAGAGCGCGGAGCGGCGCTTTCTGCTCGACGTGTCGTTCCGGGCGACCACGCAGCGCGTCGTGCTGTTCGGGCCGTCCGGCTCGGGGAAGAGTCTGACCTTGCAGGCAATTGCCGGTTTGCTGCGCCCCGATGAAGGCGCAATCACGCTGCATGGCGACGCGCTCTTCGACAGCGCGCGCGACATCGATCTGAAACCGCAAGCACGCCGGATCGCGTTTCTGTTTCAGGACCTCGCGCTATTTCCGCATCTGAACGTGCGGCAGAACATCGGCTTTGGTTTGCGGCAGGGCTGGTTCAATCCCGGTGCACGGCGCGCGCATCCGCAAGTGGATTACTGGCTCGATGCGCTGGAATTGAGAAGCGTGGCGGGCAATCATCCGGCGCAGCTTTCAGGCGGACAAAAGCAGCGCGCGGCGTTGGCTCGGGCGCTCGTTTCGCAACCCCGCCTGCTGCTGCTGGACGAACCCTTTTCCGCACTCGATAGCGCGTTGCGTCAACGCATGCGGCGCGAATTGCTCGATCTGCAGACGCGGCTCGATATTCCGATGGTACTGATCACGCACGATCCCGACGATGTCGCCGCATTCGGCGATCAGGTGGTACAGGTCAGCGACGGCTGTGTGCGCGAAACCCAGACGTTCACGGGTTATGCACGCAGCGGGACATGACGCGAAGCCTGGTCTTTCACCCTTAGTCTTTTACGCCGAGTATCACACTCGACGCCTTGAACACGGCGACAGCGCTTGCGCCTTCCACGAGACCGAGCGTGTCGGCGCTTGCATTGGTGACGACCGCCGTGACAACCGCTCCGCCTTCCAGTCCCAACGACACCTCCGCGTTCACCGCCCCACGCTTCACGCTCTGCACCGTGCCGCGCAATTGATTGCGCGCCGATAGCCTGAGCGGTGCGACGTTGTCATCGTCGACGAACAGGACGATCCACGACGCCTTGATCAGCGCAAACGCTGCCACGCCTTCAGCGAGACCTAGCGCCTCGGTGCTTTCATGCGTCAGCACAGAGACAATTGCATGACCGCCGGGGAGCGTCAGCGTCACTTCGTCGTTGACGGTGCCGCGTGTGATCGCCGACACCGTGCCATAGAACTGGTTGCGCGCACTCGTCTTCACGCCGATGCGGCCGATCAGGTCCCAATCCGTTTCGAAGCCGTCAATCGCCGCACTCGCGCGCTCAAGAAAGCGCCGATGCTCACGCTCGATCGCACGAAACGTGTCGATCAGCTTCAGCGCACGCGGCGTCAGCGTGGTGCCGCCACCGCCTTTGCCGCCGGTCAGGCGCACGACGAGCGGCTCGCCGGCGAGGTTGTTCATGGTGTCCACGGCATCCCACGCGCCTTTGTAGCTGATGCCGACGGCTTTCGCCGCGCTCGTGATCGAGCCGGTGTCGCCGATGGCCGCCAGCAGCGCGATCCGCGACGCACCGCCGAGCGTGTGTTCGCCGGACTGAAACCAGACGGAGCCGCTGAGTTCGAGTGATTCGCGGGAATGATCGGTGCTGTCGGATGTCATGGCAGAGAGCTTGAACGTAGGGCGGCGGAAAGTTTGTAAAAGGCAGCGAATCATTATAGCGACGCCATCTCACGCAAATGCGTACGTGAAGACGTGCACTCGCCGACCTCAAAAGCGCTTCGATGGGATACTTTCCGTTCAACGCTTCAAACGTTTTCGAACACTCCGCCCTTTACATTTTTCGGCACGCCCACGCTTGGGGCCCCGCAACATCAACAAGGAGCAGCACAGTGAATATCGATCTAACGGGCAAGACCGCGATTGTCAGCGCATCCACGGCCGGTATCGGCCTCGCCATTGCCACCGGCATTGCCGCGTCCGGCGCGCAGACGGTGATCAACGGCCGCAAGCAGGATGCGGTCGACCGTGCCATCGACACTATCCTAAAAACTGCGCCGCAAGCGAAGCTGCAGGGATTCGCCGGCGACCTCGGCTCACCCGAAGGCTGCGAGGCGCTGGCGAAGGCCGTGCCGCAAGCCGACATTCTGGTCAACAGCCTGGGCATTTTCGGACCCGGCGACCTCTTCTCCACCGAAGACGACGATTGGGAGCGCTATTTCCAGGTCAACGTGATGTCGGGCGTGCGGCTCACGCGGCATTACCTCAAAGGAATGGTGGAGCGCCAATGGGGCCGTGTCGTATTCATCTCGTCGGAATCGGCGTTGAACATTCCGCCTGACATGCTTGCATACGGTTTCTCGAAGACCGCGCAGTTGAGCATTGCGCGCGGCATCGCAAAGCAGGTGGCGGGCAGCGGCGTGACGGTGAATTCGGTTTTGCCCGGGCCGACGTTGTCGGACGGATTCCGCGCGATGGTCGAAGACACCGCGAAGGAGCAAGGCAAGACCGTCGAACAGGTCGCCACCGAGTTCGTGCGCGAGCATCGCAGTAGCTCGATCATTCAGCGGGCCGCGAGTACCGAAGAAGTGGCGAATATGGTCGTGTACGTTTGCTCGCCGCAAGCGTCGGCGACGACCGGCGCAGCGTTGCGCGTGGATGGTGGCGTGATCGATACGATTGCCTGAGCGCTTGAGTCATCGAGGCTGAGCGTTGCTGGCCGGGTCGATTGAAGATGCAGTTGCAATGGCGATCAATCGACCCAACGCCGGCTTTCCGGCAAAGCGTTCACGACACCACCGTCATCACGCTCATAGCGCGTACTGCGCTATGCCATTTCCAAACGACCAGTTCTCCTTCGCGACCTCAACGAGATTGATGAACACATCCTCTCGTCGCACCCCCGGCGATTCCGCCAGTTCATCGACGATCCGCTTATACAGCGCCTTCTTCTGCTCAAGCGTGCGCGAATTGGTCACCGCGAGCTGGATCGCCACGAAATCGTCGCTCCGCTCGATATTCAGGTACTGCCGGTCGTAGATCAGATTGGCGGCCTCATGCTCGGTGATCAGCATGAAGATGTCGTCCTTCGGCACATTGAAAATCTCTACTAGCGAACGCTGAATACCCTCGGTCAACGCCTTCCGGTACTCGGCGGATTGGCCCGCGCGCAGTGAAATTCGGGTGAGCGGCATGATGAAACTCCTTCGTTTTGCTGGGTTGGTGAAACACAGCTTAGGCGCGCTCATTCATAATAAACAGACATCACTGACTATTTCATCTATATTCAATCGAAATGAAAGTACTCGATCTCGATGCTGTGCGAGCCTTCGTGCTGGTCGCCGACCTGAGCAGTTTCACGCGCGCCGCCGACGCGCTTGACACCACGCAATCGGCCGTCAGCCTCAAGCTGAAACGGCTGGAAGCGCATCTGGGCAAGCAATTGCTGGAGCGCACGCCGCGCGTCGTGCGGCTTTCCGTCGACGGCAATGCTTTTCTCGGCGCGGCGCGCGAGCTGCTGAATGCGCATGAGCGCGCGTTGGGGTCGTTGTCGGTGGAGCGTCGGCGGCTCGCGCTGGGGTTGAGCGAACACGTCGCGGGGCCGGATTTGCCGCAGTTGCTCGGCCGGCTCAATGCGCACGATCCGCGGCTGGTGGTCGAGTTGCATCTTGGCTCGTCGGCCACGCTGCTTGCGCAATTCGACGAGCGCCGGCTCGATGCGGTGATCATCCGGTATGGCGCCGACGAACCTGCGCGTGACGACACCCAAGTACTGTTCAGCGAGCCGCTTGTCTGGCTCGCGACGCCGGCGTGGTTGCCAAGGGTCGGGGAGCCTTTGCCGCTGGCGCTGCTGAGCCCGCCATGCAATGTCCGCGATATCGCACTGCGGACCCTCACTGAGACCGGGATTGGCTGGCAGGAGGTGTTCGTCGGCGGCGGGGTTGCGGCTGTCGGCGCGGCGGTGGCGGCCGGGTTGGCGGTGTCGCCACTGGCGCGTCGGGTGGCCCCGCGCGGGCTCGTCGATGTCGGCGCGCGGCTAGGTCTGCCGACGATGCCGGAGTCCCGCGTGACACTGCATTCGCGAGTGCGCGACAGACAGTCGGTGGAGACGTTGAAGCTGGTGACGAATGGGTTGGCGTCGCAGTGACGCGGCGTGGCAGGTCGGTTCGACCTTGCGCCGCTCCTGCGGCGACATCGCCCAAAACCGCAATGGCACGGTTTGACCGCCAACCCGCGGTCAGCGCGAAAGGCCGGAATTCTGGATAGACCGCCGCGCGGTTTCAAAGCACCGCTCGGCGGCAATACCCAGCAATGACGCTGGCGTCAGCGTTGATCAGTGGATGATCGGCGGCAATGAACCGCTGCTCGCGGTAGCGGGGTTCGTCGACGCATTCGCTGAGCCGCCGTTGAAGTTAGCGGATGCAACCGGCGTGTTCGCGTTCAGGTGAGCCCCCGCCGGCTTCACCGCACCGCTTTTCGCCACGACGCTAACTGCGTGCGGACGAGCTGGATGCGCGAGATCGGCGCGCACGACCTTGCCTTGCGCCACTTTCGCGTGAACGAGTTGGGTGTGCGGCTGGGTGCGCGGCTTTTTCGCCTGCGCCATCACAGCAGTTTTCGGCCTGGCCTTGCCCGCATTCGCACTCAGGCCCACGCCCGCTTGCCTGACGCCGTGCTTCGTCCCCGTCGACGACACTTTTTGCACGCCGCCGCGCATCGCCGTTTTCTCGCCGCCGTGTCGCGTCGTCGAGGCAGCCCTCACCGCCTTATGCGGCCCGCCGGCCGCATGCTTCGGATCCGGTTTGAGACCCGCGCCGGTCTGAGGCTTAGCCTTAACCGCCGCCGGCTTCTTCTTGGCGAGCTTCCCCGCTGCATGTCCGCTCGCCTCCGGTGGATTCCACTCTTCCGTATACCCCGCAGCCATTGCCGCGCCGGATGCACACCAGACGGCCAGCGCCGCCGCTACTGCTCGAACCCACATCACCTGCTTCTCCTGACCTTTCGGCTTCTTGACGAGCCGGGATTATATTCTCTTGCATAAATCTATATTTGGACTAATATCTTCAACAAGTACAAATTAGGACTAATCAGATCATGGCTCACGCTGCCCGCCTTTCCACGCCTGAGGCGCCGATTCCACGGCCCGCTGCAGCACCCTCGCTAACGGAAATGTCCGCAGCGGGTCTGCGCGCTTTCTTCAACATCGCGCGCGACTGGGACCTGAACGCGGAAGAGCAGATCGTGCTGCTCGGCTCACCGGGCCGCTCCACTTACTTCAAATGGAAGTCGTCGCCTGAAACGGCCCGCCTTGGGCGCGACACGCTGGAGCGCCTATCGCTGTTGCTCGGCATCTACAAGGCGCTGCAAATCCTGCTGCCGCAACCCAATGCCGCCGACGTCTGGGTCAAGCGCCCCAATAGCGCGCCGCCGTTCGGCGGCCGTCGCGCGCTCGACCGCATGCTGGCGGGCAACATCAGCGATCTCGTGGCCGTGCGCCAATATCTCGACGCAATGCGAGGCGGCTGGGCGTGACAAAACCGCATTGGCAGGACCGCTGGCCCGTTGCGCCGCTCGACTGGTCGCCCGCTTATCGGGTGATTCCCACACGCTTTCCGGCGGTGAATTTATTCGATCGCGTCGCATCGCCCGAAGATTTCGACGCGCTGTACGCACTTGAGGCGATGACCAACGACCGCCTGCGAACCGAAGTCGGCGAACTCGATCTGGTGCCGCGCGAGGAACGTCGTTTTGGTCCGGGTTACGGCCCGATCATGGCCGCGTTGACGCATCTGAATCCGCTTGGCAGCCGTTTTTCCGATGGCACGTACGGCGTGTTCTATTGCGCCCGTTCGCGCGCCACGGCGATCGCCGAAACGCGCTATCACACCGGCAAGTTTCTGGAGGCAACCGCCGAGCCGCCCATGCGTCAGCAGATGCGGCTTTACACGGTGGTCGCGCAAGGCAGGGTGGTCGATATTCGCCACGACCCTTCGCTCGATCTCGCCGTGTTGTCACCGGACGATTATCTGGCCGGCCAGTCGCTCGGCCGTGCGGTACGGGATGCGGGTGCGCCGGGCATCGTTTATCAGTCGGTGAGAGACGGCGAAGGCGAATGTCTTGCCGCGTTCCGCACGACGCTGCTGCACGACTGCCATCACGCGGCCTATCTGGAATACAACTGGAACGGCACGAGCGTTGATATGGTGTTTGAACTCAACCAGGTCGGTTGAGCGACGGGCGAAGGGCGACGGCAGGCGCAATCAGGGCAAAGCCAGCGCCGCCGCGCCTTCCGCACGCGCTTCGTCGACTGAAATCGACCAGCGCCGCAACGCTTGAGGCTGCACGATAGTCAGCTTGCCATCCGGGCTGAAGGCACCGGTGTCGATAAACACCTGCGAGCCAATCTGCTTGATATCGGGCATCGGCGTATGACCGCAATAGGTCAGCGAGAGTCCGCGTTGGCGCTGCGGATCGCTGTTGCCTAACGCCAGATCGCGGCCCCACAGCATCTGCTGACGGGTCGTGTCCGAGAAATTCCCTGCATCGAGATCCGCGTCCGAGCCGAAGAATTCGGCATGCAGAATATTGAAGCGCTCCTTGCCGTTGCCCACCACACGCACGAGTGGCAACGTCCGCAGCCTTTCCGCGTAGTGCTTCAATCGCTCATCGGGCAAATCCATCGCCCACATGCCGCCGATTCCATACCACCACTGGCGCCGCAAGCGTCCCTCCGCGACCGCGCACAGCGTGTCCTCGTGATTGCCGAGGACGCAATAGAACCAGGGCTTGTCGAGCAGCGCCAGCGCCTGCTCGGAATGCTCGCCGCGATCCACCAGATCGCCGACCGAAAACAGCCGGTCACGAGTCGGATCGAATGCGATCACGCGTAGCAGGTAACGCAATGCATCCATGCAGCCATGCAGATCGCCGACCACGAAGTCGCGGCCGTTTGCGTTGGCGGCATGATGCTCGACAGGGTTGACGGAGACGGTAGCCATTTCCTCATGATAGTTCGGTCGACGTGGTGCCGTATGCGCGGTGCCTATCGTATCCAGGCGCCTGGTTGGGCGGAAATGACCAGAAACGATGCAAAAGTGGCGCATTTCGGGGAAGCCTCACCAGCAACCCATCGCTTGATAGTCACTCTTGCCGCTCGCATCGCGCGCCGAAACGAAACGGAAAGGAAGCCGATGGCAAACGCGAAGCTCCACTGAAAGCCGCACGCAAGAAGCCGCGAAAGACTCGCGCCGACAACTCGGCCGATCGACAAACAATCGTTGAAGCGCGAGTAGAATCCGCGACACTGACGGCCCTACTTTGGATTCCATGCTCATCAAATATTATCCCCAGGTTCTCCGCAATCGACCCCGCACGGTGATCGGCCTTGCAATCGGCATCGTGGTCACGTTGCTGATTCCCGCGCACACGCGGCCTATGGCGCGCGTGCTGATCGGCTGGGACGCGGCTATCTGGAGCTATCTGGCGATGATCTGGATACACATGGCCATCGCCGACGAACACGTGGTCCGCGAATACGCTGTGCGCGACGACGAAAACGCGGGCGTCGTGCTGTTCGTGATCTGCGTGGCGACCATCGCGAGCATTGCTGCGATCGTGCTGGAACTGGCGTCGGCGAAAGGCGGCGGCGGTACGTCGAGCGCGTTGCACTATCTGCTGACCGGCGCCACGCTGATCGGCGCATGGTTTCTGATCCCGACCATTTTCACGCTGCATTACGCGCGGCTCTACTACGACACCGACGCAAAAGAAACCGCGTTGCTGTTCCCCGATCACGGGCTCAAACCGAACTATTGGGACTTCCTGTATTACTCGTTCACGATTGCAGTGGCCTCGCAGACGTCGGACGTTGTGCTGCGGTCGCGCACGATTCGCCGCGCCACACTCGCGCAATCCATCCTGTCGTTCTATTTCAACGTCGCGGTGCTCGGCTTATGCGTGAACATCGCAGCGGGATTGCTGGGCTCGTAACCCAGCTGACAGATGAAATGAATGCGGCTGACACAATCAGCAGGCCGCCGCGAGTTCGCCTTTTGCGGTAACAACAACACCCCTTCCCGCGCGCCATGTAAAACCCGGACAATCCCCGACCGTTTTACATGCGGCGCGCGTGAATCCCACGCTCCCTCCCATTCCCGTCGGCGCCGCGCATCCTGCTGCGGGGCACCCGCTTCACCCCTCCGTCGATCCCGCGCCAGGCCAACTGGCACACCGTTTGCTGCGTGTTGCGGATAGTTCCAGCGAGCCGCATGCAGCCGATGTCTGGCGTCAAAGCATTGGCGACTGGCCAGCGGCGTGACGATCTTTGCACTACATTGACCAGTGCGCGCGTTCGCTTCGGCGTCGCGCGCCTACGGCTCTGGAAGCCCAATGAGCGCTGTGATCGCATGCCAATTGCATCCACACCGCAGCAGGACAAATCTGGAAACGACCGATGGAATCTCCAAACGGGTACGCGCCGCGGATTTACTTTTTTCATTCACTCCTCGTGGGGCCACTCGATGCATGGCCGGCGCAGTTCGCTCATGCGGCTTCGCTAGGCTTCGATCATGCATTGATTAGCGGGCTGTTCGAGCCCGGACAGGCGGGCCACGGGCAGGTGGTCGGCAATCACGCCGGGCTGCATCCCGTGTTCGAGGCGCAGCAGTCGGCGCCAGAGGCGATTCAGACGCTGACGAGCGCAGCCACGCAAAGCGGTTTGACCGTGCTGGCCGATCTGGTGATCGACCGGATGGCCGCCGATGGCGCGCTCTACAGCGAGCATGCGGACTGGTTCCATCCGCCCGAATCGGAGGAGTCGCGGCTCGATCCGCGTCATGTGCATCGCGAGGACAACGTCGCGTATGCCAATTTCAACGATACCGGTAGCCGCACCGCGTTAGTCGACTGGTGGACGCAGCAGTTGCTCGCGCTCGCTGATGCGGGCATCGGCGGCTTCAGGTTCGATTCGCCGCACCGCGTACCCGCCGAAGTCTGGCGGCAACTCTTCGAAGCGGTACGCGCGAAGCATCCTCACGTGCGCTTTCTCGCCGCGACGCCAGGTCTGTCTCGTGGCGATCTGCCCGGACTGGAAAGCGCGGGTTTCGACAGCGTGTTCTCGTCGGTGCGCTGGTGGGACTTCCGCTCGAGCTGGATGGTGGAAGAACATGCCGCACTCGCGCGCATCGGTGCGCCGATTGCCTTCCCCGAAGCGCCTTTTGACACCCGCCTCGTCGCGGAACTGACCGATGTCCACGATTCCACGCTCGTCGAGCGCGCGTATCGGCGCGCGTTGTTCACCTCGGCGGTCATCGGCACCGGCTGGATGATGCCGATGGGTTTCGAATACGGCGTCGCCGAACCGATGTCGCAAACGCGCGGCGACGCGTCGCAATTCGCGCTGGCGGTCCAGGCGAAAAAATTCGATCTCACCGGCGCGATCACGCATGTGAACGAAGTCGCGAGCCAGGTGAAGACGCTGCACGCGAACGGTGAATTGCGCCCGCTCAGCGGTCCCGGTGCACCCGCCGCGGTCCTGTTGCGCGCTGACCAGGCCGACCTGCGCGTTGCGGACGAGTCGATCCTGATCGCCATCAATCCCGAACTCGGCGCGCCGGTGCGCGTCGATCCTGCGCGCTTTCTCGCAGGCGTGCCTGGCAACTTCACGCGCTTCGTGCCGCTGGATGCGCCAGGCCACACAGCGCCTGCCACGTTGACGCCGTTCACACTCGGCCCTGGCGCGGTGCGCCTGTTCCGCGCGCTCGCGGACAAGCCAATCCGGCTCGCGCCTCCCATCGACAAAGCGAATAGCAAGCGCAGTGGCCGCAAGACCGTGGTCGAAGCGATTGCCGCGCCACGCGTGGCGATTGAAAGCGTGATGCCGTCGTTCGATAACGGCCGCTTTCCTGTCAAGCGCAGCGTCGGCGAGCATGCCGAGATCAGCGCGGCGATCTTTGCTGAAGGTCACGACAAGATCGCCGCCGCCGTGATCTGGCGAGCTGCCGACGAAACCGCGTGGCACGAAGTGTTGATGGCTCCCGCGCAGCCCGCCGGCCTCGATATCTGGAAGGCGCGGATTCCGCTGGAACGCATGGGCCGCCACGAGTTCACCGTGATGGCCTGGCGCGACGATTTCGCATCGCTCGTCGAGCATGTGCAAAAGAAGCTGAAGGCGGGCCAGACCGTCGAACTGGAACTGGACGAAGCGTCGCATCTGTTCGCACTGGTGCTCGCCGAAGTCGAGACGGTGGAAGGCGCGGTCACCGAGCCGCTCGAACACATCGTCAAGGTGTTCACGAAGGCCGACGCCGCGACCAAGCTCGCGCTGCTACTTGCGCCGACGACCGCAAAGGCGATGACCGCCGCGCGCCATCGGCCGTTCCTGAGCCGCGATCCTGTGATTTATCGGATCGACGCCGAGCGTACCGCGGCACGTTTCGCAAGCTGGTATGAAATCTTCCCGCGTTCGATGAGCGACGACGAATCGCGTCACGGCACCTTTGCCGATGTGATCACGAAACTGCCGCGCATCCGCGACATGGGTTTCGACGTGCTGTATTTCCCGCCGATTCACCCTATCGGCGTCGCCAATCGCAAAGGCCGCAATAACACGCTGACCGCGCATCCAGGCGATGTCGGCAGCCCGTACGCGATCGGCGGCGTGGAAGGTGGACACACGGCCGTGCATCCGCAACTCGGCACGCTCGACGACTTCAAAGCGATGCTCGCCGCCGCGCATCAGCATGGCCTGGAAATCGCACTCGACTTCGCGGTGCAGTGTTCGCCGGATCATCCGTGGCTGAAGGAGCATCCGACCTGGTTTGCGTGGCGTCCCGACGGCACCCTGCGTTACGCGGAAAATCCGCCGAAGAAGTATCAGGACATCGTCAACCCCGACTTCTACGCACACGACGCCAAGCCCGACCTGTGGCTCGCACTGCGTGACGTGTTCCTGTTCTGGATCGACGCTGGCGTGCATATTTTCCGCATCGACAATCCGCATACGAAGCCGTTGCCGTTCTGGGAATGGGTGATCGGCGATGTGCGCTCGCGCTTTCCCGATACGATTTTCCTCGCCGAAGCATTTACGCGTCCGCGCATGATGAACCGGCTTGGCAAAATCGGCTTCTCGCAGTCATACACGTATTTCACGTGGCGCGAGTCGAAGCGCGACTTCATCGAGTACATGAGCGAACTGACGCAAAGCAGTGCGCGTGATTTCTATCGACCGAACTTTTTCGTCAATACGCCCGATATCAACCCACGGCATCTGCAATCGCAGGGACGCTCGGGCTTTCTGATTCGCGCTGCGTTGGCTTCGACACTCGCCGGTTTGTGGGGCGTGTACAGCGGTTTCGAATTGTGCGAGGCGGCCGCGCTGCCCAATAGCGAGGAGTATCTCGACTCCGAGAAGTATCAGCTGCGCGCGTGGGACTGGAACCGGCCCGGCAACATCACGGGTGAGATTACTGCGTTGAACCGGATTCGCCGTGCGAACCCGGCGCTGCAAACGCATCTCGGCCTCACGTTCCTGATGGCGCACAATGACCACGTCCTGGTCTTCGAGAAAGCGACCGAGGCACGCGACAACGTCATCGTCGTCGCAATCAATCTCGACGCGTTCAACGAACAGGGCGCGGATATTGAATTGTCGTGGGAGACTTTCCAGAAATGGAATCTTCACGATCACGGAGCGCTGGAAGTGACCGATCAGATGACCGGCGCGCGCTTCGAATGGCATGGCCGCAGGCAGCACATTCAACTCGGGTCCGGTCAGCCGTTCTCGATCTGGCACATCGCGCCGCTCGGCGGTTTGCCCGCCGAACGTCCCGATGAAAGCGACAGCGACACCGACAGCGCTCTTCACGCCGACGCTGGCAACCCAACCCCTACGGAAGGTGCGATATGAAGCGTGACGATCCAGCCCAAACCACCGTGCAGTCGCCGGTGGGCAACGCTCCCGGCAATACCGCCAAGCCGCGCTCGAACCGGCGCGGCAAGCCTGCGGCGCTGAGCGACGATCCGCTCTGGTACAAGGACGCGATCATCTATCAGGTGCACATCAAATCGTTCTTCGATGCGAATAACGACGGCGTCGGCGATTTTCCCGGCCTGATTGCGAAGCTCGACTACATCGCCGAGCTCGGCGTGAATGCGATCTGGTTGCTGCCGTTCTATCCGTCGCCACGGCGCGACGATGGTTACGACATCGCCGACTATCGCAACGTGCATCCGGACTACGGTCAGCTGTCCGACGTGAAGCGCTTCATTCAGGAAGCGCATGCGCGCGGAATTCGCGTGATCACCGAGCTGGTCATCAATCACACATCGGATCAACACCCGTGGTTTCAGCGCGCGCGGCGCGCGAAGCCGGGCTCGAACCATCGCAATTTTTATGTGTGGTCCGATACCGATCAGAAGTACGAGGAAACGCGGATCATCTTTATCGATTCGGAGCCGTCGAACTGGTCGCATGACCCTGTCGCGGGCGCTTACTACTGGCACCGTTTCTATTCACACCAGCCTGATCTGAACTTCGACAATCCCGCGGTGCTGAAAGAAGTGCTTCAGGTGATGCGCTTCTGGCTCGATATGGGCATTGACGGGCTACGGCTCGACGCGGTGCCATATCTGGTCGAACGTGAGGGCACCAATAACGAGAACCTGCCGGAAACGCACGCGATCCTGAAGAAGATTCGCGCGACCATCGACGCCGAATATCCGAACCGGATGCTGCTCGCCGAAGCGAACCAGTGGCCGGAAGACGTGAAGGAATATTTCGGCGACGAAGATGAATGCCATATGGCGTTCCACTTCCCGTTGATGCCGCGCATCTATATGTCGATTGCGAGCGAAGACCGTTTCCCGATCACCGACATCATGCGGCAAACGCCGGACCTCGCCTCGACGAATCAATGGGCGATTTTCCTGCGCAATCACGACGAACTCACGCTCGAAATGGTCACGGACTCCGAGCGCGATTACTTGTGGAATACCTATGCAAGCGATCGTCGCGCGCGGCTGAATCTCGGCATTCGCCGCCGCCTCGCACCGTTGATGGAGCGTGACCGCCGCCGCATCGAGTTGATCAATTCGCTGCTGCTGTCGATGCCCGGCACGCCCGTGATCTACTACGGCGACGAACTCGGCATGGGCGACAACATCCACCTTGGCGACCGTGACGGTGTGCGCACGCCGATGCAGTGGTCGTCGGATCGTAACGGCGGTTTCTCGCGCGCCGATCCTGAGCAACTGGTGCTGCCGCCGGTAATGGGCTCGCTATACGGCTTCGACGCGGTTAATGTCGAAGCGCAAAGCCGCGATCCGCATTCGCTGCTGAACTGGACGCGCCGCATGCTCGCCACGCGTCGCGCGAAGCAAACGTTCGGGCGCGGCACGATCCGCTTCCTGAAGCCGGAAAACCGCAAGATCCTCGCGTATCTGCGGGAAATGCCGGGCGAGCCGCCGATCCTCTGCGTCGCGAATCTGTCGCGCGCGCCGCAGGCAGTCGAACTCGATCTGTCCGAATTCAACGGCTCGGTGCCGATTGAAATGACCGCCGACTCCGTATTCCCCGCGATCGGCCAACTGACCTATCTACTGACGTTCCCGCCGTACGGCTTTCTGTGGTTCATGCTGTGCCCGGGTGGCCAGCGTCCAACCTGGGCTCAGGCGCATTCGGAACCGCTGCCGGAATTCGCGACGATCGTGATTCGCGAAGGGCAAGCCGGGCCGACGCCGGAGAACGTCCGTCTGCTCGAATCGGAAGTGTTGCCTTCGTGGCTCAGCCGGCGCCGCTGGTTTGCGTCGAAAGATCAGAAGATGCATGCGGTGCGGCTTGCCGCGCTAACCACGATCCCGAATGGCGGCTTTGCGTTCACCGAAATCGAAGCGGACGTGGGCGACCATACCGAGCGTTACGTCGTTCCAATCGCGATCACGTGGGGTGGCGAGACCACCACGCCGCTGTTTATACAGTTGGCGTTGGCACGCGTGCGGCGCGGCCGCAATGTCGGTCATCTGACCGACGCGTTCGCGCTGCCGATCTTCGCCCATAACGTGATGCGCAAACTGCGCGAACGCGCGGTCGTACCGACCGTGCAGAAGAGCGAAATCAAGTTCCTTCCAACCGAACGTTTCGCCGAACTGGACAAACTCGGCGACCGTCCGGAGATTCGCTGGCTCGCGGCGGAACAGAGCAACAGTTCGCTGATCATCGCCGACGCTGCCGTGCTGAAGCTGGTGCGCCGCCTCGTGAGCGGCATTCATCCGGAAGCGGAAATCAGCCGCTATCTGACGAACCTCGGTTACGCGAACACCGCGCCGCTGTATGGCGAAGTCGTGCGCGTCGATCCTGAAGGCGTGCCGCATACGCTGTGCATTCTGCAAGGCTTCATCGACAATCAGGGCGATGCATGGAACTGGTCGCTCGACTATCTGCGCCGCTCGGTCGACGAGCTCGCGATTGCGGTCGATACGGAAAAAGCGACATCGGCGCCGGATCGCGAGAAAGAAGCGATTCTGATGGAAGGCTATAGCGAACTGGCCGGCATCATCGGCAGACGGCTGGGCGAGTTGCACGTCGCACTCGCGTCGCCGACCGACGACCCCGCGTTCTCACCCGAACCGGCCGATGCCGTGCAGGTGAAGGCATGGGTGAGCGGCACGCAGTCGATGCTGGCCAGCGCGCTCGATCTGCTCGCTCCGCGCATCGAACAGATCAGCGATCCCGATACCCGCGCGCTTGCGCAGAGCCTGATCGACCGTCGCGAGGCGCTGGTGGCTGTCGTCGACCAACTCGTGTCGAGCGACTCCGAAGCACTGCGCATCCGCATTCACGGTGACTTCCATCTCGGCCAGATCCTGGTTGCACAGGGCGACGCGTATCTGATCGACTTCGAAGGCGAGCCGGCGCGTTCGCTCGAAGAGCGTCGGCAGAAATCGAGCCCGTTGCGCGACGTGGCTGGCCTGATGCGATCGCTGTCGTATGCAAGCGCGGCGGCGCAATCCGCCACAGAAGCCGCCACGCAGCAGACAGCGGATCGCAAGCGCGCGCTGTTCGAGCGCTTCCGCGTGCATGCCACCGAGGCGTTCCTGGGTCAGTACCGCGCCGCCGTCGCGGAATCACCGACACCGCTGGTCGCCCCAGAGGCGGAACAGGCATTGCTCGATCTGTTCCTGATCGAAAAGGCTGCGTACGAAATCCGCTACGAAGCGGCCAATCGTCCGACGTGGCTCAGCTTGCCGGTGCGCGGCCTCGCTGCGCTCGCCAGCCGTCTGCTCGGCGATACAGGCGCGAGCGGCACGACTGGGGCATCGTCGCAAGATCCTTCAACCCCGGCGCCCGGCGCCGCCACACCGCCTAACCCGGCTGAGGGCGATTATGAGTGAGCATGATCCGGCCGTTGGCCTCCACCCTGTCGAGATCGACGCGCTAGTCGAAGCGCGTCACCCCGATCCGTTCTCGCAGCTTGGGCTGCATCAGACGGACATCGGTCCAGTGGTGCGTGCGTTGTTGCCGAACGCTGCCCATGTCACGGTGATTTCGCGTACCGACGGCGCAACGCTCGGCGAGCTCGAGCAATTGCGACCAGGACTGTTCGCGGGCCGCGTGACGTCGGCGGCGCCTTATCGTCTGCGGATCGACTGGCATGGCGTGATTCAGGAAGTCGAGGATACCTATTCATTCGGCCCCGTTCTCGGCGATGAACCGTTGGGCCGCCTGGCGGGCGGCGACCCGTACGCGGTGCTGGAACTGCTCGGCTCGCGTCCGATGGAAGTGGATGGCGTGCCAGGCGTGCGCTTTGCCGTATGGGCACCGAATGCGCGACGCGTGTCGGTGGTCGGCGACTTCAATGCGTGGGACGGGCGGCGTCATCCGATGCGGCTGCGTCATCAGGCAGGCGTGTGGGAATTGTTCGTGCCGCGCGTCGGTGCAGGCACGCGCTACAAGTACGAGTTGCTGTCGCGCGACGGCCACCCGCTGCCGCTGAAGGCCGACCCGTGTGCGATGCAAACAGAAAAGCCGCCAGGCACGGCGTCCGTGGTCGCGCATGTCGATGAGATCGAGCAGTTTCCGTGGACCGACCACGACTGGATTCAGTCGCGCGCCGCGAAACAGACCGCTCGCTCGCCGATCACGATCTACGAAGTGCACGCGGAGTCGTGGCTGCGTATCGCCGAAGAAGGTCAGCGCGGTCTCAATTGGGAAGAGCTCGCCGATCGCTTGATTCCGTACGTGAAAAGCATGGGCTTCACGCACGTCGAGTTCATGCCGATCGCAGAACATCCGTTCGGCGGATCGTGGGGTTATCAGCCGTTGGGGCAGTTCGCGCCGTCCGCGCGCTTCGGCAAGCCCGAACAGTTCGCGCGGTTCGTCGACCGCGCGCACGAGGCCGGAATCGGCGTGATTCTCGACTGGGTACCTGCGCACTTTCCAAACGACGCCCACGGTCTGATCGACTTCGACGGCACGCCGCTCTATGAGCACGCAGACCCGCGCGAAGGCTATCACCAGGACTGGAACACGATGATCTACAACCTCGGCCGCAACGAGGTGAGCGCGTTCCTGGTCGCATCGGGGCTGGCGTGGCTGAAGCGCTATCACGTTGACGGTTTGCGGGTGGATGCGGTGGCGTCGATGCTGTATCGCGACTATTCACGCGCCGCCGATCAGTGGGTCCCGAACATTTACGGCGGACGGGAAAACCTCGAATCGATCGCGTTCCTCAAGCGGCTGAATCACGAAGTCGGCTATGTGCCGGGCGTGCCGGGTGCGATCACGATTGCCGAAGAATCGACCGCGTGGCCGGGGGTCACGGCATCTGTGCAGGACGGTGGGCTCGGCTTCCAGTTCAAGTGGAACATGGGCTGGATGCACGACACGTTGCACTACATGGAAGAAGACCCGGTCTATCGTCAATACCATCACCACATGATGACGTTCGGGATGGTGTACGCGTATTCAGAGCGTTTCGTGCTGCCGCTGTCACACGATGAAGTAGTGCACGGCAAAGGCTCGCTGCTCGGCAAGATGCCGGGCGACACGTGGCAACGCTTTGCCAATCTGCGCGCGTATTTCGGCTTCATGTGGACGCATCCGGGAAAGAAGCTGCTGTTCATGGGCGGCGAATTCGGCCAGATGGCGGAATTCAACCATGACACGTCGCCGCATTGGCATCTGCTCGACGATCCGAACCACCATGGCGTGCAGAAGCTGGTTCGCGATCTGAACCATCTGTACAGCAGGGAGCCGGCGCTGCATCTGCTGGACAGTGAGCCAGGCGGCTTTGAATGGCTGGTTGGCGATGACAGCGGCAACAGCGTGTACGCGTATCGACGCACCGACGGCGCAGGCCAGGAACTCGTGATTGTCTGCAATATGACGCCCGTGCCGCGTGTCGGCTATCGCATCGGCATGCCGCGCGGTGGACGCTGGGCCGAAGTGCTGAACACCGACGCAGGCGTGTACGGCGGCTCGAATATGGGCAACGGCGGCCCGATTCATACCGACGAAATGTCGAGTCACGGTAGACCGCATTCGGCGTCGCTGGTGCTGCCACCGCTCGCAACCATTGTATTGCGCGCCGAATGAGCCAGAGGTCGAGAAAAGCGCCGTAAAAGCGGGCGCGCGGCCTTGGCTCCGCGCGCCCGCTGCATGAAGACCCAAGAGAGCGTTCACAAACTAGAACAGGAAGGGGAATCATGTCGCATGCAATGCCCGACCGGCTGTTGCCGGGCTCGCCGTATCCGCTCGGTGCCAGCTGGGATGGCCTGGGCGTCAACTTCGCCGTGTTCTCGGCGAACGCGCAGAAAATCGAGCTTTGCCTGTTCGATCCCACGGGCCGCAAGGAAATCAGACGCTATACGCTGCCCGAATGTACCGATGAAGTCTGGCACGGCTACCTGCCCAACGCGCATCCGGGCACCGCTTATGGATTTCGCGCGCACGGGCCGTATCAGCCGCATCAGGGGCACCGCTTCAATCCGCACAAGCTCTTGCTCGATCCGTACGCGCGCAAGCTCGTCGGACAGTTTCGCTGGTCGGATGCGCTGTTCGGCTACCGCGTGCATTCGAATCGCGCGGATCTTTCGATCGACCGGCGCGATTCCGCGCCCGCGATGCCCAAATGCGTCGTGATCGACGAAGCGTTCGACTGGTCGCACGATAAACGCCCGAATGTACCGTGGGGCGAGACCGTCATTTACGAAACGCATGTGCGCGGCGCGTCGATGTTACGCGCCGATTTGCGTCAGCACGAACGCGGCACGTTTGCGGCGCTGGCGTCGCCGGAATTCATCGAGCATTTGCTGAAGCTGGGTGTGACTGCGGTCGAATTGCTGCCCGTTCACGCGTTTCTGAACGATCGCTTTCTGGTGGAGCGCGGGCTGCGCAATTACTGGGGCTACAACACCGCCGCGTTTTTTGCGCCCGAACCGTCGTATCTGAGTACGCATAGGCTCGACGAAATGCGGATCGCCGTGCGTCAGCTGCACGCTGCCGGCATCGAGGTATTTCTCGACGTGGTCTACAACCACACCTGCGAAGGCAGCGAGATGGGCCCCACGGTTTCGTGGCGCGGACTCGACAACGCCAGCTATTACCGCCTGATTCCCGGCGACGAACGTCACCATATCAACGACACCGGTTGCGGCGATACGCTGAACCTGCCGCATCCGCGTGTCTTGCAGATGGTGATGGATTCGCTGCGTTACTGGTCGACTGCTTTCAATATCGACGGCTTCCGTTTCGACCTCGGCGTGACGCTCGGCCGCGAGCAACATGGTTTCGATCCCGGCTCCGGTTTCTTCGACGCGTTGCGCCAGGACCCCGTGCTGTCGCAACGCAAGCTGATTTCCGAGCCATGGGACATTGGGCCTGGCGGTTATCAGCTCGGCAATCATCCGCCGGGATTCAGCGAATGGAACGACCGTTTTCGCGACACCGTGCGCCGTTTCTGGCGCGGCGACGCCGGCTTGCGGCCCGATCTCGCTGCGCGTCTGACCGGCTCGGCGGATCTGTTCAACCGGCGTTTCAGAAAGCCGTGGGCATCGATCAACTTCGTCACGTCACATGACGGATTTACGTTAGCGGATGTGACGGCGTACGAGCAGAAGCACAACGAAGCAAATCGTGAAGATAACAACGACGGGCACAACGAGAATTGCAGCCGCAACTGGGGCGCCGAAGGCCCGACTGACGATCCCGCGATTCTCGCCACGCGCAAGCGTGTGGCCCGCTCGCTGATCGCCACGCTGCTGATGGCGCTCGGCACGCCGATGATGCTGGCGGGCGACGAATCGCTGCGTACGCAAAACGGCAACAACAACGCGTACTGCCAGGACAACGAAATTTCGTGGATCAACTGGGAGCACGCCGCTTCGCCCGATGGCCGTCAGATGACCGACTTCGTCGCACGGGTCATCGCGCTGCGCAAGCAGCATCCGCTCCTGCGCGAAACGCGCTTTCTGTTCGGCGACCGCGAAGTATTGCCCGGTTTATTCGATGTCGGCTGGTTCGACGAACACGGCGATCCGCTGACCATCGAGGCATGGCAGGACCCCGAAGGACGCGCGTTTACCTTGCGTCGCGCGGGACCAGGCTTGAATGGCGAAACCGAAGTATTGTTAATGATGCTCAACGCCAACGAGGAAACGCTACGTTTTATACCGCCTGCGCCGCACCTGGAATGGCATGTGCTGTTAGACACGGCTGAGTCAGTCAACACGCCGCATCGGCTGGCGGCGGCAGACGTTGAAGTGGCCGCGCACGGCCTTGTGATGCTGGCCGCGCAACCGGTCGGTGAGGCAGATTGGCAGGCTGGATGGGCGGCCGGCGCTCAGCACGGGCCACGGCTGCTGACCGCGCTGCCGCCCGATCCCGGTGCGCATCCGCCCAGTAGCGATACGTCGCCGAGCACTTGAACGGCGCAACGCGCAGCGCGGCGGTTGGCGTTGTCGCTTCGCGGTACGAACAGCATGCGGCGCGTGACGTATCGCACGTGCGGAATCATTGGCACAAGGTACGTGTAAAACGCGGCTCGACAGCACATTCGAATGGTGAAGAATCATGTCCGAAAGTCCGATTGATCCTCATGCGCATCATCACGCGCATTGTTTGCCGTTCAGCGCGCAGTTGCTCGGCGCGGCGGGCACCAAACCACGCACGCGGTTCCGCTTCTGGGCGCCGTCGTGCAAGAGCGTGCAGATCGCCGTCGAGAGCGGTGCTGCGCAGGGCGCGCACGACATGACGCCGACCGGCAACGGCTGGTTCGAAGCAACCGTCGACTGCGGCGCGGGCACGTTGTATCGCTTCCGGCTCGACGGCGAGCAGTTGGTGCCGGACCCGGCGTCGCGCTTCCAGCCGCAGGACGTGCATGGGCCGAGCGAGGTGATCGACCCGCGGGCGTATCGGTGGGAACACACGAGCTGGCACGGCAGGCCGTGGGAAGAAACAGTGCTGTACGAGTTGCATGTCGGCGCGATGGGCGGTTATGCAGGCGTGCAGAAGCGTTTGCCCGAACTCGCCGCGCTCGGCGTCACGGCGATCGAATTGATGCCGTTGAACGACTTCCCCGGCAAGCACAACTGGGGTTATGACGGCGTGCTGCCCTACGCCCCCGATTCCGCCTATGGCCGCCCCGAAGAACTCAAAGCACTGATCGACGCCGCGCACGGTCTCGGCCTGATGGTGTTTCTCGATGTGGTCTACAACCACTTCGGCCCGGACGGCAACTATCTGCACGCGTATGCGAGTTCGTTTTTCCGCGACGGCACGCATACGCCGTGGGGTCCGGCAATCGATTTCAATCGCAATGAAGTGAGCGATTTCTTCACCGATAACGCCGTCTACTGGATCAACGAGTACCGGATCGACGGGTTGCGCTTCGACGCGGTGCATGCAATCGACAATCACGAATGGCTGCGCAAATTGTCCCACCATATCCGCGCGGCCGTGCAGCATGGGCGGCATGTGCATCTGGTGCTGGAGAACGAGCACAACAGCGCGAGCCTGCTGGACACGCATTTCGACGCGCAATGGAACGACGACGCCCACAACACGCTGCACGTTCTGCTCACTGGCGAAACAGAGGGCTACTACCACGCGTACGAAGATCAGCCGGTTCGCCGGCTTGCACGCGTGTTGTCGGAAGGCTTTGCGTATCAGGGCGATCCATCGCCGATTCACGACGGTGCGCCGCGCGGTGAATCGAGCGGACATTTATCGCCGACGTCGTTCGTGATGTTTTTGCAGAACCACGATCAGATAGGCAATCGTGCATTTGGCGAACGCCTGCGCAAACTGACATCGGATCAGGCATTGCGCGCAGCCACCGGTCTGCTGCTGTTGTCGCCGCAAATCCCACTGCTTTTCATGGACGAGCAATACGGTTCGACCCAGCCCTTCCTCTTCTTCACCGACTACACCGGTGATTTAGCCAACGCCGTACGCGAAGGACGCCGCCGTGAATTCGCGCGCTTTTCTTCGTTCAGCGATGAGAAGAAACGCGCGCAGATTCCCGATCCGAACGATGTCGGGACGTTTAATGCGTCATCGCCGCCCGCACCAGGCGAAGCGGCGGCGGCCAACGACGACGCACAAGCGAAAGACCGCCTCGACTGGATGCACTTCTACAAGTCCGCGCTCGCCGTGCGCGCGAAGCTGATCACACCGCGCCTGAAGCACGGCAAGGCGCTGGGCGCGAGCGTGCTCGGCGCGGCCAATGGCGGCGATGCCAACGCACTGGTCGCACGCTGGAAACTGGGTGATGGAGAGACGCTGTCGGTGGCGTTGAATCTGTCGAAGGAAAACGTCGCTTTGGAACAGATACCCGCTGGCAAGGTGATTTTCGAAACGCCGCCGCGCGTGCGCGAACAGGTCGCCGCTGGCACGCTACCGCCGGACACGTTCGTCGCGTGGCTAACCGGCGACGTCAGCGACTACGCGATCGGCCACGATGCGCGCATCGCAGGAAAACAGGAGCGCCACGCGTGACAACCCGACGCCCCAACGAAACGATCGTGACTCTTGCCACCCGTGCCGGCTTCGAGGTGGAGTGGCAGGACGCGCATCACACCACGCAGCATGTGCCCGACAGCACACTTGCCGTTCTGCTCGACCGGATGGGCTTGCCCTGCGGCAACGCTACCCAGATCCGGCAAAGCGCGGCTGCTCTGGAGGCCGAACTGTCGGGCCGGAAAATGCCTCCGCTGATGACGGCCGAGATCGGGCGCGGCATCGCGCTGCCTGCCGCGGCAGTGAAGTCCGGCAGCCATTACCGGATCGAACTGGAAAGCGGTTCGATCATCGATGGCCGCTTTACGGCGCCCAAAGGCGAAGAAGCGTTGCTCGCGCCGATCGACGAACCCGGCTATCACACGCTCGTGATCAACGAGCAACGGGTGACGCTGGCCGTCGCGCCACGCCGCTGCTACACCGCCGATGACGCGTGGCGCACGCTGCATCCGGACGACACGAAGAAAACGCCGCCGCTGTGGGGCGTCGCCGCGCAGCTGTACGGACTGCGTCGCACCGGCGACGGCGGCATCGGCGATTACTCGGCACTTGCCCAGGTGGCAACGGAAAGTGGCAAACGCGGCGCGCACGCGCTCGCCGTCAGCCCGACTCACGCGATGTTCAGCGCAGAGCCGAATCGCTTCAGCCCTTATTCGCCGTCGTCGCGGTTGTGGTTGAACGTCACCCATATCGATCCGGCTGCGGTGTTCGGCGCGGACGCCGCGCGCGATGCGCTCAACGCCGCGCAAGCCGCCGACGCCTGGTCGCAACTGGAAGATCTGAAGCTGATCGACTGGCCGAATGCGGTCATGCTAAAGCTGAAGGTCTTGCGCACGCTGTACGAGCATTTCAGCCAAAACGAACGCCTCCAGCACACGCCGCGCGCGCTGGAATTTCATGGCTTCTGCGAACGTGCCGGACGCGCACTCGAGGACCACGCGCGATTCGAAGCGCTGCAAGCCGCGCAGCTTTCGCAGGAAGGCGGCCACGGACATTGGCGCGACTGGCCCGACGCATTGCGCGATCCGCGCAGCCCGGAAGTCGAAGCGTTTGCCGAAGCCCATCGCTACGAAGTCGATTTCCATCTATTCCTGCAATGGCTCGCCGCGAAGGGTTTATCGCACGCGCAACAGGCCGCGCACGACGCCGGCATGGCGGTCGGCCTGATCGCCGATCTCGCGGTGGGTTGCGACAGCGCGGGCAGCCACGCGTGGTCGTATCGCGACGACATGCTGCAAGGCGTATCCGTCGGCGCGCCTCCCGACCTCTTCAACCAGGCCGGACAGGCATGGGGCCTCACCACCTTCTCGCCGCGCGCGATGCGCACGCAGGGCTTTTCCGCGTTCATCGACATGCTGCGCGCGGCGTTCGCGCATGCGGGCGGCATCCGCATCGATCACATTCTCGGCTTGCGGCGGCTGTGGCTCGTGCCCGAAGGTGAAAGCGCGCGCAACGGCGCGTATTTGCGCTATCCGCTCGAAGACCTGTTGCGGTTGATCGCGCTCGAATCGTGGCGGCATCGCTCGATCGTGATTGGCGAAGATCTCGGCACCGTGCCGCCGGGTTTTCGCGAGCGACTCGACGAACACGGCATCGCCGGAATTCGTGTGCTGTGGTTCGAAGGCGCACAAGACGGCGACGGCTTCAAGCCACCGTACGAGTGGGACCGCAACGCGGTCGGCACCACCACCACCCACGATCTGCCCACCGTGGCCGGCTGGTGGCGCGGCAGCGACATCACGTGGCGCAACAAGATCGGGCAGACGATGGCGCGCGCCGATGGCCGCGACCCCGAGGAAGCCGCGCAGGAGGAACGCGCGAAGGATCGCGCCAAACTGTGGCACGCGTTTCAGCAAGCCGGCGTGGCCGCGTCAGGCGTCACTGCACCGCCCGCCGAAAGCGCGCCCGTGGACGAAGCGCTGGCCTTCGTGGCGGCGACGCCTGGCCCGCTCGTCACGTTTCCGCTTGAAGACCTGCTCGCGCTGGTCGACCAGCCGAATCTGCCCGGTTCGATCGATGAGCATCCGAACTGGCGGCGCCGGCTGAGCCTGCCGGTCGACGAATTGTTCGCTGACGATACGTTCTGCGACCGCCTGCTGGCGGTCGACCGCGCGCGCAGTGCCCCGCGGATTGCCCCGCGGATTGCGCCCCCTATTTCGCCCCCTTCTTCCAACGCTTCTTCGGAGCCTGATACGCCATGACCGTCCCGCGCTCCACGCTTCGCCTACAGTTCCACCGTGGCTTTACGTTCGACGACGCCGCGAAGCACGTCGATTACTTCGCCGCGCTCGGCATCAGTCATGTGTATGCATCGCCGATCACGACCGCCGAGCCGGGCTCGATGCACGGCTACGACACCGTCGACTACACCCAGGTGAGTGCCGAATGTGGCGGCGAGGCGGGCCTCAAGCGCCTCGTCGACAAACTGCGTGCGCACAACATGGGACTGATCGTCGACATGGTGCCGAACCATATGGGTGTCGGCGGATCGAGCAACGCGTGGTGGCTCGACATTCTCGAATGGGGCCGTCATAGCGCGTATGCACGCCATTTCGATGTGGACTGGCATTCGCCCGACCCCGCACTGCGCGGCAAGGTGCTGCAACCCACACTCGGCGCGCCCTATGGCGAGGAACTCGCGGCGGGCCGCATCGCGCTGCATTTTGCGTCGGACACCGGCCGCTTTTTCATCGGCTATGGGCCGCATGTGTTCCCCATTTGCCCGATCGATTACGCGTCGATCCTGCAAAGCGCGGATCGCGCCGACCTCAGCGCGCTTGCCGAGCGCTTCCAGGGACTGACGACGCAGCCCACCGATCAACCGCGTGCCGCCGAGGCGCGCAACGCATTGCGTGAGTTTGTCGCGCAAAACGGCAATTCGGCAATCGAGATCGTGCTGGAGGCGTACGCGCCGGAAGATCCGGTGACGCGTGACCGCTTGCATCGGCTGATCGAACGGCAGCACTTCCGGCTGGCGTGGTGGCGCACCGCATCCGATGAAGTGAACTGGCGGCGCTTCTTCGATATCTCGACACTGGCCGGCGTGCGCGTGGAGCGGCCCGAAGTTTTCGACGCGGTGCATGCGCTGGCTTTCCGCCTTTATCAGGAAGGCGTGGTGGACGGCCTGCGGATCGATCACGTCGACGGACTCGCTGAGCCGCGCGAATACTGTCAGCGCCTGCGGCAACGGCTCACCGAATTGCGCGACAGTGCGCCGTATGTGGTGGTCGAGAAGATTCTGGGCCGGGGCGAGCCGCTGCGCGATGACTGGCCGGTTGACGGCACCACCGGCTACGACTTCATGAGCGACGTGGGCGCGCTGCTGCACGACCCTGCCGGCGCGGAACCGCTCGCGCGCACGTGGGCTGAGTTGACCGGTCGCAGCCCACGTTTCGCCGACGAAGCGCTGGCAGCTCGCCGCAAGATTCTCGCGGAAAACCTGTCGGCGGAACTGGACCGCGCGGCGCGGGCGCTGCATCGCATTGCACGCGATTCGCTGACCACACGCGACTTCACTTTCACGACCTTGCGCCGCGTGCTCACCGAACTTGTCGTGCATTTTCCGGTGTACCGGATTTATCCGCAGAACGGTTTGCGCAGTGCCACCGACAACATTTACTTCGACCAGGCTTTGGCGGGCGCGCAAGTAGCGCTGTCGCGCGCGGACCATGTCGTGCTCGATCGCGTGAATGCGTGGCTTGGCGGCAGTGCTGAAGAAGTACCCGGCACGCGAACCGGCGCGCCGCCGCAGCAGCAAGGTCAAGGCGGCGGGCCGCCGCCTCATGCGGGCTCGTCGCGCCGCACCGCGCAAACGCTGTTTTCGCAACTGACCGCGCCGGTCGCCGCGAAGGCGGTCGAAGATACCGCGTGCTATCGCTATGGGCGGCTGTTGTCGCGCAATGAGGTCGGCTCTGATCCGGGCGAATTCGCGTTGTCGGTTGAGCAATTTCATGCGGCAAATCTGGAACGGTCGCAACGGTTTCCGCATGCATTGCTCGCTACGGCCACGCACGATCACAAGCGCGGCGAAGACGTGCGTGCGCGGCTCGCGGTACTGAGCGAAATCGCGGACGATTGGAGCGCGACGTTGCGCGCGTGGTCGACGCTGAATGCGCCGCAGCGGCGGGCACTCGATGGCAAGCCGCTCAGCAGCGTAGGTCAGGATCGCAGCGACGACTGGGCGCCCGGTGCGGCCGCCGAAGCGATGCTGTATCAGACGTTGGTGGGATGCTGGCCGCCCGACCTGCAACCGGACGATGAAGCAGGCGTCAAGGAACTGGCCGAGCGCGTCGCGCAATGGCAATTGAAGGCGCTCAGGGAAGCGAAACTGCAAACCAACTGGCTAGCGCCCGACGAGGCCTACGAAACGGGCTGTCGTGATTTCCTGTTCGACATTCTTGCGCCGCAGCGCCGCGATGGATTCCTGAAGGAGCTGGCCGCTTTTGTCGCGCGAATCGGCCGTGCGGGGGCGCTGAACAGCTTGCAGCAAACTGTATTGCGACTCGCGTCACCTGGGATTCCCGATCTCTACCAGGGCACCGAATTGTGGGACTTCAGTCTGGTCGACCCCGACAATCGCCGTCCTGTCGATTTCGCAAAACGTGAGAGCTTGCTGGTTCAGACGCCGCCGTCGGAGTTTCTGCCCAGCTGGCACGACGGCCAAGTGAAGCTCGCCGTCGTGCAACGTGTGCTCGCGTTGCGCGAGCATTTGCCGGAGTTGCTGAGCCAAAGCACGTATTTGCCGCTGACGGTGCGCGGCCCACATGCGTCGAGCGTGATCGCGTTTGCGCGGCGGCATGGCAATGCGTGGGCGGTGGTGGTGGCAAGTCGCCTGGCGGCTGGCCTGCTCGGCGACGACGGCGACCTGCCGCTAGTGGATGCCGCGAAGTGGGCGGATACCGCGGTGGAAATGCCGTCCGATTTATCGTCCCGGGCGTTGTTCGACTGGTTGAGTCCCGCCGCGCCGAAGGTTGACGAAAACGGCCTGCTGTATCTGCGCGATGCGCTGGCGGCCATGCCGATTGCGGTACTGGTAGAGGATGGGGTGCCGCGTAGCTGAGGGTTCGTCCTGGCGGACTTTTAAGCAAAAAGAGCACGCGTGGGTCGCGTGCTCTTTTCTTGCTGGCTGCGTGGACTTCAAACGTGTACTTCAACCGCCTTCATCATCAAACATTCGCGGATACACACGCACGAGTACGATGCGCGGCCCCTTCATTTTCTTGACCACCACGTCGAAACGATCGAACTCCACCCGCTGCCCCTCGGAAGGCAAATCGTTCAACGCCTGAATCACCAGCCCGCCAACCGACTCTGCTTTACCTTCGTCGATATCGATCCCCAACGCGCGTTCCAGCGACACGACCGGCAAGCTGCCCTTGCCCATCAACGTGCCGTCGTCCATGCGCGTCCAGTCGGCGTCACCCTGACGGAACTCGTCGTGAATCTGCCCGACCAGTGCGCCAAGCAGATTGTCGAGCGTCAGAAAGCCGATTGGCTTCGCATTCTTGTGACCGACCAGCGCGAGATGCGGCGCGCCCGTGCGGAAGCGCCGGAACAGTTCGAGGGCCGGCATTTCCGGCTTCACGTACTGTACGGGCCGCGCGTATTTCGACAGATCGTCGAGCGTACTGCCCGCCTGACGCGCGAGCAGCAGATCCTTCAAATGGATCATGCCGGTCACGCGCTCACCGGACGCATCGTCGAACAGCGGATAGCGGCTAAAGCGGTGCTGCGCGACGATGTGCATGTTGTCGCGCAACGGCAGATCGCGCCGCAAGCCGACCATCTCAAACGCCGGACGCATCAGATCCGACACCGTCATGCGCGAGAAGTCCAACGAATGCGCGATCGTGTTCCACTCGTCCTGGCTATAAGCGTCTTCGGGCGAACCAATCTCGGTCGCGACTTGCGCGCGCCGGCCACGCAGAATCAGCTTGAGTTCTTCGGTTGAGTAATGCGAGTCGTGGCCGTGATCGGCGTCTAATCCCGCCATTCTCAATACCGCGTTGGCACTCGAATTCAGCACCCAGATGAACGGATACATCGCCCAGTAAAAACCGTACAGCGGCATCGCGGCCCACAGCGATACTTTCTCCGCCTCGCGAAGGGCCAGCGACTTCGGCGCCAATTCGCCGACCACGATGTGCAGGAAGGAGATGCACGAGAACGCAAAGAACAGCGAAATGCCGTGAATCAACCGCTCCGATTCCACGCCGGCCAGCTTGAACAGCGGCGTGATCAACTCGGCAAAGGCAGGCTCGCCGATCCAGCCAAGCCCGAGCGACGCGAGCGTAATACCCAACTGACACGCGGACAGATAAGCGTCGAGACGCCCGTGGACCTTCGCGAGCAAACGTCCGCGCAAACCGTACCGCGTGGCGAGGCTTTGCACTCGCGTCTGCCGGAGTTTGACCAGGCCGAATTCAGCGGCGACAAAAAAGCCGTTGAGGGCAACGAGAAGCAACGCACCAATGAGAGCGACAACCTGGATCAAAGCAAAAGGCTCCGGCAACAAAAGTTGTCAGTATAGAGGGTGAAAGCTTGATGAAAAGTTAAGCGCGCACGGCAGGCGTGCGTGCGTTCACTTCGGCGCGACTGCGCTCAGTGGCACGCGCAACGTGAGCGTGACTGGTTCACCGCCGCTGGTATCGCTTTGCTCGAAACTGCCGCCGTGCGCTTCCGCAACCCGTTTGCACAACGCGAAGACCCACGCGATCCGCTTCGCTTCGCGCGGCTCGCCTGCCTGCTTACGCGCAAATGCTTCGAGTAGATGAGGCAGCGCCGGATCGTTCAGCGCGGCTTCGTTTGAATCATATGCGACGGTAGCGTGCCACGCGCCGGTTTCCACGTGCGCGGTCAGCTTGACAGCTGCGCCTTCAGCGCTCGCTTCGACCGCAAATGCAAGCATGACCCAGAGCGCGGCCGCGAGACGTTCGCGATCGCCATTGAGTTGTTCGGTGGCAAGTTGCGAATCGACCGCCACTTCCACGCCGCGTGAGCGGGCGAGACCGGAGCGGACTTCTTCCGCGGTTTCGTCGAGTAACGGATGGAGCGGAAACGGCGCGTAGGCGAGCGCCAGCGATTTAGTCTCGGCGCGCGTCGCGTCGACGATAGATTCCAGCAGCTTCACCTGCTGGTCCACGCCATTACGAATGCCGGTGACGGCGCGCTGCGCGTTGGGGTCGTTCGCGTCGAGCTTGCGCTCGAGCACATAGGCCCAGCTATGAATGGCGTTCAACGGACCACGTAAATCGTGCGATACCAGTGACAGCACATGATCGCGCATGAACAGCGCGGTTTCCGCCCGAAGATGGGCTGTGCGTTCGGATACGGCGAAGCCGGAAGAAGACGCCGGCGATGCGCCAGCAGCGCCGGTAGAAGACGTTGTCACAATCGAGCCCTCTCAGGCAGTGCATGATGATTGAAATAAGCCCCATTATAGGCACGGCATCCGGCACGAATAGCCTGGCCGGATGGCTAATTGCCCGGCAACCGTCACGCAATCCGCGTGCCACGCGGCCTTCGTGGGCAATCGTGGCCGGCAAGCCATCAACACGCCTACAATGTCGGTTTTTACGATTTTGACTGAGGAGCGACATATGTCGACAGTGACTACCGAATCCGGCCTGAAGTACGAAGACATCGTTGAAGGCAGCGGCGCAGAAGCCGTAGCGGGCAAGACCGTCAGCGTGCATTACACCGGCTGGCTGACCGACGGCCAGAAGTTCGACTCGAGCAAGGACCGCAACGACCCGTTCGCATTCGTGCTGGGCGGCGGCATGGTCATCAAGGGCTGGGACGAAGGCGTGCAAGGTATGAAGGTCGGCGGCACGCGCAAGCTGACCATTCCGCCGCAACTCGGCTACGGCGTGCGCGGTGCAGGCGGCGTGATTCCGCCGAATGCGACGCTCGTGTTCGAAGTCGAATTGCTCGACGTTTAAGTTTTTCGTTGTTTGTGTTGTTGCGCATCGCCGCTCAAGCTGAACCGCGCCAATGAGCCACGCTGCCGTCACTGCCCCTAGCGTTTCGTTGCGCCGTTACGGCGCAATCGAAGCGTCGGACGTGCACGACTTTCACCAGGTCGTGCTCGGGCTCGACGGCGCAATGCTGATGGCGGTAGACGGCGTTGCGCAGCAAATCGACGCCGGCTCGGCATGGCTGATCCCAGCCGGTGCGCGGCACGACTACGCGGGTGTCGGCGAAAACCGGCAACTGGTGCTGGATTTGCCGGCTACGTCGCTAGCCGTGCCGGAACGTTTGTTCGACCGCGCACGCGCCGTGACGGTCGACCCTTCGCTCGCGCAACTCGTGCATCGAATCGCGGCGCACGCCACGGGCGGCGCACGGGGCGACGATCTGGACAGCCGGCGTTTTCATTGGGACGCAGCGGCCCGCCTGGGCGCCGCATTGGTCGCCGACGCAGGCACGACAGCGGGCATGCAGGCCGCCGGTGCTGGTCTCGACTTCGCGCGGATCGACCGCTGGCTGCGCGCGCATTTATCCGAGCCGTTGCGTATCGCCGACCTCGCCGCGCATTGCGGCTTTGGCATGCGGCGCTTTCATCAGCTTTTTATCGACGCTTTCGGCGAAACACCGCATCGCTATTTGCAGCGGCTACGGTTGGACACGTCGATCACGCTACTCGCGGACCCACGTCTTTCGCTGACGGATATCGCATTGGAAATCGGTTTCGGCGATCAGAGCGCGTACACGCACGCGTTCACGCGGCGTTTCGGGCTGGCACCAGGGCAGTGGCGCGCGTTGCGCCATTGAGTAGTGTGGCGAGAGCCTGATGACGCGAGCCGCCTGAACAGGACGGCCCGCCTTTGCAAATCGATTCCTTTTTCGGCGCGTGTGGTCGCTCGAAGAGGAAACATCAGGCGCTGGAACTCGGCGTCCTTTCCTTCCGTACGACTCAACTCGCCAGACCGCGCTCCAGGTCACTGCGAATATCGCCGGCATTTTCCAGACCCACGGCAAGACGGATCAACCCTTCGCTGATCCCTGCGGCTGCGCGCGCTTCCGGCGTGACGCGGCCATGCGTGGTGGTGGCCGGATGCGTGATGGTCGTGCGCGTGTCGCCGAGATTGCCGGTGATCGAGCAGATCTTCGTGCTGTCGATCACACGCCATGCATTCGCGCGCATCTGCTCCGGCGTATCGCCCTTCAATTCGAACGACAGAATCGCGCCGCCCGACTTCTGCTGACGCATCGCCAACGCATGCTGCGGATGCGACTCCAGCCCCGGGTAAAACACCCGATTCACCGCCGGATGCGTCTCGAGCCAGCGGGCGATTTCAAGCGCATTCGCCGACTGTTTGTCGACACGCAACGACAGCGTTTCCATGCCCTTGAGCAACACCCACGCATTGAACGCGGACAGCGTCGGCCCGGCGCTACGTACGAACGGGAACACCTTCTCCATGATGAATTTCTTCGAGCCGACCAGCGCGCCGCCCAGCACGCGACCCTGACCATCGAGGAACTTGGTGGCCGAATGCATGACGACGTCCGCGCCAAGCTTCAACGGCTGTTGCAACGCGGGACTACAGAAGCAGTTGTCGACCACGAACACTGCGTTCGCCGCCTTCGCGATCTTGCTGATCGCGGCGATATCGGACACTTCAGTCAACGGGTTCGACGGCGTTTCGAGGAAGAACATCTTCGTTTCGGGACGCACTGCGTTTTGCCATGCATCGAGATCGGTCGGATCGACGAAGGTGGTCGTAATGCCGAACTTGCTGAAGATCTGCGAGAACATGCCGAGCGTCGAGCCGAACAGCGCCTGCGAGCTGACCAGATGATCACCCGCCTGCAATGTCGACATCACCACCGACATGATCGCGGCCATGCCCGACGCGGTTGCCATACACGCCTCGCCGCCTTCGAGCGCGGCCAGCCGGTCCTGGAACATCGACACAGTCGGATTCGTGAAACGCGAGTAGGTGAAGTTGTCTTCGGAGTTCGCGAAGCGCACGGCGGCGTCTGCGGCACTCGCGAACACGAAGCTCGAGGTCAGGAAAATCGCTTCCGAGTGCTCGTTGAAGTCGCTGCGCGCTGTGCCCGAGCGAACTGCCAGCGTATCGAAATTCAGGGAGTCGTCCATGTTGGTTCTGGTTTCCAATGTTCGATGGCTGCGTTCGGTGCGGCTCGACAACACAAGCGCAACAACGAACGGCAGCAACAAAAAAGCCCGCTTTTGCGTCGGCATAAGCGGGCTTCATGTGCGGTAAAGCTGGAGCGGAGGCGGATGAGTGCGGCTTTTCCACCCTTCGCTTTAGCTGTTTCGGGTTGCCCCGCGTCCGCAAGCTGAGATCAAATCGACGCAAGCCGTCATGCTAACACGCTCGCGATGTGACGTGCAGTGCACGACCACGCCGCGAGCGGGTCGCGTTCATTAGCCTACCGACAACTGCAGATGCAGTTGCGAACGCGCCGGGCCACCACCGTCGATCGCTTCGCTAGCAGCGTCACGATCCGATTGCGACGACGGTGCGAGACGCGCGGTTTCGATCCGGTCGAGGTACTCGGTCGTGATGTCGCCGGTCACGTAGTTGCCATCGAAACACGACGCTTCGAATTCCTTCAGCGCCGGGTTCGTGTCGCGCACCGCTTGCTTCAGCGCTTCCACGTCCTGATACACGAGGTGGTCGGCGCCGATCATGCGCGCGACTTCTTCGTCCGTACGGCCGTGGGCAACGAGTTCGCCGCGTGTCGGCATGTCGATACCGTAGACGTTCGGGAATTTCACCGGCGGCGCCGCCGACGCGAAAATCACCTTGTTCGCGCCTGCATCGCGGGCCATCTGCACGATTTCATGCGAAGTGGTGCCGCGCACGATCGAGTCGTCGACGATCAGCACGTTCTTGCCCTTGAACTCGATGCCCATCGCGTTCAGCTTCTGACGCACCGACTTCTTGCGCACTGCCTGGCCCGGCATGATGAAGGTACGGCCGACATAACGGTTCTTGAAGAAGCCTTCGCGATACTCGACGCCCAACTTCTTCGCGACCTGCATCGCGGCCGGACGGGACGAATCGGGAATCGGCATCACGACGTCGATCGCGACGTCGGGCAACTCGCGCCTGATCTTCTCGGCGAGATAATCGCCCATGCGCAGACGCACGTTATAGACCGGCACGCCGTCGAGCACCGAGTCCGGACGCGCGAGATACACGAGTTCGAAAATGCACGGGTTCAGGCTCGGGTTCGTCGCGCATTGCTGCGAGTGCAGGTTGCCTTCAATATCGATGAAAATCGCTTCACCCGGCTCGATGTCGCGCACGAATTCGAAGCCGATACCTTCAATCGCGACCGATTCCGACGCCAGAATCCATTCGACGCCTTCAGCCGTTTCCTGCTTGCCGAGGCACAACGGACGGATACCGAACGGGTCGCGGAAGCCCAGCAGACCGTAACCGGCGATCAGCGAAACAATCGCATACGAACCCCGCACCCGGCGATGCACGCCCGACACCGCCTTGAACAGCGCGGCCGGATCGAGTTGCAGACCCGAGCTGGCCAGCTGCAATTCGTGCGCGAGCACGTTGAGCATGACTTCGGTGTCGGAATTCGTGTTGATGTGGCGGCGATCGATGCGGAACATCTCATCTTTCAGCTGCTGCCAGTTGGTCAGATTGCCGTTATGCGCGAGGATGATGCCGAACGGCGCGTTCACGTAGAACGGCTGGGCTTCTTCTTCGCTCGATGCAGAACCGGCGGTCGGATAACGGACCTGGCCGATACCCGTGGTGCCCGGCAGGCTGCGCATGTTGCGCGTGCGGAACACGTCGCGCACCATGCCGTTCGCCTTGTGCATGTGGAAATTGCTGCCGTTCGCTGTCGCGATGCCGGCGGCGTCCTGACCGCGATGCTGCAGGAGCAGCAAGCTGTCATAGATCAGCTGATTGACGGGGGAGTGGGAAACTACGCCTACGATGCCGCACATGGCATGTCCTTCAAAGGTACGAAATTCGTCATGGCGTCCGGTGCCTGCGATGAGGGTCGCGAAGTCATGTGACGAAGCGCGGTGTTACGCGCGTTGTCACATCAAGGCACCCGGCTGCGCCGGAGTCCTGCTATGTTCCTCCGACCGCTCGCCTGATCGTCACACTCGGACGTAGGCAGCAAGCGTCTCGGGAAGCAGCGGTTTCATTACGTGCACGCCCTCGACCGCATAGGGGCGAAGCAGGGCGTTGCGCCAGAAATCCTGTTCCGGGAGTTCGGTCAAGCCAGCAAGGGCGACCAGAATCAGCACCAGAATCACCCCGCGTACGAGGCCGAACATTAAACCGAGCGAGCGGTCCACGCCGCTCAAACCCGTTGCCTGCACGATGCGGCTCAGCAGCGCGTTCAGCACGCCCACCACCAGCACCACACCGATCACCACCAGCGCGAACGCGACCAGCCACTGGGTCAACGCGCCGCCGGGCCACGTGGACGGGATATGCGGCACCACATAACCGACAAAGCGGCAGGCAATGAAAAACGCCGCGATCCAGCCGATCAGCCCGAATATCTCCGACAAAAACCCGCGCCACGTACCGCGCAGCGCCGACAAACCAATCACCGCCATTACAGCGTAGTCGAAGGCAGTGAACATCGCTGGCTTACTGCGCTGCGCTGTTGCTGTTCGAGCCCGACGTCAGGCCGGCCGCGCGAACCTTTGCAATCGCGGCGGTGGCCGCTGCACGGTCGGCAAACGGGCCGGCGCGCAACAACGTGAGCGTTGTGCCGTCTGCCTGCTTGCGATGTTCGGTATATGCGGGCACCCCCGCCGCTTTCAACTTGCCAGCCCAGTTACGCGCATTGGATTCATCTGCAAACGCGCCCAGTTGGACCGCGAAACGGCTGCCTGCGGGCGACGCCGGCGTGCCGGAATTCGCGTTTGCGCTGGCGGCTGCCGTGCTCGAGTCCTCGTCGCCAGCGGCTGCGGTGTTTTCCGTGTTACGTGTGGCTGCCGGTTGCGGGGACGGCGTTCTGGCCGGCTTGGCTGCTGTTGCAGGCGCCGCCGGAGTCGGGTTGGCCGCGATAGCCGGCGCCGGCGATTTCGCCGTTAGCTTGGCTGCCGGTGATGCGGCCGCGTCCGCGCTCTGCTTTGTTGCGCTCTGCGCCGAGTTGGCCGCCGTGGTCGGCGCCAGCGCGGAAGCCGCGAGACCCGCGTCGGGTGCTGGATTGTCGGGCGCTACGCCGGCCTGGCTGTCTTCGACGGCGCGGGAGACTTTGGGCGCGGGACGGCTGGGAATGTCGATGGAGATGTCGTCGGTGACGGGTTTTGGATGCGAATCCAGCACCATCGGCAGAATAATGACCGCTGCCACGACCAGCGCGATTGCGCCAACGAGCCGACGCCGTGCACGCTGCTTTTCCGGCAACGTGGGGTCGAGCAACATCGCGTCAGCGTCGACGGGGCGCTCGGTGCGGCGGGTTCGCCGCTCCACACGCTCACCACGGGCGGCCCGAGTGGAACTGGTATTTGCGCCGCGCCGGGTAGGTGCGTCGTCTTTCTTGCCGAACGAGAAAATTCCCATGAATCGCTTGGTTCGAGCCTGGCGCCCGTTCAGTGTTGCTGCGATTTACGGTAGGCCATCACGCCTGCTACCGTGTAGAAGCTGCCGAAGACCACAATTCTATCATTCTCTGACGCTCGTTTTAGCGCGTCTTGGAAAGCCTCTGCCGGAGTGGCATAGCGCGTAATGCTGCTGTCGCCGCTGTCCTCGACACCCTGTTCGCGCAACGCCGCCTCGAGTTGTTCCGCCGATGCCGCCCGCGGAGTCGGCAAATCGGCTACGCACCAATGGTCGATATCGCCCTTCAGATGCGTCAGCACGCCCGCAATGTCCTTATCGCGCATTGCACCGAATACCGCGTAGGTGTACGGGAAGAACCCCATATTGCCCAGGTTTTGCGACAAAACAGCGGCTGCATGCGGATTGTGGCCGACGTCCAGCACGATGGCCGGCTTGCCAGGCAACACCTGAAAACGGCCAGGCAGTTCCACATTGGCGAGGCCGAGACGGATGTCCTGCGCCGACACCGGCAAACGGTCACGCAGCGTTTCGAGCCCTGCCAACGCCGCCGACGTGTTGATTAATTGATTTGCGCCTCGCAATGCCGGATAGGCGAGCGCCGAACGCCGCATGGTCGGGCCGACGTAGCTCCATTGCTGGCGCTCGCTGCCCGCCTGGCCTTCGTAGCGAAAATCACGGCCGAATAGCCACAATTCGGCGCCAATTTTTTCCGCGTGATCGATCAACGATTGCGGCGGCACCGGATCGGCGCAGATCGCCGGCTTGCCCGGGCGGAAAATGCCCGCCTTTTCGAAGGCAATTTTCTCGCGCGTATCGCCGAGATACTCCGTGTGATCAATATCGATGCTGGTAATGATCGCGCAATCTGCATCGAGGATATTGACTGCGTCGAGCCGGCCGCCCAGGCCAACTTCGAAAATCACCGCGTCCAGCTTGCGCGAGGCGAACAGGCTCATGATTGCCAGCGTCGTGAACTCGAAGTAAGTCAGCGAAACCGGCTCGGCGAGACTCAAACGCGCGGCTTCGACGGCTTCGAAGTGCAGTAGCAGATCAGCGTCGCTCGCCATCGAGCCATTCACCCTCGCCCGCTCATTGAACGTCAGCAGATGCGGCGACGTGTGACATCCCACCGTGAAACCCGCGCGCAGCAGAATGGATTCGAGGATCGCGCACGTCGAGCCCTTGCCGTTGGTCCCGCCGACTGTGATGACAGGACACTCAAACGACAATTGCATCGCGTCGCGCACTTGCGAGATACGGCCCAATCCCATGTCGATACCGACTGGATGCGCGGATTCAAGGTGCGTGAGCCACGCGTCGAGGGAAGGGAATGTGGTCATCGAGTGAATCGCGAGTAAATCGGTTAAGCGGTGGTGCGAATGTGAGCGGGGCGGCTGAGCTGGTTTTTGGCATGCCGCCGGGGGCAGAGTTTATGCGCACAAAGCCGCGCTTGAGCCACGCAGGCGATCCCGCCGCACAACGAGACCGTGATTATCCTGGAAATGGCAGCGCGCCGCTTGATCACTCACGCGGCGCGCTATTTTTGTGACAGATTTATTGGCCAGACACGGCCGCGCCCACTGACGCGACGGTCCGCCATTGCGCGAACGAACGCTTACGCGACCGCGTCTGCCGGTTGATGGCTCAGAAGCGCCATCAATTGGGCAATTTCTTCACGCAGCTTGCGACGGTCGACGATCATATCGACCGCGCCCTTCGTCAGCAGGAACTCGGCGCGCTGGAAGCCTTCCGGCAGCTTTTCGCGCACGGTTTGTTCAATCACACGCGGGCCGGCAAAGCCGATCAGCGCCTTCGGCTCGGCGATCACCACGTCACCGAGGAACGCGAAGCTCGCGGACACACCGCCCATAGTCGGGTCGGTCAATACGGAGATGAACGGCAGCTTGGCTTCGGCGAGCTTGGTCAACATGGCCGTGGTCTTCGCCATCTGCATCAGAGAAAGCAGGCTTTCCTGCATCCGCGCGCCGCCCGAAGCGGTGAAGCAGATAAACGGCACTTTCTGTTCGAGTGCGTTCTGTGCACCGCGCGCGAAGCGTTCGCCAACTACCGAACCCATCGAGCCACCCATGAACGAAAACTCGAAGCACGCGACCACGACCGGAATTGTATGGATTGCACCGCCCATCACGACCATTGCGTCGGTTTCGTCGGTGTCGTCCATCGCTTCTTTCAGGCGATCCGGGTACTTACGACTGTCCTTGAACTTAAGCGCGTCGACCGGAACGATTTCCTGGCCAATTTCGTAGCGCCCTTCCGGATCGAGCAGGCCGTCGAGCCGCTCCCGCGCGCCGATCCGCATGTGGTGGTCGCACTTCGGGCAAACATGCAGGTTCGCCTCGACGTCGTTGCGATACAGCACGGCTTCGCAAGACGGACACTTGATCCACAAACCTTCCGGAATTCCCTTGCGGCTTTTCGGATCGGTCTGTTTGATTTTCGGCGGCAGCAGCTTATCGAGCCAGCTCATATTGAATCCTTCTGGGGTCAACAGTCGTGCAAACGGCGGGATAAACCCGCCGCACACACTACAGCGACAAAATAACTGTTATCGGGCAATCGCGACGCTATCGATCGCTCCGCGCACTTCAGCAATGAAGCGCGTGAGCGTTTCGGCAGCGGTTTCGGGAGCTGCCTGTTCGAGCAATTGGACGATACGGCTGCCGATCACGACGGCATCGGATACTTCGGCCACCAAACGCGCCGTTTGCGCGTCACGAATGCCGAAACCGACGCCCACCGGCAGGGGTACGCGCGACTTGATGGCCGGGATTTTACTCGCGATGCTGGAAACGTCCAGATTTGCCGAGCCGGTCACGCCTTTCAACGACACGTAATAGACGTAGCCGCTCGCAATTTTACCAACTTCTGCGATGCGCTCATCCGTTGAGGTCGGCGCCAGAAGAAAGATCGGATCGATACCGGCAGATCGCATCTGATCGGCGAAATTAACACACTCTTCCGGCGGGTAATCGACAACCAGTACGCCATCGACGCCAGCTTCCTGTGCGGCTTTCGCAAAGGCCTCTGTACCCATCCGTTCGATCGGATTGGCATAGCCCATCAGCACGACTGGCGTCTTGTCGTTGGTTTCGCGGAAGCGCTTGACGTCGGCGAGAACGTGGCGCAGCGACACGCCGTGAGCCAAAGCACGCTCCGACGATTGCTGGATCACCGGCCCGTCGGCCATCGGGTCGGAAAACGGCACGCCAAGTTCGATCACATCGGCGCCGCCAGCGGCGAGCGCGTGCATGAATTCGACCGTGCGAGCCGGGTCGGGATCGCCGGCGGTCATGAACGGAATCAGGCCTTTCTTACCTTCAGCGGACAACGCGGCAAACGTGTTCTTGATACGGGACATGGAATTTTCTCGAATTTGGGTTACTGCGCGTGACTCTTGCGCGCTGACTTGCGCAGCGCGTCACTCACTGGACTTCGGTCGGCCGTTGCGTTTTCGCCTTGGCCCGACGCGACACAGGAGGCGTTGCGGCGGCGCTCACGCGCTCGCGCGCTATCGCGCAGTAACTTTCATTGATCTCATAGCCGACGAATTCACGCTGATGACGGACGCAAGCGACTGCAGTGGTACCGCTGCCCATGAACGGGTCGAGCACGCGCCCGCCCTTCGGACAGCTGGACAGCACCATGCGCTCGACGATTTCCAGCGGTTTCTGGGTCGGATGCGCGACGCGTTCGGCGTGTTGCCGATGCAGCCGCGATATCGACCAGAGATCCTTTGGATTATAGCCAAGCTCCAACCACTTGCTTCCCTCAAACAACTTACGCGAACGCGCCTTCTTCGTGACTGCATCGTACGGGATGCGGACGGGATCGAGATCGAAAAAATAATCCTTCGATACCGCGAAAAAGCCGATGTTGTCGTGCACCGAAGTGAATCGCCGCACTGTGCCGCCCATGCTCGGTACGCGCCGGTCCCAGATGATTTCGTTGATCATCACGAGTTTTGTCTTCAGAAAGCTGAAGATTTCCGGCGAATACTGCCACGTGCAGAAAATGTAGAGCGAACCAGACGGCTTGAGCTTGGGAACAGCCAGCTCGAGCCACGCACGCGTCCACGCGAGAAAGTCCTCGCCCGTGCGCATGTCGGAGTCGTTGCCGTAGTCCTTGCCCAACCCATAAGGCGGATCGCAGACGATCAGATCGATCGACCCGTCCGGAATGTTCGCCACATCGGTCAGAAAATCGCGGTTCAACAGCTGGATGCCGGCAGGCACCTTCGCCAGTAAGGGCGCGGGCGCCTCGGCCACCGCTACTTCGGTGGCCGGACTCGTAGTTTCTATCGCCGGCTGCGGCTCGTCGAACTCGTCACGCATCGTCGCGGCGCTCAGAACTGAATGCCCGATCGCTCAGCGACCGTATGCATGTCCTTGTCGCCACGGCCCGACAAATTGACCAGAAGGACCTTGTCCTTCGGCAGCGTCGGCGCGAGCTTCGCGGCGTACGCCAGCGCATGGCTGGACTCGAGCGCCGGAATAATGCCTTCGATGCGACAGCAGTCGTGGAACGCCTTAAGCGCTTCTTCGTCGGTGATACTGACGTATTCAGCGCGTTTGCTGTCTTTTAGCCACGCGTGTTCGGGACCAACGCCCGGGTAGTCGAGACCTGCGGACACCGAATGTGTCTCCATGATCTGACCGTTTTCGTCCTGCAGCAGATAGGTGCGGTTGCCGTGCAGCACGCCTGGCGTGCCGCCCAGCAGCGAAGCCGCGTGGCGGCCGGTTTCGATGCCGTCGCCGGCCGGCTCGACACCAATCAATCGAACCGAAGTGTCGTCAATGTATGGGTAAAAGATACCCATTGCATTCGAACCGCCGCCAACACACGCGATCACGGCGTCAGGCTGACGCCCCACCATCTCGGGCATCTGCACCTTGCATTCGTCGCCGATCACGCGTTGGAAGTCCCGCACCATCATCGGATACGGATGCGGTCCTGCCACCGTGCCGATGATATAGAACGTGCTTTCGACGTTCGTCACCCAGTCGCGCATTGCTTCGTTCAGCGCGTCTTTCAGCGTGCGCGAGCCCGATTCGACCGGCACGACAGTCGCGCCGAGCAGTTTCATCCGGTACACATTGGCGGCCTGGCGGCGCACGTCTTCCGCGCCCATGTAGACCACGCATTCCATGCCGAAACGCGCCGCGATCGTTGCCGTTGCAACGCCGTGCTGACCCGCGCCGGTTTCCGCAATCACGCGCGGCTTGCCCATGCGCTTCGCCAGCAATGCCTGGCCAATCACGTTGTTGATTTTGTGCGCGCCAGTGTGGTTCAGATCTTCACGCTTGAGGAAAATCTGCGCGCCGCCGACCATCTCACTCCAGCGCTTCGCGTGATAAATCGGCGACGGACGGCCGACGAAATGCTTCAGTTCGCGCTCGTATTCGGCGACGAATTCAGGATCTTTCTGGAATTTTTCGTACGCTTCACGCAACTCAGTCAGCGCGTGAACCAGCGTTTCAGCGACGAAAACGCCGCCATATTGGCCGAAATGGCCTCTTTCGTCAGGCAAGTTATACATGGTGATCACTCTTCTCAGTGTGGCGTGCGGTTTTCGGAAACAGGCCGCACGCCTGAATCATTCGACGTCTGCCGCGCGCACCGCGCGTACAAACGTCGCCATCCGGGCGTGATCTTTCACGCCCTTGGCGCCCGCGACTTCGATGCCGCTCGAGACATCGACCGCGTACGGGCGCACGCGATGGATCGCGTCACTGACGTTTTGCGCGTTCAACCCACCACTCAAAACGCCCCGACGCGCGAGCTCTGCTGGAATAAGTGACCAATCGAAAACCTTCCCGCCGCCGCCATAGCCTTCGACATGGGTGTCGAACAGGAGGCCGCTGGCTGCTGAATAGTTAAGAGCTGATTTTACCAAATCAGCCGGCTGAGTATCCGCCGCAACCCGTAATGCACGCAACCAAGGCAAACCCGCAACGCTGGCAAGCGCTTCGCACTGCTCGGGGGTCTCGTCGCCGTGGAACTGCAACAGCGTGAGCCCGACGTTGCTGACCACTTCGCTAACCCAGTCGGGCGTTGCGTTGACGAACAGGCCGACCACCGACACGAACGGCGGCACGTCGTGCACGAGTTCGACCGCTTGCGCGACGCTCACCGAGCGTGGGCTTGGCGGGTAGAACACCAGGCCGATCGCGTCTGCGCCGAGATCGATTGCGTGCGCGACGTCCTCCGGCTTCGACAATCCACACAACTTGATCCGCGTACGATGCGGCGCACGCTGCTGCGGCGTGCCGGAATCAGCCGGATTTGCCAGATTTTCGGTTGCTTTCATGTTCACGCCTGCTCGGTCCATACGGTGTTCCACGGCACGCTGCCGATTTGCGGCGCGGGCACGTCAAATTGCTCAGGATAGCCCACCTGCGCCAGATACAACCCATCGGGCATAAACGTCGGCGCGGCGCATTCGCGGCTGCGGGCCGCGAGCACTTCGGCCATCCATTCAGGCGGGTGATTGCCTCGTCCGATGCTGACAAGACAGCCCATCAGATTACGCACCATATGGTGCAAAAACGCGTTTGCTCTGAAGCGGAAGTGGATAAAGTCGCCCTGCTGTATGACGTCGATCTGATACAGGTGCTTGATCGGCGTTTTCGACTGACATTGCGACGAGCGCAACGACGAAAAGTCGTGCTCGCCCAGCAGACAGGCGGCCCCCGCCCGCATTGCGTCGACATCCAGCGGCGTATGTACCCAACCGGCGCGCGTTGCCAGCATCGGCGAACGCACCGGATTCACATACAGCACGTAGTAGTAGGTCCGCTCAAACGCCGAAAACCGCGCGTGAAACTCATTCGGCATGGGCTTGGCCCATTGCACTGCGATCGTCTTCGGTAAAAACGCGTTCGGGCCGCGAACCCACGAAACGTCGGCGCGGTCGAGTTCGGTATCGAAATGCACGACCTGGCCAATGCCGTGCACACCCGCATCCGTACGACCCGCCACGACGATGTGTACAGGCGTCTGCGCGAACTCGGCCAGCGCCCGTTCGAGCACGTCCTGTACGGTATTGCCGTGCGGCTGCGACTGCCAGCCATTGAATGCTGCGCCGTCGTACTGGACGCCTAATGCAATCCGCTTCACGACAATGGCGCGAGGGTCGAGAGCAACGCGCGGGCCTCGGTACGCGTGGCCGGATCGTTCGCCTCGATCACTTCGTTGATAAGCGTGCGCGCGCCGGACAAATCGCCGAGCTCGATGTACTCCGAAGCCAGATCGAGCTTGTTACGCGCGATGCGGATCAGATCAGTCTGCGTGAACGCGGGCCAAGGCTGTGCCGGACTCGGCGGCAACTCGAGATCGAAGTCGAGCTTCAGCGCGCCGAAACCGGCAGCGCCAAGGCCCGCGACGGCTGCGGGGCCTGCCGTACCGGCGGCGATTTCATCGGCGATATGCGGGGTGGTGTCCTCGTGCGGCGCGACTGCCTGTTGCGCAGTCGTTTCCGGCGACGCAACCGGCTGGGTTATCAGCGGCTCAGGAGCATGGATATCGTCCGCGGTCGACTCGATCCGCGGCGGCAGCGGCATGTCGAGGCTGCTGAAGGCATCGACGGCATCGCTGGGGAAATCGGTCGGCACCGGTGGTATCGACATCGTGGGGACCGGCGGCAACGGCACGTCGCTGGCGTCGTCGCTTGCGTCATCAAACGGCTGACCGGGCGGCACTATTGCGTGCGGCTCGGTGTGTTGTTGCGGAAAATCGATCACAGGTGGTGGTACGTTCTGATTGTTTTGCGGCTCTGCCGATAGTTCTTGTTCGGCCAACGCCCCCGGCGCCGGCTCGTTGCTCCATTGCAAGTGGCGAGTGAGTTCCTCTTGCAGGATGGTTTCATCGACTGGTTCGAGCGACTTCAGCGGTAGCGCTTCGGCGCCAAGTTCCGCTGCGGCGGCCAGGCTGGCTGCGGTGGTCGCTGCGTCGATCGTGTCGTGAGGATGCTCGGGCAGCGGCTCCGGGCTGAAATTGAGGTTGACCGGTGGAGGCGTGTTCGGCTTTAACCCGGACGAGGGCTCGCCCGAAGCAGACGCCGTGGCGCGCTCCTGCCACGCGTCGCTGGACGCAGCCAGATTGGCCTCTTGCGAGAGCGCGTCGGCTTGCGACGGATGGCTCGTGGCTTCGTGCTCTGCTTCATGCCCTGCTTCGTGCTCTGCTTCGTGCCCTGCTTCATGCTCTGCTTCGTGCCCTGCTTCATGCTCCGTTTCCTGAGCGCGTGCCTGAGCGGCAGCGGCTTGCTCTGCCTCCACACGTTCTGCCGTGGCACGGACAGCGGCTGCGTGGTCCGCCGTTGCGCGCGCAGCAGCATCCCGCTCTTCAGCCGCCTGCGAGGCCGCCCGACGGATCTCCGCTTCACGCTGCGCCGTTTCGCGTTCCGCCGCTTCCCGTTGCGCCGCATTGCCCTCAGCCGCTTCGCGCTCGGCCGCCGCCAGCGCCGCCGCCGAGATGACGGCCGCGTCGTTGCCGTCATCCGATGCATCAGGCAGGGGAGCCGGCTCACCAGTCGAAACGATGCGCGGCGGTTCGCTATCTCGCGCCGCCACGTCGCGATCCGCCGCGGCAGCTTCCGCTGCCGCAACGTTCTCGCGCTTGCGCCGGCGCATACGCAATGCGCTCAGCAGCACGACCAGCGCGGCACCGACCGCCGCCGCGATACTCAGATTCTTTTGCGACAGATCGCCGTTATCCGATGCGGGAGCCGTCACGGCCCCATGTCCGGGCGTAACCGAAGCGGCAGCGGGTGCACCACCGGCCGGCGCTACGGCACTCGTGGCGACCGCCCCGCCAACGCCCGCCGAACCGCCGATACCATGCTTCTGCAATTCCATCAGCACGCGATTTTTCAGCGCGAGCAGTTGCTGCAAACTGGAGACCTTCGGCTGCGATGCCGATAGCGCAGCGGCCGACGTCGGCGCTGCGGCAGTACCCGGCAGCTGAGCGCCCGCCGCGGGCTCACTCGCCGACGGTTGAATCGAACCGGACCATGCGTGCGCGTCGCTGGCGGGCAACGCGGCCGCCTGCGAACCTGCCGCTGGAGCCGACGCCGTCGCGCCACTCGTGGCTGCGCCCGCCGATGCTGCCGAGCTGGCTTCAGTCGCCGCGTCTACTGTCCCCGAAACCGCCGTGGGTGCTGCAACGTGAGATGCCGCGCTCGTCGCACTGTCCGCGGCGGCATTGGCCTGCGACGCGCTGCTCGTCGCCCCAACGGCCGCACTCGCCGCACCCGTTGCCGCGCCTGGAGCAGAAGCCGATGCCGCAGAGGAGGCCGAGACCGACGACGACGCCAACGCGCCAGACGCATCCAACTCCGGCACCGTCAACATCGCCCCAACCCGCATCCGGCTTGGATCATGGCTCATGAAGGCGTTCGGGTTCGCATCGAACAGCGCGTGTGACGCGCGCGCGAGCGTCGCTTTGTCGTGTGACTGCGTGACGGCGATCGCCACGTCATTCAATGACTGGCCGGGCCGCACCGTATATTGACTGCCCGCCGCATACGACATCGAAGCGGCCTCTGGCGCGCTCGCGGCCGAATCCGGCGCGGCAAGCGCGTCGTTCAGCCCGGCGCCGGTCAGCGCAACAGCCACCACGGCCGCAGCCGCCACACGGCTCTTACCTTGAAGAGTGAACATGGCCCGAAGGGACGAGAGTCGAAGGGTCATCGGGACTCCAGGCGCGTCATCGCGCAGCCCTTGTTTGCGGTTGGAAAGAGACAAGATTTTCGGAGCACACAATGAAAAAAGCGCCGCGCAAGCGCGACGCTTCTTGAGTTGTCTACGCGTCGTGAGCGCGTAGTTTACTTTACTTGTCGAGCACAATGCGAAGCATACGACGCAACGGTTCTGCCGCGCCCCACAGCAACTGATCGCCGACCGTGAACGCCGACAGATATTCGCCGCCCATCGCGAGCTTGCGCACACGGCCGACCGGCACCGTCAGCGTGCCCGTGACCACTGCCGGGGACAGATCGCGCACCGTGGCTTCGCGCTCGTTCGGCACCACCTTGACCCAGTCGTTGCCCGACGCGAGGATGCTGTTCACTTCGTCCAGCGGCACGTCCTTGTTCAGCTTGATGGTCAGCGCCTGCGAATGGCAGCGCATGGCGCCGATCCGCACGCACAGGCCGTCGACGGGGATCGAACCCGGCGTGCCCATGGCCGGCTTGCCGAGAATCTTGTTGGTTTCGGCGCCGCCCTTCCACTCTTCCTTCGACATGCCGTTGCCGAGATCCTTGTCGATCCACGGAATCAGCGAGCCGGCGAGCGGCACGCCGAAATTGTCGGTCGGCATACGGTCGCTGTTCATCGCAGCCAGCACGCGGCGGTCGATGTCGAGAATCGCCGACGACGGATCAGCCAGATCTTCCTTGGCTGCACCGTACAGCGTGCCCATTTGTTGCAGCAGTTCGCGCATGTTTTGCGCGCCCGCGCCCGAAGCGGCCTGATACGTCATCGCCGTAATCCAGTCGACGAGGCCTTCGCGGAACAGGCCGCCCAACGCCATCAGCATCAGGCTGACCGTGCAGTTGCCGCCGATGAAATTCTTCTGGCCCTTGACCAGCGCGTTCTTGATCACGTCGAGGTTGACCGGATCGAGAATGATGACCGCGTCGTCCTTCATGCGCAGCGACGAAGCCGCGTCGATCCAGTAGCCGTTCCAGCCCGCTGCGCGCAGCTTCGGGAACACGTCATTCGTGTAGTCGCCGCCTTGGCACGAGATGATCGCGTCGCACTTCTTCAGGTCGTCGATGCTTGTCGCATCTTTGAGCTTGGTCTCGTTTTTGGCGAACGACGGCGCGTTGCCGCCCGCGTTGCTGGTGCTGAAAAACACCGGTTCGATCAAGTCGAAATCGCCTTCCTGCTGCATGCGTTGCATCAGGACGCTGCCGACCATGCCGCGCCAACCTACGAGACCTACGTTCATGACTTCATACCCTTCGAATGGAAACTTCCCCGCATCTTTGCCCGCAGTGACCGCGCGGGGAAGATGAGCGGGCACGACGGACGATCAGCGTTTCGTGATCGTTTTCGGGGTAATCGTTTTGATGGTGGTAATGGCGAGTTCAACCGCACGGGCCGTTTTGCCGTGGAGTTTGGAAATCGAGGAGATTTTTGAGATCTGCGCCATCGCCACAATATACACGAAAACCGGAATCTGGCGACGCCATTCGCCGCTTCAGCCGTCGCTGTTGTGTGTTTTACGCGTAAATTGGCCTCTTTAAAGGCCAATTTACGCTTTAAAGGCCGTTGCCGACCTTGCTGACCGCCTTTAACGCCGAAGCGCTTTACAGCGCCGCCACGACCGCATCGCCCATCGCGACCGTGCCGACCTGCTTGCAACCCGGCGTCAGGATGTCGCCGGTGCGATAGCCCTGCTCCAGCACCTTCTTCACCGCGTTTTCGATTCGATCCGCCTGTTCCGCCTTGTTCAGCGAATAACGCAGCATCATCGCGGCCGACAGGATCGTCGCCAGCGGATTCGCCACGCCCTTGCCCGCGATATCCGGCGCGGAACCGTGCGACGGCTCGTACAAGCCCTTGTTGTTCTTGTCGAGCGACGCCGACGGCAGCATGCCGATCGAACCCGTCAGCATTGCAGCTTCGTCGGAAAGAATGTCGCCGAACATGTTGCCGGTGACGACCACGTCGAATGCCTTGGGCGCCTTCACCAGTTGCATTGCCGCGTTGTCGACGTACATGTGCGACAACTCGACGTCCGCGTATTCCTTCGACACGTCGATCATCACATCGCGCCAGAACTGCGACGTTTCGAGCACGTTGGATTTGTCGACCGAAGTCAGCTTCTTGTCGCGCTTTTGCGCGGCCTGGAACGCGACGTGTGCAATGCGGCGCACTTCGGGTTCCGAATAACGCATCGTGTCGAAGCCTTCCTTCGAGCCGGCGAACAGACCGTCCGGCGCTTCACGCACGCCGCGCGGCGCGCCGAAGTAAATGTCGCCGTTCAATTCGCGCACGATCAGGATGTCGAGACCCGACACGATCTCTTCCTTCAGCGACGACGCACCCGTGAGCTGCGGATAGCAGATTGCCGGGCGGAAGTTCGCGAACAGTTGCAGATGCTTGCGCAGACCCAGAATGGCCTGCTCCGGACGCAGCGCGCGTTCGAGCTTGTCGTACTTCCAGTCGCCGACCGCGCCGAACAGGATTGCGTCGGCCTCTTTCGCCAGCGCCAGTGTTGCATCGGGCAGCGGGTGGCCGCTTGCTTCGTAGCCCGCGCCGCCAACCGGCGCTTCTTCGAGTTCGAACTTTTCGCCGAGTACGTTCAGGACCTTGACGGCCTCCTTGACGATTTCGGGACCGATGCCGTCGCCCGGCAACACTGCGATCTTCATGCGAATTCCTTGATGATTTTCTTCGGGACTTTTTAAGCGCGAGTCAGCGAGCGGGCCTCGAAAGACCCGTCCGCCTTTAACCGACGATGCGGTGATTCAACCACGGCTGCTTCGCCAAGCGTTCCGCTTCGAACTGACGAATCTTGTCTGCGTGACGCAGCGTGAGACCGATGTCGTCGAAACCGTTCAGCAGACAGTATTTGCGGAAGCCGGCGACTTCGAACGGATATTCAGCGCTGCCGTCCGACGTGCGCACGACTTGCGCTTCGAGATCCACGATCAGCTGATAGCCGTTGAACGCGTACGTTTCGTTGAACAGGTGATCGACCTGTTGCTCGGTCAGCACGATGGGCAGCACGCCATTCTTGAAGCAGTTGTTGTAGAAAATGTCGGCGAAACTCGGCGCGATCAGCGCGCGAAAACCATATTGCTGCAACGCCCACGGCGCGTGCTCGCGCGAGCTGCCGCAACCGAAATTCTTGCGCGCCAGCAACACCGACGCGCCCTGATAACGCGGCTGATTCAGCACGAAGTCCGGATTCAGCGGACGCTTCGAGTTGTCCTGACCCGGCTCGCCGTGATCGAGATAACGCCATTCGTCGAACGCGTTCGGGCCGAAACCCGTGCGCTTGATCGACTTCAGGAACTGCTTCGGAATGATCGCGTCCGTGTCGACGTTCTCGCGATCGAGCGGCGCCACGACGCCAGTGTGTACGATGAATTTATCCATGATTTACCCGAGCTTCCGAATATCGACGAAGTGACCTTCGATTGCCGCAGCCGCGGCCATCGCGGGGCTCACCAGGTGCGTGCGGCCACCGGCGCCTTGACGGCCTTCGAAGTTGCGATTCGATGTGGACGCGCAACGCTCGCCCGGATCGAGGCGGTCGGCGTTCATCGCGAGGCACATCGAGCAACCCGGCTCGCGCCATTCGAAACCGGCGTCGGTGAAAACCTTGTCGAGGCCTTCGCGTTCGGCTTGCGCCTTCACGAGACCCGAACCCGGCACCACCATGGCCAGACGGATATTCGGTGCCACACGGCGACCAAGTTTGCGGACCACGTAAGCCGCCGCGCGGATGTCTTCGATGCGCGCGTTGGTGCACGAGCCGATGAAAATCTTGTCCGGCTTGATCGACTCGATCGGCGCGTTCGGTTCCAGCGCCATGTACTTCAACGCGCGTTCCATTGCGTCGCGCTTGACCGGGTCTTTTTCGCGTTCCGGATCAGGCACGCGGCCGTCCACAGCCGTGACCATTTCCGGCGACGTGCCCCACGTGACTTGCGGCACGATTTCCGCGGCGTTCAACTCGACCACGCGATCGAAGTGCGCGCCGTCGTCCGACTTGAACTGCTTCCAGTACTCGACCGCGTGATCCCACTCGACGCCTTCCGGCGAGAACGGACGGCCCTTCAGGTATTCGACGGTGGTGTCGTCCACGGCGACCATGCCGGCGCGCGCGCCTGCTTCGATTGCCATGTTGCAGACCGTCATGCGGCCCTCCATGGACAGCGAACGGATAGTCGAGCCGCCGAATTCGATGGCATAACCCGTGCCGCCCGCCGTGCCGATCTTGCCGATGATGGCGAGCACGATGTCTTTCGCGGTACAGCCGCGCGGCAGCGGACCTTCGACCTTCACCAGCATGTTCTTGCTCTTCTTCTGCAAGAGCGTTTGCGTGGCGAGCACGTGTTCGACTTCCGAGGTGCCGATACCATGCGCGAGCGCACCGAACGCGCCGTGCGTGGAGGTGTGCGAGTCACCGCAGACGATCGTCATGCCCGGCAGCGTAGCGCCCTGCTCCGGCCCGATGATGTGCACGATGCCCTGACGCAGGTCGTTCATCTTGAACTGCGTGATGCCGTAGGCGTCGCAGTTCGAATCGAGCGTGTCGACTTGCAGCTTCGAGATCGGGTCGGCGATACCGTGCGTGCGGTCGGTGGTCGGGACGTTGTGATCCGAAACCGCCAGATTCGCGCTGATGCGCCACACCGGGCGCTCAGCCAGCTTCAGGCCTTCAAACGCCTGCGGGCTGGTCACTTCGTGCAGCAGGTGACGGTCGATATAAAGAATCGAAGTACCGTCTTCTTCCGTGTGGATCACGTGCGTGTTCCACAATTTGTCGTAGAGAGTCTGTGCCATGGTATGCGGGGTAGTAATAGCTTTCGGGCTGACTGTGTCGGTCGATTATGCCACGCAGAACCTTGCCACGCGACCCTCCGCACAAGGAAAAACCGATAAAAAACAGGGAGTTGGGTGGTAGTGGCGATACCTGTATCGATGGCACCCGGAAAGGGTGAGCATGACGGCGAGTCTATGCGCCGGCATGCGGCTAAATCGTATGAAGCGCTTCGAAACAGCTGGCGCGGCTTCTATCTAACGCGACGATTTCAATCCAGTTTGGTTTTTCTTGGCACGCCATCTACGATTGCTCCTGGCTCTTTCGGTGCATACCCATTTTGCAGTTGCGCGCGACCCAGAGGAGTCGGGCGCGGTCTCACGCGCAAAAAAAAACGCCCCAACGGATAAATCCCGTTGGGGCGTTTCTCAAAAATCGACCGAGTCGTGAAAGTGCTTTTTGCTCGTAGCAAACCGCCGCTACGAATTACACAACTCCGGGCCGGATCAACGTTGTGCGATCGGCTTCGCTTCGCGTTGCGTGTCGCCAACGAACAGCTGACGCGGACGGCCAATCTTCTGTTCCGGATCGGCGATCATTTCGTTCCACTGTGCAATCCAGCCGACCGTACGTGCCATCGCGAAGATACACGTGAACATCGACGTCGGGATGCCCAGTGCGCGTTGCACGATGCCCGAGTAGAAGTCGACGTTCGGGTACAGCTTGCGCGACACGAAGTATTCGTCTTCCAGCGCGATCTTTTCCAATGCCATCGCGAGCTTGAACAGCGGGTCGTCATGCAGACCCAGCTCTTCCAGCACTTCGTGGCAGGTTTCGCGCATCAGCTTCGCACGCGGATCGTAGTTCTTGTACACGCGGTGACCGAAGCCCATCAGCTTCACGCCCGAGTTCTTGTCCTTCACCTGCTTGATGAACTCAGGAATGTTGTCGACCGAGCCGATTTCTTCCAGCATGTTCAGCGCGGCTTCGTTCGCACCACCGTGCGCCGGGCCCCACAGACACGCGATACCAGCAGCGATACACGCGAACGGGTTCGCGCCCGACGAACCGGCGAGACGCACGGTCGACGTCGACGCGTTCTGTTCGTGATCTGCGTGCAGGATCAGGATACGGTCGAGTGCGCGCACCAGCACGTCGTTGACCTTGTACTCTTCGCACGGGTTCGAGAACATCATGTGCATGAAGTTCGCGCTGTACGACAGGTCGTTCTTCGGGTACGCAAACGGCTGGCCGATGCTGTACTTGTAGGCCATTGCGACCAGCGTCGGCAGCTTCGCGATCATGCGGATCGCCGACACTTCACGGTGACGCGGATTGTTGATGTCGAGCGAGTCGTGATAGAACGCCGACAGCGCGCCGACTGCGGCAACCAGAATCGCCATCGGGTGCGCGTCACGACGGAAGCCGCGGAAGAAGAAGTGCATTTGTTCATGCACCATCGTGTGATTCGTCACAGTCTTGACGAATTCTTCTTTCTGCGCCGCGTTCGGCAGTTCGCCCTTCAGCAGCAGGTAGCAGCTTTCGAGGAAGTCCGCGTTTTCCGCGAGGTTGTCGATCGGGTAGCCGCGGTACAGCAGCTCGCCCTTGTCGCCGTCGATGTAGGTGATCGCGGAATTGCACGCCGCCGTCGACATGAAGCCCGGGTCGTACGTGAATTTGCCGGTCTGGCCGTACAGTTTGCGAATGTCGATTACGTCCGGGCCAAGGGTACCCTTGTAAATCGGCATTTCAACGCTCGGCGAATTGTCGCTGAACGATAGCGTGGCTTTAACATCTGACGGGGTCATAGCACATCCTCAATCGAAGTATGGAAACAGGGTTTCGATAATTGCACGCCTGGAACAACAGGCTGGCGGCGCTCACGCGTTGCGCAGCAGCTCCAGAACACGGATTACATCCGGGTCGGCAAGCTCGCCCTCCGGTTCCTTGCGCACAAGCAGCAAGTCCATCAGGTCGTTATCGCTCAGCTCGAGCAGGCGCGTAAGTGCACCTACGTCGGCGTCGCTGAGGTCATGCTCATATCGGCTGAAAAAACGTTCGAAGATCAGATCGTTTTCCAGCAGGCCCCGCCGGGCACGCCAACGAAGGCGCGCCCGGCGGAGAGGGTCGGACTGATGCGATGTTTCGTCCATCTCAGACCGCGCGGCGAACCATCAATTCCTTGATCTTGCCAATCGCCTTGGTCGGGTTCAGGCCCTTCGGGCAGACGTCGACGCAATTCATGATGGTATGGCAACGGAACAGACGGTACGGATCTTCCAGATTGTCGAGGCGTTCACCCGTCGCTTCGTCACGGCTGTCCGCGATGAAGCGATAGGCTTGCAACAGGCCAGCCGGGCCAACGAACTTGTCCGGATTCCACCAGAAGCTCGGGCACGACGTCGAGCAGCTGGCGCACAGGATACATTCGTACAGGCCGTCGAGCTCGTCGCGTTCTTCCGGCGACTGCAGACGTTCCTTTTCCGGCGGCGGCGTATCGTTGATCAGGTACGGCTTGATCGAGTGATACTGGTTGAAGAAGTTCGTCATGTCGACGATCAGGTCGCGAATGACCGGCAGGCCCGGCAGCGGGCGCAGCACGATCTTCTGCGGCAGATCGTTCAGGTTCGTGAGACACGCCAGACCATTCTTGCCGTTGATGTTCATTGCGTCCGAACCGCACACGCCTTCACGGCACGAGCGACGGAACGACAAGGTCTCGTCCACGGCCTTCAGCTTCAGGAGCGCGTCGAGCAACATGCGTTCGTGCGAGTCGATGTCGATCTCGTACGTTTGCATGCGCGGAGCAGCGTCCTTATCCGGGTCGTAGCGGTAAATTTCAAATATACGCTTTGCCATTTCTGAATTCCTTTGACTGGTGCCTTAGAAGGTACGCGCTTTCGGCGGCACGGATTCGACGGTCAGCGGTTGCATGTGAACCGGCTTGTAGTCGAGGCGGTCGCCTTCGCTGAACCACAGCGTATGGCGCAGCCAGTTTTCGTCGTCGCGATGTTCGAAGTCGTTCTGCGCGTGTGCGCCACGGCTTTCCTTGCGCGCTTCGGCGGAGACCATCGTGGCGCGCGCCACTTCGATCAGGTTCGCCACTTCCAGCGCTTCGACGCGGGCCGTGTTGAACACCTTCGACTTGTCCTTCAGATGGATGCTATCGACACGTTGAGCCACTTCACGAATAGCCTCGACGCCCTTGGCCAGCAACTCCGACGTACGGAACACGCCGGCGTGAGCCTGCATCGTGCTGCGGATGTCGTTCGCGACGTCCTGCGCATACTCGCCCGACGACGACTTGTCGAGCTTATCGAGACGCGACAGAGCGAAGTCAGCAGCATCGGCCGGCAGCGGCTTGTGCTCTTTCATGCTCTGCACGTGCTTGACGATGTGGTTGCCGGCCGCGCGGCCGAACACCACCAGGTCGAGCAGCGAGTTCGTGCCGAGACGGTTTGCACCGTGCACCGACACGCACGAGCATTCGCCCACTGCGTAGAAACCGTTGACGATTTCTTCGTGGCCACGCGCCGTACCGACGACCTGACCGTTGATGTTCGTCGGGATACCGCCCATCTGGTAGTGAATGGTCGGCACAACCGGAATCGGCTCTTTAATACAATCGACGTTCGCGAACTTCATTGCGATTTCGCGGATCGACGGCAGACGCTTCATGATCGTCTCTGCGCCGATGTGCGACAGGTCGAGCAGCACGTGATCCTTGTTCGGACCTACGCCACGGCCTTCCTTGATTTCCTGGTCCATCGAACGCGAAACGAAGTCGCGCGGCGCCAGATCCTTCAGCGTCGGCGCGTAGCGTTCCATGAAACGCTCGCCGTTCGAGTTACGCAGAATGCCGCCTTCGCCGCGCACGCCTTCGGTAATCAGCACGCCCGCGCCGGCCACGCCGGTCGGGTGGAATTGCCAGAATTCCATGTCTTGCAGTGCGATGCCCGAACGCGCAGCCATGCCCAGGCCGTCACCGGTGTTGATGAACGCGTTGGTCGATGCCGCGAAGATCCGGCCTGCGCCGCCCGTTGCGAACAGCGTGGTCTTGCCTTCGAGGATGTAGACGTCGCCGGTTTCCATTTCCAGCGCGGTCACGCCGAGCACGTCGCCGTCGGCGTCGCGGATCAGATCCAGCGCCATCCATTCGACGAAGAACTGCGTCTTGGCTTCCACGTTCTGCTGGTACAGCGTGTGCAGCAGTGCGTGACCGGTACGGTCGGCAGCCGCGCAAGCGCGTTGCACCGGCTTTTCGCCGTAGTTGGCAGTGTGGCCGCCGAACGGGCGCTGATAGATCGTGCCGTCTGCGTTACGGTCGAACGGCATGCCCATGTGTTCGAGTTCGTAGACTGCGTTCGGTGCTTCACGGCACATGAACTCGATCGCGTCCTGGTCGCCGAGCCAGTCGGAACCCTTGATCGTGTCGTAGAAGTGATAGTGCCAGTTGTCTTCGCTCATGTTGCCGAGCGAAGCGCCGATGCCGCCTTGAGCAGCAACCGTGTGCGAACGCGTCGGGAACACTTTGGACAGAACGCAAACCGACAGACCGGCGCGCGCGAGTTGCAGCGAAGCGCGCATTCCCGAGCCGCCTGCGCCGACGATAACCACGTCAAACTTGCGACGCGGCAGAGAATTCTTGATTGCAGCCATTCTTTTACACTCTCCAGAGAATCTGCGCAGCGTAGCCCGCACATGCGAGCAGCCAGACGATCGTCAGCACCTGAAGGGTCAGGCGCACGCCAACGGGCTTTACGTAGTCCATCCAGATATCGCGGATACCAACCCACGCGTGATAGAACAGCGAAAGCAGCGTGACGAACGTAGCGAGCTTCATCCATTGCGTCGCGAAGATCGACGCCCAACCGTCGTACGAGAAATCGCGCGCGCCGAAGAACCAGGCGAGCAGGATGACCGTGTAGATCGCCATGATCGTGGCGGTGATGCGTTGCGCGAGCCAGTCGCGCAGACCGTAATGCGCGCCGACAACGAGACGCTTCGAACCGATTCGGTTATTAGATGACATTTTTTAGAATGCTCCGAACAGTTTTGCCGCGAATGCGATGGTGAGCAGCGACGACACAACGATAACGACGATAGAGGTCGACTTGCCTTTTTCCTTCGTCACTGCGTTGTGATTCGTGTCCATCATCAGATGGCGGACGCCGGCGCAGAAATGGAAAAGGAAAGCCCACGCCAGAACGAGCGTGATGAGCTTGACGACGATATTGGAGAGGAAACCTTTGAAGACTTCGAAACTTAATTCGGAAGTCAGGCTCTGGTCAAAGAGGTACAGCAGGAACGGAAGGAAAACAAACAAAAGACCACCGCTCACGCGGTGCAAGATCGACACACGCCCCGCGAGCGGGAGACGGTATGCCGTCAATATCTGCCCAATACCGATGTTCCGGAATTCCGGCCTCGGTTTTTTTACGGCTTCTGCCATGCTAGACCCCTACTATGTAGTCACACTAATCCGCAATTTTAGCGCCTTTTTATATCGCGCTGCAGCGAAAACCACTACAGGCCCGTGTCAGCACGCGCGATAAAGCCGCCTTCAAAGAGGCGCGCGTGTGGGACGCTGCGCCTTCATTCAGCCCGATTCAACTTAGATCGTTCTGATAGTAATACCCGGTTGTGACATACCAACCTCGCCGGACTTCCACCGGCCGGTCCCCATAGGTATAGGACACGCGTTCGACTGACAGCAACGGAAAACCCGTAGGCACATGCAGCAGGTCGGCCACAGAAGGATCTGCCGCGACCGCGCGGATTTTCTCCGTGGCGCGAATCATGCGGGTGCCGAATTCCGTCTCGAACATCGCGTAGAGGGGACCCTTGTACTCCGATAGGCGTTCGAGCGTCAGCCCTCGAAACACGGCGCCAGGCAGCCAGATTTCGTCGAGGACCGTCACTTCGCCGTCGAACTGCAGCAAACGCTTGATCAGTACGACTGGATCGGCGGGCTTCAGATCGAGTTGACGGGCAATGTCGGCTGAGGCACGCAAACGCCGGCATTCAAGCAGGCGGCTGACGTGCGGATGTTCCGCGCCGTCATCGGCCAGTAATCTGAGGAAGCGAAACTGGGCGCGATCTTCGTTGTGCGTTGCAACAAAAGTGCCCTTGCCCTGACGGCGCACCAGCAGGTTGTCGGCGGCCAGTTCATCAATGGCTTTGCGCACGGTACCCTGGCTGACCTTGTATCTTGCCGCCAATTCGACTTCACTAGGAATGATCTCGCCCGGCTTCCATTCACCGCTCTCGAGGCTCTGCGTAATCAGCCCCTTGATCTGCTGATACAAGGGGCTAAAAGTAGGCGACGTGGCAGGAGAGTTAGCGGGTACACCTTCGCCCGCGGCGCCCTGGCCGCTTGGGTTTGTGGTATTCGCCGGGTTCGAATTCATGCGCGCATTTCATCATAAAGGGGTATGGCGCGTCTAGGGTTTTCCCCGCAACAGATGTGTCTTATATAAGACATAAGATAATGTTGACTTTGTGTGTGACGACTTCTACACTCCTTGTCGAGCAAGGGTTTGCGGGGTTTTCGACGGCTGTTCGACGCAGCGTCGCGACGCTTCGGCAGCCACTGCGCACCATGCAGTTCCCTCGCAGTTCAGGTTTCGATTCGCCGCCATTCGCTGGTCAGACGCTTGCCGAAACGCGCTGTTTGCAGGAGCCCGCACCGTGCAGCGGCTACCCCAGGCGCCACCCTGTTCCGCTCCCGCTCAGTACAGTTTTCCGGCATGGCGGTCTTGCCGCAACGCGCCGCCTGGCCCCGGCAGATTACGAGGCCGCACGCGAACAGTGAATTCCGCCGTGTTTCATAACGCTTCGCTGAACGCGCATATAGAATGGCGTTTTCCCTAGCGTCTAACGCATCGTCCTGGAGATTTCTCAATGGCTAAGCCCGCAAAGCGCGTTGCCGTCACCGGCGCCGCAGGTCAAATCGCTTACTCCCTGCTGTTCCGCATCGCCAATGGCGATCTGCTCGGCAAGGATCAGCCGGTTGTCCTGCAACTGCTCGACCTCCCGCAAGCGCAAGGCGCCGTCAAAGGCGTCGTGATGGAACTGGATGATTGCGCATTCCCGCTGCTGTCGGGCGTCGTGATCACCGACGACCCGAAGGTTGCATTCAAGGATGCAGACGTGGCCCTGCTGGTCGGCGCCCGCCCGCGTTCGAAAGGCATGGAGCGTAAAGACCTGCTGTCGGCTAACGCCGAAATCTTCACGGTTCAGGGCAAGGCGCTGAACGAAGTCGCAAGCCGCGACGTGAAGGTTCTGGTGGTCGGCAACCCGGCCAACACGAACGCCTACATCGCGATGAAGTCGGCGCCGGATCTGCCGAAGAAGAACTTCACCGCCATGCTGCGTCTGGACCACAACCGCGCGCTGTCGCAACTGGCTGCCAAGTCGGGCAAGCCGGTCGCGTCGATCGAAAAGCTGGCTGTGTGGGGCAACCACTCGCCGACCATGTACCCGGACTTCCGCGTTGCAACGGCTGAAGGTCAAGACCTGACCAAGCTGATCAACGACGAAGAATGGAACCGCAACACGTTCATCCCGACCGTTGGCAAGCGCGGCGCAGCGATCATCGAAGCGCGCGGGCTGTCGTCGGCAGCGTCGGCGGCTAATGCTGCAATCGACCACGTGCGTGACTGGGTTCTGGGCACGAACGGCAAGTGGGTCACGATGGGTATCCCGTCGGACGGCTCGTATGGCATTCCGGAAGACATCATCTACGGTGTGCCGGTTACGTGCGAAAACGGCGAGTACAAGCGCGTCGAAGGCCTGGAAATCGACGCGTTCTCGCGCGAAAAGATGGACGGCACGCTGCAGGAATTGCTGGAAGAGCGCGACGGCGTTCAACACCTGCTCGGCTAAGCCTCTCCCCGATGCAAATAAACCGGAACTCCGAAGCGTCACCGCGGCGGATTCCGGTTTTTTTCGTTCGAATGCAGGGATTCACGCAATTCCACCCATTCGCAACTGATCCGAACGCGCTTTGCAATTACCTGACAGTGGTCACGATCAGGCAGAGCGCATCCGGATCATATTTTCACTCATCATCAAACCCACGCTACTGACGCCGAAGATGCGCGCCCTCACCCCCGCCGAAGTACTCTTTGACGGCGAAGTGCCGCCCATTGTGCTGCCTGCCTGCGATCACTACGCCGGCAGCGAAAAGCTGATGCTGAAGTCGCTCGCGTTGCAGCAGCAACTCGGTCCGGTCTTCGACATCACGCTCGATTGCGAAGACGGTGCGCAGGTCGGCCGCGAGGCAGAGCATGCGGAGCTGGTCGCATCGCTGCTGGGCAGCGAGCATGACCGGTTTGGGCGCGTCGGCGTGCGGATTCACGACTTCGATCATCCGCACTGGCGCGACGACGTCCGCCTCGTTCTGCGCGCCGCAAAGCGAGCGCCCGCTTACATCACGCTGCCCAAAATCCGCAACGTTCCCGATGCTGCCGAAATGGTCGCGTTCATCGAGGCAACACGGCGCGAACTCGGCATCGCGCAACCGGTTCCGGTGCAACTGCTGGTCGAGACCCACGGCGCACTCACGCGAGTCTTCGATCTGGCCGCCCTGCCGGGCGTCGAAGCGCTGAGCTTCGGGCTGATGGACTTTGTCTCCGCGCACAACGGCGCGATTCCCGATACCGCCATGCGCTCGCCCGGTCAGTTCGATCACCCGCTGGTGCGGCGCGCAAAGCTGGAAATTTCGGCGGCCTGTCATGCATTCGGCAAAGTGCCGTCGCATAACGTCAGCACGGAAGTGCGCGACATGAGCGTGGTCGCCAACGACGCCGCGCGAGCCCGCAACGAGTTCGGCTACACGCGCATGTGGAGCATTCACCCGGCGCAGGTCGAGGCGATCGTCGCCGCGTTTGCGCCGCGCGACGAGGAAATCGCCACCGCCACCGAAATCCTGCTGGCCGCGCAGTCCGCGCAATGGGGACCGACGCGCCACCACGACACGCTGCATGATCGCGCGAGTTATCGCTATTACTGGTCGGTGCTGCGCCGTGCGCAAGCCACGGGCCGCGCGCTTCCGCAAGACGCCGCGCCGCTTTTCGCGGGAGTGGGCGCTAACGGACAAGCGGCGTCATGAGCGTTCGGAGTCAGGCGGCTAGCGCACGGGTTTCGCTGACAAGCAGCCATGCGATTGCGCGCGGTGCGGCCTACACCGAAGACAGCATTGGCCGTTTTGGCAGGGAACTAGCATCGAACACGCGGTTCACACAGCGGTAACACGCAGGCTCAAAGCACGCAGGCCCAAAGGAGATGGCGGGAGATGAGTGAGACGACGCAATCCGCAGACGCACAAGGCGGGAACACGCCCCAAAGCGGCTTCAAACCGAAGAAATCCGTCGCGCTGTCTGGCGTGACGGCGGGCAACACCGCGCTGTGCACGGTCGGCAAGACCGGTAACGATCTGCACTACCGGGGCTACGACATTCTCGACATCGCCAGCGCGTGTGAATTCGAGGAGATCGCCTATCTGCTGGTCCACGAAAAGCTGCCCACGCAGGCCGAACTGACTGCGTACAAGGCCAAGCTCAAGGGCATGCGCGGGCTGCCCGCGAACGTCAAGGCCGCGCTCGAATGGATCCCCGCCGCCGCCCATCCGATGGACGTGATGCGCACCGGCGTGTCCGTGCTCGGCACCGTGCTGCCGGAGAAGGACGATCACAATCTGCCCGGCGCACGCGATATCGCCGACAAGCTGATGGCCTCGCTCGGCTCGATGTTGCTGTACTGGTATCACTACTCGCACAACGGCAAGCGCATCGAGGTCGAGACCGACGACGATTCGATCGGGGGCCATTTCCTGCATCTGCTGCATGGCGTGGAGCCGTCGAAGGCGTGGGTCGACGCGATGCACGTATCGCTGAACCTGTACGCCGAGCATGAATTCAACGCGTCGACGTTCACGGGCCGCGTGATCGCCGGCACAGGGTCGGACATTTACTCGGCGATCACCGGCGCGATCGGCGCGCTGCGCGGCCCGAAACACGGCGGCGCCAACGAAGTCGCGTTCGAGATCCAGTCGCGCTATCAAACGCCCGACCAGGCCGAAGCCGACATCCGCCGGCGCGTCGAGAACAAGGAAGTGGTGATCGGCTTCGGTCACCCTGTTTATACGATCTCCGATCCGCGCAACAAGGTCATCAAGGAAGTCGCGAAGAAGCTGTCGAAGGAAGCAGGCGACACGAAGCTGTTCAGCATCGCGGAGCGGCTCGAATCGGTGATGTGGGAAGCGAAGAAGATGTTCCCGAATCTCGACTGGTTCAGCGCGGTGTCGTATCACATGATGGGCGTGCCGACGGCAATGTTTACGCCGCTCTTCGTGATCGCACGCACGGCCGGCTGGAGCGCGCACATCATCGAGCAGCGGGTCGACAACAAGATCATTCGACCCAGCGCGAATTACACCGGACCCGAGAATTTAAAGTACCTGCCGCTAAATAGGAGAAAATAGCGGTCGCTGTGCGCTTTCGAAGCGCGTGCAGTTCAACCCACGCGGTCGCCAGGACCGGTAGCCCGCGTAATGTTTAACTGAAATTAGATAGAAAGGTTTTCTCCATGAAAAAGCTGATGATCGCCGCCGTGATTGGCGCCCTGTCCACGACGATGCTGTCCGTCTCGACGGAAGCCAGCGCGCAAACAGCGACCACCACCGCAAAGCCGGCAGCAAAGAAGGCCGTGGCAAAGCGCCCGGAACCGCGTCGCCTGATCAAGCGCAAAGCCAACCCGGCCAAGGAAGCGAAGGTTGATCCGGTACCGGACGGCTCGGAAAAGTGGTCGTGTGCCGAAGGTCTGGCATTCGACCTGAAGGGCGACATGAAGCGTGACCAGATCGTTACCGTCCACTGGGCTAACAAAAATTACAGCCTGCCGCGCGAAGTGACTACGACGGGCGCAGACCGCTTCCACGACGCTGCAACCGGCATGGATCTGGTCGTGATCCCGACCAAGGCAATGCTGTTCCAGGACAAAGACAGCTCGCGTCTGGCCGACGAATGCAAGACGGCAGCAATGACGCAAGGCGCACCGGCTCCGACCCAATCGAACGCGATTAACCGGACCACCAACTAATCGACGTCATCAGGAACGCTCCCCGATGTCCGCTCCGGTTTCCAACGTGCGACCCGACCCGGATTCTGTCCTCGTCGATATCGTCGACTACGTGCTGGATTTCCCGATCGACAGCAAGCTCGCGCTGGAAACCGCGCGCCATTGCCTGATCGATACGCTCGGCTGCGGACTCGAGGCGCTCTCCTACCCGGCCTGCACCAAGCTGATGGGACCGATCGTGCCGGGCACGATCGTCCCCAACGGCGCAAAGGTGCCGGGCACGTCGTTCCAGCTGGATCCCGTTCAGGCTGCCTTCAACATTGGCGCCATGATCCGCTGGCTCGATTTCAACGACACCTGGCTTGCCGCCGAATGGGGGCATCCGTCCGACAACCTCGGCGGAATTCTCGCGACAGCCGACTGGCTCTCGCGCAGTGCCATCGCAGCGGGCAAAGCGCTGCTGACGATGAAAGACGTGTTGATCGCGATGATCAAGGCGCACGAAATTCAAGGCTGTATCGCGCTCGAAAATTCCTTCAACAAGGTCGGGCTCGATCATGTGTTGCTGGTGAAACTGGCGTCAACGGCGGTGGTCGGTCAAATGATCGGCCTTTCGCGTGACGAATTGATCAACGCAGTGTCGCAGGCTTTTGTCGACGGCCAGGCGTTGCGCACGTACCGCCATGCGCCGAATACCGGTTCGCGCAAATCCTGGGCCGCAGGCGATGCAACGTCGCGCGCCGTGCGTCTCGCGCTGATGTCGAAAACCGGCGAGATGGGCTATCCGTCGGTACTCACGGCGAAGACGTGGGGCTTTTACGATGTGCTGTTCAACGGCAACGCGTTCAGATTTCAACGTCCGTACGGCTCGTACGTGATGGAAAACGTACTCTTCAAGATTTCTTTTCCGGCAGAATTCCATGCGCAGACCGCGGTGGAAGCGGCGATTACGTTGCACGCGCAACTCGCAGCACAAGGCCGTAACGTAGAGGAAATCAGCAAGATCACGATCCGGACACACGAAGCCGCGATCCGTATCATCGATAAAAAAGGCCCGCTGAACAATCCGGCCGACCGCGATCATTGCATCCAGTACATGATCGCCGTACCGCTGATCCACGGTCGCCTGACGGCGGCGGATTACGAAGATTCGGTCGCGCAGGACGCGCGCATCGATGTGCTGCGAACCAAGATGGAATGCGTCGAAGATGCGCAGTTCACGCAGGATTATCACGATCCCGAGAAGCGTTCGATCGCCAATGCACTGACGATCGAATTCAACGACGGATCGGCGTTCGGTGAAGTCGTAGTCGAATACCCGATCGGTCATAAGCGTCGCCGCGAGGACGGAATTCCGTTGCTGGTCGAGAAGTTCAGGACCAACCTCGCACGGCGCTTTCCGCTCAGGCAACAACTGGCGATTCTCGACGTGTCGCTCGATCAGCCCAGGCTCGAAGCCATGCCGGTCAATGAATATGTCGATCTTTACGTCATCTAGTTGAGTACTTGTAGTTCCGCGATCAAACCAAGGAAAACACCATGGCCCACAACCTCCACAAAACGCTCAAGGAATTCGACAGCGGTTCCGGCAAAGGCAAGTTCTACTCCCTGCCGCAACTCGGCAAGGCACTGAACATCAAGATCGACCGTCTGCCGGTTTCGATCCGTCTCGTGCTGGAATCGGTGCTGCGTAACTACGACGGCAAGAAGATCGCCGAAGAACACATCACGCAACTGGCCAACTGGGAACCGAACGCTGCACGCGTCGACGAAATCCCGTTTGTCGTGGCGCGTGTCGTGCTGCAAGACTTCACCGGCGTGCCGTTGCTCGCCGACATCGCTGCGATGCGCGGTGTCGCGCAACGCGTCGGCAAAAACCCGAAATCGATCGAACCGCTGGTCCCGGTCGATCTGGTTGTCGATCACTCGGTGCAGATCGATCACTTCCGCGAAAAGAACGCGCTCGATCTGAACATGAAACTGGAATTCCAGCGCAACAACGAGCGCTACCAGTTCATGAAGTGGGGCATGCAGGCATTCGACACGTTCAAGGTCGTGCCGCCGGGCGTCGGTATCGTTCACCAGGTGAACCTGGAGTACCTTGCACGCGGCGTACACAAGAAGGCTGAAGGCGCAGACACCGTGTACTACCCGGACACGCTGGTCGGCACCGACAGCCACACCACGATGATCAACGGCATCGGCGTGGTGGGCTGGGGCGTGGGCGGTATCGAAGCGGAAGCCGGCATGCTCGGCCAGCCAGTGTATTTCCTGACGCCGGACGTGGTCGGCGTACACCTGAAGGGCAAGCTGCGCGAAGGTGTGACGGCAACCGACCTGGTTCTGACCATCACCGAACTGCTGCGCAAGGAAAAGGTTGTCGGCAAGTTCGTCGAGTTCTTCGGCGAAGGCACGCGCTCGCTGTCGCTGCCGGACCGCGCGACGATCGGCAACATGGCGCCGGAATACGGCGCGACCATGGGCTTCTTCCCGGTCGACGAAAAGACGATCGACTACTTCAAGGGCACGGGCCGCACGGACGCAGAAATCTCGGCGTTCGAAAACTACTTCAAGGCGCAGAACCTGTTCGGCGTTCCGAAAGACGGCGACATCGACTTCACGAAGGTCGTGACGCTGGATCTGGGCACGGTGGCTCCGTCGTTGGCAGGCCCGAAGCGCCCGCAAGACCGTATTGAAATCGGCAATGTGAAGTCGACCTTCAGTGACCTGTTCTCGAAGCCGGTTGCAGAAAACGGCTTTGCGAAGAAGGCTGATGACCTCGACACGCAATACACGACGAGCAATGGCGTCGACGTGAAGAACGGCGACATCCTGATCGCCGCGATCACGTCGTGCACGAACACGTCGAACCCGAGCGTGCTGCTGGCTGCTGGTCTGCTGGCGAAGAAGGCGGTTGAAGCCGGCCTGACGGTCGCCCCGCACATCAAGACGTCGCTGGCTCCTGGGTCGCGTATCGTCACCGAGTATCTGACGAAGACCAACCTGCTGAAGTACCTGGACAAGCTGGGCTTCACGCTGGCCGCTTACGGTTGCACGACCTGTATCGGCAACGCGGGCGACCTGACACCGGAACTGAACGAAGCGATCACGAAGAACGACATCGTCGCGGCAGCGGTTCTGTCGGGCAACCGTAACTTCGAAGCGCGTATTCACCCGAACATCCGCGCGAACTTCCTGGCGTCGCCGCCGCTGGTCGTGGCTTACGCGATCGCGGGCAACATCACGCGTGATCTGATGACCGAGCCGGTCGGCAAGGGCACCGGCGGTAAGGACATCTACCTGGGCGACATTTGGCCGACCAGCGAAGAAGTCAATGAACTGCTCAAGTTCGCGCTGGACGCAGACGCGTTCCGCAAGAACTACGCGTCGCTGACCAAGAAGGGCGACCTGTGGAGCAAGATCGAAGGCGAAGAAGGTCAGGTCTACGACTGGCCGAAGTCGACGTACATCGCCGAGCCGCCGTTCTTCGGCAAGGACTTCTCGATGACGCCAGCCGACAGCATCGCTCCGGTCAAGAACGCGCGCGCCCTGGGTATCTTCGGTGACTCGGTGACGACCGACCACATCAGCCCGGCTGGCTCGATCAAGGAAGACTCGCCGGCAGGCAAGTGGCTGAAGGAAAACGGCGTGCAGAAGGCCGATTTCAACAGCTACGGCTCGCGTCGCGGTAACCACGACGTGATGATGCGCGGCACGTTCGCGAACGTCCGGATCAAGAACCTGATGATCCCGACAAAGGCAGACGGCTCACGCGTTGAAGGCGGCCTGACGATTCACCAGCCGAGCGGCGAACAGGAATCGATTTACGACGCAGCGATGAAGTACATCGACGCTGGCACGCCGACCGTGGTGTTTGCAGGCGAAGAATACGGCACGGGCTCGTCGCGTGACTGGGCAGCCAAGGGCACGCAACTGCTGGGCGTGAAGGCCGTGGTCGCACGTAGCTTCGAGCGGATTCACCGTTCGAACCTGGTCGGCATGGGCGTTCTGCCGCTGCAGTTCAAGGGCTCGGATAGCGTGCAGTCGCTTGGCATTACCGGCGAAGAAACGTACGACATCGAAGGCCTCGGCAATGACTTCAAACCGCAACAGGAAGTGACGCTGGTGATTCGCGGCAAGGACGGCACCGAGAAGCGCGTGCCGGTGCTGCTGCGTATCGATACGCCGATCGAAGTCGACTACTACAAGCACGGCGGCATTCTGCCGTTCGTTCTGCGTTCGCTGCTGGCTGCGTAAGCTCGACCTAGTTCAGTTCGACCTCGCGGCAAAGCAAACGGCTTGGCTGTTTTGCAGGGGCTGCGTCCTGTGGAGGGCGCAGCCGACTTTGAAGCCCGACCTCTGGTCGGGCTTTTTTTGTTTGCGGTTTGGGGGGCGGTTTGGGGGGCGGTTTGGGGGGCGGTTCGTTAGGGCCGAGCTGCGTCGGTGTCGAACGCGTGGGGGTTGTCCGTGATCCTGCGATGCGTGAGGGCGGCGTTCCACGTAGCGTCGGCCGGCGTTGCGGGGACGCTGGCGCGGGTCGTGGTTGTCGAGGTCGTAGCTGTCGAGGTCGCAGCCACTGAGGCTTGCCGTTGTTGTGCGGCCCAGTTGAGCAACGCGGCCTGTTCGGGTGCCGCTTTAGTTGAAAGCGCGCGTGCGGTCCATTCAGGTTGCATTGATGCGGCAGGCTGTGCAGACGGTGCAACTGCTCGGCTCATCATCAGGCGATCGTCGATCTGCGCCTCGCTCAGGTGCAACATTGACTGGCCGCGACGGGCGCTCTCGCCCACCCTGGCGCTATGTCGAGTAGCGACGTCGGGAGTCAACGCTCCGGCGGTTTTGTACGACTCCCTGTGCCGTGACGACGTCGGACGCTCAGCTGCACGCGCAGCCTGATGCGTTGGACTGGTCTTAACCGAACGTACCGCCTGCTGCGACGTCATTGATGTGGACGAGTTCTGTGCCTGCAACCCGGTCAACGATTCAACCGGACGCGCGGCACGATGCACCGGGTTGCGCGCTGTCGCCGCATCCTTCACGACCGTGGGCGCAATCTTGATCGCAAGTTGTGACGGTGGGTCCTGTTTTTCCGAACCGGCCGCACCTGACTGCGCTATCACCGCGCTGCCACCCTTTTCAGCGTCACGCATTACGCTGATTGTCAGTAACCAGGCCAGCGCGATACCAGTGACGGCGAAGATTGCCGCCCCCAACATGTAATCTTTGCGCGATGAACGCGCAGGTGTTTTTCCCGCGTCGAGGTAGTACCTTGCTTCGGCCAGTTGTGCGTTGAAATGAGTGGAGTAGTCGCGTGGCTGTCGCACCTTGTAAAAGAAACGAAACAGGGTGCCAGGCGGAAGCGGCCTTTGGCGCACCGGCGCCTTGTGCCTTATCGCACGGCGGATCGTTTGTTGTGCCGCGATAGCGGTGACGTGTTGCGCCGCGTGTTGCGCGTCGTGTTCCGCCGCACGTTGCGCCGCACGTTGCATCTCGCGCTGCGGAGCGGTTCGCGCTGATTGTCGTCGCGAACCAAACGGGGGCGGCAAGCCGCGAAGCAGTCGCGCGTCCGGAAGCGCAAGATCGCCTTCAATCAAGGCCAAAGGTCGAGTCATTCTCAGGAACTCCCGGGTACGGCTGACCGCACTTCGAGTTGCATCACGAGGCGCTTCGCGCGTTCTATTAGCGAATCGATCGAGATCGTGTTCTGCTCAAGCGGCGAAGCACTCGCGCGCCGTAACGCCTCCATCAAACTACGCGCGCCAACAAGACCTACAGCACCGCTCAACCGGTGCAGCACACTGCGCATATGGTCGGGCTCGCTCTGACGACACAACCCGCCGAGGCGTGCCACGTCGTCGTCCATTGCGCGACGCCAGCCGTCCAGAAAGACAGAAAGATTAAGCCCCTCATTGGACAATGAATCCAGAAAGCGATGGTCGAACGGTTCGTAGCAGGCGGTGACGGAGTCACGCGGTAGTCTGGTTGCAGCGACAGACTCAGGGGGAGGTTTGCCGCCTCGAACGTATGGCGTGCCTGTATCGCTCCGAGTAGCACTTGAAGGGGGGCGCTTTTGCACGACAGCAAACGGCGCGTTGAAGCTCACCCGAGCGATTGCATCCAGCCCGCTCGTAATCGAAAGTCCACCTTGCATGCGCTGCGCGAGCGCACGACACAACGTCAGACAGGTATCAGCATGGTGAGACTTGCCGGCTGCATCTGAGCGGCCAGCGCTGAAATCGGGCCGCTGCCGTCGCGTAACCAACGCGCTCTTCTCACCGGCCTCCGTCAAGCTGATCAGGATGCTTTGCGAGCGTGCATCCAGAGACTCGCCGCGCACCATGAGCACGATCTCTTCACGCACGCCAAGCTGGATCGCGCGGGCCAACAGATGGAAGCAGAGTTGGCCGAGACGCGCGTGATCGCACAGAATCGCTTCTGCTACGGCCGGATCGACACTCGTATGGATGCGTAAGCCCACGCTCGTTGCAAAGGGCGCCCACAGCGCGACGACCCCATTCACGAGTTCGCGAAGATTCGTCACGCTTTCGTCGATAACTAACGCGCGCGATTCCAGTGGAGAATCGTCCAGCAAATCGCTGAGCGTTTGACTCCACGTTCGTATCGCATATTGGATCATGGTCCGTTGCAGCGAATGCCTGGAGGACGCATCGGATAGATTGAGCGCACTCAAATAATCCAGCATGTTCGTCACTGCGGGCAACGAAGCCTCAACATAAAAACGTGTCGCGTCCGGAGCATTGAATGGCTGAGGAATGACGATGGCTTTCGCGCAGTCCCACGCAACGACGTTCGCATTCCGCTCGCGCGCCTCTGCGGCTTCAAACTGGCGAGCCCACTGGTCAGCAATCTGCTTCTGCTGTCCAACCACGCGCCTTATTGCGGATCGAGACAGCCACGCGCCGACCAGCGCGACGGCTATACCGACCGTTAGCGACAGACCTAGCGCCAACGCCAGCGCGAGCGACCACGTAGGCCTCTCGAATGCATCGTCCTGTGAGTTGTCGGAAGGCGTGTATCCGCTGCCGTTCGACATAGCGGCGGGAGCTGTGCCGCCGACTGTGCCTTCGTGTACGTCGCTCTCGTCAAGCGGTTGCGGCAACTGGATCACTGCACCGTTCTGGTCCGCGGCACCGACAGGACCTGCGTGATCGGCGAGCGTCACCGACGACGCGCCGCCAGCCTGCAACGCGGAGTTGGCCTGCGTCGAGAACAGACCCAACAGTGCAAACGCAATAAGACATCCCGACAGCGTCGCAACACGAATCGAAACCCGCGCCGCTTGCTGCGCGCACGAGTGCAGAAGATCGTGGATAAAGCGTGACACACGCTGAAGCACGCGCCTGGAAAAAGCCAGCATGGCCATGTTGTTCATAGACTGCAAAACTCAATCGACCAGCTTATGTAGCGCAGCAAATTCAATTAGCGCGGCTAGCGACGACAGCCCGAGCTTTTCCTGAATGCGGCTCTTATAAGTACTCACGGTCTTGTCGCTGAGATAGAGGTGGCCCGCGATGTCGCGGTTGCTGGCGCCGCGCGCAAGATGCTGCAACACCTCCACCTCTCGTGCCGACAACGAGTTCAGCCCCCTCGCGGACAAAGCGTCGGCAGTATCGGCCGGGAAGCAGTTGTAGCCAAATAAAATCGTTTTAAGCGCGGTGATTAATTCACTGATTTCGCGGCCTTTACTGACATAACCATTCGCACCGGCACTGCGCGTATAGCCTGCCATAACATGTTCCGATTTGGCCGAAAGAACGAGAATGCAGGTTTTGAGATTCTGCGCGCGAATACGACGAATCATGGACAAACCGTCAAGCCGCGGCAAATCGAGATCGAGAATAACCAGGTCTGGGCGTTCGTTCTGAACCATTCTCAGACCATCTTCTCCATCGCCACATTCGCCAATCAGATCGAGTTCGGGATCGGCATGCAGCACAGCGGCTATTGTTCTCCGAATAATGGGATGGTCGTCGATAATCGCAATTCTCTTCATTTATGACTCACCTTTGATATTAATCAATGGGCGCAAAAGGAATCGAACTTGCCCAAATATAAATTGAGCAAAATAATAACCCCATCATCGACGGTACTTTTCGGCAAGCGGAAGGGATATCTCCTCAAAACGCGGGGATTTTTCTCGCGAAGGCGATTGAAATTTCCTACGCGTAAAATTATTCACAGTGCGCCTTATCGAGACGCAGCGCTGGATCTCGAGATCATCGATTCAAAAATACCCCGGCCTACAAGGCCAGGGTATCTGAAAAGGCAACTGCTACTGCTGCGGTTGCCTTCGCGCACGTTGAATCTGCGGCGCGGCCGACGTCTGCGCACCGCTGCGCGCAAAGTCGAGTTCGACGCGACGATTCGGCGCGAGGCAGTCGATCAACGCTTGCTGGTTGCGGTCGTTACATTCAACGACCGGCGCTTCCTTGCCGCGGCCACGCGTCATGATCGGCAGATCGACACCGCCGCTCTGCAAGTAGCGTTTGACCGTTTCAGCACGCTGTGCCGACAACTGACGGTTGTAACTATCGCTACCGAGGCGGTCCGTGAAGCCCTCGATGCGAATGCGCGTCACATCGTCCACCTGCCTGAGGTCACGAACCAGCTGGTCAAGCCTGGTCTTGCCCGCAGGCAGCATGCCGCCCAGATCGCCACGATCGAACTTGAAGGACGCGTCGGCTTGCAGCGTCACCTTCTCCGGAACCGGCGACGCGGCGGCCGGCGGCGCTGGCGGCGGCTGGCATGCCGCAAGCGCCTCCCCGATGTGAGGCACGCCTCGCTCGACACCCTCGACCAGACGCTGGCTCTCGGAGAAATCACGCGTCCACGCCTCGTGGCCGGCGCGAATCAACTCGACTTCGGAGCAGGCGGTCAGACGCTGCGCTTCCTGGCACTGCGGAAACATTGGCGACGTTTTGGCCGCGAGAATCTGTTTCCACAAGTCCGGCCGGATGACCGAGGCTGTCCGCAATTCCGGATTGTCGACCGACAGGCCCTGACTGGTCTCCAGCGCCCTGGTCAGATGGTCGGCCTCGACCAGCGCCTCCTGCACGAAACCCCAACCGTCGTGCAGCGAACGTTCGTCGGTTGCGGCGTTCAGCCAGCACTGCGCCTTCTCACCAAAATAGTTATTTTTGCGTTCGCCCAGTGCATTCAGACGGTTCCTCACGGAACGAATCACTTCAGCGTTCTTCATACCGCCATAGGTTGCGAGCCACTCAGGCGTCACCGCCCCGGCAGCCTGAGTCTGGGTTGCGCTGAAGCCGGTTTGCAGGACCGTGGGATCCTGGATTTGCAGCCGATCGCGCGTCGCGGACGAAGAACATCCTGCGAGCATCGCGGCAAACGCGATGGCCATTAACGAATACTTCATGTCTGTCTCTCAAGGAAAGCGGGTCGCACGGAAGCTTCCCGTGCGACCCAGACAGCTAACGTCTGGAGCCTTTGTTCAAGGCTCCGGGGCGATTGCTTAGTTGCCGAGGACGATGCCGATACCAGCGCGAACGATGGTGCTATTGCCGCCCGAGGAAGACACGCCAAGGTTGTAGTTGATCGTGCCCTTCTCGTTCCAGCGGGACACGCCCAGACCGACAGCCTGGAAGCCACGGTAGTTGGCGATACCTGCGTTCAACGTGGTGCGTCCCGGCAGATACGGCGTGACGACATTCAACGCCGACGCCGACGCGATACCCTTGGCAGCGCTGCGATCAACGTTGTTGATCTGGGCATTCATGTTGCCCATGGACTGCTGCAACTGGCCAAGGTTGACGGCGTCGGTTGCCTGCGTACCGTTCGCGACGTTGGTGAGCTGACGTTGCAGGTCAGCGGTACCCACTGAGACCGAGTTATCGCGATCCGTCGTGGAGCCGGCACCGAGCGCGACCGAATTGACATTCGGAGCCGTTGCGCCGTTGCCGAGCGCCACCGAGTTTGCACCTTGCGCCGACGCGCCCGAACCCATCGCGACCGCGTTGTCACCCGCCGTCACCGCGTTCTTGCCGATTGCAATCGACTCGACGCCGGTTGCCTTCGCGCCATTGCCCAGCGCGATCGAATCCGCGCCGGAAGCGACTGCGGCTACGCCGCCATCGGTGCCGGACGGCGTGCCGATGTTGACGTATGCGCCGCTCTCACCCAAGTCGCCATTGGCGATGTTGTTCACGCGGTCCTGGAGACTCGAAAACTGCCCGTACGTCACTGCGTCCGACGCCGTATCACCGTCTGCCAGATTCGACAGCTTGACCGGGCCGGTGGCGTCACCGCCTCCCAGCGTCACGCTGCTCTTCGATGCATCGTCGTAGGCAACGCCGTTTGCCGTGCCGCCATTGCCGTTGCCATTGCCATTGCCCGAACCACTTCCGCCGCCATGCTGGTCGACGTAGTCGGAGACATAGTTCTGCATCTGCCCGACGTTGACCGCATCAGTCAGAGCCGAACCCGCTGCGACGTTCTTCAACTGGGTCGGATCGACGCCATTACCGAAGGTCAGCGTGCGGCGGCCTGCATCGTCATAGGAGACGAGCGGGTTGGTCGCGTTGCCATCCGAATCGAAGCTGAGGCCAGCGGCCTTCAATTGCTTCAGGTTCACTGCTTCGTCGTCGGCCGTGGCGTCGGCTACGTTGGCGAGGGTGACCGGCTTCGTGGCATTGCTGCCGCCCAGCGTCAGCTTGTCGTGCTCGGACGTGTCGTACACCACACCATTGACGTCACCGTCGGTGCCGATCTTCGCGTTAAGCGCGTCGAGCGCGGAGTTCACGCCGGTGAAAGTCTGACCATCAAGTGTGTACGCCGGCGCGGTGAGCTTGCCGTCCGCCGTCACCTTCGAGTTGCCACCCATAGCGTCCGCCGCGCTGGCCATCGCGTTGTACAGCTGCGAACCATTGATTGCGTCCCTGCTGCCCGACGTAATCTGGCCCTGCGCGACGTTGGTCAGAATGACCGGCATGGATGCACCTGCGCCGCCGAACGTGACCTGCCCCTTCGACGCGTCGTCATACGCGACGAACGCGTTGGAGACCTTGCCGTCACTGCCGATGTTCGCGCCCATTGCCTTGAGCTGCTGAACGTTCACAGCGTCGTTGCTGGCTACGCCGTCTGCCACGTTCGACAACGTCACCGGCTTACTGGCCGTGCCCAACGTCAGCTTGTCGTGTGCCGGCGTGTCGTAGTTCACCGCTTCGGGCGACGATCCACCGCCGCTACCGTTGCCGTCCGCCGCCGCGACCAAGGCCGCGCCGATGTCGCTGAACGTCTTACCGCCCACCGTGTAGGTCGGCTTGGACACCTTGCCGTCCGCCCCTACCGTCGCATCGCCGCCCAGTGCCGCGGCCACGCTGCTAGCCGTGTTGTACAGCTGCGAACCGTTGATTGCGTCCTTGCTGCTGCCGCTCACCTGGCCCGCCGCAACGTTCGTCAGCGTCACTGGCACGCTTGCACCGATGCCGCCGAGCGTGACTTTGCCCTTGGTCGTATCGTCATAAGCGACGAACGCGTTGGACACCTTGCCGCTGCCGTCGACGGTCGCGCCCATCGCCTTGAGCTGATCAACGTTCACCGCGTCGTTACCGGCGACACCGGCTGCCACGTTCGACAACGTCACCGGCTTGCTGGCTGTGCCCAACGTCAGCTTGTCGTGCGCCGGCGTGTCGTAGTTCACCGCTTCAGGCGACGCTGCACCGCCATTACCGTCCGCTGCTGCAACCAGGGCTGAGCCAATGTCGCTGTAGGTCTTGCCGCCCACCGTGTAGGTCGGCTTGGACACCTTGCCGTCCGCGCCAACCGTCGCATCCCCGCCCAGTGCCGCGGCCACGCTGCTCGCCGTGTTGTACAACTGCGAACCGTTGACTGCGTCGGTGCTGGTTGACCCTACCGCGCCTGCTGCCACGTTCCTGAGCTTCACTGCCGGCGTCGGGTTAGTTGTTCCGCCAAGCGTCAACACGTCGTGTGCCGCCGTGTCATAGGAGACGCCGTCAAGCGAACCGCTGCCCGACAGGCTGCCAAGCATGTCTCGCACCTGACCCAGGTTCACCGCGTCGGTATTCTCGGTACCCACAGCGACATTGATAATCTGGCTCTGACGCGACTTGTTACCCACCGATACTGCGTTGGCACGATCAGCCACGGCTGCGTAACCAATCGCCACGCCGTTGGCTGCGCTCACCGAGGTATTCGAACCGAGCGCCAGACCGTTAGACGCACTCTGACCGACGAACGCGTTGTAACCGATCGACACACCGCCGGCAGCAGAGGTGCCGGAGTAAGCGCCCAAGGCCAGCGTGTTGAGCGCGGCGGCACGTGTGTTGTAGCCGATGGACACGGAGTTGTCCGACAGTGCCTGAACGCTTGCGCTTGCACCAATCGCAGTCGAGTTCACCGACAACGCACCCGCGCCCGCGCCGACTGCCGTGGAGTTGTTGCTGCCCGCACCAGCACGGCCGCCAATGGCAAGCGCGTTCTCGCCAATCGCCGAAGCCACCGGGCCGATTGCCATGGCATTGAGATCGTCCGAAGCGGTCGTGTTGCTACCGCCGGTCACCTTCGAGCTGACGGCAATAAAGCCCGTCACCGCCGACGCGCTCTGCATCATCGATTTGACGCCGCTAGTCGGTGCCGCGCCAGACAGTTGCGCTTGCAGCGCGTCCAACTGGGACATGGTGACCACGTCGTTCGGATCGATACCGTCGGCGACGTGGGTGATGCGTTTTTCTGCACCACGCGAACCCACCGACACCGTATTGTCTCCGTCCGCGATGGAGTTCACGCCAATCGCCACCGAGTTGAGGAAGGTCGCATTCGCGCCTGCACCGATTGCCAGCGCGTGGTCTCCGCTCGCCATCGCATTCCCGCCGATCGCGACTGACTCGACGCCGCTCGCCAATGCCGAGCCCGATTCCGACACCACCTTCACGTACTTCAGGTTGGTGGAGAAGTTCGTGTTGATCTGGTTGATCTGATCGCCAACCGTGCCCAACGCCGAGCCGATCTGGCCAATCTGACTATCCACCGCGTCCAGCGCCGAGCCGACGCTGCCGTAGGTCGTGCCCGACACGACATACGACGGTTTGGACAGCGTACCGTCAGCCACCGCTGCGCCGCCACCCAATGCGTCCGCGATCGAGTTCGCCGTGTTGTATAGCTGCCCACCGGTCACCGCGTCGCTGCTCGATTCGGCAACCTTGCCCTTGTCGAGATTCGTCAGCAGAACTGGCGTATTGGCGCCCAGACCGCCGAGCGTCAGCGCGCTCTTTTCCGGATTGTCGTAGGCGACGAAGCTATTCGTGACCGCACCATTTTCATCGACGTTTGCGCCCAGCGCCTGCAGCTGCGACAGGTTCACCGCGTCGGTACCCTTCGTACCACTGGCCACGTTGACGATCTGGCGTTCAGCGCCGAGCGCACCCACCGACACCGTATTAGCACGGTCGGCGACCGAGTTCGAACCCAGCGCCACCGCGTCGTCCGCCGATGCGTTCGCCGCGGCACCGATCGCCACCGCGTTGGCACCGGTTGCCGTCGAATCGTCGAGCGTCGAATTGGCGTGGAAATACTTGATGCCGGCACCGTCGGTCACGATGTTGTTGATCGTGTTGGTGACGTTCGCCACTTCGCCCTTGGCGTCCGCCAGATCGGCAGCGACATTGGCAACGTTCGCATTCGTTTCGAACAACTGGCCGCCCGTGACCGCGTCCTGGCTCGTCGCCGTGAGGTCGCCCGCTTTCAGGTTCGAGATCTTCGTGCCGTCCGCACCCTTCAGCGTGATCGCGCCAAGCGACGTGTCGTCGTACGCAACGAAGCTGTTCGTCACATTGCCGTCGGCATCGACACCCATGCCCATCTGCTTGAGCTGACCGACGTTGACAGCATCGTTATCTGCCACGCCATCCGCCACGTTCGCCAACGTAACCGGCTCGGATGCGTCCGTGCCACCCAGAGTCAACCTGGTGTGTTCGGGGTTGTCGTATTGCACAGCAGAGGCCGAACCCTCGGCAACCGACGCTGCGATAGCCGCGCCGACATCGCTAAAGGTCTGGCTGCCCACCGTGAAGCTCGGCTTACGGATCGTACCGTCCGGATTCACGCCCGCGCCGCCGCCGATCGCATCGGCCAGACTCGACAACTGGTTGACGTTGACCGCATCGGTGCCGGCAGTGCCGGCCGCCATGTTAATGATCTGGCTCTGACGCGACTTGTTACCCACCGACACAGCGTTGGCACGGTCAGCCAGTGCCGCATAACCGATCGCCACGCCATTGACCGCGCTAACCGACGTGTTCGAACCGAGCGCCAGACCGTTGGTACCAGCCTGACCGGCAAACGCGCCGTAACCAATCGCAACCGATCCGGCACTTGCAGCACCGGCGTTCGCACCCAGCGCCAACGTGTTGAATGCGCTAGCACGCGTGTTGTAGCCGATGGACACCGAATTGTCCGATAGTGCCTGCACGGTCGCACTTGCACCAATCGCGGTGGAATTCAGCGAGAGCGCACCAGCGCCTGCGCCGACTGCGGTGGAGTTATTGCTGGATGCCGCAGAACGGGCGCCCACGGAGAGTGCATTCTCCCCAATCGCCGTCGCCACCGGGCCGATCGCCATGGCATTCAGATCGTCTGACGCGGACGTGTTCGACCCGCCAGTCACCTGCGAACTCACTGCCATGTAACTGGTCACGGGGGCAGCCGCGCCCGCCAGCATCGACTTCACACCGCTGGACGGCTGCACGCCAGCCAGTTGAACCTGGAGCGCGTCGAGCTGCGCCATCGTGACCGCGTCGTTCGGATCGATACCGTCGGCGATGTGTGTAAGGCGCATTTCCGCGCCGCGGCTGCCGAACGAGACCGTATTCGCTGCGTCCGTCGTAGCGTTCACGCCGATTGCCGTCGAGTTCTCGAACGCTGCGGTTGCGCCCGTACCGATTGCCAGCGTGCGGGTGTTGGTCGCTCTCGCACCGCCGCCAACCGCTACCGATTCGTCGCCGCTTGCGAGTGCCGCGTTCAGCGTCGATACGACCTTGACGTACTTCGCTGCGCCGACCAGATCGCCCGCTGCGCCGTTGATCGCGCTCAGCGCGTCGCCCATATTGTCGTAGGTGGTGCCGCTAACCGTGTAGCCAGGTGCCGAAACCGTGCCATCCGGATTGACCGTCGAGCCGCCGCCGAGTGCCTTGGCCATGCTGTCGGCCGTGTTGTACAGCTGGCCGCCGTTCACTGCGTCCGTGCTGCCCGCCCCGACCTTGCCAGCGGCCACGTTTTTCAACGCAACCGGTGCAGAGGCGTCAAGATCGCCAAGCGTTAGCGAGTCGTGGGCGTCTGAGTCGTAGGCAACTGCGTTGACTGCCCCGGGACCACTACCGATCGAAGCATTGGAAATTGCCCGCTTCAACTGAGCGAGGTTAACCGCGTCGGTGTCTTGCGTCGCGCCCGCCACATTGGTGATCTGCCGCTCCGCACCGGCAGCGCCGACCGACACAGCATCCTCACGGTCCGCCAGCGAGTTCGAACCCAGTGCAACCGAGTTGTTCGCCGATGCAACGGACCCACCGCCGATCGAGACCGAGTCATCGCCCGCAGCCGACGAATCAGGCTGGTTCGAGTTCGCCGCGAAATAGTTTGCGCCACGCTCGAGGAACGCACCGACAGCGTAATTCACGTTGTCCGTCAGGTTGGCGAGGTTGGCATTCGTCTCGTACAGTTGCCCGCCGGTGACTGCGTCGGTGCTATTGGCCGACGAGATGTCGCCGGCTGCCACGTTGATGATCTGACGCTCTGCCCCACGTGCACCAACCGACACCGCGTTTTCGCGATCGGCCAGCGAACCCGAACCCAGCGCGACCGAGTTGTCTGCCGTTGCGACCGAGCCGCCGCCGATCGCCACCGTCTCATTGCCTTCCGCCGACGAATCGAGTTCATTCGAGTTGGCCGAGAAGTAGTTAGCACCCCGCATCAGGAAGCTGCCGACAGCGTAGTTCACCGAGTCCGAGAGTGCGGCCAGGTCTTCATTCGTCTGGAACAACTGCGCACCCGTGACTGCGTCGCTGCTCGCAAAAGAGACGTCGCCCTTCGCCACATTGGTCAGCGAGACCGGCTTCGTGCCTTCCACGCCGCCGAGTGTGACCTTGTCGCGGTCGGTAGAATCGTAGCCCACCACGAGCGGCGAGCCAGCCAGCCCGTTCTTCACGAGGTCGTTGACCGTGCTCTTCACGCCGTCGAGGTCGTCCGACACACTCGCGACGTTATCCGCCACGCCCGCCACTTTCTGGTTCGTCTCGTACAGCTGCCCGCCGTTGACAGCGTCGGTACTCCATTCGGACGACGCGTCGCCAGTCTTCACATTCGTGATCCTGGTGCCGTTCGTGCCCTTCAGCGTAATCATGTCCGCTGCCGGGCTGTCATAGCCGACGGGGTTATCGGCGATGATGCCGTTACCCGTACCGTTGACGCTCGCGATGGCGGCGTTCAGCTGATCGACGTTGACCGCGTCCGTACCGGCTGCGCCGGCAGTGACGTTGGTGATCTGTCTCGTGTACTGCGACTTGCCGTCTGCCGACAGGTAGCCCACCGACACGGAGTCGCTACGGCTTGCCACCGAGTTCGCGCCGAGTGCCACCGAATTGGTGACCAACGCGCGGGCGTTCGCGCCGAACGCTACCGAATTGGCACCGGTCGCTTTCGCGAATGCACCGGTCGCCACCGAGTTGGCACCCGTAGCCGCTGCGTCGGAAGACGGATCGGCCGAAGACGAGTTCGCCTTGAAATATCGGGTGTACTCATAAAGCTGGCCGCCGTTGACCGCGTCGCCGCTTCCGGACGTTACGCTGCCAGCCTGCAGATTGCCGATCTTGTAGCCATTCATGTTGACCTGGCCGATCATCGAAATGCCGCCCGAGCCTTGAATCAGGATCCGGCCGTCCGAATAACCGGCGACGCGAGCCGAAATCGAGCCGCTGTCGTAGCCCTCGGCACCCACAGGGTTACTCGAGTTGTTCAGCGAAAACGACAGGTTGCCGTTGGAGTCCGGAGCACAGTAAACGGCGCCGATAGCGTACCCCGCCGACCCGTAGGCAGACCCGAGCACGGTTGACGAACCGATCGGCGCCGCACACAACTCGAGACCGCCTGCACCCGGCCTGACCTGTGCCGCTGCCGAACCCGGCAACATCACCGCGCCGAGAGCCATGGCAATCGGGACGAAAGCAGCCTTGAGCGGAGTGGCCGGCCGGCTCGTCATGTCATTGCCCGACACGATCTCACGCGAGGAGATCGTCCCCGCACCACCGCCCGTTCGGGCGGTTTCGGGTGCAGCCACCCAGGTTCCGGATACGTCGTTCCAGATGCTGATATACGACTTGTTCATAAATTCCCTAAATAGAGGGCAAGCCCCGCTTGCAGTTCGATTTGAGAAATCGTGCGCACACGCTTCCCGCAAAAAAAACTGGCCGGCACCTAAAGGCTCGACCCAAAGTTTTTCACGCGTCGCAAATCTAACTGCCGGCTTTATCCCTAAACATCAGGGAATGCGGAAACCATGTAGGAAATGTCCGAACAATCGCCTGAGAAATCGTAGTCACGGGCTTTTACCGTGCCCAGCTTGGATTTGAGCGAATTCGTTAATCAGGTGAACTTTGCGCCAATTCCTGATTACCGTCGCCTGTTTGCAACAGAATTGCGTTGACGGAAACGAGGAAACTCGTGATAGAAGGTAAATGACTGATGGTCGGCGGATGCGGCCCGACAGCACCGGCGCTTACGTGCGCTCTCTTTTGCCCCTGCTTTAATTTCGCACCGCTCTTTTAACTCTGATAAGCGTGAGGAATTACGCCGTAGAGATTCGGACGTTTCCGTCGTTTGTAAGATAGATCCATTTCTATACTTCGCATCGACACTGTTGCTCGTGCGTTTTAGCAAGATTTTTTAAATTCCTATTTTTTGTCAAAACGTGACAAAACTGCACAGTTGTGTCCAGCAACCAATCTCTTACGTATTAGTTATCCAACAGAGCTTATGAAAATTTCACAAATTCGGCGCAAAAATAAGCAACTCGGTCAGGGCATGACGGAATACATCATTATCGTCGCGCTAATTGCCGTGTCCGCTATCGGTGTGTATTCGCTATTTGGTCAAACGCTGCGGAATCAGACTGCGGGTCTGGCCAAAGAAATGTCCGGTCAGGACGCCGCAACGAACATCTCGACGGCGCAAACCAACGCGACCAACGCAACGGACAACGCGAACAAGACAAAGAACATGGGTACGTATAACGACAGCAACAACGTCGGCGGCGGTGGCAATTAAGCTTCTCAACGTATCGCCATATCCATCATGAACCGCTCTGCCCGCAAGGGCAGGGCCAGGGTCGCCAGCGCTAGCGGGCAGGCGCTGGTCCCTGCACTGATGTTTCTTCTGGTTGGCTGCATAGGCCTCTATGTAGCGTTCAATTCCTTCCAGATGAGCAGCGCGAAGATCAAGCTTCAGAACACGGCCGACGCAGCTGCCTACAGCGCGGCCGTGCTGCAGGCGCGCGACTACAACTTCTCCGCCTATACGAACCGCGCGATGGTCGCCAATCAGGTCACGGCTGCCCAGGTGGTCGCGCTGAAGTCATGGATCGACGAACTCGACACCACTTACTCACCACCGGACCCCGATCCAAAAACTTCGCTCGAACTCGACAGGACGGTCAACGATTTCGCCGACAACCCGGCGCTGTGGACCGCCCCCAAACAGATCGGCAAGGCCGACATCGCGCCCGTGCGCGCAGCTTTAGATGCATTGCTGCCCACCGTGGCACGCAACATTGGCACATTGAACCGCGAACTGAGCGTGGCGCAGGCCAACTATCACGCGCAAATGATCACCGTCGTGCCCGATACGGCGGACGCCGTTGCGCAGATCAACCAGCCTGACACGCACGTGACGAGCGGCTATTTCACTGGCCCTCGCAATGCGGCTCAACTCGCAGCATGGGCCTCGTACACGGCGACTATCATTCCGAGCGCTCCGCCCCCTCCCGACGTCGTGGTTGCCCGAGACAACTTCGCCGACGTGGTGACGTCCCCGGGACCTGATGCAAGCACGTGTCCGCAAACCACCGGGCCGGATAGTCTCGACTGTTTCGTCAAGAATCGCGCGTCAATACGCAGTGTCGCGCCCAATTTCCAGCAACTGAACTCCACCGCCGACAAGATATGCGGTCCCAATAGCACGTTCACCATCACCGTGACGCACGACGGCGGCACGCAGCTTCGTAACGACAAAGCAGGCTGGCAATCCATCGACGCGAGTACCGCGCACCTGAAAGTCAGTTGTCTCGGACCGATCGAAGCGATTGCCGGCTATGGCGGCAGCAGCAACGGAAACATCACGAGTTTCATGAGCCGGCCGCCGTTTGCAGCATGGCAGGACTGGCAAGGCTACGGCGGCTGTTACAACTTCGGCTACCGGGCAAGCAGACCTCCCGGCCTCGGCCAGGATGTTCCGCTCAATCCCGGCCAGGGGGTGCCCGACGCAATGGCGAAAGCATTCTCGGTCGGCCCCGGCAATTCGCTCGATCCGCTGAACGGAGGATTGCTGCCTTATCAGGAAGTGGACGGCGTCCAGTTCGGTAACCGCGCGCCACGCATCACGATTGAAGTGACACGCAACGTCGACTCGCTGGTGAAAACCGAGCGCCTGAAGGGCGGTGGCCGGCTGCAGATCGACAACAACGGCGCGGGGGGCGTCATGCGCGCATTGTCGAGCGCGAGCGCCTACTTCGTGCGCCCGGATGAAACCGGGTCGAACAGTTCGATGTTAGGCAGGCTAATGAACGCCGACCAATGGGCTCGCGCCGATCATAAGACCGAATATCCGAACCTGTTCAGCCCGTATTGGCAGGCTTCCCTCGCACCCGTCAGTACCGATGAGCGTACGGCCGCCTGGGCAGGCCAGATTCCCGCCGCCTCGGAGGTAGCCGCGCAATGAAACCAGTCCGCGTAAAAGCCGGCACGCAAGCCGGCCAGGCGATGGTGGAATTCGTCGTCGCCATGACTGCGGTCATGGGCGTTCTGCTGCTCGCCATCGTCATGCTCGGCAAGTTCAACGACGTGCGTAACCGCGCGCTGATGAGCTCGCGCTACGTCGCGTGGGAACGCACGGTGTGGACCGACGGCGACATCAATAAAGCGCTCGCCAGCGACTCCGGCACGACCGAGGGCTGGTCGCGTGCATACGGCGACTCGGCGTTGTCCGTCAGCAAAACCGATGCCGAACTAAAAGATGAAGTGATGCAACGTGTGATTGTCAGCGACCGCGCGCTTCTGTCATCGGGCGATCGTAAAGACACCCAGCTTGCGGCCGTTCTGCCGGCCATGTGGAAAGACCACGGCGGCAATCCTTTGTTGGCGTCCGAAGCGGCCGTCACCGTGGGAACCGCTTCGAGCGCCGATCCCGACAGCAGTAACGACATGGGCGCCCTCGCCAGATGGTCCATTCCAACTGTCGACGTGGCGCCGTTCAAGACCCGGCTGAACCTGCCAACCCGCACGCTCCAATCGGGCTCCGTCAGCATTTCGGTCGGCCAGAACAACGAAGTACTCAAGCGACTCTGGCCCAAGGACAACTTACTGCCCGCATTCGGCGGCCTCACCTTTTCGGATACAAACGTGCTGATGACCAACACCTGGATGCCGGACGGTTCCGCTCGCAACAAGGCGCTGTTTAGCCAGGCCGTGGGCGCCGCCAACGCGACGGTGGTGCCGTCCGACCGATATCTCGGGATGAAAAAGTACGCCCCCGAAATTTCAACGCTCGAATTCGGCCGTGTGCGGCAAGACGTTGTACCACCCAACCGTTTGAGCCAATGAAACATCTCCATCATCTGACGCGCGCTGTCTGTCTTGCTGGTGCATTGGTCGGCGGCACTGGTCTGGCAGTGGCCGGCAGCGCATGCAACAGAGTGCCAGTGTCGCCACACAGCAGCGAGGCTATTGGTCGCGACATGATCGTGAACGGGGTGCCCACGTCGCTAGTCGGTATGCAGTTCGCCGGCACGACCAACGACGTGTCGAATGCTTTCCGGGAATTCTGGACCCGCGAGGACGTGCCCGCGAAAGGAAGAGCCGATTCATCAGGAATGCTGCTCAGCGCCCTGGATGGCGGCTGCCTCTATGTGCTCAGCATCCCGCGTCAACAGAATGCGGCCTACACACGCGGACTCATGAGTGTGATCCAACTCGGCACTGGCGAGGCCGATCACCGCATTCCAGCGTCCAGTATTCCGCTGCCGGAAGACAGCAAGGTTCTGTCGGACGTGGAAAGCCGCGACCCGGGCCAAACAGGACGCACATGGCTGCTCGATATGCCAGGGGAGCCGCGATGGAACGCGCAGCGTTACCGCAACAGCCTCGCCGCGCGAGGGTGGGTAAGCGTCGGCCATCAGCCGGACTACCAGTCCACGGGTAGCACGATTCAAGGCGCCGCGTTTGCCATGCAGCACGGCAGCGACAACCTCGATGTGAGTTTTTCGGGTCGCGGCGACGCGACCGTCGCGACCATTCATGCAACCAGGAGCCGTTGAGATGCAGCACCCTGGACGTTTCCGTTTATCCGCAACACGCCTTCAGCGGCAGCGTGGCCAAGCTTATGCGGAGTACCTCGTCGTCACCACGGCACTGATCGGCATTCTGCTGCTGGCCGCCGGTGACGACATTGCGCCGCTCGTCGCGCTCACCTCCGGCTTGAAGTCGTTTTTTAGCGCTTACAGCTTCACCCTCTCGCTTCCCTGACCGTCAGCGGTCGAAAGTCATGCTTAAGAAAATCAACCTCCGCTCGTTATTCACGAACTCATGGGTATTGCTATTCCTCGCTATTGTGGTGGCGGGCGGTCTCACGTTTCTTCTCTACAAGTACCTGAACGACCGCGAGAGCAAGCTCAAGGCCGACATCACAGCACGGAGCACCCGTAGTGGCGTCCAGGTCGTCGTACCGTCAAGCGACGCGCCTGTCGGCACGCCGTTGTCGAGCAGCGTGTTCGTCGCGCGTGAGATCCCGACCGACATGGTCTATGACGACATGATTCGTCCCGAGGATTTTCCGAAATACCGCGCTTCGCATCTCGTCAAACCGTTGCGCCGCGGCCTGCCATTACGTGCCGCCGACGTCGACGCACTAAGCGGCCGCGACTTTTCGGACATGCTGCCACCGGGACAACGCGCGCTGACGGTGGAAATCGACACGGTCAACTCGACGGCGCTGCTGCTGCGCCCCGGCAATCGGGTCGATCTGTACTGGCTCGGCAAGACATTCCACGAAGACCGCGCGTCTGACGACAGAAAAGTCGCGCAACTGCTGATGCCCGACGTGCTGGTCCTCGCGACCGGCCAGGATCTGCGTCCGCGCGACGCGGGCGAAGCCGGGCAGCAGGATCAAACGAACCCGAACAGCAGCGCGATGAGCCGGCAGCAAGGCGTCGGCTACAGCACAGTCACGCTGCAAGTGCCGGTAGAGGACGTGGCACGTATCGCGCTCGCGCAGAAGATTGGCGGCTTGCGCCTCATTTTGCGCAATTCCGGCGACAAGGGCAGCGAAGGGCCATCGCTCGTGCAGGAAAACGACGTGTTCATGGACCCCGCTCAAGGCTCAACGACATCCACCACGAATAGCACGGCTCCGTCACGCCAGGTGGTCGAACTCATTACAGGCGGCGGTGCGAATAACACGAGTCTGATCGTCAGCCCGGCCACATCGTCAACGTCTGCCCAAAACGCGCCAGCCGCCGGACAAGCTTCGGCCAACCCATTTCCGGGCGCAGCCGCTTCGCCACAGACTCAGCCGCAGCCGCAGCCGCAGCCGAGTCTCTATGAGCAGGCCAACGCCATCGCCCAACAATTGCAGAACGCCGTCGCGCCGAGCACGTCGCCGCAACTACAGTAGCGAGTCCATGTTTCACACCATGAAAGTCAAACACAACCCGGCGCGACTGCGTCAACGGATTCTGCTGTCCGTCCTTATCGGCATGCTGCTATGCGAGGCCGCTCCGGCCGCACTCGCTCAGGCCGCCTATCCCACAGCAACCGCCAACGCGTCCGACAGCGCTCGCGTGCTGGAAATGTTTCGCGGCGAGGTCCGTATCCTGCCGATTCACGGCACGATCAAGCGGATCGCCATCGGCAACGGCAAGCTGCTGACTGCGAATGTCGTCGACGGCAGCCTGATGCTGCTGGGCGAGCATGACGGCATTACGTCCCTCGTCGTCTGGACGGAGAAAGGTATCGCGCTGCAAACCACGGTTCGCATTGCCAGGTCGGAAGTGAATGCGTCACTGCAACAGTTGCGCGCGGTGCTGAAGCCCGTCACCGGGCTCCAGATCGATGCAATCGGCTCGAACATCGTGTTGTCCGGTGTCGTGCATAGCGACATGCTGCCGATCATCAAGTCTGCCACGCAAGACATGCCGAATGTCATCGACACCACCAAAGCCGATGAAGGCGAGGCGCTCAGAAAGACCGTGCACTTCAAGGTGCAGATCATGGAGGTCACGCGCACTGCCCAAAAACAACTTGGCATTGCGTGGGACAGCACGTTCAATGGGCCGCAGATAGGCGGCGCGATCAGCGCCGCGACCGGCGCAGCAACGGCCGCGACAGCGGGCACCAGTTACTTCCTCGCGGGTATCGCGTCGAACATCACGTCGCGTATCAATTTTGCCGTTGCCAATGGCGACGCATTCGTGCTCGCCACGCCCGAGCTGAATACGAAGAGCGGCGGCACCGCGAGTTTCCTGGCTGGTGGCCAGATTCCGATTCCGCAAGCGGGTGCGCTTGGTACAACCAATGTCCAGTACAAGGACTACGGGATCAAACTGAACATCGTCCCCGTGGTCGACGCGAATAACATCATTTCCGCGCATCTGACTACCGAGATCAGTCAGATCGATCCGTCCGTCACCTATGGCGGCATGCCCGGTTTCCTGACCCGCAACACGAGTTCCGATATTTCGATGCGCGCGGGCGAGACCCTCGCGATCTCCGGCCTCGTCAGCGCCGACGCCGCCAACGACAGTAACGGCATGCCATTTCTCGGGAAGTTGCCGATCATCGGTCAGCTGTTCCGGTCGGACAGCTTCCGCGCGAAGAAGAGCGATCTGGTGATCTTCGTGACGCCGGTCATCTCCGATCCGTCGCTCGACCCGAATACGGGCTTGCTGGCACGCGCCAACCGGATCGACGAAAGCTTCCGCAACGAATACGGCAACCCGAGCCCGCTTCTGTCGGACGAAGAAAAGGCGAAACGCACGGTGGCGCCGCGTCAGCCTATCGAAGCGACGCCGGCACTGCTTCCCGCACCTATTCGCAGTACGCCCGCGGTGGCGGAATCGTCGACACACGTTCCGCAGCACGATCAACCGGAAGCGCCCGTATCAGGGGCCGCCGCGGGGTCTGCTCCTGCGCATGAACAAGTGGCGCAAGCAGTGCAAGCCGTGCAAGCGGGCCAGGCGACCGACCCCACCGCAACGCCTGCTGTGCCGCAGCCGCCACCCGCGAGCACGCCGCCGCCAGGTGTCGCCGAGGCGCTTCGTCTGCTCAACACCGCGCAACCTCCTGCTCCATCCGGCATGCCGGTCGACCCCGCGCAATCAGCCTTGAACGGCAAGGTACCCGCGCAGCAAGTCGGCGTGCTCGGCAGTTCGGCTAACTGACCGGCTCTCGCCAAGGAACACATGCTCAATCTTCAGATACATGCGCGCAATACGCCGATGCAGGCATTCCAGATCGAACACGGTTGTACGATCGGCAAGAGCGCGAGTTGCGATATCGTCGTCAAGGGAATGCTGGTTGGCAAGGTGCAGGCGCGCATTGTGAGAGAAAACAGCGCCTACTACGTGGAAGACCAGGGCGGCATTACGGCAACGCTCGTCAATGGTTCGCCGATCACGCGCTATGGGCCGCTGAACGAAGCGGATCAGATCGAAGTCGGCACGACGACGATCAAGATCCAGCGTGCCGCGTCTGCGCAGCAGGCGGCACAAGCGCCGGTAGGCATGCCCGCTGACGTCAACCCTGCATCGCCCACTCAGCCAGACACCGAACATGTCGGGCTGCAGGCTGCCAATGCTGCTCAGCCAAGCACGTCGCAGGCACACACGAACGTCGCGGCCGCTCCGGCGACGGCATCTGCGTCGAGCGGGGCGTCATACCCGGTCACGACCGAATCCACCGCCGCAGTCGCGGCTCAACAGCCGCGTGCGCCACAGCCCTCCATACCCACTCAGACCGCACCGGCAACCGAAGCCCCGTTGCGCGTCAACACCTCGCACGCGAAGCGGACAGCCGCCGCCGAGTTGACCGTTGCGCCGATCAACAGCCCGCGTGGCATCGAACTGCGCAAGCAGGCTCACATGAAAGTGATCTCGGCACTCGACCTGCGCCGTCTGAACGTCGCGCGGATGGAAGACGACGAGTTGCGCAAGACCGTCAGCGCCGCGCTTGACGACATCCTGGATCACGACCGCGCGTTCAGCTCGACGGACATCCCGCTCGAAACGCTGAAAAAAAGCGTGTTCGACGAAATCATCGGGCTGGGGCCGCTCGAAGAACTGATCGCCGACCCGACCGTGTCGGAAATCATGGTCAATTGTCACAACGAGATTTTTGTCGAGCAGTACGGGCGGCTCACCCGCTCGCCGGTCATCTTCACCGACGACCGCGCGGTGCTCGGCGCAATCGAGCGGATCGTCGCGCCGATTGGGCGACGCATCGACGAAAGCTCGCCGATGGTCGATGCACGTCTGGCCGACGGCTCGCGTGTGAACGCCGTGATTCCACCACTCGCGCTGAAAGGCCCCAGCATCACGATCCGGAAATTCTCGCGGCAAAAGCTCGAAGGCGAGGATCTGATCCGCTTCGGCTCGATGTCGCCAGACATGCTCGAGTTTCTGCATACCGCCGTCGAGCAGGGAGCCAACATCATCATCTCCGGGGGCACCGGCTCGGGTAAAACCACCTTGCTGAACGTGCTGTCGAACTACATTCCCGACGACGAACGCATCGTCACTGTCGAAGACGCGGCGGAACTGCAACTGTCGCAGCCCAACCTCGTGTCGCTCGAAGCGCGGCCCGCGAACATGGAAGGCAAAGGCGCGGTCCACATCCGCGATCTGGTGAAAAACTGCTTGCGGATGCGCCCTGACCGGATCGTGATCGGCGAATGCCGTGGCGGCGAAGCGCTCGACATGCTGCAGGCAATGAACACGGGCCACGACGGTTCGCTGACCACTGCCCACGCCAACACGCCGCGCGACTGTATCGCGCGTCTCGAAGTGATGACGCTGATGGCCGGGCTCGAACTGCCGGTGCAGGCGATTCGCGAACAGATCTGCTCGGCCGTCGACATCATCGTGCAGCAGTCGCGCTTTTCGTGCGGCTCCCGCCGAGTGACGCACGTGACCGAAGTGAGCGGGATGGAATCCGGCGTGATCACGCTGCAAGACGTGTTCGTTTTCAAGGAAGAAGGTTTCGGCGAGAACGGCAAGATTCAGGGCAAGTTCGTGCCCACTGCCTATATCCCCGATTTCTATCAGGAGTTGATTCGCCGCCGCATTCCGGTGAATACCGATATTTTTACGCGGATCGAGTGAGAGGCCGGCTATGAGTCTTCCCATTATTCTCGCGTTGACGTTCGTCGGCTGCCTCGCGTTGACGTTCCTGGTGTCGCGCATGGGCACATCCACGTTGCGGGCCGGTTCGCGGCAGATGGCAGGAGAAATCGAATCGTCGCTGGCCGACGCGTTCGTGTTCGTGAACCGGCAGAAAGCGGCCGCGTGGAGCATGGCGTTGATGATTGGCTTGCCGATCGCAGTCTTTTTACTGACCCGCAGCATTCTGATTGCACTGGCGTCGGTGCCGATCGCGTTGATGGTGCCGAAAAAATACATCACCCGGATGCGTCAGAAGCGAATTGAAACGCTCGAAAAGCAACTCCCCGACGCACTGCTGATGATGTCCGGCGCGCTGCGCGCAGGCGCCAGTTTTCCGACCGCGCTGGAAGCCGTGGTGCAGGAAACCGCCGCACCGATCTCGCAGGAATTCGATCTGCTCATGCGCGAGATCCGTATGGGCATCGACATGGACATCGCAATGCGCAACGTCGAAAAGCGCATCCCGATTCCCGACTTTCTGATGATGACGGCCGCCGTCACGATCGCGCGCGAAGTCGGCGGCAACCTCGCGGAAGCGCTGGAGTCCGTCGCCCGCACCTTGCGCGAGAAATTGCAGATGGAAGGCAAGATCAAGGCGCTGACATCGCAAGGCCGCATGCAAGGCATTGTGATGACCTGTCTGCCGCTGCTGCTGATGCTCGTGTTGCGTTTTATGGAACCGAAGGCGATGGCACCGCTGTTCAACGAGCCAGTCGGCTGGGGCACGCTCGCGGTCATCGGCGTGATGGAGTTCCTCGGCTATCTGTCGATCAAGAAGATCACCAACATCGACGTGTGACCCTATGCTGCTATTCATTGCTTTTGCTGTAAGCGTCGGCCTGATCGTGGTAATCGGCATCGGCTACACGTCGATACGCGGGCTGTCCGGCGCGGTGCCACAGGAGAATCGCCTGTTCCTCGACCCGCTGCCGGCATCCCTGCGACCGCTGTGGCCGCTCGTCAATTTCGTGGTCCACCATTTCGGCGACAGATTCAGCACGAAGCTGGTCGAAAGAACCGACCTGCAACTGCGGCTGACGTCGCTGACGTTCCTGATGAACGCGCGGCAGTTCATTGCGCTGTCCGTCATCGGCGCGGTCATGGTGGCGCTGATCGCGCTGCTGCTGATGCTCTCGCTCGGCCTGTTTTCCGTGCTGGTACTCATCGGCGCAGCGATCCTCGGCTACTTCTATCCGCGTATCTGGACGCGCGATGTGCGGCGCCGCCGCATCGGGCAAATCCTCAAGCATCTGCCGATCTATCTCGACTTTCTCACGCTCGCGGTCGAAGCCGGACTGAACATCAACGGGGCGCTTCAGAAGGCCATTGAAAAAGGGCCGCCAGGGCCATTACGGTGGGAGCTGGAACATGTGCTGCGCGATCTCAAGTCGGGGCTGAACCGGACTGAAGCGCTGCGTCGTCTGGATGACCGGCTGCGCATCAAGGAGGTGACAAATCTGGTCGGCGCGGTGGTACAGGCTGAACGGATGGGCTCGGGTCTCGCGAAGTCGCTGCGGTTTCAATCTGAACAGCGCCGTTCCGAACGCTTTCAACGCGCAGAAAAACAGGCGATGGAAGCACCTGTAAAACTGGTTTTTCCGCTGCTCGTGTTCATCTTTCCCGTCACGTTTATCGTGCTGGGGTTTCCGATCGTGATGAAATTCGTTCAGGAGGGTCTGTTGTGAAACTGGCTCGCCTTCAGGTTCGCGGAGAGCAGCCCGGCGTCGCGGTATCGATGACGGAAACCGCGCGGGAACGGCTGCGCGGTCTGCTGGGCCGCGACCATCTCCCAGCCGGCGAAGCGCTATTGCTCAAACGCTGCGGATCCGTACACACGTTCGGCATGCGCTTTGCGATCGACGTGGTGTTTCTCGACCGGTTCGAGCGTGCCGTTGCCGTTCATCACGACGTGGGTAAGCGGCGCATGTTGTTCAACTTTCGCGCGGCTCACACTCTGGAAATGTCTGCGGGCGCTGCGCGCAAACTAGGCCTGGTTGTCGGCGACCAGCTTCGCTTCGAGGCAGCGCCGTGAACCGTTCTTCTGGTTTCAAATCGCCACGCCGGCGGTCATCGCCGCGTCGCAGTGGATGGGCTCACCGCGTACGCAAACTCCGCCAAGCCGGTCAATCGATGACGGAATTCATCATCATCGCGCCGGTATTGCTGTTCGTGTGCTTCGGCACACTGCAGTTCGTCCTGCTCTATCAGGCGAAATCCACACTCGACGTGGCCGTGCTGGAAGCCGCGCGCGAGGGGGCGGTCAACCACGGTTCGATGCAGGCAATGCGCAATGGCCTCGCGCGCGGGATCGCGCCGCTTTACGCGCGTCAGGCGAGCGCTGAGGGCGCCGCTAACGCGCTCGCGAAGGCGCAAGTCGATGCCACCCAGTTCAGCATCATCACGGTTCTCAATCCCTCGTCGACGGCCATGAGGGACTACGCCCGCCCCCGTTACTACGCAGACGAGCAGGTCGCCTATACCGAGATTCCCAACGATTCGCTGATGTATCGCGATCCCTCTGTACCGACGGACGGCCAATCGGATCCCAACGATCCACACGTCAATATTCAGGATGCCAATCTTCTGAAAATTCATGTGCACTATTGCTACGACATGTATGTTCCGCTGGCCAACAAGGCGATTTACTACGCGACCAATGTGATCGGCATTATCGGCAGCGGCGGTATTTTGACGCGTGAACCGGCCGAGGTCGATCGGGACCCGTATGGCTCGCCGAAGAATGGCGACGAGCTATGCAAGATCCAACTCAAGGACGGTATCGAAACAGGCCGCTGGCCGATTTCAATCGATTCGGAAGCAATCGTGCGCATGCAATCGCCGTTCAGGCCAGCGGCGTTGACCGACTCACCGAACCCCATCGGCAACTGATGACACGTCGTGGCCAGCCGAGGTTTCCATGGCGCGGCGTGCATCGGCATTGCCCGAGCCGATTGTTGGTGGCGGGCGGCCTGATCGCGGCGAGTATCTGCCTGCCGTATAGCGCGCAAGCCACCGAGCGCATGACTGTGCGCGCCTACCCCAAATCAGATGTGGTGATGATGATCGGCGGCATGGCGAACGACAACAGCGTGCAATCGGCGCAAGCCGTGTCGGCGGAAAACATCAGCCCGTCTGACGACGCCAGTCGTCTCTCGGTCGTCATCCAGCCAGGACGCCGCTCGCTGCTCACCAATGCGATCCAGCAAACCTCCGAATCGATTGCGTCACGTGTCATGGCGCTCTCGCCGGTCATCAACGAAGCCGCGCACGTCGCCGATGTCGACAGTGCTCTGCTGATGGCAGTGATCGATGTGGAATCCGGTGGTAATCCGCGAGCGGTATCGCCGAAGGGCGCAACCGGTTTGATGCAATTAATGCCGGGCACGGGAGAGCAGCACGGCGCGTCCAATCTGTTCGATCCCCGCCAGAATGTCGCTGCTGGCGCACGTTATCTGAAAGCGCTCACGCGGCAATTCGGCGAGCTTTCGCTCGTGCTCGCGGCCTACAACGCCGGCGAAGGCGCCGTGCAAAAGTATGGCGGACAGATTCCGCCGTACGCGGAGACGATGCGCTATGTACCCAAAGTCATCGCCCGATACAACTGGTACCGAGCGATAACTGCTGGCGGCGGAGCATCAATACAGGAAGGAAAGGAGAGCGCGACGGGGCGGCTGCTGCTGATCGGCTCGGGCGCCGACTATTGACGACGATGCAACGTGGTCAAGGTTGAACTGAAACGCCCAAAGCCAACTTGACCGATATTTCGAACTCGGTCACCGCCCCCACCACTTGCGATAAAAGTGCACTGACCAGGACATCCTGCCGGGCACGCGCAGCCGCTTCCAGTTCATTGATCAGCGTGACGAGATTGTCGCATTCGAGCATACGGGCTGATCCCGCCAGTCGATGCGCAGCGTTAGCGGCGAGATCCCAGGCCTTGGCGTCGACACTGTCGCGCAACAGAACAAGCGTCGTGCGGTTAGTTTCAACGATCATCTCGAGCAACCGGCGTGCGACCCTCAGATCGCCACCGGCCAGTTCCGCGGCGATGGCAAGGAACGGGCTTGCCCCATCGGAGCACAGGGAACGGTTCATTGCGTCACTGTCCTCGCGTCAATGCGTCGATGCGATCCGGCAGCGGCGTGCCAGATCGATGAGTTCCACTAGCGATTTCGCGCCGAGCTTCTGCATGATGCGAGTCTTGTGACTACTGACAGTCTTGTTGCTGATAAACAGTGCGTCGCCAATAGCCTTATTCGACATGCCTTTCGACAGCATCTGCAAGATCACGAGTTCTTTGTCAGACAGCAACCGCACGCGACCTTCGTCGTCTTCGGTGCCGATGTTGGGCGCCATGCCACCTCCGCTTGCCGTCACGGGGAATACCGTGTAGCCAGCCAGCACAGCCTCGACGCCGCGCATGATCTCCTTCATTTCCTGCGACTTGCCGACAAAACCGTGGACACCCGAGCGCATTGCCCGCGGTGCGAAGGTGGCAGGATCGTGGCCCGACAACACCAGCAGACGAATCGGCGGATGAACAAGTTTGAGCCGTGGAATCACATCGAGTCCGCTGATACGCGGAATATCTAGATCGAGTATGGCGAGTTTCGGCGTGAACTGCCGGGCCATTTCAACTGCCGTCTGGCCGTTGTCCGCTTCGATCACTTCTTCGATGCCCAGCAACTGCTTGAGCTGCATTTTGATGACCATTCGGAATGCCGGATGGTCGTCGATAATCAGAATAGTCGACATGTTTTTTTTATCCTCGTGAAACTATCGCTGCTATTGAGTAGTTAGTAGCGCTGCGCGCCGCCCCGATGCAATAGCGCTGCTAACTAGTCAGCGCCTGCAAGTTCCAGCTCAACGCGGCGATTCGGCGCAAGACAGTGCACCAGTTCGTCGCGCTGCGTTTGCCGGCAGTCCACCCGTTGATTCTCACTGCCTCGGCCTTGCACGCTGACCTTCAATGTCACGCCGTGGCCTCGTAGGTATTGCTCGACCGTGCGCGCGCGTTGCAATGACAGGCGCTGGTTATAGGCGTTGTCGCCAAGACGGTCGGTGTAGCCGGTAATTTTCAGCTTGCTTCCGACAGGCACCGCCTTCAGATGCACGGCCAGATCGGCCAGTTCGACCTTGCCGGCGGGAAGCATCGCCAGCTTGTCCGCGCCGCCAAAACGGAACAATGAGTCGGCGCGCAGTGTCATTTTTTGTGGCGACAATTCGGCCGATGCAGACACCTGAGCCTGATGCTCTGGCGTCGCCACCTTGCATTGCAACGTCAACTCTGCTGACTCGCGCAAGCGCTTCTGAATTGCCGGCAAGCGTTTTTCAGCATCGGAGAAACTGCGTATCCATGCATCGTGTCCAGCCTGCATCAGTTCGACTTCGGCACAGGCGAGCGGCTGTTGCGCTTCGGGACAGTTCACCACAGCGGCATCTGCCTTGATGGCGTTGACGATTTTCCACAGGTCGGGGCGCACAGTAGACACGGTGCGTAACGCGGGATTTGCTGCGGATAGTGGCTCGCCTCGCTCGAGGCTCATGGTGATCATCGCCGCCTGACCGATGGCTTCTTCGACGAAGCCCCAATCGTCGTGCGAGTCGCGCGTCTGCTGAGCGGCTTTGATCCAGCATTGGGCTTTGGCGTGGAAGTAGTGGTCTTTATCGCCAGGCAACCGGTCGAGCCGCTTTTGCAACGATGCCAACGCGTTGCGGCTGCTGCCGATCGATGCGTAGGTGTTGACCCATTGTGAGTTGGCCGCGCCCGCTGCTTCGTTCTGGTTGGCACCAATGCCGGTTATCAGCACGCTCGCATCCTGGATGCCGAGCCGTTCACGTGCTGCATGGTTTGCACAACCGGCTAAGGACAAACTGCATACCAGCGCCGTTAGCTGCAATTTCATTGAGGTTTGCGTCTAGCGCATCGTCCTGGAAAGGACTCTGAGTATGAGTACCCGTAGATGCCCAAGGAATGGGAGCAATCCTAGAATCCCGTCAGACGCTTCGACGGCTTGATGCAGGTGGAATAGCGGCAGTCACCGCTCTGCGTGATTGCCCCGCCGTGCGATGCAAAAAAGTATCTTCAGCCGCACCGCATCGAGGGCGACAGAACGCATGCAGCGAGGGTTGCTGCAAAGCGATGTGTGAGAGGGAAAAGAGCAACGGGCGAGACTCCGCGCGTTCACCAGGCTTGCATGCCGCAGCGCATAAAACACGCTGCGGCATGCGCATTCAACTCGCCATTACTTCAAGCCGAAATCGACGCGCGTGGTTGCGCCTTTATCCTTGATGCCATCGGCATTCAGCTTCGGCGCGACAATAAATATCCGGCTGCTGTCGATCTTTCCGTCCAGATATTGCTGCACGCTCTGCGCCCGCTGTTGCGCGAGTTCGCGCAAACTCGTGTCGTTGATCGGTGCATTGGCGGCAAGCGCGGCCTTCATGTCGTCATCCGGCACACTCTTCGTCAGGCCGACGAAGTTACGCGGCTTCTTGAAGTCGGCGGACTTGTAGGCTCTGGTGAGGTACTTGTCGTAATCTTTCGGATCGATCGTCACGGTCGACGGGTCCACGCTTTCGCCATTGCCCACCACGTCCTTGATCTTCTGCTGTTTGACAAGGCTATCGACATAGAGGGTGCGTAGCGCCGGTTCGTCGACAGCCGGGTCGACGCGTCCGGTCAGATCCATCTTCACCGAGGTTTTATCGGCGAGCGCCTTCACGATCGTGTCAAGTTTCTGGTTGTCGGCATCCGTCAGTTTCGCGGACCCCGCGTCGAATTCGACGTAACCCAATTCCTCGCCACTGCCGCCAAAGGCGTGCGCGATCAGTGTGAACGGCGCGGTCACCGCCTTCTCCAGCAGATTGAGCACCGCATGCCAGATCAAGCCGCCCACGCTGAACTCGGGATTCGACAACGAACCCGATACCGGCAGATTGACGTCGATTTCGCCGCGCGAGTTCTTTAGCAGCGAGATGGCGAGACGCACGGGCAGCTTGGTCGCCGTGTCGTTGTCGATATGATCGCCGAAGGTGAGCTGGTCGATAAACAGATGGTTGTCCGCATTCAGTTGATCGTTATCGAGCTTGTAGTGCAGATCGACATTCAGCTTGCCCTTGGTGATCGGGTAGCCGGCATATTTCGTCGAATACGGCGTGAGGTTGGTCAGTTCGATATCGTGCGCGCTCGCGGTCAGATCGAGCGCCGGCTTGGCGATCAGCGGATTGATCGTGCCGCGAATCGACAGCGGACCGTTCGCCGCCAGTTTCGCGGCGATATCGACTGGCGCAGGCGTGGTGGACTGCGTGCCGAACGCGCCCACCGTGCCCTGGATGCTGACCAGGTCCGCGCTGTAATTCGGCTTGATGAAGTTGTCCGTGTACGTCACACGGCCCTGTTGCAGCACCAGTTGCCCAAAGTGCATCCTGACCGGGCTTTGCGGCGGCGTCGCCGCAGTAACCGTAGCCGACGAAGCGGCAGCGGGCGCGGACGCAACCACGGCGGCCGATGCCGCCGGCGGTGTCAACGGTACGGGTTCAGTGCCGCCTTTGGTTCGCGTCAGCGATTGCGGAGCGCCGCTTTGATGCGCAACGACATCCTTCAGATTCAGCTTGCCTTGCGCGTCGAGCAGCACGCTCCCGTAAAATTTTGTGAAGGTGACACGGCCAGCGTCCACGACCGTGCCGTGCTCGTCGTAATCCGCCTTGAGGTTGGACAACGCGAGCGAGCCCCATCCCGCGAACGGGTCCGAGGTCGCCTTGTCAAGCATGCGCACATCGACGAGCGCCATGTCGCCGTGATAACTCGCCTTCAACGACTTCGCCTGAGTCAGCGCGAGATCGCCGTTTGCATTGAGGAGCGCACTCGCGATCACCGCATTCAGCTCGCTGCCGAAGTACGGTTCGAACGCCGCCGCGTCCAACCGGTTCGCGTTCACCTTGACGGCCACCTTGAGCGGCGTCGCGGTGACGTCGCCCTTCACGCCGAGCGTGCCTTTCCTGTTCAGCGTGGCTTGCAGATCGACCGGCAGCGGACGGCTGAGGTCGTCGCTGATCTGTTGCACCTTCAGTTGCAGCGGTGCAATGTTCAGCTTGACCGGATGCGGCGTGGTGTTGTCGGTGAAATCAACGGTGGCGTCTTTCAGGTTCAGCTCGCCAACCTTGTAATGCCAGGCCGGCCCCTGTTCCTGCGACTTCTTCACCGCGTGGATCGCGGTGCGCTGCTGCGCGGCTTCGTGCGGCCCGGCGAGCGACGTCAGGTTGATACTGCCGTCTTTCAGACGCTGCGCATCCACCATGAGACCGGTCGTGTCGACGCTGGTGACATCTGCGGTACGCGCCGCCACGTCTACCTGCTTGACCGTGACCTGACCCTGCGCGAGCGACACCACCGGCGCCTTGCTGTCGCGAGCGGCCAGCTTCAGCGATTGCAGGTCCAGTTGCGTATCGGCGACCATCACCGCGGCCGGCGACTTTGACCAGTTCGCGTCGACATGGGTGGTCGCGGACAGCGTGCCGTCAGTCACTTGCGCGGCCGTGGCGGTGTCGATATAGGGCTGCAGGAACGGCAACTTCAACGACTTCACTTCGAGCTTCGCGCTAGCCGTTTTCGCCGCCAGACCAATTGCGCCGTCCGCGCCGAGTGAACCGCCATCGCTCAGCTCCGTGTTCAGCGTGTAGTGCGCGGGCGTGCTGGCGAGCGTCGAAAAATCGGTGAGCGTGACCGCCAGCTTTTGCAAACCGAGGTCGACAGGGCGCGACGCTGCGGAGTCGTGAACCTTGATCGTGCCGTCGTTGAGCGCGAAGCGCTTGATCGACAGGTCCAGCGGCGGGGCGGCTTTTGCTTCGGTTGCGTTGGCGTTGGCTTTGGCATTCGCACCCGCACCAGCACCCGAAGCCGCAGCGGGTGCGCTCGCGGCTTGCGGCGCCGCTTCAGGCGCCGGCGCAAACATCCGCTCAACGCTCAGCACGCCGTCTTTATCGCGCGCGAGACTGGCGCTCGGTGCATCGATACGGATTTCGTCGAAGTGATAGACGCTCTTCAGCGGCTCGAGCGTCGCCGCCGCCACATGCACTGCGCGAGCGGCGAAGAACGGCGCCTTGCTGCGGTCCTGCACATCCACGTCGTTCAGATCGACGGTACCCGCGACGCGCAATGCAGGGGCGTCATTCGACATCACGAAGTTGAGCTTGAGATCGGTGGACAGCTTGCCGGACTGCACCACCACCGGCAGCGTGGTCGGTGCGTACGACATCAGCCGCGGCACATCGAGTCCGTCGAAACGCAGCGACACTTCCGACTCGCGCGATGCTGCAAACGGCTTGGTTCTACCGTCGATAGCAAGCGGACTGCCGTCGATCCGCGCACGCAGCAGCGGCTCGACAAAGATATCGGTCTTCGATGGCAGCGTCGCGATAAACGGAATGCCGAGCTTCCATTGATCGATCACATGTGTTGCGGCGAGCAGCTTGTCGTCGAACGTAATCTGGCCGTTTTCAAGGCGGATGTTCGACACCGAGAAAAGCGTTGGCTTGCTATCGGGCTTGGCCGGCTGCTTCGAGAACTTCTCGATCAGGTCGGTGAAGTTGAAACGTTGCGCGTCGTAACGAACGATATGAAAGCGCGGCGAATCGATCTGCACCTCGTCGACAATCGGCGCACCGCGAAACAGCGAACTCCACGACGGCTTCACGATCAGCCGCGAGATATCGATGAAATCACCCGCGCCGCCGCGATCGCCGATATGCACGTTATCGGCTTCGAACCTGAGCGTATAAGGATTGAGCGCGATACGGCCGATGCTGGTGGGCCGGTCGAGTTGCTTACTGAGTTGTTGCGCGGCGATGTGGCGAATCAGCGGTGGTGCCGCGAAAAAGCCCAGCAGACCGAACAATACGATGAAGATCAGCAGACCTATCAGGACGCGCCGCGTGCGACGTGACTGCGCAACCTCGCGCACGGTCTGCATGGAAGATGCTAGTGATGCTTTATTAAGGCTTGCCATGCTCGGTTTTGGGTAATGCGGCGGCAAGCCCGCCGCGAAAACGAAAATCCCGCAAGCGGCAGTATAAGACGTGAATCTGATGGGGGATAGAAATGTCGCGCGCGGATTTACATTCGTCCGCGTGACGGAGTCGTGGATTCGTCGCTGCGAGGCAACGGATCCACGACGATTTGATGTATCACTGACAGCGTCCTGTCATCTCAGTGACGTACTTCGCAGGACGCAATTTTTGCGCGAGGTGCGCCGGTGATTCAGTTCACCGACGCATCCGGTTGACGGACCTTACTGGCGCACCACCGCGGGCGGTTGCCAGCTACCGTCGGTCGCCTGCGGCTTCGGCGCATACAGACGCAGCACCAGTTGCAGATCGCTGCGCGGCGCGGGCAGCCAATTGCCACTCTTGCTGCGCGTGGACGACACCGTCACATCGAGCGAACCGTCGCGATTGCGGCGCGCGCCGCTACGATCGCCGACGGCCAGACGCGCGGGCGCGCTCTCGCCCAATGCGCCGTCTTTCGTGTACGCGGTGATCGACCAGAAGCCGCGTACCGGCGGCAACTCGTTCGGCGCGAAGTGGATCACGTAGCGGTTTGCGCCATTCAGCGCATGTCCATCGCTATCCTGGGTGACGACCGCGCGTACTTCGTCGTCCTTCGTGCCGATGCCTGGTTGCGCACTCGCCGCGTAAGCGCGCAATGCATAGTCGGGACCGTAGTTGCCCACGCCGTCGCCGAACCAGCTCCAGCCGTTGGCGCTCAGCACGTTGGAAGGCGGTGTCGCAACGCGCTCGTGGCCGTCCGCGAGACCCGCGTTGACGACGGCGGTCGCGTTCGGCAGTTTTACCGGCTCGCCGGGCGTCACGCCGAAATCCGACAGAATTTTCAGCGCATGGGGATCGGCCGGCGTCGGCGGATTGTCGGACAACGCGTCGGCGAGGCGGCTGAAGAAACCGTTCGCGTCGAGTGCGGCGACTTGCGCGGCCGGCGTCGTGCCGGTCGCCGCTGCGGTGTCGGCGGCATTGCTGCGCGACGGCGCAATCTGCGCCGCATGCGTATCGCCGACGTAGACGCTCAACGGTACAACCCGAATCGCGCGCTGCAGTTTGCGCACCGCCGTCAGATCGCGCGTGCCGTTCGACTGGATGCGCACGCTCACCCATGCGTTGCGGGTCGGCACATCGACGCGCGTGACGTTTTTCGGCAGATCGCCCTTCCAGCCCGGTCCGACGAACGCAATGCCCTGAGCCTTGATGCCCGCCGCCCGGGTGGCAAACTGCGAGCTGGTCGACCACACCACGTTGGTCCACATGTCGAGCACGCGGGCGTCCACATAGCGGCCATGCGAATCGGGCAGCGACAGGATCACCGGTTCCTCGCTGACGTCGAGCCAGCCCGTGGAATCTAGCGTGTCGAGACCCGGCCGCGTCGGATTCGCCGCGCCGATCGGCGGCAGCGCCTGCGCGTGACGCAGCGTGTTGATTGGCGCCTGGCCAGGGTCGGTGCCGACCGCCGCGTCGCGCGCGACGCCCATCAGCACCAGCGGATAGCCGAACACGTACGAATCGGCGACTTCGTCTTTGATCCAGCCAGTGGTATTTGGTGTCGCGGACGGGCTCGACGACACGCAACCGGCCAGAAATGCGAGGCCTGCGAGCGATGCGCAGGTCCAGTGAAACGAAAACGGTTCTCGGCGATTTTTTATCATTCGTTGGTGTAGCGGAACGAGCGGTCCTATGGGAGAAGCCGGCGCGCAGCGATACGTGTTTGCGTGGTCTCCCAAAGCCCAGCGCAGCCTGTCTGCGGATCGCAATGCCGACAACATCGGGTTGTATCGTATCCTTGCTAACCAGGCAAGCGCAAAGGCAAGAAATGCGCCGGATAACGTGGCTGGGTGCGCCATTTGCGATACGGTTGATGGTTTTCTCGGCAGTTATGCTGGCTTGCGCGTCGCGGGGCGTTTTTACGGACTGGCCTCCCGCCGCTTTTTTTCGCCTTTTATTTTTGCTTTTCTTTTCATTTTTTCGTCACCTACGTTTTCGTCTCCGGAGCGCTTCATGTACATGCCCGCCCATTTCGAAGAGAACCGTCCAGAGGTTCTCCACCGCCTGATCGCCGAGCAGTCGTTCGGCGCGTTGATCACGAACGGGCCGAACGGGCTCGATGCGAACCATTTGCCGTTCGAGGCGGAGGTGGTCGCCACGGGCAACGATGCGGCGGCGGCGGCCACGGATTCGACTCAAAGCCGCCTGATTCTTCGGGCGCACGTTGCCCGCGCGAACCCCATCTGGCAGGAAGCCGCGACGAATCCTGACGCGCTCGTGATCTTTCAGGGACCCGCCGCCTACATTTCGCCGACGTGGTATCCAAGCAAACACGACACGCATCGGCAGGTGCCTACCTATAACTACATGGTCGTGCATACGCATGGCCGGATCGTCGTGCGCGACGACGAGTCGTTTGTGCGCGGCCTTGTCGCGAGACTCACCCGCAAGATGGAAGCCGGCGAAGCGGTGCCGTGGAAAATGGGCGACGCGCCTGCCGACTTCATCAAGCAGATGCTCGGGGCGATTGTCGGGATCGAGATCGAAGTGACGCGACTGGTCGGCAAGTGGAAGCTGGGGCAAAACAAGGAAGCGGCTGACCGGCGTGGGGCGGCGGAGACTTTGCTGGGCCGTTCCACCGATGAACAGCAGGCCGTGGGGCAGGCGATGCTGGATGCGCCCCCCGCGTTTTGAGGTGAGGCATTCGTTGACAGGCTTGTCGGGGCTTGCCACCTAATCCGTCCTTGACCTTCCCGTCATGGGAAGGTCGATACTGGATTCACGACACGGCCTGATGCCGTCGCGAGCCTTACTACCATGACCGAACTTGCCCCCTCGCAGCGCCCCGCCGGCGCTGACATCCGTCAAAACCCTGCCCGTGCCGCGGAACTGGATATCGGCGGGATGACCTGTGCGTCATGCGCGATGCGGGTGGAGAAAGCGCTGGCCAAGGTGCCGGGCGTCACGCGCGCGTCGGTCAATCTCGCCACGGAGCGGGCGCGCGTGGAAAGCGACGTCGCCATCGATCCCGAAACACTCGCCAATGCGGTGCGCAAAGCGGGATATGAAGCCACGTTCCCGTTAAAAGTCGACCCCGCACCCGTCGATACCTCGCACACCGCAGAACTGGCGATTGGCGGCATGACCTGCGCGTCCTGCGCGACACGCGTCGAAAAGGCATTGGCGAAAGTCCCGGGGGTCGGAAGCGCATCGGTGAATCTGGCGACCGAGACCGCCACCGTCACGCTGAGCGATTCGACTGCGGACACCGCCGCGCTGATCGCCGCCGTCAACAAAGCAGGCTACGAAGCAACCCGCATTGCGCCGCCTGACGCCAAGCCGTCCGCCGATACCGGCGCTCAAGCCGCGGCCACCCCCGCCGAACGCAAACGCTACGAGGCCCGCCGTGACCTGGTCGCGGTACTGGTGTGTGCGGTCCTGACCTTGCCGCTGGTCGCGCCGATGGTCGGCGAATGGCTAGGGGTTCACGCGATGCTGCCGCCCTGGGTGCAATTCGCGCTCGCGTCGATCGTGCAGTTCGTCTTCGGCGCGCGCTTTTACCGCGCGGCCTACCGGGCGGTCCGCGCAGGAGCGGGCAACATGGACCTGCTGGTAGCGCTTGGCACGTCGGCCGCCTATGGCATCAGTGTCTATGAACTGCTGGGCCATCCGGGCGACATGATGCATCTGTATTTCGAGGCATCGGCGGTCGTGATTACGCTGGTGCGCTTCGGCAAGTGGCTCGAAGCGCGCGCCAAGCGTCAGACGACCGACGCCATCCGCGCGCTCAACGCGCTGCGTCCCGATCGCGCGCGGATTCGCATCGGTAACGACGAGCGCGATGTGCCGCTGGCGCAAGTGCGCGTCGGCACGGTGGTGATCGTGCGGCCCGGCGAGCGCGTGCCGGTCGACGGCGCGGTGCTCGAAGGCCGCACGCATATCGACGAATCGCTGATCACCGGTGAAAGTCTGCCCGTGCCGAAGCAGCCGGCGGACGCGGTCACGGCCGGCTCGATCAATGGCGAGGGAGCGATCGCCGTCACGACCTCGGCCATCGGCGCGGAGACGACCCTCGCGCGGATCATCCGCCTGGTCGAAAGCGCGCAGGCGGAGAAAGCGCCGATCCAGCGGCTGGTGGATCGCGTCAGCGAAATCTTCGTGCCGGCGATTCTGGCGCTTGCCGCGCTGACCCTCGTTGGCTGGCTGATCGCCGGAGCGGGTGGCGAGACCGCGATTCTGAACGCGGTCGCGGTGCTGGTGATCGCCTGCCCATGCGCGCTCGGCCTTGCGACGCCGGCCGCCATCATGGCCGGCACCGGCGTGGCGGCCCGGCACGGCGTGCTGATCAAGGACGCCGAGGCGCTGGAAACGGCGCATCGGGTGAACATCGTCGCGTTCGACAAAACCGGCACGCTGACGCTCGGCCAACCGTCGGTAACGGCATTCGAGCCGATTGGCGATATGGGCCGCGACGAGGCGCTCGGGTTGGCTGCGGCAGTGCAACGGCACAGCGATCATCCGTTGGCGCGGGCGGTGGTTAAAGCCTATGAAGCCAGACAGCCCGCCGCCGACGCCGCCCCGCACTCTCCCGCGCCAAACACCTCGGCCACCCGCGCCGTAGCGGGCCGAGGCGTCGAAGCGGACGTCAATGGCCGCACCCTCGCGCTCGGCAGCACGCGCTGGCTCAACGAACTCGATATCGCACTCCCCTCCGAATTCAGCGCACGTGCGCGCGAACTCGAAGCCGCGGGCAACACCGTCTCCTGGCTGATGCAGCGCAGCCCGGGGAAGCCCGCCGCACTTGCGCTAATCGCTTTCGGCGACACGGTGAAACCCACCGCACGTGCAGCCATTGAGCGGCTCGCGCAAATGGGCATCAAGAGCGTGCTCATCACCGGCGACAACCACGGCAGCGCGGCGAGCGTCGCGAAAGCGCTCGGCATCGACGAATTCCACGCCGAAGTGCTGCCCGACGATAAAGCGCGCGTCATCCGCGATCTGAAAATCCGCTGTGCCGGCATCGTTGCGATGGCGGGTGATGGCATTAACGATGCGCCTGCGCTTGCCGCCGCCGACATCGGCATCGCGATGGCAACGGGCACCGATGTCGCGATGCACGCAGCGGGCATTACGCTGATGCGCGGCGATCCGGCGCTGGTGGCGGACGCCATCGATATTTCCCGCAAGACCTGGCGCAAGATCCAGCAGAACCTGTTCTGGGCGTTTGTCTACAACCTGATTGGCATTCCGCTTGCCGCATTCGGCTTGCTGAATCCGATGCTGGCCGGCGCGGCGATGGCGTTTTCGAGCGTCAGCGTCGTGACGAATGCGTTGCTGCTGCGCACCTGGCGTGGTGCGCATCGACCGTCCGCGCGTGCGGCGCGGCGGCTGCCTGTTGAACCCGATGCGGAGCTGCGGGCCGACTGATGTCGCCCGAAATCCGTTCAACGCGTTCTGACGATGCGCTTTCCTGCCGCCTTTTCTCCTCAGCCTCGACACGTTGAGAAAGCCGTTCAGTGACCGCGATGGCCCGAACGGCGATCACCTTGCGCCGCGCCATTCGACAACTCGCGGGTAACGTGGGTTTGGACCTCGCTTACAGAAGTTATGCAGCGCCGTCCCGCTGGGCCAGTTCAGGCTCGCCGCCGATCGCCTCACCCGCTGGCGCCGCAATAGGTAAGCCGCGGCCGCGTCGCCGGATCCGCCCGATCAGCTCGCGCGCCAGCCGCTTTCCGCGCACCGCCAGCATGCCCCATTCGCTATTGACCGTCTGAATGGTCCATGCCGTCGCGATGTTCCCGCGTCCCCAGAACGCCTTGAACCGTTCGCCGCCCACGCCGAAGTCGAGATCGTAGCGTTGCTCGAACGACCATTTGACGGCGTGCTCCCACGCGATCGACCCTACACAGAACTTGCCATACCGTGCGTCGAAGCCCGAAATGATCGCGCTCGCGCACAGATCGCCCACGCCCAGAATTGCTGCGGCCACCGGCGCCTCGTTCAGGCTGACAACAATCAGCCGCCCGACCGGTGGCACGTCGGTCGAACTGACCAGGTGCACCAGAAAATTGCGGAAACTGGCTGAGTTCAGCCATTCGCCCTGCTTGCCGACCCGTTCGCCCCAACCGCGTTTGCATTCGAGCATCCAGTCGATCACCGACGCGGCCTCGTCGCGAGCGCTCGCGTCCACCATTCGTACGGCGAGCCGCCCTTCCTTGGCGAAGCGCCGTTCAGCCGCCCCCGGCTTCTTGCCGAACAATGTGCCGAGCGTGCTGCAGTACTGTTCCCACGAGGTTTCATCGCGAAGCCTCGCGACGACCCACGTATTGGACTCCGAGAATACGACGCGCGTCTCCTTCGACACGAGGCGGTACAAGTCGCCATCTTCTTTCATGCAAGGCATGTGCACGAAGTCCGCGCCGCAACGCTGGCGCGCCGCGTCCCACGCGCCGTCGATCAGCTCCGGCGCCGCAGGGCCGTCTTCGACCAGGACGCTCGAATAGTCGTAGCCGACCGGGCTGAGCGGCACGATGTAAGTCCATAGCAGCCGCTTATAGCTGATGAGCGGCCAGACCATCGCGAGACGCCCGTCAGCATCGCGGCTGACGATGCAGCGCAGTTGCCTGCCTTGCGGTTTGGCGACCTCCTGCCAGGACAGCCAGCAGAAACTGAACGACTGGTGGTAGAACCCGTGCGCCCGCAACCAGAGTGCGTCCCAGTCGGACTGCAAAGCGCGGAATCCGGCTTCGTCGCTGACGATCTCGAATCGTGATGCAGTGTCTGTCATATCGCTTCCCCGGGCGGGTCAGGTTTGCCGTGGCGGGACGGGCACGTCTTATGCGGTCCGGCACGGCATGCGTTGCGGCGGAATCGAGCATGCAATGTCGGTCGGGCATGCACTGTGCGGTGACGCACAGTGACGGGTTCCTCCGGAGGCGCTCTCAGGATTCGGACGAAAACGTACGCCATTTCCCCGCCAAGCCTTACTGGGAAGCGACGAGGCCTTCCCGCAAAACGGCACGCAAAATGTCGTCAGCCTCGACTGGTTGACCAAGCCGGTCCTAAGCGTGGCAGAACGCCGTCTGGAGCGCGTTATCGTCGCGCACGCGGCAAGCAGGCGGGGACCCGCCGGGTACGCCGCGCGTGAAATCACACACGCGCAGTCCGAGCCGCAGTGGAAATCGCGAACGCGGTCGCGATAGCAAAAGTAGACACCCTCGCCAAACATTCCACCCGCCAGAACCCCGCGCCGATGGCTACCCGCTTTCAGGCCGCTAAAGCCAACCGCCGACACAGCCGTTAACCAGTCACCGACGCCCGCCATGCACACCATGGCCCGCATCTCCGCCAGTCCCTCTTTATTCCGCGATTGCCAATGGATTTTCTCTCTCTGCGCCGCGCCAGCGTTGGCGCCAGGCTCGCCATCCTTTCGTGCGTGCTGATGGCATTGATCTTCGCCACCTTCACGTGGGCGCTCACCCGTTCCGCCGGCAACCAGGTCCGCGATCAGGTGCTTGAACAGATCGCCGAAAAGGACCGCTCGATCGCCGCCATGATCACGCTCTTCGACAAGGCGTTATCGGCAGAAGTGGACCGCTCGATGTCGCTGTTCGCGAGCTTCCTGCCCACCGATTACACGCTCGACGACACGCAGAAAGTCGACATCGGCGGGGTCGCGACGCCCACCATCAAGGCCGGCGACAAAGTCCTCAACCTGGACTTCACGATCCCCGACCAGTTTCTCGAACGCAGCGGCGCGGTGGCCACGGTGTTCGCACGCAATGGTGACGATTTTGTACGCGTGACCACATCGCTGAAAAAACAGGACGGCACCCGCGCAATCGGCACGCTGCTCGACCGCCATGCACCGGCTTACGCGCGGCTGCTGGCGAACCGCTCCTACACAGGACTTGCCGCGCTGTTTGGCAAACGTTTGATTACGCAATATCGGCCGATTACCGACGCGGGCGGCCACGTCATCGGTGCGCTGTTCGTCGGCGTGAATGTCGACAAAGAGATTCAATCGGTCGAAGACGGCATCCGCAATCTGAAGATCGGCGATAGCGGTTACTACTTCGTCGTGGACGCGTCGAAGGGGGCGGACCGCGGCAAGCTGATCGTCCACCCGGCTGCAGCGGGCCAGAAGGCGGATGACGCGAACGCGCCGTATCAGCAGATGCTCGATATGAAGCAGGGCGAGCTCGACTACCGTTCCGCCGATGCCACGCTTAACGAGACCGACTCGCGCGACAAGTTCGTGTCGTTCGTCACCGTGCCGGAATGGCAATGGCTGGTAGGCGGCATCGCGCCGCGCGACGAAGTGCTGGCCGACGTCGTCAAGACGCGCAATCAGTTCCTGCTGCTGGGATTCGCGCTGGTCGGCGTCTTTGCGGTCCTGTTCCTGATTGCGGTTCGGCGTCTCGTCAGCCGTCCGCTCGATGAAGCCGTCAACGCGTCCGAGCGCTTTGCGGCGGGCGATCTGTCCGTGCGCGTGGCTCAGGGCCGCAACGCGGGCGGCAGTGCGCACACCGATGAAATCGGCCGTCTGATGCAATCGATCGACGGCATCGGCGAGGGCTTGGCGCGCATCGTTTCGCAAGTGCGCAACGCATCGGCGGATATGTCGCACGGGACGGAAAAGATCGCCGCCGGCAGCGGCCACATCGCCGCGCGAATCGCCACCCAGGCGAGCAGCCTGGAGGAAACGGCGGCGAGTATGGAGCAGATCACGTCGACCGTGCAACAGAACGCAGACAACGCGACCCAGGCCAACACGCTCGTCACCCGCGCCGCCGACGCCGCGCTCGAAGGCGGCCATGCGGTTGAGCGCGTGGTGTCGACGATGGGCGAGATCAGCCGTTCGTCGCAGAAGATCGCCGAGATCACCACGGTGATTGAAGGGATCGCCTTCCAGACCAACATCCTCGCGCTGAATGCCGCCGTCGAAGCCGCCCGCGCGGGCGAGCATGGCAAGGGCTTTGCGGTGGTGGCATCGGAAGTGCGCGCGCTGGCGCAGCGCAGCGCGGCGGCGGTGAAGGAGATCGAGAGCCTGATCGCGACGTCGACGGCAACCGTCGAAAGCGGCTTCAAGATTGCCGAACATGCCCGCTCGACCATGCAGGGCATCGTCGAGCAGGTCGGTCAGGTGCGCGCGATCATGGGCGAGATCAATGTCGCGTCACGCGAGCAATCGGGCGGCATCGAGCAGATCAACCTCGCGGTCACGCAGATCGGCGAGGCCACTCAGCAAAACGCGACGATGGTCGGTGAAGCAGAACTCGCGGCGGCTGAATTGCGCGACCAGGCGGCGCGTCTCGCGCAGGTCGTCCGCGTGTTCAAGCTCGGCAACGAGCGCGGTTGATTCGTGCAGTCGTGCAGTCGTGCAGGGCGGTGATGGCGCGGTGAAACCGGGCGTGCCACCACCGGCTGTGAAGTTGCCGCTCTGTTTATTGGTCCGCGTGGGTCATGTCAGAACTCGACATCCAGTTCGTCGATCTCCTCCGCTTCCTGCTGCGCGTCGGCGATCCATTCCTGCATCTCGGGCAACGCCATGATCCGCTGTCCGTATTCGACGATCTCCGGATCGAGCTTCACATCGTAGGTGACGAAACGCGTCACCACCGGCGCGTACATCGCGTCCGCCGCCGTCCGTTCGCCGAACAGGAACGGGCCGCCGTACTGCTTCAGACAATCCCCCCAGATCGCCACGATCCGGTCGATATCGGATTGCGCGCGCGCCCATACCTTGAAGCCCGGAAAGTGCGCCTTCAGATTCATCGGCAACGCCGAGCGCAGCGAACCGAAGCCCGAGTGCATCTCGCCGCAGATCGACCGGCAATGCGCTCGTGCGCGAATGTCTGTCGGCAATAGCGCCGCCTCCGGCTTCAATTCGTTCAGATATTCCGCGATCGCCAAGGTGTCCCAGATCTTGATGTCATCGTGAACGAGGCACGGCACCAGAATCGACGGCGACAGCAGCAGCAATTCGGCGCGTGCGGCGGGGTCATCGATCGGCATCACGATTTCGTCGAAAGGCAGACCGCTGAACTTCGTCAACAGCCAGCCGCGCAGCGACCAGGACGAATAATTCTTGCTGCTGATCGTGAGCGTGGTGTGCGTGTTATTCGCCATACGTTTCTCCTCCAGATGAGGCGTTCGGCTGACGCCTGACAGCCGCCATGCACGCTGCCGTGCGCGAACGCACCAAAGCGCGGCAATTCCGGCCCGTTCGACTGACGCGCGCAAATGCTATGCCAACGTGCAGGAACGCTGTATCAGTGCGTATGCATGCTTGGCACATGACTTGCCTATGTTTGGGCTCCTTCCTTTCCTGCACTCGTGCGAAGGTTATGAACCTGTTCGCATACCCCGCCTTTCAGGCGTTCGCCGATATGATGCTGCCGCTGCGGCACAGCGCGGCGCTGATGAATCATTCGCTCGATGCGTGGCCCGCGTTGGCCGACACGCCGCATGGACGCTCAATCCGTGCGTCCTGCGAGTTATTGACGCTGGCCGGGCTGACGCCCGTGCGGCCGCCGTTCGGTATCGATAGCGTGGTGAGCGAGGGCAAGCCGGTGGCGATTGTCGAAGAGATCGCCGCGCATACGCCGTTCTGTTCGCTGTTGCATTTCCGTAAAACGACCGCGCCGTCCACGCCGCAACCGCGCGTACTCGTCATCGCGCCGATGTCCGGCCACTTCGCCACGCTGCTGCGCGGTACCGTGCGCACGATGCTCGCCGAACACGACGTGTACATCACCGACTGGCACAACCCGCGCGATGTGCCGCTCAGTCAGGGCCGCTTCGGCTTCAACGAATTCGTGCAGCACGTGATCGACTTCACGGAGAAGATCGGGCCCGGCGCGCACCTGCTGGCGGTGTGTCAGCCGACCGTGGCCGCGCTGGCCGCCGTCGCACTGATGGCCGCCGAAGATCATCCCGCGCAACCTGCCAGCATGACGCTGATGGCCGGGCCGCTCGATACCCGGATCAATCCGACACGCGTCAATGAACTGGCGAAGAGCAAACCGCTCGAGTGGTTCGAGCGGAATCTGATCAGCGCGGTGCCATTCGGCTTTGCGGGTGCGCATCGGCGGGTGTATCCGGGCTTCGTGCAATTGACCGCGTTCATGGCGATGAATCTGAACCGCCACATCGATTCGTTCGAGACGATGTACTACGAGCGCGCCAAGGGCGATCCCGCGAAAGCCGACACGATTCACACGTTCTACGAAGAATATTTCGCGACGATGGATCTGACCGCCGACTTCTACCTCGAAACTGTCGATACGGTTTTTCAGCGGCACGCGCTGCCGCTGCATGAGCTCGAAGTGGAAGGGCATCTCGTCGAGCCATCGAAAATAAGGCGCACCGCGTTGCTGACCGTCGAAGGCGAGAAAGACGACATCTGCGCAGTCGGACAGACGCTCGCCGCGCAGGATATGTGCGACAAGCTCCGGCCTTATCTGAAGACGCATCACGTGCAAACCGGTGTCGGGCACTACGGCGTGTTCAACGGACGACGTTGGGAACGGCAGATCTATCCGCGCGTACGCGCCGTGATTTACGACAACGAACCACGCGCCGTGCTGGTCAGTTCGCGAGCCCGGACGATACAGCCGGTGTCCATGCCGGTGGCTGTCGCTGCCGAGGTTGCGCCTGCGGCGCCGGCCGCTGCTGCGGTGGTCGAGGTGGTGGTGGAAACGTCGTCAAGCGCGGCTGGATCGAAGAATGGCGCCGCCGGGGTTGAATCCAGCGGCGACGGCAACGGCAGCGGCACCGCTACCGCGACAACCCGGCACAAAACAACCCGAGCTTCGCGCAGAAGGCCACCAGCGGCGCAATGAGCTCGCTCGACTTCAACGAACGCGGGGCGGATTCGCGCCGCGCTCGCTGAACAGGCTTGATCGCATGTCGAGCCGCGCCGCTCTACGTCCGCGTCAAGCGGCGACGCTCTTCCACGGCGTGACACCTGGCACTTCGCATGGGCCTTCGGCATCGATCGATTTGAAATCGGCCGGCGACACGATTTCGATGTACTCCATATCCGGTGAGTAATCGAACAGGTAGTGAACGATGCCGGGCGCCTGATGCACACAATCGCCAGCGGCGACGAGCGTTTCCTTGTCGCCATACATGAAGCGCGCCCAGCCCTTCAGCATGATCACAATGTGGAAGTCGGCCTCATGACGGTGCCAGCCGGTGCCTTGCTCTGGTGCGTGATTCGCCTTGACGAGTTGCGCGAGGACCTTGCCGCCGGTCGCCTGCGCGATGCCCAGATCACGGTAGAGAAAGAAGTCCCGCAGGCCTTGATCCACGTAGGACGTGTCTTGCGGGCGGACGTGGCTGAATTGCGTGGCAAGTTCGGTGGACATGATCGCGCTCCTGGAAAGTGAGCCGGCTGTTGAAAACGACGCGTTGGAGCGTCGGTTGCAAGCATCAAGCGGGCCAGTGAACGACGCTGTTGCGGCGTCGCATTCTCCCCACGGGTCGGCGCGATCGGTTCGCCATGCTGCGGGATTTATGCGGATGGGCGAAACATCTGGAACATGTCGCCAATTTCCGCATAGTCGGCGCGATAGCCCGCCCGCATGATCGGCTGCGCAGCGTGCGTGTCGAACAGCCCGTCTTTCAGATAGGCCTCGTTGATATGCACGCCGACGACCTGACCCAGCGACAGGTAGTTATCCATCGGCGTGCCGTCGAGCGTATGCAAACGCACCACTTGCAGCAATTTGCATTCGAGCGCTGCCGGCGATTCCGCGACGTGAGGCACCGACACATTGCGGCCGGGTGCGGCCGTCAGCCCGGCGAGTTCGAATTCGTCGACGTGCGGTGCGACCGGCGCCGACGAGCGGTTCATCTGCTCGGCGAGCGGCTTCGTGGCGAGATTCCAGACGAATTCGCCGGTGGCTTCGATGTTGGACACGCTGTCTTTACGGCCTTCGCTGCAAAAACCGATGATCGCCGGATACGTGGCGAACGCACCGAAGAAACTGTAGGGCGCGAGGTTCAACGTGCCTTCGGTGTCGCGTGACGAAATCCAGCCGATCAGACGCGGTGCGACGATAGCTTTGAACGGATCGTGCGGGAGACCGTGGCCGGCAGCGGGGTCATAGAAGTAATGGGACATGTGCGTGCGTGGATTGAATTGGCGGATGAGCGGGACAGCTATTTATACCGCAGCGTGAGGGTGTCTGCTAACGGCTTCACACGTTGCCGCGCGGAGAAGCGAAGCTTCACCATGCGCGGCGTCGGACCTGTTTTGTCCCGCGTCAGCCGCGGCTGATCAGGCGTTTGCGTCCTTCCCTAACCTGTGCGAGATGGGCGTCGTCCCATTCGTAAAAGCCTGCGCCGCTACGCACGCCAACCTGTCCCGCATTCACCCGTTCACGCAGAAGATCCAGCACGTCTTCGTCTTTAGCAAGCTCGGGCATCAGATGCGATGAGATGTCGAGAAAAGTATCCAGTCCACCCATGTCCGCGCCTTCCAGCGGTCCGACGATGCTCCAGCGGCGCCCAAGCGACGCCTTCATCACCCGATCGACCTCGTCCGGCGTGGCCGCTCCGGAGCGGACGATGTTCAACGCCTCGCGCAACACCGCAAATTGCAACCGGTTGCCGACGAATCCCGGAATTGCCTTCTCAAGCACCACCGGCTCCATGCCGATCGCGCTCATCAACGTGGCGGTTTGCTGCGTGACCTCCGGCGCAGTCACCGTGCCGGGTACGACTTCAACCAGCGGAATCATGTGCGGCGGATTCCAGAAATGCGCGATCACAAAGCGCTCTTTCGCGCGCAGCGGCACAGCCAGTTGATCGGGCGGAAAACCGCTGGTGTTGCTGGCGAGAATCGCGTCGTCGGCCAGCAGCTCCGTCAGCGCCGCATACAGTCGATGCTTCAGCGCCAGCACTTCGGGGATCGCCTCGATCACGAATTTCGCGGAGGCCATCACGTCGAGCTGCGCATGCGTTTCGATGCGGGCCAACGCCGCCGTTTTCGCCGCAAGGTCAATGCGCCCACAGTCGATCAATTCGTCCAGCACCGCTTCCGCTTTGGGCGCGACGCTCGCCAGACGCGCGGGGTCGACATCGTGAACGATTGTCCGGTACCCATGCAACGCGCTTTGCGTCGCGATCCCAACGCCCATCAACCCCGAACCCACCACGCCGATTGTTGCCTTGTCCACGTCGCTTCCTCGCTTCCAATACCGAAAGCTTTCAAGCATAGCGCAGCACACCTGTTCGCCGCGTCGAATGTGACAAAGCCGGTCTTCCGTGAGGAAGGACCGGCTTTGGAAGACTTCACGCCGCACGTTGCGGCGCAGTTACGCATTAATCGCGGTGCGGGCCACGATGGTCGTCGTGGTGGTGCGGATCGTAGTCGTGCGGGTGATGACGCATCCAGTCGTCATGAGCCCAGTAGCGATGGCCGTCGTAGTAGCGGTCGCCATGCCAGCCGACGTTGATCGAGATGCCCACCGGCATCATGTGCGGCTGGCCATAACCTGCCGGACCATTGTCAACAATCACCCGTTCCTGGGCGAGCGCACTGCCTGCTGCGAGCAAAGCACTGCCTGCGAGCAGCGTGGCGATAATCGAACGCGACGTCTTATTAAAGGTTTTCATCGTGACCTCCCATCAAAGTTTGTATCGAAGCCAGCGTCCGTGTTCGTTCGTCCCTGGATCTGCGACATCGGGTTCGAACCAGACGCCGTACGCTTGAGATCAACTTTAATGGCCCAAACCGCCCGAATACGTGAGCACTTGTAAGAGGTCATTTCAGAGAAAGGGACGGATGAAAAGGCCGCCAGTCGGGCTTTCCTGCTTGCCAACAAAGGCCTGCGCGGAAGATTGCAGGCAAATTACGTCGGCGGAACGACAGGCTCCGTTACATTCATTTCTGGAGAGAAATATTTCGGAAGACGGCGACGCTGATCCTGCCGGCCCAAAACAAAAAGCCACGGTACGCGTTTCGCGAACAGTGGCCTCAATCGTTCAATGCGCATCGAACGTGCGCGCCCACACGCGTTGATCCGCGATTGGGCTGGTGCTACGTGGCTTACTTAGTCGGTCAGCTTGATGCCGAACAACGTTGCTTGTGCTTTGCGCACGCGCTCCGATTCGCGGCTACGTGCCTCGAACGAGTAGTCCGAATCCAGCGGCAGATGGGGCGACGCAAAGAGGTCGCTGACCTTTTGGAACAGTGCAAAAATGAAGCTCATGGCGACTCCCGGTTGGTTACTGCATTGCTAGGGTTTTCCCTTAAGAAGAAGTATAGGGTTTTCCCTAGGCAAAAGCTAGTGCAATGCAGCAATTTTTTGATGCGGTGGGATGTCGCGCCGGTTTTTACCGATTGTGCGTTGCACCATGACAACGTCCCTTTTTTCAGGGAGCCGAACCAAAGCGGAATCTTTATTGCAGCGTGGGCGAAACGGGCTTGCGATTTCGTGATGACTTCGCAGCCGGCGTGCGTTTGCGCGGATTGACGATGGCGGCATCGACCGCACCAGCGGCGGAACTGTCCGCGGGCACCAGCGTTGCCGCGTTCATCGACACGATCAGCCCCGGCAGTGTGCGCGCGGCGTCGTCAGCGGGTTTGACGGACGCTCCGGTGGCCGAAAACTCAACGTTCAACGCCCAGTGTCCTTCGTGTATCCCTCGGTCGCGCAGAAGCGCACACAGCAGTTCTTCGATTGAAAATTTGTGGTCCTTAGCCGACATATTGGCTCCCCGCAGACAATGTGCTGGCGTATCCGGTCTGGTCTCGCCGCAGCATTGAAAGTGTAAAGCGGGCGAATGGCACTGCGAGAGGGTGCGCACGGCGGAAGCCTTACCGTGCCTATCAGGCGTAGCAGCGTGGACGCACGGCGGCTTGCCGCTGCGGGCCTCGTCCGAAGTATCGTCCTGCTTGCTCACCTCCTCGGCGATGTCCGCTTCCCGCGAAACGGCAACGGAACTTGATTCAGACTCCGGCGCGTCGACAATTTCCAGCCCGCTCAACTGAGCGTTCACCTGCACCGGCTCCTCGATCCTTGCCGCGCGGGGCGTGCGACGCGCCGCCTTCGCGGCGAGCGACCTGCCGACGGCGCCATCTATCGCGCCGACCGCGGCCAGCACCACGCCGGGCAACTCAAAGCCATGCAGCGTGCGCTGGCGGATGTCGATATTCATCAACTCCAGCGTGGCGCGCGTCGGATCGTCGGGGAACAGGTCGAGGGTACAGTCGTCGTGCGCTGCGTCACCCAGTGGCGCAAAGCGTCGTGCTGGACGCGCGGCGCGCGCCAGTCGGTTTTCAGTTTCGGTTGAGACGGTGGCCTGGCGACGTTTGGTCGAAGCGCCACGCGGTGACCTGGACTGCCGGGTTACTACGGAATCTGCCATAGAGAAGAAAGCGGTCGTCGCCGGGAAGCGGGCGCCGGGCACGCTCGTCAATGCGTTGGAATTTTTGGGTCCGCATTGTCGCATGCCCGCCCCCGCTCGCCGAAGCCATTCACCGACGATTTTCCGTTTTCAGGGCGCCACATCGTCCTGTCGGAACTCCCTGACGCCGTTCAGTTGACGCAGGCGCGAGCAGATTGCCTCATATTCGGTATTCGACACCCGATGCAGCGTGATCATCACCTCGTCGCACTCAGGCGAGTCGTCACTTTGCTGCATCACAAACTGTTTGACGCGCGGACTCGCAGAGCCAAGCTCATCGTGCAGCGTGTGAAACGTCATCGCGCCACGCTCGACGATCATCCTCACCTGACGCCGTTGCCTGACGGTGATGAAGCGGCGCTCCAGCGGCTTGATACCGGCCAGGATAATCAGAATGATGATGGTCGCCGCGATCGACGCCGTGTACAGCCCTCCACCCACCGCAAGACCGATAGCGGCAACCGACCACAGACTCGCCGCCGTCGTCAGCCCCCGGACGATCTCGCCACGCAGCAGGATCGAACCCGCGCCGAGAAAGCCGATGCCGGAGACGACCTGGGCGGCCATCCGCGAAGGATCGAGCACGACATGGTCGCTGGTCAGCACTTCGGCGAAACCGTAAGCCGACACGATCATGATGAGCGTCGAACCCACGCACACCAGCATGTGTGTGCGTAACCCTGCGGCCCATGAGAGCCGCTCCCGCTCAAACCCGATGACGCTGCCGAGCGCCGCGGCAAGCACCAGACGGGAGATGAGTTCGAGATTTCCCAGCATTGCTTTTCCTCCTTGTCGTAAATCTTGTGGAAGCAGTTTTCACACCTGTGATGACGTGTCAGCGAGACCCGTTTGCTTTATGCTAAGCCGCACGCCGCCGGGCGAATTGCGACGAAGTTTGTCATAGGGAGACCTCGCCGTCCGGGCAACCAGGTAACATCCGCGCTCGCCGGCATGTTGGCTAGCAACTGCGCTGCGTGGCAGCCCAGCTTACGGACCACGCCGCAGGCGCTTCGAATCATTGCGTTTGACCAAACTAACTATGCCGAGCATGAACCCTTCCGCCGCTTCGACGATCGCTCTCGCCACCCCATTGCGCGATCACTTTACGGGCATCGTGCTGCCCATGTGGCGAGAACCGGGTTTCAACACGTCGCTCAAGCTGCCCTACGAGGCGATCGGTGCCGACCATCAGCCGCTGCCTGTCGAGCGTTATCGCGCGATGGCCTGCGCGCGCCAGCTGTTCGTGTTTTCGCAAGCAGGCGACGCAGACCACGCCCAGACGCTGTTCGATTCGCTAACGCGTACATTTCAGGACACGCAGCATGGCGGATGGTTCTACAGCGTGGACGCGGAAGGCGCCCCGCTCGACACCACCAAAGACCTGTACACGCACGCGTTCGTCATTTTCGCGTGCGCGGAATACGGCCGACGTTCCGGCAATCGCGACGCGCTGAAACTCGTGCACAACACGTCGGCACTGATCCAGTCGCACTTTGCTGCGTCGGGCGATCTGTTCAATGCGGCCATGACCGAGGACTTCGGCAGTGTGACCGGCACGCCGATCCAGAATCCGCTGATGCATCTGACCGAAGCGTGGCTGGCCGCGTGCGAAGTCACGCGTGACAACGTGTTCGGCGCCGCGCTGCGGCGCCTGGCCGGCGCCGTCGCGCATCATTTCGTGCATGAGCCCACCGGCTGCGTCGCCGAATTGCCGATTGGCACGAGCAACAACCGTCTTGAGCCCGGGCATCAGTTCGAATGGTTCTGGCTGGTCAAGCAGGCCGGGCCGCAGTTCGACGGCTCGGGTCTCGCGGAAGCACTCAGCCGTGCGTTCAGCTTCGCGCAGCAAAACGGCGTGGATCGGGAAACTGGCGGCGTGTGCGCAGCACTCGACGAAACCGGCAACATCAAAGACCCTACCCAGCGGATCTGGGCCCAAACGGAGTACCTCCGCGCGCTGGCCTGTCATAGCGATCCCGCTGTGCTTGCCACATTGCCCACGCAAATCGAGTTGTTCCGGCAGCGTTTTTTGCGGCCGGAAGGCTGGTTCGAGTGCAAGACACCGGCAGGTGAAGTGGCGCGGGCCGATATGCCGTCCACTACGCCATACCATCTCGCGACGGCTTACGCCGCGTTGCCGGGCTGAGCGACGCAGTCGGACCCTCAGGCGGCGCCTCGGGACTTGCGTATCCTCGTCATGGCCAGAAAAGTCGCCGAACCCTGGTATCAAGCACCGCCGGCAGAGGAAATCTGCCCGCTATGCGGCCGGCCGATCCCAACGAGCCAACGCGATCTGCATCATTGGGTGCCGAAAACAAAAGGCGGTAAGGAAGTCGCTGCCTTACATCGCATTTGTCATCGTCAGTTGCACGCGCTGTTTTCTGAAGCCGAACTGGCACAGCGGTATTCGACGGTCGATGCGTTACTCACCGACGAGGCGGTACGCACGTTCGTCCGCTGGGTGCGCACAAAGCCGAATAATTTTTATGAGCGTAGCCGCCGCAGTGCAAGAAAAGGCTAGGGCAACGCAGCTTGAAGAACCCGAAGGCCGGATTCACCGCGTGACCGGCGGGGAGCCGGCCACGATCCTGCAACACGTTGCAACCGATGCCGGCGGCATAAAAAAGCCCGACCGACAGGCCGGTCGATCAATACTCTTCGCGTTGCCAGGGGCCCCAACCGGAGTCGGCCGATTTAAAACGCATATAAGTTGCGCTTTGTCCGGTGGGTGTTTCAGATATTTCGCCATGAGGCTGGCGATCGGTCGTATGAAGGGCAAAAGCCTGACGGTCTTCAGTGTCGACGGTGATGCGGCCGACTGGGTCCGGGGCGCCTTCTTGAGGTGATTTAGACTCCAATATCGCCAGATAGGGGGTCAAACGACTCCAGAACGAGGTGAGTTCTTCTTGCTGATAATGTGTCAATGTATTTCCCAAAAGAGTAATACAAGCAGTTTACCCTACCGGCGGGAACACCCTTCCAAATGCTTTCGAAGGCCTCAAAAAGGCCCTAACCTGGGAATACCCGAATACTGGTTGATTGGCGTCGATCATTAAGACGTGATACAACTCTCACTTCGCGCTCGATCTCGTGTTGAGAAATAGCGGACGCGAATGCAACACACAACATTTACTGGATCAAAAATGGCAACAGGTACTGTGAAGTGGTTTAACGATGCAAAGGGCTTTGGCTTCATCACGCCGGACGACGGCGGCGAAGACCTGTTCGCGCACTTTTCGGAAGTTCAAGGCAGCGGCTTCAAGTCCCTGCAGGAAAACCAAAAAGTGACGTTCGAAGTCAAGCAAGGCCCGAAGGGCAAGCAAGCTGCGAACATCCAGCCGGCTTAAGTACCCACGGGTACTTCGAGCACGCTTAGGCGCTTGCGTCTGATGCAAAATGGCCCGCTTTGGCGGGCCATTTTCTTTGTCAAATCTGTGTGAAATGCCTTCTTTTTAAGCGTTCCCCACACTCAAATCGCGCGCATTCCGGACATCGCAAAATCCGTATTTGCTCCGCGCATTTCATCCAGCTGTTGCGTGCGCAACACAGTTTCTGAAATTTCGAACACGGAAACAGCTTGTTTCAATTGCTGCGTTTGCTGATGCAGCGAAGCGGCCGCCGCCGCCGCCTCTTCAACCAGCGCCGCGTTCTGCTGCGTCATCTCATCCATCTGCACGACTGCCTGATTGACCTGTTCGATGCCCGTGCTCTGTTCGAGCGACGATGCGCTGATCTCCGCCATCATCTGCGTGACGCGCGAAATTGACTCGGACACGTTGCTCATCGCCGCGCCCGCATGTTCGACCAGCGTCGAACCGCCCTGAATCTCGGCAACCGATTCGCTGATCAACGTCTTGATCTCCTTCGCCGACTGCGCGCTGCGCTGCGCGAGGCCACGCACTTCGCCGGCCACCACTGCGAAGCCGCGTCCCTGCTCGCCTGCGCGCGCCGCCTCGACGGCCGCATTCAGCGCGAGGATGTTGGTCTGGAACGCAATGCCGTCGATCACCGAAATGATCTCGGCGATCTTGTCCGAGCTTCGCGCGATGCCGCGCATCTTGTCGACCACCTCGTTGACCACCTCGCTGCCGCGCGAGGTCGCCGCCAGTGCCGTTCCGGCAAGCGCATTGGCGTCCCGGGCATGGTCGGCGTTCTGGCGGACTGTAGCCGTCAGTTCTTCCATGCTCGACGCGGTTTCTTCCAGCGACGCCGCCTGGTTTTCAGTACGCGCCGACAGATCGGCGTTGCCGGTCGCGATTTCGTCGGCGCCGAGGTGGATCGAGTCGGCGGCTTCGCGCACGGTTTGCACGGTACGCGCTACGCTCGCCTGCATTTTTGCGAGGCCCGAGAACAGTCGGCCGATTTCGTTGGTGCCACGCGCGGCAATTGGCTGATCGAGGCGGCCTTGCGCGATCCGGTCGAAGTGACGGCCGGCTTCCTCCAGCGGCGCCACCACGCCACGCCGAAGCGCCGCGTGGACCGCGACCGTGCCGGCGACCAGCACCAGCAGGATCGCGATGCTGACGACCCGGAAGGTCGCCATGCGAGCGTCGATCGAATCGAGCGATGCATGGCTCGCGGCGTCGCCGAATTGCACGAAGTTGCGCGACTCGGCGAGGTACGCGTCCTGGAACGACTGAGTCGGCTGATCGAGGAACGCCTGAATATTGTTCGCGTCGAGAAACTGCACCAGTTCGACGAGCGCGTCGTGCAGCGGTTTGTAGCGCGCGGCGAGGGCGGTGGCGCGAGCGCTGTTCTCGTCGCCGCTCTTCTGCGTGTTCATGAACGCGCTAAATGACTGATCGGCGGCGGCCAGCTGCTCGCGCGCATGCTGGACGATGTCGGCCGGTTCCCCGCCGCCGCGCACCATACGCGTGCCGGCCCGCGAGAGGTTGATCCGCGCGTCCATCAGACGCTCGGTCGTTTCGTTGACCGCGTCGACCTGTTTCAACGCGATGTTGGACAGGTCACCCACGTCGTCGTGCGTACGGGTGAGCGACCAGAACCCCAGCCCGACCGTGACGAGCTGAAATACGCAGAAGGCGGCCAGAACACACAACAGGCCGGATGCGACTTTGATCTTGCTGAACATCGTAAAACCCTGGAAGCATGGAGACGGAAAGCTACACCAGGGTTTACGGCATATGCGCTTCTAGCTTGAGGCCAATTTCATTAAAAATCGGCTTACATCCCCTTTTCAGCGCGCAACGTGTCGATTGCCAACGTTTGCCGCAACAATGCAAGAAACATATTACCGATTCACCTTGACGGAGCGCGCCCGCGGTTTCTAGAGTGGGTAAGGATTGCATCTCGCAATCGGCCAATTGCACGCCAGTGCACCTGTCAGCTGTCAGCGGGCCCCGCCCGAAGGAATCACGATGACCGACCTCCTCGACCGGGCGCGCGGCGCACTGCATGCCCAGCCGTTCAGCATGTTGTTGGGCGCAGAGCTGATGCACACGGGCACCAGCGAACTCACTCTGAGCCTGCCGATCCGCGATGAACTGCGGCAACAGCACGGCTTCGTGCATGGCGGTGTCATCAGCTATCTCGCGGACAATGCGCTGACTTTCGCCGGTGCGCTGTCGCTCGGGCCGAAGGTCGTGACCGGCGAGTACAAGATCAACTATTTGCGGCCGGTAGTGAACGGCACGCTGATCGCGCGCGCGAAGGTGGTCTATGCGGGTCAGCATCAGGCGACGTGTCAGTGCAACGTCTATGTGATGGACGGCAATCGCGAGAAACTCGTGGCGGTCGCGCAGGGTACGGTCAACCGGATCAGCGATAGCGGCGAGCACGAAGCGGCCGGCTGATGCAAAAAGGCCGCTCCTGCTGATCAAACAGGAACGGCCTTTTTATCTGCAACTCACGTCGTGCGGTGGCCTTGATCAGACCACCACCCGATCACGCGCGCGTTACTCCGCTGCGTAGGTCTTCTGCGTTTGCTCGCCGAGACCTTCAATACCCAGACGGATCGTCTGACCCGGCTTCAGGAACACCGGGTTCGGCTTCACACCCATGCCGACGCCCGGCGGCGTGCCGGTCGAGATCACGTCGCCCGGTTGCAGACTCATGCACTGCGATACATACGACACCAGCTTCGCGACGCCGAACACCATCGTCTTCGTGCTGCCGTTCTGATAACGGTGGCCGTCCACTTCGAGCCACAGGCTCAGGTTCTGCGGATCGGCGACTTCATCGCGCGTGACGACCCACGGGCCGATCGGGCCGAACGTGTCGAAGCCCTTGCCCTTGTCCCACGTACCGCCGCGTTCGATCTGCCATTCGCGTTCCGACACGTCGTTGATCACGCAGTAACCGGCGACGTAGTCGAGCGCATTGGCTTCGTCGATATATTTGGCCGGCTTGCCGATCACGACGCCCAGTTCGACTTCCCAGTCGGTCTTCTTCGAGCCGCGCGGAATTTCGACGTCGTCGTTCGGGCCGCAAATCGCGCTCGTCCACTTGTTGAAGATGACCGGTTCGGTCGGCACTGCAAGATTCGATTCCGCCGCGTGGTCCGCGTAATTCAGGCCGATACAGATGAACTTGCCGATCTTGCCGACACACGGGCCAATGCGCGGATTGCCTTCGACCACCGGCAACGAAGCCGGGTCGAGCGCACGCAGTTTGGCGAGGCTCTCGTCGCTCAGCGTGGCGCCGTCGATATCGCCGACCACTTTGGACAGATCGCGAATCTTGCCTTGCGCGTCGAGCAAGCCCGGCTTTTCCTGGCCTTTCGGCCCATAACGAAGCAGTTTCATCGTTGCACTTCCCTTACGTTCAATAGTGTTCGGTTCGTCAATGTGCGTCAGTTCGACCAGCCGCCGTCGATCACATGCGCCTGGCCTGTGGTAAACGACGATTCGTCGGACGCGAGATACAGCGCCAGCGCGGCGATTTCGTCCGGCTTGCCGATGCGGCCCATCGGCTGGCGCGCGACGAACGCCGCCTGCACGGCGTCCAGCGACGCGCCTTGGGCCTGCGCCTGCGCGGCGATCCGCTGTTCGAGCGACGGCGAGGACACCGTGCCCGGGCAGATCGCGTTACAGCGTACACCACGCGTGACAAAATCTGCAGCGACGGACTTCGTCAGCCCGATCACCGCAGCCTTCGACGCGCCATACGCAAAGCGGTTCAGCACGCCCTTCACGCTCGACGCCGCCGAGGACATGTTGATGATCGAACCGTGGCCTTTCTCCAGCATGCCCGGCAGGAACGCGCGAATCATATGGAACATGGCCTTCGCGTTCAGATTGAAGGCGAAATCCCAGTCTTCTTCGGGGCATTCGAGAATCGAACCCGCGTGCACGTAGCCCGCACAGTTGAACAGCACGTCGATCGGGCCGACGCTGGCGGCTAGCGCCTTGATCGCGGCGGCGTCGAGTACGTCGAGCTGACGCGCTTCGACCGGCTTGCCGGCGAGTCCGTCGATGCGGATGTCGGTGGCGATCACCCGCGCGCCTTCGCGTGCGAAGAGTTCTGCGGTGGCCAGACCGATGCCTTGTCCTGCTGCGGTAATCAGGGCCGTCTTGCCGGCCAGTCTTTGTGTCATCTACGACTCCAGTTGAATGGACTGCTTTTGCGTTGATGCCTCTTCAGGAAATTCGTCAGAATCAGAGTCGATAAAACGCGGCGGCATTGCCGCCGAAAACGGCTTCGCGCTCGTCGTCGCTCAACGACGCGAGCAACGTGGTCGCGACAGAATGCCAGAGCAAATAGTCGCCGTTCAGATCGAGCACGGGCCAGTCGCTGCCCCACATCAGGCGCGCGGGGCCGAATGATTTCAGCAGATGCTCGACATACGGCCGCAGCGTGTCTTCGGTCCAGCCGGGCGAAGCCTCGGTGGCGAGGCCGGATAGTTTGCAATGAATTTGCGGCAGTTGGGCCAGCCGCGTAATGGCATCGGCCCAGACATGGTAGCCGGCGCTGCCGTAGCGGATGGGCGGCTTCGCGCCATGGTCGATGACGATGCGCAACGCCGGGAAACGCGCAGCGAAGGTTTCGATGTGCTCGACGTGACGCGCGTAGATCAGCGCGTCGAACGCGAGGTCGTGCGCGATCAGTGCTTCGATGGCGGGAGCGAGATCGGGATTCGCGATCCACGTATCGTCCGGTAAATCCTGAAGCATCGGGCGCACGCCCTTGAACTTCGGCTCGCGCGCCAGCGACTCGATCACCTCGGCCGCCGTGGGCGACAGCAGGGGAACCCAGCCGACCACGCCCGCGATCGACGGCTCATCGCGTGCCATGCCCAACAGGTAATGCGTTTCTTCGACGGTCGGCGCCGCCTGCACCACCACCGTTCTCTCGATGCCCGCCCTCTCCCGCCACGGCTTGAGATGCTCGGGACCGAAGCTCCGGTACAGGATCTTCAGTTCCGGTGTGAGCCACCCGTAATCGCCGCGAGCGGGGTCCCAGTAGTGGTGGTGAGCGTCGATAGGCATGGTCAGATCATTTCTGTGACACAGGCGCGCGTGGATCGAGCAAGCCTTCTTCACGCAACGCGGACCACAACTCGGCGGGAATCGGCAGTTCGAACGAGGCGACGTTCTCGCGCAATTCGTCACTGCTGCGGGCGCCGGTCAGCACGCTGGCAACCGCCGGATGCGCATACGGAAACTGCAACGCCGCAGCGGCCAGCGGCACGCCATGCGCGCGGCACACCGCCTCCAGTCTCGCGACGCGCTCGATCACTTCGGGCGGCGCATCGCCATAGTTAAATTTCAGATCGCCCTGGACACCGCGCGCCAGGATACCCGAGTTGAACGCACCGCCCAACAGAATGCTGACGCCGCGCGCTTCGCACGCTGGCAGCAAGTCGTCGAGCGTCGTCTGTTCGAGCAGCGTATAACGGCCCGCGAGCAACGCGCAATCGATATCGAACTCGGCCATCGCGTCGAGTATGACGGCGCCTTCATTGACGCCCAGTCCAACCGCCTTGATTGCACCCGACGAACGCAACGAGTCGAGCGCGCGGAATCCGCCGCCTTCAGTGAGTTGGCGCCAGTAATGAGGATGGTTGTCGCCGTGCGTGACCCGGCCGATATCGTGGACCAGCAGGATGTCGATATCGACAATGCCCAGACGCTGCTGGCTGTCTTCGAACGAACGCAGAATACCGTCGTGCGTGTAGTCGTAGATTGCTTCGAACGGCAGCGGGTTTTGCCATCCTTCGCGGTCGTCGAACGGCGTGGTGCGCGGCACAAAACGGCGGCCGACTTTGGTGGACAGCACGTAATCTTCGCGCGGGTAGTGACGCAACGCATGGCCCAGCCGATGTTCGGCCTTCGTATTGCCGTAGTGGGGCGCGGTATCGAAATAACGCACACCGGCGTCCCACGCCGCGGCGATGGTCGCGTGAGCTTCCTCGTCGGACAGATCGCGGTACAGGCCGCCTAGAGGCGCTGTGCCGAGACTTAACCCGCTCACCTGCAACGCACCGCGACCGACGCGGCGGCGCTGCGTGATGTTCGAAACCGTGCTTGCCGTCATTGAGCGTGTCTCCTTGTCGGCGGGAGTTAGCGGTTTGGCGCTTGCTCCCGTCTCGTGCACCTTGGGCTCATGCAAAGCTGTCGGCCCGAGTTGGCGCTTTAGCTGTCGGCCAGAGCGAGCGCTTAAGCTCTTCCTCTGTTCCCATGCACCGGTGCGTTTGTGTTTTTACCACGCGTGGGCGAGATTTGCCCGCCACGTGGGCAGATTGCCTATCGATCAAACCGCGCTCGAACCGCTTCAAGCAGTCCGGTTGAACTCAACGCGGCTCGATCACCACCGCCCGAGGCATGACGGACGCGCTCGACGGCAAGCACGCCGGACCCACCGGCTCGAAAGTCTTGTAAGTCAAAATGAATTCCTGATGCCCCAGCATTTCCGATTTCGACGCATCACCCAGCGACACCGCGACGGTCCGCTCAAACACCTCGCGACCGACTTCGTCGAGCGTGCCGCGTCCTTCGAGAATCCGGCCTGCGTCCACATCCATATCGCCGGAAAGATTGCGATAGGTCGCCGGATTCGCGCACACCTTGATCACCGGTGAGATCGCCGATCCGACCACCGAGCCGCGCCCCGTCGTGAACAGGATCACGTGTGCCCCGCAGGCGATCAGTTCGCCGATTTCCGCGTTATCGCTGATATTCGGAAAACCGAAGCGCGGCTCGCCGTCCGGCACGACATCGAGCAGATAGAGGCCGCCAGTCGGCGGCACATCGCCCGGTTTGATAATGCCGACAATCGGCGACGCGCCGCTTTTCGCATACGCGCCCAGCGACTTTTCTTCCTGCGTGGTGAGCCCGCCGTCCGCATTGCCGACCGCGAAACTGCCGTGTCCGAGAATCGAGTAATAGCGCGCCGCCTTCGCCACACAGGCGACGATTTCATCGCCCAGTTCAGGTCGTGCCGCGCGAGTCTTCATATGGAACTCGCAGCCCACCAGTTCGCCGGTTTCCTCGAAGATGCAGGTCGCGCCCGCGTCGATCAGATGATCGAATGCGCGGCCAACCGCCGGGTTCGCGGTGATGCCGCTGGTGCCGTCCGAGCCGCCGCAAATCGTGCCGATCACGAGTTCGCTCAGCGCCATCGGCACTTTCTTTTGCGCGGCGAGTTGTTTGCGCGCGCCGCGAATCCAGTCGACGCCGTATTGAATCGTGCTACGTGTGCCGCCGTTTTCCTGGATCGTCAGCACCTCGACCGGACGTCCGGTGGCGCGCACTGCATCCACCAGATAATGCTTGTTCATGCTCTCGCAACCGAGCGACACGAATAGCACCGCGCCGACATTCGGATGCGTGGTCAATTGTTCGAGCATCTTCTCCGCGTACCCATTCGGATAGCAACCGGGAAAGCCGATCAGATGCACGGGCGGTTCGCGTTCGGTCGAAGTCGAAGGATCGTCGAACGCGTCCAAAGGGTCGCGAAAATGCGCGACGATCTCGCGCGCCACGTGATGCGCGCACTCGACCAGATAAGCCACCGCGACCACATTGCGGATACCCTTGCGGCCATCGCTGCGCGGATAGCCTTGCAGCATCGGCTGCATTGCGCTCGTTGCCTCGGCAGTTGCTACGGAAATGTCAGTCATGATCGTTCCAGCGCGGCATCGAACCACGCAAATGTGCGCCTGTCAGTGATGGACGAACTCGTGGCCCGCGTCGCGGGTGTAGGTGGGCAGATAGTCGCTTTCGAGGTTGTGCGTGTGCAGATGCTCGCCACGCGCCACCGCTTCGTTCACGTGACCGATCACCGCGCCGTAGCGCAGCACCTTGTCGTCTTTTGCAAGTTCATGGCGCGCCACCTTGTGCCCGAGTTCGATGGTTTTGACGAGCGTGACGCGCTCGCCTTCTATCTCCACCTGGGTGCCAGCGGCGAGTCGTGCGGCCGCGATCAGGCAGTTGTCGGCGGGACTGAGCAGGATCAGGCGCAAGTCGGTTGGCAATGGAGCGCGGGTCAAATGAATTCTCCGTGAGAGGTACGCGTCGTCGGCATCGGCATCGGCATCAGTTCTGGCCCTCGCCGCTTGCCAGACGCGCCACCATCAGCGAGCCAAGAATGATCGCGCCGTAAATTGCCTGAATCCAGAACGACGGTACCTGGGCGAGCGTCAGCAGGTTTTGCACGACGCCCAGCAACAGTACGCCGGAGAGCGCGCCGAGCATCGTGCCCTTACCGCCGTCGAGCGATATCCCGCCGATCACCGCCGCCGCGAACACCGTGAAGATCATGCCGTTGCCCTGGTTCGCGTTGATCGCGCCAACGTAGCCGGTCACGATCAGCCCGCCCAACGCGGCCAGCATACTGCCGAGCACGAACACGCCCCACGTGATGCGTTCGACGCGAATCCCCGCCGCACGCGCCGCTTCCGGATTGCCGCCGATGGCGTAAAGCGCGCGGCCCACACGGTGATAGCGCAGCACAAACGCGGCAATCGCGAACGCCGCCGCTGCGAGCCACACCGACAACGGCAAGCCGAACACGATGGTGGTCGCGAGCGTGAAGAACGACGGCGGCATATCGAACAGCGTGCCGCCTTTGGTCGCGCCCACCAGCATGCCGCGCAACACGATCAGCATGGCCAGCGTGACGATGAACGCGTTCAACCGCAAACGCACCACCAGAAAGCCGTTGATAAACCCGATCACCGCGCCGACCGCGACGATCGCAATCAGCCCGACCCACGCGGGCCATTGCATCCCGAATCCCGCAGACGCAGCGGGCATCACCAGCATCGCGCCGACGGCGGGCGCAATGCCTACCGTCGATTCGAGCGACAGATCGAACTTGCCGGTCAGCACGATCAGCGATTCCGCGAGCACGACGAGCGCCAGGGCAGCGGAGGCGCCGAGCACACTGATCAGATTCGCGCGCGTCAGAAAGCTGGGGCTGACGAACGCGCCGATCACGATCAGCAACGCGAGCGCAGGCAGCAACGCCAGTTCACGCAGACGCGCGAGTTCGGTGCGGGCACGTTTGCCGCGCGACACAGGCGCGGGGGCCTGCACTTGCGCGTTACCTTGCGCCGTGCCGAATGCCGGGCTGGGCACACTATTCTTCATGGAGACTGACTCCTTCAACAGATGCAATCAGGTCGTGGTCCTGCCAACCCGCTGGAAATTCGGCCGCAATGCGGCCACGGAACATGACCAGCACGCGGTCACAGGTGCGCAGATCGTCGAGTTCGCCGGACACCACCAGCACGGCCTTGCCCTCTTCGCGCACGCGATCCACGACGGAGAGCAATGCTTCTTTCGATTTCACATCGACGCCCGCCGTGGGGTCGATCAATACGAGCACTTCGGGGTTGGTGGCTAGCGCGCGCGCCATCACCACCTTCTGCTGGTTGCCGCCTGACAAGCCGGATACCACATGCTCGGGGCCTTGCGAGACGATGCCGAGCGCGTCGATCATCTTCTGACCGAACGCGTTCTTCTTCGCGGGCGGCGCGATGCCGAATTTGCCGAGCAGACGCGCGATGGTCATCGACGCGTTTTCCGCGATCGATTGGGTCAGCACGAGTCCTTCGTGATGCCGGTCCTTCGGCACACAGCCAATGCCGTGCGCGAGTGCCGCGGGCACGTCGCCGGGCGGCAATACTTTGCCGTCGACGCGAATCGTGCCGCGTCTGGCCGCGCGCAAACCGGCAATCGCTTCGGCGACGCTCGTGCGGCCGCTGCTCGTCGCGCCGGTCAGGCCGACTACTTCGCCACGCTTGACCGTGAACGACACGTCGTCGTAATCCGGGCCGGCCAGTCCGTCTACCTGCAAGGCGACCGGCGTATCGGCAGGCAGTTTGCCGCGCGCCGCCGCGTCGGCGACGGCGAGGCCGCCGCGTTCTCCGGTCATCGCTTCGATCAACTGTTCGCGCGGCAGTGCCGACACCGGCGCGCTCACGATATGCCGTGCATCGCGCAACACCGTCACCGCCTGGCAGATCTCATAGACCTCCTGAAGGTGATGCGAGATGAACAGAAAGGTCACGCCCTCACGCTGCAACTCGCTGATGCGCCGGAACAGCCGCTTGATTTCATCGCCATCGAGTTGCGCAGTCGGTTCATCGAGAATGATGAAGCGCGCGCCGTACGACAGCGCCCGTGCAATCTCCACGAGTTGCCGCGCTTCCACACTCAGATCGCCAGCGCGCGCGTCTTCACGCACGTCGATCTTCCAGTGATCGAGCAACGCGCGCGCGTCGCGGCGCATTGCCTGCCAGTCGATCCTGCCGCCGCGCACCGGCTGCCGGTTGATGAACAGATTCTCGGCGACGCTCAGGTCGCGGATGATCGTCGAATGCTGATAGACGCATGCGACGCGCTCCCGCCACGCATCGCGATCGGCAATCGACGGCGCGGCCACGCCGCCGAAACGCACCTCGCCGGTGTCGGGCTTGCGCAGGCCGGTGAGAATCGACACCAGCGTCGATTTCCCCGCGCCGTTGCGCCCGACGAGCGCGTGCGACTCGCCAGGCATCACGCGGATGCTGACGTTGTTCAGCGCGGCCGTCGAGCCGTAGACCTTGGTGACCTCGAGCGCCTCGACGACCGGCTGCACGGATGGCGTTGGCGCGCTCATTTGACCGTGTTGCCCCACAGTGCCTTGTCGTCGACATTCGCCTTCGTGACGAGCGGCGCGGGCAACTGGTCTTCGAGCAGGCCCGGCGCCAATTGGATGATCGTGCTGCCGTGATCGGTCGGCCCCGGCTTGAAGGTTTGTCCCGCCAACGCGGCCTTGATGTAGAACAGCCCGTATTTCGCGTACGAATCTGCCGGCTGCGAGATGGTGGCGTCGATGTCGCCACGGCGAATCGCTTCGAATTCCTGCGGAATGCCGTCGTTACTCACGATCACGACATGCTTCGCATCACCAGCCGGAAACAGCATCTGCTTGCGACGCAAGGTTTGCAGCGTCGGCGACAGATACACGCCGCCCGCCTGCATGTAAATCGCCTTCACGTCGGGATTGGCGGTCAGCAAACTGTCGAGCGCGGTGGCGGCCACGTCGCCCTTCCACGCCGCCGGAATCTCCAGCAGCGACAACGCCGGATAGCCCTTCAGACAGGCACGGAATGCTTCGGACCGGTCGCGTCCGTTGACCGACGCCAGGTCACCCATGATCTGCACGACCTTGCCCGACTTCACATGTTCGCCGATGTATTTGCAGGCCTTCTCGCCGTAGGCGTGATTGTCCGCGCGGACGACCATCGCGACCTTGCCTTGCGTCGGCGCGACGTCCACTGCGACGACCGGCACGTTCTTCGCAGCAGCGGCGTCGAGCGCGCGGCTGATGGCCGCCGAATCCAGCGGACCGACCACGATGCCCTTCGCGTCGAGGTTCAGCAGGTTGTTCATGTCGGTGATCTGCTGCACGGGATCGCCGTTCGAATTGACCGGTGCAAGGATGGTCAGGCTCATGTCCTTCGCATACTTGGGCAGATAGTTGTTGTACGACTGCCAGAACGGCGACGTCAGCAGCGGCAGATCGAGACCGATCTTGCCGGAGTCGGCGGCTTGCGCGCCCTGACTGACTGCGACGCTCGCGACACACGCGGCGGCCGCAACCGAGAAAAGTGAACGACGGATCAGACGATGGGCCGCCTGCGGCCTTGTGAAGATCGACATGGGGTTGTCTCCAGCTATGCGTTGTTGAACTGCGTGAACCGGTCATGGATGCCGGCACTTCGTCCTGCGCTTTCTTATCGTTATTGGCGAGCTTTGTCGTGTGTTTATTCACCAATGAACGTATTATTCATATACGGACTTTCCGAAGTCAAGGAATGTGCACTGCATCAAGCGTCCGTACTTTCCCTGGACCGCGTTCGGTTGCTCGAGAATCGCCACGCATTTACCCTGTCGCGCCACATAATGAGAAATGCACACGGAAACCCGCTGACGATGGACGCAGAAGACAAAGACGACGCCGACCGTTACCGCGCGCCCGCGCTCGACAAGGGCCTCGACATCCTCGAACTGCTCGCCGAGCAGAAGGATGGGCTGACGCGCGCGGAAATCACCAAGCTCCTCGGGCGCAATGCGAGCGAGATGTACCGGATGCTCGAACGCCTGGTCGCGCGGCAATATGTGGTGCGCTCGGCGGCGGGCGACCGTTATTCGCTGAGCCTGAAGCTGTATGCGCTCGCGCACCGTCATCCGCCAATGAACCGGCTGATCGCCGAAGCGCTGCCGCTCATGCAGCGCTTCGCCGACGCCGCTGAGCAGTCGTGTCACCTGGTCGTGTACGACCGCGGCAATCTGCTGGTGATCGCCCAGGTGGACGGCCCGGGCACATGGGGGATGTCGGTGCGACTCGGTTCGCGGGTTGGCTTGATCGACACCGGCTCCGGACGCGTGATGCTTGCGTTCCAGAGCATCGAACAGCGTCAGCAGATGCTGGCCGAACACACCAAGGTGAAGGGTGAAGTCACCATCGATCGTGAAGCGCTGGAGCACGCGTGCGAGCGGATTCGCGCGGCGGGCTTTTCGCAGAAGGACAGCCAGCAGACCTTCGGCGTCACCGACGTCACGTTTCCGATTCAGGGGCCGTCCGGCCAGGCGATTGCTGCACTGACCTGCCCTTATCTTCGGCGTATCGACGAATACGTTGCACCCACACTGGAATCGGCGACCGGGTTGCTGCGCGATACGGTGCAGGCGTTGTCGATGTTTCACGAGCACGCCGCTTAAGCCGGGCTGCAACAAAGCGGCGACCACGCGGCGGCTCGTCGAAAACGGGTCGCCTGCGCGCATGGTTTAGAATGGCGACCCTCTCAAAATTACGCCGTATGAGTTCGCTCATGCGCGCCTATCGATAAGCCATGGCTAAACTTCTGACCGATTCCGAATTCCAGCGTTTTTCTGAACTCCAGCAGAAGCAGTCGAGCTTCACGATCACCCCCGAAGAAGCCGACGAACTGCGCGACATCGTGGCTCACGCGCAAAAGCGCCGTGACGACCGCGCGGCGGCGATGCAAAGCATCGAGACCTTTATCCAGCAATTCGACATCAGCCCGGACGAGCTGTTTTCGCCGGAGCAGATCGGCGAGGCCGCGCGCACGTACGGTCTGATTCCGGCGGCGAAGAAAGAACGCGTGCTGCCGCCGTCGTTCACGTTCAATGGCAAGCCGTATCAGTGGACCACGCGTCCGCTGCCGGACGATATCCGCGTGCCCCTGTTCGACGCATTCAAGGCGGGCGAATCGGTGAAGTCGTTTATCTCGACGCTGAAGGACGCGAACCGTTGCGCGGTGACGATCGCGCGTCTGGAACGCGAGACCGGCGCAGTGTATGCGCAAGCGTGGCTGGAAGAGTTGTCGGTGACGCGGGCGCAGGTTGATGACGCAGCGGCGAAGCTGCCGGCTTAAGCACGTCGATGTGGCGCGGTGGCTGGTGTTCGGTTATCGCGTCACACTCGCTGCTGTCGTTTTGCCCCGTTGGCTCCTGGGGCCAGTCTGGGCCGCGGCGCGGCCCGGACCGTGCGGCGGTGAATCCGCATCCATCTAGCCGCCTTTGCGCGGCCCCTCTTCGCTTGCCCCGACCGTCTCGTCGAGCGCCATGCGAAAACCCACCACGCCGGGATCTTCCGTCCGGGTAATCGTGAAACCGCTGGCTTTGGCGAGCGCGATCATCGGCGTGTTTTCGCGTAGTGCCTCGCCCACCAGCCAATGAATACCGCGTACCCGCGCGTATCGGATAATCCGTTCCATCAGCAACTGGCCGAGGCGCCGGCCTTTCTGATCCGAGCGCACCGCCACCGCGAATTCGGCCGTCTCGTTATCGGGATCGGCCACGGCGCGTACCACGCCCAGGGTGCGCGTGAAACCTTCATCACTTGCCACCGTCGCGATCAGCGCCATTTCGCGGTCGTAGTCGATCTGCGTCATCCGCGCGAGTTGCGAATGGTCGAAGCTGCCGACCGCGCCGAAAAATCGCAGGCGCAGATCTTCCGGCGTCATGGCTTCGACGAAATCATGATGCGCGGCTTCGTCCTCGGGACGGATCGGCCGCACGGTCACGCGCAAGCCCTGCCAGTCGACCGTTTCCTCAAAGCGCCGCGGATACGGCACGATCGCCAGCCGGCTGCGTTTTGCGGCCAGCTTCAGCGTGGGGTCGGCTACCGCGACGTGATCGTGGTAGACCCGCAGCGTCAGTGCAAGACCGACGATCTCCTTGACGTCACAGACTGCTTGCGAGAGTTCGGTCAATGCGGTCAACGCCGGCTCCGGCGCGACCAGTCGGGCGTAGCTCGAGCGCGTGACGATATCGCGCGCGAGAATCGGATTGAGCGGCGGCAGCCCGTAGACGCGCAACGGTGCGGACACGCCGTCGGCCGATGGCGCGGTGAAGCGGAACACCGGGCCGAAGTTGTCGTCGTCGTGGAGTTCGACGGCAATGTCGACTACCGACTTGGTGCGCGGGCTGGCAATGGCGCCTGCGCAATCTTCCTGCGCTTCAACCCGCAACCCGAAGCGCTCAAGCAACCGCGCCGCCGCGTCGCCGGTTAGTTGGCACTCACCTACCGCCAGTGCCGCGCAAGCCTGCGCCTGGGCCGCATCGATTGCTTCGGGAATCCGCTCCGGCAAGCCCTCGGGCGTCTGCATCAACAACTCGCGCCCCATCCGGTAATCGACCAGGCGGGCGAACGCGCGCGCGAGCCGCTGCGGCGTCGTGTGAACGGGGATGCCTTGTGCATGCAGCGCATCGCGCGTTGCCGCATCCAGTCCACCGAAAAAGCACGCGAGCAATCCGCGATATGCAAAGCGCTGGTTCTCGATCAACGCCCGCGCGACTTCATCAACCGGCGCGCTATGCGTCGACGCATGGACCACGAACGCTGTCCCGGTACTGCGATGCTCGCCGAGCAGCTTGAGCGCGCTGCCGAATTGCTCGGCACGCGCGTCGTCGCCGAGTTGCAGCGGATTGCCGCCGACTGCGTGCGGCAACACCTGCGCCAACGCGTCCGACGCTGCGTCGGGCCAACGCGCGAGCGTCGTGCCGGCAGCGGCGAACGCGTCGCAGGCAAGTGTGGCGAGACCACGATCACTGGTGATCAGCGTCGCCGTTCCGCCTGCGGCAACCCGGCCGACACCCAGCGTTTCCACTTCGTCGAGCAGATCGTCGAGCGCATCCACGCGCACCAGACCCGCGCGGCGGAAGGCTGCGGTATAAAGCGCATCGGCGGGATCGTCGCGGCCTGAGCGCAACGCCAGCACCGGCTTGTTGCGTGCCGCTGCACGCGCCGCCGACATGAACTTGCGAGCCGCGCGCACCGTATCGAGTTCGAGCAGGATCGCGCGGGTGCCGGGGTCGCTGGCGAGGTAATCGAGGACGTCGCCGGCATCCACATCGGCCTCGCCGCCCAGTGCAACCGCATGTGAAAAGCCCAGCCCGCGTGCCTGCGCCCAGCCGAGCACCGCATTGGTCAGCGCATTCGATTGTGAGACCCATGCGACTCCACCCGCCTTGACCGTGCACGACGGCGCGCCCAGATGCGCGCGCAGCGCCGGCGAGATCACACCCAGGCTGCCAGGCCCAACGATCCGCAGCAAATGCGGACGCGCCGCCGACAACGCGTGCCGCAGCGCCAGCCGGTCGTCGTCGGAGCGCACCTCGCCGACGATAATCGCCGCCCGCGTGCCCAACCCGCCGAGCTTGTGAATGATCACCGGCCAGCTCGCGGGCGGGGTGCAGATCAACGCGACGGTGGGCGCCTGCGGCAGATCGCCGACGTCGCCGATCACAGGGTGTCCGCTGAACGTGTCGTACTTTGGATTGACCGGCCACAGCGGGCCGTCGAAGCCCCCTTCGAGCACCCGCGCCCAGACCATTGCGCCCGTGCTGCCCGGCCGCTCGGAGGCGCCGATCACGGCGACGGATTTGGGTCGGAACAACGCGTCGAGATTGCGAACGGTCACAGGCGCTCCGAGGAAAAAGAGACGGACCGGCCTCGTGGCCGGACGCGCGATTTCGATCTCGTCAGGATAGGCGAACTTGGAAGTTTGCGCGGACGCGTTGTTTCGCGGCGATGACCTGGGTCCAGAGAAGCACGCAAAAAACGCACGTCATCACGATTTTTTCTCCTGATCAAGCTAAAACCCCGGCGCCGATGCGACAATCATCCCGCCACTGAGAACGAAGCTCAGCTCGGGAAAATTGCCGGACACGGTGGCGAGTCAAGCGCGTTCAGGAGACAACCCGCGCCCGGCAATGCAGTACAACGCGGACCCCGCATTCTCGGGGTGACACTCGTCGCCCAGGCCTGCCAGTTCGCATCACTAAGAAGAAAGAGAAGGTGATTTATGCGGCGCCTGCCATCGCTAATCGGGTTGCGCTTCTTCGAAGAAACCGCCCGTCACATGAGCTTTAACCGTGCGGCCACGGCGCTATGCGTCACGCAAGGCGCAGTGAGCCGGCAAATCAAATTGCTCGAAGAGTCGATCGGCGCAAAACTGTTCGAGCGCGACCACAAAGGGATTCGTCTGACGCAGGCCGGCTCGCAGTTCCTGCCCTGCCTCAGTGACGCGTTCGATACGATCGAACGCGGCTTTCGCCAGATCGCGGTGGCCAAGGTCCGGCGCCGCCTGGTGGTTGCCGTGCCGCCCACCTTCGCAACGCAGTGGTTCTCGCCGCGGCTCGGCGCGCTGGCGGTGGAGCTACCCGACGTCGAACTGTCGATCCGCACCGAGCCGAGCGCCGACTGTCATTGCAACATCCGCTTCGCGCGCCACGCGCTGCCGGACGCCCATTCCGAATTGCTGATGATGGAGCGCCACGTGCTCGTGGGCGCGCCGCGCCTGCTGGGCCAGCCGCTCCATACGCTGCTCGACAGCATGCCCGCGCTGCATGTGCTGCACAACGACGCACGCCTCGAACTATGGCCGAACTGGCTCGCAAAAGCGGGGCTGCCGGCCCGCTACGCGGACAACGGCATCGAATTCTCCACGCTCGAACAGGCGATTCGCGCGGCCAGCAAGGGCGCGGGACTGGCGGTCGTCGACCGGAACATGATCGTCGAAGAACTGGCGGACGGCGCCCTTGCGCAGTTTTCCGAGATCGAAGTGGCGGGGCCTTACGGTTACTGGCTCGATGTCGCGCCACGTCATACGGCGCTTGAGCACGTGCAGGCGTTTGGCAGCTGGATGCGAGGCGAAGTGTTGAAGATTGGGTGAGGGACCCAGGGAGCGCGCGGGAGCGCATGCCGCGCAACGCACACGCTTCGGATAAAAAAAGCCGCATCAGCTTCTTAAACTGAGGCGGCTTTTCAACTGACGCGATGCGCTAAAAACGCGCGAAATTACATCGACTTCCGGAACGGTGCGCCCGAATGTTCGCGCAGTTCGTTGAACACGATCTTCGGCCACGCCTTCTGCGCGACTTCGATTTCACCGACGTGCGAAGCCAGATAAGTCGGTGCATCCGATGCGTCGAGTGCGATCCGCGCCGCGTACGAATCGGTGAAGCGGCGCAGTTCAGCCGCGTCGCTGCAGGTCACCCAGCGCGACATCCGGTAACGTGCCGGCGCCATCCGCACATCGACCTTATATTCCGTCGACAGACGGTGCGACACCACTTCGAACTGCAGTTGCCCAACCGCGCCGAGAATCGTCAGACCGCCCACTTCCGGACGGAACACCTGAATCGCGCCTTCTTCGCCAAGCTGCTTCAGCGCTTCGCCGAGTTGCTTCGCGCGCATCGGATCGACCACTTCGACGGTCTGGAAAATTTCCGGCGCGAAGAACGGCAGGCCGACGAATTGCAGTTGTTCGCCTTCGGTCAGCGTGTCGCCGAGACTGAGCGTGCCGTGGTTCGGAATACCGATGATGTCGCCCGGATACGCCTCGCTCACGGTCTCACGACGCTGAGACAGGAACGTCACCACGTTGTTCGCGCGGAACGTCTTGTTGGTGCGCGTGACCTTGACGGCCATGCCGCGCTCGAAATGCCCCGAACACACGCGGATAAACGCCACGCGGTCGCGGTGCGCGAGATCCATGTTCGCCTGCACCTTGAACACGACGCCGGTGAATTTCGGCTCGTCGGGCATCACCGGACGTTGCACGGTCATGCGCATTGACGGCGGCGGCGCGAGATCGACCAGCGCGTCGAGAATTTCTTTCACGCCGAAGTTGTTGATCGCCGAGCCGAACAGCACCGGCGACTGCTGACCGGCGAGGAACTGCTCGCGGTCGAAGTCGGGCGACGCACCCGTGATCAGGTCGATCTCTTCCTTTGCCTTGACCCAGCTCTGGCCGAAGCGGCGCTCGCCCTCTTCGTCGCTCAGCGCTTGTACCGTCTCGACCTCGCCGCCTGCCTTGTCCTGGCCGGCGCGGAACAGGCGCACCTGGTCGCGCTGGATGTCGTACACACCCTGGAATTCCTTGCCCATGCCGATCGGCCACGTGAACGGGACCGCCGCTACACCGAGATGCTGCTCGATTTCGTCGAGCAATTCGAGCGGCTCGCGCACTTCACGGTCGAGCTTGTTGATGAAGGTGACGATCGGCGTCTTGCGGCTGCGGCAGACTTCAAGCAGCTTCAGCGTTTGCGCTTCCACACCGTTCGCACCGTCGATCACCATCACGGCCGCGTCGACCGCGGTCAGCACTCGATACGTGTCTTCGGAGAAGTCTTCATGGCCCGGCGTGTCGAGCAGGTTGATGACAGCGTCGCCGTACTCGAACTGCATCACCGAGCTGGCCACCGAAATGCCCCGCTGCTTTTCGATTTCCATCCAGTCGGACGTCGCGTAGCGGTTGCTCTTGCGGCCCTTCACGGTACCGGCGATCTGAATCGCGCCCGAGAACAGCAGCAATTTTTCGGTGAGCGTGGTCTTACCCGCGTCCGGGTGGGAAATGACCGCGAACGTGCGGCGGCGTTTGAGTTCGGAGACTGACATCGGGTCTGGCGGTCACTGATAGGGGGTTCGGGCGGTTCCCGGCGGCCTGGGGCGGCCGGTATGCCGCGCCTTGCGCGGCGGCGTCGGGCTGCGGGAGTTGGGCCGGGACCCGCGTCGACTGGCAACCTCGCCGCGTCGGAAAACAGGTCACGAACGAGCGTTCGGCCATACGGGAATCGCCAGCGCAGAACAGCGCAGGGAACGAATGATACACGCCTGGGGCGGCATCAGGGGGAAAGGAGCCCGGCCGCACGCGTTGGCGCGCGGCCGGAAAGTGCTTCAGACGGAGCTTTGGCGGTGGATCCGCGCGACGTTTGGACAGGCTTAGACGCCGCTCGCCTGATTCAGCGTCAGATGCTTGGTTTCAGGCGCCCACGCAATCGACACGATCATGCCGACCAGCAACACCGCCGCCAGCACCAGAATCGTGATGTGGAAGCCCAGATGGACGATGCCGAGCGGCAACAGGAACGTCCCGACCGCCGAACCGAGCCGGCTGCATGCTATAGCCAGTCCCACTCCGCACGCACGCACTTCGGTCGGAAAACACTCCGGCGGGAACACGCCGACGAGATTCGAGAACGCCGACATGGTCAACGTGAAGATCCCGAACGCGACGATCATGCCGACGGTCGCCGACTCGGGCAGAAAACCCAGCGCGATCAGCGACAGACACGTCACCGCAAACGAGCCAATCAGGAACACGCGACGCGGCAGCTTGATTGTCAGCCAGATGCCGATCAGCGCGCCGAGCACGAGGAATCCGTTCAGCAGGAAGTCGGCGCTTGAATCGTTATTCAGATGAATCGCCTTCAGGATGGTCGGCAGGAACGTATAGATCGCGAAATACGGAATCACGAGGCACACGAAGAACGCGCAATTGAAGATCGTCCGGCGAATCAGGTCCTTTCTGAACAGGCGCATGAAGCCGCCCGACGCTTGCGCGTGCGGGTCGTGACCACCGTCGAGCGTGACGTTCGGACCGAAATGCTTCAGCACGACCGCCTTGGCCTCGGCAATCCGGCCTTTGCCATACAACCAGCGCGGCGATTCCGGCGTACCCATGCGCAGCAGCAGAACGATCACTGCCGGCACGCCCGCCGAGGCCAGCAGCCAGCGCCATGCGTCCGGAGATGAGTCGGCGTAATGCATGCCCAGCACGTTTGCCATCACGTAGCCGATTGTCCACACCACGCTGAACGAGCCGAGCAGCGTGCCGCGATGTTTGCGCGGCGAGAATTCAGCGAGGATCGCGTGTCCGACCGCGAAATCGCCGCCCATTCCGAAGCCGATCAACACCCGCAGCAGACACAACTCCGCGGGCGAGCGCACGTAGAACTGCGCGAACGCGGCTGCGGTGATGATCAGGAAGCTCAGCAGGAAAATCTTCTGCCGCCCCATTCGATCCGACAGCCAGCCGAACACCAGGCTGCCGAGAAAAATGCCCATCAGCGCGGAACTGCCGATCATGCCCATCCAGAATGCGTCGATCGGCATCTGGCGATTCATCGCTGCGAGCGCGTAGCCGATCGTGCCAAGCGCGAAACCTTCGGTCAGGTGCGCGCCGAACGTCAGCCCGGCGATCTTCACGTGGAAAGCGTTCAGTGGAACGTCGTCGAGCGAAACGGGGCCGTGCGAAGGCGCCGCCGCAGACGGCAAAGTGGGGGCGAGGCCGAGAGCGGCCACCTGAATGTCCTGATTGCTCACGCTGTCTCCATATTTAGTATGAATCGCCGGGCGTTGCGAGCACGTTGCCGCTACGTCGGGTTGTGCCGCCGTCGATGCCGACTACCACTGCAAGCAGCGACGACGGCGGCACGGGTCGAGGATCAGCGTCCGAGGCCGCCCATCATCATGTACTTCAGTTCTGTGTATTCCTCGAGCCCGTACTTCGAGCCTTCCCGGCCCAGACCCGACTGTTTGACGCCGCCGAACGGCGCGACTTCGGTCGACAGAATGCCTTCGTTGATGCCGACCATGCCGCTTTCCAGCGCTTCGCCGACGCGCCATGCACGCGCCAGATCGCGCGTGTAGAAGTACGCGGACAGACCGAACGGTGTGTCGTTCGCCGCAGCGATGACTTCCTGTTCCGTCTTGAAGCGGAAACACGCGGCGACCGGCCCGAAGGTCTCCTCTTCGGCGATCAGCATCGAGCGCGATGCGTCTGCGAGAACGGTCGGCTCATAGAACGTGCCGCCGAGCGCGTGCGGCTTGCCGCCGGTCAACACCTTCGCGCCCTTCTGCAACGCATCGGCGACGTGCGTTTCGACTTTCTTCAGCGCAGCCTGGTTGATCAGCGGACCCTGCTCGACATCGCCCTGCAATGCATTGCCGACGCGCATCTTGCGTACCGCCTGCGTCAGCGCGGACGTGAACGCGTCGTAAATGCCGTCCTGCACGTAGAAGCGATTCACGCACACACAGGTCTGTCCGGTGTTGCGGAATTTCGATGCCATCGCGCCTTGCACGGCGGCGTCGAGATCAGCGTCGTCGAACACGATGAACGGCGCGTTGCCGCCGAGTTCGAGCGACAGCTTCTTCAGCGTATCCGCCGACTGCCTGGCGAGCAGCTTGCCGACGCGCGTCGAGCCGGTGAACGACAGCTTGCGCACCACATCGGATTCGGTCAGCGCGCCGCCAATCGCGACCGCATCGCCGGAAACGATGTTGAACACGCCCGCCGGAATACCCGCGCGCTCGGCCAGCACCGCCAGTGCAAATGCGGACAACGGCGTTTCTTCCGATGGCTTGAGCACCATCGTGCAGCCCGCCGCCAGCGCGGGACCGGCTTTACGCGTGATCATCGCGAGCGGGAAATTCCACGGCGTGATCGCCGCGACCACACCGATTGGCTCGCGCGTCACGATGATCTTCGCGTTCGGATTCGGGCTCGGGATGACATCGCCGTAGGCGCGCTTGGCTTCTTCGGCGAACCATTCGAAGAAGCTCGCCGCGTAGCCGACTTCGCCGCGTGCTTCGGCGAGCGGCTTGCCTTGTTCGAGCGACAACAGTTCGGCGAGCGCGTCGCGATTGTCGATCATCAATTCGCCCCAGCGCTTCACGCGTGCGCTGCGTTCTTTCGCGGTCAGTGCGCGCCAGGCGGGAAACGCTTTCGCAGCGGCCGCGATCGCCTGGGCGGTTTCAGCAGCGCCGCCTTTCGCGACCTGCGCCACCACGTCGCCCGTCGCGGGATTCAACACCGCATACGTGCTCGCGCTGTCGTACCACTCGCCACCAATGTAGTGCCCTGTGCGGAGAAATTCGTTCATGCCGCCTTCTCCAGAGTTTCGTCGAACGTGCGTTGCGCGGGACGCGGTTCGCGCGCCACGCGGCGGCCGGCAGTGTAATCGTTGATCAGATCGCACGGCGTGTAATTGCGTTCGAGTTCGAACAGTTCATCGTCGGTGAGTGTCGTGCCCAGTGCGGCCAGTGCGCTATCGAATTGCGCCGGCGTATCCGCGCCGACCAGCATGCTCGCGACACCGCCATGATTGAGCACCCAGGCCTGCGCGATCTGCGCAGCGGACACGCCACGTCGCGCCGCTACGCGCGCCACCGACGCTGCGATCTCACGCGACGCGACATCGCCATACATTTGCGCGGTAAAGAAGTCGGTCTGATTGCGCGTCGAATTCGCGTCGCACGTCAGCAGACCACGCGCCAGCGGGCTGAACACAGAAACGCCGATGCCCTGATCCTGGCAATACGGAATCATTTCGCGCTCTTCCTCGCGATACGCCAGATTCAATTGCAACTGCATATTGACCGGCTTGTGCCAGCCATTGCGTTCGCAGACCTGCATGATCTTCGCGAGTTGCCACGTGTACATGGTCGACACGCCGATATACCGGGCCTTGCCGGCGCGCACGATATCGTTCATCGCGCCCATGGTTTCCTCGACCGGCGTATTCACGTCGAAGAAATGCAGCATGTAGAGGTCGACGTAATCCATGCCGAGACGCTTCAACGAGCCGTCGATGCCGTCCATGATGTGCTTGCGCGAATGGCCGCCCGCATTCTGATAGTTGCCCATGTCGTAACCGACCTTGGTCGCCACGACGATTTCCTCGCGACGCGACGCGCGCTTCAGAATGCGGCCCACCACTTCTTCGCCGACACCGGACGAATAGAAATCGGCGAGGTCGATGAAATTGACGCCTGCGTCGAGCGCATGACGAACAATCGGCTCACTTTGCGCTTCGTCGAAAATCCACGGCTTCCATTGCGGCGTGCCCATGTTCATCGTGCCGAGGCACAGACGCGAAACCTTCAGGCCTGACTGGCCGAGGCGAATGTATTCCATGATGCTGATCTCCTTTCAGGTCGCATCCAGCTGCGCGGGCGGCGGGATCTCGCGCAACGCGCGGCCCGCAATTAACGTTGTTTCGGGGTGTAGAACGGATTCGATACTTCGCGCGCGGCGGCGAACACTTCATCGCGATGCGGCAGGCCTTTCATCGCCGCAAGAATCGCGTTCTTGCACGCGCGGTAGTTGTTGTCGAAGACGGCGTCGAGATCGTCGGTCGACGGGTTGACCCAGTTCGCCGACACCACGACCCAATCGTTTTCCGCTTCGGGCGGCAGCGTGCCGTTTTCGAGCGATTCGGCCACCGCCTTTGCGATGCCCGCCTGCGAAGCGCCCCACGTCGCGTTGCCGTGGAAGTCGCTGCCGATCTGCGCCTTGTTCACATACAGCGTCAGCGGCTTGGTCGGCACGCCGGGACGAGCGATCACGACGAACGGCGCGTGGCCTGCTGACGGGGTCGCGAGCGCGGTCGCGAAAGCCTGGCCTGCCGGACCATTGCGCGGACCGACCAGTACGTTGATGTGCGCGAGGTTGACGCCCGGGCCTTCGAATCCTTCGCCGATAAAGAGTTGTTTTTCCGTCGATACGCTCATGGTCTTTCCGTCGAAGTTGAATGGATGACCGATTGTGGCGTTCGGCATCCGCGACCATGTATCGATGAGTTTTGATCCGGGGTATGAGGCAAACTCAACTCCGGGTTTGTCCCGAGCGCGACTCACGTCGCGTGCGAGGAAAACCGCAAAGGTGAGGGTTTTCGGGACCTGCGACAAGTCAAGCCGAATCGGCGCGAAAGGTGAACACGGAGGAGGTTCGTTCACGCACCTGCCGCGCGGGTTTTGATTACGCGCTGAACGTGGGGTGAACGGATTAAAAAGCGTCAGGAGAGGGCTATGCGATTTTTTGAAAAGCTCTGAAACACCCGCCAGCAGCGGACATCGCGGGTTCGGTGACGCATACGCGCCGCTGCGCGGGATCGGGACAGCATCGATCGGGAAGATGAATCACGCGACCAAACCAAGCTTGCCGTCACCACCGGGCGCGAATGCCACGATCACGAAAATGCTGTATCGCGCCGTCTCGCTCACGCGAAAGGTGAGCGTTTTCGGGACCCGCGTTGCGGTGCGGAATAAATCACCCGCGGCATCACTTCTGATTCAGGCCATTGCGCGACAGGGTGTCGCGAGCCTGAGAAAACCGACCGTGCGGAGTAAAGCGCTTTCAGACTTCAATCAGAAACCGCTCACGATTTTTACCCGCCAGCCAACTCGGCGAGCGGCCGCGGCCACTCCAGGTTTCACCGGTTTTCGGATTGCGATACTTCGCGACCGACGCCGAAGCCGCTTTACGCGCCGGTTTGCGCTCAGTCGTAAAGCCCAATTCCTCCGCAGTCAGGTCGTATTCGGCGACTTTCTGCTTGATGTCCGCAATCGCCTGCGCAATTTCCTTTTCGCGGGCCACTGCGACTTCCTTGTGAAGCTTTTCGAGTTGGGCAGTTAATTGTTTGTAAGAGGCCATGGCGGGTGCTCCCATCGGTTTGGCGAATTGCAGTGCGGACACTATCAGACGAATAAAGCGCCGGATAGAAAAAATCACAACTGCGCGCGGTGCTGGATTGTCAGTTGCGGCGGCCGATGCGTTTAATCGTCAATGGCATCGTACACGCGGCGTTCGAAATCGACGGACATCGGAAACGCGTCCATCGAACGGCGCTGAATCAGCATCAAACCGATCAGGTTTTCCACTGGATCGGCGAACCAGCTTGTGCCATACGCGCCAGGCCAGCCGAAAGACCCTATCGAGCGATAGCCGAGCGACAACTGCTGCGCCGGATCGTCGACGACGGAGAGACCCAGGCCGAACCCCTGCCCTGCCCAGATCAAGCGCCCGAATGCCGGCACGCGACGCTGGTCGGGTGTGAGGAAATTCGAGCGCATCAGATCGACCGAACGATGCGACAGCAAACGCATGGTGTCGACGCGCCCGCGTCCCAGTAACAGTCGCGCGAATTGCAGATAGTCCTGCGCGGTCGAAACGAGGCCGCCGCCGCCGCTCTGAAAGCGGTCTGGGTTCGCCCAGCGGCTCGACGACGAATGATCTTCGATCACCCGTCGCCCCGTGGCCGGATCGACGCTATAAGCGGTAGCCAATCTTGGAAGCTGCGCCTCGGGCACCCAGAACGCGGTGTCGCGCATGCCGAGCGGCTCGAAGATTCGCGTGCGGAAAAAGTCGCCGAGCGACATGCCGCTCACGCGTTCTATCAGCACGCCGAGCACGTCGGTCGCGATGCCGTAATGCCAGCGCGAGCCGGGCTGGAATATCAGCGGCAATTGCGCAATCCGGCTGAGCCACGCGCTGGTATCGCCGTGCGCCTCGAAGCCGTTGAACGTCGCCGCATACGCGTCGGCCAACGGGCCGGTTGCGGTGAAGTGATAAGCGAAGCCCGCGCGATGCGTCAGCAGATCGAGCACCGTGATCGGCGCCTTCAACGGATCGGTATCGTCGAGCGGTCCAGCGGGGTCACGCAGCACGCGCAGCCCGGACAGTTCCGGCAGCCATAGCGAAACCGGCGTGTCGAGTGCGAGCCGGTCCTCTTCGATCAGCATCAGGATCGCGACGCTCGTCACCGGTTTGGTCATCGACGCAATGCGAAACAGCGTGTCGCGCTCCATTGGCAATTGCGCGGCTTCGTCACGCCAACCGAGCGGCTCGAGATAGCCGATCTCGCCGCGCCGCCATACCAGTGACACCACTCCCGCTACTTCGCCGCGCTCCACGTAACCTTGCATGACGTTGGTCAACGCCGTCAGTCGGGGCGCGGAAAATCCTGCTGCTTGCATGTTTGTCCTGTTCAGTGGATGAAGAGACCCGCCGACTCACGGTCGCTACTGCCCGCTTCTGCGTTACGTTCCCTCATTCTTGCAGAAAACGTTACGTCGTCGAAGGTTACACGACTGCGCTTCACTCCCACCGCGACTTGCACATTCAAGCGCGCCATCAGGCTTTTTGCCGATTCTCCAAGGCCGACAACGCCGCATTCAGACGTTTAATCCGGCTGGCCTGCGCCGGTACCCGCACCGCTCCGGAAACGAACTCGATACGGCTGCGCCAATAAGACAGCGGAATTCGGTCTTCGGCGGAAATATGGGAAATCACGTGTTCGAGATGCTGAATATCTTTTTCGAGCTGATGATGATTCATTGCTATCCCCGTTATTCTCATTGAATTAATGCAACGCAAAATTTCTACGCATGAATCGTGCCGCAATGGATGTCACTCTTACCGGAACGGAAAATACTACGCGAATGTTTTTCCACCCCTGAAAAAACGGCAAAACCTGCGTCGTGTGTTTGATGCCGAACCGGTGAAAAGAGAATACTGGCGTGACAGTTCGCGTTCCGTTGGCTTCCGCACCGACCCTATTCAATATCAAAAACGAAACCGATCATCTAATTAGCATTTCACGCTGGCGAAATTAATGCAGACGCGGCGGTCAATACTCATTACGCATGCTACCGGTTGATCGGATGCCCATTAGACGCAGGTTTTTATGACGGATATGCGCGTATGCCAATGGCTTCTGTTTGAATTAATACGCTTGGCCGATTGGGGAATGTGGACCGCCTGCTGGGAAAACGGGGACCCGCCGGTTAGCGGGCTGAGAGAATGCCTACGGGTTAACCAAAACTCATCACGCCAGCCTTGCGCTGGCGTGATGTTATTTCGCGCGGCAGGCGTAGATCAGGCTGAGCGTGCCGTTGTCGGTGGACTGGCGGACGACGTCGAACGCGCCGCCGCAACTCGCGCTGGCCTGCTGCGCGCAATTATCGGAACCGGCGGGGCATTGAACCAGCGTCGTCTGACGGCCGTCGGACAGAAACAGCGGCGGGCTGCTGCTGCAACCGGCTAGCGCGGCCGCGACAGCGCCCGCGGCCAGCGTGGCGCGGCAGGCGCGGCGTGCAAAAGCGGAGAAATTGCGTTTCATTTGATGCCCCGATCACGTCTTGTTTTTCGATCTCGCGATTGTGCCATGCGGCCATTGCGCTGCGTCATTCGCGCGACGGGCCGGCGGGACTTTTCAAACGTCGATGCCGTATGCCGCGATCTTTTTGTAAAGCGTGGCCCGGCCCATGCCGATCTGGTTAGCGGTGTCGATCACGCGACCGCCGTTCGCGCGCAACGCGTCGGTCAGGAAGCGCTTTTCGAAGCTGGCCATTGCGTCGCTCCATGAGGCAGGCTCGTGGATCACGCCTGGCGTCGTGGCAGGCGTCGACACCGAAGCAGCCGGCTCGGCGCGCCGCCCACCCTGTGCCGGGCCGAGAAACGGCGCCAGCGCCTGTGCGTCGATCCGCTCGCTATCGGAGAGCATCACCGCGCGCTCCAGCGTGTTGCGCAGTTCGCGGACATTCCCCGGCCATGGGTACGAGCACAGTAGCCGCACAGCGTCGTCCCGGAGTTCGACATGGCTGCCGCCACGCGTTTGCGTCGACAGATCTTCCAGCATCGCGTAGGCGAGCGCCTCGATGTCAGACGCGCGGTCGCGTAGTGCCGGTGCGTGGATCGTCAGCACATTCAGCCGGTAGAACAGATCCGCGCGAAAACGTCCGGCCGCGACCAGCGCGGGCAGATCAGCCGAGGTGGCCGCGATGATCCGCACGTCGGCCCGAACCATCCGGTTCGAACCGAGCGGCTCGAATTCCTTGTCCTGAAGCACCCGCAGCAACTTGCCCTGCAACGGCAGCGGCATATCTCCTATTTCGTCGAGAAACAGCGTGCCGCCGTTGGCGAGTTCGAACTTGCCGAGCCGCCCTTTTCGATCCGCACCGGTATCAGCGCCAGACGCCGCCCCGAAGAACTCGACTTCGAGCGACGTCTCAGGAATGGCCGCGACGTTGACCGTCACGAGCGGCTGATTCGCACGTGCCGAGCCGCCGTGGATCGCATGCGCAAGCAGTTCCTTGCCCGTGCCGGTCTCACCCAGCAGCAATACCGGCGATTCGAGTTGCGCCGCACGGCGCGCCTGGCGCTTCACCTCAAGACTCGCCGCACTCGTGCCGACAAAACTGCCGAACGTGTATTTGGCCCGCCGCGCCTGCGCGAGCGATTGACGCGTCGCGATCAACTCTTCCTGCACGCGCGAGTAGTGGGAAAAAAGCGGCGTCAGCGCTTTCAGTTCGTCGAACAGCGCGAAACCCACCGCACCGACCGTCGTGCCGGCATCGTCTTTCAGCGGTAAGCGGGTGACGACGAGTGGCTCGCGATCCGTCTCCATGATGTCGAGCAGAATCGGCTTGCCGGTCACGACCACTTCACGCATCAGACTGTTCGGAATGACCGCTTCGCAATCGCGGCCTACCGCCTGCTGCGGGTCGGAAAAACCGAAACGCGCCGCATAGCGCTTATTGATCCAGACGACGCGCGCATCGGCGTCGACGATAAACGTGCCTTCGCTGAAGTTTTCGAACGTGCGAAACAGCGAGTCCATCGCCCGGCGCAATACGTCACCATAGTCGGCGGGCACGCCGGCCCAGTCATTCATCATGTTGTCGCTGTCTCCAGGTATCGTTCTAGTTGTGTTGTCTCGTTTTGTAGACAGCTTATCTCATTGGCGAGACCGTCCACAGGCTAGTTATATAAGGGTTTAACCTCAGTTCAGCTGATGTTCAGCCGATTTGCGTCCCGCTTCGTAGACGTTTGGGTACAATCCGCCGAATGACGTTTTCAGCTTCGGCACGTGCAATCCATGCATGAGCCCAAGCTTTTCTGTGTGGCACGAAACCGGCGTTTGCAGCCGCCGTGCCGTCGCATGATCAGGACGGCTTACACGTAGAACAACCAAGCTTTGGAGACTCAATGTCCTTTGTCATCGTCCTCGCCGCACTGGCGTTTCTGATGTTTGCCGCGTATCGCGGCTATAGCGTCATCCTGTTCGCGCCAATCGCGGCGCTCGCCGCCGTTCTGCTGACCGAACCGGCCGCCGTGGCGCCGGTATTCACCGGCATCTTCATGGACAAGATGGTCGGTTTCGTGAAGCTCTACTTCCCGGTGTTCCTGCTGGGTGCCGTGTTCGGTAAGGTCATCGAACTGTCGGGCTTCTCGGAGTCGATTGTCGCCGCCGCGATCCGTTATATCGGCCGCTCGCGCGCGAATGCGGTGATCGTCGCGGTGTGCGCGCTCCTCACCTATGGCGGCGTGTCGCTGTTCGTGGTCGTGTTCGCGGTCTACCCGTTCGCTGCCGAGCTGTATCGCCAGAGCAATATTCCAAAGCGGCTGATGCCCGGCGCGATTGCGCTCGGCGCGTTCTCGTTCACGATGGATTCTCTGCCCGGCACGCCACAGATCCAGAACATCATTCCGACCACGTTCTTCAAGACCACGTCATGGGCCGCGCCCGCGCTCGGTGTGATCGGTTCGCTGTTCATCATCGTGGTCGGTCTGACGTATCTGGAATGGCGCCGTCGTGCGGCAATGGCAACCGGCGAGGGCTACGGCACCGATCTGGTCAACGAGCCGGAACGCGTCGAGTCGAAGCAACTGCCGCATCCGCTGCTGGCGGTCGCGCCGCTGATCGTGGTTGGTGTCGCCAACTTCCTGCTGACGCGCTGGATCCCCACCTGGTACGGCGCGACCTACACCATCACGCCGGATATCCTGCCGGGCCTTCATGCGCCGGTTGAAACGACGGTCAAGAGCCTGGTCGCGATCTGGGCCGTGCAGGGTGCCCTGCTGCTGGGCATCGTCATGGTCGTGGTCACCGCGTTCGGCCGCGTGAGCACGCGTTTTGCCGTCGGCACCAAGGCTGCGGTGGCGGGCGCGCTGCTGGCCTCGTTGAATACCGCATCGGAATACGGCTTTGGCGGTGTGATCGCAGCGTTGCCGGGCTTTCTGGTAGTGAGCAATGCGTTGAAGAGCATTCCTAATCCGCTCGTGAATGCTGCTGTGTCGGTTAGCACGCTGGCGGGGATCACGGGCTCGGCGTCGGGCGGTATGAGCATTGCGCTCGCGGCGATGTCCGACGTGTTCATCAAGGGCGCACAAGCCGCGCAGATTCCGATGGAAGTGCTGCACCGGGTCGTCGCAATGGCGAGTGGCGGTATGGACACGCTGCCGCACAACGGCGCGGTGATTACGCTGCTGGCCGTGACTGGGCTGACGCATCGTCAGTCATATCGCGACATCTTCGCGGTGACGGTGATCAAAACGCTGGCGGTGTTCTTCGTAATCGCCGTTTATTACATGACAGGGCTGGTTTGAGGGTGGTGGCGGCCGGCACGCGCTGGCTTTGGTTTTTTACAACACCAGCGTGAAAAAATTTGTTGCCAAGCCATGTACACAAGCCTTCGCGCGCTGCGAAAAAACATCAGACGAGAAACCCGATTGTTTCGGGTCGCATCGCTCGCGTAGGATTTATTAGACGTCGGCTCCTCATGGGGCGGCGTGTGTGTTCGAGCCGCGGCGATCAGTCCGCGGCTTTTTTTTGCGTGCCGAAACGTTCGTCGACATAGCGCGGAATGTTCGCCGGTGTCACGACCACGACCGACGACGAAGCGCCAATAGCAGAGGCCGGCAGCAGCTTATGGACATGCATGATGTGATGACACGCGGTCCGCATATCCTGCCGCAGGTCGTGATGCAGGACCGCGCTGAGTTTCCCGGCACGCAGCAAATGGACATTGTCGCGATCGAGGTCGTGCCCGATAAAGCACGTCGGCTTTTGACCGATCGATTCGAGCGCGCGAAGGATCGCCACATTGCCGCCGCCCATCGAGTAAACCGCGACGATTTTCCGGTCTGAACCGACCACCCGCCGGACCCGCTCTTCGGTCTGAATATCCAGCCCGTGACCGCCGCTGGCGTCGATCAGATTCAACGCCGGATAGCGTCGTCGCATTTCGTCGCGGAAACTGATTTCCCGCTCCTCTTCGCCACGGAAACGCTCGTTGCTCATCGTCACGAGCACATCACCCTTCCTACCCATGAGCCATTGACCAATCAGGTAAGCGGCCGTCGCGCCCGCCATCCGGTTGTCGAGGCCTGCATAGGCCACGCGTGCCGACTGCGGAATGTCCGTGAAGATCGTCACGACCGGAATGCCTCGTTGCTGCAAGTCATGGACGGCCTCGGCGATTGCCGGCACATCACGCGCCTTCAGAAATACACCGTGGCTGCCTCGTCGGCCAATGGTGCGCAACGCAGCCGTGACCTCGACGGTGGTCATCGTGTCTTGCATCAGAAAGCGCGGCCGGAATACCGCGGGCTGAAGCCCGGGTAGCTCGGATTCCAGCGCTTCACGTATTTCGTCGGAGAACCGGTGTGGCGCTTCGACCACCACGTCGACAACCAGTTTGCGTCCGCTGGTGGCGAGCTGGAACTGCTGCTTCTCCAACTCCCGGATTGCATGCTGGACGCGCTGACGCGTGTGTTCGCGCACGTGCTCCCGCCCGTTCAGCACGCGGTCGACCGTGGCAAGCCCAAGGCCCGCCTGCAAGGCGATCTCCTTCATCAAAAACGGGTGGGCCACGGTGAGCGCCTCCATGATTGAGGTGTTTTTGAGGTATTCAGAGTACCGCAAGCGGCCGCTGGAAGACTATTGTTGATGCTATATAACCGATGATGTGGAGACACCATGAGCCGCACCGAAACGCACAGCGAAGCCCTGCCGCGCGATGGGTACCGGGAGCAGGACTGTTCTCTGCAGGAATTTGCCGCCGCGCTCAAAGCGCCGCCTGACGGCAGCAATCTGAAGTTCGCCACCGATGTGCGCGAACACGTCCCGCTGTACGACTGCCGCGAACTTCGCGGCGCCTTCGAGAGCGCATCGCGCCGCGCGGAGTTGCAAGCCGAGTGGGCCAATGTATTGAACGGTGGCGCGGGGGTGCTGGTGCTAAAGCATGTCTATGCCGACCCTGCACCCGTCGATGAAGCCACCCAGGTTTTCGAATCCATTATTCGCGAAGAGCGCGCAGCGGGTGCCGCGGCGGCGGATCACTTCGCGAAGGCGGGCGCCAACGACCGCATCTGGAACGCGCAGGAGAAGCTGTGCCTGCGCGCTCCGTCGGTATTCGCTCGCTACTATTCGAGCGCGGCGCTGGTTGCCATCGCCGAAGCATGGCTTGGGCCGCATTTTCAGGTGACCTCGCAGGTCAATGTCGTACGGCCCGGCGGACAGGCACAGCAGGCGCATCGTGACTATCACCTCGGCTTCCAGACCGTCGCGCAGGCCGAACGCTACCCACCCCATGTTCACACGATGTCGCCGTTTCTCACGCTTCAGGGCGCGGTTGCGCACAGCGACATGCCGGTGGAAAGCGGCCCTACCAAGCTGCTGCCGTTTTCGCAACGCTATGCGCAAGGCTATCTCGCGTGGCGTCGCCAGGATTTCCGCGATTACTTCGAGACGCACTCGGTGCAGTTGCCGCTCGAGAAGGGCGATGCGATCTTTTTCAGCCCCGCGCTGTTTCATGCGGCTGGCTCGAACACGACGGCTTCGGTGCAGCGGATGGCGAATCTTCTGCAGATTTCATCGGCGTACGGCCGCGCAATGGAATCGCTGAACCGCGCCAGGATGTGCGCGGTGTTATATCCGGTCTTACGCGAATCTCTGATGACATCGCGCATGACGCAGGCGGAAGCCGACGCGGTGATCGCTTCGTGCGCGGAGGGTTATCCATTTCCGACGAATCTCGACCGAGACCCGCCGCTTGGCGGCCTCGCTCCAGAGAGTCAGCAGGATTTGTTCTCGCGGGCGCTCCAGGAGTCGTGGACCGCCGACATGTTCAGCGCGGCCATTCATGATCAGGCCTCGCGAAGAGAAGCGTGAACGAGCGGCCATGACGAACGCGAACCGACAGGAACGGCGCGCTTCGTCCCCCTGCTTCGTCAACGAAAAAACGGCAGCAGGAGGAACAACTTGATGACGATCGCGTTGACGATATCCATAAAGAAAGCGCCGACCATCGGCACGATCAGAAAGGCCACATGCGAATGGCCGAAACGATGGGTCACTGCCTGCATGTTCGCGATGGCGGTGGGTGTCGCGCCCATCCCGAGCCCGCATTGCGCGGTGCTCAACACGACCGCATCGTAGTTGCGCCCCATTGTCGGGAAAGTGACGAACACGATATAGACGGCCGTGAGGACAGTCTGGCCCGCCAGGATCGTGATCACGGGAAGCGCCAGCCCGGCGAGTTCCCAAAGGTCCAGCCTCATCAGCGCCATCGCCAGAAAGAGCGCGAGACTGACGTTGCCCAGCAACGCGACTGCATGCTGCGGAATGTTCACGCGCGCGAACGGCAGCACATTGTTCAGGATCACTCCGACGAACAACACGCAAACGAAAGTCGGCATTTCAAAAGGCGTTCCGGCCAGCCAGTCGGCCACCACTTCGCCGACGGCCAGGCACACCGAAATCAGCGCAAGCGTGGTGATGAAAGCGGCAGGCGTGGTCGGCTGTTCGGCTTTGGGTTCTTCGAAGACGAGCGTCTGCTCTTCCTGCTCCTTCAGCCGCTGCTGTTCGTTAGCGCCGAGTTTGCGCATCAGCAAACGTGCAATGGGACCGCCCATCACGCCACCGACCACCAGACCGAACGTTGCGCAGCCGATTGCGATCTCCGTAGCCGACTGCAATCCATGATGCTCGGTAAAAACCTGGCTCCACGCCGCGCCCGTTCCGTGTCCGCCGGACATCGTGATCGAGCCGCCCAACAGGCCATAGAGCGGGTCGACGCCCAGCGCAAAGGCCATCAGCAGACCCAGCACGTTTTGCAGGATCAGCAACCCGCTCACCAGCGAAAGAAACTTGATCAGCACCGGGCCGCCCGCCTTCAGGCTGGAGATATTCGCGTTGAGACCGATCGTCGAAAAAAACGCGAACATGAGCGGCGTTTGCAGCGTCGCATCGAACCGCACCTGCACGTTCGAGACAACCCGTATCAACAGAACACCCACCGCAACGATCAAGCCGCCGACCACGGGCGCGGGAATCGAGTAAGTCCGTAAAACCGCAATCCATTCAACGAGTTTTTCGCCGAGGAGCAGCACGAGGGATGTGGCGACCAGCGTAGCGAATATTCCGACATTCATGAACCACTCCGAGTGGTGAGCGAATTTGTCGATCGCGATTAAATAAGGGTCGGTGACTGCCACCTCTCATCTTAGACAATCCTGGGTACCGGAGGCCGCATTTCAGCATCGGCTCGAGCAACCCTGCATTAACGGCAAAGCCTTGCCAAAACCTGAGCGTTTTACTGGGAAACCCTAAAGACTCCGGGGTCAATTGCCGTTATGCCTTGCACCATGCGCTTACGCGCATCTGCATCAGCAAGGAAAGCCATGCGTAACAACCAGCCTGTCACCGGGCACGAGTACGAATTCCCGTCGTCACACATGCTTGTCTCCGCGACCGACCTGACCGGCCGCATCCAATATTGCAATCCGGCTTTCATCGCCGTGTCGGGCTTCACTCGCGACGAACTGATCGGCCAGCCGCACAATCTGATCCGCCATCCGGATATGCCGCGCGACGCCTTCGCCGACATGTGGACCACGATCCGCGAAGGCCGTCCGTGGACCGCTCTGGTCAAGAATCGCCGCAAGAATGGCGATCATTACTGGGTTCACGCGAACGTCACACCGGTGGTGGAGAAAGGCGCAGTAGTCGGTTATCTGAGCGTGCGGATCAAACCGGAACGCGAAGCGGTGCGCGACGCTGAAACCTTGTACGCCCGCATGGGTGCCGGCGAAGCGCGCGGCGTGAAGCTGCGGCGCGGCGTGGTCGTGCGAACCGGTGTGGCCGGTCGCTTGCAGGCGTTGATGCGCCTGCCGGTTGCCACGCGCGCGGCTTCCGGTTATGCGCTGACACCGCTGGCGCTGCTGACAACCGGCCTCGTGGCGTGGGGCGGCACACCACCTGCGCCGTTCTGGGTCGCGCTCGGCGTCACCTCGGCGATCAGTTTCGTCTCGTGGCGCATGCTGGCGCGCCAGCTTGCCGCGCCGATCCGCGACATGTCGGGCTTTGCGACGCGTCTGGCCGCAGGCGACCTGACCGCTAATCTGCAAATCGCCCGCCACGACGATCTCGGCGATGTGCTGCAGGCGATGAATCAGTTGAAGGCGAATCTCGCGGCGATCGTGTACGACGTGCGCGCGCAGATTACCGGCATGCTCGACAATGCGCGGGAAATTTCCAGCGGCAACGTCGATCTCGCCCGCCGAACCGAGCTGCAGGCGGCCTCCCTGGAAGAAACCGCCGCCACCATGGAACAGTTGACCACCACCGTACAGGCCAACGCCGACGCCAGCGTGCGCGCGCTCGATCTGGCGCGCGATGCGAAGGCGGCGGCGGCGGTCGGCGGCAAGATCGCGGGTCAGGTCGAGCAGACCATGGCGGGTATCACGGCCGCCTCGCGACGTATTGCGGACATTACCGGCGTGATCGACGGTATCGCGTTCCAGACCAACATCCTCGCGTTGAACGCCGCCGTCGAAGCAGCCCGGGCGGGCGAGGCGGGCCGCTCGTTCGCGGTTGTGGCTGGCGAAGTGCGGATGCTTGCGCAACGATGCGCGGCGTCGTCGAAGGAAATCAAGTCGGTGGTCGAGGCGAGTGCGAGCGAAGTGGCGGCCGGCACGGAGCTGGTCGCCCGTACGACCGCCCAGATGCGCGCGATCGACGAGGCCGTGGAGCGCGTCTCGTCGATCATCGTCGAAGTGGCGAACGCGAGCAGCGAGCAGGCCGAAGGAATTCGCCAGGTCAACCAGGCCGTTTCGCATCTGGACGGCGCCACCCAGCAAAACGCGGCGCTCGTCGAACAGGCGGCGGCGACGGCCCAAAGTCTCGCGATGCAAGCCGATGTGCTCGATGAAGCGGTGCGCCTGTTCAGCGTCGCCGACGCGACCCCCGTGCGTCCCACTGCAAGCGTGAAGCGCCCGGCATCCGCAGCCGGTACGGTGAGCCGCACTGCCGCCGGGTTCTCACGATCCGTCCACGATCATGCCGGGCAACAACGTGTGCACGAGGTCCAGCACGAAGATGAAGAAGCCCGAATGATCTGATAGATCGACATGACTCCCACCTCGACGGCCCCTTATTGGCACGTGAGGATCGAAGCGTCAACGCCCCGCGGGCTGCGGGCCGGTTGCCCCGCGTCACAACGGCGTCGAGTGGCCCGCCCCTTCCGGACGGGCGATTTTTTTCGCGTTACCTTTGCAATTGACGAAGACTAGGGCAAGCCGCGGTCGCGTCAATTGTGCGCCGAAAGGTGAGGCAATACGGGAGTCGTCACATGCGCACAGGCCGCCACTGTCGAGCCAATGCAATCCGCATTGCATACCCACGTCCGCCGTGCTCGCGCGCGGCCTAACCAGGCTGTGCGTCAGCAACATGACAGCCCGGCGAGAAGAGTTGCACCGCCACGGGGCACGAAAAATGCAGCCGTCGTGACGGGGAGTCGCGTTAAACTGGTTGTCATGCCCGGATGTCACGCGCGGTATTGCCCGGCGCCCCTTGTCAGGTAATGCTCAGGGGCTTCCCGGCAAGCGGTCAGGCAAACGGGCGGACATGCATGGCATGTCATCAGGGCGCGACAGACGGCGCGGCGTCCTGCTCGTACAATGGTTCGATCAACAACGGTACAAGGACAAATCGATGCGCACTACCGGGTCCTCCGGGTCAATGGCCCTGCTCTCCGAATACGACGACGCAACGGCGCGCGAACTCCGCTCGCTGCGCCTCGAATCGACAGAAGACGGCAAAGGCATTCTTCTGATCGAGGTCGATGAGCGCAAGCCAGGCATACATCGCGAAGTGCGCTACGAAATCACGCCCGCCGAGCTGATTGCCGCCATCCGCGCCCATGGCGCCGAGTTGCCGGGCGAACAGCACAATCATCGTCAATGAAATAAGACACGCGGCATTCGCGCATGGGTGCGTGAATGCCGCGTGGTGTATCCGGTTGTGCCGGCTGCGGTTCGACGGTCAAGTTCGACGGTCAACACGGTGTTCGAGACGAAGGCACTGCAAAGGCTCACAAATCCGGACATATAGCGCGCCCAGAATGTCTACCCGGCGTGATTTCCGCGCTGTCGCGCCACGACAGTTTCAGATCTTTTTTGTTTGTTCCGCTCACGCCGCTAATCGGCAACGTGAGCAGTGAGCACCGCGCATTAGTGCTTTCAATACCCGAGAATATTGGACACTTATTCAGGCCGTTTGCACGTCCTGAAAATGCGTCCATAATCCTTGCATTCTCCTTCGCTTTATTTTCCTGCACTGCCCCCGCAAGGGCTACGGATGTAAGCCGATGCTACATGATCTCGTCGAACAATATGGACCGGCGCTGATTTTCGTCAACGTGCTGGCGGGTGCGCTCGGGCTGCCGGTACCGGCGATGCCGTCGCTCGTGCTGTTCGGCGCAATGGCCGCCATGCATCCGGGTTCCGTAGGCACGCAATTACTACCGGTTCTGGTTCTGTCGATCTTCGCTACGCTGATCGGCGACAGCGCCTGGTATCTTGCTGGCCGTATATATGGCGGCAATACGCTGAAAACCATTTGCCGTTTGTCGTTATCGCGTGACACCTGTGTAAAAAAGACCGAACGCTTTTTCGGCCGCTGGGGCGTGCGGGTATTGGCGGTGGCGAAATTCGTCCCGGGTTTGTCGATCGTATCGATTCCGATGGCCGGCGCGATGGGTACGAAATATCGCACCTTCCTCACCTACGACAGCATCGGCGCGGCGCTGTGGTCCGGCACGGGGTTGATCATCGGCGCGTTGTTTTCGCGGCAGATCGACATGATGTTCGCGATCGCCGGGCGGCTCGGCCGCACGGCGGCGCTGGTCGTCGTTGCGCTGTTGTTGCTGTACGCGGCGTATCGGTGGATCCGGCGTCGTCAATTGATTTCGAAACTGGCGTCCGCGCGCATCGAGGTCGACGAACTGGCAACGCTGGTCAAGGCGGGCCATACACCGGTGCTGTTCGACATCCGTTCGCAGGAAAAGCGCAAGCTCGATCCGTTCGTGATTCCCGGCTCTAAATTCGCCGACGAACGGCAACTCGACGAAATCGTCGCCACCTATCCGCATGACCAGAAACTGGTGATTTACTGTTCCTGCCCGAACGAGATTTCCGCGGCATGGATGGCCAAGCAACTGAACGAAGCCGGCTTCTCCGATGTGCTGCCGTTACGCGGCGGCATGGAAGCCTGGCGCGACTCGGGCAAGCCGGTTGAGGCGCTGCCCGATATGCCGCCACCGGAAGTCGCGGTCGAAGACGTCGCGCCGAAGGCCGTATAGCGCAAGCAGCGCATCCGTATCAGCGCGCTCGCGCGCCGCGCCGCTTCGCCTCCCGTTCAATCGATCAATGAACACCGAAGGAGCGGTTCAATGCTTTCGACTCAAGAAGTTCCAACCCAAGAAGCTGAAGGACAACCGCAGGGCCCGGTCGCAGACGCGCCGTTTTCGAATCTCTCGACCCGCATGCACCAGATGTTCCCGTCGCTCACGTGCGCGGAAATCGACCGTTTGCGGCGGTTCGGAGAAATCGGCGACTGGCACGCGGGCGAGTTGCTGTTCGAAACCGGCCACACCGGCCCCGGGATGTTCGTGCTGCTCGAAGGACGCGTGAAGGTTTATCAGCGCGACGGGATCGGCCGCGAGGTGGTGATCGGCGAACATGGCGCCGGGCATTTTCTGGCCGAGGTCGGTCAACTGTCGGGCCGGCCCGCGCTGGTCAACGGCCTCGCGCTCACCGGCGTGAAAGCACTGCTGATTCCACCAACCCAATTGCGCGCGCTTCTGGTCGCCGAGGCCGAACTCGGCGAGCGCATCATGCGCGCGCTGATTCTGCGCCGCGTATCGCTGATCGAAAAAGGCGCGGGCGGCCCGATTCTGATCGGCAATAGCGGCGACGCACGGCTCGTGATGCTGCAAGGTTTCCTGTCGCGCAACGGCCATCCCCATTCGGTGATCGACGAACGCGACGAAGACGCGCTGCGCCTGATCGAGCAATTCGCCGCGCAGCGCGAAGACATGCCGCTCGTGATCTGTCCGGACGGTTCGGTGCTGCGGCATCCGAGCATGCCGGAACTGGCCACGTGCCTGGGCCTGCTGCCCGATCTCGACGACTCGCATGTGTACGACGTGGCAATCGTCGGCGCGGGGCCGGCGGGACTGGCTACCGCCGTGTACGCGGCGTCCGAAGGTCTGTCGGTGATCGTGCTCGACAGCCGCGCGCCGGGCGGCCAGGCGGGCGCCAGCTCACGGATCGAGAACTATCTGGGATTCCCGACCGGCATCTCCGGCCAGGCGCTGGCGGGCCGCGCATTCGTGCAGGCGCAGAAGTTCGGCGCGCACGTCGCAATTCCGGTCCACGTGAAGGCACTGCATTGCGCGGACTTTCCGCATCGGCTGGAGCTGAAGTGCGGTGGGCATATCAGCGCGCGTGCAATCGTGATTGCCAGCGGTGCGGTGTATCGGCGGCCTGCGCTTGAAGGTCTGGACCGTTTCGACGGACGCGGCGTCTATTACTGGGCTTCGCCGGTCGAAGCCAAGCTGTGCAAGCGTCAGGAGGTCGTGCTGGTGGGCGGCGGCAATTCGGCTGGCCAGGCGATCGTCTATCTCGCGACGCATGCGGCCAAGGTGCATGTGCTGATTCGACGGAGCGGCTTTGAGGCGACCATGTCGCGCTATCTGATCGACCGGATTCGTTCGCTGCCGAATGTCTTCGTGCATCCGAATTCGGAAATCGGCCGACTCGAAGCGGACGAAAGCGGCCTTGCCGCCGTCGGCCTGAAAAAGCCGCTGCCCGATGGCATCGATCACTTCGACACACGGCATCTGTTCCTCTTCACCGGCGCGGACCCGAATACCGACTGGCTGCGCACCTGCGGCGTCCAGCTCGACGGCAAGGGCTTCGTGCTGACCGGCACGAGTGTGGACAACGCGTCCGTGTGCGATCTCGCGACCACGGTCGAGGGCGTGTACGCCATCGGCGACGCACGCGCGGGATCGACGAAACGCGTGGCGGCGGCAGTCGGAGAAGGTGCAGCGGTGGTCGCGCAGATTCATCAATTGCTGGCGGTGTCGGCGGGAGAAGCCGTCGCGCTGGGCGCCTGAGCAAGCCACCGCAGGATCTCGCCGCGTCGATGCGCGTCGACGCGCTCCGGGGCCCGGTGGCTAACCTGCTGTTACACACGCATTCAACTCGTTGCACCTGCATGGCTTTCTGTTTCGTAAGATCGACGTCAGCCGTTCGACAGTGAACGGCCCGCTCTTTCGACTTCGAAACAGGAGACAAGCATGATCAAACGCGGGATCGCCACGCTCAGATTCGCCGCCTTCGGGTTGGCCGCCGCCTGCGTATCGACTGCCGCCCTCGCGCGGGTGAACGTGGGCGTGTTCGTCGGCACGCCAGCGCCGGTCTATGCCGCGCCGCCCGTCGTTTATGCACCGCCGCCCCCAGTCGTGTATGCGCCTCAGCCTGCCTATGGCTACGGCTACTATCGCCATGGCTGGCATCACGACCATTGGCGGCATCGTGGATGGGAACGGCATCATGGGCGTGGGTGGTGACAGGATCGGAACCGGCTGCCTACGGCCAGGGGCTGCAGACAAATCATCGGCCGTATTCACGCTAAAGTAGCGACTGCTGATCCAGGCGGGGCCCGAGTACCCGCTCCCATCGCCGTCACTCACAGACCGACACTTGCGTGAAGACTCTGCCGCTCCCCGCAGCCCGCACCCTGCATCTGGCCGCGCAAGGTTTGCTGACGCCGCCGCGCCGCAAGGCCGTCAAAGCCGATGTGCTCGACACAATCGCTCGCATGACGCAGTTGCAGATCGACACGATTCACGTCGTCGCACGCAGTCCCTATCTCGTGCTGTTCAGCCGGCTTGGCGCCTATCCACAGCAATGGCTCGACGAACATCTCGCCGAGGGCAAGCTGTTCGAGTACTGGTCGCATGAGGCGTGTTTCGTGCCGACTGAAGACTACGGGCTGCTGCGTCACCGGATGCTCGACCCCAGCGGCATGGGCTGGAAATACGCTGCCGAGTGGCATAAAAAACATCGCAAGGCGATTGACGCGCTGCTCGCGCACATTCGCGCAACAGGTCCGGTGCGATCGGCGGATTTCGTCCGCGAGGCGGGCAAAGGCAATGGCTGGTGGGACTGGAAACCGGAAAAGCGCCATCTTGAAGTGCTCTTCGCCATCGGCCAACTAATGGTCGCCGAGCGGCGCAATTTTCATCGCGTGTACGACCTGACCGAACGCGTCATGCCCAACTGGGACGATGCGCGCGACCTGCAACCCGCCGACGCCGTTACCGCAGAAGTGCTGCGGCGCACCTGTCGTGCGCTTGGTGTCGCACGCGCCGATTGGGTCGCCGATTACTACCGGCTGCCGCGCCGCCCGTATCGCGATGAACTGCATACGCTTGCCGATCAGGGCGAACTGATTCAGGTGCAAGTGGAAGGCTGGAAGCAGGACACGTTCGTCCATCGCGACATCGCGCCGATGCTCGACGACGCGGCAAGCGGCAAGCTCGCGTCGACGGTGACGACGGTGTTGTCGCCATTCGACCCGGTGGTGTGGGATCGCAAGCGCGCAGCCGCGCTATTCGATTTCGACTATGCAATCGAATGCTATACGCCTGCGGCAAAGCGCAAATATGGTTACTTCGTATTGCCGCTACTGAGCCGCGGCAAGCTGGTGGGTCGTGTGGATGCGAAAGCGCATCGCACGCAACAGGTATTCGAAGTGAAGTCGCTGCACATGGAGACCGGGGTACGCCTGAGCGCCCGTCTTGCCGGCGATCTGCGGCGCGCGCTGCAACGTTGCGCGGATTGGCACGGCACGCCGCAACTGCAGATTACGTCGGCACCGGCGGATTGGCTCGAAGCGCTCACGCTAAGCGCCGATAACGACGCGCCAGCGTGAACCCAGATTCAATGCAGCGCCGACCACACGGCAGCGCTGCATTCTGCTTCAGTGATCCAGCTTCGCACGCAATTCGCGAGCGGCTTCGAGCAGCCCTTCGTAACCCGAACGCGCATGTTCAGGCAGATCAGGATCGCCGACAAACGCGCCAAGCGTTTCGATCAGGCTATACAGAATCCCCTTCGCAGCGCCCGACGCAATGCCGCCAGAAGAGACCTGCTGATCGACGTGACTCAGCGCTGCATCGAGTTGTTCCAGTTCGGGCCGGTCGCCCGAAGGCGGCTGAGGCGAAACGTCTTGCGTCATGATCGAACATCGCTCCTGTTAGTCAACGGTTGGGCATCGGTGCAACATCGGTTGAGCAACGGCAGACACGCCATGCTTTCACTTTGTTTATATACCGATCGTGCGCCGCCGTCCATTCGCGATCATGACGCGCGTGAACCCGCAACGTGCTGACGACCTACCTCGACGGTGTCCATCGATACATCAGGATTTTTGCGCGCGCGTCGTCTTCCAGCAGAATCACGTACTCGCCCGTCTCGCGCTCCACCGCGCTGATGCCGAGATACACGTCCACCCAGCCGCTCGTATTGCCGACGCTCGCCCCCGGTGTCATGTAGCCGACTGGTTGGCCGGAACGCGCGTCGTACACGTCGACCTTATTGGTGTACAACTCCGCGACGAAGATGTAGTTGCCCGCCACCGCAACGCCCACTGTGGTGGTCTGCGGATCAGTCTGCGTATTCCATGGCAGTGCGATCGAGTACACCATGGTCGGCGTGCCCGTACTCCAGTTTGCATAGCGTGCGAGCACGGGACCGGCCTCCTTCCAGTGCGTTGCATCCCATGGAATCGCCGCGGTGAAACCGGAGATGTACATGCTGTCGTTCGACGAATCGTAGACAATCCGCGCAATCCGCGTGAACGGTGGCGGCATCGCGAACATCTTCGAACTGGCGTACGAATAAATTGGGTTGCCGATCGAATCGATCCCTTGCAACGGCATTTCGCGGATCCCGCTCAACGGTGTAGCGAGCCACACATTGCCTGGCGTATCGACCCACCAGAAGCCATTGCCGACCGTGCTGCCAGTGGAGGGATTGCTGGTGATCTCGGCCGGATCGACGGAGCCGTTGCCATTGCTGTCGCGCCACATCCATTCGCCGTAGGCGGGCTGCCCGACCGGCGACGTCCCCGGCAATGGATTCTGCGCGAACATGCCGGACGGTATTGCGATCTCGCCGTGTGCGGTATCGAAGCGATAAACGTTCAGGTAATGCGCGCCCGAATCAAGCGTATAAAGAAACGGCTGACCGTTGATTCTGCGCATCATCGGCTCACCGCGCACGCCGCGCGGCGAGTAAAACGCGGGGTCGCCGGGATAGTCGAAACGATCGAGCGTAAAAGCCGCGTACGACCACTCCTTGCCGAGCGGCTGCGTGTAATCGAGCGTGAAGCGCTTCGAGCCGGTATAGACCGAATTGGGCGTGGCGGGATCGAAAGCGGCGCTATCGACAAACGTCAGCCCGTACAGACGCCAGTTGAAAGCATGCGAGCTATACACGTAGCTTTCGAGCACCGCGCCCTGCCCGACCGTTGCCGAACCCAGCGGCCTCGGCCCTTCGCCGTTTTCCGCGACATACAGATTGCCCGCCGGATCGACGCCGACACCGGTCATGCCGTTGAAGCGCACATTGCCAGGCTCGCCTCTCACCGCATGGAAAAGGCCATTGCGCGTGCCGATGGACGGAGCGGCTTGCGGCTGACCGTTGGCGTCTTTAGTGAAAACGAGGATCTGCTGCAACGGCCCGTTATCGGCGACAAGAATCTGGCCTGACGGCGTGACCGAGATATCGGTTGGAATGGTTCCAGCGGGCAACGGCAAGCTGCCAGAGAGAAGGTTTCCATTCGCCGCGTAGTGCAGAATACTTAGGTTTCCGGATGAGAATCCGCTCATCACCCAAAGAGTCGAATCGGTGTCGATCGCCATGCGTCCGGGCGACGTCACCGTCCACGAGCGCAAACGTTCCATCGAATTGGCGTCGTAGACGACGATCTGATTGCCGTACGTGTCGGCGACGTACAACTCGGTGTCGGTCGCAGCCATGCCGCGAATGCCGGCGTCGGTGCCAGTTGCCACCGTTTCGACCGGCAGGAAGCTGTTCTTCGTCGCGTTCGCGCTATTGGCAATGCCGCCGCTGAAAGGCGCGCCCGTTGCCAATCTTGAGAGCGTGCGACGGGTGATGCCGTACCACGTCAGATTCGCCGCCGGATAATCCGCGCCGACCAGCGCATTGCTTTCGTTACCGATCGACATCGCCGCATACAGGTACGTATGGTTGACGGCGACCGCATCGCCACCCGCCGCGCCCCAGCCATGCGTCGAACCGGCTACCGCGATTTTGTCGCCCGCGCGATAGGCGGCAATTTCGCTGCCGCTCTCGTCCCATGGCGAATTCGTATAGACCGTGCCGTCGGCGCCAATGCTAATGGCCTGGATATCCTGCTGCATCCATTTACCATCGCCAAATCCAAAGCTATTACCAATCCAAGAAGTGGTGTAAGTAAGTTGCGATTGCGCGGACGCATTCAACGGGATAATGCTGTGTAATAAAACCACGGCCGCGCTCAGGCGGGAGATGAATTTCACGACGGTATTTCCTTGCGATTGCAAAGCACGCACGCCTTGTTAGCTTAAGGCTTACGGTGCGTCGCATGTAGCCGGATCGGCCGGCCATCACGACTACGTGAATGTAGACGCTTTATACTCGCATGGAAAAATATTAAATTTATTCACAAATAAATGTGCATTTAAACTCGCTCATTTAATTAATTCTAGTTGCATAGAATTATATTCAAAATGGGATTTTTATATGATTTTCGAGTGTGTGCTGCAAGCACCTGGATTGACGGCCTTCGCTCTGCTGCCGAGCGAAGGCCAATTTGCTGACTGCTTGTTCAGGACATTACGAATGCGCGGGGTGCTCCTGCGCCGCCGCCTGCGCGGCAGCCGATGCTTCTGCCGCGGCGACCGCAGGCGACACGATTGCCGGCTGTCCCGTCTGACGACGCGAACGGCCCGAGCTCAGATAATCTGCAATCGAGTCCTGCGTGACCTCGCCGATATAACGGCTATCGGCATCCAGCACCGGCATCCATGACGAGTTGAACTGGTACATCTTCGACAGCACGATCCGTAGATGCTCGTCGGCGCTCACCGTTGCCTTGAACGGCGTGAGATGGTCGCCGCACACGCCCTGACCCGCGCGCGCCGCGCGACGCGTCACGTAGCCGAGCGCCTGCCGGTTGTCGTCGACGATGGTCAGATAGCGGTTGTCGCTGTCGTCCATCATCTGGAAAGCCTTCGCCACCGGCATATCGGCGCGTGCGGTCTCAGGTTGCGTGGCGGCGTCGCCGGCCTTCACCAGCAACAGGCGCTTCAACGTGCTGTCCTGACCGACGAACGCGCCGACGAACTCATCGTGCGGATGCGCCAGCAGCGTGTCCGGATGATCGTATTGCACGAGTTGTCCACGGCGAAACACCGCAACACGGTCGCCGAGTTTGATCGCTTCGTCGATATCGTGGCTCACCATGATCACCGTCTTGTTCAACTGACGCTGCATCTGGAAGAACTCGTTCTGGATCGACTCGCGATTGATCGGATCGACCGCGCCGAACGGCTCGTCCATCAGCAATACCGGCGGGTCGGCGGCCAATGCGCGAATCACGCCGATACGCTGCTGCTGCCCGCCCGACAGTTCACGCGGATAACGCTTCAGATACTGCTTCGGATCGAGCGCGACCATCGACATCAATTCGGTGGCCCGTTCACGGCAGCGCTTCTTGTCCCAACCGAGCAGACGCGGCACCACCGTGATGTTCTCTTCGATCGTCATGTTCGGGAACAGCCCGATCTGCTGAATCACATACCCGATGCGGCGGCGCAGCTCGATTTCGTTCAGCCCCGAAGTATCTTCGCCGCCGATCAGCACACGACCCGAAGTCGCCTCGATCAGGCGGTTGATCATCTTCAGCGTGGTGGTCTTGCCGCAGCCCGACGGGCCGAGAAATACGCAGATTTCGCCTTCGCCCACTGTCAGGCTCACCGAGTCGACCGCCTTTACCTGCTGGCCGTCTTTCTGCGTAAACGTCTTGGTCAGTTTGTCGAGTTCGATCATGTCTTCTGTACTCCCTTCGGTGTCAGCAGGCGTTGCAGTGCCTGCAGCAGCAGGTCGGCGACGATCGCGAGCAGGCTCACGAGCACGGCGCCCACCAGTAGTTTCATCATGTTGCTCTGGCCGATTGCGCGGATGATCAACGTGCCGAGTCCACCCGCACCGATCACGGCAGCAATCGTCATCACGCCGATGTTCATCACGACCGCCGTGCGCACGCCGCCCAGAATCACCGGTACGGCGAGCGGCAAGTCGACGAGGCGCAGCCGTTGCCAAACCGTCATGCCGATGCCGATGCCCGCTTCCTTGATGCCGGCGTCGACATTGCGCAACGCGAGGTAGGTGTTACGCATGATCGGCAGCAGCGAGTAGAGGAACACGGCGGTGATCGCCGGCACCGCGCCGATGCCCTGGCCGAAGCGCGAGAACACCGGAATCATCAGTCCGAACAGCGCGATGGACGGCAAGGTCAGCACCACGGTTGCGACGCTCAGCAACGGCGAGGCGAGCCATTCGTGCCGACTGATCAGGATCCCCAACGGAACGCCGACGATGATCGCGCAGCCCACCGCGATTCCCACCAGCCACACGTGTTGCGCGGTGAGTTGCAGCAGTTCAGGCCAGTTGGCCGACAGATAGTCGAATACATTCATAGATAGGTCTCCGCTCAGGGCAGCTTGTGCGTGCGCAAAAATTCCGCCGCGACTTCATGCACCGCCTTACCGTCGATGTCGACCTGCTTGTTCATCTCCAGCATGATGTCGTTGTTCAGCGCGGCCGATAGCGCATTCAACTGCGACGCGAGTTGCGGGTTCTGGTCGAGCGTCGCCTTACGTACCACCGGCGTCGCGTTGTACGCGGGGAAGTAGTGACGGTCGTCTTCGAGCGGCATGATGTTGAAGCCCTTCACGCGGCCGTCCGTCGTATAGATCAGGCCGATCGGCACCTGGTTGTTATGCAGTGCGGTGTACACGAGGCCCGGGTCCATCTGACGCGTTTCCGCGCGGCTGAACTGCATCCCGTACGCGGCTTCGAGCGGCTTCAAACCATCCGGACGATTCGCAAACTCCGCATCCATCGCGAACACGTGCTTCTTGTGCGGCTCCGCGGCGAGCTTCGCAGCGAGTTGCGAAATCGTGCGAATGCCGGTTTTTTGCGCTTCTTCCTGCGGCAAACCAAGCGCGTACGTGTTGTTCAACGGCGACGCATCGAGCCAGACGAGACCGCGTTTTGCATCGAGCGCCTTCACGCGTTCGTACATCGTCTTCGGATCTAGCTTCTCGGTGATCTTGTTGTAGACGATCGCAGCGGTGCCGGTGTATTCCCACACCAAATCAACCTGGCCGTTTTCCTGCGCACTGCGCAGCAAGGTGCTGCCGAGGCCGGTGCGTGGATCGACCGTGTAGCCCTTCGAACGCAGGTACTGCGCGGTGATCTCGGTAAGAACGTACTGCTCAGTGAAATTTTTGCCGCCCAGTACGAGTGTCGTGGCGCTCGCCTGAAGGCTTGTGAGCAACAAGGCGCCAGCGGCGATCCAGCGGGAGCGTTTGAACAGATTCATCATGCCGTCACCCCGCGTCGTGCGAGCAGGTAGCGGCTGCCAGTCGAAACGATACCGTCGAGCACCAGCGCGAGAATCGCGGTCGCCGCCGCGCCCAGCAGCAGTTGCTGCTGATTGTTCAGATAAATACCGGGGAAAATCAGCGTGCCGAGACTGTCTGCGCCGATTAGATACGCGAGCGGCGCACTGCCCACGTTGATCGCAAGCGCCGTCCGCACGCCGCCGATGATGATCGGCATTGCGTTCGGCAACTCGACGCGCATCAGCGATTGCCAGCCGGTCATACCGAGCCCGCGTGCCGCTTCGCGCAGCGCCGGTGATACGTTTTTCATGCCCTCGTACGCGTTACGCGTGATGGGCAGCAATGACGCAAGGAACAGCGCGACCAGCGCGGGAATATCGCCGATGCCGAAGATCCCTAGTGCAATCGCGAGAACGGCGAGCGACGGAATCGTATTGCCGATGTTGAAGATCTGCATGAAGCGTTCGGCGTGGCGGGCGAACGACGGGCGGCTCAGCAGAATGCCGGCAGGAATGCCGACAAGCAGTGCAGCCGCCATCGAATAGCCAACTAGCAACAAATGCCGTTTCGTGTAGTAGACGAGATCGGGCGCGTATTGATGCAAGGCGCTGGGGTCGATCGCACGACACAGCAATGCGATGACGATGCCGATGGCTACAAGACTGCCGATCAGTCTGGCAGGACGTTGAATCATGAAGAGGCGCCTCCGGGTTCGAGCGACGCGCGAAAATAGCCGCGCCGCACAGGCGTCGTAACGACGCTGCGAATGGGAAGTTCGAGACGCGGCAGGTGCCGCGAGGTGAACCGAGTGGTGCCGGGGTCTGTTTTCTGCCCGGCGCGAGGGTAGGCGGCGATGTGCTGCTGTTGCCCTCGGTGGCTTACCAGTTAGCAAAACTGGTGCCAGATCCATCGATGATGTGGACGGCGGCGCTGTGGCGCGCGTCCGGCGGGCTTTGGGAGCCCTTGGGAAGCCGGTCTTTCTCCGGCGTCGGGTCAAACGTAAACTGGCGGCAGTTTGCTCCAGTTTGCATCGAACCCCTTCTAACTTGGCTTATTTAGCTGCGATTTCGCGGTTAGCAAGAGGAGCAGTATAAGACCATGAGGTAATTTCGTCTACCCACGTCGTCGATCCGCAGGCCAATCCGGGTGGGCGGGCAAAAGTGCCCGCCTCCCGAAAAAGCTCACCGGTAAAGTTTTCAGACGCTTATGAGGCTCCCGAAAAGGCTCACCTTGGGGGCCTTTCCGTAGCTTCGGGGAGCCGTAGAGATTGCGTGGAGTTGCAACGCCGTCAGGAACGCGCGGGCGAACGTCGCACGAAGATACGTCGCGTCAGATCGAACGCGACCAGGTTGCCCGCCACCACCAGCAGCAAGCCCACCACCGCCAGCGCGGACCACTGATATCCCTCGAATACCGTCGATGCCGCCAGCGCCACAATCGGAAACAGTACCGTGCAGTAAGCAGCCCGCTCAGGTCCCATGCGTCCGACGAGCATCAGGTACGCGGTAAAGCCGATTACCGAGCCGAAGATCGCGAGATAGGCGAGCGCCCCGAGGTAACGCACGGACGGCTCCACGGCGAACGACAAACCGCCCAACGCACTGCCCACCGTCAGGATGCTCGCGCCGATCATCATCGCCCAGCTATTGGTGGCGAACGGATGCAAGCCCATCGATTGCATCCGGCTCGACAGCAGACTACCGGCCGAGAAACACAAGGTGCCGAGAAACGCGACGCCAAGGCCGATCAATTCGGTGCGGTCGCCGAGATGTCCCGCCATCTGCTGAACGAACAGACACACGATGCCGACCAGACCGAGCAACGCGCCAGCAATGGCGGTCGGCTGCAATGGGCGGCCCATGAAAATCCGCCCGTTGATCGAATTCAACAGCGGCGCGATTGAAAACACCACCGCGACCAGGCCACTCGGCACGGTCTGTTCGGCGTAGTAGAAGCATAGAAAGTTGAGGCAGAACAGCGCGAAGCCTTGCGCGACGAGATACCGCCATGCGGCGCGCGGCGGCCAGATCGGACGGCGCATGATGCGCAGCAGCGCGAACAGCACCAGCGCGGCGATCCAGAAGCGCCACGCAATCGACACCGGCGGCGGCACTGAGCCAAGTTGCCATTTGATCGCGAGCCACGTGGTGCCCCAGATCAAAACGGTGACGGCATAAAGCGCGAGATTCATGACAAGCCTGCAGGGGGATTCGGAAGTTCGACTATGCTGCAACGCTGCCCGAAGAACTTGTCCAGGATTGCGCACTTTTTCGCGCTGGCAAGCGGCCGCGTCAGGCTCACCGTATACTTGCGCTAACTCCGCTGCTCAACCTATTTCGCCCGCTTTCCGTGAACGTCAATCCGCCCGTCCCCGTGATGATGAATTCCACTGACACGCCGTTCGGCCTTCAGTCGGTCTGTCACACGCTGGGCAGCGCTGACGCGCATCTGGACCGCTTCGCGTGGCTCGGCGACCGGCTCGCCATCGCGCTCTGGACGCGCGATACCGAAGAAGCCGAAACCGTCTACGAGCGCCCCGGCCATCACACGCTGTCGTGCTATCTGGACGGCGGCTACCGCACGGAACGCCAGAAAATGCCGGGCCACTACGGCGCGCCGTCGCGGCTTTGCGCGCTGCCGGGCGAGCATGAATCGCGCTGGTGGGTACGCGGGCACATGCATTTCATGCATCTGTACTTTCTTCCCGAACACTTCACGCAGCGCGCGGTTCAGGAACTCGATCAGGAACCGCGCGAACTGACGCTCGCCGATCGTACGTATTTCGAGGACGCGCGCATCGCGGGCCTGTGCCAGACACTGGTCAACGAGGACTGGTACACGCCAGACGGCCTCCTGCGCACCAATGAGACCGCGCACGAAGTGCTGAGTCTGCTGCTGCGCGCACAGGGCGTGCGTCGCACGGATGTGTCGTTCAAAGGCGGTTTGTCGGTGGCGACCCGGCGGCGTCTGCGGGACTACATCGAGAGTCATCTGTCGCAGACGCTTACGCTCGGCGAGCTTGCCGGCGTTGCGTCGTTGTCGGAATTTCACCTTGCGCGGATGTTCCGCGCGTCGTTCGGATTACCACCCGCTGCATGGATTGCGCAGCAGCGGCTCGAACGCGCCCGCACGTTGCTGCGCACCACCACGATGCCGCTCGCGCAGGTGGCCGAGCAGTGCGGCTATTCGAACGCCAGCCATTTCAGCCATCGCTTTCGCGACGGCGTGGGCGTCGCGCCTACTGCTTATCGGCAGGTTCTTGGCGTTTAAGCGAGGCGCCCGGCTGCCGGCGTTTTAATTACTGCAGCGCCATCGCCAGCACGCGCGCCACGTGAATGGCCTCCACGCCCGCGCCGTCGTGAATCTGGTGACGGCAACTCGTGCCATCGGCAACCATGACCGTGTTGCGATCTATCTTGCGCACGGCTGGCAGCAACGCCAATTCGGCCATCGCCTGCGACGTCGCATAATGTTCCGCTTCGTAGCCGAAGCTGCCGGCCATTCCGCAGCACGACGATTCCACTGTCGATACCTTCAACTCCGGAATCCATTTCAGCACGGTCTGTACGGGCGTGAACGCGTCGAATGCTTTCTGATGACAGTGGCCGTGCACCAGCGCCTGCTGCTGGCTCAACGGCTTCAATGCAAGCTGCAGGCGCCCTGCCTTTTCCTCGCGCACCAGAAATTCTTCGAACAGAAACGCCTGTTTTGCAAGCCGTTGTGCTTCGTCGCCGAAACCGTACTGCAGGAACTCGTCGCGCAGCGAAAGCAGACATGACGGCTCCAGCCCGACAACCGGCACGCCCCGCTCCACGAACGGTTTGAACAGATCGAGCATGCGCCGCGCTTCCTGCCTGGCTTCGTCGACCAGACCCGCCGCAAGGAACGTGCGGCCGCAACACACTGGCCGCTCGCCCTGGCGTGTATTGAAATGCACCGTGTAACCCGCCGCTTCGAGCACCTGTTGCGCGGCGCGCGCGTTGTCCGGCTCCATGTTGTTGTTGAATGTATCGACGAACAACAGGACTTCTTTTAAGGCGCCATTCTGTGAAGGTTTGCGTGCCACCGCGTCCGACAAAAACGATTTCCTGAAGCGCGGCAAACTGCGCTCTGGTGCGAAACCCACCGACCGCTTGAACCACGCAGACAACACCGGCACGCCATCCGCCAACGCCATGAGCGCCGGCACGCGGCTCGCGGTAGCCGCATAGCGCGGCATGAACGCCACCAGCCTGTCTCGCAGACGCAAACCCTGCACCTTGACACGCGCCGCCCGCGCTTCGATCTTGAACTTTGCCATGTCGACCCCGGTCGGGCAATCGCGCTTGCAGCCCTTGCACGAGACGCAGAGATCGAGCGTGTCCTTGACGTCGTCGCTGGCGAGACCCGCCTCGCCGAGCTGCCCCGAAATCGCGAGGCGCAACGTGTTCGCGCGTCCGCGCGTGACGTGCTGCTCGTCCTTCGTCACGCGATAACTCGGGCACATCGTGCCCGCGTCGAACTTGCGGCAGTGACCGTTGTTATTGCACATCTCGACGGCCTTCGCGAGACCGCCCGACCGATCGTTGCCGCTGCCCGGCAACGTCTCCTCGCCGGTCAGCGGATCGCGCTGGACATTCCACGCGGACCAGTCGAGCGCCGTGTCGATGCGATGTTCCTTGTAACCCGGCGGGAAACGGAAATTGCGCGTGTCGTCCATTTTCGGCGGTCGCACGATCTTGTCGGGATTGAAGCGATTGTCCGGATCGAACAGTGCCTTGATCTCGCTGAACGCCTGGTTCAATCGTGGCCCGTACTGCCACGCGACCCATTCGCCCCGGCACAACCCGTCGCCGTGTTCACCGGAATACGCACCCTTGTATTCGCGCACGAGCGCTGAGGCTTCGTCTGCGATGGCGCGCATTTTCGTCGCACCGTCGCGGCGCATATCGAGAATCGGCCGCACGTGCAGCGTGCCGACGCTCGCGTGTGCGTACCAGGTACCTTCCGTGCCGTGCCGATGGAATACCTCGGTCAGGCGGCTCGTGTAGTCGGCGAGATGTTCGAGCGGTACCGCGCAATCTTCGATGAAAGACACCGGCTTGCCGTCGCCCTTCATGCTCATCATGATGTTCAGCCCGGCTTTGCGGACCTCCCACAACGCTTTCTGTTCGTTCGCGTCCGGCATTTCGACGACCGAATCGGGCAAGCCGAGATCGGCCATCAGTTCCGTGAGTTGGTTAAGCGATGCAAGCTGCGCATCGCGGTCCTCGCCCGCGAACTCCACCAGCAGAATGGCTTGCGGCTCACCGACCAGCGCCTTGCTGATCACCGGACGAAACGCGGGGTTGCTCATCGCGAGATCGATCATCGTTCGATCGACCAGCTCGACTGCAACCGGCTTCAATTTGACGATGTGCTGCGTCAGCGCCATCGACTGCCGGAAGGTCGGAAAATTGACCACGCCAAGCGTTTTATGCGCTGGCAACGGCGCAAGCCTCAGCGTCAACTGACGGCTGAACGCGAGCGTGCCTTCCGAGCCGACCAGCAGATGCGCGAGGTTGGCGCTGCCGTCGTCGGTATAAGCGCGCGGGTTCTGACAATCGAACAGGTCGATGTTATAGCCCGCTACGCGGCGTAAAACCTTCGGCACACGCTCGATAATTTCGTCGCGCTCGCGCTGCGCGATCTGCGTGACGCCTGCGACGATCTGCAACAAACGTGCGCCTTGCGGCGCATCGCGCAGCGACGCGAAGCGCGCTTCACTGCCGTCGGCCAGAATCGCGTCGATCGCGTCGACGTTATGAACCATGTTGCCGTATTCGATCGAACGGGAACCGCACGAGTTATTCCCCGCCATTCCGCCGATCGTGCACTGTGCAGCCGTCGATACATCCACCGGAAACCACAAGCCGTGCGGCTTGAGCCACGCGTTCAGATGATCCAGCACGACGCCGGGTTCGACAGTCACGGTGCGTGCCTCGGCGTCGAAAGCAACGATGTTGTTCAACCACTTGCTGGTGTCGATCACCAGCGCCTCGCCGACGGTCTGGCCACATTGGCTCGTACCCGCGCCGCGCGCCAGCAGAGGCACCTTTTCACTGCGCGCGATCTCCAGCGCCACGCGCAAATCGTCCTGGTCGCGCGGTACGACGACGCCGACTGGCGTAATCTGGTAGATCGACGCGTCGGTCGCATACCGGCCGCGACTTGCCGCGTCGAACAGCACGTCGCCGCGCAAGGATTTGCGCAAATGCTGCGCAAGCGGACTCGTCAGACGCGCACTGGAAGGCACCAGATGGATCGGCTTGACGAGTAAAGCGGATGTGGGGTTCTTCATATCGTCGCCCTTTGGAAAAGGCTGCGTGGGGCTCGACCAGCCCGCAGCTAGTACAACGTGAGGCTGACCGGTGCGAGGCCTTCGATGCGTCCGCTTGCCGTGCCCGCGTGGCGCGGGAAAAACATGCCGGTATATGATCCGGCGGTGACGACCATCTCAGGGGTCACCGTGATACCACGCGATGTCGCGTGATTGACGAGCCATGTCAGCAACCGCCGTGGATCGCCAGCCGGATTCGCGGGCGTCGATTCGACCACATCGTTCCCGTCGAAACTGAAACGCAACGAAGGCGCGACGAACGGAAAATCTTCGTGATAGCGCGTAAATTCACCGACGACCAACGCGCCGTGATTCTGCAAATCCGCTAGCTGCGCGAGTTTGTCGACATCGGGCCACGCGGCATAGCGGCTTGCGACGACTTCGATCGTGGCGCCTAGATAGCCGATGCCCGCCTTCACTTCGTCTTCGCCATAAGGCGTGCTCGACGGTTCAAAGCTGCGGCCGAAGCGGAACGCAATTTCCAGTTCCAATCCTAAAGGCGCATAGCCTTCACGCGACAGACGCGCGCCATCGGCATGCAGATCCACATCGGGCAACGGCGCGCCCTGAATAGGACCGCTAGCGCCTTTTGCGCCGATCTTCCAGCCGCCGATCCCCGCGCCGTTGAGGCTAAGAATTTCATACTGGATCGCATACGCGGCACTGGCGTCGGCGGGTATCTGTTCCGGCGACAAGGTGTCGAGCGACACGTGGTCGCGGCGTGCATCCGCAAGCCGCTGGCTAAGTGATTGAGTCATGTATTCAGGATCTTTAAATAAAAAGCCGCGTTCCGCTTACACGCGCAAGCTGGTCGTGGCGTGCGTGTTATCCGCCGGGTCCAGCGAGAATTTGCTTTCCGGCTGCATGCGGAACGCCAGCACAACACCGACGCCCATCAACAACATGCTGCCGACAAACGGCAATTCCCAGTTGTTGAAATAGTCGATCAGAAAGCCGCCCACCACCGGCGAGATAATCGCGGCCAGCGCCGAGCCCGTGTTCATCATGCCGCTTGCGGTGCCCGAGTATTCTGGCGCGATGTCCATCGGAATCGCCCACATCGGTCCAATCGTCATTTCGGCAAAGAAGAAGCCCGATGCGAGACACGCCATCGACAGATAGAGGTTGTTGGTGAACATCAGCGGAATCAGCGAGATCAGGCAGAACAGCATGCAGACCGACACCATCCAGCTGCGTGCGCGTTTGAGACTGCCGGTGCGCTTGAGGATCCAGTCAGTGACAAGGCCGCCGAGCGTATCGCCGATCACACCGGCAAAGAACACCACTGAAGCGAAGATCGCCGACTTCTGCAATTGCAGGTGATGGCGGTGCAGAAAATACTGCGGAATCCAGCTCAAAAAGAGCCACAGCGTCCAGCCATAACAGAAGTACACGATCGTGACAGGCACCATGCGGCGGAACAGTTTGCCCCACGGCACGTTGCTGACCTTCGGCTTCGGTGCGGGCAACACCGCGAGTTCTTCGGCGGTGATACGCGGGTGATCTTTCGGATGCTCAGTGAAGGTGAGCGCCCACACGGCCACCCACACGAGACTCAACACGCCGCAAATGTAGAACGACTGGCGCCAGCCCCAGTTCGCCATCACCAGCACGATGACGGCCGGCGCAATCGCATTGCCGACACGCGACGCGGCGTGCGTGATGCCTTGCGCAAAGCCGCGCTTTTCTCTCGCAACCCAACGAGCCATCGCGGCAGTCGCAGCGGGAAACGTCGCGCCCTCACCGAAGCCGAGCAACAGACGCGCGGCCAGCAGCGAGGTCAAGCCACCGGCCAAACCTGTGAGTAACGTAGCGACACCCCAGATTGCGCCGCAGATCAGCAACGTACGCCTAGCGCCGAAGCGGTCGCTGACCCAGCCGCCCATTACCTGAAAGATCAGATACGGATACGCGAAGGCCGAAAACACGAGGCCGATCTGCGTATGCGAAAGTTGGAATTCCTTGCCGAAACCTGCCGCCGCGGTGCTGACATTGACGCGGTCGAGGTAGGTGATGAAGTACATGATGCAGAGCATCACTAGAACGATACTGGTCGCACTGGTCAAACGAAACCGCTTCATCGTCTCTCTCCATTGCATGTGTCGACGGCGCGCCTGAGATGGCGCGCGACGTCCTCGCCCGTCAGCGGCACACGCTGGTTGCGGACGCATTGCATGTTGTTCAGGCCTCGTTCTTCGCGCGGCTTGGTGAGGGAAGCGCTCCCTCACTTCCCTGACTGCGAGTTGCTTTGAGCTGTTTGATGCGAACTGGTTAATGCTTGATGCGTGCTGCCTATCTCAATTACCGCGATGCTTCTGGGTCAGTGGTTTTTTTGGCGCTTGCTCAGGCCGCTGCTTTCAAACCCGATGCCTTGGTCGGCAAACTCAACCACTCCATAGCGGCAGGCAAACCACTTTCCTTTAGCGCAACGCCCGCGAGTTTCAGACCCATTTCGCAGCCCGCGAGCGTGGCCAGCAGCATCAGGTCGTTACAGTCGCCAAGATGGCCGATGCGGAACATGCGGCCTTTCATCTTGCCGAGGCCCGTGCCGAGCGACATGTCGAAGCGTTCGTAGATGAGCTTGCGCACCGCATCGGCATCCACGCCCTCCGGCATCATTACGCCGGTCAACACGGGGCTGTACACGGAAGGATCGGCGCACTGGATCTCCAGGCCCCACGCACGCACCGCGCGGCGAGTGGCTTCGGCCAGACGCTCGTGACGCGCAAATACGTTGTCGAGTCCCTCGCCGAGAATCATGTCGAGCGCTTCGGACAGACCGTACAAAAGATTCGTATTCGGCGTGTACGGCCAGTAGCCGGTCTTGTTCATCTCGACGATTTCGGTCCAGTCCCAGAAGCTGCGCGGCAGTTTTGCCTGCTTGCTGGCGGCTACCGCTTTCGGCGAGATCGCATTGAAGCTGATGCCTGGCGGCAGCATCAGACCTTTTTGGGAGCCCGACACGGTGACGTCGACGCCCCATTCGTCGTGACGGTAATCCGCGCACGCGAGACCCGAAATCGTGTCGACCAGCAGCAACGCCGGGTGGCCTGCGGCATCGATGGCACGGCGCACCGCCGCGATGTCCGAGGTGACGCCTGTGGATGTTTCGTTGTGGACGACGCATACCGCCTTGATCGCGTGTTGTGTGTCGGCACGCAAACGCTCTTCGATCAGTTGCGGCTGAACCCCGCGGCGCCATCCCTCGATACCCGGCAAGCCGAGAAACTCAGGCTTCAGCCCCAGGCTTTCCGCCATCTTTTTCCACAGTGTCGCGAAGTGGCCGGTTTCGAACATCAGCACGTGATCGCCGGGGCTCAGCGTGTTGGAGAGTGCCGCCTCCCACGCACCCGTGCCGGACGCGGGATAAATCACCACCGGCTGCTGTGTCTTGAAGATCTTTTTGATGCCGTCGAGCACCTTTAACCCCAGCTCACCGAACTCGGGGCCACGGTGGTCGATAGTCGGATAGCTCATCGCCCGGAGGATACGGTCGGGCACCGGACTCGGACCCGGGATCTGCAGAAAGTGACGGCCGGCGGGATGGAAATCAAGCTTAAGCATGGGACGCTCCTCCGATTGAATTTTGCATTCAAAAAACTATATCAGACGAAGTGTGACGATCCCAAGGCGAAAACCGCGTGCAGATGCCGGTGTTTACCCGCGCTATTAACTAATCTGCATGGTTCCGATAAAATCCGCTTTCATACGATGTTGAGGGCTTTTGTATGCAAAATTCGGATTTCGACGCGGGCTTGACCGCTGTGCCGCTGATGCCGAAGGTCGAGCGCCAGCGCTTGCACGACACGGTGGTGGAGCACATCCGCCGCTTCATCGTCGAAGGCGCGCTGGAGCCGGGCAAGAAACTGAACGAGCGTGAGTTGTGTGAAACGCTGGGCATTTCGCGCACACCGCTACGTGAAGCGTTGAAGGTGCTCGCCGCCGAGGGATTGATCGAGATTTCGCCGAACCGGGGCGCGTCGGTGTCGAAGATGTCGGAGGCGGAGTTGCGCGAAACCTTCGAATTGATGAGCGGTCTCGAGGCGTTTTCCGGTGAACTGGCAGCGGAGCGCATGACAGCCGCCGAGCTTGCCGAGATCAAGGCGCTGCATTACGCGATGCTCGCGTGCCGCACGCAGAACGATCTGCCTGGTTACTACAGCCGCAATCAGGCGATTCACGACAAGATCAACGAGGCGGCGAGAAATTCAGCGCTACGTCAAACGTATGTCGCGGTGAACCGGCGTTTGCAGGCGCTGCGGTTCCGCTCGAATTTTCAGATCCCTAAATGGGATAGCGCCATTCACGATCACGATGAAATGTTGAAGGCGCTTGAAGCGCGCGATGGGAAGAAGCTCAGCGCGATTCTCCGGCAGCATTTGCTCGACAAGCGCGATGCGGTCCTGCAGGTGCAGTCGCAGGAAGCGGCGGCGGGTTCGTCATTGAAGACCTGATTGACGACCTGGATTGGCGCGCGCTGTAAGGGAAGGAAATGCATTTGAGCGCGCGGCAACCTTCATTTTAAGCCCCTGAAATAAGGGGATTCCGGCATCTGGCTGCGTTCGCCAACTCAATCGAAAAAGCAGAAAGGAACATTCGCTTTTTATTAGCGGATGCCCCCCTCGAACGCCAAGGTACGATTCGCGCAATTTTTGTTCGAAGAGTTCCTAAAAATGAATAGACGAGTCGGACTTTCGCTGATTTTGGCGTCTTCTGTATTGGCGGGTTGCGGTGGGGGCGGTGGCGATTCCTCTTCATCCACGCCAGACAGTTTTGTTGGCATCTTCAAAGGAACGACGGGGGATTCACGTACCTTTGTATCGATGGTGCTCAATGACGGTACGTTCTACGATTTCTATAGCGGCGTGCCGACCACGAGCTCGACGGACGCGGTAGGCGGCGTAGTAGTGGGCACTGGAAGCGGCTCGGGCGGCAGCTTCGCGTCGTCGAATGCTTACGACTATCAGGTGACGACGACCGGCTTGAGTACCGGCGTGGCGGCCAGCACACTGTCGGCGAGTTATTCGACGTATGCGTCGATGGCGGGGACCTTTACGCATAACACCGACGGCGCGACGAACACCTTTACGTCGACTTATAACAGCACGCTGTCGACGGCCACGCCATCGCTCACGACGATCGCAGGTATCTATTCCGGCACGGTCGGCACCACGGCGGGCGGCACCGAAAACCTCTCGCTGATCATTCTGCCGGCGGGCACGGTAACCGGCGAAAGTGCCAGCGGCTGCTTCTTCTCGGGCACGATCGCGACGCACGCGACGAACAATGCGTACGATCTGAGCATCACGTTCGCCGCGTCGACCTGTACCTATAACAGCATCGTCATGACCGGCATGGGGCTCTACGATTCCACCGCGTCGACGCTTTACGGCGCGACATCAAAAGCGGATAAAACGGCGGGGATTACTTTTGTAGTCAAGAAGACTTCGACTTCGACGTCCTGATTGTCGCGGTGACGAAGGGGAAACTTGTCCACCTAAAATGTTGGCAAGCCTGTGGACAAGTTTCTCACAGCAAAGGTAAGTGGTTGATGTAGTGGGGATATTGGGGGGTGGCTTCGGAGGAGGCAGGATGGGTCGTTGTGCGGTTGGTGACGCCGGTTAATTCGGTTGATGAACAGGTCTTGTGACGGTCGGCGCTTCTGCTTGGCAGTTGTCCATAGAATTTTTTAGGTGGGTGTGGAGAAATTATCAGCACGCCTTTCGTAGTAGGTTGAAGTGCGAGATCAAAAGCGCTGGCCCTCACCTGATACAGATTGTCATCAAGTGGTATCTCTCTTGGCGCTACATGTTTCCGAATAAGGCAAGCGATCGCGCGACCATCCCGAAACCATCGCTCGCCTTTTTTCCGTTTGCGCGAAGTCATATCTATACCTTCAGGCGCAAGCTCTGAGAGGAACCCCGTTCGCTCGGATAGGATTAGCAAGCTGAGGCAATCAAGCCGTCGATAAATCCGTAGCGCCCTCGGTCGCTCGGAACCTCTACGATTTCGTCAAATTTATCGATAGCGTTGATTCGCCACTGAATGAGATTGGATATTCGGTTGAATCCCCTTGGGTAGTCGATTGACAATACTTCTCGATAAAGCTTCACGTGGTGAAAGTTTTCGGGGACGACGAGGCACAGTCATATGGACCAAAAAACATCATCACAAGAATGAACCAAGCTAACCATCCACCCACTCCCTTTAGAGCAACATTCTTAGTCGTCTTAGGAACTTTCCTGTACTGATACCAACGCTCTCAATCTTTGAGTTCCTCAGTGGGGGCCCGGTGTGTCTTGAAATAACGTACGCAAAATGATGGAGACAGCGGTATTATCGGCCGCCAGGATTTATTCGAACCTGTCCGGATTTTTGTGTGCGAGGCGGTTAACGGAGTTACCCGCGTGCGTTGGTAAAACGCTCTCCAAACAGAATAGCGAACTGGTTCATGGCGCTCGACCAGTCGA
>NZ_CAJHCP010000013.1 GCF_904848625.1 Paraburkholderia metrosideri
GCGCACCGCGCAACTGATAACTGCGGCCGGAAAACGGAAACCGTGATACGGCGAGGGATTTTTCTTCACCCCCCCATTCTACCCAGCGCGGTCTTCAAGTTGACATTGCCCATTCGACGAGTGCGCCCAGAGCGTGAGTCGTCGTGATGAGCTGAACTGGCCTTGGCTCGTGCGAAACGCGAATAGTGAATAGTGAATAACGAATAACGAATCGCATGAATAGAAAACTCAACGTAGATAAAGGAACCAACATGACATCATCTCTGATGGTCGCACCCGCTGTCGCGCTGTTTGTCGTAGCTGGTGTTGCTCATTCGCAAGGTGCACCACAAACGTCTCAACCCGCCCCGCAAGAAAACGCCGCAACACAAGCCTCTGATCCGAGTGCGGGGATGGAAGCATACGGCGGCACGCCCGACACACGGGTACAAAGCGGTGCAAGCCATGCCAGACCGTGCCGCATAGATCCACAATGCAACGTCTTTTTCGGAGGGAGCTAACCATGATCTGACGGCGCGCGACGCATGCAACCCATTGATGACGAAAAGGTGAAGAAATGAAAGTGCAACCCTCGGTTGTAACCATCGTGCTATTCCTGCTCACTGCGGCCGGCTCTGCCGACTCTCAGGAAACGCAACCGTCAGACGTCGCTAGCCATTCATCCAGTCAGCAGCCGATAAATCCATCGCAGCGGGCAATGCTGATGGACGGCGACAGTACGTGGGACTATGGAGCCCAACCGGGCGGACGAAATGGCTACGGCAAAACGCGAGACGGGCAACCGTGCGTGGTGGGACTGTCGTGCGATATTTATCAGGGTAGTTAGCGTGGGGACTGCGTCGCGATAAGCCACATAGCTGACGTAGAACGGGGGCGCGCTCCAACGTCAGCTATGGCCGAAGAACGGTCCGAGTCGCCGCAGAATCCGGCCTCGTCGCTATGCGCCGCGCGGGCTCCCCCGGTTGGCAATCCAAGGCATCCATCCGCTGTCGCTCCCCAATTCCCTCGTGGCGGGGACCACGGGCAACATCCTGACGACGGGGGGCGGGACCAGAAGCGGTCGTGCGTCGCATACACCATGAGGATGACATCGCTGACGTAGCCCTTTATGTTCTTTTCTTGACAAGATCAATAAACAGCTCGGCCATTTAGCGACCGTCCCAGACCCCGGCGGCCTCTTCGTATTGGCCAACGTCCTTGCTGAAAATGCTCGGGCTGAGACCATATCGCGTATCGACCCCGTCTACAGCCTGCGCCTCCTTTACACTACGAATAATTGGCCGCCGCCACTGAAGCAATGCGGCTCAGTGAGGTGCCAACGACTCAACTTCGCAAAACACAGGACGAGCACTCAAATGACGCTTTCGAAGAGAAAATTTGGTCGTACCGGCTGGAATGTGTCGGAAATCGGTTTTGGGGCATGGGCGATCGGCGGCTCGTGGGGTGGCGTCGCCGAAGAGGACGCCAAGGCTGCGCTCAACGCCGCGCTGGACAGCGGTGTTACTTTCATTGACACGGCAGACGTCTACGGCGACGGCCGCTCGGAACGGATCATCCGGGACGTGTTGCGAGAACGAGGCGGCGAGCGTCCCATCGTGGCTACCAAGCTTGGGCGCCGACTCGACCCGCATGTGACCAGTGGCTATACAAACAAGCGCGAGCTTGAGAGCTTCATCGACCGGAGCCTGTCGAACCTCGGCGTCGATACGCTCGACCTGGTGCAATTGCATTGCCCGCCGACGGAGGTTTATTACCATCCCGAGGTGTTCGACGCGATGGACGACTTTGTTGCAGCGGGCAAGATCCGCTTCTACGGTGTGTCAGTCGAAAAAGTCGAGGAAGCGCTGAAGGCGATCGAATATCCGAACGTGGTTTCGGTCCAGATTATCTACAACATGTTCCGTCAACGCCCTGCCGATCTGTTCTTCAAGCAGGCGCAAAAGAAAAACGTCGCAGTCATTGCGCGAGTACCTCTGGCGAGCGGCATGCTGACGGGCAAGATGACCGCGGATTCGGTTTTCGCGTCAGACGACCACCGTGCTTTCAATCGTCATGGCGAGGCGTTCGACGTCGGCGAAACGTTCTCCGGTGTGCCGTATGACATCGCATTGAAAGCGGTCGACGAACTGCGCGGCCTTGTACCCGTGGACGCTTCCATGGCGCAACTGGCGCTTCGCTGGATTCTTATGGAGGATGCCGTCTCAGTCATCATCCCCGGCAGCAAAAACGCGGCCCAGGCGGCGTCTAATGTCTCGGCTGCGGGCCTCGCGCCGCTGTCCGACGACGCAATGCAACGTGTCCGTGAAGTCTATGAGCGCCATATAGCGCCTCAGGTCCACCAGCGCTGGTAAAGCGAGGCTAGCCAGCATTGAGTTGCCAGTCGTGGTTTTCCCACGCTTTAAAAGCCTGGTCAATGCCGCGAGTGACCAGCAACTCTTCAACCATACGCAAGCCAACGAAAGCAGCGATTGCATGTGAACATGCGATCGCCTTCGCGAATACGCGATGTCACGCAGGAAAGAAGCGGTTTTCCGGTCGTGGCAAACCGAGGTTCTCGCGTAGCGTCACCCCTTCGTATTCGCGCCGGAACAGCCCCCGCTTCTGCAACTCGGGAATGACTTTATCGACGAAATCGTCCAGCCCAGCCGGCAGGTGAGAAAACATCACGTTGAAGCCGTCCGACCCCTCCTCCACGAGCCATTGCTCCATCTGATCCGCGATCATCGCCGGCGTGCCGACCATCTCCAGCCCCGAATATCCACCGATACGCTGGGCCAGTTGCCTGATCGTCAGGCTATCGCGCTGCGCCAGATCGACCACCCTTTGCCGTGCTGTCCGACTCGCGTTGGTTTCGGGAATCTCGGGCAATTGTCCGTCTGGATCCAGGCCGGAGACGTCGTACCCCAACGCAATCGATAACGAAGCAACGCCGCTTTCGTAGTGCACGAGCGTGTCGAGCCGAGCGCGCGTTTCGCGAGCCTGCTCCAGCGTGTCGCCCACCACCACGAACGCAGCTGGCAGAATTTTCATGTGGTCGCGCTGGCGCCCGAGCTTCTCCATCCGGCCTTTCACATCGGCATAGAAGCGCTTGCCGTCGGCCAGATTGCTTTGCGCGGTGAAGACCACCTCGGCAGTTTCAGCCGCGATCTGTCGTCCCGCTTCCGACGAACCCGCCTGAACGATTACAGGCCAGCCCTGAATGGGCCGCGCAATATTCAAGGGTCCACGCACCGAGAAGTTCTCGCTTTTGTAGTTCAGCACATGCAACTTGTGCGGATCAAAGTAGGTGCCGCTAGCCGCATCGGAGATAAATGCGTCATCGGCCCAACTGTCCCAGAGCCCCGTCACCACGTCGAAAAATTCGCGCGCACGCCGATACCGCTCGTCATGTTCGACATGCTCGTCGAGACCGAAATTGAGCGCGGCGTCCGGGTTCGACGTGGTCACAAGATTCCAACCTGCGCGGCCGCCGCTGATATGGTCGAGCGACGCGAACCGTCTCGCGACGTGATAAGGCACGTCGAACGTTGTAGACGCGGTAGCGACAAGGCCCAGCCGCTCGGTGACCGCAGCGAGAGCGGGCAGCAAGGTGAGCGGCTCGAACGAGGTGACCGTGTGGCTGTGCTTGAGCGCGTCGAGCGGCATGTTGAGCACCGCGAGGTGGTCGGCCATGAAAAACGCGTCGAAGCGGCCTCGTTCGAGCGTCTGCGCAAACCGCTTCAGATGCCCGAAATTGAAGTTGGCATCCGGATAGGCACCGGGATAGCGCCACGCGCCGGTATGAATCGTCGTGGGGCGCATGAAAGCGCCGAGGCGAAGCTGACGTGACATGTGCCGATCTCCATCGCAAACAGGGTCGCGCCAGTTTAATCTCGCTTCGCCACGGCTGCTTGCCTGCACGCAAACGCAGATGCCCGAGTACCGCGCCAGGTGTCACTAAGAACCGGTGCTGCTATTGATATGCGAAAAAAATTGATTCGATACGGTCGCGTGATTGCAGAGACGATAGCCGCAAGCCGACTGGGTGAGTTACTCACCAGGATGCCCGACCGAATAGGCGCCGCACATCACTCAGCACTGCAGCGGTACGGCGCCCCATCCGATTCATTGTTCAGCATCCACCAGCGGCTGGTTCAGATTGACCTCGCGTCCCTCTGACTGGATTGCCTGGGAAAGTAGAGGTACGAGGAGAAGCCCCAGAATCGACGCAATCACCACCACGGAAAATCCCGAAGCGCTCTTTCCCGATGCGCTCTCCGCCAGCCCAAACAGGTACGGACCCACGAATCCACCGATTAGCCCAATCATGTTAATGAACGCCAGTCCTGCGGCAGCCTGAATGCCCTGGAGACGCTTCATCGAAATCGCCCAGTACACGGGCAATACGCCGCCGCCAAAGAAGGCCGTAATGACGAATAAGGCAAGTCGCACCGGCAGCCAGGTGTAGAGAATGAACAGAATCGCGCTGACGACGAGGCCGCCGGTCAGAACGCCGAGATACAGGCAATCATGCGTCCCTCGACGATGAATGCGCGGCACAATAAGAACCCCGAGCAGTACACCCACGCCTACGCTGCTCGACAACACCCCGACCATGAACGGCGACTGCACGTGCATTTGCTGAATCATCGCCGGCACGAAAAACACGACGCCGACAAACGCCACCTGATTCAGGAAATAGATCAGGCCGGTCAGCACAGTAGCCGGCTGTTTCAACGCGGCCACCCAGTCATTCGAGAGCCGGTTGGCGCGCGCAGAATCCGGCACGGCGCGCGCTTCGAGCGCGCGTGCTTCGTCGACCGATAGCCAGCGCGCGTCGGACGGCTTCTCCGGCAGCTTGAACCACAAGATCACGCCGACCACGATGGTCGGCAAACCCTCGAGTAGAAAGAGCCATTGCCAGCCATGCAAACCGGCGAGGCCGTCCAGTTGCATGATTGCGCCGCCCAAAGGATTGCCGATGAACAACGCGAGTGCCGGTGCGGTGTAAATCCAGCCGACTGCAATCGAGCGGTCTTTTGGCGCAAACCACAACGTAATCATGTACATCAACGCCGGAAACAAGCCCGCTTCAGCGATCCCGAGCAGTACGCGAATCGTGTAGAACGAATATTCTCCCTGAACGAACATCATCGCCGCCGACAATGCGCCCCATGAGATTGCAATTCGCGCGATCCAGCGACGCGGTCCGACACGGTGAGCCACAAGGTTGCTCGGCACCTCGAGCAATGCATAGCCCACAAAGAAAATGCCCGCACCGAAGCCATAGGCGGCGGCACTAATGCCCAGATCGACGGCAAGCCGCGCCTTCGCGAGCGAGACGTTGGTGCGATCCAGATATGACATGAAATAGATCAGACCCATGAGCGGAATGAGCCGCAGCATCGCTTTTCGCGTCGCGATGCGGTGCAGCGCATCAGTGCCTCTGTCAGTCATTGATGGTGTCATGATGTCTCCTCCGGAAGTGGATATCGTGCTTATTGTGGTTGTCGCTGTTCCTGTCGCCTCGACGATCGGCATCGTCTGCAACACCGGCACACGCGGATTCGCGTAAGTTGTTTCTCAAGCAACCTCGAAGAGTCCAGCCGCGCCCATGCCACCGCCGACGCACATGGTGACAACCACGTATCGCGCACCGCGACGCTTGCCCTCAATCAGCGCGTGCCCGACTAATCGCGAACCGGTCATTCCATACGGATGGCCGATGGAGATGCTGCCGCCGTTCACGTTGTAGATGGCAGGATCGATTCCAAGGTAGTCGCGACAAAAGAGCGCCTGGCAAGCAAATGCCTCGTTCAGTTCCCACAAACCGATGTCGCTCACCTTAAGGCCGTGACGGGCGAGAAGCTTCGGCACTGCGTAGATGGGTCCAATGCCCATTTCCTCTGGAGCGCATCCTGCGACCGCAATGCCGCGATAGATCCCGAGAGGATTGAGACCTCTGCGCTCTGCGAGAGAACTTTCCATGACGACGCAGGCAGAGGCGGCATCGGACAACTGGCTGGCGTTGCCTGCCGTTACGACGCCGTTCTCGATCACAGGCTTAAGGCTCGCCAGTCCTTCGTAGGTAGTGTCCGGGCGATTGCCTTCGTCTCGCGTCAGCGTTACCTGCTTATTGCGGGTTTCGCCAGTCTGCTTGTCGAACATTGTCATTGTCGTTGTGGCAGGGGCAATTTCGGCGTCGTAGTAACCCGCCTCTTGTGCTGCCGCAGTACGCTGCTGGGACTGCAACGCATAGCGATCAGAAGCTTCGCGACTGATCGCATACTTGTTCGATACAAACTCCGCCGTGTGCAGCATTGGCATATAGGCGTGCGGCACGTGTTCGATGACATTGGCGTCCTGCTCGCGAGCGCACCACGCGAAGTACTCGTTCTGAACCGCGGAAATGTTGTCCACGCCGCCACCGATAGTGACATCCATCCCATCGACAATCACCTGCTTGGCCGCAGTCGCAATCGCCATCAGACCGGATGAACACTGGCGGTCCATGGTTTGAGCCGCTATGGTCGACGGCAACCCCGCCGCAAAAACCGCGTTGCGTGCGATATTCATCGCCGATGTACCTGCGGCAAGTACACACCCAACGACAACGTCTTCCACTTCTGCAGCCTCAATTCCCGCACGCGATACCGCGTGATTAAGTGCATGGGCAAGCAGCGTCGGCGACTTCGTATTGTTGAACGCACCCTTGAACGCGCGACCAATAGGCGTGCGGGCAGTGGAGACAATGACAGCTTCTCTCATAGGAGCGTTTCCTTCGATTTCATTTAAGTAGGCGGTAAGTCAATTAGCTTGCTGCTATGCGAGCGCCGTATCCGGATCGCTCTCGCTAGTTCGTCACGGCAGCGTTCCCAAAGGCAAAAGCTGTTCTCGCAAACTTCTTTTGAGTACTTTGCCAATATCGCTACGCGGCAGTTCTTCTACTCCCACCACTCGTGCGAGCCGTTGCACTTTCCCCAATCTCAGGTTGGCCCATTGACAAACCATATCGGCGGACGCTTTATCACGTAGCACGGCAAAAGCCACCGGTGTCTCGCCCCAGCTTTCGCTCGGCGCGGCGATCACCGCCACTTCCCGCACATCGGGGTGTTGAATCAGCGTGTTTTCCAGGTCGACGGCGTACACATTGAATCCGCCCGAAATGATCACGTCCTTCTTTCTGTCCAGCAGATGCACAAAACCCGCGTCGTCGACCCAACCGATATCACCACTGCGCTGGAATCGCGTGCCGGTTTCGTCGAACCAACTCGCCTCACGCGTCGCGTCATCCAGGTTGTAATAGCCGTTCATCAGCCTCGGACTGCGGCCGATAATCTCGCCGACGTCGCCCTGTTTGAGTATCTGCCCGTCGTTATCGATGACGCGAAGATCGCAATCGGGAAATGGCAAGCCCACTGTGTCGAGTTTGCCGGGATGCTCATGTGCGTTGAGATAGCACGAGACACCGCCTTCCGTCATCCCATAGAACTCGGTCAAGCCGCCTGCCGGCCAACGTGAGAGGACCTCCGCTTTAGTTGCAGCCGATAACGGCGCACTCGTGCAGAACTTATTGCGAAACGACGACAGATCGAACCGGTCGAAATCAGGATGCGCCAGAAGGCGGGTGTACTGAACAGGCACAAGAATGACGTCCGTTGGCCGCCATTGTTCCGCCAACGCCAGCCACTTGCCGGCATCGAACTTCTCCATGAGCCTTGCACTTCCACCGGAGAACATCACGGCGAAAAGCACAAAGAGCGTCGTATTGGAACAAAGCGGCGTTGAGACAAGCGTGCGAGTCTCAGTGCCCAAGCCATATCCGCGAGCCATTACCGCGGCTTCGCTTGCCCGATAACTTCTGCTTTGCAGAATCCCCTTGGGGACACCCGTTGTACCTGATGAATAGATCAGGTTAAAGCCATGATCGAGCGAACTGACGACGTCTGGCGGCGTCTCTTGCGCCCCCGAAACAAATTCGTTCAACGTCGCCTCGTCTAACTGGACGATGTGCGAGTCGGCCAGGCCGAAGTCGGCTCTCGATTTCAATTCCGTCAGGTAAGTCCCGGATGCGAAGAGCATCCGGGCACCACTGTCTTTCACCATCCCAGACCACGTCGCGGATGACGTGTGAGTCGGAAGCGGTACGATGCACGCGCCTGCGCGGAGAATGCCGAACATGATCTCGACATACGCCACGGAGTTGGCCGACAAAATCGCCACCTTGTCGTTTGGTCTGACGCCGTGCTCGATCAGCTTCCTTGCAATTCGATTGGCGCGACGGTCAAGTTCGATCCACGTTGTCGAGCGAGTCGAGTCAGACAGTGCCACCCGGTCAGGCGTCGACCGCGCGGCCTCGAAGAAGGAAATATCCGCGTCTTTCAGGGGTCCGTCTGCCACCGCTAAAGTCATGTCTCTCTCCAGTTCAACGCTGCCGAACCAGGAAGAAGACAGCATTCGTCAACGGTCGGTTGATTGCTCATCTGTCACCGGCTCAAAATGGCAGCGATTCAAATTACACACGCCGTTAATATCGGCTTTTTGTTCAGATAGAACCGGGCACGATGACTAGCCGCTACGCAGAATAAGCCGACCGCACGTCTTCCGCCCTATTGCCATCCGTAGAAAAGAAAGACGTGTAAATGCGCCTTCAACGTTTCACTCATGCAATCGCGGGAAGGCCTTTGTACGCCGGCAAAACCTTGTAGGGCTAACACAATCTCCTCGCCCCGCATGCGGCAAGGATCGACGAAAACACGCGTCTCGTCATTGGCGAAATTCGCCATTTATTATTGAAACTCGCCAATCGATGATGCTTTAGGGAAACTCCCTATCCATGAGAAAACTAATTCATTTGGTTAGCCAGTTTTCGATTGCAAGCGAAGTTGGGGCCTCGCATAATGCGCGTCAGAAATCACGTCACTCACCCATTAATTTCAACCAATGAGGCGCACTTGATCGGGCAGTGCCCTCGCCTCTTTCCCAGTCGTTGATAGGAGAATCGAATGAACCTGGATTTCAAGGGACGCGTTGCCATCGTTACGGGTGCAGGAGGCGGTCTTGGACGTCACTACGCATTGGCGCTCGCCGCACGGGGCGCGAAGGTCGTCGTGAACGATCTGGGTGGCTCGCTGAACGGACTGGGTCTCTCATCAAGTGCTGCGGAAAAGGTCGTGGCTGAAATTCAGGAGGCAGGCGGCGAGGCCATCACCAACGCTGCATCGGTAACCGACTTCGGCGCGGTTCAGGGCATGGTTCGCGAGACCATGGAGAAGTGGGGCAGAGTCGACGTCCTCGTCAATAACGCGGGCATCCTGAGAGACAGGAGCTTCGCCAAGATGGACCTCGACGACTTTCGTCTGGTGATGGACGTGCACCTCATGGGCTCCGTCAATTGCGCCAAGGCCGTGTGGGAGATCATGCAACAGCAGCGCTACGGCCGGATCATGATGACGACCTCGTCGTCGGGCCTGTACGGCAACTTCGGCCAGTCTAATTATTCTGCCGCGAAAATGGCCCTCGTCGGACTCATGCAAACCTTGGCCATCGAAGGCCAGAAATACAATATTCACGTCAATTCTGTTGCGCCCACCGCTTTTACACGAATGACGGAAGGTTTAATGGAAGGGGCTGCGGCCGAAATGCTCTCGCCCGAGGCCGTGGTGCCGGCGATGCTGGTTCTGACTCACGAGAGCGCACCCACACGCACCATTCTCTGTGCGGGCGCAGGTACGTTTGAGGCCGCGCACATCACCATGACCGAGGGCGTTCATATCGGCACGGACGCGGACTCGCCAGAGCGGCTCGCGAGCGCGCTTGAACGTGTTATGAATCGCGATCGCTCGATCGTTCCTGAAGCCGGCAGCGTTCAGGGTAGAAACGAGGTTGAAAGAGCCATGGCCGCCTTTGCGCGCTAGGGGCAACGGCAAATATCACGCTACCGGTCTCGGCACGGCTCGCCTCTCATGCATCAACTGGAGAGGCGCCGCCGTCGCGACGGTAAGCGCCTGGCGCCACGCCCGTCCAGGCGCGGAACGCACGGTAAAAAGACGCGATATCGCCAAATCCAAGGTCGTTCGCGATGTCGGATATTGAGTCGAGGGTCTGGGTCAGGCGATGAATCGCCAGATCTCGCCGCAGCGTATCCTGAATGTGCTTCAACGTAGTTTGTTCGCCTTCCAGCCGCCGGCTCAATGTTCGCTGTGACATGTTGAGCGCCTGGGCAATTTCAGCCGCCGCCAACGATCCCACGCCGCGCTCGAGCAGACAGGTTCGCACGAGATGCGTGACAGGCTGCTTTGCTGATGGAGAACAAAGCCACTCACTCGGCTGGCGCGAAAGGAATGTCCTCAGATCCTGTTCCGTCCGCCTGAAGCTCAGGTCCAGCAACGCAGCGTCGAAGGTGATGGCCGTAACTGGCCGATCAAAGTGGATGGGCCCAGGAAACAACGCGCCGAGATCATCAACGTATGAAGGCGCGGCGAATGCGAAGTCAATGGAAATTAACGGGACGTTCTGCCCAATCAGCCATGACATGACCCCATGAATGACTTTCAACAGCAACTCAAGTCCGATCTCCCGGCACCGTCTTGGCCCTGACGGTTCGACCAACGTGACTGAAGCCACCCCGTCTTCGCGAGCTACAACGACTTCGATGTCGTCGGCAATCATGTGCAGAAAACGGGAGTACCGATAAAGCGCCACGCCGACCGTTGAAGCGGTGATCATGATATAGCCGCCGAATTTCATCGCGGCACCTGGCAGCGGCCTGGAAAACAGACCCACCATTTCGTCCTGGCTTTCACTTGCCATCAACCGGTATAACGCCGCGAATTGATCCTCGGGGATTCGCCCGTTATCGGCGGCGAGCGTCTCGGCGCCGATACCTACCCTTTGCAGCAAGCGGATCTGCTTTTCTGTGTCGGTTCCCGTTTCGTCGAAAAACGCGCGTAGAAAGCAGGACGACAGCGTGAGATGGAGGCTTGACGGATGAGGTAGCCGCGGTTGCATTGGAGTCTCGGATCCTTGCCGGATTTTTTTAGTCGCACAACCTCGCATCGTCGCACGGCTATTGGCGACGCGCAACGAGGGTTGCTGGGTGCGCCTCGAAGTATGAACAAGGATTCGCGCGGACGCACCACTGCCGGGTTCTTCCGGAAGCAGGCACGCTGCCAGACGTCCGACGGTAGCGTCCGCCGCGACTCGCAACTCGTGCTGGGACGTCAGCTACTCTCGCGAGCGCCAGTCACCTGAATACGTTGCTTCGCTTATGCAATAGGGGGAGCGGAAGGTCCCAGATGTGCGTCGGGTCGGCCCATCCGCGTCGCAGGATAGAAGCTGAACAAATCGACAGTTCTTCCGACGGAGACGCCCGCTTGATGCACGCACGTGTTGCCGCCATGCAGATTGACAGAACCCGCATCTATCAACCGTGCGTGACTTCAAATTCCATCCGATTCGGCTATTAAAGGCGCGGCAGTTCTGTTTTCATCCACTCGTGGACTGCGCGACTCAGTTCCTGCTGTGACAAGTCCTGAGGAAAGAATGCTGGACCGATAACCACACGAATTTCTCCACGGCGAGTGGGCCAGCCTTTTGCTGGCCAGACCTTGCCCGCATTGAGAACGACAGGGACCGCCGGCACCCCAGTAGCGCAAGCCAATCGGGTGCCTCCCGATGTCATCTTCAAGGGGGCGTCATGTGGCACACGGGTCCCCTCCGGAAAGATGACCACGATATCGCCCTTGGCCAGTCTTTCTGCGCTTTCCTGCGTCACGGCCTGATGAGCCTGTCGGGCAGACCCACGGTTCAGACTAACCATATCGAGCCCACGAAGCACCCATCCGAAGAACGGAATACGAAGAAGCTCTTCCTTGAAAACGAAACTGATGCGCCTCGGAAAGAGCGCCATAAACGTGAGTGTCTCCCAAGTCGATTCGTGACGGCATAGCAGTATCGCTGGCCCTTCAGGGATATTTTCAAGCCCTTCCATCGCGACTGACACCCCCGGCAGGTAACGCATCACAACCACCAGTGCCCGGCACCATTGTTTTGCCAGCCAATACCGCCCTGCCCTGCCAACAAAAGGGAACAGGAGCAGTATGACCATCGAATACAGCGTGCCGCTACCTAGCAGGTAAAAGATGAATAGCCATTTGAAGATCGAGCGCATTGGAGCCTGGTTCAGATTAGTTTGCGGAGAACGTTCCGTGATGGATAGGTAAGACTACGTGTTGGATGATGCGTTCGCTCCGCAGACTAAAGACAGCCAGATCACGGGAGAGCGATGGTGCGCACCCTCGACGTGATTTTGTACGCAGCGAAGTCATTCCGACCGTTGAACTGGGCGAATGTTAGTGACTGAGGGGTCTTGCCTCGACCGGTTGAATCTAAGACTTGTACCAGGCGCTCATTTCGTTTCGGCAACTTGCCGTTATTGACGGTATTCCGGGCACCCCCTGGTTTGGAAAACATGTGCGCCCGCGCCTGCTCCCGGGCGACGCCTGTACATGCTGATTTAGCGAGTAACGTCATCGGTCTGGTTCGCACTATTTTATGCGATGTCGTACAACATATCGTGTTGCCAGATCAACATCTTGGCCACTGCAGCCCACTCCTTCAGCTACTCAAGATTGAAGCCAAATCGCCCAGAATATGGGTTTTACCTCGAAATCCCACCGAAACTTCCCTCTCACTTTCAAACTTACAACGTAATAAGCTGTTAGTAACGGGTAAACTCTATTGTCTGACATCGCATGAATACAGAGAATGTCCCCCAACAATATTTCAAGTTTTTACTTACAAACATCGGAGGGGACATGAAGACAAGATTGTTGGCGATCGCGCTTGCATGCACGGTTCTGGCGGGATGCGGTGGGGATGGACTGTCGAGCAGCGATCCGGGAACACCGGCTACACCACCGCCAGTCACGCCCTCCGATCCGGGCGTCAGCCAGTCACTCAACGTCAAGGACTTTGGCGCCAAGGGCGACGGCACAACCGACGACACGGCAGCTATTCAGAAAGCACTCAATGCTGCGAGTGCCGCGAAGGGGACCGTCGTGTTTCCGCAGGGCACGTTCATGACCGGCGCATTGTTCGTCGGCTCGAATACGACCGTGCAAGTCGATGAAGGCGTGACGCTAAAGGCCATCCAGGCTCAGACATGGTGGAACATCGAAACGACCATCGCGTCCGGCGCCACGAATGGCTTTTCTCCAGATGGTCTCTCTCTGTACCCGCAAGTGCCGACCCGCGTGCAAGGCATCGAGATGAACTGGGCATCAGCGATCATCAATGTTCGCAATGCCGACAACGTGGTCATCACCGGCAAAGGCGTCATCGACGGCAACGGGCAATCGTGGTGGTCGCACTACTACGCGGATGGCACGTCGTTTCATAAGACGCTCGGCGTGACATGGGCGCTCAACTGGGACGAGCAGCGGCCACGCGGCATCGAAACGTTCAATTCGACGAATGTCACCATCAAGGATGTGACTGTTCAGAATTCGCCGTTCTGGACCGTTCATATCTGCTATTCGGATCAGGTGCATCTGGACGGCGTCAAGGTCTACAACTTCCCGAGCGCAGCGACCGGGATCATGCCGAGTACCGATGGCATCGATCTGGACTCGTCGACGAATGTTCTGGTAGAAAACGCGGATATCGTTGCGAACGATGATGGCTTCGTCATCAAGTCCGGACGTGATGGAGACGGGCTTCGCGTCAACAAGCCGACGGCGAACGTCGTGATCCGCAATTCCGTGGTGCGGGCCGGCGCGACGGCATTTACGATTGGCAGCGAAACGTCCGGCGGCGCGAACAATATCGAGGTGTCCAACATCCAGGTCACGCCGCTCACCGGACAGATCAACAGCAACGTCGGTTACAAGGCGGGGGGGCCGGCCGTCTATAGCGTGTTCGTATTCAAGTCGGCACCAACGCGCGGTGGCACGATGGAAAATGTCTACATCCACGACATTACCGTCGACGACGCGTACTACTTCATGCAAGCAAACGAAGCGTGGCCGGCGGGCGGTACGGTTCCGGCCACGTTTGGGACGACATACCAGGAGCCTTCGTACTGGCCGCCGATTCTCGTGATGCCGGCTACAGCCGATGCCGGATATCCGATCTTCCGGAACTTCAAGTTCGAGAACATCACGATGAAGCGTGTCGAGTCTGCTGTCTTCGGTGTGGCGGGCTATACGCTTGCGGGTGAAGCGGAGAAGGGCCGGTTTACGAACTTCACGTTCAATAACGTGAATATCACCGCCGTCAATTCGGCGGGCACCTCAGTGGGTCCCGGGTCGATCGCGAATGCCGGGAACTGGGTGTTCACCAACAGCACCATCAAGAATGCCGCGGGTGCGAACATCGTTCCGACGTTGTCGTCCACGACAACCAGTAACGTCACGGGGTTGCCGGGGCAGTAACTAGTAGTGAGTGAGTAGGTCAGTCGCGATGGCTTGGATGCGCGTCGTGACCGACCGGTTGAATGACGCAATTACCGCCGGAATACAGGGGCACCGGCTTCGTGTGCCTTGGTTGTTCGTGGAAAGACCAAACCGCACCGCCAACCTCGGCGGACGATTTCATCGGTGTTCGATTCAGGACGGTCACGCCTGCATCGAACGCCGCCCTACCTTAAGCGGACTGAATGTTCGAATTCGACGCCTGCATGCCCTTCAGGCCTTGCATGACTTAGAACGTCGCATTCTGATTTTCCTGCAACGACTTGAAACCGCTGCTCTGAATTTCCGAGAAGTGTGCGAAGAGGTCTTCGCCGCCGTGGTCCGGTGTGATGAAGTCAAAACCCCCGGCGTCGTTGAACAACTTCACCGTACCCATTGCTCTATATCTGCACCGGGGTGCCAACGAATTCGCAAAGCGCCGCGAGAACCCTGCCTAAAGCGCACCACGCGCCCGACCCGCCGGAAGTTGGACCATCGCGACAACCGCCCGAACCTTTCAAACCTTGTTGTATGATGACGTATAAGAAAAATTAGCCAGAAGAATTCTGACTCCCGTCATCAACCGACCCGACGACCAACCAATAAAGGCGACCTGCTCCCGTGGCCAGTCCACGACGTGCGCGCCGGCACCATCATCCGAGACATGGCCATTTCTATAAAAACGACGGAACCCCGCGTTTCCGCGCAATTTTTTTCGCAACCCAAATTGCTGATCACGCTGGCGACTTTATGCTGCGCGCTGTGGGGCAGTTCGTATCCGGCAATCAAGATCGGCTATGCGTTGCTGGGCATCACGCCGAATGACATCCCGTCGAAGCTGATCTTTGCCGGATACAGGTTCGCGATCGCCGGACTGGCATTGCTGATACTCGCCGGATTATCGAACAAGCCCTTATTCAATCTAACCCGGCGTCATGCCGGACAGTTGATGCTTCTGGGTTTCACGCAGACCGCCATCCAATATGTTTTCTTCTATATCGGCCTCGCTTACACGACGGGCGTCCGCAGCTCGATATTGAATTCGACGACGACCTTCTTCAGCGTGCTGCTCGCGCACTTCATCTACAGGAACGACAGGATCTCGCCTCGCAAGGCCGTCGGTTGCCTGCTGGGATTCGCAGGCGTGATGGTCGTCAATTTCGGCGATGGCCTGTTTGACTTCGCATTTACGTTGCGCGGCGAAGGCTTTATCGTGATTGCAGCCCTTGTCCTTTCTGCCGCTTCGATTTACGGCAAGCGCATTTCACAGCAAATGGACGTGATGGTCATGACAGGCTACCAGTTGGGATTCGGCGGCCTCGTGCTGCTGACGACCGGTTATGCAGCAGGCGGAACGCTGAGTGGATTCACACCGGCGTCGGCAGCGTTGCTGGGGTATCTGGCGGTCCTCTCCGCGGTGGCCTTCACGTTGTGGAGTTTGCTTCTGAAATACAACCCCGTCGGCAAAGTGACCATTTTCAATTTCCTCGTGCCCGTATTCGGTACTGCGCTGTCGGCGATCTGTCTGAACGAGAAAATCATGGAGTGGAAAAACCTGGTGGCACTCGTGCTGGTATGCAGTGGGATATGGCTGGTCACCCGCTTGCCGCAAGTGCGCTCGCGTTTTTCTAATTCGGCGGCGGGCGCTGTGCCGGGATCGACGTGTTCGGCGTCCCGCTCAGTGAACTGAAATCGATCTGGGCTGCCGGGCGCGATCGAACAATGTTGGACACGCAGTCATCGCACGTCCGATCTCACGCGCCTGAGACTTTAATCGATATGTCGGAAAACAATGAAGAGGACGGCTGCAGTTACAACGCGCGGGACGCGGCAGGGTTGGCGATTGGGAGATCCCAGAGATTGTCAGCGCCGCGTTCTAATCAGCGGCACCGCCTTCGCTGTCGCTCGTCGGAACAGCGACTCGTGAAGGCTTCGCCCGGACGGTAAAAGCGTGACGGTGCCGGTTGAATGTGCTTCAACCTGCCTGCCTCAGTGCGTGCAGTGCAAGTTAAATCGTGTCAACGGAGAGGCGCATCGCTGCTGCGAACATGTCGATCCACTCATTACAGCTCATGCAATCAGGTATGGCTGATTAGCGCTCCGCCGTCCAGTAGCGGCGTAGCCCCGAAGCTCGTCGTGCCTAAAGCGCCGCTCATCTTCCGCGCCGCTGTGAATCCGTTGATCAGGAACGTGAGGGCGCCACTCCCGAACGTCAGCGCGCCCGTCGGTTGCGCATCCAATGCGATGACATTACCCGCGGAGAATCCGGCTATGAGGCCCTCGAAAGCTTCGGGACTGTGCAACTGAAGCGTTCCGTTGCTCGTGAAAGTGACATTCTGTCCCGCGGTAACCGCTCCAAGCTAGGCGATGCCGCCTGCCCCGAGCAGCAGACCTCCACGTATCGCCTGCCGCGCCAAATGCGCCGACACATTTCAGGCTCGCGCCCGCGTTGTCGACTTATATCGTGCCGTTGTTCGAGATGTCGCCCATCAGCGTCAATCGATGCTGCACGGTGACGGTGCCCGCGTTGCTGAAGCCAGCGGCCTTGGCCGCCTTTCCGTGCCAGCAAGAAAGCCGCTGGCAGCGACGACCAGGCTTCCCGTTTCGAGCGCCCCGTCGGCAAGCAAGAGGCGCCCGTTCACCCGAATTCCAAAGTTCGCCATCACGCGTCCATGATCTTCGACGGCGAGCGATCCCACGCCGGCGACACCTACTGTCAGCGTGCTGTTGCGGTTGCCGATAACCATCGCGAACGGAAACAGACTGATTCGAACGCCAGACCCGTGGTATTGCGTTTGATTGCTATGATCGCAAGTCGAAGTGTTGGATATGCGCACAGAGACCAGCCCTCGACAAAACCATATTCCGAGGGCGCCGCGACACACCGAGTCGTTGCGGCGTCACTGATCGAGGTGGTTGGGACAATCACAATCACAATGACAATGCCACGCGTCTATCTGGAGCCCACGAAGCAATGAGTACTTCCCCGTTCGTTCCCGTTGCCGGAGTAAAAGCGGACTACGACGCGTTCATTGGCGAGGCGCCAGCATTTCGTCAACTGGTCGGAATGATCGATCGCGTCGCGCCTACCGATCACGCGCTGCTCATCGTCGGGCCAACCGGGTCGGGCAAGGAACTGATCGCGCGCCGTGTTCACACGCGCAGCCTGCGCCACGATCAACCGTTCGTTGACGTGAATTGCGGGGCGATTCCCGAACACCTCGTCGAGGCCGAACTGTTCGGGCACGTCAAAGGTGCTTTCACCGGTGCCAGCGAAGGTCGTCCAGGGCTCTTGCAGCAGGTCGGCAAGGGCACGCTGCTGCTCGACGAAATCGGTGAGTTGCCCCTCGCGTTGCAACCCAAGCTGCTGCGCGCACTCGAAACGCGGACGTTTCGCCCGGTCGGCGCCTCAACGAATCTGCGCTTCGAGGGGCGGGTGGTCGCCTCGACACATCGGGATCTGCGCGAACTGGCGCACCAGGGGCTATTTCGCGAAGACCTGTTTTACCGGCTCGCGGTGTTCGTGCTGGCCGTGCCCGGACTCGACCAACGCGTTGAAGACATCCCGGCGCTGGTCGCTCATTTCGCGTCCCAGCAGGAGCGTCGCATCGAGTTTTCGCCGACCGCGATCCGCCGGCTCGGCCGCCATACGTGGCCGGGTCATATCCGGCAATTGCGCAACCTGGTCAGTCAACTGAGCGTGCTCGCCGAACAGCCGCTGATCGATGCAGACACACTCGAGCCATTTCTCCTTAGCGAAACTGCCGGATCGGTTTCGCGCGCAGCGCTCGCGGACATGCTGCTGCAACTCGAGGGACGCGACAAACTCGCTGCCGCCGAAGACCTCCTGATCGATCGCGCGCTGGAGCGCTCAGCGGGGAACAAGAGCGCTGCGGCCACCTTGCTCGGCGTCGGACGCAAAACGGTCGAACGCCGCCTGAAGTCGCGCGAGGAGCACCATCGCGAAGCGCACAAGAGCCTTGACCATGCGAGCGAGTTGATCGATGCATCGCGCTTCGCCGAGGCCATTCCTCATCTGAGGCGTTGCGTCGACTTGCTGAAGACAAGCCGTGACGAGGCCACTACGCGTCGCGCCCAGTTCAACGCTTACCGGCTGCTCGGCATCAGCCTGCGCAGCGTGCACGGCTGGCTGTACGCAGAAGCCACGGCTTGCTACGCGGCAGCGCTCGAGATCGGTGCGGGGATTTGCGAGCCTGGCGAAATCGCGGCGATCCAGTTCGGCATCTGGACGACCCAGTTGACGACGCTCCAACTCAAGCAGGCCCGTGCGAGCGCACAAGAGATGCTGCAACGCGGCCAGAACAGCGGGGACCGCGTGTCACTCGAGGAAGCTCACGTCGCTATGACCAACACCCTCTACTGGCTCGGCGACAGCGAAGAGGCCCTCGCCTGTCTCGCGCGAGGCCGTCTGCTCGGCTTGACGAAAGACGATGTGCGCACGGGTTCGCAGGGAATCGACCTGGCGAGCCTCGCGTTGACATTCGAAGGCCTCGCCGCCTACCAGACCGGCGAATTCGCGCAGGCCCGGCGTGCAATGGAAATGCTGATCCTGCGCGCTAGCGAGCCGGGTACGCACGCTTTAGCGCACGTCGTCGATCTGCAGGGCGCCGCGTGGCTGGCCTGCCTGTTCGACGATCAGGCCCGGCGTGGGTCGCTTGCGAGCGAGCTTGAATCGGTATCGATCGCCAACGGCTTCGCCTTCTATCGCGGTATCGGCCAGATATTCCGCGGCACCTATCTCAGTTCGCAAGGCTTGAACGCGGAAGCCGAAGTCCTCATGCTCGACGGTTACGACAACCATATGGTCTGCAACGGCGGCGCGCTATTTCACTCCTTCAAGGTGTGGCAGCACGGCGAACTGCTGCTGCGATCCGGCCGTGCGGAAGAATGCGAAGCGATACTGGCCACCGCAATCGACGAAACCCTCGCCCGCCAGGAGCGCGCTCATCTTGGCGAACTGCTGATCACCCGCGCACGGGCGCAGTGGGCGCTCGGAGATCTGATTTCCGCAGAGCAGGGATTACGGACCGCCCTTTCAACGGCGCTCGCGTTCGGTTCGGTGCCTGCGCGCGTGGATGCCGCGCGCTACCTCGCAGACCTCCTGCGTTCCACGGGTCGCCGCGCCGACGCGATCGACATCCTCGCGCGCGGCGTGCGGGAGCAATCGGCCGAGTCGACCGGCCGCATTGCGGACGCTATAGCTTTGCTGGCCGAACTGCGCCACGAAGCTGCCATCGAACCAAGCGCCCAAGGACTCGGCGCGAGCCGTTAGCCCACACCGCCAAGCCCGACCGGAGTGGCCGGAATCGACCACTCCCCCGTTTTTCGTGGACGGAATCGTCCTACGCCGCCCTATCGGAAACCGCGTTAACCCATTGCCGATGGGCCGTGGAGCGCTGGCGCGATCGTTGCATACGGCTAGCGGTTCGGAACCTGAGAGAAGGCCGAACTCGCCCGCACTGACATGACGACGGGGGTCGCCATGCACTAAGTCATTCGCGTGCGTGGCGCATATATTCGACCGCTAGGCAAAAATAACGATGATCGCAATAGAACTAGAAACACTTCAGCATCCGAAGCGCACCAATCAAGATGCGAAAAGCGTGATGACACGCCGGGATGCAAAAACCGGGGTGCGGTTAGAAAGTCCGTATAGGGCAAAAAATCTCGATGGCGCCATCACGCACCTCGAGTTCGCCGTTGCCGTCGACGGCAACATCGCCGTGTTCGGTCGAGGTTATTGGCTCGACCGGGTACGGCGAATTGCGTCCACTCCGCAGATCGTCCCTGCTCAGGCCCGACGACTTCAGTCTCTGCTGGATCAACTCAAGGACGTTTCCGCGCCCGCCGCACGGTAACGTCGGCATCAGTGAGCTGGGCCAATCGGCGCGCCCGAATTAATGTCGTCACCAGCGCGCCCAGAAAGCCCGCAATACAACGCGCGCAATGTTCGGCCTGATGGCAATTGATGGCGGCTCGCCACAGATCCAATCCTGTCCGGGGTAAGCCGGCCACCGCACCCCTGTTTGACTGTCTTACTCGATCACGGATGCCTGATTCGTCACGCGACTTGCGCGCCCGAGTTCACGTCTTCACTCACGCCGCAGCAAAGTGAAATCAGGAGCCTATGCGACCCGCCATCAAGCGGCACGCGCACCCGTTCATTACCCCATTCGAGACTCGCGTCGTCGAGTACCACGCGCATGACGCCGGCCTCGCCCGCGGATTCGACGCGAATCTTATACCGCGTCGAATGCATCGTCACTGTTGCTTCAAAGCCCGGCCACGTGTCCGGAATACAAGGATCGATCACAAGAAAATCGCCCTCGCGACAAATCCCGAGAATTCCTTCGACACCCGCCCGGTACATCCATCCAGCAGATCCCGTGTACCAGGTCCAGCCACCGCGGCCGGCATGCGGCGCCACGGAATAGACATCGGCGGCAACGACATAGGGCTCGACCTTGTAGCGCTCGACTTCCGTCGGTGTGCGTGCATGATTGACCGGATTAAGCAGTGAAAACAGCGCAGCAGCCTTGTTGCCGTCACGCATTTTGGTGAACGCGAGGATCGCCCACATCGCCGCGTGGCTATACTGCCCGCCGTTTTCACGCAGCCCCGGCGGATAACCTTTGATATAGCCTGGATCGTGCGACGTTTTATCGAACGGCGGCGTGAACAGCAACGCCAGCCCGTCGTCGCGACGGATAAGGTGTTTTTCCAGCGACGTCATCGCCAGCGCCGCACGCGCCGGCTCTGCCGCGCCTGACAGGACCGCCCACGACTGTGCGATCGAATCGATCTGACACTCGTCACTGTCTTTCGAGCCAAGCCACGTGCCGTCGTCAAACGTCGCGCGGCGATACCATTCGCCGTCCCATGCGTCACGCTCCAGCGCCTCGCGCACCGAGGCCGCATGAGCACGCCAGCCTGCCGCGCGCGCAACAGAAGCCGCATCGCGCGATTGAGCCAGCGGGGCGAACAATTCGATCGTCCGCAATAGCAGCCAGCCAAGCCAAACGCTTTCTCCGTTGCCTTGCGCGCCGACGCGGTTCATGCCGTCGTTCCAGTCACCCGTGCCGATCAGAGGCAAGCCATGCTCGCCGGTCAGTTCAATGCATTGATCCAGGCCGCGCGCGCAATGTTCGAACAGCGACGCTGATTCATCGGCAACCATCGGCTGGAAGAACGCATCGTGCTCGCCGGGTTGCAGAGGCGGTCCATCGAGGAATGGCACGATCTCATCGAGAATCGCGACGTCGCCCGTGCAGCCGATGTACGTCGCCGTCGCGAACGCGAGCCACACGCGGTCGTCGGAAATCCGTGTGCGCACGCCTTGCCCCGACTGGGGCAACCACCAGTGCTGGAAATCGCCTTCGACGAACTGCCGCGCCGCGGCGCGCAGCAGATGCCGCCGTGTCTCGTCCGGCTGCGCATGCGTCAACGCCATGCCGTCCTGCAACTGATCACGGAACCCATACGCGCCGCTCGCCTGATAGAACGCCGAGCGTGCCCAGACGCGGCACGCGAGCGTCTGATACAGCAACCAGCCGTTTAGCATCAGATCCATCGCGCGGTCGGGGGTCTTCACCTGGACGGTACCGAGTACGCTGTGCCACTGACTCGTCACCTCGGCGAGGACCGCGTCGAGATCCGCGTTGCGATAGCGCTCGATCAACGCCCGCGCCTCTTCGATGCCAACGCATTGCCCGACGAACCACACCACTTCGACGCTCTCATCCACGCCCAGCTCAATCACGCGCTGCAACGCCGCACAGGGATCTAGACCCGCGCCAGTTGTGCCAGACAGTGGCGCGTTGCCAGTCAGCGCGGCGGGTGCCGCAGTCCGGCCGTTGCGGCCGAGAAATTCGGTACGATCCGCCGTCCACGCGGTCTGCTGGCCGCCCAGGTCGGCGAACGCGACGTGGCCTGCGAACCCCATGGTCCACGGATTGCGCGCCAGCATCGCGCCGGTAGCGGAGTCGATTTCCGTCACGATGGAGGGCCCCGATGCGCCGCGCGATGTGCCAAGCACCCATTCCATCCACGTCGTCACGGACAGACGGCGCGGCGTACCGGACAGATTGCGCAACGTCAGCCGGGAAATCTTCAGCGGGTCGGTGAGCGGCACGTATTGCAGCAAGTCAAGCGCGATGCCATTCGCCTCGTGTTCGAAGCGGCTGTAGCCATGCCCGTGACGCGCGACATACGTCCCACCGTCGCGGATCGGCGACGCGGTGGCGCCCCACACATCGCCAGAGACTTCGTCGCGCACATAGATGGCTTCGCCGGCCGGATCTTCGACCGGATCGTTCGACCACGGCGTGAGTTGATTCTCGCGGCTGTTCGCGGCCCACGTGTAGCCGCTGCCTTCTGCCGCGACCTGAAAGCCGAAGCCAGCGTTCGCGATCACGTTGATCCACGGTGCGGGCGTGGTCGCACCCGCCACAAGCACGGTCACATATTCCCGGCCGTCTTTATCGAAGCCGCCCAGACCGTTGAAAAACTCGAGCCCCGACGGAATCGACGCAAGCGCGCGTGACGGACGAGGCGCCGCGGGCCATGGCGACGACATCGGCGGCTTCTGCCGGCGCTGCGCCAACGGCTGGCCCTGCGACTGCGGCAAGCGGGCGAGCTGGTCGGCGATTGAACCGCGACGCGCGATCAACGCAACACGCGCGACCGATTGCAGCAGCGCACGCGCCTCCACGCTCATTAAATCGGCGCGCAGCGTAAAGACTGCCCCTTGCGCGAGCTCTTCGCCAAAACGTGGCCGCAACTGGCTGCTGCGCACCGCTGTTTCGATCGCACCCTGCAACTCCTGGATATACGACGAAGCCCGTTCGTTGATGATGACGAGATCGACGCCCAGTCGCTTCATCCGCCAGTACTCGTGGGCCCTCAATAATTGCCGGACCTGCGCGATGTCCTCGACGTCATCGATACGCAGCAGCACGATCGGCAGGTCGCCGGAGATCGCGTGTGCCCAGAGTCCCGACTGAGGGCCGGCCCCCCGAACGATCGTGTCCGACGGTGCCCTGAAACGCGCATCGGCGTAGATCACGGGCGCGGCGAGGCGCTGAAAATCCGCCGCCTCTTCGGCTTCGACATCGAGATGGCGCAACTGCACCTGAGCCTGCGTCCAGGCTAGCGTTTTGGCACGATCGAACGCGTTGCGGTCATGGTGTTTGTCGATCAGATCGAGCAACAGCGCTCGCGACTCGGCCACCACGGTCCAGAACGTTACGCGCGCGACCTTGCCCGGCGGCACCAGCACGCGATACCTGAGTGCAAAGACGGGATCGAGTACGGTGCCGGCGGTGTTGGTCAGCGGCTGATCGTCGAAGATCGCCGCCGCTGTGCCCGCATTGCGACCGCGGCCCAGAAAGCGGGCGCGATCCGATTCGTATTGCGGATCGGCGACGATCTCGCCGTCGACAATCGCGAAATGCGCCGCCCACATCTGGCTTTCGTCCTGCGAACGCGGACGGCGCGTGGCCACCAGCGCGCCGAATTCGGCCAGGTGCTCGGTCTGGACAAACATCCGCGAGAAGGCCGGATGGGCATTGTCGGCGGCGGGCGTCGCGAGCGCGATTTCGGCATAGGAAGTCAGTTCGATCTCGCGCGCACGGCGTCCGCTGTTCGCCAACGACACGCGGCGCACTTCGCCGTCTGCTTCACCAGAAACCAGTACGTCCATCGTCGTTGTCAACGAGCCGTCGCGGCGGATGAATTCCGCGTGGTCCTCGCCGAACACAACCTCTTCGTACTCGGCTTCGCTACCCGCCGGCTGTGCGCCTGCCGACCACACCTGGCCACTCTGCGTATCGCGCAGGAAAATGAAGGAGCCCCAGTTGTCGCGGGTGACGTCTTCGCGCCAACGTGTCACGGCAATATCGCGCCAACGGCTGTAGCCGGCGCCGGTCGCCGTCAACATGACCGCGTAGCGTCCATTCGACAGCAGGTGTGTCACTGGCGCTGCGCTGGCCACAACCGACGCCGCGAGGCGCCGTACGGTCGGCGCCACGACGCCGGGAACAACGGCCGACGTGTTCACTTCTTCGGCCCGGGGATGGGCAACGGCGACATTGCGCGGCATACGTTCCTGCAGCAACAGTTCGCTCGCCTGGATCATGGGTTCGCGATGGAAACGCGCACGCATCTGCGCGTCGAGTAAGGTGTTCGCGATCGACACGATCGTCATGCCCTGGTGATGCGCCATGAAATTGCGCACGATCGCGACATCCTCGTTGTCCGGTAGCCGCGAGCGGGTGAAATCGAGTGCTTCGTAGAAACCATAGCGACCCAGCGCGCCAAGCGCGGCGAGTTGTGCGTAGTTCTCTCGCGCGGCTTGTGGGTCGACCATCGCGGCTAGCCCCGTTGCATACGGCGCGATCACGCGGTTCTCCGATAGCCCCCGCTTGAGGCCAAGACCGGGCACGCCGAAATTCGAATACTGGTAGGTAAATTCGATGTCGCGTGCGTTGTACGCCGATTCCGAAATGCCCCACGGAATGCCGAGCGAACGCGCATACGACGCTTGCCGTTCCACCACCAGACGGCTCGTCTGTTCGAGCAGGCTGCCGACAGGTGCGCGCATCACCAGCGACGGCATCAGGTATTCGAACATCGACCCCGACCACGAGATCAGCGCCGAGCCGTTGCCGATCGGCGTCGCAGCGCGACCGAGGCGGAACCAGTGGCGCGTCGTCACGTCGCCTTTCGCGATGGCGAACAGGCTCGCGAGGCGCGCTTCGGACGCCAGCAGGTCGTAACAGTTCAGGTCGAGACTGTTATCGGATTGCGAATAGCCGATCGATAGCAGCTTGCGTTCCGGATCGAGCAGGAACGCGAAGTCCATGTCGAGCGCCATCGCCCGCGACGTATCGGCGAGCGACTTCAAGCGTGCCCGCAGGAGATCCGGTGCCTCCGCGAGTTGTTGCCGGTCGCGGGCATGTTCGACCACGCTTTTGCTCAACGCGTCGATCCAGAACATCAGGTCGGCCGAATTATCGTCGCCGCCGGCGGGTACCAGTTCACGCGTTGCCTTCGCGGCCTTTTCGGTCAGCCGCGTGAGCGACGGCAACAGCGCTTCGAACGTCTGCGGGCCCTGCAACTGTTTGCTGATCTCATCGAGGATCGCAACCAGTTGTCGGCCACGTTCACCGCCTGCAGCGGGCAGCATGTCGATAGCTTCATGCGCGAGTTGCAGGTTATCCATCAATCCTGGCCGCGCAGCCGGGACGAGCAACTCATGCGGCCACTCTTCGCACGCGTTGGCGAGAACGATCAGATGACCGGCCAGATTGCCGCTATCGACCGACGAAACATACGCCGGCGCCAGCACCTGGAGATCGAGCGTCCCATACCAGTTATAGAAATGCCCCTTGAAACGCGTGAGCTTGTGCATCGAAGCGAACGCCGCTTCGAGCCGTTCGACGGTTTCCATCGTCCCCGCCCAGCCAAAATCCCGCGCCGCAATCGCCGACAACAGATAGAGCCCAAGGTTGGTCGGCGAAGTGCGGTGTGCGACGACTGGCTTCGGGTCTTCCTGGAAGTTGTCGGGCGGCAGCATATTCTCTGCCGGCGTAACGAAGGTCTCGAAGAAACGCCACGTGCGCCGCGCGATGAGGCGAAGGCTGCGTGCGTCCGGTTCCGCCATCGAGAAACGCCGCGCGACGGTCGGCGACCGGCTCGACCACAGCGCGAGCGCTGGCGCGGCGAGCCATAACAGCGCAAACGGCACCACCAGCGGCCAGTGCGACGGTGCGAACGCGATCGCACCAGCCGGCAGCACCAGGCCGAGCACGAGTCCGCCTGTCATCTGCCGATAAAAGCCGCGCAGATCGAGACGAGGGCTGCCCTTCGACTGCGCGGCGGTGGTCCATTCGAGCAGCCGGCGATGCGTCACGAACAGCCGTATCAGCGTCCGGACGATCGCATCGCCCATGCGCCACGCCTGGTCAGCGAGAAACGCGGCCGACAGAACGGTCTGCAAGGCGGCGAGCCGCACGTCGGCGGCCAGCACGTCCAGATGATTGCGCAGATGGATGCCGCTGCGGCGCGGCAGGATCGCGAACAGCGTCGGCAGGAAAGCGGGAATCGCGAGCGCACCTAGCACCAGCAGCGCGCCTGCGATCCCGGCGCGGATCGGCATCAGCCAGCATAGGCCGAGCGCAGCAATCATGAAGGGGGCGAGCAAAGAACGGCGCAAATTGTCGAGCATCTTGAAGCGGCCAATCGACGGCATCGCGTGTCGGTCCCGGCCGCGATAGCCGACGATCCACGGCAGCAATTGCCAGTCGCCACGCGTCCAGCGATGCTGCCGCTTGCCAATCACGTCATAACGCGACGGCACTTCTTCGACCACCTCGACGTCCGACGCCAGTCCGGCGCGCGCAAAAATCCCCTCGAACAGATCGTGACTGAGCAGTGCGTTTTCCGGCACGCGTCCACGCAGAGCCGCTTCAAATGCATCGACGTCGTAAATGCCCTTGCCCGTATACGACCCTTCGCCGAACAGGTCCTGATAGACATCGGACACGGCCGCCGCGTACGGGTCCATCCCGCCGGGGCCGGAGAAGACGCGCTGATGCAGTGACCCTTCCTGGCCGACAGGCAACGACGGCGTGACACGCGGCTGCAGAATCGCGTACCCATTGACAACGCGTTGATCGGCATCGCTAAATGTCGGCCGGTTCAGCGGATGCGCCATCTTGCCGATCAGCCGCAGCGCGGCGTCGCGTGGCAGACGCGTATCGGCGTCGAGTGTGATCACGTAGCGCACGTCGGGCGGCACCTGCGGTGCACGGCCGGCGATCGACATGAAGGTCGTATCCGTCGCACCGCGCAGCAGGCGGTTGAGTTCGTGCAGCTTGCCACGCTTGCGTTCCCAGCCCATCCATTTGTTTTCGCTCGCGTTGAACACGCGGCGGCGGTGTAGCAGCAGGAAACGGCTGCCGCCGGGGCCTGGCTCGTAACGGCGGTTCAGTGCTTCGATGGCGTCGGCGGCCACGGCAAGCAGATGCGCATCGCCGGGCAGCACTTCCTGATCGGCATCGAGCCCGTCCGCCAGTAACGCGAAGGACAGGTCGCCACCGGCTCCCGCGAGATGATGCACCTCGAGGCGTTCGACCTGCTCGCGCAGATCGGCTTCGCTCGTCAGAAGTGTCGGCACGGCAACCAGTGTGCGCAATGAAGACGGCACGCCGGCACTCAGTTCAAGAGCCGGCAACGTGATTGCACCGAAACTCCATGTCACCGCGCGATGGATGAGCGCGGTCGCGACTTCGGTGACGGGCAGGAATCCGCATACGGCAAACAGCGCGAGTACCCAAACATCGAGACCCTGCGGCACCAGTGTCCACAGTGCCCACAACGCCAGCGCCAGTAACGTCAGGGCGAGCGTCACGATCGTGCCGACGTAGCCGCCGATGCCGAGGCGAACGTTAAACCGCGTGATCCGAAGATGCGCCGGCGGACGGAATTCGATCGCCCGCTCCAGCGCTCGCCGGCCCTCAGCGATCAGGTGGTAGCCCGGGTCGCCGGCGCGTTCCGCATGTGCGCCATCACCTGCTTCGAGCAGTGCCGCCTGTGCCGATTCCAGCGCTAGCCCGGCGACTTCGAGTTCGGTGAAGGACGAACCGCGCGCCAGTTGCTCGATCGCGCTGCGATACAGGTTACGCGTCGGAAAATCCATCGTGGCAAAGCCGCTGTCCGCGCGCAACCGCGCGTCGACAAGACTCACGCTCTCGAACAGTTCCGTCCAGTCGATGTCGGAAATCAGCCGCATGCTGGTGATCACATTGCGCACGGTGACATTCGACGCGCCCTGTCGCTGCTGCGCATGTTGCACGACTTCATCGACGGAGGCGCCTTGTAGCTTAAGCCGCTCTTCCAGCCAGCCAAGCGCCGGCGTGGTGCGTGGATCCTGGTCACGCAGCCGTTTGACGAGTTGTGCGGCGAATAGCTCGGACAACAGGCCTGAGGAGCGCGTGGAAATGTCCGCTTCGAGCGCCGAACGGGCGCTGCCCGATTCGAGCAGACGGTCGGTGAGCGCATCGGCGTCGGCGCGTGCGCTGCGGCCAGCGGTAATCTGGTCGGTCAGGCGTCGCAGGTTCTCGATCAACACGATCCGCAACGTAATCGCTACGGCCCACAATTCGCCGATTGTCAGCGGCTGAACCCGTTGATACGCGTTGATGAAACGCCGCAGGATCTGCGGGTCGAAGTGACTGTCGGTATGCGCAACGAACGCCCACGCGAGACCGAATACGCGCGGATACCCAGCGAACGGGCCCGCGGCAAGCTTGGGCAACTGACGGTAGTAACCGGACGGCAAGTCGTCGCGAATCTCGCGGATCTGCTCCTCGACGAGGTGATAGTTGTCGAGCAGCCATTCCGCGGCGGGCACCACGCCCCGGCCGCTCTCCAGTTCGTCGGCGCTCGCGCGGTAGGCCGCGAGCAGGACTGTAGCGTTGTCGCTCAGCCTTGTGTGCAGCGACAAAACGGCAGGCGGGGTCTTCGTGACCGGTTGTGCGGCAGCGAGGCTCTCCGCGTGTTGCTCGAGCCGTTCGACGCCGAACAGCTCTTCGCGCACTGGCGCGATGTCAGTCCACGGCGGCGACGGTGACCGATGTCTCGCGATATAACGAAGGATCGTTTTCACAGGAGCACTTCCTGCGATGTCGGCGAGTTCGGTGGGGTGGATTGGTCGCAGTGGCGTGTCATGTTAGTGGCGCGCACATCGTTTGCCATCGTAGTAGCGACGGACGGCTCATAGAGTTGGGACATGATCGGATCTTCCTTCGGGGAGGCAGCGCCACACGCGTCGCGTACATGCAAGCCTCCGGGGTGTGGCTTGATTCACGGGTGCGGGTGGACGCGCGAGGAACCGTCAGGGCGAAAAGGCAGGCATATGGCTTGTGCGGGCATGGTCGGCGATGACGCGCGCCCACCCGCCAACCGGTAGCTGCGGTTTAGCGATGTACAAAAAACGTCGGATGAGCTTCGATCAGACCGATGCGGCTCTGAATGAGGGGCACGGGCAGGAGCTTCTGCACCGCTCTGTCGACGCAGGCCCCGGCTGAACACCCAGAAAGCGCGGAGCAGAAAGGGCACGGATGTGCCCGGGGTGCCTGCTATTTCTTCTTGGCTGGTGCGCTGGCCACGACAGTCTTCGACGCAATCGCCGAGGACGCGCCTGCTGCAGGAGAGACCACCTTTTTGGGTTGCTTGGGTTATTTAACCTCGCGATTACCGCGCATCGTGCTCTTCGCCAATATGTTTCCCCAGATTTGCCCGTCGCGAAAGCGACAGCCATGTCGCCCAGTGTGAGCGCATCCGGTGACTCTGTCGCGATTTATATTTTTCGAGCGCCCTGTCCATGTGTTCTGGACGAGGCCGGCCAACTCAACGGCGACGAATATCGCGTATGCTGCCGTCGCGACATCTCTTGTTCACGAGGGACACCGCTTGACTCGCCGATGACTCGCCGATTTTCTGCATTCCAGAATATTTTCTTTTCTCCCAGCCGGCCAATACGACTGACGTGATGAATCGCGTTGTCGCCTGAACTGCTGCCTTGCAGGCCGGCCCGTAGCGTTACGTTTGAGATCCCTATATTGCCTTTCTCCGACGTGTGAGCGGTTTGGCCGGCACGCTGCGCGCGAGGCGCGTCGCACGTGGCGTTCGACGGTCCGCGGCAGGCGCAGCCCGCTCACTCGCCTGCGCTTCCCGGAACGCCATGACGTCTGACTGCAAGCGCGTGTTCTCTGCCTGAACGGCGTCGAGCCGTCCCTGCAGCACGCCTGCCTGATGACGCGTTTCGCCCAGTTGCGTCTGCAGGATTTCGGCCGCCCGACGGTGCTCGGCCTCTTTCTGCTCCGCGCGGCGCGCCGTCTCGTCGAGTTCCTTCTGCAGCTTCGACGCGGCGCCGCGCTCGCGGTCGATTTCGAGAAGCGCCTTCTTCTCGGACGCGCGTAGCCGTTCCTCGGCCCGCTCCACGGCTTCGCGCAGCTTGTCGAGGTCGCGCGAAAAACCTTCCCTCACCTCCACCAGTTCCCGATCGCGCGCAGCCAGCGTCGACCGACCGCGTTCCAGCTCCGCCTCAAGTGCCTGACGCTGCGCGTGGCCTTCGGCCTGCGCCTTTTCCAGCTCCCGTACTTCAACCTGGGCGGCAAGCAGCGCCCCGGTGCGCTGTTCGAGCGCAGTCTCGACCCGACCGAGCTCATCGCGGGCTGCGGCCACCGACAGCTGCGCGTCCGCCCTTGCGCTCTCGACCTCATTGCGCAGCGCATCCAGCGCGGTGGCCGCTGACTCGGTAGCGCGCGTCCAGAGGGTCGCCACCAATTCGCCGGCGGCCGCACCGAGATCGGCTGGCAGGTCGGGATGCTCGATGCGCACTCGGCTCTTCTCGCGCAACTCGGTCCAGAACTCGCTGAGTACCTCGGTAGGTGTGCCCATGCTGCCCCGCCGGACTAGCTGGTAGAGACGGTTCGCGGTCGGCGTGATGCCATAACGGAAGAACAGCAGCGCGCACACCTCGCGGTACAACTCGCGCGTTTTTGGATGTGAGAGCTTCAGGCGCTCGATGTCGGCGGCCAGTGCAGCGTCAGGGGAAAGATCGGGATTCATGGCAGAGATCGGTTTTTGGTTCTCATATATTACTACGTAAAACGCTACATATCTAACTATTTTGTAGTTATACACGACATTAGGCGTATAATGTCGTGCTGAACAGAGTATTCAGCACTAGCAATCGCCGCTCGCTATGCTTCTTTATGCGAAGTCCTCCGCTCGGCGGCACACGCTCTCCCTCCCCGATCATCCCCTCGGTATCGCCCAGTCAATTGCGTGTCTCGACATTCTGAGCGGGCTCCGCAGCATCGTCGGCACCGACCGCAGCGCCCACGCGAATTTACCGGCCCGGCGCGCAATGATCTGAACGTCGTGCGCGCGGGCTCTTCAACCATCTGAGCAGCAAGTCGACCTCCAACAGCTCACGCATTGAAGCCAGTCGTTCATGCCTAAGCAATCGCGCCGTCGCTTTTCATGCATGAGCAATCGCCCCACCGCTTTGTCGGAAGACGTTCGATGAACCGCAGGGTTTCCTGTTCGAGAAGGCTTTGTCGCCAGCTGAATTGCGAGTATTGGAGTAATGCACGCTTGGTGGCGTGACGCGCCCGAACGAGGCATGCGAAACCCGCTACCAAGCATCTGCCGCCGAATCACCACCGCGTCGCTGTGAAGACGCCTCCGCTGATGACCGTTAGTTGCGCATTGAGAGCAGTTGTCTGCCACGGAACGAGGAGAACACCTTGCAGGCAAACCGTTTGCCCACCCTCTTTTCAACAGACAGCAACGAAAGCTAAAGGTCTGCCCCAACAGGTCGATATATGAACCATCTAGTTAAAATTTAAGCTATGCGCCGTGTGCGCTCGATCCAAATGAAAGTCTCGACAAAGCTCCTCATCCTCGTCAGTACTGCGCTGGCCGGCGTGGTCTGTATCGCAGCGATCGCGCTGTCCCAACTGGATAACGCCCTCATCGAGAGTCGGCAAGCTCAGATCACTACGTTACTGGCCAAAGCCGAGCATCTGACGCTGTACTACCAGTCGCAAGAAGCAGGCGGCAAAATGAGCCGCGACGACGCACAGACCGCAGCAAAAGCGGCGTTGAGTCAGTTGAATGCTGACGGCAAAAGTTACTATTGGGTATCCGATACCAACAGCATCAACCTGGTCCATCCGAACCCGAATCTGATCGGCACGAAGACCGGCGGCAACCGGACGACCATCGGCAATTTGACGGACACGCAAGCCTATGCGCAAGGTCTGGCGAAACAGCACATCGCACTGGTCGACGTGCTGATCAAGCGCACGCAGGACGGCCCGCTGGAAGCAAAGCTGCAAGGCGTCGTCGCCGTACCCGCATGGGGCTGGTGGATAGGTACGGGCTTCTTCTACGACGACATCAACGCCGCCTATTGGCGTCTCGCGCGCACGTTGATGGCGATTGCAGCGGCGATCTTCGTCGCGGTCGGCGCAATGGCGTGGCTCATGACGCGCAGCGTAACGCGTGCGCTCGGTGGCGAACCGGCCGATGCCACAGCGTTCGCTGCGCAGATCGCGGCCGGCAATCTCGCTGCGGATATCCGCATCTCGCCTTCGGATCGATCCAGCCTGCTGTATGCGCTCGGCGAGATGCGTCTGAAATTGCGCGAGCTGGTGCAGGGTATTCAACGCACCAGCGATTCGATTGCGACCGGCTCCGGCGAGATCGCGCAAGGCAACACGGATCTCTCGCAACGCACGGAGGAGCAGGCGGCGTCGCTGCAGGAAACGGCCGCGAGCATGGAACAGCTGACGGCGACGGTAAAGCAGAATGCGGACAACGCGCGTCAGGCGAGCCAACTGGCCGTGCTCGCCTCGGATGCGACGAAGCGCGGCGGTAGCGCGGTCGACGAAGTCATCGGCACGATGCAGAACATCGCGGGCGAATCGCGCAAGATCGGGCAGATCATCAGCGTGATTGAAGGGATCGCATTCCAGACCAACATCCTCGCATTGAATGCGGCAGTCGAAGCCGCGCGAGCAGGCGACGAAGGGCGCGGCTTCGCGGTCGTAGCCGGTGAAGTGCGCACGCTGGCGCAGCGCAGCGCGTCGGCGGCCAAGGACATCAAGGAACTGATCGAATCGTCGGTGGCACGCGTCGATGACGGGACGGGACAGGTAGCCGTCGCAGGCGAGCGGATGCGCGAGATTGTCGATTCGATCGGGCGTGTCAGCGACATCATGGGCGAAATCGCAGCGGCATCGGTCGAGCAGAGCACGGGCATCGAACAGGTGAATCGGGCCGTGTCGCAGATGGACGAGGTGACTCAACAGAATGCCGCGCTGGTTGAAGAGGCTGCGGCGGCCGCAGCCTCGCTGGATGAGCAGGCAGCAAGACTGCGCACGACGGTGGCCGTGTTCCGACTGGAAAGTTGAGCACGGTGAAGCGCTGAACCGAGGAGAGAGTTGCTGCGCGCCGTGTTGTACTGTCAACCGCACGGTGCGCTGAATGGGAGTGCCCTTTGTCTGCCCACTCGCGATCTAGATCCAGAACTCATTGATCGACGCCTGCCGGCTTGTAGCAAAGAATGCTAAACCGCGAGGGGCAACGCCGCACCGAGTACGCCGCGCGGCAAAGATCACAGTGTTTGCAACGTCCCGTCTTTCAATCTCGTTTGGGTCCACGTCGTGACAGTATTCACACACAGCTAGTTCGCCGCCTCGGCTTCGTCGATATCCACGCCTCGTCCCGGTCGATCATTGGCATAGACATAGCTGTCGCGAAATTCTGGCAGTCCAGGAAAGACATCGAGCAATGCGGCTCGCGGACCTTTGCGTTCCCGGATCACGAAGTTCGGCGGCTCGGTACCCCACCCTTCCTGCAAACCGAAATTGCGCGAGGCAACGCGGGTTTGACGCTTTCCATGATGGCTCCGGATCGGTACAGCGTATGCAACGGTTGACCGCGAGCGAGTCGTTTTTTTGTTCTGCTGCACTCCTGCAGGCCGGCATTCAAAACAGCTTCAAAGCACGGCCAGCCAGCGGCCGTCGACATAAATGATCTGACCGTTCACATAGCTCGATGCAGCCGACGCGAGATATACCGCGGTACCGACCAGCTCTTCAGGCTTGCCCCAGCGTTGCGAAGGGTTGCTGCTCTTGACCCATGCATCGAAGGCGGCGTTTTCGATCAGCGGCTTGTTCATGTCGGTCAGGATGTAGCCCGGACCGATCGCGTTCGCCTGGATGTTCGAAACCGCCCATTCGGCGCTCATTGCGCGGGTCAGCATCTTGATGCCGCCCTTCGCCGCGGTGTACGCGCCGACCGTCGCGCGCCCCGCCTCACTTGTCAGCGAGCCGATGTTGATGATCTTGCCGCCGGTGCCGCGTGCAATCATGCGTCGCGCCGCCTGCTTCGCGACGATGAACGCGCTGGTCAGATTGGTATCGATCACGCGCTGCCAGTCGCGCAGTTCGAGATCGACAAGCGGCTTGCGAAACTGGATGCCGGCGTTATTCACGACGATGTCGACCTGCACACCGTCCTTGTCCCACTGCAAGAAGGCATCGGCGACAGCCGCTTCGTCGGTGACGTCGAAAGCGCGCCCCTGCGCTTTGTGGCCCATGCTGGTCAGCTTGCTGACCGATTCAGCGACCGTGTCCGCTCGCGTGCCGTTGATCACGACGCTGGCGCCCGCCGCTGCCAATCCTTCTGCCAGCGCGTAGCCAATGCCGCGGGCCGAGCCAGTGACGAGTGCCGTGCGGCCGGTCAGATCGAATAGTTGAAACATGCTGGGTCCTCTGTGTGGTCAGAAAGAAGGCGCGAGTGCGTCCGTCGCGATCACTTTGATCGTCGGGTTTCAAAGTGGGTTGGATGCGCTGCGTGCGCAACGACATTATGTCGGGCCGGTTGATCGTTAGCGGTGGTGTTCAAGGCGGCGCGGTCCTTGAAATTCTGCTCGGCGCGCTAAATGAGCGTCAGCGCGGCGTGTTCCGCGGCCTGCGGCACGGGCAGATCTTCTCACGCAACTGATTCAGAATCTGCCTGTGTAGCGTTGCCACGACTCGCGCTCTATGTCATACGTATGATGTAGAAAATAGGTACGGTCGAGAATCTGTGCCACCAGGGATGCCCCTCGAAGGACTCGCGCGAACGTGCAGAGGACTTGCAGCAGGCGACGCACGCCCAACGTGACGCGCCGCCCGCCGCGTGCGACATCCCGGCGAAGATTGCTGAGGTGCTCCGTCGCGGCCGGCCTGCCGGCCACTCCGGCTTGTCTGGAACGATGGACAGACGGGCGTCCCGTTCGGCTCCTGAGCGAGGCGTCGCAGCAGGCGTGAGCAGTGCAAGCTCACTGCAAGAATGTGTGACCTCGTGAGCTACGACGAGAGAGGGTTGACCTTGACCATCACCTGGACGTTGTCGCCCACCATGCGCGGTCCTCATCGCTCGTCGTCATGGAGCGTTCGTCCGGAGCGGTCATCGAGAGTTGACCGTCAGGTTACGGCGGCACAGCATCACGAAGCGGCGACCCACGTTACGAATGCCGATGCCGATGCCGTTGTCACGACGGAAGTCGGCTACAGTCTCGAAGTCCGGCGCAAGCCGTCTCGTGAACGGCATCTTTTCGATGCGATGCCGCGCTGCGAACGTCTGTTTTTCTTGTATGCGACTGGCAACAATTGACCCAGCCGGTGTTAAAACACGTGGATCGCCGAAACTCGATTAACTCGATAGCCGACGGTTTCCTAACGCGCTGACTGCGTCTCCCGAACGCGCCCATTCTTGGGCCTTATCTTTAGCAATCGACATTCGCGACCAGCGAAGACGCTATGACAATAATAGGCAAGTTCGTGTCCCTCGTAAGCCGTCGCACCGTGCGGGCGGAAGGTCATGTATTCGCTATCACGCCTGAGCGCATCGGGATCGCAGAAGGGATGCACGCCGCGCTTGCGATGGCGCCCATGCTCTGTGCCGCGGCGATGCTCGGTCGCTCGGATATCGCGTTCGGCGCCGTGGCGGCGTTCTGGAACTGTCTCTGCGATCCGCAAGGTTCGCGCTCACAGCGCCTGAAGGCGATGGCCATTTTTACGGCCATGGGCGTGGTCGTCATGCCGCTGGCGTCGTATGCCGCGCATTGGGGCTTTGCCGTCAGTATCGTCTCCCTGTTTGTGCTGGTTTTCCTTTGTGGACTAACACGGTCTTACAAGCCGTCACTCGGGCCCATGCCGGCGCAGGCGGGGTTGATTGCCTCGCTCGCAGTCGTGATCGGCATTGCGTCGCCTGAGCCGCTTGCCGCTGCACTTGCTCACGGCGGCTATTTTCTGCTCGGGTCAGCTTGGACCATGCTGTTTTGCATCGTCCTCTGGCCGATCCCGTTCCCGCAGTCCGCGGGCTTCACGCTCGCGACGATCTTCGGCCGGCTCGCAGACATGGCCGGCTTTCTGGAGTCGCTGGATTCGCGGCCGGGAATGGACGTTCAGCGCTGGATCGAGTTCGATACCGTTCATAGGCGCGGGGTGCGCATGGCGATCGAGCGCGGCAGGGCATTGGCGGCGCACGATGTTCGCACCGGTCCCGATCTTGGCCCGGGTGTCGATGCCGCAGGCAGAGTGTTTTCCGCGCTGATCGCAATCGGTCATGTCCGACGTAACGCGGCAATAGCTATCGACAATGTCGATGGATCGCAGCCATTGCTCCCCGCGCTGCGACAGTTGCTGCAAAACGTGGTCGCGCACGCACAGCGAGAACGACCGATTCCCGATCAGTTGATAGCACTGGCACACGCGCTGTTGCAGCAGACGGCTGGACGTACGGGCCCGGTAGCAAGCGCCGTTGCCCTCGCGGCACGGGCCATCGCTCATCTGGCAGACCGTCGATATGCGCTCGCAATGGACTCCGCGACGCCCTCACCTGCCGCCCCCAGCGCGCTCAAGATCGAAAGGCTGGTTTGGGTCCACGCGCTGCGAGTAGCTGTCGCATCGGTGCTCGCTTTCATGATCGGCACATCGCTCAGTGTCACGTTTGCGTACTGGGGCGCGATTGCTGCAATCGTCGTGACCCAGCCGCTTTCTGCCAATACATGGTTGCGCGTGCTGGAGCGTGCATGCGGCAGCCTCATCGGCGGAATGATTGCCGCGGTTCTTCTGACAAGCCTGTCCAGTCCGGTCGCCGTGACATTCGCCATCTTGCTGCTGGCTGCGGTGACCGTCGCATTGAGGTTGGTGAACTATGGGCTATTCGTTGTCTTCCTGACGCCAATGTTCATGCTGATGTCCGATTTCATCCATCCGGCACAGGGACTGATTGTCGCTCGCCTGACCAATGAATTCGTGGGTGCCTGCGTCGGCGTCGCGGCGAGCTTTCTTCTCTGGCCGACAAAAGAGAGCAGCGCGCTGAATGCCGCGATCTCCGCCGCGATTTCAGCGAACATGGCGTTCGCGTCCGCCGCGCTCAGAATGTCAGGAGGATCGACCGGCGCGCTCGATCAACTTCAACGCGAAGCAGGTCTGGCCAGCTCGCGGCTCGAAGTGACGAGAGAACGTATGCTCCTGGAGGGCCAGCGGCGATCGGCGCGGCTCGACCAACTGCAGAATCTGACCGTCGCGACGCGGATGGTGTGCGGCGCCGCCGCGGTGATCGAAGTCCTTCGCAACGGCAAACCGGACGCACACGATCAGGAGAGAGCCAATCGTTACGATCAGATGACCGCCAGGCTGATAGATGCCTTGACGTCGACAGAATCGATGCAACTGACACCGTCTTCGGAAGCGCCCGCAGATGACCTCGAACAGGCGGTCCAGCATCTCACAACCGCATTTGATCGTTATGTGAGAGCCCGTACGGAGCGCTAGCGGGTTCTGTTTGAGGAAGGCCGCGCGGGGCTTGTCCTGCACGTAGACGGTTAACCAGAAGGCACGATGCGCGTTGAGTTCGACGTGCGCCACACGTAGATGTCGATGCAGAATTGACCGCTCAAATTCGCTGGAAATCACGAGCAAAAGCAACCCCCGGCCGAGGTAATCACCCCGTGCCGCGGGACTATACCGGCTTACGTACGCTCGGCGAACAAGCTTTGCAGCTCGCTGTGGGCCATGTAGTCGCCCCCCATCGGGCCGGACTCGCCCTTTTCAACAAACGCCTTGGCCAGTCGCGCCGCGTGGTTCCAGATTATCTGCGGAATGCCGGAGCCGGAGGACAAACGCACGACGCCCAGCTTTTGCAGTTCGGCGGAATCGGCCAGGCCGGGCCATGCCATGAGGGCGGTCGGGATCGGTGAACCCTTGACCACGGTTCTGATGTCCCTGGCATCGGTCAGTGCTGGCAGGAAGATACTGCTGGCGCCCGCTTTGCCATACAGTTCGGCGCGCTTGATCGATTCTTCGGCACGCTTCGGCTCATCGACCAGTTGTTGCAGATAGACGTCGGAACGCGCATTGATCCAGAGGTCGATGCCTGCCTTTTCCGCAGCAGCCCGCACCGCTTCGATTTTCGCTGCCAGCACCGAGGGAGCGTCCTGACCGTCTTCGATATTGATGCCGACGACGCCGGCGTCCAGGATTGGTTTGATATTCTCCGCGACTTTTTTGGGGTCATCGGAATAGCCAGCTTCGAAATCGATCGACAGCGGTACGCGGATCACACGGGTGATGGTGGCAGCCACCTCAGCCTGTAACCTGGCCGGTGCCAGATTTCCATCGGGATAACCCAGAGCCTAGACTACTCCCGCGCCGGTGGTGGCAATTGCCTTGGCACCTTGCGCTTCAAAGATGCGCGCGCTACCCGCATCCCAGGCATTCGGCAGGTTCAGGATCGAAGGCCCTTTATGAAGGTCGGCGAAGACCTTGTCGAGTTTGCTCATTGTCTTTTCCTCGTGAGGTGGCGTAAGTCAACAGCGGGGTGGGAAGTCAGTTAAGGGTGACCGGTGATAAGCAGTTTGTTCTTCATGGTCTTGCAGAAGGTCCGCAAAATGTCGCCTTCTGTCCATTTCCGGCTGGCTTTCGCGGCTTACCCGGCTCACCGATAACGCGGTCATCTCACATACATGGCGTCATATTTGGCTAACTGAGGAAACCCTTCATATTGGTCACTGTGGTCGCCCTCATGGTTCTCGTATCCGGGACGAGTCAGCAAGCCACGCGGCTTCACCCAGCTGTAAATGGAACGGACCGGCATCTCATTCCAGGCGATGTTGAAGGCGCCAATTTTCGGGAAGAACTGCAGCTCGCTGTAGGGCAGGTGATCATGGATCCACCATGCAAGCGATTGCCACTGTTTCCCCTCGGCCAGTTTGTCGACGAACCAGGGCATGACAATCGTGGCCATCGCGCCAAAATGACCGGCAGCATCGCGCTGATCCCAGATGTGGCGCGCGCGGTCACGTTCTTTGGTCGCACAACTCAGGTCATGGAGATTTCCGAACTCATTCACCTCGGGTGCCCGGTATCCGGAGCGTAGAGAGATCCGGCCAAATGTCGCCTGCAAAGGCTCCAGCAATAGTTCGCAAAGATGCCGACCTGCAGTGACAGCAAGATCAGGATTGTCTGGAAGGTTCGGAAACCCGTTGATGGCCGCAATTTCGCTGAACATGAATTCGCGCATAAAGAAATTGCGCGACAGACGGGTGCGGCCCAGGTTCTCCAGACCACGAACAGTACGGACCGGTCTCATAAGATGTTCTCCTCGAATGGAAAAGGCCTGCGGGTAAGCCCGATCAGATCAACCATGGTCTCAGGCGAGAGGACAGCAGCGCTCCGGTCCCAGGTCTCGCTGTCGATCTCGCCGCCTTTCAGCAAGCACCGCACGAAGTCGTGCACCGCGAAATCCTCTTCTCGCGCGTAAGGCGGTCGGCGACCCATGCGGATGTGCTCCACGACTTCTTTCGACAGGCCTTCCGCAATAGTCAGTGGCGCGTGATGCGTGAAGACAAAATTTGCCTCCCATTCGAAGGCGACCAGTCAGATCGTGTGTTCGATCATGCGCTTCGTCAGGGGGCTATCGAAACGCAGATAGTTACCCACCTCCATCAGGCCATTGGCCAGCTTTGGCGAATACAACCAGGCCCGGAAAGGACCGCTGACGCCACCACGCGGCCCCCTCGACAAGCGATCGTGAATGGTCCGCTGCTCAGACGTCAGTGCGTCGTATGACAGCAGTGGGAAACGCGGCTCGAACATGTGTGAGTCCCTTTTACGTCCCCGCCGCGAAGACTTCGACTTCGACCAGGATTTCAGGTTTGACCATCTGGTTCACGACGGACAACATGAAAGTCGGTCGCACGTCGCCGAGAATTTCCGCGCGCACGCGACCATAGGTCTGGATGTCTTCCTTGTTGATCAGAGTCGAGACGACTTTGACGATGTTTTGCGGACCCATGCCGGCCTTTTCCAGGGCCTCCAGGATGCTGCCCCAGGCGAGGCGGGTCTGAGCTTCGATGCCTTCAGGCAAGTTGCCGTTCTTGTCCATGCCTGGGGTGCCGGAAGTGATGAGCCAACGCTGATTCGGCTCGATGATCAGCGCATCGCTGTACTTGAAAATGTGGCGGGAAATGCCGACGTCAACGGTGGTGTGTGCCATGATCGTTTCCTTTCAGTAGAGGTAGGTGACAGACTCATTGTTGACCTCTCAGGACTGGAAGGAAATGGACGGTGTCGTTTTCGGGATGCCTGAGCACCGGCCGAGGACTTTCTGCACGGGCGCGAGAACCCTGCGCGCTCACACGGCTATTTCCCGTCAGACAGGGAGGCCCACAGGTGCATGCTGGCAAGACTACGGTGCGGGCTGAACCTGAACATCAACCGACCCGCTTCCTCCGCGTCTGGACGCGCTTCGGACGGGTAAAGACGCTGTAGCGCGGTCGCCAGGCCACTGTCTCCGACCGGCGCTGCGTCGGCGAATCCGGTGCGCATCATCACGTAGCGCGCCGTCCAGATTCCAATGCCTTTCTGCGCGACCAAAGCATCCTGCGCTGCAACAGCCGAGCCGTCGAGTAAGCCCTCGATGTCCAAGTGACCGCCCGCGATCTGCTCGGCCGCCGAGATCACGTAGTTGGCTTTGGAGCCGGAATAGCGGATCTTGCGGAGCGGCTCGATTCCCAGGTGGGCCAATTGTTCGGCCGTGGGATGCACCCGCATGTCGTAGATTTTTTCACCCGCCAGGTTGATCATGTCGCGTCGCAGCGCGGCGGCGAACGTGAGATTGATCTGCTGACCCGTGATGGCCCAGCAAAGGGCATCGAAGGCGCTCGGCAGGAGTGGGACGCGCAATCCCCTGCGCGTTTTGACGATCTCGGGATGGCGCTGCTCGAATGCCGAGATGTCGTTGGACAATCCCAGCATCCGTAGCGCAGACTGTTGCAGAAAGGCCATGCTCTCGCGGCCAAGGTTCTTTTCGGTCGCGACTTTTACCGTCGCGCGACCGGCACCGATGGCAATCTCGATGATGGCGGGACCATCCGCGGTGTGCAACGCCTTCCAGATCCGCTGCCCTTCCGCCCGTTCACTCGGGCTTTGCACGTCGCGCCCGTGGTAACCGACTGCCTCCTGCGGGCGATAGGATGTTGGAAGATGCAACGCAAACCCCTTTTTGGCGTTCAGATTGCCGTAGTCGGACGGCAGCATCGCGTACTCCGCGACAAACGCTTCCTCGAATACTTTCCTCGAAGAAAAACCAGCGTCTGCACCCGCGATCTCCGGCGGCGACCCGGCAGTTATCGCTTTGGCTGCGTGGCGGGCTTGAACGCGGCGCAACCACTGCGCAGCAGTCATGTGCGCGTGGTCGCGATAAAGATCTTCTAGTTGATCGACCGGAAGATTGGCGCGCTGTATCAGGTCGGCCACTGAGGTAAATTCGGTGGGACTGGCCGAGAAGCCGCGCAGGAGGTCTTGAAAAAGCGTCAGGCTCGCCTTTTCTCCGTCATGGAAGCGGTCGGGGCGGCAAACCTTGCAAGGTCGCAGACCGGCGTTCTTCGCAGAGGTCTCGGTCGTGAAAAGCTGGACGTCTTCACCCTTCGTTGCGCGGACCGTACAGGAAGGCAGGCTGTAAGTGCCCGCCTTCATGTAGCCAATCAAGAATTTCCCATCCAGCTGCCCCTTACGGGCCAGCGCTTTGTTCCAGGCAGGCGTGGCGGACGGCATCAGGCGCTAGCCCCATGCCGGATCCCCTTGAAACCTTCCAGGGCCAGCAATTGCTCTTTTGCCTTCAGGCCGCCGGCAAAACCGGTCAGGTCACCGGAGGCGCCGATCACACGGTGACAGGGTGCGATGATCGCGATCGGATTCTTGTTACTGGCACCACCGACGGCCCGTACGCTCTTCGGGTTGCCGATCTGCGTGGCGATTTCTCCGTAAGTGCGGGTTTCGCCGAACGGGATCCTGAGCAGAGCTTCCCAAACCTTGTTCTGGAAGTCCGTACCAGCGAAATCCATCTTGACGTCGAATGTCTTGCGCTGGCCGGAAAAATATTCGGCCAACTGGCGCTCGGTCTGCACGAGAATCGGATGCTCGTTGTCTTCGCCGACGATGTTCAGCGGAATGCGCTTTGCGTCGGTTTTTTCCTTCTCCCATAGGATAGCGGCAAGGCCGTCATCGCTGGCGACTAACCGTAGCCCGCCGATCGCGGAAGTGACGTCCTTGTAGTAGTAGCTCTTCGTGAACCTGTTCTTGACCGTGTTCATGGTTGACTCCTATGTGACTCGGAAATGCCGCTCTCGCAATGAAAGACAGACTGTGACTCGAGTATAGAGTTTGCATTTTGAAGCGCCATGGCCAGGCCACGAATCGAGACTCAAGGGCGCGTTTCCTGGACTGTGACGCACGTTGCTACATCCAGCCCGAAAGAGAGTGTCGCAACCTGGAAACGGGCAGCGCACATTGAACACCTGGACTGCTCATTGTCTTGCACTCGACCCGTCAGTTCACGCGAATGCTTATCTCATACCTGACGGCTTCCCAGACGTCTGAGCCGAGCTCTGAAAGTTGATACTAATTCTGCGTTCGCCGCCATCAGATTCCTTGGGCACGCTGTGCACCCAATCCGTCTGTGCCCGGCCTCCCATGACGATCAAATCACCAGATGCCGGCCTGAACACAATTGACTTGCCCCCTGCCCTCGGTTTGATCAGAAAGCGGCGGGTTGCTCCGAGCGTCAGTACGGGAACAATCGTCTCAGAACAATGACGTGAAATAGTGTCTCGATGCCAGCTGGTGCTGTCCTGTCCGTCGCGATAGAAGTTCATCCACAGGCCGTCGTAGCGGACTCCATAGTGCTTGGACAATGCCTGACACGCGTCGACCAGCACTTTTTCCGGCGCCTCCCGAACATCCCGGTATTCTCCAGTTAGCCGGGGTTCACGAAACACCTGCTCGAACATACGGCGATCGCGTTGTTCCCATGCGACCGACGTGACAAGTCGATCGAGAAGCGTCCGCGAGCCCGACATCCACCCAGGGACGACTTCAATCCAGGAATGAGCGTCTAACGCTTGCCGCTTGGCCGACCTGAAATCGAAATTCCCAGTCGTCAGCGATTCCGCGGCCTCAAATAGATCTTGTTGCATGTGCATAAGCTCCACGTTCCGTTCGTCACCTATTCGCACTTGATTCTGTACTCCCGTTTCACCACCTCAGAGCTTATCCGGGGACTCGCCGGGAGGAAGCCGTTTTATGTGTCCAATCGTCCAAACCAGACATCTTCCAGGATGCCCAGCGGGGAAAGCTCCTTGGACTCAATTTCAGGACTTCTCGATCCAGGAGGGAGCGCACGCTTCTCGTGTTAGCTTTTTAGGGGAATGTGTTGTTGTCACACGCAAAGCGCATTTAGAACACAACTCCACCACGGAAAGCATGATGGCGGCGGAAAGTCGTCAGTGACTTTTCACAGCGGGTATCTTCAAGTCCGGCGTGGGTACTTCTCCGTCCACACAGCCGTATGTATTGCAAATGAGAGGTAAGCTTGGCAAGTTCCGGACGATTGGACACAAAAACCGGACAGCCGGACGCACGCAAGACGACTAAAATTTTTTGCTGATCAATGACCCATTTGCACCCGTAAGGAATAAAGAGCAATGAAAGCGCCTCCCGTCTCCCGTATCTCGCCCCCGGATTTGAACAACCTGATGGCGCTTCTGGACGTCGAGGTAGTGGCGCTCTCCGAGTGCGTCGTCAACGAGGGATACAGGCTGGAGTTGGGAGGGCACGAGGCACCCGGCATCCACTACATTTTGAAAGGCAGCGGCCGGATGTCGTTCAACGGCGCGCCGAAGATCGATGTCGAACCGCATACCCTGATTGTCGTACCTCCTCACACCCCGTTTATTCTCGAATCGAACACAGGGGACTCCGCCAGGCCCGTGATCAGTGTCGACGGTAGCAAAAACGTGACGACAAGCGAAGGCATCCGGCGTTTCCGCGCGGGCGACAATGCCGACGAGCCCGAAATGGTGATGATTTGCGGGTACTTTCGGGCGCAATACGGGTCTTCAACCGGCTTGTTCGAAGGGTTGAACGAGCCCATCGTTGAACAGTTCACGGTTGCGGATCGCCTCTACGACAAGCTCAACTCCGCTGTTGACGAACTTCTCAACCAGGAGATCGGCGCCGGTGCAATGAGTTCGGCGCTTCTCAAGCAGGTGGTCGTCGCGTTGCTGCGCCGTTCGCTCACGTCGATCAACACCTGGGTCGAGCGTTTTGCGCTCTTGAGTGACCCGAAGGTCGCACGCGTCTTTTCCATGATGGTGGGTAATCCCGGTGCCAACCACACAGTCGAAAGCCTGGCCGAGAGCGCGTTCTTGAGCCGCTCGGCCTTCATGGCGCGCTTCTCCAGCATCGTTGGAAAATCGCCAATGGCCGTGTTGCGCGACCTGCGCATGCGCCAGGCAGCGGCACAATTAATGGCCGGTAGTCACAGCATCGAAGCCGTCGTGGCCAACGCGGGATACGAGAGCCGCAGCAGTTTCGTGCGCATGTTCAAGAAACTCTACGGCGTAGATCCAAGCGCTTATCGGGAAGCCGCGCTCCCCCCAAAAAAGTCAGCTGGCTAACCGCCGGTTTTTCTTCAGGCGGACGCGCAGCCGCCAAAAACTCTTCGATCTAGCTGTGCTCCCTTTCCTGGGAGCGAGACGTCCTTTCGTCTTCTTTCGGCGATGCCGCGCATATGGACCCGCGGACCGGTATTTGAGATTTTCTGCACTATGTACGGACTTAAAGTCATCGCACCGCTAGCGCTTGCGACAAGTATCCCGCGATACCCGCGCAGTCGGCAGCTGGCTTGGCGTAACCCTTGTGAAGGAAACAAAATGCTGAAGAACGTAGACCCCCTCCTGACCCCCGATCTACTCCACGCGCTGTCTTCAATGAGCCACGGTGACGAAATCGCCGTCGTCGATGCGCACTATTCCGCGGATACGGCCGGTCGTGCGTCTGTCGTCGGCAAACCGTTGCATCTGGACGGCGCCGATTCCGGCCCTGCCGTGAAGGCGATCCTTTCCGTGTTTCCATTGGACGAGTTCGTGCCGAATCCGGCCGAACGCATGATGGTCGACAACGCGCCGGACGAACTTCCGAGCGTTCAGGTGGAAGTGCAAAGGGAAATTGACGCAGCCTTCGGCAAGCCGCTGAAGATGACCACTCTCCCCCGCAAGGAATATTACGAGCGCGCGAACAAGACCTACGCCGTGATCATCACCGGCGAAACCCGCGGGTGGGGTTGCTTCATCTTCAAGAAGGGGCTGATTGTCACTCCCGATGCGCCGGCGGACAGGGGCAACGCCCATATCGCCAGCTACACCGTCTAACTCTCCTGCTGCGGCTCAACAGACAGAAACGACGCAACTGTGTTCCCGGTAGCGGAAATTCGAACGGAACATCAAGGAACCCAGCAATGGCTCATTTCTACAAAGTGATCGACTCCCCCATCGGGATGCTCAAGCTCGTTGCCAACGAGAATCGCCTGGCGGCGATTCTCTGGGAAGCCGAGAAAGACGGTCGCGTGCGCTTGGGGCCCATGACGGAAGACCCCAAGCGTCCGATCCTGGTAAAGGCCGCGAGGCAACTCAGAGAGTACTTCAGCGGCCAACGCACGCATTTCGATCTAGAGCTGGATTTTTCCGGCACCGATTTTCAGAAAAAGGTCTGGGAAGCTTTACTTGGCATTCCTTTTGGCGAGACGCGGACTTACGCAGAACTTGCAGAGCAACTGGGCAATGCCAAGGCAGCCCGTGCCGTCGGCGCGGCCAACGGCAAGAATCCCATCGCTATCGTCACCCCTTGCCACCGTGTCATCGGCACGCAGGGTGAACTAACCGGCTTCGCGGGCGGCTTGAACGCCAAACAGACCTTGCTCTCCATTGAAGGCCAGCCAGAGTTGTCAATGAAGAAGCACAGTGGTCATCGAGAACAGATGCCAGCGCCGCTCACGCGCAAAGATCTGATCACCGATGAAAGCTGATGTTCCATGCCGCGCGGTCACCTTCGGCGCACACGAGTAGAGTTCAAAACGATCGACAATGTCACGTTGCGCGGTGACTTCTTCAAGGCCGCGGGCGATGGCGTTCCTTGCATCGTAATGACGCAAGGGTTGTCGCTCCTGAAGGAGCACTACCTGCAGAACTATGCGCGCAAGTTTGTCGAAGCGGCTTCTCTTGCCTGATCTACGACCATCGCGGGTTCGGTTCGAGCGATGGTTCGCCCCGGCATGAGACCAACACCATGCAGCAGGCCGCCGACTATCACGACGCCATTACGGCAGCGATGAATCTTCCCGGTGTCGACCGCAACAAGATTTGCCTGTGGGGGATCGGCCATTCCGGTGGCGCCGCGATGATTGCCGGCGCCGACGAGCCACGCGTTGCCGCAATCGTCTTGAACATGCCGTTTCAGTCAGGTGCCTATGACGCAGCGAACTTCCCTCCCGGCCTACTGCAACAGGTCTGGAAGGACCGTGAAGCGCAAGTCGCTTCGGCGAATCCGCAGCCGACCTACGTACCCTTTGGCCTACCTCAAAGGCAAACGCCCGCGGCGAAGAAAGTGAGCGTACATTCTTGACCAGTGAGCCTGCGCTGGATTTCATCACACGCGGCGTTGAAATCTCGAATGCGGCCGGCACGCCCTGGGAAAACAATTTCACCTTGCAATCGTTCTTCCATTTGCCAAGATCGACCCGACGAAGCTACTCTATATCGCCGCCGAACAGGATCCCATAACCGGGACACTGGAAGAGCACCGGGTCAATTTCGGCACCGTCAAGCCCGGCGCAGAATTTGCCGTGGTCAAGCCTGATCACCTGGCTACCTATCACGGCGAGCCATTCGAAGAAATGATTGCGGTCCAGGTGGATTTTCTCAAGCGCAAGCTCAGGCGAGGGTCGGAATGACCAGTGAGCGAGAGAAGCTCCAAATACGCGACCTGCCGTTGTTGCCGACGTCCACTAATGGAGTGATGCGGAGCTTTTCACAACTAGATTTTCTCGGGATTGTCTCTCTTATCGCCGCGGCGGTCATTGACGATAAAGGGATTCGGTCCGTACGTTTGCGGCGTATCGCAGATCCCCGGACGTCCGAGCGACGACGAGTGCGACCGGCGGTTCCTGGCCGAACACGCTTCGAGGGTTATTGCATGAGGCGCTCACAAAGATTGTGTCAGGCCGGATGTTTGTCGACCCTGAGCGGCCGGTCGTCGCTCTGTTAATGGTTTAACGGCAGGTAACGGAGTGGGCCGGCCATCGAAGCCGGCTTCTCGGGGGCGGCAGTTCGGCCTTTGCCGACATTGGGGGAGGTCGGGTTCTACGTCAGCAATAAGCCGGATAGCAGACGGTCACGGCACCACACAACGGAACGGCAGCTTTCTGCATCAGCGAACTCACACTTCCGACCCACAACTGCCGGTCGCTTTGTCTGGGGTTCAACGGCGGCTAACTGAGTGTTCCGGTCAGCCACACACGCTTTTCGGTGGCAGCGGTTCGGCCTCAGCGGGCATTGAGCCACGAAGCTCCGGTGTCTGCTCATGTTTCAACAGAGGGCGATCGGGATCGCGTTTCCGGCCAACAACTACGATGGCCGTGATCGGCAAGCCAGAGGTGATGCATACTTGCGTCGCCAGAAGCGGCCAGATCGTGTTCGCAAGTCTAAGCAGTTCCGTAAAACTCGGGCAAAATGAGAGCAACAAAAAAGCCCCACATCGGGGCTTCTCATCTTCTACTGAGGGCCTTGCTTCAATAGGACGAAGGCATACCGGCGGCCTAGGAACCACCAATTTTTTCTCGGTCATCCTCTTCTCAGTTGAGCCACCATGCTCGCTCGTCAGCAGCAAAAGACAGCATCAATACGGTCTTGATCAACCATAGCTACTTCGTCCCCGCAGGCTTAAGAAAGCCAATTGCAACGAGATAGTGCCGATATACCATTCCCGCAAGATTCTCTCCCGCCCACACCTTGATTGCATGACCGGATAGACCAATTTCGTTGAGCAAGGTCATGTGATACAAGTATCCAACAACCTCATTTTTGAGACTCGTGTCACGTAGGAATGAGGCAGACGCCGTGCGTGATCTCAGTCCGCCATAATGAGCTATATCGTTTCTCAGATGGGCGCATGTCGTGGCAAACGTCTTCAGCAGATCATGATCTATTCCGATGGGTAGTGCGGTGAATAGTTCACTCAGTCGCTCAGCTAAGCTAGGCTCACAGGCATGCACTAGCTTCCCTCTGATCCACCGCCTATCATCAGATTTCCCGACTTGTGCCACGATACGGTCTATCTTTTCCTGCAAGGCACCGGTCACCGGTTTATCACCATACTTAGTGCGATGGAATGACTCAAGACCTTGGATAAGATTGCTGAAGTGGTTTTCCACATACATCTTTGCGTCGCGCTTGGTGGAAAGATAGTAGAAGAACCCAGGGCCGAATGCTTCGCGTTTCTCCCTCCAAGCACTGTAGATGTCACCAAATTGAGATTTGATCGCATCAAATTTAAGAGGCAGCTCATGTAGTTCTGGAGCTTTGGCGATCCCACCAACCCTCCTAAAGATGAGGGTGTAGATTCGTTTGCCTTTGGACAAAACTACACTGGGCCACTTCAGTTGATAGCTTGACCCACTAAGCACCGTGAACAGGTCTTGAAGATGAACGAACTCCTCTCTGACTTCTTCCACTTGAAATGACCGAGACCGCCGAAGCGTCAAAGTCATCAGCTCACGAACCGATGCCTTAAAGTGATGCATTCCATCCAGACCATCGACCTCAGTGCGTTTCTCAAAAGCGAGCCGACCAAAAGGTGTTTGATATACCGGTCCCCTATATTCATCAAGGCGAACACGAAATGTTCGCCTCGTAGATGAATATTTCAGCGTGCCGTGGACCAGCCAGTTTTCTAGGCCGGTAAGATTTAGTTCGATTTTTGAGAAAGTCGGAATAGTCCTGTTGCTTGGGAAGTCCGTCTCCCCCAACAAACACATCGTTGCAAGATACCGCTCCCACGTGAAACGGTGTGAGTGAAATTGACCGCCACTGTAGACGGCATCGACTAAGATGACCCGTCTTCCCGAAGTCTTCAAAATGCCTTGAATAGCTCGAGGCGTCTCCTCACCTTTTTTCCGTCCCAACACACGGGTTATTCCGTGACCTGCGTCCTTACGCGGGAGTACGCTATCAAGCTCAAGATTAATCTCACCGCTCTTCTTAATTTTGAGGCGACCAGTGACACCATTCTCAGACGCAAAGTGGTCGGCAGGATACGCTTCATCACGCCACCAAAAATACCCCGGCTCGTCCAGTTCCAATTCTTCCATCGTCGTCATGCCCGAATCCTTCTCCCGAAGTCAGAAGCCTTTCGATTTCGCTTGCTAACACCACCACTTCCATGACAGGTCAATCGCCATGCAAAAATTATTTAGATGTTAGCGTCAGCCCGTGTTTTACTCAAACTAGAGCGTGTTTCCTTCACTTTTGCCGAGAAGTGCCAATCACCGAAAAGTGGAACCACCGACTGACGGCCAGAGAGGTGGGTTGCTCCGCGTCGTGGGCTTGACCTATTCGTTTCAGAGTAAAGCACGGTAGGCTACGACAATGTCGGCTCTACGCTGTTCATCTGCCGTCGAGCGATAGTTAGCGGAATGACCGAGCGAGCGTCCGTCCGCTACAATTGGATGGCCGGTTACGGTGCGTAGCCGACGCCTGAACGTCCGATAGACGACGCATGTGAACGACGCTTCTTGGCCGCACTCGGTCCGATGAAGTATGTCGTGTCATCGCTTCAACCACCATGTGATCGCCCCGCTCAAGTGGACATCTACCATGGTTCCTCCAAAGGGGAACGCGGGCCGACGCAGTCTGAGCTGCCCTGCTGCGCAACGAGTTTCCGAGAAGCACTCCATAATGCGCGTCCGCATCAATAAGGGACGAACAATGGCAGTAGAGGAAGGCGCGCCCGCCGAGTGCGCGATATGTGGCAACGGCTTCATGCATCCGGTGATCTTCGCCAGCAGGCGACAATTCGGCACCAGATCCACTCGGGCAACTAAGGCACAGTGCCTGAAATGCGGAAGCATTCTTACCTACAGCATGACCACACGGCCCGCTGAACAGACCGGCAATCCACCGCGGCCGCAACGTCACTATGACTAGCAGCAAAAAGCCCGCAGGCGTTCGCTTAGCGGGCTTCTTTGTTGGTTGCGGGGACAGGATTTGAACCTGTGACCTTCGGGTTATGAGCCCGAATCTGCTTGTTTCGGGGTATTACCCGATGGCACTGGACGCCGTTAAATCAAAGACTTAGAGGTATGGTGGGAGCCTTTTGTTACTGGCGGTTTCCCGCTGCCAGCGCCCAAGAACCGCCCAAACCGGAGTCTCAATGTCCAGAAACAAGGTCACCATCACCCGCGAGTTCCTGCGCGGCCTGTCAGCCAACGGCAAGTTCCAGGAATACGCCGACGCGGAACTCACCGGCTTCAAGGTCCGCGTGCTGCCGAGCGGCACCGTGCAGTACACCGTCAAGTTCTACAAGCCCGATGGCAAGGAGGGCCGCAAACGTATCGGTACTTACCCTGCCATGTCGGCCAGCGACGCCCGCGAGGCCGCCCGCCTCGAACTGACGCAGACGCCAACCAAGCAGGACACGCCGGCCGTGGTCGAGGAAAAGAAGAAGCGCCGCGCCGAGAGCGTGCGTCGCGCGCACGGCGTGCCGACCCTGCGCACCTTCCTCGACGGCGACTACACCGCCTACCTCGAAGCCAACGAAATCAGCACGGCGAACGCCGCCCTGATCCGCTCATCGTTTCCCGACCTGCTCGACCGGGGCCTCGACGAGTTCACGCCGTGGATGCTCGAGCAATGGAAGTCGCGCGCGGCGAAGACGGGCATCAAGCCCAAGACGATCTCAAACAAGCTGGTCGCGCTGCAGGGTCTGCTGCGGGTAGCGGTGAAGGCCGGCCATGTCACGGACAACCCGGCGAAGGAAGTGCCGCGCAATGGCAAGGCCGATGTGGTGGTGCGCTACCTCGGGCAACGCGACCCGCTTGAGCGCGAGCGTCTGTACGTGGCGATGGAGGTCCGCGAGGAAGTGAACCGCGATGCCCGTCACCGGACCAACGCCCACCGCCGCTCACGCCCCGGCGGCGCGCTCAAACCGCTGCCCTCGCTGCGCAATGTGCGCTACACCGACCACCTGCAGCCGCTCGTCGTGACCGCGCTGAACACCGGCATGAGAAAGGCCGAACTGCTCGCGCTGCAATGGGATGATGTCGACCTCGAACTGCGCACGATCCACGTGCGCCGCGCCGTGGCCAAGAGCGACAAGCGCCGGGACATCCCGATCAGCGACGAACTGCTCGCTTGCCTGAAGACTTGGAAGCCGCTCGCGCACCGGCTGTACGTGTTCGGCAACCCGGAGACCGACGCGCCACTGACCGACTTCAAGAACGCGTGGGCAGCGCTGCTCGTGGCAGCGGAGATTGCGGACTTCCGCTTTCACGACACGCGGCACGACTTCGCCACGCGCCTCGTTGCGCAGGGCGTCGATCTCTACAAGGTCAAGACGTTGCTCGGGCATAGCAGCTACGCAATGGTCGAGCGCTATGCGCACCACCATCCTGATCATCTGCACGCCGCGATCGACGCCGCGTTCAACGAGCCGCGCCGCGCGAAGCCGAAGCGCGCGCCGCGCAAGGCGTCAGCAGCATGAGCGCGTAAAGCCCGCCACGTTTCATCAAGCCTCGCCGCACCTCGAAGCGCCTGCCACCCGGCAGGCGTTTTTGCATCTGCCAACTCATGTTGGCATCCGAAAAGTTCAATTCGAAAATTTCAATTGCCAGTGCCGGACTCAGTTGAAGTTTTGAATTTCACATACCGTCGCACATCGGATAGATTCACTTTACGTAAGCGCCCGTAACGCCAAACCGTGCGAGGTAAACATGAGTACCGAAAAGAATCAGCAGGTTGCGCCGTTCGGCGCGATGACTTGCGATGAGTTCTGCGAGGCAATGCGCATCAACCGCAAGACGCTGTGGGAGATGCGCAAGCGCGGCGAGGCTCCCGAGATCGTGTTCGTGGGTCGCAAGATTCTGATCACGCACCGCGCCGCCGAGCAGTGGACGCGTGAGATGGAAGCGAAGTCGAAGGCAGCGTGCGACGCCACCGCGTGACATAGCAGCGCGCATCACCCATACGCCCGCGCTCGTCGGGCGACATAAAAACTTCGGTAAAGAGGACACAGGCGGGTCGGCCCAGCAGGCCCGGCCCGAGATCGTTTGCGCGTGCCGGTTGCGCACGCAACGAACCGGGAGGCCTCACCATGAACCGCAGGAAAGAAAACGCCCGCCGTGGAGCGGCGGGCGACGAAGGCTGTAGCTTGACCGACGATGATCGTAGTCTGAGGCAATCCCGGACGCAAGCGCTGCGGAGGGCGTCATGAGCGCGCCCTATCAGGTCATGCCGCCGCTGTCGTCGGTCGTACTGAGCGCGCTGCGCACGAGTGTCGAGACTTTCGGCATTCAGGTGCCGATTGTTGTCGATGAAAACGGCGCAATCATCGACGGGCACCATCGCGCGAAGCTGGCCGCCGAACTCGGCATCGAATGCCCGCGCGAAGTGCGCAAAGGTCTGAGCGAAGAACAGAAGATGACGCTCGCGCGCAGGCTGAACGCTGATCGCCGGCACCTGACCGAAGAGGAACGCCGTGCAGTGCTGGCGGGCCGGATTATCGCCGCGCCCGAACGTTCTGACCGGCAGATTGCCGCCGACCTGAACGTCACGCATCCCACTGTAGCGAAGGTGCGCAGCGAACTTGAATCAACTGGCAGGGTGTTACCAGTTGAGAAGCGTATCGGCGCTGATGGCAAGACGCGGGCACTGCCAGCAACGAAGCCCACGAAGCGCACAGCGCCGCCGCCCATTGTCGCGCGCGCCATGCCGCCCGAAGCTGCACGCGACCCGCTGCGCGTGTTCTACGCGAGTTTCGAGACGCATCGAAAAGAACTGGAAGGCGTATTCGAAAGCGAACTCGACAAGCTGGGCCGCTATGCGCGAGACCCGTATGTGGTCTCGAACGTCAAGCGCGTGGTTGACCGGATCAGGAAGGCGCTCGACACGTTCCGGGCGGGCGTTGGCGGTCCGTCATGAGCACTGCCGCCGACCGCCGTATCAGTCCGTTGCTCGCGTTCGAATCTATCCGCGTGGAGGTGCTGGAAATCGCCGTTGTGCTGGGCGCTGTGGCGGCGCGCGGCTCTGTGACGAAAACGGAAATGCTCCGCTTTCACGTTTCGTTACGCCGCATCCTCGAAACGGAGAGGCTTTGCCGTGAGGAGGTGCCGTGAATGGACGAAGTGCGAACGGCACGAAAGCCGCGCCAGCGAGGCGCTTAAAGCACCCGTATGCAGCGATTGAACATCGGGTAATGGACAGTGAAGCCTTTGTCGACCTCTCATCTTCCGCTGTGCGCCTGCTGCTCGTGCTGGCGCGGCAACTGACGAAGGATAACAACGGGCATTTGCAAGCCACGTATGCCTATTGCAAGCGATACGGTTTCAAGAGTGACAACACGTTGCGCCCCGCGCTGGCCGAATTGATAGCGCACGGGCTTGTGTATCGAACGCGCAGCAGCGGCGCAAACAAGGTATGGGCACGGTACGCGGTTACATGGTTGCCGATAAAGAACCGTGACGGGCTGTTTCTCGACGGCTTTTTGCCTGACGCATGGAAGCTGTTTGAGCCGACCGAAGAAAAAAAAGCACCCCGCAGAAACTGCGAGAAGCACCCCGCAGAAACTGCGAGAAGTGCCCGGAAAATGTCGCAGAAACTGCGAGATGTTGGGGCGCAGAAACTGCGTACTATGAATTAATGCCATGTAGAGGGGAAAAACACGACATCGAATGAGCGACACCAGGCGAAGAAATGAACCCACCACGAGGTGACACCATGAGCGACGTTTTCAAAGTGGGTGACCGTGTGAGCGCGAACGGCAGGACCGGTCGCATTGAAGCATTCGAGATTTGCAACGGGCACCACTGCGCGAAGTTGAAACTCGACCACGCGTTTTATCGAATCGAGATTGGCAAGCGGCACCGCGTGACGAAAGCTATTGCAGCCGTTGCCGACCTGCGGACGGCCTCAACGTGAGCGCCGCACGTTGTGTTGAGACGCTGGCAATGGTGCCAGCGTTTAACTCTGGAGGTGTGGGAACATGAGCACGAACGACGAAAAGAGTCACCTGTACCGGCCCGATGCCCGCGACTATCGCGAGATCATCGCAGCGGGCATGAGCGACGAAAGCCGCGCGGCATACGCGGAACAGGTGGCCGGTTCCGGCGCGGACGATGTTGAGTTGCCTTCCGTGTTTGATCCGCAAGGGCCGCATTACCAGCGCGAACTGGCATGGTCGGAGTTGACCGCCGCAGACATCCCCGGCCTTATCGACGCATTCGACCACGACGACGACGACAGCTTTCTGATTCAACACATTGCGTTTCTTGCGCTCGCGCCCGCGCTGCGGCAGGGCTTGAGTTTTAGCGATGCCGCATTGGCTTTCACCATCGCCAGCGAAGAAAGAAAGATGCTGCACGTGCTGCCCGCGAGCACCGCCGACTGAGCACACCCTGTCCACGCGAGCCGAAAGGCTCGCGGATAACGAAGCAACCGTCTACTGAGCCGAACAGGAGACATCATGACCACTCACCTCAACCAGTTCAACGCCGCGCAGCGTGAAGCGCTGGAACTGCTGCGCAAGACGATCCGCACCTACGCAACGGCCGACTTCGGGACGATCGTGGCGGCGAACCCAATGGCCCTTGCACGCGGGCTGGCCGACGCTCACCTGATCGTCGCGAGCGACCCGTACCTGCTGGCCGAAGCCGGCCGGCAGATGTACACGCAGTTCAACCTCGCGCCTTATGACCAGCGCCAGCGCAATGCCGTGCTCGCCGGGTATCACGACGAGGCGCAGCTCGCTGCCTGGACGGTCGTCGCGATGAAATGGATCGCGGATCTCGCGATGGCGATGGCAGACCGCAGCGCGCCGACGCAGCACTGAGCGCTTGCCTCGCATCCTCGCGAGCGATAACGTTCGGATAGCGAAGCAGTCGCGGCGAAGGCGGCGAAGGCGGACAGGAGGGGGCGGATCAAATGTCTAAACTCGTTTTCGCCCAGCCCCCCCCTTAACATCTTTTTGCAAAAAACCAGAAAGACGAGGGGGGGTCGACGAACCCCTGGGTGGGCCGGGCAGCACGCCGGCCGACCGGCCGCTAACTTCTGAGGTGCGCATGAACGACGACGTTTATTACGCGCTGCTCGATGCGAGCGCCGAGGTGATCGCGAAGGTCTACGCGCTGCTCGACGAGCAGACGAAGGACATCGTCGACGACGCACTCGGCCGGCGCTTCCGGCTCGCGACGGTGGTCGACGCAACCGGCCTGCTGGTGGTGCTGGTCGACGACACGAGCGGGCAGACGGAAGCGCTGCTGGCCTCGGTCAATGCGAGGACCGGCAAGGAGACGCTGTACGCGCTGCGGCGCGAGACGCAGTGAGGGGGATCATCATGCACAAGGCAATCGAGATCGAGATCAAGTCCGGGGGCGACGGCACCATCGAAGGCTATGCCCCGCTGTTCGATACGGTCGACAGCTATGGCGACTCGGTGGATCACGGCGCGTTCGACGCCACGCTCGCGGACTGGAAACGCAAGGGCCGCCTGCCGGCCATGCTCTGGTCGCACAACCAGGCCGAACCGATCGGTGCGTGGACAGCGATCACCGCAGACGCAAAGGGTCTGCACGTGCGCGGCCGGCTCGCGGCGAAAGGGCGGGCCGCCGAGGTGCGCGAACTGCTCGACATGCAGGCCGTTGACGGCGCATCGATTGGCTACCTGCCCATCGTCGAGGACTTCCGCGAAGGCGTGAACCATCTGCGCGAGGTCCGGCTCTTTGAGGTTTCGTTATGCGTGATCCCGGCGCTCAGTGAGGCGCGCGTGGCATCGCTCAAATCTTTCGACACTGTGAGGGGGGCCGAGCAGGCGCTACGGGATGTAGCCGCACTGTCACGGCGCGATGCCGAGCAGTTCATCCTTCGCGTGCGTGAGCTTCGCGAGTCCGGGAAGGGCTTCGACGATGCCGCTGTCATGGCGACATTGCGGCACGGCGCATTGCGCCTGCCTTCCGAATTCGACTAGGGAGTCATCATGGACGTTATGGAAATGATCCGCGCCGCGCTGGTGGAGCGCGATGCCGGTTTGCAGAAATGGGTCGACACGTCAGCGGCCGACATGAAGCACATGGGCCAGCAGATCGAGAGCATGCAGTCGAGCGTGATTGATCTTTCGCAGAAGGTGCTGCGCGAGCCGGGCCGCATCGGTGGCGGTGCTCACGATTCGCTCGCGTCGCTGCTGTGCAAGCACGACGCACTCATGCAGTTCCGCAACGGTGCGGAGCGGGTGCGCGCGATCGTTCCGGACTTCAACATCAAGGCCGCGCTGCTGTCAACCGTGGTCGATCCGAACGGCTTTCCGGTGCCGCCGCAGCAGATCCTGCCGGTGCCGCTCTCACCGCCCCGGCTGTGGACCGCGCTCGCCAGTCTGCCGACCGGCAGCAACGCGCTGCAGGTGATCGACATGGACCCGGAGGGCGCGGCGGCGATCACGCCCGAAGGCCAGCTCAAGCCCGAACTCGTCAATCACCCGAGTCCGCGGCTCGTGCCGGTCGACACGATCGCGGTCCACAAGACGATCAGCTTTCAACTGTTCGAGGACGCGCCCGCGTTGCAGGGTTTCCTGGAGGCCGAGTTGCGCGAGTCGTGCAATGACGCGATGGACGCCGCGTGTGTCGCCGCGCTCGAGGCGCACTCGACGCCCTACACGCCCGAAGCCGGCGACACGATCATCGACGCGGTGCTCAACGTGATCGGAGAGTTATACGGCCGGGGCGGAAACGGCATCGTGATCGCACTAAACCCGAGAGACTGGGTCGGCATGCTGCTCGCAAAAGACCAGAGCGGCGGATTTCTGGTGAACCCGTTGCAGGGGCTGATTAACGGTGTGGCGGGCGCGACCCTCGTGCCGACCAACGCGATCGCGCGCGGCACGTTCGTCGCAGCGAGTTCACCGGCTGGCGCGTTCGTCGCATTGCGAAGTGGATTCAGTTTCATGTGGTCGCGCGAGCACGATAAAAACTTCGTGCAAAACCTGGTCACATTTCTGCTGGAAATGAGAGCCGCGACGGTCGTGCAGCAAAGCGCGCTCGTGTTCACGGGCGGTCTGCATCCGGCTACGCTGGCCGCCCGCCCGTCGACGCCCACGACCACGGGCAAGGGCAAGTAAGCACGCAGGTCCACAGGCCCCGCTTCCACGCGGGGCTTTTTTTCGATCGTCGGGAGAGCGAACCATGAAGAAGCCTGCCATGCCGGGTGCGATGGTCCACCGGATGGGGGGCGACAGACGTCCGCCGACGATAATCATGGTGACAGTCACGCCGGGCATCGCCAGAGCCCTGCAGCAGATTGCGCGGGTCACCGGCATCGAGCCCGATGCACTGGTCGATGATCTGCTTGCCGAAGCCGTGCGGCGACGCCTGCACATGCCGCAACGTTACGTGCCCTGACGATCCGTTCGCTATGTGTGATCGACGGACGGAACCGCATCGCCGCGTGCAAACGGGCGGGCGTGACGCCGGAAAGCGCAAAGGATTTTGCTGCAAAAAGCATTTCATCCGCTCGCATTTCATATGCACGCGCCGTCAATCGCCTATGTCCCGAGATGGTTGATGCGGTGATCTGCGGGCACAGCGGACTGGATGAAGCCTATCGCGAAGCAAACCGTCTGCGCGACCGGTAATGGCATACTGCGCTGTCGCCCAGACAAGGCGACCGGGCCTGGCAGCCTGCAATCTGCGGGCGACTCCGGTGAGGACACCTTCGGGTGTGCTGGTTCCTGTAGACCAGTCTGCCAACCTCCTCCGGTAGTCGCCCACCCCTTCTTGGCAGGAGGGGCCGCGACTTTGAGCGCTACAAACTACAGGGCATCAGCATGCGCGAGAACGACAACGCCGCCACCCAGGGCGCGCTCCCTATCAACGACACCCGCTGGTTCGGCTTCCCGCTGGAGGCGCGCTATGCCTCTGGCGTAGCGAGCGCGGCCGGCCTGCACGTCGCCATCGAGGGCGCGCTCATTGCGTTCCCGGCGACCGTCGACGAGCAGATATGGATTGCGAGGATTCATGGCGCAACACCCGCCTCGGCGGATACGCCCCGCAGCTTCATCACGTGGACCGGCACCGAGGCCCAGTTCCGCGCATCGGAATACTTCACCGGGCCATTTCCACGCAAGCGCCGCTGGTCGTGTCCCGAAGGCCTGCGCGGCCACCTCTGGCGAACCGGGGCAGACGAATTCTCTTACGTGATCGAGTCTGTCTCCACTAGCGGCAGATCGAGACCACCGGTTAAACAGGTCGCGCGGGCGCTCGCGTGCGAAAGCTACCGCGCCTTCCGCGAGCGGCTGCTGTCGTCACCCTTGTCGAGCGAATAGCCGTGTACGAGCCGAATTGCGAACTGGTGCTTTGCTGCGAAAGACGGACAAGGCGAAAGGCGCGCGGGAAACAGGAGCGAATCGCGGTACTGTGACGCGCTCTACCGAGTCGAGCGCGTCAACGCTAGCTGACCTAGGCATTAGCTACGGCCAGTCGGCACGCTGGCAGGAAACCGCCAAGGTCGCCAAGGCGCAGCGAGGCCCGAAATCGGGCCGTGGTGCCGCTGGCCGGGATAGGTGCGTACGCAACAAGGAAAAGGGGGCGTGAGGCCGTCAGCGGCCCGGAAAAGCAAAAAGCCCGCTCGGGGCGGGCTTGCTTGGGCGTTGCGTTCCGGCCGTTTTTCGCGGCTAGCGCCCACATAGCGCCCAAATTCGAAGAAAAATCTTGTTCCCGAAAACGGGCTGAATCGCGGAAAGCCTTACTGGGCTTTGGTTGCGGGGGTAGGATTTGAACCTACGACCTTCGGGTTATGAGCCCGACGAGCTGCCAGACTGCTCCACCCCGCGGCGCGGAGTGTACTGGCACTGCTGCCGTTCGTCAAACGAAACCTTTCTGCGGTAGCATCGCGGCCTTGCAATACCCGGTGACTCACAGGAATGTGCATCTTCAATGCTGGCGCGGCTTTGCTCCATGTTGTTCGCCATTTTTTCGCCACAGCGATGCGCTGAACAAATGGACACCATCGGCTCAGAGCGTCTGTGGCAAGCGACTGGATACAAAACAGATGTCAGTGCCGGCGCGTCGGGTGCTGCGGATATAAGTTGCGGTCTGTGCCGACGGCGGGCCTCCGGCGGGCAATCATCGACCCGTGCTGCCCCTCGATCCCTCGCAACTCGAAAGGCAGCTATCAACTACATGAACGCCGAACAAAGCGTTCAGCAAGATACGGCAAAGGTTCTGCGCAGTGTGTACCGATACGAGGGCGCTTTCGAATTCGCTTAACCATGTTCGATGGCGCATCAGCGCGTGGCATGCAACGCGATCGCACGCCAGATACTAGGCGGCACGAGGGTCTGCCAAGGGCGTCGCAATGACTATAGCTATAGCCCGAAGCCATCATATTCCTGACCAGCCCCGTCCCAAACACGGGCCAGTGTGGATATCGTCTCGGGAGCGCTCCATCGGTGCCTCCGAAGACCGGGGAAGTGGTGCAATTCGTCAACTCACGAACGGCCGCTGATCACCCAAACCGCGCTGTCATTTGAACGGAGCCTCAACATGTCCAGATATCTTCGGCTTGCCCTCGCGATCGCCATGCTGCTGGCGGCGGTTTAATGTTGGGAGCGGTTTATGCCGCTCTTCCGGACGGCTGTATGTCGCCGAGCGTTCATGGCACGACTTACTACTTATGCGGCAATACATGGTTTCAACCGGCGTACGGCGCCAATGGTGTCTACTATCGTGGTGCCCGCGCCGTAACGCCGGTAGACAGAAACTGCGCGCGCAGGCAGTCACTCCTTTACGATATCTCCCTGTTGTGCGGCTGCCCGATATCGAGCGTCTCGTTGTGAAATCGTGCGAGCGAATCGTCATGCGCGACACTAACAAACGCCCCCGCCTCCAGTCGTTCGGTGAGGCGTTGGTATAGATGCGTTTCGTCGTCAGTGTCGAGTGCACTCGTTGCTTCGTCGAGGAACACATAGTCAGGCTTGTGCAGCAGAACGCGCGCAATCGCTAGCCGCTGCTGCTCGCCGGGAGAAAGAATGCGCCACCAGTGATCGGACTGCTGCAATCGGTCAGCATAGTTTTCCAGACGGCACTCACACAGTGCCTCGCGGCAGTCTTCGTCGCTGAAGGTCTCGCTTGACGCGGGGTACGTTAGCGAAGCCTTCAAGGTTCCCGCAGGCAAATAGCTTTGCTGCGGGACGAACATCATGCGTGCGCCCACAGGAACTTCGATTGAGCCGCCGCCGAACGGCCAGAGGCCCGCGAGTGCCCGCAGCAGGGTGCTTTTGCCCGAGCCGGACGGCCCGCGCACCAGCCAACGAGAACCTGGTTCTATTGCAATGTCGCGCACGCTTGCGAGCGTCTTCCCGTTGGGCAGTGCAAGCACGAGCTTGTCTGTCAGGAACCGATCTTTACCGACACGGTGTCGCTTGATGCCTCCATGCCCGGCAGCGGGCGGCACAGACTCTTCCAGATGAGGCTGCCGCACTACACATTCGAACTCGCGCAGACGATTAACGGTCGCACGCCATTCAGCCAGCGTGTCGTAGTTGTTGATGAACCAGGAAAGCGATTCGCTTACCGACCCAAACGCATCGACGATCTGCATCAGCGTGCCGAAACTCAATGCGCCTGCGAAATAGCGCGGCGACGCAACGAAGATTGGAAAGATATCGGCAATCTGGCCGTAAAAGTTGACCACGAAACTGTAGTGCTTCGTGTATCTCATGAGACGCCCCCAGTTTTCACGAATCCGGCCGAACAGGTCCTCGGCGTTCGATCTCTCGGTCTGTATGCCGCCATAAAGCGCAATCTGTTCGGCGTTTTCGCGCAGACGGATCAGGCCGAACCGAAAGTCCGCCTCGACGCGTTGCAACTGGTAGTTGATCGACACGAGCGGGCGACCGACCTTATTGGTCACGAGCGAGCCGATAATCGCATAGGCAATCGCTGCCCAAAGCATATAGCCATGAATCTCGACGGGCGTGGTCCCCAGCATGACCGCGAGCGCGCCTCCTGTGCTCCATAGCACGATGGAGAACCAGACAAGCGTCTCGGCCGTCGAGAGCAGGTCGAGCGTGAGAGACAGTGTGCTGGTGGCGAACATATCGAGGTCGACGGCGAGCCGCTGGTCGGGGTTCTCGACGAGACGGTCGCGCTCAATGCGATAGAAGGTGCTGTCGTTCAACCATTCCTGCAGGTAACGTGTGGTCAACCACTGGCGCCACCGGAAGCCCAGCATTTGTCTTAGATAGCGGTTGTAGACAGAGATCGCGATCGACACAAATGCAAGCCCGGCAAAGGTCAGCATCAGCAGCGGGAATTCGTGCACATTCCTGCTCTCCAGCGCGTCATAGAAATCACGGTACCACGTGTTCAAGCGTGCATCGATGCCCACCAGAAGCAGGTCCATCGCGATGATGGCGATCAGCAGTCCCCAGGCGAACTTGCGTTGCTCAGAGACCCAGTAAGGTCTGATGAGACTCCATGCGGAGACACGGGCGAATTGCCCGGATGGGTCGCCGGAGGATGGGTCGGTCACAAGCTTTCCCATAACGCGCTGCGATCGCGGATCGAGTACACGGGTGATTGTCCGAAACGAGCCCGTACAGCCCTGCCCCGGTTCAGCGGGAAGGCGTCATGCGCGAGCATCGGTTAATGATTGAACCAACGATACTGCAGCGCCACAGAAAAGACCTGGAAATCGCCGCCGACACCGGTAAGCAACCCCCGCGACCACGCCAGCTTCGCAGACCATCGCGTGGCCAGCGGAACCGACATCGTGACGCCATAGCGCATACTGCGTTGCAAATCCTGATCCTCGATGCCGCGACACTCTTCCGGCCGCCGGTGAAATACGTCACGTCCGCGGCGAGCCAAAGCCCCGGTTTCCAGGTATAGCCGACGTGTCCCTGGAAGGTGGGCATCAGGGCCTGGCTGCGCCGCCGTCCGCCGAAAAAGTCGCCATTGTCGGTATAGATCCAGGCGCCAGCCGCTTGCATTGGCGTACCCGCTATTCTTTGCGTCGCAGGTTAGCGCGACGACGTTGGATCCCGGCTGGCCTCGGGAGAGAACCAGCCGCAGATCGATGAGTGGCGCATTTCAGAGTCAGCGCTTTGCGCCATCTGCTGCGGCTCGAGTCCGGGCTGGAATGGCATGGGTGCAACGGGCGGCGGTGGTCTTGGGCCACCTTAGCCATTAGGAGATGTCAGGTACCGTTTTTGTCGGACCTGGTATCCAGCCAGGATGAAAAACATGCAGCAGAAGCATCATGCAGAGACCAAGGACACGCCAGACAGAGAGGAAAGATTGATTCCCCCTCGGACTCGTGCACAGACTCACCGCTCTCGTGGTCACGCCAGCCCACCGCGCCGGTCAGTTTCACGCTTCCGACAGATAAGCGGTAATCGTCATTCCTGATTCGATGCGAGGCGTCCCAGATGCCGCGACCGAGTATTTTTTCCGGTTCGCGCTTTCGAAGCCAAATAGAGTGACGCACCTGTGGTTCTGCGATGTACGTGCGATTCCAAAAATCCGGTCAATGTGAACAATCCAGCGTCATGCTTAATTTGTTATCCGACGCATTGTCGCAAGGCTTCCGCATTTGATCCGCATTTAGTCGCGATACGCGACTGGTGTCAACAATCCGGGCGCCGAAGCTGAACGACCGATTTTGGCCAAAACTTTGCGCAACGTTGCAGGCTTGATTCTTTATCAACGGCGTTGCGGCTGCAGCCGCGTCGACACTTCTTTCGGTCACATCGGGTTCAGCAAAAAAGACAGTCTGCATTCCGAATTGACTGGACGAGAGATATCGAAGAGGCGCGATGACTGGCTGGTTTGAATGCGCGGAAATTCCGCGAACTGCCCAATTTCTTTCAATTCGAAAGGAGCTGGCGTTCCTGGCTAATACCGTGAGGGCGCCCCGTGTATACCCCATTGCAACTATTTTTTTCCCGTGAAACACTGCTTCTCATCTGCTGTGTCGGACATTAATCCGGTATATCGGACATCCAGGCGAAGCGCGCGATCCGTCGATTTCATTGACCGGCGAGCGTCGCGAAGATCTGCTTGATCGCCGCTTGTGTACACGCATGGACTTCTCACCAGATCGGGACGAAAAAATGAGATTTGTCAGAGAAAGCGCAAAATTCACTTGCCTGTTCGCCGTAGCCGGTCTGCTGATGCTCGCCGGCTGCACCAAGGTCGCCCCGCCAGAGCAAGGCGCCGCGGCTGATTCGACGCTGAAGCAGGTCCTGCAACGGGGCACGCTGCGCGTAGGCGACTGCCTGACCTTTGCGCCGTTCGGCTTCTACAACAAGGACGGCCAGGCCGATGGTTACGACGTCGACCTGGCGAAGGAACTGGCGAAGCAGATGGGCGTCAAGCTCGAAGTCGTGAATACGACGAGCGCCAACCGCATTCCGAATCTGCAAACCAGCAAGGTTGACGTGGTGTTCTGCAACTTCACCCGCAACCTCGAGCGAGCCAGGGAAATCGCGTTCACGAATCCCTATGTGGTCGCGAGTGAGGCGCTGCTGGTCAAGAAGAGCAGCGGCATCAAGTCCATCAACGACATGTCGAATCGCACAATTGCGACGGTCAAGGGCTCCACGAACGGTGACGAAGTGCGCGCGCTGAACATGCAGGTCAAGATCCAGGAATTCGACAGCTCGCAGGCTGCGATCCTCGCCGTCAAGCAGGGCCAGGCCGATGCGATGATCGAGGACAACAACTTTCTCGCCTATCAGTCATCACTCGATCCGGATCTGACCGTCACCAACGAAGCGCTGGTTCCGCTCGAATACAACGCGTTCGGCGTGAAGGCCGGAGACCAGGTCTGGCTCAACTACCTGAACCTGTTCCTGTTCAATGTCAACGCGTCGAAGCAGAACGCGCAGCTATACAAGAAGTGGTTTGGCGCCGAGCCGCGCTTTCCGCTGAATCCTCAATACTGACATCCCGCTAGCGCCGCGCTGCTCGTCCGACGGAGGAACCATGAGCTATGAATGGGTGACCCTTGCAGGTTATTGGAGCGATTTCGTTCGCGCGTCGTGGCTGACGCTCCAGATCACGCTGCTGGCCTTCGTCCTCGCGATGCTGCTCGGCCTGCTCACGGCACTCGCGAGTGCATCACGCGTGCGGCTGCTGCGGGCGATCGCTGGGGTGTATATCGAAGCGATCCGCAATACGCCGGTACTGCTGCAGATCTTCATCGTGTTTTTTGGCTTGCCATCCGTCGGGATCACGCTGAACGCCTACACCGCTGGTGTCATTGCGTTAGGGGTGAATGTCGGCGCCTACCTGGCCGAAGTGTTCCGCGCGGGCATCCAGTCAGTGCCGCGCGGTCAACTGGAAGCTGCGTCGATCCTCGGCCTGGGGCGCTCGCAGATTTTCGTCGAAGTGGTGCTCCCCCAGGCCGCGCGTGCCGTTTATCCGGCGATCGTCAACAACCTGATTCAGTTGCTGCTCGGCACGTCGCTTCTCTCAGCGATCGCGCTACCGGAGCTGAGCGGAACGGCGACGGTGATCAACGCACGCACACTGCTCTATATCCAGACCTTCGCGATCACGCTGATCGCCTATCTGTTCCTGAGCAATTTGCTGTCGTGGGTGGCGGGCCAGGTCAGCAGCCGGGTGTTTCACCCGCCGTTGGTCCTGAAGAAACGTTCACGCCGCGCCTTCTTTTTCGCGCGACAGACCGATCGCACCTGAGCGTTCAACCCGGAGATCGAACATGTCAAGCGAATTGCTCACGACCAGCCTCTCTATCCTGATTCAGGGTCTGGTGGCGACACTTCTTCTGTCCGCAGCATCGATCATCGGCGGAACGCTGATCGGACTGCTGGCAGCCGTACTGCGCTCATTCGGACCGCGGGGTACGCGGCACATTGCCAGGCTCTATACCGAACTGTTTCGCGGCACACCTGTGCTGATCACGCTGATGTTCATTTATTTCGGCGTGTCGTACTTCGGCTATGCGATCGATGTATTCGCAGCAGGTGTGGTGGGTTTGAGCGTCTATCAAGGCGCGTACATCGCCGAGATATTCCGCTCAGGCATTGAAGCCGTGCCCAAGGGGCAATGGGAGGTATCGCAGATCCTCGGGCTCAGCAAGACGCAGGCTTTTTTTTCCGTGGCCCTGCCGCAGACCGGAAAGATCGTGGTGCCGCCCCTCATTGGCCAGTACCTGTCGCTTATCAAGGACACGTCGATCGTCAGCATGATCGGCATGTCGGAATTGATGCATGCGGGTCAGGCTATCGTCGACCGGGTCGGCAAACCGGTCGAAATCTATGGACTCGTTGCCGTGCTTTATTTCATCGTGTGCTTTCCACTATCGCAGTGGGTACGCCACCATGACCGAAGAAGGAGCCTGCTGTCATGACCACTGTCACTACGTCGAAGCCCATCATCAACCTCACCGGCGTCAGCAAATCGTTCGGCGCTACGCAGGTCCTGAAGGAGATCAACCTTGACGTACGGCCGGGCGAAGTGCTCGTGCTGATCGGCGCATCGGGTTCAGGCAAGAGCACAGTGCTGCGCATCATGAGTGGGCTGGAAATGGCTGATGCGGGCGAAGTCTGGGTCAACGAGGTGCCGCTGCACGATGCGCGTCGGGCGAAAGAGATCCGGGGTCATGTCGGCATGGTGTTCCAGCAATTCAACCTGTTTCCGCACAAGAGCGCGCTTGGCAATGTGACCCTCGCCCTGATCAAGGCTCGCAAGATGAACGCAGCGGATGCACGCAAGCGTGCGATGGATGCACTCGACCGCGTGGGTCTGGCCGATCGGGCCGAACACTATCCCAGCCAGCTCTCGGGCGGCCAACAGCAGCGTGTCGCGATTGCGAGAGCGTTGGCCGTCGAGCCGGGCATCATGTTCTTCGACGAAGCGACCTCCGCCCTCGATCCTGAACTCGTCGGCGAGGTGACCGAAGTCATGCGTGGACTGGCGCGCGACGGGATGACCATGGTCGTGGTCACGCATGAGATGGGCTTCGCTCGCAAAACTGCCGATCGCGTCGTGTTCATGGATAAGGGGGTGATCGCGGAACAGGGGGCGCCCGAGGATATCTTCGTGAACCCGCAGAATGAACGTACCCGGCAGTTTCTGCATCGCGTGCTCGATCATTGATCGATCGAACGAGAGGATGCCTGTCGCAGCCGGTCTCGCGCGAGATGACGAGGCGCCACTCCTTACGCGCTAAACCCGCGTCACAGAAAAGATAAACAGCGAGCCCCATCGCTGACGGAGTTGAAGGAATGTCTGCACCGGAATCATCACGAGCGAGAGGCGTTGACCGCGTCGTCGGCATTTTCAAACAGTTACATATCGCGCGGCGTCCAATGACGATGCGCGAACTGATTGAGGCGACTGGCGCACCGCGCTCCAGCATCTACGAGCTCGTCGCCATCCTCACTGAGGTCGGCTGGCTTGAGACAGCGTCAGATGGCAGCGTGTTCTTCGGTCGCGAAATGCACTATTACGGCTCCGATTATGCGACGCACAACGATCTGATCAGCCGCGCGCATCAATCCATCCTGGCGCTCGTCAAGCGATATGACGAAACCACGCAGTTGTGCATGCTGGAGGGCAATAAATACACGGTTGTGTTGTCCGAGAATAGCGCGCGACCATTCAATATCAGCTCCGATATTGGTGTGAAGGTGCCGATTCCGTGGACCGCTAGTGGGCGTTTGCTACTCGGCCACCTGAGTGCTGACGAGATCCGTTCGCTCATTCCGGGCGAAGATTTTGTCCTCGATAACGGTGTGCGCGTCGAACTCGACGAATTTGTACGCGACGTTAAGCTCGCATCTGAGCGGGGCTATTGCTGCACAGAAGGACTCTCGAACGCATTCAGGCTCTGCATGGCCGCGCCGATTCGTGATCGCACAGGGTTGCCGGTGGCGGCGCTGTGCTTCATGACAGGCCGCGACACTGATCCGCAACGGCGCGCTGCAATGCTCGAGGATCTTATACAGTCTGCGAAGGCACTATCCCAGCCATACCGTCTCCCTTAATCCTGCTTACGACGACGAAGACGGAATGAAGCAATGAACGAGTTGGAGCGGAAAGTGACGAGGCGTCAATCCAGCGCGAGGGAGCGTTTGGGACAAAATGCGTCAGACCGCCCCGGTGACAATGACTCGCAATCGGCTCCGATCGGAGGAAAGAGCGACCTCCTGTCACAGAGATGGCATGGAGGGTCCCACGCAGTTGATGGCGAGGATAACGTCGCCTGCTCGCAGCAACGGCGGATCAATCAGCTTGAGCGCGAGAACAGGGTTCTCAGTGAAGTCAATGACATATTGCGTAAAGCAGTTGCCCACTACGCAGGTGACAGTCGTTCTTTGCGTCGAAGAAAATAGTTGTGCTGTCTTATCTCAATCATCCATCCGAATACCCGTTCTTTAGAAACCCGCAATGAAAAAGATGATTGCGTCAGTGCATACCGGGGTACTGGTCCATATCGTGATCAGGACCATGCAGCACTACGCCAGCACGTAAGCTGCGACCTCAAACCGGCCAGCCCGCTACGACATGATCTGGCAAGGATTACAGAATCCGTCTTCTTGCGTCCACTTGGTGAGCTGTCAGTGGGGCTGTCCGGGATTTTCCGCCCGCACCGGGCCACCTGGGGACGGCGCATGAATGAATGTGCCCGCCCGAGGTAGATGCCCGCATGCGAAGACCGTCGCTGACGCGTATTAAAGAAAGCGGGATTACCCATAAGGGCGTCGTATTAGGCCGATCGGTCTAACGGCAGACGAGCCTGTCGGTAATTTCCCCGCCTGCGCGGTCGGCGAGACATCCGGTGCCTCATCGAATAGCGGCTTTGATTGCGCGCGCTGCCTCGTCCAGAGCGCTGGCAGTTACAAGCGACTCACGTGGAATGGCTTTTCCTGCTGCGGCGCTCGTCGGGCGCGCGGCTTGATCGGGATAGGATGAAAACTTGACGATCGTGAGACCGGCTTTGGGATTTACCAGAATCGATTGGCCAAATCGCCCGCCGGCCGCGAATGACCTGTCACCGTCGTTCACCTGGTACAAGTAGTCGTGATAGGAATAGCCGGGCCGTCCTGCGGCAAGATTGCCCTTCGCGAAGGCGCCCGCGTTGTCAGCGGGTTTTAAAGCAAGACGAATCGACGAAACCGGGAACAGTATTGAAGCGCCGGCGGCTCCCTTGCGCATCAATTCACCGAAGCGTGCGGCGTCGCGCAGCGTCGTATTGAAGCCGCCGCTAGCCATCTCCGTCCCTGTGCGATCCACCACGACGTCACCGTCATCTTCAGCAATCTTTTGCCATATCGAACGCGATACCATTTCGCTCCACGATAAGCCGGTAATGCGCCGGAGCGCCCAGGCAACCGCTTCCGGCGAGCCATTCTGGTAGTACCACATGGCACCCGCGGTCGCATTCGGCGTTGGATGTGTCACCTTCAGAAAATCGTAGATGCTGTCCGGTGCATCGCTGCGGCGGGGGATGAACCCTACGGCGCCGAAGAGGCCAAGATCCGGTGGCAGATCTGCCGGATAGCTGACCGGCACCTCCATGTCGAGGTTCTGCTGCACGGTAGCATCCCCAAAAGGGGTGGCCGCCAGTTCAGGGACGTACTCGGACAGTTTCGCTTCCGGGTTGAGCTTCCCCTCGTCGATCAATTGCGCGGCAATCAGTCCCGTCACCGATTTGGTCATGGAGGCCCACGCGTGAGTCTGATGCGGCGTATAGGAATTGAAATAGCCCTCGTAGACGATCTTCCCATCGTGAATGACGATGAAACCATCGGTATAGGTTCGCCGCAGATAATCGCTGAGACTCAACGTCGTTCCGTCCACAGTGAACTGCACTTTGTCAGGATCGAGCATGGACGCTGCTGGCAAAGGCATCGGCACGCGCGCATGCTCGACACTGGCCGTCGGCATCATCATGCGCGTGTTGCGCAGCGCCCAGCCAAGGTTGGGAAAGCGCATGGAGTTTGCCTTCGTTACCAGTTTGTCCGCCGGTGGAGGGAACCCCTGCATGACGCCGAGTTCAACGGGATCCGCGACGGGCGCGGCCATTTGCGCATGCGCGGCTGTCGGCAATACTGTGCCGATGAGCATGGCGGACGCGGTAACGCGCAAACGAATTGCCGAAGTCGCCGAAAGCTTGCTGATGTTCATACGTTTTCTCTTGGTGAACGGTCTTGCAGATTCATGGTTGTCGTTGTCGTCCTCGCGACAGCAGCCAGGTCCGACATGGCTCGATACGAGGTTCGCGACGCCATTAGAGCGACGGCCCGGCAACGCGGACGAAATTCTCCACAGTCTTGACGCCGTCGACTTGCCTTGCGGCATCGGCAGCCAAAGAGACCTGCTCGTTATCGGTGACCGAGCCGTTTAGCGTGACATGGCCGTCGCGAACCTTGACGAGAATGCGGGCTGCGTTCAGTCCGCGGGTCCTTTCGAGCGCGGTAGCAATGCGATGAGCAAGCTTCCTGTCCGCCGCTTTCGACGCCTTCGTGGTGGCTCCGGTAGCGGCGATGGCGGCCACCCCGTCTGCCAACGCGGGCGTGGACTGCGCCGTTGCATGGCCGGCGAATGCGAAAAGCGCCGCGGCAAACAGGGTATGCAGGCTCAGGTGCGGGTTAATCATGCCAGTCCTTCGGTCAATGTGAACAAATAGGGAATACAGGCGGAATACAAATGCTCATCACGTCGCCGCGAATGCCTAAAAGCGGGTCATCAGGCCGGCTGAAACGCCGGTCAATCCACGCCCGCCAGGATTGAGGCCAAGGGCCGTGATGTTGGCGGGGTCATAGCGATAGGCGCCCGAGAAGCCATTGCGATCCACCTCCGCGTAGAGTTCGGTCTGCTTGGAAAGGAAATATTCGGCGATCGCGTACGTCGTGATCTTGTGGCCGCTGGCAGACTGAACGTTACCGAGATCGCTGGCGATGTCGTCGGTGAAAGCCGCCGTGACCTGGAATGACGGCGTGACCACCCACACGATGCCGCCGCCGGGAATCTTGTCACGACGCCGGGGCGCGCCTGGCGTCGTGCCGGTGACCGTGAGGTCGGCATAGTTCAGATAAAGGCGCGCCGGCCCGATCTGCAGCGTGCCGCCGGTCTGGAACGTTTGCGCCCACTGCGTCGCGGCGGCGTTGTAGGTCTTCTGATAGGACACGCCGCCAAGCGCGGGTCCCCATTGATACATGGCGGCGCCGGAGAAGTTCGTACCGGCGCGCGTATTGCCGGCCACGCCACCCGGCGAATAGCTGGCGCCGAAGCGGAAACCGCCAACCTGCCCGAGGTACTTGATGGTGTTATTGAAGCGCGAATCAAGTGTGAAATAGTTCGCGCTGTACACCACGCCGGGTTCGATTGCGATGGACTGCCCTCGCCCACCTGCAGGGTCGATGAGAATGCCGAAGTCTTCGTTGGCGTTGAGTTGCCGGCCCAATGTCAGGCGCCCGAAATCGCCGGTCAAACCGACAAAGGCCGCCTGAGAAAACAGCGTACCCGAGGTCTTTATCGCGCCAGTGCCGCTGCTGAATGCGCCCTCGAGCTTGAAGATCGCCTTGAGACCGTTGCCCAGGTCCTCTTTGCCGGTAAAGCCGAACTGATTGCCGGCGATGATATTGTTGTTGAAGCCGATTGCGCTACCGCCCTTGGCGCCATTCGTCCATCGGACGCCTCCACCAATGTCACCGTACAGCGTGACACTCGATTGCGAATAGGCTGAGCCGGAAAGCACGCTCATCAGCATCGCATACAGAACCTTCTTCATACGTCTCCTGGATTATTTTATATATATTCGTACGGATAACTAATAAAGTATGAAACTGTCGCGTACTCCGAGGTACGCGACAATAAACCGTCCTGGCGGTGCCGTCAGCTCCGCTCGACCAGGTTGAGTTCCCCCGGCGCACGTGTCGTGCCGAGGGCGAAGCGGCGTAGCGAGCGCCGCGGGTCGAGGCAGAAAGCGCAGAGCACGCCGCATCCCAGCAGCACCACGCCGCTCGCGACGCTTGCCTGTTCGAACCCGACAGCAGTCGACCGACCAGCGCCTTCGATCAACAAGCCGGTAACGATCGGCGCGGCGAGTCCGGCGAGCGACGAAAAACCGTTGCTTAGCGCGAGAATGCCGCCCCGCTGCGAATCAGGAGTCACTTCGCCGAGCATGGCTGGCCCAATTGAGTAAGTCACGAGCGTCATGCCGCTGCCGAGCGTCAGCAAAACGAACCTGAGCATCGGCGGGAGACCTGGCCACGCCGTTGAGGCAAGCAGCGCACCCGCCATGACCAGCGTCACGGTCAGGAAGCCGCCACGCCCAACCCGCGACGACACGCCGCGCGTCAGCAGGTGCTGGGAAAGCCAGGCCAGGCCCAGGCTCAGCGGCGCGGTGATCGCCACGAACAACGCGAACATTCTGCCCGCCGTCTGCGGTTCGTAGCCCATCCCAAGCTGCAGCCAGGTCGGCGTCCAGGTGAGCGTCATCGCGAGAATCCAGTTGGCAGCGAAATGCCCTGCGAAAACGCCCAGGACCGTTCGGTCCGTCAGCAGTAGCGCATACGGAACACGTGCGGTGTGGTCCGACCGTACCGGACTCGACAGTTTCCCTTCGGCGCCGAATACGAGCCACGCGACGCACCAGAGGCCGCCAAGTGCGGACAGCACCAGAAAATTGGCTCGCCAGCCCCAATGCGCGGTAATAGCCGGAATGCTCAGGCCAGCCACCAGCAGGCCGAGCGCACTGCCCTGGTGAAGTACCGCGACGGGCAGGTTGCGCTTTGCGTCGGGAAACCACTTGTAGAGCGCATGCACGGCAACCGGCGACGCGGGCCCCTCGCCCGCGCCGAGCAGGACGCGGCACGCGATCACGCTCCAGATCGAGCCGGCAACCAGCATCGGCAATTGCAGCGCGGTCCATGCGCCGGCCATCAGCAGCAACAGCCATTTTGTCGACGCGCGATTGGCCGCGAGGCCGCCGAGCACGGCGGAGATCGAGAACAGCCAGTTGAGGCTGCCCCCGATCAGCCCGAACTGCGTAGGCGACAGATGAAGCTCACGCATCATCGGTACGGAGACGAGGCCGAGCACGACCTTGTCCAGAAAGTTCACGAGCATCATCAAGGCCAGCATGATCGCGATGGACCACGCCCGCCAGGGCCGATACTCGCTTTGTTCGATTGCCATTCGCTTGGTCTCCATGATGGTCGGAACGTCTTTGCGTCCCTGGTATTGCGTTGCCTCAGCCGTCATGCTGACCGAGCAGGGGGACGGTGTCGCCTGCGTCGGGCAGACCTGCGGAGAACTTCACGGGAAAGCGCACCGCCATTGATCCGTCGTGAGCAAACTCGCGGACCATGCCGCGTGCGCGCACGTGCGGATCGAGAAACAACTCGTGTGCGTCAAGCAGCGGCGAAACCGGCAGATCGAAAGCCTCCAGCGTAGCGAGCCATTCGGCAAGCGTGCGCTCCAGGAACATGTGCGCGAGCAGCGCGTTGACCTCGTGCTTGAACTGCTGCCTGCCGAGGCGCGACGCGAACCGATCGTCCATCAGCGCGGGGCAGTCGGCACCGAGCGCTTCACGCAGCGTCAGCCAGAATTTGTTTTCCAGAATGCCCAGCGCGAGGTAGCGCCCGTCCCGGGTTTCAAAAATGTCGTTCTCGGGCATGACCGTCGGCGACATCATGGGCTCCTGCGCATAATCGCGCGACGTCCACGCGGCGGGCGCCGTCCATGCCATCACGCAGTCGTGGATCGACACGTCGAGATGCTGGCCACGGCCATTCTGGCGTGCGCTGAGAACCGCCACGGCCAGCGCGAGCGCGGCATGACTCGACGCGGCATAGTCCGCGAGACGAACCCGCGGACGCGCGACACGGTCATTGACCTGAACCGGTATCGACCAGAAGCCGCCGAGCGCCAGATAGTTGAGGTCGTGGCCGGGCAGCGCCGAATACGGTCCGGTCTGTCCGAACCCGGATATCGAGCACATAACAATGCGCGGGTTGACCTCGGCGAGCGCGGCGTAGTCGAGTCCGAGCCGCTGCATGACGCCCGGCCGGAAGCCTTCGACGACCGCATCCGCGTCCCGTATCAGATCGAGAAACGCCGCGTTGCCGGTGGCACTCTTCAGGTCCAGCGCGACTGAGCGCTTGCCGAGGTTGATCTGCGCGAAAACCGCGCTTCCAAGTTGCCGCGCCGGATCGCCCGTACCCGGCGGTTCAACCTTGACGACGTCCGCACCCAATTGCATCAACATTGAAGTGGCGTGCGGCCCGGGCAACAACTGACTCAGATCAACAATCTTGACGCCGTTCAGGCATGACCAGTCGGGTTTCATCCGCATGGTTTCCTTGCAAAAGATGCGACGCGTGTCAGCGTACTGTGCTGGGCTGTCATGCCGCTGTGCCAGCAGGGTCGAGAATCACGCGGGCGATCGTATTGCGCTGTATTTCGCTCGTGCCGGTGAAGACTCGAAACATGCGCAGTTTGCGGAACGTCTGCTCGATCGGATGATGGCGCGTCACCCCGACGTTGCCGTGAATCTGCACGGCCTTGTCCGCGATTTCGAAGCAGCGTTCCGACACGAACAGCTTGCAGGCTGCTGCCTTCATGCGCAGATCGGCACCGGCATCCGCGAGCGCGGCGCTTTGCGCGATCATGCTTTCGCATGCCCACAGCGCTGTGGCCATATCGGCGAGCATGTGCTGGATCGCCTGAAACCGTGCGATCGGACCGCCGAACTGCCGCCGTGTGCGGGCGTAATCGAGCGACGCTTCATAAGCCGCCGTGGCGAGGCCGAGCATCGTCGGACAGTGCAATAACCGGTTGACGTTGATGCGCGACATGCCGAGCTTGAACCCGTTGCCCTCGCCGCCGAACACGTTGGCGCGCGGCACACGAACGTCGACAAAGCGAATGTCCGCATCGATGTGCTGCCCCGACATCGGCACGTATTGCTGCTCCACCGTCACGCCTGGCAGATCGAGATCGATGAGCACTGCGGTGATGGCGGGTGGCGTGGTCGTTGCGTCGGTCACGCACATGACGATCGCGAAGTCGGCGAACGGTGCGCCGCTGATGTAATGCTTGACGCCATTGATCACCAGTTCGTCGCCGTCGACGACCGCCGTCGTGGAAATACTCTGCGCGTCCGAGCCGGAATGCGGTTCGGTCAGCGCGAAGCAGGTCGACTTCTCGCCGCGAATCACCGGCTCGAAATAGCGTGCAAGTTGATCCGCGCTCGCATACTTGAGCATGTTGCCGACACGCGGCGGACCGCCCAGGTCGCCGAGCACATGCGGCGCGAGTGCGGAACCGGACGCGGCGAGGTCCGCCTTGAGGGCACACTGTTCGAGAATCGACAAGCCCTTGCCGCCCAACTGGACGGGCAGGCATGCCGCGTAGAAGCCGAGTTCGGCGGAGCGGCGCCATACGCGGCGCAGCGTCTCGCGCGGCCAGACGTCCTCGCTGCCGAGGCCGAGCTCCTGCTCCATCGGTTGCAGTTCTTCCGCGACGAAACGGCGAATGCCCTCGCGGGTTTCAACGAACGTCGGACTATTCAGGTAGTCGAACATAACCTTCCTCTTCAATTTACTCGACGCGAGACACCCTGCCAGTACTGCTCGCGAACCAGTTTGCGGGCGATCTTTCCGCTCGCGTTCTTGGGCAGATCGGCAACGAAGTTCACGGTACGGGGGAGCTTGTAGTCAGCCAGCCGCGCGCGGCAATGGTTGATGATCTCGTCCGCAACGGTGTTGCGTCCGCTCTTCAGCACGACGACGGCCTTAACGCTTTCGCCCCACTTCTCATCGGGAACGCCGATCACACACGCTTCCATGACATCGGGATGCTGATAAAGCGAAGCCTCGACTTCGGTCGGATAGACGTTGAAGCCGCCGGAAATGATCATGTCTTTCTGACGATCGACGAGGTAGATGTACCCTTCCTCGTCGACGCGCGCGAGATCCCCCGTCCGCAGCCAGCCGTCGACCAGCACTTCACGCGTGAGTTCCGGCGCGCCCCAGTAGCCATGAAACACGTCGGCACCGCGAATGACGATTTCGCCGAGCGTATCTCCGCTGACCTCGCGGCCGTGTTCGTCGACGACGAGCACTTCCGTCTCGCCCGCGGGCCGGCCGCACGACGCAAGCCGCTCGGGGCGATGGGCAATCGCGTCGGCATGATCGGCGATGGAAAGACGTGTGACGCCCGAAGTCGATTCGCTCGCGCCGTATCCTTGCGACAGTACCGGGCCGATACGCGTCCACGCTTCCTGGATACGCGCAGGCGCCATTGGCGCCGCACCGTAGCCGAGCATCTTCAGGCTCGTCAGATTGGCGGTATCCAGCGACGGATCGTTGAGCAGCATGTTGATCATCGCAGGCACCATGAAGACGTGCGTGATCGTCAGCCGCTCGACTTCACGCAGAAAGTGCGCGGGCTCGAACGTGTCGAACAGGACGAGCGTGGCGCCCGAATACAGGTATGGCTGCATCAACATGCCGGACGCGTGCGTGATCGGACCGATCAACCCGAGCCGGTCGCCGGGTTTCGCGGGACAATCCATGCCCAGCAGGATCTTGCGCAGTGACGCGAGGCGGTTGCCGTAGGTCTGCATGGCGGCCTTGATCTTGCCAGTCGAGCCGGAAGAGAAATGCAGTACCGCGAGATCGTCGGACGACAGCGCGACATCGGGCAGATGCGGGCTGGCGCTCGAAATCAGCGCTTCGTAATCGGCGTATCCGTTCGCAGGCGTGCCGAGCGAAATGAACGACTCGACCGAACCGAAGCCAGGCGACGCGCGATCGTAAGCCGTGAATCCCTCACCTGCGATCATGACGCGCGGCGCGCAATTCTCAACGACATCCGCCGCTTCGTGTGCCGTAAAGCGCGGATTCAGCGCGGCTTTGACGAGCCCTGCCTTGTATAGCGCACATTCGATTTCCACCAGCTCCGTGCAGTTGCGGGCCTGAACCGCAACCCGGTCGCCTTTCGCAAGGCCCAGCCCCAGCAGCGCATTCGCCAGCAAGGTCGAGCGTTCGTCGAGCTGACGGTACGTCAGCTCGCGGTCACGATGAATGACCGCAACGTTGTCGCCCCAAAAACGCGCGGCGCGGCGCAGAAAGTAAGCAAAGCCCAATCGGTGTCTCCTTTATCAATGCTGGCGTTAGTCTGTAAGATGCAAGCCATTACCACAATGCGGCGCTGGCTATAAAGCCATAGCCAACGGGAATGCCCATGGAGACCCGGGATCTGGATTACCTGCTTGCGGTAGAGGAGTACGGTGGCATCGGCAAGGCTGCGGAGGCGCTGGGCATGAGCCAGCCGGCGCTCAGCAAAGCTATCCAGCGTGTCGAGGCGCAGACCGGCCTCGCGTTGTTCCAGAGAACGGCGAATGGGGTCGCGCCCACTCAGGCGGGCTCGCTCTTCCTCGCGCGTGCGCGACGGATTGCTCTGGAATACGAGGACGCGCTGAAAGAAATGCATGCATTGCGCAGTGGCGAACAGGGCGTGCTGAGTCTTGGCTATTCGCCGACGGTACCGCCTGCGCTCGTTCTGGGCGCCTGTCGCCAGTTGCTGAAGGAACGCCCTGCTGCGCGCCTGCGACTGCGGCGTCGGCTGGCGCGCGATCTTGTCGATTTACTCGTTGCGGGTGAACTCGACCTGATCGTGGCTCCCGAGCCGCAGCCGGATGCAGACGGACTATCATTCGTCGAACTCTTTCGCGATAGCCTGTCCGTGCTCGCCGATGAATCGCATCCACTGCACCTGAAGCGCAATCTGCGGCTGGCCGATCTGGCGGATCAGGAATGGCTGCTACCCGGGCCGACCATCCCCCTTCGTCAGCAGGTGGACGCGGCGTTCGCCAAGCTCGGTCTGGACGTGCCCAAGCTACGCGTGGAAACCGACTTCGGGAGCACCTCGCTGCTGCATCTGCTGCGCGGCACCGCGATGCTCTGCGTCGCGGGCACTGAATCGTTTGACTCGCTAGAAGGATTGCGCGCGCTCAACCTCGACATCCATGAACTCGACCTGCGCCGGCACATCGGCGTGGTGGTTCGCAGGGACGCTTACCTTTCTCCGCTCGCACAGCGCGCGATGGCATTGCTACAGGAATGGACCAACTGAACAATACCGGCATGGTTATCTGTGCGGCCGATCAGGGCGGGCTTCGGTTAGCGAGGCCTGAAGGCGACGAGATCGTCGGTGTGCGGGCGCTCACTGTTAGGCCCCTGCCGCGCGCGTGAGCAACTATGATGTAACTGAACTATTTCCTCCGGCGGCGTTGCGACCGGCGTGCTGGGTGAGCCCTTTCCGCTTTGCACTCGACAACGGAGCGCAGTGGGCTTTGCCACACCGCAGCTCGACTTGTGTACGCTGGGCGGGACGGCTGCCGCGCAGTTTGGAGTTGATCGCCAAGCGTCTGCTGCAGCGCAGCGACCGACCCGTCGCGCTACATGCACAACCATGCGCAAGGGGAACGCTTAACCGTATCTTTTCGCACCGCGCCGCGAGCGCGCATGCGGCGGCCTTCAAGAATAACGTCGACGGTCCGGCTAAAGTCCTCTGCTGGGTTGACGGTAGGTTCGAATATGCGGTGTCGGGCGGGTATCGCGTGCAACACGCTGTCGATCGTCGCGCACGCGGTGACTCCGCAGTTGACCCGAAAGGGATAAGGGTCATCGGTGCGTTGCGGCATAGGGGCTGATGTCACAACGTCCGGCACCGTCTCAGGCCTCACTGGAAGGAGACAAGGCGATGATCTCGAGAAGCGGGCTGTGGCGCGCGTGTGGGCGCGTGTCGGCGTGGCTGGGTGCGTGCTGTGTGCTGGTACTGGCCGCCATATGGAGCGGCGACGCGTCTGCGGAGCTGGCCGCCGGTCCATGCCGGGACCTGACATGCGGACCACACAGGCCGCCGCTACCGTCGAAAAAAAGCTGTCAAAAACTGAACGGGTTGGCCATCCGGGCCCACGAGATCGGCCTGCCGACAACCGGCGCCGTCGTCACATCGACGACACAGATGGCGGCAAGCGGCAGCGGGGCGACGGCTACCGGGTCGTACTGCCTCGTGGCCGGCGCGATTCATCCGGTCGATCCGTCCGCACCGGACATCCTGTTCAACATCGCGTTGCCGGACCAGTGGAATAACAGGATCCTGATGCTCGGCGGCGGCGGCTTCGACGGCTCGATCCCCGCCGTGACCGGCAACGTGCCGAGCGCGCCACCCGATCTGCCGGGACCGCTGTCGCGCGGCTATGCGGTGTTCGCGAGCGATTCCGGGCACGAGGCAACGAACGGCGCGGTGAGCGGCGCGTTCTCTGTCAACGCCGAGGCGTACGACAACTTCATGGGTGAAGCGCTGAAGAAGACGCACGACGCCGCGCTCGTGATCATCGACGCGCATTACGGCGCGCATCCGCACAAGGCCTATTTCGCGGGCGGCTCGACTGGCGGGCGCGAGGCGCTGACCGTAGCGCAGCGCTGGCCGCAGGACTGGGACGGTGTGATCGCCTTCTATCCCGCGTACGACTTCACGACGCTGAGCCTGCAGCAGTTGCGCGTGACAGAAGGCTTCGCGGCGCCGGGCGCGTACCTCGACACCGCGCAGCGCGCGCTGCTGCTCAAAGCGGTGATGCAGGCATGCGACGGACTTGACGGCGTCGTCGACGGGCTGATCAGCAACGTGCAGGCGTGCAATGCAACGTTCAACCCGGCGACGAGCGACGTCGACGGCAAGCCACTGCGCTGCGCCGGCGGTACGGCGCATGGCGACACGTGCCTGTCCGACCGGCAGATCGCGGCGCTAACCACAATGAACACGCCACTCGTGTTTGCGTATCCGCTTGAAAACGGCGAAATGCAGTATCCGGGCTATAACGTGTATGGCGCGGATCTGGGGGTGGGCAGCAGTTCGCCGCTCGAGCCGACGATCACGGAGCTCGCGCTCGGTACGACGCAACCAACGTATCCACTGCTGAGCACCGCGATGTTCGACGGACAGATCAGCGACCAGTTCGTCCGCTACACGGTGATGAACAACCCGAACTTCGACTCGCTGACGTTCAATCCGGCGCTCGCAGGTCATTGGTCCGGGCGAATCAGCATGCTGTCGGGACTCGACGCGACCGACGCGAATTTGACGCCCTTCATGCAGCGCGGCGGCAAGCTGCTGATGGCGCACGGCACCGTGGACCAGACTGTCAGCACGCGAGCGACTGAAATCTACTATCAGCGCCTGCTGTTTACGATGGGCTTTAGGGCCGTCGAGTCGTTCGTGCGCTTCTACGAGATTCCGGGGATGCAACACGCGATCGGCACCGAGTTCAACGCGTCGTGGGACTCGCTCACGGCGTTGCAGAACTGGGTCGAGTACGGGACGCCGCCGGTGCATCAGGTGGACACCGATACCGCGGGCGTGCCGGGACGCACGCGGCCGCTGTGCCCGTACCCAACGTGGCCCAGCTATAACGGCGCGGGCGACGTGAACAGCTCGGCGTCGTTTACCTGCGTGCAGTAATAGCGCACGCAGGCGGAGACGCGCGAACGGCTACCACGCCCGTTGTCGTCGCGCGTCTCGCGTCAGTTGCAATCTGGACAGCCGAAGGTGTCATCACGCCGTCGAACACGACACAAGCGTGACGCATAGTCGACGATCTTGCTCGGAACGGCGAATGTCCCTTCCTGGCCGATATCGCCAGGTCGATGACCGGATCTGATTGCCACCATTTTCATCCACTGGCTTTGGCGTCACTGAAATGAACCCACACTGCCGGCCAGTCGCGCATTCAACCTCGCAAGCCGAATCGGCGACAATCCTTCATTCGCCCCGGCTCCGTCATGAGGTTCAGACATGTCGCCAGCCAGAACAAACGGAGCGAGATTAAACACGCCTGAAGTCTCCCGCCGTATTCGCATAACACGCTACCAACAAAGAGAGTTCGGCATGTCAACGACGCATCTGCGCCAGTATCACAAAGGCATCGAACAGTGGTTGGCTCGACCCTACGTAGCCGAACGCTTCACGACGGCGTTTGGATCAAGGCTCGCCATGATTTCTATCGTGATATGTTTTTCGATGTCAGCCCAGATCGCGATCAGCGCCGTCGTGTTCGCTTTTACAGGGCAAAGGACGCTTGCGACTCACGCGCTAGCTGGGTATTCCCCCATCTTGCAGCTATTTGGCGGCTCGCTCCTCGCCCCTCTGCTAGAAACCCTGCTTGTTCAGGTAACCGGAATTTTCATTTTCCGAAGACTCCTGCGCGCGAACTGGACCGTATCGTGCGTCGCAGTCGGATGTATTTTCGGTGCACTTCACGGTTATGGAGGCGCAGCCTTACTGAAGCTGTCGTTGACTGGGGTTCTTCTCACAGCGGTGTACGTGATTGAAAAGAGAAAGAAGGGAAAGCCGATACTCATGACGTTTGCTGTGCACAGCATCTACAACACTATCTTGTGGACAGGCTGGAACTAAGGCCGGCATATAAAACCCTTCGCGCGGCTGACCGATGTGAACGGTGCAGCCCGACCGGCTTTGAATATTCGATACGGTCGCCGGGCGTCCGCCTTCAGCCCATCTTAACGACCATAGTGAGCCGTGAACCCTCATTCGACTGCGGCGAAGTTTGCGTCCCGCCCGTGGCATCACTCACGCGCCGATTTGCCGGCCAGAGTGAGAGAGGCGTGATGCATTAAGGTCTGCCCGGTTTTGCGGTGACAGCGCCGTCGAATGCGTCCAGAGCTCTGTAGCAGGGCGTCCCGATTGGCAGATACGCCCCTCCCACCAAAGCACTCATCCTCATTTCATTCTCGGCTGGACGACGATTTTCACTGCTGATTCATTGTTGTGAATCAGGGTCTCAAATCCTTTCGAAATCAGGTCATCCAGTTGAATGCGTTGGGTGATGAACGGCTCCAGATTGATCTTCCCGTCCTCCACCAGCTTGATGGTTTCCTGATGGTCGTTGCAGTACGCGATCGTGCCGCGCATGTCCAACTCCTTCATGACTACGCTGTGTACGTTCACAGTGGCGGGATGGCTCCAGATAGATACGATCACTACCACGCCGGTAGGTTTGGCCGCGGCCACCAACGTGTCAAGGACCTTGTTCACGCTTGAGCATTCGAACGCCACGTCCACACCTTTGCCGCCGGTGATCTTCATCACTTCCGCGACCACATCCACTTCGGTTGGATCCAGGATGTGATCGCTTACGCCGGATTCGCGGGCCTTTTCCTTGCGTGCAGCGCTCAGTTCCGTAACGATGACGCGCACACCTTTGGCCTTCAGGATCGCTGACAGTAGCAGACCAATAGGACCCGCTCCACCGACCAACGCCACGTCGCCAGGCTTCGCGCCACTGCGGGTGAAGGCGTGGTGCCCCACCGACAGAGGCTCGATCAGGGCAGCCTGATCCAGCGGAATAGCGTTGGAGATGGGGTGCACCCAACGGCGTTTGACAGCGATCTTTTCGGACAAGCCACCGCCACGCCCACCCAGACCGATGAAATTCATATTCCTGGACAAGTGATATTTATCGCCTGGCCCCGTGGGCACGTCGTCGGCGACGATGTAGGGTTCCACTACCACATGCTGGCCGACTTCGATGTCGCGCACGCCTTCTCCCACGGCATACACCACGCCAGAAAATTCATGGCCCATCGTCACGGGAGCCGACTCCCCGGAGATTGGATGCGGATGACCGCAAGGAGGAATGAAAATAGGCCCCTCCATGAATTCGTGCAAATCTGTACCGCAGATTCCGCACCAGGCCACGTCAATGCCAACGGTGCCCGGTTCCACGACAGGCTCCGGTATGTCTTCAATGCGGATATCTTTGCGATCATAAAAACGTGCTGCTTTCATGGTTCGTATCCCTTAACTGGTTTCGAATGAGATCATCCTGGACCGCTCGTTCTTTGCTCCGACATGAGATCGAGGAATGCTGTAGATCGGCTGACTCACCTTGAGACCTGGCACTCAACACAGTATTCCACCGCCATCGCCAACGGTGCTTGATGCGCCTGATGTCTGAGCGTGCCTATTCGAATAAGTACAGAAGATCTTGTCGGTTCATTCCGGGCGAGTTGGTCGGATTCTTCTCCGACTCGATCGCGACTCACGCGCAGTCGACCTCGTTGCGCACGATGTCGTGCGGATTCGCCCCCCTGACCGTGTGCCTGGTATCGACTCCTCGTGTTGACATACTTCGTGAAGCTGATATTCAGTGAGGCTGTGCAACACCGACGCGACTGCTTCGCACATCCCATCAGTTCTCGACCCGCCCGTACCTCAACGGTGTGAGCGTTGTAGCACGCGTGCGCATGAAGATCACATTGCGATGCACCATCGTCTTGATTGAGAATTTTGTCTCAGGCTGGCTGGAATGAAGACGCCATAAGCCGTGTTGCCAGCTTCGCAGTTGGCTCCAGCGATAACGAAAATGAGGGAACTGCTGTGTCAGATCGAGAGGACGATCTGGGCAGTAGGAATCCCGACGCAAACAGTCGAACAGGGATCGTCAAAACTGCATCGCCCGCAAAGCAGAACCGGCTGCGTGACTATCTTCAATCGGAGGTAGTCATTCTTTCTCTGCTCAATCTTGCGCTTTGATCGTAAAGCCGTTGCTGTTCACCGACTTAAGCAATGCGGTTTAGTGATGCACATGCCCGAGCAACCAGGATCCTTTGGCGTGAGTCATGAAGCGTCACACACCGCTCACTGAATTTCTAAACTCCGTGGATCTCGCCGCCTAAGTTCGTGTTAGATCGTGCGCAACTATTTTGCTTGACCACTAAGCACAGTTTCCAGCCGCCGCCTGCAAAGCGAAGAAATACGTACCGTCGCAATTTTGTTTAAATTCACTAGACGACTGGTCTACTTCACGCTACAGTCTGTCCATGGCAACCGCAAACACATTTGAAACCACCGACGTCCGCGAGAACATCATTGCCGTTGGTCAACGGCTGATCGGCGCCAGAGGCTTTTCGGCCGTTGGCCTGAATGAGATTCTGTCGGTGGCGGGTGTGCCCAAGGGCTCGTTCTATCACTACTTCGGTTCGAAAGATGCGTTTGGCGTAGCGCTACTCGACAGTTACTTCGACGAATATCTGAATGACCTCGATCGCACGCTCGCAGAGCCAGGACTGAACATGGCGCAGCGGCTAATGAATTACTGGCGCATCTGGCAGGAAACCCAGTCGTTCTACGACTGTCAAGGCAAGTGTCTCGCAGTCAAACTGGGCGCCGAAGTGGCGGACATGTCGGAAGCGATGCGCGCCACCCTCAATCGCGGCACGGCTGGAATTGTCAGCCGGCTCGCAAATGCCATTGAAACCGGTGTCGTCGAAGGGACGTTATCGATCGAAGGCGATCCGGAAAGCATCGCGCAGAGCCTTTACCAGCTGTGGCTTGGCGCCAGCATCATGGTTAAGATTGTGCGCAACCTGGAGCCGTTCAAGGTGGCGATGTTGGCCACGCAGCAGATGCTTCGCCTTGCCCCGTGACGAATAACGGCGGCAAGCGCACTTCTTCGGAAGTGCCTTTTTTTCGCTCATTCACAAGACGACTGGTCTACTATTGAAGCAATTCGTTCGCCGATTTACCGACTCACCCCACTCACCCGACGGAGAAGCAACATGAAAGTACTGATGGTTCTGACCTCGCATGACCAATTGGGCAACACGGGCCGCAAGACAGGCTTCTGGCTCGAAGAACTCGCTGCACCCTACTACGCGTTCAAGGAGGCCGGCGTGGAAATCGTACTCGCTTCACCTAAGGGTGGTCAGCCACCGCTCGATCCGAAGAGCAACGAGCCTGCCAATCAGACCGACATGACGCGCCGCTTCGAACTCGACTCGCAGGCTACGGCTCAGCTTGCCAGCACAGTGCGGCTTGATAGCGTGTCGCAGGCCGACTTCGACACGGTCTTCTATCCGGGCGGTCATGGCCCGTTGTGGGATCTCGCCGAAGACAAAGATTCGATCGCCCTGATCGAATCCTTCATTGGCGCCGGCAAGCCGGTCGCGCTGGTCTGCCACGCACCGGGCGTTCTGCGCCATGTTCGTGCGTCAGATGGTGCGCCGCTGGTCAACGGCAAGAAAGTCACCGGCTTTACCAACTCTGAGGAAGCCGCGGTCGGACTGACCGACATCGTGCCGTTCCTCGTCGAAGACGAACTCAAGGCCAAGGGCGGCATTTATTCGAAAGCCGACGACTGGGCGCCGTACGTCGTCACCGATGGTCTGCTGATCACCGGACAAAACCCCGCTTCGTCGGCACCGGCCGCAGCCGTTCTGCTGAAGCACCCGGCACTGGCGGCGAACTCCTGAAGGCAGCGGAAGCGTTGACGCGACGTGTATCTCAACCTTGAATACGTGAGGCGGGGCGGCCACCCGCTCACACGCAAGGGTCGACCGGAGAAGCCGGCACGCCGCGCGCTTCGATCGCTTCGCCCGCGAGCAGGCAGAGGTCCTCGCGATAATGCGCCGCGACGATCTGGACACCCACGGGCACGCCGCCGATGAGTTGCGTCGTGACAGCGAGGCCCGGGAGCCCCATCGCCGGCAGCGCGCGCATCGTGAGTTGCGCTTCCCACACCCGATCGAAACCCGCCGCACCTTGTTGATCCAGGTCATCAGGAAACGGAAGCTCCCCGGAAACTGGCATCAACACGACCGCATACTGATCGAGGAACAGGCGCCATTGACGCAACAGCGTAGTGCGTCGCACCAGCGAACGGCTGATGACGTCAGCGGGAAGATCTTTCACCTTAAGCCGCGCGGCGTCGACGACAGCCTGGGCACCCGGATCGCCGTCGCGCGCAACCGAGTCGACCAGCGCGTCGAAGCCGTCGCCAAGCCACAGCCGTTCCTGCAACAGCGCGGTTTCGCGCATCGACGGCGTGTCGTCGATTTCTTCGATCGTCCAGCCCGCGTCGGCAAGGCGTTGCGCGGCGTCCCGCAATGCGTCTTCCACTTCTCTGGCGATCTGCATGCCGCCCGGACGCAGACAGAGTGCGGCGCGCAGTGGTACGTCGCGCCCGACCAGCGGCATCGGCATATACCAGGGGTCGCGCAGATCGGGCGCCGCGAGCGCGAGAAGGCCGAGCCGCAGATCGCCGATCGTACGTGCCATCGGGCCTGCTGCCGACATCAATTGCGCACCGATTGCGCGCTCCGGCGACGAGGCATTGAACACCGGCACGCGCCCCGATGTCGGCCGAAGTCCATGTACGCCACACGCGTAGGCCGGGTAGCGTACCGAGCCGCCGATATCGGTGCCGAGTGCGATCTGACCAATACCTGCGGTGACCGCTGCCGCGCCGCCACCTGACGAGCCGCCAGGCGTGATCGACGGATTGTGCGGATTCAACGTGCGCCCATGAACCTGATTCGACGTGAACCAGCGTAAAGCGAAGGTCGGCGAATTGGTGCGACCGAGCATGATTGCGCCGGCCTTTTGCAGGTTATCCACGGCGGGGCTGCTGACTTCAGCAATCAGGTTTTCCTGAAGACGCGTGCCGTTGGTGGTGGCAAAACCGGCGTGATCGATGTTGATCTTGGTGGTGACCGGTACGCCTGCAAGCGGCCCCGGATCCTCGCCGCGCGCAATCGCCCGGTCGATGTCGTCCGCCTGTTGAAGCACCCATTCGGGCCGATGCGCGACAACCGCGTTGATCGTCGGATTCACCGCGTCCAGACGCTGAAGCGCGGACTCCGCCGCCTCGCGCGCGGACACTTCGCGGGTTTTCACACGCCTGGCCAGTTCAACTGCGGACAAACGCCATAGTTCACTCATGTTGCCTCCAGTAAGCATGCTGTACGGAATCCGGTTGCGAGCGCCTTGGCGCGCCGCCGCCCGCGCCCGGAACGAATCGTTTTCTCAGACCTTTATTTAACCGGTTCGACGTATCTGATGTATGTCCGTCGGCAGGAGAAATGCAAGCTACTTTTTCCAGGTGCGCTGCGGATACATTGCGACACGCATGCCGCGCCGTGAGCGGCCGAGGGTTTATGAAATTGGACCGAAACCTAAGTGGTGAAGCGCGATCTGCGAGGTTCGCTCAGCCCATCGGCAGATCGGTGCAGTGCTCGATGGCCTCGACGAGGATCATCTGATCCTCGTTGGTCGGCACGCGCACTCCACGAGCACGTGGGCGAAACACGCGATCGCCACGTCTGATGGTGCGGCCTGTCAGCGCGCAGATGGACGTGACGCGGGACCGGCCGCTGCACCAGATCTGCTCGATATAGCGGCCCGTGCACGAATCGCTCCACGACACGCTGATCGTGGCCGACGACAACCATTCGGTTACGATGATCTGGGCGGGTCGCGTCACCACGCGATAGTGCGGTTCGGCCGCGAGTGAGCGCGAGTTGGCACGGCACCGTGTCAGTGCCGCGCGGCGCTTTATGGCACACGCATCGAGTTGTTCCGCAGAGGGATCGAGGACGTTCAGCAGTGTGCGAACCACGATGTTGTCGTCAGATAGCGACGTCATCGATTGATCTCCAGTAGCCGGTGTGGTCGTAGGACGAAAGCGGCCGCGCTCACACGGTATCGCACGACGGCAACGTACGCGTCGTGCGATACATCAGCGTGTGCCAACGCGGCGAGCTTAGCCTCCGCCTTGCGCGCGCAGCGTCAGCTTGCTGCTGACCGCCGTGACGCCATGCACCTGCTTCGCCGCATTGACCGCCACGGCTTCCTGATCCTCGCTGAGAATCTGTCCGGCCAGTGTTACCTGACCCGTCTTTGCATTGCCGAATACCGAGATCGACGTTTGCTCCAGGCCCTTGGTTTTTTGCAGGGCTTTTTGCACCGTGTGGGAGAAAGCCCGATTGGCCGCGCGAACCGACTTCTTCGTCGCGGGCGCCGGCGGGCTGGTCGCCGCGGTTGCGTCCGGCGCCGCGTCGGTCGCGTCTGCCGCGAACGCGGGCACCGTTGAGAATGCCGCCAATAACGCAGCAAGGCTGCCACTCATCACAACTTGTCGAAGGTTCATCGTCTTATCCTTATTTTTCCGGTTAGTGAACGTGAGAAACGTTTGAGCCTGCACCCATCAGCGTTGTCGCACTCGTGAGATTAGTGAGGCCCTAGGGGTAATTAGAACCGTTTAATGTATCAAGCGTATTTCCGCGACGTATCGAAATGTATCCCGACGACCGTCACGTCGATGAGCGGCCGATCAAGCGACTGCGAGCACCGGTGCGCCTGTTGCAATCCGAACCAGGGGCGCCGCCTTGCATCGCTAAGTATCTACGCGTTCCGGCGATGCAGCATGTTTCGTATCACCGTCATACCGGACATATGCCAGATACGTCCACGCGCGTCCATGTTCATTGCCTGCTTAGTCGAGATTTCTTCATGCTCGATCGTCTCAGGATGAGCGCTATCGCGACAGAAGCGCCGTAATAGTCGGCGTGCATAAGCTTGAACAAGAGAACCGCGGGCCAAGCGGAAGTACAGAAGATCGATCAATCGGGCATCGCGGCGTTCGCGAGGTATTTCAGCAGAGCGCCGCACAGCCGTGAAGCACGGTAGGAGCGTAGCGTTGGTCGTGGAATCAGGCACCGAGAACTCCGCGAACGCCGCACGTACTCCGGCAACGTGGGGGGGCGGTAGTACTCGAAACTTCGCCGGATTTACCTTCGACAACTGCAACCGCAACCGGAGAATGGCTCAAGCTGAGCCGGGCCTCCAGGCCGCCCTCGCTGCGGTTTGCCAGCCTTAATTCTGCGTTCATCGCTATTGCAAGCTGGCGAGCTATCGCCAGCCCCAGCCCCGAACCGTTCATATCCCGCCGACCGCGCGACTGTCCGCGATAAAAAGGCTTGAAAACCTCTTCCAGTTGATCCGGACAAATGCCGGGGCCATTGTCCAGCACCGAAATCACGAGCCGCGACGATTCCCGGCTCGCACGCACTTGCACCGTGCTACTGAATTTCAATGCGTTATCGATGAGGTTGACCAGAATCCGCCGAAGCGCATGCGGAAGCGTGAGCACCGGCTCGGCGATGCGTGAGTCGAGAATCAGGTCATGCCCGGCGTCTTCATAGTCCGACACAATGCTTTGCAGCAATGCAAAGAGATCGATACGAGACGGCGACTCCGTGGTGCCATGAAGCGTGCGTGCGTAAGTCACGCCTTCCATCACCAGGCCATGCATCGTATCGAGGTCCTGTAAAAGCCTGGCGCTGTCCTGGTTGTTATCGAGCATTTCTGCGCGCAGGCGCATTCGGGTAATCGGCGTCTGCAAATCATGGGAAATCGACGCAAGAACCTGCACACGTTCCGCGGTACAACGCGCGAGTCTTTGCTGCATGCCTTTAAAAGCCCGGATAGCCAGTACGATTTCTTCAGGGCCGTCTTCCGGCAACTCCCGAACACTCAGGTCGGGCCCCAGACGGTTGGCGGCGTCGGTCAGACTCGCAATCGAATGGCTGATCGATTTCCCGAAATGTGAGGAAAACAAGGCCAGCAAAATCAATTGCAACAGCGGAGCCACAAACGCCCACGCGAGCCCTGATATCTGCGTCAGCAATGCCGATGCGATGAGCGCACACGCATAAGTCAGCACGACACTCGTCGCGAGTACGACGAACAGTAATCTTGCCAAAGGTAACTTGTTCATCATCGGCGGCTCCAGTTGGAAGACAGGACGCGACAAACAGCACAAAGTCGACCGCAACAATTAAAGCGCTAAAAAGTGCGGGCAGCTATTGGACGATAGTGTTGGTCGATACTGAAGTATTGCGTCGAGCCCGCAACAATCGGACGAGCAGAAGCAACCGGTAATGCACCCGGCATCGTCACAAGCCGCCATGCGGCAAACGGAGAAACGCGGCGCGACGCTGCGTCAGCGCGTCGACTCTACCGACAGGTGCAATCGTGCGGCCATGATGACCAGCTCGGGCAGCGACGAGGCTTTCATTTTTCGCATCACGTTGCCGCGATGGGCCTTCACGGTGATTTCGCTAATGCCCAATTCTCCCCCCACCTGCTTGTTCAAACGTCCCGCGACGACGAATGCCATCACTTCGCGCTCACGCGGGGTCAGCGATTCGTAGCCTTCGCGGAGTTCGCACAGTTGCGCCTCGTCCGCCAATGCGGCGGCACTTCGTTCGAGAGCATGCGTGATCGCGCTCAACAACGCCTCATCGTTGAACGGCTTGGTGAGAAAGTCGACTGCCCCTGCTTTCATGGCCTGAACGGTCATGGGTACATCGCCATTGCCCGTGATGAAGACGATTGGCATGTCAGCGCGCTCGGCGCCGATCAGTCTTTGCAAATCCAGGCCGCTCAGGTCCGGCAAGGACACATCGAGTACCAGGCAGTTCGGCACGTAAGCTCGCGGATAGGTGAGGAACATCTGCGCGCAAGCAAAAGTGACGGGCTGCCATCCAGCGCTGACCATGAGTAATTCCAGAGATTCACGAATCGAGATATCGTCGTCGACGATAAATATGATTGGAACAGGCTTCTCCATGGACTGTGACCTCGACAAGGGCCAGGTTAGCTGTTGAAACTGGTATAGGTTCGGCGTTGTCATTCATCTAATTCTTCTTGAACGCCTCGTGTAATGCTTCGAGCAAGGCGGTCTCGCTAAAGGGCTTCAGCAAACAGGCCACTGCTCCTTCTCTAACCAGTTCAGGACCGGTTGCTCCGTCGCCATGCGCGGTGATGAATACGATGGGTACCGGCTTTTGCAGGCGAACAAGTTCGCGGGCCAGATCGGGGCCTGACATCCCAGGCATGGCGATATCGAGAATCAGGCAACCTGTTACATCGACCTTGTCGGATGCGAGAAATGCTTCTGCCGACGAAAATACCTGTGCGGCAAACCCCAATTCATTCAGCAAATCGGGCAGCGACTCGCGCACAGATTCGTCATCATCCACAACCGACACGAGCGGCCGCAAGACCATCATAATTTCCCCACGACATGCCGGCTATTCCAATGCCTGCGCCCGGATACGGGAGCCTGCTGGCAAAATGTTCTCTGCCGCCTGTGCCACCTCCCCTACTTCTGGTGGGAGACGCGGCACCATCAAGCATGCGCCTTTCTGGGGTCATATGGATATGATACTTTAGTATCGAATCGACACGGGCGGTGTGCCGACGGGTGTTTTCCGAGCCACGCGGCGCGTATCAACGCCGGTATGTCACTTGAACTTTGGCATATCCGTGACTCCCGCAACCCAGCTCGCACTTCTGCCGAAAGCGCCTTTACGCTGCTTCTGATGCGTCGGGATAGCAAATGAAAATGTCGCCCCGCCGCTTTTATTTGCAGTAGCCCATATATGACCCTCGTGGTTGTCGATGATCGATTTGCTCACCGACAACCCAATGCCCATCCCGCCGGGCTTGGTCGTATAGAACGCGTCGAACACGCGCGCCGGATCATCCGTCCCAAAGCCCGGGCCGGTGTCGGCCACGGACACGCGCACACTTTCGTCGGCGTCGTGTTCGGTCTTCACGAACAACTGTCGCGGACGGTCGTCGATACCGCCCATCGCCTCCAGCGCATTCAGGATGAAGTTGAGGATCACCTGCTGAAGCTGGACCCGATCTCCGGTGATGAGCGGCAGACTGGCGGCAAGCTCCATCTGAAGCGCTACCCGGCTACGATGCAGTTCGCTGCGAAACAGCGTAATGATCTCGCTGACCGACTCGTTCAGATCGACGCTTTCCATCGTGGCGTCCGTCTTGCCGAACAGCGCACGCAACCGCTTGATCACGTCGGACGCCCGGTTGCCGTCCCGAATGGTGCGCCTTGCCGTTTCGCAGGCGCCTTCAAGATTGGGAGGATCGGCGCCAAGCATCCGCAGACAGGTACTCGCGTTCGTGATGATGCCGGATAGCGGCTGATTGACCTCATGCGCGATAGAGGCAGTCAATACTCCAAAGCTCGACGCCCGCGCGACTCTCGCGAGTTCCGATCTTGCCTCTATCAACGCGACTTCGGAGCGGCGCCGCTCGGTCACGTCCTGAATCGCGGCAATGTATTCGAGTTGCCCGCTCGAATCCTTCGTGGCATGCGCCACGACGTGCATGTACTTGATCGACTGGTCGGGCATCAACAAGCGGTATTCATGCTCGTAATCGAGCGCCCGTTGCTGCCGGTCGAGCATGTCTTCGAATGAAAGTCGGTCTTCGGGATGCACCCGCGAGCGGATCATGTCTAGCGTGACGGGCCGGTTCGGATCGAATTCGAACATCCGGTAGACCTCTTCAGACCAGATGATCTCGCCCGTCGACACTCGCTTGGTAAAACCTCCGGTTGAACTGAGCCGACGCGTTTCCGCGAGAAATGCTTCGCTTCGCCGAAGCGTAGCGTCGTTCTGTGTACGCTCTACGACGACGCTCGCAATACGAGAGATCTGTTCTATCAATCCGTGGTCGAAAGGAACCGGCGTTCGATGATTGTCGTAATAGATAGAACAAACACCCATCACCTTGCCGCTGGCGGACACCACGGGTATCGACCAGTACGCACGAATTCCGCGCTTCTCGGCTACTGGACGCCACGAACAATGTTCCCAGCGAGGATCGGATAGAAGATCGGTGACGATCACCTGCTTGGTGGATTGGGCCGCGCTCAGGAACGGCTCGCTGGCGAGCGAGGCGTCCATGATCGAGCCAATAAACTCACGAGGCAGGCCAGGCGCCGCGCAATGCTCCAGACGCGTAGTGCCCGGCTGCATGACGGCGATGCTGCAATAGCAGCCAACTGTGACACTTTCAACCAGGCGGCAAAGCCATTCGAGTATGAGCGGCATGGGACGGCCACCCGCCACCATTTCGAGCAGCTCGGTTTCCCCTGCAAGCAAAGCCTCCATTCTTCGCCGGTCTTCGATGTCGGTATTCAGCCCGCACCATTTCACCAACCGGCCGGTCGCGTCCACGATGGGACGCGTGCGAATCAGGAACCAGCGGTACTCTCCGTCGAAGCGGCGCAGACGTGCATCCACTTCCCTCGGCTCGCCGGAAGCCAGCCCCGCTCCCCAGCGTTCGAGCAACTCAGGCAGGTCGTCGGGATGAATTGCATCCTGCCAGTGTTGCAGAATGATCTCCGCGTTGATGCCGGTATATTCGCACCAGCTCCGACTGAGAAAGTCGACCTGGCCGTCGGGTAGCGCGGTCCATACCAGACCGGGCAGCGCATCCATGACCTGGAGAAGTTCGATTTCCATTCCGTTGATGGTCTGGAGAGTTAATTGCCAGTCCACAGAGACAAGCTAGCGAGATGGCAATGTTTTCTCGCGATATCTGATGCGCCAGCAGAATGCACTGAGAGGAGCTTTGACGATGGGAAGTCGTGAGGCATCCGCTATTGACCGAGGCAGACACTTGCCATTAAATTCATGCCTTGCAAAAAAGCGCCACTACAACGCGCCAATCATCGACACATAAGGTGCAATGTGCCTGATCAATCCCGGCGATCGCTGTCGAGATATTACCACCCGCTCAAAGCCTTGTTTGCCGCTGCGTTAATGGCGGCGAGCGCTTCGCAGGCGAGGGCCAGCAACGTCGTCATGATCGGTTATGCCGGTGCGTTGACCGGACCTCAAGCCCATCTCGGCAAAGACGTCGAACACGGCATCGAGCTCGCCATCGACGAGATCAATGCGTCGCATCCTGTCATTGCAGGTGTTCCCACCACCTTCAAACTCGATGCGGAAGACGACGCAGGCGATCCGCGCATTGCGACGCTGATCGCCCAACGCTTCATTGATAGCAACGTGAATGCCGTTATCGGGCACCAGAGTTCGGGAACCTCTATTGCGGTGGCAAGGCTCTATGCCGCGGCGAACATTGCCGAAATAACGCCGTCCGCCACCAACCCGCAATTCACACAACTCGGCTATCGCACGACGTTCCGCGTCATCGCGAACGACAACTTCCTGGGCACGGCCATGAGCCGTTATCTGATCGACACGATGCACGCCCGGCGCGTGGCCGTCATCGACGACCGGAGCGCTTACGGCCAGGGTCTCGCCGACGTGTTCGTAGACGCTACGCGTCGCGCCGGCGGCACGATCGTCGCGCGCGAATATACGACAGACAAGACAGTGGACTTCAGTTCGGCGCTCACGCTATTCAAGGACAAACGTCCTGACGCCATCTTCTTCGGAGGCGTCGATGCACAAGCGGGTCCCATGCTGCGTCAGATGAAAAAACTCGGCGTGGCGGTGCCTTTGCTCGGCGGCGACGGCCTTTGCACGCACGAATTGCCGCAACTGGCGGGCGACGCGCTGGCGGGTAACCTGTATTGCGCGGACGGCGGCTTAAGCCTGGCTGCGATGCCGGGCGGCCCTTCGTTCGATCAGCGGTTCCAGGCCCGATACGGCCAGCACGTGCAACTGTATGCGCCTTACGCTTACGACGCGATGATGGCCGTATATCACGCGGTTGTTCAGACGCAATCGGCGCAACCGGCAAAGATCGTCGACGCGTTACGCCATGTCGAATTCCAAGGCGTGACCGGCCAGGTTGCATTCGACAACGCGGGCGATCTGCGCATCTCGGCAGCGACCATCTCCACGTTCAAGGAACGGAAAAAGATGACGCTGCTGGAGATCAAAAGATAAGCGTGTGCCGTTATCGGCTGATTACTTTTCCGGCTCGCAATGAGCCGCAAACTTTGGCGCCGCCATGCGCCCGCCCCGTCCTCCGGAATGGGTTGATTGTGTATTCGTGTGGCGCCTTGAATCGCATTCCCGCAGTACCTTATTTCTGATGTGCGTCCATGCATCGGCTAACTATTCACGATCCGCATAGTGTCGCGACAGATATTCGGTGCGGTCTGATTCACGAAAAACTACCCCCGTGGCGTCGAGCGAACACGGGGGTTCGTACAGCGCCACAATCCGGTCGCTCAACCAAACGTGAAGCTGAACACCTTCGCGCCCGGATCGAGGAATTCGATTTCGAACGTCCGGTCGTCCACCGTGCCACGCTGACGCACCAACTGATACAAGCGCGCACTCGTCACCGTACCTGTGCCGTCGCTCGCGACGTCCTCGCCGTGTGCGGCTCCAGGCGGCGCTCCGTCGAGCGTGATCCTGAATCGCACGGGCTTGTCATCGGCTGCCGGTGCGAGCACCAGATGCAGATCGCGTGCATGGAAGCGATAGGCAATGCGCCCATGCTGCGCGGTCGGTTCCGCGAACTCGCCACCAACGTTCCACTGACCCGCAAGCGCCCAGCTATTCACTGCCAGTTGCGTGGGCAGCGTATACACCGCTGCGATGCCGGACTGCACAGGCTGTGGCGATGCAAAGCCCTGCGCCTGCCGGTAACCCACGTACGTCTCGTCGGAGCCGATGTCCGACGGATCGGCCGGCGCCTGCGCCCCGCCCGCCAGCACCGGCTTCGGATTGTCAGCGGGCATCGCACGGCCGTTGTCCGCCAGCAGTTGCTGGATTGCCCGCTCCGCTTCGCCGTAGTTGCCTTCGCCGAAGTGCTGGTATCGGATGCGGCCTTGCGCATCGACGATATAGAACGCCGGCCAGTACTGATTGCCGAAAGCCTGCCAGATCCGGTAGTCGTTATCGACGGCCACCGGGTAGTGGATTTTCAGATCGCCCAGCGCGCGGCGCACGTTCCCCGTGTCGTGCTCGAAGCCGAACTCCGGCGTGTGCACACCGACCACCACAAGGCCGTCATCGCGATAACGATCCGCCCATGTCTTCAGATACGGCAACGTGCGCAGACAGTTGATGCACGAGTAGGTCCAGAAGTTGACCACCACCACTTTGCCGCGCAACCCATCGCGGGAAAGTGGCGCGCTGTTCAGCCAGGTCGTCGCGCCGTCGAGCGACGGCAGGCGGCCCTGAACCGGCAGCGCGTCCGCATTGGATGCGGTCAGTGACACGCGCATGATGTGCGATGCGGGCCGTGCCTTCTGCACCGTGTCGTTCGATTCGAGCAGACCGACCAGCTGGCTCTCGATTCGGTTCGTTGGAGCGCCTGGCACATGCGCAAGTATCTGCGTGTCGACGCCCAGCGCAATCGCCGCGACCGTGAGCAATACAAGCGCGCCCAACGCACGACGCAACCCTTCGCCGATGCTGAACGATCGCTTGAGCAAATCCAGCGAACGCTTGCCGAGGACCGACACGACCGCCAGCGAGCACGCCGCGCCGAGCGCATACGCGGCGAGCGCCGCGCCGGTCTGCCAGGTCGCGCCATGCAACGCCGCACCGGTCAGGATCAGACCGAGAACCGGTCCCGCGCATGGTGCCCACAGCAAGCCCGTCGCTGCGCCGAGCAGGACCGCAGCGCCGATCCGGCGCGTCGTCCGCTGGTCTTGCGAATGCGTGACGAAGCGCTCGGCAAGCGCCGACAGCGGACGCGCGAGCCTCGTTGCGATCGACGGAAACAGCAGTGCCGCGCCGAACAAAGCGAACAGTGCGAGCGAGATCCAGCGGCCGTACTGACTCAATTGCGCCGCGCCGCTCAGACCGGCTGCGCCGAGCCCGGTCACCAGCGCGAAGGCCCCGGCGAGGCCGAGCAGCAGCGGCAGGCGGTCCGTCGCGAATGGCCGGTCGGAGCGCGCGAAAACGAACGGGACGACCGGCAGGATACAGGGGCTCAGCACGGTGAACAGGCCGCCCATGAATGCGATGACGATGAGTAACATGAGGTCGAAGTTGAAACAGTAGACAGTGGACGGACCGGCGTCGAACGCCGGGCGGCTACGGCACGTCAAGCTATGTGCTGTATTCCACCGCCCTCATGTATCGCAGTGATGTCGGGAAGCGTGAGGCGTGCAACGCCGTGTATCGGTTGCAACGTGGGATACATGGAGATACAAACTACGCGGCGTTGCCAGTCGCTGGACAATCGCCGGCCGCCCTAGTCACGCCTTCGACAACGACTTGACCCCGTGCCTGTCCTGCAGGATCGCCAGCGTCAGCGCTGCGAGCCCGCAGGCGGCGATCAGCGCGACCAATGCGTGTGGCCCCATGTGAACCAGCACCCATCCACCGATCGCGGGAAAGCCGAATGTGCCGATGAAGTACGCGACCACAAACCACGTCAATGCGGCCGGCTGGTGCATTTCCGCGGAATCGTTGACCGCCTGGGTCTGAATGGTCGGATAGACGAGCCCGTAACCGGTTCCGAGCAGAATCGCGCTCGCCGGATGAAACATCGCGTTATAAGGCACCGCCGACACGGCAGCGACACCGAGCAACATCATGACGAGCAGCACCTTCGTGGCGATCTCGCGATGAAGCCGGATTACGACTCGTGCAAGCAACCAGCGCGCCACCACGACCGTGACCGCGTAGACACTGAAAAACGTGCCCGCTTGCAAGCCGGTGCCTTGGACGAGAGACATCTGGAAGGTCATCAGGCCTGAAAAAACACACGCGCACAGAGAGATCATCGCGATGGGGTAAGCCGCCCGCGTGCGGAAAATAGCACCGATCTCGCGCAACCATCTTTTCTGCACCGGCGATGCGGGGGTCGCGCGTGAACGTGGCGAGATCCGCCCGAAGGTCTCCAGCAGCAACGCCGCAACCGCGCACAAACCGCCAATGACATAAAGCACGCTGGTAAGCGGCCAGCGCAACGAATGAATCGCAAACGCCGCGACCGCCGGGCAGCCACCGACGCCGGCCATCTGCACCGTGCCGAAGCGCATGAACCAGGAACCGCGATCTGCGTTGCTCGTGCGCTCCGTGAGCGACATCGGCGCGGCCAGACAGAACGCCCCCCACCCTAAGCCCACCAGAAAGCCAGGAAAAAGGCTGAACGGACTGATTCGCTCGATCAGCGCGAATCCAGCGACACCGAAGCCGATGCACAACGCCGCGAGCGCCATGGTTCGCGCGGCTCCGATTCGCTGGGCAAACCAGCCGACCAGCAGAACGCCGACGAGCGTGCCGAGTGTGGCTGCTGCAAGTGCCAGGCCCGTATCAAGGTCGCTGCCGCCTAGTGACCTGAAATGCATTGAAAGGAAGAACGTCGCTCCGTACCCGCCCGCTGCGAGCAAGGTGCCGATTAGCACAAAAAGGGAGCTGAATGGGCGCATGGTGAGTCCGGATGGTCGGATGAAGATCGCGGACCGGCGATGGTCGAGCGGTGAAATATTATGCCCGGAACCACCGCCTGAATGCTCGAGGGGGGCATCCGCCTCCGGAGGACGTGCCATTGTGATCACCTCGCACCGAAGCGCGCTGTCTGAGGGCGCGACTGGCCCCTACATCCTTGCCGCAAGCTCGGAAGGCTTCGATGGTATCGGCGAGGGTCGCCGATTGAACCGGCAACGACGCTGACACGCGGTGAACGCGGACAGCCCGTCAACGCAGCTTTGATCAGATTGATGCGGCGCTTTTTGCGTAACCGGTGATTTGAAGTGGTGCAGCCGATCCCCTCTTGTCACCGCCGAAGGGACGTGTGTTGTCGCACATGCACGGCGCGAACAACCGACGCGACTTCTCCGAAGATGGAGCCACTCAGGAAGATGGTCAATTCCCAAACTAATTTCATTCCATTTTCCCGAAGTGCATCGTTGCCGATATAACGTACACGCAGATCGAGATAACCGGACTTATCGATGAGAAGACCACGACCCGCGACATGGTGTCGATCGGCATAAAGCAAAGCAGGATAGCCTGGAACCCGAGCGTGGTGACGACCTGAATCCAGGACGGCACAATCCACGCCCGCGACATGTTCAACGAATACAACAGCCCTTCGATCATATACAGCGAAGCCGAAGTGAGGATCAATAGCAGTTCGCCGTTCAACCCACTATATTTCCCGCCCAATATCTTTAGCATCAGCCCAGGAACTAATGCCGCCGCACCGAGGAACACGGCGATGATGCACAAGAACAATCCCACCTGAAGTAGATACTTGCGCCGTATCTCCGCCTTGTCTTTCAGAAGGGAAAAACGGGGCATCAAAACGTAAGAGAACACCGCCTGCACGACCAGCAGCAACGCCGCAATGCGACCCAAGGCGCCGAGTTGGGCGACCTGGGTCGAGCTTCCAAAATAACTCAGCAGGAAGACGTTCAACTGCCCCTGAATGCAGAAATAGATCGATGCGGGAGCCTGTCTTTTCGCGACCCTCGCGAATTCCTGTTTGACCTCTTCGACCGCCAGGCCTTCATCCTTGTTCGATAGATCATAGTGCCGGCGAATCTGATATGCCTGAAAGGCCATCGCAATCAGCGCAGCAATCAGAGCGGTCACCGCGTGCGGAGAAACTAGAATCAGCGAAAGGATGACTAGCCGTGTCAACGCACCGCTAATAGTCATCTTTTGCAGAACACTGAGGCTTTGCTCCAGTTTGGGCAGCACCGCCATCAAATCGAAATTCAACTGAAAATAGGTAATCAGTACCACGAGCCCCATGATGCACACCGACATCGGTAGCGGCGATTGCGACTTCGACAGCAGCAGCAGACCCACTGCAAACACTACTCCGCCAAACACGAGGAAGAATTTGACGCGCGTGCGGAATGCAATCGCGAAAACGGTATTGATCTTCGCACGGTCTGGCCACAGCTTGCCGGCGACACTCATCAGAGCCGCACCGACACCAATGTCGCACAACACGCTGCCCGCCCCAAGCAGGGTCACGGCGATCGTGTACCACGCGTATTCCTGGACCGCCAGTGTCTTGACTACCCAGATACCGCAGAGGAAGTTAATACCCTGAAGCAATACCTCGAGCGAAAAAAATTTGGCGAGAAATACCGTCATCCCCCCGGTTTTCGGGACGACAGCCGGAAGTACTGCATTCAGGCTGCAGGCCCCTGCTTCCCTTCCGGCATCAGGGGGTCGGTTCATACAAAGGGATCCGGGTACCAGGTACGATTAAACACATCCGAATTCTCCCGACCAGATAAAACTCGCATCCACGGCCACCGATCATTCGATCGAAACAATCGCTATCATCCCGCGCACCTGGTTATTGCGAATGTTCGCTGCCGCACCCTGCTCCCGAACCGACCCGATAACCTGAGCTAGGTTCAGGTCAATCACGCGCCACCGTCTCGATCAGATCCCGGATCATCTGATCGACGTTATAGCGTCTGACATTATCGAGTCCGGCTTTCCGCATGCCTTCGAAATCGGCCGACGCAATCGTCGCGGCCGCACCGGCCACATCATCAGGATTGAAGTACTGTGCGGCGGAGCCGCCCACTTCCTGCATGGGACCTACGTGCGACGCAAACACCGGACAACCGCAAGCCTGCGCCTCGATAATCGGCCAGCCAAATCCTTCGTTACGTGACGTGAAGATGAAGCCCCTTGAGCCCGAATAGAGTGCATTCAGCAACTCCATTGGTGCATTTTGAAACGCGTGAACCTTCGACTCCAGACCGGCTCGCTCGATGATTGCGGTCATTTCCAGATTCGGCGACGGTCCAACGAACATCAGGTGCGCGTCGGCGAACTCGGGAAACTTTGCCAGTTCGGCAAAAATCTTCACGACGGCGGAACGGTTCTTTCTCGGATGGTCGGAGCCGACGTGCAGAAAGTAAAGCTTATCGCGTAGAAAACGCGGCGCGTAGGCGTCGAGAACCGTCCTCCAGCCTGGATCATGAGCAAACTTGCTATGCAACGCCTGGCGGATGACCGTGGTTCTCGCTGTCAGATCGGGACGCAGTCCAATCAAATCGGACCGCGTATAGTCTGACACGCAGATAATTTTTTGCGCACGCGCCATGCCGCGTAAGATCAGCGCCTGAAACACCTTGCCGGTCGGACTGGTACGCCAACCGCCAATCATGCCGCGTGCTGCCCGGATTGCAATGATGTCGTGACACGTAATGCTGCTGGTCTTCGGCGGCAGCCAGAACATATACATGCCATTCGAGTGATCACATATGTGCGTACGATCGAATCGTTTGGCCTTGCGGGAAAGGAACAGCGGAAAGATGATGAACTTGTCGACATACGCCACCCATTTCGAGACGCCGACCGGCTCTTTCAAGCGCCGAAACAGAACGGATTTAGGTGCGATCAACTCGACGTCAATACCGGCGGCACGGCACCCTTGCAACAGCATCTGCGCGTAAGCCTCCATGCTCTTAATGTCATCGGCCACGTAATTCCCTACCAAAAGAAGTTTCACTTCAACACCTCCGTTGTGTAGCGATAGGCGACGTTCCGCACAGGAAACGCCGGCCGGATGGAACACAGCGCAAAGCCGAGTACGAGATAACCGAAGACATTCGCACTCACCTGCCCGCTAACCGGCCATGACGAAATGCCGTAAGCCGCAGTGACCCAGAGCATCAACGGCAGCGTTTCGCCAAGCCGCGTGAGTCGAGTGACACTCTTCGCAACGCCAAAGGCGAAAATCGCGCATTTGATAATTAACCACGCAACACCGACAAGTCCCATTTCCAGCAGCACACGCGCCGGCTCCGATTCTGCAAGTGCGAATTGCTCATGGCCGGTCAACAGCACGGATCCCGCGTTAGTGCCGGCACCCAGGCCATGTCCGATGAAGTTGAAATCTTTGCGTGCGGCTGGCTCGCCAAGCAGGATAGTTTCCACGCGCCCGACCATGTCCTCCTCGGCTGCCGCACTGACGAACCGTTCCTGGGTGGCCACGACGGCATCGCTGAACACGGTCAACGTCGCCACGATCGCCGCGGCGCCGATCACCACCTTGGCAGCCGACCACATCAGATCTCTTGCGGTTTTGGCGCCCACAAAACTTGCAATCGACTGAATTGCCATCAAGCCGCCGAAAGACATCATCGACGCGCGGGATCCGCTAATCAGAGTACCGATCGACACCGCAAAGAAGACTAGAACCGCAGCCCATTTGTTGCGGTAAAGAGGAGTGCCATTCCAGACACTATTGATGGCAAACGGTGTGACTACCGCGATAAAACACGTATAGCCCAAGGTGAAGGTAAAGGTCCCGCTCACCCGCACGATGTCGGCCGATACCCGGAATATCTCGTCTTCGTCAGTGTCCAGTTGCAAGTTCAACGGCGACGAAGGCGGCTGAAAATGCTGAATCACCGCGAGCGGCAGCATCAGTACAGCGAGTGCGATCATCAACCGGAAGAGTCTGATCACCTCGGCCGAAGAGAGCGAGCACGCCATCGCCAACGCGAACCATAAATAAAGCAGCCAGAACCTGAGCCCAAGCACATATAGCACCACCGGTCCCTGCAGGATGACGAGTTGCAATGCGCCCCAGATCACGACACAGAATGACCAGAACACCAGACAGCGCGTCATCACCGGCATGACGCCAAAGCGCTGGAGCAGCGCCGCGCGCAGAATCAACCCGAGCGCCGCAAGATCGCGGCATGCGAGCAGCGGACCGGACAATGAGGGAAAAAACCATTTGCGCGCCGCGCCTTCGAAAAACGCCACAAGAATGACGATGGCGACCAGAGTAAACGTCAGACCCGAGGCTTGATCGGAAGCTCTGGTGGTAGATAACGCAGCTGGTTGCATGGGTTACTCCACCGTCTCGGCAATGAGGTTCGCAACTCGTTCTCTATACGCGCGCCAGGTGAAATGCCCCGCGGCCTTTAATGCATAGGGCGATGCAGTGCTGATCGCCTGGCGGTTCATCACCTTGTCCTCCATGCAGCGAAAGATCGATTCCGCGGTCGGCTCGACAACCCACCCGCTGTCCGGAAACATCGAAATAATTTCGCGCGCGCCGGTCATGGTCGAGACGATCGCGGGCGTGCCCGTTGCCATAGCTTCAACCACCACCATCCCGAATGCGTCGAAGCGCGACGGCAGCAACAGGCAGTCAGCCTGGGCGAAGAGTTGGTAGAGTTGCGCCTGCGGTACATTGGGACAATGTCTTACGTGCGGGATCTGCCTGGCTTTCGTGAGCCACTGCCCCTCTTCGGTCCCACCCACTAGCGTCAAATCGGCGCGATGGCCTTCAATATTGAGTCGCGCGAACGCATCCAGAATCAGGTCGATCGACTTGCGTGAAGAGAGCGTGCCGGCGAAAATGAATTGCACCGGCCGCTCGCTCTCGCGTGGTCTTGCTACGCCGACTGGCAATTCGGCGCCCAGCAGAATAGATTTGACTTTACCGGCGGCTACGCCTGCGTTCACATAGGAATCCCGCGCCATGTCGGAACAGGTGATCAGGAGGTCCGCCATTTCTACTTCACGATCTTTGCGCCGATTGATCTCGTCGATATATCCATTCGACGGCACGTCGATCAGGTGCTTCGCCTGTTCGTGATGCAGCGAAGGCGCGTCAAGAATGCACACGGCGCCAATAGAACGTGCCGCCATGAAGGTGTAATACGAGGAATTTTCGTAACCGACTACTGCGCGCGGCTTTAAGGCCTGTACATGACGGGACACCCACCAGTCAAACCAATGGAATACCCGATGCGTGTAGTCGTGTTGGGTCTGCGCCGATCGCGCCAGCGAACGAGCCCGAAGCAAGACTTGCCACCAGACCGGATGACGTCTCAAGGCTGGCGGTATGGTAGTGCTGCGCAATTTGTCGCGAATGTGGGCGGGCATAATCGAACTCGCACCCGTCCCGCTCAGTGGCACACCCGACCAGAATGTCTGCAACAAGCCGTGTTCGTGCAGCGCCCACGCTAACTGGTGAGCATGTTGCAAGCCAGGATGAAAAACCGCGACGGACGTCATTGACACTCTCCAGCGCAATCATTTCGCTGTCCGTTTCCGGACTGCTCACAGGGATTCCACTGGAGACAGATGTTTGCGATCACGCCGTAATCTCCAGAATCTTCCCAACCAGTTGACTGCTGCGCACATGCCCCGCAAATACGCGTTGGCCGACTGCTTCCGATAAGGCATCCAACCCGCGAGGTTCACGCCGGAACGATTCGCGCGTCACAAAGTGTTCGTCGGCCAACGGATAGCGCGTCGGCACCGGATAGGCTCCGGCGTTGTCGAAAATAGAAACCGGCGCCACTCCATGCGTCGCATACGCCGCGAAAACGCCCGACTTCGACGCCTGACCCCAAGGGGTGTTGAACAGCCCCCACTTCGCGGCTCTCAACTTCGCCGAGACTTCCTCGGCCGGGAGAGGGCCTGCAATTTCAAACGCGTGAGGCATCAGCGCATCCGCCACGTCCTTCAGCCACGTTCCCTGTGCCCCAATATCGACAACCCGCTCAATGCACTTGCTGGCGAGTTGCTCAGCGAGGATCGGTGCCATGGATTCATAGACCTCTCTGCGCGCCTTTTCCGATCCGAACACGACCGCTATGTTCTGGCGCTCGTGCCACCCGCGCACCTTGCCAGGCTCACCGACATTCGAGAAAGTCGGCGAATAGATCGCCCGATCACCGATCATCTCGACACCCCAGGCGTGGCTGAAATCCGTATTGAAAAATGCGTAGTCCGCGAGCCCGACAAGTTGCTTGCAGATAGACTTTTGCAGTGGCGAGAGCCAGAACGCGGATGACATGCGCGGCGCCACCAGAACCCACAACTCATGGAAGTACACGATCAACCTGAGGCCGCGCCGCTTGGCCTTTCTCACGAAGTTCGGCAGCCAGAACGGGACGCCTTTACGATCGAAACCGTAGATAGACACCTGGAGGATCCATACATCGCCGGGCACGACCGGCACGTCTCTTGTCGAGCGAATATCGGGTACTGAATAGCGCTCCACACACAGACCGTTCTCGCGCAGCGATTGAAGCAGCACGCTTGAGTGGTCGGTTACACCACACCCGCTTTTCCTCACTTCTGGCTGGACAATGCGAATGCTCTGCATGATTTTTGTCATGCTTTGTTTGTCCAAGGCAGGGCCTGCTGCCTTGCTTCGCTGAACGCGCGCACGCGAACGGATGCACGAAACTTCTTCTCAGACACAACAATTATTGCGACCGTCGATTTTACATTCGGATTACTAATAATATTATCTTCAATTGATTGCATTACTGTCTCCCCACTCGTTGCTTGTCACCGATGCACCGACCTCAGAACAACCTTACGGCTTTGCATCGTGTGAGTTATTTCGCAGCGGCGGCACTCGATTTGTAATCCGGGAAGTACGATCCATAACCTAATACGCCTCGGGGGACGTCGGTGAAGACCACGCCTTTTACGTCTATTCCCGAATGGCGTAGCCGCCTGACGGCTTCGCTGATGCCATACAACTGATCTTTGCCATGCCGGACAACCAGCAGCATCGCGCCGGCGCTTTTGCCGATCAGCGCGGCGTCCGTCACCGCAAGAGCCGGCGGTGAGTCGATGATCACCGCGTCATAACTCGCGGACAAACGCTCCATCAAACTCTTGAAGCGTTCGTTCATCAGCAGTTCCGATGGATTCGACGGAATCGTGCCTTGCGGCAGAACATCCAGTCCGGGCAGCACGTTTCTGACGATCGCGCGATCGAGATCCGACCCGGCGATAACGTCCGACAGGCCTGGCACACTTTGTATGTTCATACACTGATGGATATCGCCGCGCCGCATGTCCCCGTCGATCAGGATGACGCGCTTGCCGCCCAGCGCCAGCACCGTGGCAAAGTTGATCGACACAAACGATTTACCGACCTTCGTGCCGGTTCCTGTCACCGCTATCACGTTGCTGTTGGCCTCAAGCGTCCCAAACTGAAATGCGGTGCGCAGTGTCCGTATGCCTTCGACTGCAACATCGTAAGAAGCAGTATCCGGTAGCACGTGTTGCCCGTTCTGCCCGCCTTTCGCCTGCTGCAGGCGCTTGCGCGCCGTGCTCCGCGGCACCACCGCAAAAACGGGGATGCCAAGCGCTCGTTCGATTTCGACTGAATCTTCGATACCGCCCATCAGTATCTTCTTGCTGGATGCCGCAACGACCCCCACCATCGACCCTGCAATGGCCGCTCCCAATAGGATGATGGCCAGATTCGGCCGGATGGGGGTTTCCGGAACCGCCGCATGGTTCACCACGCGCACATCGCCGACCTGACCTGCCTTCAACACGCGCAGTTGCTGCGCGCTGTTGAGCAGATCGGTGTAGAGCTGCGTATCGACCCGTACGTCACGCAGAAGTCTGAGCGCCGTCTGCTCCGTATCCGGTAACTTCTGGACCCGCAGATTAAGCTCGGCCTGCTTCTGTTCCAACGTCGCAATCTGTGCGTCGAGCGACTCGATTACCGTGTGGCCCGGCGCAAAGCGCTGTATAAGGTCGGCGCGTTGCTGCTGGAGATCCAGTATCTTCGATTGCGTTTGCGATATTTGTTCGAGGAGCAGTCGGCTTTCCTCGCTCTGGTCGATTGTGCCGTTCTCATTGCGGAACTGATTGTATTTTTGTTCGGCCTTATCGAGCTCGGTGCGCAATTGCGGCAACTGCTGCTCGAGAAATGCTAACGTGTGCTCCGCCTCGGCAGACTTTCTATCGACATTCTGCCTGACGTACTGCTGCGCAATCGCGTTGAGTATGTCTGCCGTACGCACACTGTGTTCGCCCGTGAGGCTTACGCCAATCATGCCCGACTGTTTGGCTTTCTCTGCAATAGTTAGCGATCGTTTTAACTCCTCCACCGTTTTCAGCTCCGACAGCTTCGCCACGTCGAATTTGGTCGACGCATGAGCAACCAGCTGGTCGACCAGAATTGCGACCCGCCCGTCGTAGAACGGCACCGACGCAAGCTGCCCCACCCGCCCGTGCAAAATGACTGTTCCGGACTTGGTCGACAGCGTATAAGCACCATCGGCCCCTGCGGTCAGCACGACACCTTCCGATGCTAGCTGTGGAGGAAGATCGAGCTTGCTAACGGAGATCTGCTCTCCGCCCCACGCGAAGTTCTGCAAACCAAAACGGGGCTTCGCCAGTTCTCCGCGGGGGGCATGCCGTGCCAGTGCCGCGCCGATAATCGGAAAGTATTTCGGCCGCGCGCTAATGTCGAGGTGAAGCTGCTGCACCGCCTGTTCGATGACGAGGTCCGAGCGGATCAATTCCATCTCGGCCGCCGTCGTGCCGCTCTTGTTGAAAAAGGAAGCCAATTCGCCCAGCGTTTCCTTGGCTTTCGCTGTCGCCTCACTATCCTCGACCTGAATCATCGCGTCAGCCTGGTACACCGGTGTTGCCACCAATGCGTACCCTACGCCGAGCACGAGCGCAAGAACCGTCGTCGTTACTATCAGCCGCCAACTGGCTGCGAGGTGAGATAGATACGACGCAAGTGTCAACCTGCCGATAAGTGGAGAACCGGTCGATTCGTTATCGAGGATAGTGCTCATAGGTTGCCAATCAAGACTTCGGGTTATCTAACTTCGAGCCAGCACGCTGCTAACTCCGCTCTCGCAGGACCGTCTCCGTAATACGCATTACGCGTTCACCAACCTATGCAACATCGTCACGACGGTAATGCGCAGTTTCACTTACAGATTCATTCGCGCTCAATTAAGCGCACCTTTCTATTGCCAGCCATGAACCGCTTTCGAACGGCTTAAAGTACTGCCAGTCGCGCCTCTTTGGTGGACCTTCTTGTCGATCTGTATTCCTATACAACACCGCGTCATTGATCGGCATGAAAAACACCTCTCTACCAAGCGTAGCTTGTGTCTCATTCATGCAATACGAGCTCTTGAGGCGTGGGCAAATGCCGGTTCCAGCGCAATGACTGGAACAAGCATGCACCTGCAACTGAACGCAACACTGCATCAAAAGCATTGCCATATTTCAACCAGATTACTCTGCAGAAATAGGCGAACTGGGAACGGCGCAATTGGAACGGCGAAAGGCGGCCCCGATACAACCCACATGCTCATTTCTAGTGGCACAAAATTGTTATACCAATTATATTTTTCTACTCCGCGAGTATTCGTCTTACTTCGGATTCGATACGGCAGAATGAATCCGACCAGCACAAGCAGAGTCCGCTGCAGTGAGCAGGCCAGACGTCGTGCTGGAATAGTTTTACGCGAAGCGCCCCAAACCTAAGACCTCTCGATCTCGTTTTCGAATCTTTGTCTAGTTGTGTCGGAGAATATCTCAACTAGAAATATCCGTCGACACGCATTGGCCGATTGCGCATAACAGTTGGCTCTTCTTGACGGCGTTGTCGAGTAAGAAGTTCAGACCGAGTCCAGGCGCCTGAGTAACAAATACTTGTGCTCTCAACTATAGAGCGACGGGACCATCGCCCGCTCTGCGAGGTGGCGCCTCCTCATTCCCCGCTATTTTTTTTCACCAGCGTGACGTCAACATCACCCAGAAAGATGTGGGTGCAACGAACATCTCCGGATTTCAGCCCTGGAACAATTCATCGCTCGATAGATCGACGGTCCTGCTCGACAATGTTGTTCATATAGCGGTCCAACAAATCGCGCCTTTCGTTTCATCGCCGCCGGCTGCCGTCCGCGCGTATTGTGTCGCCGAAGCAGCATCTCCAGCGGCCGCAGACGTTTTGAATTCACTACGTTCAAGTCGAGCCATCGACCTGAACGATGCGCCATCACCAGTCCCAGGAGACACGGACTTAGCGGATAGCGAGGCTGTTCGAGCACATTGCGCATATCCGCATTCAAGCGCGCCATCGTCGATCAGATCTTCCGCTTCCGCTGAGCAACGAGAACCGCTCGCTCCACCGCGACAGAGCCATCTCATTTGTGTATTGAGAGCGGTATCGCACATATACCGTTTCGGTTCGGGATCTATGATCCGAACGAACCCTATTAGGGCGCGCTCTTCGTACTTCTTTGCGTGTAAAGCGTTCACGTCGCGGGGCCGTCCGCGAATGTCTGTCCTGTGAGTTTTTCCACGATCCCGCAGCGCGCCATGGGATCGATTTAACCACTGTGTAGCATTTTTCGGCATAGCTGAGTGCCGCTTCCGTGCGGTTTAGCCGCCAGCGCGACACGCCGGTAGAATGCGCGACGTATTGGGGCTATGAATGCTGGATTCCTTCTTCTTCGATACTGCCGCAAACGAGCCGAACCGGCCCGCGCTGTGGGTCGATGAACGCTTGTATTCTTACGAGGACATTGCGTTACGGGCGCGCCGGGTCGCAGCAGGATTAACGGCCACTTTGCCGCTGGGTCAGGCGAGGCGTTGCCTACTGTTCGCGCACCGCAGCGTGGCCGCGTACGTCGGCTTGCTGGGTATCCTCAAGGCCGGTTTCGCCTATGTCCCGCTCAATCCGAACACGCCAGCAGCACGCATCGCAGCCGTGATTGCACAGTCAGGCGCGCCTTTGCTGCTGGTCGATCGTCGTTGCGCCGTGTTGCTCAACCAAGTACTGCCGCTGCTCGATGTATGCCCCGCTATCTTCCCGATCGACGGTGAAGAAGATGGCAATTCAGATGTAGATCAAGACTCCACGGAAATGCACCGTGACCGCGGGGAAGCGCTCGTCAACGCAATGACGAAACTACCGTCTCATTCGCTTATTGCGGACACCGCCGCACCCCGCTCGCAGCATGATCAAGCCTACGTGCTGTTCACGTCAGGCTCGACTGGCGCGCCCAAAGGCGTGCCGATCTCGCATGCAAACGCTTGCTCCTATGTAGCGGCCCAAGTGCAGTTGTTGGGGAAGCTGCCAAACGCGCGGTACGCGCAGTTTTCCGAGCTTTCCTTCGATCCCTCTGTGCACGACATGTTCGTGTGCTGGGCGAACGGCGCTTGCCTGTATGTGCCGAAGACCGTCGAGCCGATCTATAACGCGGCCTTCATCAAGCGGCACGCGATTACGCATTGGACCAGTGTGCCTTCGGTTGCCGCGTTCATGCAGCAGTTGCGCAAGCTGTCGGCGAATGAGTTTCCGAGCCTGCGCGTGACTCAGTTCGGCGGCGAGCCGTTGCAGCGCTGGCTGGTGCAGGCGTGGCTGCTCGCCGCTCCGAATAGCCGCATCGTGAACTTGTATGGACCGACCGAAGCTACGGTCGCGTGCAGCACTTTTGAAGTAACACCTGAGTTTCTCGCAGATCCGCAGCACACGTCGATGCCGCTTGGCGAACCGTTGCCGGGCATGGAAATGCTGATCGTCGACGCCGACCTTGAACCGGTAGCGGCTGGCGTGAACGGCGAACTGCTGATAGGTGGTCCGCAAGTCGCGGCCGGTTATCTGGCACCCGACGAACCCGGCAACCGGCGTTTCGTTTCGGCCCACTATCCTGGCCGGAACGCAACACGCTGGTATCGCAGCGCCGACGTGGGACGCGAGGTAGCCGGTCAGGGTATCGTGTTTCAAGGCAGGTTGGACACGCAGATAAAGATTCATGGCAACCGGATCGAACTCGAAGAAGTCGAGCATGTCGTTCGGGGATGCAGCGGGGCGGCGCTTTGCGCGGTGATCGCCTGGCCTGTCGATGAAGCGGGCCGCGCGGGCGGTCTAATCGCATTCGTCACGCACGCGCAGAACGACACCATAAACATTCTGCAAGCGTGCCGCCAACGTCTGCCGGCTTATGCCGTTCCACAGCGGATCATCATACTCGAGACGCTCCCTCTTAACGTCAACGGAAAGATTGATCGAAGGGCACTCGTTGCGCAGTGTGTAACCGGTGATGTGCTGATCTGAATCCGACCTGGCAAGCGCGTGTCCGCCACGCTATGACGACCGAAACCGAGCGGGAGAATTGAAGTATCGCGGGGGTAAAAAATGAATGCACACGTACGCCGTATTTTGCAGGAAACCGCCTGTCTCGACGTACCGGTAGACACGCTTACCGATCACGACGATCTCTTCGCTGCGGGCTTGTCGTCGCTCGGCACGATTCGCGTGATGATGGCGATCGAGGAGGCTTTTTCAATCCAGATTCCCGACGCGATGATTACGCACGATCTGTTTCAAAGCATTGATGCACTCACGAACGTAATCACGCAGATCATATCGGATGATTCGATTGCAACGCGTACTTGACATGGCGCCGCGGCAACACGTCGTGACGACTTCGCCCACCATGACGCCGGTCATATTCGACGGTTGTTTCGGATGGCTCCACCGTCCTGCGGATAGGCAGCCTGAGTTGGGAATAGTGCTGTGCAACCCGTTCGGCTACGAAGCGCTGTGTATCTACCGCGGCTGGCGTGAGCTAGCGGAGGCGCTCGCCGCGCGCGGCATCGCCGTGCTGCGCTTCGACTACCCCGGGACCGGTGATTCAAGCGGTAAGGAATGCGATTCGCAGCGTTTACGCGCGTGGCTCGACAGTATCAAGATGGCCACCGCGCGGTTGCGCGCCGAAACGGGCGTGACGCGACTGGGCCTGTGCGGGCTGCGTCTCGGCGCGACGCTCGCAGCGCTGGCCGCGGAAGAACTCGGCGGGGTGGACAGCCTCGTGATGCTGATGCCGGTGATTTCCGGAAGAAACTATATCCGTGAGCTGGTACTTCAGCATCAGAGCTGGCTCCACGCACAACAGGTACCCGAACTCAAACTCGATGCGGAGCCGTTGCACACCGTCGGCGCTCACGGCTTCCGGCTCTATCCCGACACGCTTGAAATGCTCCATAGCGTTGATCTCGAACGCGGTACCCAACGTCTCGCGCGGCGCGTACTACTACACGATCTCAACGAAAGCACGCGCGTGAAGCGGCTGGCCGCGCATTACCAGACGCAGGACGCTCAAACGGATGTGAAGTGGTTCGGCGAGTACGCCAAGTTCTTGCTCGATCCTAGCTACAGCCAGACACCGGTCAAAGCGTTCGACAACGTGCTCGAATGGTTCGGCGTAGCCGGTGTCACGAGAAACGAGCCGGCGGTTGAGATGCTTGCGAGTGCAAGCAACGCCGTCATTGAATTCGCGGATGGGCGCGAAACGCCCGTGGTGTTCGACGGAAATCGCTATGCCGGCGTGTTCTGTCAGCCATTGCGCGCGCTCGAAGGCGCGCCGGCTGTGCTATTTGTCAACACAGGAGGCGTGCACAGGATCGGCGACGGCCGCTTTACGGTGCTGATGGCCCGCCGTCTGGCGGCGCAAGGGATTGCCTCGTTGCGCATGGACCTCAGCGGCCTCGGCGATAGTCTGCGCCGCAACGATACGTTGTCGCTCAATGCGGTGTACGCCCGATTCGCAGTCGCGGACGCGAGAGCCGGCGTCGATTGGCTGGCAGCGGCGGGCTACCCGAAGATCGTGATGTTCGGTGTGTGCAGCGGCGCCTATGTCAGCCTGCACACAGCACTCACTCACTCTGCTGTAGTGGGATGCGCCGCCGTCAATCTGCCGTTTTTCATCTGGGACCGGGCTCGAACCCGGCACGTCGCGCCGAGTGTCGTGTATAGACAGGCCATGCGCAATCCGCGCAAGTGGTTGCGCCTGCTGACCGGGCGGGTGAAAGGCAGAGCGATCACAGCCGAGCTCACGCGACGCCTTGTCGCACGCATGGCGGCTCGTGCCGGTACGGCACTCGAACAGCTAATTGGTCATCACACACCTGGTGGGGCGGTCCGCAAGCTCATGATTGAACTCGAGCGCAGGGGGGTCCATACGTCGCTCATGTACGGTCCGATCGACGAGGGGCTGGAAGAGCTGGAAATCCATTTCGGACCCAACGGTAGTCGATTGAAAAATCTGGCCCACGTTGCCACTACCGTCGTCGACACGGTCGATCACGCGCTCTTTTCGTGCGCGGCACGTGATGCGGTGATGGCGCGATTCGAAGCGTTTTTGCGCGAGCGTGTGCTGAATGGAAGGCGCGAAACCGTCGCAACGAATCTCGGTTTGTGCGTTGCTCCCACGCAGCAACGTTGAGTTGAAAGGCGGCACGGCACCTTATTGGGTACGCGTCGGGGCCGTCTTGACGCCAACCCAGTGAGGCACAGTACGCACCCTGCGTACGGAATCGGCACTGCGCATCGAGTCGATGAATAGCGGACTCGTGAACTGCCACGAGAGCCGTATCGCGCTAATTATTAGAACCTTTCCAGGAATGGTGGGGTAGTACCTGCCTCGCAGCAGGCACACATAATCCGCCTTGCGAGGCGGCCTGTTATATCGGCTTTCAGCGTGCTTCCTCATGAGCTCCGTGCTGCATCAGCGAAGCGCGCGGCGAGGACTTTCTTCAGGTAGCCGTGACGAAGTGCGACTCTTTTCGCGGCTACTGAGCGATACCCGCGCAGATACGCGCGTTGTCAGCCGAACGAACCCACCCACAGGAATAATCAGCGTGGAGTTCATCGCGCCGAAAACGCGTGCGTCCATGGTTGTGCTCCGTCACTCGTGACGTTCCAGCGCCTTGAAACCGGCCAGCGTGACGAGCGCATCACGTCGCGCGATCTGATAGTCGGACAGCACCATTTCCCTGACGAGGCTTTCGAACGACGTCGTCGGTTGCCAGCCGAGCTTATGATGCGCCTTCGACGGATCGCCGAGCAGCGTTTCCACTTCCGTCGGCCGGAAGTAGCGCGAATCCACGCGCACGATCACGTCGCCGGGTTGCACACGTATTTCATTCGGGCGACGGCGTTCGACAGCATCGACGATGCCCACTTCATGCACGCCACTGCCCTCAAAGCGCACGATGATGCCCAGTTCGGCCGCCGCGCGCTGGACGAATTCCCGAACGCTATATTGCTCGCCTGTCGCGATCACGAAGTCTTCGGGGTGCTCCTGCTGGAGCATCATCCATTGCATTTCGACGTAGTCACGCGCATGCCCCCAATCGCGCAGCGCAGAAAGATTGCCGAGATAAAGCTCATCCTGCAAATCCACCGCAATGCGCGCAATGGCGCGCGTGATCTTGCGCGTGACGAACGTTTCGCCGCGCACAGGCGACTCGTGATTAAACAGAATGCCGTTGCAAGCGTAGATCCCGTACGCTTCACGGTAGTTGACCGTCGTCCAGTAAGCGAACAGTTTGGCGACGGCGTACGGGCTGCGCGGATAAAAAGGCGTCGTCTCGCGCTGCGGCACTTCCTGCACGAGGCCGTAGAGTTCCGAGGTCGACGCCTGATAGAAACGCGTCTTTTTCTCCAGCCCGCAGATACGGATCGCTTCGAGCAGACGCAGCGTGCCAAGGCCGTCGGTGTTGGCTGTGTATTCCGGCTCTTCGAACGACACTGCGACGTGACTTTGTGCAGCGAGGTTGTAGACTTCATCCGGCTCGACTTGCTGCATGATGCGCATCAGACTCGACGAATCTGTCAGGTCACCGTAATGCAATTGCAAACGCCGGTCCGGGTCATGTACATCGCGGCACAGATGATCAATCCGGTCCGTGTTGAACAACGAAGAGCGACGCTTGAGGCCATGCACCTCGTAACCTTTGTCAATCAATAGCTCTGCCAGATATGAACCATCCTGGCCTGTGACGCCAGTAATCAAGGCGACCTTTTGAGTCATCGTATTCTCCTCTTGTTAAATGTCCTGGAATCAGCCTTTTCGGACCAATCAGACAAGAACCTTGATTAGCCCGTGACACGCTACGTAACCGTAGTAACTGCATCGATCGCCCGAACCGATGAGCACGTGCGCTCCGGGGAGTAGCCTCAGATTCGCATCTTCTGGTACGAAACCGGATACGACGCAAAGAGATTCGACTGTCCTTTTCGAATCGTGACTCACAGTCTTACAGCGGGTTTGCATCCGGTATTTCGCGGGTGAAACTTTCATTTTTCGATTGAAAACTATTCGCAAGCCAGGGTAGGCCCGCGTCGAATACGGAAATTGATCAACTCTAGTAGCTGGTCATATCTGCTGATGCAAGCCGCTTGAGCAGGTCGCTGTCTTCACGAATGCGCGTACAGAATCCGCATTTTTGTACGCACACCAAGCCCACGCGACGAGTCGACGTCTTGCGCGGTGACTCGTTTTTTTGCTCCCCCGACGAAGAGCGCATCGAAACCTGAAATGACACCAGTGAAGTCCGTCAGTGCAGATGCGAATCGATGAAGACCAAGTTACGCTGCGTCGGAAGAGGACAGATCCATGGTTCTTATTTTCGGTGACGGTGGGCGATGGCTACGAGTTCATTGACTGCATCGAACGCAAAGATCTCCAACGCCGGTGATACCAGACTTGCATACGCCATGTTCTTCTCTTTTATCTCTGTGGCGATAGATAGACGAAATTTGCGGTTCATCATAAGCACAAAAACAATTCAGGAATGGCAATGACTGAAACTGACGATGTATTGGCGAAGGTTCTGTCAGACTGATCGAGAGGAAGAAGGAAAGTAGCGTGGGAATGAAGAATTGAGTAGCCTCCCAGAGTCGCGGGGCAGGAGGTAGCTCTTAAAACAGGAGGCTGCCTTGTGACAGTTTCAAGCCTGGGCAAATCGCGGAAGGCATTAAAGCAAATGCGGCACGCAGGTCGATGAAGAGATCGCGAAACTCATCGGCGAAACTCACCCGGTAGAACGAGACGACCGCGCCGATCAAAGCCACGAAAGCGACACTGACCGCCATTTAAACGGGCAGCCGCAGCGGTCGTCCGCCGCGCCCGCCCCCCTCGCACAAATCGAATGCCTTAGAACATATCCGCAGGCGCCCGATGCACCGTGTCGTCCGTGTCGGAATTCCGTTCGGAGCGGGACGGAATGAACGGCCCGGTCACCATCGTCGAATAGGTTTGCCCAGGTCCCACCATAGGAAACACATCGGCGTTCTGGTCGATCATGACTTCGAGGAACGCGGGTCCTTCGAATTTCACGAATGCCCTGAGTGCGTCCTCGAGTTCGTTCGGCGTGTCGACGCGGCGCGCGAACTCGAATCCGTCAGCCTGGGCAGCGACGACAAAATCCTTGCGGTGCAGCGACTTGTCGCTCCCGCACAGGCGTCCATCGTAAAAGAGAACATGATGTTGAACACAGGCGCTTCCTGGAATGCATCCGCGCCGATCGCCGCACGCGGCACCTGTCCGCTGATCAGAACGACCGGCACCGAATAACCGTTGCAGTCCGCGATTGGCGTGACCGCGTTGGTCGCCCCGGGACCTGACGTCACCATGAAAACGCCGACTTTCCCGCTGGCGCGTGCATAACCGGCGGCCATGAAACCTGCAGTCTGTTCGTTGGCCGGGACCACGAGATTGATCTGATGTGCGGGATCGTTCGCGTGCATTTCGTTGAAACGGAGAATAGCATCGTACGTTGGCAGAATGGCGCCGCCGCTATAACCGAATACGGTGTCCACGCCCTGCTCGCTCAGGACGCGCAGGATGATGTCGGCACCCGACATCGATTCATCGGCAAACGCCGGGTTCGGCAAGACTTCTAAAGCGGCATTGGGGTTCTGGATCATGACTGGCCCGCATGGAAATGCGCCGAGGTTTTCAGCGCCTGATTTGACGGATGTCCTCGAGTTATCGCGAGAAATCGGTTTGTTCAATAAGTCGATTGCCAGCCGCCGCCGAGTGCCTTACAAAGGGTAATTAAATTCGTGGCCGCCGTCGCCTTGCTCTGTTCGAGGTTGCTCTGTGCGTCGAGCAGTTGCTTCTGCACGTTCAGCACGTCGAGATAGTCGAGCGCGCCGCCCTTGTAGCGCTGCTGCGCTATCGAGAGTGCGCGCTGGTTCAGCGCGACCACGGCGGACAACCGGTCCCGACGCAACTGCTCGGCATCGTAGACAACCAGCGAATCGTCCACCTGGCGCCACGCGTCCAGTACCGTGTGCCGATAGACGATGGCGGCTTCCTGTTGTTGCGCCTCGCGCAAATGCAGCGTTCCCTTGAGGCGCCCGCCCTCGAAAATCGGCATCGTGATGGAAGGACCGACCACGAACTGTCCCGACGCCCAGTTGGCGAGACTCGACAGTTGCAGACTCTGAAACCCCGCACTGCCATTCAGCGATATGCGCGGATAAAAGTCCGCTTTGGCCATGCCGATCGAGGCCGTGGCCGCATGCAGCTGCGCTTCCGCTCTTCTGATATCGGGTCTGCGTTGCACAAGTTCGGACGGAAATCCGATCGGCACCTGCGCGGGCAGTGCCGGCACATCGTGCGCTTCGCCGAGCGTTTGCTGGAGCGCGCCCGGCTCCTGCGCGAGTAGCACGCCAATTGCGTTGATCGTGGTCTCGCATCGCGATTCCAGCGTCGGAATCAGACTTTCGATCGAGGCCGCCTGCGCGGACGCATTGGCCACGTCCAGATCGGTGGTGACGCCCTCACGCGCCCGTATCTGGGTGAGCTTCGTGGTATTGCGGGCAATCTCGAGGTTCTCTCTCGCTATCCGCAGAAGCGACTGTGTTTCGCGCAACTCGATATAGTCTCTCGCGAGTTCGGCACGAGCCGAGAGCAGAACGGCGTTTCGATCCTCGTATGAAGCATCCGCCGAGGCCGACGCCGCTTCGACACCCCGCCGAACGCCGCCCCAGATATCGAGTTCCCACGATGTGTCGAAGCCAGCCTGATAGAGGTTGTAAGCGGGCGAGCCCGAGGAGCCCGGCAGCGGTGCGACGCCAAGGGGCGTCGCACCCGAGGCGGATTGCGACTGGCTCGCGGTCGGGCTGACCCCAAGCAGGCCCAGAATGCCGTTTGGACTGCCACGCTCGCGGTTGTATGACGCGGCGCCATCGAGCGTGGGATATTCCGCCGCACCGGCTACGCGCTGTTCGGCACGGCTTTGCCGCAGACGCGCCGAAGCCGCGGCGACATCGAGATTCGCATCGGCCAGTTGTTGTTCCAACGCGCTCAGCGTGGGATCGTCGAACAGTGTCCACCATTGCGTATTGAAGTCCGATTCGACCGCCTTGCTAGCCGCTTGCGCCGCCTGGGTACGATCGAAAACCTGCGGGGTGGCCGAAACCGGGCGTTCGAAATCCGGGCCGACGGTGCAACCTGCCATCACGAGGCAGGCCAGCAATTCGAGTGCGATTGCGCGGAACGAAAAGTCGGTCGGGTTCATTTTCCAGTTGCTCCCTTTATAGGCGCGTCGCTATACCGGCCGACCGCCACTTCCGTTTCGACAGACAGCCCCACGCTTAGCTCTGACGCGGCTTCCTGACCTGGATCGATGGCGATCTTCACAGGCACGCGCTGAACCACTTTCGTGAAGTTGCCCGTCGCGTTATCCGGTGCGATAGGTGCAAAGGCCACGCCGGTTGCAGGCGCAAGACTATCGACGCGGCCGTGAATGGTCACGCCGGGAAGGCTGTCGACCTTGATGCGTACGCTTTCGCCGGGCCGCATGTGGGTGATCTGGTTCTCCTGAAAGTTGGCAACCACATAGGCATCGGATAGCGGCACGATCGCCAGCACCGGGGTGCCGGGCGTGACGAACGCACCCACTCGCGCCGAACGCCGCCCAACCTTGCCGTCGACCGCCGCGCGAATCTCCGTGTAGGACAGATTCAGCCTGGCTTGGTCGAGCGCCGCTTCGGCGCGCGCGAGTGCACCCGCGGCCTTGTCGCGCTGCGTATTCAACACGTTCAGGTATTGCTCGGTCGATGCCAGCACTGCTCCGTCGTGCGCCTGCTGGGCAAGTTGCTCGGCGAGCGTGCTCGCAGCGTGCTGCTGCTCCTGAGTCGTTCCGGCTCCCGCGTCCGAGAGGTTCTGGTATCGCGCGGCATTGGCACGCGCGAAGCTGACCGATGCCTCGTCAGATCTGAGCGTGGCGCGCGCCTGCTCGACGAGCGAAGGCTGTCGCGCAATCTCGGCATCGTCATTCGCGACGGACGCTTTCGCTGCGGCCACGTCCGCTTCCGCGCTCGACAAGGCGGCTTTGAAATCGCGATCGTCGATACGTACCAGTAATTGTCCGGCCTTGACCGACTGGTTATCTTCGACGAATACGCCGGCAATCTGACCTGCGACGCGCGGCGCCACGAGCGTGAAATCGGCCTCGATGTAAGCGTCGTTCGTCGATTCGGTCGTCGAGCTATCTGACAGGCTCGAACAGGCCCAGACGCCGACACCGACCGCGACAACGGCGGCGGCCACGGAAATAATCCTGACAGGAGATCGAGCAACAGATGACATGATTACCGTCCCTTAACGAGAAGAAGGGGGCGTGGTGCACCACGGCGGATAAATACGCACGGGCAGCACTGGCACGAGAAAAAGAAGAGCAACGGCGACGACGGCCATCACCCGATAGAGATCCGCCGACGTCAGGACCACTGCCTGCACGTGGATCCGGTGCGCGAGTTCACCGAGGCTATGCGCCGAGCCGAGACTTTGGCTCGTCACGAGCGGGTGATTGCCCAGATGATCGACGAGCATGTTCGAATGGAGGCGTTCGCGATCCGTACCCAGTCCTTCGATGAGACCCGTCGCCACCGCAGCGGAAAAAGTCTTGAGCGAGTTGAACATCGCCGACGCAAACGGACCGTCGGTGGGTGGCAAGCCGGTCGTCACACCCATCAGGATCGCGAGGATCACCATGGGTTGCGCGACGATCTGCAATGACTGGAGCCAGTAGAAATTGTTGCGGATCCACTCGGACGTGATGAAGCTGCCCATCACGCACGTCGTGATCATCAGACACAGGCCGATGGCCATGACCCAACGGTGATCGACGCGGCGCAGGTTCAGAACGGCCGCCGTGAGCGGCAGCACGAAGAGTAGCGGCAACGCGACCAGCAACGACAGAGGCGCGGTTTGCAGCGGCCTGTAACCGTGCACCCTGGCCAGATACTGGCCGGGTATCGCAGCCACGCCGACCAGCAGGATCACCGCGCCCGCCAGCGTGGTGAGTCCATGCGCGAAGTTGCGGCGCGACAGCATCTGCAGCTTGAAAAACGGCAATGGATGAAACCATTCGTTGACGAGGAATGTCGCCAGCAGTATTGCGCCACCCACGAACATCACGCGAATGAAACTGGAGTCGAGCCAGTCGAGGCGATCGCCTTGCAACAAGCCGATCACCAGCATCGCGACGGCTGGAAAGCCGGTGACAAAGCCGCTCCAGTTGAATGCCCGGAGACGCTCGAGTTTCAGCGGGTCAGCGGGCAAGCCCTGCTGGATCGCCACACAGCTGATGAGGCCCAGCGGCACGATCTGCCAGAACGCCATTTGCCAGCCGGCGTACTCGGTCCACAGCGCCGCGAGCGGCGTGCCGAGCGCGGGTCCGAAGGTGGCCGTGAGCGCATAACCTGCAAGTCCGTATAGCTTCACTTTGGGCGGCAGATAACGCAGCGCCACGATGATCAACATGGGCGGCAGACACCCGCCTGCGATTCCTTGCAGCACACGCAACAGATAAAGAATCGGCAGGTTCGGCGCCAACGGGCACAGAAACCCGAACAGCATCGTCGCGAGCACCGCGCCGATCGTAAACCGCTTGAGCGTGAACGTGATCCCGAACCACGGCGCGAACACCATCGTCGCCACGTTGGCGGCTTCGAACAACGCGGTCAGCCACGTTCCGTCGTCGTGACCGATCGAGAGCGCACCCTGAATGTCGGGCAGCGAGAGCGCGGTGACCTGTTCATTGAGAATGGCCAGCAGCGACGCCAGCAACATGCCGATCAGACCGCCCGCGAGGCGTACCGATAGCACGGCCGGTTTGGCTGCCGGCTGGGCAGGCGCCGCCGGCACAGAGGCGGCAGCTGGCGATGGCTCGTCAACCAGCGTTGCCGATCCGCTCGCCTGAAGATTGCCTGGGTTCATGATGGCTCCGTTGCTCGTCGTGTTCGATTGGGCATCTGAAGGTCTTTCCGTGCGCTGCCTGACAGCAAGGAAGCAAAGAAGCAAGGAAGCAAAGAAGCAAAGATCCTTCACATCGATCGTGGAATGCGCTCAGCTCACGCCTTCGGATGTAGCTCTTCGAAGTACTGCGGTGCTTCGCGGCGGTCGAACATCCCGTATTCGCGGATGATGCGGATGTTGCGGCGGCGCGAACCATCGGCCGTCACCCGAGCCTGTTCGAACGCCTCGACCGCCTGATGGTCGCGCCACGTCGCCACCACGATCACGTCGCCCGGCGTCAGCAGTGCGTCGAATACATCCCACGAGACGAGACCCGGTGCGTTCGTATCGATTCCCAGCGAATTCGCGACCGCTTCGGCTCCGGCCTGCGTGACCCATTCCGGCGAGCATTTCGCGTCGAGCAGCATCACGGCCGTGCCACGGCCCGTTTCCGTCACATCGAGGCTCTGCTCACGTAACACTTCGCCCGCGGGCAACTGGCTATCGCTGACGATCTGGCCGATCCGCAAGCGGTAGTCGGCGAATACGCGGTCCCGTGCGGCTTGCTGTATCTTGTGATGCGAAGTCGTGGTGCGCCACCGCACGAGTGACTTCTCGTCGCGCCAACTGGACAGTGAAAGAAGCCACCCTTCACGAGTGAGACTGCCGTAACGGGTGTTGTCGATAAAGCCGTCGATCTTCTCGAGTTCCGGGCGCAGCATTTTGGCCATGCCGAGATAGGCATCGAATTGTGCGGGTATGGGATTCACTTCGAGCATTGCGGAAAACATGATTACCTCCTGCGTTTGATTGGCTACATGACCTGACGATAGACAACGTGTTGAACGTGCAACGTCAGCGCTACGAGCAGATTCTTGAGTGCGTGAACGACATCTGGTGCGTGAAGTGATTATCCGGGTTAGCCCCGATTGATCGAGTTCTCGCTAGTTGGTTTTCGGGCCAATAAATGAATGAATTCTGCCAATGGGCCATCAGCGTGCTAATCACCTTCGCCGCTGGAAAAAGTCTCTTTCAGAGCGCGAAGGTGATCACTTCGAAAGCAGGAAAATGGAGCGCCACCGCGCCGATATCTGAAGATGAATCCGCGAAGGACAATCCGTGGTTTCTTTGGGCCAAACGGGCCAGCGAGTCGTCACCCGTCCGATCGCAGCGCATAGAATGAGGCCGCGCGGATGCCGTAGCACGGGCGCGCTAAACAGAGGGCAAGAGAATGGAAAAACTGCGTGAAATGGAGATCTTCGTCGCCATCATCGATCAAGGCAGCTTCACCGGCGCAGCCGAAAAAGTAGGCATGTCAGCCGGTGCGGTCTCGCGCGCGATCAACTCGCTAGAGAGCCGTCTGGGGACACGTCTGCTTGCCCGCACGACGAGGTCGGTCCGTTCGACGGACGCCGGCGTCTCATACCTCGAAGCGTGCAGAAAGGTGCTGGACACTATCACCGATGCCGAGGCGACCATTGCAGCCGATCGACTCAATCCGGTCGGTACGTTGACCATATCCGCCCCGGTGCTGTTCGGTCAGCGCTACGTGGCTCCTTTGGTCAACGCGTTCGCGCTGCGCTATCCGGACGTCCGCGTCAATGCCGTGTATGTCGATCGAACGACCCGACTGCTGGAGGAAGGCGTGGATATCGCAATCCGCGTCGGTCATCTTGGAAATTCGTCGACATTCGCCATTCCGTTGGGCTTCGTGCAACGTCGCACGTACGCTGCGCCCGCCTATCTCGCCGAGCATGGCGAACCGCTCCACCCAAGGGACCTGAACAATCACTATTGCGTGTCGTTCACGGGTGTGTCGCTTCCGCTCGAGTGGGTATTTTACGAAGCCGGGAGCAGGCTGCCCGTCAGACTGCAACCCCGAATGATTGTGGACCTCGGCGCTGCTGCGGTTCTTGCCGCTGTCGACGGCGTCGGCATCATCCAGCTGCTGTCGTATCAGGCGGCGCCGGAAGTACTCGCGGGTAAGCTCAAGCCCGTTCTGTCGTCATTCGAGCCCGAGTCGATTCCGGTGAATCTGCTGCACGTGGAGCGGCGAAGCAGCAGCGGCAAGATTCGCGCGTTCGTCGAGTTCGTGACCGGCCCGTTGCGCGAAAACGCCCACCTTCAGGGCATGGACACGACCGCGGTACGAACCTCGCGATAGGCGGTCACGAGCGCAGCCAGATCGAACGCACGGTTCAGTCCGCTCGGATTCGGCACGACCCACGCGCGCACGCCGCCGAACAGGTCGACCTGTGGCCCCCATTGGATATCCCGCGAACCCGACAAAGCGGAGATCGCCATCTTGCCGAGAAACACGACGTGATGCGGCGCGTAATGGCTGATCTTCGCCCGAAACGTCGCTCCGGCCATTTCGATCTCTTCTCGCGACAACTCGGCGGCCTGTGCGGTCGCGCGCGCGACCACCGTGGTGAGGCCGCAGCCGTAGCGAAGAATCGTGCGATCGTCTTCGGGGCGAATCAGTTCCGGCGTAAAGCCCGCGAGATGAAGAACCCGCCAGAAGCGATTGCCTCTGCCTTCGAAGTGGTGCCCTGTCGACGCCGCGCGGACGCCCGGATTGATGCCGCAAAATACTACTGACAAGCCGGGCGCGAGAAGGTCGGGAAGACCGCGCCCCGTGTCGACAGACGTCACCAAGGTTTCGCTCATTGCGTGGCCAGTCGTTGTTGCGCAATCTTATCGACTCGCGGCTGACTCGCTGCATCACCACGGAATCGCTGCCGGTATTGTTTAGGTGTGAGATCCAGCCGCCGGGAGAAAGTCGTCCGCATATGCGTGGCGCTGCGAAACCCGCATTTGAATGCCACCGTCTTGAGCGGTGCGTCCGACTCTTCGAGCAGCTTCCTCGCGGTGTCGACGCGCACCTGCTCGACGAACACCGACGGCGTGACGTTTGCATACTTCATGAACAGCCGCGAGAAGGTCCGTCGGCTTACCGCCACCGCGCGTGCGAGTTGTTCGATCGACAGCGCGTCGGTTATATGCTCGGTCACATAGCGATGGATTTTGCCGATAATCGGATCTTCATCGCGGCCCGCGCCGATATACGGACTGTACTGGGACTGGCCCCCTTCGCGCTGGATATAAACAACCAGGCGCTTCGCAACACGCACGGCCAGTTCATGTCCCCAGTCTTCCGCGACAAGCGACAGACACAGGTCGATACCCGCCGTTACGCCTGCGGACGTGAAGAGACGCCCATCACGGACGAAAATTTTGTCGGGCTTAACACACACCTGCGGAAACTCGTGCGCCAGCCGCCCGGCGTCCGCCCAATGTGTTGTCACGTCTTTGCCATCGAGTAGTCCCGCGTGCGCAAGAACGAATGCCCCATTGCACACGGAACCAAACCGTGTCGAGTCGCGAGCCTGCTTTTTCAACCAGGTCAGGAACTCAGAAGGCGGCTGCGTGTTGGGAAGCTGGGGACCGCCGGCGACCAGTAACAGGTCACATTGGGTGTCGACATCCGCATAGCCAAACGGCACCGAAAGTTGCATCCCGTTCGAGCAGACCACCGGGCCGGATCGCGGTCCTACGAGCGAGACCTCGTATTTTTGCTGCTCGGAGAGGAGCGTGTTCGCTTCCGCAAATACGTCGAGAGGGCCCGCCACATCGAGCGCCTGCACACCATCGAATATAACAATGGCGACTTTCATGCCGTGACCTTGATGGAGTAAATGAGCCCGTTCCATACCGGTGATCTACCTGGCAAGACCCCAAGGACTGGCCAGGCCGACTAACCGGTATTGCAGAGCAATGGCCAAGACTACCGCAATGTGCCTAAAACGGTGACACACCAGCTGGCACAAGACTTTTGCGTCTGTGTAATGAAAGCCCGGCCGGGGGAAGTGCCCCCGCACATGGCATGGGGCTCGGCCCCAGCGGGGCGCTGGCACAAATCTGATGCTGTTTGGCCGGGTACCGACGTACCCGCGTATTTGCGCGTCCGGGCGGACTGACTAGACTGGAACACCCGAACACCACGACATCCGGTTCATCAGAATTCGTGGACCGGGTTGCTTCGCGACTATGCGCAACGACGTTTTCATCATGTTGAAAAACCCCCACGTATGCCATATCGGATGATTACCGGATGCCTGCCACACAGGCACGGCCGTTCGTCAGCAACGGAATCCCGGAGTGACAGCATATGCATGTAGCACTGATGCTGTACACAGGCTCCCGGATGCTCGAAGTGAGCGGGCCGATGGATGTCTTTCACGAGACGAATCGCCTGTGCGGTGAAACGGTGTATGAACAGCATCTCGTTGGTCCGTCACCGGGCCCGGTTCAATGCTCGAATGGCATTTCGGTCGACACGACGGAATGCTTACGGGATGGCCTCCCTTCATTCGACCTCGTCGTCGTACCGGGTGCTTCGGACGTCGACCCGGGTCGAAAACATCACGAACTCGTGGACTGGCTCAGTGACGCGGGCCGTAGCGTCCGAAGGCTCGCGTCGGTATCCAACGGGGCCCGTCTGGTCGCGCGAGCCGGCCTTGTCGATCGACGCTGTTTGCGCGATGGAAAACTCTACTCGTCGCGAGGTGCAACTGACAGTATCGAAATGGCTCTGTTGCTGGTCAGTGAGGACCTCGGAGAAGAGACCGCGTTAGGCGTTGCGAAGTCACTATCGCGGCAGTGCAGCTGGATACGATTTTGAACCTGCCTGGATGCGGCAATCAGTGCTCGCAGGTCGGGCTTCCATTAGCCAGGTCTCCTCATTCCATGATCGATGAAAATCTGATTTACAAGGCACTCGCGAATCCGTTTCGCCGCGACGTCCTGAAGTGGTTAAAGACGCCCAATCAATACTTCAGGCGGGACTATGTCGATGTTGGGCGCGGAGTACCTTTGCATGCCATTCTCGCGCTCAGTGGCCTGTCGCAACCTACCGTATCGGCACATGTCACGGCATTGATCGAAGCGCGGCTACTCGTGGCCACCCGCGTCAGCCAGTGGCTGTTTGTGACGCGCAACGAGGAAGTTATTCGTGGCTTTACCGCGCAACTCGGTGCGCACCTGTAGCCGTTGACTGCGTTGGTTGGTCGGCGCGTACGCGATTTTTCATACAATTTTCTCCCGAACAGGGCGCTCACTTTCGACAAAATTAAACGATCTTATCAATGCCGTTTTTATGGACTATTTCCCACGATGTTTGGCGAGAAGCGAGGCGATGCTCGTCGTGAAATCTCTAATTTCAAGGTTGTAAAAAAGATCTGCTATGTTGAGATCTGGTACGGCTTCGCGCTCGATCGGGCCGAAGCCTGGCTGCGCTTCTTCCTTGCGTCAAAAGCGGAATTAAGCGGTTGATGCCTTCGCGATATGGATGTCCATATGATGAAACTCAATCAGCTTCGAACGTTCATTGCCGTTGTTGAATCAAAAAGTATCCATCGGGGCGCATCAGCGCTAGGCATTTCCCAGCCTGCTGTTTCAATGACCCTACGCGATCTCGAAGAGATTTTCGGTGGCCCACTGTTGGTACGGAAGACAAAAGGCGTTGAAGTCACGGCTCTGGGCGCGCTGCTGCATCAGCGAGGTCGTGCAATTCTCGCCGATCTGGATCGAATAAACGAAGAAATGGCCAGTTTGCAGAATCGGAGGGGTGGCATGGTTTCGATCGCTGTTTCTTCCGCAATTGTCTTCACCGTTCTCCCTTATGCGTTACGGCAGTTTCGGGAGAAAATGCCCAGCGTCCAGGTGAGAATAACGGAAATCTCTGGACGGGATGCGTTAATTGACGGTCTGGCAGGTGGGAAATTCGATTTCGCGACGATATTGACCGCACCGTATTTTTTCCCGCTTCCCGACGACATCGAGAGATTGGCAGAGGTTGATCTCCCTCTAATTGTTGGAGCGCGGGCCCCCCATCCACTTGTGCATGCAAAATCTCTCAGTGAATTAATCGATGCCGAATGGCTGATTCCATTTGAAGGCTCCGATTCAGTTGAGCTATCTCTTAAAAACGACTTTTCTAGGTTTGGATTGAAGGTGCCCGCGCGCCCGGTTCACTGCGATAACGTAGCGACGGCATTGGAGATTTTTGGAAAGATGGATTTTATTGGGGTTTTTACAAAGAAATTTGCAGATATCCAATTCGAACGTTACAACCTTGTTCAAATAAAAATACGGGAGACTCTTCCTGTGCTACAGGCAGGTATGTTTCAGAGGCAGCAATACATTCAAACCGAAGCGGCGGAATACTTCATCGAGTGTTTCAGGGCTAACATGTAGTTGGCAACAGAAAAAACAAGCATTTGAGCATTTAGCCCCGGCTGACTTTGATTAACTGTCAAGAGGCGAATCCCCGAAGATTGAGGGTTGGGCGGATCTACAGTCCAAGTGCCCAGACTACAATCATCCGTCTGCTCCAGATTTTTTTCGAATACTATCGATTCTCTCGTATTGCCGAGGTAATTTTTTTCACCGTTATACGGGATGTCCCCTCCTCACCTTCACACAGGAATTGATATTCAGATCCACCAATTCCGATATTGACAAGGGTCTCGACTTGTCCTACAGCAATTTTTGATAAAAAAAATAGATTAGCAGACAAAAATAGAAAAGCTTTTTCATGAGAGGGTGCCGCGTATTCTTATCGTTTCGGATTGACGCTCAGAGGAGTGAGCATGATGCAGGGAGATCGCCCGGCCATGCCGCTGCGAACGCTGTCATTGCGCTGCACGTAACGAGTGCGCAGATCGTCCAGACTGAACTTCGGGTCATCCTGTGATACGTCGTATGCGGTCGCCGTCGCGTCGCCAACAAGCTGCCGTAAACGGCGGTAGCTGAACAGGCCATTGGCATCCAGTGGTGCATTTTCGCTATCGATCTTCTGCCAACCAGTAAAGAAAGGGAAGTCCGCATCCGAGATTCACGTAGCGCGCAATTTTTTTGGATGCATGAGGTATTATTCGAGCGAGTTCTGCAACACTTAGCCCCCGCATTTCCTAAACGGATTAGATTCATCGTATTCATGCTCGTGTGCGGCGGGAAAATCAATAATATGTCCGACAATAGAGCCGGGGGTCGAAAATGCATTTGCAGGGGCATCTCTATTTAAAGAGCGCCGCGCAAGCATCATCGGTCGCAACGACCCGTCGATTGCCCGGGATATCCCACACTCCCGGTTGGGCGTCTTGCGAACAGTCAATTTGCCCGGTTGGCGCGACATAGCGTCCGGTGGGGGAAAGGATCGCCGTCCCCGCCTCACCACTACCGCCAAACGCGGACTTCTTCAGTTCACTGAGTTTCCGGCCAGCAACATACGCGCCCCTTACCGAGACAAGGTTTCGTGACGACCCGATACGGGCGACGGTAGCCAGATAGGTAAATGGCTGCGCGCTGACAAAATCAAGGGCGACATAAATACCCTTCGAGAGATTTATGTCGGATAGTACGCCCACATTCGAGGGGATCGAGAGGACGTGCACCGCTCGTCCCGCCTGACAGTGAGCCAGTTCCTGTTTTGCGACATACCCCGTTTCGGAGACCATGACTGCCGATCCATCGAAGCTCTCAACTGCGTAAAGTGGGGGCCTGTCAAGCAAGCACATTCTGGAACTGTCAATTTTCAGTGAGGAACCAGCCACTTGGTAGGTGTCATCCGCATAGCCGGTTCCCCAGACAAAGACCGATGTCAACACAAACATATTCAAACCGATTTTAGGCATTTGCGAGTTCTCACGAAATGATGTTTTTAGCAGAACGGGTATAATCAAGACGTCGATCCCAGTCTATATAGCCACCATTAATTGCATGTGTGATATCGCGAGAAACTTGCTGCTCTTTTTGCTTGTCCACATCAGAAATGGCCATCTGCGGTGAATCCTGATCGATATGTCTGGCTAGGTATGGCCTTTCGAATCGCAAATAAAATCCCGCGCTATCCAGACAGTTCTCAGGAAGGGCGACTCTCTGAGGGTCATTGACCATCGCAGGGATTTTCGTCATGTCGCTACGGTTGTGGGCAAGATATGCCGGGTCAGTCCACCATGATGCAGTAAACGATGCACCCGAAATCCAACCCTTGAATGTCCAGTAGTCTGCGTAGTTGCTGCGCCCAGTTAGCTGCTTGAAACCCCGTCCCCGGAACTTCTGGGCATCTTCCCGATCGCAGTTGCCATTCCGCCAGTCGTAAGAACCCGTGATCCGCGTTGCGTGGCTGTTGAACTTTGTTGAGCGAAACCAAGCATCGTCCTCAGCGGGAATCTGGCCGTACCAATGCCCCACCGTGGACTCCAAAGCTGTCGACGCAGCATTAATGACCGTCCCGTGAAATCCATTACTCTGGAGTTGGCCAAGCATACTTGTTTCCTGCATCGACGTTAGCCATGCGCTTTCAACCGCGCCTTGCCCAAGAAAATGAGCAAGCCGCGCCTGAGACGTTAAGCCAAATTTTCGTGTCGCCAAATTAAGCGGATTCAAGTAGGTGGCACGCAATTGGTCAGGCGTGGGCTGCTGGTGCCTGCTGTAGCGCCTATCTGAGTAGATTTGTTTAAACTCATCTTGACTCAGCCACCCGCATTTCCTAAAGTGCCGGATAAACGCAAGCGGATGAAAGAACCAGAATTTTTTCCCTCCAGCAAGTGAGGGTATCTGGTCCATGAACTGAAGTTTTTTCAGAAAACCGCTAAACCTCTCATAACCGTCCGGGTCGGTGTCCTCGCACTTTCCAAAATACCCGTCCGGCTTGTCCAAATCCTGATATCGCTGATCGTTGTTGACCGGGTCCCATTCGCTGCTGGTATGGCAGACGAAACCGGCCATGCCGCTGCGAACGGTGTCATTGCCCTGCACGTAATGAGTGAACTGATCGTCCAGACTGAACTTCGGGTCATCCTGTGATACGTCGTATGCGGTCGCCATCGCGTCGCCAATAAGCTGCCGCAACCGGCGGTAGCTGAACAGGCCATTGGCATCCAGCGGTGCATTATTGCTATCGATCTTCTGCCAACCAGTAAAGAAAGGGAAGTCCGCATCCGAGAGCTTGATGACGGATGTTCTGCTGATATCCACGTAGGCCTGGGTACCATTCGCATCGAACGGTACGGCAACCCAGGTCGCTTTCTCCTGGGCCGAGTTCAGTGTGGGAGACGGCGTGAGGATACGCCCAAAGCGCAGCAGTTCGTACCCGTCACTCGGACAGGTTGAATAGAACGCCAGCGCCCGCTCATAGAGCTTGTATTCGTAGTCGGAGAAGTTATCTTTCACCGGCTGAGGCGTCAGCAGTACGCAATTGCCGTCACCATTTTCGTCCAGCCACGCGCGCGTATAGCGCTGCCCTTTGTGGAAGTACGCCTCGACATACAGCTTGCTCCTGTCATTGGGCAACTTGCCCGCGCTCAGCACAGGAAACCAAGGATCGTCATGCGGCGTCCCGGGGCGAGCGACGAATTCCGCCGTGGCGGGAATCACAAAGTAGGCGTGCCCCCACCAGTCATCCGATGTGGGCTGCACCGGATGCTTTTCGCCGAGCTGGACGGAATGCCGGGACTGATCCAACCACGCGGTGAAGTCCTCCCCGGTCATGAAGATTTCGAAGTGCAGATGTCGCAGGCCTTGCGACTGCCCCCAATGGCCGAGAATATCCTTTCGATGAACCTTGTTGCCGTTGCCCTGCCTGACTCCATCACCCGCCTGGAGTAGCCATGCCGCAAGCACGGTGGGCGACGTATCCTGTGACGAGGTCACAGGCTGCTGCGCGCCAAGTGTCTGGTGGGCCGTCAGATCGAGCAGGTGCATGTAGAGCGAATAGAACGTGATGGTGCGCCCGTCTCCCGTATCGGTGACGTGACGAAGCAGCACGAACCCGTTATTGGTATTCAGTGCTTCCTGTCCTGTCGATTCGTCAATGTGACCATCTGAAATGGGATTCTGGCTGACGCGGTAGGCGACGACCTCGCCATCCGCGATGGCACGCACGGGTTCATCCGGACTACCCGGCACCAAGTGGATGCCGCCGTGCCAGCGCCGGTCAAACGTAACGGGGAAAACACCGTGGTAGCCGGGCTCCAATGCCTCGACAGCCGTCATCATCGGATCTGTGTCCGTCTCATCGCTGGAAGCCAGGCCAGACTGCGGCAGAAAGGGAGGGCTGATAATCATGGTTAGCGTGATTGCGGATAAAGGCTGGTCGTTCTTAAGTCACCCTGGGGCATCGTCGGTAACGGCACACGCTTCGAATCAGCTCCCCGCTTGTCCCACTCCGCCGTCTTCTCATGGATATACCCCGGCGTCCCGTTGACAATGCCGCTACCGTTGATCTGGATGTACGAACCGCCTGCACCAATCCAGACTTCCTTGGCCGAGTTGATAACAATCCTGCCGTCCGTACTGCTGATGGTCAGATCCCTCAGTGCGGCGAGCGCCATCGCGTCTCCCTGCGCCTGAATCTCGACCTTGCCCTTCGCCGCAAACAGGCGAATGCCGCGACCCGCCACGAACGAGATGACCCCGCGCACCGACGAGAGCAACGAACGGCCCGCCGCAATGCTCACGTCGCGGCCCGCCGTGATGGCGTGATCGTTCTGGCTTGCCAGGTGCATGCTGTCGGTGGCCGTCGCTGCGATGCCCGCAGCACTCGCCAGCAAGAGGTCGGGACGCAGCATCTCCGGTGACGGGTTCGCGGTGCTTCTCGCGCCGCCCCTGATCGCGTCGTTCTGCGCTTTCATATCCGCCGTCGCGTCGCTCTGGGTCACCTGCGTATCCTGCGCCTTGTGCCGCTGCGCGAACTGCGCCATGTCCTCGTGCAGCGCCCGCGCCTGCGTCAGCCGCTGCGCCGTCTCGTCCATATCCTTGACGGGCGCACCCGCACCTTTGCGCGTCTCGGTCGTCACCAGCATGCCCCGGTTCGCACGGGCGACCCCATGTGCCTCAGTCGCCAACTCAAAGCCTTCGCCGCGTGCCTCACTTCGCCCCTTGCGCCGGTCGATGCGCGTGTTGCTGCCCAGCACCAGACGCGATTGCGCGTGGTCGCTCGTCACCTGCACCTGGAGCTTGCCGGGTGTGTCGTCGGTCACGACGCTGTTGGTCGTCGGCCCTTCGAGGTCCTCGCTCATCCAGCCGGAGAGCGCCTGGTTCGCAGGCAGCGGCCATGGCGGCTCATGGAACTGGTTCACGTGCCGCCCGGCGATATAGGGCTTGTCCGGGTCGTTGTCGTGGTAGCCGATGACAACCTCATGGCCCACGCGCGGAATGTAGATCGCCCCGTAATTCGCCCCCTGCCATGGCGAGGACACCCGCACCCAGCAGCTCGAGTCCTGGTTCTGCTGGCCCTCCCGGTCCCACGGGAACCAGACCTTCGCGCGGCCATACTTGTCGGTCCAGATTTTGGAATCCGAATACCCCGTCACAATCGCCACCTCGCCGTGCGAACGTGGCTTCTTCGCCTTCTGCGGCGTACGGAAATACGTGTTGGCGGGTTGTACCGTGAAGCGCGTGTCGCACGTGTACTGCGGTTGCAGCGCACCGCGGTTCGTCACTGTGTCGCTATTGACGATCTCGATCTTTGTCGCGACGACCAGGTATTCGCCGTTGCCCGGTTCGAGCGGATAGCCTTCGAGGTGGAACGTGCGACCCACCATCAGCCCGCGGATGTTGCCGCGGCCATGGCCGCGCAGGCTCTTCGCCCGCTTTGCCTCCAGGCGCACCCGTGCCAGGTGCTCGCCTTCGAAGTCGACCTCATTGGGCGGCGCCGCTGTGCCCATTGCCCCGGCAAGCGGCTGCGAGTAGTCCCCCCACGCATAGTGCTCGATGTTGTCGTTGGCGCGCTCGCGATAGTCCGAGTCCCTCGCGGCGAGGTTCGCGCGCGACTGCGTATAGTCGTAGTCGGTGACGCAGACCTTGCCTGTGGTCAGCACACGCGCAATCTCGAACTGGTAGACGTGTTCCTCGTCGATACGCTGGCCGTCCCGGTCCTGGTACCGGAGCGTCTCATAGGCCGGACCGTGCTTTTTGTACGCCGCGGTCGAATCGCACAGCACGAGCGTGGGACCCTGAAAGAAAAACGCGATGCCCCATTCCTGCCACAGGCGATTGAGATAAGCCCAGTCCGATTCCCAGAACATGCGCTGGTAGTCCCGCTTCGGATACTGCCGCCCAAAGCCGGGACCTGCGAGGCGCAGGTCGTAGGGAAACGAATACTTCTTTAGGATCGTGTCGGAGATTTCCACAACGGTCTTGTCCTGGAAGAGTCTGGAGTCCTTGTTCAGGGTCGCCAGCCAGAGCCATGGGCGAATCCGGAGCCGGTAGAACGCCCGCCGCGTATCCGCGCCCACGCACTGCGCCGATACGATCAGACCGGTGATCTCGCGCACGTCCGCGCCGACATTCATCGACGGCGCCACCCCGATTTTTCCGGCCTCGTAGGTGCCGCTTCCCTCGATGGCGATCTTCACCGTCAGTTGCTTACCGACCAGCTCGTCCACCAGGACCCTATCCCTCGCCTCCTGCACGGTCAGGCCGATATCGTCCTTCGTCGCGATTTCGACGGTGTAGTCGTAAAGCTTGCCGAGCTTCTCGGTGCCCGTCAGGCGCGACACGGTTAAGATGCTTTCGCCCCGCCACTTCGGCAGGGCCGCGCTGGTAATCTCCAGCGTGCGGGGTTGATCAAGCCAGGACATCGGTCACTCCGTAAGCGTTCGGAAAAGCAGATCAGGAAATGTCGCGCATACCGGAACGCGGCGGCCATTGTGCGATCAGGCCTCGCTGCGTCGAACGCAGCACAGTCTTCGTAAACGAATGCATCGAGACGTGGCGCGCAACGTAATGCTCCAGCACAAGCGCCAATGTGTAAGGGCTCAATCCGTCGAAGCCGCTTTCGTCGAAGGTGAATTCGCACCTGATGCCCCGTCCAAATACCGGGCCGCCATTACCCGGCGGCAGCATGTCGTTCACCGGCGTGGCCGTGGCGCTCACCAGGCTCTCGACCTGTCGCGCGAGGGCACCCGTGTGTGGGGTCAGGTACAGGCGCAGACAGCGGCGCACCCCTTCGCCCGGATGCGGCTCCCCGTCGCTGTCGTCGAACATCGGGTAGTCGAGCTTCAGTTGCCCCATCAGTTGCCAGGCCAGATCGCCGCGTGCGAGTGGCGGTTTCGGTGCCGTCGGCGCGCGCACAAAGCCGACGCTGGCCACCGGCTTCGATCCAGTGAGCGTGAGATCGCTGCGGCCATCGCATTCGAGCCGGGAAGGCAGATCTCCGTTGGTTAGCCATGCGTCGAGCGACAGGAAGCGGATGCCCCCGTCATGGGGCCGGTCCTGGCCGTCCACGAGCGACATGAAGGTCTGCGTCTCGGTAAAGGGCCGACGTGTGCCGTACTGCCGTCCGCCTTGGACCAGGTTCGCCCGGCGGCGCAGACTGAAATAATTGCCACGAGCGGCGCCACCTGCGCCGGACAGCTGGTCCCGCGGTTCGAACGACACCTCGTTGTTGCTTTCCTCAGCAACCTGACCGTGCGCGGCATCGACGGAGCGCAGGTCAAAATCCGCTGGCGCCTCGGGAACAGGCACGAGCCGGTGCTCGAATTCATCCGGATCGATTTCGAGATTCTTCGTGCGGAATGGAAACAGGTTGACGACCGGCGTGCAGAAGAGCGCAAGATGCGACGCATCTACCGCATCGGCAAGCGTCCGAGGCACGCGACTGAGCAGGATGACGATCTCGACCTCGTTACCCTCGATGGCCTGCAGCCCCGGGCTGAGACCCGTCAACGCGAAAAACCAGAAGCGCGCCGGGCACGCGAAGTACTCCTGTACGAGGCCATGCCCATGCAGCCTGCGCGGCACGTTGGGCAGCACCGCCTGCTCGGCGTGGATCCCTTCGTGAACGACTGCACCACGCGTGACCCTGTGCAGCGGCCCTTCCGCGAACCGGCCGGGCGCGGCCATGACGCTGGCCACCCCAGCTGAGTGGATCAACTCGAACAGATGCGAGGCAATGCGCTCGTCCCCGCTGAGATACAAGGGCAGCCGCTCCAACCCGGTAAGACTCGCGATGGGCGCGCCGTTGGTCGTCTGGAGCGTGAGGCGCACAGCGCCATGCACCCGCTGGCCGTCCACTACATAACGGTCAAGAGAAGGAATGTCCGGCGGAGTCAGCGTTACCCGCGCAAGTTTGATCCTGAGCGGATAGACCGTCACGTCCTGGCTGCTGCGGAATACGCAGGGGGTGTTCTCGCCCGCGGGCGTGAGCGAGGTGAAGGCCGTGCCGCGCGGAATGAGAAACCCCTGACCAAGATGACCACTTTCGTGTCCCGGATACAGACGGGCCACACCAATCGACGGCGTCTGCCGAACATAGTTTGGATAGACCGTTTCCAGCATCGACTGCATCAGTTCGGGAAACGCCGCATCGAAACGCATCTGCGTGCGCGCCGTCACGAAAGATGACGCCTGAACCAGCCGTTCGATATAGGGGTCGCCAATCTCGCCCGCCTGCATCCCCAGACGCACAGCGATCTTCGGATGCTGCGCCGCGAATTCCTGCGCGAGCGCCGTTGTGTACAGCAATTCGTGCGTGTAGTAGGTGAGAAGTTCTGGGTCTACAGGAGGTCGATGCGGTTTCGTCATGTCGTTCGTTTCGTTCGTCCGTCGGGGCTTGAAATCTGCGCTGCCAGGCGACGTACCATGCGTGTACAACCGCGGTGCTATTCAGCTTCTAGGATCCGGTGGGGACGTCTGTAATTTCCAGAATGGAAATTCAACCGTAGTTAATGCATCTCCGTCCATCTAACTGATGGCCGTGGCTCATCAACAGGAAAGCATGGCGGAGGTCAAAGCCGCTACTTCGCCATCTGCATTTCCAGAGCCATCAGCCAGTGCTTTACGCTGACCCGCTGCTATTCGTCATCCACCCCGCTTTCCCATTGAGTCAGCAGGTCGAGCGGAATCGCTGTAACCACATCGGCGTACCGCTTACCGACCAACCGTTCCGCGCGTTTCAGCAGCACCGGGATCGGACTGCTCGGCTCATGCTGCTCGAACCACACGCGTGCTTCACGGATCAGGTTGAGTGCTGCGTGTCGATCGGAAGCCTTTCCGGCTGCCCGTGGGTTCGCGGATTCGGGCGACGCGTCTGCCTTGTTCTCATCAGAAGCAGTCGGTGATTCGGTCAATGCTGCGAACTCCTCGTGATCGGGTTGTACATCCCCCTCGTCCTCGCGGGCAACCTGCTCCGGATGACTGCCCGGCAATACGGCAATGTGGCGAAGAAGCCGCTTGAGCGCGGTGAGATCCGGTACGTAGACGCTTAGATGCTCGCGGCACCAGCCCTCGATTGCGGTCAGACTTTCAAGCGCGCTATCGAATCCGGAAAGAACCGACGGATGCTGGATGCGCAGTTCCTCAAGCTGCCTGGTCACGGCATCGGGTGTCAGCGCATCGCTCGGCCGTGGGTGGGCGAATGCCCGCTCCACGTCCCGCAACTGCAGGCGAGTTGCGGTTGACCGGGTCAGCGCGATTTCCCTCAGATCCGCGATCAGCCCGTCGGTATCGGTCAGGGACTGCAGCGCGTTCATACGAATTTCGAGCGCGGCGGAGCGATCCTCGTCCACACCCAGTTGCGGATGAACCAGATCCGAAAATGCAGCCAGCCATCCAGCAAGTAGCCCGAGACCTTCTGCAAAACCGGCTGCCGCCGCAAGCCGCGTGCGACACCGGATAAACAGCACCGCCAGACGTAAATCCTTGCTGCGTATCATCAGTCGGCGGCAATCGCGATCTACATCACTCCAGTTCACAGGTTCTGGCGACCCGACGAAATCACCGTACTGAGCGTCGGCCTTTGCGGCAACGCTCGCGCTCAACACGACGAATTCCGGATCGTATTCAAGATCACTGCCACACGGCAATTCGGCCGAAACAGGTGCCATCCAGTCATGGGTAGCGCCGCGGCTCTCCGGCTTAGGCCGGCTCTTCTTCAGGTTGTTGCTCATCATTCGATCTCTTTCAGTCTGGCCGCGCGGGCTTCGGCGTCGTGTTTGAGCCGGGGCACATAGCGTTCCGGCTCGAAAATCATTCCCGTGATCGGCCCCGCCGACGCAGACTGCCCCAGCCACCCCGACCAGCCCAGTTGCTGAGGGCCACCCATCACGGCCGGTGGCGCGCTGTGCGGCCGGATTTTCAATTCGAGTTCCCAGTGAATTTCCTTGCCGACGAACGTCCGCACCCATTCAACCAGACGCAGAAGATCCGATCCGCGGGGAGTAAACCTCTGGTAATCGTCGATGTCGACCGGACCGATGACAATCCGAAAGCGGCACTGGCGATCAGGTATCGTCTCGCCGAGAATCCCGTTCACCGCCATGATCGAACCGGCGTCAGGCACACCCAGCCTGCTTCGCTCACTGTGGTCCAGATCGAGCCAGTGAAAGACGTATTCCTCGATATGTACCGGCACGCTGAAATAATGGGAGAGTGTGGCGGCGAGTCCTTCTGGATTACGTGATTCGCGAATGAGATGCGGGGTAGCCGACAGCCTTGCATGGGCGGGCAGCGGCCCCTCGTTGATTTGCCTGACGTCGTGACCGGTGAGGCTTGCAATATAGAACGTGAAACGCTCATTGCCAGTGCGGTCGAGGCCCACCGTCGATTGCGCAGAGGCCCACGCGCGATAAAACTGCGTCAGATACCGGTGATGAAAAATATCGAGAAAATTGCTAAGCGTTGGGTCACGTCGATGCTCGTCACGCTCACGCGCAATTTCGCTAATGTGGATGGGGAGCGGTCCATTCGGGCCGAGCATGCCGAGCCCGAAGAGGCGCAGCTTCAGACGCTCCCGATCCACCCCGACACTCGCTATCTCGCGCGGCGCGAAGACCAGACTCGCTTGCTGGCCAAGCCTGAAAGGTTCAGCCTGCGGAAGCCGGGCCGTACCGATCAGGTCGATTGCCGGATTGGCGCCGATACGGCGCATCAGCGCGAAAAACCCATAGCGCCACGGCTCGGCCTGCAGTTGGTCGAGCAATGATTGCGACAGGCCGATGTCCTGGATCAACGCCTTGAACGGAGCACGTTGCATCAGGCCACTCCACGTGTACCGATGCGCATCGGCCAGCGCGCAACCAGCCCCCGCTGCATCGAATGAAGCTCGGTCTGCGTGAACGAATTGATCGATGCATGCCGGGCCATGTAATGCTCGATGATCAGGCCAAGCAGGTAGGGGCTCACGCCAGAGAATCCGGTCTCATCGACGGTGAGCACGCACTCGATGCCGCGACCGAACACGAGTGGACCGTTGCCGGGCAGCATGCTGTTGACGGGTTCCGTCTTTACACCGATCAGGGCGTCGACCTGGCGCTGGCGTTCGCGATCATCGCTCGAGAGGAACAGCCTGAGCAGATCTCGCAGGCCCTGGCCGCCTTCGCGATGATCCATGTCACTGAATGGCAGATAGTTGAAGTTCAGTTGCCGGATCAGGCGCCAGGCCAACTCACGTTCTGCGTAAGGAGGTCTCGGAGAGCTGGGCGGACGAATCAGGCCGATCGACTGGATCGGGTCTTCGTCGTTTCCATCGAGGTCATCTACACCATTGCGTGGAACAAGCAGGGGCAGGTCGCGGTTGGTTACCCACGCTTCAGCCGACAGATAGCGCATTTCCTCGCTATAAGGTGCCTCCATTTGGTCGACCAGCGAAACGAACATCTCGGTGCCGACGTAAGGTGTGCGTGTGCCGTACCGTCGACTGTTGTCGGACGCCAGCCGGCGCTCGCGGCGGCTCGAAAAGTATCGTCCGTAGTTGCCCTCATCGCTGTTCAGCGTCTGAAACAGCGGTCGGAATTCCAGTTCAGCCGAACTGGCCGTCTTCTGCCCGCACAGCTTCTGGATCGCGAAGACTTCATAGTCGAGTGGAGCGAGTTTCGACGGCACGAGCCGAACCTCGGCTTCGCCCTGCGGGATCTCGATCTGATCAGTCCGCTTCTCGAACAGGTTAACCACCGGGGTGCAAAAAAGCGCGAAGCGCGACGCGTCAACCAGGTTCGCGAGCCGGTCGGTTGGCTGGTCCAGCAGCACGATCACCTCGACTTCGTTACTGGCAATGCGGCTGAATCCGTGCGCAAGTCCGGTCAGCGCAAAAAAGTAAAAGCGGCTTGGGCAGGCGAAGTATTCGTGCAGAAGATTGTGCCCATGGAATTTTGACCAGCTGAGCGGAAGCAACCCTTGGCCGATATCAATGCCTTCATGAACAACCGGGTTCGACGTGACAACCGAAAGCGGTTTGCCCGCCGTTCCGAAATGTCCCGGTTCGCCAATGATCAATCCCACATTCGCTGCATGCAGCAGTTCGAACAGATGGGATGCCACCTGTTCGTCACCAGCAAGATAGACCGGCAGACGGTCAAGTCCCTGCAGATCGGAGATTGGCGAGCCGTTCGTGGTACGCAACCGGATACGCAAGGCCCCCCGGACCTGGCGATCAGGCGGAACATAGCGATCGAGCCCGACGACGTCCGGCGGAATCGCGGTGAGCCTGGCGTCGGAAATGCCAAGCGGATACAGCGTGACATCCAGCCCGCTGCGAAACTGGCACGCGGTTTTCTCGCCCGCGGGCTTGCGCGCCTTGAACATCGCGCCGCGTGGCAGATGGAAACCTTGGTTCAGATTCCCTTCGGTCGGACTGGGGTAGATCCGCGCGACCGACATGGATGGAGTCGGCGCGACGTAGTTCGGATAAATGACCTCGAGCAACCGTTCGGTGAACTTCGGAAACTCCGCATCGATCTTGATCTGGGTACGCGCCGCCATGAAGCAGAACGACTCGATCAGCCGTTCGACATAGGGGTCCGCGACCTCGCCTGCCTGCATCGCCAGGCGCGCCGCGATCTTGGGGTGCTGCCGCCCGAACTCGCCGGCTAGCTCGCGCATATAGCTCAGTTCGTGATTGTAGTAGTCGAGCAGTCGTGGATCCATGGCCTTGCGTCGGATTCGTTGTGGTTCAGATGGCGCGAGCGCCATGGACGTTGAGTTGGCTCGTCTCGAGGTCTAGCGAACTCTGGACCATGAACTCCATCGGATAGGGGTCCATGCTGATCTTGCCGCGCACTTCGAACACAAGGGCGTTGTACTGGACCTCGCCACGTTTGTCCGCCAGCGGCGACACGCTGAGACTGTCTGGCACGAAACGAGGCTCAAAATCCGTGATCGCGCGCTTGATGATGGTTTCGATGTCGGCCCACTTACGCGTCGCCATGAACTTGCCTGCGAGCGGTGGCACTCCGAAGTTCACCGTCGATGCAGCCGCATCTGGGTAGCGTGAACGATCGATCTGGTCTTCGATGTTTGTCGTGTTAAGCAGGTACGCGAGATCGCGCTGGACGATGTCCCGCATCTGCGCCCGCGTGACCGCGTATTCGCCCGGCGCTTCGGTCTGCCGCTGTGGTGCGTCGTCACGCAGGCGGTCGAGCAACGTCGGCATCAAATAGGTATTCGCTCGTCGCGGCGTCGCCTGCCGTTCGTGGCCCGAAAGTGAGTCCTTGCGCGCGTGTTTAGTCCTGTCCATGCGCGCCGTCCTGTTGCACCGGTTGACGATTCGCCGCGCGGTCACCGAATTCGGTCCTGGTCAGCTCGAAGATACCCAGGTCTCCCTGGCTAGTCGTCCACGTCTTCTGGCCGAGCGCGATGATGCCGGTGCGGCCGGTTTCTCGCCAACGTGTGCTGCGGCCCAAGCGGATCGCATCATGCTCACTGCTGTCGCCCTGACAAGTTTCCGAACCTGGATAGCGCGCCGGCATGAAGCCGGGCACAGCACTGTCGTCGGTCAGCGTCAACGTGCACGGTGCCCATACGAGGTCCAGCAGTATCGCGGGTCGCTCGATCCGCCACGCGGCGATATCGGAAAATGGGAGCCAGCGATAGTGGCCTGCGGTGATCACTTCACACACGGGTCCGAGACGGGAATCACTGTCGGCGATCCAGTCCACGTGCAGATCTGCATCTGGATCCGCACTTCGCGCCGGTACAAGCGGCGCCTGATCGAGCGCTCGCTCGCGAACAAGGTCGGCCGCGTCGAGTTGTCTCGCTGCGACGAGCCGTAGCGCTTCGAGCAAACCCTCGACCCACGAGGGCGTGTCGAACACAAATCCTGGCCGCTCGCGGCCGGTGAGCACCTGCGCGCGCCAGCGCTCCGCTCGAATAAGATCACGGCAAGCCTGTGCGGCCGGCCCTTGCTGGGGATCTAGCTGCGCATAGACCTGAAGCTGCTGGACTGCACGCGCCCAATCGCCCATCACACACAGCAACTGAAAGAGCGCCCAGCGATGCGTTGCCGCGGCAGGCCGCGCGCGAATTTGGGCTTCGATCTGCGTCAGCCTCGCTGATAGAGGTTGATCGCGCCGGCCAGTCGCCGGTGAACGAGAAGATGTCTGGGCCGTCATGATGCGTCGTTGTGAAAAGTCGTTGAATGAGGCACCGACAGCGGACTGTCGATTCCCAGTGCATGGTGCTCGCGTCGCGCCAGAGCCGGCGGCAAGGACGGCGGCCTGCGCTGCACTGAAGCGGTGTATTCAGCCGGTGCAAACAGACGCAAGATTTCAGGAATCGGCTCCGCGGCAATGAGTTCCGGTGCTTCACCTGTTCCCATCAGCCCAAAAGCGTGTTCCATCTTGTACGCGCCGGTCAGAAACGTCTCGATCGACTCAAACGAAGACGCGGGTTTGTGTGCGTAGCCGATAAGACTCGCCGGGTCTGCGCCACGGTCCGCCGGCGACATCGCGGGCATGGTCCAGTCGCCCGCAAGTGACGCCTGTGGATCGTCGAGCGCCCTGCAATACTGTCCGTAGAGGGACTTCATCAGATCGTCCACAGTGGACGCCATGCCATCATGCGTGCGCCGGTCTCGCGGGTCAGTGTCATCAAACGACACTGACGCGGCTGTTCCGATCAGTCCGAAAACCGCGCCGCTGCCTCGCAGATCCTCCTGAATTCCGTTCCCCATTGCGTAAGCATCGTCGACCACTTGCTCATGGAGCGATTCCCGGACAACCCGGCGGCCGGAATTCCCGGAATCGGCCTCTATTGACTTTGTCGGTTCAATACATACATGCGCCGGATTATTGAGCCCAAACAGGCTGCTTATTCGCATTCGATTGCCTGACGATTAAAGATTAGATGGAAAGCCGCCAATTAATAACACAACGCATTACCGATCGTCCACAAACATTGATCTCACGAACGCTAATATGCGAGGTGAATAACGAGATAATTATTTAATCATTCGGTATTTGTTAACAAATGTCAGGCGACACAAAAGCGCTTAGCGCTCTTGTGCTAATGAGCTTTATCCAATGCAATCATCGTCTTATTTAATCTCAAAAATAACGCAGTACGATAGGAAAATCCGATTTAAAAACAGACCAGCAGCAGACGAATCTCAATTTAACACTAGTTATCATTTATCTTCATACAAATAATTGACGCGATAGGCAATTCGCGATAACAATTTGTCCGCGAAAGAAGCTTCGATTTAATTCACGAAAATTAACAATGAGACTCGCAATTACAAAATTTAACCGGTCGCGATAAGGCGATTACGGTTTCCCTTGTCACGCGATAAAAGATGCGCTGCCGCTTTACCGCATTGAATATGCTGTATCGGCACGAATAACGAGCTACTACCACGCTATGACGATTTCACGGCAGGCACTATTCGGCAAACTCGGGGCAACGCTTTATCGAAGCGTCGAGTCCGCAACCGCCTTTTGCAAGCTGCGCGGCAACCCTTACGTCGAACTCGTGCACTGGCTGCACCAGCTTCTTCAGCTGTCAGACAGCGACCTGCACCGCATCGTCAGGCAGTGTGGCATCGATCGCGAAACGCTCGAACGCGACATGGCACGCTCGCTCGCCGCGTTGCCGGCAGGCGCCAGTTCGCTCAGCGACTTCTCTCATCATATCGAGACGGCAATCGAACGCGCGTGGGTACTCGCAACACTCAACTTCGGCGATACCCACATTCGCGGCGCGTGGCTTGTCGGCGCAATCGTCAAGACACCTGAGCTTCGGCGTGTGCTGCTCTCCATTTCGCCGACCTTCGGCAAGATTCCCGTCGACGGCCTCCAGGACGCGCTTCCTGGTTGGATTGCCGGCTCCCCCGAAGCGGCAGACGCAGCCTATGACAACAGTCATTTCGCTGTCGCCACACCGGGCGAAGCCTCGAATGCGCTCGCATCGCCAGCAAAAGGCACACCCCTCGAACAGTTCTGCACCGACCTGACTGCTCGCGCACGGGGCGCTGAGATCGATCCTGTGGTCGGCCGCGACCTCGAGATCCGCACGATGATCGACGTGTTGTTGCGCCGCCGCCAGAACAATCCGCTTCTTACAGGCGAAGCCGGTGTCGGAAAAACAGCCGTCGTCGAAGGACTCGCGCTAGCCATCGTCTCGGGCAACGTACCGCCAAAGCTGATCGGCGTGCGCCTGCTGAGTCTCGATGTTGGCGCGCTGCTGGCCGGTGCAAGCATGAAAGGGGAATTCGAGTCGCGTCTGAAAGGCGTGCTGGAGGCCGCCACGAAGTCCCCGGCCCCGGTGATTCTTTTTGTCGACGAGATGCATACACTGATCGGCGCGGGTGGCCAGGCCGGCACGGGCGACGCAGCCAACCTGCTGAAGCCCGCACTCGCGCGCGGCACGGTCCGGACGATCGGCGCGACGACATGGGCCGAGTACAAACGTCATATCGAGAAAGACCCGGCTCTCACGCGGCGCTTTCAGGTGCTGCAGGTCGCAGAGCCTGAAGAACTCGCGGCGATCGACATGGTTCGCGGACTCGCTCAAACGTTCGCCGTGCATCACGGCGTGGTGGTGCGCGACGAGGCGATCCGCGCAGCCGTCACGCTCTCGCATCGCTATATTCCGTCACGCCAGCTTCCCGACAAGGCGATCAGCCTGCTCGACACCGCGTGCGCACGCGTCGCGCTCTCGCAGCACAGTGCGCCGCGCGAGCTGCAGGATGTCCATCAGCGTCTGCTTGCCGCGTCTGTCGAACGGGACCTCATCGCGAAGGAAGCACGTATCGGACTCGATGCCAGTAAGGCGCTGGCTGCCGTGAATACCAGAATCGACACGCTCGCCTCGCTTGAGCACGTGATCGACACTCGCTGGAAAGCACAGTCCGAAGCGGCGCAAGCCCTGCTTGCCGCGCGCGAAGCGGTCGTCGCAGACCCGGACGCCATCCGCACCGAAACGACTCAACAGCTTCGGACACTTGAGAACACGCTCAAGACATTGCAAGGCGACACGCCACTGGTATTTCCGGAGGTCAGCGAGGCCGTTGTCGCCGAAGTGGTGTCCGACTGGACCGGGATCCCGGTGGGTCGCATGGTGACCGACGAGATCGCCGCTGTGCAGTCGTTACCGAAGACCCTTGAAGCACGCGTGATTGGCCAGGCGGACGCATTGAACCAGATCGGCGAGCGGGTACAGACGGCCCGCGCCGGGCTGACCGATCCAAAAAAGCCACTCGGCGTGTTCCTGCTGACCGGGCCGTCCGGTGTCGGCAAGACGGAAACAGCGCTGGCCCTCGCCGAAGCGCTCTACGGCGGCGAACAGAACCTGATCACGATCAACATGAGCGAGTATCAGGAAGCCCATACCGTGTCGGGCCTGAAGGGCGCCCCGCCCGGCTATGTCGGCTATGGCGAAGGCGGCGTGCTGACCGAGGCCGTGCGCCGTCGTCCGTATTCGGTGGTACTGCTCGATGAAATCGAGAAGGCGCATCGCGACGTCCATGAGATGTTCTTCCAGGTGTTCGATAAGGGCTACATGGAAGACGGCGATGGCCGCTACATTGATTTTCGCAACACCACGATCCTGCTGACCAGCAACGTTGGCTCGGAACTGATCGCGAGCCTGTGCGCCGACGCGTCACTGGCGCCAGACAGCGACGGTCTTCGCGAAGCGCTCAACCCTGAGCTACTCAAAATCTTTCCGGCGGCGTTTCTCGGGCGCGTGACGGTTGTGCCGTACTGGCCGCTCGCGCATGAATCGCTCACCCGCATCGTGCGCCTCCATCTTGAGCACGTGGTCCAACGTATGGCCGGGCACCACGCTATCGCCCTCACCTACGAGGCTCAGGTCCTGGACTACATCGTCGGACGCTGCCTCGTGCAGGAGACCGGCGCCCGGGTGCTGATCGGCTTTATCGAGCAACACGTGCTGCCTCGCCTTTCCGCGCTGTGGCTCGATGCCTTCTCGTCAAAGCGGCCGCTCGCACAGATCAACATCAGTGTCGCCGACAAGAACGCGCTGCCCAACTCAGCGCTTGTGTTCGGGCCGGCTTACGCAACATCGAACAGTCCCGAGGCCGCTGCAACCATCGCCGAACCCGCTCTTACCGAGCAGGCCACCTAGCCCTGCCGATCATTTACCACCGCCCACGGAGTCATGCATGTCCGCTTCCAACAGTTCGCAGAAATTCATCGCGCGCAATCGTGCGCCGCGAGTGCAGATCGAGTACGACGTCGAAGTCTATGGCTCGGAGAAGAAAGTCGAGTTGCCGTTCGTGATGGGCGTGCTGGCCGATCTGTCCGGCAAGCCGGTTGACCAGTTGCCGGCTGTTGCCGAACGCCGCTTCCTCGATATCGACGTCGACAATTTCGATGAGCGCATGAAAGCGATCCGGCCTCGCGTCGCATTCCCGGTGCAGAACACCCTCTCAGGTGAAGGACAACTGATGGTCGACATGAGCTTCGAAAGCATTGAAGACTTCTCGCCGGCGGCAGTCGCGCGCAAGGTCGACTCGCTGCGCCAGTTGCTCGAAGCACGCACGCAACTGGCCAACCTGCAGACCTACATGGACGGTAAGTCGGGCGCGGAATCGCTCGTCAACCGGCTGCTCAAAGACCCGGCGCTGCTCAAGTCGCTGGCGGCCGCGCCGAAGCCGCAGCCCACCGAAGAACTGGATACAGCGGGCCACGCGGACGCCGCGAACTGATCGACTGGACAGAACAGGAAAGAAGAATAAGCCATGGCAAAACAGCAAACGCAAGCGGCCACCGCCGACGTTCACACGCAGTCAGACTTTACCCAACTGCTCAATCAGGAATTCCGGCCCAAGACCGAAGCGGCCCGCGAAGCCGTCGAATACGCGGTCCAGACGCTTGCCGAGCAGGCACTGCAGCAGTCGGCCACGATCAGCGACGACGCCTACAAGAGCATCGAGGCGATCATCGCGCAGATCGATCACAAGCTGTCCGAGCAGATCAACCTGATTCTCCACCACGACGAATTCCAGAAGCTGGAATCGGCCTGGCGCGGCCTGCACCACCTCGTGTCGAACACCGAGACCGACGAGCGCCTGAAGATCCGTTTCATGGATATCTCGAAGGACGATCTACGCCGCTCGATGAAGCGCTACAAGGGTCTTGCGTGGGACCAAAGCCCGATCTTCAAGCAGATCTACGAAGAAGAATATGGTCAGCTTGGCGGCGAGCCGTACGGTTGCCTGATGGCCGACTACTACTTCGACCATACGCCGCCCGACGTCGACCTGCTCGGCTCGCTGGCCAAGGTGTCGGCCGCAGCGCACACGCCGTTCATTTCCGGTGCGTCGCCATCGGTGCTGCAAATGGAATCGTGGCAGGAACTGGCGAACCCGCGTGACCTCACGAAGATCTTCGCGCAGAACCTCGAGTACGCACCGTGGAACTCGCTGCGCAATACCGAGGACGCCCGCTACGTGGGTCTGGCGATGCCGCGTTTTCTTTCGCGTCTGCCGTACGGCGCAAAAACCAATCCGGTCGACGAGTTCGACTTCGAGGAAGACACCAATGGCTCCGATCACCGCCGCTATGCGTGGGCCAACGCCGCGTATGCAATGGCAGTGAACATCAACCGCTCGTTCAAGCTGTATGGCTGGTGCTCGTTGATCCGCGGTGTCGAATCGGGCGGTACGGTCGAGAATCTGCCGTGCCATACGTTCCCGACCGACGACGGCGGCATCGACATGAAGTGCCCGACCGAAATCGCGATCTCGGACCGTCGCGAAGCGGAACTGTCGAAGAACGGCTTCATTCCGCTGATCCACCGCAAGAACACCGATCACGCGACCTTCATCGGCGCGCAGTCGCTGCAAAAGCCGGCCGAATACCATGACGCGGATGCGACCGCCAACGCGAATCTGTCGGCGCGTCTACCGTATCTATTTGCCTGCTCGCGTTTCGCGCATTACCTGAAGTGCATCGTGCGCGACAAGGTCGGTGCGTTCAAGGAGCGCGAGGACATGCAACGCTGGCTCAACGAATGGATCATGAACTACGTCGATGCCGATCCGGCCAACTCGTCGCAGGAAACCAAGGCGCGCCGGCCACTCGCCGCAGCCGAAGTGCTGGTAGAGGAAGTTGAAGGCAACCCCGGCTACTACCAGGCGAAGTTCTTCCTGCGTCCTCACTTCCAGCTCGAAGGTTTGACGGTATCGCTTCGTCTCGTCGCGAAGCTGCCGTCGATCAAGGAAGCCGCCTGAACGGCGGAGCCGCCGGCGAATCTCCGAGCCCGGACTGCATTCCGTTCCTCACGGAACGCGGTCCGTTCCAGAAAAGAGGAGCAAGCAATGCCATGGAGAGCGCGATCCGTGAGCGCAGATCAGCAACAGTACCGACCGCGAGATCGTCGTGCAATGAAGCGAGTCCTGTCCTATACGTTCGCGCTTCTTCTCGTCGCGCCTCCTGCGTTTGCTGCCGGGTTGACACCCGCCCAGATCGGGCGGGATATCCATGAACACGGCGCAGGGGCGACCGTGCACTCACTCGACCGAAACGGAAAATTCGACAAGGTCCTCGACCGGATCGCTTCGGGAAATGTGGCATGGGTCCGTCTGGCGCCCGGCTGGCCCGGGGTACCGACGCGGGTGATTCGACAGGGTTGACCGTTGCACTGGCGAGAGCGTTACCCAGGAATCCCGCAGCTGTACTCGCGGCGCTCGATGAAGGCCCGGTCATTGGACCGGAAGCTGTGTGCGGTGTCCCGTTCATCGAGCCTTCGTCGAAGGAAATCCGCGAATACCTGGATGTGGCTATTCCCGCGGTAACGCGTATCGAACCCTCGGTCAGGGTCCCGCATCGTTCCTCGTGTGTCGACGCACTACATCGCGTGCAGGAACAGACCTCCAGACAGCCATGACGGGGCGCCGGTCATCGGACCCAGAAGTACGGCAACGACACAACACGTATTCATTGCACAACAAGGCAATGTCTTTTTCACCAAGGAGCTTTAGATGGCACAGGATATTTTCATCAAGATCAACGGTATTGACGGCGAGTCGCAGGACTCCGCGCACAAGAACGAAATCGAAGTGACGAGCTGGGGCTGGCAGATCCTGCAACAGTCGAACATGCATGCAGGCTCGGGCGGCGGCGCAGGCAAGGCGACCGTCGAAGATCTCGCGTTCGAGCATCTGGTGGACCGCGCGAGCCCGAACCTGATGAAGTACTGCCTGACCGGCAAGCACATCGACCAGGCCGTGCTGACGGTCCGCAAGGCCGGTGGCAATCCGCTGGAATACCTGAAGCTCACGATGAACGACGTGCTTGTCACGCTGGTGAACCCGTCCGGCAGCAACAGCGACAACGGCATTCGTGAACACGTTCGCCTGTCGTTCTCCAAAATCAAGCAGGAGTACGTTGTGCAGAACGCGCAGGGCGGTAGCGGCGGTGCAGTGACGGCCGGTTACGACATCAAGCTCAACAAGGAAGCGTAAGCCTCCTCGCCATGCCCGGCGGACCTCCGCCGCCGGGCCTCTTACGGTCTTATTCGTGTCGTGATCTCCTAATGCGCCTGACTACCCGGACCCTTGTTGTCGCGTGCTCGCTCACGCTTGCCGCCTGCGCGAGCAACGACCCTAAAACACCCAGGGAAGCGATCCGGCTCGATCTGTCGGTGATGGCTTCGGCACGCGTCAATCCTGACGACCAGAAGCGGGCCGCGCCCATCGTCGTGCGCATCTACGAGCTGAAGACAGACAGCGTGTTCAATTCCGCTGATTTTTACTCATTGCAGGACAAGGACAAGACTTTGCTCACTGACGATCTCGTCAGTCGTGATCAGTTCCAGCTGCGTCCAGGCGAGCACAAGACAATCCAGACAAAGGCCGATCCTGCAACGACCACGATCGGCGTACTCGCGGCCTACCGGGACCTGCCCAATTCAGTGTGGCGCGCGGTGTACCCGCTGCCCGCAGCACCCGATGCGGCGTGGTATCACCGCTCGCCCAAACTGAAACTGACCATCGACCTTGACGCCAACGCGATCAAGGTCACCGAACGTAAATAGTGCCCTGAAGGTTGGCACACCACGCGGAACACAAGCATGAGCTGGCATAACAAGGTCGTCTGGAGCGAGGGGCTATTTCTGCGCCCGCAGCTTTTCCAGCAGCAGGAGCGTTACCTCGAGCACTATGCGCACAAACGTGCGGCATCGTTGTCGCCATTCTTCTTCGGCTTCAATCAATACGGTATCGATAGCGAGGCGCTCGCGCTCGGCAAGGTGATCGTGCGGTCCGCCAGCGGGATCTTCGCCGACGGCACGCCGTTTGATGCGCCGGGCAGCACGCCACCGCCGACGCCTCTTACCATCCGTCCGGAACACCTCGAACAGCTCATCTATCTGGCCGTGCCGATCCGTGTGCCCAACGGCGAAGAAACCACCTTCGACAACGCAGCCGACTCACTCGCGCGCTACGCGGCGTTCGACACAGATCTGCGCGATGCGAACTCGATCTCCCAAGGTCCGAAGAAGGTGCAGTTGTCGAACCTGCGGCTGCGACTCGTCCCTGAAAAGGAACTGACCGACGCGTGGATCGGGCTGCCACTCACGCGTGTCACGATGATCCGTGCCGACGGCAGCATCGAACTGGACAGCACGCTGGTGCCGCCGGTGGCCGGCTATGGTGCCAGTGAGTTGCTAACGACCTGGCTGGCCAGGATTCACGAGCTCACCCGCATGCGTGCGAATGCACTGGCTGCAAGGCTAACCGGCGGTGACGGCAAGGCGGGCACGACAGCCGAGGTATCGGACTACCTGCTGCTGCAGACCCTGAACCGCTATGAGCCGCTGCTCCAGCATCTGCGCCGCGTGCCGAGCACCTCGCCTGCCGATCTGTACGCGCTGCTGCTCAGCATGGCGGGCGAACTGTCGACCTACGTGCGCACCGACACGCGGCGTCCCCTCGACACCCATCCGGCCTATCAACACGTGGCGCCCCACCTGTGCCTGAAACCGCTGGTCGACGACACGCACATGCTGCTCAACGCCGTGCTCGTGCGCAGCGCGCAGAGCATCAGGCTCGAGGAACGCGGCCACGGGATGCGCAATGCCGTGGTCGATCCGGTCGACATGCAGGGCTTTTCGGCTGTGGTGCTCGCTGTCTCCGCGCAAATGCCGCCAGACACGCTGCAACAACAATTTGCCGCGCAGGCGAAGGTGGGCCCGTCCGAGCGCCTGCCGGACCTGGTGCGTGGACATCTGCCCGGCATCGCGCTGCAGGCGCTGCCCGTGCCGCCGCGACAGATACCGTTCAACGCCGGCTATATCTACTACGAGATCTCGCGCATGGGAACGCTGTGGGACCAGGTCGCGCGGCATGGCGGCCTGGCGCTTCATGTGGCGGGCGACTTCCCGTCGCTGCAGCTCGAACTGTGGGGCATTCGCGGCTAGCCCGCAGGCGGCCGGCGAGTGGTCACCGGTTGAACAGCCACCACTTCACTCGACGACCGCCATTCGCGTTCGTTGAGTCGCGCCAGTCAGATAAAAAACATTGTCGCCATCGGCTAGTTGGTCGACCCGCAATAGAAAACAAGGGGAAGCAGTGAGTTCAGAGGCAGTCAACCGTCCGGATGAACAGGGACAATGGCAGGTAAGCCGGAATGCGACGCCTCGCACGCCGCAAACACCGGAACACGCCGCAGCCCAGCAAGCGCAGCCGCCGACCCCAACGTCCTCGCGCCGGGAGGTCCCGCCCGGCGAGTCTCCCGTCACCCGGCTGCTGGCGATCAAAGGCGCCACCAATCCTCTGCTCGAAGCGGCCCGTCCGCTGCTGCGCGCGATGGGCGAGATGCCTGACAAGCTCGACCCCGACGGCGTCGAGCTACTGCGGGCGGTGCTCGAACAGGAACTGCGCGCGTTCCAGAAACTGTGCGATCAGGCCAACGTTCGCCGCGACCACATGCTTGGCGCGCGCTACTGCCTGTGCACGGCGCTCGACGAAGCGGCGATGCAGACCACGTGGGGCGAGGCCGGCACCCACGGTGTGGCGTGGAATACCCATGGTCTCGCCACGATCTTCCACGAGGATCGCGATGGTGGCTCCAAGATCTATCTGCTGATCGCCCGGCTGATGACCGAGCCGCGCGAACACGTTGATCTGCTCGAAGTGATCTACCAAATCCTGAGTCGTGGTTTCGAAGGCCGGTATCGCTATGAGACGGGCGGACACCGCAAGCATGAAGCGGTACGTCAGCGGCTCTACGACGAGATCATGTCGCAGCGCGAATCGGTGCCGGTTGCGCTGTCGCCGCACTGGCAATCTGACGCGAAGGGCAAGCGTGGGTCGTTTTACGATTTTCCGGTATGGATCACCGTCACTGTGCTGTCGCTGATCCTGCTCGGGATATTCGGCTATTTCAAATACGAACTGCTCAACCGCAGCGCCGAAGTACAGAAGCAGATTGCCGAGATCGGTCGCATGACGCCCGCGCCCGCGCCGCCGGCGCTGCATCTCAAGCAATTGCTGAAGAACGAGATTGCCGCCGCTACGGTCAGCGTCGACGAGGACGCACACCACAGTTCGGTCACCTTCCGCGGGGATGCGATGTTCCCACCGGGCGCTGCATCGGTGAATGCATCAATGAGCCCGCTGATCGCGAAAATCGCCGGCGAGGTCGTCAAGGTGCCGGGCAAGGTGACGGTACTCGGTTTCACCGACAACGTGCCGATCAGGAGCCGTCAGTTCGCGTCGAATGATGCGCTGTCCGAGGAACGTGCTACCCAGGTCATGCAGATGCTGCAGGCGTCGGGCGTGCAGGCAAGCCGTCTGGAAGCGGTTGGCAAGGGCGACGCCGATCCTGTCGGCGATAACCGCACAGCGCAGGGTCGCGCACAGAATCGCCGCGTCGAGATCACCGTTGCGCGGTGATCTCGCCATCCAGTCATATCGGGATTGAAGAATGAAGAAGTTCCTGTCGTTTCTGGTGTCGCGCCAGTTTCTCGCCTTCCTCGCGCTGCTGATCGTGGCGCTGATCATCTGGTTCATCGGCCCGCTCGTCGCCTTCGGCGGCTTGAGGCCGCTGGCGGACGTCGGCATGCGGGTGCTGGTGATCGCTCTTCTGCTTGCAGGGGTGCTGCTCTGGCTGGCGGGGGGGCCGATCAGCGTGGTGTTCGCGGCCCTGCTGTGCCTGCTGATCTGGTGTGCGTCGCCGCTTCTGACCTTCGGGCGCACTGAACCGTTTGTGCCTGCAGCGGCGCGGATCATCGCGATCGCCGCCGTGCTGGCGGTCTTCGTCGTCTATTGGGTCTTCAGGCTGCTGCGAAGCATGCGCGCCAACCCGGAGTTCCTTAATAGCGTGCTTGATTTCGGCGGCAGGAAAGCGCCGTCGCTGGCGGCCGAGCGGCTGAAGGAAGTCAATGCGGTGGTTGACGCTGCGCTTGCGCGTCTGAAGTCAATGCGCACCGGCGCGCGCGGACCGGCCCGGCTGTTTCAGGGCAAGCGTTACCTGTACGAGTTACCGTGGTACATCACGCTCGGTTCGAAGGCATCCGGCAAGACCACCGCGCTGCTGCGCGCGGGCCTGACATTTCCCGTTGCGGGCCAGATGCAAAGCGCTGCGAGCGGCTTCGCGCAAGACACCCAAAACATCGACTGGTGGCTCACCAACGACGCGGTGCTGATCGACACGGCCGGACACTACACGCGTCACGGCACCTCGCAGCGCTCATTGCCATCGGTCATACCGCCTGTGGCAGGCAACCCGAAAACTGGCGAGGCCGCCAACGACGGTAAGAAAGCCTCTTCTGCGGCCGCAGCGAAATCTGCCGAAGCGCCAGCGAACGCAGCCACCCCGGTCGATCCCGACAAGTTGCGGCACGGCACGGACGAGGCCGAATGGCAAGGTTTCCTCGGCATCCTGCGCAGTCACCGCCCGCGTGCGCCGATCAACGGGGCGCTGTTGACGATCGATCTGGCCGAACTGACGAGTCAGGATGAGACCGCGCGGATTGCCGAAGCCGCAGCGCTGCGCGGCCGTCTTGGGGATCTGCGGGAACAGTTGGGCATCCGCTTTCCGGTCTATCTGATCGTGACGAAGATGGACCAGCTTGGCGGCTTTGCCGAGTATTTCGGGTCGTTGACGGCCGAAGGCCGCGCGCAGACGTGGGGCTTCACACTGCCCTACGGCAAGGAAACCATCGCGAAAGAAGGTGTCGCTGTGCGCTGCGCACACGAGCTGGCGCTGCTCGTTGCGCGCCTGTCCGACGGCATCAACACCCGCCTGCAGGACGAATACGATACCGGCCGGCGTCAGAAGCTCGCGGCGCTGGGCGAAGAGTTCGCTGCACTGAGCCGGCCGCTGGGCGAGTTGATCGAACGCGTATTTCTGGATTCGCGCTACGACGACACCCAGTTGCACAACACGCTGCGCGGAGTGTATTTCACGAGCGCCACCCAGGCAGGCACCGAGGTTGTCGCCGAGCGGCGAACCATTGCGCAACGGCTCGCACGCGCCCTCCTCACTCCCTTGACCACGCGTACCGCGAAACACGTCGGCAACGACAGCTATTTCCTGCATGAGCTGCTGACGAAGATCGTGTTCACCGAAGCGCATCTGGTTCGCCCGAACCTGCGCTGGGAATTCCGTTTCCGACTGCTGCGGCTCACCGGGCACGCGCTGGCTCTGCTGATCTTCGCGTGGCTCGCCATCGGACTGCGCATCAGCTTCGGCACGAATCACGAATACCTCGACGCTATTGCGCAGAAAACCCAGACGCTCTCGGCAAAGGTAACGCAGTTGTACAAGGAACCGAAGCTCGACGCCGTGCCCGATACGCTGACCGATGCGCGCTATCTGGCGAGCTACCCGGGCCTCGATCTGTCGGACCCGGGCAGCGCCTACCGCTTCGGCCTGTACAGCGCTCCGGATGTGGCTGCCGGCAGCGGCCACACCTACGACGCGCTCGAAGACAACCTGTTGCTGCCGCAACTCGTCAAACGCATGGAATCCGTGCTGTCCGACTCGATCGCCAGCCAGGATTCGAAGGCGGTCTACGACGCGCTGCGCGTCTATCTGATGCTCTACGACAACGCGAAATTCAATGCCGACGACGTCAAGGCATGGGTACTCAATGACTGGGCGAAAACCGACAGCGCTTCGGTTTTTGGTGGCCGCGCCTCGATGATCGACCACGTTCAGCAACTGTTTTCCGGTGCTCGCGTGGTGCAGTCGCCGTTCGTGCGCAATGACGCATTGATCCAGCAGGCACGCTCATTTCTCGACAGCAGCAACGCGACCCAGCGGCTGTACGAGCGCGCCAAGGTGGCGATGCAGAAGGAAGCGCCAGATGAGTTCACGTTGCTGCGCGCGGTCGGCCCCCAGGCCGGCACGGTATTCACGCGGGCAAGCGGCGCCCCGCTCTCGCGCGGCGTAGCCGGCATCTTCACCTTTGACGGCTATCGGAACCTGTTCGACAAGCGGCTGCCCGAATTCGTCCAGGTCGCGCGCGATGACGACGCGTGGGTAATGGGACGCTCTTTCGTTGCCGATACTCAAAAAAAAACGGCTGAGATTGTCAGTTCGGCTACCGGCGCGAACGATCCACTGACTGAAGCAATTCGCCAGGAATACCTCAACGAGTATGCGCAGCAATGGGATGCGTTTCTCGGCGATATCCGGACCATCAACGGCACGAGTCTCGCGTTCAACCTGCAGGTACTGCGCAGCTTCGCGGCGCCTGATTCGCCGCTGTCGCGGCTTGCGCGGGCGGCTGTTCGCGAAACGACGCTGACCCAGCCGGCGGCGGCATCCGACCCGTCGTTCTTGCAGAAAGCGACCGGACAACTTGCCCAGAAGGCCGACAGCGCACTCGGCATCCGGGCTGAGGAGCGCATCGAGCGCGAACTCGTCGACAACCACTTTGCACCGTTGCGGGAAGTCGTCACTGGCCACGCCGATGTACAGACCGCGTCCCAGCCTGTCCCACAGCAGACCGGGACCACCGGACTCGACGGCGTTGCGAGTCTGCTGAATGAGTACTACACGTCACTGACCGTCGCAGATAACGCGCTCACCAACAACAGCATGCCGCCGCCGAGCGACACCGCAGCGAAGCTCAAGATGACTGCGAACACAATGCCGGCGCCCTTCCGTGCGGTGTTGCTGCAGCTTTCCCAGCAGGGTTCGCAAGAGGTCAATCAAGGTATCGGACAGCTTCTGTCCCGACAGATGCAGGCAGTGGTCGGCGACACCTGCCGACTCACGATCGAGGGCAACTATCCGTTTGCCCCCGACAGCAAGCGCGATGTGAGTGTCGACGACTTTACGAGAGTGTTCGCCCAGGGTGGCGTCATCGATGATTTCTTCATGAAGACGCTCGCGCCCTTCGTCGACACGCTGGCCAAACCGTGGCGCTACCGGACGCTGCCCGGCGCCACTGAAGCGGTTCAGGGCCCCGACCTCGAACCGTTCCAGCACGCGAAGGCCATCCGCGATGTGTTCTTCGGCGACCCGGGCCAGAAGCAGCTCACGTGGAAAGCGAATCTCCAGATTCCGGAACTCGACCCAACCATCACCGGCCTGATGATCGACATCGACGGGCAGACTACGCTTTACCAGCACGGGCCGGTCGCACCGTTTGCCGTGAACTGGCCGGGCCCGCGCGGAGGCGTGCATGCCGAGATCGCCGCGAATCCGCGGATCCGGCCGGAAACGTCGACGCTTGCCGCGGACGGTCCGTGGGCATTCATGCGCCTGATGCAGAAGGGGCACGTCGTGGAGACCGCAACGCCGGGTCGCACACGTGTCGATTTCGAATTCGACGACCGCAAGGCCGTGCTCGATATATCGAGCACCGGTAGTACTGCCAATCCGCTGACAAGCGATGTGCTGACTACGTTCAAATGCCCAAGCTCGATGGCCATGTTCAACCTGACCGACAGTGGACCACCGCCAGGATTGCCATCCGACGGTTCGCTCGCGCCCCCGGCTCCGCACGCCTCCCATTGAACACGATCGGAAAAGGCAGGACTCACAGATGACAGAGACATCAACCGCGAGCGTGGCGCGCGAGGCTCGCATACCGGCATTCCCGAGCCTTCACGCGCGCGTGGATGCAGCGAGGCACGCGCATAACCCATTGCTCGAGGCAGCGCGTCCGCTGTTGCAGGCGTTGGCCGACATGCCCGCGGTAATGGAGGGCAACGCGGTCGTGCAACTGCATGACTGGCTCGAATACGAAGTACGGATGTTCTCAAGCGTCTGTTCCGAACTGCAGCTTCGGGCAGACCAGGTGCAGATCGCGCGGTATTGCCTATGCTCGGCGCTCGATGAAGCCGCGATACAGACTGCGTGGGGCAATGGAGTGGCAACCAGTGTCGAATGGAGCGCGGAGTCTTGCCGTCGCCTCTGGACAGGATCGCCAGGGCGCCGACCGCGTCTATCGCTTCATTGAGGAGGCCATGTGCAATCCGTACGAGAATCTCTACCTGTTCGGCGTGATCCAGAACATTCTCGATCTGGGTTTCAAAGGACGCTATCGCTTCGAAACGGATGGACAGAACAAGCTGATGAGTATTCGCCGGCGGGTTCATCACGTCGTCGTGACGGGCGGATCGAACGAGCCCTGGCATCTTCCGTACCGCGCCTCACAGGAGCGCGGCGATGTCCTCGGACAGCCTGCCAGCGTGCCGGCCACGGGCCCGCTGCCTCCGTGGCAGGTCGACCCGTGGGTCAGGCCTGCGGCGCCGCGCGAGAGACGCTCGTGGCTCGCCGTCGCGCTGTTGTGCGCCGTGGTTCTCGGTGCGACCGGCTATGCCGCGTACGAGCGCTTGCTCGCGGACAGGCGCGCAGCACAAAGCACACTGCCGATCGACGTGCTGGCGCACGACCTCAGTGAACACCTGGGAAGTGAAATCGCCGCCGGCGCGCTGAGCCTCGACGAAAATGCTCAGCACACTGCGCTGACGCTGCGCTTTAGCGACATGTTTCCGCCCGGCGAGTCAGCGGTCAACGCGTGGATGAAGCCGTTGATTGCTGCCGTCGGCCAGCAGATCGCAGGTATGACGGGGAAAGCGCAGGTCACGGGCTACACGGACAGTCTGCCTGTTGGCAGGTCCACGCTGGCATCCAACGCGGCACTCTCTGAAGAGCGGGCGAAACAGGTGATGCAGATACTTGTCGCAGCGGGCGTCCCGGCCGGGCGCGTATCTATCGTCGGGAAAGGTGATGCAAACCCTGTCGCAGGTAACGAAACACCCGAAGGACGAACGAAGAACCGTCGCGTTGAGATCAACGTTTCACAATAAATAAACGCCTCGCGTTCGCCACCGGCGCACAAGCTCGCGCGTTGGCTGATGGCGGTTCGCTGCACGGTTATTGACACGGGCGGCCGCCTTGACGAAGAGCTGCCTTCGATGCAATTAACCCCATCGACGAACTCGTCCCCCGGGTCGTCGCCGATCAGTTTCGTACCGCGGTCTGAAGATCACGATCTCCCATTCAGGACGTTTTCTGCGGCACGTTACTCATGCAGCGTTTAATACGGTTCCCGAATAAATAACCATGACTATGCCGGTATGACTCTGCTGTCGACCTGTTAAAGATGGCAGCTACCAACGAACGGGCTTCCAGCTAAATTGATAAAAAAATTGATGTCGCCATTCACCTGAATGCGACTCAAACGAAAGGAGACCGTCATTCATCGAGTGGGCCGCCCGGTCACGCGCAGTTCTTCCTATTCGGCGAGCGAGCCTCTTCGTCATGTGCAATTCCGTCGTCAGCCGAACGGACTCCTTGGTCAAGTGCAGTTCCCTTTATCCTAGAGGCATACATGGCAACCCCGTCAAATTTTGTCGATCTGCAAGCCGGTTTCTATAACGCGCTGGCTCAAGGGCTCGGCTATAGCAATCAGGATCCGTTCCAGGTTATTCAACCGTCGCCGCCGCTCACAGGAGGCGACGACTCCGACGCGCTGCTCTGGGCGTATCTGAACAATATGCCGGTCGCGTCATTGACCCAGAACACCCAGTTCACCGGCGGGAATCAGTATCTCGCCGACTATCAAGGGGTCATGTCCGCGCTGCAGTCCGCGCCGAATAACTTCCAGTCGACCATCGGCCCAACGTGCTGGGACGCCTACCAGACGGCGCTTAAAGACAAGGACGTCAAAACCGGTGCCGTCGCGTTTCGTAACTGGGCGCTTTACTGCGATCCGTGTTCCGCCGTCGCAACGTCAGGCGCATCTGCGCTGGCCGCTGCCATGCTCGATCCGATTTTTGCAGCGCAGATGAACGTAACGCCGTACAAGCCAGCGGGCACGGAAGCCGTCACGTTCTCGCCAGGCTACGCGAAGATGCTCGCGTTGCTAAAGAAGGCTCCAAGCCGTTCGTTTGAAGTGAGCGCAAGCAACTGGAAGACCGACGTTTCGAAGACGTGGACTCAAGGCTCTACTACAGGCTTTTTCGGCTTGTGGGGCGGCAGCAGTTCGTCATCTTCGATCAGCGAAAAGTTTGCGTCGGGCGGCGTGTCAGTCAAAGCCTCATTCGACAACGTGCTGCCGTTCAACGCCACGCCGGGCGACTGGTACAGTTCCGCCGCGTTTGGCATGGCATTCAACAATCCGGACAAGGCGCCATGGACGCCAAAGAACCCGATCACGTGGGACACGACCTTCGGCAACAACGGCAACATGCAACGGTTTGCGTCGAGCCTGCTGATTGCCAACCACATGAACATCTCAGTCGTTTCGGCGGCGCAGTATAGCCAGGATGAGCAAACCCAGATACAGAGTAATCAGGGCAACGGCCTGTGGCCATTCTATTGCTCCGGCAACTCTGGCGGTTCCAGCACGAATGCCGCATTCGACAAGGACGGTCGCATGACGGTGACCATTACGAGTAAAGCCAACGTTCCCGTCGTGATTGGCTGCATTGTGCTGGCGGCTAGCCAGTACCTCGGACATGAAGTGCAGGCATCGAAGATTTTAACCGGGCAGTTCTACAACTAGCAGTAGCTATTGGCCGTCTCACGGTCTCGACATGCTTGCCGTGTTAACTATGGCAGGCATGTCGTACCGCGCCGCGCGGATGCTTGTGTGTTTTCTGCGCTCATTCCGATCAGGCAAGGGGAACCATCATGACGTCGTTTGTCGATCTGCAACAGCAATTTGCCAAAGCCGAGTTTGCTGCGATTGGCATCGATTCCGGTGCGGGGCAGGTGTTTCAGCCGACCGCGCCACTGACTGGGGACGATAGCGTTTTGTGGTCGTACCTCGACGTTATTCCCGCAGCGCCACCAATCTTCTCGCCCGCAGGAGGCGCAAGCGGCGAGACTTTCTTTCAGGCGTACTCGGCTTTGATCAATTCGTTGATCGCCGGGACCAATCCGCTCGATCCGATCAAGGCTGCAAAGCAGCATCTGAGTACGTGGGGAGACAATCCTGCGACCTGGAGTGTCGGGCTTGCCGGTCTGATCCGCCAGCTCCATTCAGCATCGTCGATCAGTTTTGGCTTTTCCAGCGATGCAGTCGCCGACCCCGCATTCTGGGGCTTGTGGGGCAATAGCGAACCGGCATCTGGACCGAGTGCGTCGTTCGCCAAAGGCAACGTGTCGGGCCAGTTCAAGTTCAAGAACGCGCTGTTGTTTGCACCGACGCCGTCGGACTGGTACGTACCGTCCGCGCTTTCGCTCGCGCATGCGACGAAGACAGGACATCCGTGGAATCCCGACTCACCGATCAACTGGCAGACGACGTTCGGTCCGAACGGAAACATGCAGGCGTTCGTCGGCGGTCTTTACGTTGCGTCTGGCCTGAGTATTCAATACACGTCGACCACCGCATTCAGTAAAGCCGATCAACGCCTGATCAGTGAGGCCGTGACCCAGGGGATGTGGCCGTACTATCTCGGCATCAGTAACGCTTTGACCAAAGTGCAGTTCAACCCCCAAGGCCAGATGACGGTTACCGTCACGAGCGTGCCGAATCTGCCGGTTGTTATCGCCGCATCGGTGTTGTCTGCGAAGCAGTATTTGGGGGGATGACTGCTCTATCAAGCGATGGCATCGCTTGCCAGTGTCAGCGTGCGGCCGGCAATTTCCGGGCGCGGCGTCGCAGATAAAGGTTATTGAACACGAGTGCCATGCCGGTCATACATGCGCCGACTATTTGCGCGCGCCCAGGCACAACACCAGTAAAGGAAGATACAGCGAACGTAGTTACCGGCAATACGTCCATGAACAACACTCCGTTGAGCGGTGTAAGTATTCGATTGCCAAGATTCCAGAACAGAATCGCAACGAAGCCAGCAATCGGGCCCATATATGACAGATGCGGCGCGATCGCCCATAGCTGCGCGGCCGTAGGCACGGGCACCACATGCAGCGCGAACAGCAGCGCGTTGAGACCGAGGATTGTCGTGAGTCCCAGCCACGTCGTCAGCGTCGTGTATTTCAGCGGGGACCAGCTCTTGAAGTGTGATGCGCTGAAGGTATAAATAACCCAGCAGAAGGCGCCGACAAGAATCAGAGCATTGGCTGAATAGTGTTGCGGCTCGCGCAGCACGCCTGCCATGTTTCCCTTCGTGACAACAAGCGAGACACCTGCAAACGACATCAGAATGAATAGAAACGAAAGGACGGGCGGTATGCTTTTGCGGACGATCGAATTCAGAAGTAACCCCATCATCGGCTGGGTCGCCATCATGATCGATGCGGTAAGCGCACCCTCTGGTCCCGCCAGTTGCTGACCAAGAAACACGAACGAGCCAAAACCGCAGAAGCCGACTGAGCCCAGAATCCACGCAAGGGCAATCGACTCTCCGGTCGACCGCAAACCGCGCCGCCCTTCCTTGAGCAGAAGCAGAGAAAGAAATGCCGTGCCCGCAATCAAGTATCGCAGTGACGTGAACGTGAATGGATCGATGTGTGTGAGCGCATCTGTCATGACGGGGAACATGATGCCCATCAGCACCGTTGCGGCCACACAGAACAGCACGCCCTTTCCATATGCACCGTGGTTGGAACGGACGCTCTGTGCATCTGGAGCAGGTTCGCAAGCAGGTGATCCTGACGAAAGTCCGACCGGTGAATTCATGACTGATCGTTCCACAAATAGAGAAAAAATTTTAGATCAATGCCCGCATCGTCATGTCGACGACCGGGACAAGATCCTTCTCTTCAAAACTCAGTTTGCCAAGAACACGGAACCCTTGAATAACGCACAACAGAAAGGTTGTGACGGCCTGCTCATCGAGTGTCGAATTGAATTCGCCCGCTTGCTGGCCTCGAATGACGGCAGCAGCGAGATAAGCCGCAATACGCCGCAAGGCCGCTTCAATATGCGGACGCAATGCTTCGTCCGCTGGCAGCAGTTCGATGGCAGCGTTCGTAATGAAGCAACCGTGACGTCGCGATAGACTGGACGAGACTTTCGTGTAGTGCAGCAACGCCTGACGCAGCCCCTCGTACGGTGACCTTTTCTTTTCCAGCCTCTCTTTCAGGCGTGCGATAGCGCCTTCTGCGTACTGATCGAAAGCGGCAACAAGCAAGCCATGTTTGTCGCCGAACGCGCTGTAGAGACTCGCTCGAAAGAGGCCCGTAGATTTGCAAAGAGCCTCAATAGACGTAGCGTAGTAGCCCTGCTCCCAAAAGACCCGGCCCGCAGCTCGGGTCACCTCGTCAATATCGAACTCACGAGGCCGCCCACGTTCAGATAACGCGGATGATGGATGGGGTGATGTAGAAGCTCGTCTCATGATGTGCAGATATTAAGACTGATCGTTCCACAAATCAAGCGGGTTTCGCTCAGCTCCTGCAAGACTGAACTGTAGACGGCGGGACCTGGATAACTCGTCAATATTTCGAGCCCGGTGCCCGCTTGGATGGCGGCGGACGATCCCTTGTGGGTCGACTGGCACCGGAGGTCAATGAATCGACGGATTGCGGTCTAAGCTTCGGCGTCAAGCCGAACGCAGCGACAAGAAACGGTTCATACTTTTAATTCGTCACGATGCTCAACGGGTGATTGATTAAAATGAACTCACCCGTTGCAGTCCATTCGCCATTGCTTCTCTCCAGTCGCGCCACTACGTCCTTATGTCGAGAATGACCGCCAATGCAATGAGCCGCCGCCACCTGCTAACGCTGATCGGCAAGAACCTCGGCGCGGCCGCCATGATGCAAGGCATGGGTACACTTGGGTTCGCCGCGACCTCGACCTACGCCGGACCAGTCAGACTCGATGGCGCACCCAAAGGAGCGCGAATTCTCGTGCTCGGCGCGGGCATGGCTGGCCTCGTCGCGGCCTTTGAGTTGCGCAATGCGGGCTACCACGTGCAGGTGCTCGAGTACAACGACCGGGCGGGGGGCCGGGCGTGGACTGTCAGGGGCGGCGATCGTTATACCGAGCTCGGCGGTGCCACCCAGCACTGCGACTTCGCCGACGGGCTTTATCTGAACCCGGGGCCGTGGCGCATTCCGTATCACCACTACGGCGTGCTCGACTATGCCAAGCGCCTGAAGGTGCCGCTTGAACCGTTCATTCAGGTCAATTACAACGCGTACCTGCATTCAACGGACGCTTTCGGCGGCAAGCCACAACGATTCCGGGCGGTGCAGGCCGACTATCAAGGCTATGTCGCCGAGTTGCTTTCCAAAGCAATCCACAAAGACGCACTCGATGATGCGTTGTCAGCCGAAGATGCCCATCTGCTGCTTGAATCGCTGCGTCAATGGGGTGCGCTCGGTCGGGATGGTCGCTATCAGATGGGCCACCGAAGCAGCGAGCGTCGCGGGTTCGCAACCGCACACGGTGGCGGGCTGATGCCCGCGGCCGTGCCGTCGGATCTGCTTCCGCGCGACCCTTTGCTTGCATCGCGTTTATGGCAATGGCTTTCCTCTGGAAACGAACTGGATTTCCAGAGCACCCTCTTTCAGCCAGTCGGCGGCATGGACAGGATTGCCCATGCGCTTTATTCGCAGATCGCGGACGCTGTAGTGTTCAACGCCAGAGTGACGGCCGTCTCGCAGGACGAACAAGGTGTCGCAGTGCGCTATACCGACACGACCACTCGGGCCGAACGGATCGCGCATGCGGATTGGCTGGTGTGCACCATTCCGCTCTCGATTCTGAGTCAGATCGACATGACGGTCGGCCCGGCCATGCGCGCCGCGATCGACGCGGTGCCCTACGAGACATCGGTGAAAATCGGGCTGCAATTCGGCCGCCGATTCTGGGAAGAAGACGAGCAGATTTACGGCGGCATCACGCATACCGACCTGCCGATCTCGACGATCGGCTATCCGGCAACAGGTTACGGATCGACCGGCCCAGCGGTCCTGCTCGGTGCGTACATGTGGGGGCCCGCCTGCTATGAGATGGGTGCGCTACCCCCGCCAGAACGAATCGCGGTCGCGTTGAGCCAGGGCGGCCAGATTCATTCGCAGTATGCGCGGGAGTACCAGAACGGCTTCGCGATGAGCTGGAGCCGATCACCGTTCACGAATGGTTGCTTCGCCGCATGGACCGACGAGTTGAGAAAAGCGCATTACGCCGATCTCTGTCAGATCGACGGACGGATCGTCCTCGCCGGAGAGCACGCTTCCCATATTCCGGCATGGCAGGAGGGCGCAGTGCTGTCGTCACTCGACGCGATCACCCGATTGCATCGGAGAATCGTCAATGGATAAGCCGACGCAGATCTTCAGCGTGCTGCTGTTAGTCTTCCCGATGGGAGCCGCGATGATGCCGGCACTGGCCATCGCCCAGGACACATCGCACACTTTCACGATTTCGCCGGACTACCGCTTCACCGAAATAAGCGGCGAAGCGCTTTACAACGCTACCTGCGCGGGATGCCATATGCCGGATGGAAAAGGCGCACAGGGCGCGGGTCACTACCCTGCACTCGCTGATAACCCCGCCGTCGAAGCAGCCCCTTATGTCATCATCAACGTACTGCATGGTCGAAAGGGAATGCCCTCGTTTGGCGACGCAATGAATGACGATCAGGTCGCTGCTGTCGTCAACTATACGAGAACTCATTTCGGCAATCGGTTTGCTGGAAGTGTTACGCCAGACGACGTGAGAAGTTTGCGCTGAGTTTACGTGACATGACTATTGCGCGATTGGGGCGTGAGTCCGGCTTGTCAGTAATGGAAATTGCGTGGCCGCTGCCCGAGTGACGTTCTGTCGGCAGAATCGGGTTGTAGCCGCACGAGGCGGACAGTCTCATCGCTGCTTGCGGGCGAACGGCGATATGAAAGGTTGTCATGTGACGGACCGATTCCCGGCTTCGCATGACAGTCGCGCAAAACTATCTGCTTGTCCATTTCACAAGATCCTCACGAATGTGAGGTAGTCTCGGCAAACGCAGTCTACGGCTGGATTTCGATGGTACGACAAACGGTTTAATAACCCGATGGAGGGTACTCACTGTGACTACGAATATTGGCGGCACGCTTTATGTCCTGCAGGCACGTCCACCGGCGATCATCGCGCTGTCACCAGACGGATCACACGAGGTCGTTCTCGCGAATCTGACGCGCACGCCCGATGGCATCAAAGTCGATCCTGAAACCCAGGTGGTCTACTGGACCAACATGGGAACCGGCATCCACCTGATCGACACCGACCCGGCTTCCGGCGCGATTCCTCCGAACGACGGCACGATCGAAAGCGCGAAACTCGATGGCAGCGAGCATCGTGTACTGGTGCCTTCCGGCATGGCGGGCACGCCGAAGGAACTGACGCTGGATAAGGAAAGCGGCCATCTGTATTGGTGCGATCGTGAAGGCATGCGGGTCATGCGCGCGAGACTGGACGGAACGGAGGTAACGGAACTGGTCCGCACCGGCAATTTCCCCGACGATACGGCCGACGCCACCCGCCATTGTGTCGGCATCGTGTTGGATAAGGCCAATGGGCATGTCTATTGGACACAAAAAGGTCCGCCGGATGCTGGCGAGGGTCGTATCTTCAGGGCGGGAATCGATCTGCCTGCCGGTGCGACGCCGGATCGACGGCCGGATGTCGAGTGTTTGCTGGCCGGGTTGCCCGAGCCCATCGACCTCGATCTCGATCACCGCGACGGCGTGCTTTACTGGACAGACCGTGGCGACGATACGCATGACGGCAATACACTCAATCGCGCAAGAATCACGGCCTCGGGACTTGTCGATCGGGAGGTGCTTGCCCGTGATCTGAAAGAGGGAATTGGCGTGTCTCTGGATCCTGAAGGACGCCGCGCGTTTGTGACCGATCTGGGTGGCAACGTTCGCGAACTGGACATCGACACGATGCACGAGTCGCATTTCACCACTGTGGCTCATCTGGGGCCATTGACCGGTATCGATTACGCCGATATTTAGGCTGGTTGTGCTGAGACTGCCTGGGAGGGGTCCGGGTGGTCTCGGGCTGTGGGTGGGGTGAATGTTGCTCGCAGCCCTGTTTAGGTTCGAAAGGTAGCTGTCAGCGTTGGATAACTGCGAGCGGCTTTTTGCGCCAAATACCGTCCATCGGTGTTTCGCACAGGTATTTAGCACGGTCAAAAGTGGTAGCTGCCTCGTCGGCAAAGTCGGCCTTATCACAGGCGCCGTTGTCGAAATGGCGACCTGGGGTTAGGCGACACCGCTTAACCGCTTCGTTAAACGCCGGTTGCTACGCACTGCGACTGGGACTCCTGGCGGTTTTCGCGCTTGACACCCTGGTTCGCGTCGACGCAAATTGACGCGAAGTTCCAGCATCTATCGGTAAGGCCCCAAGCATCGCAATCGATGACCAAGATTCGCGCGCGAGTCGCAGCTTTTGCTATCCCTCAGCAAATACGGCAAGCCCGTCCGTTCACCCTGCTCCACTCAATGCTTCCCGATTCGGATACGCGGCGAATACCGACAAAAATTTTTCTCCAACAGTTGTCGATCTAATGCCTCACCGATCGTCGTCGCTTTGAAGACCCACCCGGCGACGAGCCTAGGATTTGCTGTTTCGCCACGCCCCAGCCGCCATCGAAGGCCGATTCAGGAGAAAACACCATGAACCAACCCGACAATCCGATCTTGCAGGTTCTGGACGCCTACAAAGCTGCTGTATTTGCAAAAGACGTCGACTCATTCGTCGCTCTCTACGATCAGGACGTGCTCGCCTTCGATATGTGGGGTGTCTGGTCATACAACGGCATGGCGGCCTGGCGGAAAATGACGGCCGGGTGGTTCGGCTCGCTGGGGACCGAGCGCGTTATCGTGGACTTCAGCAATGCGCAAACCGTCGTCGCGGCGGATCTCGCCGTGGTTCATGCGTTTGTAACCTATACCGCCATTTCTGCCGATGGCGCGACTCTGCGCTCACTCGACAACCGTCTGACCGCAACGCTTAGACAGAAGGGCGATCAGTGGAAGATTACCCACCAACATACTTCGTCGCCGATCGCCCCCGATACAACGAAGGTCATTTTTAAGCGTGAATAGCGCGTGGGTATCTCGCCACTGTCAATCCGAACGCCCATTGATGCCTATAGCAACATCCAGACAACCTGTAACCGCCTCTCTCCCGTCGAGAATAGCCATGAAACCATTGCTTGCCGGCAAATGTCTTTGCGGAGCCGTCCAGTACACGGTGAGTGACGAATTTGTCTATGCGCAAAACTGTCACTGCTCAAACTGTCGACGCGCAACCGGCTCAGCGTTCAAACCATTCGCGGTGATCGAGCGTGACAAGTTATGCGTGACTCAAGGCAAAGACAGCTTGTTGATTTTCGGCGACGAAAAGAACTCGCACAATGTGCTTTGCAAGATTTGCGGGAGTCTTCTATTTTCAGTAGTTCGCAATGGAGAGTTTGTGCACGTCACGTTGGGAACGCTCGACGACACACCCACCGTTCGCCCCAGCGCACATATTTTCGTCGGGTCTAAAGCGCCGTGGCATTCCATCACTGACGAGTTGCCGCAGTACGACGAATTTGGTTGTTGAGATCACTCGGCTCGCGCCGGCTGACATTCCGCCTGATACCAGAGATCGACCTGACGCTGGGCCGCATGCAGATCTTCCGGATAATGCGGATCGAATCGTATTGAAGGATCGTAGCCCGCGGCTCTGAGCGCCGCCAGTTGGCTCAGGTTTTGCCCGCGAGTAGGAGGCGCGCCATTCCTGATCGCGGTAAGGTCGGCGCATTGTGTCGCGCTCAAATGTGGCGCGCCTTGTGATGTGCCGGCTGCAGAGCAACCGGCTAGTGAGAGCACCAGTGCAGAAAGCGATGGTCCGATCTTCAGAGAGGTCTTCATGACATCTTTCCATCCAGTGATGGCAACGCATTGAGAGGCAGACGCGAATAGTCGTTCAAGAGGTTCTCGCCGTGCAGATAACGACGCGATTGTTTGCTGGGTCGCCTCTTCAATCGTCTGCGAGAAAGTTCGGATGACTCGTACGAATCTGATCAATCTGGTTCAGTGTGCCCGAAAGATGGTTGCGCAGCGCCTCCTGCGCAGCCTCCACATCGCCCTGTTCGATCGCATCGACGATCTTCGTATGATCGCGCACCACGTCCATCGTCTTGCCCTCCACCGGCAGATGCAAACGGCGCAGCCGGTCGATGTGGCCGCTCAATCGCCGCACCAGATCCCAGAGCTGCGGCACGCCCGCCGCCTTGTACATCTGACGATGAAACGCCTGATCGAGCAGTGAGAATTGCTCGTAGTTCTTCAGATCGAGGAGCTCCGCCTGCCCGACAATCGTTTCGCGCAACCGGTTGATCAACGCGGCATCGCGCTGTTCTGTGAGCGTGCGCACGACCTCCAGTTCGATCGAGCGCCGCAGGAAGTGCGCCTGCAACGCGGAGGTCACGTTGATCTGACTGACGACGGTGGCGTGCTGCGGGAAGATGTCGACGAGTCCCTCCTCGCCGAGCTTCATCAGCGCGTCGCGCACGGGCGTCTGGCTGAGCCCGTAGCGGGTCGCCAGATCGGCGCGCGAAAGTACAGTGCCAGGCGCCAGTTCGAGCGACAGGATCATTTCGCGCAATTGTTCGAATACTTGCGGCGCCGCATGGCGGGACCGGTCAAGCCGGGTCGATGACGACCGGGAAGCGTTGATTTTCATGGCTAAAACGGAAGCGTAGGTGCGGGCGGCGTGTGCTGCCGCCGCCCGCTGAGATATTAGTACTATAGCCGACGCCCGAACCGTCCCACGAAGCTGCGCGCGGATTTCCGCTAATTGCGGATGAGTATTTTCCCGACTGACACACTAATACATTAGTGCTTTACAATGCGTCCATCACGTTCCCCTTTTCTCTTTGCTGGTTGCCACCATGACTCGCGACATCACTATCACGCAGGTCCGAATTACTCCGATCGCCTTCCGCGACGGCCCGCTGCTCAATGCCGCCGGCATCCATGAGCCATGGGCGTTGCGCGCCATCGTCGAACTGGAAACGAGCGACGGCCGCGTCGGCATTTCCGAGACTTATGGCGACGAACCGATGCTGCGCGTGCTGGACCAGGCCAAGGCGCTGGTAATCGGCCTGTCGCCGTTCGACCTCAACAAGATGGAAGATCGCGTGCGCTCGTCGATCAAGGCAAGCCCCGGCGCGGTCGAATTCGAACTGGCGCCCGGTTCGCACTCGGCGAAGAACGCGCCGAAAGTCATCAGCACGCTCGAAGTCGCGATGCTCGACCTGCAAGGCCAGATCGTCGGTGCGCCGATTGTCGATCTGCTCGGCGGCAAGGTTCGCGACGCCGTGCCCTATAGCGCCTACCTCTTCTTCAAGTACGCGGAGCACGTCGACAAGCCATACGCGCCCGACGCCTGGGGCGAAGGTTTGAGCGCGCAGCAGATCGTCGCGCAGGCGCGTCGCATGATCGACCTGTACGGCTTTCAAAGCATCAAACTCAAAGGCGGCGTGTTCGAACCGGAGCACGAAATCGCGTGCATGCGCGCACTGTATGAGGCGTTCCCCGGCCTACCGCTACGTCTCGACCCGAACGCCAACTGGACACTAGAAACAAGTATTGCGGCCGCGCCCCAACTCGACGAATTGCTCGAATACTACGAAGACCCGTGCCCGGGACTCGCGGGCATGGCCGAGTTGGCGAAGCACACACGCCTCCCGCTCGCGACCAACATGGTCATCACGACGATGGAAGACTTCCGTCGCGGCGCCGAAATGGGCTCCGTCAAGGTGCTGCTTTCGGATCATCACTACTGGGGCGGTCTGCGCGCCACCCAGACACTCGCGCGTATGTGCAAGCTGTGGGATCTGGGCATGTCCATGCACTCGAACTCACACCTCGGCATCAGCCTGATGGCAATGACGCACGTCGCGGCGAGCATCCCCAACCTGACTTATGCCTGCGATACGCATTACCCGTGGCAGGAGGAAGAAGTCATCAAGGGTGGCCGCGTGAGCTTTGACAACGGTGCGGTGCGCGTGCCGACAAAGCCCGGCCTCGGCGTTGAGCTCGACCACGACCGGCTGCGCGAATTGCACGATCAATACCTGTCGTGCGGCGTGCGCAATCGCGATGACCTGAAGCAGATGCGGAAGTACGACCCGAGCTTCACCGGCAAGAATCCGCGCTTTTGAGCGGCCTCTGAGCGGCTTCTAAGCGGCTTCTAAGCGGAGGCCGACCGCCGTCTGACTGGCGTGCCGCCTCCGCGTGAATAGCCAGCACGCGACTCGCCCAGACATCCGAGGAGACAACCCCATGAGCAGATCTGTTCCAGACGCGGCCCGGCCGGACCGGGCTGACGCGCTGGCGAGTGCGGTACGCAAGATCAAGTGGCGCGTGCTGCCGCTCTTCGTCGCCATGTTCATCGTCAATTATATTGACCGCGTGAACATTGGCTTCGTGCGTCAGCACCTGAGCGCCGATCTGGGCATCGGCGCTGCCGCCTACGGGCTCGGCGCGGGCCTGTTCTTCGTCAGCTATGCCGTCTTCGAAGTGCCGTCGAACATGCTGATGCAGCGCTTCGGCGCAAAAATATGGCTGACGCGGATCATGGTCACGTGGGGTATGGCCGCGGTCGGCATGGCATTCGTGCGCGGCGAAACATCGTTCTACGTGATGCGTTTGCTGCTCGGCGCCGCTGAAGCCGGCTTCTTCCCCGGCGTGATCTTTTACTTCACGCAATGGCTGCCACGTGACGAACGAGGTAAGGCCATCGCAATCTTCCTGAGCGGCTCGGCGCTTGCGTCGGTGGTGTCCGGCCCGATCTCGGGCGGCCTGATGCTGATCAACGGTGCGGGTCTGCACGGCTGGCAGTGGATGTTCGTGATCGAAGGCATGGCCTCGGTGGTGCTGGCCGGTTTCATCTGGTTCTGGCTCGACTCGAAACCGCGCGATGCCAGGTGGCTGAACCGCGAGGAACAGGATGCGGTGCTCGGCGAGATAGCAGATGAACAGCGTCAAAGGGAGGCAGCGCATGGGGTTAGACCGTCAGCGTGGAAGCTCCTGCGCGACCCCCAAATCCTGATCTTCTGCGTGATCTATTTTTCGGTCTCGCTGACGATCTACGGCGCGACCTTCTGGCTGCCCAGCATCATCCGCAAGATGGGCCATTTCAACGATTTTCAGGTGGGCCTGTTCAATTCGATTCCATGGCTGATCTCGATCGCAGCGATGTACTTTTTCGCGATGCTCGCGGCGCGCTTCAGGTTCCAGCAAGCATGGGTAGCATGCGTGCTGCTGATTGCGGCCCTCGGCATGTATGCGGCTGGCCAGGGCAGTCCCGTTTTTTCATTCGTCGCAATCTGCTTTGCGGCGATTGGCTTCAAAGCGGCGTCGGCTTTGTTCTGGCCGATTCCACAGGGCTATCTGGACGCGCGAATTTCCGCTGCGGTACTGGCGCTGATCAATTCGATCGGCAATCTGGGCGGCTTCGTTGCGCCCGCGGCCTTCGGCCTGCTCGAACAGAAAACCGGATCGATCGAAGGCGGCCTCACGGGATTGGCCGTGATGTCGGTGGTGGCCGCCGGGGCAGTCTTCTTTGCCCGAATGACGCCGCATGAGGGACGGCCTGCGCTTGCGCAGCAATAAAAATTTCTGGAGACATGATGAAAGTAGTAGAAGCCAATAGGGTCGCCGATAAAACGCTCGTCGGCCGCTATCGATGGACCATTTGCGCGATGATTTTCTTTGCCACGACGATCAACTATATGGATCGTCAGATGCTCGGCTTGCTCGCGCCGCTGCTGCAAAAAGACATCGGCTGGAACCAGGTGCAATACGCGCAAACCGTGATGGTCTTCACGGTGACCTATGCAATCGGTCTCGCGACATTCGGCCGGATCGCGGATCGCGTCAGCACCAAAGTGGTCTACGGCAGTGCAATGGCGATGTGGAGCATTGCCGCCATGCTGCACGCGGTGGCCGCCACCGTTCCAGGCTTCGCGGCCGTGCGCGGTTTGCTCGGCTTTGGCGAAGCGGCCAACTTCCCGGTCGCGATTCGCACCACCGCAATCTGGTTTCCGAAAAAGGAACGCGCGTTGGCGACGGGCTTCTGGAACATGGGCGCCACGATCGGTGGCATCGTCGCGCCCGCGTTCGTACCGATCGCCGCCGTGATGTGGGGATGGCGCGCGACCTTCGTCGCTGGGGGCGCAGCAGGGTTCATCTGGCTGGCCGTGTGGATGCTGGTGTATCGGCCGCCTGCGCAACATCCGTCGGTATCGAAGGGCGAACTGGATTACATCAATTCGGACCGCGAGGAAGTCGTCGAGCAATCGGTCAGTTGGCTGTCGGTGCTCAAATACCGCGAAACGTGGGCGTTTGTTTTCGGCAAGCTGCTGACCGATCCAGTGTGGTGGTTCTATCTGTTCTGGCTGCCCAAGTGGCTCAATGAATCGAGACATATCGACATCGGCAATCTCGGTCTGCCGCTGATTGTCATTTACACCATGGCGTCCGTTGGCAGCGTGGCGGGTGGCTGGCTGTCGTCCCGATTGATGGGACGCACCAATAAACCAAACTTCGCGCGCAAGCTGGCGATGGGTATCTGTGCGGTATGCGTGCTGCCAATCGCGACGCTTTCGCATTTCCAGAGCCTCTGGTTCGCAGTTTTCGCCGTCGGCCTTGCAGCCGCGGCTCATCAGGGCTGGTCGGCGAATCTCGTCACGATGGTGGGCGATGTATTTCCGCGCCGTCTGGTCGGCACAGTTGTCGGGATAGGCGGCGTAGCGGGGATGGTCGGCTCGTTCCTGTACTCGGGCGTGATCGGTGAAACGTTGCAGCGTACCGGTCAGTACTGGGCGCTTTTCGCGGTTGGCGCATCGGCGTATCTGGTGGCGCTCGGCATTATTCATCTGCTGATGCCGCGTATGACGCCGGTGAAACTGCGCGAGCAAGGTACTGTTTCGGGCTGAACGGTCGCACCGCTATTTCAACCGCCGCCCTTCCTAAAGTATTTCGACTTTCTGTCGATATAGAGGCTGAGGCGGCGGTCACCGTGGACAGATGACTGCAATCATCCACCCACATAGCGATGCACCGCACATGACCTCCATATCGTCATTGAACGCAGCCCTTCTTACCTCGGTGACGCCGTCATCGAGTACGAATAGCCTTGCCTCGACCGTCAGGATGGCAGCGGGAGAATCACCCAACAATACAGAGTCCACTGTCGTCGCCATTCCGTCAGCGGGCGTCGAATCGCTCCTTGTGTACAGCCAGCAAGGAACGCTGGCGAATGCGGAGCCGATCACCACCTGGGCGTCCAGTCCCACCGACGCCGTTTCCATGACGATGGCGGGCGACTATCTGGCCGGCACGATGTCCGGGCAATTCTATAATCTCGGCAGTGCGCTACTCGATCGTTTCAAGACCACAGGTAGCAATTTTTCGCAGTCGGTTACGGTCAGCTCGGCAGGCGGAACCAGTGCGACCGCGCTATCGGCACCAGGTCCGCAAGGCGAGGTCAAGCTGACGGTTCAAACCGCGAGCGGTATCAAGGTCGATATCGAAATGGACAGCGAAAACGGTACGCTGTCGGTCAGCACGAACAGCAGCGGAACCTTGAGCGACGCCGAGCGTAGCGCGCTCGCCAAACTGGCCGACGGCTTTCAGAAAGCAATCGACGGTCTTGGCGCCTATCCTCCGCAACTCGATCTGAGTGGACTGACACAATACGACTCATCGGTATTGTCGTCGGTCAATATGCAGTTCAATGTAACGAACGACGGGTCGAGCAATATGTCGGCCAACATCTCTCTGGACAGCTCAGACCAAAGCGTGAGCGTCACGGACTCGGACGGCACCATGAAGCTCGATGTCGACATGAGCGACTCCGCCATCTGGGGTTCGGGCGCACAACGCGATCAGGCCATTGCCAGCTATCTCGCGCAGTTCGACAATGCCAACGCAAAGGGCCATGGCAACGCGGCATTGATGTCGATGTTCAAAGACGCATTCACGCAATTGAATAGCGACTACGGGACCTCGTCGCAGCAACTCCCGGGGACTACCTACGCGCCCTGGCTCGCGCAATCGGACCACGCGATGTTGACGGGGCTGGCCGATTTCACCGCATCTATTTCCGACAATGCAACGTCACCGAATCCGTTGATCCTGAGTCAAACCGATACTTTCTCCTATCAGGTTTCGCAAAGCACGCAAACCAAGGGAAATGCGTTGAACGGTACGATTGCGCAAACCCAGCACTCGCATTTGCAGGCAAGCTATCACCAGTCGCTGGCAGGCGGCGAAGTCAAACTCGATAAGTCGCTGGCGTCACAGAGTTACGACTATATTCAGATCAACGACGACGCGAGCAGCACGGTCAATATCACCACTCAGCGCGGCAACCTCATTCAGGCGACGCTCGACAAATCATCGAATCAATCTACGCGCCAATCCGAATACCTGAAGGGTGTGCTTGTTTCGGATGTCGACACGCCAACGACCTCGTCCGACTCCAAGGACCTGCTTTCGTTGCTAAAGCCTTTACTCGCCGATCAGGACGCCGAGGAGAATAGCGGCACCTGGCAACAGGCATTGTCGAACATACATGGGATGATTTTGCTGAACGCAAACGGAAACTGAGATCGGGGAATTGAGCGTCGATCCTGGTTGATCACACTCTCCCTGCGCTCTGGAAGCGCTATAAAGGTGCCGGCAACGAAACGTTCAACCTACTGCGGCGCGTGCTGCATCGTCCCCGCCGGACTCGACGCGGCATTCGACGCACTCCGATGCGCAGAATGACTATCCGTTGCACGCGCACCCTCTTTCCGCGCGTTATCGTCCGATGACATTCCCGAGCGCACGGCCGAACTGGCTCCGTCCGCTTCAGCCGCCGGCCCCGAAGGAGCCACAACGATCGCGCTGCCCAACGCGAATGAGTCATCGCTCAATACAAGCCCGGCGGCCAGAATAGACATCGCGACCACGTTTGCGAATTTCATGTCGATACTCCCAAAAGCGCACCACCCGAGCGACAGCGGCGCGTAAGCAGCGGCACGCCTGAGCGTTACCGGCGAGTGACCCTCTTCGCACTGTTGGCAAGCCACGCGGAGGCACCCGCTCGCAGAAAGATTCGCAATGCGCGAGAGGGGCCGAACGTCAGCGCACCGACGCATAACGCAAGCACAAATGTCACGTGCGGCGCATTGGCGAGAGCGACCGCTGCGCCGGTGGCCGACGTCATCGCATTCCTTTTTTGCCGGCGCGGGTTCAGCCCAATCGCATTTGCTTCACGCAGTGCATCGCGGGATTGCGACATTCGCAGCAGAAGTGCCGCGTGGTCGTCGTGACTGCTCAATGCCTGGCGGTTCATTTGAGTGACTCCCTGAGCGCGTCGAGATCGCTGCGGATTTCCGACTGCACAATGTGTAAAGGCTCCGACAGCTTTTGCGCGCGAGCCACCAGGAACGACACAAACGCCACCACTACCCACAAGATGGCAACGCCCCACACCACGGTCAGAAAATGCGGCGTCCCCCACGCTGTCGCAATGACCGCGATACAAAGGAAAGACAGCGCGAAAAGGGCGGCCACCGCCATCACGACGATGGCGCCGACCTCGCGCACCAAGCGCCTTTTTGTGTGGTCCACTTCCAATGCGATCAGTTCGCTATAGTCCGCGACCCGTTCAATGCAAAACTGGCCTACGTTTCGCCATCTGCTGAGATTTGACTGGAGTGACACGGTGACTCCGAATAAAGTGCCGGCGGTCGCGCGCCATGGGTTTTCGATCGGACCGGCGCGCTATTTACCACGCCACACAACCACGAGAATCCCCATTCATCGCAGAACAGTTCGCATGACGATGGATCCGGCGGGTCTCATCCTCGCAGAGCGTCTGCAACAGGCGTGTACAGGCGACGGTGACGCGGTATCGCGCTTCTTTCTGGGCTCCGCAAGGAACGGGCCTCAGCGCCCCGCACGACTGAGCTGGGTGTGCGGCAATTGCGTAGGGCGAATCAACAGCTCTTCTTGTGTTTAATAGTCTGCAGAAATTAGGTATGCATGTTGCTCCACGAGACCTGCAGCGATCTCCACGCAGAGGCATATATGGTTGAGATAAATACTTCCGGTCAATCCGTCGCTAGCATCGACGGCGACGCCGCGTCGGCCGCCGACATGGCGGGACACTCCGATGCGGACAACCGCGCGCGGGACACGCCGGATCCGGCAACAAGTGGCGCGATGCGTGTCGCGCATCGAGGCGTCGTTCTGACGGTGACTGCCCATAGAAATTCGGAAGGCGCCTGGCTGGCTGCTATTTCGGCCAGCGTCGACGGTCAACCGCTCGACTTGCCGCACGTCGAACCAGCCACGCCCGAGTGGCTGACAGAATCGGAAGCGTTGCGGGCAGGCATTGAGCATGGCTGCTATCTGGTGGACAGATATGTGCCCCATCGATAAAGACGCGAAAAAACTTCATGTCAGACAGGTTGCAGGATTTACGCGTCAGCGGTGTAGCGATATTCAACCTGTGCTTCCAATCAATGCGGAGGATGAGTTGAAAGCAGTTGAGTTTCGATCGCCGCTTTATCTATGATCGACCACACCTGAGCAATTTTCCCTTGATGGAACTCATAGAAAACATTTTCGGCAAACGCGATTCGTTTTCCGTTAACCGGCAGTCCTAGAAATGTGCCGGCAGGCGCACAGTCAAATTGCAGCCGGCTCGCGATGGTTGATGCGTCACAAACAAGTAGCTGAATGTCGAAATGAAGATCCGGGATGTCGCGGAAGTCTTTCTCCAGCATCTCGCGATAGCCCGACAAGCCGATCCTTTTACCGTTGTAGGTCACTTCGTCGCCGACAAACTGCTCCAATTTCGGCCAGTCCTGCTTATTCAGGCAGGCAATATAGCCTCGGTAGATGTCGGAGAGATCGGTTTCGTTCATCACAGTCGCCCTCGCCTTAATGCAATGAGATTAGATACACGCACGGAAGCTTGGCACAAAGTCGTCCGCATCTGCACGAGCATCGACACATCGGGCATTGCTCTACCCGAACTCCAGCTTGATTCCCGCAGAGCGGATTCAACAGATGATTACTCGGCGCGGTCAATCGTGCCGTGTCTGCGAACGCAGGGCTTCGATCGTGCACTGCACCAAAGCAGTTTATGAAGCAACCCTCCTGTCGCCGATCGACGACATTTTCATGCCGCCCCGTTATTTAGCCCAGATATTGGCCGCTTAAGAAAATGGGACAGGTTAGGATATTTAGGGTTCAGACTCTAGAAATCGAAGTTCGATGTTGCAAGTCCCTTTGTCTGACGAGAAATGGCACACGGTCTGCCATCTGTTCGAGCCTGTGACGGCTGGTCGTGGACGACCGCGCAGGCATCCCCGCCAGGTACTGGACGCGATCCTGTGGGTCCTGCTCAATCGGGAAAAATGGCACAGGCTTCCCACCACTTTTCCGCCCACGCAGACCTGTTACGCGAAGTGGCTGGAGTGGAATCGCGACGGAACCATGGCCAGCGTGCTAACGAGCCTCGACCCGGACCGCAGCGTCTTCACTTGCGATCTTTCCACCTAGGTCTTTTGCCACGCAAACGCGTGTCACGTCTCCGCGTTTATGGAGCGGCACGCCGATTTGCGGTTGGTCAACAACAAAATATGTCAATGAAAACGGTCGTACTTCTTTTTATAAACAGAAAATCGTTGGAGATGAATGACGCACTAGAGAATACGGATGGAGATGCCGCCAACGTACAGCGAGACGGCTGTGGCGTTGCCGCGCAAGGTGCGCTTCCGTTGACACGTGCAGCGGCCAGCGTTGCAGACTAGAAGCGTTTGCGAAGACGAGTGCGGCCAGCGCCACGCGCAGCGTGCGTGGACGATGCAGTGCAATCGATAGATACGGCAATGTTCAGACGCGCCGCGTATCGTCACGCGGCTCGAACGCTGCACGCGTCATTGGACTATCCACCGGAACGGCGAGGATCGAATCGATAAACGTGTGAGCGCGGTTTTCACCATACCTGAACGCCTCGTGCTCGGAGAGGAAGTTGAACTGTTCGGGAAAACTTGCAACCGCCTGATCCAGATGAGCTGGCGACGAAACGGTCCACGACACGCGATATCGCCGCGCCATGCCCCCAATGACATGTGTTTTGGCGGGCGTGACATGAACTTCGATTTGGCAGCCGCGGTATGGCGCATAGGATTGGGTAGACATGACATGCCTCCTTTGAAGACCACCGTGCATAAAGCAACACTTCTGTCACCGCATCTAGCGTGCCTGGACGGCGAGCGCTAGTCTCACGAGTCAGGAATCGCTGCCTAACTGTCGCCCGATCGCGCATCCCTGTCGCAGTACAGGCGAATCCATACCTGCCGGCTTCACGAACTCGTCGCGGCGCGTGTCACAAGTGTCTCGTATCCGCCGGACGGAACGTGATCGAGTCAGCGTCGGCAAATTAATCCGCCAACGATTAACGTCCACCGATAAATCGGCGGACGTTTTTTCAGCAACAGATAAACGCTATGCGCTCATCCAGATGGCATTGGGCTAGCCACCTCCTTTCGCCTGATCAGCCGAATTGCCGCCGCTGCTCATAGGTTTCTTCGTCGACTTGTGGGTTGATTTCTTCACGGTACTGGAATGCATCGCAGGGCCAGAAGCCGCCATCGCCCCGGCAGCCGGATTATTTCCGCCCCCTCCCGAAACGTCCGCCCCCGATGGTCCCGCACCGCTGCCGTTGCTGCCGCCACTGCCGCTTCCTCCTGCGCCTGCGCCTGCAGCCAGGGCTGACGTGAGTGAACACGCAGCCACCAGGAATGTCACGCTCACCATTTGTTTGATCTGCATCTTGTGCCTCCATGGAATTTTGATCTGGACGCACACGTTGCACGATCCCAGTCATTCAAATAGCGAGCAACGCTCGTTCCATCCAGCACGTCAATTCGTCGCAGCTAGCTTCGAGCGTCTCGCTTTCGATCCGTCGCCGGATTTTATTTCGGCATCCCGCACATCGGACTCGATTGACAGACATGCCGGCGACCAACCTATGGCCAGTTCCTGAAGGACATGGCGGGCCAACGACCTTTGTCGGGAATCGGCGCATGCCGGTGTTGTGGCGCGCTCAAGCGCCTCGTGATGAACGATTCGATGCACTGCTCGACCACAGTGAGATCGAGAGGCTTGCGAATGAAGACCTTCCACAGCGTAGACAGATGGGCAGGCGGTAACTCGCTCGACGTGAAGACCACCGCGATACCCGCCAACGTTGGGTAGAGCTTCAACCGTTCGCAAAGACCGATGCCATCGAGGCGGGACATATGCCAGTCCGTGACAATCACTTCGGGCAGATACCGGGACGCTTTACTAAGTGCGTCTTCGCCATCGCGAGCCAGCAAAACGTGATGCCCTTGCGCCTCGACAACGAGTCGAAGGGCCCACAGGGAATCAATATCATCATCGACGAGTAGGACCACGGACATAGATTTTCCCCAACTTCGCCTATCCCCCGCAATACGTGTGCCGCCACCGACAAAAAAATTACAGCTCGATTTGTCGCGGAATGATCCTTGCGCACGCGCGCCGGCAACGGCATTTCCTCACCTTGGAATATGCCGGAGACCGCCCATGCGTCCAACTGGCGGCGACTTCATCATCGAGCGTCTTCATGCGCGGGGGGCCCGGCGGGCAGATGGCTATCCCGGCGACGGTATCAACGGTGTATTCGGGGGCACTCGGCCGCGCTCAATCTGCGGCGCAAAACTGCGGACATGACGGACGCGAGCGTCAGTTGCGAAACCCTCCGTGCGTCGAACGCGGTGTCGCAAAGCTAGAGAGGCGAGATTCGGGGTATCCTCTGCGATCTAATTTTGCTGTTCGCTCGTATCTAACGAGCGCACTACCAGCGGCTACTCCGTCACGAAATCACCCATGAAAATCGATCAAGCCGTTGTCGCCGCATTCACGCCTACGGGCAAGCTCCGGGCGTCGATCAATCTCGGCAACCCGATTCTCGTTAATAGAAATCCGCAATCTGGCGCACCCTTTGGCGTTTCTATCGACCTTGCACGGGCATTTGCCGATCGACTCAACGTCGAACTGGAACTGGTGGTCTTCGATACAGCCGGCCAATCGGTGCAAGCGGTCAGTGAAGAGCGCGCCGATTTCGGCTTCTTTGCCATCGATCCGTTGCGCGGAGAAAAGATCGCGTTCACGGCACCGTATGTATTGATCGAAGGCTTCTACCTGGTGCGCGACGAATCGCCGGTCAGAACAAATCGCGATGTCGATCAGACGCACAATCGCGTCGCCGTTGGCAAAGGCAGCGCTTACGACCTTTTTCTGACCCGGGAACTGCAGGCGGCTCAGATCGTTCGCGCGCCGACCTCGCCAACTGTCGTGCAGACCTTCCTCGAACAAAATCTGGAAGTCGCAGCGGGCGTAGAACAACAACTCGAAGCAGATGCACGGAAGACCAGCGGACTCCGGTTGCTCGATGAACGATTTATGGTGATCCAGCAGGCCATGGGAACGCCGAAGAGCCGCGGCGGCGCGGCGGCGAACGCGTTGAGCAACTTTGTAGAAGAGATGAAGGCCTCGGGATTCGTCGCCGACGCGCTGTCGCGGCATGGAATCAACGGCGCGTCCGTGGCACCGCTCGCGGAGTCGCGGGGTAGTTTGGGTTGACTGCGCTGGGAGTGCGGCTATATATCCGAGGCCGCACCCTTATCATCGAAGTGATATCGATGCACTCGATATATGCCGTGAAGGCACGAATGACTTCTTCAATACCCGACGCAAACATCGTCGGTGCGGTGAACCGATTCAGCTACTTGCCGCCGCATCTAGACAACCCCAGTTGCGCCTAATACGCGAGACACGCGGCGGGGACCGGCAGGCAGGTCGCTTTTCAACAACTTCCTGTGCCATCAGTGACGTCGATTCACTACCCTCTCTCTTCCGGATCTTCCCAAACCGGCTGATGAGAACGAGGTAAATCATCGCCTGATTGTCGGCAATCTCTATGTTGACGACACCTTGGTAGAGAGCCGCAATCCGTTGGTTCACAACCCGGATTGTATAAAATATCCATGTGAGGTAGTATAAATCCATGGTCGCGCGAGAGCTATTTCCGGTCTCCCGCTTCAGCTTTCTCTGCCGCTGCATCGAGTTTGTTCTACGTCCGTGGCGCAGTGACTTCAGATCATTCACTTTATCGTTTGAAGGAAACGCAATGAGCGACAACATCTTTACCGGCACCATTCCCGCCCTCATGACGCCGTGTACCGCCGATCGCCAACCCGATTTCGACGCTCTGGTGTCAAAGGGTCGGCAACTGGTTGAGCTCGGAATGAGCGCTGTCGTCTACTGTGGTTCGATGGGCGACTGGCCTCTCTTGACGGAAGCTCAGCGGCAGGAAGGTGTCGCACGTCTGGTTGCTGCGGGCATTCCGACCATCGTCGGCACCGGCGCCGTCAACTCGAAAGAGGCTGTTTCTCACGCTGCTCATGCGGCCAAGGTGGGCGCTCAAGGCTTGATGGTCATCCCGCGCGTGTTGTCGCGCGGTTCTTCGCCAACTGCGCAGAAAGCCCACTTCTCGGCAATTCTTGAAGCCGCGCCGTCACTGCCGGCCGTCATCTACAACAGCCCGTATTACGGCTTTGCCACGCGTGCCGACCTGTTCTTCGAACTGCGCGCCAAATACCCGAATCTCATTGGATTCAAGGAATTCGGCGGCGCAGCCGATATGCGCTATGCCGCCGAACACATTACCTCCCAAAGTGACGACGTCACTCTGATGGCCGGCGTCGACACGCACGTGTTTCATGGTTTCGTGAATTGCGGTGCGACGGGCGCCATCACGGGCATCGGCAATGCATTGCCGCGTGAAGTGCTGCATCTGGTCGACCTGTGCAACAAGGCGCGCAAGGGAGATGTGGTCGCACGCCGTCAGGCGAGAGAACTCGAGTCAGCACTCGCCGTGCTTTCGTCATTCGACGAAGGCACCGACCTCGTCCTGTACTACAAGTATCTGATGGTCCTGAACGGCGACAAGGAGTACACCCTCCATTTCAACGAGACCGACGTGCTGAGCGAGTCCCAGCGGCGCTACGCCGAAGAGCAGTACGGGTTGTTCCGTACGTGGTATGCAAGCTGGGCGAAGGAAAACAACGCGTAAGCTGGACTGGTCATGTAGCCGTCGCCTGGATGGCGACGGCGTTCAGCCGCGACTGGAACCGACCGCTGTATTCGGCGATTCCGCGGAGGTCCCGACGTCGGACCAAAAAGTTTCTAGCTCGCTTCTGGACTGGACGAGGGGGCAGAGTCAGACGGTGGGGTGCTGCTGATATAATGTATACGATTTCCCTTCGAAGAATCACCGAGCGATATCCCTACATGATGAATGCACCAGTCACCAGTTCGCGCCTCCAGGCCACTACCGTCGCAGAGCAGGCTGCGGACGCGCTGCGTCGCAAGATCATCTCTGGTGAATTGCCCGAAGGATTTCAACTGAGACAGGATGCGCTCGCCGCCGAATTCGGCGTTAGTCGCATACCGGTGAGAGAGGCTCTCGTCCAACTCGAAGGGGAAGGACTGGTCAGAATCGTCCCTCATAAAGGCGCGGTTGTATCCGAGTTATCCATCGCCGAGATTAGCGAGCTTTTCATGTTGCGCGGATTGCTCGAACCCATGCTACTGAAAAAATCAGCACCGAAGCTCACGCAAGCCGATTTCGCAGAACTCGACGCAATCCTTGCTGAGTACAAAGCGGAGCTGCACGCACAGCACTCCGCGCGATGGGGTGAACTGAATACAAAGCTGCACGATTTGCTTATGTCGAAAGCAGAGCAACCGCGTACTCTGGCAATCGTCACAAGCCTATTGCAACAAACCGACCGTTACACCCGTTTGCAACTGTCTCTGAGCGTCGAGAGCTGTCAGCGCGCAGAAGAAGAACACGGGGAACTCGTGGGACTATGCAAAAGCGGCGACGTGCGCGCCGCCACGGCTCTTTTGAAACGACACATCGATCACGCCTGCGTAGAGCTTGAGCAATTCATCCTGTCCCGGCGACGTCTCTGATCTCTGATTTTGCCGCTCGTTAGTTTTGCTGGCAATGTTCGTTGGATGCGAACCGCATTCGGCACTAAGACAACTGATTGCCAAGGTTGGCGAGACACCCTTACGTCGCGGCAAGGGCATCCCTCCCTACGCGTGGGAAGCGACATACACGCTCCCCGCGTGGCATAGATTATTTGATACCAACGGTTTGTGACGGAATCCACTTCCCGCCGACGACTTTGTACACGGTAACGCCGCCGTACTTCAAATCGCCATACTGATCATAGGAAAGCTCGTTCGTCGTGACGCCTTTCATCTTCGTCGCCTTGAGCGCTGCCAGGTAAACGTGCGGATCGGTGGACCCGGCAGTCTTCATCGCGTTGAAGACTGCCATCGTGCCATCGTACGCATACGGTGCATACAATTCCACGGGGTGCCCGAAACGCTTCGTATAGCGATCCGAAAAGTCTTTGCCGTTCGGCATTTGAGCAAGCGGGCTGCCTTCCGACGCTGCCAGCGTTCCTTCAGCTGACGAACCCGCAATTTTGATCAGGTTCTCTGACTGAACCATGTCCGGGCCAATCAGGGGCGCCTTGATCGCGAGCGAGCGCATCTGCTTGAGAAGGGGCGCTGCCTGTGTATCGGCTCCGCCATAGAACACGGCATCGACATTCGACGCCTTGATCTTCGTGAGAATCGCCCGGAAATCGACAGCCTTATCGTTCGTATACTCTTCGTCGACTACCGTTGCGCCGGCCGCCTTTACAGCCTTGCTGAACTCTTCCGCGACGCCTTGCCCATAGGCCGTGCGATCGTCCACTATAGCAAAGCGCTTGAACTTGAGCTCCTTCGCCACGTAGTCACCTAGCACTCCACCGAGTTGCGTGTCCGATGTCAAAAGACGGAACGTAGTGGGAAAACCGAGACGTGTATAGCTGGGCGCGGTCGCCATAGCGATTTCAGGAACGCCGGCCTTCGCATAGATCGATGCCGCCGGAATACTCGTGCCGGAGTTGTAGTGACCAATCACAGCGACCACGCCATCGTCTACCAGCTTCTGCGCGACTGTCGTGCCGGTACGCGGGTCAGCCTGATCGTCCTGCGCGTCGAGCACAAAATGCACCGTCTTGCCGCCGATGACGGGGTTCGTCGCATTCATATCCGCGATCGCCATTTCTACGCCGGTCTTGAAGTCGGCGCCGTAATGAGCCTGACCACCGGTGAGAGGTGCAGCGAAACCGATCTTGACGTCGGTGGCCTGCGCGAAGGCGGTCGTGCTGCCAAGCGCGACCGCACCGCAAACGATTCCCGCCATGACGGTGGCAAAGTCACGCGTACGCGACGGAAAACCGCAACCCGAATCACTTTTCAATTTCATTTTCATTTCCTCAGAACTGCGCGTTGGTCATGGAACATAAGTTCTTTTTGTCACCCTATTTAAAAGGACGCCGTACTCAAAAAAGTACACCTGATCATCCCTGTCATTGAGGTGGCAATTTCCCCGGCTTTAAATCACGTCATTTGATACGGATACGACAAAACAATGCGACAGCGTATTGCCGCGCTGCCACTACTTCAATGGCAATCGGGCTTGAAAACGCTATGAGCGTGACAAAGCCCATCAGACAACCCAGCAGCGGGCCGTGCGAATACACGGGATAGCGCACTACGCCGCCCGCACGCAGCAACGCCGTACCTAGCTCGCACACGGTTGCTGACTACGCGATCGCACGAATGGGCATCAATTGGGAGAACAGGCTTGAACCGAATGCTGACGACGGGAACTGCCCGGTCCATTGAATCGTGTTACGACGCACGGCGACACTCTCCTTCGTGAAAAAAGCGCCAAATACGCTGGCGATACGAAGAAGTATCGCTATCCAAATTCAATGAGGCTTGGGGGCTTTCGCGACACAAAGGGACGAATTCGGCATAGTCCGAATTGCGTGGGCGCACCATGCGAGTCGCGCGATGACGCGCTATCGGGGACTACCCGAATATTTCTAGTGCAGGAGAGGTAACGCAGCTAACGTTTGAAATACTGCCAGCTCATTCCGTTGACGGAACGGTACTGCATGCCCTGGGATTCAGCAGTTCGCGATACTGACGTGGCGTAACGCCTACTGTGGCCTTGAATTGCCGCGTAAAGGCGCTGTGGTCGGTATATCCGCAACGCGTAGCGATGTCGGTAATGTTGAGATCGCTCGCCAGCAACTCGGAGGCTGCGTCGAGACGGGTCTTCAGCAACATCTGCCGTGGCGTGAGATGGAATATCTTGTCGAAATACCGCTCAATCTGTGCCACCGACATGTCGATCAAAGTGACGAGGTTTGAGAGCTTGAGCGGTTGCGCGTAATTGTCCTGAATGTATTTCGCTGCTATCGCGAGGCGCTTATAAGCGGGGTGGGTGCTCTCGGCGGCCTGAAGATCGCGGGAGATTCCGGCGACACCGAGCACTCTGCCCTGTGCGTCATGCAGCGGCACTTTTGACGTGAGACACCATCCCGGTCGGTGCCCCGGATAAAGATGCAACTCGAGCTGGTCCATCATCCTGGTGCGCAAGCGCAAAACAGCCTCGTCCTGTGCTGTGTAGATACGGCCAAAACGTACGGGAAAAAGCTGCTCCGCCGTTTTACCATTCAGCGCACGCTTGTCCTTGAAGCCGCAACGCGCCGCCAGCGTCGTGTTAGCGAGCACATAGCGCGCCTCATGGTCCTTGACGAAAAACACCACGTCAGGCATTGCGTCGAACAGCGGCTCCAGCAGCGCAAAATACGCCACCATTTCAGGCAAGCTCGTGTTCTCCAGTGCAGCGGGCAGGACTATTTCGGGCATTGCAATAAGCCATCAATCGGAACCGGCCTGATTATGCCGTCCCATGGCGGCTTGCGCATCGTCGGAGACAGACGGTCTCTGTTTTCGATGCTGCCGGCTTGCGATCCTGGAGGCGGCCTACTCATTCGATTTCACGCAGAGCAAGGTTTCGATTCTTGCTGGCGAGAAAGGGGGGCGCTGCCCGTTGCTCGGCCATCCGAAGCAGAACGCCGCGGCTTCGCCGCATATCTTGCCCTGACACGGGCCCATCCCGCAGCGCGTATGCAGCTTCGCATCTCGCCACGAACGATGCCGCGCGACCTCGCCGAACGTTACGTCTTCGCAGCGGCATAGCAATGTGTCGGGCGCGGCGAGCTTGCGCAATGTCGGATCGAGCGCGAACGCATGGTGCATTCGCGCGGCAAACCGCCTGTATCGTTCCCGCTCTGGAAAGAGCCGTTGCGCTGCGACGTCATTGCCGAGCGCCGCGTAGGCAGCAATACGGCCTTCGACTGACGACAACTCCATGCCACCCACACCCGTACATTCACCCGCCGCGTACACATTGGGCACGGAGGTCGCCTGCGACGCATCAACCATCAGCGACGTACCGCTCAGATTTTCTTCGACACGGCAGCCAACAGCCGTCCCCACCAGAACATTCGGCAGAAGTCCAAAGCCGCACGCGAGACGATCGCAATCGATCCGAATTTCCTCGCTCCCCTTGCGTACGCGTACGTGCGTCAACTGCGTTTCACCGCCGGCTTCCAGAACGTGTGCGCCACACAGGTAACGCGTGCGCCGCAGATCAAAACGCATGCGCAAAGCCTGCAGAACCTTTGCAGGCGTGTGCACGAGGCCAGCGGCGAACCGTAGAACCGATTGCGGAGCGGCTTGCTCCACGATCGCCGCTACGTGTGCACCATGCTCGCGAGCAGTCGCGGCAGCAGCCCAAAGCAGGGGTCCGGTTCCCGCAATCACGACTCGCTCGCCGTGCACTGACATGCCGCCCTTCACGAGCGCCTGCAAGCCGCCCGCGCCGGTGACACCGGGCAATGTCCAGCCAGGATAAGGCAGAAAGCGCTCGCGTGCGCCGGTCGCAAGGATCAGCGTGTTGTAGCCGATCGTCACGCCGCGCTTAGCGTCCTCTATGAGCAGACGCTGGCCCGCTAGCGCCTGGACGACGCGCGAGCCGCTCAGAAGCGTCACGTTTGGGCGCTGTGCAAGCGCACCGACCAGTTCTTTGGCGCGCCCTGTTGGCGGATGGTCCGGACCTTGACGCCAGATCTGGCCACCCGGCAACGCGTTGTCGTCGATGATGCCGACCGTCGATCCTGCGTTCGCCGCAACATGCGCGGCGCTCATCCCTGCTGGCCCAGCGCCAATCACCAGGATGTCGAAATTCATTGTCCGTCCCTTCCAGTCGTCACTGCCATACCGGTCTCGACTATCGTCTGGCACGCAAGCCGATGCGGTGCGCCGTCGATAGTCACGCGGCACTCCTGACACACGCCCATGCCGCACAAAGGACCGCGTAACGCGCCATGCACGGAGCGGCGCGTGACGACACCTGCACTGCCCGCTGCGATCGCGATAGCGGTTACCACGGAGCTTCCTGCTGCGACGGCAACACGACGACCATCGACGTCGAGCACAACCGTCACGGTCGCGTTAGCCATGCGCAACTCCCATGGTCGAAAAGCGCGCGGGCAGATACGGCGCGGGGTCAATTCGCAAGCCGTCTTCCGCGGACAGGATCTGCGCCGCGATCAGTTTGGCCGTGGCGAGCGCCGTAGTGACGCCAAGCCCCTCGTGGCCTGTGGCCAGCCATGTCGACGGATGGCAGCCTTCGTGCGCGAACTGAGCGGCCGGGCCGATCAGCGGCAGGCCATCACGGGTCGCGGGTCGCAGACCGGTCCATCCACGGATGGCGTTGAGCGAGCGCAGCTTCGGTAAATATTCGGTAGCCCGCAGCAGCATCCGGGAGAGGACTTCTGGTTCGATCGCGGCATCGACATGGTCGAATTGGCGCGATGAGCCGATCAGCAATTGCCCAGTGGGACGCGGCTGAACGTTGAACGCTACCGAGGTGCCACTGGAGTTGTGCGCGCTCTTGATATAACCGAGTTCGAGAATCTGATGACGCACAGTGCCGGGGTAACGATCCGTGATCAGCAGGTGGCCTTTCTTTCCCTGCATGGGCAGACCGGGCAGAAGTTCGACCGCCTGCAAGCCGCTCGCGATCAACACTGCGCCCGCCGCGATCGTCTCGCCATCGGCAAGCACCACGCCGGCGCGATCCACACGCGCTACGGCGGTGTCTAGCCGGCAGTCGATGCGCCCCTTCACCGGCTGCTCTAGCAGCCACGCGGCGACGGTGGGCGCATAGACCACGCCGTCGTCGGGCACGATCATGCCGCCGCGCAAGCCCTCGCGCAGTTCGGGCTCGGCCTCCCGCACCTGCCTGGCATCCAGCATCGTGCACGCAACCCCCCGCTGGGTAAGCGCTTGCTGGCGGATCTGGGCCAACTCGTATTCCTCGTCGTCGGCGGCGACCCACACTGTGCCGCACCGGACGAACGCGTGCCGCGCATCGAGCCGGGGCCCCAATTCAAGCCACAATTCACGCGACCATGCCGAGAGCGCAAACTCGGCGGCCGAATCGTCCATCACGACGAGATGGCCCATCCCCGCAGCCGTCACTCCGCCACCAATGCCAGCGCGATCAATCACGAGAACGTTCGCGCCTCGCTGTGCCAGTTCGTGCCCACACGCGGCTCCGACAATACCCGCGCCAATGACAACCACGTCAGGACGAGAAGCCGTCGTTACCATCACGCGTTGATACCCCACGCGAACGGGTCCTGGTCGGAGAAAATGAACTTAGATTCTGCGTTGACATGAGCCATGCCGCGAATACTTGGGCGCACGTACCCGGGCGCAAGATCAGCGCCCGTCTCGTAGCTCGCCTCGAACACGCTGCCGATGATGCTCTCCTGGCGCCACAACGCACCCGCCTCCAGCTGACCGTCGGCCGCGAGGCAGGCAATCTTCGCGCTCGTCCCAGTGCCGCAGGGCGAACGGTCGTAGGCTTTGCCGGGACACAGCACGAAGTTACGGCTGTCGATGCCGGGTCGACTGGACTTCGCGAACAATTCGATGTGATCAATCAGCGCTCCGTCCTCGCCGGTGATCCCGTTAGCCTCGAGCGCCTCACGAATGGCCCAGCTGACATCCGTTAGCGTTTCGACGTTGGAAAACTCAAGGCTCTGACCATGATCAGAGACGAGGAAGAACCAGTTTCCGCCCCACGCGATGTCGCCATGCAAGCGGCCCACACCTGGAACGTCGACAGGTACGGCCTGGCGATAACGAAAGGCCGGCACATTGCGCACGGTCACGCTATGGTCGTCATGCAGTTGCGCTTCGACGACGCCGACCGGTGTGTCAATGCGATGGACACCCGGCGCCACGCGCCCCATGTGGGCGAGCGACGCCATCAGGCCGATCGTGCCATGCCCGCACATGCCCAAAAAGCCCACATTGTTGAAAAAGATGACGCCAGCCGTGCAGTCTGCAGTGTGCGGCTCGCATAGCAGCGCGCCAACCATGACATCGGAGCCGCGAGGCTCGTTAACCACGCCTGCGCGCACGCGATCAAAATCACGCCGGAAAATTTCAAGCCGTTCCGAAAGCGGACCACGGCCCAGCTCTGGGCCGCCTTCGATCACGAGCCGCGTAGGCTCGCCACCGGTATGCGAGTCGATGACAGTGAGGGTTTTCATGGCGACCATCGTAAGGCGGGCACGCAGAGCCGTCTTGTCGAAACGGCCCGTTGGCAATGACGATTTCGGCATAGAACGACCAGACTGACCCTGTGGGGTGGTCGTTCTTCGGGTGTCAGATCTGGCGCTTTGATCGTAAAAGGCGCGCCTGATCAATGACTTCCCGGCAATCGCCAACGCGCACGGGGCTTGCTGCGAGCGGCTTCGCTCGATGATACCGCCGGATTGGGCACGGAACAGTCGGATGGCAGCTTCGTGAATCAGGCAACCCGCCCTCCTGATCCTAAACCGTCACTGCAACACGCACGGTCGAAATGAACGCTTCAAGCGGAACAGCCGCCGCGTTCATTGATGAAGTGCATTCATATCAACATCATCAAGGCATCGAGGCAAACTTGCGCCGAAGTTGTCCGACGGACAGCCACAACGCGGAGGCAAGAAAATAGATCGCCCCTACGCCTGCGTAGCCGGCCACTTTGACAATCGCGGGAGGCACCGGTGCATGGGCCTGCGCGATAAAAAGCACACCCGCCAACGCCGATTGGCCTCCGCTCAGAATCATTGCCCATTGCGCACCAAAACGCTTCCTGCGGCGGACAGCCGTGGCGAGTTGAAGCAATCCGGACATAACGGCCCAGACTCCGAATACATCGAGCACCGAGCTTGTGTCGATGTGCAACACAACAATCACCGCAATTGCGACAGCCGAGCTAGCAAAGACATTGAAAGCCTGCGTAAAATTTTCGCGCACTCCACCGCTGCGCGACATATCGACGTAATTGGCCAGCGCGTCCCATACGGGATAGACAATAAGCAGTGCGGCTCCGATCGCCGTGACGTGCTGTCCAATGGTGAACGCAAGCGCAACCCAGACGGCAGAGAACGCGGCACGGGTAAAGTAAAAGTATTTGAGCCACCGCTCACCCTGAAGACGAGTGGTTTCCGAAAAATGAGCAGTCATTGAAACTCCTTAGAAAATTTTCGTGGTGCGATGATCTCTCGGCAGATCCGCAAGAGCGTCATCGAGACAGGAAGTCTGTATTGATAGAGATCATCGCACTCGGCCTGCGTGGCCGACATCGGTCAAATGACCGATGCGTCCTGAAAGGTTGGCGTATAGTTGGCGCTCTGTTCGACCCGCACTGATCCATCCATCTCGATGACCGACGACAACGCCACTCTTTCGGCGGTGCGCGTGTTCGATGCTGTGAAAGCCCTCGCCTTTATCGGCGATCTAAGCATGGGACAACCCACCGGCCATTCGCTACGCACTGCATGGCTTGCAACCCGCCTCGCTGCCGAATCCGGGGCGGACCCAACGACGAACGATGCAGTTCGCGAAACGTCACTGCTGCGCTGGTCGGGTTGCACAGCCAACGCGGCGGGTTTCGCCGACGTTTTCGGTGATGACATCGCCATCCGTATTGCAATGGTTGAAGACCGCCCCGGCTGGACCGACTCCCTCAAGGCGCTGGGTGGCGCAAGCGCGGTGCTTTCTCCGCTCGCACAAATTCACTGCGAAGTCTCCGGCGAAGTGGCGCGCATGTTGGGCCTTGCGGATTCGACAGAAACGGCGTTGCGCCGCATCTTCGAGACGTGGGACGGGCACGGCCTGCCCGCTCGTCACGCCCGCGAAGCAGCGCCGATGGCGGTGCTCATCGTCGCGCTTGCCGGCGACATGGAAACGTTTAGCCGGGTCTATGGCATCGAGCGCATGCTCGATCTGATCGCGCAGCGCGCCGGCTCACGCTATCCAGCACAACTCGTCGAGACCGCAGCCCGCCATGCGGCGCGCTGGCTCACGGAACTGGAGCACGCAACGGCCGCCGATCTGGACGCCATGCTGACAACATCTCGCATGCAACAGCACACTGACGTGGAGCTGATCGCCGACGTCATCGATCTCAAGCTTCCCTGGATGACAGGCTTCTCACGCGCAGTCGCTGCGACGGCGGCGCAATGTTGCGCCCGGCTCACGCAAGACAAATCGGCACACGCGCGCGTCTATCGCGCGGGGTTGATTCACGGTATTGGCCGTGCATCTGTGCCTAACCAGATCTGGAATACGAACGAACGTCTATCGGAAAGCGCGTGGGAGAAGGTAAGGCTGGTGCCCTACTGGACGTCTCGCGCGGGCAAGCAGGCCGGCGCGCTCGGAGAAGCGGCCGAACTAGCGTCGTATGCATACGAAAGGTCGGACGGCTCAGGCTATTTCCGTGGCGCTCGTGATCCATCGCTGACGCTGGAAGCGAACGTGCTTGCGGCATCTGTAACGTATGTCGCATTGCGCTCGGGCCGTCCGTGGCGCGCGGCACTTTCCAATGAGGAAGCCGCACGACAGTTGCGTGACGAGGCCACACGCGGTCGGCTGAACGTCGACGTGGTGAATGCGCTGCTGTCCGACGATGTGCGCGTCGTCAGAAAGCCGGTCAGCAGCGCATCGCAGAGTGTGCGATTAACGGCGCGCGAAATCGACGTCCTACGGGTTATTTCGCGCGGGGCCAGCAACAAGGAAGCCGCCCGTGAATTGACGCTCAGCCCAAGCACGGTGCGCACCCATGTCGAAAACGTGTTTCGCAAACTCGAATGCTCGTCGCGCGCAGCGGCAACGCTTAAAGCATCGACGCTGGGGTTGCTTTGACGGCCGCGCTCGCCATTACATCGGCGGCGCTACGCCGTCCTTTTCAACCACGACAAATTGCGCGGAACGGGCTCCGCCGTTAGCCGGTGCAGCGACGACAAACACTTTTTTGCCGGCAACCAAGTCAGCGCGCGTGGCAGGCGCAAGCGTCACGACTGGCGCCGTGGTCGGCACCGTGACGGTGTTGCTGCCCCCCTTGTACGAAAGCTTCAGATCGCGTCCACTCGTGCCTTCGACGACCGTGTCCACATTGGCATTCGTCATCGAACTGTTGGCTCCCAGATCATAGGCATAGTGCCCTTCGCCCGTTCCGCGTGCGGCATCGGGGAACACCAGCACTTCTGTAGCGGTCAGCTTGCCGTCGGGACCGGGCATGGCCGCGGCGCCGACATATGAGCCCTGTTTGATATCGGCGAGCTGGATTGGCTTCACCGCGGTTACCTTCGACGCGTCGCTCAAGGTGAGCGTCACGGTGTCCCCGCTGCGCCGATGTACGGTCAAGGTATCGCCCGAGAACGACACGATGTCGCCGCGAATGCGTTCCGGCTTTGCCGCTGGAGATTGTGCGAACGATGCACCGGCAAGCGAGAGTGCGACGACAGAAGCAGCGAGCTTGATACGGATAGACATAGATGCTCCATTAACAGGGTGGAATAAGAGATGTTGGTGGGCGGGCGGGTCAGGATCCGCCGAGCCAGTTGTCACCCTGACTGCGCTTCGGCAATGCGCTGAGTTCAGCCAGGGTCCAGATGCCTGAGCACCTTCCAGTCGGGGCTAGTGACTGGTATGAACGCAAGGATCGCAGGGACGGCGCTGCCAGGGTATCGGTCAAATGACCGATGGCCAGGTCGTCAGAATGATTGCGAGGGACAGTCGGAATATTTTCTGCCGTCCGCACTCGAGGAGCGTCGCGATTCGCCCCGGCGCCTACGATAGAATGCTCGGCTTTCCCCTTTTCAACGCCGCACTGTGCAACCCGCCTCATCCGCCTCATCCGCGGCTTCCCATGAAGCCGATGGCGTCGAATCTTCCGCCGATCTCGTCTACGGTCCTCATGACCGCCCCGCACCGGCCATCGCATTCGTTGCCGCGCTTCAACATCTGCTCGCGATCCTCGTGCCTATCGTGACGCCTGGCCTCCTGATCTGCCAGGCGCTTGGCGTTTCCAGCCGCGACACCACGCTGATTGTGTCGATGTCGCTCGTCATCTCCGGCATCGCTACTTTCCTGCAATGCAAACGCGTCGGGCCGCTCGGCGCGGGTCTACTGATCGTTCAGGGCACGAGCTTCAATTTTGTCGGCCCGCTCATCGCGGGCGGCAGCCTGATGGTCAAGCAGGGAACGCCGGTGCAAACCGTGATGGCCGCCATTTTCGGCGTCGTCATTGCGGGTTCCTTCGTCGAGATGGCCGTCTCGCGCATCCTGCCGTTCGTCAAGCGCCTGATCACGCCGCTCGTCACCGGCATCGTCGTGCTGCTGATCGGCCTCACGCTGATCAAGGTCGGCCTGATCAGCATGGGAGGCGGCTATGGCGCGATCTCGAAGGGCGACTTCGCGAGCGTCGGCAACCTGACACTTTCCGGCGTCGTGTTGGGCACCATCATCGTGCTGAACCGTGTGCCGGTCGCCTGGATTCGCAGCACCGCGCTAGTCATCGCACTGGCCATCGGTTATGCCGTCGCGGGCGCGATGGGCCGGCTCGATTTCACCGGGGCGCGGCAAGCGGCGCTGTTTCAGATTCCGACGCCGCTGCATTTCGGCCTCGGCTTCTCATGGTCGCTGTTCGTGCCGATGCTGATTATTTATCTCGTCACCTCGCTCGAAGCGATCGGCGATGTCACTGCCACCAGCAAGGTTTCGAAAGAGCCGGTCGAAGGGCCCGTATGGATGCGACGGATTAAAGGCGGCGTGCTGGTCAACGGTTTCAATTCTTTGCTGGCCGGCTTTTTCAATACGTTTCCAAGTTCGGTATTTGCGCAGAACAACGGCGTCATCCAACTGACGGGGATCGCCAGCCGCTACGTCGGCCTCTGGATTGCCGGCATGCTGATCGTGCTGGGCTTGTTCCCGCCAGTCGCGGGCATGCTGCAGGCCGTGCCCGAGCCAGTGCTCGGTGGCGCTGCGATGGTGATGTTCGGCGCTGTGGCCGCGTCGGGGATCAACATCCTCGCGGGCATTCGCCTCGACCGCCGGGCGCTGCTGATCATCGCGATTTCGCTCGCGTTGGGGCTCGGCGTCTCACAGGTGCCGGAGATTCTCAACAGCCTGCCGCACGCGCTGAAGAACGTGCTCGAATCGGGCGTCGCGACAGGCGGAATCTGCGCGCTGATATTGAACTGGTTCCTGCCGGAAAAGGCGTCACGCGGTCGGCACGTCAACGACGTTGAAATAAGCGGTGAACGAGAAGGCCGAGCAGAGAAAAGAGACTCGTTGGCCCAAAGTTTGGCCTTCTCGATTGATGCAGCGATAGCGGCGCGAACTGGTCTCCCCAGAAGATTTTTAAGCGAAGAGCATAGACCACCCGATTTCGCCAAACCGCTTTGGATTGGTGCGCGTAGAATCGCCATGGCCTTCGAGCAGGCCTCCATCGAGATAAAAGACCTAACCAATCCCTCGTGAACGACCGCGCCATGAAGCTCTATTTCAGCCGCAACTACAATCCGCGCGTTGCCGTTGCCGTGGCGCGTTATCTGAACTCACCGGTCGAATTTGAATTCGCTTCCCCGTTCGCACCCGGAGAGCACGAGAAGTTCCTCAAGCTCAATCCAAACAGCGGCCTGCCCATTCTGGTCGAAGGGGAAACGGCGCTGTGGGAAGCGGACGCGATCGCCTGCCGGCTCTCACGCCTCGCCGGGTCGAGTTTCTGGCCGACAGGCGACGCCATGCCCGACCTCATCCGCTGGATCAGCTGGGGCTACTGGCATTTGGTGCGTGCCTGCGATCAGGTTCATTTCGAACGGGTGACCAAACAACGTTACGGCCTGGGGCCGGTCAGGCAGGAAATCCTCGAAGCGGGCTTGTGCGAATTCGCCTCCTCAGCCGCGATTCTGGACGAGCATCTCGCGGGCAGGGACTGGCTCGTCGGCGACGAGGTCACTTACGCCGATTTTCGCGTCGCCTGCGTGCTCCCGTTCGCCCAACTCGCTGGCCTACCGCTCGCCGAGTTTTCACACGTTGAAGCGTGGCATGCGCGGCTCATGGAGATCCCCGCCTGGAGGGATCCGTTCGCAGGGCTCGACGCGCCAGAACTCCCCCCGCTCTGCTCGGAGCCGAGATGACCTCGGCGACGTTCGATTGGAGTCCGACACGTTGAATGGCGGCCTACGCTCGCTTCAGCGGAGCGCGCCTGTCCGCGCGACTCCCGAACGCCCTGGCGGACATCCCCGCTTCGCCTGCCATGCAATACCCGCCTTAGGGGTATCTCAGGCGATGTCCTTTTACGCCGCCGCAGCCTGCTCGCGCATGCGACGGGCTTCGTCGCGCAGGAACTGCTGGTAATCGTCCAGATCGCCGTCGAAGGGCTCGACGCCGCCCTTGGTGACCAGCCAGAACTCATCACATACGGCACGCAGCAGGGCCCGATCGTGACTGACCAGCATCACCGTGCCCTCGAATTCGTTGAGCGCCATGGCTAGCGCCTCGCGTGTGGCCAGGTCGAGGTGGTTGGTCGGCTCGTCGAGCAGCAGCAGGTTGGGTCGCTGCCACACGATCATGCACAACACGAGCCGCGCTTTTTCGCCGCCGCTCATCGTGCCGACCGCCTGATGGACCATGTCGCCACTGAAGCTGAAAGTGCCGAGGAAGGTGCGAAGCGATTGTTCAGTGCCGCTCTGACCGGGGGCACGCAGGTGCACCGGCGTGTCCTTGGCAAGGCGGATCATGTGTTCCAGCGGGGTGTCGAGCGGGCGCAGCACGTCGAGTTCCTGCTGTGCGAAGTAGCCGATGTTCAGGCCCTTGCCTTCGCTGATTTCGCCGGCAATCGGCGCCAGCGCGTGCGCCACCGTCTTCACGAGCGTCGACTTGCCCTGCCCGTTGGCACCGAGAATGCCGATGCGCTGCCCGGCCAGCACGGAACGGTTGATGCCCTGCACGATGACCGTGGGCGGGGTGCCCGGCACTGCGTCGGCCGGCGCCGGATAGCCGAAACTCGCGTCCAGCATCGACAACAGCGGGTTCGGGACGTTGAGCGGCTCCTTGAACTCGAAGGTGAATTCGGCATCGGCCAGCACCGGTGCGATCTTCTCCATGCGTTCGAGCGCCTTGACCCGGCTCTGCGCCTGCTTCGCCTTCGAGGCCTTGGCCTTGAATCGGTCGATAAATTTCTGCAGATGGGCGATCTTGTCCGCCTGCCGGGCCACCGCGGCCTGCTGCAACAGCAGTTGCTCAGCGCGCATCTCTTCGAACTTGCTGTAGTTGCCGCCATAACGCACGAGCTTGGCGTTGTCGACGTGCACCGTCACCTGTGTCACCGCGTCGAGGAATTCGCGGTCGTGGCTGATCATGACCAGGGTCCCCGGATAACGCTTGAGCCAGGCTTCCAGCCAGACTAGCGCGTCGAGGTCGAGGTGATTGGTGGGCTCGTCGAGCAGCAGCAGGTCGGACGGACACATGAGCGCGCGCGCCAGTTGCAGTCGCATGCGCCAGCCGCCGGAGAAGCTGTTGACCGGATGGTCAAGCTGCTCGGCGGTGAAGCCCAGGCCCAGGATCAGCGCCTGCGCACGGGCGGGGGCATCATGCGCACCGGCGTCGTGCAGGGCCATGTAGGCGTGCGCCATGCGCATGCCGTCGTCGCTGGCCTCGGAGGCGGCGACTTCGGCCTGCGCGGCCAGCAGCAAGGTGTCGCCCTCGATGACGAAGTCGGTCGCACTCTGCTCGGTCTCAGGCATATCCTGCGCGACCTGGCCCATCTTCCATGCGGATGGAATCGAGAACTCGCCGCTATCTTCGTGCAGCGTGCCGTTAAGAAGGCCGAAAAAGGACGACTTGCCGGCGCCATTGCGGCCGACAAGACCAATTTTTTCGCCAGGAGTGAAGGTGACGGTCGCGCGGTCGAGTACGACATTGACGCCGCGGCGCAGCGTGAGATTACGGACGGAAATCATAAGGAGCTACTTCGAAGAGGATAGGCATGATAGCCGACCTGACGTTCGGGGCTGTCTCTTTTCCGATCCGGCTGCGCTTTGCGCGCGCCTGCCGGCCATAAAACAACGCAGGTACTGGCGCACCGGCGTACCGGCTGCGGGGCCGGCGAAACTAGTGGTGAATGACGGCAAAACGCGCGGCGTCGACCGTCCCGAACCGGATTTCGTAGAGATCACGTCCAGAATTCCCCGGCACCTTCACCTACATGCCGCCGCGATCGTCGCGAGCGGCACGAACAATGGGCAGCGAAGATTCGCCTGGCGCAATCTCGAACGGCCGGATCGGCCCGAGTTGCGACAGCAGTCAGTCTGCGACAAACCCGCCGACCCGAAGTCTTTCTATCGAAGGCGAGCATGTCGATTACGAATCCCCGGGTCGCGTCTAGCGCGCCGCCACTATCCGCCAAAGCGAGCAAGACGCGTGCGCAAAGCGTCGATCTGATCGAGCAGATCGAGCGCCAGGGCTACGCCCGGCGCATTCAGTTCCAGGTCTACGGTCAGTCGTTGCGCGGTGATGGCGCGGCGCAGGCATGTGCCGCTGAAGCGCCATTCTTCGAGGCGCGCGCCTTGTGGCTCGAATGCACCCTCCTCGACCCAGCGGACAAGATCATCGCTCGAAGCACCCGTGATGCGGCACAGTTCAATCAGCGTGAACTCGACGTGTTCCTCGACGATGTCACCCTGAAGATAGACAGACTCGTTTTCGTTCATGATGGATCACCCGTAAAAATGCGCACGCGGATCAAAGTCGAACGCCGCGCGCATCGCGCTGTAGGCCGCTTTGGCGGCGTCGGTGTCGGCGGGGGGCAGCACGATTCCCAGCACGACGTAGAAATCGCCTGGCGGGTTGCCGGGAATGCCCCGACCCCTGAGCCGCAAACGTCGTCCCGCGGCGGACCCGCCCGGGACGGTCACAGTGACCTGTCCCGCAGGTGTGGGGACGACGACCTCGGCGCCGAGCGCGGCTTCCCATGGCGCGAGGGGAACGTTGATCGACACATCGCGGCCATCGACGCTGTACCGCTGATGCCCGTCGAGCGTGACCTCCAGGTACAGGTCGCCGCGCGGAGCGTTGCCGATGCCGGCGCCGCCTTGTCCTGCGAGTCGCAACCGCTGTCCGTCGAGGATGCCCTTCGGTATCGACACATCGAGGGTGCGCGTCTGATAGGTCACGTGCCCCTGATCGTCGATAACGGGCATTTGCAGCGTAAAGGTCCGCTTTGCGCCGTTGTAGATGTCCTCGAGGCTGACCGACACGCTTGCGTGATGATCTTCGCCCGGCCACTCAGGCGCACGGGGACGGGATGCGTGTCTCGCGCGCGCATTGAAGAGGTCGCTGAAAAAATCTTCCGTATCTTGCGTATCTTGCGGGTCGCCGCCACCGCGATATTCGAAGCCGTCACCGACATCCGGACGGGGCCTGATTTCATCACCATCCTTGAGGCCGGTGCCGAGCGCGTCGAACGCGGCCCGCTTTTCCGGGTCCTTGAGCACCTGATAGGCCTCACCGACCTCCTTGAAGCGCGCTTCGGCGTCGGCGTCCTTGTTCAGGTCGGGATGAAACTTGCGCGCGAGCTTGCGGTGAGCGGTTTTGATCTGCGCGTCGGTGGCGGCTCGCGGAACGCCCATCACGGCGTAGTAGTCCTTGTATTTCATGATTGTCCATATCGTCAGATCAGCCGACCCAAGGCTACGGGTTGGCTGGCGGTCTGGGTGCCGAGATGTCTCATCAATATACAAGGATGAAGTCGAATGTGTGTTTGCGATGAGAGAGAGCGGCGCAGCATTTGCCAACGCTTGCGTCGAACGCAAGGGTCGGTGAGCCGCGCCCTGCAATCGTCTCGCGGACGTCCGGCGACGGTCGTCTGGCGCTCTTCGCGCCAACGTGACAACCTGACAACCTGACAACCTGACACCCTGACACCCTGACACCTGCAGCGAAAATCACGTTTCCCGCATCGAATCTCTCTTCAGCGACGTAGCGGATGTCCAAATCGCAGGGGTTCGAGCGTCATTGGTCAGGTGAAGCACATTGCTCACCGACAACTCAATCCATGACGGAGATTCCAGATGCAATACATGCTGATGCTCTATGCGAATGAAGGCGGCTGGAACAGCCTGACGAAGACCGAACAGGACCAGGGCGTAGCGGCCTATGCGGCGTACACGGAGGCATTGAAGAAGGCCGGCGCGCTCGTCAGCGGCGGGCGTCTGCAGCCAACCGCGGTGGCAACGACCGTACGTATCGCGGATGGCAAGTCGCAGGTGCTGGATGGACCCTATGTGGAGTCGAAAGAGCAACTGGGAGGCTACTACCTGATCGACGTGCCCAATCTCGATGCCGCGCTGTCGTGGGCGGCCCGCTGCCCGACCGCGAGTCACGGCGTGGTCGAGGTGCGTCCGCTCTGGCACGCGGCTGGGTGAGCCGTGGACGGCATCTCAAGCGAGGTGTGAGCCGATGAGCTTGTCCGGCGACAAGGACGCACGCGACACGGCGGATGCTGTCGCGCGGCGCAGCCGTGGCAAGCTCGTCGCCTTTCTGGCAGCCCGTACGCGCGACGTGGCGGCTGCCGAGGATGCGCTATCGGAGGCGTTTGCATCCGCGTTGGTCAATTGGGCGCACGACGGTTGTCCGTCGAATCCGGAAGCGTGGCTCCTGACCGTCGCGCGGCGCAAGATGATCGACGCTGCCAGGCGCCGCCTCTCGGGTGAGGCGGCTGCCGTGCAGTTGTTGCTGCTCGGGGATGAGTTCGACGACGGCAACGCGGACGCCGACATCCCGGACGATCGTCTCGCGCTGATGTTCGCCTGCACGCATCCTGCCATCGAGGCGGGCATCCGCGCGCCATTGATGCTGCAGGTGGTGCTTGGGCTGGATGCGAAGATGATCGCGTCGGCGTTCCTGATGTCGCCCGCCGCGATGGGCAAGCGTCTTGTGCGAGCCAAAAGTAAGATCCGCGAGGCCGGCATTCCGTTCAGCATTCCCGAGCGTGAGGAGCTTGCCGGACGGCTCGACGCTGTGCTGGACGCCATCTACGCCGCCTTTACCGAAGGCTGGACGGATCCGGGCGGGACCGATGTCGCACGGCGCGATCTCACTGATGAAGCGATGTTTCTGGCGCGGCTCGCAGCGGGATTGCTGCCGCAGGAGCCTGAAACGCTGGGCCTGGTGGCATTCATGCTGCACGCGCAGGCGCGGCGTCGCGCACGGCGCAGCGACGAAGGTGAATACGTGCCGCTTGCCGAGCAGGATTCGGCGCTGTGGGACTGGCAGATGATCGACGAGGCCGAAGCGCTGCTGCGGCGCGCAAGCGCGCTGGGCTCGATTGGGCGGTATCAGCTCGAAGGGGCGTTGCAGTCGGCGCATGTCCATCGGTGCCGCACGGGGCACGCCGACTGGGCCGCGATGGTGCAGCTTTATGAGGCGCTGGCGGTGCTCACGGGCTCGCCGGTGGTCGCGGTCAACCGGGCGCTCGCCGTCGCGGAACTGCACGGTGCAAACGCAGGCCTCGACGCGATGCCGCAGGTGGCGGCCGACGCGCGGCTCGCGGAATATCAACCGTACTGGGCGGCGCTCGCAGAACTGCTTGCGCGGACGGGTGCGCATCGGGACGCTCGCAACGCCTACGAAATGGCGATCGGCCTCGAACGGGATCCTGCCGTCCGCCGTTTCCTGCAGCGGCGTCAGGCCGGTTTGCCGGGCTGATCTTTTTTCACCGACTTTTGCATAGGCCGACAAAAGCCTGGCGAGTGGCTCAAAACTGGCAGCAGCGCGTTGTCGAAGCGACGATAAGCGGGTTGGTCCCGTTGACGTCCGTTAGACGTTTCAGCGAGGCAACGCCGATGGGTTCGGCTGGTGCCCTCTTTCACCGACGAGTTAAATTTTGCCGGTTTGCCCAGTGCCTCCGGGCAGAAGCCGGAGCAGATTCGGCCATTCGGCAGTGTCGGGCTATTCACCTGTCACCTGACAATCGCACAATCAAGTCACGCGGGCTACGCCGCCCGGTCGGTCGAAGCTATAAGGCAACTGCCGCACGAGCGCGCCTTGCCCGTTCGCAGACGCCCGGCGCTCACTGTTACCTCGCCACCGCACTCGCACCGGCAGGTCCACAATCCATCGCCCGCATAGCGCTCCGTTGTCAGTTGGCCGAAAACCTCGCCGCTCTTCAGCGCAGGTGAGCCCGGTCGTGACCGCCACACGCGACGCTGCTCCCGGCAGCCGCAATCATGGACTTCACCGCTTTCCACGGCCTTCAGCGCAGCAGTCACATGGCCGCCGCACCGGCATCGCCAGAGCCACGACTCCGCGCCGCAATAGTGCAGCGCGACGAGGTCGCCGAACGAGCGGCCAGCGACATCGCGACGAGGCGGAAAGGGCCATTGAGGCGGCAAAGGGCGGCGGGTACGTTTGTTCACGAGAAGTAAATTGGGGCGCAGCGTGCTGCTCTCAAGTGTAGCGGCACCCTGGGTTCATAACGGCTCGCCAGCCAGTGACCGAGCGTGCCCGTGCGACAAGGGATAGCAGACCACGAGGTGTGACGCTGCGTCAGATAATCGTGATTCGCTTGCAGACCATCCATGATGCCGCCAGTCGGCCACGATCGCTACTTCCACGCCTTGAGGTTCGGTCAGCTTATCGCCGTTATGTGGGATTGCTCACACTTTGTTTCAATTTGCTCCAGATAGCCAGAAGGCCCGCCCAGCAAGGCCTGGCGGCTTGCGACGGACTGCGGACAGATTTTACGCTCCACGGACGAGGTGAAGATTTCAAACGCGGGACCGTTAAAGGAATCAACAAGTGGGGGATATATACCATGAAGATTGAATCCAGCAATTACGCGCTCGCGGCTCCGCAGAACGGTGCTCAAGGTGCACCGAATAGTAGCGATCCAGAGGGCGCCGTAGAGTCCGGGCAACAAGTCAACGCTGCCGACGCGGAGAATTCGACGGTCAATCTCTCGACAATGTCCGCGCTGCGCACGCCAGGCGATTCGGACATCGACACGACGAAGGTCGAGTCGATCAAGGCCGCGCTGCGTGACGGCAGCTACCAGATCGATTCGGGCAAGATCGCCGATGGCCTCCTAGGCACCGCGCGCGATCTGCTGCAAATAACGACGTCTTAACCGCCGGCTGAACGTACTAACGCCGTCAGCAGATGAGGCATGGAGGCCCGCAGCGCTGACGGGTGTGAACGCGTGCCTTTGAGTTCATTGCCGCCTGGACTTCGTTTGTTACCCCGATCATGAATCGACTACCCGTAGTGCGGAACGCTGGAGGTCCGCTTCGGGGTCGCTCGTCCTCCCAAAGCTCGTCACCCGATCCTCGCCGGAAAACGTGGTGGCTTTCGCCGTTTCGCATGCTTCATGCGACGACTTGAGCCCACTGCTGCTCAAGCATCGAACGCATTCACCGGCCCAATGAAGTCCACTCTCCCAACGTCGACTCCGTTCGTGCGCGAGATCGCGTAAGCGATGGCGCGGGACTTTCTTGCGCACGGTCGCGCTGACGCTGACGCGCACAATGTCCCGCCGCTGCCCTACTCCGAGATTCAGCACCTGTTTGACGACTCCGCTGCCGCGTAGATCTCACGGCGCGGACTCGTTCGCGCTTGCCCTATTCGGTTCGACGAAGTAACGCCGAGCGCCCCCCTTCCTTTCTCTTCGACTTACGTAACGATCAACACAGAAATATCTTGACGGTCGTTGAGAAGAGCCCATAGACTTATGTATCGACCAACACAAAACGGAGTAAACGATGACGCTGACTGGAAAACGTGCGCTGGTGACCGGGGCGAGCAGAGGGATCGGTGCTGCGATCGCAAAAGCCCTTGCAACCGCAGGCGCTGACGTGGCAATCACCTATGAGAAATCGGCTGAACTGGCTGCAGGTGTGGTGAAAGACATCGAAGCGAAAGGCCGACGGAGTATTGCAATTCAAGCCGACAGTGCAGACGCTGTTGCGGTTCAGGCGTCGGTAGAGAAAGCGGTAGAAGCGCTAGGTGGCCTCGACATTCTGGTGAACAATGCCGGCATTCTTCGCATGGGCGACGTCAAGGACATCTCCATCGAAGACATCGATGCGACGCTGAACATCAACGTTCGCGCGCCAATCGTGGCAAGCAAGACTGCGATTCCCCATCTGAAAGCTGGCGGTCGCATCATTTCGATCGGCAGCTATTTCGCTGATCGTGTGCCCACCTCAATACTTGGCGTCTACGCGGGTTCGAAGTCGGCGCTGGTTGCGTTCACGCAAGGGTTGGCGCGAGAGCTCGGTCCGAAGGGGATTACCGCTAACCTGGTGCAACCCGGTTCGATCAACAGCGACATGAATCCGGTCGAAGGCCCATTCGCGCCGACGCTCAAAGCGCTCACAGCCACTGGGGACTACGGCAAGGGTGACGACATCGCGCAAGCGGTGGTTTTCCTTGCTAGCGACAGCGCCAGCTATATCACGGGCGCCGTGTTGACTGTCGACGGCGGCGCGAACGCCTGACAGCGGCTCGTGACGAGTAGCACTCCCGGGCAGCGCACGAAAGTGAGAACGTGCGCTGCCCAACAAGATCGGCCTGTGAACCGCTAGCTAGTCGCGGGCCACGCGAGCATCGCCGCCTCTGCGATGCCCGCCAGGTCTGCCCGGGTCGCGCCGTCATGGCCCTGAATGGCCATTCCTTGAATCACGCCCAGATAGAAACGGCTGAGACGGTCGACGTTCGTCGACCGGGGCAGCTCGCCTCCGGCCACTGCGCGCTTGATTCCTGAACGCAACGCCTTCAATCCGCCGAGCCGCGCCTCCTCGACGGCCTGCGCGACCGCCCCTAAACCTTCGTACCCGACGGTCGCCAGATTTACCATGCAGCCCGACGGATTTCCGGCATCGCCAGACAGTACGTCCGCCGCGGCAAGCAACACCTTGCGCACGCTTTCCCGCACCGTGGGCCCGTCTTTAATGTGATCCCAGATCAACGAACGAGCGCCAGCGTTGTAGCGCTGCACGGCCTCGATGTAGAGACTCTCCTTGCTGCCAAACGCTGCGTAGAGGCTTGGAGAACGGATCCCCATCGCCTCGCAGAGATCGTTCATCGAGGTCGCAAGAAAGCCCTTGCGCCAGAACACCAGCATGGCGGCGTGCAGCGCGGCATCGCGATCGAACTCTCTGGGTCTACCCGTGACTGGCATCGACTTTTCCTTTCTGTATCAGACGACACAATAATCTGATCTTCGCTGGAATTCAATCAATCGATGACTTCGCGGGTATCGCGCGGCCAGCGATCGATCCCGACTCGCTCATTTCGTGTATCGGGCGTATTCCGTCGCCGTTGCGTTAGTTATATGTAAGCACAGTCGCGTAATTTATCGGCAATCAGCATGTTCCTGTATCGCCGCGATCAAAGCCGTTTCGTTGCCAACTGTTCAGACCAGATACTAAATAAACTAGCAGGCGGTGTGATGAGCACGCAGAACAGCTCTTTTGCCGGATTCAAGGTTCAGTCGATAGAAAAGACAAGTACCAGAAATTCAGGTTTGGATGCATTACGAGCCTGCATCACGCTGCTCGTGGTCTTTCATCACTGCGCTATTACCTATGGCGCGATTGGCGGTTGGTATTACCACGAAATACCACCGGACAAATCTTTCACATCGGTTGTGCTGGTGCTGTTCTGTTCCGTCAATCAGGCTTTCTTCATGGGCCTCTTCTTCCTGCTGGCTGGACACTACACCGCCAGGTCTATCGATAAGAAAGGTTCAACGCGCTTTCTCGCGGACCGGTTGCTCAGGCTGGGGGCACCGCTGCTCGTGTATGGACTGCTCCTCGGTCCGATCACCATTGCGTTGGCGGCAACCCGTGCAGGGCAGCCGTTTTTCGGAACCCTGATCTACCTGTGGCGGAAAGGCACATTCGAAAATGGGCCTATGTGGTTCGCCCAGGCTTTGCTGCTATTCAGCGCAGCGACTGTCGCGGGACGTTGGATCCTTTCAGGTTATAACGGTAGTCCGCGACTCCAGAATCTCCGAAACCTGGTACCTTCCAATTCAATGCTGTGTATCGCGGCGCTTCTCACGGGCGCCGCTGCACTTGCGCTGCGCTCGGTATGGCCTGTTGGCGTCAATGTGTGGGGCTTGCAGTTGGGGTACTTCGCGAGCTATATCGTGTTATATGCGGCAGGTTACGGTACGGCGCGTGCGCGTTGGATCGAGCACTTGCCAGAACGACAGGTTCGCTTATGGTGGCGTATTGCGTTAATCGCTCTACCTGTGCTGCCCATTGTTTATTTCGCCGGCAAACCGTTCCCTGCATTACGCGGATTTCCACTTGCGGTCGTTTATGCTTTCTGGGAGCCGCTTGTCGCGTGGGGCATCATTCTTATTCTGTTGGACGGCTTTCAGCGACACTTCCACCGACTTGATGGTTTATGGTCGTCACTGTCGAGGCGCGCTTATACGATCTACATCATTCATCCGCCCGTGCTGGTTGGCGTGGCGTTGATGTGGAAAAACATTCCAGCAAGCCCTTTTCTAAAATTTGCCGTGACGGGAAGCGTGGCTTGTTTCGTGTGCTATCTGATTGCGGGCCTCCTTCTCTGGGTACCTGCGTTCAGGAAGGTATTGTGACCACACAAAATGAAATACTTTCAACTACCCTCGTCCCGCTTTTTTTCCTGAGTCGCGCCCGGAGAAAACGTCGCGTCATGACGGAGTCTGCGTACGACGAGCGAGCAGCCAGCCAGGAGGCCACAACGGCTGCGGCAGCTCGTCTCCTGCCCGGCTCCTAACGCCTCAATTCCGACAGAATCGCCTCTGCAAGGAACTCACAAGGCGGCCGCTTCGAGCCGGTGCTTCGCGCCAGCACCATTTCGAGCGCATCGATCTTTGGCAAGCCTTGCGCTTGCCCGAGCAGCATGAAGTGCGCGGGCACGGCACATCGTGCCAGCGAGACGACCGCGAGTCCGGCCTCGGCCATCGAAATCAGTCCCAACAAACTAGGACTTTCATACGAGGTCCGGTAAGTGATCTTCGCGCGCTCAAGGCTACGGATCGCGTTTTCCCGCGCAACGCTGCCGGGCAGAAACACAGCGATCGGCAACGGCCTTTCCTGCCATATTTCATGCGCGCTCGGCGCGGCCGCCCACTCCATCGGTTCGAAGCGGATGAACTCGCCCGATAAACCCTTGACTCGCGTCGCGCACACCAGATCGACGGAGCCGTCTTTGACCATCGGCGCGAGGGCGACGCTCGGCAAGCCGACCACCTGAATCTCCACTTTCGGGTAAGTGACGGAAAACTTTTTGAGGATCGGCGGCAGCAGCGACGACGCGTAATCGTCCGGCACGCCGATGCTCACGCGCCCCGTCACGTCCGGCCGCACCACCGCTGCCCACGCTTCGTCGCGTAAGGCCAGCATGCGGCGGGCGTACGTCAGCAGCACCTCGCCGTCCTGGGTCGGCACGACATTGCGCGGTTTGCGGACGAACAACGGCTTGCCCAGCGCCGTCTCAAGCGTCTTGATCTGCATGCTGACCGCCGACTGCGACCGATGCACGACTTCTGCCGCCCGGCTGATGTTGCCCGTGTCGGCGACGGCGACGATCATCGCCATCACGTCCAGGTCGAGGGCCTTCATGGTCATTGAGTTGGTATCAGATAAATTGATAGTTTCGATCAATATTACGCGATTTTCTAAATTTACGACATCGGGCATATTGGCGGCAAAAGGAGCCTCCCCAAAATGAACGCCCGTACCGACCACTCAGTGCTTGCCGTAGCAGATCTGTCGTTCGCGACCATCGGATCGGGCATCAGCGTGCCGTACGTCGAGTGTGGACAGGGCGAGCCGCTGGTTTTCGTGCACGGATCGCTGTGCGACTACCGGTACTGGGACGCTCAAACGGCGGCGCTGTCCGAGCATTTCCGTTGTATTTCGGTCAGCCTGAGCCACTACTGGCCGGCCAGCGAGGCGGTTATCCAGAGCGAGTTCGGCTGGCAGACGCACGTCGCTGAACTGGCCGAGTTCATCGAGGCGATCGACCTGGGTCCCGTCCATCTGATCGGCCATTCGCGCGGCGGCAACGTGGCGTTCCAGGTTGCCCGCGAATATCCGCGCCTCATCAAGTCGCTGACGCTCGCGGACCCGGGCGGTCCGCTGCAAATCGAAGGGATGCCGGACGCGTCGCTGCCGACCTCGACCAATGTGTTGCGCGCACGCGTCGTCGAGTTGATCGAGAGTCAGGAAATCGACGCGGGGCTGGAGCTTTTCGTCGATTCGGTAAGCGTGCCGGGATCCTGGCGCAAGAGCCCGATTGCGTTCCGCACCATGGCCATCGACAACGCGAGCACGCTGCCCAAGCAGTTGCGCGATCCGCTGCCCGCCTTTTCGCGCGACGCGGCACGTGACGTCAAATGCCGCACCTTGCTGATCGACGGACAAAAAAGCCCACGCATGTTTCGCAACAATGTCGAAAAGCTCGCCGAGTGGATCGACTATGCGGAACGCGAGACCATCGCCGGTGCGTCGCACGGGATGAACGTGTCGAATGCCGGCGCATTCAACCGGGCCGTGCGCGCGTTCGTCAGCTTCTGATCACGATAGATCTGCCCTGCGCTACGGCCGACGCTACCTCAAGAACTCGAAATCGCATCCGTCGTCCGCTTGCAGAATCTCCCGCTCGTATAACTTTGCATAGCCGCGGGTCGCCTTCGAGGCCGCACGCGGCGGTTGCTCTGCGCGCCGCCGTTCCAGTTCGTCGTCCGATACCAGCAATTCCAGTTTGCGCTGCGCCACGCTGAGCCTGATCCGGTCGCCGTTGCGCACAAGCGCGAGCGGGCCGCCAGAAGCGGAATCGGGCGTGATATGCAACACGATCGTGCCGTACGCGGTCCCGCTCATCCGCGCATCGGACATCCGTACCATATCCTTCACGCCCGCGCGTGCGAGCTTGCCCGGAATGGGCAGATAACCGGCTTCAGGCATCGCGGAATCGCTGGTCGGCCCGGCATTGCGGAGCACCAGAAAGTCTTCCGCAGTTACATCCAGAGCGTCGCTGTCGATACGGTTCGCGAGGTCCTCCAGCGAATCGAACACGACCGCTCGCCCTTCTTTTTCGAACAGTTTCGGATCGGCTGCCGAGCGCTTCATGATGGCGCCGCGCGGCGCGAGGTTGCCGAACAGGGCGACAAGGCCTCCCGTCTCACGCACGGGGTCCGCGAATTCGCGCACTACCGCGTGATCGACCCAACTCACGTCGTGCAGGCGGTCGCCGAGCGTCTCGCCGGTTACCATCCGGCAATCCAGATGCAACAGGTGTTTGATCTCGCGCAGAATGGCCGGCACGCCGCCGGCCGCGTACAGGTCTTCCATGTAGTGTTCGCCAGTCGGCTTCAGGTTCACCAGCACGGGTGTGGTGTCGCTCAATTCGTTGAGCCGTTGCAGATCGACTTTCAGCCCAAGCCGCCCGGCAATCGCAGTGAGGTGGATCACCGCGTTCGTGGACCCGCCGATCGCCAGCAACACGCGCAACGCATTTTCAACGGAATTCGCCGTGATCACCTCGCTCGGGCGGATCGGGTGGCCAATCAACCCGAACGCCGCGCGGCCGGTTTCCTCGGCAATCCGCAGGCGGTCTGCATCGACCGCGGGGCAGGCGGCGCTATTCGCCGGCATCATGCCGAGCGTTTCCGCGATGATCGCCATCGTGCTGGCCGTACCCATCACCGCGCACGTGCCCGCCGTCGACGCGAGACGCCGTTCGACCACGTCGATTTCCTGCGCATCGATTTCGGTCGCGCGGAATTTGGCCCAGAAACGGCGGCAGTCGGTACACGCGCCCAGCCGTTCACCGCGATGACGGCTCGTCGACATCGGCCCCGCCACCAGCTGAATCGCGGGAATGTTCGCCGAGGCCGCGCCCATCAACTGCGCGGGTACGGTCTTGTCGCAACCGCCCAGCAACACGACCGAGTCCATCGGTTGGGCGCGCGTCATTTCCTCGACATCCATCGACATCAGATTGCGAAACTTCAAACTGGTCGGCGCCAGAAAGGTTTCGCCGAGCGAGATGGTAGGAAACTCGATCGGCAAACCGCCAGCGGCCAGCACGCCCCGCTTGACCGCGTCGATCATTTCAGGAAAGTGGCGGTGACAATTGTTGAAACCGCTCGCCGAATGCGCAATGCCGACAATCGGCCGGTCGAGCATCTCGCGGCTATAGCCCATCGAACTGGCAAACGTGCGCCGCAGGTACACGCTGAATTCGCGGTCGCCGTAGTTCGTCAGTCCGCGTGCGAAACCCACTGGGGCTGAATCGGCTTTCGGCTCTTTGTCTTTCTTCTGATCGCTCATTGAGACACTCACTGAAGACGAAACTTGATGTACTTCGGTTCGAGGTAATCGCGTATGCCCAACTGTCCCCCTTCCCGCCCGATGCCACTTTCCTTCGCGCCACCAAACGGAATTTCCGCCGACGCCAGCAGCATGTCATTCACGCCTACCATACCTGATTCCAGCGCTTCGCTGGCGCGCGTCGCGACGCTAAGCGAATTCGAGAACACGTAAGCGGCCAGACCGAACGGCACATTGTTGGCGCGCCCGATCACTTCATCGAACGATGAAAACGACGCGATGGGCGCAACGGGCGCGAAAGGCTCGCAGGTCATGATATCGGCATGTTCGGGCACGTCGGCCAGCACGGTGGGCTGGAAGAAGAATCCGCTCGTCAATTCGGGAGGAATCCGCCCGCCGGCACGTAACGTGGCGCCTTTTTTCACGGCGTCGTCGACCAGCGTCAATGCCCGGGCGCGGCCACGTTCGTTGGTCATCGGGCCGAATTCGGTCTCCGCTGCGAGACCGTTACCGATTCGTAAGCCGCTGGCAACATCGGCCATGGCCTGCTCGAACGCAGCCTTGATGCTTTGATGAACATAGAAGCGGCTCGGCGAAATGCAGACCTGTCCGGCATTGCGAAACTTCGTGCGGGCGCATAGCGTGCCGACTGCAACCGGGTCGGCATCTTCGAATACGAGTACCGGCGCGTGGCCGCCCAGTTCCATGCTGACGCGTTTCACACCGTCCGCGCACATCCGCAGAATCTGTTTGCCGACCGGCACCGACCCAGTCAGGCTTACTTTCCGGATCACAGGTGAGCCGATCAGATGCGCCGAAATCGCAGGCGGGTCGCCGGTGACGACGTTCAGCACGCCGCGCGGCAATCCCGCTGCGAGCGCAGCTTCGACGATCACGTAGGTCGCTGAAGGGGCCTCCTCCGAAGGCTTGATCACGATCGAACATCCGGCAGCTAGCGCAGGCGCGATCTTGCGTGCGGGTAGCAAACCCGGGAAATTCCACGCGGTGAACGCAGCCACCGGACCGACCGGATCGAAGCGCACATGCAAACGCGTCGCAGCATCGCGGCCGTCGAGCGTATGGCCGAACACGCGACACGCGTCGCCCGCATACCAGTCGAACTGATCGGCCATCGCGTTGAATTCGCCCTTCGATTCCGCGAGCGGCTTGCCGGTTTCCAGCGTCATCAAACGCGCGCCGTCCGTGGCGCGATGCCGGATCTCGTCCGCGATGCGGCGCAGCAACGCGGCGCGGTCCCAGCCCGGCACCGCGCGCCACGCGCGAAAGCCGCGTTGCGCCGCTTCGAGTGCGTCGTCGAGATCGCGGCTACTGGCGCTCGGGATCGCGCCTAGCGTACTGCCGTCGAACGGATTGATGACCGGCACAGTCGCGCCTGACGACGCGCGCCGCCACTCGCCATCGATAAACAAACCGTGGTCGTCGTACATAGGGGCCTCGCTATGAGCTGCTTACTCGTTGGTGCTAGAGCGTCTGGTCGCCATACAGCTTTTCAACGGCGGGCACCCAGGGGCCGACGTTCCAGCGTCCATAGGCACCCATGCCGCCTTCGTCGAGACGTCCCCAGTAGACCGGCACGTGCACGACCGACAGACCGTCGTGACGATAGGCTTCGTCGAGCGCGGCTGCCAGCTCCTGCGCCGACCAGCCGCCGAATACGCCTTTCACGCCGGTCACCGAATTGGCCATGGCGACGAAGTCGACCCGCACATCGTCGTGAGTGCCGAAGTCGGGGCCGTATTGCGCGACCTGTAAAGATGAAATCGCACCCATACGGCGGTTGTCGAACAGCACGAGCATGCCCTTCACACCGTGCACCACAGCGTCGATCAGAATCTGCGGATTCATCATGAACGAGCCGTCGCCGGTGAACGCCATCATGTATCGGCTATGGTTCGCGAACGCGCCAGCAAGCAGTCCGCTCGCGGCAAAGCCCATGTATGACGCGCCGCTTTCGGTGAAGGTGTCGTCCGGAAGATCGTCTTCGGCGAGTTGGAAGCCGTTGGCCTGCACGTCGCCCGCATCGAACAGCTTGACCGCACCGACGCGTTTGGCAAACGACGCCGCCGCGTAAATCGCGCTGGGTTGCGTCAGCACTTCTCTGTTCCACGCAGCGTCCATCAACGTCACGCCGCTGACGCGCGAGCGCTTTAACGCGTTCCATTCGGCTTTTTTAGCGATGCACGCGTTTATCCAGTCACTACGGACGAGCGGCTTTGCTGCTCGCCGCTGCAAAGCAAGAATCAGCCCGTCGACCACGGCGCCAATGTCGCCGGTCAACGCAATCGTATGGTTGTAGTGGTTCGCATCGTGAATGTCGCCGTTGATATTGATCACCGCTTCGGCCATCGGATAGCCTGTGCCCGAACAGTCGGCCTGACACACCGCTCGCGAGCCAATCGCAATCAGCAGGGTGGCGTTTTCCATCGCGTGGTTTCCCGACAGCGAACCTTTACTGCCGCCCACATGCATATTGCGCGGATGCGCATCAGGCAGCACACCCAGCGAATTCGGCGACAACACGACAACCGCACCGGCCGCTTCGGCTAAACGCGCAAGTTCAGCGCCATAGCGGCGCGCACCGCCGCCCGCTTTGATAACAATGCGCTGATGACGCTCGATCAACAGACACGCTGAATCGTAAGCATCGCTATGCGCGGGCGCCAGTACCGGCATCAGCATGCGTTCCGGCAATGCGTCGATACGCAATTGCACGCGCCTCGGCTGAACGTTGATCGGCAGCATCAGAAAGAACGGGCCCGCAAAATACGGACGATGCACAGTCTCCGTGCCACGCCGCATCGCGTCGCGCAATGCCTCCGGTGTGTGCAACGTATACGCGCCGCTCATGGTTTCGGTCAGACGTAGAAACTGATTCTGCCGGGGGCCGGGAATCTGTTGCATGTTGTAGCCTTCGCCATGCGTCGTTTCATCGCCATAGATGTGATAAACGCCCACTCCGTTCGACGCCGTGGCCAGCGATCCGGCAAACGCCTGCAATGCCCCCGGTCCAATCGACGTAACAACAGCCGGCGTTTCGCCAAACACCCACGCAAGCGCGGTTGCCGCATGCGCCATCGCGACTTCGTTGCGGCACTGATAAAAACGCGTGACGCGCTCTTCGGAATAGATGCGCAAAATGTTGCCGAGGTCGGTCGTGCCGTGTCCCAGAATGCCGAGATACTTGCTCACGTTCTGACGCAGCAACGCAAGCACGAGCGCTTCGGAAACGGTCACATCGAGCGATGCATTCAACGTGCCGACAGCGATCGCGTTCATTACGTCACCCGCGCGTGCAATCGCTCGCGCCCGTTGCCGCACTTCGGCTGTCGCAGCATCTTCCGGCGCGGCAGGCGCGGCATCGTCGCGTTGATTCCGTTCGTCGCGCGCATGCCCCCGCGCGATAGAAGTCTGCCGGGCCCTCATGCGCGGCTCCGCTTGCCCGACATGATCATCTCGACGATTTCGCCCTGACTGGTTTGCGCGGTAATCAATTCCCCGGCTTTCAGTCCGCGATACATCACGGCGATCCGGTCGGTTACTGCGAGCACGTCGCTCATGTTGTGCGTGATATAGATCACCGCGACGCCCTGATTCGCCAGCGAGCGCGTCAACTCCAGCACCTTGTTCTGTTCGGGCACGCTGAGCGCGGCGGTGGGTTCGTCGAGAATCACCAGGTTCGCTTTCCAGCGGATCGCGCGCGCAATCGCAACGGCTTGTCGCTGACCACCGGACAAACTGTCCACCGACACTTTCAGCGACGGAATATGAATATCCAGCCGGTTCAACGTCTCGCGCGCGTCGGCATGCATCGCCTTGCTGCGCAGCACCTTGATGAGTTTCGGAATCAGCGTCGTGGTGATCTCGCGGCCGATAAAGAAGTTATCGGTGACGCCTAGATTGGGCACCATCGCCAGATCCTGGAACACGGTTTCTATGCCGAGTTCGTGCGCCACTTTCGGCGCGGAGATATCGACCGATTGCCCCTTGCACCAGATCTCGCCGGAACTCAATGAGTGAACACCGGCCAGCACTTTGACGAGGGTCGTCTTGCCCGCACCGTTGTCGCCGAGAAGCCCCAATACCTCGCCCGAATGAATATCGAGGTCGACGTTGCGCAACGCCTCGACGCCGCCAAAGCGTTTGCCGACCGAACGCAATTGCATGAAGGGTTGTGTGTGTTCTGAGCGCATGTCATCGAGTCCTGTCGGTGCGGTCACGGTGGGGTCACAGTGCGGTCACACGTCGAACCGCGCAAGAAACGCACGGCTTTCGTCGAGTATCTGCTGTTCGCTCAACTGGAATCCATACACCTGTGCTTCATATTCCACCGACAACGCGCCGCCGTAGCCGATTCCGCGCAAACCGGCAACGAGCGCGTCAAAATCGATTCCGCCTCTGCCCAGCGGGGGAAACGAGAAATCGGGGAAATGACCGGCGCCGTCTTTCATATGCACATGCGCGATCCGATCGCCGAAACGGTTGACGATCTCCAGCGGATTCGCGCCCTGCACCGCGATCTGGCTCGGATCGAAATTCACCTTGAACGGCACGCCGGGCAGATCGGCGGCAAGCTGCGCATAGTCATCGGCGCTATGAAACAGATGACCGGCGATCGCCTCGATACCCACGTCGACCTCCAGCGACAACGCATGTTCGACCACTTCCGCGACCGCTTCGGCAAACCAGCGCCACGCGACTTCTTCACTCGTGCTGGCGGCAAGCGGTCCCGAAAGAATGTGGATGTACCGCGTATCCATTTCCACCGCGAGTTGGCTGCAGCCTTTCACGAAGTCGATCGCAGCGCGGCGGCGTTGCGCATCAGGATGCAACATCGGAATATGCGCGCCCACCGCAGCCACTTTCAGATCCGCTGACCGTATCGCCTTGAGCACGTTCGTGCGCTCCTGTGGCGAGGTGTCCGGCGTAATATGCGCGTCGGCCCAAGGCAAGGTTTCGGCATTCAGTTCGATGCCCGCATAGCCCGCGCGCTTCACCGCGCCGACCACGTCGGTGAGCGTGCGCCCCGGCAGCCCCACCGTATGAAATGCTGCGTACATGTGTTCTCCTTCTCTCGACGGTTTGCGTGCCGTGTGAACGGTCTATCCGTATGCGTGTGTATCAGTACGACGGCAGATTGAACGGTGCGTCGGCAGGTAACGGCAAGTCGACCCAGCGCCCTTCATTCTTCGAGATGTACGCACCCTGCACCACTTCCTGTGCGCGCAATCCGTCAATGCCTGATGCGAGTGGCACCGCGCCTTCCTGAATGCATCGGCAGAACTCGGCAAATTGCCCGGCATACGGGCTTTTACGTGGCGGGAAGATCTTGATCCAGCCACCCTCGAACGTGTTCCACCATGCATCCGGATAATGCGCGTCACGCAGAACGTCAGGCAGGTCGGCCGCTTTGCGTTCGGTGTAAACAGCGAGCGGTGCGGCATGGAACGGATTAAGGGTTTCGCTCGCAATATGAATTGAGCCTTCGGTACCGTACAGATCCGTGCCGTCGCCAATTGCGGGCGAATAGCGATCCGACGACAGTCCACCGCGTGCGCCGTTGGCGAAGCGCGTCAATAACCACACGTTGTCGTCGACCTTTTCAGGCAGCACATGATGTGACAGTTCCGCGAACACGCCTGTCATGTCTCCGACCAGATGACGCGCGAGGTCGATGCGATGAATCGTCAGATCGATAATGGTCGCGCCGCCCGACTGCGCAAGATCGTAGCGATAGCGCGACGCGGCGGGATACGCCGATGCTTTCTCCGAATAGACCGAACGGAATGCATGCACGTCACCGATAAAACCTGAGTCGATCAATTGCTTCGCAATCTGCACCTGGCTCCAGAAGCGCTGATTGAAACCGACCTGCAACACGACGTGCGCCTCTTCGGCGGCTTTGACGATGCGTGTTGCCGATTGAATATCGATAGCAAGCGGCTTTTCACAGAGGATATGCTTGCCCGCTTTCGCTGCGGCGACAGCCGCTTCCTCGTGACGATTGTTCGGCGTTGCAATAATCACCGCGTCGATCTCGCGCGAATCGAGCAATGCGTCGAGCGTCTCGAAGCTGCGACTGCCGCTCGATTCCGCTAGCGCATCGGCGCGTTCGCGACTGGGATCGTAAATGCCCACCAGCTTCGCAATCCCGGACTTCATCACAGTCGGGATGTGACTCAACCGCATGATCGCGCCCGCGCCGATCAAACCGATTCCCAGTTGCTTCTCTTGTGCCATGTTCATTCCTGAATGAATAAGCCAGCTATTTGATGATGCGAATCCTGCCGCGACGAATCGAAACCAGCACCGACACAATCAGCACCGCGCCCGTCAGAACTGTTTGCACATTGGTCGACACGCCGAGAATCACGAGGCCGTTTGCCAGCGCGGTCATCACGAGACTGCCGACCACTGTCCCGACAATCGAACCCATACCGCCCGTTAAAGGCGTACCGCCGATCACGACCGCCGAGATCGCCATCAACTCGAAACCGATGCCCGTAGTCGGACTGCCCGAGCCGATCTGCGCAGTGAGAATGCCGCCACCCGTTCCGGCCATGACGCCGGCGAGAATGAACATCGCGAACTTCACACCCCGGATCGGCACGCCGAGAATGCGTGTTTTCTCTTCATCGCCGCCAATCGCGAAGACGTAGCGGCCGAATGTAGTGAACTTGAGCAGCAGAGCCGTCAAAACCGCTGCCACCAGCATGAACAGAAACGGCACGGGTGGATTGCCGAGCGCGTTATACGGGCTTGTCAGCGAGATCGACACGGGCGTGCCTTGCGTGAGCATGACAGTCGCACCCCGCGCCATCGACAACATACCCAGCGTCACGACAAACGACGGAATGCGTCCCCAGACAAACAGCGCGCCGTTGACCGCACCGATCGCGCCGCCCACCAGCATCGCGATCGGAAAAGCCCATACACCCAGTTGCGGCGTGAAATACGCGGCGCACACGCCGGCGAGCGCCATCGCCGACCCCACGCTCAGATCGATACTCCCGCCGATGATCACGAACGTCAGCCCGATCGCGACCAGGCACAGCACCGCGCCGTTCTGCAGCACGGTGCCGAGATTCGCGAGCGTCAGGAAGCGATCCGGCGCGAGCACTCCGAACACCAGCACCACTAGTACGAGTGCGAGATACGCGATGTAATGCGCGACGAACTCGTTGTAGTCGAAGCGCTTTTTGGTGGGCGGCACTGCGGGCAAGGAGTGGTTCGTCGTGGACATTGATTTACTCTTTGATCTTCAACGGGAAGGTCTGACTCTTCGCCTGCGGGTTGTAGGTCAGCGAATAATCTTTGACGTTGTACGGCGGTTGCGAATCGATGAACTGCTGTTTGAATTTCGCAAACGAACCGGAGTCGATGTCGAGCAGACTCAGACGGATGTTCCGGTCGATCGGATCATGGCCGTTCACCTTGTCGTAAGCGACCATCACGGCGAAGCCCAGTTGCAGCCAGTGTCCGCCAGTCGAGAAGATGTAGTTGGTCTTCTGTGAGATCAGGTCCAGCGCCTGTGGCACGAGGTCCATGCCCGCGATCTTCATTTCATCCGACCGGCCGGCCTGGCGAATCGCCCGGAAGGCACCGAGGCACAACGCGTCGTTGTAGCACCACACACCGTCTATCTGGCCTTTACCGTGCGCAGCGAGAATGTTCTGCATCGCCTTGTAGCCGAGATCTTCCGATTCGCCGACGCCGATGTATTGCACGAGCTGCACACCTGAATGCGCCTTGATGGCTTCGTTCAACCCATTCTGGCGTCCCTCGGCCACCGACGAACCGGGCAGGCCGCCCAGTGCGACCAGTTTCGTCGAACCCGCCGCAATCAGATGGTCTGCGATGGAGCGGCCCGCGTACACGTCATCCGGGCCGATGAAGCCGAGATAGGGCGCATCTTTGTTATCGGCTGCGAAGCCTGGATAACGGTCGACGATCATGATCGGCAGATTCGCGCGATTGGCGATGCGGATCAGACCCGGCGCGCTGGCCGTCGACTGCGGCGTGACGACCAGCGCCTGAACGCCGCGCGAAATCAGCGATTGCACATCGCTAATCTGCTTTTCTTCACGATTTTCCGCACCGACCACGACCAGCTTTGCATTGAGCTGCGTCGCCACGTGCTGCGCAAACGACACCGCGCGGACCCAGAACGGATTGTCGAGCGTGGGAATCGACACGCCGATCGTGACCTCCTTTGACTGCGCGGCGGCCGGCACCGCGTAGCTTGCCGCGCACGACAGCAGCACGGCCCCCAAGACGCGCAACAGCGCGCCACGCCTTGATACGCTAAACATGGTTGTCTCCTGTTTGAGGGGTTAGAAGCCCCATTTAGCTGCGTCTATCGGGTCCATGTGATGCCGGACGAATTAAATATAGGAGCGCGTTTCACTATCGTCAACACTGTTGCGTGTTTTATCTGGGTAGAACTAACCCTGATTCTTCAGATCGTTATGTTTTGGCGGCTTAACGGAAGTTATGACGTGCTGGGTGCCTTTGTCAGGCAGACATTGACCAATGGCGTTGCGCTATACACAACACAAGATCATCTGGTGGCACAAAATGATGTTGATCGCTATCATGATGAGCAGCGAGTCGCATTGGCGACCAATTCGAATGAGAGGCAACAGTGGAAATCCGATCTGTCATCAAAGCCGTGCGCGTCATGGAAGCACTGGCAGACGCCGACGGCCCAGTCGGCGTCACTGAGTTGGCGCGTCAAGTCGACATGGACAAGAGTTCGGTGTCGCGAATGCTTCGCACACTGGAAACGGCGGGGTACGTGTCGCAAGATCCGGTCAGCAAAAGCTATCTGCTCGGTCTGACGCTGGTCCACTTAGGGCAAAAGGTGCTCAGGCGGTTGAATTTGCGCAACGCGGCGCGCAGTTCGCTGGAGTCACTGGCAAGCCGCTCGGGCGAGTGCGCACACATCGCGGTGCTGGTTGGTGGCCGCGCGCTCTATATCGACCAGGCCGCTCCGCTTCGCGGCGTGAGTATCGATGCCCCCATCGGCACGCTCGCGCCGCTGCATTGCACCGCGCTCGGCAAAAGCCTGCTGGCGTTTCAACCGGAAGCGGTGATCGAAAGCTTGCTGCCATCGCTGAATCTCGAAGCATTCACGCGCCGCACGCTCACTGATATCGGCTCGGTCACGCGTGATCTGTCGCAGGTGCGCGAGCGCCGCGTCTCGTTCGACGACGAAGAGTTCAGCGTAGGCGTACGCTGCATTGCCACGCCGATTTTCAAACACGACAATTCGGTGGCAGCCGCGATTGGCCTGTCAGGGCCGAGTCCGCGTGTCACCGACGAACGTCTGCGCGAGTGGGAATCGATGCTTCAGGAAGAAGCGATCGCGGTTTCGATGCGATTGGGATGGGAACCGCCTGCAGGAATGGAGCGCAGGAAAGTGGAGACGATTGTGAATGGTTGAAGGGGCGGTGCTGGGTGCGGTCCGGTGCGGAGAGCAAGTCACCAGATTGCTGACGACCGTGGCACTCATGTGGAGCAAGTGCATCCCGACGTACTTGCCACTTAGCGCGATAGGCAACGCGCTTCGATCAGGTACCGACCTATCCACCTGCCCGCTTCGCGCTGTGGCCGTGCTTCTTGAGCGCTTCGACGATCCGCTCGCAATGGTCGCCCTGCACTTCGATCACGCCGTCCTTGACCGTTCCGCCCGAGCCGCATGCCGTGCGTAACTGCTTACCCAGCAATGCCAGCGCAACGGGATCGAGCGCCAGGCCTTTGACGATCGTCACGCTTTTGCCACCCCGGCCCTTGGTCTCGCGACTCACTCGCACCACACCGTCACCGACCGGCCGCGTCTTCGCAACCGTCTTGCAGATACATTCCGCTAGCGCACGCCGGCATTCAGCGCACATCCGCCCGCTCTCGGTGGAATAGACAAGGCCACTGGTCGAACTACTCTTCATGATTGAATTTTACTCAGAGACATTTACGCCGAAGACAGAGCGAGTTTAACAGTTGCGTCTTTGTCGCCGGACCAGCAGAAGTAAGGCACGCACCGCCGCTATCGCGTGCCTTTTCTCCACCGTGCGCAGCACAAGTACGACGAGACCTCTTGTCTCGCTAGCAGACTTGCGTAAGATGCAAGGGACACGTCGCGCTTAAGCGGCATGTGCTGCGAGTTTTTGTGTATGACGGGCATCGTGCAACTTGATTTGCTGCGTGGACACCTGCACGACGGCGCCACGCAATCTGTCGACCGCGTGATGCACTGTTGGGACCACGCCCAACTCTTTTCTTTTTCCACTGCCGAGTCGAAAGAACCCACAGGGGGCAGCATGAACAGAAATGGTGTTAGCAGAAACTTCAGTGCAACGCTGATCGCGGTCATGGTGAGTTGCGCGACCTGTGCGAGTGCTCAGACCGTGGCAGGCACGCCAACTGTCGCGACGGGAGCCGCGCACATGATGACGGTCTCGACCTCGCCGCCGGGAAGCAGATCAGCTGACGCGATTATCCTCGACGTTCGGCGCGCCATCCGGCGCGTACCGGATATGGTCGATTCAGAGATTCGCATCCGGGCGCACCGCGGCGTCGTGACGCTCACAGGCACGGTACCGGAAACCTGGCAGATCTCACGCGCCGCCAACGCAGCGCGATCGGTGCGCGGAGTGACGGGCGTGTCGAACAGATTGACCGTGCGGACGAAGCACGTGGCGGTGATTGAGCAACGCGTCGCCTCGTCGGTCGGATAAGCCAACGGAGCCGCGCGCCATCGCGAAGAAAAGTGTCGAGTTGCAATCGGCGCGCGCGGCTCTTGAAATGCAGGATCAGCACCAGACACGAGAACACGAGAAGCGCCGACCATGCGCTGCCTACCCAACCGACGCCTCTTCAAAGAGCCAGTCACGAAACGCAACCAGCTTTGGCGACGTCGCGCTTTCGGCGCGATAGACGACGTAATAGGCCAGATCTGAGGCCAGCGTCATGTCTGGAAAGAGCCGTATCAATCGGCCCGTTGCCAGATCGTCACGCGCCATGATGCTACGGCCAAGCGCCACACCCTGTCCGTCGATAGCGGCCTGCAACACCGCTGCGGAGTTATTGATACGCAAGCCGCGCCGCGTCGCGATACCCCTGATGCCGGCCGCCCTGAGCCACGCGTCCCACGTTGCGAACCCCGCGTGACTTTCCATCGACTGATCGTGGATAAGCGTCAGCCCGGCAAGATCGGCCGGTTTGCGCACGCCCGGATGGCTCGCCAGCAATGCTGGTGAGCAGACTGGATACAACTCCTCGTCCAGCAGCTTTTCGGCCAGCAGACCTGGCCACGCACCCATTCCGTAGCGCACACCAATGTCGATAGCCTGTGCGGCGAAGTCGAGCGGCTTCAGACTGGTATCGAGTCGCACGTCGGTATCCGGCCACGCGGCCTGGAAGCGGTCGATGCGCGGCAACAACCATTTCGCCGCAAAGGCGGGGCTGACTGTGACCGTCAGCACGCCGTTTGCCGACCCCTCCCGCAGTCTCATCAGACCGAGGTTCAGCCGGTCGAATCCCTCGCGAATATCGGGTAGTGCGCGCTGCGCAGTCTCGGTAGGCAGGAGACGCGCTCGCCCGCTATTGCTGCGATGAAACAGCGGTGCGCCAAGCCATTCTTCAAGGCTACGCACCAGTTGCCCGACGGCTGCGGGGGTCACGTTGAGCTCAGACGCGGCAGCGGAAAAGCTTTGATGGCGGGCGCTCGCCTCGAACGCTCGCAGCGCATTCAGGTAAACCGGAGACGTCATGATTGAAAGTTTTTCTTTACCGGTTGCGAAGTTAATCTGGGTTGTCCGGCAACGCCGCATTACCAATAATGGTACTGCAGATTAAGCTTAATTGTGGGAAATGAGCAATGGCAGCCATGCTGGCGACAGGGCTCGGACTTTCATCAAGGAGATTCACCATGGACAGTTTTTCTTCTCATGTAGCGATCGTCACCGGCGGCGGATCGGGTATTGGCAAGGAGGTCGCGCGCCGCCTCGTCGAGGCGGGGGCGTCAGTCGTCATCGGCGGCCGTGATGCGGCCAAGCTGGTGCAGGCCGCCAGCGATATCAATCCGGATGGAACCAGGGTCCGCACTTTCGCGGGCGACATCGCATCGCCCGCCACTGCCCAGGCGCTGGTCGACCTCGCGACAAAGGCCTTCGGCGGCGTCGACATTCTCGTCAACAACGCGGGCGTGTTCCGCCCAAAGCCGTTCCTTGAAGTCGACGAAGCTGAGTACGACTGGTTTCTCGACACCATCCTGAAAGGCAAGTTTTTCATGGCACAGGCGGCCGCTCGCGCCATGATGCTGCGCGGAGGCGGCGCCATCGTGCAGACCGGCTCGCTGTGGGCGCTCCAGGCCATCGGCGCGACGCCCTCCGCGGCTTATTCCGCAGCGAACGCGGGCGTGCATGCGCTGACCCGCAACCTGGCCATCGAACTCGCTTCCGCCAACATCCGCATCAACACGGTGGCGCCCGCGGTTGTGGAAACGCCGGTCTACAACACGTTCATGACTGAAGATCAGGTGAAGAGCACGCTGCCTTCGTTCAATGCGTTCCATCCGCTTGGCCGTAACGGTCAGCCGGCCGACGTCGCCGAAGCAATCCTGTTCCTGGCGTCACCTCGCGCCTCGTGGATTACCGGCACGATACTGCCGGTGGACGGCGGTGTGATGGCAGGCCGGCAAGCGTGATCTGACTTCTCCTTGCCGCTATGCGTGCGGAATAAAGACGCCTGTCAATCAGGCAACCATCTATGCCGCCACGCATATTCGCGATCAGGTGGGGTGAGACGGCGCGCCCCGTCCCCGTATCCTCAATGAGAAATGTGCGGTCCCCACCTGGCGCAACGCCCCTCCAAAACCTCCCCGATCCGGTTGCACATTTTTCTCTGTCATGGGAATGTCACGAACGGCACGCAAAGATAGGGCCCCGACCGTCGGCTAAAGAGCGGCTGCTCGCTGACGGAACCGGGCGATGTGCCACGCCCGGCGCAAGCTTCGTGCAATTGTTTCCCTCATCCCTGGAGAACAGATGAAAAACCAAGAACCGCCTGCTCCTTCCTCCGAAAACGAACACCCCGACAGCAAAGCCGACACCAACGCCACGCAAGCGCCCCAGCGTCCGGGCCGCCGTCACTTTCTCGGCGGTGTTGCCGCGGTGGCGGTGGGAGGCGGACTGGCCGGCTGTGCGCAGCCGGCATCGCGCACGAGCGCCGTCACCGGCGTCGCAGCGGGACCGCAGTTCGATCGGGCACTGCGCTCCAAGGTCAAGACGGTCGTCGTGATCTACGCCGAAAATCGCAGCTTCAATAATCTGTTCGCCGATTTTCCCGGCGTCGAACGTCCGCTTTCCAGCCTGACGCCAGACGACTGTCTGCAACGCGACCGCGACGGCTCGACCGTGCTGCCGCAACTGCCCCCGGTGCCGGGTGGCTGGCTGACGAAAGACCAGACCGTGGACGGCGTGACGTACAAAGCTGGCCAGCAATTCCAGACCAACCTGCCGAACGGGCCGTTCCCGCTAAGAGGCCCGAATGGCGAGAATCTGCCGCTATCACTCGTCACGCATGATTTGTGGCACGTGTTCTATCAGAACCAGATGCAGATCAACGGCGGCAAGAACGATATGTTTGTCGCATGGGCGGACTCGGCGGCCTTCACCATGGGTCATTACGCCAATACCAGTTATGACCTGCGGATGTGGGACCTCGCCAGCGAATTCGTGCTGTGCGACAACTTCTTCCAGGGCGCGTTTGGTGGCTCGTTCATGAACCACCAGTATCTGATCGCGGCGATGCCGCCGGTCTACCCCGACCCCGCGCACAGCATCGCGAAGTTCCAGATCGCGGAGACCGTCAGCGGACGACCCGACGATCCCAATCTGAAGCCGCTCGCCACATCGCCGAAAAGCGCGATGGAAGGCATCCCCAAGTTCGGCCCGAGTGCACTGACGCCGCCGGAAACGTTAACGGACGGCCGCACCGTCAGCTATGCGGTCAATACGATGATGCCGCCGTTCGCCCCCACGCCCTATAAGGTCGGCGCTAACGGCGTGGTCGACTTTACGCAGGATAGCAACGCGATGGCCGTGCCGCCGCAGGTGCACGAGAACATCGGCGACAAGCTCGACAAGCGCGGCATCGGTTGGGCGTGGTATGCCGGAGCATTCCAGCAGACGCTGGACATGCGCGGCAAGAACACGAACGACGGCACGCCGCTGATTCCCAACTTCCAGTATCACCATCAGCCATTCAACTACTTTGCGAATCTGGGACCGGGCACGGCTGCGCGCGCGAAACATCTGCGCGACGGCGGACTCGGCGACGACGAAAGCACCAACCGTTTTCTCGCCGATGCTCGCGCCGGCAAGCTTCCCGCCGTCACGTTCTACAAGCCGCAGGGCAATCTGAACATGCACGCTGGTTACGCCGACGTTGCCTCGGGCGACCGCCATATCGTGCACGCGGTGAAAGCGCTGCGCGCCAGCCCGCAATGGGAAAACATGGTGGTGGTCATCACCGTCGACGAAAACGGTGGATGGTGGGATCACGTCGCGCCGCCCAAAGGCGACCGCTGGGGGCCGGGCACGCGCGTACCGGCGCTGGTGGTGTCGCCGTTCGCGAAACAAGGCTATGTCGATCACACGGTGTACGACACTGCGTCGATCCTGCGGCTGATCACACGAGTGTTCGATCTCGAGACACTCGATGGCATCCGCATGCGCGACGATGCGATGGCTGCGCGCGGACAAGCGGGCATGGGCGACCTGACCAACGCGCTGAACCTGTCGTCGTGATGTGAGCTTGTGTTGCTCGCATCTTTGCCGATACGTTACGCGCTTCGTTTTTGACGGACTGACGAGCCGCGTCTTCGCCGTGCGCCGACATTCAATCGGGTGACCGGCTAAAGCAAACACAAAGAAACGGCAAACGGAAACCGTTTGCCGTTTCACGTTTTCGGCATCAGTTAAAAATAAACGGTACTGATACCCTCGACACTTTTTTATCTATTTGGCTTATCCATCACGTGACGCTAACCTCGGTGCATCGTCTCTATCAATGCAACGGAAGGCATCATGCAAGCTCCCACCCTGAAAGTCCGGGTCGATGCCCTGCGCGAGGAAGCACATGGCGTGCGGTCGTTCAGCATCTCGCGCCTCGACGGCCTGCCCTTCGACGGCTACGATCCCGGCGCGCACATCGACGTCACCAGTCCGTCCGGCATCACGCGTCAGTACTCGCTTTGTGGCGACCCCGCCTGCCTCGATTCGCACGTATTCGCCGTGAAGAAGGAAGAGCAATCGCGCGGCGGTTCGCGTTCATTGCATGAGGAAGTGACGATCGGCACTGAGTTGTCGGTAGGCGCGCCGCGCAATCTCTTCCGGCTTGAAGAAAGCGCGGACGAACACATTCTGATCGGCGCAGGCATTGGGATTACACCGTTGCTCTCCATGGCTTACCGGCTTCTCGCGAGAAATGCACGCTTCACGCTGCACTATTTCGCGCGCAGCGAAGTGCATGCCGCATTCATGACGCTACTCACGCGTGCGCCTTTTGATCAGCACGTCAAACTCCATGTCGGCGTGGAGCGCGAAACCCTTCGCGCAGAACTCGATGCATGCGTGCGCGACGCGGGAACAAATACGCATGTCTACACGTGCGGTCCGGCACCGTTCATGGACGTTGTCGTCGAAATCGCTGAAACGCGCGTGCCCGCAGAGGCTATTCATCTCGAACGTTTCAAAGCCGAGCCCACCACCGCGACCGGGGCATCGCTCGACTGCTTCGACGTGCGTGTTGCCAGCACGGGCCAAACCGTTCGCGTCGATGAAAAAACATCGATCGTCGACGCACTCGCTTCGATCGGTATCGAAGTCGACACTTCATGCGGCGAAGGCGTATGCGGCACCTGCATGGTCGACGTGGTCAGCGGCGAGCCGGAGCATCGCGACCATTGTCTGAGCAAAGCCGAGCGCGCGAGCAATAATGTGATCTGCTGTTGCATCTCACGTTCGCGCTCGCCCGTGCTGGTGCTCGACCTCTGAGATTCAGCGCTTCTTATCGAAGTTTGCGAGGATGCCGGTCATCAGATCGCGCATCCATGCGATGCCTTCGTCTTCGTGAAAATGCTCATGCCAGTGCATCGTGACTGCCGCCTTGGGGAGTTGCACCGGCAATGCATAGATTCGGAATGCGTCACCCCGATTGAGGATATGCGCGAGCCTTTCGGGCAGCGTGGCGACTAGATCGGTGACTGCCAGCACGCCCGGCACCGCCACGAAATGCGGCAATACTAGCGAGATATTGCGTCCTACGCGTTGCGCACGCAGTGCATCGTCGAGTTCACGGTGGCTATGTTCGAGCGAACGCACCTGCACGTGCGATGCGGCGAGAAATTGGTCGAGCTTCAATGTACTGCCGGACGGCAACGCTTTGCGTTTGCGCGTCATGCATACGTAGGCTTCTTCAAACAGCAGCACGTGGCGCGTGCGCGGCAGCAGCGACGGCAGATTGCCGATCGCGAAGTCGAGCCTGCTCGAACGAAGTGCTTCTTCGATTTCTTCGACCGGCAACGGCTCTACCAGCAATTTCACGCGCGGCGCCACCTCGTGCAATACCGCGCAAATAGCCGGCAAATACGCCATCTCTCCTGCGTCAGAAAGCGAAAGACGGAACGTGCGGGTACTCGTTGCCGGGTCGAAGCGCTCGGCGTAACGCAACGCCTGCCGCACGGTGTCGAGCGCACGGCCGACGATTTCAGCCAGTTCCAGCGCGACCGGCGTGGGTTGCATGCCCGCGCGCGTGCGCACGAACAGCGGGTCGTCGAATAGTGTGCGCAAGCGTCCGAGCGAATAGCTCACTGCAGGTTGCGATAACGCGAGGCGTTCGCCCGCTTTCGTCAGGCTGCGCTCTTCGACGATCGCATGAAACACGCGCAAAAGATTCAGATCAACGTGGTCGATGGAGGTCATGGGGAATCTCAAGATATAGATCGCGCTTATTTGCCGACCGCTTTTTAATCGATTTGACGCATGATCTTCGGAAAGCGAGACTGATGTCAACGAGAGGATGTGCTGATTCGCCGAGTACGCCGCCATCCTCGTTGTTAGCCGCTCAATCAACTCATCTACTTTCCCACAGCGAACCCAATGAGCACGCCCACCTATCAAACCATCGACACCAGCGCGCTGGCCAGGCGCGCCGACAGCGATCGCATTGCGCCTTCCCTCTACTACGATCCCGATCTGTTCGAAGCCGAACTCGACCGCATCTTCTACAAGACGTGGATCTGGGTTGCACACGAAAGCGAATTGCCGAAGCCCGGCGACTTTGTCACGACGACAATTGGCCGTCAGCCCGTCATCGTGGTGCGAGACAAGACGGGCGCGGTGCACGTGTTGCAGAACCGCTGCCGACATCGCGGCGCGACCGTCTGCGAAGAGCACAAAGGCAACGCGAAAGGCTTCACCTGCCCGTACCACAGCTGGTCCTACGCGCTCGACGGCACGTTGCGCGCGTTGCCCTATGGCGATGGCTACGAAGGCGTCTGCGAGAAGGGAGATTTACCGCTGAAGAAGTTGCGCGTCGGCATCTATCAAGGCTTGATCTTCGCAAGCTTTAACGAGTCGATCGAACCGCTGGAAGATTTTCTCGGCGGTGCGAAGCCGTGGATCGACCTGTTCATGAAACAGGGCGCGGGCTATCCGATCAAGGCGAACGGCGAGCACAAGTTCAAATTCAAGGGCAACTGGAAAATCCAGCTCGAAAACACGACCGACCTCTATCACTTCCCGGTCGTCCACAAGTCGTGGATGAAATCGATCGACGACGAAACCGCGGCTGCAATCACCAGCTTCATGACCAGCGATCAGGCGTTCTGCCGCTCATTGGGCAATGGCCACAGCCTCGCAGTCCTGATGCCGGAAATCGTCGATCTCGATCAGGACGATGGTGCGCCGTTGCCTGAACGTTTTGGCGAACTCGCAGCACAGCTTGCCGAAAAGCACACACCCGAAGAAGTCCGCCGCATAGTGCGGTCGCTGATGGGGGTCGGTTTCAATCTCAACCTCTTTCCGAACCTTGCTTTGTCGATGGCATTTTTCCGCGTGCTGCGTCCCATTTCCGCGGAAGAAACCGAAATTCGTCACGTCGCGCTCGCCATGGATGGCGGCCCGGACGAAGCGAATCGCGTACGCCTGCGGATTCACGAGCACTTCCAGGGCCCCTTCGGTTTCGGCAGCCCTGACGACGCAGAGGCATGGGAGCGAGTACAGCGTGGCTCGCACGCGGGTCCGGATGTGCCGATCCTCGTCAACCGCGGCCTGAACCGCGAAACCACCTCGGCGAATGGAGAAAAAACCGCACACGCAACCGACGAAACCGGCATGCGTGAAGCCTACAGGCAATGGCGCGCAATGATGGAGCAAGCATGATGGATGACCGCAACGCACTCTTTTCCCAGCAAACCTTCGCGCGCGCAATCGAATTCATCTGGCGCGAAGCCGAATTGCTAGATCACCGCGATTACCGAGCGTGGCTTGAATTGTGGGACCCGAAGGGTCACTACGTGGTGCCGATCGACCCGAACGCGACCGACTACGCAGCCACACTGAACTACGCCTACGACGATCAGGACATGCGCGAAAAGCGCGTTCAGCGGATGATGTCGGGCTATTCGGCGTCTGCATCGGATGCTGCGCGCACGGTGCGTACCGTGTCGCGATTCACGCTGTCGAGCGACAGCGCCGATCTGGTCGAAGTGAACTCGTCGCAAGTGGTGATTGCCTACAAGCGTGGCGTGTCGACAATTTTTGCCGCCAATCTCACGCACAAGATCAGCATGGCGAGTGGCGAGCCGCGCCTGGTCGACAAAGTTATCCGTCTGATCGATTCCACCGACGCGCTAAGCGCAATCGGCTTCCTGCTTTGACGAGGTGTCGCGCGTCGAGATCTGTATGCGTCGATGCGCGCCTTCCTGCAGAGATGCCACCCTCCGTGATACCCGCACGCGAAATCTATCTACCCGAAGGTCTGCGAGGCAGTTAGATCAGGTCGTATATGTTTTCAGGCTCGCAACGACAAAGGCAATGCGAAACCGCAATCGAGTCCGCCCGACGCCGAGCGTTGCGCCCAGATTCGCCCGTCATGACGCGAGACGATGTTCTTGCACAAAGACAGGCCAATCCCGTTGCCACCCGCTTTAGACGAAGAAAAGCCGTCAAACAGACGACCCAACGCTTCATTTGCCACACCGGGGCCATTGTCGATGACATGAAGCTCGGCCACGCCGTCATGCGCGGAGGTGGCAAGTGTCACTACGCCGGCGGTTTGCTGCGCGCCCGTCAGCGCTTCGACCGCATTGAATGCAAGATTGAGAATCACCTGACCGATCAACACGCGCTCGCAGCGTATCGGTAATGGCGTGTCATGCTGTTCGATCGCGACCGCGATGCCGACATCGCGTGCGCGAAGCTGGATAAAGTACGCGACATCGGCGAGCACGTCGCGCAAGTCCGCTTGTGTTTCGACCGGCTCGCGCTTCACGACAAACTCACGCACGCTTTTGATGATATGAGCCGCGTGCTCCGCTTGCCGGTCCGCGGCGCGCAGCCCCCAGATCGCGTCGACTGCCGCGTCGAGTGGACTCAAACGCTGAATGGCACCCTCGATGAAATTGCGTACCGCTGCAAGCGGCTGGCTCAACTCGTGCGCAATCGCCGTAGCCATTTCACCCATTGCGTTGTAACGACCCGCGTATTCCAGCATCTGCGCTTCCGTCCGGCGTGCCTCCTCTGTTGCCACTTCAGCGCTGATGTCGCGAAAGTGCAGCAGAACGCCATTCAGTTCGTCGTCGATATTGACGCGTCGGGATGTAATGCGCAGCCAGCGTTCGCCACCATCGCGACGCACGACACGATAACGTTGCGCGGGTGTAGAACGCCGCTTCGTCGAGCTGCGCAATTGCGCTATGAGGCGCTCGCGATCCGCCGGCGCACAGTAGTCGAGCGCCTCCGCTTCGAACTGCACGTCCGGGTCCATACCCAACACGCGCCGCCCCGACTCGCTGAGGTACGCTATCTTGCCGCGCGGTGTCACCACCGCCACCCCCTCGCCCAGATCCTGCATGTATTCACGCAGACGCATCTCGTAGCTGCGCAGCTTCTGGCGCATTGCGTCTTCCGCGCTGATATCGCGAAACTGCACCATGACCACTGGATGCTCGCGCAACGGCACATAAGCGGCGATGGCTTCCGACAACATATCGACACCCGCTCGCGACCGATAGCACCACTCGTACGCTTGCGGCCCCTGCTCGACCGAGCGGTCCATCGCACTGACTGCCATCTCGCGCCGGTACCTGGAATCGTCGCGCGTCATATCGTGCGCTTTGAGCGGCAAAAGCTCTTCGACCGAAAAGCCAAGCGCGACACACGCAGCGCGATTGGCCCAAACAATCGCTTTCGTTTGGGCATCGTGCAGCAGCACGCATTGGGTCAGCGCGTCGAGCAGGAGGCGGAAATCTTCTTCAGCAAGCGAATCCATCGAACACAGTCCAGTGCAGAGGCCGGAAATCGAAACGGTTAGACCGAGCTTCAACCATACCATCCGCGCCCTCGAACAGCCTCTAAAGATTTCTTTAGACCGCTCGGCAAATCACCCTATACGGCGCGGTCTCTTCCCAATTGTTCGAGATTTTTGGCTTTCCTAGACTGGAATCACCGTGTGCGGCCTGCACGCGTTCCCCACTCTATCCTCAACCATTAAAAGGTTCGGAGACGCCCCATGACGCTCACCGCTGCCGTAAAGAAGGAAGACCTCGTCAACCAGACGAACGAACTCACACTCGATGACGTCATCGTGGAAATAGCACAACGACGCGAAGAATTCGAACGACTCTCTCACGTGCCACGCGACCTGATCGAGAAGCTCAAACGAGTGGGCATTTATCGTGCGGCCACCCCGAGACGCTTTGGTGGTGATGCCCGTGCGCCCGGCGAATTTCTGCAAATGATCGAGCGCATTGCGGCGGCTGATGGCTCGGCGGCGTGGGTCGCGAGCTTCGGATCGGCGAATCTGTATCTCGCCGCGCTGCCGCTTGCCACCCAGGCCGCGATCTATGCAAACGGCCCGGATCAGGTGTTCGCCGGCGGTCTCTTCCCTGTGCAGAATGCGACGCAGGTGGCAGGCGGGTATCGCGTGAACGGGTTGTGGAAGTTTGCGAGTGGTTGCAAGGGCGCTGACTGGCTCGGTGTGGGCATCGCAACCGGTAACGCAGGCGGCCCCCCTGGCAAGCCTCAAACCGCCGTATTTCGCGCCGAGCAGGTGGAGATCGTCGAGAACTGGAACGTGGTCGGCATGCAAGGCACGGGCAGTCACGATTTGCGGGTGACCGACCAATTCGTCGCGCAAGACTGGACCTTCGTGCGCGGTGGCGCGCCCACCGTCGACGAGCCACTCTATCGCTATCCAACCGTCGCCTATGCCGCGCAGGTGCTGGCGGTCGTGAACCTCGGGTTGGCACGCGCCGCGCTCGACGTCGCAAACAACATGGCCGGCGGACGCAAGACCACGACAGGTGCACCGCAACTCGCAGACCGCGCCTACTACCGGATCGAACTCGCCAAGGCCGAAGCGCAACTGCGCTCCGCGCGTGCGTTCTTCTACGAATCGACTCATAGCGTGTGGCAGTCGATTCTCGCGGGCAATGCGGTCACACCGGAGCAGGTCAGCTTGTTGCGTCTGTCAGCCACGCAAATCGCGCGTGAAGGCGCTGACGTGGTGAGTCGCGCGTATCGGTTGGGCGGCACGATGGCAATCTATCGCACGCATCCGCTGCAACGTCTGATGCGCGACTCGATGGTCGTCACGCAGCATGCGTTTCTCGGCGAAGGTAACTATGACGGGGCCGGCGCGGTGTTCGTCGGTGTGCCGCCTATTCCTGGCTATCTCTGAACCTGATCTATCCAATATTCGACACTCGACACAAGGAAAATACGCTATGACCGACACTCGAAACCTGCCCTTGCGCGTTCTGTTCTGCTGCGGCGTCACGCAAAATTTCTTCGACTTGCCGCGTGAGCAGATCGGCGAGGTGTGGCAGGCCTACGGCAAGATGCTGAGCGCCGTTGAAGCCATGGAACACGTACGCGTACTCGGCGTGATGGACGATGACCGGCTGGTGGTCGGCCAGGCTGACAGTGCGCCGTGGACGTTCTACATCATGGCGGATGTCGCCGATTTCGACACGGCGGTGGCTGTCTGCAATCTGTATCGCACGACGCCCGTGGGCGAGTACAACCTGTGGCGCTACGGCAAGATCGAAGCACGCGTCGGGCGTGCGCTGACGGTGCCCCCTGCTGCCACCGCTGCAACGACGCACAACGCCTGACGCTCATGACTCAATCGACAGTCGACACCGTTGCGTTTCGCGCATTGCAGGTGCGGGTCAACGCACTCGAAGCACAGAATGCCGTGCGCAAAACCATCTCGCGCTATATGGCGCTGTGCGACGTGCCCGTGCAGGCACTCGCTGGTGAATCGCTCGCCGCGCTCTTTACTGAAGATGCGGTGTGGGAAGGTATCGGTCTGCAATACACGGACAAATTCGGCCGTTTGCAAGGACACGCGCAGATCGTCGGGATGCTGCAACGGTACCTGCCTCCTACGCCGCACTTCACCACTAACGTGCATTTTCTGACCGCCGAGCATATCGAAGTCAATCGCGACAACGCCAGCGGGCGCTGGGTCATGTTGCAGGCATCGGGTTATGTCGACGGAAAAGCGGAGCTGATTTCCGCACGGCTTGAGGTCGACTTCGTGCCGTCGCCTCTCGATCAGGGTCTGACGTGGCTGATTCGGCATTTCCGCACCGAGCGTCTTTTCGATGCACCCTGGCAAGTCAATCCGCGTGATGGAGTTACCGCATGAGCGCATTCCTCAAACAGTTCGAATTGAGCGCACACGGCGACGCAAACGCGCCGTCAATCTCGATCAAGGACAGCATCGACATTGCCGGCTATTCAACGACGGCTGCGAGTCGGGCACTGGCCGACGCGCCGCCCGCTTCGCAGCACGCCGAAGTGGTACAGCGTCTGCTTGATGCAGGTTGGCGCATCACGGGCAAGACGAACATGCATGAGTTGGCATTTGGCATGACCGGCATCAACGATCTGTATGGCACGCCGCCGAATCCCCAGGACGTGACGCGCATTCCCGGCGGTTCGTCGAGTGGCTCTGCGTCGGCGGTCGGCCAACACCTCGTTGACGCTGCGCTCGGCACGGATACAGGCGGCTCGATTCGCGGCCCCGCTGCATGTTGTGGTGTGATCGGACTCAAACCGACGTTCGGCCGTGTGTCACGTAACGGTGTCGCGCCACGCGTCACGACGCTGGACTGCGTTGGACCGTTTGCGCGTGATATGAATACGATCATTCGCGCGATGTCGGCAATCGATCCCTCTTTCAGCGCGGACCAGGCACTGCGTCGCGCGTCGGGCGCACGTGTGGGCGTCGTCGCGGTGGACGCAGATGCCGACATAGTGGCTGCAATCAACACCGTCGTACGGCGTGCTGAATTCGCCACTCACAGCGTCGAACTCAAACTGATCGCCGATGCGTTCGCGGCCGGCCTCGCGGTCATCAACGCGGAAACATGGCAGGCATTCGGCCATCTGGTGGAAACCGGCAAACTCGGCGCCGACATTGAATCGAGATTACGCGCTGCCGCCAGAACAACCGCGGCTGATCTCGACGCGGCCGAGAATGTGAGACACACCTTCACCGAAGAGGTCGATCGCGCGTTGGAACACGCTGACGTGCTGGTACTTCCCACGCTGCCCGCACTGCCTATTACCGTTGAAGAAGCTCGCGCGGGAACGTCGGTCATCGGCATGTCGTCACTGATCCGCCCGTTCAATCTGAGTGGTCATCCTGCGCTCACTATTCCCATTCCTCTTCAACACAAGCCGTTGAAAGCGGGCTTGCAGATCGTCGGGCGCAAAGGTGCGGACGAGATGGTGTGCGCCGTTGCCGCCCATATCGAAGCGACGCTCGCCCGCTAGCTAACAGAAAACAACTCAACACATCTGAGTGCCGCGTTTGCGCGCACCCGAAGGAGAGTTTCAACATGTCGAATAAAACAGTGATCGTGACAGGCGCGGCGCGAGGATTGGGCGCAGTAGTCGCGCGCCGCTTTCACGCTGCGGGCTATAACGTCGCGTTAGCCGATATTGCAATCGAAGCCGCACAATTAATCGCACGGGAGTTGAGCGAAGATGGTTCGACCGCCTGCGCGATCAAACTCGACGTCGCATCGAAAGCCGATTTTGCGGCCGCACGCGACGCGCTGATCGGGCGCTGGGGTTCAATCGACGCACTCGTTAACAACGCGGGTGCGTCGAAAGTCGTACCCGTGATGGAGATTACTGCGGAGCAGTTCGATCAGGTGATCGGCATCAATCTGCGTAGCGTGCTGTTCGGTTGCCAGGTATTCGGCCAGTATTTCGCGGAGCGCGGTATGGGACGCATCGTGAATATCGCTTCGCTCGCGGGTCAGAACGGCGGCTCCGCGACTGGCGCACATTATGCGGCTGCCAAGGGAGGCGCCATCACGTTGACGAAGGTATTCGCACGCGACCTGGCGGCGCACGGCGTGACCGTCAACGCGATCTCGCCCGGTCCGCTCGATCTTCCTATCGTCCACGAAAGCGTTCCCGCCGACAAACTGGCTACGGTGATCGCCGGTATTCCCGTGGGAAAGCTCGGGTCCGCGGCCTACATTGCGGATGTCGCCGTCATGCTGGCATCCGCCGACGCCTATTTCGCCAACGGCGCCTGCTGGGATGTGAACGGCGGCCTCTATATGCGCTGACGTATTCGCAACGGCCAGCCCGTGATGAACCGCGCGCTAGTCCGGCTTCTCACTCGGCGGACTCCATACTTCGAGTATGTCGCGCACGAGCGTCGCGATCGACACGGCGCCCAGCTTTTCTTTAACGCTTGCACGATGCACGTCCACCGTTTTCACGCTGATCGACAGGTCCGAAGCAATCCGTTTGCTGGCTTTGCCATCTATCAGCCCGCGCAACACTTCTTTCTCGCGGGTTGTCAGCGAGTTCAATCGTTCGCGCAATTCGCGCAGACGCACATCTTTCGCGTGACGCTGGGTGGCGAGCTTCATCGCGCGCTGCACGCGTTCGAGCATTTGCTGGGAGTTGTACGGCTTCTCTACGAAATCGATCGCGCCCTGCTGGAGTGCACGTACCGACATTGGAATATCGCCATGTCCGCTAACGAAGATGATCGGCAACGTTGCGCCGCGACGGTTCAACTCTTCCTGTACGTCGAAGCCACTCGTTTCCGGCATGCGGACGTCCAGCACCAGACAGCCCGGCACGTTGACGTCGAACGCACGAAAGAAGTCCGCTGCATTGACAAAGCCCTGCGATCGAATGCCGACCGATTCGAGCAGCCATGCCAGCGAGGTACGCATGCCGTTGTCGTCATCGACGATATAGACCAGCGGGGAAGTTGGGTTCATGGACAGTCAATCTCGTTGCGAACGGTGAGGTGGGTCGAGCCGCATGCGCAGCGAAAACGACTTCGTGCCTGCATAGCCAGTCCTTGTCATGAATCAATCATAACCGGCGAAATCCCACTCGCAAATGCGCAGTTTCACTACACCGTCAGTTCGCGCGACGTCGCTTTGGGTACTCGCATCAGGCGTGCGCCCGCATTGCCTTTTATTTAACCTGACATCCACTAGGGGACGCCCACATGTCCAATACGCAACGAGCAGCCAACCCTGAAGTCGATCCGTTCCGCCAACAGTTCCGGCAGGCGATGGCGCATCTCGGCGCTGCGGTCAACGTCATTACGACGGCCGGTCCACACGGGCGCTGCGGAATCACCGCGAGTGCCGTTTGCTCGGTCACGGACGCGCCGCCGACGCTTCTGGTTTGTCTGAACCGCTCAAGCGCGATGCATGCCATTTTCGACGGTAACCGGAGCGTATGCATTAACGTGCTTCCTGCAAGTCTCGAAGGCGTGGCACGTCACTTTGCGGGGCTGACGGGTTTGTCGATGGAAGAGCGCTTTCAGCTGCCTGTGTGGGACGATGGCGTCGATGGCGTGCCCGTGCTACGCGGAGCGCTGGCAAGCCTGCAGGGGACGATTGTCGAAGCGAAGGAAGTGGGATCGCATTCCGTCATGTTTGTCGAGACGACCGAAATCCGCGTGCGTTCCGATGGCGACAGCCTGATTTATTTCGACCGGAACTTTCATCGCGTTCCCCGGGCGTGGAAGGCCCAGTGATTTGGTTGCCGCACGCGCTCGGCTAACGCAGCCACGCCGTTCGACATCGAAATGATCCGTCAGCACAATTCCCTGGTGCTGAACCGGTTGATCGCGCGCAATCTGCTTATTGGCCGCGGGCCTCCTGGTGTCGCTGCCGGTAGCGGCGGAACCGTCGCGGGACCAACGGCAACGTGCGGCGCGGTCGTGTTGCACCGGGCGGTTGCGCAGCCGTTCCGACGCTTGATCGTTTCAGCAGAAGCCGCACGCGCCGTTGTGTTGGTCGCGAGTGACGAATGACGAATGACGAGTGGATCGCATGATCTTGTAGACTCATATCGGCGATCGGAATGGAGACCACCATGAGGTTGATGGGTATTGTCACTGTGCTGTTGGGTCTGGTCGCGGCACCTGTCTTCGCGGCCGATGTCGGCTTTGAAGAAGTCAAAATACCGAATGGTGCCGAGCCACCGCTTATTGCCGGCATCTGGTATCCGACCAGCTCGCCAGCAGCACCCCACGCATTGGGTAATGTCACCCAGACGGTGGCGTCCGACGCGCCGCTCGTCGGCGATCACCTGCCGCTCGTGGTGATGTCGCACGGCGGCGCAGGCTGGTACGGCAGCCATGACGACACGGCTCTCGCGTTGGCTCATGCGGGTTTCGTCGCGGCAGCGGTCAGTCACGCCGGCGACACCTTCGACGATCAGAGCCACGTCCTGCAACTCTGGCGCCGGCCCGAGCAGCTTCACCGGCTGGTTGACTACCTGCTCGACACCTGGCGTGGGCACGGCCAGCTAGACCCGGCCCGAGTCGGCGCGTTCGGCTTTTCCAACGGCGGCTTCACCGTGCTAGTCGCCGCAGGGGGTCTCCCGGACCTTTCGACAATCGCCCCGTTTTGCGGAACTCACCCGAATCAGGATTTGTGTGAGGCCCTGCAGCACGCGGGCGTCGACCTCCATATCGGCGCAGATGTTCCCGCCAGCGCCTGGGTCCACGACCCGCGCATCAGGGCCGTCGTCATCGCTGCGCCTTCGTTCGGATTTGCGTTCGGGCGCACCGGGCTAAGTACCGTCCAGGCTCCGGTTCAGCTCTGGAGCGCTGCCGATGATCGTCATCAGCCGCATCCCTATTACGACGAGGCGGTACGTGATCACTTGCCTCGCGCGCCCGAATATCACGCAGTTGCCAATGCAGGCCACTACGATTTCCTGCCGCCCTGCGACGAGCGTCTTGCCAGGCTGCGGCCGGAAATCTGCAACAGCCTGCCCGGCTTCGACCGAGCCGCGTTTCATGAACAGTTCAACGCCAACGTAGTGCAGTTTTTCCAGGCTACGTTGCAATAGAAAGCTTCTCGTAGGGCGAATGCGCGCCGGCATTCGCGTGACGCGCCCGGACCGGCGACAGTTGATTGAAAGTGGTTTTGACACGAATCCGCTTCGCTTACCGTGATGGGCAACACGACGGACGCGATCGTACTGACGTCAGGTAAGCCGATGAGTGCTTCCGGTACGGCCATAAATCTGCAATCAGATAATTTAAACTGCCAGCCAGAAAACCTTTGGAACTCGCACCCCATCCATGAAGAAACTGCTCGTCTCTGTCGCCACCGCTCTCTCCTTGATGACTTGCGCATATGCACAAAGCAACGCGTCCAACCCGTTCATTACCTCGTCCGGTACGTTGCAATTCGCGCATGTCGACCACGGTTTCACCACCACCCTCGACCAGCAACCTTTCGATCACTTCGTCGCCAACACGCTCACACATTTCGATGACATTGACAGTCGAAGTAACACGGTCACCCGGATGCTTGTGCAGACCGACGCCGGACCGGTGTTATACGACTTTCACCACCGCCCGCCACTCGTGCAACGCTCGAACAGACGCATGACGGTAAAGCGTGTGTTCTGGCAGGACGACGAAGTCGTGATGCAAGGCTCGCAAGGCTGGTTCCGCTTCAAGCACGGTGAGTTCACTGCGCTGCAATCTTCAAAAACCATCTACCACTGATTACGCCGTCTCGATCATGTAAGCAAATCGCAATGTTATTACACCGATTCATTGCGATTTGCTCGTGGTAGAGTCGCCACTCAAGGTTGCGCCGAAGGGACTGGTCGCGGGAATCAACTTCTCGGGCGAACCCGGCGGGAATCCGTCGTAAAGAAACCCTTCGGGTCTTTTTATGCAAACGGTCGGTGCCGTCGCTTATACGGGACTACGAGAACAGTGACAATGACTCGACTGCCGCGCGCGGCGCGCGCCGAGCGGAACCGGTTCGGGCTTGCCGAGTCCGCACTAACGTGTTCACATTCGCGCCGGTTCCAAGTCGCCGGTTCAACTCCAACAGTGCCTTGCAAACGGGTGCTCGAGGCGGTAAGTCCGCTAGCGCCAGTTCGAGCTGGTCCAGCAACTCTACCAAACCACCTGTCGCCGCTCCTGCTCTTACGAGTTTCCGCTTCTGCATAAGACCTCCCCGATTCCGTCGACGACACTGATAGACGTCGACATCACCCAAAGTCTCCGGGACCCTGCAACCCATGCCATTCGCATGCGCAACGGGAACCGGTCGGATATATCCTGTCCTGCCAACGAGCGTTTTAGCACATCCCCATGAAATGCCGCAGCCACGTCAACTCCAAAAGTGAATCCGGCAATTGGCGAAGCCGCTCTTTATGGCGATGCACACGTTCTAACGGCATCCAACGCCCGTCAGTTTCTACGTAGGAACGATGGCGCTATATCACCAACTCATGACTGACCGGTGGCTTCTGCGCAAGCAAACTCGAAAGCTTTCTCAAGGCCGCATCGAGTTGCTCCCGCCCCCGACATCGACCGAGTGAAATACGGATTGCATTGGGCGGATTGTGCCCCCGATAAAACGCCGACGATGGTGCGACTACCAGGCCTTCAGCACGCGCGGCGGCACAAAGATCTGCCGCTCTCCAGTAGCTGGGTAATGTGAGCCACACGTGAATGCCGTGATTGACCGTCCCGCTTGTCGCACCCGACAGCGTGCCGGTCGCCATCCGTTGACGCGCTCTCGATTCAGCCTGCACGCCCGCCAATAGCAAAGCCGCCGAACCGTCGTGAATCCATTGCGTGACTAACGTAGTCGTCAATGGAGAGGTTAAAGAAAATGTTCTTAGCGCCGAGAGAAAAGCGTGCTGGCTCTCCATGTCGGGGAAAGCCACAAACGCAGTGCGCAACCCTGGGGACAAACATTTCGACAACGTCGATATATAAAAGACCCGCGCGGGAATCAGGCGCGCAAATGGCGGAGGCGCGTCTTTCGCGAGCAGCCAGTAAGGATCGTCCTCAATGATCTTCACATTCAAACGCTCGACTACCCTGGCGATTTCTAGCCGCCGTTTTTCCGGCATGGTATGAGTCGTCGGGTTCTGAAGCGTGGGGTTCAGATAGACGACTCGCGCGTTATATCTTTGACATGCGCTTTCCAGGGAATCCGGGCGCATGCCGTGCTCGTCCACGGCAACAGTTTCAATCCTTCGCCCTAGCTGCTCTACCGCCATCGGCATGCCCGGATAACCGAGCGGCTCCATCAGGATGACATCGTCAGGCTGCGTCAACGCGAGAATCAATGCAGCGAGCGCGGATTGCGCACCCGGACACGCTACGACACGCTCGGTATCGACATGCCCAAGCATCGGCTTCAACCATTGCGCACCGGCGCGCCGGTCAACGCTGCTGCCGCCACTCAGGTGATAGGTCATCAGCAGATCGGTGTCGGTGCGCATCAGCACCTGCGACATCCCCTGGCGCAATAGCGCTTCCATATCGACATCTGCAGGCGGCGGGGGGATGTTCATGCTCAGGTCGACACTCTGCGTCAACTCCACCTTCGGCGCGGCGATAAACGTGCCGAGCGTGCCGCGCGCCTCGATCAACTGACGGCGGCGCGCCTCGGCAAAGCCACGCGTGACCGTTGTCAGATCGATGCCGAGCAACTCTGCCAGACGGCGTTGCGCGGGGAGTCGATCGCCCGCGCGTAACGATCCTTGCGCAATCGCGTGTTCGAGAAATTTGACGATCTGAAGGTAGCGTGGACCTTCGCCGCCAGTGAATCCGGAAGCCCAGAGAGCCTCCTTGTATGGATCATGCATGGATGTCATTCGGCGTCATTCTGTCGCAGTTGTATGGATATTGTCTCACACTACGATCCCGGCACGGGACGCAAATCCATACACTACGCCACCGGTACGGAAGCGTGGAAGCACCATAAATGAGGCACTTTTGCGTGAATCGGCCGGGCGTGCCGGATCGCTGATCGGATGCATGTATGGATGGTGTCGCCGACAACCAGGGTACATGACATGCCGAATCCAAGATTGTTTAGAAAAAAGCCCGCTAGCGGGTTAAGTGCGCTCATCCGCTCCGGGCCGGGTCGTGGCATCTGTGCTGCCGCAGCACGTGCCGTCGTGCCGGGCGCGGCCGGTTTGCTCAGCGGATGCAGCATGACGTTGTTCGATCCCAAGGGCGACATCGGCATGCAGGAAAAGCATCTGATCCTGCTCGCCCTAGGTTTGATGCTGCTGGTCGTCGTGCCGGTCATTCTGTTGACCTTGTACTTCGCGTGGCGCTATCGCGCGTCGAATCAGCGCGCGACGTACGCGCCCAAATGGGCCCATTCCACCGCGATCGAAGTGGTGGTGTGGGTAATTCCCTGCGTCATCGTCGCCATTCTGGCTCTCGTGATCTGGCGCACCACGCATAGCCTCGATCCATCGCAACCGATCGAATCGCAGACCAAGCCGGTCCGCGTCGAAGTCGTCGCGCTGAACTGGAAATGGCTGTTCATCTACCCAGACTACGGCGTGGCCTCGGTCAATCAGCTCGCCATTCCGGTCGATACGCCGATCTCGTTCGACATCACCGCCGAGTCGTTGATGAACTCGTTTTTCATTCCGCAACTCGGCAGCCAGATCTACGCGATGTCAGGCATGAGAACTCAATTGAACCTGATCGCCAATACGCCAGGCGTCTACGCGGGACAGTCGTCGGCATTCAGCGGCCCTGGTTTCTCGGACATGCACTTCGACACCGTAGCAACGAATCGCGCGGATTTCGATGCATGGATCGCTCGCGCAAAGCAATCACCGCTGTCGCTCGACAAAGCGACCTACGAAGCGCTGGAAAAGCCCAGTCAGAAGGACCCGGTGACGATCTACGCCAACGTTGCGCCGCGCCTCTTCGATAAGGTGGTCAGTCAGTACATGCATTCAGCCGCTCACGAGCCGATCTGCAGCACCGCCAACAGTGCGCCTTCCATTGAACATATCGGAGCCCGCTCGCCTGTTCATCAGGCTGGGGAGTAGTCATCATGTTTGGAAAACTTAGCCTCGACGCTATTCCGTATCACGAGCCCATTATCATGGGCACCCTCGCCGTAGTCGCCGTGCTGGGGGCCGCGCTACTTGGCGCCGTCACGTATGCGGGCAAATGGACTTATCTATGGCGCGAGTGGCTGACTTCAGTCGATCACAAACGCATTGGCGTGATGTACATCCTGCTTGCACTGGTGATGCTGCTGCGCGGTTTCGCCGACGCGATCATGATGCGTGCACAGCAGGCGCTCGCTTATAACGACGCGGCCGGCTATCTGCCACCGCACCACTACGATCAGATTTTCACCGCGCACGGCGTGATCATGATCTTTTTCGTTGCGACGCCTTTGATCCTTGGACTGATGAACGTAGTCGTTCCATTGCAGATCGGTGCGCGCGACGTCGCCTTTCCGTTCGTCAATTCGCTTAGTTTCTGGTTGGCGGCGGTCGGCGCAGTACTCGTGATGATGTCCATGTTCATCGGCGATTTTGCGGCGACCGGCTGGGTTGCGTATCCGCCTTTATCCGAACTCGGATACAGCCCGACAGTCGGCATGGACTACTACATCTGGTCGCTACAGATATCGGGACTCGGCACGACGCTGACGGGTATTAACTTCATCGTGACGATCCTGCGGATGCGCGCGCCGGGTTTGACTCTGATGAAGATGCCTGTGTTCGTATGGACTGCGCTGATTACCAACATTCTGATCGTCGCCGTGTTTCCGGTGTTGACAGGTACGCTCGCACTCCTCGCCGCTGACCGCTATCTCGGCATGCACTTCTTCACCAACGAGTTGGGCGGCAACGCGATGATGTACATCAACCTGATCTGGGTGTGGGGACATCCCGAGGTGTATATCCTGATCCTGCCGTGCTTCGGCGCTTTCTCCGAAATCATCTCGACGTTCTCCGGCAAACCGTTGTTCGGCTATAAGTCGATGGTCTATGCAACGGCGTCGATCGGCATTCTGTCGTTCTTTGTGTGGCTCCATCACTTCTTCACCATGGGCTCGGGCGCCAATGTGAATGCGTTCTTCGGCATCATGACGTCAATCATTTCGATCCCAACCGGCGTCAAACTGTTCAACTGGCTGTTCACGATGTTTCGCGGACGCATCCGCTATCACACCGCGACTCTATGGACGATCGGCTTCATGATCACCTTCGCCGTGGGCGGCATGACCGGCGTGCTGCTGGCTGTGCCGGGCGCGGACTTCGTGCTGCACAACAGCCTCTTCCTCGTCGCGCACTTTCATAACGTGATTATTGGCGGCGTGGTGTTCGGCTGTCTCGCGGGCATCAGCTTCTGGTTTCCCAAAGTGTTCGGCTTCACGTTGAACGAGTTCTGGGGCAAGGTGTCTTTCTGGTGCTGGCTGGTGGGTTACTGGCTCGCTTTTACTCCGCTGTATATCCTCGGCTTCGAAGGCATGACGCGCCGCATGAACCACTATGCGGTGCCGGAATGGCATAAATGGCTGGTCATTGCGCTGATCGGCGCACTGTTCATCGCGGCGGGGATCGTCTCGATGATCATTCAGTTCGCGGTCAGTATTCGCGATCGCGAAGCCAATCGCGATCTGACTGGCGACCCTTGGAATGGCCGCAGCCTGGAGTGGTCGACCGCGTCACCCGCACCGTTTTACAACTTTGCGCACGTGCCGGTTATTACGTCGCTCGAACAGCATTGGGACAACAAGGAAGCTGGCGTTGCATACGTGCCGCCGGGCGAATACGAAGACATTCATATGCCGCGCAATACCGGCTCGGGCGTGATCATTGCCGCGTTCAGCCTGCTACTGTGCTTCGCGCTGATATGGCATATGTGGCTGTTTGCGGCAATCGGTCTGGCCGGGATGATCGGCACGTTCATTGTCCGGACGTATGACCAGGACGTCGACTATTACGTGCCGGCAGACGAAGTTGCCCGGATTGAAAGCGCACGCTACGCACAGCTTGAAGAGGTTGCCTGATCATGACAACTGTAGCAACGAAGCACGCCCCCTCGCATCATGACGGGCACCACGATTCGCATGACGACGGGTCCAGAACCACCCTTGGGTTCTGGATCTACCTGATGAGCGATTGCCTCATTTTCGCCACGCTGTTCGCGACATTCGGCGTATTGGCCAACGCGACCGCCGGTGGCCCAAGTGGCAAAGGGCTGTTCGAACTGAGCTACGTACTTGGCGAGACCCTGCTGCTTCTCGCCAGTAGCTTCACGTTTGGCCTTGCCATGCTCTGCATGCAGATTCGCCGTCATGCGCAAGTCATTGGCTGGCTCGCGGTGACTTTCGCTCTCGGCGCCGGCTTTGTCGCGATGGAACTGGTCGAGTTCGCGAAGCTGATCGGAGACGGTGCGGGACCGCACGTCAGCGCATTCCTGTCGTCGTATTTTGTTCTGGTGGGCACACACGGCTTGCACGTCACGTGCGGTCTGCTGTGGATCGCGGTGATGATGCACCAGGTCTACAAATTCGGTCTGACCGGCGTCACGCGTCGCCGCCTTGCTTGCCTGAGTCTCTTCTGGCACTTCCTGGACCTCATCTGGATCTGCGTGTTCACCTTTGTCTATCTGCGAGAGTTTGTATGAACAGCACGTCTCACCATACTGCTTCGCACGACGTGACTCATCCGTCGTCGCACGGCACGCTGAAGAGCTATGTGATCGGGATGGTGATGTCCGTCGCGCTGACGCTGGCCTCATTTGGCGTCGTCATGACTCATGTCATACCACGCGGCTTTGGCCTCGCTATCATCGTAGTGCTGTGTGTCGTTCAACTAGTCGTGCAACTGGTGTTCTTCCTGCACATCGGCGCATCGCGCGATCAGCGGACCAACACCGGCATCTTCCTATGCACAGGCTTTCTGATTGCCGTCATTGTCGGATTGTCGTTGTGGGTAATGCATAACGCCAATGAAAACATGATGCCGTCACACATGTCGATTGAACGGGCCATGGCTAAAGATTAAGTTTCGCCGGTTCTTTATCGTGTGGATGGAGAGCGTGCAGTCCAACTGCATGACTCTCCGTCCAATCTTAGTGTCGATTGAATGCGCAAATCAGGCTATGTTGCGAAATTCTCATTTGTCACCGGACGCTTTTTTGAAGATCTGCCCCTCTCGCGAGGTTCTTGCCAGACTTGGGCAGAAGTGGACGATATTGGCAATCGTTGCATTACGCGATAGACCGCTACGCTTTGTCGACATCAGGCGCCGGATACAGGGCGTCTCAGACAAGATGCTCACGCAGACCTTGCGAGCGATGGAGCGGGATGGTCTGGTTCAACGCAACGTGTTCGACGAACGTCTGACACGTGTCGAGTACGCGTTGAGTCCGCTGGCCCGCTCGGTATTACCGATTGTCGTCGAACTGAAGAAGTGGGCGGAGTACTCACTGGAACGAGTCGAAGCTAGCATGAATACGTTCGACCACAAACCGGGTTCGTAACCTGCGCAGGCTGGCATAACGGCGCCGGCAACTGACAACGCCATTCCGCGCGGTTCAATCACCCGTTCAATCACCCGTTCAATCACCAGCGTAATAGCCGCGGCCCAAGCAGCGCGCCGACCACCGTCGGCACCAGCATTCCAAGCAGATACCACGCACCCCAGAACGGAATGCCCATTTCCGGGCAATGCAGACAATAGGCGAGCGTTGCCGTCGATCCAGCCAGCAATCCGCCCGCTGCGCCGGTCAGTACGGGCCGGGTCGGCGCGAGTCCTCTGAGCGCCCAGAACACGGCGATCAAACCCGGAATGGACAACATCGCAATAGCGAGCGGGCAGACCCGCCACGTTTTGCCGAGCACGATCGCGAGCCGGGCGCCGTCCGGTGCAGCCATCAGCACGTAGACGGCTGCGACCCATACTGCGACGATTGGCGCCGCGACCGCCCAGCCGCTGCCCCCTGTTGTGCCGCCGGGGCGTGCGAGCCGCGTGGTCATCCATAGCGAGCCAATCATCAGGCACAACGGCAGCGCGACCTTGGCCCAAAATATCGGCGTGACGGCCACTTCTGCAAGATCACGACGGATGCCGAGCGCCATCATCATGATCAACGTTGCGCCCACCGCACCGATCAGCACAGCAATGCTGAAGCGTTTTGGGACCGCGTGACGGTCCACCGGCTCGACGCCGGAGGCAAGCAGCGAAATGAAGTCATCCGTTTTCATCGCGTTCCTCGAATCTTTGCGGCTAACGCCTTGAGCCCACGATGCACGCCGACCTTCACCGCCGACTCCGACAGCCCGGTCAACTTCGCGGTCTCCGTCACGGACAAGCCTTCGAGTTTCACATGCATGATCGGCAGACGCTGCCGGTCGGGCAACTGGTCGAGCAGCTTGCCCAGATCACGTCTGGCCTGCGCCGGCTCGAGATCGGGTGCCGCGAGCAACTCCAGCGCGTCGTCGAGTGGATCGTTCAGCGCATCGTGCCGCGAGCGCGCCCGAAAGTAATCCGTCAGCTTGTAGCGCGCAATTGCGTGAATCCACGCGGTCAACGGTTCTTCTGGACGGTACGTGTGTCGCCCGTTGTGCACCGCCAGTAATGTTTCCTGCACCAGATCTTCAATGTCCGCCGAGTCCGACTGAAGCCGCCTTCGTAGAAAACCGCGCAGGTGCGCACCCAACTCCGCGAGGAATTGCCGGTACGCGGCGGCGTCGCCGGCCAGTCCGCTCACGAACAAGCTTCGCAAGTGCGACTCTTTCGCCTGCGCTGCGGTGATATCGGTAGTTCGATTCATCGGGGACGTCGGTTACAGGAACCGCAAGTTTATTCCATCGGTCGCGGCATGGGGATTCGTGCATGCGCTGCACATGGGCTTTTTTATCCGTTTCGAAAAAAATTTCGAGCGCATTGTAACCGCGAAGGCGCGCTCGGCGAACTACCTGACAGATGCGGAATGACCACGCATCGGTAGTTGCCGGGAAGCAGTTTCGTTCGACATGCAGATGGGCCGCAAGGCCCGTTCAACCATATTCAGGGAGTTGTCATGAAGCGCATTGCAATTGCAGCATTTGCCACGGTTTTGCTCATTAGCGGTGGTTCGGCGTTCGCTCAGGCGAGCGGCGCCATGTCCAATGATTCGATGTCGAAAGATTCGATGAGCAAGGACTCGATGGCCAAAGGCTCGATGTCGAAGGACTCGATGGGCAAGGACTCGATGGCGAAAGACTCGATGAGCAAGGACGGCGGCAAGATGAAGAACGACGCAATGAAAAAAGAAGATGCGATGAGTAAATAAGGGCTGCGGGTGCGTTTGCGACATCACGATGACCGTGGCGACCGCGAACGTACCCGCGAATCCCAGGCTGTTTCGTTATTCGGACGGAGTCCGTCATGCGCTTCATATCATTTCTGTCAGCCTGCACTGCGCTGATTGCCTGCACGGTCGGCAGCACCGGCGCTAATGCGGGGACTACCTGTAGCGTGAACAGCCCAGCGCATCGCGTGGCGCTGGTGGAGCTTTACACGAGCGAAGGATGTAGCAGTTGCCCACCCGCCGACCATTGGCTGAGCGCGCTCGATCACGCTCGCAGCGCCAACACCGTTGTGCCGCTTGCACTGCATGTCGACTACTGGGACAGCCTCGGCTGGAAAGACCGTTTCGCACAAGCGACCTTCACCGCGCGCCAACGGCAGCTAAGCGACGAAGGCCATCAGCATGTTGTGTACACGCCTGAAGTGTTTATCGATGGCCGCGAAATGCGCGACTGGTCGGACGATGCACGTTTCGTTGCGACGATTCAACAGTTGAATGCCGAGGCGTCACCCGTTGATATTCACGTCGAAACGCATCCCACGCAAGCGGGTCGCATGACGTTCGACGTGAGCTTCCAGTCGTCCGCCAAACCGGCTGACAACCTGCTTGCTTACGCCGTGGTCTACGAAAATCGCCTCGACAGCGCCGTAAAGGCGGGCGAAAACGCGGGCGTCACGCTGCATCACGATCGCGTCGTTCGTCAGTGGATCGGACCGGTTGCGCTGGCGAACGGTCATGCCGCGATCGCAGGCGACTCCCTGGGTGGCTCGGCGCAGAGCGGCGTAGTGGCGTTCGCCGAAGACCGGAAAACGGGCGAAGTACTGCAAGTTGCCGATCTGCTGCCTTGCACTAACTGACACGTAGCCGATTGAGCCAACGACATTCTCCCCGCGTGAATGTCGATCCCGGAGACTCAACATGAATGCGATCCCGAAACACCGCGCATCGAACGACACAGCCCGCACGATTCAACCGGCGTGGGTTCGCATCGCACATTGGCTTAACGCGTTGGCTGCCGTGCTGATGATGCTGTCCGGTTGGCGAATCTACGATGCATCGCCGGTATTTCACGCCTTCAGGATTCCCACCGGCATCACGCTAGGCGGTTGGCTCGGTGGCGCGTTGCAGTGGCATTTCGCGGCGATGTGGCTGCTCTTCTTCAATGCCCTCTTCTATCTGGCGATGAATGTCGTCACCGGACGAATCAAAACGAAGTTCTTCCCGCTATCAGTTCGAGCCATCGCGCACGATCTCGGCGACGCACTCAAAGGACACCTTTCGCATACGGACCCGAGTCGCTACAACGCGGTGCAGAAGCTGGCGTACCTGTTCGTGATGTTCGATATCGCGGTGCTGATTCTGTCTGGCCTGGCAATCTGGAAATCCGTGCAGTTTCCGCTGCTGCGCGAATTAATGGGCGGTTATGACTTTGCTCGCGTCGTGCACTTCTGCGCGATGTCTTTGCTGGCCGGCTTTATCGTGGTCCATCTGACGATGGTTGCGCTCGTGCCACGCTCTTTGCTCACGATGATTCGCGGACGCTAACTGACGTTAGCCGACGCTAACCGGAACTACGATTGTGAAGCCATTCAAATCCGTCACCTCGACTGTCGATCAGAAGTCGCTCAGCATCGACGTGCGCCGCGAACTCGATATGCCGTCGCGCCGTTTGTTCGGCAAACGCATCCTCACTCTCGGCGGTCTTGCCATGCTCACTGGCTGTAGCCTGTCGGACGACAAGTCGGTTGAAATGTTTCTGTCGCGTGTATCGCGAATCAACGACAGCGTGCAAGGCTGGCTGTTCGATCCCAACCGCCTTGCGCCCACCTATACCGAAGCCCAAATCACGCGCCCGTTTCCTTTCAATGCGTTTTATGGTGTCGACGATGTTCCGCAGGTCGACGGCAGCGATTTCCGGCTTAAGGTCAGCGGTCTGGTGCATGACACGAAGGTGTGGACCCTCGCCGACCTTTATGCGTTGCCAAAAGCAGAACAGATTACACGGCACATCTGCGTCGAAGGCTGGAGCGCAATTGGCCGCTGGGGCGGCACGCCGTTTTCCGAGTTTCTGAAACGGGTCGGGGCAGACACCTCGGCGAAATATGTCGGCTTCAAATGTGCAGACGATTACTACGAAAGCATCGACATGCCGACCGCACTGCATCCGCAGACGCTATTGACCTTCACTTATGACGGTCAACAGCTGCCGGCGAAATACGGCTTTCCGATGAAGCTCAGAATGCCGACTAAACTGGGTTACAAGAACCCGAAACACATCATGGAGATTTTCGTGACCAACACGTTTCCGGGTGGATACTGGGTCGACCAGGGTTACAACTGGTTTGGCGGATCCTGAGTCGTAGCACGAGATCCGGCGCGCAACGCCACTTGAGGAATATGCGATGTTCCAGGCATCCACCGTCGATCCCGCGCGTCAGCTACTGCCGTTTCGTCAGTCGTTGCTCGCGATGCTCGGGTTAGCGTTCGTCGCGATGCTTGTCGCGCTCGATCAAACCATCGTCGGTACGGCGATGCCGCATATCGTCGCCGAACTGAGGGGCTTCGATCTTTACGCGTGGGTCGCGACGTCCTACATGCTGGCGTCCGTCATCACGATTCCCATCTTCGGCAGACTCGGCGACCTGTACGGACGCAAGCGTTTTCTACTTGCTGCAATTGCGCTGTTTACCGTCGCGTCGGTGCTGTGCGGATTGGCAAACACCATGCTGATGCTCGTGATCGCGCGGGGCGTGCAGGGTATTGGCGGCGGCATATTGATCGGTACGATCTTTGCAAGCGTGGCGGATCTATTCCCCGATGCGCGATTGCGACTGCGCTGGCTGGTTTTCGTGAGCACCGCGTTCGGCCTGTCGAACATCGTGGGGCCGACTTTAGGCGGCCTGCTGACGCAATATGGCGGCTGGCGGCAGGTGTTCTTCGTCAACGTGCCGATTGGCATCGTGTCGTTCCTCTTTGTGCAGCATTACTTGCCGAACGTTCGCCAGTCTCGCGTGGGTCAACATATTCGCCTCGATTGGCTCGGCGCCATCGTCATTGCGTTGACTTTCGGCGCACTGCAACTGCTGATCGAGTTTCTGCCCGACGACGGAATCACGGCGACCACGTCCAGTCTGGCGGTAATCGCGTTGGGCGGCGCCGTCACACTGTGGTTCTGGGAACGGCGCATGGGCTATCCGATCGTTCCCGTCGACATGCTGGTAGACCGCAAGCTCGCTGCACTGTTCGCGATGTCGCTACTCGGCGGGTTCGGCCTTTTTTCTCTCGTGTTTTACGTCCCGCTGCTGTTTCAGGGCGGTTATGCGATGTCGCCGCACGATTCCGGCATGCTGATTACGCCACTCGTCCTCGGCACGACGATCGGCACCATCGCAAACAACCGAATTGTCACGCGGATCCGGCGTGCGAACATCATCATGTATGTGGGCTTTGCACTGTTTGCACTCGCGAGCCTGTCGGTGCTGGTAATTACCGGCACCGCTCCGCATCTCGTCTGGATGACATGCATGCTGGTCAGCGGACTGGGACTCGGGCTTGTCGGAGCGAATCTGACGATCTTCTCGCAGCAAATCGTTCCACGCGACAACCTCGGCGCGGCGACCGCGTTGCTGCAATCGCTGCGCACATTCGGCGGCATGCTGGGCACGGCCATTACCGGTGCGTTGTTGGGTCAACTGTACGTGCGCGGTGTGCATCGTTCGCTGGATGCGTATCAGGCCACTCAATGGTTCAAGTCTTTCGCGAGCCCGGAATTGTTGATCGACCGGAATGAACAGGTGGCGCTCGTCGGTCGTCTGATCGAAGCAGGCCACGCGGGTGACGCAATGATGGACGCGGCGCGCAACGCACTGGTCGAATCGATTCATGCAGGGATGGCGATTGCGGCGGCGACGGCCATCTTGGGATTGTGCCTCGTATGGTTCGTACCGCCAGTGCGACTGGCCCGTTTTACAGATGACGAAGTGGCAAATGGAGCCGTCGAGCAAAGCAATTAATTCGTTGGCCACGACAATCACCGCACAGGGCTAATCGCCAGAATAGCTTTATCGTCGATACCGGTTGCGTAAAGCGTCTGAGTGGAAGCATTGTCACCAACCTCAACACACCATGCTGCAAACGGAGCGTCGGGACACGCGGCGATCGGCTCCAACGACATTTCTTCTTCCTGAAGCCAACTCGCTCGACGATAGCCGCCGCACGTCACGCGTAATTCCCGGCTAATTCGGCATCCCTACCATGCATAGGCGTACCCACTGGCCAACGCGTTGCCGGCTGGTTGCCTTGTCAGTCTCCGTCATGTCGACGAATTCAATTTTTTATTATGGAGTGTCTTATGAAAACCGCCAAAATCCTGACGGTCCTGGTCTGTTTGGCCATTGCGCAAGCCGCTAGCGCGCAGGAAAACAAAATCAGCCCGGCGAAAATGACCTGCGCCGATTATGTTGCAGTGGACGAGCTCTATCAGCCAGCGCTGGTTTATTGGGTTGCGGGCGTCGACAAACTCGGTATCAAGGAAACCGATACGATCGTGGTCGATACCGCTCATCCGGTCGGCGAGACCGTAGCAGAAGCATGCAATCAGGATCCGCACGCTTCATTCGTGTCGAAAGTCAGGTCCATGATCAAGACAAAACAGATTTCGCCGTTCCAGCACTCTTAACGACGCCGCGTTCCAGCACTGTATTTATCTTCAGAAGACGACAATGCGGGATCTGATCTGCGAACCGATCTCATCCTGTTCTTTTGCTGCCTCGAAACAGATCATCTTCAGTCGCTCCCGACGGAGTTGATCTATACGCAACGCGCACGGCATAGAGAGAGTGAAACGGGTCCGGGCAATTGACGGCACGCATCCCGTAGTCCATTTTCACGGTCCCTTCCCCACTGTTCATTGTCTTCCCCTATCGACAGGAGGCCGCCAGTGACGATTCGTCTGTCAAAGCTGCTGCTGGTGTTGTCGATGGCGTTTCTCGCATCGCTCGTGAGCTTCGGCAATATCACCGACTATGGCAGCAACCTTGAATTCGTCCATCATGTATTCCTGATGGATACTACCTTCCCCGGCAATGCGAACATGTATCGCGCCATTGCCTCGGCCGCCATACAGAACGCGGGCTACGTGCTGATCATTGCGCTCGAGACGCTAACAGCCGGGCTCTGCTGGGTCGGTGCGGTCCTCATGTGGCGCGCGAGGCGATCTCCTGCCCCTGTCTTCAGGCGCGCGACACGTATCGCGCTGGCCGGATTGACCGTGGGCTTCCTGACGTGGCAAGTCGCCTTCAAATCGATTGGCGGAGAATGGTTCGACATGTGGATGTCGACGCAATGGAATGGGGAGGAAAGCGCCTTCCGGTTCTATACAACGTTTCTCCTCGTTCTGATCTTCGTGAGCCTTCATAACGACGACCTCGAAGCCTGACGAGCAGTTACCGATTCAATTCCTGAACCAGCACGGTTCGGATACGATGGCTCAGTTACGGATCCGGCAATCCGCCGGATTGAGATCCGGACGTACTTTCTTCTTTGCCAACTCCATCTTTCGTGGGGAGCGCCACATGCGCATCGCCGACGTTCTGCAGACATCTCGCGACGCCGCCTTCGCACTAGGCCGCGAATGTGCAGCGTGGAAGCCGTCTGCCGAACGCGCGCTGCTTGGCGTCAACGCGATGCTCTCCGTGCTGCTCTCAGTTGCGCTAGCGCACATGCTGCATCTCGCCGACACGTGGTGGGTCGCAATCAGCGGCTTTGCCGTCATGCAGACGCATTTTGCGGCATCACTCGAACGCGCATTGCACCGTGTCCTCGGGACGATCATTGGCGCATTGCTTGGCGCGCTCGTGGGCCCGCTGATTGGCGCGCAACCCTGGTTCTTCATACCGGTGGTGGGCGTGATCGGCGGCTTCACCGTTTATCGTGCGAACACGGGAAGCGCATCGTACGCGTGGGTACTAGGTGGCGTGACAGCGATCATGGTCACGTATGAAGCGCACCAACTCCTCGCGTTCCGTGCGACCGCTTCGTTTGCACTGCTCCGGGTTATCGATGTGTGCGTCGGCGTGTCCGCCTGCGTCGCGGTATCGGGCGCGCTCCGCCTCGGCCAGCAGTGGTATCGGCGACATCGGCCCGCGCAGGAAACCGCATCTGCGGCGGGTGTGGCGGGTGTGGCGGCGCAAGCCAACCAGTTTTCCGTCGAATCGATGCGCCTGACCTATGCGGAAGCGGCTGTGCAGGCCGGATTCGCGATCGCGATATGCGCAGCGTTCGCCTATATGTTGAAGCTGCCCACTCTCGCACAGGCGCTCGTGACGATAATCGCTGTATTGATTCTGCCGCCATCGGGCATTGCTGATCTGAACAAGCCGATCGCCGTGAAGATGGTCCAGCGCATCATCGGATGCCTTCTTGCGGGAGCCATTGGCGTCGCACTTCTGCCGCTGTTGCATGGGCGTGAAATTCCCTGCCTGGTTGCGCTGTCGGCGGGGGTATGGGTAGGGTGTCATGTGCAGACCGGAGCACGAGGCGCGAGTTATATCGGCCGCCAGTTCACCATTGCATTCATTATGGTCTTCGTCCAGGACAAAGGCTGGTCTGGCGACCCGGGCATGGCCATGTCGCGCCTCGCGGGTATTGTTGGCGGGATCGTGATCCTCGCTGCTGTGATGCTTGTCGCGAACCGACTTCTGTTCCGTTCACGTGTGAGTATCTAGCATCGCTCACGTGGCTCGGCGGCATCGATACCGCTGCGTCACTGCGAGCGCAGACGTGGACAGGATCGGTAAGCCCGTCTGCATTCAGCGCGCCCTCCTGAGCTGAAACCAGCCGCAGGTCTCGACGTCCACGCATCCGTCATCGCGGACAACTCCGCTCATACCACGCCGGCGTCGGCGAATTGCCTGTGCAACCCTGACGTCTCCTGGCTCAGCGGCGCACCGCTTTGCAAAATCCGTGTCACTGCTGCGCGGTCCACTTTGCCTTGCTCGGTGAGCGGCACATAGTCGACCACGCAGATATGCACCGCGTGGCTGACGCATGTGCCCAAAGCGTCTTCGAGCGCACGTGTGCATCGTGCAACGTCAATGTCCCGGCCCGCCCATGGCTCGACAGCGACGCTCCAGCCACCGTCTACCGCATCGGTTCCGGCAGCAAAAGCCACGGCATAGCGAACCTCGGGCAACCGGCACAAGATCTCTTCAATCAACGTAGGACCGACCATGCGGCCGCCCATGTCTGCAACGTCGCTCGCACGGCCCAAAACCCACAGGTTGCCGTCCGCGTGAATGAACCCAACGTCGCCGGTCAGGCACCCTCCGTCCTGGAACTTCAGCGCGCTTTCGAGTTCCTGATGGTAATAACCTTGAGCGACCGCTGCGGACCTCACCTCGATTCGTCCGCATTCTCCGTTGCGCGCGAGGGTTCCATCGTCGCGCCGCAGACGAACCTCGACGCCGGCCCGGATGCGACCCGCGCACGCCAGCGGGTTCAGGGTGACGTCGCAGGCATTCGCGGGCAACACGCTGACCATGCCCGCCTCGCTCGCGCCATACATGTGCGTGAGCACCGGCCCCAGGCGGGCGACCGCGCGACGCAGAAGCACGTTGGGCGCAGATCCGCCGATGTGCGCAATGGAGCGCAGCGTGGAAAGATCACGTCGGCGGACATCCGGGTGATCCATGACCTCGAAGAGTTGCGGCTCAACCAGAAGCACGTCGGTGATGCGCTCCAGTTCAATCGCGGCAAGCGTGGCCGCTGGGTCGTAGCGCGGCCTGAGGACAACCACGCCACCGCCGATGAGCGTCGTGTCGACCAGCACTTGCGACAGATAAGCGAGCGGTCCATTGACAAGCTGGCGCCGGTCTTTACAGCATGGCCCGCAGACCATGGCCGAGTATGCGGCGAAGGACCGCCTGCTGCCTTTGGGTACCCCGGTCGTGCCGCCCGACGAGACGATCACGGCGAGGTCGCCGGGTTGGGTGCAACTGGGCAGCGGCAATTCGGATTGCGCCTGTGCCAGCTTGTCGAGGCGCCTGGCCGTTGGACCGGTGCTCACATAGATAGCGTCCGCCTTCGCCGCGTCGGGAACGAGATGCGCGGTGGTCGGAAAGGCGACTAACAGCGAAGGGCGGATTCTTTCGAGCAACACGGCGCGGCTCTTTCCATCCTTGAGCGACGGCAGGTACATGGCAGCGGCGCCCAGCAGGTTCGCCGCGTAGCGAATAGCGAGCGCGTCCGGGCAATTCGGCGCGAACAGCGCGACGACCGAATCCCGTCCGATGCCGAGCAATGACAACGCCCGCGCGTAACGATAGATCGCGCGACGCAACGAGTCGCCCGTCACATCGTCCCGCTGATAGCGCAATACCGGATGATGCGCCCGTTTTTGCAATTGATCGAGCAACTCGTCGATGTAGGGCAGATAGGCTGCCGGTGCGCTGTATTCCATGATCGCCTCTCGCGTGGTGAGAATGGGTCGAGGATGCGAGCAGCCGGCTATATCCATCGTGCCGTGGCTCGACGCCTGAACGCCTTGACGCGCATGGTGCGCGAGAAGAATGAGGAGCGAATTAGCGTGGTCGCTCGTCGTAAAACAGCGATGGCCATACTCCAGCGTGCCAAACACGTAGCGCACTTCGGATCGGCCCACGAATTACTGCTGTCTGCGATGGCGTGAGCGAACAGGCCTTCAGCCGAGGGCGCGGCCAGCATGTGCGTCTGGTACGCACTCTGGTATGCCGCGGCGGCCGCCGGATGGCTTACATCGCTCGACCGCTAACAGAAATGTTTGAGAAAATCGTCTGTTTGCCGTTTTGGCCATCGCTGATAAACAGCGGAAAACGGCCTTTTCAGCAGGTCGTTGTTCCACCCGCAAGGGACGTGGATACGTGTCCAGAATGATTCGCCGCCTGCTCGATAGCACGGTTTGTGCGATCATCCCTTAATTTCCGAAATTTCAAACCCGAGAAGTCGGATGCTGGCTCGTCTCACGTCCGGTCGCGCGAACTTACGCCGACCCGCTTTCGCAGACAATGGCATCCGATTGGGGTGCGTAACACCCTAAATGAATGCATTTGCGGGGCTTGCCCCGCCAAGTAATAGTTACCGAGGAGAATTAGCAGCATGGGAGTGCCAATTTCACAGGCATGGACGGTCGCCAGTTACGTCCTGAAGCAAAAGTTGATGCGGCGGAGCCGGTATCCGCTCGTCCTGATGCTCGAACCGCTCATGCGCTGCAATCTGGCGTGTGCGGGGTGCGGCAAAATCCAATACCCGGCGCACGTTTTGAAATCGCAACTCACGCCGGAGCAATGCTTCAAGGCTGTCGAGGAATGCGGTACGCCGATGGTCGCGATCCCGGGTGGCGAGCCGCTTCTGCATCCGCAGATGCCCGAGATCGTCGCCGGCCTCGTCGCGCGCAAAAAGTACGTGTACATGTGCACGAACGCGTTGCTGCTCGCGAAGCAACTCCATCTGTTCAAGCCGAGCAAGTATCTGTCGTTCTCGGTCCACGTCGACGGCCAGCGCGATCACCACGATTTCGCGGTGTGCCGTGAAGGCGGTTACGACATCGCGATGGAAAGCGTTCGTGCGGCGGTCGCTGCGGGTTTCCGCGTCACCACCAATACGACGCTGTTCGACGGTGCAGACCCGAACAGCGTGCGCGCGCACTTCGACGAAATGATGACGGCGGGCGTCGAAAGCATGATGGTGTCGCCGGGCTACACGTATGACAAGGCCCCGGACCAGAAGCACTTCCTCGGCCGCGCACGTTCTAAGAAGCTGTTCCGCGCGATCCTGTCGAACCGGAAGAAGAGCTGGCGCTTCAATGCGTCGCCGATCTTCATGGAATTCCTGATGGGCAAGAAGGACCTCACCTGCACACCGTGGGGTATGCCGACGTACAGCATCTTCGGCTGGCAGAAGCCGTGCTATCTGCTTCAGGATGGCTACGCGGACAGTTTCGACGAGCTGATGGAAAGCGTGAAGTGGTCTGAGTACGGCACTGAAAGCGGCAATCCGAAATGCGCGAACTGCATGGTGCACTCGGGCTACGAAGCAAGCGGCGTGAACTACACGTTTGGGTCGTTCAAGGGCATGTTCCAGACGGTCAAGGCGATGCTGTTCGACCGCTATGACGACAAGGGCGCGACTGAAATTCTCGCAGGTTGGAAGAAGACTTCGCACGAAGTGCCGATGGTGTTCGTTCCGACGCCGCCGCGTTCGGACGCCGCCAAGCTGGGTGCAGCAGAAGCTAAGCCCGCGGCGGTCGCCAAGGTCAATCCGGATCAGATGGAAACTGCCGCTGGTACGGAACACGAGCAACTCGAAGGCTGGACGCCGGAACTGACAAGCGAAGCCGAAATTCGCGAGGCGATGGAAAAGGCCTTCGATTATCGCGGTGACGTGACCGTCACCCGCAAGGACGGCTCGACCATTGCGGGTTATCTGTACGACCGTCAATATGGCGCGGCCTTCAAGGACTGCTTCGTCCGCATCATCCCGACCGGCAAGCAGACGAAGGAAGTGATTCCGTATCCGGAGATCCGCGCTATTGCGTTCACTGGTAAAGATACGGCGGCTGGCAAGACCTTCGAAAACTGGGTCAAGCGATACTGGGAAAAGAAAGCCGCTGGCGAGAAGAATATCCAGATCGAGCCGGAATATCTGGGCGATTAAACGGTGTGTGTGAGATGCCGGCGCTGGGTTCAATCAGCGCCGGCAAAACCGGCAGGTCGTGTTGTGCCGGTCTTGGTAGTCATCCAATCGCTCCCGCCAAACAGGAGCACTATCCCCCGCCAACTGTCCGCCTGACAGCCTGATAATCCAGTTAGAAATCCGGGCTGCGCGATTGAGTTCGCGGAAAAGTCGGCGGCAGAATCAAGACGCAAAACTGATCGGCTCTCGGCCATCTGGATGCGTGACGATCGCCATCGGTACGCGGTAAATTTCCTCCAGCGTGTCTGAACGCATCAGATTGACGGCGGTCCCGCTCGTCAGCGATTAACGCGAAGAAATGAAACTCCCTCAGCTTGCCGCCGCGGCGTACAGCGCATGACCGCGAGTGCGTTGTAGGCGCACGGCTTCGACATGGGTTTCGAGCGTATCGTCGATACCAGCGGCGACCACATCGACCGATGCGACGGCCAGAAACGCAAAAACCCCACCTTGTTGGGGTGGGGTTTCTGGACATGCTGGGGAGCCTGACGATTACCTACTTTCACACGGGCAA
>NZ_CAJHCP010000014.1 GCF_904848625.1 Paraburkholderia metrosideri
ACTCCACGCCGATGATAGTGCGGATTGCCCGTGTGAAAGTAGGTAATCGTCAGGCTCCCCAGCATGTCCAGAAACCCCACCCCAACAAGGTGGGGTTTTTGCGTTTCTGGCATCTCGTTTCCCCCTGCCAGGCAGCAGGAAACTCAGGCGTCACGGACCCTCCCGACTGACTCACCCCGATCGGCATCAGCAACAACCGCGAAGGTGGCCGGTCACCCCCAGCGCTGACCGGCGCCCCTGGCCTCCGCAACAACCCCCTCACGAAATGACGGCCAACGGGTTCAGCGCGTCCCCAGTCGCAGCGCATCCGCGTATCCCGTGAGTTCCAGATAGCCCTGACCGACGTCCGTGCCATCGCGATCCACCCGCACCGCACCTTCCCAGTACACCGCGCCGGTCGATTGCCGCGAATCCAGTTCCTGATCGTCCATCAGCGGCGTGAGATGCCACGTCTGCGAACCCGCCCTGAGCGTCATCGAGACAGGGTACGTGGTGTTCGTCCGCGGTGAGCGCCAGGTGCGAACCGGTGTGAAGTCGACTTCATCCGGCGTGAAAGCCGTTACCCGGCCCTGGCGATTGCGTAGCGCTGCGTGCGCCCACATCGCCCGCCCATCCCGGGTGCGGATCCTGAACGCCATCAGCGAGGAACCGTCAGTGAGATTCGCGCCTAGCCAATCCCAGCCCACTGCATTGGCGTCGAGCAAGGTACTCGACCACTCGTGATCAAGCCACGCTATCCCAGTCACCGCAGTCTCGCCGTGCGATGAAGTTCCCGTGGCGCCTGGGCGTACCACGTTGCCAGTCACGCGTAATTGCGGTTCGCTGTAGTAATAACTTGCCTGTTCCGGCCGTGGGCCTTTTTGCGAATATCCGCGATCGCCTTGAATCAGCGGCGCTTGTGTCGGCGTTAGCGCCAGATGCAACGAGAAGCCATTGGCGTCGGCCGTGACGTCGTAATGGCCGTCCGACGCTCGAATGATTTTCCAGGAATCGAGTTTGACGTCGGTGGTGGCGTCTTTGGCATAAGCGATCCCGAAACCTTGACGGGCAATGCGCTGGTCGTGGGCAAGATGCCCTAACGCGGGATCGCTTAATGCCGCGTGCGCAATGATCAATTGCGACGGTGCGAATGCGCCCGGATCGGCAGTATCGTGACCCGTGGCAGTTCGGAAAAATGTGATCTGGAAGCCGAGCGGCTGATGGTCCGGCGTCGTGAGCCAACCCGTCGCGTACCACCACTCAGTGCGGAAATTGGTGTGAGCACCGGTGTCTTGTAGGAATGAGATCGGTCGATCGGGTGTGACAACAGCAAATTCGGGCGGCTTTGCGAACGCGGACGACGTGCTCAGGATAACGATCCAAAGCAGGCGGTGCAGTTTCCATCGAACCGTTGCCTGGGGGCATGCAGTTGGTGACTCTCGTGTTGATGCCGACGGAGATAGCCGCGAGAAGAACGATGACATCGTCGACTGAATGCTCGACCGCAACCACCGCAGCGACCTCAACCACCGCAGCGACCGCAACCACCGCAGCGACCCCAACCACCGCAGCGACCCCAACCACCGCAGCGACCCCAACCACCGCAGCGACCCCAACCACCGCAGCGACCTCACCCACCACAGCGACCCCACCCGCCACAGCGACCCCACCCGCCACAACAACCTCACCCGCCACAACAACCTCACCCACCCCCGCATCAACCTCAAAACCCCGTCGCCACTTCTCACAATCGTCTCAAACATCGCGTCCTCAGGTCAGCTTATCCCAGCGATCCCAAACAAACCCCCACCGACCTCACCAATCCTCCTTCACTGCCCGCACCGCATCCACCGACACCGCACCGCGTCCCGCCACCACCGCCGTCGAGCAGGACGAAGCCAGCATCACCACCGCAACCGTGCCCAGCACCCTCCATGGCACGTGCAGCGACATGCTCCAGTGAAACGACTGCGGATTAACGACAAACACCAGAATCAGGCTCACCGCGAATCCCAGCACGAAACCCATCGCGATTCCACAGGCTGTCAGCATGCCTCCTTCGAGCGCGAGAATCGACAGAACCTGCGCGCGCGTCACGCCGACATGCCTCAGCATGCCAAACTCACGTGCTCGAGCAAGCGTCTGCGCCGAAAAAGTCGCGGCCACGCCAAACAATCCGATCACGATGGCGACCGCCTCGAGCAGATAGGTCACCGCAAAACTCCTGTCGAATATCACCAGCGTTCGCGCGCGGATCTCGCCCGGTTGCGACATATCCAGCGATGCGCCAAACGGCAATGCCCGCAACCCCGCAATCACCTGTTCGACCCGTGCGCCCGGTTGAACGGTAACGGCCACATCGGTCGCGTTTGCATCGCCGGTGAGACGCCGGTAATCGGCGAGCCGTATCTGAATCGCGCCGCTCTGCCGCACATAGTCCCGCCAGACGCCAGCGACGACGAACCCATGCGATCCCTTTCCTAGCGGCAATTTCACACGCTGACCGAGTCGATATCCATACAGATCGACCATCGCTTCGGATACCCAAACAGGTATTTCGTCCCGCTGAAATTGGGAGGACGGCAACACGGTGCCCGTCATCTGCAGGTTCGCGCCAGGATCGTCGGCATTGATTTCATGCGCCAGCACGGCGATGTCCGGCCGCGCCGGATCGAGCGTGAGATGCGACGTGCGTGCAAACGCGGCGCTCCTGATGCCGGGCACGCCCGCGAGGAGCGCCTGCTCGTCGGGTCGCAAACCGCCGGTATCGCCGTTCGGCGCGACCCGTACGTAGAGATCGGCGGACAGCAGATGCGTCAGCCAGTCTTCAACGGAGACGCGGAAGCTGGCCACCATGATCGCCATCGCGACGATCAGCGCAAAGCTCGACAACACGCCGCCCATCGCAATCGACGCATGGCCAGGTGCATTCGCGAGCCGCGCCAGCGCAAGCGTGCCGGTGGCGCTCACGCGGCGTCGTGCGCCGAACGCATGGCTTGCCGCGCCGAATACCCATGCGGTCACGCGCGGCATCAGCGCAATTCCACCGACCAGCAGCAACGCGACCGCAAGATAACCGCCAATGGGCGCATCGAACCAGGGCGGCACTTGCGTGAGCAGGGCGGCGGCCAGCAGGCAGATCAACGCGGGCCATGGCGTGGCGAGCCTCGCGAGCGCGCCTTCTTCGGCGCCGGCTTTGAGCGCCGCGGCCGGCTTCGCGCGCGCCGCTTCCAGCGCAGGCGCCAGACTGCCCACTACCGATACCGCGATGCCCAGCACCAGAAACACCGCGCTCGCCAGCGGTTCGAACCCCACCTGCGGCTGAACGCCAGGAAAGTATCCGCCGCCCAGATCGCTGCCGAAAAAGTGCAGCGCGCCGCTGGCCATCGCATAACCCAGCACGAGTCCGGACAGCGAACCCAACAGACCCAGCAGCGCGCCTTCTATCAGAATCTGACGCAGCAGCCGTGCGCGCGTCAATCCAAGGACGCGCAGCATGGCAAATTGCGCGCGGCGTCGCACGACGCTGAGTGCCTGGGTCGAAAAGACAAGAAATGCACCGGTGAACAACGCTACAAGCGCAAGCACGTTCATGTTGATCCGGTACGCGCGCGACAGGCGGTCGGTACGGCTTTCCGCGTCATGCGTTTCCGACACCACCCACTGATTGCCGAGCCGGTTCTGCAGATCACGCTTGAACCGCCCCCGGTCGACGCCGCGCTTGAGCAGCACATCGACGCGTGACAGCTTGCCGAGCCTACCGAACTTCCATTGGGCGGCCGCAATGTCCATCACGGCGAGCCGCTGACCTGGACGCGTCCTCACGAGGCCACCGGCGACGCGAAAATGGACAATCGACGTGCCGCTTTGCAGCGCGAGGTCGTCGCCGGTTTTTACGTTCAGCCATTGCTGCGCGGCGCTCGACAGAAACACCGTGTCGGACGCGAGCGTGTCGAACGGCCGCTCAGAGGATGGCACGCCGGTCAGATCGGGCGTGATGAGGCTCGCTTTGAAGACGTCGACGCCAAGCACGGGCAGCGCGGAGCCGCGACCCGGCACGGTGGCGTCGAACGCCAGCACGGGGCTCGTCAGCGCCACGGCCGCGTCGCTCGACAGAAGCGGATAAATCGACTCATCGGCTAAAGGCTGTGCGCCGCGCACCTGGAGATCGGCGTCGCCGGAAAGACTGCGGGCCGCGGCAGAGAACTCGTTAAACGCGGCACTGTTGATCAATTGCACTGCGTAGCCGAGCGCGACGCCGAGCGCGATCGTTGCGATGGCGACCAGTGCGCGTCCGCGATGGCTGCGCCACTCGGCGCCCAGCAGCCAGCGCGAGAGAACCCGATGTCCTCGCACGCGCGGCAACGGGCGGGCGTCAGCGGACATTATCGGCGGACGGGGTGGAGGAGCGCTGACTGGAGCGGGCTGGCCCGACGGAAGAGACGTGCAGCCCGCCGTCGCTCAGAATCAGCACGCGGTCCGCCACCGCCGCGGCGGCCTCCGAGTGCGTGACCATGATCGTGGCCGCGCCGGTCGCCTTGCTTTGCGCGCGGAACAGGCTGAGCACGTCGTGCGCGGTATCGGGATCGAGATTGCCGGTGGGTTCGTCGGCGAGAATCAGTTTCGGGCGATGCACAAGCGCGCGCGCAATCGCGACGCGCTGCATTTCGCCGCCCGACAGTTGCCGTGGGAAATCGTCGCCGCGACCGCTCAAACCGACCGCTGCGAGCATATCGAGAGCGCCATCCACCGGTAAATCGTTGAGCAGCAGCGGCAGTGCCACATTCTGCGCGAGTGTCAGATGGGGCAGCACATGAAACGCCTGAAACACGAACCCCAGTTTCTGCCGACGCAACCGCGTAGCGGCATTGTCGTCCAGCTGTGCAACGGGGTTTCCATCGATGATCACATCGCCGCTATCGGCGTTGTCGAGCCCGGCGATCAGGTTGAGCAGCGTCGATTTGCCGACCCCGGAATCGCCCATGATCGCGACGAACTCTCCGGGCCGCAGCGTGAAATCGAGGCGCGCGAGCACGTTACGGCCATGGCCGTATTGCTTGCTGAGTCCGCGGCATTCGAGTGCGGGAACGACAACTCCGTCACGAAGCGTCATGTGATGTCCGAAAAAGGTAGCCGTCGGCAGAGGTCCGGCGTGGCGAAGCCAGTGTGCCTTGCTGGACGAAATTTCGCTCGCAAGGGGCCCGGGCGCACGCATTTTCGTAATGAATTAGAAAGAAAACTAAGGATGATTGGCGCAGATGAGGCGGTCTTGGTCACCGAGGCGAAACTACGCCTTTAAGCCAGATGAAAGTAATCAATTTAGAGTGCCAGGCCAAAAATATTTTTTGCCTGGAAACGCTCGAAATTTTGTGGAGAGGGCGGAAATCGACGTTCACCGGGTGTCGTCCCTCAGCATGAACTATTCCCGTTCAAAAAGCGCCTCCGGCAATTTTTGCAAGAGACGCTAAGTAGCGGTCAAATTGTTTTCTTCTGTTTATAAAATTCGCCGCGCATAGTGGGCTGAAACGGATTTGTGCAGGCGCACATTTTTTGAACTTCTGCAATGGCACGTGTGGCAACAATGTATTGAGGGCGCCGTCCCTGCGCTGTTGCGCTGCAAAAGTATCCGTATCTTGGTAATCTCCCACCCTTGGTTATTCGGCTGCGGGTAAACGTGTACGGGCCATCACTGCTTACACGTCAATTTCAGTGAAATCCAACTTACATATCCATTTCAATGCTTTCGGGCCCGAAGGCATTGAGGTGGCGTTTTGTACTCAAGTTTTCCATAGCGCACATGCATCTTCTTAGCCTACTCATCTGGATCCCCATTGTCGCCGGACTCGTGGTTTTGCGTGCCGGATCTGACGCGGCACGTGGTCGCACCCGCTGGATCGCGCTGATCGGCGCGGTGGCGGGGTTCCTGCCGGTGATCCCGCTGGTCGCGAATTTCCGCAACGACGTCACGTCGATGCAGTTCGTCGAGAACATGCGCTGGTCGCCCACGTTCGACATTGCGTGGCATCTGGGGGTAGACGGCATTTCGCTGTGGCTTGTCGCGCTGACGGCACTGACCACGATCATCATCGTGGTCGCTTCGTGGGAATCGATCACCCAGCGCACCGCGCAGTACTACGGCGCGTTCCTGATGTTGTCGGGCTTCATGCAGGGCGTGTTCACGTCGCTCGACGGCATGATGTTCTTCATCGCGTTCGAAGCGACGCTGATTCCGCTGTACCTGCTGATCGGCACGTGGGGCAACAAGAACCGCTCGTACGCCGCCGTGAAGTTCTTCTTCGTGTCGTTCCTCGGCTCGCTGATGATGCTGATGTCGATGCTGTACCTGTACAGCCAGACGCACAGCTTCGACCTCGCCACGTGGCGTGAGACGCACCTCGGTACGATTCCGCAAATCCTGATCTTCCTCGGCTTCCTCGCTGCCTTTGGCGTGAAGGTGCCGATGTGGCCGCTGCACACGTGGCTGCCGGACGTCCACCTCGACGGTCCGACCGGCGCGGCCGTGATGATCGGTATGCTGAAGCTCGGCGGTTATGGTCTGCTGCGTTTCGCGCTGCCGATCGCTCCGCAGGCCAGCCACTTCTTCGCGCCGATGATGATCACGCTGTCTCTGATCGCCGTGATCTACTCGAGCCTGCTCGCGCTCGTGCAAACCGACATGCGTCGTCTGCTCGCGTATTCGACGATTTCGCACATGGGCCTCGTCACGCTGGGCCTGTTCGTGTTCAACCGCATCGGCCAGGCCGGCGCGATCGTGCAGATGCTGTCGTACGGCGTCGTGTCGGGCGCAATGCTGCTGTGCACGGGCATGCTCTACGACCGCACCAAGTCCGCCGCGATCAACGAATACGGCGGCGTCGCCAACACCATGCCGCGTTTCGCCGCCTTCGTGATGCTGTTCTCGATGGCCAACATCGGCCTGCCGGGCACGTCGGGTTTCGTCGGCGAGTTCATGGTGCTGATGGGCGCGATCCGCTTCAACTTCTGGATCGGCGCAATGGCCGCCTCCACGCTGATTCTGAGCGCCGCCTACACGCTGTGGATGTACAAGCGCGTGATCTTCGGCGCGATCGCGAATGCGCGCGTCGCCAAACTCAAGGACGTCGGCCGCCGCGAATTCGCGCTGCTCGGCGTGATGGCGCTGCTGGTGCTCGCCATTGGTCTCAACCCGAAACCGTTCACCGATGCAATCGACCCGTCGGTCGGCACGCTGCTGGCCCAGTCGGAGCGTTCGGCTCATCCGGAAGATGCACCGGCGGACGGTGGCGAGCATCTGCAGGCAGCGGCACCGGCACCGGTCGTCGCTACTGCGGTTCGCACGCCGGGTTGATAGAACGAGGCGCGTCGCAATTGCAACATCCGTGTGCGCGGATGCAACGTTGCCGGCGCGCTTTGTCGCATCGACAGAGTCTCTTTCAAATACATGCCGCGCGATGCCACCTTTCAGGTCGTGTCGCGTTTTTAGCGTGTATTCAAGGGGGTTTTGCGATGCGCCAAGTTTTCGATGCTTCTGAATGAGGCATTGCAAACCTACCGCTTGCACTCGGGGTGTGCGGCAACGTGTCGCAATGCGCTGCGGCGCAATAGATCGTTGCAAATTCGAGGGTTTATTACCACTCGTCGCGCCCCTATTATGCGAGCGCTTACTAATGGAGAGCGGTCGAATGACGTTCGTAACAGTCGTAAAAAAGAGGCAATCGATATGAAAGGAAAGACTCTGCGTGGGTCGGTAAGTTTCCTTTCTGCCGGCCTTGCGTTGTTGCTTTCGGGTTGCAGCAACCTCGATATTTTGAATCCGAAGGGCAGTGTGGGTCTGGCGGAACGTGATCTGATTGCCACGTCCACCTGGGCCATGCTGATTGTGGTCGTTCCGGTAATCGCGCTCACGCTGCTGTTCGCATGGCGTTATCGCGCGTCGAACAAAAACGCTGAATACCGTCCGGGTTGGGTTCACTCGACCGGTATCGAAATCGCCATCTGGACGATTCCGACGCTGATCATTCTGTTCCTCGCTGTACTCACGTGGAAAACCACGCACGAGCTGGATCCGTACAAGCCGCTCGAGTCGCAGGTCAAGCCGATCAACGTCGAAGTCGTCGCGCTCGACTGGAAGTGGCTGTTCATTTACCCGGACCTCGGTATCGCGTCGGTGAACCAGTTGGCGATTCCGGTCGGCACGCCGGTGAACTTCACGATCACGTCGGATTCGGTGATGAACTCGTTCTTCATCCCGCAACTCGGCGGCCAGATCTACGCGATGGCAGGCATGCAGACGCGTCTGCACCTGATCGCTGACGAAGCGGGCGATTACGCAGGCACGTCGGCCAACTTCAGCGGCAAGGGCTTCTCGGACATGAAGTTCCGCACGCTCGCGAAGTCGCCGGAAGAGTTCAACGCATGGGTCGCGCAAGTGCGCGCATCGTCGGATAACCTCAGCATGGACCGCTACCACAACGTGGCGGAGCCGAGCGAGAAGGATCCGGTGCGCTACTTTTCCGCGGTCGATCCGAAGCTCTTCCACAACATCATTGCCCGCTACAACAACGGTAACGTCATGGACAACATGAAGGACGCCAACTGCGCGCCCAAGGTTAAGGGGTAACGCATGTTCGGAAAACTCTCACTAGACTCGATTCCGTACCACGAGCCGATCATCATGGTGACGGCCGCGGGCATCGCCTTTGGCGGTGCGCTGGTACTGGGTCTGATCACCTATTTCGGCAAGTGGCGCTACCTGTGGACCGAATGGCTCACGTCGGTCGACCACAAGAAGCTCGGCGTGATGTACATCGTCGTTGCGCTCATCATGCTGTTCCGCGGCTTCGCGGACGCCATCATGATGCGTACCCAGCTTGCTCTGTCGTATAACTCGCCTGGCGTCCTGCCACCGCACCATTACGACCAGATCTTTACCGCGCACGGCGTCATCATGATTTTCTTCATGGCGATGGCGTTCATGGTCGGCCTGATGAACATCATCGTGCCGTTGCAGATCGGTGCTCGCGACGTTGCGTTCCCATTCCTGAACTCGCTGAGCTTCTGGATGACCGCGATCAGCGCAATCCTGATCAACATCTCGCTGGTGATCGGTGAATTCGCGCAAACGGGCTGGCTCGCTTATCCGCCGCTGTCCGAATTGCAGTTCAGTCCAGGTGTCGGTGTCGACTACTACCTGTGGAGCTTGCAGCTCTCCGGTATCGGTACGTTGTTGACCGGCGTGAACTTCTTCGTGACGATCGTGAAGATGCGCGCTCCGGGCATGACGTTCATGAAGTTGCCGGTGTTCACGTGGACCGCGCTGTGCACGAACGTGCTGATCATGGCTGCGTTCCCGATCCTGACCGTCACGCTCGCGCTGCTCGGTCTCGACCGTTACCTCGGCATGCACTTCTTCACGAACGATGCTGGCGGCAACGCCATGCTGTACCTGAACCTGATCTGGGCATGGGGTCACCCTGAGGTGTACATCCTGATCCTGCCGGCGTTCGGTATTTTCTCGGAAGTCGTCGCAACCTACGCCAAGAAGCCGCTGTTCGGCTACAAGACGATGGTGTGGGCAACCTGCGCGATCATGGTGCTGTCGTTCCTCGTGTGGCTGCATCACTTCTTCACGATGGGTTCGGGCGCTGACGTGAACTCGTTCTTCGGTATTGCAACGATGGTGATTGCGATCCCGACCGGCGTGAAGGTGTTCAACTGGCTGTTCACGATTTACAAGGGCCGTCTGAAGTTCACGACGCCGGTTCTGTGGACGCTGGGCTTCATGGTCACGTTCACGATCGGCGGTATGACCGGCGTGATGATGGCGATTCCGGGCGCGGACTTCGTGCTGCACAACAGCCTGTTCCTGATCGCTCACTTCCACAACGTGATTATTGGTGGCGTGCTGTTCGGCTACCTGGCCGGTTTCAACTACTGGTTCCCGAAGGCATTCGGCTTCAAGCTGAGCGAGAAGTGGGGCAAGGCATCGTTCTGGTTCTGGCAGATCGGCTTCTGGGTTGCGTTCACGCCGCTGTACGTGCTGGGCTTCATGGGCATGACGCGTCGTCTGAATCACTATGACAACCCTGCATGGCACCCGTGGCTGCAACTCGCATGGGTCGGTGCGGTGCTGATCGCAATCGGTATCGCCTGCCAGGTGATCCAGATCGTGGTTAGCCTGCGTGACCGCAACAAGCCGGAAAACCGCGATTTCTCGGGCGATCCGTGGGATGGTCACACGCTGGAATGGGCAACGAGCTCGCCGCCGGCGTCGTACAACTTCGCGATCATTCCGGAAGTGCGTGAACTCGACGCCTTCTCTGAAATGAAGTCGCGCAAGAACCAGCCGAAGCCGGTGTTTAGCGACATTCACATGCCGTCGAACACGTCGGCAGGTGTGGTTGCTGCAGTGTTCTCGCTGGTGCTGGGTTTTGCCGCTGTCTGGCACATCTGGTGGCTCGCCATCGTCGGTCTGGTCGGTGCGATCGGAACGGTGATCGTCTACAGCTTCCAGAAGAACGAAGGCTTTTACATTCCGGCCGCTACGGTCGCGGCGATTGAAGAGAAACGCTCCGGCGCTGGTGCGCAGGTCGCGTTGGAGGTGGATTGATGTCAAACACTACGATTACGGCCGACGCGCATCACCACGACGCGCATCACGCCGATCACCCGCCGTCGCATTCGGTATTCGGCTTCTGGCTGTACCTGATGACCGACTGCATCATCTTCGCGTCGCTGTTCGCAGTGTTCGCGGTGATGAGCCACCAGTTCGCTGGTGGTCCGACCGGTAAGGATCTGTTCGAGATTCCGGGCGTCGCGCTCGAAACCACGATGCTGCTGCTCTCCAGTATCACGTACGGTTTTGCGATGCTGGGCGCATACAAGAACCGCAAGGGCGCATTGCTCTTCTGGCTCGGCGTGACGTTCCTGCTGGGTCTGTCGTTCCTCGTGCTGGAACTGCGAGAGTTCTCGCACCTGATCGCCGAAGGCGCAGGTCCGAGCCGTAGCGCGTTCCTGTCGTCGTTCTTCACGCTGGTCGGCACGCACGGTCTGCACGTGACGTTCGGCCTGATCTGGATGGTGGTGCTGGCTATCCAGGTGCTGCGTCACAAAGACCTGACCGAACGCGACATGATCCGTCTGACGTGCCTGAGCCTTTTCTGGCACTTTCTGGACGTCGTGTGGATCGGCGTCTTCACCTTTGTCTATCTTGCGAGCGTGATCTAAATGGACCATAGCCATAACGCACACTCAGGTGGAAGCCACGGCAGCTTCGGCAGCTATATGACAGGCTTCGTGCTGTCGGTCATTCTGACTGTCGCGGCATTTGCTCTCGTTCTGACGGGCACGTTGACCGGCCAGGAAGCGTTGTACGCGATCTCGGGCCTCGCGCTCGTGCAGATCGTCGTGCACCTGGTGTTCTTCCTGCACATGAACACGTCGTCGGAGCAACGCTGGAACGTGACGGCCTTTGTCTTCACCGCACTCACCGCGGTGATCGTGATCGGCGGCACGTTGTGGGTGTTGCATAACGTCAGCATGAATATGATGTCGCGGTAAGCGGGTAGCGCTGTAGCCCGAAAAGAGAAGCCCCGCAAGGATGAAAGTTCTTGCGGGGCTTCTGCCATTTATCGGCTCGGTTTATTTGCACTTATTTTCGTCGAGCATTTCAAGGGGGATGGTTTGTTGTTTGCTGGTTTCCGACTTCGACAATCAGATTCTCAGCTGAAACCTCCACCGCCTTCAATCTCCCGCCTCAGCTCCCCCAAACACGAGATTCGAGCATATCTCCTAGCGTCGAGATCAATCGAACTCCTAGAAATTATATTCTCCATGCACCCTGATTACGTTCTCCGGCGCAGGCTTGACTTTGCAATTTTGGGGAAATACTGGGTTGGCGAACGTCCTCCGGAACGAGGCGATCGCTAACCTCGTTAATCAGGAGAGTTCAGATGACGTTTGATGAAACGCCTCGATGCCAGCGCGGCGAGAATCTCGTGTGTGATGACTGTGAATGCATTTTTGAGATGCTTGCGCATGGGCCACATGAAGGGCGATGCACCGTCAAACACGCGATTGCCCAATCCACAGAAGATAGAGAGATAAAGGGGGCAGTACGTGGCTTCCATTGCCGACGTTGCATGGTGGGATGCGTCGACGAACCCGACAACTGGCTAGCTTCGTATGTCCGTACGAAGCTAAGAGCGATGGCGGGCGATGGCTTTGCGGTATCCCGCCACACCGCTGAACTTACCGCACACGCGTTGCAGGATCATTTCCTTTCGGAGACGGATGCCGTGCTAAAGCGAATCCTCGATCTTGCAGCCCTAAGGTTTTTGCGTGATGGATCGAGCACCATCACGCAAGAGGACGTCAAGCTAGCGTTGCGCCTTGTTACTTATGACGGCCGGCGTCCCATGTGAACCTGGACTGGACGCAGTTGTGCCCGAATCGATTGGCGGCTACGACGTACTGTCGACGAACCTAAAATGTTCCGATCATTAAGGCAAACGGCGGCGCCCACCTCACCGAGCCGGTGCCGCCACACATTCCCGTGTACCGGCTCGGATTGTCTGGACACGGTTTTGCAACTCAGGCGGCCTCTTTCAGGGTGGCTGCCTGACGGGCTTCATGGGGTGACATGAAGCCCAGTTTTTCGAGACGCCAGTGGCGGTTGTAACGATCCTTGAACTCGACGACCGCAGCCCGGACTTCCTCAAGATTCCTGAAGATGCGACCGTGAATGGCCTGTTCCTTCAGCGTCCGGTTGAAACGTTCGGCGACGCCATTCGTTTGTGGCTCGGCAACGAAGGCGAAGCTCGGCGTGACGCCCCAGAACCTGACCTGATTCAGGAAGTCATCGGCCGTGTATTGCGAACCGTGATCCATGCGCAGCGTCAGGCCCCGACCGACCTCGGCACCCGTGCCGCCGAATTCGCCCAGCAGTCCCTGTGCGATCGGCTGCAAGGCGGCGAACCGGTTGCCCGTCTTGACCGCATGGATGCCGACGCAGCAGGCGTGCCAATGATCGACCGCCGAGAACACCCAGACCCAGCCGTCAGCCACGGTCTCGATGCGTACGCCGTCGGTGCCCCACATCTCGTTCGGGCGGCTCGTCGTGATTGTGCTGTCGTGCTGGGCAGACTTGTCCTGCGGGCGCCGATGTGGCGACAGCAAGGTGTTCTCCCGCATCAGACGCAGCACACGGGTGCGGGAGACCCGGATGTCGCGCAGGATACGCAGCCGCGCCCATACCTTGCGATGTTCCTCGCCGGTAAAGGGCGAGGCCGCCAGATCGGCCCGGATGGCCTCCAGAAGGGCGGCGTCCGGCATCTCTGGTTTCGGACCGCGCCGCTGTGCCACGAGTGGCACCACGTTGCCCGACTCGCGCGCACGACCGGCATAGATCGTCGAACGCGGGAATCCGAGCACCCGGCAGACCCGCTGCAGCCCATAAGGCTTGCCGGTACCAGTGGAGGTCGCGCGGCTCATTTCGACGATCTCCGGTTGCCTAAAGGGTGTCGGGCCTGCCTTTCCTTGCGCAGGATCTCGACTTCCATCACCAGCTCGCCAATGCGCCGGGTGGCCTCGCCAAGCGTGGCCTCCAGCGGATCGTTCTCGCGCTCCTTGAGGCCCGCATCCATACCGGCCAGCGCACGCTCGCGCCATTCCTCGAGCCGGTATATCGGCACCGATACCTCGCGCGAAATGGCATCCACCGGCTCGCCGCGCAACAGGCGCAGGACGACTTCCTTCTTCCGGTTGGCCGACCACCGCTTCACTTCGGCGCCCGCGCCGGGGGCGCTTCCAGTCGCGCTACGCGCTCCTTCCACCGCCCCCGGCACAACCTCACCAACATTCGACTTATTCAGCATCTTCAACTCCGTTTCCAGGCATAGCTTTTACCCCAAATTCGTGTCCAGAAAAATCGGAGGCGGTTCAGCCACACATTCCCCCAATGTCGGAGTCGTAATCGCAACCTGCATTCAAATGCGCATCTGCAGGGAGCGGCCCATTCCGCAATCCTTACGACGCCACCCGCCTGCAGCAGTCTTAAGAGACGGAATCAAAAAGACCCCGTTGGGGACTGTTAACCTTTTCGGCAAGCTGATAACCTTGGCCATCTGAACAACTGGAACCAAGGATGGGCGCGCCGATTGTTGATGACGAACTGTGGGCACTAATCGAGCCATTGCTGCCGACGCCAAAGCCACGGCGCAAGAAGTATCCGGGCCGGTTGCCGGTTGCGAACCGAGCTGCACTGAACGGCATCCTGTTCGTGCTCAAGACCGGTATCCGCTGGCGAGACCTGTCGACAAAATTAGAATTTGGCTCGGGTTCAAACTGCTGGAGACGATTGCGCGACTGGCAGAAGGCTGGCGTGTGGAAGCGATTGCACGAGCTACTGCTGGCGAAGTTACGCGAGGCCGGCGAACTGGATTTCTCGCGCGCAGCCGTCGACTCTTCATCTGTGCGAGCCGTTGGGGCGGGCGAAAAACTGGTCCGAACGCCACGGATCGCGCGCGACTAGGCTCCAAGCATCACATCCTCGTAGACGCCAATGGCGTTCCTGTCAGCGCGACCCTGACAGGCGCGAATCGCAAGGACGTCACCCAGCTGCTGCCGCTGGTTGATGCCATTCAACCGATTCGCGGCGTACGTGGCCGGCCGCTTCAGAAGCCCAAGGTCATCTACGCAGACCGTGGCTATGACTCCGAGGAGCATCGCCAGAAACTTCGCGAGCGCGGCAATTGCGTATTCCGGCGATCGTGACCGACATTTCCGGCATCGTGACCGCTGATTCCGTTTTATCGTGACCGCGGTTTCCGGTTGATCGTGATCGGCAATTCCGGCGATCGTGACCGGCGGTCGGCGGGAGGTGTTGCGTGGAACAAATTCTATCCTGAAGGGCTACGCGGCGTCGCCGGCTTTGAGCGTGATGCCTGCTTTTTGAGCGGACTTTCCTAACGACTCTCCTGCCAGTGTGATGCGGTGAATGCGGTGCATCAGCCGATCGAGAATGGCGTCAGCGATGGTAGGGTCCCCGATCCATGCATGCCAGTGCTCGACGGGTAGTTGGGCGGTGATGAGGATGCCGCGACTGCTGCCGCGGTCGTCAATGAGCTCAAGCAAGTCGTTGCGTGTGCTCACGTCCAGCGGAGCGACGGCCCAGTCGTCCAGCACGATCAGATCGGTTTTGGCCATCTGCAGGAGCCATTTGCCGAAGCCGCCGCTGCCATGCAGGATCCGCAGTTCCTCGGCGAGCCTGGGCACGCGCAGGTAAGCGACGGAATGGCCGCGTCGACAGGCATATTGCGCCAATGCTCAAGCGAGCCAGGTTTTGCCGACACCGGTCGGACCGCCTACAAGCACCATGTGGCCGGTAGCGATCCAGGCAGACAGTACGAGGCTGGTGATCTGTCTATGATCGATGCCCCGGGCCGCCCGGGTATCGAGATCTTCGATGGCGGCCTGTGGATACTTGAGGCGGGCACGCTGCAACAGGCGAGCGAGCTTGCGGTCGTTGCGCCAGAGCAGCTCACGGTCGATCAGCAAGGCCAGGCGCTCTTCAAAGGCGAGCGCGCTGGCGGCGGGCTGGGCAAGCTGTTCTTCGAGCGCAGCGGCAAAGCCGTCGAGCTTGAGCGAGCGCAGTTGGGCGAGCGTGGTATGGGTCATCATGAGGTTGAAGGTCCTGGTGATTGGCGCCGGGCGCGAAGGCAGGCTCAAGGGCGGGTGCAGCCCGGCGTAGCACGCCCTTGAGGGCGACCAGAAGGTCAGTCGCGGGTCAGGCTGTGCGCAGCCTGGTGAGCGGCGGTGTCACTGGTAGTAGCTGGGGCCGCGCAGATGCGCGTGGTCGGGACTGGTCCACTCGGTTGTGGCCGCAGCGGCGACCCGGTCGCGGTCGGTTTCGAGCACACTCCTGACATGGCGGTACTGATACGCGCCCAGCTCCAGAGCGACTGCGCAGGCGGCTTCGAGACGATCGTTGCCATAACGCTTTGCCAAACTCAGTAAGCCTAGACAGGAGCGATAGCTGTGTTCGGGATGCCTGTACTGTTCGAGCAGGCGGCGCACGACTGCGCCGGTGGCGCTGCCGATCTGCTGGCCCCAGTGGATCAGTCGTTGCGGCGACCATTCGAGGTGAGCGCGGTGCGCGGCGGGCATGTGCTCGGCCACGGTCGTGAAGCCGCCGGCGCTCGCGCGCAGGTGGGCCGCAACGCGCTGGCCGCGAGGCAGCAGCTCGACGGCATGCGCGGTGATGCGGGCGTCCAGCGTCTGGCCGACCAGCGCGTGCGGCACGCTATAGCGATGCTTGCTGATCTCGACGTGGTGGTCGATGTGAACCTTGACGGTGCGGAACTGCGCGATCTCATACGGGATAGCCGGCAACGGGCGCAGCGCCGGGGCGTCCAATGCAGCGAAGGCGCTGGCGCGGCTGCCCGGCAGCTTCTGGAAGGGGCGCTCATTGAGCGTGGGCGACAGCGCGGCAATCGCGCGATCTACCGCGTACACCGTCTCGAACCGCTGATGGCGCAGTCGCGCCATGATCCAGCGTTCAACGATCTGGACTGCAACCTCGACCTTGGCTTTCTCGCAAGTCAGCAACTGTCTGTCATGAGGAACGTCGTGTAGTCAAAGGCGCGTCCTTCGAGATTACCCACCCATTCCACCCAGCACGTGGAAATCACTTTGTCCTCGTGAGTCGCAAGCAGAATTGGGGTGAAGATCGCGTGATGTATTACGACGCACACAAGCGTCTGTGCTCGGTGCTGGCATCCTGGACCGATGTCCCGGAGCCAGATCTGTTCGCGCAGGCCTCCGATGGACATTCCTGGTTTAGAACAGACGATCTGCTTCGATTGCGTGCGCTCGTCGACGATTTATTGGGAGCGCGCGATGTCAAATAAATTTCGCCATTCACGTAAGGATAAATATGCCGATACGCAGGTGACGTTGGTTTTGACACATCAAGGATAAGTGTTCAGGAAAAATTGATTTGAAAATCGGGGCCGTACCTGCTTAGCAGTGCTGCAAGTTCGGCATCGATGGTTTCGCGGGTCCACGTGAGGGCTCGACGCCATCGGTATTTCAGGTACCGCCAGACGATCTCGATCATGTTGAGCTCGGGGCTATAGGCAGGCAGGTAAAACAGGATGACCTTATGTTCGAGCAGCCAACGTTGGCGCGTCGCGTCGCTGATACCGTGATGGATGCTGGCATTGTCCAGCACGATCACCGTGGGCAGACCGTTCCCGGTGGCGAGCACACTGTCGATGAAGCACTCGACATCCTGGGCTTTAATGGTGCCGGCATGCGCGGCGTGGATCAGCGTGTTCTCGCCGAAGTCCAGTGCGCCGATCACGCTGCGGCGGCAGTGAGGGTTCGGTTCGACCTGGTGAGGCAAGCCTCGTGGTGACCAGCTACGTTGAACCGGCGGCGATCCATGGAAGCCCGCCTCATCGAGATACAGCAACCGCACGGCGTCCTCGCGTGCAGCCTGCTGGCGTTTCTCGAGTGTCGCCTGTTTCATGGCGAACGCTTCCTTGTCGCGCTTTTTTTGAGCGCGTAGCGATTGCGTTTGAAAGAAAAGCCGTTGCGCTTGAGAGCTTCGCCCAGCGTTTCGATCTTGCAGGGCAGCGGCTCGTTGAGCGCGGCTTCGACGCGCTGGGCAATGCCACCAAGGGTCAGCGCTTCGGCGCGGGCGATCTCAAGGGCCACAGCGATCTGGGCTTCAGTCAGCAGCGCATGCCGGCCGCCGTTATGTGCGCCCATCAAGCCGCATATGCCCCGCTCGCGCCATGCGTGCGACCAGTTGTAGACGCTCTGGCCACTCACGCCCAGTTGCGCCGCAATGGCACGCGCCTTGAGGCCACGTCCGAGCATCAACAGGCCCGCCGCGCGTGTGCGCGTATCCCGATGACGGTGATTGATCGACATCTGCTGCAATGTCACCTCCTCGACGGCCTTCAACACTACGACACACTTCATCCATGACCCCGGCACCGACCAAGACGCCAGGTTAGCCAAAGTCAAACCGTTTTACCAGGAACACTTATCCCGTTTTCGTCGGGGAAATAGCCGCATTTTATATAATAGGCCAGATCAAGAAGATACTTGACACATCGAATAGCGCAACGTATTTTATTTGTCGCTACATCAACGAGAGATCATGTAATGACCAAGCCACCGTTAAAGCGCGATCGACTACGCGAACTTGGTGCTCTCAATCCCCATCCCGACCGAATACGGGCGCCATGGTTTCGATCGCGCGATTTCTTCGTTCCCGACGACCTTGTTCAGGTCAAGTACGAGATGTTGCGTCATGTTCGGGTCGATGGCGCTTCCAAGGCCCAGGCGGCCGCCCTGTTCGGAATGTCCAGGCCGACCTTCTATCAAGCGTAGAGCGCCTTTGCGAGCGAGGGGCTGCCAGGACTGCTTCGGAAGCAGCGTGGGCCCAAAGGCGCGCACAAACTCAACTCGATGGTCATGGCGTTCATCGAGGAACGTCTGCAACAAGACAGCAGCATTCGCGCTCGCGCGCTTGCGCAGGAAGTCGAAACCTGGCTGAAGCTTTCGGTCCACCCACGCAGTATCGAACGTGCGTTAGCACGCAAAAAAAACTGTAGAGGATTCGCCTCAATTCCGTCTCCCATCGTCCGCGCTTGCTCGTTACGAAGTGCTACGGGCCGACCTGCTCGGCGCAGGTCCTAGGTCAGAAGGCCACGCGGCTATACGCTTTCATGGCCTGTTGCACGGGCTGGCGATCCAACGCCCGGATGCTTCGCGCATCGAAGCTCCCGCTTCAACCGTGCCTGCTTTCAACTCAGTGCGTGATAACGGCGCGCTTGTTCGCGTGCTTGCCAACCTCGTACTGGGCACCCACGAGGAGCTTGCCCATGTCTACTAACTCCGCTCTGAAGGTCACCGCGGAACATCTGCGGCGTGATGCGTTCCTCTACGTTCGACAGTCGTCGCTTCGCCAGGTGTTCGAGAATACCGAGAGTACGAAGCGGCAATGTGCGCTCGTGCCGTTTCGCTCGGGTGGCCGATCGAATGCGTTCACATCGTCGACAACGATCTCGGCATGTCCGGTTCCAGCGCCCAGGGGCGAGATGGCTTTCAGCATCTGGTCGCTGAGGTCGCCAATGGTCACGCCGGCATCGTGCTGGGATTGGAGGTGTCGCGCCTTGCGCGCAATAACGCAGACTGGCATCGCCTGATCGAACTCGCATCGCTCACGCAAACTTTGATTTGCGACGAAGATGGAGTTTATGATCCTGGCCAATTTAATGACCGCCTTTTATTGGGCTTGAAGGGCGCCATGAGCGAGGCCGAACTTCATGTTCTCAAAGGTCGGCTACAAGGTGGTATCAAGAACAAGGCACGCCGCGGCTAACTGGAAGTGCCGTTACCCATCGGGCTTGTTTACCACCCGAACGGCTCAGTGGTTCCCGATCCTGATCAACAGGTCGGGGGAGCGCTGCAGTTGCTATTCGACACGTTCCGGCAAGCTGCGTCAGCTACCGGCACGGTCAAGCGATTTCGCCAGGAAGGCTGGCTGTTTCCGCGTCGCATCCGCCGGTGGATTGGCAAGGGAGATCTGATTTGGGGACCGCTGGAACACTGTCGCGTTATTCAGATATTGCACAACCCCCGTTATGCCGGTGCCTTCGTATACGGTCGCACACGCGGAGCATATCGTCAGGGACGCAAATCCTTTGGGCTTAAGGTTGACCGAGAGAATTGGCAGGTATTAATCCAGAATGCGCATCCAGGCTTTATTGATTGGGACGAGTTCGAACGCAACCAGGCGACGCTTAAGCAGAATTTAACCGGATTCGGTCGCGATCGACGAGGCAGCATGCCACGCGAGGGCGTTGGGCTCCTGCAGGGGCGCATCGTGTGCGGAGTGTGTGGCGCACGCATGGGTGTACGGTATCAGGTCGTGGGTAATAAACTCGAGCCCTACTATATGTGCACGGAGAATCCAGTGCGCCGTGCGGGCAAACCTTGCCAATCGGTTCGCGGAAGCGCCATCGATGAGGCGATAGGCTCGCTTCTTTTAGAGTGTCGCACCGGCCGCTCTCGACGTCGCGCTAGCTGTCGAAGACGAGATATCAGGGCGCGTCAAACAGGCCGCCGATCAACGTCAGAACCAACTTGCCCGAGCTCGCTATGATGCCGAGCTCGCGCGCCGTCGATATATGAGTGTCGATCCGACCAATCGGCTCGTCGCTGACACGCTCGAAGCGGACTGGAACGACCGTCTGCGTGTGCTGGACGGATTGCAACAGGAGAACGAACGACTGCAGAACGCCGATCATAAGCTGTTAAGCAGCGATGCGCGAACCAAGATCCAGTCGCTCGCCGAAGACTTCCCTCGGGTCTGGAATGATCAACGAGTCGTGCCGCTCGAGCGCAAGCGCATGGTCGCTTTGCTCATCGAAGACGTCACCCTGGTCAAATCCGAACGCGTCGCAATCCATGTACGCTTTCGCGGCGGCCGAACTACCTCATTGGAGATCGATAAGCCCAAGCCCATCGCACTGATTCGAAAGACGCGGCCAGAAGTCGTTGCGAAGATCGACGAACTTCTCGAAACCGGCTCGGACCGACAGGTTGCCGAACAGCTTAATGCACTCGGCTATACAAACTGGAAAGGCGAAACGTTCACGCACAAGAAGGTCTACCTCGTACGCGCTGCGTACAGGCTCAAGAGCCGGTTTGAGCGCCTGCGCGAACGCGGCATGTTGACGGCCAACGAACTCGCGGCACAACTCGGGGTCTGTCCAACCAGCATCCACCTATGGGCCCGGCGCGGGCTGTTGCGTCAGCATCGCTACGGAAATCTGCATCGTTGTCTCTATGAACCCGTCGGCGACGTCGTCCTGGTCAAAGGCCAAGGGGGCCGCTACAGTTCGACTCAACCGACGTTTATCGCTGTTCCACCAACCGCACAAGGTGCAATATGAAGCGTACGCCTTGTCCTGCGGCCGCCGTGCGCGGGCCGGGAGCACCGAGGTGCCGTAATGCCGCGCGAAGTCGAGCACGGTGTCGTTGGCGCGCGGCTCATAACGGTCGGCATTGGCAATCAGAGCCCGCGGATTATCTGGAACGACCAGTTCGGGGGCCCCGCCAATGAAACTCAGTGCGCGCACCATCGAGCCGATCCAGTCAGCCATCGTCTCGCGCGGCGTGGCGCAAGCGAAGGTGTAGCTTGAAGCACCCAGTGCGGCGACGAACACATGCGTGCCATCGGCCACCGCGATCGTCGGGCCAGCGTAGTCGACAAACAGCTTCTCGCCGGCCTTGTGGACCTGGCGCATCGAGCGCTTTAGGCTCTTCGCCCAAGTGTGGTAGTGCTCGCAGAATTGCGTGTGCCGGTAGGTCTTGCCGCCGGGGTGGGCGTCGACATATTCCTGCCACAGCAACGTCAGTGTGACGCCCTTGCGGCGCAGCTCCTGGTGTATGCGCGCATAGTCCGGCGGCACATAGGCGCTGCTGCGCGAGCCCGGCAGCAAACGTGCTGCAATGGCTACTTCGTCGAGTTCACGTAGCTCGTCCCATGTCAGCCCGGCATCCGCGGCGAGCGACACGTACTTGGAGACGACCCCTTTGGAAATCTGCAGCGTTGCCGCGATGCGGGCGTGAGAGAACTGGGACTCGTGCTTGAGTCGTAACACGTCTTTGATCATGCGTATCGTCATTGGGGGGTGGGCATTGCTTCTCCGTGTAAAACGGGGAAGGTTATCCACAACCGGGGTTGAACAATACGCAACATCTCTACGCCCATCATCGCCAGACAGACACCGCGAAACCGGCGACGCATGACTCGTCAATGGGCCGGTCACGATCACCGGAAAGACCGGTCACGATCAGCCGGAAATGCTGGTCACGATGCCGGAATCACCGGTCACGATAATCCGGAATTACTGGTCACGCTCGCCCGGAATACGCACGGCATCAAGCCGGTGATGGCCAAGCGCCGGACAGAACACGGCAGTGGTCTGGGAAAATTCCGCTGGATCGTCGAACCTACTCATGCGTGGCTTCACAACTTCCGTCGCCTTCGCATTCGCTTCGAACGTCGGGCCGACATTCACGAAGCATTTCTGAAACTCGGTTGCTCCCTCGTCTGCTGGAACATTTTCAGACGTACGGAGCAGCCTTTTTGATTCCGTCTCTAAGTCCTTCGAGCCACGAAAAAAGACCGAACTCGACAGTCGGGCCCACCCGAACAAACATACCCACATTCGGAACGAGGCAGGGACCGATGAGCGCTTTCGGGGCGACGCGCATTGGGCAAATCCTGCGCAGGACGGGGCGATCACGTGTATTGAGCAAAACTGGATGCAACTGTTCTGGTGTGGCGAGGGCGCATGGCGGGTGAAAACTTTCAATGCCGTGAAATTGACGTCGACTGTGCATTGGCGAGGGGTAGAAAATGCTTGTCAGATTCGGCGCGACATCAAAAGTCACTCTTTGGAGCCAAAAGAAAGGGAGTTCGTTCAATCACATGGCTTATGGTCATCGCGAAATTGGCGTGCGGTGTCCCGCCACCTTGCGAGAAACCACGCCGCTGGGTTGGACGAAGGCCGAATGGGTGTATGAATTCAGAGCGGGGAGACCCGCCGAGCCCCGGCGGGTACCGTTCACCAAAACGTCGCTTCTTAGCGCAGTCGTGCTTTTAGGTGCCAGGCGCGTCCGCCGAATTCCCAGCTTAAGTGGTCAATGGGGTCGCGTCGTTTCATGAGTGTGACGCGCCTCATGCACCAGCGACACGATTTCCGCATCGAGTTCCGCGGTCATGATTCGGGAGAGCGCGCTGGCAACGCCCGCTCGCTCTGCGGCGTTGCTTGCGTCGCAATATATATTGAGAGCGCATCCCTGGACGAAGTGGCGGCCCTCAAACGGATGCACCACGCCTGGACCACTGTATTCTTCAAAGAATTCATTGATTCGTTCCGTAAGCAGAATGTCGATTGGTAGGTGCGGGAACGGGCCATCGCGGCGAGTGCTTAGGATTAGCGGATCCTCAGCGATGACATTGAGCAGGAACTCGAGCGAAATTGCGTCGCAGTTCCCGTCATAACCTTCGTTAGGGGCAAGGGGCCGCATCAACTTCAAAGCCAAGCTTCCCCACGAGGTAGCCCGATGCCAAACGGCGGCACTCTTTAACTTCGCGTGTCGACGCATGTATGCGGACGACATGCGCAGGGAGTCGGCCCTGGTCGCCCACCGATACATATGGGTTTCATAGTTAATGCGCCGCGCCACGCGCGCTAGTGCGCTGTTCAGAGCGATGGCGTCGGTGAGGAGTGGTGGCAACGGCTCGCAGCGAAGACTGAGAGCGCGAGCGACAGATTCTACAAGGGCCTTTCGTTCAATCTCTGACGTCATTTGATGGAACTTATTCATTGCAATATCCCTATAGTTCAACGGAACGATGTGAGAGCCAGGCTTATTCAACTGCACGGACGCCGGCAGCGCAATGCCAATATGGGAGCGATGGTAGTGCTCTCATGTCTCGAATGGCGTAGGTACGCAGTCTTCGGCGACCAAAAGCCAATTGGCTGCGCGGACCAACAGGCCTTGAGTGGAAGTGGGTCGTCGGTCCGTCTTGATTGAAATCCCTTAATCGAGCGTTGTCGTCTTCGTCCGCTTCCGGTTCGTGGCCGGGGCCAATTCGGCACGCCACTCGTCCTGCGAGATGGTTGGTATTCCGAGTGCATCGGCTACGCGTTTGAACGTATCAACCGCATCCAGAAGATCGCGCTGCGCGATCACCTTGTGGGCTAGCGCGTGCATGACTTTCTCCGGCGCGCCGTTGAGCCGCGCTCCAGTCAGTTCTGTTTCGAAGTCGACTGCGCGGTTCAGGACAGCGGCGATCGGCATCTTGAATTGCTGCGCCTTCGCAAAAGATGTCGATACAGGAAGCGTAGCCTCCGGCGATACCGCGATGCTTGCTTCGCGTACATAGTCAGCGACTACTCGGTAGCCATCCTCGATGGCGGTATTCGCTGGGGCGTCGGTATAGAGGATCCGGATGCAGGATGGCGCCACACCCGCTGCACAAATAGCGCCAAGCGTTTCTACGGTAGCCTGCTGTGACGCTGCGTCCGGAGACGTCGAGACAATGATCGTTTTCAGTTCGGTGAGAACGGTACGCCTCGCCTCGATAAATGCGACCATTGCCTTCCGATATTCAGGTGGCACATCGATAATTCCCCCGCGCCGGGAAGTCATCAAGGTGCAGTAATGATCCTGAAGTGCATTTTCACTGTCCGTCAGATGTGCGCTGCTCACTTGTTCGCTGGTCGCACCGAGTAGGCTCGGATTCAGGAGCAAGCCTCCCGTCCGTGCGTGAAGAATTTGCGCGGCCGAAGTTTGCGCGGCACTGTTCGAGCTTTGAAAGTGAGCCACAATCAGATGAGTCATGGTTGTTCCTTCGATAGATGTAGATGGAGCGATGAAAAGCGTTAAGGACGTTGCTTACATGAGGGCGTTGTCGGCGCGAGCCGCGTCCCGCGCGCACGCTTCGCGCTTCGCCCGGCGTCTGCGACTCCGGGCGAATTGCGAGGATTCGAGCGGCTGGTAGGTTCGCAAGCGAAATGCGTCCCACTGACGGTTCTCGACGGGTCGACGAATACGCGGGATCACGACGGAGCGCAAAATCTTGCCGCTGTAGCCTGCGTGCAGGCAGACAAGAAGAACCGCGCTAAGCGCGACCAGCGCGTCATCGACATGACAGTCCCGGTGGTCGAGATAGCTCGCGTACGCACGAAGCGTATCCTCCGGAATATCGAGGATGGAAGCTGTCGACAGACTGTTCGAGCGCAGGAAGTCTTCAAACTGCAACCATAGTGGCAGCAGCGTTTCGACGGCCTTTTTGCTGCTGTACCGATTAAGCGCGGCGCGAGCGGCTCCGGTGAGTGGTGATTCAAGCACGTTGTCTTGCTCCTTCATAGATGTTCAGGTTGTCTTCGTTATTTAATACGCATTACAGATTAATATGATTTATGCGTGGTTCCTTTCCCTCCATGGTTGACTTGAAAGCGCCGTCCGCTCCTCCGCCCTCGTCGTCTGGGGGCGGCGCCGTTGCCTTGAGATTGATCGTCTGGACGACCTGTTGTCGACGTCTGCAGATTCTTCGTTCGCTGTTTGGGAACGAAGTCGCTCGGCAGCCTAATTTTTTCGGGGAACCGGTGGCGGATCTGCCAGCAGTAGACCTCGAGGATCATCTTCACCCGCGACGGGCCGTGTCCAAGGCGGTCCGATAATTGAGTCAGTACATCGACAGGCGGTATGCCGCGATCCAGTGCGGCGTTCGCGAAGTCGACGGCGTACGTGAATCTCAGGCTGTGACTAGAAAGCTCCCGGCGCATTGGGAGTCGTTCAAAGCGTGACTTAAGGCGGGATTTGGCGCTCTTTAGATCGTCATGGCAGCCGCTTACCAGCTCAAAATCGCGGTCGCGGCAGTACACCACCGCTGCGTCGATGGCCTCGAGCGTTTCGTCGACGTGATTCGCAAGCACTTCCGTGCGACGCGGACGCTTGTTCTTGGCGCCGCGCTCGATAGGCAGGCGAAGATCGCCCTGCAAGATCAGATCTCGCCAGGCTTCCAGTGACTTGCCGCACATGAGTGCTTCGCGCATGCGAAGTCCAAGCCAACGCATCAGTCGAATCACGTGCACGACACTGTTATCGAGCGCTTGTGCCGCGGCGAGCAAGTCGTTGAATTCTTGCTGCGTGCGCGCACGATGCCTGCCATGCCGGTCACGTAGCTCGAGCTGGAGGTCCCGGCTGCGAGTTGAGCGGGACATATCCTGTCCGGCCATCCCCTGTATCACTGAGAGAGACGCCCGATAGTTCGCGAGCGAGCCAGGTTTCATCGCCCCGGCAACGAGGAACCAGACAAAGAACTCGAGCATCCAGTCTTCCGCTTCGTTGACTGTTTCCAGCGTGTGACCAATCCGGGCGGTGAAACGCGAAAACTCGCTCCAATGTTGGCGACGGTGCTTCTGTGAGTCTTTGCTTCCGCCTGCTTCGCGGCTCATCTGTGCGGCATGGTTGACGCCTCTTGATCTTCGTCCCATACGGCTCCTTTCCTGTGGCAGGTTCTTCCGCGTTTATCTGAGCCTCATGCGCGGGCGGGACGCGAATGAGGGCACCCTGTTGCCATCGGCTACGATGGCGACGTGTCCCAGGAGGACACGTAATTGAGCGGGATCAACGAGGGGGCGACGTTGATCTGCTGTGTGATTCGGAAGTGCAAGAAATTGGGCAGAGGTGGTTTAGCTGAGGGTCCCCGGTTGGCACCGGTGGAAAGGTCTGCGCGCTTGGAAGTGAGAGCCCGGCGCGGGACGAACACCGCGCGTCGCCTGACGACGCATTCGATGTCCAGCCGCATTCGTGTGCATGCAGCACATGGGCGATGACGGCTCGCGTGAGGGCGAGCACGATGTGGGCGGAAACTCGGGTGAGCAAGTCACGTCGAGCTCGCGTTTGAGGGCGAGGGAAATGATTGACGGGCGCCAGAGCGGCGCGTCGCAGACCGAAACGAGCGATGGGCTCGAGCGTCTCAAAGATGCAAAGGAAGCGAACGATTATCCGCAAGCGGACAATCGAGGCATCCTGATGACCCCGGTTGCACCGAGAACCATCTCAGCCGCATGCATAAACTACACAAAAGAGTGCTATGCCACGCTCAGATGGCGAGTCATTCGGGGCGGCCTCTGCATCAGAGGAGCGTGCGATGGATGTCGCCTCAGCCCGGAGTCGTCCAGATGGACGCGGGCAGGATTGATGCGTCGACTGCGCTTGACGAATCTGCGCTCGATGCGAGCGCGAGCAGGGAGAACACGGGCAGATGAATCCGCGTGCTTTTTAATCGTGATGTGCTGCGAGCTGCAGCCAGAAAGGTGGTTTTCGCAGGGCAAACTACGCGAGCCGTGCCCGGGGCGTTCATCGATGCGTCAGAGACGCGTAGAAGCTGTTTTCGCCGGATAGACCACGAGAGCCGTGCCCGAGGCGTTCTTAAAAAAGCTCTTCCAGCAGTGCAAGGGAGCTCGACCGAAGCCGTCACTGTTGCAGGGTGCCAGTTAAGCAATTGGCATGGAAACCATGCCGAGTCGTTGCGTCAGAGACGCGAAAGTTGGAACAACATTACCACAGTCTTTTGCGTTTGAAAATCGTGATCATCTGATTTTGTGGGACCTATGGCAAAGCACCCGATTTTTTCACGTAATGAACCGCCGATAAGGACCTCCCCATTTTGACAAGCGGGTTTTGATGCGTCACTGGTCAAGCTCCGGTGTCGTTCGAGACGTTGGTGGTGCGGACGGCGGCGAGACAGACTGCATGCCTATAAACGGCCTTGCTGGGCGCTGTGGTTGCCACGCCCGGGCCCGGATAGTAACCGCGCAGCGGGACTCCATCCCTAGGACGGCGAATAGATGCGATTTGGCGCCTTACGGTTCATCGAGTTCGCCCGCTGCCGGTCTGACCTGTCGCTATCCTTTACCTGTTGCGTCTTCGAGTGCAAAGTGGATCGTGGTTGATGCCTGATTCAGCTGTTTGTTGCGCAAATCACCGCGCGCGGAGCAATACACATGTGCGATGGATCGAATTTCTCGCCTTTCGCGAGCACGGCCCAGAGAATACGCGCATGCTTGTTGGCGACGGCGACCAGCGTCTTGTAGTAGCCGACGCGCGCCTGTAGCTGGACAATCCAGCGCGAGAGCCGGTCGTCACGTCGGTGCGCCGTCAGGACCGCTGAGCGCGCGCCCTGAAACCGCAGGGTTCGGAGATAGTCGTTGCCTTGCTTGGTGATGCGTCCGAGCCGCTGTTTGCCGCCGCTGCTGTTCTGTCTAGGTACGGTGCCGATCCAGGCAGCCATCTGCCGGCCGTTTTTGAATTGTCGCGCATCAACGACGGTCGCAACAGCGGCGGATGCAGTCAGAGGGCCCGCGCCGCACACGTCCATGCACCGCTGTGCCTGAGGATCATGACCGGCGTGTTCGGCAATCTGTTTGTCAAGCCACGCGATTTCCTGATCTAGTGCCTGGCATTGTGCCCAGCCACGCATCAGGGCCAGGCGTGCGGGACCAGCGAGTTCGTTGCTGCCGTCTTCGATACGGTCGACGATGTGTTGGTGTAATGTGCGGACGCCTTGCGCCAGAAACACACCGAACTCGGCAAGCAGTCCGCGCAGGCGATTCACCGGCGCGGTACGTTCCTCGACTAACCCGGTCCGCATGCGGTGAAGTACAAGCACGCTTTGCTGGGCTGGTGACTTGACCGGCACGAAACGCATGTGTGGACGGCTAGCGGCCTCACAGATCGCTTCGGCATCTTGTGCGTCGTTCTTCACGTGGGGACCTCCCTTTCAATACTCAGGATTGCAAACAATTCGTCTGAGCGATCTATTCGTCCTTCCTGAAGATGCGATACATCTCAGTGATTTCATGAAGGACCAGGAAGCCACGCCACATCACGGTAGGGCCGGGTGGGTGGTCGTGCTTGCGGTTCAGATAGCCGCCGAGTTTTGCAATCCACAACATTACTTCGCTGAGCGAGGGTGTTTGAGGTGGCGGTTTTGAGGTGCGGTTAGCGCGGCTATAGAGCGCGCGCCACTCGTCGGGCTGCAGAAGCACCTCGCAGGACAGATCAGGATCGGCGCGGCCCAGCAACGTCGCGTACATGATGCGCCAGGCGATCACGGCAAATAACGCGGTCGACCGGACGAACCGGTCCAGATTGCCGAACTGACGTTTTTCAATGCTGCATCCGCTCTTGAGCACACGGTGCCACGACTCGATCGTCCACCGCCGCGCATACCAGCAAAGTCGCTCGATCGCGTGCTCCAGCGTGATGGTCGGCACGGAACTCAGCAGCATCCATTCGAGTGGCTCAACGCCTGCGGGCGGGTAGGTTTCGAGTGCGTGAATGGCAAACACTTCGACCGCCCCGAGTCCGGGCGAAGCTCGTTTCGGCGCGCGCAGCTGAACCGGCGTGGACCGCACCGTCAGACACGCAGTGCGCTTGGCCGTGTTGCGCTGCGCCGGCACCTGCAGCTCGGTCTCGCCCATGGGCGCTGTCGCGGTCACGGTGTCCCACAGATACTGCTCCGGGTGGGCAGTGCGGCGATCCCATGCTGCACGCACAAGCCAGTCGACGCCCGCTGGCCGCTCGGCCACGAAAACTTCGTAGACGTCGCTTTCCCGGTCGCCTGTTGCCACTATCCGGGTATCGGGGCAGCGCGGCTTGGATAACGTCAAGCAGGATGACCGGCGCATTGACTCATCAGAATTGCAACTCGCGCTGACCTGTTGCCTCACGTAGTTTGCTACCGGTCGGATTGTCCGGCGGGAGCGGCTCGAGGTGACGAGGCAAATCAGCATGACGGCACGCAAGGAGTTGGTTGCAGCATTGCAGTTGCGATATAGCGGCGCGACGTTCGGTGAGCGGAGCAGGATCCTCGACGAGTTCGTGGCTTTGACGGGGTATCACCGCAAGCACGCCATCCGGGTGCTGCGTGAGAACGCCGGCGCGATAAAAGGGCCGCGCGAGCGCAACCGGCTATACGACGAGGCGGTGCGTCAGGCGTTAACGATGCTGTGGGAAGCGGCCGACCGAATTTGCGGCAAGCGCCTGAAGGCGTTGATTCCAAAGCTGGTTGATGCCATGGAACGGCACGGCCATCTCGACATGGATCCGGTCATCAGGGCCAAGCTACTCCAGGTCAGTGCGGCGGCCATCGATCGCATGCTGGCCAATGCGCGTTTGCATATCGATGGGCAGCGCAAACGCCGCAAGGGTGTGGGCTCCGCCATCCGGCGCAGTATCCCGGTGCGTACCTTTGCCGACTGGCGCGATCCGCCGCCGGGCTTCTTCGAGATCGACATGGTCGAACACTGCGGCGGCACAAAGGTAGACGGCGAGTTCGTCCACACGCTGACGTTGACCGATATCGCCAGCGGCTGGACAGAACGTGTGAACATGCGTCGGCGTAACCAGGTACTGGTTATAGAAGCGTTCGACAAGGTGGCGGCCGATCTGCCATTCGCGATGCTTGGAGTGGATTCGGATAACGACACCGCATTCATGAACCAGAGCGTCTTCGACTATTGCAAGGAGCACGGTCTTGAGCAGACCCGCTCGCGGGCCTACAAGAAAAACGATCAGGCCTGGGTGGAGCAGAAGAACGGCTCCGTCGTGCGGCGACTGGTCGGTTATGGCCGACTGAGCGGCACAGATGCAAGGAACGCGCTCGCGCAGCTATACGCGTCATCGCGTCTATACATTAACTTCTTCCAGCCTTCATTCAAGCTGAAGTCCAAGACGCGCGACGGCGCTCGTGTGCACAAGGTCTACTTAACGCCGGCGACGCCGTGCGACCGGCTTCTGGCCCACGACAGCATCGACCTCACCATCAAGGAGAAACTGAAGGCTCAGTTCGATGGTGTCGACCCCGTGCAGCTGCTGCAGGAGATACGGGTGGCCCAGCAGACATTGAGCGAATTCGCGGCCCACGGCGTGCGTGTCGAAGCAGTACCCGCGGAAGAGCCAGACGTTGCAGTGTTCCTCACGAGTCTCGCTTCGGCATGGAAAGAAGGTGAAGCACGTCCGACACATCGGAAGCAGCCCAAGGCAAAGCACTGGTGGAGAAGCCGGGTCGATCCGTTTGCCGACGCATGGCCGGTGATTGAAGGATGGCTCGTCGCCGAGCCCGGTGTTCAGTCCAGGGAGCTAATGAACCGACTGGCCACGATGGTGCCGGATGCGTATGCGAGCAAGGCGCAGCTACGAACGCTGCAACGCAGGGTCAAGGCATGGCGAGCCGAGCGTGTGAGGGAAATGGTTCTAGGAAACACGGGCAGGTCCGCCGACGCGTCAGCTGAAGTGTGAAACGCAAAACCTGAAAGTTGCCGGGGGCCGGCGCTCCGCGCCCGGGAAACCAGGAAAGAAAGAAAAAAGAAGACGGAACGACAACAACCCCTCGGGTAACATTCCTTCTTGAGGCAACACGCCGGCCAACATGATTGTCGCTGTCCACGCAGCGGCGCGACGGATCGCGAAGCTGCGCAGCATGGCGCCGGTAGCCCGACGGGGCAATCCGCAAGACCTTGCAGATCGGCTCGACCCCGAAGGTGTCGCGATGCTGATCGATGAAGGCCTTCAGGACTTCAGGCGGCGGTCGAGCTCCGCCTGGGCGAAAAACGCACTCGCCAGTTTCAGAATCTCGTTCCGTACCAAAGCCTGTATTGAGATCATGCCGCCTATACACCGGCTGCCATCGGGCCCGTAAGCAGGTAGCGAAACGCAATAACCGTGTAAAGCCGGATCCTGAACTCGTCAAGCTGGCGGACAGCCTGCTGGCGAACTACCAGAAGCCTGAAGACCTAATCGGCGAGAACGGCCTGCTCAAGCAGCTTACCAAGATGCTGGTGGAGCGAGCACTCGAGACCGAGATGTCCGAGCATTTAGGGCACGGCAATGTCCGCGCCGACGGAATTTTGAGCCACCGGGCCGATTGAATTTTGAGCCGGGGTGGAGACCGGTCTGAAGCAGAACCGGTTGTGGATAAGTGTATGGGTTTCCGGGGTCGTTGTCCTCCTGCGTATGAGGGCGCGTTGCGCAGGGGATTCTGCGAAGGGCGTAGCCCGTAGCAGATTCCCCTGCGCTGGCGAACGACGTCAGGCTGATTCGGCGGGGTTCGCGCCGTCGCCTCTGCGCATCGCTTCACGCGAGCGGATGCGTTTCTTTGCACTGGCGCTGCTATGCCGGAAACGGTAGCTCTCGTTGCCGGTCTCCACGATGTGGCAGTGGTGCGTCAGCCGGTCCAGCAATGCCGTGGTCATCTTCGCGTCGCCGAATACACTGGACCATTCGGCGAAGTCCAGATTTGTTGTGACGGCAACGCTCGTGTGCTCGTACAAGCGGCTCAACAGATGGAACAGCAACGCCCCGCCGGCCTGGCTGAAGGGCAGATACCCGAGTTCGTCCAGAATGACCAGGTCAAGACGCAGCAGACTCGCCGCGATCCGTCCGGCACGGCCCTGCGCTTTTTCCTGCTCCAGTGCGTTGGCCAGATCTACCGTCGAGTAGAAGCGCACCCGCTTGCCGTGATGCATGATTCCGGACACGCCGATGGCGGTCGCCAGATGCGTTTTGCCCGAGCCCGGGCCACCGACCAGAACCAGGTTCTGTGCGCGCTCGGTGAACGTCATGGCGGCCAGTTGCGCAACGAGCTGACGGTCGACCGGCGAGCCATCGAAGTCGAAGCCCGCGATGTCGCGATGCACCGGGAACTTCGCCGCGTTCATCTGGTGGCTGACCGAACGCACGGCCCGATCCGCGACCTCGGCCTGCAACAGCCGTTCGAGCAGCCATTGCGAAGACGCCGCCTCGACATTCACCTGTTCGAGCAGTTCGGCCCAGCCGGCAGCCATGCCGTGCAGCCGCAAGTGTTTGAGTTCGACGATCAGATCACGCATGACCGTCCTCCGGCTGTTGCAGTGCCGGGCGCAGCCCGTCGTAGCGCGATGTGTCGGCCAGCGGCGGTGTCGTCAGTTGTAGCGCAGTATCGATCTTCGGCGGCATCTGCACGCTGCGCATGCGCGACAGCACGTTCACTACATGCTCGACGCTCACGCGCCCTGAGGGCGGCGCCTGCTCCAATGCGAGTTCGACGGCAACCACTACGGTATCCAGACCGCTTTCCGGAACCAGTGCCAGCACCTTCGCCATGACCCGGTCACCACCTGGCTCGCGTAGTAACGCCCGACGCAGCCGTTGCAGCGGCTCGGGCATATCCTGGAACGGTGCACCGTTGCGCAGGGCTCCTGGCTTGCGCTGGATCAGCGGGATGTAATGCTGCCAGTCATATCGCACCAGACCTTCATCGGCCAGTCGATCGTGTTCGGCCACCACGGCATCGTCGCCCACCACCACGACACGGCCAGGATAGAGCCGCGTGCTCAGCATCTGGCCTGCAAATTCGCATGGCACGGAGTAGCGATTGCGGCCAATCACCACCAGGCAGGTCGACGAGACCCGTGCTGCGCGCTCAACATAACCGTCAAACGGTGTTGGCATCGGCATCAGATGGGCGCGTTCCTGCTCGAACACGTCGGCGACACTCAGCTCACGATAGTCAGGATGCTTCACCTGATCCCACAATGACCGGCATCGCGTCGCCAACCATGCATTCAGCTCGGCGAAACTGCCGAAACGTTGCCCACGCGCCTCAATCCAGATACGCAGGCGGCTGTCCTGCACGTTCTTCTCGACGACGCCTTTCTCCCAGCCGCTGGCCACGTTGCAGAAGTCCGCATCGAACAGGTAGTGCGAACACATCACTGCGAAACGCGGATTGACCGTACGACCTTTGCCTTTGTGGACCTTATCGACCGCCGTCTTCATATTATCGTAAATGCCCCGACGGGCCACCCCGCCGAAGGCCGTGAACGAGCGCGTATGCGCGTCGAACAGCATCTCGTGACCCTGGCTTGGGTAGGCCACGAGCCAGAACGCCCGCGACGCGCACAGCTTCATGTGCGACACCTGGAGCTTGCGGTAAATGCCGCCGACAACCAGTCCTTCCTCAGACCAGTCAAACTGGAATGCCTCGCCCAGCTCGAATCGCAACGGCACAAACGCCGACTTCGAAACCGCCTTGCCTTCGCCTTGCCGCCAGGCCCGGATGAAATCGGTCACCCGCGAGTAACAGCCGTCGTAGCCGCCAGCCTTGATCTCCTGGAACAGCATCCAGGCGGTGCGGCGTTCCTTCTTCAGTCGCCGCGCGTCGACACTGAGCGCCTGCACCAGCACCTCATGAAACGGCGTCAACCGCGTCGGCTGCGCGCGCCGCTGATACTTCGGTTCTTCCTGAACATCCATGTTCAGGTATTTGCTAATCGTGTTGCGCGACAGGCTTGTGAGACGCGCTATCTCGCGTACCGACTTGTTCTGGCGGTGGAACATCCGCCGCACCTTGCCAATCATGGTCATCGGGATCATCCCCAAACACCCTGCCAGAAAAACTAGCAGGATAGGTTGATTGCCCGGCTCAGTTTTCAGTCGGCGCGATCCCTACAAGTGGCTCAATTTCCGGTCGGCGTAAACATATCTGCGCGCCGAAGCCATTGTGTGCCCGCCGACCTTGGACCGCCAGTCCGCGATGGCGCATATTTATGGCCGATACCTGGACTATCTGAGGCAGGATCGTGGACTCGCAAAGAACTCTCTGCTTGTCTACGGCCCGTTCATCCGCGACTTTCTCGACAGCCACTCGGCCAGCGACGGAAGTTTATTGCCAGATGCATTTTACGCAGTAACGATCCGGAATCATCTCCTTGCCCGCAGCAAAGGCCGATCGCCACAGTACACGCGGCTGATGGCAGTTGCGCTTCGCTCGTTTTGCCATTTCCTATTTCTGCGCGGCGATACGGCCCGAGACCTGGCTGGGTCAGTGCCCTCGGTTAGTAAGTGGCGACATTCAGCTGTACCGACGTTCCTCACGCCTGAGCAGCAAGAAGCTCTCATTGCATCTGCAGACCGGTCGACTCCGACTGGTCGCCGTGAATACGCAATCCTGCTGTTGTTGGCGCGGCTCGGTCTACGTGCTGGAGAAATCGTCGCAATCGAGTCAAGGTCTCGCTCGGCTCTCTCAGCCCACTTGAATACCGGCAAAGTCTTGGAATCGTGGCATCAACCAGTCCAAGAATTTAGCCGCACCCCCTGTGGGTCAGGTTTCAGTCGGCGTTGACAAATCAGCTTTTAATGCAGAAATTCAAGCTTTCCTCTGGATCATCTGTTTCGCGAAATCTGTAGGAATAAAGTCATCAGGAAAAGGGTTCAAGAATGCGGCTATTGCATTACGGAAGCAAAGCCGGCGTTTCAACGGGTGCATTTGCTAGGTGCCCCTTGTTCCCGCTGAACATTTCCTGCTTCCTCACGAATACGCTGGGCCAATGACTCAGTCGGACGTTCGTAGGTATAGAAATAGGGCGGCTTGGGTACGTTTTGCGGGTTGTAATCGTCTATCACAGCCTTCGCTTTGCCTAAATACAGGTTGTCGCGTACGGTCAGGCTCGCCCGATAGTCATGTGTGTAGTGATACAACGGATTAGTCTTTTCGTAGCGCTCACGATCCGACTCGCCATTAACCAATGTTGTTCTCGCCGGCGCTTTCGCTATGTAACTGCAATAGCTTGCGTTGATACCCTCGACCGTCGGGAAATAGGGCGGCTCGGTGCACGACCGTTGCGACGTGTTTGAAAAGATATTCCCTTCAACTGTGGCCTTCGCATCGAGGCTGAAGCTCATGCCGTAGAAGTCCCAGTTTTCCAGAAGATTGTTATACAGGTGGAAAGTGCCGAATTGGGCCCGGGGATTTCTTTGAACGGTGTTGACGAACCAGTTGTGATGCAACGTGACTCTTGCAATCGCATCGCGTTCGTAGTTCTTGAAAAGATCCTCTGACGTAATATTGTTCAGAAGCATGACCTTGTCGTCATCATGGAACTTCACCCATGAGACGGTGACATCGGTCGAGCCGTTTTTGACGTTCAGCAGGCGATCGGCGAAGCGCGATAAATCCAGGTGGTCAATCCAGACATTGCGCGAACCATTGGCAATGTTGACGGCCTGCGAGAATGTGCGCAACTCTCCGTCGATGGTCAGATGAGTCACGATGACATTTGCGCTTCCATAGATACCCAATCCATAGTCGAGCAATTTCACCTGATGTCCTCGACCGTCGATGGACACGTTTGAAGGAACCCGGAGTTGCGAGTGCAGCGCAATCGTCATGTCACTCGCGAAGCGAATCCACGTCGGGCCATTTGTGTTGCGAAGCGCTTCCCGAAGTGTGCCGGGCCCGGAGTCAGCCGCTGACGTGACGACGACCACTCGGCCACCAGCGCCTCCTATGGCCTCACGACCATAACCTTCGCGCTGGCTGAGAAGCTGGGACACGAATGGGCAAGAAGCTATATCAGCACTTGCGTAGGCAGCCTGAGGCTCCGCCTGCGCATGGCCTGTCAGGTTTACCAAGGCAGCCATCGCGCCGGCCAGAACCATCGCGATTCGCTGGCTCGAATGGACTGACCGTCGTGCTTTGCTAGAGGGGCCAGACGTTTTACGCGTGTGGCCTTGGATATGCCTGAGAGTTTGCCCAATCATGCGATTTACGCTGCGATGTTCTGGTTGGCTTTGAAAAAACCGAGATACCACGGCAACGCTTCGACCATGCCGGCGCGAAGGTCAATCAATGGCGCATATCCCAGTTGCTTCTGTGCTTTGGAAACGTCGGCCTGCGAATGGCGAACGTCGCCTGCACGAAAATCCTGATATACCGGCTTGTTGGGATAGCTGAAACCGAGTTCGCCAAGGCTGTCGCGAATGATGTAGAACAGGTCGTTAAGCGTTGTCCGGCCGCCAACAGCCACGTTATACACTTCGCTCGAAGTCAGGTTCTCAGCCAGTGCCGCTCGCAGATTTGCCTGCACGACATTGCCGACATAACAGAAGTCCCGGCTGGACTCGCCATCGCCGTTGATCAGGACATCTTCACCGGCGAGAATTGCCGCGATCCATTTAGGAATAACTGCAGCGTAGGCGCCGTGCGGATCCTGCCGCGGACCGAACGCATTGAAATAGCGCAAGCCTACCGAATTGAACTGGTAGGTACGGCTATAGACGCTTGCATAGATCTCGTTGACAAGCTTGGTGACCGCGTACGGGGAAAGCGGATTACCAATACGTTCTTCACGCTTCGGCAAATTTGGTTCGTCGCCATAGGTCGAGCTCGATGCAGCATAGACAAAACGGCGAATGCCGGCGCGACGCGATGCGTCCAGCATATTCAGAAAGCCAGACGCGTTGACATCGTGCGACGTGATCGGGTCTTTGACCGAGCGCGGCACCGATCCGAGCGCTGCCTGATGCAGAACATAGTCGATCCCGCCGACTGCACGTTCACAAGCAGCAAGGTCGCGGATGTCCCCTTCCTGGAACGAGAAACGGGCCCAGCGCTCAGCGCCTACACGTGCCTTGATCTCATCGAGATTGCGCTGATGGCCGGTGGCAAAATTGTCCATGCCACGGACATTCTGACCCAACATCAGCAGCGTCTCGACCAGGTTCGAGCCGATGAAACCCGCAGCGCCGGTTACCAGCCAGTTGCAACGATTGGCCAGCAGGAATTCGCACAGGCTGTGTTGAGTATCATGCTGCAGCCAGCCGGGAACATTGGTTTCGTTTGCAAAGAGTTCTGCTTTCACTTTAATTCAGTCCGTCTCATCTAAGGTTTCAACATTGTACGTGCGCGTTTGCGTAGCGGCCTCATGGACCGTCTTATGGGAAACATGTTCAGTTCGATCGACACTCGTGACGTGACGCCAGATGCCTCCGCTCAATCTGAGATTTTCTGGGGCCCCCGCGAGATGTTCGCGCAGGCATGAAAAGTATGCGTGCTGCCATCGAATGCTATAAGCCTCCACATCTTCACCGGGTAGCGGCTCGGGAAGTGTTTTGATGGTGTGCATGACTTTGCCGTTTTCCCATCGCGGAGCATAGAAAACAGAGGGCAGTCCAAGTCGATGTACGGCACGCGAGGCGAAGCTGGAATAGGTAACTTCCTGTCCTTGGAACGTAACGCGTGGTGCTGCCGGATTCGGCGCGCCTTCAACTGCGAGACAAACTGCGTACCCCGACTGCAATGCTCTCAGACATTCCTTGGCAACCTGAGCCTCGGTCTGGTCTGCGGTGGAAATCAGTGCTGGTGAGTAGCTTGCTCGCGTCACGCTGGGGGTAGTTGAAAGCCAGCGGGACGGAATGCCGAGCAATTCGAGTGTCATTAGTCCGGCGTACATGGGGCCTACGTGCGCGGTCGCGATCACAAAGCCCTTGCCTGTTGCGAGATAGGGAGCGAAGGCGCCTTCGGCGTCGTCGAGGCTCCCCAGCAATGTCATGGCCTCTTCGATCTGCTCTTCCCGGCATTCCATCCAGTCGAGTAGCAAGTAGTCGACCAGATGTCCCCAACGCGCCGCACGTTCCCATTGAGCATAATCGATATTGTCACCGGGCCGCCGCATCGACCATGCCCAGTCCAGACGTGCCTGGGGAATCGGTGCCGTGTCCAGCTTGCTATCCAATTGCGCTAGGGCTTCCGCAAACGTAGCCGGTAATGCATCTGCGCGCTTCTTCAGATAGCGTTCATAGAGTTCTGACGCCTCTTCCTTGCGCTGCGACTGTGAGAGCGCGGCAACGGCCGCGCGCTGCCAGCGCAAGCGCTCTGGCTGCTGATGGACTAGCGTCAACAATTCCTCAGCAGCGTCTGCGTGACGCCCTGCGTAACGCATGGCCCGCGCAGCCATTGCGCGGGTGTGTTCGAGCTGCGGAGCAAGGGCGCACGCAGCCTGCAAAGGCGCGATGGAGTCCGCATATCGTCCGGCGCGCAAAAGCGATTCGCCATACAGCGATACCGCACGCACGTCGCCCGGTGCAAGCTCGGAGGCGACGGCGAAGTGCCCCAGCGCGGTGACCGTACGATCCTCGTGACTTCCCCGTTCGAGATATGCTTGCCCGAGAGCGGAGCGCAGCGCGGCGCCTTCGTGCCCGGCCTCCAGCGCCCGCTCGCCTGCGATGATAGCCGCGCCGATACGTTTGTCTGCGAGTAGCGCCTGGACTGCCGCCGCAGCGGTCTTTTCATTTGGCAACGCGTCATGATCGAGCGTAGCGGCCGCATGCGCCGCGAGCTCGCGGTCGCCATTGCGAATCAGCGCGGTCATCCAGATATGAGCTTGCGCGTCGGCGACTTCCATCTGGTCTAGAGTTGTCCGGGCGATTTGCGCCGCGTCGGCAACCCGCCCGGCCTGCAGACACAACTGAATCCGGGCGCCGCTGATGCCAACGTTTTCCGGTGCGATACGCGCTGCGGCGTCGGCCTGCGCAATCGCATCGTCCCAACGTTTCAGCCGTCCCAGCAGGCTTGCAAGAAGCCGACGATCGTCGATGATCTGCGGCCATGCTTCGACCAGCACCTGAAGTACCGCTACGGCTGCTTCGAGTGAGCCGTCCCTGACCAGTTGTCCGACGACCAGCCGCCGCACGTCGACTCGCGCGGCGGTTCCACTCACCATCGACGCATCGAGCTCTGAAATGGCCTGAGTGGCGTCTGCCTCGGAGCGGATTCGCGCGATCAGACTGTAGAGTCGCGCCGACGCATCGGGGACTTCACCTGAATCGAGAGCGTCCTGGTAAGCGACGAGGGCCTCCTGCCATTGACCGCGCCGGACCGCCTGCAAGCAGGCGTCGAAGCTCTCGATATCCATGAGACCAGTAGATGGGGTGGCCGTTTTATCCATGACGGAACTCCTTCGCCAGTGCGCCAAAGACTCGTACAAGCAGCGCGAGCACGAAACCGATTGCCAGTGCCTCGAGCAGCAACAGCGGCGTGTTCGGACTGCCCGGCTGGCTATCCGGCAACGGTTTTGCAATCACGCTGAGGTAACGTTGCAACCTGAGCGTATCCGTAAATGCCTGCTGATAGCTCTGTTGTGCGGAGGTCAGGTTGGAGTCCGCAAAAGTTTGAGCATTTTTCAGCTCCTCGTATTCTTTCAGTTGAGTCGCTTCGGTGTTGCCTGCGCCACTAAGGCGTCTGCGCGTGTCAGCCAGACGTTTTTGCAGCACGTCCACCAATGTTGCCGCAGGGTGCAGCATCGGATGGTCCGGATTGCCGAGTGCACGAATCTTGTCGAGATTGATCTGCGCGCTGTTGAGTTCGGCTTCAATCTGACCGACGAGCCCCAGCAGCATGTTCGCATCGGCGACCGGGTCCATGTTTCCATGCGTAATGCGCCACTTGGCCAATGAGGCGCGCGCAAACTTCGAGTCCTTCTCGGCCAGCGTTACTGCTTCACGACTGACTTTCAGCGCATCGTTGACGCCTTTTTCGTCCATGCGATTGACGAAATCCTGGGTGATTTCGAGCAACGCATCGGAAATCACAGTGGCGTCATGCGGCGAAAAAGCACGCACTTTCAGCACATCGACCTGCTCCATCATGTTGTACGACACACTGATGTTACTGGTGTACGCACGATAGAGAGCATCATCGCTTGCGTTAGCTGGCAAATGGGTCGCAGGATCAAATCCCGTCTGCGTCAGACGTTGCCGCAAGCCAATTTTCCGGTCGAGCTGCTGCATGCAGTCGCGTGAACTGAGGAAATCGCTGACTGCCCAGCCATCGACGAATCCGCCCGCGATCGAGGAGGAGTTGTCGCCAGTGCTTAGCAGGCCGCCGGCAGCAGTCGACGCAGCCGTTTGCCCCGAACTCGAGCGAACGGAGAAGCGCGACTCCGCCGAATAGCGCGGCACTGCGATAAATTCCACATACAGAAAACAAAGCAGCACAGGCGCCAGAATTACGCCGACAGTGATCCATCGGCGACGCCTGCGTTCCCGCTGCGCTGCGATACGTGCGCGGCTGCGCACGTCGATCGTCGATTCGGTCTCAGACACCGAATTGTCCACCCGAGAGCGCATCGATGGTGAGTTCTTCTCCCGTGTCTGCGGACTCACTTCTGGACCGCCGCGCGGGGTACCGGCGGATGCACTCGTCGAGGTCATCCTCGATCCGAAGGCTACTTCGCTCATAAACCAAACCTTTGATGCAATAGTCCGCCATCTGATTCTGGCGGTATGTAGACAGTATTAGCGTCCGGCCAACCAGACGTTCCTCAAACAACGCGAGCCAAAGACGCGTAAAGCGACATGGTTCAAATGGTATTGCGCCCTCAATGATGTAGACGTCGCAAGCCGGGGCGAGTGCTAACGCAAACGAGAACTCCTGCCGCGTATAGAGCGGCCAGTGTTCCATCGGCTTCGCAAGGTGGTCAGGGGCAGTGAGCAGATCCGAGACGAGATCGATAGCAGGCACCGCTTCGACGCCGTACAGCGAACAGACGAACCGGATCATCTGAAGCCCGTTGACCTTGCCGCGAATAAAACCCTGACGGCCTAACGGCCATGAAACGCGTCCGTTGTGCCTGACATACCCCTCGCGGGGCGGGCGCAACCCTGCCAGCACGTCGATCACCGTTCGATGCACTTCCGGCGTGCGCGACAGCAGTGCGTAGCGCCCTTGGGGTAAGTCAAAGTCGACATTGGCCAACAGAGGAAGCTCCGAGCCAAACAGTTTTGGAGTATCGGTAACGTCGGTAAGACTGATCATGGCGCTCACATCGGTTGGACCCGGTTGCGCACGAGGCGATCGCAGGTGAGGGCGACCACCATCAAGAGCACAAGCGATGTAAGGAAATAGGACACGCTGGCGTCGGACGATTTGTAGCTTTCAAAGTAAGCCGAGCGCAATAGCTGCATCCCATGTGCGAATGGCGACCACAGAAAAAACGGCCGGTATTGTTCTGGTAATTGTTCCGAGACAAAAAACACACCACTAAACACTTCCAGAAAGCGTTCAATGACGGCTGCGAGTCGGAGAAAGAAGTGCCAGCCGGTCGCAATCGTTCCGAATAACAGGCCGATGGCCGTACCGCCTGTCGCCATCGCAAACACGCAAGCGACAAACCCGAGCCAGTTGTCGGGGAGTGTCACTAGGTTCAGCTCGACACCGACACTGATGAGGATAAAGAAGACGAACAAGTAGATGCCGAGATAGATCGACGCCTGAACCAGCAGACACATTAATGGATTCACCTGCTGAAGGTTGAGCAGGCCGCGCGCTGATACATAGCTGGTACTGCAGCGGAAAATGATCTGGCGAAACATGATCCACGTCGTTGCGCCGAGCAGTGAGAACGTAGCCACATCCATGCCGAGAATAAACTGCGTTCCGGTCAGCAAATAGAGCGAAGAGATGAGCCCAAGCAGGACCGCCGGTCCGAACAGTGCCCACACCAGCGCGAAACGGCTTTCTCCGTGCATGGTCTGCAACTGCAGGATCAGTAGCGGCAGGAGAGCGAAGAGCCTTGATCGGCCACTGCTTTCAGTGGACTGTTGTTGCGTCGCATGAAGCATCGCGACACGCTTGCGCAGCTTGGCCAGATCCGCAGCTTCGTCGGGTGCAAGTTCGACATCGAGAGCAATATCCTGACGCGAAGCATGGCGCCGCGCGTCGCGGGCTTCCTGTTGCTTGCGCCGTTGCGCGCGCATTTCAAAGGCCGCACTGAGCCGCAATTCCTGATCCGACAGATCAGCAGGTGCGTAGCCGGGCGCGAATACATCGATATTCGCGCGAATATCGTTTTCAAGAAGACGAATCGTGGTGCGATACAGGCGTCGGTGAAAATCGGCTGCGTCGCTATCCAGATCGGATAGGGCTTCTTCCTGATTGAGCGCCTCTTCCAGTGCATCATAGGCGGCGCGGCGGTCCGCCACAGAGTTTCTGGGCACAGCGCGCAGCACTTCGAGCATGCGCATGAGCAATGCGGCGGCTCGCGATGGCGATACCTGCCCAAGCTGTGCTTCGGCCTCGTCTCCGGAAGAGGACGTGGCAAGACCGCCTGTATTTTGCCGGACGGAGCCCGAAAACGACGGCGATTCGTCGTTTCTGGCGACGTTTGCATCCGGAGCGGGTACAACCGGGGTCGCCTTGCGCCCGGCTAGCCGGCGCTCGCGCCACTTCGCGATCCGGTCGTCATTGCCGCCGGTTGCCGGGCTTGCCAATGATGCTGATTCATTGCCGCCGGCGACGTTGGAGTCGGAAGCGGCCGCACCGCGAGCAGTGTTGCTGCTTGCAGTGTCCAGAGGGGGGCGGCTAACAGCGCCGGCTCCCATTTTGACACCCGCTGCCCGGCGCTTGCGCCACTCCGCGATTCGATCGTCGTTACTCATAGGCGCATCATCAATTCGCGAGTGCGCTAACCGAGCGCGCCGTGCCCAGCGTTGCACTGAACGCCGAGAGTACCTTCTGTACCTGCGTGAAAGGCGCGTCGGAAATGTAAATTGCATCTCCGTTATGCACCGCGAACTCGCGGGCAAGCGCAATCTGGGCGGGCTGGGTGAAGTCGAACTGGTACACGACAGGGGGGCGGTCGCTCGAATTCGCGTTTGCCACGGTGTCTTTGTTCGACTGCAGTCGCATCAGGAACACGGCTCGCGGATTGGCGAGCGGATCGCTCAAGCCTCGCGAATCGGCCAGCGCGTCCAGCACGCTGTAGTTCCGCTTCGACAGTTTGATCTGACCTTGGGTGCCAGCGGCCCCCAGAACGATCATGTGTTCGAGGATGTCGTGTACGACGACCGAGTCGCCAGGACGCAGAACGATGTCGTCCGCCTGGTCGCGATAGATATCGGCCAGTCGCACAGAGGCCGACTGGCCATTGCGTCTGACTGTGACGGCAAGTTGTTCAGGGTTGGTCTGATTGGGTAGCGACAGGCTGAGCAAACCGCTCAGACGAGCCATGTCCGGACCGAGCGGATACACACCGGGTTTGGTGAGGTCGCCTTGGATCGTGACCGTTTGCCCCTTGTGGGTAGTAGGTTGCACGCTGACATCAGCGCCTGTCGTGAGACGGCTCAGATGCGTCAGAACTGCATTGCGCAACTGCGCGGGCGTGAGCCCCTGCGCCCTGACTTTCCCGCTATAGGGCAGGTAAATATCGCCGGACTGATCGACAATCAGTTCGCCCAGATTCGTCGCGCCATTCGGCCCAGGCGTAAATACACCTAATCCGTCGTTTTCCCAGATGGTGATCTGAATACCGTCACCTGGGACGAACCGGTCATAAGCGAACGGTTGAACACTCTGGAAAGCCGGAGGGAAATTTTCCGTATCCGGGCCGCGGCTTTCGCGCGCGAGTTCCGCCGTCACCGGCACGAGGACAATGTTTTTGTTTTCGTGTGCAGCCTGCACTTCGCTCAGCAATGGCCCGCTGCGCGGCAGGACGCAACCTTGTAGCGCAACCGAGCCAAAGAGCGTGACCAATAACATACCTGTGGGCTTCGGCAACGATAGCCATGCGGCAGACATCAGGCTTCGAACGTCGAAGGACTTCATATTTACTTTGCGAACCATCTGGGGGTGAGCCCGGTTATTGGAGGTGATGAGGCCGGAGGCCGGCATCGAGCGGCTTTATCGCAAGATCGCCATCACTGATTTCATCGGAGTTCTCTGTCGGCAGGCAGAGCAGCGAGAACCGTTCAATCATCGCGTCGACAGAAAACAACATGCGGGCGCGGTGACGCGCGTGTTCCCGTGCGGAGCCATCGGCCTGAAAACCGTCGATCATGGTGGCGAGCTTTTCACATGCCATGTTCAGGTCGGGATGTTCTGCGCATTCCAGCAGATGCCCTGTCACACCGTTGACAAAGCACTCGCCCGCGCCACCGGCCGGAGTCGATAACGTGGCAATACCCAGCATCTGCGCTTCGATCAGCACGTTGGGCAAACCTTCGTAGCGCGACAGCAGCACCTTGGCGTCCATCTTCGAGTACCAGTAGCCAACATGGCTTGACAGACCGACGAGCAGAAGCCGATCGACCACGCCGAGCTCGGCCGCCAGCGCCACAGCGCTTTCCTGCAAACGGCCATCGCCCACGATAACGAAGCGTGCCTGCGGACGTCGCTTCAGATAGCGTGCAGCGAGCTTGATCCACGACAGCGGGCGCTTGTCCGGCTCGAAGCGGAATACGCCGCCGATGGTTTCCGTTGCATCGGATGTACGTGCGGCAAACGCTTCCCAGCGGGCCTGTTCTTCGGCGGGAGCGGTCGTGTTGATATCCGGTACGCCGTTATAGAGAATCTGGAAGCGCGTCAGCGGCAGATCAAGCCAGCGTGCGTATTCTTCGGCGGCCGTGCGGCTGTTGCTGCAAAACTGCACGCCGGGCACCTGCGCCAACGCGCGATACAGCACGTCGTATTCAGGCCGGTGACGTTCCTTCCGAATGCTCGGCGGCAAGCCGCGGAACACGAGATGGATCACCGGTACGCCTGCGAGAAGGGCAGCCAGCGCGCCGAACAGACAGGTTCCATCCTGCCAGAGGCTGACCACGTCGAATTTGCGTTCGCGTAAATGCGGCGCGAGGCGTGTGACGCCGTAGTGCACCGGGGCCGGCAACTTTTCCAGCAGCCGGCGTAACGACGGGTTGTCGATCGGCTGATGAACCACCGAAACAGGCGCAAGCGAATTGATCTCGGTCAACGCAACACCTGCTTCCCGCAGACTGTCGGCAAAGAAATCGAGTCTTTGATTCTTGCCAGAGCTGGCAGCTTCCCTATATTGCTTGACAAGCACTTCGACGGCTGCGGGTTTCAGGCTCGTTGCTTCTTTCACGCCATCTGCCAGCTTCTGCAGATTGCAGGCGAGTCGCGTCAACTGCCGTTCTGCACCGCCGGGTCCGAGGCTGCCAGTGAGCAAAGCGATGGATGGCGCGTGATCGGCCGCCAGCTGGGGCAGCACGCGATGGCGGAATGACAGGATCGCGTGCTTCATTGCAACGATCTTGATGTCTTGGCCCAACAAGCCGCTCTTCGGCTCGAAACGCTGAAAGAACGCGTAGTCGTCGGCAAGGGACTCGGCAAGCTGCCCGGCCTTGGATTCGGGAGCGAGCGATGCCGAGACCGGCGCGAGTGTCTCGATCGCATCGGCGAGAAAACCCCGCTTGGAGAGTCGCTTTGCCAGTGCGACACGCAGGTCGCGTCGATTGTGCAATTCGATCAGCTTGCCGAACAGCGCGTCAGATGCCTCGTGTGCACGAATGTCCGCGAGAAGCTCGGCGCGCGCCAGCCCAAGACGCGGGTCATCGAGCGCTTCCGGCATATATTCATCGACCAGCGCAAGCGCATCGGCGTTACGGTGTTCCCGGACGAGATGCGACGCGCAATAGCGGACGATGCGAATGTTCTCCGGCTGTTGGGTCAGAAGCTCCGACCACTGGGCAAACATGTGGTCCGTATGGCCCGCTGCTTCCTTGAGCTGCATTCGCATGAAGCGCACAGTCCAGTCGCCCAGATAGGTCTGAGCCAACGCTTCAACGTGATCCAGCGCTTTCTGCGCAGCTTGAACGGTAGTCGCTTCAGCAACAAGATGCGCGAGCTCGTCTTTGACCTGAGCAAGAGCCTCGTCTTCCGGCGTGACGACTGCACTTTGTATTCCGTGCGCCGTGTCCCGCCTGTCGTCCGTCATCTGGATGCCGTGCTGACGAGGTACTGTGCCGGACAGGTCTGTCAGATCGACAGTGCTGGAGCCACGCTGGTTGCTTTGTTCTTTCATCGATGAGCTCTTGCTTCTCGGGAAGGCCGGCAGGGGATGAATAGTGACGCCGCCCGCAATCGATGCGGGCGGTGTCACTGGCTACGATCAGGCAGCAGATACCACCGATCTCCGAACAGCTTTCATTAAGCGGTTGCTGCGCTCAATGGAGGCAAGGCATTTCTTGATATTGCCTTCTATGTATTCCACGTTTTCCCCCATTTCATGCAACGCTTGCCAATGGGTGAGTGCCTGCGTGAAGCGTTGAAGGCGCATCGCTGCGACGGCCGCTGTTTTCAGCCCAATATGATCATCGGGCGCCAGCCGCAGGATAGTTTCACTGACAGCCATCCGCTCTTCAGCGCTAGCCGGATCCAGCAGGCGGATTTTTGCGTGCAGCGACGAAATCACACGTTTCTTTTCTGGTGCAATGGGTGCGTCTCCCACAGTCAGTTGTTCAATCAGCTCGAGAAGAGTCCAGGCCTCATCGGGCAGGCCGCTTGCATTCAATTCGCGGGCGGCGCGGATACCGCGGGTTCGCAACGAGCTAAGCTGGCGTAGCGCTTCTTCTTGCGATGCCTTGTCGGCAGAGCTATCGCGTGCGACCACGGCATATGCCTCAACAGCATCTCGAAGACGCTCGTTGCGAATGGCGACACGAGCAAGGTGCAGGCGCACCGACACCGGCGCCTCGGGTTGGTCCGCCGCCAGCCGCAGATGATGAATCGCCGTCTCGATGTCGCCCAACGCATCCGCCGCGCGTCCGCGGTAGTTGTCGAGTTCCGGGAAGGTGATACGTGCGTTAATTGCGACATCGATGATGCGCAGCAATTTGGCGTAGTCTTTGGCAACGAATGCAGCGCGTGCTGATTTTTGCAATTGTTTCTCGAGATCCCACTCTGCGCGCAACGCATTTCTGTTGGTGGGATCGATTTGGCAAATTGCCTTGATCCGGTCAGTCGCAACGGCAAGGTCGTCGCGTTCCAGCGCCTGCTCACCGTCGTTCAGCCATTGCGGCCCCTGATTGGAAACCCAACGCTCAAAATCGGTGCTTTTTCTGCCCAATAGATCCTGGCTGACCAGAAGGGCAGCGGCGGCGGAGGCATAGCCCCGATCCGACGCATAACGGGCGAGCGACACCGTATCCCGATCTTCGAGTCGAGGGGCCTGTTCCGCGACGGCGAGAAGCGCGAGACGGTCGCCGGCAGCGATGCTGCGCTTCCATTGAACCGCGTAGCTGGCACCATGGGTTGGCAGTACCGCGCGTACCTCGTCGGCCCAATGTCCAGCAGCCTCTACAGCACTGGTCATTTCGAGCAGGTTGAGCACGGCATCCGCGGCTTCGGTCGAGTCGGGCGAAATGCGGAACAGACGTTTCCAGTTCGCAATGGCCGTTTCGATTTCGCCGGTGCGAGTGGCGGAGACTGCGCAAATGCGCAGAATTTCGGTTGTTTCCCGTTCGTCACCCAGCAAAGCAGCCGCAGTGCGTTGAGCTTCCTGATAACGCTCAAGCTCGAAATAGCAGCGCATGAGCAGTTCGTCTACCTGTTCGGTGGAATCTTCGTCCTGCCGCGCTGCTTCGATCAGCGCGATCGCAGCCTCGTAATTGCCGAGTTCAGACTGCATCCGGGCCAGCAACATCTGGTGTTCCGGACGACCCCGGTCCGTGCGCAATACTGCATGCACCCGCCGGGAAGCATCCAGCAGATTTCCGCTATTCCAGGCAGCTTCTATACTTTCGGCAGGATCGGGCAGATCGACGACCGGTGTCGTATTGAGCAGTGACGCAAAATCGACCAGTTGGAGGAAATACTGCGAATACCAGTCGGCGCAAATTCGCTGGGCGAATTCGTCCGTATAGTGAGTCAGATCCAACCCGCCATTTTCCAGCGCATTGGCCTGCCCCATCTCCTGCATGACAGCTGTAGGCTCATAGCACGGTACTTCCAGACGTGCCGAAATGCTCTTCACCGTTTGAATCAGAGTGTGCCGTTGATCAATAACCTCATCATCAGTTGTTCGCGCATCGACGTGCGTCACGAACACGATTTTGTCCCGACCGATGAGATTGACGATCTCCTGCATTTCCTGCTCGATCTCGTCATCCGACTGTACACGCCTGACCATCCGCGCAAGCAGATTACGATCCTGCTCTGACAGGTGAAGAAAGGCCGGATCCTGGTCAAGCCACGCGCGTCGTTCTTCCAGGCGGGCCGGCGACCCCATCGTCCAGAATTGGCGCGTGCGGTTGCGATCGGCAAAGAATTCAGCGAAATAGCGGCTTAGATAGTTCGTTTGTACGGGACGTTCGTCAACCGTGACCAGTTTACGTGACGAAATCTCTACCAGATAGAGGTCGGCGGCCGAATAGGGCAAGCCCAACTTCTCCGCAACGACGCTCGGTCGAAAAAGCACCGGCTGAATGTCGGACGGTATGCTTGCCTTACCGAACATGAAGCGCAACTGCTGCAGCGCCTCAGCACTTGAATGCACGAAACCATAATTGCGCAACGAGTGCGCCTTGATCGGATAAACCGACACACCTTTACGCAAGGGGCCGTGGATACGACAGGTTCCGATCGGCGCGATCTTCAACTTTAATGCTTTCATGACGCAATCCGGCAGAGAAAACGAAGGTGGCGACTTAGAGCGCCCAGTACTGGATGTCGGACTTCAGACGGCTGCGGTCGAGCGCCGATTTCAGGTCACACACCATGCCGCCGTCGCGGATCATAAACGGCAGATCACCCCAGAATGTCGACATGATGTCCTGATGCGGAACGGCCAGAATGACCACATCCAGTTCCGACAGTTGCGACTTGTCGACCAACGTGATGTTGTATTCATGGGCCATCTGATCTTTGTCGGCCATCGGGTCGTACGCGAGCGGCGTGATTCCGAACGACTCCAGACTGCGATAGAGATCGACAACCTTGGAGTTGCGGATATCGGGCACGTTCTCCTTGAACGTCATGCCGAGAATGCCGATACGCGTGGACGGCGACAGACGGTGCATACGCGCGAGTGCCTGCACGAGGCGCGATCCGACGTATTCAGCCATGCCGTCGTTAATCCGTCGACCAGCGAGGATCACTTCCGGGTGATAACCCAGTTCTTGCGCTTTCGACGTCAGGTAGTAAGGGTCCACGCCAATGCAATGGCCGCCCACGAGACCCGGCGTAAAGCGCAGGAAGTTCCACTTGGTGCCTGCAGCCGCGAGTACTTCCGTGGTCGAAATGCCGACGAGATCGCAGATTTTCGACATCTCGTTCATCAACGCGATATTGATGTCGCGTTGGGTGTTTTCGAGTACTTTCGCGGCTTCAGCAACCTTGATCGAGGACGCGCGATGAACGCCTGCCTCAATGATCTGGCCGTATACGTCCGCAATAATTTCTAGGGATTCGGCATCCTGGCCGGCGACAATCTTGACGATCTTCTCGAGCGGATGCTCGCGATCGCCCGGGTTGATCCGCTCAGGGCTGTAGCCGAGCTTGAAGTCGACGCCGCAGCGCAGGTTCGATGCTTTTTCCAGTTCCGGTCCGCAGATTTCTTCCGTTGCACCTGGGTGGACGGTCGATTCGAATACGACGATGCTGCCAGGACGAAGAACCGGTCCGATCGTCTGGCACGCGCGAACAAGAAGGGAGAAGTCGGGACTGCACTTTTCGTCGACAGGCGTCGGAACTGCGACCACGAAGAAATTGCAGTCGGACAGATCTTGCGAGTTGTCGGTGAAACGCAAAGTGGATGCTTCTAGAACGTCGCGATCGATTTCGCCGGTCCAGTCATCGCCTTGGCGAAGGCGCTCAATGCGGCGGCTGTCGACATCGAAACCAATAACGTCAAAACGGCGGGCAAATGCTACTGCAACTGGCAGGCCGACGTAGCCCAGACCACACACTGCAATCTTTTGAATAGCCAAGAGAACCCTCAATTAGGCCTAGCGGACTTTAGCCGCTTTTTTGATTTTCACGGTCCCTCTTCCACCCGCGTTGCGGATGGCGAACATGACGGAAGCGCCCCGAAATAGTCCGCACAACGTCGTGCTCTAAGGGGGTAGAGGCCCCCTCAAAGTGCAAGGAAAAGCGGCCGAACTATAGGCCCGCAATATTAAGTGAACAGTTAAGCAGCAGTCAATTTATTCTTTCGCTAAATTTCTCATTGTTTGCTTTGCAACACAGGCATTATTTCCGTTTGTTACGACGCCTGTGGAGTAGCCCCTTGATTCTCAGGACACGAGACACCCCTTAAAATAAGAGGGAATCTTGTGACTAGTTTCAAGCCTAGGCAAATGGTGGAAAGCATTGAAGTTCTGACCGAGCCGGAGCGCCGTCGTCGGCGTTCGATTCAAGAAAAAGTGGCCATCGTGCAGGAAACCCGGGAGCCGGGAGCAACGCTTTCATCGGTTGCGCGACGGCACGGGGTCAACCCAAACCAGGTGTTTGCGTGGCGCAAGCAATACGAGGAAGGCAGCCTGGCTGCGGTGAAGGCGGGAGAAGCCGTGGTGCCCGCCTCGCAGTTAGCCACAGCGATGAAGGAAATCAGGGAACTGCAGCGTCTGCTTGGCAAGAAGACGCAGGAGGCAGAAATCCTGAAGGAAGCAGTCGAATATGGCCGCTCAAAAAACTGGATTGCGCGCTCGCCCTTACTGCCCGGGGACGACCAATGAAAACGGTCTGCGATGTTCTCGGCGTGGCGCGCTCTGCTCTGGCAGTCAGAAAAACCCGATCTCCTGACTGGCAGGACGGACGCCGCGCCCGACGGACCGACGACACGGAACTGGTAGCTGCGATCCACGAGCATGTGGCGGGCTTGCCGACTTATGGATACCGGCGAGTCTGGGCACTGCTGCGACGTAGTCACGAAATGGCTGGTGTGCCGTGCGTGAACGCCAAGCGGGTCTATCGCGTCATGCGCGACCACCAGTTACTGCTTCAGCGCCTTGGCCAGCATCGCGATACCCGCCGGCATGACGGACGCATTGCCGTTGACCAGAGTAATGTCCGCTGGTGCTCGGACGGCTTTGAGTTCCGTTGCGACGACGGCTCGCCGTTGCGCGTGACGTTTGCGCTGGACTGCCATGACCGGGAAGCTATCAGCTGGGCAGCGACTACCGGCGGTCATAGCGGCGACGTCGTGCGTGATGGGATGCTCGCAGCGGTCGAGCAACGCTGCGGCACGACGCAGGCAGGCACGCCCATCGAGTGGCTGTCGGACAACGGCTCTGCCTACATTGACCATCGCACGCGCAGTTTCGCTCGCGAGCTGGGTCTGGAGCCGTTGACTACACCCGTTCGTTCGCCGCAGAGCAACGGCATGGCTGAGTCGTTCGTGAAGACAATCAAGCACGATTACATTGCCTTTATGCACAAGCCTGATGTGCCAACAGCGCTCTCGCATCTGGGCGGCGCCTTTGAACACTACAACGAACGCCACCCGCATAAGGCCTTGAAGTACCGTTCCCCTCGGGAGTTCCGGCGAACCGCTGCATCATCAACCTAACGGTGTCCGAGTGTCCTGAGTTACAGGGTCAACTCCAGCCTGGTATTTTAGAGGCGAAGCGCTTGCTGTGTATCCGGTGGTAATCGTCGTTAGCGTATAATCTCAGCGGTTCTGCCTAACCTTTCCAGAGTGCGCGCCCAGTCAGGATCTGCAATGAGGCCTTGTTTGTACAGTTCGTGAGCGGCACTCACCAGTTTTCCATCGCGCCCTAATAACTCGTCGCCGTATTGAATCATTAACAGATTGGGCCAGGCTTGCGGTCGCACTCGCAACAGATGGCCCATAATGTACTGCTCGTCATGCTGCGGAAAAGCCTGAGACCAGATCAGTACAGCGGCGGCTGTCGATCGTGATTTACCCGACAGGCAGTGAATAAAGAGTCGCGATGCCGGATCTTCGCTTGCCTGTTTTCCGAATGCGAGAATCTCGGCAACGTGTTCGCGGGTAGGTGATACCCTTTGGTCTCGCTGTTCAATGTCGTCATGGAAGCGTAGCAGGCGCCAGCGGTCGGCCTGCCAGGTGGCGAATTCCGTCGGTTCGGTCCATTCGGGATCGATGAGAGAGAGTACGTGAGTGTGCCCGGCGGGATCGCTCAGGTTGCGCAATCCACAAATAGTTGTGCTTTCAAGAAAATTGTGCATATGCAAAGCGAGTCGATCAGACTAAGTAGTGTGAATATTATCGTTCGTGATTCAGCGGGGCGCACACTTCTCCAGATGCGTGACGGTATGGCTCGAAGCTCTCCACTGCTTTGGGGTTTCTGGGGTGGAGCAGTAGACGCCAATGACGAAAGCGCACACCATGCTGCAGCTAGGGAGCTAGGCGAAGAGCTTTGTGTTCCTGCTGAATCGGCTAATTTTGTTTCTATGGGCCAGCGCATTGATAGCCGCGGGCGGATGGCTGCGCTGCTTCTTTACCAAATCCCCCTTGCGTGGGGAACGTTCCGGGTCAATGAAGGCGCCGGTGCCGCGTTCTTCTGGCGGGAGGAGATGAAGCAACTGCCCCTTTCAAATTCCGTCGTGTGGTATTTGCAACGGCATCCTGAATTCTTTCACGATTTGAATTAAAAATAAAAATGGACTTCGAAAAATGGCTGCCTTGCTGCCGTTCCTGGCAGAATGGCTAGTATAGCGCAGGTGGTTATCTGTTCGGGGTATTGGTGAGCGTGAGTCAGAGCTGCCAGCGTCAAGTATTTGTCGTGTCCTAGGCGGTACTCGCGTTTAATAAGAAAGATCAAATTAACTGGCTACGTCCGTTCTGCTGCTGACAAACCGAATTAGCCTCCATTGTCTGACATCGTTTGATATCGATGGTGGTTCAAATCAACACGTCCACTATGAATCAAATCACAAAATTCGAGGAATGTGTGGATTCCTGTGCGATATGTCATTGCCAGATCTGGCTTTGTCTGTCGTATTCAGGACAATTGCGTGTTAATTGTTGACGCAATTGAGAGGCGATTGTTAGTAGCGCTATCCGGGGATTTCGAAGGCGTATCGTGAGCGTAACGCAGCGGCCAGTAATTTAATTCTGCATACTGATTTTAAGGTTCAAGAGGAGCATCTTTTATGTGTGGCATTGTCGGCGCGGTTGCGCAACGTAATATCGTTTCCGTCCTGCTCGAAGGACTGCGTCGCCTCGAATATCGCGGCTACGATTCATGCGGCGTCGCCGTGCTGGGCGAAGAAGGCCCACGCCGGGCGCGCAGCGTGGCGCGCGTCACCGACCTCGACGAGCAGGTGCGCGAGAGCCATCTCGACGGCATCACCGGTATTGCGCATACGCGCTGGGCGACCCATGGCGCACCGGTCACGGACAACGCGCACCCGATCTTCTCGAAAGACGAGCTGGCGTTGGTACACAACGGCATCATCGAGAACTACGAGTCGTTGCGTGAGATGCTGCGCGACAAGGGCTACACGTTCGTTTCGCAAACCGATACGGAGGTTATCGCCCACCTCGTGCATAGCCTGTACAACGGCGATCTGTTTGCCACCGTGCGCGAAGCGATCGGGCAGTTGCACGGTGCGTACGCGATTGCGGTGCTGCATAAGAATCAGCCGCACACCGTCGTCGGTGCCCGGCAGGGTTCGCCGCTGGTGGTCGGGATCGGCAACGGCGAGAACTTCCTCGCGTCCGACGCACTGGCACTGGCGGGCAGCACCGAACGCTTCATCTTCCTCGAAGAAGGCGACGTGTGCGAACTGTCGCTCGACGGCGTGAAGATCAGCGACCGCGATGGCTACGACGCGCAGCGTGAAGTGCGCCAGGTCGCGGCATATGGCGGCGCGGTCGAACTCGGCCCGTATCGCCACTTCATGCAGAAGGAAATTTTCGAGCAGCCGCGCGCCATCACCGACACGATCCCGCAAGCCGATTCGTTCGACCCGTCGATCTTCGGCGACGACGCGCAGACGGTGTTCGGCGAGATCGACAATCTGCTGATTCTCGCGTGCGGTACGAGCTCTTACGCAGCGCTAACCGCGAAGTACTGGCTCGAATCGATCGCGAAGATTCCGACTCAGGTGGAAATTGCGAGCGAATATCGCTATCGCGAGTCGGTGCCGAATCCGAAGTCGCTGGTGGTGGTGGTCTCACAGTCCGGCGAAACAGCCGACACGCTCGCCGCGCTCAAGCATGCGCAGTCGCTTGGACACAAGCACACGCTGGCCGTCTGTAACGTCGGCACGAGCGCGATGGTGCGTCAGACGGAACTGTCGTTCCTCACGCACGCAGGCCGTGAGATTGGCGTGGCGTCGACCAAGGCGTTCACCACGCAACTGGTCGCACTGTTCGTGCTGGCCGCGACGCTCGCGAAGCTGCGCGGGCATCTGAGCGCCGGGCAGGAAGCCGATTACGTGAAGCAGTTGCGCCACCTGCCGGCGGCGCTGAATAGCGTGCTGGCCCTGGAGCCGCAGATCATCGCGTGGTCGGAGGAGTTTTCGCGCAAGGAACATGCGCTGTTCCTCGGCCGTGGGTTGCATTACCCGATCGCGCTGGAGGGCGCGCTGAAGCTCAAGGAGATTTCGTATATTCAAGCTGAGGCGTATCCGGCTGGCGAGTTGAAGCACGGGCCGCTCGCGCTCGTGACGGAGGCGATGCCGGTGGTGACGGTCGCGCCGAATGACGCGCTGCTCGAAAAGCTGAAGTCGAATATTCAGGAAGTACGGGCGCGTGGCGGCCAGCTGTATGTGTTCGCCGATGCCGACACGAAAATCGTCAATGACGAAGGCCTGCATGTGATCCGGATGCCGGAGCACTATGGGCTGCTGTCGCCGATCCTGCACGTCGTGCCGCTGCAGTTGCTCGCGTATCACACGGCGTGTGCGCGCGGTACCGATGTAGATAAGCCGAGAAACCTGGCTAAATCCGTGACGGTGGAGTGAGGGGAAAAATCTCGGTGAACCAGAGGAGGTAGCACGTTGTGGCAATGACCGATGGAGCCAGGCGTCACGATGACATCGCTCATGTAAGCAGGTCGTTGCCATGCTCCGCACGTGAGCGGACAAAGTGGTTGACAGCAACTCATCAGGCCGCTTTGTCCTTTGCTTATTAAAAGGCGCCACATTTGCCGTGGCATCTGACGTCACACCGGTTGACACATTAAATCCTCATGCGGGACGACCTTCGTGCTGCAGCCCAAATGGACCGGAGGACAACCGCCCCATTCGCGATGCACCGGTACAGGAGGAAAAAAACCTCCACAGCACGACAGCGGGTTTTCACGCGTCAAACATGCGATTCCGCCGCGCACGGCCAAAGACGCCGCGCGGTCGAGTTCATCGAAATGGGAAGGTCTTTGAGAACTAGCGTGGACATGATGGATCTCCGACAAGTTGGGATGGGTAATGAGCGCGGACGCCGCCGCGCTCAGGCTTTCCATTTGCACGCACCATGCCATGCGCTGCAACGGCCTGTCAGGGAGATCTGCTGCACGCTTGCGCGTGCGAAGTGATGGCTGTGCGCCAACGGGCGAAACCGTCAGTGTCGCAACGCCGCCGACAGCTCTTTCTCAAACCCGTATCAGCCGATACTGCCGCCCGTCCATCCCGCGAGCAAAACGGGCAACGCCGCCATATCGCGAAACACCTGCACCGCGCCTGCGCCATGCAATGCCGTCGCGCTGCTATGTCCCAATTCCATCGGACAATAACCGAACACCGTCGCGCCGGCCGCGACACCTGCCGTCGCGCCCGTCACCGTATCTTCAATCACCGCGCAACGCTTCGGGTCCACACCCAACGCCGCGGCCGCCGCCAGATAAACATCGGGAAACGGCTTGCTACGCGGCATTTCATGTCCGCTAAAAATGCGTCCTTCGAAACAGTCGAGAATGCCGGCCTTCGCAAGTTGCAATTCGACCTTCACACGGTCGGCACCCGAGGCCACCGCAATACGGCCATTCAGTTGCGCCAGTAACTTCCGCACCGCCGGCGCCGCGCCGGCAATCGCCACCAGCTCCTTGTCGAGCGCGGCATTGCGTCGCGCGCGAAACTGCATGAGCCATTCGGTGGTGATTGCGAAGCCGGTGCGCGCTTCGATCAGCGCGGCTTCGTCTTTCACTGCTTTGCCGACAAAAATGCGCATCGTCTCTTCAACGCTCAGTTGCCAGCCCAGCTCGCCGAGCATTTCGGTCAACACGCGGTTAGTGATGGGTTCGGAGTCGACGAGCACGCCGTCGCAGTCGAAGAGTACGGCGTCGAAGGGGAAATCGGCCATCGGGTAGGGAAGTGATGAAAGTCGTGGGACCAGAAAGCATACCTTACCGGCCCGTCCGACGTTGACCGTCACCGCGCGACAGGCCCGTATGCATGCTGGTCCGCTCGTACGAATAGACAACGGCTACAGCGGCTATGGCGGCGCCCGCCACTCCCGTTCCCATACGCACGCAGCCCGCGCAATTAATTCTTCATGCGCGCTGTTTGGGCAGGTCGGGACGGCGAGGCCGCTAACCGGCGTGGTGCGTGCGTGAGTTCAAAGGATCGAATTCGCGTCGCGCTTCGCGGCGGAAAACACCATCCGTACCAACAGGCCACCGCCGGGATGGTTGCCCAGAATAAGACGCCCTCCGGCATCGGCAACGAGCTTCTTGACCAACGCCAGACCCAGTCCCCAATGACGTTCGTCGTCGTCGTGACGACCCAGCCGCACGAAGATTGCCGTCGCGTTCGATAGCTCCGACTGTTTGATACCAGGACCGTGGTCTCTGAAGCTCAGCGTCCACTCGTCGCGTGTGCGGGACGTTTTGATCTCGATCGGCGGGACCCCGTGCTCCAACGCATTGTCGACGAGGTTGGACATCACACGTTCGAGGAACGTGCGCGGCAGGCTGAAGTCCGCGCCTGCGTCGAACGTGCAGTTGAAGAGTCCGGCGTCCAGTGAGCTGGTCAACACGAACCGGTCCCGGATGAACGCTTCCACCGGCATGTCGGTCGCGCGCGCAGGCGTGCATCCGCTTACCTCGATGAACTGCGTGGCGATATGCGAAAACAGATCGACATCCTCGACTAGCGCAACCCGTTTATGCCACTCGTTGACCTGCAACGCGGTGCCGCGCAGGCGGATCGCATGGGATTCGAGGTGCATCGCGAGAGCCGCGAGCGTGGCCGACTGCTCCGCATTCGCGTGATAACGCCGGGTCAGCATGTCGTTGAACGTGCGGGCGAGACGACGCAAACCTTGCGGGCCTTTTTCTGCGGTGATCCTGGACGTATCGCCATCGCACGCGACCTCGCAAAAAGTGCTCGCGAGGCGTCGCATCGGCCTGCCGAGCAGCCAGCTTCCAGTCAGTCCAAGCACGATGGATAGCAGCAGAATCAGACTTGCGGGGAGCATGGGGTTGTCCAGCGCCAGATAGCCAGCATCGTCATCGAACTCTGCCGAGTCGTCCTGCAATGTGCCCGGTGAGCGCAACAAGCGTTGTTCTACGGTGCTCGGCCAACTGGGCTCAAAGAGGCTGCTGTCGATATCGTCGCGCAGGCTGACCAGTCGCGCCCGGTCGACCAGCATGACGGCGGGCGGCGCGATCGAGAACGCAGAGGTTCGCATGGAAGGCGCGCGCTGCACCGCGTGGTCTCGTTGGAATGGCGACGGTCCGGGCGGGCGTGGCGAAGCCTGGCTCCGCGAGAAGCCCGCGAGGTTCGCGTGTTGCACAGACCCGGCCATGGCGTGCGAGTCGATGCTCAATATCAGCATCGCGGTCAATACGAAGGCTCGTTGAAGCACTCTGATCAATCGTTCCTCTTCGGCGCTAGTCGACAATGGGTGGGTCTGGCGCAATGCATGCACATGGCAAAGCGACGCCGGACCACGCGTTATCGGGTACGTAGGGTTCCGCTATTTTCCGTGAGACGGCAGACGGCAGGCGGCCGCCGGACAGACTTCATGCAACGATCCGTAAGCAACGGAAATGATCGTCGATTCTGATGGCGCAGGAATGTGCGAATACCGGGGGACATCGGCCAACTGCTTACCAGATGTTACGTATTCTATCGGCTCGATGCAGAGTGCATGAAGAAAGCGATGGGCGGCAGCGAACGCAAGCATCGCATGCCGCAGCTATCACCGTTGCGGTGCGGCGATCGCTGCGGCTTCGATCGCGTGCGTCGCATGCAACGAATCATCGCCGACGCGATGATAACGGCGACCGTAGTAAATCAGCGCGTCGCCAGCGACGTGCGTGTGCGCGGCCTTCACCGCGCAGAAGAACACCGTGTGCGTGCCAACTTCGGTGATCGATTCGATCTCGCAGTCAAGCGACGCAAGCGCATCGCGCAAGACGGGCGCGCCCGTCACGAGTTGTTCCCAGTGCGCGGCGGCGAAGCGTTCGGCCACGGGCAGCGCGCTATTGGCGAAATGCGCGGCCAGCGTTTGCTGTTCGGCATTGAGCACGTTCACGCAAAGCTTGCCGTTCGTGCGAAACGCCGCGTTGTTACGGCTGCTGCGGTTGATGCAGACCAGCAGGGTAGGCGGCTCGTCGGTGACGCCGCAGACCGCCGACGCGGTGCATCCCGCGAGACCCGCTGTGCCGTCGCTGGTGATGATGTTGACGGCCGTGCCGAGTCCGGCCATGGCGTCGCGGAACGTATTTTTCTCGAGCATGGGCATCTCCGCTGAATGACCTCAATCCGCCGCACTCATTGCGCACCCATTGCGCACTCAGGCGAACGAAACCGCGCAGCCGTATGCGTATCGGGCAGACGTGCGTGACCAAAGAGCTTTTCACGCAAGGTGCCGTCGCGATAGGCACGCTTATACGCGCCGCGTTCCTGAAGAATCGGCACGACCAGTTCGATGAAATCTTCAAAGCACTCGGGCGCGACGGTACGCGATAGATTGAAACCGTCCACGCCGGTTTCTTCGGTCCACGCGATCAGTTCATCGGCGATCCGTTCGGCCGAGCCGACCAGCGGCGCCTGACGGCTGCCCAATACCATCTGTTCGAGCAGCTTGCGCCGGGTCCATTGCGGACCGGCGGCGCGCGTCATCGCTTCGACGTTCGACACAATCGCCTGGCTCTTGCCGGTCTCGATCGGTTCGTCGAGGTCGTAGCGCGCAAAGTCGATACCGAGCGACGCCGCCGCATGCACGAGCGCGGCCTCGGAACTGACATAGCGGCGGTACTCGTCGTACTTCTCCTGCGCGTCGCGATCCGTGCGCGCTGTGATGACGGTCTGTCCGAGCAGCACCTTGATATCGTCCGCACGGCGCCCCCCGGCAACGGCATGAGCGCGAATGTCGTCGACGATGGTTTTTACCGCGGGCTTCGCCTGGCCATTGACGAACACGCACTCCGCATGCGCCGCCGCGAACTGCTTGCCGCGCGCCGACGAGCCAGCCTGATACAGCACCGGCGTACGCTGCGGCGACGGCTCGCTCAGATGCATCGCATCGACACGGTATTGCTTGCCGTGATGATGAATCACATGCACTTTCGACGCGTCCGCATAGATGCCGTGGGTTTTATCGCGTAGCACCGCATCGTCTTCCCAACTGCATTCCCACAGTTTGTAGACCAGTTCCATGTATTCGTCGGCGAGGTCGTAGCGGTCGTCGTGCGCCATCTGACCGGTCAGTCCGATCGCACGCGATGCGCTGTCGAGATAGCCGGTGACGATGTTCCAGCCGACCCGGCCGCGCGTCAGATGATCGAGCGTCGACATGCGCCGCGCGAACAGATACGGTTGCTCGACCGAAAGATTGGACGTGACGCCGAATGACAGATGGCGAGTGACCGCGGCCATGGCGGGAATCAGCAGCGTGGGATCGTTGACGGGCACCTGCACGGCGCCGCGAATCGCGGCGTCGGGATTGCCGCCGTAGACGTCGTAGACGCCCACGACATCGGCGAAGAAGATGCCGTCGAACAGGCCCGCTTCGAGCGTGCGGGCGTAGTCGGTCCAGTAATGCAGGTCGGTGTAGCGGGACGACTGGTCGCGTGGATGAGTCCACATACCTTGCTGGATGTGGCCGACGCAATTCATGTCAAATGCGTTGAGAACGATTTCCTTCGGCATGGTGTCTTCCGGCTGAGAGGGACGAATGCTTACGGTTTCCATTCAATGAGTGAACGCATGACGCATGCGCGCACCTGAACTCGTGCGTTTAATATAGTGGACGAAAAATGACTATGCAAGACATCGATTCTGACTTTTAATGCGAGCGAGGGCGCGCACGGCAGCGCAAGCCATGCGGTCCCGGTCGATATAATTTTGCGGTACTCACCATTCCGATCATGAACATGTCCGAATCCGCTGCCGTCGATCTGACCCACGCCATTTCGTCGCGCGTGAAGACCGAGCGCGAAGCACGTAACTGGTCGTTGAGTGAACTGGCGGAGCGTTCGGGTGTGTCGAAGGCCATGATCAGCAAGATCGAGCGCGGCGAGGCGAGCCCTACCGCGACGGTGCTGGGCCGTTTGTCCGGCGCCTTCGGGCTGACCTTGTCGACGTTGCTGGCACTGGCCGAACAGACCGGCGAGAGGCTCGCGCGCCGGTCCAGCCAGGCAATCTGGCAAGACCCCGAAACGGGCTATATCCGGCGGCGCATCTCGCCACCTACCGGCGGGGTGCTCGAATTACTCGAAATCGAATTGCCGGTGGGCGTGAGAGTGCCTTATCCGTCGGATGCCTTTGTGTTCCAGCATCAGCAGATCTGGGTTACGCACGGGGTGCTGAACTTTCGGGAGGGCCGGCAGGAATACCGGCTCGAAACAGGAGATTGCCTGCAACTCGGCGCGCCGGTCGAGTGCGAGTTTTTCAATGCGGGCGCTGAGGTTTGCCGTTACGTGATTGGCCTGGTGAGACGTTGATCGATGTTCATCGACGTTCATCTCGCCGCGGAGATTCCAAATACCAGGACATCCCGAACCATCAATCACCGGGTGACGCCACCTGCTCGTGATTCGCAGCAGGCGGCGCCATCCTGACAATTAGCCGGCTGATCAACCTCCGCCGCCTTGCACGCCAAGGGTGATCCGGTTATTCACCGATTTCACACCGGCCACACCCTTCGCCACATCCGCCGCCTGCTGGATCTGACCGCCTTCAGGCACTGAACCGGTCAACGTGACCGCGCCGGCACGAGCCCGCACGAACACGTTAGACACATTGAAGCCCTGTGCCCGCGACAACGCACGACGGACGTCCCGGCTCAGTTTCCGGTCGCCCGTGCGCATCGCTTTGCTGGGGTTGGTCGCCGGCGCGGCCGTGGTGTCCGCTGGCGCTGCATCGCTGGCCTGGGCATAGGCGCTGGAGGCGGTGGCCACGCACAATGCAAGTCCAAGCGCCTTCAAAAGATTCGATGTTTTCACGTTTTCTCCATCCTCGATAAGTTGGTGTCGCTTCGTTGCATGCAAAAACTGCGCGCTTGCGAGCGTGTCTCCGCCCACGAGGAACGCCCTGTCTTATAGAAGAGCGTTGCTACGGCGCTCCCGGCGCGCTTAAACAATACTCCAGCAAACGCGCTAATGCTGGAAAAACTGGTGCAGGTGTTGCATTGCGTGACAGCTTGCTGCTGTGGCTTGTACGGTTAAATGCCCGCATGATTTGCATTGCACATTTCAGACTATAATTTCGCAGCCCGGATTACCCCCCATCCAGATCGCGGTTTGTCCTTCAGATGCAGCCGTTTCGCGGGAGCGCGTTTCGTTTTGAGTAAAACTTATCACAGCCCGGTGGATCACCCCGTCGATCCGACGACCGGCGCTCCGGCGCAGACCCCTTCTTCCTCCGCGAAGGCGCCCGCCGTTCTCGCCACGCGAACCGCGCACGAGGCGCATAAAGACGACCGCCATTTTGTTACCGCCCTGGCGCGGGGGCTCGAAGTGCTGGCCTGTTTTCGTTCCGGCGACAAATCGCTGAGTAACCAGGAGCTGGCGGCGCGCTGCCGCTTGCCGAAGTCAACGGTATCGCGGCTAACGCATACGCTGACTTTGCTCGGCTATCTGATCCATTTGAAAGAGAGCGGTAAGTACCGGCTCGGCACGGCCTCGCTTGCGCTGGGCAGCGCGATGCTGGCGCGGCTCGACGTGCGCAAGATCGCGCGGCCCGTCATGCAGGAGCTTGCCGATATTTCCGGCGCAACGGTTTCATTGGGCACACGCGACCGGCTTTCGATGATCTACGTAGAGAACTGCCGGGGCTCGGTGGCGCTCACGTTGACGCTCGAAGTCGGCTCGCGCATTCCGGTCGCGACATCCGCGATTGGCCGTGCGTGGCTCGCAGCCATTCCCGAACATGACCGCCTCAGTTTCATGGAGCAGGTGAGAGAGCTGGACCATGTTGCATGGCCCAAAACGCGTCGTGGGATCGAGAAAGCACTCGATGAATACCAGACGCTCGGCGTGACGACGTCATTCGGCGACTGGCAAAAAGATGTGAACGGCATTGCGCGCGCGTTTCAGCCGGGCGGCGAATTGCCCATTATGGCGATCAACGTTGGCGGTCCGTCGTTCAAGCTTTCAAAAGAATTCCTGCTTGAAGAAGTCAGGCCACGGCTGATCGACGTCGTGACCCAACTCGAAACCGCTTTGTCGCATTGAGCGGCGTGGTTCTGGCTAGAACCACTGCGGCGCCATGGTGAGCGTGGTGTCGTCGAGACTGCGCAGCGTCGCGAGCATCAACGCGACGCGCGGCAATTCCCAGCGGAAGAACCACTGGCACGCGTGCAGCTTGCCGTGATAGAAGTCCCGGTCCGCGTCGCTTGTCGCGCCGGGTAGCGCTGCGCTCGCCACCACCGCCTGTTTCAACCACGTCCACGCGAGCACGACATGACCGAATGCTTCGAGAAACGCATTGGCGTTGGCGAGCGCGCGTTCGGTGTCGCCGCCGATTGTGGGCAGTAACGCTTCGACGGTGGCGGTCGCGTCGCGCCACGCGGCGCCCAGTGCGTCCGCGTACGCTTGCAATGCCGGGTGAGGGCGCGCGGCTTCAATGGTGTTTCGTACTTCACGCCCGAGCAATTCAAGCGCGGCCCCCTGTTTCATCACGACCTTGCGGCCCAGCAGATCGATTGCCTGAATGCCGTGGGTGCCTTCGTGAATCATGTTCAGGCGATTGTCGCGATAGAACTGTTCGACCGGGTATTCACGCGTATAGCCATAGCCGCCGTGAATCTGGATCGCGAGGCTATTCGCTTCGAGACACCATTGCGACGGCCACGATTTCACCACCGGCGTCAACAGGTCCAGCAGCAGGCCCGCTTCCGCGCGGGCGGTGTCGTTTTCGGCCGTCTTCTGCTCGTCGACGAGCCGCGCCGCATACAGACACAACGCATAAGCCCCTTCAACATAGGCCTTTTGTGCGAGCAGCATGCGGCGCACGTCAGCGTGTTCGATCAGCGGCAATTGCGGATCGAGTGGATTCTTGTTGGTGGGATGACGTCCTTGCGGCCGCTCGCGCGCGTAATCGAGCGAGGCCAGATAGCCGCGATAGCCGAGCATCACCGCGCCGAGGCCCACGCCGATACGCGCCTCGTTCATCATATGGAACATGTAGGCGAGACCCTGATGCGGTTCTCCGATCAACTCGCCAATGCATTCGCCATGTTCTCCAAACGACAGCATCGTCGAGGTCGTGCCGCGCCAACCCATCTTGTGAATCAGCCCCGCGAGCGCGACGTCGTTACGCGCGCCGCGGCTGCCGTCGTCGTTGACGTGATACTTCGGCACGGTGAACAGCGAGATGCCTTTGACTCCCGGCGGCCCGCCCGGAATACGCGCGAGTACCAGGTGAACGATGTTCTCGCTCAACTCGTGATCGCCCGCTGAAATGAATATCTTGTTGCCGCGAATCGAATAGGTGCCGTCGGCGTTCGGTGTCGCGCTCGTCACGAGATCGGACAGGCTCGAACCCGCCTGCGGTTCGGTCAGCGCCATCGTACCGAACGAGCGGCCTTCAAAAAGCGCCTGCAAATACTTGCGCTTTTGCGATGCGCTGCCAAAGCGTTCGATCACGTTCGCGTTGGCCGTGGTCAGCATCGCATAAGAAGAAGTCGCGATGTTCGCGCTCTTGAACAGCGACAGGCACGCAAACGAAATGACCGATGGCAACTGCATGCCGCCGTAGTCGTAATCCTTGCCGGCGGCGAGAAAGCCGGTCGCGCGCAACGCGTCGAGTGCCTGTTTCACTTCGGGCGGCAACGTGACCCGCTGGCCGTCGAACTGCGGTTCATGCTCGTCCAGCAAACGGTTGTGCGTCGCGAATTTTTCGACGGCTACCGCGTGCGCGGTGTCGAGCGCCGCGCTGAAGGTCTCCCGGCTGTGGTCGGCATGACGCGCGCGCTGCGTGAGCGCCTCGGCGTCGAGTACTTCGAACAGCTGGAAATCCAGATCACGCGGGTTGATGATCAGCGCATCTTGCATGGAAAAAATCCGTCCAAAAGTAAGCCGCTATGCAGAACAGTTGAGCCATCCGCAGCGGGAAAGCCCGTTGAAATTCTGTCACAGCCCGTTTGAAAAGCGCGGTATCCGGGTAAGTCCCGATGACCATTCCGCCCAATGATGCGTGCCAGTTTATAACGAAAACGAATGAGCGTGCTTTTATTTACACGCCGAATTCCGGCACGTATGATGGTTGAAAAATATGGAATCCAAAACTGCATTGCAGAACACACTGGAGGAGCGTCGCATGTCTGTGAAAGATCTGTTTCAACTGGATGGCAAGGTTGCGTTGATCACCGGAGGCTCGCGTGGACTCGGCCTGCAAATGGCCGAAGCGCTCGGCGAAATGGGCTGCCGGGTGGCCATCACCGCGCGCAAGGCCGGTGAGTTAGCCGAAGCAAAGGCGCATCTGCAAGGTCGTGGCATCGAAGTGCAGACGGTGGTCAACGATCTGCAACGCTTCGAGGGTATTCCCGGTCTCGTCGATGAAGTATTGGGCGTGCATGGCCGCATCGACATTCTGGTGAATAACGCCGGCGCGACCTGGGGTTCACCAGCCGAAGAGTATCCCGATGAAGCGTGGCACAAGGTGATGAACCTGAATGTCAACGCGCCGTTTTTCCTCGCGCGCGAAGTGGGTAAGCGCAGCATGATTCCGCGGCGCGCGGGCAAGATCATCAACGTCGCTTCTGTCGCCGGATTGAAAGGCTCGCCGCCCGGTATGAATACGATTGCGTATAACACGTCGAAGGCGGCTGCGATCAATTTCACGCGCGCACTGGCCGCGGAATGGGGCAAGTACAACATCAACGTCAATGCAATTTGCCCGGGCTTTTTCCCGTCGAAAATGTCGGAAGGCCTGCTCGACAAACTCGGCGATACGATTATTCAGCGCACGCCATTGCAGCGTCTTGGCGGCGATGAAGATCTGAAAGGGCCGGTCGTATTTCTCGCCAGCGAAGCGTCGCGTCACGTCACGGGCCAGTACGTCGCGGTCGATGGAGGCGCGATCATCGTCTGAGTGAGTGCGTGAGTGCGATACCGAAGCGCAGCGCGGCCCACGCGCTGCGTTCATCGATAAAAAACAAGGAGACGCCGCGTGAATTTCGAGCACTCGGACAAGGTCAAGAGTTTGCAGAAGCGCCTGAACGCTTTCATGGACGAAGACGTCTATCCGGCTGAGGCGGTTTTCGAAGCACAGATGGATGCGGCGCGAGAATCCGGCAACCGTTGGCAGCCCGCGCCGATCATCGAGGAATTGAAACAGAAGGCGAAAGCCGCCGAATTGTGGAACCTGTTCCTGCCCGAATCGAAATACGGCGCGGGTCTGACGAACCTCGAATACGCGCCGTTGTGCGAAATCATGGGGCGCTCGCATATCGGCGCGGAGCCGTTCAACTGCTCCGCGCCGGACACCGGCAACATGGAAACGCTGGTGCGTTACGCGACGCCTGAGCAACAGCAGCAATGGCTATTGCCGCTTCTCGACGGCACGATTCGTTCCGCGTTCGCGATGACGGAGCCTGAGGTGGCTTCTTCCGATGCGACCAATATCGAAGCACGCATCGAGCGCGACGGTGACGACTACGTGCTGAACGGCCGCAAATGGTGGACCTCGGGTGCGAACGATCCGCGCTGCCAGATTCTGATCTTCATGGGCAAGTCCAATCCGGATCATCCGAACCGGCATCAGCAGCAGTCGATGATTCTGGTGCCGAGGGACACGCCCGGCGTCAAGGTACTGCGTCATCTGCCGGTATTCGGTTACGACGACGCGCCGCATGGTCACGCCGAAATCCTGTTTGAAAACGTGCGTGTGCCCGCGAGCAACATGTTGCTCGGTGAGGGACGTGGCTTCGAAATCGCACAGGGACGTCTTGGACCCGGGCGTATTCATCACTGCATGCGCTTGATCGGACGCGCCGAGCGTGCGCTGGAAGCGATGTGCCGCCGCTCGCTGGATCGGGTGGCGTTCGGCAAGCCGATTGCGGATCAGGGTGTGACGCGTGAGCGGATCGCCAATGCGCGGATCATGATCGACCAGACCCGTTTTCTGGTGCTCAACGCCGCGTACAAGATGGATACGGTAGGCAATAAGGATGCGCGGCAGGAGATTGCGATGATCAAGGTGGCTGCGCCGACCATGGCTTGCCAGGTGATCGACTGGGCGATGCAGGCACATGGCGGCGGCGCGGTCAGCGACGATTTCGGCCTCGCTCGCGCGTATGCGAGTTCGCGCACGCTGCGGTTTGCCGACGGTCCTGATGAAGTGCATCGCAATGCGATTGCGAGCATGGAACTTGGGCGGTATCTCGGGCGTTGACGTGACGCCGGAAGTATTAGGGACGAGAGTAAGTGCTAAACGCCAACTCCGACCGACAGCTTTGCATGGGAGACACTGATGAATGAACGCCATCATCCGCATTGGCCGCCGCAAGTGCCGCTGCATCTGACTCTGCCTGAAACCAATATTTTCTATAACGCCGAAGTCTCGGCGGCACGCTTCCCCAATAAGCCGTTTATCGTTTTCTACGACACCCCGATCACGTTCGCAGAATTCAAGGACGAAGCCGAACGGGTCGCAGGCTTCCTGCAGCAGGAATGCCACGTCAAGGCAGGCGACCGCGTGCTGCTGTATATGCAGAACAGTCCGCAATGGATCATCGCTTACTACGGCATTCTGCGAGCCAATGCCGTCGTGGTGCCGGTCAACCCGATGAACATGAAGGACGAACTCGCGCACTATGTCGAGGATAGCGGCGCAACGACGATCATCGCGCCGCAATGCCTGTTCCACAACGTCGAACCGCTGATCGGCAACGGGCCAGGCCAAGGGCTCGAACATGCGATCGTCGCCACGTATAGCGATTATCTGAAGCGGCCATCGACCATTCCGGTCTCCGAACTCGTGTCGGCCCGGCGTAAAAACTTCGACCTGCCCGGCGTCACGTCGTGGCAAGCCGTACTCGACCGGCGTATCGCACCAGGCCCGCTGACTGCCGGTCCCGACGATCTGTGCGTGATGCCCTATACGTCCGGCACGACCGGTAAGCCGAAGGGCTGCATGCATACGCACCGTAGCGTGATGAGCACCGCGCTCGGCGGATGCGTGTGGTTCTCGGTGTCGTCCGACGGCGTGCATCTGTCGATACTGCCGTTTTTTCACGTCACTGGCATGCAGGGCGGCATGAATAGCGCGGTCTATTGTGGCTCGACCATCGTCGTGTTGCCGCGCTGGGATCGCGACGCCGCAGCGCTATGCATGCAGAAATATCGCGTGAGCGCATGGCAATCGATCTCGACGATGATGGTCGATTTTCTATCGAACCCGAAACTCGCCGAATACGATCTGTCGAGTCTGACCGGTGCACGCGGCGGCGGCGCGGCTATGCCGGATGCGATTGCGAAAAAACTCAAGTCGCTGACCGGGCTCGACTATGTCGAGGGCTACGGAATGTCCGAGACGATCGCGGGCACGCACATCAATCCGCCGCATCGTCCGAAGCCGCAGTGCCTGGGTATTCCGGTGTTCGACGTGGACTCGCGCGTGATCGACCCGGTCACGCTGCAGGAACTTCCGCAAGGTGAGACGGGTGAGATCGTCGTCAACGCGCCGCAGGTGATGCAAGGCTATTGGCGTAATCCCAAGGCGACTGCAGAGGCTTTTATCGAACTCGACGGCAAACGGTTTCTACGTACCGGCGATCTCGGACATATCGACGAAGACGGCTATTTCTTCATGACGGACCGCCTCAAACGCATGATCAATGCGTCTGGGTACAAGGTATGGCCCGCCGAAGTCGAAGCGCTGATGTACCGGCATCCGGCGATTCATGAAGTGTGTGTGATCGGCGTGAAAGACGACAAACGCGGTGAGACAGTCAAGGCGCTGGTGGTGCCGAACGCGGCGCATGCTGCGGAGCTCACCGAACAGCAGATTATCGACTGGGCACATGAACAGATGGCGTCGTACAAGGCACCGCGCATCGTCGAATTCGTCACGTCGCTGCCGAAGTCCGGCAGCGGCAAGATTCTATGGCGCAAGTTGCAGGAAGAGGATGCGGCACGCACGGCGTCGGCTGAACATGGCAACGGAGGCGCGTCGCGATGAGTTGGATCGAAGCGTTACTGGATGAACCATTCGTTTGTATCACCGACATGCTGCGCCGTTTTGCCAGCGAGCGCGGCGACCATGCAGCACTGATCTGCGATGGCGAAGTCGTGACTTACGCCGAACTGGACGCACGGGTCGATCGCTTCGCCGCCGCGTTGCAGCGCGACGGCATTCAAGCTTGCGATGCTATCGCGCTGTGTGCAACCGCGTCGGTCGATTACACCGTCGCCTTTCTCGGCGGCTTGAGAGCGGGCGCGGCAGTGGCGCCGCTTGCGCCTTCATCGAGTGCGGCGAGTCTCGTTAGCATGATCGGCAACTCGGGCGCGCGATTGCTGTTTCTCGACGCCGACGTCAGGCGTCTGCTCGACCCCGTCGCCGCTGACATCCGCGCCGTGCCGATCGCACTCGACGCACACGCGGGGAGCACCGCGCTGAACACATGGCTCGCGCCAGGCGGCGCTGTGCCGCAAGCGGTCAAAATCGATCCCGCGTGGCCTTTCAACATCATCTATTCGTCCGGCACCACCGGTACGCCAAAGGGCATCGTGCAATCGCACGGCATGCGTTGGGCGTATGCGGTGCGCAGCATTCAGCGCGGCTATGGACCCGATGCGACCACGCTGATTTCGACGCCGCTCTATTCGAATACGACGCTGGTCAGTTTCATGCCGACGCTCACTTTCGGCGGAACGGTTGTGTTGATGCCGAAATTCGACGCCACGCGTTATCTGGAACTCGCGCAACAGTACCGCGTCACGCACACGATGCTGGTGCCTGTGCAATATCAACGTCTGATGGCGCATCCGGAATTCGACCGTTACGACCTCTCCAGTTTTCAGGCGAAGTTCTGTACCAGCGCGCCGTTCGCGGCGAGCATCAAGGCCGACGTGGTACGCCGCTGGCCCGGTCGTCTCACCGAGTACTACGGGATGACCGAAGGCGGCGGCTCGTGCCAGCTCGAAGCCAACGACTGGCCGACCAAGCTGCATTCAGTCGGCAAGCCAATGGAAGGTCATGACATCCGTTTGATTGACGAGCTCGGCAATGAAGTGGCGGCGGGCGAGGTCGGTGAAGTCGTCGGCCATTCGCCGGCAATGATGACCGGCTACTACCGGCAGCCCGACAAGACCGCGGAAGCGCAATGGTACGACCCGAGCGGCAAGCGTTTCATTCGTACCGGCGATATGGGACGTTTCGATGAAGACGGTTTTCTGACGCTGCTCGACCGCAAGAAAGACATGATCATTTCCGGCGGCTTCAACGTGTATCCGAGCGATCTCGAAGCGGAAGTCCGTCAACATCCGGACGTCGCGGAGGTGGCCGTGGTCGGCGCGCAATCCGAGCAATGGGGCGAGACGCCGGTGGCCTTCGTGGTGCTTCGTCCGCGTGTGCAAATCGGCGAGGCGACGTTGCTCGCGTGGGTCAACGCAAGAGTTGGCAAGATGCAACGGCTGTCGGCGCTGACCTTTGTCGACAGTTTGCCGCGCAGTCCGATTGGCAAGGTGCTCAAGCGCGAGTTGCGCGAACAGTTCTATCCCGTTGCGCGCTGATCGACGCGTGCAAAAACACAGACAGGTGACAGGACAACACATGAACAATTTCGCAGACAAGGTGGCGGTGATCACCGGCGCGGGCTCCGGCTTCGGCCGTGAGTTCGCAAGGCTCGGCGCGAAGCTCGGCATGCGGCTCGTGCTGGCCGACGTGCAGCAGGACGCACTCGAGGAAACCTTCGCCGAAGTGAGCGCGGCGGGCGCGCGGGCCGTCGCGCGTCGCGTGGATGTGGCGAAGGGCGACGAGATCGATGCGCTGGCGCGCACCACGCTCGATACATTCGGCAGCGTGCATCTGGTGTTTAACAACGCGGGCGTGGGCGGCAGCGGCGGACTCGTGTGGGAAAACACAGAGCGCGACTGGCAATGGCTGCTCGGCGTCAATCTGTGGGGCGTGATTCATGGCGTGCGCGCTTTCACGCCGTTGATGCTCGAGGCGGCGAAACGCGATGCGAATTATCGCGGGCATATCGTCAATACGGCGTCGATGGCGGGCTTGTTGAATCCGCCGCTGATGGGTCCGTACAACGTGTCCAAGCACGCCGTGGTGTCGCTGACGGAGTCGCTCTATCAGGATCTCTCGCTGGTGACGCAGCAGGTGGCGTGTTCGGTGTTGTGTCCGTATTTCGTGCCCACGGGGATTGCCAAAGCGCATCGCAATCGTCCCGCCGATCTTGCTAACGAAGCGCCGCCCACGTTGTCGCAAGGTGTGGCACGTGCGCTGAGCGAGAAGGCGGTGAGTTCAGGCAAAGTCAGTGCGGAAGAAGTCGCGGGCATGGTATTCGACGCCATCCGCGATGAGCAGTTTTATATCTTCTCGCATTCGCACGCATTGAGTGCGGTGAAAACGCGCGCAGAGGATATCGTGACGCCGCGTAATCCGACGGATCCGTTTGCTGAGCGGCCGCATGTGCGCGAGCGGATTGTGGAGGCGTTGAAGGGGTGAGGGCGAGGAGCCTGCGGGCTTCTCTCCAGCACTGACGAGTTACGACTCACGCTTCATGCTTCAGTTAAAAAGGCGCCGTGAACCTCACGGCGCCTTTCCATTGACCTCTTCATCAAACTCTATTCAGCACCTTTATCCGGCGCTGAAAACCGTCACTTCGCCGCCGTCAACGTACTCAAAGCCGCCGGCTTCAATTGTCCGTTCTGAACCACGGCCGCCAGCGGATTGCCAATCACAAAGCCACCGTGATCATCAACGGCCGTCACGCCGTGCGGATTGTTCTGCGGCGGCAGCATCTTCACGGCCTTATCGAAATTATTGCGGATCGCCGTCGCATCGCTGACACTGCCCGCGAGTTTCATCGCAATCGCCGTTGCGTAGACGGCGGTGTAGTTCAGCGACACTTCCTGGCTAGGATCGCGTCCGTCATGCGTCTTGCGGAATCGGTCGACGAAAGCCTTCGCGCTCGGCGTGGTGTCGTCGGCGAGAGGCAGTACGCCGATTGCACCGTTCAGCGCGGCATAACCGTTGGTGACCTTAGCCACTTCGTCGAGCTTGGCCTGATCCATCACGATGAAGCCGCCCTTGAAGCCCAGTTCGCGCGCCTGCTGCGCGACGAGGCCGGTCGGCTCCGACGGGCCGCCGATAAACATCACGTCCGGTTTCGCCGCGAGCACGCGGCTCACGCCGCTGTAGAAGTCGGTCGCGCGGTTATACGACATCGGGTTATCGGCGACGATCGTGCCGCCAGCCGCTTGCCACGCCGGTTTGAATGCGGCGACCCAGACCTTGCCGTAGTCGGTATCGGTAGCGGCGAGGGCGACCTTCTTGCCGTACGTCGCCATTTCATACTTGATAAACGAATCCAGATATGACGTGAACGCAGGCGGAATACGCACGGTCAGCTTGTTGCCCCGGTCGCTGATCTGCGGAACGCTGGTGTACGACAGCAACAGCAGCTTCTGCTGTTCGTTGCTGGTCTGCACCGCAAAGCCGCCGCCCGAATGCGGCACCAGCACGACAGCGGCCTGCTGTTCCTGCGCGAGACGCCGCGCGTTGATGGCGGTTTCGGCGGGGTTGTACTTGTCGTCGAGCGGGACGATTTCGAGCTTGATCTTCTTGCCCGCGACTTCAATGCCGGCCTGATTGACATCGACGGCGGCCATCTGCATACCGTCGAGTACTTCCTGGCCGTATTTCGCCGCGCCGCCGCTCAGCGGACCCGAGTAGCCGATGTGCACCACCTGCTGCGCCATCGCGGCCCCTGCGCTCATCAGCGCGGTCGTGGCGACGGCGGCTACCAGGCCGGTGCGCCTGCACAAGCGTTTGATCGTCATACATGTCTCCTTGGTATGAATGGAATGCCGCGCTCAGAGGGCGCGTGTTTGTGCATCGAATGCGTCAGCCATCGATCAGTTTTCGGATCAACCGCCCACGTACGCGCGCCGGATCGCTTCGTTGTTCATCAGGCTCGCCTGATCGCCTTCGAGTACGATGCGGCCGCTCTCGATCACGTACGCGCGGTGCGCGATCTTCAACGCAGCGAACGCGTTCTGTTCGGCGAGCAGCACGGTGGTTCCCGCGCGGTTGATCTGCTGGATCACGTCGAATACCTGCTTGACCACCAGCGGCGCGAGTCCGAGTGATGGTTCGTCGAGCAGCAACACCTTGGGCCGCGCCATCATCGCGCGGCCGATCGCGACCATCTGCTGCTGGCCGCCCGATAGCGAACCCGCCGCGTGATCCTTGCGTTCCGCCAGCAGCGGAAAAAGCGAAAACACCTGGTCGAGATTGCGCTGATTGCCCGCCTTGTCGCCGCGATGGACATAGGCGCCAAGCGTGAGGTTCTTCAGCACCGACATGCCGGGAAACAGCTTGCGTCCTTCGGGACACTGGATCACACCGCTGCGTACGATCTGCGCGGGCGTCATGCCGAGCAACTGGCGATCGTTGAAAAGCAGGCTGCCGCCCGATGTGCGGCGCAGGCCGCTCATGGCCAGGAAGATCGAGCTTTTGCCGGCACCATTGGCCCCGAGCAGCACGACCAGTTCGCCGTCGTCCGCGTGCAGGTTGATGCCGTCGAGTGCGCGAAAACTGCCGTAGTCGAGCGCGACGTTGTCAAACTTCAGCATGCTCGCTCCCCAGGTAAGCGTCGATCACGGCGGGGTTCGCGCGAATCTCGGCCGGCGTGCCTTCGGCGATTTTCTTGCCGTAGTTCAGCACCATGATGCGGTCCGCGAGTTTCATGATCATGTTCATCTTGTGTTCGACCAGGCATACCGTCACGCCATGTTTGACCAGCTTGCGGATCAGTTCGGCGAGGCCTTCGGTCTCTTCCGGGTTGACGCCGCCGGCCGGTTCGTCCAGCAGCATCAGACTCGGTTCGGTGGCAAGAGCGAGCGCGATCGCGGCGCGTTTGCGTTCTTCCTGTGAGATGTCGCCCGCCATGCGCGAATCCACCGCCGACAGACCCACGAAGTCGAGCGCTTCACGCGCCTTGTTGCGGCACAGGCGTTCCTCGTGCTTGAGGCGCTTCGAATGCGTGAGTACGTCCCATAGATTGGCTTGCGTGCGCAGACGGTGGCCGACAATCAGATTGTCGAGCACGCTGGCCCGATCGAACAGCGCAGTGGACTGGAACGTGCGCGCGGCACCGAGACGCGCCATCTGATCGGCGCCGAGCCTCGTGACGTCCTGGCCTTTGAAGAGGATGCGCCCCGAGCTCGGCAGATGCGTGCCGCTGATCAGATTGAAGAACGTGGTCTTGCCCGCGCCGTTCGGTCCGATGATCGCGTTGACCTGACCGGCGACGATGGTCGTGCTGACGTCGTCGACCGCAACGAGTCCGCCGAACCGTTTGCTGAGCGAAGCGATTTCAAGCATGACGGTCTCCTCGCGTAGAGGCTGACTGTCGCGCAGCGATGCCGCTCTTCGGCACCAGGCGCTGCACGCGGCGCATTTTTCTCGACTGATACAAACCGACAATCCCGTTGGGCAGGAAGATCACCAGCGCGATCAGAATCGGGCCGAACACGACGAAGCGATATTCCTGCAGGAATTGCAGATACTGCGTGAGCCACGGAATGATCAATGCGCCGAGCAAAGGACCCGCGAGCGTGCCGATACCGCCCACCAGCATGTACATGGTCATGTCGAACGTATGGTCGACGGCGGCGAGATCCGGTCCGAGAAAGCGCACGGAACCCGCGTACAGGCCACCGGCAAGCCCCGCATAAACGACCGACAGCACGAACGCCAGCACCTTGTTGCGCATCAGGTTGATGCCGAGCGATTGCGCGAGTCCGTCGCTATTCCTGATCGCCATGAAGGTGCGGCCGAGCAGCGAGTCGACGATGCGATGCATCAACCACACGCCCAGCACCAGAAACGCGAAGACGAGGTAGTACAGCGCACGGGGATTCTCGAACGACACGAGACCGAAACCCGAAGGCGCCGGAATGCCGATGATGTCCGCGACACCATGGGTCACACCGTCCCATTTCTCGATGACGAGAAACATGATGTAGCCCACGCATAGCGTGAAAATCGAAAAGTAGTGGCCGCGCAAGCGCAGCGACACGAGACCGACCAGCGCGCCGAGCACCGCGACCACCACGCCGGATGCGATGAACGCGAGCCAGAACGGCACCTGATGGTCGACCGTCAGAATGCCGACCGTGTACGCACCGACCGCCATGAAACTGCCGTGCGCGAGATTGAACTGCCCGGTGTAGCCGGTGATCAGATTCAACCCGACTGTGGCCAGCGCGAAGATGTACGCGGTGGACATGACGGTCAGCATGTAGTCGTTGGTGGCGGCGAACGGGAATACGAGGCCGAACACGAACAGCAGCGTCCACCCGGGCTTGCCTTCGAATAGTGTCAATGATTTCACGATGCGCGCAGTTCCCTGGTGAAGAGCCCTTGAGGACGAACCGACAGAATCACCACCAGCAGCACGAACGCGATGATGTCTTTGTAATCGGTCGAGATATAGAACGCGCCGAAGCTCTCCGCCATCCCGATGATCAACCCGCCGGCAATCGCACCCGGCACGCTGCCCATGCCGCCGAGAATGATGATCACGAAGGCCTTCAGGATCACCAGTTGACCCATCGCCGGATAGACGAGGTTGATCGGCGCATAGAGCGTGGCGGCGATGGCTGCCAGCAGGCCGGAGATGCCGAAGGTAAGCATCGTGACCCGGTTCGCGTCGATGCCCATCAGCGACGCGCCTTCGCGGTCCTGCGCCATCGCGATGATGCTCGAACCGATCACGGTGAATTTGAGGAACAGTTGCAGCAAAACGACCAGCGCGAATGCGGCGACGATGATCAGCAGACGCTGCAACGGCGCACTGACGCCGCCCAGATCGACGATGCCCGAATAGGGCGTGGGCATCCGGTGAAAGTCCGCGCCCCAGATGGCCTGCGCACCGGCTTCGAGAAACAGCATCAGGCCGATCGCGGCGATCATCGGATGCAATTCGGAGGACTTGCGCAGCGGCTGGAACACGAGCCGTTCCGCGAGAATGGCCAGCAACGCGACAGCGATACTGGAGCCGATCATCGCGAGCCAGTAGTTCAGGCCGAGCCGCGTCATCAGAAAGAACGACACGAATGCACCGACCATGTACAGCGCGCCGTGCGCAAAATTCGGCACGGCGAGAATGCCGTAGACCAGCGTCAGACCGAGTGCGACGAGGCTGTAGATTCCGCCCAGCGTCAGCCCGTTGAGAACCTGCTGCAAAAACATATCCACGCTTTTACACCCTCCAACCAGGCACCCGGCAACAGCAAACCCTGGTTCAGGGAAGGCGGCGGCGGACACCGGACTTGCGGACGGGACAAACGCCGCTGATCGGATCAGACGACGGTTGCCGATGGTTGATACGTCATTCGGACGCATCTTGCAGCACGCGCTGAGGCGCGGATTTCGAACACGCAACGCGCCGTGTCGCGAGAGGAATTTGGCACGGGCGTTCGCTTTTCGTCAATAGGGTTTTGCGTGCTTACGTTCTGCATTGCAGATTATTAGGGAAGTCACTTAGATGCATCTTCGATGCCTGCCGGCAGCCTCGCCGGGAATGATGCAAACGCGATAAAAGTCCTACCGTTATGCGGCTTTGTTGGCTTTCAACCAGTTGGTGATCGTCGGGCGGCGTGACCTTTCGCATCGACAGGAAAGTAGTCTTGACATCGCTTTCATCACGCCATTATTCTGCTGTGCAGAAATAGCAGGCAGTCACTGCGGGCCGCTTTGGTGCCCATTGGCACGAACGGCTCTCAAACGGATCGGCGCTCACCCCACGGCGTCTCCGCACCCATCAAGGTCCCTCATGAATTCAGCACTCGAGATTCCCAGTGTTCGTCAAATGGTGTCGCCAGAAGAATGGCAAGTCCGTGTCGATCTCGCGGCCGCTTATCGGCTGGTCGCGTTGTTCGGGTGGGACGATCTGGTGTTCACGCATATTTCGGCGCGCGTGCCGGGAAAAGAACACGAGTTTCTGATCAACCCGTACGGGCTCTTTTTCGAAGAGATCACCGCATCGAGTCTGGTAAAGGTGGATCACGAAGGACGCCCCGTGATGCCGACGCCGTTCGACGTGAATCCCGCGGGTTTCGTCATTCATAGCGCCGTGCATGAAGCGCGGCCGAACGTCAATTGCGTGCTGCATACGCATACGGCGCATGGCGTGGCGGTCGCCGCGCAACAGGGCGGTTTGTTGCCGTTGTCGCAGCAGTCGGGTTTCGTGTTGACGAATCTCGCGTATCACGATTACGAAGGCGTTGCGTTGCGCGATGCCGAGAAAGCCACCCTCGTCGCCGATCTTGGCAGCGCCAACTTCATGATGCTGCGCAATCACGGCTTGCTGACCTGCGGCCGCTCGATTGCCGAGGCGTTTCAGGCGATGTATCTGTTCGAGACGTCATGCCGGATCCAGATCCTTGCGCAAGCGGGTGGCAAGCTGATCGAAGTGCCGCAATCGATCATCGCGACGATGGGCGAACAGGCGGGTGAAGTGAGCAAAGGCAAGGGCGCCGATCTGGTGTGGCCGGGTTTGCTGCGTCGTTTGACACGGCGCAATCCCGGATACGACCAGTAAGGGCAGCGGGCGTTATTGCGGGCGTTAAAGCGGACGACTCGCACGCTGTAGCCAATGCGCCGCTTGTGCGGCGCATTGGCATCTTCTTCGGCTTGTCTTCGTCTCGCGAAAAGCAGTTAGAACGTATGGCGGATGCCGATGTTCGCACCGGCCGTCGTCCCCGTCGCCAGATTGAGCGCGTTGTTGACCGAGAGCCCCGTATGCATGCCGCCATGATTGGTCACGAAGCCGACTTGCGCGTACGTCATCGTGGCTTTTGACAGCGAATACTGAACGCCGGTCGAGGCCAGCACCGAATTGTTCGACGAGTCGTTGGCGTCCCGCGTGACATACACGCCCGCGTCGACATTCAATGCCGGTGTGATCCGGTAGCTTGCACCGCCCGAGTAGACGCGATTGTTGAACGACCCCGCGACCTTGTACTGCACGTACGATGCCTTCACCGTCAGGTTGCTGAACGTGTAGCTCGCGCCAAGTGCGCGGCCGTTGAATTCGACCGCACTGGGCACGGCAATCGACGCCGCGCTGCCGCCCGCATTGCCGCTGTACAGCGCCGCATCGACGACAAACGTACCGAGGTGGTAGCGCAGGCTTGCCGAGTACTGCCGGCCCGCCTGGAAGTCGCCGGCGGTGCCGCCTAGCGCCATCAACGCGCTCGCCTGCAAGCCCGCGATTTCCGGCGACGTGTACGAAATACCGTTGGGATTGAACATCCCCGTCACGTAGACGTTGTTCAGATAGGTGACGAGACCGCTGCCGAAGTACGACATGTTGCGCGGGTCGAAGTCGTACGTCGCGAGGAAGAACGGCGAGAACTGCAAGCCGGCCTTCATCGTGCCGTACTTGCTGTCGATGCCGACCCACGCCTGGCGGCCGAACAGATTGCCGTTCGAATTGCTGAGCGCCCCGTTGGCGATGCTGATACCGCTTTCGAGCTGGAAGATGGCCCGCATGCCGCCGCCGAGGTCCTCGACGCCGCGCAGGCCGAAGTGCGAACCGGACACCCCGCTATCGTTGAACACGTATTGATGGGGTCCGCTCTGGCCGTTGGTCGTGTTGAGGGTTTTGTTGGTGTAGAGCAGCGACGCGTCGAGCACGCCGTACAGCGTGACGCTGCTTTGCGCATGAGCGCTTTGCGACGCACCCAGTGCGCACGCGCCCATCAATCCGAGAATGACTCCAACCCGATTGCGATAACTTGCCGGCATGCTGCGTGTCTCCTTGTTTTATGTAATCGACTGAACTGACGAGATAAAACGGTGATGCACGGTTCTGGCGATCTGCTGCGCGCTACGTTTTCTACGGACGACAGGGCGCCTTCGCGACCTGATCAGGGATGCGAAATAGTGCGTCTGCCGGTGTGTCTCTGGCTTGAGCGCGCGTGGCCGGAGGGTCTCCTTGTGGCGAGAGCAACGGCGCTTTAGCGCGATCTTCGATTGCGAGCCTGCGCATAAGATGCAGGCGGAATTTCGCACGACCGTTCGCACAGTGTCAACGGGGGAAATCGCGGGTTGGACTGCAATGCAGGCCAGAATAGGGAAAACACCTGGCGAGAGAAACGCGTTTTATCCCAACGCCAAGGCTTTGTAACAAAGGGGAATGTGCCGTAATCGGGTTTTGAAGCACTGGATTACCGATTTGCCGATGGTTCTGCATTGCAGAACATGCTAACGGGACGAATCTGAGCGGAACAGATCTCCAGGCGCCTGTGCCATTGCAATGATGCGCAGCACGATGTCATCCAGCGCGATAAGCCAATCAGGGAAAGCGAGCCGACGCATTCGGTCCCGCCAGCGTCATTTGCCTGTAAGCTCTAAACGGCGAATCAGTCAGCGAATATCGCGCGCTTTTTCGCTTGGGTGAACGAAGATCCGCAAACAGGCTTCAATGTCATTGCCAACTTTCCAGAGGGATATCAGTGATGAAGAGTTTTGCTATTCAACGAATCATGCTCGGGGCTTCGGTCATGGCGATGGTGGCCGGCAGCATTCCGTCTGCTGTCGCGCAAGATGCGAGCGGCGTCGTGTCGGCGCAGCAGCCCAGTGCGACGCCCGGGGCGAAGCCGACCAAAGCGCAGCGCAAGGAAGCCCATAAGGAGGCTCGCGCGAAAAAGAATGCCGAATTGAAGAAGCTCGAGGATGCGGGTTATAAGCCTGCCGCGAACGATCCGAATTATCCGACCGATCTGCAGAACGCCCAGAAGAAAGCGGGTATCGGCGCGGCCGCGAGCCAGTAATCGAACAGTCGACGCCCGGCGTGGTGCGAATGGTTTTAATGCGCGTCGGGTGTCGCGAATAGCATTGTGTTGCGGGGTTGTTCCGCGTGGTCATGTCGTTCGGCATCGACGCGCGAGCGACAGGTAATCCGCAGATAAATGCCGGTGCAGGATATCGGCGCTTGCGTTCTCACTGGTGCGCCGCCGCATTCCGCGGAAACCGGTCTCTCCGCGATAGTTTTTTGCACTGAAACCGTCTCTATCTGCCTTGGCGCGACATGCGCCGTGCGTCAGTTCAATCTCGCCAAACCCTTGCCAGGCAAGGCTTCTGGCCGCTGCTAGCGCGTCTTATGCGACCCAGGTGTCGCATTTCCTCATGTGGTTGTCGCAAATAGTCGGCAACGCGTACTTTTTTCTGGCAACTATGTATGCACAGCGCGGACGGATGTTCGCGACGCAGCTTTGCATGGGACGAGAGTAAGAGCTTTGCACCAACTCTCGTCGACAGCTTTGCATGGGACCGTAGTAAGAGCTTTGCATGGGGTGGGAGTAAGTGCTAAAGCACTAACTCCCACCGACAGCTAAAGCGCTAACTCCGGTCGACAGCTTTGCATGGGACCGGAGTAAGAGCTTTGCATGGGGTGGGAGTAAGTGCTAAAGCACTAACTCCCACCGACAGCTAAAGCGCCAACTCTCGTCGACAGCTTTGCATGGGACCGGAGTAAGCGCTAAAGCGCTAACTCCGGTCGACACAGGAGAGCATTGAATGAATTCCCCCAAGGTCGTGGTCGAAGGGCTGTGCAAGGTGTTCGGCACCAACCCGAAAGAAGCGCTTGCCATGCTGGCGGCCGGCGCAACGAAGGAAGAAGTGTTCTCGCGTACCGGCCAGATCGTCGGCGTTCATAACGTCTCGTTCGATGTGAAAGAAGGCGAAATCTTCGTGCTGATGGGGTTGTCCGGCTCGGGCAAGTCGACGCTGATTCGCCTGATCAACCGGCTGGTCGAACCGACGGCCGGCAAGGTGCTGATCGACGGCCGCGATGTGGCCAGTGTGCCGCGCTCTGAATTGACCGCGCTGCGCCGCAAGGACATGAGCATGGTGTTCCAGTCGTTCGCGTTGATGCCGCAGCGTACCGTGCTGTCGAACGCGGCATTCGGGCTCGAAGTGGCGGGCGTGGGTCGCAAGGAACGCGAGCGGCGTGCGATGACCGTGCTTGAACAGGTTGGCCTTGCGCCGTTCTCGGGGAAACTGCCCGCGCAGTTGTCGGGCGGCATGCAGCAGCGCGTGGGGCTGGCGCGGGCGCTGGCGGTCAACCCGTCGCTGATGATCATGGACGAGGCGTTCTCCGCGCTCGATCCGCTCAAGCGCAAGGAAATGCAGAACGTGTTGCTCGATCTGCAACGCGAACAGCAGCGCACCATTCTGTTCGTGTCGCACGATCTGGAAGAGGCGATGCGTATCGGTACACGTATCGCGATCATGGAAGGCGGCCGCGTGGTGCAGGTCGGCACGCCACAGGAAATCATCACGAACCCTGCCGACGATTACGTGCGCGCGTTCTTCGACGGTATCGATACGAGCCGCTATCTGACTGCTGGCGATCTGATGCAGACCGACGCCGTGCCGGTGATGCAGCACTCGCCGCAGATCGACGCATCGAGTGTCGCCGCCACGCTGAACGGCAGCGCCGACTACGCGTTCGTGCTCGACAGCGACCGCAAGATTCGCGGCTTCGTATGCCGCGATGCGACGGGCAGCGCGTCGCCCCAACTCAATCAGATCGAATGTATTCGCCGCACGACGCCGCTCGACGATGTGGTCGAACGCGTCGTGGCGAGCCGCGCGCCACTGCCGGTTGTCGAAGCGGATGGCTCCTATTGTGGTTCGGTCAACAAGACGAACGTCCTCAACGTTCTTACGCGCCATCGGAGTTCCCATGTCTGAAGTCATTCCACTTGGTGCCTGGGTCGATCACGGCGTTCATTATTTGCTGGACCACGACGCAAAAACTTTTGATTCGATCGGCAAGGTGATCGAGAGTTTTGCCGCGATGGTCGAGCACGGTTTGCAGGCGGTGCCGATGTGGGCACTGATGGCGATTTTCGTCGGCATCGGGTTGTGGCGCGTGGGCTGGCGTTTCGCGCTATTCACGTTGCTGGCAATGTTGCTGATCTACGGCACCGGGTTCTGGGATCAGATGGTGATCACGCTGGGCCTCACGTTGTCGTCGACGTTGATCAGTCTGCTGCTCGGCGTGCCGCTCGGCATCTGGACCGCGAAAAGCCGCACCGTCGAAATGATCGTGCGTCCCGTGCTCGATCTGATGCAGACCATGCCCGCGTTCGTCTATCTGATTCCGGCCGCGATGCTGTTCGGTCTTGGCCGCGTGCCGGGCATCCTGTCGACGGTGATCTTCGCGATGCCCCCCGCCGTGCGTCTCACGTCGCTCGGTATCAAGCACGTGAACCGCGAGATTGTCGAAGCGGGGCAGGCGTTCGGCTGCACGCCGTGGCAGCTGCTCTACAAGGTGCAGTTTCCGAATGCGTTGCCGTCGATCATGACCGGCGTGAACCAGACCATCATGATGGCGCTGTCCATGGTGATCATTGCGTCGATGGTCGGCGCGGGCGGTTTGGGCAACGACGTGCTCGCCAGTATCCAGCGGCTCGATATCGGGCTGGGCTTCGAAAGCGGTCTATCGGTCGTGATGCTCGCGATCATTCTTGACCGCATCACGGAGAGCTTCGGCCGCGCACCGGGGATGGCAAGAGCGCCGCTGCTGTCGGGCTTGCGCAGCGTGATGAAGGTTCGCCGCGAGCCAGCGGCGCAACACGGCTGAGCCGCCTATGAAGCGCGACGCGATCACACCGGTTGAACCTGAAGCGGATTCGCCGCTTGCCAACCTCGCGCATGTCGGCTTTCTGACGCTGCCGAATTTTTCGATGATCGCGTTCACCAGCGCGGTCGAGGTGCTGCGCATGGCCAACTACGTAGGCCGCGCGCAGCACTACAGGTGGTCGGTCATCACGCCGGATGGCGAGCCGGCGCGAGCCAGCAACGGCATTACAGTGAAGCCCACCACGACCCTCGAAGAAGCGGGCATGCCCGACGTGCTGTTCGTCTGCGCAGGCTGGCATGTGCGGGACTACGTGAATGACGCGGTGATCGCGTTGCTACGGGACGTGGCGTCGAAAGACATTCCTCTCGGCGGGATTTGCACGGGACCGTATGCGTTGCTCGCCGCAGGTCTGCTCGACGGCTATCGTGCGACCGTGCATTGGGAGGACATGTCGCCGTTGCACAAAAGCTATCCGCACGTGCGTTTCGCCGACGAACTGTTCGTAATCGACCGGGACCGGATGACCTGCACGGGCGGCACCGCGCCGCTCGATCTGATGCTGAAGCTGGTCGCCATGCGCCTCGGTCATGCGGTGGCGGCGCAGGTGTCCGAACAGTTCATTGTCGAGCGGATTCGTGGTTCGACCGACTATCAGCACATTCCCGTGGACGCACGGGTCGGCTTCTCACGCGCGGAGTTGATCGAAGTCGTGCGGCTGATGGAAGCAAATATCGAAGAGCCTTTATCGCTCGATGAACTCGCGCGGCTCGTGCGGTTATCGCAACGTCATTTGCAGCGCATGTTCAAGATGTTCCTCAGCGTGTCCCCCACGCATTACTACCTGACTTTGCGCTTGCGACGTGCGCGCGAGTTGTTGCGCAATACCGATGCGTCGATTGCGCGCGTCACTACCGTATGTGGTTTTCATTCGCCGTGTCATTTCAGCAAAGCTTATCGCGCGCAATTCGGGCATGCGCCGAGTGTCGAGCGACGCCTGTCGGCGTGAAAGCGTGAAGGCGTGAAAGCGCGAAGCAGCAGTGACTTTAAATAATATCCATTCTGAGGGAATGCCATGAAACGTTTGTGGGCTGCGTCGTTGTGTGTGCTGTCGGTGTCGTCGACGTTGCCGGTCTCGCCGGCTTTGGCTGCGGAGTCGGCGACCTGTCGCGATGTGCGCTTCGCCGATGTAGGCTGGACCGATATCGCCGCGACGACCGGACTTGCTTCGACGATCCTTGAAGGTCTTGGCTACAAGCCGACCAAAACGATTGCATCGGTGCCCATTACGTTTGCCGGGGTGAAGAGCAAACAGATCGACGTCTTTCTCGGTTACTGGTCGCCCACCATGGACCCGATGATCGATCCGTTCAAAAAGGGCAATCAGCTTACCGTGTTGCCCGCGCCGAATCTGACCGGTGCGAAATACACGCTCGCTGTGCCGGAATACACCTATCAGGCCGGTATCAAGACATTCGCCGACATCGCGAAGAATTACGACAAGCTCGACGGCAAGATCTACGGGATCGAACCGGGCAATGACGGCAATGCTGAAATCAAAAAGATGATCGACACCAATCAGTTCGGACTTGGCAAGTTCAAGCTGGTCGAGTCGAGCGAGGCGGGCATGCTCGTCGAAGTGAATCGCGCGATTCGCGACAAAAAACCGATTGTGTTTCTCGGCTGGGAACCGCATCCGATGAATGTGCAGATGAAGATCGATTATCTGGCGGGCGGCGATGCGGTGTTTGGTCCGAATTACGGTGAAGCGAAAGTACTGACCGTCGTGCCCAACGATTATTCGACCCGTTGTCCGAACGTGGCGAAGCTGGTGTCGAATCTGCAATTCACGACGGATATCGAGAACCATGTGATGCTTCCGATCATGAACAAGACCGACCCGAACAAGGCCGCGCGTGATTGGCTGAAGGAGAATCCGGCGGTGCTGGATAAGTGGCTGGCAGGGGTTAAGACGTTTGATGGCAAGGATGGGTTGCCTGCGGTGAAGGCTTATGTAGCAGGGAAATGATGAGCGGGCCCTCGCACAGTAAAGGCGGCGCGAAGGGCCGCCGCTATCAGCTTCATATCCGTCGAGCTCAACTGAAAGTTTCCTTTTGAACGAGCCCCCTCAAATCGCCTGCGCCCGCCCCGGAAACGTCTCGTTATACCCCGAGCCATCTTCCACTTCCGCCGCCGTACCGCGTTGCTCGCGGTACATCACGGGCGGCAGGCCGAACTGTTTGCGAAACTCGCGTCCAAGATGCGATGCATCGGAAAAACCGCAACTCGACGCAATGTCCGCCACGGTTTTATCTGAACTTGTCAGTAGCCACGCGGCGGTGCGCAAACGCACCTGCTTCGCGTATGCCTGCGGCGCCTTGCCGGTTTGTGCCTTGAAAAGCCGTTCAAGCTGACGCGGCGACAGATCGAGCTTGCGCGCCAGTTCGTCGAGCGATAACGAGCGGCCCACGTGCTGCTCCATCAGCAGGATCGCGCGCTTCACCTTCGGATGCGCGGCGGGCGCCAGTCCCGGTGGATGCGGCTGCGGCGCGTTGCCTTTCTGCATGTCGTCGACCAGCAGGATGCGCAATGCCTTCTGCACGGTCGCGGTTTCGAAGTGACGCAGCAGGATTGCCGCAGCGACATCGATCGACGCGCGTCCGCCGGAACACGTAATGCGCCGGCGATCGATCACGAACAGCCGGTCGGCAACCAGCGACTCTTCATTGACGGACGGAAAGCGCTCGATGAAATCCCAGTAGTGAAACCAGCTCACGCAGATGCGATGCCCGTCGAGCACGCCCGCGCGCATCAGCGAGAACACGCCGGTGCACATGCCGACCAGCGTCGCATCGGTCGCAGCCGCGCGGCGGATAAAGGCCAGGGTTGCGTCGTTCGCGGCAGGGCCCGAATGCAGCAGGCCGCCGACCACCACCACGTAATCGAACGGCTCGGCGTTGTCGAAGGTCTCCCACGGCGTGATCTGGATGCCGCAACTCGCGCGTACCGGAGCGAGGGTTTCCCCTATGACGCTCCACGAGCACCGCACCGGTTTGCTGAAATCACCTTCGTCCGCGGACAGGCGCAACAGGTCGACGAAACCCGAAAACGCTGTCAGCGTGAAGTTCGGCAACAGAATGATGCCGAAGCGGATGCGCTGCTTCGAGGTGCCGTCGATCGATTGAGAAGGAAGCGGGTCAGCGGAAATCATGCGTGCAGCCAGAGCCAATGGAATCAGGGGTGAATCAAAGAATAGCAGCATCGCGACTGGCCGCCTGACGGCCTGTCGCAAATGCGTCAGAACTCATCGCAAATGCGCCGCAGCGCTTGGCCGACGGTGCTGTTGACGCCACTATCCCACTGTCATGCCGTTTTTATTCTATCGATTCAAATTGACGTGCGGTGCAATAGCGGCATATCCAACCAGGCACCGTCACGTATAAGGCACGTCATGAACGTCAGCGTCTTCGATCTGTTCAAGATCGGTATCGGTCCTTCGAGCTCGCACACGGTCGGGCCAATGATCGCCGCGTGCCGGTTCGCGTCGCATATCGAAGATGCCAACCTGCTCGCCTTCGTGCGTCGCGTGAAAGTCGAACTGTTCGGCTCGCTCGGCGCGACCGGTAAGGGCCATGGTACAGATAAGGCGGTGCTGCTCGGGTTGGAAGGCAATCTGCCCGATCTGATCGACCCGGACCTGATCGAGCCGCGTTTGCGGGCGATTCGCGAGACGAAGCAATTGAATCTGCTGGGCAAGCATACGGTGGTATTTGAAGAGCGCGAACAACTCGGCTTTTTTCGCAAGCTGATGCCGGGTGCGCCGGGTTCGAGCATCGTGCATCCGAACGGCATGCGGTTTCAGGCCTTCGACGAAAACGGGCAACTGCTGGTCGAGAAAGAGTATTACTCGATCGGTGGCGGCTTCGTGGTCAATCGCGAAGGCGATCGCGTGAATGGTGTGCGGGCGGGTGCGGACGTGCCCTATCCGTTTCGTACCGGTGACGACCTGATGCGTGTGTGCCGCGAAACTGGTCTTTCTATCGCACAGGTGACGCTGCGCAACGAATGCGCGTCGCGTCCCGAACAGGAGGTGCGTGAAGGGCTGCTAGCCATATGGCGCGCGATGTCGTCCTGTGTCGAGCGCGGCTGCAAGGTGCGGGGCGAATTGCCCGGTCCGATGCACGTAAAGCGTCGCGCGGCCGATCTCTGCGCGCAATTGCGCTCGCGCTCGGAAGAGTCGCTGCGCGATCCGCTGTCGATGCTCGATTGGGTCAACCTGTACGCGATGGCCGTCAACGAAGAAAACGCGGCGGGTGGCCGCGTCGTCACCGCACCGACCAACGGCGCGGCTGGCGTGATTCCCGCTGTGCTGCATTACTACGTGAAGTTCATGCATGCATCGAGCGACGCGGGCATTGTCGACTTTCTGCTGACCGCCGCGGCCATTGGGATCATCTACAAGGAAACGGCGTCGATTTCCGGCGCCGAAGTGGGCTGCCAGGGGGAAGTGGGCGTTGCATGTTCGATGGCCGCCGCAGCACTCGCCGCCGTGATGGGCGGCACGCCGGCCCAGGTCGAAAACGCCGCTGAAATCGGCATGGAACACAACCTCGGCATGACTTGCGATCCGGTCGGCGGACTGGTGCAGATTCCATGTATCGAACGCAATGCGATGGGCGCGATCAAGGCGCTGAACGCCGCGCGTATGGCGATGAAGGGCGACGGCCAGCATTACGTGTCGCTCGACAACGTGATCAAGACGATGCGCGAAACCGGCGCGGATATGAAGACGAAATACAAGGAGACGTCGCGCGGCGGGTTGGCCGTGAACGTCATCGAGTGTTAGGCAACACACCAGCCTCGACGAAGCATTCAGCACGAGTATTCACAAGGACCAACGATGAGCCGCTATTCGATATTCAGCCTCTTGCGCAACGGGATGTCGTATCACGAGAACTGGGAGCGACAGTGGAAGAGCCCCGAGCCTAAACGCGAATACGACGTGGTGATCGTCGGCGGCGGCGGGCATGGTCTCGCCACCGCGTATTACCTCGCGAAAGAGCACGGCGTGCGCAATATCGCCGTGCTGGAGAAGGGATGGATCGGCGGCGGCAATACCGCGCGTAATACGACGATCGTGCGCTCGAATTACCTGTGGGATGAATCGGCCGCGCTGTATGAGAAGGCGATGAAGTTGTGGGAAGGGCTCTCGCAGGATCTGAACTACAACGTAATGTTCAGCCAGCGCGGCGTGATGAATCTCGCCCACACATTGCAGGATGTGCGCGATACAGAACGTCGCGTGAATGCGAACCGGTTAAATGGTGTCGATGCCGAGTTTCTGACGCCCGCACAGATCAAGGAAATCGAGCCGACTATCAATCTGAATAGCCGCTATCCGGTTCTGGGTGCGTCGATTCAGCGGCGCGGCGGTGTCGCGCGTCATGATGCGGTGGCTTGGGGTTTTGCGCGCGGCGCGGATCAGGCGGGTGTCGATATCGTGCAGAACTGTCAGGTCACGGGAATTCGCCGTGACGGCAGCCAGGTGACGGGCGTCGATACGACGAAAGGTTTTATCAAGGCGAAGAAAGTGGCGGTGGTCGCCGCAGGTAATACGTCGACGCTGGCCGATATGGCCGGTGTGCGTTTGCCGCTGGAAAGTCATCCATTGCAGGCGCTGGTGTCCGAGCCGATCAAGCCGGTAGTGAATACCGTGGTGATGTCGAACGCGGTGCACGCGTATATCAGCCAGTCCGACAAGGGCGATCTGGTGATCGGCGCGGGTGTCGATCAGTACACGGGCTTTGGGCAGCGCGGCAGTTTCCAGATTATCGAAGGCACGCTTGAAGCGATTGTCGAAATGTTCCCGGTGTTCTCGCGCGTGCGGATGAACCGGCAATGGGGCGGCATTGTGGATGTATCGCCGGATGCGTGCCCGATCATCAGCAAGACCGATGTGAAAGGGCTTTACTTCAATTGCGGTTGGGGTACGGGCGGCTTTAAAGCGACGCCGGGGTCGGGGTGGGCGTATGCGCACACCATTGCGCGGGACGAGCCGCATCCATTGAATGCGCCGTTCTCGCTGGATCGTTTCTATACCGGCCATCTGATCGACGAACACGGCGCTGCTGCCGTCGCCCACTAAACGGAGAGCTCCCATGCTGTTGATTGAATGCCCATGGTGCGGCCCCCGCGCCGAAACCGAATTTTCCTGCGGTGGCGAAGCGGACATCGCGCGCCCGCTCGACACCGAAAAGCTCACCGACAAGGAATGGGGCGACTACCTGTTCATGCGCAAGAACCCGCGCGGTGTGCAGCGCGAACAATGGCTGCATACGCAAGGCTGCCGCCGCTGGTTCAAGGCGCAGCGCGATACGGTGAGCTATGAGATCCAGGGCTACGAGACGTTCGAGCGTCCGCTGCTTGCAATGGATAACAACGAAGTTCAGGCAAAAGAGGGCAAAGCATCATGAGCCAGAAAGACCGACTCGCGAGCGGTGGACGCATCAACCGCGCTATTGCGCTGAGCTTCACGTTCAACGGCGTCAAATATCAGGGCTATCAGGGCGACACGCTGGCGTCGGCATTGCTCGCGAATGGCGTGCATTTTGTCGCGCGTAGCTGGAAATATCACCGCCCGCGCGGCATCGTCACGGCGGGTGTCGAAGAGCCGAATGCGGTCGTGCAACTCGAAACGGGCGCGTACACGGTACCGAACGCACGCGCAACCGAAGTCGAGTTGTATCAGGGGCTCGTCGCGACCAGCGTGAATGCGAAGCCGAGCATCGAGAAGGACCGCATGGCGGTCAACCAGAAAATTGCGCGTTTCATCCCTGCGGGCTTTTACTACAAGACCTTCATGTGGCCGCGCAAATTCTGGCCGAAGTATGAAGAAGTGATCCGCGATGCAGCCGGTCTCGGCAAGGCGCCTGAGCACACCGATGCGGACCGCTATGACAAATGCTTTGCTCACTGCGACGTGCTGGTGGTCGGCGGGGGCCCGACCGGTCTCGCGGCTGCGCATGCTGCCGCACTGTCGGGCGCGCGTGTGACGCTGGTCGACGATCAGCCGGAACTCGGCGGCTCATTGCTGTCGTGCCGCGCGGAGATCGACGGCAGGCCCGCACTGCAATGGGTGCAGAAGATCGAAGACGAATTGCGGCAGATGCCCGACGTAAAGATCCTGTGCCGCAGCACCGCGTTCGGCTATCAGGACCACAATCTCGTGACCGTGACGCAGCGGCTGACCGAACACCTGCCGGTATCGCAGCGCAAGGGCACGCGCGAACTGATGTGGAAAATCCGCGCCAAACGGGTGATTCTCGCGACGGGTGCGCACGAACGGCCCATCGTGTTCGGTAATAACGATCTGCCTGGTGTGATGCTGGCGTCGGCGGTATCGACCTATCTGCATCGCTATGCGGTGCTGCCGGGTCGCAATGCAGTGGTGTTCACGAACAATGACGACGGCTATCAGTGCGCGCTAGATCTGAAAGCAGCCGGTGCACAGGTGACGGTGATCGATCCGCGTGCGACTGAATCGAAGGGCACTTTGCCGGCACTCGCGCGCCGTCACGGTGTGAAAGTGATCTACGGTGTGGTGATTACCGCGGCGCACGGCAAATTGCGCGTCGCTTCAGTCGAGCTAGCGCCGTATTCGAACGGACAGATCGGTGCAAAGCAGGGGGAGGTGTCCTGCGATCTGCTCGCCATGTCGGGCGGCTGGAGTCCCGTGCTGCATCTGTTCGCGCAGTCGGGCGGCAAGGCGCATTGGCATGACGAAAAGGCGTGCTTTGTGCCTGGCAAGGCGATGCAGCCGGAAACGAGCGTCGGCGCATGTTCGGGCGACTTCACGCTGGGACAGGGCATCCGCTTCGCAGTCGATGCAGGCGTCGAAGCTGCCCGCGCGGCGGGTTACATCGTCGCCCGGCCGAATCCGGTCCAGGTGGCAGAGATGACTGAAGCGAAGATGCAACCGCTATGGCTGGTCGGCGGACGGGAACTGGCCGCGCGCGGGCCGAAGCAATTCGTCGATTTCCAGAACGACGTGTCGGCGGCGGATATCTTTCTCGCGGCGCGCGAAGGTTTCGAGTCGGTCGAACACGTGAAGCGCTACACGGCGATGGGCTTCGGCACCGACCAGGGCAAGCTCGGCAATATCAACGGGATGGCGATTCTCGCGCAGGCGCTCGGCAAAACAATTCCCGAAACCGGCACGACGACTTTCCGGCCCAACTACACACCGGTCACGTTCGGTACTTTTGCGGGCCGCGAACTGGGCGAGTTTCTCGATCCGGTGCGCAAGACGGCAGTCCACGAATGGCACGTCGAAAACGGCGCAGCGTTCGAAGATGTCGGCAACTGGAAGCGTCCGTGGTATTACCCGAGAGCGGGCGAGGACATGCACGCAGCGGTGGCGCGCGAATCGCTGGCGGTGCGTGAAAGCGTCGGCATTCTCGACGCATCGACGCTTGGCAAGATCGACATTCAGGGCCCCGATTCCGCAAAGTTGCTGAACTGGGTCTATACGAATCCGTGGAGCAAGCTGGAGATCGGCAAGTGCCGCTACGGTCTGATGCTCGACGAAAACGGCATGATCTTCGACGACGGCGTGACGGTGCGTCTCGCCGACCAGCACTACATGATGACCACCACCACCGGCGGCGCCGCACGCGTGCTCACGTGGCTCGAACGCTGGTTGCAGACGGAATGGCCGGATATGCGCGTGCGTCTCGCGTCGGTCACCGATCATTGGGCGACGTTCGCCGTGGTCGGGCCGAACAGCCGCAAGGTATTGCAGAAGCTCTGCCACGATATCGACTTCGCAAACGCCGCGTTTCCGTTCATGAGCTATCGCGAAGGCACGGTAGCGGGCGCCGCGTCGCGCGTGATGCGCATCAGTTTCTCGGGCGAACTCGCGTATGAAGTGAACGTGCCGGCGAACGTCGGTCGCGCGGTATGGGAAGCGCTGATGGCCGCAGGCGCGGAATACGACATCACGCCGTACGGCACCGAAACCATGCACGTGCTGCGCGCGGAAAAGGGCTACATCATTGTCGGCCAGGATACCGATGGCTCGATGACGCCGTACGACCTCGGCATGGGCGGCCTTGTCGCGAAGTCGAAAGACTTTCTCGGCAAGCGCTCGTTGACCCGTTCCGACACGGCGAAGGCAGGGCGCAAGCAACTGGTCGGGTTACTGTCCGATGACCCGTCGTTGGTGATACCCGAAGGCTCGCAGATCGTCGCCGGTCCATTCCAGGGCGAGACGGCGGCGATGCTCGGGCACGTCACGTCGAGCTACTACAGCCCGATCCTGAAGCGCTCGATTGCGATGGCAGTCGTCAAAGGCGGTCTCGACAAGATCGGTGAAACGGTCACGATTCCGCTTTCCAGCGGCAAACAGATTGCCGCCAAGGTTACCAGCTCGGTGTTCTATGACAGCGAAGGAGCACGTCAACATGTGGAATGAAACAGGGGGCACGGTGTCGATGGTGGATCGCGCTGTCGGCAAGCCAACGGGCGTGTGGCAGGAGTCGCCTCTGGTGGGTGCGCACGCGCTGCTGAAGAAGCATCAGGCGACCACGTCGGCGGTATTCCGATTGAGCGAGCGGCCATTTCTGGAACTGGTGAATCTGCGTGGCGATACCCGCGACGCGGCATTCATGCAGGCAGTGGAAAGTGTGATCGGGTGCCGGCCGCCCGAGAAGGCGAACACATTCACTCGTGGCAATGGGTATGACATGCTGTGGCTCGGTCCCGACGAATGGCTGGTTCGCTCGGCGTTAGCGCATGACGCCACGCAGAGTGCGCCATTGCAGGCGAAACTGGGTACTGCGTTTGCAGGGGTATTTGCGTCGGCGGCGGATGTCGGCAGCGGTTATACGGTGCTTGAAATCAGCGGCTCGCGCGTGCGAGAGGTCCTGGCGCGCGGGTGTCCGCTGGACCTGCATCCCAAACTGTTCGGCGACGGACAATGCGCGCAGAGCCATTATTTCAAGGCATCGATGACTTTGTTGCCCACCGGCGCGAATAGCTTCGAGATCGTCATACGCCGCAGTTTCGCGGATTATTTCGTGAAGATCATGCTCGACGCAGCTGAACCATTAATGCCGTAATGCAATGCGAGCGGTATTCATCGATATCGCTCGCACTATCTTCTTCTCCTTCGACGCTCTCCGCCCGACATGACGTCAACTCGCGTGGCCACCGCGCGTCTCACCGAGCGCGCATGCCACGAAGGCGATGCCGATGCGGCACTCGCGTTGCTCGATCAGAGCATCGTGCTGCGGCATCGCCGGATTGCTCTCATCCGCTATTTGCTTGCGCAACAACTCGGTGCGCCGCTTCAGGTGCGACATCACGAATACGTTGAAAAGATCGCTGCTCATTTGAGTGCGGAGACGCTCGCGCGCATTGCCGGCGCCGCGCGTGCGCGACTGCATCCATAGTGCCGGGTAGCCGATAGCGGGAGGTAGGAAACGACGCCCCCGTTCCATCCCGATGACGTATTTCTTCTATGTGGCCGATTTATGTCGGCGTCTACTGAAAACACTGGAAACACCGATCGGAATATCTACGCGGCCGACGCCGCATTGACGAGGGGATTCTATGTCTACCGCTTTTCAGCCTCGCGCGAGCGCTGCCGCCCGACTCGAACGACTACCGTTCTCCGGTTATCACCGGACCCTCTTCGTGATCATCGCGATTGCGTTCTTCTTCGATTCCGTCGACCTCGGTACGATGACTTTCGTGCTCGGTTCGATCAGGACCGAGTTTCATCTGTCCACGGCGACGGCGGGACTTGTCGCCAGTGCGAGTTTTTTCGGCATGGTGATCGGCGCGGCAATCGCGGGCTTACTCGCTGATCGCTTTGGACGTCGGCCGGTTTTCCAGTGGAGCATGGTGTTATGGGGGCTCGCGTCGTATCTGTGCTCGACCGCGCACAGCGTTGAAGCGCTGATTTTCTATCGCGTGCTGCTGGGCTTCGGCATGGGGATGGAGTTTCCGATTGCACAGACGTTGTTGTCCGAATTCGTGCCGGCCGCATCACGCGGACGGGTGATCGCATTGATGGACGGCTTCTGGCCACTCGGGTTTATCGCGTCAGGTGTGGTGTCGTATTTCGTATTGCCGGCTTTCGGCTGGCGCACCGAATTCGCGCTGCTCGCGATTCCCGCTGTATTCGTGCTGATCGTTCGCCGGGTGGTGCCGGAATCGCCGCGTTGGCTCGAACATCGCGGGCGTCACGACGAAGCCGACAGAATTCTCGCCGACATCGAAGTCAAGGTCATGCGCTCAGCCGGCCTGAGCCAGTTGCGCGCGCCGGCGATGCTCGTCGAGCCGGCCGCGGCGAAGGGCGCTGGCGCGTTCGGCGAAATCTGGAGCATCGCGTACCGGCGTCGCACGATCATGGTGTGGACGCTGTGGTTCTTCGCGCTGCTCGGCTTTTACGGACTGACTTCCTGGCTCGGCGCATTGATGCAGCAAGCGGGCTTTGCGGTAACGAAATCCGTGCTGTACACCGTGCTGATTTCGCTTGGCGGAATTCCAGGCTTTGTCTGCGCAGCCTGGCTGGTTGAACGCTGGGGACGCAAGCCAACGTGTATCGCGTCGCTCGCGGGGAGCGCGGTGATGGCGTACGTCTATGGTCAGACTGCGCTGCACGCACAAACGCCGACGCTGCTGATCTGCGCGGGGCTGGCCATGCAGTTCTTCCTGTTCGCGATGTGGGCGGTGCTGTACACGTATACGCCGGAGCTGTATGGAACCGGCGCACGGGCAACGGGATCGGGATTTGCATCGGCGATAGGTCGCGTGGGGTCGCTGATCGGACCGTATGTGGTCGGTGTCGTTTTACCGATATTCGGTCAGGGCGGCGTATTCTCGCTCGGCGCAATGTGCTTTGTGATTGCGGCGGCGGCTGTGTGGATACTCGGCATCGAGACCCGGGGGCTGGCGCTTGAGACGCTGGTGTCCGAGGCAGTCGAAACGGACGCGCATGGGCTGTTGAGTCCCGCGCGGGAATAGAGGGCGTTACGTTTTCAATCTGAGCGAGGTGCAATCGACCGATTGCACCTCGTATTAGCGGCCTGAACCTGAAGGCCTCAATGTCCGCGCTGAGCCAGCTCCGTCAGGATCTGATAAGCGACCTTCACGCGATCCTCATTCGGCAGGTTCTTGTTCGCCAGCATCACAATGCCGATCCGTTTCTCCGGAACGAACGCAACGTAAGCACCGAATCCGTTGGTTGAGCCTGTCTTATTGATCCATACGTCTTGCGCCGGCGCCTGCGGCGGCTTGATTTCGACAGCGGGGGTCGCGTTGAGAACCATTGCCGGGCCATTGCCTTCCAGCAATGTATTCAGCGCGACCGGATACGGGTACTGCTCCCAGATCAGATCCTGAGTCAGCACGCCCGCGTTGAAGTAGCCCGTATGGGTGGCGGTGATCGCCCGCTGGAATTTACCGTCGACCCTGATCAGATTCATGTTCGCGGCGACGAAGCGCAGCATGTCGGCGGCGGTCGTCTTGATGCCATACGCTTCAGCGGATAACACGCCCGGCGCCACACGGATTGGCGAATCGTCCTTTTTATAGCCTTGCGCGTAATCCGCCATTCTCGCGGCGGGAACATCGATAAAGGTGTTTTTCATGCCAAGCGCGGGAAACACGCGCTGCTCCATCAGCGGAGTAAATTCCTGCTTCATGCTTTTTGCGGCGATCAGGCCGAGTGTGCCAATGCCGGGATTCGCATAGGTACGGTAAGTGCCCGGCGCATAGGTGGGTTTCCAGGCGCTGAAGTACTGCATCAACTGATCGTTATCGTGGATGTCGTCTGGAACCTGAAGCGGAAGCCCGCCGGGCGTGTGCGTGCCCAGATTGAGAAGGCTGACGTTGCCAAACGGCGTTCCGCGCAGCGACGGCAGGTATTTGGCCGTTGGGTCCGACAGCGACAGATCGCCGTTGATCTCTGCATACGAAGCCAGTGTCGCCGTCAACGTCTTGCTGACCGAGCCGACTTCGAACAGCGTATTTTGCGCGACCGGCTTGCCGGTTTCTCTCGACGCGACGCCATAGTTGAACACGTGCGGTTGGCCTTCGGAGATCACGCCGATGGCCATGCCGGCAATGTGATATTTCGCCATCACAGGCTGGATGGCGGCGTCCACGACGGGTTTGAGCCGGTCTTCCGTGTGGTCGGCCGCGTGGCCGATGAGCGGCGTCGCGCATAGCGAAAAGATAGCAGTCGCCATGAGGCTGAGCGCTTTTAACTTCATTTGCGGCGGTTCCTTGAATGTCGGTCGCAGGGTGATGAGGGTGCACTATCGGGCTTTTGCGGCGAGCCGACAATCGAGGATAACTTGAGAGAGGGAAAAGAAAAACTTATGGGACGACGGAGCGAGTCCGTCGTCGTGTCGGGTGAGTGACAAAGATGGCGCGGCTAGAACCGCAGTAGCTGCCGTGCACAACGCATGGCGCAGCCAACCAATCCAGGCTCGCTCAAATCGTCACCGCGTCACGTTTTCTCGACGCGATGCCATCTGCGACGAAGTACGGCGTATCGACCCGCGCCAACGCTTCACGCCCGCGAATCCGGTCGGCGATCTTTTCGGCGAGCATGATGGTCGGCGCATTCAGATTGCCCGTCGTAATCGTCGGCATGATCGACGCATCGACCACGCGCAGCCCTTCCATGCCATGCACGCGGCCTTCGTTATCGACCACGGCCATGTCGTCATAACCCATCTTGCACGAACACGACGGATGAAACGCGGTTTCCGCACGCATCCGCACGAACGTGTCGAGTTGTTCGTCGGAGGTCAACTCCGCGCCGGGATTCAACTCACGGCCGCGATAACGGTCCAGTGCCGGCTGACGCATGATCTCGCGTGTGATGCGAATGCCGTCGCGGAACTCGCGCCAGTCGAGTGGATCGGCCATGTAGTTGAACAGGATGCTCGGGTGCGCATCCGGATCGCGCGACGTGAGCTTCACACGGCCACGGCTCGGCGAGCGCATCGAGCCGACATGCGCCTGGAAGCCATGCATTCTGATCGCATTCGAGCCGTTGTAATTGATCGCGACCGGCAGAAAGTGATACTGGAGGTTCGGCCACAGATCGTCGTCGCGGGTGCGGATAAAGCCGCCCGCTTCGAACTGGTTGCTGGCGCCGATACCGGTGCCGTTGAGCATCCATTCGAGTCCGATGGAGGGTTGATTCCACCATTGCAAAGCCGGGTAGAGCGACACCGGCTCCTTGCATTCGTACTGGATATACATCTCCAGATGATCCTGAAGATTTTCACCGACACCCGGCAGATCGTGAACGAGCGGCACGCCCAGTTCGCGCAGCCAGCTCGAACGTCCCACACCGGAGCGCTGCAATAGTTGCGGCGAAGCAATCGCGCCGCTGCACACCAGCACTTCGCGGCGCGCGTGCGCATTCACGGTCTGCCCATGATGCGAATACGCGACGCCAGTCGCACGTTTTCCGGAGCACACGACGCGCTCGCTCAACGCATGCGTGACGATGGTCAGATTAGGCCGTGCTTTCGCGCGATCCAGATAACCACGCGCAGTACTCGAGCGCCGGCCATTGGCCGTCACCGTGCGATCCATCGGACCGAATCCTTCCTGCTGGTAACCGTTCAGATCGTCGGTGCGCGGAAAGCCCGCTTGCACACCCGCTTCGACCATCGCGGCAAACAACGGGTTATTGCCGGGCTTGCTGGTGGTGACATGCACCGGGCCATCGCCACCGTGATAGGGGTTCGCACCCACGTCGCGGGTTTCGGCCTTGCGGAAATACGGCAGACAATCCAGATAGCTCCAGTTCTCCAGACCTGGATTGTTGGCCCAGCCATCGTAGTCGAGCGCATTGCCGCGGATGTAGCACATGCCGTTGATCAGCGACGATCCGCCGAGCCCCTTGCCGCGCCCGCATTCCATGCGGCGATGGTTCATATGCGGCTCGGGGTCTGTTTCATACGCCCAGTTATAGCGGCGTCCCTGCAGCGGATACGCGAGCGCGGCGGGCATCTGCGTGCGGAAGTCGAAACGGTAATCGGGGCCGCCCGCTTCGAGCAGCAGCACGGTCACATCCGCCTCTTCGGTCAGACGCGACGCGAGCACGTTGCCCGCCGAACCCGCGCCCACGATGATGTAGTCGTATTCGTTCGAAGCCATCGTCACCGCTCCTTAAAACACCGGTTGATACGGACCGAGTTCGACCTGCACGGACTTGATGCGGGTGTAATGCTCCAGCGTGGTGATGCCGTTTTCGCGGCCCACACCCGATTGCTTATAGCCGCCCACCGGCATTTCCGCTGGCGATTCGCCCCAGGTATTGATCCAGCAAATGCCGGCTTCCAGTCGATGAATCACGCGATGCGCTCGCGCCAGGTTTTCAGTGACAACGCCCGCCGCGAGGCCGAAAGCAGTGCGGTTCGCGCGTGCGATTGCCTCGTCTTCATCGTCGAAAACAAGGATGCTCATCACGGGACCGAAGATTTCTTCGCGCACGATGCGCATGTCGTCGTGGCACCCGGTGAAGATAGTGGGTTCGACGTATTGGCCTCGCGCGAAATGGCCGTCAGTGAGGCGCTTGCCGCCCGCGATCAAACGCGCGCCGTCCTGCAAACCGCTTTCTATATAGCCGAGCACCTTCTGCAATTGCGCGGCGCTGACGAGTGGGCCGAAGTTGGTGTTCGCGTCAGTGGGCGAGCCTGCGCGGATGCGCTTCACCCGTGCGAGCACTAGTGCTTCGAAGCGCTCCAGCACGCTGCGCTGCACGAATACTCGGGTACCGTTGGTGCAGACCTGGCCGGAGCTGAAGAAGTTGGCGCTCATCGCGATGTCGGCGGCGCGTTCCAGGTTGGCGTCGTCGAACACGAGCAACGGGGATTTGCCGCCGAGTTCCATCGTCACTTCTTTCAGCGACGATGCACCCGCGAGCGACATCACCTTCTTGCCCGTTTCGACGCCACCCGTGAAAGAGATTTTCTCGATGTCGGGATGCGATGCGAGCAGGGCGCCCACCCGGCCATCACCTTGCACGACGTTGAACACGCCTGCCGGAACGCCGGCTTCGGTATAAATCTCAGCGAGTTTCAACGCGGACAGCGGGGTGATTTCGCTCGGCTTGAAGATCATCGCATTGCCCGCTGCGAGCGCGGGCGCGGACTTCCAGCATGCGATCTGGATCGGGTAATTCCATGCGCCGATGCCCGCGCACACACCGAGCGGCTCGCGCCGCGTATAGACAAACGAAGAAGGACGCAGCGGGATCTGCTGACCTTCAATCGCGGTAGCCAGTCCCGCGTAATACTCGATGACGTCGGCACCGGTGACGATATCCACCGCCTGGGTTTCGGCAATGGGCTTGCCGGTATCGCGCGTTTCCAGCGCGGCGAGTTCGTCGTTGCGCTCACGCAGCAGATCGACCGCGCGCCGCAGAATGCGCGAGCGTTGCATCGCGCTCAGCGCGGCCCATGCGCGCTGACCGGTTTGCGCCGCTTGCACCGCGCGATCCACGTCGGCTGCCGACGCCTGTTGCACGCTCGCAAGCGTCTCGCCGGTAGCGGGGTCGAGCGTGTCGAACGTTTCTCCGCTGGTCGCGTTGACGTAAGCGCCGCCGATGTACAACCGTTGCGTTGCGAATACCGCCATGACCTGCTCCTTTTAGAAAATGCCGTCTGCCTGGTTGCGTGCGGCCAGCATCAGATCGATATATTCGTTGGCGACGCGTAGCGCCGCTTTGGTGTCGAACGGTTCGCCCGATAACGCGCCGCGCAACCATAAGCCGTCGATCAGCGCCGCCAGTCCGCTCGCTGCGCGGCGAGCCGCCGCACGCGGCAATGCCTTTGAAAAATCCGCGCACAGGTTCGAATTCAGCCGACGCGTGTTTACGTTTTGCAAGCGCCGAAGCGGTGGCTTGTGCATGCTCTCGGTCCAGAACGCGAGCCAGGTTTTCATCACCGGCGCACTGGTTTGTCCCGCATCGAAATTCGCGGCGACGACCGCGCGCAGTTTCGAGCGCGGGTCTGCTCTCGCGGCGCGACGGCGGCTCGACGTGGCTTGCCACAAGTCGCGCAGGATGTGACGCATGGTGGCTTCGAGCAAGCCGTCCTTGTCGCCGAAATAGTGGCTGACGATGCCCGTCGAAATGCTCGCGCGCTGGGCGACCGAGGCCAGCGTGGCACCGGCGAGACCGGTCTGGTCGATCGTGAGCAACGTGGCATCGATCAGTTGCGCGCGGCGGATTTCGCGCATTCCTAGTTTGGGCATGGTGCGGACGATGGCAGATGAACACGGGGTGAAACTGGCAGTGAAGCCGGCAGTGAAAGCCGATGGTAGTTTTTTTATATTGAACGGTCAATCAATAAAAAAATGTCGCGATGACGATCAACACGCGTTTGTCGGTTCCAGCCAAACCCATGTCGCGTTCGCTACACGTGCTTTGTTTCAGCGGGCGCTACGCTCGTTGGACGGCGTGCCGCGCAGGGTTTCGATGACGCAAACGCGTTCGGTGACGCCGCTCACAAGACATGGAGACAGACAAATGAGCAGCAATCGCGGCGTCGTGTATCTCGGGCAAGGCAAGGTGGAAGTGCAGTCAATCGATTATCCGAAGATGGTCGATCCACGCGGCCGCTCGATCGGTCACGGCGTGATCCTGAAAGTGGTCAGCACGAATATTTGCGGCTCCGACCAGCACATGGTGCGCGGCCGCACGACCGCTGAGGTCGGGCTCGTGCTCGGGCATGAAATTACCGGTGAAGTCATCGAGGTAGGCCGCGATGTCGAAACGCTGAAAGTCGGCGATCTCGTGTCGGTGCCGTTCAATGTGGCGTGCGGACGCTGTCCGACCTGTAAGGCGCAGCATACCGGCGTCTGCCTGAACGTGAATCCGTCGCGAGCGGGCGGCGCGTACGGTTATGTGGATATGGGCGGCTGGATCGGCGGCCAGGCCGAATACGTGCTGGTTCCGTATGCGGATTTCAATCTGCTGAAATTCCCCGACCGTGCGCAAGCGATGGCGAAAATCCGCGACCTGACGTGCTTGTCCGACATTCTGCCGACCGGTTATCACGGCGCGGTGATGGCCGGCGTCAAGCCGGGTGCGACGGTTTATATCGCCGGCGCGGGCCCGGTGGGGATGGCCGCGGCGGCGTCCGCACGCCTGCTCGGCGCGGCCTGCACGATTGTCGGCGACATGAATGAGGAACGGCTTGCGCATGCGCGCAAGATGGGCTTCCAGACCATCGATCTGTCGAAAGACGCGACGCTCGGTGAGCAGATCGAACAGATTCTTGGCAAGCCGGAGGTAGATTGCGCGGTGGACTGCGTCGGCTTCGAAGCACACGGCCACGGTAGCAGCGGTTCGCACGAAGAAGCGCCGGCCACGGTCCTGAATTCGCTGATGGAAATCACGCGGGCCGCAGGCGCGATCGGCATTCCGGGGCTTTATGTCACCGACGACCCAGGCGCGGCCGATGCGGCCGCCCGCAAAGGCAGCTTGAGCATCCGCTTCGGGCTTGGCTGGGCCAAGTCGCACTCATTCCATACCGGACAGACGCCGGTGATGAAGTACAACCACAATCTGATGCAGGCGATCTTGTGGGACCGTTTGCCGATTGCCGACATCGTCAACGTCACGGTGGTGTCGCTCGATGAAGCGCCGGAAGGTTATCGTCAGTTCGACGGCGGCGCACCGCGCAAGTTTGTGATTGATCCGCATGGCTTGCTGAAGGCGGCTTGATGGTTGCTCAGTGAATGTGCGAGGCCGCGCACGCGGGATGGCGTGCGCGGCCTCTTACTGAAGGTCAGGAAAGTGGGTCGACGAAAAAACCGCGTTGAACGTCAAGCCGTTCGACGCGTTTTTGTCGTGCGTGCAGCAAGCAGCCTTAACCGGTCGTCAAGCCGCCATCACGGGCACAGCCGCCAGCGACGGCGCCTGCTTGCGCCGTTCGCGCGTCGGCGCCGTACCGAACGCGTCGCGATAGCTCTTCGAGAAGTGGCAAGCCGACTGAAAGCCGCAAGCCATCGTGATATGCATGATCGACATATCGGTTTGCAGCAGTAATTCACGCGCCCGTCGCAGACGCAGCGTCAGATAGTAATGCGTGGGCGTCATTCCCAGATGTTCGCGGAACAGCCGCTGCAACTGCCGTTGCGACATACCCGCCAGGCGCGCGAGTTCTTCGCGCGACAACGGCTCTTCGATGTTGTTCTCCATCAGCGAGATCACTTCGAACAGCGACTTGTTGGCCGACCCAAGCCGCGCGACCAGCGGCATTTTTTGTTGCGCGCTGGTGTCGCGCACATGTTCGACGATGAACTGCTCGGCGATCTGCGTGACACGTGCGGTGCCGACGCGCGGCGCGATCAGGTTCAGCATCATGTCGAGGGGTGCGACGCCGCCGGTGCAGGTCACGCGATCGCGATCCACGACGAAGAGTTCTTTCAGGAAGCGCGTTTCAGGAAACTCCTCTTTCAGCGCCGACATGTTCTCCCAGTGAATCGCGCACGCATAACCGGCCAGCAGGCCCGCGCGCGCCAATGCGTACGTGCCGGTGCACAGACTGCCCAGTACGCTGCCAAGACGCGCAAAGCGGCGCAATGCAGTGAGATGAGCCGGGGTGGTGGCACGCTGCACGTCGATGCCGCCCACCACGAAAACGATGTCCGGCTGACCGATGCTTTCGACCGGTCCGGTGTCGACCGCAAGCCCGTTGCTCGCTGTTACCGGGCCGCCGTCGGGACTCACAATCGACCAGCGATAAAGCGTTTGTCCTGTCAGGTAATTCGCCATACGCAGGACTTCGATGGCGTTGGTAAACGCGATCATCGTGAAGTTCGGTAACGGCATGAATGCGAAATGCGACAACGACGCCGTGCGATCGGTGGACATGGGGGAAATGATTCCTTCGAATCTGTTATGTCGCGTCGCCGTGGGGAGCAGCGACTCCTGCAATTCTGAGGACCAGCGCAACTACCGTGCCATCAGGCTAAACCCTCGGTTGTTCGCAGAACCCGTCGGATAGCTAAACAGACGGCACCAGAACGGAGCCGCAAAAGGCCCGCAGCGCACCCGAACAGCGCATCGACGGTCAGCCGCAGTGCAGCAAACGCTTCATGCTTTTGATCGGCTGACGGGGCGTGCGGACACGCCGCATTCACACCGACTTGTCGAAAAAGGACGCCTATGGCGGAAAAGGCAAAGAACGCGTCTGAATTCGTAAATTGACGCGCAGGGCGAACGTCAAGAATAGACGCAATGCAGACCGGTGGCGGCAGTGTGCAAGCAGCGTGCAAATGGTATGCACGCGGCACACAGACAGCGGCTTCCGGCCTTTCCGTCAATGACCCCACGGACCTTCCATGTCGAACCCGAATCCTTTTTTCGAAGAATCGCTGGCTACGCGTGATACGGCAGTGCGCGGCGCAATTTTAAAAGAACTCGAGCGCCAGCAGTCGCAAGTCGAGTTGATCGCGTCGGAAAACATCGTGTCGCGTGCGGTGCTCGAAGCGCAAGGCTCGGTGCTGACCAACAAGTATGCGGAAGGCTACCCGGGCAAGCGTTACTACGGCGGTTGCGAATATGCGGATGTAATCGAAACGCTGGCGATCGATCGTATCAAGCAGTTGTTTAACGCGAAGTTCGCCAACGTGCAGCCGCATTCCGGCGCGCAGGCAAACGGTGCGGTGATGCTGGCGCTGGTCAAGCCCGGCGACACGGTGCTCGGCATGTCGCTCGATGCGGGCGGCCATCTGACCCACGGCGCGAAGCCTGCGATGTCGGGCAAGTGGTTCAACGCGGTCCAATACGGCGTGCGTCGCGACACGATGCTGATCGACTATGCACAGATTGAAGAGCTTGCGCAGCAGCACAAACCGGCATTGTTGATCGCGGGCTTCTCGGCTTATCCGCGTGAACTGGATTTTGCCCGGCTGCGCGCGATTGCCGACAGCGTTGGCGCCAAACTGATGGTCGATATGGCGCATATCGCCGGGATCATCGCGGCCGGGCGTCATACGAATCCGCTCGAGCATGCGCATGTGGTGACATCGACCACGCATAAAACCTTGCGCGGTCCGCGCGGCGGCTTTGTGCTGACGAATGACGAGGACATTGCAAAGAAGATCAATTCAGCGGTATTCCCGGGACTGCAGGGCGGTCCGTTGATGCACGTCATAGCGGGTAAGGCGGTCGCGTTCGGCGAGGCGCTGCAACCGGGTTTCAAAACCTATATCGACAATGTGCTCGCCAATGCAAAGGCACTCGGCGAAGTACTGAAAGCGGGCGGTGTCGATCTGGTGACGGGCGGCACCGACAATCATCTGCTGCTGGTCGATCTGCGGCCCAAGGGCCTGAAGGGCAATCAGGTCGAGCAGGCGCTGGAACGCGCGGGCATCACCTGCAATAAGAACGGCATTCCGTTCGATACAGAAAAACCCACGGTCACCTCCGGCATTCGTCTGGGCACGCCGGCGGGCACCACGCGCGGTTTCGGTGTGAGCGAATTCCGCGAAATCGGCCGGCTGATCGTCGACGTGTTCGACGCGCTGCGCGATCACCCGGACGGCCATGCTGCCACCGAACAACGCGTGCGCCGCGAGATTTTCGCGCTGTGCGAACGCTTTCCGATTTACTGATCACGCGACTATTCACTTACCAAGCACGCCTGGAGCAAACGATGAGTACTTTGCACGACAACAGCATCATCATCGACGGTCTGAACATTTCGAAGTTCGAGCGCTCGGTGTTCGAAGATATGCGCAAGGGCGGCGTGACCGCGGTGAACTGCACGGTGTCGGTGTGGGAAAGCTTTCAGAAGACCGTCGACAACATCGCCGAGATGAAGCAGCAGATTCGCGAATATGGCGAAATCCTCACGCTCGTGCGCACGACCGACGACATTCTGCGCGCGAAGAAAGAGAACAAGACCGGCATAATTTTTGGCTTCCAGAACGCCCATGCGTTCGAGGACAACCTGGGCTATATCGAGGCCTTCAAAGACCTCGGCGTGAACGTCGTGCAACTTTGCTACAACACGCAGAACCTGGTAGGCACCGGTTGCTACGAGCGCGACGGCGGCCTGTCCGGATACGGCCGCGAGGTGATTCAGGAAATGAACCGCGTCGGCATCATGGTGGATCTCTCGCATGTTGGCGGCAAGACTTCTTCTGAAGCCATTGCGGCATCGAACAAGCCGGTTTGCTACTCGCATTGCTGTCCGTCCGGTTTGAAAGAACATCCGCGCAACAAGAGCGATGAGCAATTGAAAGAGATTGCCGATGCCGGCGGTTTTGTCGGCGTGACGATGTTCGCGCCGTTCCTGAAGCGCGGGCCGGATGCGACGGTCGACGACTACATCGAAGCAATCGAATACGTCGTGAACCTGATCGGCGACGACCAGGTGGGTATCGGCACCGACTTCACGCAAGGCTATAGCACTGAATTCTTCGACTGGATCACGCACGACAAAGGCCGTTATCGTCAGTTGACGAATTTCGGCAAGGTCGTGAATCCCGAAGGCATCCGCACGATTGGCGAGTTTCCGAACCTGACGGCCGCGATGGAGCGCGCTGGCTGGAGCGAATCGCGCATCAAAAAGATCATGGGTGAGAACTGGGTTCGGGTGTTCGGTGAAGTCTGGAAAGTCTGATCTTTCGTCACTCACCCCCTAAATAAAAAGCGAGCCTCCCCATGCAACCTCAATTGCCTATCGACGTCGATCCGGACACCGGCGTCTGGACCACCGACGCGCTGCCGATGCTCTACGTGCCGCGTCACTTCTTCACCAACAACCATACCGCGGTCGAAGAAGCGCTCGGCCTCGATGCGTATGCTGAGATTCTTTACAAAGCAGGGTACAAGTCCGCGTATTTCTGGTGCGACAAGGAAGCGAAACAGCACGGCATTGCGGGCATGGCGGTATTCGAGCATTACCTGAACCGTCTGTCGCAACGCGGCTGGGGCATCTTCAGGATCACCGAGTCCGATCCGTCCACTTCGCATGCACGCATCGAACTGCATCACTCGTCATTCGTACTCGCGCAGCCGGGTAAGGAAGGCAAGCTTTGCTACATGTTCGCCGGATGGTTCGCGGGTGCGATGGACTGGGTCAACGACACCGCGCCGGACGGCACACGCAAAGGCCCGCCGTCGCATTCGAAAGAAGCGCAATGCGCGGCCGAATGCCATCACCACTGCGTGTTCGAAGTGTCGCCGCTGGCTTCGTAGCGGCATCCAGCATCACGCAAACCAGTACGGCAGGGCGCAGTAAGCCTATCCATTCCGAGGTCGATCGCAATGCGTTACCCGAACCTTTTCAAGCCTCTTACGCTGAACAAGCTGACCTTGCGTAATCGCATTGTCAGCACCGCGCACGCGGAAGTCTATGCGGAACCGGGCGGCCTGCCGGGCGACCGCTATATCCGTTACTACGAAGAGAAGGCCAAGGGTGGCGTCGGGCTCGCCGTGTGCGGCGGTTCGAGCCCAGTGTCGATCGACAGTCCGCAGGGCTGGTGGAAGTCGGTGAATCTGTCGACCGACAAGATCATCGACCCACTCGCGCGGCTGGCCGAAGCGATGCACACGCACGGCGCAAAAATCATGATCCAGGCAACCCATATGGGACGTCGTTCGGCGTTTCACGGCGAGCACTGGCCGCATCTGATGTCGCCGTCCGGTGTGCGTGAGCCGGTGCATCGCGGTAATGCGAAGATTATCGAAGTGGAAGAGATTCGCCGCATCATCGACGACTTCGCGGCCGCCGCGAAGCGCGTGAAAGATGCGGGTATGGACGGCGTCGAAATCTCGGCGGCGCACCAGCATCTGATCGATCAGTTCTGGAGTCCGCGCACGAATTTCCGTACCGACGAATGGGGCGGCTCGCTCGAAAACCGCTTACGTTTCGGCACCGAAGTATTGAAGGCAGTACGCGAAGCGGTCGGCGCGGATTTCTGCGTGGGCTTGCGGATGTGCGGCGACGAGTTCCATGAAGACGGCCTCGATCACGAACAGCTGAAGGAAATCGCGCAGGCGATGAGCGAAACCGGTCTGATCGATTACCTCGGCGTGATCGGCTCCGGCGCGGACACGCACAACACGCTCGCCAACTGCATGCCGCCAATGGCATTGCCGCCCGAACCCTTCGTGCATCTCGCGGCGGGTATCAAGTCGGTGGTGAAGCTGCCGGTGATGCACGCGCAAAGCATTCGCGACGCGGGTCAGGCCGAGCGTCTGCTCGCGAGCGGCATGGTCGATCTGGTTGGTATGACGCGCGCCCAGATTGCCGATCCGCATATGGTCATCAAGATTCGCGATGGCCGTGAGGACGAAATCAAGCAATGCGTCGGTGCGAATTACTGCATCGACCGTCAGTACAACGGGCACGACGTGCTGTGCGTGCAGAACGCCGCGACCTCGCGTGAAGCCACGATGCCGCATGTGATCACGAAAACGCGCGGACCGAAGCGCAAGGTCGTCGTGGTCGGCGCGGGTCCGGCGGGACTCGAAGCGGCGCGTGTCGCGAAGTCGCGCGGTCACGAGGTGGTGTTGTTCGAGAAGAACGACTACGTGGGCGGCCAGATCATGCTGGCCGCGAAAGCGCCGCAGCGTGAACAGATGGCAGGCATCGTGCGCTGGTTCGACATGGAGACGAAGCGGCTCGGCGTCGATCGTCGACTTGGCGTCGCCGCCGACGAGCACGCCATCATGGCCGAGAAGCCCGACATCGTCGTGCTGGCGACAGGCGGTTCGTCTTTCACGTCGCAAGTCGCGGCGTGGGGCGTCGAAGAAGGCCTTGCGGTGAGTTCGTGGGACGTGCTGTCGGGCCGCGTGGAACCTGGCAAGAACGTGCTCGTGTACGACGGTGTCAGCACGCATGCCGGCGCCGGTGTTGCCGATTTCATGTCGAGCCGTGGCGCGAACGTCGAGATCGTCACGCCCGACGTGAAAGTTGCCGACGACGTTGGTGGCACCACCTTCCCGATTTTCTATCGGCGCCTCTATGCGCAAGGCGTGATCCACACGCCGAATTACTGGCTCGATAAGGTCTATGAGGAAGACGGCAAGAAGATCGCCGTGATCCGCAACGAGTACACCGAAGAGCAGGAAGAGCGCGCGGTCGATCAGGTCGTAATTGAAAACGGCAGCACGCCGAACGACTCGCTGTACTGGAAGCTCAAGCCGGAGTCGCTGAATCGCGGCCAGGTCGATGTCCACAAGCTGTTCGCGTCCGAGCCGCAACCGTCGCTCAGCGAAGAACTGGGTAACGGCCGCTTCCTGCTGTTCCGGGTCGGCGATTGCATTTCCATGCACAACATTCACGGCGCGATTTACGACGCGCTGCGCCTTTGCAAGGATTTCTGACGATGAGCCCCGTGTTTGTCATCACCGTCCTGCTGTGGCTGTCGGTTGCCGGTCTCGCGTTCGCGGTTGCCAAACGCGCAGCCTATTGGCGCGAAGGCCGTGCGACCACGGCGGGCGCCTACAGCTGGACTAATCTGCTGGCGATTCCAAAACGCTATTTCGTCGATCTGCATCATGTCGTGGCGCGCGATCCGTACATTGCAAAGACACACGTTGCGACAGCGGGTGGGGCGATTCTCGCGATGGCGCTGGTGTTCGTCAACTACGGTCTGGCGATTTACTCGCCGTGGCTCGACAAGCTGATTTTTCTGGCCGCGCTCGTGATGCTGGTGGGTGCCGTATTCGTTTGGCGTCGCCGGCACGGGGCGAAGGCTGCCCCGGCGCGGCTCTCCCGTGGACCCTGGGACCATCTGCCGATATTGCTGGGTTCCTTCGCACTGGGACTGGCGCTGTTCATCGTGCTGCCTGCTGCAGCGATGTCCGGTGCGCTCGCGATCATCGTTGCGCTGCTGATCGCCGTCGGTGCGTTCACGATGACGTTCGGCGCGGCGCGTGGTGGTCCGATGAAGCATGCGCTCGCCGGGCTGCTGCATCTTGCCTTTCATCCGCGTCAGGAGCGCTTCGCGGCGCGCAACGACAATGATGTGGTGCCGCCCACGGCACTCAAGATGCCGTTGCTCGATGCCAAAGACTATGGCGTGGGCAAACCGGTGGAGTTCCGCTGGAACCAGTTGCTCAGTTTCGATGCGTGCGTGCAATGCGGTAAGTGCGAAGCAGCGTGCCCCGCCTTTGCCGCGGGTCAGCCGCTTAATCCGAAGAAGCTGATTCAGGATCTGGTGACGGGCATGGTGGGCGGCACGGATGCCGACTATGCCGGCAGCCCGACACCTGGCATTCCGCTCGGCAAGCATGCCGGTGCGCCCGGCAAGCCGCTGATTTCCAGCCTGATTGAAGCGGACACGCTGTGGTCCTGCACGACTTGCCGTGCTTGCGTGCAGGAATGTCCGATGCTGATCGAGCACGTCGATGCGATCGTCGATATGCGCCGCAACCAGACCCTGGTGGAAGGCAGCGTGCCGGGTAAAGGGCCGCTCACGCTGGCGAATCTGCGCGAAACGGGCAGCTCGAATGGTTACGACATTGGCGCGCGTTATGACTGGGCGGTCGATCTGCAAGTGCAGGTTGCGCAGCCGGGGCGTCATGTGGAGGTGCTGCTGATCGCCGGCGAAGGTGCTTTCGACATGCGCTATCAGCGCACGCTGCGCGCTCTGGTCAAAGTGCTGAATCGCGCAGGCCTCGACTATGCGGTACTGGGCGGTGTCGAAACCGATACCGGCGATACGGCCCGGCGTCTCGGTGACGAAGCCACTTTCCAGCAACTCGCGTACAAGCTGATCGGCACGTTATCGCAGTACTCGTTCAGCAAGATCGTGACCGCGGACCCGCATGTGCTGCATAGCCTGCGTAACGAATACCGCGCGTTGGGCGGATTCTACGAAGTACAGCATCACACGGCACTGATCGAACAACTGCTCACGAGCGGCAAGCTGTCGCCGCGTGCGGTCGCTGCTCTCGCGGATCGCAAGATCACGTATCACGACCCGTGCTATCTGGGCCGCTATAACGGCGAGACAGAAGCACCGCGCAAGGTGCTGAAAAGCATCGGCATCAAGGTGGTCGAAATGGAGCGCAACGGCATGCGCGGACGCTGCTGCGGCGGTGGCGGCGGCGCACCGTTGACCGACATTCCGGGCAAGCGGCGCATTCCGGATATCCGTATCGACGATGCTCGCGCAACCGGCGCCGATATCGTCGCGGTGGGTTGCCCGAATTGCACGGCGATGCTCGAAGGCGTGGTGGGGCCGCGTCCGGAAGTGCTCGACGTTGCCGAACTGGTTGCTGCGGCGCTGGAGTAATGCGATGAATACGCTCAAACGAATCGATCCGCGCCGGCCGTTCACGGTGACGGCACAGGGGCTCAAACGCATCACGCCCGGTGCAACGGGCGTAGCGCTCGCGCTGGAGTTCAACGCGCCGGGCGGCACCGCCGCGCATCATGAAGCGGTCAAACCGCGCCGCACGACCGCCAGGCCGCAGCGCGTGATCCTGGTCGCGGCGCACGCCGACCGGGGTGCATTGGATGATCATTCACGCCAGACGCTGGCTGCGGCTGCGTTTATCGCCGACACGGCGACCGAGGTCGTGCTGCTCGTCTTCGGCGAATTCACCGGCGACGCTGCCGCTTCAGGCGCCGACAAGCTGATCGAGTTGCCGATGTTCGAGCGCCGAAGGTTTGCGCCTGTCGACGAATTGAACGCACTGGCAGCATGCATCGCGACCTACGCGCCGGTCCATATTTTCCTGCCCGACAACGCAACCGGGGACGGTGACCTCGGCCGCCGTTATGCAGCCGCTGCGAATGCCAGCGTCGCGACTCACGTGGTAGAGATCGACGCGAAGCATGTCGCCGCTTATATCCATGCGAATACGGCGCTCGCGTCACGCGATCTGCCGGACGTGGTACTGCTCGCCCCCAACGCCGTCGATCCAAAGTTGCCGTTCGTCGGCGCTGGCGAACGGGTTGCATGGCGCTTCGACAGCGCGGCCACTTCATCGAAAAGCGCGGTGCGCGATCTTGGCATCGAGGAAATCGACGCCGCCCAACTCGCGCTCGAAGAAGCGGATTTCATTGTTTCCGCAGGCAATGGCGTAAGCGACGTACCCGCGTTCCAGAAACTGGCCGGCACATTGGGGGCGGCAATTGGCGCAAGCCGTGTTGCCGTCGACGACGGCAAGTTCACGCGTGACAAACAGATTGGCGCAACCGGAAAAACGGTGGAAGCAAGCGTGTATATCGCGTTCGGCATTTCGGGCGCGGTACAGCATCTGCAGGGGATCAAGGACTGCCGTCATGTGATTGCGGTGAATCTTGACGCGAGCGCACCGATTGCGAAGCGCGCGAATCTGACTGTCATCGCGGATGCGCAGGAAACGATCGCAGCGCTCAACGAAGCGGCGGCCGCAGCGCGCCAGGCTCGCGGAACCGGTGCGGCATTGCTGAATACGACGGTGGTGGCTGAAGGAGTCCTCGCATGAAGATCGCCGTTCTGGTGTCGGTGGGACGTCATCCGGTTAGCGGCGTCGCGAGATATAGCCGTAACGATGCGGCTGCACTCACTATCGCGCTGTCGGTCGCCAAAGCGCACGGCGCCACGCTCGACGTGCTGCATGCGGGGGATCCGTCGAATCCGGCGCTGAAGGACTATCTGGCGCTGGGCGCCGGTTCGGTCGAAGTACTGGACGTGCGTGATGGAGCCGATTCGCAGGCCGACTCGCAGGCCGACTCGCAGGCCGATGCGGCGGCGTTGCTGATTGAACGTCTGCGAGATTACGACCTCATTCTGACTGGCACCCGTGCGGAAGGCGCATTCGACAGCGGCATGCTGCCGTATCGCGTCGCGCAAGGACTGGACCTTGCGCTGATAGGCGCAGCAGTCGACCTGAACGTGCAGGACGGTCTCGCGCAAGTTCGGCAGTTCATGCCGAAAGGCCTGCGCCGTCGGGTCGAAGTCGAACTGCCCGCGCTGATTGCCGTGCATCCGATGGCCAATGCTGCGCCGACTTACGCTTATGCGAGGTTGCGCGAAGGCACGATTCGACCCGTTGCCATCGCGCAAACCACCGCAACTCCGCGTTTAAATCACTCCGGCAACCCAGCCTGGACCATCCGTCCAGCGACCGCGAAACCGGTGCGCCTCGTCGCGGCCGAGAAGCGCTCCGGCCACGCCCGCATGCTGTCGGCGACGACAACCGAAAGCCGCGGTGGCAGCGTCGTAATTGAAGGGAGTTCCGTCGAAAAAGCACAAGTGATTCTCGCGTATTTGCGCGAGCATCAACTCGTGGATTATTGAATTCCGGTTCGGGCCAGCACGCGACCAGGAGGGCCTGGTGCGGCGCCAGACGTGACATGCAACGGAGCACACAATGAAAGTTTCGGCAGACGTTCGCGCAATGATCGAACGCCGCAAAAAGAATTACACGCTGGAAGCGCCGTTCTACACGAGCGAAGCTATTTTCGCGCTCGACATGGAAGCGATCTTCCGCCAGCACTGGATTCAGGTCGCGATCGAACCGGATGTGCCGGAGCCGGGCGACTACGTTACCGTGGAAATCGGCCGCGATTCGATCCTGATTGTTCGCGACGACGATATGCAGGTGAGGGCGTTTCATAACGTCTGCCGTCATCGCGGCGCGCGTTTGTGCAATACCGACAAAGGCTCGCTCGGCAATATCGTGTGCCCGTATCACAGCTGGACGTATAACCTGAACGGCGACCTGATGTTCGCCGAACATATGGGCGATCAGTTCGACCGCTGCAAACATAGTCTGAAGTCGGTGCATGTCGAGAACCTCGCCGGGCTGATTTTTATTTGCCTCGCTGACACACCGCCCGCCGACTTTGCGGTGATGCGCGCTTCAATGGAGCCTTATCTTTTGCCTCACGATCTGGCGAACTGCAAGATTGCCGCATCGATCGACATTGTCGAAGAAGGTAACTGGAAGCTCACGATGGAAAATAATCGCGAGTGCTATCACTGCGTCGCGAACCATCCCGAGCTGACCATTTCGCTGTATGAATACGGCTTCGGCTATCAACGTACGCCCGCCAATGAAGAGGGAATGGCCGCCTTTGAAGAGACTGTCGCACGACGTACCGCGCAGTGGGAAGCGCTGAAGTTGCCGTCGGCGGAAATTGAACGGCTCGCCGATCTCGTCACCGGCTTTCGCACACAGCGTCTGCCGCTCGACCGCGACGGCGAATCGCAAACGCTCGATGCGAAAGTGGCGTCGAAAAAACTGCTCGGCGGTTTCGAGCAGGCCGATCTCGGTGGGCTGTCGTTCTGGACCCAGCCGAATTCGTGGCATCACTTCATGAGCGATCACATTGTTACGTTCTCGGTAATTCCTTTATCGGAGGATAAAACGCTGGTGCGCACCAAATGGCTGGTACACAAGGATGCGCGTGAAGGAATCGACTACGACGTCAACAATCTGACCGCCGTCTGGCGCGCGACCAACGATCAGGACCGCACGCTAGTCGAATATTCGCAGCGCGGCGCGAACAGCAGCGCTTATGAGCCGGGCCCGTATTCGCCATTCACTGAAGGCCTCGTCGAGAAGTTCTGCGAGTGGTACATCGGCCGCATGGCGGATTACAGCAATGCGCCCCAAACTCATGACGTCGGCATTAACACGCCGGGTTCACACGGCGAAAAAGTCGTGTCCTTCAAGCGCTGAGCGCGACACCGCAACCAGGAGCGGGAGAAAACAATGATGCGCGATCAGGCGGCGTTTCAGCCCGGCGCCGAGCCGGCCGTACAGGGCGCGGCGGGCCTTGTCACCAGTCGGGTGACCCAACCGCTGTTCTGGGACGCGCTGCCCGCGCGCTGGGACAGCGATGCCGACGAGACGCTGGAGTGCTGCCAGGTCCGCGACGAAACGCACGACGTGAAGAGCTTCTTCTTCCGCGCGCCGTCCGAACGGGCGTTTGTGTTCGAGCCGGGGCAGTTCATTACGCTGGAACTGGACATTGACGGCGAGTCGATCAACCGCTGCTATACGATTTCTTCGCCGCCCACCCGCCCGCATACGATTTCGATTACCGTCAAACGGGTGCCGGGTGGCAAGGTGTCGAACTGGTTGCACGACAATCTGCGCGCTGGCACAAAGATTCGCGTGCTTGGGCCTTCCGGTGAATTCACCTGCGCGCGGCATCCGGCCCGCAAGTTCCTGTTTCTATCGGCGGGTTCAGGCATCACGCCGTTGATGTCGATGAGCCGCGCGCATCACGAGCTCGGCGAAGATAGCGACATCGTATTCGTGCACAGCGCCCGCACACCGGACGACATTATCTTCGCGCGCGAGCTCGATCTGATCGCATCGAATCAGGCGCATTTTCGGACCGCATTTGTGTGCGAGCGAGTGGGCGCGCGCACAAACTGGCCAGGCGTAACGGGCTTTCTCACGTTGCCATTGCTGAAGCTGATTGCGCCGGACTTCATGGAACGCGAGATTTTTACCTGCGGTCCCGCGCCCTACATGCAGGCCGTGCGCCATCTGCTGGATGAGGGCGGTTTCGATCGCCGTCATTATCACGAAGAAAGCTTCTCGTTCGAGACGGTCAGTGAAGTGGCCGCGCAACTGACTACCGCGCATGTGGCAGACGCGTTGCAATACGCAAGCGTGCCGGTTACGGCGGAGAGCTTTGCCGAGACACGCGCCGAGGCATCAGGCTTCAAACCCGCACCTGTTCCCGTTGAAACGGAAACGCGCTTCAAGGTGAGTTTCGCGAAAAGTCATCGTGAGATCGAATGCGGCAGCGGTCAGCATGTACTCGATGCCGCGAAGAAAGCCGGCGTGCGTTTGCCGGCATCGTGTACGCAAGGTATGTGCGGCACCTGCAAGGTCAAGCTGGTCTCTGGCGAAGTGTCGATGAAACACGCGGGCGGAATCCGTCAGCGCGAGATCGATCAGGGCATGGTGCTGCTGTGCTGCAGCAAGCCGCTCACCGACCTCGTAGTCGATAAGTAAGACGAGACGCAGCACTGAAAACGCACCAGACTCACGCTCGAAGTCGCGTGCGGACAACTGGATGTCGCAAAACAACGCTACCCGGCAATTCTGGTTGGCGATTCTAAATGCTCAATGGGTTGCTTGACGGCGAACGGGAGAACGGCGATGAGACTGATGAAAAAGATAGCCATGGTGGGCGCATTGAGCGCGGCGCTGACGGCGATGAGCGTGGGTGTGTCGGCGGATACCAAGCCGACCATCAAGATTGGTTACGTTGAAGGCTGGGACGATAGCGTCGCGACCTCTAACGTCGCCGCACGCGTGATCGAAAAGCGTCTCGGTTACGAAGTGCAACTCGTGCCGGTCGCGGCGGGTGTGATGTGGCAGGGCGTGGCGCGCGGCGACCTCGACGCGACGCTGTCCGCGTGGTTGCCGGTCACGCATGGCGCGTACTGGAATAACTTCAAGGAGAAGGTCGTCGACCTTGGCCCGAACTTCAACGATGCGAAGATCGGACTGATCGTGCCGGATAATGCCGACGTGAAGACGGTCGGCGATCTTGAAGCGAAGAAAGCAGAGTTCGGCTCGCGCATTGTCGGTATCGACGCCGGCGCAGGCGTGATGCAGAAAACCAGTGAAGCGATCAAGGCTTACGGCCTCGACTATCAGTTAATGCCCAGTTCGGGCAGCGCGATGACCGCGGAACTTGCACGCTCGGAAGCGGCGAGCAAGCCGATCATCGTGACGGGCTGGAAGCCGCACTGGATGTTCGCGAAGTACAAACTCAAATTCCTCGACGATCCGAAGAAGGTGTTTGGTGAGTCGGAACACGTGGATAGCGTGGTGAATCCGGAGTTGGAAAAGAAAGCGCCGCCGGTCGTCGCGTTTCTCAAGAAGTTTCAGTGGAAGCCGGGCGAGATCGACAGTGTGATGCTGGCAACCCAAAATGGTGAGAAGCCGACCGCCGCCGCTGATGCATGGATCAGCGCGCATGCTGACCGGGTGGATAGCTGGGTGAAGTGAGGTTCTACTTAGGTGATTGATCTTCCGCTGCATTGAACGTCTGAAGCGGAAGATCGTAAGCAAAGCGCCGCTTTTCAGCGGCGTTTTTTCATTGCAACACGACAGTCCGATCGCCATTGATAAACACGCGGCGCTCGACAAAAGCCTTCACCGCCCGCGCGAGCGTAATGCATTCGACGTCGCGCCCGGTGGCAAGCAGGCGTTCCGGACTATACGAATGATCGACCCGCTCGACGACCTGTTCGATGATCGGGCCTTCGTCGAGATCGTCGGTCACGAAATGCGCGGTTGCGCCAATCAGTTTGACGCCGCGTGCATGCGCCTGGTGATACGGTTTTGCGCCCTTGAACCCCGGTAGAAACGAATGATGAATATTGATTGCCCGCGCCGCCAGTGCACGGCTCGTTGCGCCGGACAGTATCTGCATGTAGCGCGCGAGAATCATCAACTCCGCACCTGATGTCTCGAACAGATCGAGCAAACGCGCTTCCTGCTGCGGCTTGGTGTCGGCGGTAATCGGCAGATGATGGAACGGCAAACCGTGCTGCTGCGCGAGCGGTTCGAGATCGCGATGATTCGAGCCAATGCCGACAATATCCATTTTGAGTTCGCCCATACGCCAGCGGAACAACAGGTCGGCAAGACAGTGTTCGAGCTTTGACACCATGATCAGCACCTTCGGCCGTGCGCTGACGTCGTGCATCGCCCATGTCATCCGGAAGCGTTCGGCGATCGCTTCGAATTCGCGTTTGAGCGCGGCAATATGCAGAGTTTCATCGTTCTCGACGCCATGAAAGACGCATCGTACGAAGAAGCGTTCGCTGAGATCGTCGTCGAAAACGGTCAGTTCGTCGATATAGCAATGATGCCGGTCGAGAAAGCCGACAACGGCGGCAACCTGGCCCGCCGCGCTCGGACACGCGACGGTGAGGACCAGTTGGGCAGGACGGGAATCGGCGGACATGCGTTCTCCACATAGACAATGAGTTCACGCTGCGGGACGCAGCATGGATCATTGCAGTAGAGCAAATGACCGGGCTGAGCGGATAGAAGCTAACCGCCGTCGCGCTGGAATAGGAGCGTCAGGCACCTGAGGTCGGGCTTAGTCGGCGTCGAGACCGCATTCGCCGAGCAGCCACTGGCGGAATGCGTTGACTGCCGGTGTCGCCGCGCGCTGTGTAACGAGCAGGTAGCCGCGCTGCGTGACGACCGGCGTGTCGAACAGTTCGACCAGTTGCCCGGTTGCAAGAAGTTCGTCAGTGAGCGGCGCCCAACCAAGTGCAACGCCCTGGCCCATGATCGCCGCATGCGCAACGAGCGCAAAGCTGTTGAACGTGATGCCGCGCTGAGCGGCGGGGGCTTCCAGGTGATGCGCTGCGAACCAGTCGGTCCATGACAGCCAGCGTGCGGGCTGGGTCGGTTCGAGATGCAGCAATGGCACGCTCGCCAGATCGGACGGCGTGCTGACGCTCGCATGAGCGGCCAGAAAGGCAGGGCTGCACACGGGCGTGACGCGCTCCGGAAAAAGCTTCACCGCACCTCGCGCGGTCCAGTCCGCATGTTCATCGCCGAATGCAATCGCAATGTCCGCCTGATCGTGCGAAGGATCGAACACACTCTGTGACGTGACGATCTTCACGTCGACATCCGGCATCAGCGCCTTGAATTGCGACAGTCGCGGCATCAGCCAATAAGTGGCGAAACCGAAGTCGGTGGAGAGCGTGAGGGTGTGGGGTGTACGTCGTGCACGAATCTCGGCGGTGGCGAGACGAATGGTGTCGATTGCATGGCGTACCGCTTCGAATAACCGCTGACCGTCTTCCGTCAACGTGACGCCGCGATGGCCTCGATCAAACAGTGGCGCGCCCAGCGCTTCTTCGAGTTGCACGACGCGCTGACTCACCGCGGGTTGCGTCGAACCGAGTTCTCGCGCCGCCGCCGTGAAACTGGCCAGACGTGCCGCGGATTCGAACATCGTCAACGCCTGCATGGGCGGCAAGCGATCCTGTTTCGACATAAGCCCCTCTTATACACACATAACGAATTACCGTCTTCACAGTGGCGAATTGGACGGCAATAGTGACGTTCATCGTACTGCCGCTCCGTTGACTCCTGTTGGCATCCATACCCGCACCGATACCTGCGATTCTATGCGAGGCACGTTCTCATGCTTGAAACCAGAAAGAATATTCTGATCCTGATGGCCGACCAGATGACACCGTTCGCGCTTGCCGCATACGGGCATCCTCTGACGAAGACACCTCATCTCGATCGTCTCGCGAAACAGGGTGTGGTATTCGATTCGGCGTATTGCGCGAGTCCGCTGTGTGCGCCTTCGCGCTTTTCGTTGTTGTCGGGCAAGCTGCCGTCTGCGATTGGTGCTTATGACAATGCAGCGGAATTTCCGTCGCAAACGCTGACGTTCGCGCATTACCTTCGCGCAGAAGGTTATCGCACGATCTTGTCCGGCAAGATGCATTTTTGCGGCGCAGATCAGTTGCATGGTTTCGAAGAGCGGCTCACCACCGACATCTATCCTGCCGATTTCGGCTGGACGCCCAATTGGGACAATGTTGAAGCACGCCCCACGTGGTATCACAACATGAGTTCCGTGATCGACGCGGGCCCGTGCGTGCGCACCAATCAACTCGATTTCGACGATGAAGTCACGTTTACCACTCGCCAGAAGCTCTTCGATATCGCACGCGAGCGTCATGCCGGCAAAGATGCGCGACCGTTCTGCATGGTGGCGTCGTTGACGCATCCACACGACCCGTACGCGATTCCGCAAAAGTACTGGGACATGTATCGCGACGAAGACATCGACATGCCCGCTCATTGCGATTCGTTCGGGGAGGCCGACCCGCACTCGCAGCGTTTGCGGCACGTCTGCGAAACCGACCGGACGCCGCCCACCGCTCAGCAGATTCGCAACGCTCGCCGTGCTTACTATGGCGCAATCAGCTATGTCGACGACCAGTTCGGGGCGATTCTCAACGCGCTCGACGAGGCCGGACTTGCGCGGGACACGCTGATCATCGTCACGTCGGACCACGGCGACATGCTGGGCGAGCGCGGCCTCTGGTACAAGATGACGTTCTTCGAAGGCGGTTGCCGCGTACCGCTGATCGTCCATGCGCCACAGCAATTCGACGCGTGTCGCGTGCAGGAGTCGGTATCGCATCTCGACCTGTTGCCGACCCTGGTCGAACTGGCGCGAGGCAGTCAGCCGGACGGATGGCCCGACTCCCTCGATGGCCTGAGCCTTGTGCCGCATCTGCAGCGCAAGCAGGGCGCGCATGATCGGGCGGTAGGCGAGTACCTTGCCGAAGGGGCGATTGCACCGATCGTGATGCTGCGGCGCGGCCGTTTCAAGTTTATCCATACACCCGCCGATCCCGACCAGCTCTACGACATTACTGCCGATCCACTGGAGCGCGAGAACCTCGCAGGGCGACGCGAATATGCATCACAGGTTGCCGCATTACGTGACGAAGTGGCACAACGCTGGAACCTGGTTGAGTTACACAATGAGGTCCTGCAAAGCCAGCGCCGCCGCCGCTTTCATTTCGCCGCAACGACGCAGGGCGCGGTCGCTTCATGGGACTGGCAACCCATGGTTGATGCCAGTCAGCGTTACATGCGCAATCACATCGATCTCGATACGCTCGAAGCGATGGCGCGCTTTCCCGCTGTCGCTCGCTGACCCGTGTGCCGGATTTCTACCCCACTGACAGGAAGCCGAGATGATAAAAAAATTCTTCGAACGGACGCTATCGGGCGTGGTTGTGCTGTGCGCCGCCACCACTTTCGCTGCAGCGGCCGAGCCGCAATCCTGCACGCAGGTCAATATGGCGGGGCCGGGGTGGACCGATATCGACGCGACCAATGCAATGGCCGGCGTCCTGTTGAAGGCGCTCGGCTACAAGCAGAGCGTCGCGAATCTGTCGGTGCCGATCACCTACCAGGGTCTCAAGAAAGGTCAGGTCGACGTCTTTCTCGGCAACTGGATGCCGGCACAGGCACCGGTTGTCAAACCCTTTGAAGAAGAGAAGTCGATCGAGGTCGTTCATCCCAATCTGACCAATGCGAAGTTCACGCTGGCGGTGCCCGACTACGTGGCCGCCGCAGGCATCCATTCGTTCGCAGATCTCGCGAAAAATGCTGACAGGTTCGACAGCAAGATCTACGGTATCGAGCCAGGCGCGCCCGCCAATCAGAACATCAAAAAGATGGTGGACGACAAGGCTTTTGGCCTTGGTAACTGGACTCTGGTTGAATCAAGTGAAACCGGCATGCTGACGCAGGTCGATCGTGCCGTGCGCGAGAAGAAGTGGATTGTGTTTCTCGCGTGGGAGCCGCATCTGATGAACACGAAGTTCAAGCTGACCTATCTGAACGGTGGTGACAAGTACTTCGGGCCCAATTACGGCGGCGCTACGGTCAATACCGTGGTTCGCAGCGGCTATGAAGCGCAGTGTCCGAATATCGGGCGTCTGTTCAGGCAGCTCACATTCAATGTCGATCTGGAGAACGGCGTCATTACCGAAGTACTCGAAAAGAAAGCAGGCATTGACGTTGCGGCAACCGACGCGCTCAAGCGTCATCCCGAGTTACTGAAGTCGTGGCTTGACGGTGTGAATACCACCAACGGGTCGAATGGCTTGCAAGCCGTACAGACTGCACTCGGCATGAAGTGACGGTGACCATCCAGACAATGACGTCGCGACACGACAGAATCGTGTCGCTTGCGGTTTAATCGTTATCAATCCGGACCCGTATTCTCCACTCCACACGCTTTCTATCTGTTCTTTCGTTTTAACCAGTCTGATTCGAACTGCCCGTCATGCGAGAAGTGCTGCGCGTCGATTTACGCCCCGCAGCAGGGATCGTTTTATCTAACGAAATATGCAGGCAAAGAGCAGGGGAGAAGTCGATGAAAAAGAAACGTGCCGCCAAACTGTCGGGAGTGGCCATTGCAGTCAGCACGATGTGCGCATCAACGGCTGTTCACGCGCAAAGCAGCGTGACGCTGTATGGCATTGTGGACGCCGGTATTACCTATGTGAGCAACGCGGGTGGCTCCCATCAGTTCAAATTCGATGACGGTATTTCATACGGCAACCGGATCGGCTTCAAAGGTGTGGAAGATCTCGGCGGCGGCCTGCAGGCCCTATTCGTGCTCGAATCGGGTTTCCACCTCGGTAACGGGCAACTGGCATTCGGCGGTGCGGAATTCGGACGACAAGCGTATGTCGGCCTGAAAAACGATTGGGGCACGGTGTCACTCGGTAATCAGCTCGATATGACCGAAGAGTTTGTCTACCTGTACAACATCTCGGCGTGGGCAAGTGGTTATGCGATTCATCAAGGCGACTTCGACCGGATGAATGGCGACCGTCTGCCCAATTCAATCAAGTTTTTGTCGAATGAGTTTGCGGGTATTTCTTTTGGTGGGATGTACTCGTTCGGCAATGTCGCTGGAGACTTTCACGAGAAGAGCGCGTGGAGTGTCGGCGCGCACTACGAACACAACGCGTTCAACATGGGTGCGGCCTACACGCAGCTAAACGATCCGTACGGTATCTATGCATTCGATCCCTACGCGATGCTCGGCGTGCACACTTTCCTCGGTCAGCCGACCGTGTCCGTCGATCCCGCAACAGGTGCAGTAACGAGCCTCTACAGTACGTCGTCATTCCCGGTGGACCGGCAAGGCGCCTTTGCAATCGGCGCGGCCTATACGATCGGCAAGCTGATGTTGAGCGGAGACTTTACGTACACGACGATCAAGGGTCTCGGCGAAACCTCGCATATGCAGGTATATGAAGGGGGCGCGTCGTATAACTTCACGCCTTCGCTGCTGCTATATGGCGGCTATCAACACACACGTTTCGAAGGCAACCACTGGAATCAGGGTTCGCTGGGATTGCACTACCTGTTATCCAAACGCACAGATGTGTATATCTCCGGCGACTACCTGCGTGCTTCGAATGGCGTGGATGCCGTGATCGGCTACAGCTTCACGCCGTCGAGTTCGAATACGCAAGCCGACGTGCGCGTCGGCATGCGGCACTCGTTCTGACGACGCATCCCATCACGCAGTTTGCGCAAGCTGTCTTTTGAAAGTTTCGATCAGTGCGCGCACTTTCGCGGGCGGATGACTGGTGGGTGGAAAAATAGCCTGGATGCTCGCGGGTTCTGTCGACCATTGCGGCAGCATACGCACCAGCCGTCCGCTAGCAATGTCGTCGCCACTCGAGAAGTCGGTCAACAGGCCGAACCCTCCGCCCGCAATCGTGGCGGCCCGGCAAGCGTCGGCGGTATTGACCTGGAATGCGCTTTCGCAGCGCACGTTTTCTTTCTCGCTGCTATCGCCGTGGTTGCGATGCAGTTCCAGTGTGAGCGGGTGCGGCAGCACCGTCATCGCGTTAAAGGGCATGCGTGACAGCTCAGCAGGCGTGCGCGGCATTCCCCACGTCTCGACGAACGCGGGGCTCGCCACGATCCATTTGACGAAACTACCGAGCTTCACCGCGCGGTAGTTCGAGTCCGCCAGGCGGCCGAGGCGGATCGCGACGTCGATACCGTCCGCGATCAGATCCACGTAATGATCGCTGCAGATCAATTCGACATCGAGTTGCGGATGCTCGCGACGCAGTTCGACCAGCGCGGGCGCAACCGCCAGCGCACCGTAATCGATTGGCGAACTCACCCGTAATGTGCCGCGCACCGGCGCGGTTTCGCCACTCACCGCGCTCAGCGCCTCTTCGGTCGCGCGCAGGATCTTCACGCTGGCTTCGTAGAACGCGCGGCCGGCTTCGGTGACACTCAAACGCCGCGTGGTGCGCACCAGCAGGCTCGCGCCAATTTCCGCTTCGAGCCGTTGTATGTGCGTGCTGACCATCGTTTTGGCGAGCCCCAGCCGCGCCGCCGCCGCCGTCAGCGAGCCGGCGTCGACGACCGCGACAAAGATCGCCAGACGGTTCAGATTGACATCGCGTACGTCCGCCATAGTGGATTGTCCATCTTCGATTGATTGTGTTTCCCGGATTATCAGGCTACCGCGGAGTCGCGCGAGCGCTTATTCTCGCCGCATACCTTACCAAAAACCGGAGCCTGTCATGCCTGTTGCCCGCCCAGCCCAGCCTATCCGACTGTTCACGACCCTGCTTTCAGGGCACGGACACCGGGTCAAGCTGTTTCTCACCTTGCTCGATCTTCCATTCGAAGTGGTTGAATTGGACATGAAGGCGGGCGACAACCGCAAGCCAGACTATCTGGCGCTGAACCCGTTCGGTCAGGTGCCGACGATCCAGGACGGCAACCTTACGCTGTTCGATTCGAACGCGATTCTCGTGTATCTGGCCAGGCGTTACGGCGACGCGTCGTGGCTGCCGGACGACGCGGTCGGTGCGGCGGCGGTACAGCGGTGGTTGTCGCTGGCGGCCGGGCCGATCGCTTACGGTCCGTGCACGGCACGGCTCGTCACGGTGTTCGGCGCGCCGCACGATCACGAGACAGCGAAGAAACTTGCGGTCAAACTGTTCGACGTGATCGACCAGGAACTTGCTGATAAGCCCTTTGCAGCCGGCGAGCAGGTGACGATTGCCGATATCGCCGCGCATACGTACATCGCCCATGCACCGGAAGGCGGCGTGTCGCTGGAGCCGTATCCGAACATTCGAGCGTGGTTGCGTCGCGTCGAGGCGTTGCCGCGTTTCATTGCGATGCCTTCGACGAACGCTGGTTTGCTGGCTGCATAAGCGACACTCTTTTGTAAGGCGGGACCCCGGTCATGGCTACTTTTATCCCTCTGAATGGATGGGGCGTCGACGCTTCGCCGTTTCACGCTGCCGAGCTGCTGGCGCAGCAGCGCGCGAGGGTGAGCAGTGTGGCGGATTCGTCCGGGCGTCGCGGGATCCGGCGGTATATGCCGGATCAGCACCGGCAGTTTTTCTCGGAACAGCCGTTCATGGTGTTCGGCGGGGTCGATGCAAACGGTCAGCCGTGGGCCACGTTGCGCGCGGGTACGCCGGGTTTCGTGTCGTCTCCGGATGCGAATACGCTTCGTATCGAAGGCGGCGCGTTGCCCGGCGATCCGCTTGCCGGCACGTGGCAGACCGGCGCAATGATCGGCGGATTGGGATTGCAGCCGCAAACGCGTCGACGTAACCGGATCAACGGTAAGGTGAGGTCCGCGGAAGGGGGCGCACTGTTAGTCGACGTGACGCAGAGTTTCGGCAATTGCGCGAAGTACATTCAGAGCCGTACGCCGACTTTCGTGGAGCGCGACGCCGGCGCAGGTTCGATTCAGACAGAAGTCGCGGCACAACTCAGCGATGCGGACCGCGCACTATTGGCGAGAGCGGACACGTTCTTTATTGCCAGCGCGAATCTCGGCGAAGACGCGCAGCTTGCGCGCGGTGTCGATGTTTCGCATCGCGGCGGTGCGCCGGGCTTCGTTCGCGTGGATGATGCAAACACCCTGACCACGCCGGACTACAGCGGCAATAACTTCTTCAATACGATCGGCAATCTGATCCATGATCCGCGCGCCGGTTTATTGTTTATCGATTTCGCAACGGGGGACCTGCTCTATCTCGCGGTACGCGCGGAAGTGATCTGGGAAGGGAAAGAACTGGCGGCATTCGACGGCGCGCAGCGAGTGGTGCGTTTTCATATCGACGAAGTGCGGCGCAGTGCGGGCGCATTGCCGTTCCGCTGGTCCGAGGTCGAATTGGCACCGCAGTTCGCAGCGATGGTGCGTGACGCGGCTGACGCGCAGAAACCAACGCCTGTCGCGGCTCCGGCACCGTTGTGGCAGAACTTGAAAGTCGCAGCGATTGTCGATGAAACCTCGTCCATTCGCTCGTTTTATTTCGAATCGGTCGACGGTACGCCTTTGCCGTCATTCAAGCCCGGCCAATTCCTGCCAATCCGGGTGCCCGCGTCGGACTCAGGCGAACCGCTGTTACGGACTTACACGCTTTCCGATTCGCACGACGCGCGGCGTTACCGGATCAGCGTGAAGCGCGAAGGTGTCGCGTCGAACTGGCTGCACGACCGGCTCGCAGCGGGCGCGTTGATCGAAGCGAAGCGGCCGGCCGGGGCCTTTACTTACGATGAGGAAAGTCAGCGCCCTGCGGTATTCATTTCAGCGGGCATTGGCATTACACCGATGATGGCGATGCTGCATCATTCGTTGAAATCAGTCGCGCAGGGCGGCTCGCAGACGGGTAAGCGGGTGTTTTTCTTTCATGGCGCACGTAGCGACCGGGAGCGGCCATTCAGCGCTCATCTGAAAGAACTCGCGAGGCGTCATCCCGCGGTGTCGCTGCATCTGTTCGATAGTGCTGGCGATGCAACGACCGAAGGGGTGTCGGTTGGCCGCGTCGATATTGCTGCATTAAAGCGGGTGCTGCCGTTCGACGATTACGACTTTTACCTGTGCGGTCCCGAGACGTTCATGCGTGATCTTTACGAGGGATTGCGCGGCTTGAATGTCGCCGATGAGCGGATCCGCTTCGAGGCATTCGGGCCTGCCAGCGTGAAGCGCACGGGCAAGCGTGTCGAGATGGCAGAGCCGGTGACGTCTGACGTCAACGCGATCCCCGTGACTTTCGCCAGGTCGGTGCGCACGCTTCAATGGTCGCCGCGCGATGGCAGCCTGCTCGAACTCGCCGAGGCGCATGGTATCGACGCGCCGTCGAGTTGCCGGTCGGGCATGTGTGGCACGTGTTCGACCCATCTGCTGTCGGGTCAGGTGCGATATGACGGTGAAGTCGAAGCGGAGATCGAAGCCGGATCGGCGCTCGTTTGCATGGCGCGGCCGGTGGTGGGCAGCGAAACGGATCTGGTGCTGGACCTGTGAGCGATCAGACCCGGCAGGTTCTGCAGGCCATCACGATCTGCTGTTGCTATCATTGACCGCCCCCGGCTCGATGAGATGAGACCGGTCTGCGCAGTCAGTCATCTGCAACAAGGAATCGTATGGATCGCCCGATGCGTCAGGTCTGTGTGGTGACGGGCGCGACCAGCGGGATTGGCCGCTGGATCGCGCTCGGACTGGCTCGTGCCGGCTATCACGTGGTGCTGGTGTGCCGGGATCGACAGCGCTCGATTGCGGTTGCCGACTGGATCGCGCGTGAGGTGCCGGGCTGCAGCACGGAAACGAAACTCGCCGACCTCAGTTCCCTTCGCGCGACACACGATCTCGGCCAGCAGATTGCAGCGGCGCACCCCCGCTTGTCTTTGCTGGTGAATAACGCCGGCATCCTGACCGCACAGCGGCAACTGAGCGCAGAAGGCCGTGAATTGGTATTGACGGTGAATCATCTCGCGCCATTTGTATTGACCGATGCGCTGGAGGGCGCGCTGCGGGCTGGCAGCCCGGCGCGGATCGTCAATGTGGGTTCATCGACATCGGATCGGGCATGGATCGATCCAGACAATCTGGAGCTGGCCCATCACTGGAGAATGGTGCGCGCGTACCGGCGCTCCAAGCTCGCCATGATGATGTCGACGTTCGCGCGCGCAGAGCGTCTGCGTGGCAGCGGTGTGGTGGCCAACGTGGTCCATCCCGGCATGGTGGCGACCGATCTGGTCCGCGAGCGTGGCGCAACAGGCCTCGTGTGGCGACTGCTTGCGCCGTTGCTGCGCACGGCGGAGCAAGGTGCCGACACCCCTCTGCATGTTGCGTTGGCGCCGGACTGGGCTGAGGTCACGGGCGCGTATGTGAAGGACCGCGCCGCCGTCCGCCCCAACCGCCGCGCATTGGATGCTGCGCTGGTGCGTAAGGTGGACGCCAGCACGCACGCACTGGCGGCGCAGACACTCTCGGCTCGTGTACCGGCCTGACGGAGATACCCAACGTTTCACATCAAGGTTCGAGCGGCGACGTCGGCGGGGCGACGGTGTCTTGGGTCGGGTGCAACGGTGGCTCGGCTGCTTGAACACGCGGCTCGCGCACCCGTTCCCTACTGAAGCGGCCGAGTAGCCGCAGCAGATACACATGCAGACTCCATGAGCGTGCCTGCGCGTCGAACGCGCCCCGCACAGGCGACGCCTGATCGGACGGCTCGAAAAGTGTCGGCACGTGCCGGTCGAACGACGCTGTCTGGCCGGTGAGTTGCCGGTCCGGATGCATCAGGTGAAGGGCCCGCCGTACCATGCGCGGAAAAAAACGCGCGCCGAGCGAGAACAGAATGGCGGTGGACGTCACCGGGAATTCGCGGCTTTTGCCCAGCGCGGCAAGATGAATTGTTTCGGCGATCACTTCTGGCTGGTACACCGGTGACATCGGCCGGCCCAGTAGGCCAACGTGAGAGATCGCGTGATCGAAGAAGGGCGTGTTGACCGAAGGCGGGAACAGAGTCGTCAGGCTGACGTGGCTTCCGTCGCGCGACAGTTCGGCTCGAATCGCCTGTCCGAAGCCGCGCACCGCGTGCTTGGCGCCGGAGTACGACGACAGCAGCGGGATGCCGTGATACGCGACGGCAGAGCACACGTTCACGATCGAACCATGATCCCTCGGCAGCATGCGCCGCAACGCGACGCGTGTGCCATTCACCGTGCCGAGATACGTCACGTCGGTCACGCGCCGGAACTCGTCAGCCGGGATGTCGAGGAAGCGCCCGAAGGTCGCGTTGCCTGCACAGTTCACCCAGACATCGATGGGTCCCAGAGTCTTTTCGATGTGCGCGGCGGCGGCCTCCAATGCATCGGGGTCCGTGACATCCGCTATCGCGGTTGCGGCGGTCGCGCCGTAGTGTTCGACCTCGTCACGGGTCGCTTCGAGTCCTGCGCAGCCGCGGGCAATCAGACCGACCCGCCAGCCATGCCGCGCAAATAATCCCGCGGCACAACGCCCGATGCCCGACGACGCGCCGGTGATGACCACCACGGCGTGTCTATTGTCGTCTGCCGAAGTCCGCCCGTTCATGTCGCAAGTTGTTGCCGCAAATATCCGGCTGTGCGGCTCTCTTTCACACGCGCGACTTCAACCGGGGTGCCGCTCGCCACGATGGTCCCGCCCGCGTCACCGGCTCCCGGGCCGACGTCGATGACCCAATCGCTTTGCGCGGCCACCCGCATATCGTGCTCGACGACCACCACGGTATTGCCCGCGTCGACGAGTCCCTGCAATTGCACCAGTAGCCGGTCGACATCCGCGGGATGCAGGCCGGTGGTCGGTTCGTCGAGGATGTACAGCGTGTCGCCGCGTTGCGTGCGTTGCAGTTCGGTGGCGAGTTTGATGCGCTGCGCCTCGCCGCCAGATAGTTCGGTGGCCGGCTGGCCAAGCCGCAGATAGCCGAGCCCGATGTCACGCAGCACGCTCAACGCGCGCATCACGCTCGCTTCATCGGCGAAGAAATGGCAGGCGTCGTCAACGGTCAGGTCGAGCACCTCGGCGATGTTTTTATCGCGCCATGTGACTTCCAGTGTCGGCGGGTTGTAGCGGGTGCCGTGGCAGGTCGAGCAGGGCGCATACACGCTCGGCAGAAACAGCAGCTCGACGCTGACGAATCCCTCGCCTTCGCAAGTCGGGCAGCGCCCCTGCGCGACGTTGAACGAAAAGCGCCCCGCGCCGTAGCGTCGCTTGCGGGCGAGCGGTGTGTCGGCGAACAGTTTGCGCACGTGATCGAAGAGGCCGGTATAGGTCGCCAGATTGGAGCGCGGCGTGCGCCCGATCGGCTTCTGATCGACGCGCACGAGCCGGCGCAGCGCGTCCATGCCGTCGGCAATATGGCCGCCCGTTGGCATCGCTGTGTTGGCGAGCAACGGGTCCTGGTCGTCATCGTCGGGGTTCTCGATGACGCGTCCGAGCCGGCTCGCGACCAGTTCGGGCAGCGCCTGGCTCACGAGGCTCGATTTTCCCGATCCCGACACCCCCGTGACGGTGGTCAGGCAGCCGAGCGGGAACGCGACGTTCAGCCCGTGCAGATTGTTGCGCGTGATCCTCGCAAGCCGCAGCCAGCCCGCGGCATCGCGTGGCTGACGAGCGACGGGCGCGGGCGGCGCGAACAGATGCACGCGGGTCTGCGACGCTTCGACGTGCGCGAGTCCTTCAGGCGGTCCGCTATACACCACATGACCGCCCGCTTGCCCGGCGGCCGGTCCGACGTCGACCAGCCAGTCGGCGCGCCGCATCATCTGCAGATCGTGCTCGACAACGAACAACGAGTTGCCTGCCGCTTTCAGCCCTCGCAACGCGCTGAAGAGCGCTTCGCCATCGGCCGGATGCAGCCCGGCTGAGGGTTCGTCGAGGACATACACGACGCCGAATAGTTGCGATGACAATTGCGTGGCGAGTCGCAAGCGCTGCAATTCACCGGACGACAGCGTGGGCGTACTGCGATCCAGCGCAAGATAGCCGAGGCCGAGGTCGATCAGTGTCGTCAGGCGTTCGAGCAGTTCGGCTGCGATGCGTTGCGCAGCGATGCGCTTTTCGTCGGAGAGATTCGGCGTGCGCCGCACGTCAGGCGACGCTTTATGGGCGGAGCCGCCGGAGGCGACGCGTTTGTCGACGGCTTCGCGCATCGCGTTTTTACTGAGGATGCTGCCTTTACCTGGTTTCGACAGCGATGACTCTGGCCATTCGCCACGTGCGATGGGTTCCAGAATCGCCGCGAGCCCGCCGAGCGGCAATTGCGAAAACTCGCCGATGTCGAGCCCGGCGAAGCTCACCGACAGCGCTTCCTGCTTGAGCCGCTTACCGTGGCAAGCCGGACAGACGCTGCCGACCATGTATCGCGACACGCGCTTTTTCATCAGCGCGCTTTGCGTGTTCGCGAACGTGTGCAGCACGTAGCGGCGCGCACCGCTGAACGTGCCCTGATAGCTCGGTTCGTCCTTGCGCCTGAGCGCGGCGCGCGTCTCTTTCGGCGTGAGACCCGCGTACACGGGCACGGTGGGTTGCTCATCGGTGAAGAGAATCCAGTCGCGGTCCTTTTTCGGCAGGTCGCGCCACGGTGTATCGACGTCGTAGCCGAGCGTCACCAGAATGTCGCGCAGATTCTGACCATGCCACGCCGGCGGCCACGCGGCGACCGCGCGCTCGCGGATGGTCAGCGAGTCGTCGGGCACCAGCGATTTTTCGGTGACCTCGTACACGCGTCCCAGACCATGACAGGTGGGACACGCCCCTTGCACCGTATTCGGGGAGAAGTCTTCGGCGAACAGCATCGGCTGTTTCGGCGGATAGTCGCCGGTGCGCGAATACAGCATGCGCACGAGGCTCGACAGTGTGGTCACGCTGCCCACCGATGAGCGCGCGCTGGGTGTGCCGCGTTGCTGTTGCAACGCGACGGCGGGCGGCAGTCCTTCGATTGCATCGACTTCAGGCACGCCGACCTGCTCGATCAGACGCCTCGCATAAGGCGCGACCGATTCGAAGTAGCGCCGCTGTGCTTCCGCATACAGCGTTCCGAATGCCAGCGACGATTTGCCGGAACCCGATACACCGGTAAACACCACGAGCGCATCGCGCGGAATCTGCACGTCGACATTTTTCAGGTTGTGCTCGCGCGCGCCGCGCACGCGGACAAATCCCGTGAACGCGTCAGAAGACTCAGAAGTGGAGCGGGGCTTGCGGCGGATGGCGTCCATGTCGATCGATGGGGGATGAGCGTGGGGCACGGATGGCGTACGAACGCTCATCAGCGCGCACGGAACATGCCAGCCCTCCGGCGCGCCGTTTTTCCGCCAATCAGCCCACGACGACGGTAAATTCGACTCCCGATTCAAAGTCCAGCGTGGTGGTCGAAAAGCGCGGATTTCCGTCCAGGTACTGTTTATAGGGGCGCACGGCGTCTTCGGCGGTGTACATGTTGTCGGCGAGAACGATCGATCCCGGGCGTAAAAGATGCTCGGTCTGCGTGAATAGATCCAGATACGTGTTCGCCCATACGTCGATGAAGACCATGTCAAACGTGCCACGCAGCCCGGCAACGGTCTCGAACACATCGCCTTCACGCAGATCGACATAAGCGTCGACGCCTGCCGTGCTGACGTGAGCCCGAAGCTGCGCGCACTTGGCCGCGTCGAGTTCGGTCGCGACGACGATGCCATTGCCCAACGTGCGAAGCGCCTCGGCGAAGTACAGCGTAGACACGCCGCAGGAACTGCCGAGCTCCAGAATCCGCGCGGGCCGGTGCGAGAGCACCATATTCCGCAAGAACCGTCCCGTTTCCGCCGACACCGCCAACGACAGCGCCGTGCCTTGCGACGATTCGAAATCTTCACTGGAGAGCCCGAGCGTTTCGAGGAAGCGTCCGCGCAATCGGGGGGCTAGCGTGTCATATTCGTCCGCGAGCGTCAGAAACTCTTCGCTCGACCCATGGAACTGCGCCCGTGCGCGGGCCATTACCTCAGTCTGACTCTGCTGATGAAGCCGCCGCAGAAGCGCTGTCGCTGTTGATGTCATATGTTCTCCCGGAAGCTGTTGAATTGTGACTGGCCGTGCGGTTGTTGATTCAGGCGCGGTGGGTCAATCTTCCGCGCGCCGGCTCGAATGGGCTGCCCAGGCGGCTTGCACGCGCTCCCGTTCCTCGGGCGTCATCGCATTCCATTTGCGCCAATGCCGCCGTCCACCCCAACCACCCCGTCCGCGAAAACCGCCGAACAGAATGCGGCTCAACACCAGCAGGCCCAACGCACGGAGGAAGTCGATCGGCCGGGCGCCGACGAATAGCGCCGGGATCACCCAGTTCCATAAGAGCATCACTGCCACGCCGAGCACGCCTATGCCGACCACGACAAGCAGTGCTTTGCCCACACATCGGGTTCGAAAATTCATCCGTCGACTCCTCTAGAGATCCAGTTCGTCATAAATGCTTTGTAGCCGGGCGCGTAGATGCAGGACCGCGTAGCGTTTGCGCGCGAGCAGCGTATTGAGCGCGATGCCGCTGTCCATCGCCATGTCCTTGAACGTGCGTCCCTCCAGTTCGTGCGCGATAAACACCTCGCGCTGATCCGGCGGCAACTCGTCGAGCGCATCCTGCAATGCCTTCAGCAGCATCGTGCGGGCGTAGAGCGCTTCGGGACCTGCATCGTGCGCAGGCAGCGCGAGGTCGAGGCGATATTCATGGCTGGCATCGTCGTCGTCCGCGCTGGACAGGTCCGTCAGCGGCTCCTCCTTCTTCTTGCGAAACCGGTCGATGATGCGGTTGCGCGCGGCACGAAAAAGCCATGCGCTTGCCTGTTCGATCGGCGCAGGAAGCCGGTAGGCCTGCACGAATTCGTGGAACACGTCCTGCAGGATGTCCTCGGCATCGTTGGGATCGCGGATTCGACGCCGGATGAAATTGACGAGCCTGGTGCGCTCACGCATCACCGTTGCGGTGATGTCGTTATCGCGTTGGTTCGTTGTGTCCGGCGTGAGTGGCGGTTCCATGCGTCTGAAGACGTTTCAGAAGAGCGGATATTGTGGGCGGCGATAAAAATCTTGAGCTGCAGTTGGGGCCGACGTTGTCGCGCAACTAACCGTCCGCGACACCGGCACAATGAAGTCGCGCATCGGACCCGGCCACGCGTGATCGAAGCCGCGTCCGATGCGCCAGATGACGACTGCGCTCAATACCTCCACGTCAGATTAACACTGCCGTTCAGAGGGGCCGCGTAGATGCCGGTGGAGTACTCCAGCGTGGCGAAGTGCTTCTTGTTGAGCGCGTTATTCAGATTCCCCGTAATGCTGAAGTGACGGTTGACGTCGTAGCGCATCATGAAGTCCAGATCGGAATAGGCGCCCTGACGCACGGTGCCTACCCCTTCGGCTTCGAAGCGGGTTGCGCTCTGCCAGCGGACACTGCTGCCCACCGTCAGCTTGTGATCGAAGTAGGGGACGCGATAGGTCGTGGACAGATGCAAGGTCTTGCGCGGCACGAAGGTTTGCGTCGACAGACCGTCGTCGCCGACCACGCGCAGAATCGTTGCACCCGCACTGACGTTCCAGTCACGCGTGATCTGCCCGGCAACTTCCGCTTCCACCCCCTGCGACGTGGCATTACCTGCTGTGTACGCTTCGTTTCCGGTCTCCAGGTTCAGGCCCGCGTCGGTCGCAATGTTGGTCTGACGGATATGAAAGACGGCGAGCGACGTATTCAACCGGTTGTTGAAGAAGGCCCCCTTCAGGCCTGCTTCGGCGCTGCGCCCACGCGCGGGTCCGAGCAACTGGCTATCCCTATTCAGCTGGTACTGCGGATTGAAAATCTTCGTGAAGCTGGCGTACGCGGTGATCTGCTTCGTCAGATCGACGGTCAGGCCGACATACGGCGCCGAGCCGACCGACTGTTGCGAATAGGGCGTGCCGCTCGCGTCGCCGCTGCTGCCCGCCTGCGTGTAGTTGATGCCGAGCAGCAGATTGACACGATCGCTGAGATTCCAGCGCGACGACGCATAGACCGAGCGGCGCACATCGAGGTAGTGCGTGTAATCGGTTGCGGCGCCAAAGGCCGGTTCCGGGAAGGTGCCGGCCAGCAACTCGGAGAGGCTCAGCGCTGTGCCGTCGGTATCGCCTTGGCCGGAAGGATTGCTCAATTCCGAACGGGAGAAGCTGGCGCCGAATACGAGATCGTGGGTTCGTCCGAACAGATCGATTTTGCCGGACACGTTCGAGTCCAGCACGATCTGACGGTTCGACTCCTTCCACCACGATGTATAGGATTCGATCCCGCTGCCGTCGGGATTCAGCGCGCCGTTCGGATAGAAGATTTTCGCGTTGCTCGAAATGTCGTTGAAGGCCGCTGTCGTTTTCCATTTCCAGCGTTGGCCGAGTTGCTGGGTCAACTCTGCGAAAGCCCGCTCCTCCTGGGTATTGAAGTACGCCCAACTGGGCGCCATGCTCGCGCCCACGCCATAGCTGAGCTGGTTGCCATTGGCGTCGAGCAGCGGCAGGCCGCCCCATTGGGCGCCGTCGGAGCGGTTGTTTTCGTAGCTGAAGCCGAGTGTCGCGAGCGTGGTGGGGGTGAGATTCGCGTCGACCACGCCATAGACGATGTCCTTGCTCGGCTTGTAGCGGTCAATATAGGAATTGCCGTCTTCATGCACGGCGACGAGACGTCCGGCGACCGTGCCCGCCTTGTTCAATGGGCCCGAGACATCGACGTCGATGCGCTTCGTATCCCACGATCCGTAGGAGATATCGCCTGACGCCTGGAAATCATAGGTCGGACGCTTACGGATGAAATTGACCGTCGCGGACGGATTGCCGGTGGCCGCATTCAGTCCGTCGGCGCCGCGCAGCACTTCGACACGGTCATACAACGCCATGTCGATGTCACCATATTGCGACGTATAGATCAGCGGCGTGCCGATCCCGTCGAACTGGAAGTTGGTGATCTGGAAGCCGCGTGACGTGAAATCGGTCCGATCGGTTTCGTATTGATCGACCGTGACGCCGGTCACGTGTTTCAGCGCGTCGTTCACGCTATTGAGCTGGAAATCGTCCATTTGCTGGCGCGTCAGCACGGAAACCGACTGCGGTGTTTCCTTCGGCGACAACGGGATCTTGCTGCCCGCGGTCGTCGAGTGGAACGTGTAAGCATGGGTTTTTTCCGTTGGCGGCTGCACATCGTCGCTGCTGGCGTTGACGCTGACCGTCGGCAACTGGGCTTCCTGCGCGGCGGGAGCGGTTTCCGCGTTCGCGCTCTCGCTGCTGCTGGCGGTCTCGTTGGCCTGGGCCCGTGACACCGTCGGCACGATGCCGGCAAACGCCAGCATCACGACAATCGGGCGGAGGTGGCAACGCACGTTCCGGCTGAGAGTGGCCGCTGGAGTGGCGGAATGGACAGATCTGCAGGAACGACGACGGCTCATGAAAGGTATCCGCAAACAATGAAATCGCGAATAGTAATCATTCCCATTTAGGTTTTCAATAGAATTATGCAAATGCTTCAATCGATGTGGGGTTTTTTGACTCCGGAATTGGCTGTCAACCGTCGGGTTGTCGGCCTGAAGTCAGTTCAGCAAAGGTTTGCGGAAGGCTGGGGATGAATTGCGAGGCGACATGTCCGGCGATGCTTCCGGATTCTTACCTCCCGATGCATGCGACGAACGAAGCTTCAGCGAGTCATGGGTGACCCAGATGAGCGCGTGCCGGATTCAACGTCCGCTCGTTCCGCGCGCTCATCACGCTCATCATTAAGCCGCTTTCCCGACGTAGCCGGGTAACCCGGCGGCCAGCTTGCTCTTTGCCAGCTTGAGTGCCTGCCGTTCAACGGCGGCATATTCTTCGTCCGTGCGCGGATAGGGCAGGCGGGTTCGAAACAGATCTGCCCATCTGAATTCCTCGAGCGGGACGGACGTTTTCTCGTATCCGCCTGCATCACGAACCGACGCGGCGAGACTGCGGAATTCGTCGTCGGCCAGATCCCAGATGTGCGCGGGCATGTCCGAGAAGCTTTTACGTTGGCTCTGAGCGTCGTAGGGGTAGGTCCAGCGCCGATTTTCCATCGAGAGCCAGAAGTCGGAATGCGACAGCGCTGAAAAGTCGGCCACCAGCACGGCGGGCATCGCTTTGACTCCGGTGTGCCATAACGCGGTGGCGACGTGATGATGGTCGATTGCGTAACGCGAACCCGCAGGCCCGAGTACGACCGGCACGGGCTTTTCGGCGATGGCCATGTCAAGGTCATGACCTGAAAGCGACTGGTAGAACCGGATCTTCCTGTGTATTTCGCGCAGACCGTGGGTGAACTGGGTCGGCCGAAGTTGGTCGATTTTTACGGTGTTCATGCTTCTCTCTCCGGACAGACGCGGCGCTCGCCACTGAACAAACGCCGCCGGTTGTCCAGTTGTGTGCGCACGGTACGCAGGCGGCACGCGGGATGCTGCAATGGTGACAGGTACCCCACGTACCCGGTTGCCCTCATTCTCGACAGATCAAATCGACTGAAGGAGAAAATCATGCCGCTGAAAAAAGGAACCTCGAAGGCGACGGTGTCGCACAACGTCAAGACCGAGTCAAAGCATGGTAAGCCTCACAAACAGGCGGTAGCCATTGCACTGAATCAGGCTCGCAAGTCGGGCGCAAAAATTCCGCGGAAGGAGGAGAAATGATCGGACTTGTCCGGGGCGCCGCCGCAGAGGCGATCCCGGAATGGCACCGGTCGCCGGTGGGCCGGTTTCAATTGGCCGAAGTGCAGGCCAATGTGCAGCGCCACGTCGTACCGTACCGAGGAGTTTCACGATGACTGACGAAGCGCAGTTCGAAGAGCATGGCGGTTGCGCATGTGGCGCGGTCCGGTTCGTCGTCACGGCGCCGCCCAGACGCGTGTCGTTATGCCATTGCATGACCTGCCGACGGGTCCATGGCAGCGTGTTCGGCAGTTATGCAATGTTCGAACGCGGCGCTGTGCATTTTTCGGGGCCTGCGCAAGGCTGGCAGAGTTCGTCTGCGGCGCGGCGATATTTTTGCCCGGTGTGCGGGTCGGTTGCCTTCATGGACTATGCGGACAAAGATGAAATAGATGTTCCACTTGGCGCCTTTGATCATACCGGCGTGTTTGAGCCGACTTATGAACTGTGGTGCTGCCACAAGGAACCGTGGTTGCCGAAGGGCGCGCGAACTGAATACGACGAAGAACGCACGGCGTAACGCGTTCGCTTCGTTGACCGGGCTCTCGTGCGCTGGCGGCCCAGCAGTCGTGTTCGCGTTCGCGCGCCATCATCGCCGCTAATAGCGGGCAATCCGTGTCTCTTCATCGGCTCAGAAAGAAAAGCTGTGCGCTGGCCCATCAGTTGCTGGTCACATTCGATAGCTCTCTCAGCCGGTCAGCCTTTTGGCCTCCGCGTCCGCCCATTTGATCAACGAAATTGCGATCAGTGATGCCGACGCACGCAGTCACGCCAGAAACGACTGACGCAATAACACTTGAATCCACACAACAAGAGTCGCCACGAATGCCACACATCATGGAAGTCGACGTTGCGATCATCGGCGCCGGGACTGCGGGTCTGAACGCGCTTCGGCAAATCAAGGCGGCGGGACAATCGTTCGTGCTGATCGAGCGCGGCGAACTCGGGACCATGTGCGCGCGCACTGGCTGCATCCCGTCAAAAGCGGTGCTGCATGCCAGCGAAATCATGCGCAGCTGGGCCGAGGCTGAAGGCGCCGGGCCAGTCGGACGGGTGACGGAGAATGCCAACCGGCTTTGGCGTGCCGCCCGTGCAACGCGGGACGAGTCGGCCCGTGGCATGGCAAAAGAAACGCTTGAGCTGGCCGGCGAACGACTGATTCGCGGCGATGCACGGGTGGTGGGCCCAACTGACATTCAGGTCGACGGCCGGCTGATCCGCGCGCGGGCCATCGTCATTGCGACCGGCTCGGCGGCGGTCGTTCCAGACAAATGGAAAGCATTGGGCAATGGCATATTGACGACCGATTCGCTGTTCGATCTGGACACCCTGCCCGCCACCATGGGATTGGTGGGGTTGGGGGCGATCGGCCTCGAAATGGGTCTGGCGTTGAGTCGGCTGGGCGTGCGCGTGACCGGCGCCGATCAAAGCAACGTGGTTGGAGGAATCAGTGATCCGACGATTGCCGACGTCGCGCGACAGCACTTCGAACACGACATGACGATGTGGCTGGGCGAATCCGTCGATATCGAACGCAACAGTGCCGGACGTTTCGAACTGGTGTCCGGTGGACCGTCGCCAGGACGCACGGAAGTCGAGTGCGTTCTGGTCGCGTTGGGGCGTCATTCATCACTGCCGGAACTTGAGTTGCACAACGCGGGCATCGAAGTCGATCAGCATGGCAACGTGCCATTCGACCCGCAGACCATGCGGATTGGCGACTCGAACTTCTATCTCGCGGGCGACGTCAGCAGCGCGCGGCCGTTACAGCACGAAGCGGCCGACGAAGGAAGCATCGCCGGATGGAACGCGGTAGCGCACGAGTCAAACGTTGGCTTCAGGCGGCGCGTACCGCTGTCGATTGCGTTCACCGACCCGGATTTCGCCGCGGTGGGTTGTGCATTCGACAAGCTTGCCGCGGGAACGCTGGTCGCCGAAGGAAGCGCGGACACCAATGCACGCTCCAGCATCGCAGGCCAGAACGACAATGTGGTTCGTCTGTATGTCGAGCCGGGTAGCGGCAGGTTGCTCGGCGCGGCGTTATTCGCGGGCGCGGGCGAGCATCTGGCCCATCTGCTCGCGTGGGCCGTACAGCGCGGCGATACGGTGGCAGAGTTGCTGCGCGTGCCGTTTTACCATCCCACCGTCGAAGAGATCATCCAGACCGCGCTTCACGACGCGGCGTCGAAACTGAATTTCCCTCGCCGACTCGATCTGGCGTCCAGCGGGCACCAGTGATTGTCCGGCGAGACCATCGCAGCGCCGCCGCCTTCACGCGCGATCCGCCGAGCAGCGTGGATCGGGCGGCGCAAGCACCCGCCGTCTACTCCACCCTGGACGAGTCCGCCAGCACCTGGCGCAGCATCTTTGCCAGCGTGTCGGGCCGGTAGGGCTTGTGCAACAGCGTCACGCCAGGCGCAAGGATGTTGTTTCGGGAGAGGATGTCGCGCGTATGTCCCGACGTAAACAGCACCGGAATCGCTGGCGTGCGGCTTCTCGCCCACGCGGCGAGATCCGCGCTTTTCTCGATGCCTGGCATGACGACGTCGGTGAAAACCAGATCGATCTTGACGCCGCTTTTCAGAATGACCATTGCCGCATCGCCATTGGACGCCTGGAGCACCCGGTAGCCCAGTTCCTGCAGCAGTTCGACCGAGGTCGAGCGGACCTGCGCGTCGTCTTCCACTACCAGCACGGTTTCATGGCCACCCTCCTGTGACATCACCCGGACTTCGTCGGACGCGATTTCCGACTCGTCACTGCGCGGAAAATGCATCTGGATGGTCGTGCCGACGCCGACTTTACTGTGAATCGCCAGGTGCCCGCCACTTTGACGGACAAACCCGAACACCATGCTCAGCCCCAGTCCCGTGCCGCGTCCGTCTTCCTTGGTCGTGAAAAACGGCTCGCAGGCGCGCTGCACCACTTCAGGCGGCATGCCCGGGCCGTCATCCTGAACCGTGATTCGCAGATACTCGCCGGCTGCAATACCGGCGCCGGCGACCTCATGCGCGGCGAGGCTGACGTTCTCGGCGAACACGTTCAGCCGTCCGTCCCCGTTCATCGCGTCGCGCGAATTGATGGCCAGGTTGAGCACGGCGTTTTCCAGCTGGTTTCTGTCGACCTTGATCGACCATGAACTCTCTGGAAGCGTCAACTGGACCACGACTGTTTCACCCAGCGCACGCTGCAGCAGATCCGACAGGCCGTCGAAAATCCGCCGCGGGTTCATGACCGTGGGCGAGAGCGGCTGCCGTCGCGCGAACGCAAGCAGCTGCGACGACAGCTTGGCGCCTCGCTCCACCGCAGACGCCGCCGCATTGACGCGCTGCTGGACATTCTGATTGCCGCGTTCCTGAAGTGCCAGAAGTTGCAGGTTGCCTGAAATGATCTGCAGCACGTTGTTGAAGTCGTGCGCGACGCCGCCGGTCAGCGCGCCAATCGCCTCCATCTTCTGCGACTGGCGTAGCTGTTCCTCGACGGCAATGCGTGCCGCGACTGCATCGTCGACGCGCTGTTCCAGCGTGCGCGTCAATTGAAGCAGCGCATGTTCCGCGACCTTTCTTTCGTGGATATCCACCAGCACGCCGGGAAAACGGCTCGGCTGACCATCGTCGCCATAGTCGCAACGTCCGCTTGCCAGAATCCACATGTACTCGCCGTCGTCCGCGCGGCGTATCCGGTATTCCGTGTTGTAGGGGACACCGCGCTCGATGGTCCGCGTGATCTGCTCGTGCACCCGGCCCAGATCGTCGGGATGAATCTTGCGCAGGGCGGATTCCAGCGGTAGTCCGCATTGCGCCTGATCGACGGTGAACGAGAACGTTCGTGCGAAGCGCTCGTCGCCCGTGACCTGGTTGGCCTTGATGTCCCACACGAACGAGCCCAGCACGGCGCCCGAATTGAGCGCCAGCTGGATGCGCTCGTTGGCGGCGCGAAAGGCCGCTTCGGCTTCCCGCCGCCGCCGTTCTGCGCTGACCCGCGCGGTGGTCTCGATGACGATGGAAATGACGCCGGCCGGAGCGCCGTCGTCCTCGACGACCGGGCTGTAATACAGGTCCATCCAGACGTCTTCGGCTGCGCCGCTCCTGAACAGCACGAGTTCCTTGTCGCGGTACGACAGCGTTCCACCAGCGAGGCACGTATCGACCACATTGCGGTTGAAGTCGGCCACCTCCGGCCAGCCTTGTTCGACGGGGGAGCCCAACAGAAAGGGATGCCGGCCGCCCGCAAACACCGCGTAGGCGTCGTTATAGACCATGTAGCCGGGCTGCCCCCAGAGCATGACCAGAGGGACGGGGGACGCGAGCAGCATCTGGACGGCGGCCCGAAGGCTGCCCGACCATTGGTCGATGGGGCCCAGCGCGGTGGTCGACCAGTCGAATTCGCGAATCCGCCCGGCCATTTCGCCGCGCCAGCCGGCGCATCCGTGGTCGTCGCTCAGCACCTGCATGAAAGCCACCTTCTGTTCTGTTGAACCGGCAGTCTCGTATCCGCTCCCGCCGATGTCAATTCACGCGGCCCGCTCTGTCCAGTCGGGCGGACCCGGGCGCCCACAAGGACTTCATGCGGGCTCGCGTGAGTGTGACGGCGGGCGACTGCGGCAGGAGCCTGCTGAAATGTTATGCCACGCGAATCGCAGAGGTAATTGCCAGCAAGGCGCGAGCCCGGCTTGCGGTTCTTGAGCGTAAGTCGCTGATTTTCGGGTAATTTGATCGCCGTGCGCGGTATTTCACGACGCCCCGCAACCGCATCGCGCATTCATGCGGGCGCGACGGACGATAGTCGCGAACCTGCGGCAACTGATCGTATGCTGTCGCAGAGCGTGGGCGCGACGTTCGCCCAATCGCGCCGCGTCAGGTTGGCGGGTGCATCCGCCACGGCGGCCTTCTTCATCGAAATACAACTGGTCAAACGCCATGTTCCTGTTGAGCGAATTCTTCAAGTCGGTACTGTTGATCGTCACCACGCTGTTTCCGATCATCAATCCGCCTGCGGTTGCGCTGATCATCTTGAGCATGGTGCGCGGCGCCAGCGAAGAAGATCTCACCGAACTCGCGCGCCGTATCGCGATCAACGGCTTCGTGATTCTTCTCGCTTCGCTGTCGATCGGCGCGTACGTGCTGAAATTCTTCGGCATATCGGAAGACGTGTTGCGGGTCGCTGGCGGCATCGTGATTGCGACAGCGGGCTGGGGCCTGCTGCAATCGCCGACCGATGAAACCGTCGAGCCGACCCCCGATCCCAGGCGGACCGCGTCGTTACGCAGCAAGGCGTTCTATCCACTGACATTGCCGATTACAGTCGGTCCGGGATCGATCGCGGTCGCGATTGCATTGGGTACCGGCTCTCCGCACGAAGGCGTGCTGCCCGTGCATGTGGTCGGCGTTGCGGTGGCTCTGGTGCTGCTTTGCCTGAGCATCTTCTTCTGCGTGCGCTACGCGAAGCGGATGGAAAGGCTGCTGGGAACCGTCGGCACACAGATCGCCATGCGGCTCTTTGCGTTCGTGCTGTTCTGCATTGGCATTCAGTTGATGTGGATCGGTGTGGCGGGGTTGATCGACAGCCTGCATCTGCATTGAGCGCCGTCGGGCCCAACAGGAAGCTGGGAAGCTACGGCAAACGGTAAGGCAATGGAAAGGAGGCGGAGGTCGCCGCAGCCAGCAAACCTGCTACTGCAGCGACACGGTCGTTATAACGCCATCGACTAAGCACCTGACAAATCGTTGGTTCTGTGTGGTCACCCGCGCTGCTAAAGTCGCCGCGATGGACGAAAAGCGTCCAACACCACATGCAAACATCGAACTGGAAATACGGGGCTTGGATATGAAACGTTTGACTCGCAGTGCCGCTGTACTCGGACTATTGATTACATTGTCGGGCGTCGCACATGCCGATCGACTCGACGATATAAAGAAGGCTGGCGTCCTGCGCGTCGCGACGTTCGACAGCAACCCGCCGTTCGGTTTCGTCGATCCGAAGACCAATCAGATTGTCGGCCTCGATGTCGATTACGCGCGCGCGGTTGCCGCGAAGCTCGGCGTCAAGCTCGAGATTCAGCCGACCAATCCCGCCAACCGGATTGCGTTTCTGAAGTCGAATAAGGTCGATCTGGTCTTCGCCAACTTCACGATCACCGACGAGCGCAAAAAGGAAATCGATTTCAGCACGCCGTACTTCGCGTCGGGCACGCAATTCATCGCGAAGAAGGGAGTATTGAAGTCGCCGCAGCAGCTGGCCAGTTTGCGGATCGGCGCGGACAAGGGCACGACCAACGAGCAACAGGTTCGCGCGCAATTCCCGAATGCCACCATCGTCGCTTATGACGACACGCCGTTCGCGTTCGCCGCACTGCGCACGGGGAACGTGCAGGCCATCACGCAGGACGGCCCCAAGCTGGTCGCGTTGCTTGCCAATGTGCCGGACAAGGAGAAGTACGAGATTCCGCCGTTCACGATTTCGAACGACTATGAAGGGGTCGGCGTACCGAAGAACGAAGCGCGTTTGCTGAACGTCGTCAATGAAACGCTGGAAGGTCTCGAAGCGAACGGCAACGCCGCGAAAATTTACGACCAGTGGTTTGGTCCGGGCAGCAAGGCGCCGTTGCCGCGCCTGTTCAAGATTGGCGATCCGCAAAAGAGCTAAGCGGTTCTCTCGCTTGCTAACCGGCCTGCCGTTTTCATGACGGCGGGCCGGTTTGTTTTGTTTGCACCTCTGCAATCGCTTCTGGCTTTCTGGATGGATGGTAACGATGAACGCGTGGCTCGAACCCCGCTACGTCGCGTGGATATGGCATGGCTTCGCGATGACACTGGGGCTGTCGGTCTCGGTGATGGTGTGCGCGACGCTGCTTGGCTTCGCCTTGGCACTGGCACGCAGCGGTCCTTATGCCGGGCTGCGTCGCGCTGCGGCCGGCTATGTGATGGTGTTCCGCAACTCGCCGCTACTGGTTCAACTGCTGTTCTGGTATTTCGGCGCGGCGACGTTGCTGCCCGATAGCGTGATGGCGTGGCTCAATACACCGCATACGATTGCGCTCGGTCCGCTGTCGCTCACATGGCCGACCTTCGAATTCGTCGCGGGATGGCTCGGACTCACCTGCTATACGACGACGTTTATCGGCGAAGAATTTCGTGCGGGCATGCAGGGTGTGCGCGACGGCCAGCATCAGGCTGCGGCCGCGCTGGGTCTCACGCGATTCGCGGCATTCCGTTATGTGGTCCTGCCGCAGGCAGTGCGTATCGCGACGCCGCCGCTCGCCGGACAATACATGAATGTGATCAAGAACTCGTCGCTGACCATGGCAATCGGTCTTGCCGAGTTGTCGTATTCGTCGCGCCAGGTCGAGACCGAAACGCTTAAGACGTTCCAGTCGTTCGGCATGGCGACGGTGCTCTATATCGTCGCGATTGCCGCAATCGAAGTCGCGTTGCTGTTATGGCAGCGGCGTCGTGCATCGGCTGCGCGCGGCTGGCGGCTTTCGCGAGGAGATCGCTGATGAGCGCGCTCGACTGGTTGCCTATCGCACGTTACCTGCTGCTCGGCGCGTTTCCCGCTGGTCCGCTTGGCGGCGTGGCGCTGACATTGGTACTGACGGTGCTCTCTGCCGTGTTATCCGCGTTGCTGGGACTCGCAGGGGGCGTTGCGCTGGTCATGACGCGAGGCGCAGTGCATGTGCTGCTACTTGCCGTTGTCGGCTTTTTCCGCGCGATTCCGGTGCTGATGCTGATCTTCTGGACCTTCTTCCTGATGCCGGTGCTGCTGCATATCGACGTCCCCGGACTGGCGACCGTGGTGTGCGCGCTTGCATTGATTGGCGGCGCGTATTTGTCGCATTCGGTGCGGGCCGGGATCGTCGCGGTCGGCGATGGACAGTGGCAGGCCGCGATGTCGCTCGGGATGACCCGTGGCCAGGCGCTGAGGTACGTGTTGTTACCTCAGGCAATCCGGATGATGGCGCCATCGTTCATCAATCAATGGGTGTCGTTGATCAAGGACACGTCGCTCGCGTATATCGTCGGCGTGCAGGAGTTCACGTTTCTGGCGAACCAGGTCAATAGCCGGCTGATGGTTTATCCGGCGCAGATTTTTCTGTTCGTCGGTCTGGTGTATCTCGTGTTGTGCAGCGCCTTTCAATGGGGTGCGACGAAGCTGCTGGCGGCGAGCTCCGGAGGGCCCAGCACATCGCGTTAGCTGTCCCGGCTGCGGCGCCGGCTGCAGCGCCACCAGGATTCTCGATTCTCCGAAAACCATTCCACAAAAGCTTGTTTGCGATTACCGAGTTGCATCGCTAACTTGATAGGCATGGTTTGAATCGACGGAGGTCGGATCATGGCAAGTTCGGCGATAGCGATATGGGACGGCGTTCGACACCCACGCGTGTTGCTGCGGCACTGGGTCAACCGTGCGCCTCGCAGCAAACCCCACGCGGATTCCGACGATGCCATGGCCGCGCCGGCGCACGAAGCCAGTTCACCGGAGCGGCTCGAGCGCATCGCCGCCTATGCGCGAAGCGGCTATTTCCATGTGGAATACACCGCCGGCATGTTCGTGGTGCCGCTCGACGTTCCACCCGAATGACGCTGAAGCAGTGGCAGCGTGCCGCATGACATCACGCGGCACGCTGGTGCTAGCAGGCTCAAGCGACCAAACCGATGCTTCTTTAGAAATGACAATTAATTGGTTCGGGTTCGGTTCCTTCTCTTTCATAGTGTCTTCTGATGGCTATAGACGGTTGCCAACTGTCTATAGCCCGAACCTGCGTGCATTGAGCCGCGCGATTTCGAAGGAGACGACATGACGATTGAGCTTGCAGAACGACCGGCCCAAACCCTGGATACGCTGCTGGAAAACGCCCGGAGCAAGGCTGTGGAAGCCGGGCTTGCCTATGCGGGAGGCCTGGCTCCCAAGGATGCGTGGGCGCTCGTGCAGGCCGGCGGTGCGGTGCTGGTCGACGTGCGTACCGCCGAGGAACGCAAATTCGTCGGTTTTATTCCGGACAGCCTGCATGTTGCGTGGGCGACGGGCACGAGCCTGACGCGTAATCCGCGTTTCGTGCGCGAACTGGAAGCCAAAACCGGCAAGGACACTGTGGTGCTGCTGCTATGCCGCAGTGGCAACCGCTCCGCCCAGGCCGCTGATGCTGCGGCCAAAGCGGGCTTCACCCAGGTATTCAATGTTCTCGAAGGTTTCGAAGGCGACCTGAACGATGCGCAGCGGCGTGGTACCAGCAACGGCTGGCGTTTTCACGATCTGCCGTGGATTCAGGACTGACGTTTTTAAATCGCGCAGCATTTTTACGGGGAGTAATCGCTGTGGCAGTTTTCGATGTCGATGATATTGTCCAGGCGCTTCAGGTTGTCCGCCAGCAATGGCGTGAAGTGCAGAAGCGCTCGCTCGAACCGGGCGGGCGCGAATTACCTGGGCGCGAAGCGTTATCCGAAATCATCGACGCGCTCAAAGGCGTGCTGTTTCCGATGCGGCTCGGGCCGCCCGATCTGCGCCAGGAAAGCGAAAACTTCTATGTCGGCCATGCGCTCGACGCCGCGTTGCATGCGCTGCTCGGCCAGGCGCGTCTCGAGTTGCACTACCGCACGCGGCATCAGCCGCCGCCCGCGGACGTCATCGAAGCCCAGGCGGGCATCGCGGTGCGCGCATTCGCGGCGCGCTTGCCGGCGATTCGCACTCTGCTCGACAGCGACGTGCTCGCCGCGTTCCATGGCGATCCGGCGGCAGGCAGCGTGGACGAAGTGCTGCTGTGCTACCCCGGCATTCTCGCGATGATCCACCACCGGCTCGCGCATGAACTGTACGGCCTGGGCTTGCCGCTGCTGGCGCGGATCGTCGCCGAACTTGCGCATGCGCAAACCGGTATCGACATTCATCCGGGCGCGCGGATCGGCGCGGGCTTTTTCATCGACCACGGCACGGGCGTCGTGATCGGCGAAACGTCGGTCATCGGCGAACGGGTGCGCGTGTATCAGGCCGTGACGCTCGGCGCGAAGCGTTTTCCGCGCGATGCGCAGGGGCATCTGGAGAAGGGCCACGCACGTCATCCGATTGTCGAGGACGACGTGGTGATCTATGCAGGCGCCACGATCCTCGGACGGGTGACGCTGGGACGGGGTTCGGTGATCGGCGGCAACGTGTGGCTCACCAACGACGTGGCACCCGGCTCGCACGTGACGCAGGCCGTGTCGCGTAACGAGGCGACGGGTGCGGCCGTGTCCGCCGCGCTGCCAAAGCCGCCGGCCAACCAGCAGGCCACGCAGGCCACGCAGGCCGCCGAAGCCGTGATCGCCGGAGTCGCGCGATGACGCTCGTCAGAAACTTTGGCACGGCGGTGCGGCATTTGCGTGAGTTACAAGGGTGGTCACAGGAGCAACTGGCCGAACACGCCGAACTGAACCGCTCTTATGTCGGCGAGATCGAGCGAGGCTCCGCGATTGCGTCGATCGTCACCGTCGACAAACTCGCCCGCGCGTTCGGCGTGCCGATCGAACGCCTGTTGCGGCCAGTCGCCGACAAAGACAAAGCGGCGACCGTCGCGAAAGAAGCTTCTGCCAGCTTCGATCCTGCTTCTATCCGCTAGATAGAACCCCGATTGCTGTCTATAGCATGTTGAGCGGCCCCGGCACGCTCCCGATAATCACGTTCGTTCATAAGTATTCCCGTTTTTCTTCTATAGAACCTGGAGCCACAAGATGACAGCAACAGTGGGCGGCCTGACGGCGCTCGGCGATACCGCAGCACGGCAACTCGCGAATGCCACCAAAACCGTTCCTCAACTCGCGACGATCACTCCGCGCTGGTTGACGCATCTGCTGCAATGGATTCCGGTTGAAGCGGGTATCTATCGTCTGAACCAGGTGAAGAATCCGGAAGCCGTGAAGGCAGCCTGTACCGCGCGCGAAGATGAAAGCATCTTGCCGCGTACCTTCGTGCCTTATGAAGAGCAACCGCGCGAGTACTTCCTGAATGCGGTCAGCACGGTGCTCGACGTTCACACGCGCGTCTCCGATCTGTACAGCAGCCCGCATGACCAGATCAAGGAACAACTGCGTCTGACGATCGAAACGATCAAGGAATTGCAGGAAAGCCAGCTGATCAACAATCCCGATTACGGTCTGCTTGCGAACGTCGCGGAAGAGCAGCGCGTGTTTCCGCTGACCGGCGCGCCGACCCCCGACGACCTCGACGAACTGCTGACTAAAGTGTGGAAAGAGCCGGCGTTCTTCCTGACCCATCCGCTCGCGATTGCTGCGTTCGGCCGGGAATGCACGCGCCGTGGCGTGCCGCCGCCGACGGTCAGCCTGTTCGGTTCGCAGTTCCTCACGTGGCGCGGCATTCCGCTGATTCCGTCGGACAAGGTGCCGGTTGCCGATGGCAAGACCAAGATCCTGCTGCTGCGCGTCGGCGATAAGCGCCAGGGCGTGGTCGGTCTGTTCCAGCCGGGCGTCGCGGGCGAACAGGGTCCGGGCCTGTCGGTGCGCTTCATGGGCATCAACAATCATGCGATCGCTTCGTACCTGATTTCGCTGTACTGCTCGCTTGCTGTGCATTCGCCGGATGCGCTGGCGGTCCTCGATGACGTCGAAATCGGCAAGTACCATGACTACCCAGACACCTACAAGTAAGCCCATGGAGAGCGTCCTGCCGCACGACGTGCCATCGGGGCCGCCCGCGGGTCTGCCTGATCCGTCTGTGCTGGCTTCGCTTGCCAACGCGTTTTTCTCGGCGTTGCCGGGTAGCGCGCCGCAGTTGAGCGGCGGCCGTGCGCCGGCGGTGCTTCCTGGCGTCGCCGGGACGTTGCCGTTGAGCGCACCGGTGCTCAACGAAGTCAGCAATCCCGCGCCGGCCGGTTCGCCGCTCTCAGGTCCTGGCGGGACAGGCACGGGTGTGCCGGGCGCGGCGTTGCCGCAAGGGCATCTGCCAGGCGGCAATCTGGCGCCGTCGGCGCCTACCCACGTGCTGTCGCTCGGCAACCGCGCGCCTGCGCTGGCGCCGCACGCAGCGGCGCAGAACGGTTTGCCGGATAACGTCGTCACCGTGGCACCGGCGCTCGATCCGCGGCTTGGCGGCGCGGCGCTGGGTGTGCCCGAGGGACTCGGAGCGCAGCGTCCGTCGGCTGGCGGCGCACCGCTGCCTTCTGGCCCGTCGGCCGCTTCGCCATCTGCGTCGCCGTATTATTTTCTCGGCGACGCGGGGCAGCCGCGCCAGCTTTCGCCTGCGTCGCAAGATATCGTCGTGCCGGGCTGGACCGAAGTCAGCGCGCAGTCGTTCGGCTTGCCGGGTGTCGATGAGCGGTTGTCCGAACCGCGCTTTCCGTATGACCGGCCTGCTTCGCCGGCGCCGGCATCCGCTGCGAGCCTGCCCGCCGTCGCAGTCGCGCAACCGGCCGCCAGCTCGCACTACTTTCTGGGCGATGCGCAAAGCTCGCGCTACACGGCATTGCAATCGGGCAAGCCCCACGGCATCCCGCAAGCCGGGGCATCCGCGCATCCTCCGTTCGATGTGAACGCCATTCGCCGCGATTTTCCGATTCTTCAGGAACGCGTGAATGGCCGGCAACTGGTGTGGTTCGACAACGCGGCGACCACGCATAAGCCGCAGGCGGTGATCGATCGACTGGCGTATTTCTACGCGCACGAGAACTCGAATATCCACCGCGCGGCGCACGCGCTGGCCGGACGCGCCACCGACGCTTACGAAGCCGCACGCAGCAAGGTGCAGCGTTTCATCGGCGCGTCGTCGCCGGAAGAAATCATCTTCGTGCGCGGCACGACCGAAGCGATCAACCTGATCGCGAAAACGTGGGGCGTGAAGCACGTGGGCGACGGCGACGAGATCATCGTGTCGCATCTGGAGCATCACGCGAACATCGTGCCGTGGCAGCAGCTTGCCGCGCAAACGGGCGCGAAGCTGCGCGTGATTCCCGTCGACGATAGCGGCCAGGTTCTGCTCGACGAGTACAAACGCCTTCTGAATGACCGCACGAAGATCGTGTCGGTAACGCAGGTGTCGAATGCGCTCGGCACGGTGGTGCCGGTGAAGGAGATTGTCGAGTTGGCGCATCGTGCCGGTGCGAAGGCGCTGGTCGACGGGGCGCAGTCGGTTTCGCATATGCGGGTCGACGTGCAGGCGCTGGACGCGGATTTCTTCGTGTTCTCCGGCCACAAGGTGTTCGGTCCGACGGGTATAGGCGTGGTGTACGGCAAGCGTGCGATTCTCGATGACATGCCGCCGTGGCAGGGTGGCGGCAACATGATCGCCGACGTCACGTTCGAGCGCACGGTGTTCCAGCCGCCGCCTAACCGTTTCGAAGCGGGCACGGGCAATATCGCCGATGCGGTGGGTCTCGGCGCGGCAATCGACTACGTGCAGCGGGTCGGTATCGAAAACATCGCGCGTTATGAGCACGATCTGCTCGCGTATGCGACGAGCGTGCTGCAACCGGTGCCCGGCGTACGGCTGATCGGCACCGCGCGCGACAAAGCCAGCGTGCTGTCGTTCGTGTTGAAGGGTTACGAGACCGAAGAGGTGGGGCAGGCGCTGAACGAAGAGGGCATTGCGGTGCGCTCGGGCCATCACTGCGCTCAACCGATCTTGCGGCGCTTCGGCGTCGAAGCGACTGTCAGACCGTCGCTGGCGTTTTACAACACGTGCGATGAGGTGGATCAGTTGGTGTCGGTGGTCAAACGGCTCTCGTCGCGTCGGTAGACGCCTGCCGGTGTTGAGCGGCCACTGACAGTGACCGTTGCAGGCCGCACGCTGTATGGCAACAGGCATTGCGTGGGTGGACGGCACGTCCACCTCGCAATGCCTGTTTTGCTTTGGCATTCATTTCGACGCATAACTTTCCACGATTCGTTATTTCCATCCCGTGTGGCGAGCGCCTACGCTCAATTATCGGGTGATGCATGCCCATTGCCGCCGCTCGCCGGCATCTGCACCCGCAACGCCGAAGCGCGTGGTCGCAGCCAATCGATTTGCGACCGTTCAATCAATCGTTTTAACGTGATGAGGACGTGAACATGAGCGATATCGTCATCGATAAGCCCGCGTCGGCCACGACGATCGAAGCGGAGTTGAACTACCTCGAATTCACCGGCGAAAGACCGGTGTCGTATCAGTACGATCCGCCGCCGGGCGTGCCGAAGCGCAGCGGCGTGTATCGCACGCATCGCGTGCCGATTTCGAATGCACGGGTCGCGCCACCGCCTGGCGCGTTATCGCTCGATAGAAACGGTTTCGAACTGCATCGGCATCCGGGCGCGTTGCGCGATTTCTCGGACCCGCAGCAGATCAGATCGGTCTATTACGCCGAAGCGGAAACGCTGCTCAAACGTGCCACCGGTGCCAGGCGGGTCGTCGTGTTCGATCACACGCTGCGTGACGGCAACGCGGAGCGCGCCGACGGCGTGAGGGAACCCGTCAAATACATTCATAACGATCAGACTTTCGTGTCGGGGCCGCGCCGCGTGCGCGATCATTTGCCGCCGGGGGACGCGGAGCAGTTGTTGCAGGGCCGCGTGGCGATCGTCAACCTGTGGCGGCCGATAGGCGACACCGTGCAGTCGTCACCGCTGGCGTTGTGCGACTCGCGCAGCATTGCGCTGAACGATCTGGTGGCGTCCGACCTCGTCTATCCGGACAAGGTCGGCGAGACCTATGCGCTGGTGTTCAATCCGCGGCATCGCTGGTACTACTTTCCCCACATGACGCCCGACGAATACCTGCTGCTGAAAATCTACGATTCGGCGGGTGATCCGATTGCACGGCTGAGCGCGCACACGGCGTTCGACGATCCCACGTCGGCACCCAACGCGCCTGCGCGCCGCAGTATCGAGCTGCGCTCGCTGCTGTTTTTCTAAACGAAACTATCTACGTCTACAGTCCGGCAGGGTTCGTAAGTTCTGTCCTGCCGGCAGACGAGATTGCCGCTTACTCTGGTTGGCAATCCACATCAGTCACGGTGTCAGATCGCGCGTCTTGCCGCGCAGGTCTTCTGCTGTCATTAGTCGGTCCAGCAACACGCTGCAATCGCACGATGAAGGGTGCGGAACCGACTGCCCGGTCCTACATGGTCCCGGCAAAGATAGCCACATAATCCGTCAACCTGGCAACGCTAGCGATACCGCCGCGTCGTATTGGCACGAACTCGCCGGGCTCTTTTGAGTAGCGTTCAACCTTTGACTTTAGGCAAGCTGCACGGTGAATCCAAATAAGCTTTCGTCCGAACCAAAGTACTTCATCGGTGGACTCTTTGTTCTCTGAGCATGACTAAAGGAATCGTCTGCGGCGGCATATTCATGCGCCTAATGCTTATTTGATGCGGCAGCGTCATCCTGCTTTCATAGTCCTCGCTATCGACGTGTAGACGCATTGACCTATCGATCCCCAGGAGAACGCCATGAGTACCGTGCTCGACAAGCAGCCGCAAGCCACCGCTCACCAGAATCTTCGCGTACGCCAATACAAACCGTTGATCGGCGCAGTGATCGACGACGTCGATCTGTCGCAACCACTCAGTGAAGAAAATCAGAAAACACTCCGGCAGGCGCTTGTCGATCACGGCGTGATCTTTTTTCGCGAGCAGGCGCTTACGCCTGAACAGCATGTGGCGCTCGCTCGCATCTTCGGCACTCCCGTTCGCAAGAACATCTACCTGCCGGCCGTCGCCGGCTTTCCGGAGATCGAGGTCATTGCCCATAGCGACAAGACGCAATCAGGCGGCACGGACAACTGGCATGTCGACGTTTCATGGCAGCCGCGGCCGCCCAAAGCCACCGTCCTTCACGCCCAGGAGATTCCCGAAGGTGGCGGCGGCGACACGATCTGGACCTCGGCGGCGGCAGTCTACGACTTGCTGGATGCCGATCTGGCCCGCTACTTCGAAAAGTTGAAAGCGGTGAATACGTTCATTGCATCGCCGAAGAAGAGCGCGCTGTCGGATCTGTTGAGCGGCTATGAAATACCTGAAGGCGCGGTCGAACAAAGCGTCGAGGCGGGCATCGAGCGAGTGCGCGATGCCTCGCAGAAGTATCCGCCAATCGAAGTGCCGGTGATCAAGCGGCACCCTGAAAACGGCCGCAAACTGGTGTTCGTCAACGAAGGACATACGAGCCATCTGCTCGGCGTGTCGAAGACAGCGAGCCAGAGCCTGCTCAACTATCTGTACGACCTGATCAAGACGCCCGAAGTGCAGGCGCGCTTCGAATGGCGTGCCGGCGACGTGGCGATATGGGACAACCGTCAGGTGCAGCATTATGCGGCGCGTGATTACGGCTCGGCCCGCAGGCGCATTCACCGCATCACGCTCGAACACGACGGCGTGTTCTGAGCGGCACGCGCAGGCTTTCACAATCGACCACGGAGAACGGAGCATGAGGTATACCGCACGTCGTCTGCGGCAAGGTGTTGCGCATTGGAGTTACTTCTGGGGGATGGTCGGAAGTCTCGTGCTATTCGGAACACCTGCGTTCGCGCAGGCGCCCGAGAAGCTCGAACTACGCTATCAGGGATGGGCGAGCAAGGTGCTGTATCCGGAGCTCGCCGAAGATCTCGGTTACCTCGCGCCGATCAAACTCAAGTGGGTGGGCAATACGATCAGCGGACCTCAGGATATCCAGGCCGCGGTGACCGGCGACGTCGACTTCGGCGGCGCGTTCAATGGGTCGATTGTGAAGCTGGTGGCGGCGCATGCGCCGGTAAAAGCAGTGATTTCGTACGTCGGCACCGACAAGCAAACCAACGGCGGCCTGTTCGTGCTGCAGGGCAGTCCGATTCACGGCGCGCGCGATCTGCTCGGCAAGAAGGTTGGCGTCAATACACCCGGCGCTTATGAGCAGTATCTGGTGACCGCGTATCTGGAGAAGGCCGGTTTATCAAAAGACGATCTGCAGAAAATCACGTTCGTCGCCGCGCCGCCGGTCAACCTCGCGCAATTGCTCAAACAGAAGCAGCTCGACGCAATCTTTCTTGAAGACATCATCAAGGACAAACTGGTCGCCGACGGCGGCGCGACTCTGCTGACCACGGACTATCAGCTATTCGGGTCCTTCGGCTATGCGAGCTATCTGTTCACCGACCGCTTCATCGCGCAAAACCCGAACACGGTGCGAAAATTCGTCGACGGCACGGCTCGCGCGATCGAGTGGGCGAGAAATACGCCGCACGATGAAGTGGTCGCGAGACTGAAAAAGATCGTCGCGCAGCGGCATCGCAACGAGGACGCGTCGATCGTCAACTACTGGAAGTCGGCTGGGGTAGGCGGCAAGGGTGGCCTGATCAATGCGGACGATTTCACGACGTATATCGACTGGTACGTCAGCAACGGCGTGCTGAAGGCGGGGCAGGTAAAGCCCGAAGATATCTATTCGAATCAGTTCAATCCGTTCAACCAGTCGGTGGCCGCTCATTGAGCGACCACTGTATCGAATCGCGAGGCCCGCGAACATGGGTGCTTCAATTAGCGTGCGCAATGTCGGCAAGGGTTTTGATCTCAAACGGCGCGGCCATTTCAGTGTGCTCGACGATGTCTCGTTCCACGTCGGCGCAGGAGAATTCGTCGCGCTGGTCGGTCCGAGCGGATGCGGCAAGACGACCTTGCTCGATCTGATCGCAGGGCTTGCGAAGCCGGACCGTGGACAGATACTGATCGATAACAGGCTGATCGAAGGACCCGGTCTGGATCGCGGCGTGGTGTTCCAGCAATACGCGCTGTTTCCGTGGAAAACAGCGCTCGGCAATGTCGAATTCGGTCTTGAGGCGAAAGGCGCGGCGAAGGCGGAGCGCAAGACGCATGCGCGGGAGTATCTCGATCTGGTCGGCCTGGCTGCATTTGGAGACCGTTACCCGCACGAATTGTCAGGCGGCATGAAGCAGCGCGTCGCGATTGCGCGCGCGCTCTCTTTCAATCCCGATGTGCTGCTGATGGACGAGCCTTTTGCCGCGCTCGACGCGCAGACGCGCGAAACATTGCAGGACGAGCTGCTGCGTATCTGGCAACGCACGGGGACAACGGTTGTGTTCATCACCCATTCGATCGACGAAGCGATTTATCTCGGTCAGCGCGTGCTGGTGATGGCGGCTACGCCCGGCCGCATCACGCATTCGCTCGACGTGCGGATCGAACGCGGCGATCTCTCCGACGACCTGCGTTCCACCCCGGAATTCGTGCGGCTTAGGCACGATATCTGGCAATTGACTCATCAACGCCGCGCAGGCCCGCGTCTTGAAGTGGCGCATGCGGCTTAATCAGGAGTCTCCGTAATGAGCACGTTGTCAACGCGAATCGCCGCCGCGAACTCGCCCGCTTCTGGTGTCGTGGCAAAACTATCGCGTATCGTACGGGGCAGTATCGCGATTGTCGTGTTCTGTGCGTTGTGGGAGATCCTGCCTCGCGCAGGATGGGTCGATGCGACTTTCCTGCCACCTTTTTCCACAGTACTCGTCGCGTTATTCGACATGACGCGCTCCGGAGAACTCGCGGAACATCTGTTCGCGAGCGGGCTGCGCGCCGTCAGTGGCTTTGCGATTGCGGTGGCAATTGGCGTTCCGCTGGGGCTGCTGATCGGCTGGTACCGGACGTTAGCGGAGATTCTCAATCCGCTACTCGAACTGTTTCGCAATACCGCGCCGCTTGCGTTGCTGCCGGTATTCGTGCTCGTGCTGGGCATGGGCGAAACCTCGAAAGTGTCGATGGTCGTTTACTCCTGCGTATGGCCGGTCGTGCTCAACACAGTCAGTGGCGTGCGCAATGTAGATCCGTTGCTGATCCGCTCCGCGCTTTCAATGGGTCTTACGCCGTTTCAGCTATTTCGCAAGGTCGTGCTGCCCGCATCGATACCGACCGTGTTCACCGGTATTCGGGTCGCGGGTGCCTACTCGATCCTCGTGCTGATCGCCGCGGAAATGGTCGGCGCCAAAGCGGGCCTCGGCTATCTCGTCAATTACTCGCAATTCACTTTTGAAATTCCGAAGATGTACGCGGGCATTGTCACGCTCGCGCTACTCGGTCTCGCGTTCAATCAGGCGGTATTGCTGGCGGAACGGCGGCTGACCGCGTGGCAGGGTGAACGCTGAGCGTTTTATCTCGCCACGCAAAGGTATGTTCTCTGGAGATAATCTGTGACGACCAACAACGTAGAAAAACATCGCCGGCCTCCAGTCACCGCCGCCGACCGCGCCGTGCTGCACGACGCCGACGTGCTGGTGATCGGCGGCGGACCGGCCGGTGCATGGGCGGCTATCAGTGCCGCCGCCAACGGCGCTCAGGTCGTGCTGGCGGATAAGGGTTTTTGCGGCACGTCGGGTGCGACGGCGCCTGCTGGAACTGGCGTCTGGTACGTGTCGCCGGACGACGATGCGCGAGAGCGCGCGAAAGCGAGCCGCTTCAGATTAGGCGGCGAACTCGCGGAGCAGACGTGGATGGATCGTGTGCTCGAACAGACGTGGATCAACGCGCATCAACTCGCCGAATGGGGCTATCCGTTTCCTGTCGACGATGCCGGTGAGCAACGGCGCACGTCGTTGCAAGGCCCCGAATACATGCGGCTGATGCGCAAACGCGTCAAGCAAGCGCAAGTGCGCATACTCGATCACAGCCCGGCATTGGAACTACTGGTCGACCAGCACGGCACGGTGGCCGGCGCGGCAGGTGTCGATCGTCAGGCGGGCGATCCGTGGACCGTGCGCGCGGGGGCAGTCGTGATCGCCACGGGCGGCTGCGCGTTTCTCAGCAATGCGCTCGGCTGCAACGTGCTGACCGGCGATGGTCAGTTGATGGCCGCCGAAGTGGGCGCGGCGCTGTCCGGCATGGAGTTTTCGAATGCGTATGGGTTGGGGCCCGCGTTTTCATCGGTGACGAAATCGCTGTTTTATAACTGGGCGACGTTCTATTACCGCGATGGTTCGGCGATTCCCGGTGCGGGGTCGTCACATGGGCGAGGCGTGATCGCGCAGACCCTGGAGATAGAGCCGGTGTTCGCGTGCCTCGATCGCGCGGACGAACAGATTCGCGGATGGATGCGTCAGGCGCAGCCGAATTTCTTTTTGCCCTTCGACCGCCTCGGCATCGATCCGTTTACGCAGCGCTTCCCGGTCACGTTGCGTCTGGAAGGGACCGTGCGGGGAACCGGCGGTTTGCATCTGGTCGACCAGACCTGCGCCACCTCGGTGGAAGGGCTCTATGCGGCCGGCGATGCGGCCACGCGCGAATTGATCTGTGGCGGCTTTACTGGGGGCGGTAGTCACAATGCCGCGTGGGCAATGTCGTCGGGCTTCTGGGCTGGCGCGGGCGCAGCCGATTACGCGCGTTCGCAACGGCGCATCGGCCCAGGCGGCAAACGCAGGCTGTTGCGAGCTGGCGGCGCCGGACTGCGCGACGGCGGCGGGCACGCGTCTTATGACAGCAACGAAGTGATCCGCAGCGTGCAGCAGGAAGTTTTTCCGACTCAGCGCAACTGGACCCGCGATGGCGATCTGCTCGGCGATTCGCTGGTGCGGCTCGACGCGCTATGGCATCGCGTGCGAGGCGCCGCTGCGGCACGCAATGCGCTGGATGCGGTGCGCGCCAGAGAAGCCGCAGCACTGGTTGCCACGTCGCGCTGGATGTATCGCAGCGCGCAGCAACGCACGGAGACCCGCGGGATGCATCGGCGGCGAGAGCATGGAGCGCTCGATCCATCGCAGGGACATCGCCTGTTGAGCGGCGGCCTGGACGAGGTCTGGATCGACAGACTGGCCGTGCCGCGATCCGCCCATCACGTTCAAGGAGTTACGGCATGATCGAAATTGTCGACGCCGCGCGCTGCACGGGCTGCAACATCTGCGTGCGGGCCTGCCCGACCAACGTGTTCGACATCGTGCCTGATAGCGCGCCACGCATCGCGCGTCAGCATGATTGCCAGACCTGCTTCATGTGCGAGCTGTATTGTCCTGAAGACGCGCTGTTCGTTGCACCGAACGTCGAACCGGCGCAAGCCGGCGCGCTGGACGATGCAGCATTTGGACAGTACCGGCAGACCGTCGGCTGGGGCCGCGCAAGACAACCGACCGCCAGTCTGGATGCGAGCTACGAATTACTGGCTCGCGCGCACTGAGGCGCCGGGGTTGGCGGCGAAGCCGTTTCGCCCCGGCAGCACTTGTTAGCGAGCCAACACCGCGTTATTTTCCGCCAACACATGGCGGTTCACCGGCCGTGGCAGTCCGAGATTGTCACGCAGCGTGGTGCCCTCGTATTCGGTACGGAACAGACCGCGCCGCTGCAATTCCGGCACGACCTGATCGGCGAATTCGGTCAGTCCGCCAGGCAGCCACGGCGACATGATGTTGAAGCCGTCGGCGCCGTCTTCTTCGAACCATTGCTGCAACTGGTCCGCAATGCTCTGCGGCGTGCCGACCACCTGAAGATGGCCGCGCGCACCCGCAATGCGTAGATACAGGTCACGTATGGTCAGATTCTCGCGGCGTGCCAGATCGAGCAACAGGCGTTGCCGGCTTTTGCCGCCGTTGGTTTCGGGGAGTTCGGGAAACGGTCCGTCGACAGGGTAGTCCGACAGGTCGACGCCGCCCGACATGTTGGACAGCAGAGACAAGCCGACTGTCGGGTGAATCAGGTTCTGCAATACGTCGAATTTCTCGCGTGCTTCTTCGTCGGTCCGGCCGATCACCGGGAAGATACCCGGCATGATTTTCAGGTGGTCCGGCTTGCGTCCATATCGTGCGAGCCTGCCCTTGATGTCGCGATAGAAGATCTGCGCTTCTTCGAGCGTTTGATGCGCGACGAAAATGACTTCGGCGGTTTGCGCGGCGAGTTCCTTGCCGGCTTCTGATGCGCCGGCCTGCACGACAACCGGCCATCCTTGCGGCGACCGCGCCACGTTCAGCGGACCGCGCACGTTGAAATGCGTGCCGCGATGGTTGAGCACATGCAGCTTGTCCTGATCGAAATACACGCCACTTTCCTTGTCGCGAATGAAAGCGTCGTCTTCCCAACTGTCCCACAGACCCGCGACCACGTCATAGAATTCGCGCGCGCGTTCATAGCGTACCGCGTGGTCCGGGTGTTGTTCGAAATTGAAGTTCAGGGCTTCGGATTCGGTGCTCGACGTGACCAGGTTCCAGCCCGAACGACCGCCGCTCAAATGATCGAGCGACGCAAACTTGCGCGCCAGGTTATACGGCTCGTTGAACGTGGTCGAGACCGTGGCAATCAGGCCGATATTGCGCGTGACCACGGAAAGCGCGGACAACAGCGTCAGCGGTTCGAAGTGATCGGCGCGTGCGGTGCGTGACAAGGAGGCGAGGTTGGTATCGCGAACGCTGACGCTGTCAGCGAAAAAGATGGCGTCGAATTTCGCGCGCTCCGCAATCTGCGCCAGTTCGGCATAGTGCTGGAAATCGAGTCCGCCGCCCGCATGCGCGCCGGGATGCCGCCATGCGGCGATGTGGTGGCCGGTTTCCATCAGGAACGCGCCCAGTCTGATCTGCCGTTTGCTCTCGCTCATCGTTTGCTCCGTCAAATACCGCTGTTTTTAGCTGTTTTTTTGCTGTGTGCCGCGCGTCACCACGCGAGGCGCCATTCCGTGATCGGTGGATTCACGGCGGTAGATGGCGATCTCAGGCCGTCGTTGCGGTCGTATGGTTTGCCACCGCGGCTACCGGGGCTACCGGCGTCGCCGCCCGTATCGCCAAAATCGGCGACGATTTCGTCACGCAAGCGGATGAAGCGCGGATCACTACGCTCGCGCGGCCTGGGCAGCGCGATATCGACAATCCGCTTGATGCGGCCTGGGCGCGGCGCCATCGTCACGACCCGGTCGCCGAGATACACGGCTTCGTCCACGTCGTGCGTGACGAGGATCATCGTGATGCGTTCCTGCTGCCAGATACGTTGCAATTCGTTTTGCAGACGCCCGCGCGTGAGCGCGTCGAGTGCGCCGAACGGCTCGTCGAGCAGCAGCACGCGCGGCCGGTTGACGAGTCCGCGTGCAATCGCCACGCGTTGCGCCATGCCACCCGACAATTGATTCGGATACGCGTTTTCAAAGCCCTTCAGACCGACGAGCGCGATGTGTTCAGCCACCGCATCGCGCTTCTGCCGCGCCGATAGCGGCGCATTGCGCAGTGCGGCCTGAATGTTTTGCGACGCGGTCAGCCACGGGAACAGCCGGTGGTCCTGAAACACGATTCCCCGTTCCAGCGAGGTATCGCGCACCCGTTCGCCGCCGACCAGAATCTCGCCGCTGTAATCGGTATCGAGTCCGGCAATCAGACGCAGCAGCGTCGACTTGCCACAGCCGCTCGACCCGAGCACGCTGATGAACTCGCCGGGGCGTACGTGCAGGCTGACGTCGTCGAGCACATCCAGCGTGGTGCCATGCTGCACGTAGCGCTTTCGCACGTGACGAACGTCGAGTCCTTCCAGTCCTGAGGCGACAGTGGTCATGGGAACGGTCCTGTATGAATTAGCGCGCACGTGAGATAGCCTGCACGTGCATCACGATGCGCCCAATGTGGTGGCAGCCTGCGACGGACGCACGGTGCGCCGTGCAAAAATCGCCCGTTCGACGGCGCGGGCCAGCGCGTTCAGTGCCCAGCCGGTCAAGCCGACGACGATGATGCCGAGCAGCACCAGATCCATCCTGAACTGCTCGCTGCCGTCAATCAGCAGATTGCCGATGCCGCTGCCGGAGACCAGCAGGTACTCGGCGCCGAGCGTCGCGAGCCACGAATAGATCAACGCGAGATAGATGCCGGTGAAAATCGACGGCAGCGCTGCGGGAAGAATCACGTGAGCGATCAGTTGCAGACGCGAATAGCGGAATGCGCGGGCCACTTCGATATAGCTGCGCGGCACCGCGTGAATGCCGTCGCAGGTGTGCGCGGTGACGGGCAGCAACGCGGCCAGCGACAGGAAGACGACTTTGGCTACGTCGCCCAGACCGAACCACACCGAAATCAACGGAATCCACGCGAATAGCGAGATCTGTTTGAACGTGTCGAAACTCGGGCCGACCATCCGGCGTGCGATCCGCGAAAAGCCCAGCAGGCTGCCGAGCAGCAGTCCGCCCACGGTGCCGATCACGAACCCGCAACCCTCGCGTGCCAGCGATGCGGACAGTGCGCGCAGCAACGCACCGCTCCCGAGTTGTTGCAAGCCCGCATGCAGAACCGCCAGCGGGCTCACCAGCAGGCCGCTTTTAACAAGGTGAAGCGCAGATATCGCCGACCACAACGCGACCGCGATAGCGGGTAATACGAGGCCGCGCCATGCGGCGCCGCGTCGATTGACGGAGGCGGGTTTCTTTTCGCGCTTGGCAGGCAACGCACAATCGCAGGGTGGAGGCCCTTTTCGCTGGGTCGCGCGAGCGCTGGCCCCGGCGTTGAAGATCGATCGAAAGCGCATGTGAGTTCCTTTGCAGTGGGTCGGTTTCAGTCGCGAAACGCCGACGGCTGGCCGCGCCGCAGACGCGCTTCGAGCGCTTCGAGCAGACGGTTCACGACAAACCCGATCGCGCCGACCACGACGACCGATGCCATCACCAGATCGAGCTGGAACAGTTGCCGCCCATAAACGATCAGATAGCCGAGACCTTCGGACGAAGCGACCAGTTCGACCACCACCAGCGCGAGCCACGCCTTCGTAAAGGCCAGCCTTACGCCTGTTGCCAGCGTCGGCACGGCAGCGGGCAGCACGACATGGACGATTCGCTGCCAACGGCTATAGCCATAACCGCGCGCCACTTCGTCGAGGCTCGGCGGCGACTGGCGGAAGCCCTGCAACGTGCTGAGCGTGACCGGCACCAGCGCGGCGTGCGCGATCAGGATGTATTTGAGCGGCTCGCCCACGCCGACCAGCAGCAATAGAAACGGCAGCCAGCCCAGCACGGGAATCTGCACGAGCGCGTTAAAGCCAGGCAGCACATACGCTTCGAACGTACGGGACAGGCCGAGCGCCGCGCCGATCACGAAGCCGAGTAGCGTGCCGATGGCGAAGCCGAGCATCACGCGCTGCAGGCTGATCAGCGTGTGACTCGCCAGGTCGCCGCTGCGCGCGAGGTCCACGAACGTTTCATAAACGCGCGATGGCGGCGGCAGAATCTGCGGCGCGATCCAGCCTCGGTCGCAGCCGATCGTCCACAGCGCAAACAGCGTCGCAGGCAGCAGCCACGGTGCGAGTTGCCATGAGATTCTGCGCAGCCACTTGCGGGCGCGTGGCTCGTGACGCTGAGCGCCGCGCGCATCGCCATTCGCGGTGGGAAGTGGGATCGCCGTTTCGCTCATCGTCTCGGTCCGTGTTCCGTGTTCCGTGTTCCGTTAGCTCGCCGGCTTACCGGCCGCGTCATAGCGAGTCCAGTAGTGGTCGAGATTTTGCGCATGCAGCGCGTTGTCGAGATAGCGCGGTTCGAACCAGCTGTCGACGTCGACCGGCTGGCGGATCAGTTTCAGCTTCAGCGCATCTTGCGCGACCGACTTGTAGCGCGCGACGATAAACGGGTCGATCAGCGGCGAATTGCGGCCTTTCAGCGGCTGGTTCGCGAACTCTGCCTGCCATTCGGCGACACTCACGCCGCTTTGCGCCCACAGCTTGAAGAGCGCATCGCGATTCGCCTCGTCGGACGACCACTGCGAGCCTTTGACGAACGCGTTGACCACACGCTGCACGATGTCGGGATGAGCGTGATCGAAGTCGTCCGTGACGAGCAGATGCGATTGACGCGTGAATTGCGGGCCATCGTTCTGCGACTCGTAGATGATCTTCGCGAGACCCTGATCGCGCAGCCTGTACAGGTGATAGTCGTTAGTGGACGCGTCGATTCCTTTCGACGCCAGCGCCGCCAGCGAACTCGCCGCGTCGAGATTGATCACATGCAGATCGCGCTCGTCGAGCTGGTTCGCCGCGAGTGCGTTGTCGACCACCAGTTGCAGGTTGGTGCCGCGAAAGATCCCGACGCGACGACCTTTCAGATCTTTGACCGTATGAATGTCGGAGTCGGGCGGCACCGCGATCTTGATGCCCGCGCGAACGCCGGATTCCAGCAGGATGTGCGTCTTCAGACCATTGGCGCGTGCGAGTACCGAAGGCAAATCGCCCTGAAACGCGAAGTCGAGCGACTTGTCCGCAATCGCTTCGTTCACGGCGGGACCCGCGCCTTTAAAGAAAAGCCATTGGACCTTGATGCCGTCGGCAGCGAATTCCTTTTCGAGCCGTTGCTGCAATTGCACTGTCGCGGCGGGTGAGCCGCCAAACGTCGGGGGATCCCCCGTGCCCTGTTGAGCGACACCAATACGAATCACAGTCGGTTTGTCGGCGTGCGCGTCAAGCGCTGCGGTCGCCAACGCGGCGATCACCGCCAGAGATTTCAGTAGCTTGAAATAGCGCATGGTTCCGTTGAGGACGAGGTCGATCGGCGCATTCAGGCACGCGTTGCGATGCCGAATGCGCCGGTGAGGACGTGAAGATCAGAAGTCGAAACCAGCACCCGGCGCACCCGGTCCGCCCGCAGGCGATGCCGGAGCCGCATCTTTCGGTGCTTCGTGCACGGTGGCGTCGGTCGTGAGGAGCAGCGACGCAACGGAGGCCGCGTTCTGCAACGCCGTGCGCGTGACCTTGGTCGGATCGAGCACGCCCGATTCGACCAGATCGCCGTATTCGCCGGTCTGCGCGTTGTAGCCGAAGTTGCCGCTGCCTTGCGCGACCTTCGCGACCACCACGCTCGCTTCTTCGCCTGCATTCGTCACGATCTGACGCAACGGCTCTTCAAGCGCGCGCAGCACGATCCGGATACCGGCGTCCTGATCCGCATTCGCACCCTTGAGTCCGCTAATTGCCTGTCGCACGCGGATCAGAGCTACGCCGCCGCCCGGCACGATGCCTTCTTCAACGGCCGCGCGCGTGGCGTGCAGTGCGTCGTCGACGCGATCTTTCTTTTCCTTGACTTCGATTTCGGTCGCGCCGCCGACCTTGATCACGGCTACGCCGCCAGCCAGTTTTGCGACGCGTTCCTGCAATTTTTCGCGATCGTAGTCCGAGCTGGCTTCTTCGATCTGCGCGCGAATCTGCTTCACGCGTGCTTCGATGTTCACGCGCTCGCCTGCGCCGTCGATCACGGTCGTGTTTTCCTTGCCGACCTCAATGCGCTTGGCCTGGCCCAACTCGGCGAGCGTCGCTTTTTCCAGCGACAAGCCGGTTTCTTCCGCGATCACCTGGCCGCCGGTGAGGATCGCGATATCTTCGAGCAGTGCCTTGCGGCGGTCGCCGAAACCCGGTGCCTTGACCGCAACCGTCTTGAGAATGCCGCGAATGTTGTTGACCACCAGCGTCGCGAGCGCTTCGCCTTCGACATCTTCCGCGATGATCAGCAGCGGGCGGCCCGCTTTGGCGACCTGTTCGAGAACCGGCAGAAGATCGCGGATGTTCGAGACTTTCTTGTCGTGCAACAGCACGTAGGGATTGTCCAGAATCGCAACCTGCTTGTCCTGATCGTTGATGAAATACGGCGACAGGTAGCCACGATCGAATTGCAGTCCTTCGACCACATCGAGTTCGTCGTCGAGCGACTTGCCATCTTCAACGGTGATCACCCCTTCCTTGCCGACGCGGTCGATCGCCTCGGCAATTCGCTGGCCGATCGATTCTTCGCCGTTCGCGGAAATGGTCGCAACCTGCGCAATTTCCTTACTGGTCGTGGTCGGCTTGCTGATTTTCTTGAGTTCGCCGATGGCTGCGACGACGGCCTTGTCGATGCCGCGTTTCAGGTCGAGCGGATTCAGACCGGCGGCGACGTACTTTTGTCCCTCGCGCACGATGGCCTGCGCCAGCACCGTCGCGGTCGTCGTGCCGTCACCCGCTGCGTCGCTGGTGCGCGATGCGACTTCCTTCACCAGTTGCGCGCCGATGTTCTGCACGCGGTCCTGCAATTCGATTTCCTTTGCAACCGACACACCGTCCTTGGTCACGACGGGGGAGCCGAACGAGCGTTCCAGCACCACATTGCGACCCTTCGGACCGAGCGTCACCTTGACGGCGTTCGCGAGAATATTCACGCCTTCGACAAGTTTCGAGCGCGCGACATCGCTAAAAATGATTTCTTTTGCGGCCATGTCTGGAATTCCTTTATTGAGTGACGACAGCGACGACGTCTTCTTCGCGCAGTACCAGCAGTTCGGTGCCATCCACCTTGACGGACTGGCCCGCGTATTTGCCGAACAGCACGCGCTCGCCGACCTTCAGGTCCGGTTCGATGCGCTTGCCGTCGCTATCGCGCTTGCCCGGGCCAATCGCGATGACCTCGCCCTGGTCCGGCTTTTCAGCGGCGCTTTCGGGAATCACGATCCCCGATGAAGTTCTGGTTTCCTGATCAACGCGTTTGACGATCAGACGGTCATGCAGTGGACGTAGGCTCATAAGTCGAATTCGTTCGTTAAGGATTTGGCACTCGTCGACGGTGAGTGCTGACCGGAATCGAGTATAGAAATGCGCCGTCGCCCGTTCCAATAACGAATCCTCGGATCGTTATCTGCGATTCTTATTAACGTCGCGGACTGCCACACGAACATCGCGGTCGATGTTTCGCGCGCGCCAGCCAATCCAGAGGCGCGAATATTGATAGTTCAATTCACTGGTTTTGCGGGTGTGGGTGCATCCCTATACTGATTTGCTCGGCGGGGCCATGCGGTTGCAGTGGCTGCCCCATGATTGATCATCTGCAGATAGCCGGATTGCTTGCGGTCCGGATGCACTCAAAAAGGAATGAACGCATGCAGGACTCCCTCGATACCGAAGCGCCGCTGACGCTCGACTCGGCGTTGACTGCGCTGCCGGCGCTGGCCAGAGCGATTGGCGAAGACGCTGCGCAACGCGAGGCACGGCGCGAGCTACCGTTTGATCGATTTGCGCTGTTCCGCCAGTCGGGACTTGGCAGGCTGCGCTTTCCGGTGGAGTGGGGCGGCCTTGGCGGCTCGCTGGAGGATGTGATTCATGTCATTACGTCACTCGCGGCCGAGGAGTCCAATGTCGCGCACGCATTGCGGATTCACTACGATCTGACCGAACAATTGCTGCTATCGCCGCGCACGGCATTCAACGATACGCAAATCCAGCGCGTGCGCGAAGGTGCGATCTTCGGCGGGGCGTCGACCGAACGCGGCACGTCGCGTCCAGGTGAAATCGTCACGGCGCTGGTACGTGACGGCGATCATTTCCGCGTGACCGGCAAAAAGTATTACTCGACCGGCACTGCATTCTCCGACTATGCACGGATCAACGTGCAGGATGAAAACGACGAGAAGGTATCGATCGTGATTCCGGTGTCGCGCGAAGGTCTGAGCGTACTCGACGATTGGGACGGCATGGGGCAGCGCATGACAGCGAGCGGCAGTCTCGTTCTGGATAACGTGCAGGTCTTCGCGCATGAGGTTGCGACGCGCGGCTATACCAGTCTTGCTGGCCGTCATGGCAGCGCGTTGCGTCAACTGCATCTGGTCGCCGTGGCTGCCGGCATAGTGCGCAATATTCTCGCGGACGCGCGGCGCTATGTGACTGAACATGGCCGCCCGGTATTGCACAGTCCCGCACCGTCGGCGCGCGAAGATGGTTTCGTGCAGCAAGTGGTGGGCGATCTTGCGGCGCACAGCCTCTCGATCGACGCGCTGGTCCAGCAGAATGCGCGGGTTCTGGACCGCTCGGCGGGAGCGATCCGCAGCGGCGCAGCCGATGCCGGCGAGCTCGTGCTGGAAGGGGCGCTGGCGACCGCCAAGACGCAACTGGTGGTGAGCAAGCTGGCGCTCCATGCGGGCGAGCGGCTGTTCGAGGTTGGCGGTGCGTCGGCCACGGCGCGTGCGCATAACTTCGACCGCCACTGGCGCAATCTGCGCACCATTTTCAGTCATAACCCGCTGCTGCATAAGGCGCGAGTGATCGGCGATTACGAGCTGAACGGTGTAACCACGCATCTGACGGAAGGGCGGGTGTTTTAGGTTTTCGCCATTCGGCACGTTCAACAGCGCGGGGGCTTTCAGCGGGGGCGCCGCTTTATCAAGCTGCTTTCCAATCGGCTTGGAAAGCAGCCATTGGCGCTGTCATATTGCCCTTGCGTTCATAACGTTATGAGCTTTGCTTGGTTGCGGCCCGCTACACGCGCCGGTATTGTCGCCGGGATAAGCGTTATTCCCATCCCGATTCACATTGACCCGGCAATCTTATGGCTTCCCGCATTACGTCGATCACATCAACCGCTCCCGGCTCGATGGATTTGCGCCGTCGCACGCTGCTCAAAACAGCCGCTGCGGGCGCAGCAGCATTCGCCGCCAGTACGCTGTTACCGTCGCAGCGGGCGCACGCGCAGACCAACGGGACTGTGCTGCGAATCGGCTTTCAGAAATACGGCAATTTTGTGGTGCTGAAAGCGCAGGGCACGCTCGAAAAGCGCCTGGCGGCGCAGGGCGCGACCGTACAGTGGCTCGAATTTCCGGCCGGTCCGCAGTTGCTCGAAGGCCTGAATGCCGGTGCGGTAGATGTCGGCACAGTGGGTGAAACGCCGCCGATTTTCGCGCAGGCAGCAGGTGTCGACTTCGCGTATATCGGCAATGAGCCGCCGGCGCCGAAAGGCGAAGCCATCGTCGTGCAGCACGATTCGCCGATTCGCTCGGTGGCGGATTTGCGCGGCAAGAAGGTCGGGCTGAATCGCGGGTCGAATGTTCACTACCTGCTGGTCAAGGCATTGCAGCACGCGGGGCTCTCATACAGCGATATTCAGCCGGTCTTTCTGACGCCCGCCGACGCGCGTGCGGCATTCGTGCAGAACAGCATCGACGCATGGGTAATCTGGGATCCTTATCTGGCCGCAGCCGAACGGCAGGCCAATGCGCGCGTACTGACCACCGGTGAAGGCCTCGTGCGCAACACGCAGTATTACGTTGCGGCAAAAAAATTTGCCGACAGGCAACCACAGTTGCTCCATACGCTGCTGGCCGAACTCGATCAGGTCGATCAATGGAGTCGCACTCATATTCCGGACGTGGCGAGCCAGTTGTCGCCGCTCGTGGGTCTCGATGCGCCGACACTCGAACTCGCGTTGAACCGTGCGAGTTACGGCGTGCAGCCCATCGATGCCGCGACGCTCGCGTATCAGCAGCAGATTGCCGACACGTTTGCCGAATTGAAGCTGATTCCGAAAAAGCTCGTCGTGGCCGATGCGAAGTGGCACACGGCTTAGTGCTTTCCAGACCCGCGCTTTCTCAGGCGCGCCCGCGCCGCATTCCGGGCGCTGACCCGGCAACGCCGCACACGACGCGCCGCTGAACCGTCAACCTCTCTTCGCCGATACTCCATGAGCAAACGTAGCGGGCAGTTGCGCCTCGGCGCCTTTCTTTATCCGACCGGGCATCACATTGCAGCATGGCGGCATCCGGACGCCCAGGCCGATGCCGGACTCAATTTTCGCCACTATGTCGAGCTTGCAAAAGCGGCCGAGGCGGCGAAGTTCGATCTGGTCTTTCTCGCCGATGGGGTGGGCACGCGCGGCGACAGCGTCGACTTTCTGAGCCGCACCGCCCACAGCTATGTCGCCCAGTTCGAGCCCATTACATTGCTGTCCGCACTGGCTGCCGTGACCGAGCGCATCGGTCTGGTCGGTACCGCATCGACGAGCTTCAACGAGCCGTATCACATTGCCCGCAAGTTTGCGTCGCTGGATCATATTAGCGGCGGACGGGCGGGGTGGAATCTGGTCACGTCTTCAAACGAACATGAGGCGAAGAACTTCAATCGTGACAAGCACTTCGACCATGCCGAACGTTATGAGCGTGCCGCCGAATTTGCGGAAGTCACCGCCGGCCTCTGGGATAGCTGGGACGACGATGCGTTTGTGCGTGACAAGGCGCAAGGCCGTTTCTTCGACCCGGACCGGCGCCACGTGCTCGATCACAAAGGGCGCTTCTTCCAGGTCAAGGGACCTTTGAATGTCGCGCGTTCTCCGCAGGGGCATCCGGTGGTGGTGCAGGCGGGATCGTCGGAAGCGGGGCGTGAGTTGGCTGCGCGAACGGCGGAAGTGATTTTCACCGCCCAGCAGACGTTGGAGGATGCGGTGAATTTCTACGCCGACGTCAAGGGTCGTCTGGAAAAATACGGCCGTCATCCCGATGATCTGAAGATCATGCCCGGCGTGTTTCCAATCGTTGGCCGCAGCGAGTCCGAGGCGACAGAGAAGTTCGAAGAATTGCAGTCGCTGATCGATCCGAAGGTCGGCCTCGCGCTGGTATCCGGGCTGACCGGCGGCTTCGATCTGTCGGGCTATCCGCTCGACGGCCCGATTCCCGATTTGCCTGAAACCAATGCGAGCAAGAGTCGCCAGTTGCTGACAATCGAGCTGGCGCGGCGTGAAAATCTGACGATTCGCCAGCTTTATTTGCGGATCGCGGGCGCGCGTGGGCACTGGCAACTTGTCGGTACGGCTGAGCAGATTGTCGACGAGCTTGAAGAGCGCTTCGTGAATTACGGTGCTGATGGCTTCAATGTAATGCCGCCTGTGCTGCCGAACGGCCTGAAGGATTTCGCCGAGCTGGTGTTGCCCGAACTTCGGCGGCGAGGACTGTTTCGCGATGAATACACGGGACGCACATTGCGCGAGAACCTCGGCTTGCGGCGTCCGCAGAACCGGTATGTTGCGGATGGGAAGTAGCGGCAAGTTGCGGGCGCGCCGTTAGCGCGTCCGTGAGCGACACTCAAATGCGCGGACTTACACGCATGGACGTGTGCTTCGTCCATGCATTTGAGCGTGATCCGACCACGTCAGTTCAGCGCGATGGCAGCGGCAGCGCCCACCGGCGCGCCTTCAATCGCGACCGATTGCCGGCCATCGGGACCGACCGGCACGTCACCGACGAGCGTCGTGCGGTATAGCTGCCTGTCGAAGTCGAGATCGAAAATATCGGTCGGCGCGAGATGGGCGGTGGCGCGATTGTCCCAGAACGCGACACTGCCGGCTTCCCACTTGAAACGCACGGTGAATTCGGTCCGCGTCACATGTTCCCAGAGTAATTCGAGGAGCGCCTGGCTCTCACGGGGCGTGACATCGACGATCGATTTCAGGAAGCTCGGGCTGACGTAAAGCGCACGCTCGCCGGTTTCCGGATGGACTCTGACGAGCGGATGTTCAGTGATGAGTGCGCGTTGCTCGACCGCTTTGACGAAGGCATCCGTCCCGCTTGCGCCAGCCGGTGGCGTGAAACGGTGAATGCCGCGCAGGCCGTCGACAAACGCGCGCAGAGGCGCGGAAAGTTTCTGGTAGGCAATCACCAGATTGGTCCATTGCGTATCGCCGCCATAGGGTGGAATCGTCACACCACGCAGGATCGAAGCCCAAGGCGGATTGATCGCAGCGGTCACGTCGGTGTGCCAGCCGGTCCATGGGCGTTGCAAAGCCTGACCTTCGAAGCGCGTCGCTTTACGGTACTTCGAGATCGAATAGATCTCAGGATGTCCGTCGACGTGGCCGAAAACAGGATGTCCCAATGTCAGTTCGCCAAATTGTGCGGCGAATGCCACGTGCTGTTCGTGCGTCAAAAACTGCTCGCGGAAGAACACGACTCGCCATTTCAGCAGCGCGTCGCGAATCTGCGCGACCTGTTTCGAGTCGAGCTTCTGCGTTAGATCGACACCGTGAATCTCCGCGCCGATATGCGCCGAGAGCGGGTTGATTTCAATCTGTCTGACTGGCTGCAATGCGGCTGCGCTCATGCAAGTCTCCTGGAGAATCCGGACAATAAGGGAACGTTGTTTAGCTAACGACTCGTAGGACGTTGAATGCCCACGTTAAATTCGCCAGCGCCTGTCGCCAACCAATCATTGAAGATATGAAAATCAGCAGGAGGCGCGTGCTTTCTTGAGGGCTATTCTGGTCGTGGGCGATCGTGTTCGACCCGCTGCATTGCACATCTCATCTGTCCGGCTCCAAGTTCAGGCAGCGACAACCGGCGTCTCCATGCGCGCGTGCGGATTGACCGGCCGCTGCAAGCCGAAATGCTCACGCAGCGTGCTGCCATCATAGTCACTGCGAAACAGGCCGCGTCGACGCAGAATCGGCACCACGCCGTCGACGAAATCCTGCAGGCCGTCAGGCAGCGCGTCTGGCATCAGATTGAAGCCGTCCGCTGCGCCGCCGTTGAACCAGTGTTCGATATCGTCGGCAATCTGTTCGGGCGTGCCGACTATCACGCGATGTCCGCCGCCGCCAGCAAGAGCGCGAATCAGTTGACGCGCGGTGTACCCATGCGTACGCGCTTGCGCGAGAGTCGCGTGGAAGAACGTGTGATTACCGTTGCCGCCGCCGGGCAAAGGCAGATTGTCGGGCAGGCGTTCATCGAGTTTCAATGTATCGGCGGGTACGCCCAGCGTGCCTGCCAGCCGGGTGAGGCTGTAGCTCCACGGAATCAGGTCGATCAGTTCGTCGCGGCGGCGCAACGCGTCGGCCTCGGTTGCGCCGATGATCGTCGTGAGTCCTGGCAATACCCGAATGGCATTCGGGCCACGCCCATAAGCTGCCGCGCGTGACTTCAGATCGCGCGCATACGATGCCGACTCGTCGAATGATTGGGAAGCTGAAAACACGGCTTCTGCGTGACGCGCAGCGAGGTCCCGCCCGTCCGCCGACCCGCCGGCCTGGATCAGCACTGGATGCCCTTGCGGCGAGCGCGGCAGATTCAACGCGCCAGCAACACTGAACCATTCGCCACGATGTTCGATGGGGTGGACTTTCGACGTATCGATGAAACGTCCCGCTGTTTTGTCGCCGACAAACGCATCGTCTTCCCAGCTATTCCACAATGCCTTGACCACCGACGTGAATTCGTCCGCGCACGCATAGCGTTCGGCGTGCACCGGCACGGCGTCGCGTCCGAAGTTGCGCGCGGAACCAAGATCGGCGGTCGTCACGACATTCCAGCCGGCGCGGCCGCCGCTGACATGGTCGAGTGTCGCGAAACGGCGTGCGATGTTATACGGCTCGTTATAACTGGTCGATGCCGTGCCTATGACGCCGATATGCGAGGTGGCCGCCGCAATCGACGCGAGCAGCACGGTTGGCTCCAGCGCGGTAATCGGGCGAAAGTCGATCTGATCCGCGATCGACGCGTTGTCGGCGAGAAACACGGCGTCGAATTTCGCGGCCTCTGCGATCTGCGCGACCCGCACGTAGTGAGCGACGTCGACGAACGCGCGTGGATCGGCGTGCGCCAGTCGCCACGCCGAGGGTACGAAACCCGAGTGCAGGATGTTGACGTTCAGATGCAGGCGGCGTGGAGAAGTAGTACTCAAAATGACTCGCGAGAAGAATGAGCTGTCCGGCTTGCGCTCCGAAGGGGATCGTTCGATGTTAAGGGGCTGTTACGGGTGGTCGAAGGAAGAAATCGTGCTAACCATCCATGCAGATATGCATTGACCAGGGGCGCGCAGACGGACGCCCCAACGGCAGCATGTGTGTTGAACCGCTGCTGCTGTTATTGCGTCGAATCGCTCGTTAAAGTGGCGATGTAATCTGATCCCGTAGATAACCTAAGCTTGTTTTGTTGGTTTGCGGTCGGCTGGGAAGCGCTGAAAATCAGGCACACGGAAATGGCTCGCGCCGTTTTCCCCTACCCCTCGTGCTCCCCTAAAGGCTGATTCCATGAAGGCGCTTCTACCATCCAGCCGTCCGCTCTTCGCGAAGCGAACCCTGGCCGCTGTTGTCGCTGCCGCTGCGCTGATTCTGCAAAGCGGCTGCAAGCCGCACGACGACCAGGTCCAGACTTCTTCGGCGGCGGCCGGTCAGCCTGTGAAGCAGGAAATCACGTATTTCAAGTACCCGGACAATCCCGCTTTCGATCTGGTCTACCTCGCCGACAAGCTGGGTTATTTCGAGAACACCAGCACACGACCCCAATACGTGGGCAAGATCTCGGCGCCGCAGATCATTCCGTTGGTGGGAACCGGCGAGATCGATTTCGGCACCCGCATGGTGCCGCTCGTTATCTCAGCTATCGCGAGCGGTGCGGACATCAAGGTGATCTCTGCCGGTGGCGAGACGCTCCAGGACGCGCCGCATATGAAGTATTTCGTGCGTGCGGACTCAGGCATTCGTGGGCCGAAAGACTTCGAAGGCAAGACGGTGGCGTTCAACAGCTTCGGTGCGTGCGCGGAGTTCGTGACGAAGAAGTATCTGTCGCAACATGGCGTGGATGTGTCGAAGGTGAACTGGCTGGTCGTGCCCGATAACCAGTCGCAGCAGGCGCTCGTCACGAAGAACGTGGATGTCGCGATCATTCATCCGCCGTTTTCAGGCGCAGCCGAAGCGGATCCGCAGTTGCACAAGTTGTGGAGCGACTGGGACGAGGACCGCGGGCTCGGCGGCATGGCGCCGTATAGCGTGAATGGCGCGTTCGCGCGTGCGCATCCGCAGGCCGTCAAGGACTTTGTCAGTGCGATTGCGAAGGCGGGGAATTGGGTCAACGCGCATCCCGACGAAGCGCGCAAGCTGACCGCCGAACGTTTGGGCATCGATCCGAAACTGGTGGAACGCTATGCGTATGTGAAAGACCTGGTCGTGACCGAGCCGCCTATCCAGTACTACATCGATATTCTCGAACAGGCCGGCAAGATTCCGAAGGGCAAGGTTTCCGTCAAGGACGTCTATACGAACGAGTACAACCCGTTCGCGCCGAAACAGACGCAGGCCAGTGTCAACATCAACCCAGCGGCTGTCGCAGGTGGGAAGCATTCATGAGCGAACGCGCGCGCGTGCGGGACAAGATCGTCGCGCACGACATCTCGCTGACCTATGCGAACGAAGCGAACGGTTCTCGTCACACGGTGCTGGACCGCTTCGACCTGACAGTTCGCGACCGCGAGTTTGTCGCGGTGCTCGGTCCGAGCGGTTGCGGCAAGTCGACTTTTCTCAGCATTCTCGCGGGGCTGGTCCCGCAGACTTCAGGTAGCGTGAGCGTCGACGGCGAGCCGGTGGGCGCCGCGAGCCAGAAGCTCGGGCTGGTGTTCCAGGGCTACGCGCTGTTTCCGTGGCGGACCGTGCGCAAGAACGTCGAGACCGGCCTGGAGATTCGCGGCGTTGCCCGCGCGCAGCGGCGCAGCGAGGCGGAACGGTTCCTTCAGCTTGTCGGCCTGCTCGATTTCGCCGATCACTATCCGCATCAATTGTCGGGCGGCATGCGTCAACGCGTGGCGATTGCCCGGGTACTCGCCTACGGCCCCGAAATCCTGCTGATGGACGAGCCCTTTGGCGCGCTCGATGCGCAGACACGCGAGTCGTTGCAGCAGGAATTGCTCGGCATCTGGGAGCAGAGCGCAACCACGGTGGTGTTCGTTACCCATAGCATCGACGAGGCCATCTTTCTGGCCGATCGCGTGGCGATCATGGGACGCGGGCCGGGACGTGTCAAAGAGATTCTCGACGTCGATCTGCCGCGTCCGCGCGACGCGTCGATCCGGCATTCGCCTGCCTTCGTCGCTCTGCGGGAACGCGCGTGGGGACTGCTCAGCCGGGAATTGGGTGAGGTGCCCGCGCCATCGCGCGAACGCGGCATTGCCTATCAAACAGGAACATAGCGTGTCACAGCAAAATACCGTGTCCGACGCGGCGGTTCTCATCGCACGAGAGACGCCAGGCCAAGCTGCCAGGCGCGGCAGCCTGCGCTGGTCTGCTGTTTTCGAGCGCTCGATCGCGCTGGTGGTGTTCGTGTTGCTGTGGGAGTTGTTGCCGCGGCTTGGCATCGTCAATGCTGCGTATCTGAGTCCGCCTTCGCAGGTCGCCGTTGCCATCGCCAGGCTGTTTCAGAACGGCGCTGTGTGGGTGCATCTCGGCGCGAGCGCGTGGCGCGCCCTCAGCGGTCTGCTGGTCGCCGTGGTCGGCGGAGTGGTATGCGGCGTAGCACTCGGCTGGTTCCGGCGCGCCGAACGCATCATCGATCCGTTGTACCAGTTGCTGCGGCAGGTCTCCGCGTTCGCGCTGTTCCCGGTGTTCATGCTGTTTCTCGGGATCGGTGAATCCTCGAAAATCGCCATCATCGTGTGGGCCGCGTTCTGGCCGGTTCTGCTCAACACGATTTCGGGCGTCAAGCAGGTGGAGCGAATCTTTGTCGATTGCGCGCGTTCCATGGGGGCGTCGCAAGGATTTATTTTTGCGAAGGTCGTGTTGCCGGCGGCATTGCCGCAGATCCTCACGGGCGTGCGGCTCGCCGGCGCATACAGCATCACCGCGCTGGTCGCGGCGGAAATGATCGGCGCCCGCGCGGGTCTGGGCTTCTACACGCTCAATTCTCAGGAGACGTTCCAGATTCCCGACATGTACGCGGGCATCGTGCTGCTCGCGGTTTTCGGGCTGTTGATCAACAAGAGCCTTTCATTACTCGAACGGCGGCTGCTGCGCTGGCGTGTCGGTCTCGAACAGAATGGCTAGAGCGGGGCAGGCGATCGGCGTCGGCAACGGTCGGCGGCTACGCTGGGCGCCGCTCGCGGCCGTTGCTGCGCTGGCGTTGCTGGGCGTGTTACTGAAGCCGCTAGCAGGCGGCGCATGGCAGCAGCGGTTCGATGACGAGCGCCCGTTTGCTGCGGCGCTCGCGCGTGGCACCCTGATTGTCGCGGTGCCATCACAGCCCGCGCCCATTCTGTATGTGGGCAAGGTGGACCGCTCCGTACGCGCCCCCGAGAGTTATTCAGCGTCGCTTGCGGGGGAGTTGGGACGACGCATCGGCTTGCCGGTCAAGCTGCTATTGAGCGACCCGGCGGCTGCGCGCAAGGCGGTGCAATCCGGCCGCGCCGACGTGGCGATTGCGGGTCTTTCGTTCGCTCCAGATACGTCGATTGCGTTTGCGCCGACCGCCTACTCGTCGGGCCGTGGCGCGGCGCTCGTGTTGCGCGGTGGGAGCGTGCAAACGCAAAGTGATATGCGGGGCCGCACGGTTTGCGCATCGCGCGAAAGCCCGTTTGCCAGCCGGGCTGCCCGTCAGCTCGGCGCGATACTACAGAGCTTTGACCGTCCGCTCGACGCGTTGCTGGCATTTCAGGCCGGCGAGTGCGCAGCATTGATCGACGACGAGTATGTGATCCGCGCGCTGCTGAAGCAACCCGATTGGGCTTATTACCGGGTGTTGCCTGGCGGGTTCGAACCGACTCCCGCGTTCATCGCGGTGCGGGGCACGGACGCGGCTGGCGCTGCCTACGTCGAACGAGTGGTGGGCGACTGGCGGCGTCAACGCTGGCTGAACACGGTGCGCGAGGATCGGGCAACTCAGCTCGCCTTCGAGATGTTCAATGCGGAAAACGATCTGTATTGCCACTGAGTTGCCGTTGAGTTGCCACTGAGGTCGGGCTGGCCTGCCCGAACCCGCCGAGAAATCAAAATCTGAACCAGCTCACTTCGCACGCAGATGCGGACGAAGCGCAAGCGCCAGTGGAAAGATAGCCAACGCGGTGATCGCAGTCGCGATAGTGGCACCGTGTACGCCGATCCGGTCGCCCAGAAGACCGTAGACAACCGGAGAGAGTGCCCCCGAAGCAATGGTGCCGGTATAAAACAGCGCAAACGCCCGCTCGGTGCGTTCGACCGGAGTCAATTCGGGCACGGTCCCATAAAGGACGGACGACGTACCGTTGAGCATGGCGCCAAGCAGCGGCAGCACGATCATGGCGAGCGCGAGTGGCAGCCAGATCACAGCCAGAATCAACGCTGCCGTACCGCCTTCGGTGGCGAGCACGGTGCCGATGACGCCCACCCGGGCGCCGAGCCAGCCGCACACGAACTTGCCCGCCGCGCCACCGATGAAGACGAGCGCGAGCGCCGTGCCCATCATCGGTGGCGAGATGCCTTTCGCTTTCAGCAGAAAGGGCAGAAAGGTCAGCAAGCCCATCCGCACGGCCGTGTCGAGCACGCCGATCGTGAGTAGCAAGGGGAAGCCCGATCGCGAACCGTTGCTGCTGTGGGTCGACGCCCCCTCTGTGGAAAGCGCGGTCCTCGGTACAGACGGGAGAAAAAGGGCAATCACTGCGGCGACCAGAATGCCGATGATCGACATGGCCCAAAGCGCATGGCGCCACGGCATGACGGTAATCAGGATGGAGATCGCCGCGGGAAGGGCCGATTTTCCGAGGTCGCCCGAAAAATTGTAGACGCTGAGCGGCCCTCGGGCGTTGCGCCCATACGCGCGCGAGACGGCGCCTGACGCGAGCGGATGTTGCGTGCTCGAGCCACTACCCGAAATGGCGAGCGCAACGCACAGGCCCAGCAGAGTCCCAGACATGCCCGCGACCGCATAACCGAGCGCGGCCAGACACGTGCCGACCGCCAGCGTCGTACGCGTGCCCAAGGTCCTTGCCACCCGTCCAGCGGGCAATTGCAGCATTGCCATCGTGCCCGCATAGATGCCGCGCAAAATAGCCAGCGCGGCGTAATTGAGGCCGAAGTCCGCCTGCCAGACCGGCAGTAACGCGTAAATCATATCGGTGTAGCCGTCGTGCAGTGCGTGCGCCATGCACGAGAGCCACAACACGCGCGTGCGCGGAACAGAAGCCGCTTGATCAGCGCCGTCGGGTGCGGCCGCCGTTGGAGAGGAGAAGGAGAAAAGTCTCATGGATTGACTGAATCGAAGAACGCGCCACGCTGCGGCGACGCGCAAGCTTGTGTTGGAGGACACGCTTAGTCTAGGTTCCCGCAGCATGGACAACAACTGACGTAAAATTGAGTCAGACGGGAGAAAAAGTCACCTCATGAGCACAGATCAACGCACCGGGAAGGACGCAGAAAAGTTGCCTCCGCTGAACGCGTTGCGGCACTTTGAGGCAGTCGCCCGCCTCGGGAGTTTCGCGGCCGCGGCGAGTGATCTTCACGTCACGCACTGGGCGGTGGGCAAACAGATTCGCCTGCTCGAAGACTGGTTCGGCGTGCCGCTTTTTGAGCGGCGCGCACGCGGCGTCGTTCCTACCGACGAAGGTGCGGCTCTGCTCAACGATGTCAAAGGGGCATTTGCGCGTCTGAGCGGCTCGGTGGCCCGGCTGCGTCATGAATCCATTACGCGTCGTGTAACAGGGGTCGTGCGCGTGAATACGCTGGCGAGCTTTGCGTTGTGCTGGCTGATACCGCGACTGACCGATTTCCAGGCGCGCTATCCGGACATCGATGTGCGGCTCTCCACAAGCTCACGCAGGCTGCGCTATGTCGGCGATGCATTCGACGTCGGCGTGCGTTCGGGACCGGAGGATGCAACCGGCGTCATATCCACAACGCTGATGCCCGACGTGCGGCTGCCTGCGTGTAGTCCCGGCGTGCTGCAAAGCCTGCCGATCAGCACGGTCGACGATTTGCGGCATCACACGCTGCTTCATTCCACCAGTACTCGCACAGCCTGGGCCGAATGGTTACGGGAGGCTGGCGCGCCCGGCCTGAAGTGCGCGCGTCATCTCGACTTCGATCATGTGTTTCTCCAATTGGGTGCCGCTGCTGAAGGCCTTGGCGTGACGTTGGCGTCGCTGCCGCTCATTGAGCGCGAGATCGCGACCGGGCGTCTCGTCTGTCCGATCTCGGCGCCTGCGTGGCGCGGGCCCGACTACACGCTGGTGGTGAATCGCGATCGCGCGGACGATGACGCGGTCATCGCATTCAAGGAGTGGATCGTGGCGAGCGCGGCGCACACTCACCCGGAGCGGGCTCGCAGCAAGCCTGAACGCAAAGCTCGTCAAACGACACCCCGTACGAAACGGTCGTTGCGCTAGACCCGTCCGCTTCAATCGCTATCGCACCGAAACCCGAACGCATGCTGCCAATGCCGGTGCCTCGCCAGGCCATGCGTCGGGCAGGCACGCCTCACAGGCTTGCCTGCCCGGCCCGTCAGACATCAAAGCGATAAAGCCGATACGCGTGGGGCGCCTGCAGCGACAGGTAGCCATGCACGGCATTGCGCAACACACGCTGCAGCGCGACGGGATCGATATCGACCGCGCGCGTGATCAGCGCCTGTGAAACCAGCCCATAGGCAATCGAGTGCGCCGCGAACGCGGCCTCGTGGATGGGTGCGCCGTCTGGCCACCCCGGCCCGGTTGCAAGCAACTCGGACCACATTTGAACGAACTCCGCATAGAGCTTGCGAAACGCCTCGATCCTGGAAACGCGCCGTTCTAGCAGAAAAAGCGCGGACCATTGTTCGGCTTCCAGCAGCGGGGCCTCCGTTTGCGCGGCCAGCAATGCATCGACTCTTTCCGGCAGTGGCGCGCCGCTCGATTTCATCAACGACGCCCGCATGGCGGCGGCAATCTCCTTGATCCGCAAATGAATGCAAATCGCCGCGAGTGTCTCTTTGCTGGAGAAGTATTCGTAGAAACTGCCAGCGCCGACGCCGGCTACCGAAATGACCTCGCGGATCGACACTTTGTCGTAACCCTTTTCGACCAGTAACTGGATGAACGCCTGTTGAATAGCGTCTGCCGTGGCCCGTGCTCGCGACTGTGAGGGTCTTCTACGCCGGGTTGGCGCGCTTGCTGGATGCTTCATCTTGGCCAAACCCGAACACCTGGCATGAACGACATCTTTATACTTTTTCCCAGATAAGCGAGTCCCACGGCAGTCAGCGAAGTGTGCTGACGGAACACCGCATTGGGACATACAGACAAGGAGACGCTGCGATGGATTGGACTACCCACGAGGTCACGAATGTCGTGACGGAGTTGCAGAATTATAACGTCTACGCTACGGACGCCGCGCTGCAGGAAGCCGTACAGCGCGCGGGTGCCGGGCAGCACCACGACGAACTGATGCGCTATGGATCCCTGCTCGGCCGCGAGGAAACCTTGCGGATGGCGCGAGATGCCAACTATTTCAAACCCGAACTCCGTACCTTCGACCGGCAAGGCCGACGCATAGATCGAGTCGAGTTCCATCCCGCCTGGCACGGCATGATGAAGATGGCACGTGAACAGAATCTCGTCTCGCAGCCGTTTTCGGATTCGCGCCCGGGCGCGTGGGCGGCCTATGCTGCCGGATTTTCAATGCACGGTCAGATCGAAGCCGGTTCGCAATGCCCGAACTCGATGACCTTTGCCTGTATTCCGGTCCTTCAGAAGGAGCCGGTGCTATTCGATCAGCTCGCGCCGAAGCTTTACTCGCGCAGTTACGATCCGCGAGATATTCCGCTCGCAGAGAAGGACTCGATTCTGATCGGCATGGGGATGACCGAGAAGCAGGGCGGTTCGGATGTGCGCACCAACACCACACGCGCCATTCCCCTGGGCGCCGGCGGGCGCGGTGGCGAGTATGAGATCGTCGGCCACAAGTGGTTCTTTTCCGCGCCGATGTGCGACGCTCACCTGGTGCTGGCACGCACCACGAACGGCGTTTCCTGTTTCTTCGTTCCGCGCTTCCGCCCCGACGGCCGCAAGAACGCGGTCCACATTCAGCGGCTGAAAGACAAGGTCGGCAACCGCTCCAACGCCAGCAGCGAAGTGGAGTTTCTGGGCGCATGGGGGCAAATGGTCGGTGAGGAAGGCCGCGGCATTCCGACCATCATCGAAATGGCGGCCCATACCCGCCTGAATTGCGTGATGGGCAGCACCGGCACCATTCGTCAGGCGCTCGTGCAGGCCATTCATTACGCCCGCCATCGCGAAGCATTCGGCAAGCCGCTGGCCGCGCAGCCGCTCATGACCAACGTGCTGGCGGATATGGCGCTGGAAAGCGAGGCCGCGACCCATCTGATGATGCGGCTCACCGAGGCGTTCGCAGCCGTGGATGCAACGCCGCTGCAGCAGGCCTATAAGCGGATCGTGACGCCTGCCGCCAAATTCTGGATTGCCAAACGCAGCATCGAATTGTCGGCCGAAGCGATGGAAGTGTTCGGCGGCAATGGCTATATCGACGACAGTCCGATGGGACGGCTTTATCGCGAAGCACCGGTGATTTCCATCTGGGAAGGATCGGGCAACGTGATGGCGCTCGACGTGATCCGCGCGATTGGCCGCGAACCGGCGGCGATGAGCGCGTTGCTCGATGAGCTTGGGTCAAGCTGCCGGCAGGACCCCACGCTGCGGCAGCATGCCGAAACGCTGACGGCGCTGCTGCGGGCGGACGCACTGACGCTGGAGCGTTCTGCGCGCCGGGTCGCGCAAACCCTGATCCTTCTCGTGCAGGCGAAGCTCCTCCTCGAGCATGCGCCAGGGGCGGTATCCGACGGGTTCGTCGCCAGTCGCTTCGATGCACAATGGGGCCGGGTTTTCGGCACGCTTGCGCCCGACCTTTCTCATGCGGCGATCGTCGATCGGGCTTGGCCCGTGTGAACCTGCTCATTCATCGCAGGGCTTCGAGCCTGCGGTTCCGGTTGCCGATACGCAGCCAGCTGACGCGGGTGCGGGAACGCCTTGCGAGAAAGCCACAAACATAGGTCGCCATCAGCATGAACATCGTTTCGCTCTTCGAAGGCAATGTCCGCAAATATGGTGACAAGCCGTTCTTGCGGCACGCGGGCACGTCGTATAGCTATGGTCACATCGACGCTCAGTCGAAGCGTGCTGCCGCCGTGCTTTCGCGGCACGGCGTGCAGGCGGGTGATCGGGTGGCGCTCATGTGCTTCAATACGCCCGGCTTCATTATCGCGATGCTGGGCGCGTGGCGGATCGGCGCGGTGGTGGTCCCGGTCAATCACAAATTGCAGGCACCGGAAGTCGACTACATTCTGACGCACGCCAGGGTCAAGCTGTGCATCTTCGACGGCACGCTTGCACCGGTGATGGACCGCCTCGAAACCAGCGTCCCCGCGATGAGTACGGATAGCGCGGCGCCCGGTTACGTCTGGCTCGATGAGCTTCTCGACGACGCGATCGGCTATCAGGGCAGCCCGCCTGGCGACAGCGCGATCGCCCAGATCCTTTATACGTCGGGCACGACCGGCCGGCCCAAGGGTTGTGTGCTGAGTCACCATAACGTCTGCCAGGCGGCACAGACCACGGCATTGGCGATGTCCATGACACGCGACGAGCGCACGCTCCTCGCGATGCCTCTGTGGCATTCGTCACCGCTGAACAACTGGATGCTCGGCACGCTTTATGTGGGCGGCACCGTTATCCTGTTGCGCGAATATCACCCGCTGTCGTTTATCCAGACCGTTCAGGACGAACGCGTCACACTCTTCTTCGGCGCGCCGGTTTCCTACCTGCTGCCACTGCAGATGGGACTCGATATCGGCGCATTCGACCTCAGTTCCATTCGTGCGTGGATCTATGGCGGTGGTCCGATTGGCGCCGACCTCGCTCAACGTCTCGCGCTCGTCTACCGCAGCGATCGTTTCTATCAGGTCTTCGGCATGACGGAGACCGGCCCGTCCGGCACCGTTCTCTATCCCGACGAGCAGATTGCGAGGGCCGGGTCCATCGGCCGCGTCGCGACGCCGGGTGTCGACATCCGTGTCGTACGCGAAGACGGCAGCGAGACGCTCCCCGGAGAGGTCGGTGAAATTCTGCTGAAGGCGGACTCGACGATGCAGGGATATCTCGACGACGAGGCCGCCACGGCACAGGCGTTGGTTGACGGGTGGTATCGCACCGGCGACCTGGTGCGCAAGGACGCGGACGGCTATCTGTTCATTGTCGACCGCAACAAGGACATGATCATTACGGGAGGCGAGAACGTCTATTCGAAGGAAGTCGAAGATGCGTTGCTCGCTCATCCGGCAGTCAAGGACGTCGCCGTGATTGGCCGCCCCCATGATGAATGGGGCGAGACCGTCGTCGCGGTTCTGGTCGCGCGCGACGGCGTGATGCCCGACGCGAAAGAGCTGAGTGAGTTCCTCGCCAGCCGCCTCGCGAAGTACAAGATCCCCAGGGAGTATGTTGTGCGGGACGTGCTTCCGCGCACGCCAACTGGAAAGCTGATGAAACACCTTTTGCGTCAGGCTCCGTTGCAATGAGGCGATTCGCTTGAGGTGCGCAATGGGGTGAAAGACTGAAAGCTCGATGACGATGCAGCGCCGGTGGCGGCTTGCTCGCCGATACGTATTGGCAATACCTGGAAATTCACAAGCTTTGGGTCAGCGACGCGCATCGCAAGTTGGGGCACGCATCGCGACTGCTTGAGGCCGCAGAAGCAGAAGCACGTCGGCGCGGCTGCAAACAGGCGTTTTTAGATACGTTCAGCTTTCAGGCGCCTGGCTTTTATCAGAAGCTCGGCTATAGAGAGTTCGGCAGACTTGAGGAGTTTGGTGGCGAACATAGTCGCTACTATCTGCATAAACGGCTCGATGGCGGATAAGCACGTTGGCGCGATTGGCAAGGGGAACTGTCGAGGGGCATTGTCAACTTGCTGAATGACGTGCACGCGAAAGCGTATTGACGTTTTACTCACTCACCTCGTTTCACTGCAGCTTGCCCACCAAACCTGTTAGCGCAGTTTTAGTGCGACCTATTTTGCAGGCCATAGAAAAAAAGCCCAGCACCGGCTCGCCGTTACTGGGCCCTATCAACCAGAACCGCTTGGGAACATGGGTGATCTACCTCACCTAAGTGGCTACCCGCGCGCCGCAATCACTGCGTAGTATTAGCCGCAACCAGCGCCGGTGTCGCGCTCACCCTGGCCAGCTCATCGCTTGACCAGCCACCGCCCAGCGCATGCAGCAGTTGCACATTCGCGCTCAACTGGCGGGTCTGGACGTCGAGCACGCCGCGCCGTGCATCGAGTTCCACGGTCTGCGCCTGCACCACATCGAGATAGCCGACGGTGCCCTGCTTGTATTGACGCAACGCGAGGTCGACGGTCTCCTGCGCCGAGGTGGCCGCATCCCGTTGCTCGCCCAGCGCCGTGCCGAGATACGACAGAAGGGCGAGGCTGTCTTCGACCTGCTGGAAGGCCGACAACACCACGCTGCGGTAACGCTCCCCGGCTTCATCGGTGGCTGCTTTCGCGGAATCGAGTTTCGCGCGGCGGTAGCCGCCATCGAAAATGTATTGCACGAGTTGTGGCCCGATTGCCCAGAAGATATTCGGTGCGCTAACCAGCCCGGCGTAGGCCGCGCTTTGTACCCCGCCTTGCAGGCCGAGGGCGATGTCCGGGAAGTAAGCGGCACGCGCCACGCCGATCGTGGCATTGGCCTCGGCGACCCGGCGTTCTGCGGCGGCGACGTCGGGGCGCCGCTGCAACAGCGTGGAGGGCAGCCCGGTTGGAATGGCCGGCAACGTGATGTCGGCAGTCTGTTGCGGCAGCGTGAACTCTGACGCGGACGCGCCAACCAGCACGGCGATCGCGTGTTCGAGCAACGCCCGTTGTGCGAGGTTCTGCGACAACTGCGATTTCGCCGACGAGAGCTGCGTGCGCGCGCGCGACACGTCAAGGCCGGACACGATACCGCTATCGTGCAGGGTCTGCGTGAGCTGAAGCGCTTTCGCGTAAGCCACGACCGTCTCATTCAGCAGATCGGTCTGCTGGTCGAGCCCACGCAGGCGGATATAGCTGTCTGCGAGCTGAACCTCGAGGCTGAGTCTCACCGACGCCAGATCGGCCTGGGTGGCCTGTGCCTCGTCCTTGCCGGCGGCGACGGAGTCGCGTACGCGACCCCACAGATCGAGGTCGTATTTGACGCTGGCGCCGAGCGTGACCGAGTTGTAGTTTGCCGGACCGTTGCCGCGCAACGGCGCGGTGTCGGACTGGCGCTCGCGCAGAGGCACCGCGCTCGCGCTCACGCTCGGATAGAGTTCCGACTGGACCTGCGCGACAAACGCCTGGGCCTGTCTGTAGTGATCGTATGCCGCGCGCAAGTCGGTATTGCTGGCGAGCAGCCGGGTTTCCAGGTCGTCGAGCTGCGGGTCGCCATACATTTTCCACCAGCCGTCCCGGTCGATCCGGTCGGCGGGTTGTGCACTGGTCCACGGCCCGACCGTCCTGAATTGCGCGGCCACCGGCGTTGCCGGAACGTGATAGTCCGGCGCGAGCGAGCAGGCCGATAGCGCGACGACGCCCGGCAGCAGCGCCGTAAATCGATACTTAGCCATGTGCCGCTGCCTTCCTGTCAGTCGCCGTTGCTATCTGCACGTGGTCTCCGTCTGCGAGTCCGTCAGGCGGCGTATCGATCACACGGTCGGTCGCGGCAAGGCCCGCGCCGATCTCCACCGAGTCGCCAAAGTCGCGGCTGATCTTCACCGGCTTGAACACCACCTGATTGTTGGGACCCAACGTGGCCACCACCGTGCCGCGGCTGTCGAACACCAGTGCGCTCGCCGGCACCCGGATCGAATCGGCGGACACGGGCAGATTGAATTTCAGACTGGCAAAGCCGCCAGGCAGCAGCTTGCCGTTGGCATTGTCGACCAGCAACTGGACCAGCGTGGTGCCGGAACTCGAGTTGACCGAGCCGGCCGCCGCGACGACGCGGGCGGTGAATTGCTGATCGGGATACTCGGGCACGGTCAGCGTGGCGTTCGTGCCGTCGTGAATAGCCGGGGAATAATTCTGCGGCACCTGGACATACACGCGCAGCTGTTTGACGTCGGACACTTCGAACAACTCCTGCCCCACGCCGCCGGCGCCGGCATTGACCAGTGCGCCAACGTCGGTATCGCGGGCGGTCACCACGCCATCGAACGGAGCGACGATACGCGCGAATGCCTTGGTGGCGACCAGCCGGTCCACGTTGGCCCTGGCTGCGGCAGCGGTCGCGGCGCGGGCGGTGTAGTCCGCGGTACGCTGGTCGACGTCCTGCTGGGCGACGGAATCGGTGCCGCGAAGGGCTTCCCAGCGTTTGGCCGTGGTGCCGGCAACCAGCGCATTCGCCTGCGCACTCTGAAGATCGGCGCGTGCCTGCACCAGTTGCTGGTCGAGTTCGGGTGTTTCGATTTCAGCCAGCAGCTGGCCCGCTTTGACCCGTGTACCAATGTCGACATTCCATCGTTTCAGATAGCCGCTCACCTGCGCGAAGATCGGCGCGCGCGTATAGGCTTCGAGGCGTCCGGGCAACTGTAGCGAAGGCCCGCTGGTATCGCGAATGGGCTTGATCAGATTGACGGTTTGCACCGACTGCGCGTCGGTCCAGGTTTTCAGCTTGCGGGCGTCGACGGCGCGCAGCGTGAGGCCAGCGGCGACGATGCCGATGGCGATCAGCAGGCCGATCACGCCAGCAACGCGCAGCGGACGGCGCGACGGCGGGTTAGCGGGGAACGTGGTTTCAGACGACATGGGCAGGACCTCCCGAGGCGGATGCCGGGGTAGCCGCGCGCCCGGGGCGCGCGTGGACGATACAGAAAATGGCGGGCACGAGGAATAGCGAAGCGGTGGTGGCGAAGATCAGACCGCCAATCACGGCGCGGCCAAGCGGCGCGTTTTGCTCGCCGCCTTCGCCGAGCGCGAGTGCCATCGGCGCCATGCCGATGATCATCGAAAGCGCCGTCATCAGAACCGGGCGAAAGCGCGTAAAGCCCGCTTCGAGCGCAGCCTTGAATGGATCGCCATGCACCGCAAGACGCTCCCGGCAGAAGCTGACCACCAGGATCGAGTTGGCCGTGGCCACCCCCATGCACATGATCGCGCCGGTGAGCGCGGGCACCGACAGCGTGGTGTGGGTCGCGAACAGCATCCAGACGATGCCGGCCAACGCAGCAGGCAACGCGCTCACGATCACAAACGGATCGGCCCAGGACTGGAAGTTGACCACGATCAGCAGATAGATCAGCACCACCGCGCCGAGCAGGCCGAACAACATGCCGGAGAACGCACTGTTCATGGTCTGCACCTGGCCCAGCAGTGCCACGGTCGAGCCCTTGGGCAGCGTGTGCGCGTTGTCGCGGACAATGCGCTGGATATCTGCAGCCACCGCACCCAGGTCGCGGTCCTGGGTGGTCGCGAAGATCTCGACCATCGGCTGGATGTTGTACTGGCTGACCACCTCATTGCTGCTGGTGCGCTGAACGGTGGCGAGGCCGCCGAGAATTTGCGCTGCGTTGTTGCCGCTGGCCGTGATCGGAAGGTTTTGCAGCGCCGCCAGCGAATCGAGGTTGTATTGCGGCGTTTGCATCACGATCGGGTAAGACACGCCGTTCGCATTGTTCAACCAGAACGTCGGCGCGACCTGGCTCGACCCTGCCAGATTGACGACCATGCTGTTGGTCACGTCGCGCTCGGTGATACCCAGCAATTGCGCTCGTGTCCGGTCGACGTCGACGTTAAAGGTAGGGTTGGCGTGCGACTGGGCGATCCGTGCATCGACCACGCCAGGCACATCGCGCACGAGGCGCAGGATATGGTCCGCATAGCCGTAGTTCGCCGCGAGGTTGTTGCCGCGGATCTGCAGGTCGATCGGCGCGGGCGAGCCGAAGTTCAGGATCTGACTGATGATGTCGGCCGGCGGAAACGAGAACGTCACGCCAGGGAATTCTCGTGGCAATTGCTCGCGCATGCTGCGTACGTACTCGGCAGTCGGGCGATGCCCTTCGTTGAGTGCGATCTGGATGTCGCCGTCCTGCGAGCCGACGGTGCCGGTATTGTTGTACGCGGTGTTGATGCCGCTCACCGGCAGGCCCATGTTGTCGACGACGGTGCCAAGATCGTCGGGTGGAATGATCTGGCGAATTGCGCCTTCGACGTTGGCGAAAATCTGCGCGGTTTTTTCGACGCGAACCCCGACTGGCGCGCGCACGTGCATCAGGATCTGCCCGGCGTCGACGGTAGGAAAGAAATTGCGGCCGAGGAACGGCACCAGCGCGAACGAGAGGGCAACGAAACCGAGAAAGCCCGTGACGAACGCCCGCCGATGCGTGAGCGCCAGTTCGAGCAGGCCGTGATACTTCGCGCGAACTTTTTCAAAGCGCGCCTCGAAGCCGCGCTGAAAGCGTCCGAGCGGTCCAGCGCTGGTGCTTTCGTGCTCGTGTTCGCCCGGCACATGCTGCTTCAGCAGAAATTTGGCCATGGTCGGCACGAGCGTTCTCGACAGGATGAACGACGAGATCATCGCGAAGATCACCGCTTCGGCCATCGGCACGAACAGGAAGCGCGCGACACCGTTCAGGAAGAACATCGGCACAAACACGATACAGATGCAGAGCAGGGACACGAATGCCGGCGTGACGATCTGCGCGGCGCCGTCGAGAATCGCGGTCTCCACTTCCTTGCCATGCTCCAGGTGCCAATTGATGTTTTCAATGGTCACCGTCGCGTCGTCGACCAGAATCCCCACCGCTAGCGCGAGGCCGCCCAGCGTCATGATGTTCAGCGTCTCACCGAGCGCAGACAGCGTGGCGATGGAGCCGAGAATGGCGAGCGGGATCGAGGTGGCGATGATGATGGTCGAGCGCCAGCTGCCGAGAAACAGCAGGATCATCAGGCTGGTCAGCACGGCGGCGATCACGCCTTCGCGCGCGACGCCAGTAATGGCGGCGCGCACGAACAGCGACTGGTCGCCAATCGGGTCGATCTGCAGGTTGTCGGGCCATGAGGCTTTCGCTGCGGCGATCTGATCCTTGATGCCGGAAATGATGCCGAGCGTCGACACCGAACCGTTCTTGAGCACCGACATCAGCACGGAGCGCTTGCCGTTGACGTGCACGATATTGGTTTGCGGCGGACTGCCGTCGCGCACGTTGGCAATGTCGCGGATGTAGACCGTGGTGCCGTTGGCGGCCTTGATCGGCAGATCGCCCAATGCCTTGATCTGCGACGGCGCATCGTTCAGTTGCAGCGTGTATTCGTAGTCACCGATCTTTTCCGTGCCCACCGGCGTGATCAGATTCTGGCCCGCCAGCGCATTGGCCACGTCCTGGGCGGACAAACCGCGCGCCTGCATGGCCACCGGGTCGACGTCGATCTGCACCTGACGCGTCTTGCCGCCGAACGGATAGGGAATGGCTGCGCCGGCAACCGTCGTGAGGATCGGTCGCACCGCGTTCAGGCCAAGGTCGCCGAGATTCTGTTCCGACAGTCCCTTACCCGACAGCGCCAACTGGATGATCGGCACCGTCGACGCGTTGTAGTTCAGGATCAGCGGCGGGGTCGTGCCGGGAGGCAGTTGCCGCAACTGGGTTTGCGCGACGGCGGTCACCTGCGCGTTGGCCGTACTGATGTTCACGCCCGGCTGGAAGAAGATCTTGATGATCCCAAAGCCGGCGACCGACTCCGCCTCGATATGCTCGACGTCGTTGACGGTGGTGGTCAGCGTACGTTCGAACGGCGACGTGATGCGGCCGACCATCTGGTCCGGCGGCAGACCCGTGTATTGCCACACCACGCTGATAACCGGAATCCTGATGTCCGGGAAGATGTCGGTCGGCGTCCGCATCGCAGACAACGGACCGATGATGAGGATGAAGATCGCCAGAACGACGAAGGTATAGGGTCGCCGGAGGGCTATACGGACTAGGCCGAGCATGAGGGTTCCAGTGCTTTGAGAAGAACGTGGCGCGCCTGCTGCACACAGCGAGCCATGCGGCGAATCTCACGCCTATGCGCGTCCAGGGAGCAGACTCGGCACGCGGCTGGGCCGGACAGCGGTTCGCTCGTGACGGAGCAGGGGCCAGGGGTTCGCATCATCGATATTTCTTGAGGTCGCTTGCGGCTTGATATCAATTGGAAAAAGCTAACGTGCGTGACTGCCTTCACGCGCTGTTCGCAGCGCTGCTCGAGAGCGACAACCCCGCACTGCGTAGGGTCGTTTTGAATCTCGCGCGAACGATCCAGAACCGGATCCAAGCGCTAACGTACACAAAGCACGACATTCCTGCTGACCGTCAAAATGTCTCAAACCATGTTCACGCTCAACGGGGCCGCTTATCTCCGTGCGTGACGCGAGCGCGCATGTCACTGTCGGGTCATGTGCAGGTGGACCAACGCGTGACCGGGACGACACACTGCGGGGATGCATGGAAACAGGAATGCGGATGCACTCTCGGGCCAATGCGCCGCCAGGCAGCTTGAATGCTGCTAACTGCCTGAATAAGGAACTCACAACGCTTACTCAAAACTTTCAAATGGCGAGCGTCGGCCATTTCGAAAGTGCACGTCGTTGTATTGACCCCGTGCCGTTAAAGCGACGCAGAATAGCGGGCGCTATCGGTTTGGGAAAGGTAGCTTTCGCACAATACTGTTGTGTGGAAAACAGCGTGATTTTGGTCGGGTGGGAGGCGTGGCATTGTCGGGAGGAAGCGGCCAGCGGAAGCCGCTAACCTTCCCTATAGTTGCACAAGTTCAGTCGCGATTAAACCAGTACGATCAGTCGAAAGCAAAGCCGGTTTCATTCCGGATCAGTGCCGTTGCGAGTCGTTGTGCCGAAAGACTATCTGGGAGAATAAATTAGATAAGAAGGATCACTTATCTATAGACGGGAAGTATTCCATTCGCTTCACACAGCGATCTCCTTGAAGACGACCCTCGCAAGTTCGAGTGGATCTTTTCGAATCCGGTGCATCAACTCGATGCCGGCCAGAATGTTCTTTGCATTCCTGAAATGCGTGAAGGCCTGTATGACATTCGTTCGGCACCTGATAGGACGATGGTGCTGTTCGATCAGGATCGTTATGCAGACCAGCGACAGGCTGCGCACGATCACGCAAGCCGAACTTGTAGCGCAGATGCCACCACACCCACAGCCATGATCGCCTCGCAGTTGACGTGATGGCCCGAGAGCCCATCGTCGATGCGTCTTTTACCTGTCCGTTTCCCCCAACATAACGCAACTAACTGTCATAACCTTACATTTCATTAACTTCAAAATGCGGGCGCCGCGATCGCGAATTCTTGTCCGCCACCGTCGCGCCAGTGGACTATGATGAATTCGACCAGTGATAACCACTGAAACCGGCTACAGGCGGAGCGAGTTGTGCGGGTAGAGTAAGGGCGTCCATTCGAGGCGTACCTCCGAAACAGTAACGAGGTGAACATGTACGGTTCAAGCGCCCTTGTTCTAGCCCGTATGCAGTTTGCCTTCACGGTCGGTTTTCACATCATCTTTCCCGCCATCACGATTGGACTCGCGAGTTTTCTTGCGGTGCTGGAGGGGATGTGGCTGAAGAACGGGGAGGAGGCCTATCGCGATCTCTATCACTTCTGGTCGAAGATCTTTGCTGTGAACTTCGGGATGGGCGTGGTCTCCGGGATCGTCATGGCCTACCAGTTCGGCACCAACTGGAGCCGCTTCGCTTACTTCGCGGGCGGCATTACCGGGCCATTGCTGACCTATGAGGTTCTCACCGCGTTCTTCCTCGAGGCAGGTTTTCTGGGGGTGATGCTGTTTGGCTGGAACCGGGTCGGACGGGGACTGCATTTTTTCGCCACGGTCATGGTGGCGATCGGTACGCTCATTTCAACCTTCTGGATTCTGGCGTCCAACAGCTGGATGCAAACGCCGCAAGGCTACGAAGTGATCGGCGGGCGCGCGGTACCTATAGACTGGTTCGCCGTGATCTTCAATCCTTCGTTTCCGTTCAGGCTGGCTCATATGGCCATTGCGGCCTTTCTGGCGACGGCATTCTTCGTGGGTTCCTCGGCGGCGTGGCACCTATTGCGTGGACGCGACAATCTGGCAATACGCACGATGTTTTCGATGGCCATGTGGATGGCGCTCATCGTCGCGCCTATCCAGGCAGTGGTGGGCGATGCACACGGGCTGAATACGCTCGAATATCAGCCTGCGAAGATCGCTGCGATAGAAGGGCACTGGGAGAACATTCCGGGGCAGCCCACGCCGCTTATCCTCGTCGGCTGGCCGGACATGAAGGCCGAGGTGACCCGCTTCGCGATCGAAATTCCGGTGCTGGGCAGCGTGATCCTGACACACAGTCTTCACAAGCAGGTTCCCGCACTCAAGGAGTTTCCAGCGAGCGACCGCGCCAATTCCACGGTGGTGTTCTGGAGCTTCCGGATCATGGTCGGCATGGGCCTGCTGATGATTCTCGCCGGCCTCTGGGGCCTCTGGCTACGCACGCAGCGGCGGCTTTATCAGTCGCGGGCATTCCTGACCCTGGTCCGGTGGATGGGGCCGGTGGGCCTGATCGCCTTGATCGCCGGGTGGATCACGACCGAGATGGGCCGGCAGCCCTGGGTGATCTACGGCGTGATGCGCACAGCCGACGCGTCGTCACCGCAAAGTACCGCCCAATTAGGCCTGACCCTCGTGCTATTCGTGGTGGTCTATTTTTCGGTGTTCAGTCTGGGGATCATGTACATGATGCGCCTGGTCCGCAAAGGACCGATACCCGACGAAGGCCGGCTGCAGACGCAGGGCGGAGCCGGGCAGCATCGCACGGCGGCCCGGCCGCTGTCGGCTGCAACGGACGATGACGACCACGGCGCCACCCGCTGAGGAGCTGAGTGATGGGAATCGATCTCGCAGTGATCTGGGCGCTGATTATTGTTTTCGGCTTGATGATGTACGTGGTCATGGACGGCTTCGACCTGGGCATCGGCATTCTCTTTTACTTCATCAAGGATAAGGAAGAGCGCGATGCAATGATGAACACCGTGGCGCCAGTCTGGGACGGTAACGAAACCTGGCTGGTGCTGGGCGGCGCCGGACTATTCGGCGCATTTCCGCTCGCCTATGCGGTGATCCTGAGTGCGCTATACCTGCCGTTGATCTTCATGCTGATGGGGTTGATTTTTCGCGGCGTCGCATTCGAGTTTCGTTTCAAGGCCCGCGACGCGAAGCGCCACATCTGGGACAAAGCGTTTATTGGCGGATCGCTGGTCGCGACTTTCTTTCAGGGCGTCGTGCTGGGCGCATTTATCGACGGCATTCCGGTCGTGGACAACGGCTATGCCGGAGGACCGCTCGACTGGCTCCGGCCATTTCCGCTGTTTTGCGGCATTGCGTTGATCGTCGGCTATGCGCAGCTGGGTTGCACGTGGCTCATCATGAAGACAGAAGGCCGCTTGCAGCGCCAGATGCATGAGCTCGCACGACCGTTGGCGTATGCGTTGCTGTTGATGATCGTCGTGATCAGCGTGTGGACGCCGCTGTCGCATGCGGAGATTGCCCACCGCTGGTTCAGCATGCCCAATCTGCTTTTCTTCCTGCCGGTTCCCGTGCTCGTCATTCTCGGGTTTTTTGCCGTCTTGCGCGAGATTGCGCGGCGCGCGACGGTGACGCCGTTTCTGCTGACCCTGATGGTGGTCTTTCTGAGCTATAGCGGCTTTGGCATCAGCGTATGGCCGAACATCATTCCACCGTCGGTGACGCTCTGGGAGGCGTCGTCCGCGCCGCAAAGCCAGGGCTTCTCGCTCGTCGGCGCGTTGTTCATCCTGCCGTTCATCCTCGGTTACTCTGCGTGGAGCTATTACGTGTTTCGCGGCAAGGTCAAGGTCGGAGAGGGCTACCATTGAGGGATCCAGCATGGAGCAAACCGTATTGACGGATCACGCGTCTGCGAACCGGTCGCCGCTATGGAAACGTATTGCCTGGCTCTTCGCCATCTGGCTTGCAAGCGTTTCGACTGTGCTGATCGTCGTGGAGATCATCCGCTTTCTGATGTCTGCGGCTGGTCTGAAAACGCACTGATTTTTCTGTCCGGCATGCGGACTGAGTTCGTCCAGATACGATGATGAGTTCGCGCTCGACGTGCCGGTCCCTGACAAGGTTGGCCAGATCGAGCAGCGACGGAGATCCGCATGGAACACCACGCCCGCACGCAGGACGAACGGCTTGAGATCAAGACCACCACCTGCTACATGTGCGCCTGCCGCTGCGGCATTCGGGTTCATCTGCGCGAAGGCGAGGTGCGCTACATCGACGGCAATCCGGAACATCCACTCAACCAGGGTGTGATTTGCGCGAAGGGCGCGTCCGGGATCATGAAGCAGTATTCGCCCGCACGCCTGACCCAACCGTTGATGCGCAAAGCCGGTGCCGAGCGCGGCAGTGCGCAGTTCGAGCCGGTGTCGTGGGAAGTCGCTTTCGACGTGCTTGAAAAACGGCTCGCCGCGATTCGCGCCACCGACCCGAAGAAATTCGCGCTCTTCACCGGTCGCGACCAGATGCAGGCGCTGACCGGACTCTTTGCCCGGCAGTTCGGCACCCCCAATTACGCGGCGCATGGCGGCTTCTGCTCGGCCAACATGGCGGCGGGCATGATTTATACGATCGGCGGATCGTTCTGGGAGTTCGGCGGTCCCGATCTCGACAGTGCGCGGTTGTTTTTCATGATCGGCACCGCGGAGGATCATCATTCGAATCCGCTGAAAATCGCGATTTCGAAGTTCAAGCGCGCGGGTGGCCGTTTCATCGCGATCAATCCGATCCGCACCGGCTATGCGGCCATTGCCGACGAGTGGGTGCCGATCAAGCCCGGCACCGACGGCGCATTGTTCATGGCGTTTCTGCACGAACTGATCGCCGCCGACGCGTGGGACCATGAGTTCGTCCAGCGCTACACGAACGCGGCGGAACTCGTCGATCTCGACGAGACGAGCGAGAACTTCGGCCTGTTCGTACGCGACCCTGACCGGGCAGCCGGCAACCCGCTCTTTCCGCAAAACCATCTGTGGTGGGATGCCGAACGCGCACGCGCGGTGCCGCATCATGCGCCGGGCGTAACGCCGGCGCTCGACGGCCGGTATACGCTCGACGACGGCAGGCCGGTCACACCGTCGTTCGCGTTGCTGCGTGAACGGGTCGCGCCGTGCACGCCCGAGTGGGCCGCGCCGATCACCGGCATTGCGGCAGACACGATTCGCCGCCTCGCCAGCGAAATGATCGAGACGAGCCGCGCGCACCGGATCACCTTGCCGATCCCGTGGACCGACGCGTGGGGCGTGAGCCACGACAGCGTCAGCGGTAATCCGGTGGCCTTTCATGCAATGCGGGGGCTCGCGGCGCACTCGAACGGCTTCCAGTCGATCCGTGCGCTGGCGGTGCTGATGTCGTTACTCGGCACCATCGACTGTCCTGGCGGGTTCCGTCACAAGTCGCCGTTTCCGCGCGCCGTGCCGCCGTCGGCCAAGCCGCCGAACAGTCCCGCTGCCGTCAAACCCAATACGCCGCTTGCCACCGGTCCGCTAGGCTGGCCGGCTGCGCCGGAAGATCTGTTCATCGACGAACAGGGCGGTCCCGTGCGCATCGACAAAGCCTTCTCGTGGGAGTATCCGCTCGCTGTGCATGGGGTGATGCACAGCGTCATTACCAACGCGTGGCGTGGCGACCCGTATCCGATCGACACCTTGCTGATTTTCATGGCCAACATGGCGTGGAATTCGTCGATGAATACGATGAAGGTGCGCGAGATGCTCGCCGACAAACAGGCCAACGGCGACTACAAGATTCCGTTTCTCGTGGTGTGCGATGCGTTCCAGTCCGAGATGACGGCGTTCGCCGATTTGATCCTGCCGGATACGACGTACCTGGAGCGATACGACGCAATGTCGATGCTCGACCGGCCGATCTCCGAGTTCGACGGCCCGGTCGATTCCGTGCGTGTGCCGGTCGTGCCGCCTACGGGCGAGTGCAAGCCGTTCCAGGAAGTACTGGTCGAACTGGCGTCGCGGCTCAAGTTTCCGGCGTTTACCACCGCCGAAGGGACGCGGCGCTTTCGCGACTATTCCGACTTCGTCATCAACTACACGACTTCGGCTGAATCCGGTGTCGGCTTTCTGATTGGCTGGCGCGGCAAGGACGGCGACAAGGCGCTGGTCGGCGAGCCGAATCCGCGGCAGTGGGAGCAGTATGCGAAGAACAATTGTGTGTTCCGCCACGTGCTGCCCGAGACGATGCAATACATGCGCAATTGCAACGGGCCGTATCTCGACTGGGCCGTCAGGAACGGCTTTCGCAAATTCAACGAGCCGATCCTGATCCAGCTTTACTCCGACGTGATGCAGAAGTTCCGCCTCGCCGCGCAGGGGCGCACGAGCGGCCGGCAGCCGCCCGATCATCTGCGGCAGCGGGTCGAGACTTACTTCGATCCGCTGCCGTTCTGGTACGCACCGCTGGAGAGCCACTCGACTGATCAAACGCGCTTTCCGCTTGCTGCCGTCACGCAGCGGCCCATGGCCATGTATCACTCGTGGGACTCGCAGAACGCGTGGCTGCGTCAGATTCATGGCGAGAACTATCTGTACATGAATCCGCTGATGGCGACCGGGCTCGGCATTGCAGACGGAAGCTGGATTTACGCCGAATCGCAATGGGGGCGAGTGCGCTGCATGGCGCGCTTCAGCGAGACGGTCGAGCCGGGAACGGTGTGGACGTGGAACGCGATCGGCAAGGCCGCCGGTGCGTGGAACCTCGGGGCGGGCGCGAACGAGTCGCAGCGCGGTTTCCTGCTCAATCACCTGATCACCGATGAATTGCCGGGCACCCGTGACGCAGCGCAGCGTCTATCGAACTCCGATCCGGTGACCGGGCAGGCAGCGTGGTACGACGTGCACGTGCGCATCTACCCGGCGGAAGCGGACGCGCGCAACACGCTGCCGCAGTTCGAAGCGATCTCGGCGGTGCCGGGCCAGAACAGCGTGATTTCGCGGATCGTGCAGACCTACTTCGCGGGACGCGGCGAGTTCGCGGCGCGGCTGCGCGGCGCAGTGGGACGCAAGTAACGACTGACGCAAAGGAGTGTCCGATGACCCAGATGGCGTTGGTAATCGACCTGAACGTATGCGTGGGTTGCCAGGCATGCGTGACGAGTTGCAAGGAGTGGAATACGTCGGGAGAGTCGGGCAGTCTCGCTGACTTCAATCCGTACGATGCCGACCCGTCCGGCACTTTCTTCAACCGCGTGCAGACCTTCGAGGCGGGCAGTTTTCCGGACGCGGAGACGATTCACTTTCCGAAATCCTGTCTGCATTGCGAGGACCCGCCGTGCGTGCCCGTGTGTCCGACCGGCGCGAGTTACAAACGCAAGGAGGACGGCCTGGTGCTGGTCGATTTCGACCGCTGTATTGGCTGCAAGTACTGCGCGTGGGCGTGCCCGTATGGAGCACGCGAACTCGACGAAGCGCGCAGGGAGATGACCAAATGCACGCTGTGTGTCGATCGCATTCACGATGAACATCTGTCGGAGCGTGACCGGCAACCTGCCTGCGTGCTCGCGTGTCCAACTTCAGCGCGGCTCTTCGGCGATATTCACGACCCGGAGTCGGTGGTGTCGAAGGCGATCGAGGAGCGGGGCGGCTATCAGTTGATGCCCGAGTGGAACACGCGGCCGGCGAACCACTATCTGCCGCGTATTCCGACGACCTCCGCCGTAGGGTGCGGCAGCGATGCGTGCACCTGCGGAACCGCGAACGCGGCATTCGACGAACCGGCAAGCGAAGCGGCAAGCGAACCGGCAAACGAACCGGCAAGCGAACCGGCAAGCGAACCGGCAAGCGAACCGTCGTCGCCCGAGCAGCAGATGGAGCGCGGTGAACTACGTCTCGTCTCCATGGCGACGCGCATGGAAAGGATCACACGATGAATCCGGCCTTCTCCGTCGTTTTTCTAACTACGCTGAGCGGCGCGGCGCAAGGTTTGCTGATTGCGCTGGTCGGCCTGGAAGCCGCCGCACATCTCGGACTCGTGACCGGCGCGCCCGCTGATTTCTATGTCGGCGGCGCAGCGCTGTGCTTCGTGTTGGGCGGACTGGGGCTGATCGCATCGTTCTTTCATCTCGGTCATCCCGAGCGCGCTTGGCGTGCCATTGCAATGTGGCGCACGTCATGGTTGTCGCGTGAATGTCTGTGCCTGCCGGTGTTTCTCGCGTGCGCGTTTTTCTACGGCGTCGCGCATTGGTTCGGCGCGTCCGCGTCGCTGGCGATTGGCGTGCTCGGTGTGATTGCGAGCGCCGCGCTGTTCGTCTGTACGGCAATGATCTATGCGTGTCTGCGCTTTTTACAGGAATGGGCGACGCCGCTCACGCTGGTGAACTTTACGCTGCTTGGATGTGCGTCGGGTTTCACGCTGGCCACCGCACTGACAGCCTGGTTCGTGCCTCAGCTCACCGCCGGTCTGGCGCTCTGCGCATGCGTGCTGACGCTCGCCGGTTGCGCGAGCCGCTCGGCCTCGCTGGTACGCAATGCGCGACTACGGCCGAAATCGACTGTGCAGAGCGCGACCGGCATCAAGAATCCGAAACTGGTTCAGGTGTCGCGCGGTTTTACCGCTGGGGCGTTCAATCTGCGTGAGTTCTTTCATGGCAAGTCGGCGGGTACGCTACGCGGCGTCAAGTGGGGCTTCCTCGTGGCCGCGTTCGTTGTGCCGATCCTGCTGATGGCACTGGGTGTAGGGTGGCATTCGTTCGGCGTGTCGCTCGGCTTGCTGGCGGCCGCGTGTGTCGTTCAATACGCCGGGCTCGTGGCGGAGCGCTGGTTCTTCTTCGCGGAAGCGAAACATCCGCAGAATCTGTATTACGCAAGAGTCGGGTGACGAGGGTTGGGGCGGGATAACGCAGGCCATTCGACAAGAGCCGGGATAGGACGGGTTGCGTGGCCATGATGCTCACCGGGCGCCGTTACGCCAATGGCACGGGCGCTCGATGAGGCGTGGCTATCGAGTCGCGCCCGGGATGAACGCGACCCTGTCACCCCAGTCACCCAACGCAGTGACCGCAGTCGCCTGCTGCTCCGCCAACTCACGCTTTACGCGCTCGATGTCGCGAAAGCGGGCGGCGGGGTGATTGTCCGGCAACAACGGGGCGGCACCGAAGAGCTTCTCGCGCAGGGTGCCGGGCTGGTACGCGGTGGCATACACGCCGCGACGCTGCAACTCCGGCACGAGGTAGTTCACCACGTCCTCGAACGTCTCGTGAGCGATTGCGTAGGCCAGGTTGAAACCGTCCACATCCGTTGCCTCGACCCATTGCTGCAGGATGTCGGCAACCGTTGCAGCCGAGCCGACGAATACCGGTCCCATCCCGCCGATACCGCCCCACCGTGCGAGCTCTTCGATCGTCCATGCCTTGTCGCCGCCCGCGAGGTGTTCGACGGCTGATACGATCGCGTTGGTTTCGACACGCTTCACCAGGTCCGTCGGTGCGTACTGGCCGAAATCGATGCCGGTCCAGCCGGACATGAAGACGAGCGAGCCGTCGTACGACACGTAGCGTTGGTATTCCTCGAACTTCGCCTGCGCTTTGGCGTCGGTCTCGTCGACGATGACGGTGACGAGGTTGTAAATCAGAAGCTGACGCGGGTCGCGTCCCGCTTCCGCAGCCTGGCGGCGCACGTCCGCGACATAGTGTGTCAGCACCGCTTGCGAGGGCGCGGCGACGAACACGCATTCGGCATGTTGCGCGGCAAACGTCTTGCCCGGACCCGAAGCGCCTGCCTGATACAGCACCGGCGTGCGCTGAGGCGACGGCTCGCACAGATGGTAGCCGGGCACGTCGAAGAACTTGCCCTTGTGGCCGATTTCATGGACCTTGTCGGGGTTCGTGAATACGCGATTCTGCCGGTCGCGAACCACCGCGCCGCTTTCCCAACTGCCTTCGAACAGCTTGTAGAGCACCTCGATGTATTCGTTGGCGACCTCATAGCGGTTGTTGTGGCCGCGCAGGCCGCCTTCGCTGATATTCTTCGCGCCGCTTTCGAGGTACGACGTGACGATGTTCCAGCCGACCCGTCCCTTCGTGTGGTGATCGGCCGTGGAAAGACGGCGTGCGAACGTGTACGGATGCTCGAAGGTGGTCGACGCAGTAATGCCGATGCCCAGATGCTCGGTCACCATCGCGATGGGTGCTGCGAGTTGCAGCGGATCGTTGACGGGGATCTGCGCCGCCTGGTGCAGCGCATGGAAGTTGCTGCCCTTGTAGACGTCGTAATAACCCACCACGTCGGCGATGAAGATCCCGTCGAAGATGCCTTTTTCCAGAACCTTGGCGAGATCGGTCCAGTATTCCAGATCCTTGTACTGCCAGGAGCGGTCGCGCGGATGCGCCCACAAGCCCGGTGACTGATGACCCACGCAATTCATTTCGAACGCGTTGAAGCGAATGGTTTTACTCATGATGGTTACTTGTCTCCGCGGCCGGCAGCCGTGCCGATCTGCCACACGTAAGGCGGCTCAGTGCCGTTGATCGCCCAGTCGCCGACGATCCGGGCTTTATAGACGAGCGGGTTGTGGGATGCAATCGTCCGTGCGTTGCGCCAGTGCCGGTCGAGCGCCTTGCTCGTGCTCGTCGCAGACGCGCCGAGCGCATTGAACAGGTGCGTGGCCGCCCGCAAGACGAGTTCCGACACGACCACCTGGGCCTGCGCCGATTCGATCTCCGCATCGATGACAACTGCGCGCTCAGCCTCGGCGTCACCCGCCAGGTGCAATTCATACGCACGTTGCGACGGACGGGCCGCTTGCAGCGTGACCGCTTCGGCCGCATAGACCCACGATGCTATTTCGCCGACGACTTGCTGGATCTGCGCATCGTCGCTTGCCTGCGGTGCGTTGCCATGGCTGTAGACGCGCGTGCGCTCGCGAACCAGCGTCGCGGCATCACGCCTGATGGCCTGGCCGATACCGGCCAGCGTCGCGAGATGAAATAACTGATAGAACGCCGTCTGATACCTGAAGCGGCGTGCGAAGTCGATGACGTTGTGCTCATCGACCACGGCGTCGTCGAAGATCGTCGTGCCGCTGCCGGTGGTGGTCTGGCCGAAGCCATCCCAGTCATCCTTGCGCACGACGCCCGGCTGGTTCGTGCTGACGGCGGCGATCACGTCGCTGCGGTCGTCCGAGCGTTGCGCGTACACGTCGATCCAGTCGGCGAAGATGCTGCCCGTGCTGTAGTACTTCGCGCCGTTCAGAACCCAGCGACCCTCCTTTTTCGATACCTTCGTATTCACGGTCCCGATGCTGGCGCCGCCGGTCTCTGTCCATGCGCCACCGACAACCTGTCCGCTGACGAAGCGATCGAACCATGTCGACTGTTCAGCGCCGGCCGGTGCGTTCAGCCAGTCTTCGACGAACGCGAAGTGAGAGCGCAGCGCCTGCGGCAGATTGGAATCCGCTTCGGCCAGTTCGATCAGCAACTGCAGCAGCTGCGGAATCGACGCGCCCGCGCCGCCGAATCGGATGGGCACACGCACGGCGCCAAAGCCCGCTTCCTTGAGCAGCGTAATGGCGTCGTGCGGCAAAGTGCGCGAGCGATCTCTTTCGACGGCGCCTTCGGCAATGCGCGCGAAGATCGGTCTGAACCGGTTGGCCAACTGGTCGTAATCCGTGCCGGCCGACGGGTCGTGGTCGCGTTGGAGCTGGCTCATCCCTCTATCCTTTAGATTGGTTGGTACATCCAGTCCGCCGCCACGCTGGCCTGACCTGCTGCGAGGTTAGGGACGAAGGTGTCGGGCGAAGGGATGATGGCGGAATCGAGCCGTTCGAATGGAGATCAACGGCTGCAAGACTGCGGATGCGACTGCCTGCATCTCTATGCGACGCTAAAGCACGACGGTCAATGTGGCTACCACCGAATTTTCACTTGCTAATGATGTTTTCTTGATTCCGAATCAAGTCTTTGTTTTTGTAAATGATTTATTGGAATCGCCCAATTTCCGGCTGGCGCAGTCATAGCGGCGCTATCTGTATCGGGAACAGACCGCACGGCAGCCACCCGGTCGCCGGCAGGCAGGCATCGGCAACCGCGAGCAATGCATCAGAACGAGAAAGCTAAGCATAAAAAACTGTTTGTCATTGCAGGGCCAGTCAGCCTCTAATAGTTGGTTCCTGTTCGCGAGGCCACGGCTTTTGCCGACAGAGGTTCGCTGTCCGTATCGCTGGGCAACATGACGCCCCGGACGCGTGTCGCGCTGCATTGGCTCCGTCGCGGAGCAATCCTTTTTTATCGATATTTCGAGGCCGTATGGCTGACGTCACCTATTCTCGCAACAGCCATGTCGCTTCGACCAGGCACTATCTGGGTGTGTCGAAAGGGGCGTTCTACCGATGGCTCTCGTGGATCGTTCCCGCGCTCCTGATCGTGTTGTGGCAAGTTGCAGCCAGCACTGGACTGGTTTCCCCTCAGGTGCTGCCCGCGCCGAGCAGCGTCGCGGCAACCGCGCTGGATCTGGCACGAAGCGGCGATCTGTTCGTGCACCTCGGCGTTTCGCTGTTGCGTGCCGCGGCGGGGTTTGTCATCGGCGGCACGATCGGGCTGGCGATCGGCGTCGTGGTCGGCTTCTCACCGCTAGCGCAGGCGCTACTCGATCGCTCGATCCAGATGGTGCGCGCGATTCCTTTTCTTGCGATGCTGCCGCTCGTGATCGTCTGGTTCGGTGTCGGTGAGGTCGCAAAGATCTTTCTGGTCGCGCTCGCGGTCCTGTTTCCCATCTATATCAACACGATGCTCGGCATCCGCCAGATCGATCCGAAGCTGATGGAACTCGCCAAGGTCGTCGGGTTGGACTGGGCCGCGGTCGTGCGACGGATCATTCTGCCTGGCGCGATGCCGTCGATCCTCACCGGCGTGCGTTATGCGCTCGCGCATGCGTGGCTCGCATTGGTCATTGCCGAAACGCTTGCGACGACGAAAGGCATCGGTTTTCTGGCCATGGATGCCCGCGAATTTCTGCAGACCAACGTCATTCTGCTGACCATGATCATCTACGCGATCATCGGTGTCGTGGCGGACGGACTGGTACGGTTGCTCGAATCTCACTTCCTCTCATGGCACGCGAATTACGCGAAAGGACTGCGCAAATGAGCGTTCATCTCGCCCTGTCACGGGACGCCGTCGTACCCACGGTCGCTGAAGAGCGAGTGAACCGCTCACCACTCGCGGTATCGGTGCGCGGTTTGCAGCGCCGCTACGGCACGCGTGTCGTCATCGACGCGCTCGATCTCGATATCCGGAAAGGCGAATTCGTCGCACTGCTCGGAGAGAGCGGCTGTGGAAAGACCACACTGTTGCGTGCACTGGCCGGGCTCGACGTGCCTGACGCCGGCCAGATCCGCGCACCCGAACGTCCTTCCGTGGTGTTTCAGGAGCACCGGCTATTGCCGTGGGCGACGCTGTGGGAGAACGTCGCGCTCGGTCATGAAACGACGGTCGGTCGCGCGGGCGCAGCGCGCGCGCTGGCCGAAGTCGGACTGTCCGGGCGGGAGGACGACTGGCCACGCAACCTGTCCGGAGGGCAGGCGCAACGCGTGGCGCTGGCCCGGGGGCTGGTTCGCGATCCTGCGTTGCTGCTGCTCGACGAACCGTTCGCCGCGCTCGATGCACTCACGCGTATCAAGATGCACGGACTCGTCAAGGAACTCGTCGCACGCCATCAACCCGGGGTGCTGCTCGTGACCCATGACGTCGACGAGGCGCTCACGCTCGCCGACAGGATTCTTGTCATGCGCGCGGGACGCATCGCGGCTTCGTTTCAACCCGGCAATCACGCACCGCAGACCCTGCGGTCGAGCCTGCTCGAAGAACTCGGCGTTCAGTCTCACTGAGCGCTTTCTGTACGACTCCAAGGACCCGATAAGGATGAACGATTCATCGCTGAGCCGCCGCCAACTGTTGCGCGCGGCGGGTGGACTGCTGGCCGGCGCCGCCGCCAGCAGTCTGTTTCCGGCTCGCGCAGCCGAACCGCGCAAGCTCACACGCAACACCGATACGGTCCGCCTTGGATGGGGATACGGCAGCTTGCCGGACCTGGCCCGCCAGCGCGGCGTATTCGACAAGACGCTGGCTGCGAAGGGCATCAAGGTCGAATGGGTCGGGCCGTTCCCGAATCATGCGCCGTCGATTCAGGCCGTCGTGGGCGGCAGTGCGGATTTCGGCTTCTGGGGCTCGACGACGCCCGCACTGGCCGCGATGCTGGCCGGTTCGCCGCTCGTGTTCAATGCGTTCGACGTCTATTCCCCGCGCTCGACCGCGATCATTGTGAAGAAATCGAGCGGCATCAATTCGGTTGCCGATCTCGTGGGCCGCAAGGTCGCGATCAACCGGTCGGGGTTGGGGGAGTTCCTGCTGATCGCAGCACTGGAAAAGAACCACGTCGACCGCAGCAAGGTCGAGTTCGTTTATCTGAACCCACCCGACGCCGCGCCGGCCTTTGCGCAAGGGGTGGTCGATGCGTGGTCGATGTGGTCGCCGGCTGTCGACATCGCCCGCTATAGCAATAATGCCAAAGACATTTTCAACGAAGGACGCGACCTCGATTTCCTGATCGATTACAGCTCGCTCGTGACGCGCAGAAAATTTACCGAAGAGAATTCCGAACTGATTCGCGCAGTGATCGATGCGTACTATGTCGAAGGCGCATGGCAGTCCGCGCATTCCGCCGAATCTGAACAGATCGCGCAGAAGGAGGCTAAATATCCCGATCAGGTGCGCGACTATTTGACGAATCTGAAGCGCGTGAATCAATTCCACGAACCGGACGACGCAGCTTTCATCGCGCAATTCCAGCGTGCTGCCGACTGGCTCGCGGAACGCAAGATCATCAACTCGCGAATCAAGGTCGCGGATTACAGCGTCAAGGTTTGACAGACAGACGATGGCAACCACGCTCGTTTCACCGTTGTCCGCCAACCTCGGCTTCGCCGGGGTTATCGCCGATCTCGCCCGCACCGCAGTGGAGCGGGAGCGCAGTCATCGTTTACCGCACGAGGAAATCGCGCTGCTCAAGGAGCTCGGCTTCGGCGCACTGCGCCTGCCGCCCGACGCTGGCGGGCGAGGTGCGTCGTTGAGCGAGTTGTTCGTCGTGGCGCGTGACATCGCGGCAGCGGACTCGAACATCGCTCACGCATTTCGCAATCATCTGTGGCTGGTCGAAGCGGCGCTCCGGCATCGGGATCACCCTTTCCATGCACACGTTCTCGATCTGACGGGAAACCGCAAAACCGTCGGCCTGAGTTTCGCGCACACCGACGCGGTGGCGGCCGGTGCGCGTCCCAGCCAGGTGTTGAGCCGGCTCGACTGGGACGAAGAGCGGCGCGCCTATATCGGCTCGGGCGAGAAGGTCTACGCGACCGGCAACCTCTATAACGACGCGTTCGTTGGCGTCGCGGTGGAAAGCCGCGAAGGCAGAACCGTTCAATACGTGCTCGAGCGAGGCCCGGGCGTCAGCAACGATGACGACTGGCAGGGATTCGGTCAACGACTGACGGGCTCGGGGACGGCGAAGTTTCGTGCCGTGACGGTGCCCGCGGCTCATGTCTATCCGCCAGACCCGCCGCGCACCGACGAAGCGGCACCGTGGGGATACACCTTTCATCAGGTCTATCTGACCAGCTGTATTGCCGGGATCGTCCGGCGGATAGCGTTGGATGCCGTCGACGTGTTGCGCGCGCGTGGGCGCAACTTCTATCACGGTGATGCGGTGCATCCGTCGGACGAGCCCGTGCTGCAAGCGCTACTTGGCCGCATTCGAGCCTATTCGGCCAGCGTCGAAGCAACCGCCGATCGCGCGGTGGACGCGCTGCAGCGTGCGTGGGATAGCTATGGAACAGCCGACGAATATCACGCCACGCTCGCCGCGACGCTTTCGGCGGCAGAAGCCAAAGTCGTGATCGACGATCTCGCGCCGCAGATCGCCAGCTGGCTGATCGACTTGGGGTCCGGCTCGGTGGTGTCTCGCGTGGGCGCGCTGGACCGCCACTGGCGCAACATCAAGGTGATCGCTTCGCACAATCCGCGAACCTACAAGGAACGGCTGCTTGGACAAAACCTGCTGACGGGCCAACTGCCGCCCACCGGCGCGTTCTTCTGAGTTAGCGGGAGGGGTTGCAACGCGGCACCGGTTATCCGGTTGATGAGCGGCGTGTCAGCGTCGTTGAGTTATCGCTGTCGAGGCGCGCAGCTTGTCTGCGCGCCTTTGCATGTGGACGATCTGCGAGGGGCTAGAGCGCTTTGCGCGGATGGTATCGGCGTAACGTTCGCCAAAAATAAGTAAAGCGAAATTGCTTGGTTGGGTCAGGCCGGCCGTGCCGCGATACTTGTCTGTCCGATGGCCTGGTCATCGGCATTCAATGTATCCGCTTGCGGTATCACTTCCAGGCTGAGCTTTGCACCATGACGCAATTCACTGATCCCGATCAGCATGCACTCGTCGCCGACGGCACCGCCGCCGACGCGGCTGCCCCGATTCTGACCGCTCACGCGTTGACGAAGCAGTTCGGCGCCACCATCGCGTTATCGAATCTCGATCTGTCGATCAGGCCGGGCGAAGTCGTCGCGCTGATGGGCGCGAATGGCGCGGGCAAGTCGACCTTCGTCAAGATATTGAGCGGCGTGTATGCGGCCGATGGCGGCACCCTGACGCTGGCGGGCAAGCCGTATCGACCCGCCTCGCCACAAGCGGCCAAGCAACTCGGCATTGCCACCGTGCATCAGTCGATTGCGGATGCGGTAGTGCCGACGTTGTCGATCGCGGACAACCTGCTGCTCGACCGCCTGTGCGATCCCGCATCGCCATGGCGCGTGCCGCCTGCCGTGCGCCGCGAAGCGGCAGCCCCGTTAGCGTCGCGCGTCGGTCTCGAGGTCGATCTGTCTGCGCCGCTCGGCACGCTGTCGCTCGCGAGTCAGCAACTCGTGACGCTGGCGCGCGCGTTGGCTTCGCAACCGCGGCTGCTGATTCTCGACGAGCCCACTGCAAGTCTCTCCGCAGCCGAGGCCGAGCGGCTCTTCGCGCGGCTTGAGCCATTGCGCGAGGAGGGTGTCGCGATCCTGCTGGTATCGCATCGGCTCGGCGATTTGCGGCGCATGGCGGACCGCGTGGCGATCATGCGTGACGGCCGCCTGGTGGCCGACCTGCAACCCCCGATCGATTTCGATGCGGCGGTCGAAACCATGATCGGACGACCGTTGCCGCAAGCGCGCACGCTGGAGGCAGCCAGCGCAGCATCGCTCACGCCGTGTTTCAGCGCTCGCGAGTTGCAGTTGACACCCACCAGCGTTGCGTTCGACCTCGACGTGCAGCGCGGCGAAATCGTGGCGATTGCCGGTCCGGTGGGCGGCGGCAAGTCGCGTCTCGCGCGCACGATTTTCGGCGCGACGCGTGCCAGCAGCGGCGCCATGAAGCTCGACGGCAAGCCATGGAGTCCCCGTTCTCCCGCCGATGCGATTCGTGCCGGCGTGTTCCTCGCGGGCGAGGATCGCTGGCGCTCATCGCTGTTTCCGGACAGCGTACCGTTTGCGTCGATTGCGGGCACGCTGAGCTTTCCGTTCCTGTCGCGCTGGTTCAAACGCGGTGCGGTGCGCGAAGCGACGGAACGCACTGCCGCCGTCGACGCGATCCAGACCTTCGGCATTCGCTGCACCGGTCCCGACGACCGTCTCACGCGGCTATCCGGTGGCAATCAGCAGAAAGTCGTGCTGGCGCGCTGGCATGTCGAACCTGCGCGCCTATTGCTGCTCGACGAACCGTTTCAGGGTGTCGACGCCGGCGCGCGCGCCGATATCGTCGATACCTTGCGGCGGCACGCGCACGAACGCGCGACGCTCGTGTTCGTCAGCGACCTCGAAGAAGCGCTGGAAGTTGCGGATCGCGTCGTGTGGTTCGATCGCGCGACACTCGAGCGTTTGCCCACGTCTAACCTGAAAGCCCTTCATTCATGAAACCGGTCACCCCTTCCATTCCCCGCGACGGTACCGCTGGCGAACCCGCGCGGCCCGCGCTGCGCAATCTGCGCAGTCTGCGCGATCACCTTGAGCGAACCGGCATTCTGCTGGTGCTGGCGATTCTGATCGTCGTCTTTGCCACCAAAGAGCCCGCGTTTCTGAACCTCGACAACCTGTTCAGCATCTTGCAGGCGGTATCGATCGTCGCGCTGCTCGGCATCGGCGTGACGATCACGCTGGCTGCGGGTGGCTTCGATCTGTCGGTGGGCAGCGTGGCCGCGTCGGCACAGATGGCAGCGAGCTATGTGTTGATCGTATGGCACGGCAGCGCGCTCGCGGCGGTGACCGCGTGCGTGGTGCTCGGCGTGGTTGCAGGGTTGTTCAATGGCCTGCTGATCACGCGGTTGCGGGTGCCGGACCAGTTGGCGACGCTCGGCACGCTGTTCCTGCTCGCCGGTCTGCAACTGATTCCAACCGGCGGACGCTCGCTTGCCACCGGCACGGTGTTGCCTGACGGCACGGAAGCAAGCGGCGTTTTCTCCGACGCGTTTCTCGCCCTCGGGCGCTTTCGTCTCTTCGACGTCGTGCCGTTGCCGGTGTTGATCCTCGTTGCGCTGACGGTGCTTGCCTGCATCGTGATGGAGACGACGCGCTGGGGCCGTGTCATCTACGCAATCGGCGGCAATGAGACGGCCGCGCGGCTCGCGGGTGCGCCGACCGCGCGCTATCGGATCGCGGCGTATGTCGCATCCGGTGCAATTGCGTCGTTGGGGGGCGTGCTGATCGCCGCGCGGGTCGGACGCGGCGATGTCAGTGCGGGCCACTCGCTGCTGCTCGACGCGGTGGCCGCCGCGCTGATGGGCTACGCGGTATGGGGCGCAAAGCGTCCCAACGTATTCGGGACGGTGGTGGGGGCGGTGTTCGTCGGCGTGTTGCTGAACGGCCTGACGATGCTGAATGCGCCGTATTACATGCAGGATTTCATTAAAGGCGTGTTGCTGGTGCTGGCCCTGGCGTTCACTTTTAGCGTGGGGCGGCGTACCGATTCGCGTGGATAGTTTCGGTATCTGCGCTTATTGCCAGCCGAAACCGGCATGACGGAATCTGTTTGCCATCCGAAGGAATATCGATTGCCGAAACGTTCAGTTTGCGCGCGAGATACCCGCTGATAGATTGAGCGAACAGTCAATCACGCGGAGATGCTCATGGCAGAAGTTCACGAAACGGCTTCATCGAATACGGTCGATGCAAATAAGCAGGCGGCACAAGTGATCGCTAACGACGCGCAAGCTATCGCGGTCGCGCACGAACTCGCCACCCGTCTCGCCCAGCAGGCGGCTACGCGTGACGTGGAGCGTCGCTTGCCGCGCGAGGAAATCGAATGGTTCTCGCAGTCCGGACTGTGGGCGATCACGGTGCCGAAGACTTATGGCGGAGCGGGCGTGTCGTTCGTCACGCTGACCGAAGTCGTGAAGATCATTGCAGCAGCAGATCCGTCGCTTGGGCAGTTGCCGCAGAATCATTTCGGTCTCGTCGATGTCATTGCGCTAACCGGTTCGGAACAGCAGAAGCACTATTTCTTCGGCCAGGTTCTGCAGGGTAAGCGTTTCGGCAATGGCTTTTCGGAGAAAGGCACGAAGAACGTGCTCGATCTGAAGACCAGCGTGACGCACGAGGGTGACGATTACGTCGTGAATGGCACCAAGTTCTACGCCACTGGTGCGCTCTTCGCCGACTTCGTGCCGGTGCTGGGGCTCGACAGTGAGCGCAGGAGCTGGCTCGCGTACATTCCGGCGGGCACGCCGGGGCTGACCGTGATCGACGACTGGTCAGGTTTCGGCCAACGCACCACGGCGAGCGGCACAGTCGTGCTGGAGAACGTGCGCGTGCCCGCTTCGCACGTGCTTCCCGCGCACCGCGTATCTGATTTCCCGACCTTGAATGGACCGATTTCGCAGATCATCCAGGCCGCGATCGACGCCGGCATCGCGAAGGCTGCGATTGACGATACGCTCGCATTCGTGCGCTCACGCTCGCGCCCATGGATCGATAGCGGTGTCGAGCGTGCGAGCGACGATCCGCTGACGGTGCGCGAGATCGGCCATCTGCACATTCAGTTGCACGCAGCCGAAGCGCTGCTCGAACGGGCGGCCCGTGTGATCGACGAGATCGCGGCAAAAGCCGAAACCACCGAGGACGACGTCGCCCGCGCGTCCGTCGCGGTGGGCGAAGCGAAAGTGTTGACCACTGAAGTTGCGTTGCTCGCAGGCGAAAAACTATTCGAACTGTCGGGCACGCAATCGACGCTCGCCGAACACAATCTCGACCGCCATTGGCGCAACGCTCGGGTGCACACGCTGCATGATCCGGTGCGCTGGAAGTATCACCTGGTCGGCAACTACTACCTGAATGGCGTCAAGCCCGCGCGGCATCCGTGGAATTGATGTGATGGCCGGTGCAATAACGGGTGCGCAGATTAATCACGATGAGCGTCATGCGCTCGCCGCGAGTATCTCGAAGTCTGCGACAAGCGGTGGGAATACGCCGACTAATAACTACATCTTCTATCTGGTTGGAGATCAATGATGAAATCGTTTCTTCGTCACGCGCGCAAGGTGCACGTCAATGCGAACCGCACGTTAAGCGTGCTCGCCGTAGCGGCTGCCGCGATGCTGGCAGCGCCTGTTGCACACGCGGATCCGCTCAAGGGTGCGCCTGCGCCATTCGATAAGGGCGGTGTGAAGATCGCACTCGTCAACTATCTGTCGACCGGCGATTTTTTCCAGGCGTATGAAGCCGGCGCACAAAAGCAGGCGAAGGCGCTCGGCGTCGATCTGCGCATCTACGAAGGCCGCCAGGACGCCGCCGAACAGCGTGAACAGATCCAGCAGGCGATCAGCCTGGGGGTGTCGGCCATTATCGTCAATCACGGCTTGCCGGAATCGCTGAAAGACGTCGTGCAGCGCGCGTTGGACAAGGGCATCAAGGTCGTCGCGTTCGATGTCGATCTGGGTAATCCCAAGGTGCCGCAAATCGAACAGAGCGATCACGATCTGGCCACCTTGCTGTTGAATCAGGCCGTGAAGGACAACGGCGATACCTTCGACGTGGGCTATGTGTACGTCGCGGGTTTCGCGCCGCTCGACCGGCGCGATGCCGTGTGGCGCGAATTCAAGGCCGCGCATCCGAACGTGCAGGAGAAGGCTCGCTGGGGCACGGTGGACAATCCGATCGCGCAGTCGGTCGCGAATCAGGCTGCGGCGGCGTATCGCGCACATCCGGAAATTCGCGTGGTGTTCGCACCGTATGACGAATTTGCGCGCGGCGCCAAGCTCGCAGCCGACGAGGCGAACCTGTCGTCGAAACTGCGCATTTACAGCGCCGACATCTCGACCTCCGACATCGAAGCAATCCGCGCCCCGAACAGCGCATGGGTCGCGACGGCGGCGACGAATCCGGCCGTGGTCGGTGCGGTGTCCGTGCGTGCTGCTGCATTGCTGCTGGCAGGACAGGAGCCCGAGCATCACATTGTCGTGAAGCCGACGCTGATTACGCGCGACGATCTGGTGAAGAACAACATCAAAACGATTGCCGAGCTAGGAGAGAAATTCCCGGCATTCCGTTCGAGCGACGCTGCCAAGGCTGCGTGGATTCCGACGGCGAATTGATGAATATGACATGCGGCTTCAGCGCGTGTAGTGCGATGCTTTCAGCAATCAGGAAGATCTCTCAAGACGCGTTGTACGCACTGTCGCACGGCGGTCTTTATCAGAAAGCGGAATGCGAAGCGCGACTACCCGTTGATAAAGATCGAAGCATTCGTTCGTTTCGAATGCCCGCAAGGTTTCGTATTGTTTGAAGCGTGTCGCAAGCTTCGAACATCGCCCGACACACCCTGGACCCGGCAGCACCGGAGCGCTGTATGCGCGAAACGCCTACGCCGTGGTCCTGCCCAACAACCAGCAAGGAAGAAGACTCATGGCAACAGGCACGGTCAAGTGGTTCAACGATTCGAAAGGCTTCGGTTTCATCAAGCCCGATGACGGCGGCGAGGATCTGTTCGCACATTATTCCGAAGTGCGGGCGGCTGGATTCAAGTCGTTGCGCGAGGATCAGAAGGTGAGTTTTGACGTGAAGCAGGGGCCGAAGGGAAAGCAGGCGGCTGACATTACGCCGCTGTAGTCATACTGCTTCCGGCTGTGAAGTGCGGCTTTTGATTGAGCTGCCATTCTGACTGCCGACACGGGCGTCGCGGGCATTGCCGCTATCGCGCGAATACCGGACGCCCGCCATAAAATTCTCCGAGTCAATGCGCAAACGCGATCGGTGTGCGATCCTCTCGCCACAGTCCGACGGCGTGCGCTGACTGGCAAATCCTCACTGTCAACGGCCGGGCGGAAAACTCGTCACAGGTCGTCCCGGCAGCATCGGTAATTCGTCCCTCCCAATAGAAAACATCCAGAAAACGCTGATTTTCTGTTGCGCTTCAATATGGCCGCGCGCCGCGCTGGCGTACGACACGTCCCGTGTCTCTCATTGCGCAAGCTAGCCTCGTTCGTCGTTGGACTTACGATTCGCATGCCACGACAGCAGCTCGTGTATTTGGGTGCGACAGAAGTTCAAGGTTTTCGGCCATATCGCCTGACGCACCATATTGGTGGCCTATGCTTCAGTGCAGCATAAAGCGGGCGTGAGCGCGCGCCTGGAGAGAGGCGTGTGATCCGCCCGGCGCGTATCGAACCTTGTCCCGGTGCACTCTGCGCAAGTGGCCGCTTGCGGAACCCGTCCAAAATAGCCAGTCGAGAGGTTTTTCCGATGAGTACGCCAAATGATGTTGGGAGGCGGACGCAGGGGCGTTTCTGGTCCGCGCCGAAGACGCACTCTGCGGCAGAGAATCCCGACACGAGTTCATCTAAATCGGGCAGGCAAATAATCGCAAAAAGTGTGGGTTGGCTTTATACGAGAGTGCTTCATGGCGTGAAGTATTTTCTTCCTGATTCAGCTTTCTTATTCCTTTCACATCGCAGAAGAGTGGGGCGCTTTCCCAATCTGGTAAAGCCTGCAACATTCAACGAAATCATTCTGGATCGTTGTCTGCATCCCGATCCCTTGTGGAGCGTGCTGGCGGACAAGCTTGCGGTTCGGGAATATGTAAGGACAAAGATCGGGGAAAAGCATCTGATTCCTTTGCTGGCGGTGCCGGACGTTTTTACTCAGGACGTGTTTGACGCGCTTCCTGACGCGTTCGTCATGAAAGCGAACCATGGATGCGGATTCGTCAAGGTCGTCCGGAGCAAAGCCGACGTTTCGTTCGTCGAGCTGCAACAACTCGCGGACGAATGGCTGCGCACCGATTTTTATATTGCGTCGCGCGAACGGCACTACCGGTCGATCAAGCCAAAAATCTACTTCGAGAAGTTATTGACCGACCGAAGCGGCAAGGTGCCGGCGGACTACAAAATAAACATCTTCGATCGCGTCCAGGGTGAGCCGGTGGTTTATACCGGCGTGGTGTCGGACCGGTTCGGCGACCCACGCCACGATTTCTACGATACCCAATGGAATCGGCTGGATATCGCCGCAGCCGGCTATCCGTGCAGCGAGGATCCCGCTCCGCGCCCTGCCAACTGGCAGGAAGTCCTCAACGTTGCCGCATTGTTGTCGGAAGGTCTCGGGTATGTTCGCGTCGACCTTTACGCATACGACGACGGGATTTTCTTCGGCGAATTGACCTTCACGCCAGGTGCAGGCGTGACGCGTTTTTCGCGCGACAGTTTCGACTACGAGTGGGGGCAACTGATCAGAACGATGCCATCGTCGCGAGCGAGATGCCCCGCTTGCGGGTCGTAGAACCTGAATAGCCGCGCGCACGAAGGGCGCGCACTTCGCTGTCAATCGCACGCCAGATAGATGTTTCGCCAGAGGCTGGTCGATCTGCTTCTAACTTTTCTGAACCCCGCGAATAATGAGGTTGACCATGGCAATAGGCCTGTCAGCGTCAGACAGTATTTCTTTTGAAGAAGCGTCTATTGACGGGAGTTTCTCCCGAATCCTCAGATGGATTGAAGATTTTCTATGTGCTCCCAACACCGAACTGGGAAGATTGGGCGATGTTTGCCCATTCGCTAAAACCGCCGTTCTGAAGCGATCAATAGAGTTTTATCGGAATCATTCGTTAAGCGTAGCCTGTCTGTCGGACGACGTTGAACTGCATAGGGACGAGTTCTTGCGCAGTGGCGGGCGGGACGATATCTATCGTTGCCGGATCATTGTTCCGGACAGTCTCGACAACGCATCCAGTGCAATCGAATCCGTGCAGAAGCAACTCAAGCCAAAATTTGTCGGGAACCACTTGATGCTCGGCCAGTTCTTTCCCGACTGCGAGGAGCCCGGTTTGAGGAACAAAATGTTTCGGCCACTGCAAACGCCAGTGCCGTTGATCGCCATTCGTAATATGGTGCCGACAGACATTGCATTTCTGTATGGTAATGAGCAGTACGTGAGCGTGTATATGGAAAAATTCGGGAGCCGCGGTATCGTTGCCCTTCGGCAATTTGAGGCGACCTTGGAGACGACAAAATGAGCGCATCGAAAGTGGAGATATTTGCCGACCATATCTACCGGCACAGCACCTATATCGAAAAGATCAATCTCAGCTTTTCGCAGTTCTTTATCCGCTCGGACTCGGGCACGCTCTGCATAGAGACGGGATCGCGTGGCGACTTCCCGTTGTTGAAGGCGAACCTGCTGTCGGCCGGCATTGACGTGGCATCGGTCGGCGGTCTGATCGTGCCGCACTTTGAAGACGACGAAATGGGCGCGCTCCCGGAGTTTCTTGCGCTCAACAAGTCGCTGACTACCTATGCTCACCCCATTTGCGCGCACGCGCTCGCCGATATCTTCTCTGCCCGAACGAAGCTCTTCAAAGACGAAACGCCGATCACAATCAGCGGTGAGGTGGTCATTCCGATCTTCGCGAAGCACGTTCATCAGTGGGATGCGTTGGTGATTTACGTGCCGCGTTTCAAGGCGCTTTTTTCATCGGACATCTTCATGAGGTTTGGATCCGTTGACGAGAGATTGGCGAACCCGCTGGAGAAGATGATCTCGTCGATCGAGGAGTCCGGATACCTGCCGTCCATCGAATACCTGCACGCTGCTTTGATGAAAATAAAAAAATACGATATTGAGTGGATCTTTCCGATGCACGGTCCTGCGATTCTGGAAAATGCTGCAGCAGCGATTGATGGGCTGATCGAATACTGCGTGAACAAGCGCGTCAAGGAAACCGCCGAAGGGTGAGCGGCGCTGACCGTGAGGTCGACGCGTACCCGCTTCACGACACTGCCTTCGCGGCCAGGATCCACTCGCGACCAGCGTGAGTGAATCGTAAGTCGGGGTAGGCAGGGTGAAACCGTTTCGGGCGTGGCCCGACAGAGATTTCGGCGATTTGTTAATCTCATGTCGGAATGAATATCCCCACCACGCAAGGAGCTTCGGGCATGAGCAATTCTTCCGACTACGTACCGCCGGCGGTCTGGAACTGGAACAAGGGTAACGACGAAAGTAGCGGCGGCCGCTTCGCGAACATCAACCGCCCGGTGTCGGGGGCGACGCATCAGAAGGAACTGCCGGTCGGCCGCCATCCTCTTCAACTCTATTCGCTGGCGACACCGAACGGCGTCAAAGTCACCGTGATGCTCGAAGAGTTGCTGGCTCTCGGGCACAGTGGCGCGGAGTACGACGCGTGGCTCATCAGGATCGGCGAAGGCGAGCAGTTTGGCAGCGGCTTCGTGGGCGTGAATCCGAACTCGAAGATTCCGGCGCTGCTGGATCGCAGCGGCTCGAAGGCGGTCCGGGTTTTCGAGTCGGGGGCGATCCTGCTTTATCTTGCCGAAAAATTCGGCGCGTTCGTGCCCAACGATCCCGCTGCGCGCGCCGAGTGCCTGTCATGGCTGTTCTGGCAGATGGGAAGCGCGCCTTATCTGGGCGGCGGTTTTGGGCATTTCTATGCGTACGCGCCGACCAAGATCGAATATGCGATCGACCGCTTCACGATGGAAACCAAACGTCTGCTCGACGTGCTCGACAAGCAACTCGCTACTAATGACTATGTGGCGGGCAGCGAGTACACGATAGCCGATATGGCTGTCTGGCCGTGGTACGGCGGGTTGGTCAAGGGCTGGTTCTACGAGGCGGCTGAGTTTCTTTCCGTGCAGGATTACAAGCACGTGCAGCGCTGGGCCGACGCGATCGGAGAGCGTCCTGCCGTGCAGCGTGGGAGGATGGTGAACCGTGTGTTCGGCGACCCTGCAAGTCAATTGCACGAACGCCATGACGCTGGCGATTTCGCAATCAATACCCAAGACAAGCTGGTTGGGGAGAAGTAGCAGCGTGGCGCGCAGGTGGCTTCGACCGCAGTCATTCAGGCACCCACCCGCGCGAGCTTAAGCATCGCGCGGGGTTGCCCGGGCCGGGCACGGAAGATCCCGGGCAACGCTAACTTCATCGGGACGATTCGTTCCAGGCCGGCAACGTCGCACCGTGATACACCTCGAGAATTTCCTTCTCGACGTTCGGCTGCTGATAGCTTTCGACCAGAGCATGCACCCATGGTGCGTTCGCGTCTTTTTCGTTCACGGCGAGGAAGTTGCGATACGGGTTGCCCGCCACTTTCTCCTGCGCGATGCGCTCTTGCGGAATCTTGATCCCGGCCTTGATAGCCCAGTCTGTGTTGATCACCGCCGCATCGAGATCGCCGATCGCGCGTCCTACGATGCCTGCGTCGAGTTCCTTGATGTGAATGTCTTTCGGGTTGCTCGCGATGTCGCGAATCGTGGGCAGCAACGCCACATCGGCGCGCAGCTTGATCAGCCCCAGGCTTTGCAGCAGCAGGAGCGAGCGGCCTTCGTTGCTCGGGTCGTTCGGCACGCCGATGGTTGCCCCCTTCGGCAGGTCGGCGACCGATTTCACCTTGCGCGAGTACAGGCCGATCGGCTGAACGTAGGTGTAGCCCACCTGCACGATGTGGTAGCCGCGCGCGGCGATCTGCGCATCCAGATAGGGTTTGTGCTGGAAGGAGTTGGCGTCGAGATCATGCTGGGATAGCGCTTCGTTCGGCTGGGTATAGTCGTTGAAGGTCGTGACCTTGATCGCGAGACCATGCTTCGCCGCGTTCGCGGCAACGACCCGCCAGACGTCCTCGTCTTCGCCCGACATGATGCCCACGCGCAGCGTTTGATCGGCCGCCAGCACCGTCTGGCTGATCGCCATGCTTCCACCCAATGCCACCACGGCGAGCATCGCCCGGATAAATGTTTGTCTTTTCATTTTCTGAAGTGTGATTGTGTTTTTGCAAACGACATGTTGCAAACGATGTAGATGCTAGAGAAGAGAGGCACTCGCTGACAAATAGATAAGTGCGGAATGCTATGCAGGTTCGCGTATATCAGCCGCTTTCGGGTCGGCGCATTGATCAACCCAGGGCAACTTATCGCGAGCTATATCCTGGAGTTTGAGAAACACGGGACTCGCTATCCGCGCAAAACGAGCCGGTCGCGGCGTGTCGGCGAGACCGTTTTGAACGCGCGCGGTCAGTCGGCCGACCCCCCGATGCATCGTTGACCGAGACGGTCATACCGTCGCTTTCCCTGGTTACGGGTATACATGGATTAGGAGGCGCAACCACGGTGCACTAACATTTTCTCGGTACCGCACGGCGCAGATCGAGCGCTTTCGAATCGGGGTTGCACGTCTCCAATTCCCAGTCCAGCGCTGCACAGCGCACTCCCGATGCCGTCCAGCATTCGCACACGATCGACTTGACGTCGACCTCACCGACCAACGACGAAGTGAACCGGAGGAAGAAATGGCACAGCAACGGGATGACGACGAGGAACGCAACGGCCCCGGCTTCAGTGCGGCACGGCGAGGGCTGATGCAGGGTACGGGCTTAGGTGCAGCGCTGTCGCTATTGGGCGCGCTAGGCGGGGCGGGTGGCCTGATCGGCACGGCGCAGGCGGCTGAGGCGGCTTTTCCGCCGCACAAGAAGTGGCGGATCGTGTTCGTCAATCACGTCACCACCAACCCGTTCTTCGTGCCCACGCAGTACGGCATTCAGGATGCATGCTCGCTGCTCGGCATGGATTATCAGTGGACCGGCTCGGCCACCTCGGACGCGGGCGAAATGGTCCGCGCGGTGAATTCGGCGATTGCCGCGAAGGCCGACGCCATCGCTGTGCCGATCGTCGATCCAGGCGCGTTCGACAAGCCGATCCAGGCCGCGCTCGACGCCGGTATTCCGGTATTCGCCTATAACGCCGACGCGCCGCGCGGCAAGAAGAATCCGCGCCTCGCCTATATCGGCCAGGACCTGTATCTGTCCGGCTATCAGATGGGCGAGCGCATTGTGAGCCTGATCGACAGCGGGATGGTCGCGCTTTTCATTGCGACACCGGGGCAGCTCAATATCCAGCCGCGACTGGACGGTGCGAGTGACGCCATCAAGAAGTCCGGCAAAAAAATCGACATCCAGACTGTGGCAACCGGCGCGACAGTTAACGAAGAGCTTTCGAAAATCAAATCGTTCTATCTCGGCCATCAGGACCTGAAAGGCATGTTCGCCGTCGATGCCGGCAGCACGCAGGGCGTCGCGCAGGTGATGAAAGAGTCGAACCTGCCGTCGAAAGGCGTTCACGGAGGCGGCTTCGACCTGCTGCCGACCACGATCCAGCTGATCCACGAGGGCTTCCTGGATTTCACCATCGATCAGCAGCCGTACGTGCAGGGCTTCTATACGGTGATGGAGGCGTTCGTGTTCCTGACTTCGGGTGGCCTGGTCGGGCCGGCTGACATCAATACCGGTCTGAAATTCGTGACCAAGGATACCGTCGAACCCTACCTGAATACGTCGACGCGCTTTGAAGGCAAGACCACCAAGCCGCAAATCGTTCCGATGAGCGGCGCCATCAAGTCGTGATGAATACAGTGAAAGAAGCGAGCAAGGCGGATACGCCCCGCGTGCCCCGGCGCGCGGGGGTGTCATTCGCATCGCACTGGGCGGCGGAGCTGCGTATCCTGCTGGTGGCCGTGTTGCTGGCCGCCTACTTTGAATTCGCCAATCGGGATTTTCTGCTCACCAGTGCGAGCCTCGTCAACCTGTCGCAGTTCATCGCGCCGGTGGCGATCATTGCGTTTGGCGAAATCATGCTGATGATTGGTGGCGACATCGATCTGTCGGCGGGCATGGTGTTCGCGTTCGCGCCGTTCATGATGGTGTTTGCCAACGACGCAGGCGCGCCGATGTGGCTTGCCATGATTGCGGGGCTGGTGGCGGCGGCGCTGGTCGGCTTTGTGAATGGCGCCGTGACGGTATGGCTGCGGCTGCCTTCGTTCGTCACCACGCTCGGCACGCTGTTTCTCATCAACGGCATTACGCTGACGGTGTCACGCGGGACGCCCGCGCCCGCGCCAGGGTCGCCGACGTTCACCGGGTTGATGGGCTCGTGGGGTTATAGCGAGATCATCTGGACCGTGGCGATCGCCTTCGCGATGCACGTGTTGCTGCGGCATACCCGCTGGGGCTTGCATACGCAGGCTGCGGGCGCGAATCCAGTTGGCGCGAGCGAGGCCGGCATTCATGTGAACCGGCTGCGCCTCGGCAACTTTATTCTCGCTGCGGTGCTGGCGGGTTTTACCGGCATGCTCGAAGCCTTCCGGATTACCTCGATCGATCCGCAGGCAGGCGGCAACCAGATCATGTTCCTTGCGGTGGCGGCTGCCGTGATCGGCGGCACGCCGCTCACGGGTGGCTCGGGCACCATCGTGGGTGGGCTGATCGGCGCGGCGGTGCTGGGCATTCTCAACGACGGCTTCACGCTCATCGGCATCAATGCGTTCACGTTCAACATTATTCTTGGCGCAGCGATTCTGGCGGCGATGATCTTCAATATCCATGTCGGGCGTATTCGCCGAAGGGCAGGGCGCTAATGGACGAATTGCAAACCTCGTCCGCAGGCGAACCTGCTGCGCCGGATGCACTGCTCGCGCTGCGCGGCGATCAACTCGTCAAACGCTTCGGCGCAGTGACCGCGCTCGACGGCGTCTCGCTCACGCTCGGCAAAGGCGAGATTCTGGGCGTACTGGGCGACAACGGCGCGGGCAAGTCGACGCTCGTCAAGATCCTCACGGGCTATCATCAGCAAACGAGCGGCTCGCTTTATGTCGACGGCCAGGAAACGCTGCTGCGCTCGGTCGACGATGCGCGTTCGCTCGGCATTGAATGCGTGTATCAGGATCTCGCGCTCGCGAATTCACTGAGTATTTATCACAACATGTTTCTGAACCGCGAGATCGTGCGACCCGGTCTGTTCAGGCTGCTCGATCACAAGCAGATGCGTGAGCGCGCGGCACAATGTCTCGACGATATCGGTGTGCATGTGCCTTCAGTGGATCTGCCCGTGGAGCGGCTTTCGGGTGGCCAGCGCCAGGCGATTGCGGTGGCGCGCGCCGTGTATTCCAACGCAAAGATTCTGTTGCTCGACGAACCGCTCGCTGCGATGGGCGCGCGCGAGGCGGGGCTCATCATCGACCTGTTGATGCGCCTGAAGGAAAAGGGTGGCTTGTCGATCATCATGATCATGCACAACTACGCGCAGACGCTCGATATCGCCGATCGCATCATGTTGATGCAACGAGGCCGTGTTACCTATGAGCAAAAGAGTGCGCTGACTTCGGTGTCGGAACTGATGGACATCGTGCGACGGGAATACCGGGCAATGCGCACGGCGGCCGCTAATTGAGCTCGTGATTTAGGGCTTATGTCTGGCCGGGCAGCGTCGGCCGGTTGCGGTACAGGATCAGTCGGTGTCGATCAGGCCGGCGGCTGTTGCGCGGATCTGCATGGCTATTCAATTTTTTGCGTGCATGACGCGTGAACCGGGGAAAACATAGAACGGCAGCGCATCACGATGGTTCACCTGCACCGGAACCGCCGGGTGCTGTTGCGGGTGCGGTCAGGTCATCGCCGGAAGGGACATATGCGGTCCCGTTGCCAGCCGGCTTCGCGTCTGATTCGGCAATTTCGACCCGCAGACTTCCTTGATTATTCCAGTATGCCCAGCTGGCATCATTGGCAAAACAATACAGGTAACCCGAGCAGGGAGCCTTGATCTCGACCTGTCTGCCAATCCGGAAGTAAAACGGTTCAGGTGGGGCGCCTGCGGCACCCGGCAGCCCTGGGTCAATGATGGCGCCACACAGTTCGAACCAGTTCGCCGTTCTGACTCGCCTCGCCCATCCAGACAGGCGCTGTACCCAGTTACCCGGCGTGCCCTCCGCGCCCCACACGTTGTCGCCGTCCAGCCACGTTTGACCAAGGGGTACGTTGAACCGGTAGCGCACACCTTCCTTCATGAAAATGCCGGTCCAATTCCACAACGGGCTGGCAAAAACCCGCACCTGAACCGCCGCCACCGGGTCTATGTTCGGCCGATAAGGCGCCTGAAAGATCGGCGGACTGGCCTGCCGCGCCAATGTCAGAGGCGATACCGATTCAGAACATCTTCGTGAATCTTTCACCAGGTACGGAAAGGCCCGCGGACGAAATCCGATCCTCCTGTAAAAGCCGGTGAGTGAGTTGTGGAGAACGCCATGCACCGCGGACGGCGACGACTGGTCCGCATGGGCTAACTGCCGCAACATGTCTGGCTCAAACACCGCGCCGCACTGCTCAGCCTCGGCAATCATCCATTTAAGTGTGGCATCGGAGAGCCCGGTCTCCTTGTAGCCGCCGCCAACGTCAGCGTGCACGCCAGGGAACCACACTTGCGTCACGCGAGCCGGGTCGCAGCCGTCTTCGTCAGTCCATAACGTTGGCGAGAAGTTGTTCCGCTGTTCGTCGATGGCAAGGCCTTGTACCGCGCGTTCGACTTCTGGCGAAAGCGTCGTGTCATGAAACTCGAAGCGCTGTCTCGGCAAACCGAACAGGTTCATGATTTCGGGGATGCCGAGCGCGCCCACCGTCTCCCACACGCCCAGGAAGCGAACGGGCGGCGGCTTGCCATGCTCGATGCGAAATCGTTGCTGCTGGCTGAGGTTTGCCGGTATTTTGGGGTCGAGCCGGTACAGGTTCCATGCCTGTTTGACCAGCGCCCAGCTTGCGTCGTGAGGCAGTCCGCAATGATGCAGCATGCCCACGAGGCTTCGCGCCGTGAACGCGCCACGCGAGAAGCCAATCACAAAGATTTCGGCATCTTCGACGTAGTGGTCGGACAGCCACTTGTAGGCGGTTCGAATGTCACGGGAGAGATCGATGCCCAGCGCACCATCGATGATGCGGTGGACCCAGCGTTCGTTGGCGCCCACGCCGACGTGGTAGTACCGGAGTTGCTCGACGCCGTCGTCGCCGTACTCGCTCAGCGCATTGAAAAAGCGCACGACGTTGGTGGGAACGGGCACACCCTGAAACTCGTCGCTATCCGAGTTCCAGGTGCCGTCGCAGCAAACGAAGAGCCTCTTCATGTCGGCGGGCTCCGCTTCAAATCTCGACGCGTGAACCCAGTTCGATCACCCGGTTTGCCGTCAGCTTGAAATACGCCGCAAGGTTGCCGATATTGTGTGCCATCACGCTGAACAGCCTTTCACGCCACACCGGCATGCCCTTGCCTCCGGTTGCCACCACCGTGGCATGACTGAGGAAGTAGGACACCTGTGCCGGATCGACCACCAGGCCCTTTGGTTCGCAGTCGCGCAGCGCCTGCGGCAGGTTGGCCTCGTCCTTGAAGCCATAAGAGACGACGATCCCGTAGCAGTTGCGGCTAAGCGACGTGATCGCCACACGTTGTTCGCTGGGCACGTAGGGCACTTCCCGGTTGATCACGTGAACGAACAACACACGCTCGTGCAGCACGTGGTTGTGCGCGAGATTGTTGATCAACGCGTGCGGCACGGTGTCGGGGTCGATCGCCAGAAACACGGCGGTACCGGGTACGCGTATCGTTTCCTTCGCGAACAGGGTGTCCAGATACGAGGCCAACGGCAACGCGCCTGCATGGACGCTGGCTTCTTCGATCATCAATTCGCGGCCGCGATGCCAGGTGGACATCACGGTGAACATGATGGCGCCCAACAGCAGCGGGAACCATCCGCCATCCACGAACTTGAGCAGGTTGGCCGAGAAGAACGCGAAGTCGATGACGAAGAAGAAGCCCGTGGCCAGCACACACAGCAACCAGTTGTAGTGCCACGCGTAGCGCACCACGTAGAACGTGAGGACGGTGGTGATTATCATGGTTCCAGTCACCGCGATGCCGTACGCCGAACCCAGCGCCGTGGAAGAACCGAATCCCAGCACCGCCGCCACCACGGCAATCAGCAGCAACCAGTTGATCGCGGGTACGTAGATCTGGCCAACCTCGCGTTCGGACGTGTAGACGATGCCCATGCGCGGCATGAAGCCCAGTTGCATGGCCTGCCTGGTCATCGAAAACGCGCCGCTGATCACCGCTTGCGACGCGATCACGGTCGCCACCGTGGCCAGCACGACCATCGGGAACAGCGTCATCGAGGGGAAGAGGCGGAAGAAGGGGTTGTCTACGGCCTTGGGGTCCGTCAATAGCAGCGCGCCCTGGCCCAGGTAGTTCAACCCCAGCGCGGGCAGCACGAGAGCGAACCACGAAAGGCGTATCGGCGGTGCGCCGAAGTGACCCATGTCGGCATATAGCGCCTCGGCGCCGGTCAACGCCAGCACCACCGCGCCCAGCGAGACAAACGCGCGCCAGCCGTTGCGCATCAGGAATTCGAGGCCGATGAACGGATTGAACGCATCAAGAATCCCCGGCGCGCGGCCGATATTGAGCAGTCCCGCCACCGCGATCACGCCGAACCACAGCACCATCACCGGCCCGAACACTGCGCCGATGCCGGCCGTGCCGTGCCGCTGCACCACGAACAGGCCGACCAGTACGACCAGCGCGATCGATACTACGTAGGGCTTGAGTTGAGGCTCTGCTACCTGCAGCCCTTCCACCGCGCTGAGCACCGAGATGGCTGGTGTGATGACGCCGTCGCCATAGAACAGCGCCGCGCCGAACACCCCGGCGAGCAACAGGCCGTTGCGCAGGCGGGGCCGGTCCATCACCGAACTGGAGGCCAGCGCGAGCAGCGCCATGATGCCGCCTTCGCCGTGGTTGTGGGCGCGCATGATCAGCGTCACGTACTTCAGCGACACCACGATGATCAGCGCCCAGATGATGAGCGACACCACGCCCACTACATTGAAGCGGTTGAGCACGAGCCCGTGCCCCGAATCGAATACCGTGCTCATGGTGTAGAGCGGACTCGTGCCGATGTCGCCGAACACGATGCCGATGGCGCCCAGTGCCAGCCCCGCCATCGACCCATGACGGGTTGCCTGGGCGCCCGCTTGCGGGCCTGAAGACGATTCCATGAATGGCTCCTTCTCAGCGGGCGCGACCCTCAGCCAGCGACCGGTGCGCCGCCGGCCCGCACGCGCCGGTCGGCTCGTGTGGTCAAGCAGGTTTTGCCGCGATGGGCTGATCAGCGGCCAACTCACAGAGACAGCGTACAGAAGAAAAGGCGCGTATCAAAGGGCTCCTGATCCCGATGCTTCGCAGCTGTTTTCAGCCGACGCTGTTGAAGCAAAAGGCTTTTTGTAAACCACGATGCGCCGGGCGCCACGCAAGCCCGGTTGTGTCGGGTGGACGCTGGCATCGACTTGTTCTTCGCGAATAAGTCTTAGGGAATAACCGGAGCTGATGGGGCGCAGTTCTGTTTGATTCTGGAATGTTGACGTATTGAATAGACAACGCGCCGCCTCTCTACAGTCAACGCAAAATCGCGTCCACCGCAGTGAGGACTCGCCCAAAGAACTCGTCAGCGCTATCGGGCCGCAACCAGCGGACGACCACGGTCATCCTGCGTTCCGGCTCGATCCAGGTGAACGAGCTGCCCGCGCCGACGCCGAAATAGCTCGATGCCGGCACACTCGGAAACACCTTGCGGTCGGTATTTAGCCATATCAGGTAACCGTAGAATGGCGCGAGCGCGCACGGAGTCCGCATTCGCGAGATCCACTCACGCGAGAGAATCCGGCGGCCGTTTGCGTCGCCGTCATTCAATAGCATCTGCGCGACTTTAAGCTGATCGTTCGCGCTGACCGACATGCCGCCGCCCCAGTGCGTGCCGCCAGGAACAGACTGCATGCGGCGCCCGTCGATCTCGACCCACGCATTGTCGTAACCGACCCATTGCCAGTTTTCGCTCGCGCCGATCGGGCGCATGATCGCTTCGCGGAATACCTCGGGCAACGGCCGCCGGAACAGGTGGAGCAACGCCAGCGAAAACTGGTTGATACGCACATCGTTGTATTCCCAATAGGTCCCGGCGCGTTGCAACGGGCGCAGGTCGCCCTTTTTGCCATCCGGCGGTGCCGCAAAGTTGACTGCCCGATAGTGGTCGGCCTGGTCCGACAGCCCGAAATAGGTGCCTTGCCATTCGCTCGTCTGTTGAAGCAAATGCGCCCATGTCACGGCGGCGTTGTGTTCGTCGTCAAAGCCGATGTTGGGCACGCGCACGTGTACCGGTTCGTCGACGTCCGGTAGCAGCCCGCGATCGTAAGCAACGCCCGCGAGCAACGCGAGGTACATCTTGGCGACACTGAAGGTCAGATCGGCCCGTTCGGGTTCGCCCCATGAAGTCAACACGCGGCCGTCGACGGCGATCGTGCCGGATACGGGGCCGCGATCATGCACCGGACCGAGTAGCCGGTTCCACGGCGGCGGGTCGTTCACATGCACGCCCCAGTTGCCATGGACGTGACGATCCCACAGCGATTCATGATCTATCGCGAACTGCACGGCGTGTTGCAAAGCGTCTTGCATAAGTAAAGTCCTGACGATTCAAGGAGCCTGGTGGGCCTAATGCGCATTCAGGCGCACACGTGCCCATACCAAAGTGAAGAGACTGATGACGGCGGCGAGCATCAGATAAAGTCCGGGTGCGAGATTGTTACCGGTCAGCGCGATCAGCGCGGCCACTGCAAGTGGTGTGAAGCCGCCGAATACGGTGGTGCCGATGTTGTAGCCGAGCGCCATGCCGGTGGTGCGCGTACGGGTTGGGAAGAGTTCCGACATCAGCGCAGGAATCGGCGCGAAGTACGTGGCCTTCAATATCGCGACCCAAACGACCGCGGCAAGCAGTGTCACAAGCGACGGGTGCGCGTTCATGAACATGAACGCGGGATAAACGGTCAGGAAGAACAGAGTGCCGGCGCCGAGCATGATGCGAATGCGGCCGACCTTGTCGGACCAATGCCCGACGATCGGCGTGAGGATCATCATGGTGAAGCCGGCCAGCAGCGTCGCAATGAAACCGGACGACGGCGCGAGACCGAGTTGGCGCGCCGCATAAGTCGGCATGTAAAGCAGCATGTAGTTGGCCGTCGTGGTGAGCACGAGCGAGCCGATCGACACCAGAACACGCTCCTTCTGCGTAGCCAGCAACTCACGCACCGGCGACGCGGACTTCTCGGTACGCTCGAACTCCGGCGTTTCGTCGATACGGCGCCGAATATAGAATCCGATTGGCCCGATCAGCATGCCGAACAGAAACGGGATGCGCCATCCCCAGCCTTCCAGTTGGGACTGCGTCAGCGTACCGGTGAGCACCGCGCCGAATGCCGATGCGATCAGGGTGCTGGCCCCCTGGCTGGAAAATTGCCAGCTTGCCATGAAGCCTTTGCGCTCGGGTGCATGCTCGATCAGAAACGCAGTGGAACTACCGAATTCGCCGCCAGCCGAAAAGCCCTGCAACAGACGCGAAGCAAAAATGCCAATCGGCGCGAGCAGGCCAATCGTGGCATAGGTCGGCATCAGTGCGACCATGCCTGTGCCGAGCGTCATCATCGTAATGGAGAGTGTCAGTGACGCCTTGCGGCCCTTGCGGTCGCTGAACGAACCGAGCACCAGCGCGCCGACCGGCCGTGCCAGATAGGACAGCGCGAAGGTGCCCAGCGTGAGCAGAAGCGACACAGTCCTGTCGTGAACGGGAAAAAACAGTCGCGACAGCGTGGTGGCGAAGTAGCCGTACACGATCAGGTCGTAGAACTCGAGCGCGTTGCCAATCGAAGTCGCGAGGATCAGACGGGGCACGCCCGTGCGCGGCACAGGCCGCGCGACCCCGCCATGGGCCGCGGCGGCGGAGTCGGTGCTCATGCGGATGCCCCCGTGGCGATGCTTCGTGGGAGGTGCGATGCGCTGTTGGGCGCCTCAGGGTCTTGCACGCCCATGTCCCAGAAGAGGCCCGCCATGATGCGCAGTCCCTCGCGGGCGACCGGACCGAGCAGATGCTCATCCGGCGCGTGCTGCGAGCAGCCTGGATACGAGTGCGGCACCCACAGCGTCGGCATGCGTAGCACGTCGGCGAAGACGTCGTTGGGCAGCGTGCCGCCGAGATTCGGCAGCAGCACCGGCTGAACGCCCGTGGTCTGCTGCAGCGAATGCAAAGCCCACTGGACCCACGGGTTGTCCGGATCGACGCGGGTCGCGGGCATGCCGCGTTCCACGTCGATCTCGACCATGCTGAAGCCGTGCTGGTCCAGATGGCGGCGCACTATGGACTCGAGGTTCTGCCAGTCAGTGCCGACGACAAAGCGAATCTGCAGGTGCGCGAACGCGTGCGGCGGAATCGCGTTGACCGGTTTCTCCGGATTGCCGGTGCGAAATGCGAGCACTTCGAGGTTATTCCAGCCGAACACGCGTTCCGTCGGCGTGAGGCCGGGCTCACCGTAATCCGCATCCACGTCCGGCTCGCCGGGATTGCCGCCCACCGCGATATCGGCCAGCGCCCGGCGCACGGCGTCCGGTATGGGCGGCGGCCGCAACCCCTCGACCAGGATCTGGCCATTCGCGTCCACCATCGACGCGATCGCATTGGCGAGCACCACGCCGGGATTGCGCAGCAGGCCACCCCAGTTGCCCGAATGATGACCGCCGTCGCGCAGTTTCACGTCCAGCCGGAAGTTCACCAGTCCGCGCGAGCCGAGAAACACAGTCGGGCGATGCGCGCCCAGGCGGGGTCCGTCGGAAGCGATCAGCACGTCGGCGGCCAGTTCGTCGCGCAATTGCGTGCACAGTGCGTGCAGCCCCGGTGAACCCACTTCCTCGCCGGTTTCGAACAGCAGCTTCAGATTGAAGCCGAGTCGCCCGCCGCGGGCGTCCAGCACCGCTTTCAGTGCCGCCAGGTTGATGCTGTGCTGGCCCTTGTTGTCCGCCGTGCCGCGGCCATACCAGCGATCGCCATCGACGGTGACGCGCCATGGCGTGAGGCCGTCGCGCCACTGCGCGTCGTAGCCGCGCACCACATCGCCGTGGCCGTATGTGAGCACGGTCGGCAACGCGTCGTTCTCGTGCCGGTGCGCGATCAGAAAGGGCCCCGCGCCCGCCGCGGGATTATTGACGACACGGCATGTGAAGCCGTATTGGAGCAGCGTCGGTGTGATTTCGTCGGCCAGGTAAGCGCGCAGACTCGCGCCGCTGTCGGCCTCCTGGCTCTCGGTGCGCAACGCGACCCGGCGCTGGAGGTCGTCGAGAAACTGGCCGGAATCGTACTGTTCCGCCGCGGATTGGATGGCTGTGTCTCGGGTCAACGTCGTTCTCCAGTGCAGCGTGCTGCGGTGGGCGAGTCGTTCATGTCAGCAACGCGCCGATCTTGCCGTGGACGATATCGGTAGACAATTACAATATTTGACAGATATCGTTGCCGAAACGGCAAAGCGGAGCAGCGGGACAGCCCGATCGACATGGACAACACGGCACTGCGTTATTTTCTCGAAGTGGCACGCAGCGGCTCACTTAGCAAGGCATCGGAGCGACTTTACGTCGCCGTGTCGGCTTTGAGCAGGCAGATTGCGAAGCTGGAAGAAGAACTCGGTGCCGCGCTGTTCGAACGGCGGCCGCGTGGGATGGTGCTGAGCGATGCCGGGCGCTTGCTCGTCGCACATGCGCAGCGCAGCCTGCTGGACGCCGAGCGCGTCACCGAAGAGATTCACGGGCTCAGCAACGGCGGCAGGGCGACGATTCGTATCGCCAGTTCGGAAGGCGTGGCGGCGCATTTTCTGCCACAGGTTTTCGCGCGCTTTCTGAAGACCCACCCAGCCACGCATTTCCAGCTCGACGTGTCGGCCCCGACCATTGCGACGCAGCGAGTGCGCGAAGGCAGCGCCGATATTGCCGTGTGCTTCAGCATCGCGCCGGAGAAAGACATCAACGTCGTGTATTCGCAGCGCGCGCCAATCTTCGCGCTGGTCAGGCGCGCTCATCCGCTGGCTGCGCGCGAGTGCGTCTGCCTCGCTGACCTGACACCGTGGCCGTTGGCGATAGACCACCAGGGCGTAACGTTGCGCCAGTTATTCGATATTTCGTGCAGCCTGGAGGGGCTCGTTTTCGAGCCCGTGTTCGTCAGCAACTTTCATGCGGCGTTGCAAAGCTTCGTGTTGCAGACCGATGCCGTCACACTGACCGCGTTCCTGACCGTGCGTAGCCGCCTGCAGGCAGATGGCCTCGTTGCCGTGCCGATCAGCAATCCCGATTTGCATCAACGCACGCTCCAGATCCAGACCATGGCGGGTCGTACACTCCCCCAAACGGTCCAGGCGTTTATCGAATTGCTGACAGGCGCGATCGATAATCCTGCTTTGCTCGACTGACGCCGCGGGAGCGTGCATCCGGTGATGGCATAGGCACGCGCTCATGTCACGCTGCGATGTGCAACTACATGAATGTCCGCTACCGCGAGCGATGGGGAAGGGCAACGCCATTGGACTGTCGCAATCAGGTTGGCTTTTTCTGGCGACGCAGATGTCTTGAACCCGGGTAATGTCCACCGGGTGCATCGTTCGATTGCCCTTTTGATCGTATGGCAAGCGGCGCGCGATCCTACGCGCGCCATCATCATTGGGAAAGGAGCCGCCGAACGCGCGGGATCACCTCTTCAGCAAAGCTGCGCATGTCGGCTTCGAAAGGCTGAAACTGCAGCATGAAAAGTTCGACGCCCGCCTGGTGGAACGCAGCAATGCGCTGCGCAACGACATCGTAGTCGCCGACGAGGCCCGCAGCCGTGCCGCCATTCGAACCAACCCGCGGAGATTGTGCGAAGGTTTGATGCATCACCGCCTTCGAATCGATGTTGACCTTCTGTCGCTCGCGCAGCGGCTTGTCCAACTCGGCGAGCGCAAACAGGTGGGCGAGATGAGCGTCAGCCTGTACCTGCGTTTCCCGTGCAATCACGAAAGCCGACAGACCGAAACGCAGCGCTGCCTGCCCGGCCGGGCGCGTGCGAGCAGAGACATCCGTGATCAGACGCGCGACATCGTCGGGCGCCTGGCCGTTGATGAACCACACATCGCCCTGCGCCGCGACCAGTTCGCGCGCCGGCTCAGATTCGCCACCGACATAGATGCGCGGACGCGCGCGAAACGGATCAGCGGGCTGCAACTGATAGTTGTCGATATGAAAATTGTCGCCATGATGATTCACGGTTTCGCCGCGTAATAGCGCAGAGACGACTTCAAGCCATTCGCGGCCATACAGATAGCGCGCGTCGTGCTCCGGAAAGCCGATGCCTGCACGTTCGAGTTCAGGGCGATTCCACGCGTTCACCACATTGATCGCAAACCGGCCGCCGCTAATGTGTTCGATTTGCTGGGCCATCTTCGCGAGCACGACCGGGTGATAGAGATACGGCTTGATCGCGGTAATGATCTCGATGCGCGAGGTCAGTGCCGCCAATGCTGCCGATGATGTCCAGGCCTCGAGCTGATCGAGCGAAGGGTCGTGCGGATTGATGGTGTGCTGTGCCACCAGCACCGAATCGTAGCCGAGGCGCTCGGCCTCCAGCACGAGCGACTTATTGCGGGCCCACGACGCGTCATAGGGTTCTGCGGGATCCTGCAACGCGGCGCGGCTGCCGTGCACGAGTGCCCAGACACCGAAACGGGGAAGTTTGACTGACATCGGTTTGATAGGCGGGGAGGCGGAGGAGAGAAGCCGACATGCTAGCGCTGCTCGCGGACGCGGCCTTCCAATTTCTAACGATATGGAATTGACGGTTAGGTATTAAGAAGGAGGGCGGACCTTGTGTTGGCTGAACGTTGGGCGGGGATGGGCTTTGGAGGGACGTGGGGACTGCTGGTCACGGGCTTCGAGGTGGGCAGATGGGGATCTTCGTCGTGTACGGCCAAGGCGCGAATTGGCAAGGCAGTAGATGCTTTATACACGACATTATAACTGTAATGTCGTATTTTCTATTGATTTGGTTAAAAAGTTGACATTTTACGTAATAATATTATTGAGTTAAGGCTGTCGAATTTCCTGCGCGCCGGAGGTTCTTGTCGCCGGCGCGGCGCTGGACTTGGGTATCGGGCGAAGGCTACGCGCGCCGAAGCACGCGCATTGAACGGCGACGCGTGCGCGCTACTGGCCGCGCAGGTCGAGAGAAAGGAGTGGGAAAAGGCGCTGGGTGAAGCTCACATGCAGCGTTTGGCGCTGAAGGCCGAGTTCGAAAGGAGCAGGGCGGCGCTGGCCGCCATCGAGGGATTGGAAAAAATGTCCGCGTTATTCCCGCAGTTCAAGCCGGCGCGGTAATTGCCCGATTTGTTGGAACACGGTTAGCCAATCTTCCAGATGCCACGTCTTCGCGACAAGATCGCCCCTCATTTCGTGGAAGGAATGAATGGCAAAGCGAACGGGCTTTGAGGTTGCCGCAATGCCCATCAGCGGCCCGGTCTGGGTACCACTGACTTCCGCTCGCACACCGACGCGGTTGCCATGTATCAGGAGGTCGTGGATTTCAATCTGCATGTCGGGAAGGGCCGCCGCGATGTTCCGGAAGATCGCGGCCATCTGGTCCGGGCCGGGCAGCGCCCCTTTGGGTTCTGGAATGTATTCCCAGTCAGGGGTGACCACTTTTCGCAACATCTCCAGATCATGGCGCGAGAATGCCTCGTATAGGCGTTCAATCCTCGCTCGCGTCTCCGTCTCGGCAATCAGGTTCGATGTCATGGCTATCTCCGTTGCTGGGTCACGTGTCATCGGCTAGCAGGCTTCCTGCATCTTACGACAATGGAGTGCCCAGCCGCTTTGCCACCTGTCCCGCACTTACTCGGCCACGCACTGACGCGCGTCGAGTCTGCTCAGCATCGCTTCAAAATCGTCGATGGGAAGCGGGCGGCAGAAATAGAAGCCTTGATAGGCGTAGCATCCCGCTGCCGCGAGGAAGTCACGTTGAGCCTCGGTCTCGACCCCTTCGGCGATCACGCCCAGGCCGAGACTGCGCGCGAGCGCCACGATGGTTTTCGCAATGACCGCATCGTTGGGATCGACGAGGACATCTCGCACGAATGAACGGTCGATTTTCAACTGGTCCAAAGGCAGGCGCTTCAAATAAGAAAGCGACGAATATCCGATACCAAAGTCGTCTAGCGAAAAAACCACGCCTCGTGCTTTGAGCGCACCCATCTTCTGGATGATGTCCTGCACATTGTCCACCAGCACGCTTTCCGTCAACTCCAGCTTCAGTCGGTCCGGCCTCGCGCCGGTTCGACGCAGGATGGCGAATACCTTGGCCACGAAATCAGGTTCGCGGAACTGTTGGGCGCTGACGTTAACCGCAATCGTGAGATCGGCCATGTCCGGCCGCGTCGCCCAGCGTGCCAGTTGTGTGCAGGCCTCCTCCAGAACCCAGCTTCCCAATGCGAGGATCAGTCCGGTTTCTTCAGCGAGTGGAATGAAGTCGGCGGGCGGCACGATACCGCAGGTGGGATGCTGCCAGCGCACCAGGGCTTCGGCGCCGGTGATGCGGCTGCCGTCGATCTGCGCCTGATAATGAAGCAGGAATTGATCGTCTTCGATTGCGTTGCGTAACCCCGCTTCGAGCGCAGCCCGCTCCACCACGACGGTCTGCATGTCCGGTTCGAAGAAACGCACGGCATTGCGACCGCGCTCCTTGGACTTGTACATCGCGAGGTCGGCCTGCTTCAGGAGTTCATCCATCGAGGCCTGATGTCCTCTGAACACGGTGGCGCCGATACTCGCCGAACTGCGGTATTCGATCTCGCCAAGCCGATAAGGACTGCCCAGAACCGCGAGGATTCTGCCGGCCACGGCGTCGGTCTGGCGCGTCGCTTCCTGTCGGTTGTGGTGCAGATTTCCCAGCACGACCACGAATTCGTCACCGCCGACCCTGGCCACCGTGTCGTTCTCGTGTACGCTCGCCGCCAGACGTTGCGCCACTTGCTGCAGCAGCAGATCGCCTTTGTCGTGACCCAGGGTATCGTTCAACGTCTTGAAGTGGTCCAGGTCGATGAACAGCAGCGCGCCGCAGGCTTCATTGCGGGCGCTGACCGTGATCGCCTGCTTCAGGCGGTCCAGCAACAGCGTACGGTTGGGCAAGCGGGTCAGCGCGTCGAAGAAGGCCAATTCCTTGATGCGCTCTTCCGCGATCTTGCGTTCGGTAATGTCGTGATGCGTGCCGACATAGTGGCTGACGATTCCATCCTCGCTCATCACCGCGGAGATCGTGAGCCATTTCGGGTACACGTCGCCATTCTTGCGACGATCCCAGATTTCCCCTTGCCATCCGCCGGCATGCTGGATCGTTTCCCACATCTCCTTGAAGAATGCGGCGTCGTGGCGGTCCGACCGAAGCACCTGCGGTGTCTGGCCCACGATTTCTTCGGCCGTATAGCCGGTGCAGTCGGTGAACGCCGAGTTCACGCGCAGGATCGTGGCGCTGGCGTCGGTGATCATCATCGGCTCCATCGAGTCGAAGGCGACAGCGGCGATTCGAAGCTCAGCCTCGGCCTGCTTGCGCTCGGTAATGTCTCGACCGCTCGTGCGAAAGCCGATGAAATCGCCCCTCGCATCGGTAATCGGCACCCAGGATGCGGAAAGCCACATCAGCGAACCGTCCTTGCGAACGCAGCGAAATTCGAGGTCGTCGCCGCGCAAGCCTTGTAGTGCGTTCTTAAATTCAGGGGCGACGCGCGGGATATCTTCCGGATAAATCACCGTGCCGGCGAAGTCCCGCAAGGTCATGCACTCGTCGACCGTATATCCGATGTACTTTTCCACTGCCGAGTTGATCCAGCGTGGCTTGCCGTCAGGTCCCCACCAGATCTCCCAGTTGACCGTACAGTCGGCAATCGCGCGGAATTTCTCCTCGTTCTCGCGCAACTCCCGGGTCATCGCCGAGGCAAGCCGCATGGCGCGTCCGCGACCCGTCATCATGAGCCAGGTGAGCAGCGCCAGCAGCAGGCTCAGGCCCGTGCCGATGCTGGCGATCAGGAACGACGCGTTACGGCCGAAGCGTGCGTTGAAGTCGTCCTGCGCCGCCATCGAGAGTGTCCAGTCATGTCCGCCGACGACCAGATATTCGTTCGCCGACATATTCGCAGCCAGATGATGGCCGGGCGCCTCGGGGGTTTTGTGCAAAAGCGCGGCGGACGACGGCTCGACGCCATCGTAGATCGCGATCGTGAGACCGGGCGGCTGCTCGCCGTACAGACTGGCAATCACGTCGTGCATACGGAAAGAGGCGAAGACCCAACCCACCAGATGCGCGCGCCGCTCGGCGACGCTGTCTTGCGACTGGCCTCGCGCGTAGATCGGCAGGTACATGACAAAACCGGGGTGCGCCTTGGCTTCGGCATCCACGGCCAGGCGGACCTTGCCCGACAGGGTTGCCATGCCGGTGTCGCGCGCCTGCTCCATCGCGCGCCGCCGCACGGGGTCGGCCCACGCATCGAAGCCGGGCGCCGCGCGGTTGATGCCGATATACGGCTCGCGCTGGATGATCGGCGCGTAGTTGTCGCGCGAGCCGGTGGGCTGGATCACGTAATCAGGCAAGCCTTGCTCGCGCATGGCGGCCACGTGGCTGGCCTTTTGTGCGGCCGGCACCCACGCGACGATGCCGATGGCCTGGATGCCGGAGAAGTTGGCGTCGAGATTAAGCGTGTCGACATAGTCACGGAACCGGTCGCGGCCGATTTCGCCGCTGGCGGCGAACAGGCTCTGCACGCCGCGCAGCAGCAGCTCATACGTGCCCATACGCTGCTCGATCCGGCTGACGGCGTCGCCCAGCGCGAAGTCGAACTCGCTCAGGAGTTCGTGACGGGACGCTTGCCGCTCGTGGTCCCAAAGCATCCACGTCACGCTGAGCGCAGCGGACAGGACCAGGAGCGGGAGCAGGACGAGGCGCGTCCAGTTCACGGTGGCGTCGGGAAATTGACCATCGAATCCGCGAGGTCGGGTTTGAAATATTTTTCGAAGATGCGCCGGACCGTGCCGTCCGCGCGCATCTGATTCACGAGGGCGCGCCACTTTTCACGTTCGGCTGGCGGCAGCCCTTTCTTCGACATGATGAGGCCGTGAGGAACGGCAGGGTCGTCGAATTCTACGATGCTGGTTACGTCGCGGATTTTCTTTTCGTCGATCGCAGGGTAATCGAAAGGCTCGATGATCATGCCTTGAATGCGCCGCAGAATCAGCGCCTGATAGAGCGGGTCCAGACTGCCGGCCTGACTGACGCGGTTTTCGGCCGATAGCGCGTCGACCAGCTGATTGGCCGACTCGCTGTAGCGGAAGCTGCGGATAACACCGAGCTGAAACTGGTCGTTGTGCTCGAAATCGGCCAGATGCTGGATGCCAGCATCCTTGCGCACCAGCAAATAGTATTTGTCGCTGAAGTACCAGGCGAAATCTGCGTACTGGTTACGCTCGTCGTTGGTAATGCCCGACAGGCTGAAGTCGAGTGCGCCGGATTCAATCAGCTTCCAGATCCGGGCCCGCGACATCAGGCTGACTCTGACCCGGCAACCGCTCCGGCGGATCAGTTCATCGGCAAAGTCCTTGTCGATCCCGCTGTCTGTGTCGACGGAATAGAGCAGGCCGTGATCGTGCAAAGCTAGCGTAAATGAGCGTGAACATTCGGGACCGGCGGCCATAGCGCTGCCAATACAGCTGAGTGCCAGCAGTAACCCGCCCATGCAATGTCGAATCACGATGTCTCCCTCGCACGAAGAGGACTTTAATACCACATTCAATTTGGCCAATCATGATGCCGACGACGCATCCCGCTATTTGGTTACTTTGAACGAGAATGACGAGATCGCATTTTTGCGGACTCGCCGGCTTTCAACTGCCTGACACGAAAGACGGAATGCTCGAACCGAAAGCGCTCTTCACGCAATATCGGCAGTGCGTTGCAGTTCTTGAGGGGGCGCCGTTATTTTTTTGCGGGTTATTGCGCGGATGTCCGTTCCTGACGGATGGCGTCCGCACAACCTGGCGCGCGGGGGAATGCGGGGTGGCAGATGTAACAGCACTGCCAGCCAGATACAAAGTGAAAGAGTTTGGCGATGCGCGGTGTGCGAAAATCGCGACTTTCGTTCCTGGCTGTCGATTCAGACGTGCTGTGGGCTCTTGCGGATTCGGACCAGAGCCGACTCACAGACAGCAGACAGCGGGAACAAAGCCGTTTTCCAGGTCAATTATTTTGTAACGCATGAGGTGAATATGTTTGGGCGCTGTGTGGGAATGTTGTTGCTGGCGGGGGCTTTGCTCTCATTGACGGGTTGCAACACCGTGGCTGGCTTCGGTCAGGATATCTCGGGGGCGTCCCGGTCTGTTCAGCGCGCGCTCTGATGCTGGATAAGCGCGGCGCGGCTTAGCGGGGAGGCGGTGCAGACCCCGATTGGCCGCGTGGCTCATTGCGCGCGCGTGCTCACTAGCCGCGCGTCAAGCGGCCTGCAATGCCGCTCTATCGCCGCTTCACCGCAATCAGCGGGAAGAAAATTGGCGGTTACCCATCCCGCCGTAGTTCACCGTTTTCAGCCTTTACGGATCACGTTTTAATCAGCGCGGCCTATCGGCGCCTCGAGAAGACAACCAAACTCGCGTGCAAAGTCTACGGATACGCGCGCGTGAACCGCGCCCTGTTCGTCGAAGAAACGCTGCGTCCCTTCAAGTGTGAAAACACCTTCATGCCAGATGTCTGGATGAATGTAGAGGCCTTGCCGTCCATCAAAACGAAAGCAGACGAATTTCTCCGGCGCGATGTCGTCACCCGGCAATGCCAGCGGGACATAGAACGGACGATGGTCGAGAGGAAAGAAAAGTTGTCCGCCATCCGGGTGATAGTTCGCGTGCCATAACAACATGCGTTCCGGCGCATTCGCGTGGTCTTCGCGGGCGGCTTCGGGTTCTGTCGCGTACGCGAGAATATAGTTGCCGCCCACTGCTTCATTGCGGCCGTAAAGAATATCGCCGCGCCATTCGCTCACGAAGACGCCCTCGGTCGTGCCTGCTTCGTCGCCGGTGCCGGCATCGATGGGCCTCGATCCGGTTGACGGCCACTGCACGATTTCGATCGCGCAATCGTCCGGGTTCGCTACGAGGCGGCCGTATCCTTCGAGCGTTGCTGGCGTTGCGTCGACGACGGGCATCGGCACGCGGCGCAGGCCGGAGGGGAGGGCGGGGTTGAGGTAGTCGATTTCGTTTGGCATGGGGAAAGTCTACTTGAGTCAGATGACGCGTTGAGGCGGGGCGTAAGTCATTATCCTTGACCCGCTCATCGAAAAAAACGGTGCTCGACACGATTCTTTGAGGGATCGTGTCCCATCCAGACGTGAAAGAGGGGAGGCGAAATTTCTGTCACAACGGCACAGAGGCGGATTGACGCAATGAATGCGCGAAGCGCCGATATTTTCGTGCTGGTCTGCGTCAGCGCATCCTGCATTTTCTTTTTTCCTCTGAGTTAGTTGATTCGGTCAAGGCGATCCATCACCCGACCTACACGGTGACAGTCAACGCGAACGGTAGCCGAAAGAACGACACTCCCGACTTATGTTGTCAAGGCCGGTCATTTGGCTCGTCTTTGCACCCGCGTCATTCCAATACCGTTTTTAACCTCTAACAAGCGTTTTTTTGCACGAATTTTATACGGCGGCCGCTACGCTATGAACTCTTCATAAAGAGACGCGGCTCGGCCGCCCTGCATGATGCCCACTGCGCAGCTACAAGTAATCAATGCGACGCCGGTTACTACCCGGCAACCCCAGAGCAACAACGTCCTGACGTTTCCTTCGCACCGTGTGTTGTTACCCGTGACGCTGTTAGCCGACACGGAAGAAGAATCGCGGTCGCAACTGGGAGCACTCCTTCATTCGCCGTCAGGCGTTTACGTCACACGCACCGAACGCTCCAGATCTCGCACTCACGTCTGGTTCGACATCGCGCGAGACGACATGCCATTCATGCTTCACACGCTGATCACGACCTTGCCCGAGGCAATCATCGGCGCAGTCACGCATCCCGCTGCTTCGAAGGAGGGCCATTGATCATGGTCTCAGGCATCTGGTTGCCCATCGTGACGCCGTTTCGCAGCGGCGAAGTCGACCTTGAAGCGCTCCGGTATCTAGCCGCTCACTATCTGCGAACCGGCATTAGCGGCATCGTTGCGCTAGGGACGACCGGAGAGGCAGCGCTGCTCTCGGAGGCCGAGCGGCTTGCCGTCGTCCAGACGCTCACCGACGTGCTCGGCTCCCGTCTGCCAGTGATGATCGGCGTCGGCGGACCGGATACGCGTCAGGTTATCCGCGAAATTCAGCGCTATGAACATTGGGACTGCGCGGGCTTCCTTGTGTCCGCCCCCTCGTATATTTGCCCGGACCAATCGGGCATACGCTGGCATTTCGAGCAGGTCGCGCAAGCCACCAGGCGCTCCGTCGTGCTTTATAACGTGCCTCATCGCACGGGCGTGAACATCGAATGCGAAACGGTCGCGCAGCTTCTCGAACACGACAACATCGTCGCCATCAAGGAGTGTGTGCCCGCGCACTTCAGCCCATTGAGCACGCTGCCGCTCGATACGCTGTGCGGCGTTGACGAGGCGTTCCTTGATTGCCTGGCTGTCGGCGGAACCGGCGGAATCCTGGCGAGTTCGCACGTTCTTGCCGATCTGCTCGTCGAAGTGCAAGACCTTGCGACCGACAACCGTCCAGCCGAAGCGCGGATGCTGTTCGACCGGTTGATCCCGACCATTCAGCTGTTGTTTTCGGCGCCCAATCCGGCTGCGATCAAGTCATTGCTGGCGTTCGATCATCCGGTTTCCGACGAAACACGCATGCCGATTGCACCCGCATCCGCGCGTCTGGTCGAGCGCCTGCGCAGCGCGCGCGATCAGTTGCAGGATCTGCGAGCCGAATTCGAACTGTCGGCTCAATGACGCCGGCGCGCACGCGTCACATCATGTAGATCAAATGGATTGACCGATGCAAAAATTGAAGCTTCAAACCACGCTGAAAATCAGGGGATTGGCGAAAGTCACGCTGTTCGCCATTCTGATGAATCAGGTTTTGACCACGGCGTTTTCGTTCTTCGTTCAGAAAGTCGATCCGGCCGCGCCGGAATCAATCGTTCCACTTTTCAGCTTCGTCACGACGATTCTGCTGGCCACATGGATTCAGACGGACGCAAGACGTGCTTATATGCAGGCCTCGAAGCAGGGCTGTATCAGGCCTGTGAGCGAGTCGAATCCGGCTTTGCACGTCGCCCCTGACTGCCCGAAACGTTGGCTCGTTATTCTCTACATTGAGATCAACCCCGGCATCGTCGGACTGTAAGCGCATTCATTGAAGCGGGACCGACGGCCCGTTCGGAACGGGGTCGTCTTCATCGGTTCGCTGCGTGCTGAAGGGCGTCGAGCGGCAGCAGGTCCTGGATGCGCAGCAGAAGATGGCCGACAAACATCATGGCGGCATTGCTGAATACCAGCGCTATGCGATAACGGTTCCAGTTCATCTCTTCGCGTCATCGAGACGCCGCACCGGCGCACATATAACCCCTAAGAGAATCTCCCGCAGATATTTTCGCTACTGTATGGGCGGGCGTGTCAAACAACGCAGAGCGAGGGCGCTTGCGCTGTCGCTGTCCCTTGTCGCGTTTAATGGTTACGCGGCGGCATCCTCAGTACGAGATAACCGTAATGCGTTTTGATAGGTAAGGGGACGCTCAACGCTCGAGTCTTTTATCCAAAGCAAAACGCGGCGAGTCAGAGAACACCGAGCACAATTTGCGGCGCGTCCGGGAACTGACGTTGCGTCCCACATAGGGTGACGCAATAAAGAGAGCTTGCGCGGCGGCAAGGGTATACAGTGGTGAGACCGTCCATCGTATTTGGACCGGCCTTTCAGATCCAACTCGCGCAAAGCGATCCGATTGATTGAAGGCTATCGTTGCGTCGACCTATTCGCCCAGCCGGGGCCGCAAGGCCCAGTCGAGGCATCTGTAACACTGGCGAAACCGAAGGTTGTCTTTCATGCACCGAGTGATCACGTATCGCGGTTTCGAGATTGATATCCGATTGACGCTGGCCGCTCAAGACATGTATGACGTGACTTTTCAGATTAGAGGCGGCACTAATCTCGAAGTGCTCGGCGAGCGAGGAAGCCGCATACCGCTACGCAACGGCCCGTTCACGGAACGATGGGCCTATCTGGTGGGCGAAATTGCCGGGCAAGCCGCGATCGACGTGCTGCTCGGCGTAGCTGAGTGAACCTCTTTTTCTTCGACCCGGCGTGCGTGGTTGCTCGTGCCAGGCCTTACTTCGAACGGACAAACACCATGAACGACCGATTGGTTGATGTAATAGACGGTAGCGGCAGCGTGCTGCACACGTATCCGATTACGCTGGGTGAGTCGAGCGAGGTCGCCGAGGACTCGGCCTATCAAGCGAAGGCGTTGGAAGCGGCCGCGCAGAGCCGGCTTGTCCCTGACGCGGCTCTCGGAACCCTGACGGCCCGGATGCATACGGGCCGGGGCGGTCAGATGGCGCCCTACGGCGATGACCTTCAGTCAGATTCGGAAACGAAGTTCGGTCTTGATCAGGCGGTCCGGGAGCGCGCGTACCTGCTATGGGAGAGTGAAGGGCGCCCAGATGGGCATGCGGATGAATACTGGCATCGCGCTTTCGACCAGCATCTTCGGGAACGGGCCTATGTTTTGTGGCAACAGGAGGGACGTCCCGAAGGACAACAGGATAAGGATTGGCTTCGGCTTGTGGATTTCCAATCTCATTGATCGCTGGTCAGCCGGAATATTGCCGCTGCGTGTGGAGCGCCATTTGCGGAAGTAATGTGCGCTTTAGTCGCCCCTATGATCACAGGTGGTCTCGACTGTACGCGGTGGCCTGTGAGCATCGAACGCGCTGCGCGGTACCTTGCCCAAGCGAGGCACCCGACTGCGATAGCGCACCGTCAGCCGCTCAACCTGACGCACGCTCAGCGCAAGGCGGTCCGCTGCCTGACCTGGCTTCAGACGCCGCTCGCAAACGGCCTGTACCACCTTCAACCGGTCCAGCTCGGTCATCGACATGGTGATCGTCCCAATTGCGTTCAATGGCCAGCGCTCCTCAAGGCATGCTGGCCATCAGCCTGAACCCGCAAACACGACATTTCAATTTAGCGGAAACACGACATCTGAACTTTGGACTAACAAGCAATGTCGAGGCCAGATTCAGATGTCGGGGTTTGGACTTTTTAGAAATGTCCGGTTTTGAGGTTCAGAAATCTCTATGTTAGAGGGCTTTTAAGCACCGAGCCAACCCGCATTCCGGCCGTTGCCAGAATCG
>NZ_CAJHCP010000015.1 GCF_904848625.1 Paraburkholderia metrosideri
CCGGCGTGAAAGCCGTTACCCGGCCCTGGCGATTGCGTAGCGCTGCGTGCGCCCACATCGCCCGCCCATCCCGGGTGCGGATCCTGAACGCCATCAGCGAGGAACCGTCAGCGGGATTGGCACTTCGTCAGTCCCGTCGCCGACTCAAGAAAAACCCATCGTGGCGGCGCTTGATTACCTATATTCGCCGTGCCCGCCACTGAGCCCCGACTCACTGCGCGGCGACATCCCCCGTATTACCACCCGCGATACCACCGGCATTACCACCGGCATTACCACCGGCATTACCACCGGCATTACCACCGGCATTACCACCACCAATACCACCACCAATACCACCCGCACCACCACTCTCAACCAACACCGCAGCCTCGCTCGAATCCGCCCTGCCAACCTCAGCAAGCAGCGCCTCGTCGCGTGCAATCACTTTTGGCAGATGTGTGCGCAAGAACTCCACCCACGTCCGCGTTTTTGCGTCGATGAACTTACGGGACGGATACAGCGCATAAACGTTCATCTTCTGCAGCGTATAGTCCGGTAACACGCGCACCAGCGTGCCATCGCGCAACCCCGAAATGGCCGCGTACAGCGGCACCATACCGATACCCATTCCTTCGCGAATCGCGACGATCAGCGACTCCGCGATGTTCACTTGCACGGGCCCGTTCACCTCCATCATCTCGCTGCCATTCGGGCCGTCAAGTACCCATTCGTGCGGAGGAAATGCCGGCGTGTGCAGGATCAGACACTCGTGATGCGTCAGCTCGCCAGGCTTCTGCGGTGCGCCGTGCGCGCGCACATACGCGGGCGACGCACACAAAATGCTGAAAGTGGTGCCCAGCGGAAGCGACACGAGGTCCGAATTGGGCAACGTGGAGGCGCCAATCACTGCAACATCCGCGCTACCTTCAAAAAGATCCGGCATGCGTTGCGACAACGTCAACTCGACCGTCACTTCTGGATACAACGCGCGATATCGCGAAATCGCCGGCAACACGTAATGTTGCCCAATACTGGCAAAGCTATGCATGCGCAACGCGCCAGCCGGACGCTCGTGCGCGCAACTTGCTTCTTCCTCGGCGGTATCGACGTCGGCAAGTATCTGTTGCGATCGCTTCAGATAACGCTCGCCCGCAGTGGTCAGCGCAAGCCGTCGGGTCGAACGGTTCAGCAGCCGGGTACGCAAATGCGTTTCAAGTTCCGAGACGGCGCGGGACATAGCGCCCGTCGTCGAATTGAGCGACTGCGCGGCGGCAGTAAAACTACCGGCTTCGACCACGCGCACGAACACCCGCATATTTTGTAACGTATCCATCGATCCTTCTATTTCACGGCAGAAGCCGTATTGTCCGCCTCTCCCGGAGGCGCATTGTTGTCGGTTCTGGAAGGGACGTTCCCTGATCGTCCCCTTAATGCGCGCACTGCATGCTCCTACAATCGGCGCCTTGCCTGCCGGTGTGCGCAGTCTTCGCCGGCGCTTTTTTCAGCGACCAATCGGGGCGCACTGCTTTCAGATGAAACGCCAACATGCGATCAGATCTTCGGGGGACCTCTTCCGCCCGTGGAGCGCCATGTGGCAATCGTTCAGCCAGAGAACGCTCAGCCCCGCGATTCGCGACTGGGCGAACAGCGACGGTCTGATCTGGCTGCACCTGCTGAAAACGGTCACTGCGGGTTTGCTGGCGCTGGGTATTGCGATGCTGCTCGATCTTCCGCAGCCGCGTATCGCAATGACCACGGTGTTCGTGCTGATGCAGCCCTTCAGCGGGATGGTACTCGCGAAAAGCTTCTACCGGATTCTCGGCACTGCGGTCGGCACCATGGCGGCGTTGGTGCTCGGCGCGCTGTTCGTCCAGCAGCCAGAGCTGTATATGCTCGGCATGATTGCGTGGGTAAGCGCCTGTATTGCAGCCGCAGTCCGGTATCGACATTTCAGATGGTACGGCTTCGTGCTGGCGGGATACACCGCTGCGCTAATCGGCATTCCGAACGTCACCGCACCGAACGCTCTGTTTCTGGCGGCGCTCACGCGCGCGGCGGAAGTGGCGGTCGGCATCGTGTGTTCGAGTGCTGTCAGCGCGTTGATCGTGCCGCAGCGCTCCAGCCTGGCACTGCGTCACGCGCTGCAGATCCGGTATGCAAACTTTACGGTGTTCGCTGCCGATGTGCTCAATGGCGGAATCGAACGAGGTCAGTTCGAGCGGCGCTTTGCGGGCCTTGTCGATGAAATCGTCGGGTTCGAAGCGACGCGTACGTTCGCGGCCTTTGAAGATCCGGCGATGCGCTCGCGCAGTCAGCATCTCGGTCGTCTGAACGGCGAATTCATGGATGCGTGTGCGCGCTTGCACGCGCTGCATCAATTGCTGAAGCGTCTGCGCGCGAGCGGATCGCAACCGATGGCAACCGCCATCAAGCCGTATTTCCACGAACTTGCCGCGCATTTCCAGCCACAACTCGACCGCGCTGTTCCAGATGCGTCGCAACTCGCGACGCACTTACGGCTCTTTCAATCGACGTTGCCCCGCCGGATGCGTGAAACGAGACGGCCTCTGGAAGCTTCGCCGCGTGAATCGCTGGCCGACTTCGATACCGCAGCAGAGTTGCTATACCGTTTCGTCGACGAATGGATCCGCTATTCGGAGACATACACGTCGTCGTTAGCGCAACGTAAGCCAGCGAGCCAGCCGCGCAGCACGAGCCGCTACGTGAGCCGTACCAATGGCTTTGTCGTCGCGTTCACGTTCGTGCGTTGCGCAGTGGTGATGGCGATCGCCAGCTCGTTCTGGATCGCAACCGACTGGCCGAGCGGCGGCCTTGCCGTGATCGGTGCGGCGCTCGCGTGCGCGCTCACGTCCACCGCACCGAACCCGCCGAAGATGTCCGTGCAAATGGGCATCGGCGCCGTGTTCGCGACCATGACCGGCTATCTATTCACGTGCTACGTATATCCCAACATCGACGGCTTTCCGCTGCTTTGCACGATGCTTGCACCCGTGCTCGCATCCGGTGCGTTCATCGCGACCCGGAAGGGCGCTGCGGGATATGGCATCGGCTTTGCGGTGTTCTTCTGTCTGCTCGCCGGGCCGGATAACGTTGTCAGCTATGCGCCGGATCTGCTGATTAACAACGGCATCGCCGTCACGGTGTCGATGTTGTTGTCGGCGATCGTCTCTGCGGTGGTTTTCCCCGCTGACATGCCCTGGCTCACGAGAAGAATCATGAGCGATTTGCGCGCCCAGGCCGTCTCCGCGTGCAACGACGAATTGCCGGGACTTAACCAGCGCTTTCAGTCGAGCACGCACGACCTGACATCGCAACTGCGGATGCTGTTGACGCGGCACACGCGGCGTCGGCGACAGGCATTGCGCTGGATGCTTGTCACGCTCGAAGTGGGTCACGCCGTGATAGATCTGCGCAACGAAACGGCTCGTTCTGCGTACGCCTATGAGTTGCATCCGCGTTGGCGCAGCAGCATGGAACGAGTCCGCGATGACCTTGCACAACTCTTCGAGCAGCCGGGCCCGCGAGCACTGGACAGCGCGCTCGTCTCGGTCCGCTCCGCCACGTGGATCGCTCAGGACCTGTTGCAAATCGTGCATGCAGACCGCGAAAAACGCCATGACGTGCAGCGCATTCTCAGCTGTCTGCATTTCATCCGCACGGCATTGCTCGACAAGGACTCACCGTTTAACGCGCGTTGAAGCCGCACATTGTGTGCTGTCACGCGGCTCGATCCTTCTGCCAGATAGAAAGATCACTTCCGGACAGCCCGGTTTATCTGGGTAGGCGGCGGTCATATAGTTTCATCACTGCCTCGCAGTCACCGTAAGTCCTGGAGAACGAAATGAAAATGTTGAAGATCGCCCTGATTGCCTGCTCGTTGTCTGCTGCTGTCGCTCATGCACAGTCGGCGCCGGCTACTCAGGAACAACAGGTCGCGCAAGCAACTGTCCAGCGCGCCGATAGCGTCAATCGTGTCAATGCACGCAGCCGTGCCGACGTGCCGAAGAGCAAAGCTGAAGTGTGCGTGGGTCCTGTGAGCTTCTGCAACATCTACTCCGGTAGCTGATTCGACCATCGTGAAGTATCACGCGTAGTAACTGACGTATGAGCAACACCCGCCGCAAGCATGTTGCGAGCGGCGAAGTCACTGGCCGCGACGCTGTCCTGTCGAGACGCCGCGGCCAGCGCGACGACCTGTCTACCGGGTGAAGCACACCGCAGACGTGCGCATCGGCAGACCAGACTGGTGATTATGGAGAGACTCGTTTCATGTACGAAGACCGGATTCGTTGTGCCGCATTGCGCGGCAAAATCACATCGGCCGCCGAGGCGGCGCTTCTGATTCAGGACGGCATGCGCGTCGGCGCCAGCGGCTTTACGCGCGCGGGCGACGCCAAGGCTGTCCCTGTCGCGCTGGCTGAACGCGCACGCGCGGAAGGCACGCCGCTGCGCATTACGCTGATGACGGGCGCATCGCTCGGTCATGACGTGGACCGCATGCTCACCGAGGCGAACGTGCTCGCGCGCCGCTTGCCGTTTCAGGTCGACAAGACGTTGCGTGATGCGATCAATCGCGGTGAAGTGATGTTCGTCGATCAGCACTTGTCCGAAACGGTCGAGATGCTGCGCGCAAACCAGCTTGGCAAAATCGACGTTGCGATTATCGAAGCCGCCGCGATCACCGAGACCGGCGGCATTGTGCCGACTACGTCGGTCGGTAATTCAGCCAGCTTCGCGATCCTTGCCGACAAGGTGATCGTCGAAATCAATCTGGCGCAACCGCTCGCGCTCGAGGGGCTGCACGACATCTGGATTCCGGGTCGCAGACCTTACCGTGAGCCGCTGCCGATCGTCCGCGCGCGCGACCGCGTCGGCACACCGGCGATCGAGATCCCGCTCGAAAAAATCGCGGCAATCGTGATCACGAACATGGCCGACAGTTCGTCGACGGTATTGCCCGCCGATATAGACACCGAGTTGATTGCCGGCCATCTGATTGAATTTTTCCAGCATGAGGTGTCGCGCGCACGCATGCCGGCGCAGCTGCCGCCGTTGCAGGCGGGCATTGGCACGATTGCTAATGCTGTGCTGGCGGGCTTCGTCGATTCGCCATTCGACAACTTTGAAATTTACTCAGAAGTACTGCAGGACTCCACCTTCGACCTCATGGATGCCGGCAAGGTAACGTTCGCCTCGGGTGCATCGATCACGCTGTCTGCCGCGCGTCAGGCGCAGGTGTTCGGCGAGCTCGAACGTTATCGCGACCGGCTCGTGCTACGCCCACAGGAGGTGAGCAACCACCCTGAGGTCATTCGCCGGCTGGGTCTGATCGCGTTGAATACGGCGCTCGAACTCGACATTTACGGCAACGTGAATTCGACGCACGTGGGCGGCACGCACATGATGAACGGCATTGGCGGCTCGGGCGATTTCGCGCGCAATGCGTCATGCGCGATTTTTGCGACGAAGTCGATGGCGAAGGGCGGTCGCATTTCGAGCATCGTGCCGATGGTGCCGCATTGCGATCACAACGAACACGACGTGGATGTGGTCGTGACCGAGCAGGGTCTTGCCGATCTGCGCGGCCTCGCACCGCGCGAACGCGCGACACTGATTATTGAGAACTGCGCGCATCCGCTGTATCGCGATCTGCTGCGGGATTACTATCGGGACGCGTTGAAGTGGGGCGGACAAACGCCGCATCAACTGGATCAGGCGTTTGCCTGGCACACGCGGCTACGTGATACCGGCTCGATGTTGGTGGCGGCTGAGGCAGGGCTGGAAGCGTTGGGACGCTAAGCACAACAGGCGTCAGGCGGCGTTCGCCCCTGACGCGTTGAAACGTTGGCTACGCTACGATCACCCTCGTCGGATGAGCCGGATAATAAACAACAGAACGACTGCGCCGATCACCGCTGTGATGATCGAGCCGATCCAGCCGCCACCGAGCGAAATGTGCAGTACGCCGGCAAGCCAGCCGCCAATGAACGCGCCGACAATCCCGACGATGATGTCGACGATCAGGCCGAAGCCGCCACCCTTGACGAGTACGCCGGCCAGCCAGCCCGCAATCGCGCCGATGATAAGCCATGCAATGATGCCGTGTTCCATATTCGAGACTCCCTGGTTGTGTGTGAAGAAATCACGGTGACAGAGCTTAGTCGAAGGTTATGGGACAGTCCATGCTCAGGACGCTGAATTAACATTGTCTGAATCTGTTGCAAGCTAAGTGTAGACGATGCACGTCGATCCGGGGAACTCATGCGCGACGTGCGGCAGTCGTATTACTCCGGCGTCGGCTCCGCTTCTTTCGCTGTCCAGCTGACGCTGGAGACGCTCTTTTCCATGCTTAAACGGCCAGCCATCTGTTCGAGCTTCGACTGATCCTTGGGATGCAGCTTGAGGGTTGCTGTCACACGAATGCGGCCGGAATCGCTATCCACGTCTTCGCTCGTCAGGCTCTGGAACGACAGCGGCGCCGAGTACATCGAGTTTGAAATAGCGGTGCGGATATGGATCTCGTCGGCTTCCTTGCAGACGATCGTCAGCACGTATTCGCGCACGAGATCGGCGTTTGAAACCGGCGTCGCGTTGATCGTGCGGCTCACTTCGCGCAGCACCGTATTGGTCAGCAGCACCACGGCGGTGCCGGCCAGCGCCGGCCCATAGTGACCTGCGCCGCATAGCACGCCGACCGCCGCCGAGCACCATAAGGTTGCCGCCGTATTGATCCCCTGAATGGAACCTTTGTCGCGCATGATCACGCCGCCGCCGAGAAAGCCGACGCCGGACACGACATACGCGGCGATCTGCGTGATGCCGGAGGTGCCATTGCCGGTCAGCACACCCAGCGTGACGAACAGGCAGGCGCCGCTCGCGACCAGCGTAATGGTGCGCAGGCCGGCATTGCGCTGGCGCATCTGCCGCTCGAGGCCGATTGCGACGCCGCAGGCGAAGGCGGCCATCAGCCGCCAGACGAATTCGAGTGTCATCGTTAAGAAAGAGTGGGGCGCGTGTTCGCGCAGTGTGAACCAGACGCGTGACAGCCGCGCGTCTCCTTCGCGGGAGGCGGGCGGTTCAGGCGTGACGCATTACACGAGCGAAAGCTCGCGGCGTTGACAGCGGCGAATGTGACGCATCGCATGGGATCGAACCATGCGGCGTTGTACTGTCAACGTCTGACTATCAAAACGGGGATGTGAACGACGTGCACCGTCTGGCCCGAAGGCAAGACGGCGACAGTGTGGAAACTGACGCGGAAATCTTGCCGATCAGGCGATCGGGCGAATCGAAGCTCGACAGGTACGACTGCTACTGTCCAAGATCGTGATTCCGGTTGATTGAAGTGGGCGAATTTTAGGCGGCTGTGCAAAGTTAAGTCAAGCCGGGGAGCCGGTGATCTGTCGAAACCCTTGCGAATAGCGTGAGGAAATTTCTTCTGTCAGATCAGAACTATCCTTGCTTAGATACGGACTCCGAATATTGACGGTGATCATCCCGGAAAACACACTGTTTGCAGTCGTCGTGCTGCGCGCACTGCCTTTTTTTTCTTCGTTTTGTCGCAGCCGGTTTAGCAGCACGACACCGTCGTTTCCGCCGTTCAGTTCAATTGAGGAATGTATGAAAGTGAAAGCTTCCGGCATGATCGCCGCTGCGTTATTGGTAGTTGCGCCGCTCGTATCGAACGCCGCAGGTTTGCCCGCTGCTTTCGAAGGCACCAGCACGTTGCAGGCTGATGGCGTGGTCAAATCGATAAACCCGGCGCAAAACTCGCTGACCGTGCTCGACGCGCAGGGCCACGAAGCATCGTTCAATATCACTGACGCACGCAGCCTCACGCAGATCACCCAGGGCGGGAAGGTCCAGCTTCGTATGGTGCGCAGCGCGGTGGTGCGTGTCGTGCAGCCGGCGGATAGCCAGAGTCCGGCGGCCCAGCCGGATACGATCGAACGCGTGAGCGCCGAGGTCCAGGCGGTCGATCACGCTTCCGGGGTGATGGCGCTCAAGCGTGCGAATGGCACGGTGTTTCATATTCAGGGACGCGAGCCGGCAACGGTCGCCGACGTCGCGCCGGGCATGCAGGTGTCGGTCGTGTTTGCGCCGCAAGTGAGTGTGGCGGTGGCACCCGCGCTGTAACGAGTGTCGCCGGCCCGATTACAACGCTCAACAACACGCTTCACGCTAATCGGGTTCGCCCGGCACAAGCCGCACGCGCGTAATTTCTGACGGCGCGCCCAGCCGCTTGGGCGGGCCCCAGTAGCCGGTGCCACGGCTGGTATAAACCCACAGCCCATTCAGTCTTGCGAGACCAGCGGTAAACGGTTGTTGGAAGCGCACAAAGAAATTCCACGGGAAGAACTGACCGCCGTGGGTGTGTCCGGAGAGCTGCAACGTGAAACCTGCTGCGGCAGCTGCTTCAGCGGAACGCGGCTGGTGTGCGAGCAGCACTTTGATCAGCACGTCGCCAGGCGCGCCGGCAATCGCCGCAGCGGGGTCGCTGCGATGCGACGGGTCGTGATGTCCCGCGGAATAATCGGTCACGCCGGCAATGACGGCGCGTGCGCCATTGTGATTCACCACCACGTGCTCGTTAAGCAGAACGGTCAGACCGAGGCGGCGGAATTCGTCAATCCATGCGTTTGCGCCCGCGTAGTACTCGTGGTTGCCGGTAACCAGAAACGCACCATGACGTGCGCTCAGGCGAGACAGGGGTTGCGTGTGCCGGGTCAACTGCGGCACGCTGCCGTCCACCACGTCGCCGGTCACGGCAATCAGGTCAGGTTTGAGCCGGTTCACTGCGTCGACGATCGCATCGACATACCGGTGTTTGATCGTCGGGCCAACGTGAATATCGCTGATCTGAACAATCGTGAAGCCGTCGAGTTCGGTCGGCAAGTCGTCGATCGGTATATCGATCGTGACTACTTTGGCGCGACGGCGTGCGTTGAACAGGCCGACCAGCGTCGAGAGTAGCGCGAGCACAGGTACTGCTGCCGCCGAGCCCATGCGCCAGTGATGAATTGCAATGGAGTTGGGCCAGATGGCATCGACGGTAAGCAGCGACGCGAGCACCAGATCGCGCGCGAACGTCAGCACCAGCAGCGACGAGAAGAAACCCATGGCGAGCAGCCCGACCCAGGCGAGTCGGTCGCCGAGCGGCTGCCGTTTGATACTGCGCGCCAGCATGCCCAGCGGAATCAGAAAGATCGACAACACGAGCCACAACGCCATCAGCCAGCGGCCGGTCGTATCGACCGGCGTATCTGGAATCAGACGCAGGCCGACATAGATATGCAACATGATGCCAATCAGGATGATGCGGACAAGAAACGATGAGCGGCGCATAGAGAGGATCAGGGCGGGAAGGGGCCGGCACGAAGCGAAGGCGCGGGTTTTTGGTCGACCGCGGCAGTGCAGCAGTGATGCCGAAGCGAAGTAGCCGACCCATTCTACCGGCATGTTTAAGTGCTTGCCGAAGCTATCAGATTTAACGTTGATAGATTGCCCACGCGATGTCTGAAAGCCAGTGCGAGGGTCGCGTTTCGCAGCAAATCCATGTGGCGCGCATGAGGGTTCTGCGCGCACATACAAGCCAATTAAATGGGCTTTGAATTGTGTTCTCGCGTGGACTATTCTCAAAGAGAAGCAGCTGATTTTACGTGTGCCGCAAGGACCGTGGCCATGCAATAACGGCTGGTTCTGTCGCCATGAGAGGGCGAGGAGGCACATCATGAAACTGCTCAGAACAAGTCACCCGCTACGTCATGCGCATCATGCGCACCACGTCGGACGAGAGGGGCGCCATGTGATGCTGCCGCTCGTGGTCATATCATTGATGGCGATTGCGTTGTACGCGGGTGTGCACAACATCGATTTCTCCGAGCTTGGCCGAAGCGCGTTATTCGACGTGACGATGCTATGCGTCGCGCTGGGCATCGCCGGACTATTCGGCGTTGTCGGGGCCTGGGTGCGCTCCAGTGGCGACGACGCTGATGAGGGCGAGGGCTTCTGCTTCGTCGGCGCGTTGATCGGCGCAGTGGTGTTTTACATCGCGCTTTTCAGTTGAACGCACCATGGCTCAGCGCGACGTATCACACAATGCGCGCGGCTTCGTCGAATGAGAAACGCGGGCTGCGCGCAAATAGCTTCGCTGGGTCGCCGTAGCCGAGATTGATCAGGAAGTTCGACTTGACGGTCGTGCCGGCAAAGAACGCCTGGTCGACTTTGGCTGCATCGAAGCCCGACATCGGTCCGGTATCCAGGCCCAGCGCGCGAGCAGCGACAATCAGATAGCCGCCTTGCAGCGTCGAATTGCGAAAGGCGGTATCGGCGATCGCCTTGTCGTTACCGGCGAACCAGCTGCGCGCGTCCGTATGCGGAAACAGTTTCGGCAGATGCTCGTAAAACGCCATATCCATTCCGACAATCGCCGTCACCGGTGCGGCCATCGTCTTGTCGAGGTTGCCCGGCGACAGGGCCGGCCGCAGCTTTTCCTTCGCTTCCGGCGATTTGACGAAGACGAAGCGAGCCGGGCTCGAATTGGCGGACGTCGGGCCGAGTAAGGTCAGTTCGATGAGTTGCCTGAGCACGGCGTCGTCGACGGCCTTCGGTTGCCAGTCGTTGTGCGTGCGTGCCTCGCGGAAAAGCTGGTCGAGTGCCGCATCGGAGAGAGTCATGAAGGGTGCCTCTGGGAGTAAGGAGTGAGATGCCCGAGTGAGATGCGCTGAAAGCAGTCGAACGACAGCGCAACGTGGCGTTTGCCGTTGCCGCCATAATAGCCAACGTTCTCACCCGCACGCGTGGTTCGCGCGATCGCATCCGGCATCTGATCATGGATCTTTTCAACGACCTGCCGACGCCCGACGTCGACTGGTATCCCGACTGGCTCGAGCCCGCTGCTGCAACGCGCGCTCTAACGCAACTCATCGATGAAGTCGCGTGGCGGCAGGACGTCATCGGCACGCCCGCCGGGCGCGTACCGTTGCCGCGGCTGACCGCATGGCAAGGCGAACCCGACGCCGTCTATGTCTACTCAGGCATCCGCAATATCCCGCAGCCGTGGACACCGACCGTGGCGGAACTCAAGGCCGCCGTTGAAGTGGCGTGCGACGCCCGTTTTAACAGCGTGCTGATTAACCGCTACCGCAGCGGCACCGACAGCATGGGCTGGCATGCAGACAAAGAGCCCGAACTCGGCCTTCATCCCGTGATTGCGTCGGTCAGCCTCGGCGTGGCACGTACTTTCGATTTGCGGCATAACAAGACCGGCGTCGTGCAGTCGTTCTCGCTGAAGGGCGGCAGCCTGCTGGTGATGAAGGGCAATACGCAGGCGGAGTGGAGGCATCGTGTGCCGAAGGAGCCGCGCGTGGCGGGAGAGCGTATCAACCTCACGTTCCGCTGGGTGACATCGCGCGCGCCCGTCCGCTCGTAGCCGGTCGCGAGGCCAATTCGTAGAAACAACTGCCACGTGACTATGCGCACCAGGTAAGCACATAAGAAAGCCGATGGCTCGGTTGCGCTATCGAAAGACCATCCGAAACACACCCGAGCGCACAGTTCAGGGCCACGCCGACACCGATCCCGCCCGTTATACCAAAATTGGTATCGCGGACGCGAATCATATGATTGGACGGGTAACGCCCCGCACACTACGCTACATCACGATCCACGCACCTTGAGGGCCGCAAGGGCTGGGCAGGTTTGCTGGGTCGCCTACACAACAAAGATCAGGAGACAAGTCATGGCGAATAAACGACGTGCCGCATGTCGTGCGTTGGGCGCACTCGCACTGTCCGCGGGCATCGGCGCGCTGACGCTGGCCACGCCGGGCGCATATGCGCAAGATAAACAGATTACGCTGGGTTTTGCGCAAGTCGGCGCGGAAAGCGCATGGCGAACCGCGAATACCGAATCGGTGAAGTCCGCCGCCGCGGACGCGAAGATCAAGCTCAAATTCTCCGACGCCCAGCAGAAGCAGGAAAACCAGATCAAAGCGATCCGCTCGTACATCGCGCAGAAAGTGGATGTGATCGCGTTCTCGCCGGTCGTCGAATCGGGTTGGGAACCGGTGCTGCTCGAAGCGAAAGCCGCCAAGATTCCGGTGATTCTGACCGACCGCAATATCGATGTGAAAGACCCGTCGCTGTACGTGACGATGATCGGCTCGGACTTCATGGAAGAAGGTCGGCGCGGCGGTCACTGGCTCGAAGATCACTATAAAAGCGACCAAGGTCCCGTCAACATCGCCGAACTTCAGGGAACGGTCGGCTCCGCGCCTGCCAATGACCGGCACTCCGGTCTGATGGAAGTGATCAAGAACGATCCCAAATTCAAGATCATCGCGTCGCAAAGCGGCGACTTCACGCTGGCCGGCGGCAAGCAGGTCATGGAAGCGTTTATCAAGACTTACGGAAATAAAATAAATGTAGTTTATGCGCATAACGACGACATGGCGCTCGGTGCGATCCAGGCGATGGAAGAAGCCGGCATGCATCCGGGCAAGGACATCACCGTCGTTTCGTTCGATGCCACCAAGGGCGGCTTCCAGGCCATGGCCGCAGGCAAGATGAACGTCGATGTGGAATGCAGCCCGTTGCTCGGACCGCAACTGATGTCGGCAGTGAAGGACGTCGTGGCTGGCAAGCCGCTGCCGAAGCGCATCCTCACGCAGGAAACGGTGTTCCCGATGAGCGTTGCCGCGCAGACATTGCCGACGCGCAAATACTGACGCGAAGTAGTTGGGCGAAGTACTAAGCTTTCCTGATGAACCGCACAAAAATGGCGGCGCAGCGAACCGGCGTAGTACGGATATAGCGAAAAGGTTCTCCAGTGGTGCCTGACCGCCTGGCTGCTTCGGCAGCGGGCGGTCTCTTTTCAGGACTCATCGTTGCTGAGTGGCGCTGGAGCCCGCCGAACCCCCGCATTGCCTATCGAGCGAGGTCTATGACCCATTCCGCTTCCGAATCGAATTCGCCGACGAATGGCACAACGGGCGCACGTGATGCCGCGAACGCGCACGAACCCATTCTGGCCACCGCCGGCGTCAGCAAAACATTCCCGGGCGTAAAAGCGCTCCAGGGCGTCGATTTCCGTCTGTTTCCCGGCGAGGTTCACACGCTGATGGGGCAGAACGGCGCCGGCAAATCCACCTTGATCAACGTGCTGACCGGCGTCGTCGCGCCTGATGCCGGCACGATCCGCCTCGGCGGCGAAGTGGTCGCGTTCGCGTCGCCGCAGGAGGCCGAAGCGGCCGGCGTGCGCACGTTGTATCAGGAAGTGAATCTGTGTCCGAACCTGTCGGTGGCAGAAAATATTTTTGCGGGCCGGCAGCCCAGGCGCTTTGGCGCAATCGACTGGGCCGATATCAAGCGGCGCGCGCAGGCTGCGTTGGCGCGGCTCGACGTGTCGCTCGACGTGACCCGTTCACTCGACGCGTATCCGATCGCCGTGCAGCAGATGGTGGCAATCGCGCGTGCGTTATCCGTCGATGCGCGGGTGCTGATTCTCGACGAGCCGACTTCGAGTCTCGACGACAGCGAAGTCGCACAGCTTTTCAAAATACTTCGCCATCTTAAGCAATCGGGTATTGCGATCCTGTTCGTCACGCACTTTATCGAGCAGACGTACGCGATTTCCGACCGTATCACCGTGATGCGTAACGGCGAGCGCGAGGGCGAATATCTCGCCCGCGATTTGCCGGCGGATCAACTGGTGTCGAAGATGGTGGGCCACGAGCGGATGAGCGCGCGTTTGCGCGAAGCGTCGCACGAACATGCTGCGGCCGACCCGGCCAGCGAAACCGGCGAAACCAGCGACGCTGCACCGCACGCCGCGTCCAAAGCCAAACCGTTCATGGAACTACGCGGCGTAGGACGACGCGGCACGCTGCAACCCATCGACCTCGACGTCCAGCCGGGCCAGATTCTCGGCCTCGCCGGTTTGCTCGGCTCGGGCCGCACCGAAACCGCGCGCCTGCTGTTCGGCGCAGACCGCGCGGACAGCGGCACGATTCTCGTCAACGGACAGCCAGTGCGGCTGCGCTCGCCACGCGACGCGGTGCGCCACGGTATCGGCTATTGCGCGGAAGATCGCAAGAAAGAGGGCATCGTCGCCGAACTGTCGATCCGCGAAAACATTCTGCTGGCGTTGCAGGCACGCCGTGGCTGGTGGCGCAAGATCAGCCGCCAAAGGGCGCGCGAAATCGCCGACTTGTGGATCGAACGGCTCGGCATCAAGGCGTCCGACGCCGAGCAGCCGATTGGCCTGCTGTCCGGCGGCAATCAGCAGAAGGCGCTGCTCGCGCGCTGGCTCGCCACCGATCCCAAATTGCTGATCCTCGACGAACCCACGCGCGGCATCGACGTCGCCGCGAAGTTCGACATCATGGATCGCCTGTTGGCGCTCTGTGCGAACGGCTTGAGCATCCTGTTCATTTCGTCGGAAATCAGCGAAGTGCTGCGCGTCAGTCACCGCGTGGCGGTGTTGCGCGACCGCCGCAAGATTGCGGAAGTGGCCGGCAAAGCCTCGACTGAAGACAATATCTATCGACTCATCGCGGGGAGCGGCGAATGAAGCTATCGAACTGGTTCGTGCGCGACGGCGTCGAGCGTCCATTGATCTGGCCGTGTGTCACGCTGGTGTTGCTGTGCATTCTGAACCTGTGGGTCAATCCGCATTTCCTGTCGCTGCGGATGCTCGACGGCCATCTGTTCGGCGCGCCGATCGACGTGCTGAACCGCGCCGCGCCACTGGTGCTGGTCGCGACCGGCATGACGCTGGTGATCGCGACGCGCGGCATCGACATTTCGGTCGGCGCGGTGGTGGCGATCGCGGGCGCGGCAGCGGCTACGATTCTCACGACGCAGGCCGAGCCGAGCGGCGCGCTGATCGCGCAGGCGCTGGTGGCGGCGTTGATCGTCGGCGTGCTGAGCGGTATGTGGAACGGTCTGCTGGTGTCGTTTGTCGGCATGCAGCCGATCATCGCCACGCTGATCCTGATGGTCGCCGGGCGAGGCATCGCGCAATTGCTCACCGCCGGGCAGATCATTCCGATCGGTGCGGCGGGTTATCTGTTTGTCGGCGGAGGCTACTGGCTCGGCGTGCCGTGTTCGGTGTGGATTGCCACCGTGGCCGTGCTGGCGACGGCGGCAATCGTCGAAGGCACCGCACTCGGGTTGTTCATCCGGGCCATTGGAGTGAATCCGGTGGCGACGCGTCTGGTCGGCTTGCGCTCCAAAGCGCTCGTGTTCGCGGTGTACGGTTTCTCGGGATTGACGGCGGCCATGGCCGGCATCCTCATCAGTTCGAACGTGCGCAGCGCGGACGGCAACAACGCCGGCCTGCTGCTCGAACTCGACGCGATTCTCGCCGTCACGCTCGGTGGCACGTCGCTGCTGGGGGGCCGCTTCAGCTTCGCGGGCACCGTGCTCGGCGCGCTGATCATTCAGACGTTGACTTACACCACTTATTCAATCGGCGTGCCGCCCGAAGCCACCCTGGTCGTCAAGGCGGCCGTGGTGCTCGCGGTGAGCGTGATCCAGTCGCCGACTGCACGCGGGCTGGCGATGTCGGTCTTTACCCATCGCGGGGTGGCACGATGAGACGAATTCTCGATGCGTGGTCGCATATCGTCGATCCGCGTACGCTGCCGATCGCCGTCACGATCCTGCTGTTCTGTGTGCTGTTCGGTTTCGGCTCGGTGATGTACACCGGCTTCTTCTCATGGCAGGTGTTGCTCGATTTGCTCGTCGACAATGCGTTCCTGCTGATCGTCGCAATCGGCATGACCTTCGTGATCGTGTCAGGCGGGATCGATCTGTCGGTCGGCTCGGTCGTCGCGCTGACGACGATTGTCGAGGCCGTGTTGTCCGAGCACATGCACTGGTCGGTGTGGGTGATCATCCCCATCGTGCTGGTGATGGGCACCGTGTTCGGCGCGATCCAGGGCGCGTTGATTCACTTCTTCCGTCTGCAGGCGTTCATCGTCACGCTGGCCGGCATGTTCTTCGCGCGCGGCCTGTGCTTCCTGATCACGACCCAGTCGATCACGATCACCGATCCCACGTTCGCGAAGATCTCCGCGTTCCGCCTGAGCATCGGCGTCGGCTCGGTGACGGCAAACGTGCTGATCGCGCTGGTGACGCTGGTGGCCGCGATCTACGTCGCGCATTTCACGCGCTTTGGGCGCAACGTGTATGCGGTCGGTGGCAACCCGCGTTCGGCGTTGCTGATGGGCCTGCCGGTCGCCCATACGCGGATCGGCGTGTATGCGCTGAGCGGCTTCTGTTCGGCGCTTGGCGGCGCAGTGTTCACGTTCTACGTGCTGTCGGGCTATGGCTTGCAGGGGCAGGGCATGGAACTGGACGCGATCGCCGCCACGGTGATCGGCGGAACGTTGCTGACGGGCGGTGTGGGCTATGTGATCGGCTCGCTGTTCGGCGTCGGCATTCTCGGCACGATCCAGACGCTGATTACGTTCGACGGTACGCTCAGTTCGTGGTGGACACGTATCGTGATCGGCGCGTTGCTGTGCGCGTTCTGTCTGCTGCAACGGTTGATCGAACGGCATGCGAAGTCGGCGCGTCGCCCCGGAGGGACCGGTGCGGTGGCGACGGCGGGACGCGAACGCAAGCATGGCGACGCATCGGCCACGGCGTCCGATTCGCAGGTGTTAGGGCGCGCACCTGAACAGGCGTGAGTGAATGGTGAGTCTGCTGGCGGACTCACGCATTCTGCGTGACCTCAACCGGTTTTCAGACGTCGGGTGGCGGTCGCCACGAGTCTGTCGAACTCCGTAAAAGTGCTCGCGGCTAACGTCGTGGTCTGCGGGAAATACTCGCGCGTAATGTCGGTCAGCACCTGCCCCGGCGGTGCTTCGATCAGTACGCGCGCGCCCATTTCCTGCATGACCGTGAGCGCGTCGAACCAGCGCACCGTGTAGCGCATATTGGTGGCGAGATCGTCGCGGATCGCGTCTGCCGTGTACAAAGGGCGGCCGCCACGATTGCCGACGTAAGTGCTTTGCGGCGTTTGAAAAGGCACCTTGCGTGCGTAGGCGATCAGTTCGTCGGTGGCCTGCGCGAGCAACTCGCAATGTGACGGCACGCTGACCGCGAGGCGGGTGGCCTTGCGCGCACCCGCCGCCAGCGCACGTTCAATAAACGTATCGAGCGCGGCATTTGCGCCGGCCATCACGATCTGGCGTGGCGCATTCACATTGCCGATATACACGCGCTGACCGGTTTCATCGGCATGCTGCTGGGCGAGTCGTTCCAGTTGATGCTCGGTCAAACCCGACACTGCCGCGAGACCATAGCCCGATGGATACGCGGTCTCCATCAACTCGGCACGACGGCGAACCATCTTCAATGCGTCGTCGAATTGCACAGCGCCGCAACTGACCGCCGCCGGATAAGCGCCCACCGATAACCCCGCGCTGATCTGCGGCGCAAGTCCTTCAGCGGCGAGGGCGCGCGCAATGGCGACACCCGCAATCGTCAAAGCGGTTTGCACCGCGACGGTCGAGCGTAGCGCGTCGGGCGTGTCGAGCGTCAGTACATCGATGTCGAGCACGTGCGACGCTTCATCGAGCGTGGCACGCGCGGTTTGATGGGTTGGCAGGTTATGCAGGAAACCGTCTGTCTGCGCGCCCTGGCCCGGAAAAAGCAGCGCGAGCATCAGATGCGGCCTTCCTCGGCGCTTGCCCACGGGTCGGCAAGCAATTGCGGACCGCGTGCATGGCGCGCCATCACGCGCGGCTTGCGCGCGGCCCATTCGGCGAGCGCGACCCCGCCGGCGGGCGTTTCGAGTTGCGCATCCACGCGAATCGCCGTTTGTGTCGCGAGCGTTTGCAGTTGCTCGAGCAACGCGGCGGCGATGTGCGGCGATAGCGGTTCGGGCGTGCGGATCAGCAGATCGAGATCGCTCGATCCGGTCACCGCCGGCACCTGCGTGGCGAGTTCAAAACCGGCGCTACCTGTCGGGCCCCAGGCGAATTGGCTCAAAGGCGAGTTCGCGTCGGTTTGCTGGGCGACGAGGTGGGCGAGCGCGACGAACGGCGGCAACGCGCTGCGCCCGGAAAGCGGGGTGGCGAGTATCAGCGCTTCGGGTGGCACGACATTCAGCACGTCGCCGGCATGCGCCCATGTGCCGTAGCGCTGCGCGCGTTCAGCGCCGCGTACGCCAATCGCGATCACATCGTCGGCAGCTAACGCGCGTCTGACCACTGCATACGGCGCGCGCGCGAAAGCGTCGCGGACCCATGCCGGTTCGTCATCGAACACCGGCAGGCGCCGCAAGCGCAGCAAGTCATGCGGACGCCATCGCGCGTCGCACGACGACGCTGCGCGATCGGCAACAGCATAAGGCGGCGCCGCGCAGACCCGCATCACACGGCATCCCACTGTTCGGCAAGACGCCGCCGCACCTCGATCGACGCCGCGCGATTCTTCTGCGCCGCCGCCGATTCCAGCCGATGCGACAAGGTTCGCTGGCCGTCGCGCGCACTGCGAATCTGCGCGGCCAACACCTGACGCACGTGCTCGATCTGCGACGCGTCGGGTGCATCGGCATTGACGCCTTGAATCAACTCGTCGAGCAGGCCAAGCTTCGCGAACGACGCCATCGAGTACGACATCGGCACGATGGTTTCGCCGAGCGCGTCGAGTGCTTCGACCGTGCGGCGCGTGACCCGCGCGGCAGCTTCCTTGCCCATCGCGTGAACCATCGTGCCGGGCGCGTCGAGTGCGACGATCCGGTTGGCCTGATAGCCGTGCGCGAGGAAGGCGCCCGACATCGCCGGCCCGACGATCAGCGCGATCACGGGATGACCTGCATCGCGTGCGCTCGCATACGCATCGACGGCAGCGGCGCAGGCCAGATGAATGCCGAGCATTTCCTCGCGATAGCCATACGCCTGACTTTTCACGTCGACGATGGCGACGATCGGGCGGCGCGTGCCGCTCGCCGCGTCTTGTGCGATGACTTCGCGCACAGCCTTCGCCAGCAGCCAGCCTTGCTCCAGACCGACGACGTTATCGACCGCGCGCGGGAAGCGGTTGGCCGGATCGGGCACGACGCTGATGAAGCGCGCGGTTTCGCCGCCAACGGAAGCGTCACCGCTCCACACGGGCGCGTTGCCGCCAGCTTCGCCTGCCAGAGCGTGGAACCAGCGCGCGCCGCGGCTGAGTTGGGTCTCGCTCATGATTGCTCCTTGCGCGTGGCGTTCTGTGCGGACGGGTTATAAACATCGCGCATGCTTTCCGGCGTGACGCTGGCCGGATCGATCTGCGCGAGGCGATTCAGAAACGTGTCCACCTGTTCGCTGCGATGGGCGGCCGGCACGCCTTGCGCGAAAGCGGCATGCACCGCATGGCGGACCGCGTCGGCGTCGTCGTCGACGAGCTGATCCGCCAGCGCGGTCGCCGCGCGTTGTTCACCGCCGATTAATTGCCACACGTGACGGCGGTCGCTTGAATCGAGTTCATCGATCCCGGCTTCCTGTTCGATCACTTCGGGACCGTTCATACCGAGCCGCCCCTGCTTCGTCACGATCAGATACGAGCACAGCGCGGCGGCGAGCGACATCCCGCCAAAGCAGCCGACCATGCCCGCGATCACGCCGACCACCGGTACATGCCGGCGCAGTGCGACGATCGCCGCCTGCATTTCGGCGATCACCGCGAGGCCGAGGTTCGCTTCCTGAAGCCGCACGCCACCGGTTTCGAACAACACGACCGGGCGCACGATCTTGCCGCGCTCGCAATCGCGTAGCGCCATTTCCAACGCCGCGGCGATCTTGCTGCCCGACACTTCGCCGATGCTGCCGCCCTGGAATGCGGATTCGATCGCGGCGACCACAGCGGGTTCACCGTCGATGGTGCCACGCGCGATCACGCAGCCGTCGTCGGCCTGGCAGACGACGCCTTGCAGCGGCAGCCACGGCGATTCGATTTTGTCGAACGGACCCAGCAGTTCGCGGAAGCTGCCCGCGTCGAGCAGCGAGCGGGCGCGTTCGCGCGCCGGCAATTCGATGAAACTGTCGCGCAACAGCGGGGCGGAATGGGCGCTAGTCAGTGTGCTGGAAGGCGTGCTCATGCAGCGTCTCCTTCTTCAGCGGCTTCGACGGCTTCGGCGAGGCGCAGCGCGACCACGCCAGGCGTTGCGCCGAAGTCGTTGATTTCGATTTGCGCGGCGCCGTCGTAGCGGGTGAAGAAACGGTCGAGCACGCTTTTCCAGATGTGGCTGTAGCCGTCGACGCTGGTGCGTACGACCACGTGCGCGGTGAGCGTGCTGGCGGAATCGGCGGGCGTGAGCAGCACTTCCAGATCGCCGGAGCCGACCACGCCGACATGCGCGCGGGTTGTGACGGCACGTTGCGCCGGATAGTCGAAGGTCAGATGTTCCATGAGTCTGGGCTCCGGCTGGCGTCGTGGTGCGCCAGCATGTCGAGAAAAAGAGTGGCGGCGAGCAGATCGGCTGCGCCGCCCGGCGATGCGTTGAGCGACAGCAAATCGTGTTCGAGCGCGGCAAGCGCGGCGCGGCCCGCGGACGTCGAGTAGCCGCCTGCCTGCAGCACGCGTTGCGCGCCGTGCTGGCCCGCGTGCAGGCCGGCCAGGCCCGCGCGATGCAGCAGGCAGGTGTCGTCGAGTGAAGCCATGATGGCGAGCAGGGTATCGACACGCGCGGCGTTTTCGTCGATGCCGCGTGTGCGCGCCGCGTGCAAAAACGGCAAACCCACGTCGATAACATGACGGAAGCCGTCCTGCGCTTCCTGCCGTGCGCCGCCGACCTGGTAGCGTTGGCGAGCGCGTTCGCCGTGACTGTCGGGGGCGGGTGCAGCGAAGCGGTCCGGGAAGCAGGCGATTCGCGCGGCGAGTGTGCAGATTTGCGATGCGTGCAGTCGCGCCGATTCGCCGCCGCGCAGCGCGAGAGAAGCGCCTGCGACCAGCAAGCCGATGATCCAGATGGCGCCGCGATGCGCATTGCTGCCGCCGGTGGCGTTCATCATGTCCTGCTCGCCTTGACGGCCGATCTGCGCGAGTTCGGTTCTTAGCAACGCGGACGGCTCGCCACGGCGGCGTGAGGTCCGCGCGAGCGCCGCGAACGTGGCTTCGAGCGCATGCGCCGAGCGCAGCATCGTCGCGAGATCGAGGTCGCGATGCGCGCCGCTGCCGCGCTGGTCGACCAGCGCGGGCTTCGGTGTGAGTCGGGCTTCGTCGATTAGCGCAGTGATCGCGTAATGGGCGAGTTGAGCGTCGGAGAGAAGGGCGCGCTCGGGCGTTCCGCTGACTTCGACGCACGCCGTCGACGCCAGCGAGTTGTCCGCGCGCCTGAACACAGCAGCAGCGGGCGCCATCGTTACCAGCTCCTGAAGCGTGCCGGCGGCTCGTACAAACCGCCGGACCACGTGACCAGATCGTCGATGCTGCGGGCAGCCAGCAACGAACGCTTCGCTTCACCGCGTCGAATGCCGAGGTCTTCGGGATACGCGACGATGCCGCGCCGACGCAACTCGGCGGTCTTCTCCGGCTTCGCGCGCAAACCGATCGGCGTCACACCGGCCACCGCGGCGATGGCCGCGCGCCGTTCGTCGATACCTTCGGCCTTGTGCAGATGCGCGATGCCTTCTTCGGTGACGACATGGCTCACGTCGTCGCCATAAATCATTACCGGCGCGATCGGCATGCCGCTTTTTGCGCCGACCGCGACTGCGTCGAGTTCATCGACAAAGGTGGGTTCGCCGCCTTTCTTATAGGTCTCGGCCATTTGCACGACCAGCTTCTGGCCGCGCGACACGGGCCCCTGATCGCGCAACAGCTTGAGCCACGCTTCGCTCGAATGACGCCGTCCGCGTGGATCGTGGCCCATGTTCGGCGCTCCGCCGAAACCGGCGAGCCGCCCGCGTGTGACGGTCGACGAATTCGCGTCAGCATCGATCTGCAGTGTCGAGCCGATAAACAGGTCGACGCCATATTGCCCGGCCAGTTGGCACAGCACACGGTTCGAACGCAGGCTGCCGTCGTTGCCCGTGAAGAACACATCGGGCCGCGCTTCGATATACGCCTCCATGCCGACTTCACTGCCGAAACAGTGAATGCTGTCGACCCAACCCGACTCGATCGCGGGAATCATCGTGGGATGCGGATTCAAGGTCCAGTTGCGGCAGATCTTGCCCTTCAGCCCGAGCGATTCGCCGTAGGTAGGCAGCAGCAATTCGATCGCCGCCGTATCGAAGCCGATGCCGTGGTTGAGCGACGTCACGCCATAGGGCTCGTAGATGCCGCGAATCACCATCATCGCGGTCAACACCTGAAGATCGCCGATGTGGCGCGGATCGCGCGTGAACAGCGGCTCGACGGCGAATGGACGGTCGGCTTGCACGATCACGTCGACCCACGAGCCGGGTATGTCGACACGCGGCAGTTCATCGACGATCTCGTTGACCTGCACGATCACGATGCCGTGCCGGAACGCGGCGGCTTCGGCGATGGTCGGGGTGTCTTCGGTATTCGGCCCGGTGTACAGATTGCCGTGACGGTCGGCTTTTTCCGCGCACAGCAGCGCGACGTGCGGCGTCAGGTCCACGAACATCCGCGCATACAGTTCGACGTACGTATAAATCGCGCCGATTTCGAGCTGGCCGTCTTCGAGCAATTGCGCGACCCGCAAACTCTGCGGCCCGGCGAACGAGAAGTCGACCTTGTGCGCGATGCCGCGTTCGAACAGCGTCAGGTGCTCGGGGCGCCCAATGCTCGAAATCAGCAGATGCACGTCGTGAATCTTCTGCGGATCGACTTTGGCGAACGAGCGCGACAGGAAGTCGGCCTGCTTCTGGTTGTCGCCTTCGAGCGCGACGCGATCGCCTGGCTGAATCAATGTTTCGAGCGCATCGACGATGCGGTGTGGCGGCAGCACGCCGTCTTCCAGCCAGGGTGCGATGGCCGCGAGGCGACGGTTCTTCTCGTCGCGACGGGTGGTCCATGAACGCGCGGAAGCGGGCGGCGCAGCGGCTTCGGCGGAACGGGTTAGCGGCTTATTCATCGGCGCAGTCATCGGCTCAATCAGCTCCCGGGGGTGGTGCGCGGACGTCGGCCGCGCGGCTTCGGTTGATTCGCAAGCGCGGCTTCAGCTTGCGCGCGTTCGGTCAGAAAACGATGGAGCAGGTTGCCGGTGCCTAGCAGATGCGCGACGACCAGCGATTGTGCAGTCGGAATGTCACGGCGTTGTACGGCGTCGAGCAACGCGGCGTGTTCATTGTCCGACTCGCCCTTGTACGACGGCAAGCCGAACTTGAGCCGCAAGTACCTTTCCCCGCGCCGATGCAGCGTGCCGATCATGTCTTCGAGTTGCGGCCGCCCGGCGGGCGCATACAGGCTCATATGAAACGCGGCATTGCGTTCGACATACAACGATGGGTTCCCTTCGCGCTCGGCGGCATGACACAGCGTGGCGCACTCGCGCAGCGTCGCGGCCGTGTGGCTGGGGATCGCGAGACCCAGCGCCAGACTCTCGAGCGCGGAACGGATCTCGTAGATCTCGCGTGCTTCATCCGCCGATAGCGGGGCGACGGTTGCGCCTTTATGCACGGCGGCGCGCGCCCAGCCTTCGCTCTCGAGCTGGCGCAACGCCTCGCGCACGGGAATTGCGCTAACCGAGAAATGCCGCGCAATTGCGTCCTGCCTGAGCGGTGCACCAGGCGCCAAGGTGCCGTCGACAATCGCCGCGCGCAATGCTTCCGCAATCACGCGGGACGTGCTCTCGCGCGGCGGCGCAGCCGGTAACAGCGGGTTGCGTGCCGGGGCGTCCAGGGGAAAACCATCAATTGCGTCGCTCATAGTATCAAATATTATATATAAAAAGACGCCAATTAAACTCGGGCAAAGTCGGGAAAATTTTCAGCGGAACGGGTTTTGTGTGGTTTTTCAGTTGTTGTAAGAAGCTGCGAATTTAATCGTAAGCAACACGTCATTCTGTCGTTCACATTGCGTCAGTCAACCGTAGGGCTGGAGGAGCACGATGAGTTCATTAACCGACCGCTCGACGGTCGCGCGGCGCCGTACGCCGCTCAATCGTTCGCAGATCGTAGGATTTTGGGGAGCGTGGGCCGGCTGGACCCTCGACGGCATGGACTCGTTCATCTATGCGCTGGTTCTCGCGCCCGCGTTGACCGAACTGCTGCCGCGCTCAGGCTTCGCGGCGACGCCCGCAAACGTCGGTCTGGCCGGTTCGATTCTGTTTGCGCTGTTTCTGGTCGGATGGGGGCTGTCGTTCATCTGGGGGCCGCTTGCCGACCGCTTCGGGCGCACCAAGGTGTTGGCCGGCACGATCTTCACGTTTGCGATTTTCACGGGACTTGCTGCGACGTCGACGAACGTCTGGGAGTTGGGCATTTACCGCTTCATTGCTGGTGTGGGCATTGGCGGCGAGTGGGCGCTGGCCGGAACCTATGTGGCGGAAGCGTGGCCGGAGGATCGTCGCAAGATGGGCGCGGGTTATCTGCAGACCGGTTATTACGCGGGCTTCTTTCTCGCGGCGGCGCTCAACTACACGATCGGCGTGCATTTCGGCTGGCGCGCGATGTTCCTCACCGGCGCAATTCCGGTGGTCGTCGCGATTCTGATTTTGCTGCGTGTGAAGGAGCCGGAGAAATGGCAGAAGGCGGAAGCGAATGCCGTGCGCAGCAGGCCGCTGCGCGAAATTCTCGGGCCGGTGTACCGGCGCCGCACGTGGGTGGCCTGCATTCTGTTGACGATCGCCATCATCGGCTTGTGGGCCGGTGCGGTGTATGAACCGACCGCAGTGATTCAACTGGCGACGCGCGCGGGTATGGGCAAAGCCGATGCGATCCGGACGGCGTCGCTGGCCACCGGGCTGCTGTCGATCGCGACGATTATCGGCTGTCTCGCGTTGCCGCCGATCGCTGAACGTATCGGCAGAAAGAAGACCCTGGCGATTTATTTCGTGGGGATGGCGGTGTCGATCGTCGGCAGTTTCGGCTGGGCGTTCTATCTGCCGAACGGGCTTGCGCCGTTCATCGCATGGCTGTGCGTGCTGGGATTTTTCGGCGGCAATTTCGCGTTATTCAGCTTGTGGCTACCGGAGCAGTTCGAAACCCGGGTTCGCGCGACGGCGTTTGCGTTCTGCACGTCGTTCGGGCGGTTTGTCGGGGCGGGCGTGAACTTTTTGCTCGGCGCGACGGTGCTGCACATGCATACGCTGGGTGTGCCGGTTGCGTTGACCGCGATTGCGTTTGTGATCGGGTTGTTTGTGATTCCGTTCGCGCCGGAGACGAAGGGCGAAGTGTTGCCGCAGTGAGGTATCAGGTAAGTGCCTGGGTGGCGTGGGGGCGTCGGCGTGCGGACGGAATCTCGCCGGTCGACGCATTTCGAAGCGGGTGGCGCGGGCAGGTTTTCAACGCGTGGCCATCCGCCATTCGCCCCTCGCCATTCGCCGCTCAATCCGCATGCCGCCGCGCCCGGCCGCCGGAACGCAGCAACGACAACAGCGGCCAGCCAAGATTCACCCCCAGACTCGCGACGACGATCAGCACCATGCCCGCGAGTTGCGGCATCGACAGCGCTCTGCCGTACACCACCGCATCGACGACAATCGCGGTCAGCGGATAGACGAACAGCAGCACGGCAATCACCGGCGTGGTCAGCTTGGGCAACGCGCCGTAGATCAGCACATACGACAGCCCCGTATGCAGCACGCCCATGCCGACCAGCCAGAACCACTGCATCGGGCCGATAGGCACAGAAGCCAGCGGCGCGATGAACGGCAGACACACTACACCGACCGCGCACTGCATGAGGGTCAGCAGATGCGGGCGCAGATCGCCGAGTCCTTTGGCAATCAACGTGACCGTTGCATACAGCAACGATCCGACTAATGCCTCGCCGATACCAATCAGATAACTCGTGTGTCCCTGCCAGTTTTCGGTAGCGGCGACGCCGGAGGCAAGCACCAGCCCGGCAAACGCCGTCGCGATCCAGCCAAGCCTGTCCATCCCCAGGCGCTCGTTAAACAGCGCCGCGCCGATCAGCACGACCCAGAACGGCTGCACGTGAAACACGACGGTCGCCACCGCAATACTCGTGCGATGAATCGCGTCGAAGAAGCCGACCCATTGCGTGACCATCAACACACCGGAGATCAGCGCGAGCACGAGGGTGCGTCGCGTGAAATGCGCTCGGGTGAAGAAGCCCTTCCACGCGCAATAGGCGGCCAGCGACAGGAAGCCGAACAGGCAGCGAAAGAACACCAGCGTCAGCGCGCCCAGCCGCGCTTCTTCGACGAAAACGCCGATCGTGCCCATCAGAAGCCCGCCGCTGGCCAGCGTGATGGCGCCTTGTTGACGTGAGGTGAGGGACATGCGAAGCGGCTCCGTGAAATGGTGGGCCCAGTATTGCGCGGCTTGCCGGGTCGCTACAAACGAATTAAATTGAGAAATTCCATAAGCTGAATTGATAAATCATGCACCCCGAATTCGATGTCGATCTGTTGCGCACTTTCGTCGCGGTGGTCGAAACCGGCAGCTTCACGAAAGCGGCGACGACCGTGTACCGGTCGCAGGCGGCGGTCAGCATGCAGATCAAGCGGCTCGAAACCATGCTCGGCACGACGCTCTTCGCACGCAACACGCGCAGTCTTGCGCTGACGCGGCCGGGCAATACGCTGCTCGAATACGCGCGGCGCGTGCTGGCGTTGCACGAGGAAGCGTGGTCGGCGATCGTGCGGCCCGAAGTCACCGGGCGCGTGGTGCTCGGCGCACCGGACGATTACGTGTCGTCGCTGTTGTCGCCGGTGTTGCGGCGCTTTTCGAATCTGTATCCGCATGTGGAGATCGAGATCGTCTGCGCGCAAAGCACGTCGCTCGCGCCGATGCTCGCCGATAACAAGATCGATCTCGCTTTTGTCACGCGCGACCGGAAGTTGCGCGGCGAGTTCGTGCGCAGCGAGCCGATGGTGTGGGCGGGGGCCTCGGTGGATACGCCGGTGCTGGCGGTGTCGCCGTTGCCGGTGGGTCTCTATGAGCCTGGCTGTGTCGCGCGTCAGCACACGCTCGCGGCGCTCGACGGCGCGCGGATCCGCTATCGGGCCGCCTTTAGCAGTGCCAGCCTGATGGGGCTGGTCGCGACTGTCGATGCAGGGTTGTCGGTGGTGGCGCTGACGCGTTGCAGCGTGCCGTCGCGTCTTGCGATTCTCGGCGAAGCGCAAGGCCTGCCGAAGATCGAGCCGCTGGAGATCGTGGTGGCGCGCAGCGCCAAATCCGACCGGCCGACCTGCGATTATCTGGCCGCGCAGATGATGCAGGACCTGTCGTTGCGAGGGGCGGCAAAGGGAGGCGGGTAGGGAGGCAGGTAGGGACGGCTGATGCGCTTTACCCGCGCGGATAAGCCGTCACATTCCCATCGACCGAGAGCCGCACCCGCTCTCCGGGCCGTGGACACAGATACCCCGGCACGCGTGCGCGCACCATCGTCTGCGAGCCGGATTGCAGTTGCAGTGCCACGCCCGCATCCTGTCCCTGGAAGGTCACTTCGGTGACGACAGCGTCATACGCTACGGTCCCATCGGCCGACGTCTCGCTATCGCGCAGCACGCGAATCTGTTCGGGCCGCACCATCACGTTGACCGCGCCGCTGGCCATTGGCGCGGTCAATGGCAACTCACCTAGCTCGCAACTCGCGCGATCGCGAGCTTGAGCGACGACGCCCGGCAACAGCACCGCCTCGCCGACAAACGACGCCAGTTCTGGCGTCACCGGCCGCTGATACAGCGTCTCGGGTGTCGCGGTCTGGATCAGCCGGCCGTTCCACAGCACCGCGACTTCATGACCGAGCGACAACGCTTCGGACTGGTCGTGCGTGACCAGCACAGCCGTCGCGCCGGTCGCGGCCAGCGCGCTCGCCACGGCCTGGCGGGTTTCGAGCCGCAACGCGGCGTCGAGCGAAGAGAAGGGCTCATCGAGCATCACGAGTGTCGGCGACGGCGCCAGCGCGCGCGCCAACGCGACCCGCTGCTGCTGTCCGCCCGATAACTGCTGCGGTGCGCGCTCGCCGAAATTCGCCGGCAGGCCAACCAGTTCGAGCAATTCAGCCACGCGGTGCCGTGCGCGTCGTTGCGAACGCGGCAGGCCGAATACGATATTGTCCGCGACCGACAGATGCGGAAATAGCGCGCCTTCCTGCGGCACATAACCGATCCGGCGTTGCTCCGACGGCACATGCAGGTTGTCACCTGCAACCGGCCGGCCGTCGATCTCGACGCTGCCGCTATCCGCGCGTTCGAAGCCGCACAGCAGGCGCAGCAACGTGGTCTTGCCGCTGCCCGATGGGCCGAGCAGCGCGAGCAGCGTGCCACGTTCGACGGACAGATCGATGCCGTGCAGCACGGGAACGCCGTCGAACGATTTTTGCAGTCCGCGGATACGAAGTTCGCTCATGAAATTCCGATGGTTAAAGCGCGTGAATGCAGAGGGTGGGTCGGGTTGGCGTGATGGGTTTCGGTGTTGCCGTTCGCGTTGGCACGCGCGTTGTTCTCCGCGTTGCCAAATGCGTTGCCACATGGGTCGCCACTTGCGTTGCCACTTGCATCCGCCACGTTGAAAAACCCCGTCGCAATAAGCAGCCTGACTTGCAAGATCATCCGCGCTCACCGAGCAGGGCCGATCGCCCGAGCAACGCAAACAGCAAGCCCGACGCAAACAGCGAAATGCCCGTCAACAACGCCGCATAAGGCGCGGCGGCGGCAAACGCCATCGTCGACGTATCGGCCCACACCTGGGTCGCGAGCGTTTGCGTATCGAGTGGCGACAGCAGCAGCGTCGCGTTCAGTTCGGTGACCACCGAGATAAACACCATCGCCGCCGCCGCGCCGAGTCCGGGGCCGGCCAGCGGCAGCATCACGCGAAACAGGGTTTGCGACCAGCTCAGGCCAAGCGCGCGCGCGGTTTCTTCGAGTCGCGGCTGCGCCTGCATGAAGGCGGCGCGCACGCTTACGAGTGCAATCGGCATGAACAACATCGCGTAGGCGACCACCAGCAGCGTCGCGCTTTGATACAGCGGTTGCAGCGCATGCACCGCGAGTGACACGATGGCCAGCGCAATCACCAGCCCCGGCACACCCTGCGCGAGAAATACCGTGCGCTCGAACAGCGTCGCAAAACGGGTGGGATAGCGCACCAGCAGGAACGCGAGCGGCACGACGAGCAGCGTGGTCAGCAACGCGGCAGCGAGGCCGAAGCCGAGCGACGAAATCGTCGCGTTGAACAGGAGTTCAGGCGATACATCAGCCGGCGTGACCGCGGCCGCGCCTGGCTGCGTGAGCCAGTAACCGATCATGCCGAGCGGCACGCCGAGTGTGACGATGGTCAGCAGCGCGAAGCCGGCGACCACGACCCAGCGCCAGCCGCCAAGCTCATAACGCAGCACCGCGCGCCGTGTACCGCGATCGACGCGTTCATACCGCGCCGCGCCGCGTACCCGAAACTCGAACGCGAGCACGATCAGGCAGATCACGATCAGCAGGCACGCGAGCAGCGAAGCGCCGCCGCCGTCGAAACTGGTGCGGAATTCAGCGTAAATCTGCGTGGTGAACGTATGAAAGCGCAGCAGCGTGAACGCGCCGAATTCGGACAGCACGCCGAGCGCGACCAGCAACATTCCGCCGAGCAACGCCGGCCGCAATTGCGGCAGCACCACGCGAATGAAACTGCTCCAGCGGTTGCAACCGAGTGCGCGCGCGCTTTCTTCAAGCGCCGGGTCCATCCCGCGCAACGCGGCGGCCACCGGCAGATAGACGAGCGGGAAATACGCGCAACTGAGCACCAGCAATGCGCCATTGAAGTCCTGCAAATCCTGACTCAGCGACACCCACGCATAGCTCGAAATGAACGCGGGCATCGCGAGCGGGGCGGCGCTCAGCACGGCCCACGCACGGCGTCCCGGCAAATGCGTGCGTTCGACGAACCACGCGGCGGCGGTGCCGAGCACCGCGCAAACCAGCGTGGTCGCGACCGTAATCAGCACGGTATTGACCAGCAGTTCGCCGACCAGAGGCCGCCAGATCAGATCGACCGCCTCGCCGACACCGAAACTCGCGGCCCGCCAGAACGTAAACGCAATCGGCAGCAACACCAGCAAAGCGCTGAACGCTGCTGCCGCGAACAGACCGCGCGGCGCGCGCGAGCGGGCGCGCGCCGGGACGGTCGAGACAGCCGGTGGACCGGCTGACAGAGCTTCACTCATTTACAGCAGACCAGCCTGACGCAGCAGCTTGCCTGCCTGGCTGTCGTCACCCAGTTGCTCGATGGTCAGCGACGGCGGGGTCAGGTCGGCCAGCGGCTTGAGGATCGGATCGGGCGCCACGCCTGCGTGCAGCGGATATTCGAACATCACGTGGCTGTTCGCCATCAACTGCTGGGCACGGTCGCTGACCAGATACGCGAGGAATTTCTGGCCGCCGGCCGGGTTATGCGCGGACTTCAGCACCGCCGCGCCCGACACGTTCACCAATGCGCCGGCATCGCCGTTGCCGAAGTGATAGATCGCGCTACGGGTTTTGCCATCGCCGATTTCGGCATGCAGACGCGCCCAGTAGTAGTTGTTGATCAGACCCGTCGCGACCGCGCCGCGGTTCACCGCAGCGACAACGCCTTCGTCGTCGTCGAAAATCTGCGCGTTGGCTTTCAGGCCCTTCAGCCACTGCACGGTCTGCGCTTCGCCCTTCAAGGCGAGCACGGCGCTGACCAGCGGCAGGAAGTCGCCGTCGCTAGGTGCAATGCCGACCTTGCCTTTCCACTCCGGCTTGGCGAGATCGAACAGCGACTGCGGCAACTGCGACGGTTGCAGTTTGGTCGTGTTGTACGCGAGCACGTTTTCACGCGCGGTCACGGCGACCCACGAGCCGGTCGGCGAACTGAAGCGCGTCGGCACGGTGGCAAGCGTCGCGCTATCCACCTTGTTCAGCAGGCCCTTTTCTTCGAGCAGCATCAGTTCCGGCGAGTTCTCGGTGAAGTAGACATCGGCGGGTGTGGCCGCGCCTTCCGCGACGATCTGCGCGGCCATCGCCGGGCCTTCGCCGTTGCGGATTCTCACCGAGGTACCCGACTGCTTTTCGAAGTCTTTGGCGAGCAGGTTGACGACCTGTTCGTGCTGCGCGTTGTACAGCGTGATCGAATCGGCATGGGCGGCCGATGGCATCGCAGCAAAAGCGCTCAGCGTGAGCGCAGCCGCGCCGCTCAGAATACGCAGGCGGGTGCCAAACGAGGAATAAGCCATGTTCCAGACGTCCGTTGTGATGGTGATTGGTTGTTGGTAAATCTGCCCGCTGCTTATAGCACGGGCATGTTACGTCTCGAACAGCCCCGCGCCGATATACGAGCCAGGCTTCGCCCCCGGCGGCACGGCGAAAATCGCACTGCCGACGTGGGTCGTGAACTGGTTCATCATGTCGAACTTCGCGAGCCGGTCGTTGATCGGAATGAAGCCCTTGCGCGGGTCGCTCTGGTGCGCGACAAAAATCAGCCCCGCGTCGTATTCCGTTTCCTGGCGCCATGGCGGCCAGCGCTCGATATAGAAGTTCGTGCCGTCGTTGTACGAATACGAGCGGCGCAGAATCTGCGCGCCGTCGTTGCTCGCCTGATTCGACAGACGCACGTGCGAGTTTTCCGGAATGACCGGATTGCCGTCCTTGTCCTCTTCCTTCAGATCGACGGCGTCAAACTCGTTCTGCCTGCCGATCGGCGCGCCGCTGTATTTGTGACGCCCGAACACCTGTTCCTGGAAGCCGAGCTCCATGTTGTCCCAGTGTTCGATCGTGATGCGGATGCGGCGCACGACCGTATAGGTGCCGCCTTCCATCCACGGTGCGTCGGCGGTTGCGCCAGCCCACACGAACTCTTTCATCAGTTCGGGTTTCGCGGTGGACGGGTTGTTGGTGCCGTCCTTGAAGCCCATCAGATTACGCGGCGTCTGACCGCGCGGACCCGACAGGAAACCGGACTGGCCCCAGCGCATCGCCGCGGTGCCGTAAGCGAGGCGCGTCAGTTGCCGGACCGCGTGAAACGCGACCTGCTGATCGTTCGCGCAAGCCTGAATGTAGATATCGCCGCCAGTTTTCTCGGGGATCAACTGGTCGCCGTTGAAGCGCGGCAGATCGACCAGCGCGGCAGGGCGGCGCGCAGCGAGGCCGTAGCGGTCCTTGCCGTCTTTGGTGAAGAGACCCGGGCCGAAACCGAACGTGATGGTCAGCCCGTTGGGGCCGAGGCCGAGCACGTCGCCGGAATCGGGCGCGGGCTTGCTGTCGCCTGCGTCGCCGGTGGGCAGCGCAGCGGCCGTGCCGCCCTGCGTGAGACGGGCGGCCGCTTCGGTCCACGTGCGCAGCAGCGCGATCACTTCGTCGCGTTTGTCGGTGGTCAGGTCGAGCGCGGCGACATAGGTGTGGCTCTGCTGCGGCGTGACGATGCCGGCCTGATGCAGTCCGTAGAACGGCTCGACAGCCAGTTGCGGATCGGCGAGATGAGCGGGCGCCTTCGCGAGCGCGGCCTGCGGCGCAAGACCCGCGCCGAGACTCGCACCAGCGGCTACCGCAGCGCCGCCCGCTTTCAGAAAGCCGCGCCGTGACGGGCGCGGGGGTTGGTCGTTTGCCATGATTACTTCACCTTCATCTTCATCTGACCCGTCGGCTTGCGCCTACTTCGCCAGGACCAGCGTGTTCACGTCATCCTGCACGTAGTAGAAACCGTCGCCTTCGGGTGTCATCGCGAGACCGAACAGGTCGCCGTTGCCCGGAGGCGATTGTGCCTTGTCCGTGTCGATCCAGCGCGCGTAAAGCTGCTTGCCGGTGGCCGGGTCGATCTCGACGATCTGGCCGTTCAGCGCATTGGTCACCAGCAGGTGGCCGTTAGGCGCGGTGACCATCGCGAGCGGGCGGTGCAACAGGCCGTCGGCGGTGAGTTGACGGCCTACGCCCGCGCTCGTGTCGCGCGTCATCGGCTCGTCGATTTCGGTAATGCGGTTGCCGATCGCGTCGGACACGAACAGCAGTTTCTGATCGTTCGACAACGCGAGGCCGGTCGGGCCGACGAGGAACACGCCCTTGTCGGCCTGCGCGCCGAAGCCGCTGCCCACCACCGTTTCGTTCTTCACGACAGGCGGCTTGCCGGCCGGAATGTCGAGATCCAGGCGCAGCACGGTGGCCTGTTTGAACACCGGCGGCGTGCCTTCCGCGCCACCCACGCCGAAGCCCGCATTGCTGACGAACAGCGTCGCGCTGGTGCCGTTGTCGACCACCGCCATGTTGCCCCACGGGTCGTTGATGTTCGGGCTCGTGATGGTCGATACCACCTTGCCCTGCGAATCGAGCACGATCAGGCAGCCCGCGCCCTTGGTGCCGGTGGTGCCGTCATTGCTCGGCGTGCTGCCGACGATCACGAAGCCCGATTTCAGCATCGTCATCGCCGTGGACAGACCGATGCCACCGGGGCATTCCTTCAGGTCGCGCGGCACGGTGGCGAACGTGGTCATCTGCTTCGTATCCGGACGATAGTTGATGATCGTGCTGCCGGTGCCTTGCAGATTGGTCGAGTTATTGAAGTTGCCGATCAGCACGTCACCCTGCTTGACGGTGCCCGCCGTGACCGGCGCGACGACCACCGCGTACGGGTTCTGGTCGCCGTTAGTGGGCACGGTGTTGATCAGCGTGGTGTGATGCTTGATGGTCTCGAGGAAACCTTGCGGCTCGGCGTACGCGGCGCTCACCGTCGCGAGGGTGGCGACGCCGGCGGCGACCGCCAGCAGATTTCTGACATGGCCGCGCACGGCGCGCGGCGAAAATTTGCGCGTGGAATGGTTCACGATTGAGTCTCCGTGCAAGCGCACAAATCGGGGAGTGAAGTCATGATGAAAGCTTTTTTGATTTCGATAGATCGGTAGCGTGCGGGTCGGGCACGAATCGCATCAGAACGTGATATTAGTCCGTACGCCGATGACAAACGTATTGCGCAGCGGTTGCGTCGGGTCGTTCGGATTCTGGCCGGCGCCTGCGTTAAACGTGTACTGCGCATCGGCCTGCAACTGCCACCACGGATTAACCTGATACTGATAGGTCGCTTCGAGCACGGTTTCGCTGGTGCGCACGCCATACGGGCCGCCGGTGAACGCCTGCGTGTCCTGATCGAGTCCCTTCACCGTATTGCTGACCTTGATGTACGTCAGCGCGAGGCCCGCGCTATCGTTGTCGCGGCCGGCAAACGGCGCTTTCAGCACGAGGCCGAGATTGGCCGCGTAGGAAACCAGATTGCGGTCGTTCGGCGCGCCCATCACGCGGGCGAATACGCCGAGACTGCGCGGCTCGTCGGGGTCCGGTCGCCAGATCATCTGGTCGGCCACTGCATAAATACTGTAGTTGCCGCTGTGATTCGCGGCAATACCGTTCGACGCCGGATTCGCCAGCGACAAACCGAGCGTGTCGAAGCGCTGATCCGCGAACTGGTTCGTGTTGTACCAGACGCCGAGTTTGTACGTGCCGGGCAAACCGCCGCCGCCCATGCCGACCATTTCACCGTCGGAGGGCTGGTTGATCGCGTATTGAAACTCGCCGATCCACAGCGCACCGTTGTGCAGGTTGAAATTGGTGCCGCTCATGTTGTTCGGGTTGTTGCCGAGCGGATCGCCGGAGAACACGCCGGCCAACGCGGTCAACGAAGGTGTGATCTGGCCGCGCACGCGCACGCCGAGACCCGACAGCGGATACGCGGGACCACCCGAGGGCATGTCGTACGACGGCAACGCCGGCCAGCCGAACATCGTGTTGAGGAACAGCGCCGAGTACGTACTCGTAATGAATTCCTGGTCGATACTTTGCTGACCGATCTTCACGTCGACGCGCTTGTTCAAAAACGATTGCTGGTACCACAATTCCCACAGACGGGTGGCGTCATCGGCTTCGATCCCGCTCGCCGTATTCAGTGTGCCCAGCTTGTTGGCGCTCAGGTTCGCGCCGTGAATCTGCAATGCGCTGACGTTGAACAGGCCGCCCGGCAAGCCGAATGCCTTCTGCGTATCCATCTGGACCGTGGCGGTTGTCAGGCCATCGTAATCTGCGCCGCGTGCAAGGCCGCCGCGCAGGTTGGCGAGCACTTCACTGGTCTCGGTCAGCGCAAACGTCACGCCATACTTGCCAAGCCACGGACGCAGGCCGCCTATGTCGCCCAGCAGTTGCTGGCGATTCCACACGCCGGTCCATTGACTGGTCTGCGCGGCCTGAATCTTCAGGTCGGCCTCGGATGTGTCGGACACGGCGTCGGGATTGGCTTCGGCCATCGCGGCGGCCGCGGTCAGCGACGCCCATGCGAACGCCGTGCACATCGCGGCCTGGCGGAGGGAGGGTAAACGCGTACGGCGAGCAGCGCGTCTGTGCGTCGAGGGATCGTGCAATGAATGCGCCTGGGCGGCGTTTCTTTTCAGTTGGGCGAATTTCATCGGATTCCTTATTGGTGTTGTATCGACCTACCTGACCCTCGCCGCGTGGTACGCCGCACTATTCTCCTTAAGCCGTAACAGGAAGCCGTTACAGCAGATTGACGGGATCGTACGCATGCGGAATGCGAGAGTCAACCCAAATGAGAACGATTCGCATCAATATTACTGTCATGTAATTTTTTGTTGAGCCAATACAACGAAAGGCTATTTGTACGTAATGCGAATGGAATGTGAGCGTAATAAAAAGGAAGGCTTGTGGTCTGATATAAGTCGAGGCGCCAGCGCAACGGTGGAGTGTTCCGGTGATCGCGCGGCGCAGGTGATGAAGTGAATAGCTGGCGTAAAGCGGCGATATAAAACCACCTGGAATCCGGCATCCCGGGCCGACAAAAAAAAGCCGCTATGATCATGTCCCAAACCGCCGGGCTGATTGGCATACCGCGGCGCAGGCGGGCGTTCGGGCTGCCCGGCGCTCATACTCATTGCCACTCGTTCAACTCATTCCATTTCAATCCAATCCCCAGCGGAGACCATGCCGATGTCATACAACGTGAATCTGGAACACTACTTCGCCCGCATCGGCTACGAAGGCCCACGCGCAGCCACGCTCGACGTCCTTCAGGCCATTCACGCGCTGCACCCCCGAGCCATTCCGTTCGAGAACCTGAGTCCGTTCACCAGAAGGGCGGTCAGGCTCGACCTTGAATCGATCGAAAGAAAACTCGTCAGCGACCGGCGCGGCGGCTATTGCTTCGAACAGAATGCGCTGTTCGCGAACGTGCTGACGCAACTGGGGTTCAGCGTCACGCCGTTGCTCGCGCGCGTGCTGTGGGGGCGTGAGGACGACGCCGTGCCGCCGCGCACGCATATGGTTCTGCGGATCGACATCGGCGGCGAAGCCTGGATTGCCGACGTCGGTTTCGGCAGCGTGACGTTGACCGCGCCGTTGCGTCTGACCACGGGTGTCGCGCAGCACACGCAACTGGGCATCTTCCGCCTCGCCGATGCGTCGCACGATGCGCTCAATCTCGAAGTGCAGCTTCGCGACGAAAGCTGGGCGCGGATTTATCGCTTCGATCTGCACCCGGTCGAATGGATCGACTACGAAACGTCGAACTGGTACACGTCGACGGCACCCGATTCGATTTTCCTGAGCACGCTAATCGTCTGCCGCGTGATGCCCGAAGCGCGTATCGCGCTGTTCAACGATCAACTGAGCGAACGCGCCGCAGACGGCGAACTCCTCAGCGAACGGCAGATCACGAGCGCCGACGAATTCGCCGAGTGTCTGCGCGATCAATTCGGATTGAATACGGGTGAAATCGACACAGCCAGGGTGTTCGCGCGCGTGCATGCGCCGACACGAACCGCATAACGCATGAACCGGTAGTGCATGAACCGGTAACGCATAACGGATCTTCGCGATGATCGCGCGCCTCATTCTGCAAACAGTGGTCTGGCTGATCGGCATGGGCGCGCTGCTGTTCGGCGCGGCGGGCACGCTCGCGTGGCCGGCCGCGTGGTGGTACCTGATCGAAGTGGGCGGCCTGAGCCTGGGAATCGGACTATGGCTCGCGCGTCACGATCCCGGCCTGCTCGCCGAACGTCTTGCGCCGATCGTGCAGCGGCAGCAAAGCCGCTGGGACCGCCTCTTCATGGTTGGCGTCGCGCTCGTATGGTGTGGCTGGCTGATCCTGATGGCGCTCGACGCAATGCGCTTGCGCTGGTCCGCGCCGTTGCCGGTCGCGCTGGTCAGCCTGGGCTCGTTATGCGTGTTTCTGTGCCTCTTCATCTGCTATCTCGTGTTCAAAGCAAACAGCTATGCCGCGCCTGTCGTCAAGATCCAGACGGGGCGTGGGCATAAGGTGATCGACAGCGGTCCTTATGCGCTGGTGCGCCATCCCATGTACGGCGCGGCATTGCTGCTGTTCGTCGGCACACCGTTGCTGCTCGGCTCGTGGTGGGGGCTCGCATTCGTGCCCGTGCTGGTGGCCGGGATCGGCTGGCGTGCCGTGCGCGAAGAGCGCGTGCTCGCGGCGGAACTCGACGGTTATGCGGACTACATGACGCGCGTGCGTTTCCGCTTTGTGCCGTTTGTCTGGTAGCACATTCGCGGCTCTGAGCCACGCCTTTTCCTGCCGCCATTTCTGGCAACCTGTCTAGACAAAGTGCCACGCGTGTCGCACACGTGATCATGCATCCGCACGGCCTTCGTTCATCGGAAATTTCCTCTTAAGCCTTACAGAAAGCCATTCATAGGGACTTACCCGATGAATGCTGCAAGTTCTGACAAATCCTCTTGCGATGCGTTTTTGAATCGTGCAATCTTGTCTATACAAGATGAGCGGCGGTTAAAAAATTCAACTCGGTGGTTTCCTCAATCAAGGGAGTTTGACGTGAAAGTGAAGCGCAGAACGGCAGCAACGGCAGTGATGAGCGTCCTGCTCGGCTTCGCAGCGAGTTTCGCGGCACCGGCGCACGCAAAAGAGTGGAAAACCGTGACGATCGCGCTCGAAGGTGGCTACGCACCCTGGAATCTCACGCTGCCGGGCGGCAAGCTCGGCGGCTTCGAACCCGAACTGGTCGCCAATCTGTGTGAGCGCGCCAAGCTGCAATGCAACCTGGTGTCACAAGACTTCGACGGCATGATTCCCGGCCTGCAAATGGGCAAGTTCGACGTGCTGATGGACGCTATTTCCATCACGCCGGAGCGTGAAAAGATCATCGCGTTCTCGCGGCCTTACGCGTCCACGCCGGCCACCTTCGCGGTGACCGACCCGAAGGTGCTGCCGAAGGCCGCGCCCACCGCAACCGTCATCAAACTGACCGGCGACCCGAAGACTGACCAGCCCACCGTCGACGCATTGCGCAAGCAGTTGAAGGGCAAGACGATCGGCCTCCAGGCCGGCACGGTCTACACGAAGTTCATCACCGAGAGCTTCAAGGACGTGGCCACGATTCGCGTCTACAAGACCTCGTCAGAACGCGATCTCGATCTGGCCAATGGCCGCATCGACGCGTCGTTCGACGACGTGACCTATTTCGCCGCCACGCTCAACACCAAAGAAAACGCGTCGGTCGTCGTAGCGGGTCCGAAGATCGGCGGCCCGATCTGGGGACCGGGCGAAGGTCTCGCGTTCCGCAAACAGGACCCGGATCTGAAAGCGAAATTCGACACGGCGATCACCGAGGCACTCGCCGACGGCACCGTCAAAAAGCTCTCCGACAAATGGTTCAAGCTCGACGTCACGCCCTGATCCACTGAACGTCGAAACAAGGCGGCACGCGCGTAACGGTTCGCTCGAGCCTGCACGCGCCGGCTGGTTCGACCAGCCGTCAAGAAAGAAGGAGAGGCAATGGCTCTGATGGAAATGTTCGGCTTCGGGCCGCAAGCGTGGGGCGGCGTTCTGCTGCTCGCGGCGTTGATGACGGTCGCACTGACGCTCGCAGCGCTCGCGGTCGGTGCCGTGTTCGGCGCGCTGGTGGCGGCGGCCAAGCTGTCGCGCTTTCGTACGTTGCGCGTCGTCGGCGATCTGTACACCACGGTGTTTCGCGGCGTGCCTGAACTGCTGGTCATCTATCTGTTCTATTTCGGCGGATCGGCGCTCGTGACCACGATCGGACAATGGTTCGGCGCGGAAGGTTTTGTCGGCGTGCCGCCGTTCGTGATCGGCGCGCTGGCGGTCGGAATGATTTCCGGCGCTTATCAGGCCGAGGTGTATCGCGCGGCGGTGCAGGCAGTCTCCCGTGGCGAACTCGAAGCAGCCCGCTCGGTCGGCATGCCGGTGCTGACCATGGTGCGCCGCATTCTGATTCCGCAGGTGCTGCGTTTCGCGTTGCCCGGCATCGGCAACGTCTGGCAATTGAGTCTGAAGGACTCCGCGCTGATCTCCGTCACCGGGCTGGCCGAACTACTGCGCGCGAGTCAGATAGCGGCAGGTTCCACCCGTCAGTACTTCACGTTCTTCGTGGTGGGCGGCGCGCTGTATCTGCTGATGACCAGCATCTCGAACCGCGTTTTCAACCACGCCGAAGCACGCGTGGGCCGGTCCTTCAAGCGCAACTTCGCGCGCAACTGACAACACACGCATCATGCATATCGACATCGATTTTCTGCTCGACACGCTGAAGCAGCTGCTCGCGGCCGTGCCGACTACGCTCGGGCTGTTCTTCAGTTCGCTGATTCTCGGCGGTCTGCTTTCGCTCGTGATCGTCACGATGCGGGTCTCGCCGCGCTGGCTGCCGAACCGTTTCGCGCGCGCTTATATCCTCGTGTTTCGTGGCTCGCCGCTGCTGATCCAGATGTTTCTCGTGTACTACGGGATGGGCCAGTTCGGCGTGATTCGCGAGAGCTTTCTGTGGCCGGTATTGCGCGAGCCGTATATGTGCGCGGTTTTATCGCTGGCGTTGTGCACGGCGGGCTATACCGCCGAGATCATTCGCGGTGGTTTGCTGGCGGTGCCGGTAGGGCAGATCGAGGCGGGTTATTCGGTCGGTTTGTCGGGCTTCGCGCTGCTGCGTCGCGTGATCGGCCCGATTGCGTTGCGCCAGTGTCTGCCCGCGTATTCGACGGAAGCTGTGCTGCTCGTCAAGTCGACGGCGCTCGCGAGCCTCGTCACCGTATGGGAAGTGACCGGCGTCGCGCAGCAGATCATTCAGCAAACCTACCGCACGACCGAAGTGTTCACCTGCGCTGCGTTGATTTATCTCGCGCTGAATTTTGTCATCGTGCGCGCGCTTGGGTTGCTCGAGACACGTCTGTCGCGGCATCTGCGTGCAGCGCCGACGCGGGTCGAGCCGGTCCGTGTGGTGTCCGCGACGACCTGAGTTCGAACCTTCGCATTCTGAGCCGCGCACCTGCGCCGCCACTCTGTAACGACTGCGCCGCGCCCCGCATGGCCGGCCATCCCGGATGAACCTGGAGAATTTCTGATGAACGCTACGGCGCCCGCTGCACTGTCGGTCAAGAACATACATAAGTCGTTCGGCGAACATCACGTGCTGAAAGGTATTTCACTCGACGCTTACCAGGGCGACGTGATCTCGATTCTCGGCGCGAGCGGTTCGGGCAAGAGCACGTTTCTGCGTTGTCTGAATCTGCTGGAAACACCCGACGACGGCTCAGTCGCGCTCGCCGGCGAAGAGTTGAAAATGAAACGCCGCAGCGACGGCAAGCTGCAACCGAGCGACCGCCGCCAGGTGGACCGGGTGCGCTCGCAACTCGGCATGGTGTTCCAGAACTTCAATCTCTGGTCGCATATGACGGTGCTGGAGAATCTGATCGAAGGGCCGATGCGCGTGCTCAAGCGCAGCCGCGCGGAATCGATTGAAGAGGCTGAAGCGTTGCTCGCGAAAGTCGGTCTCGCCGAGAAACGTGGGCACTATCCGGCGCATCTGTCGGGTGGTCAGCAGCAACGGGTGGCGATTGCGCGTGCGCTGGCCATGCACCCGAAAGTCATGTTGTTCGATGAACCCACTTCTGCACTCGACCCGGAACTGGTCGGCGAAGTGCTGCGTGTGATGCGCTCGCTCGCTGAAGAGGGACGCACCATGCTGGTCGTCACGCACGAGATGGGTTTTGCGCGGCACGTGTCGAATCGCGTGATGTTTCTGCATCAGGGGCAGGTGGAAGCGGACGGCACGCCTGACGAAGTATTCGTCGACTGCAAGTCGGATCGGTTCCGGCAATTCGTGTCGAGTCATCAGGATCGCACGACGCATTAAACCGCGTCAGCGGATCGACTACGGGGGCGCTCAATGGTGGCAGCCCTCGTAGTCGTCATCGCGTCACTTGATCTCGTCACTTCGTCACGTCACTTCGTCACGTCATTTAGCAAGTAAAACATCCTCATGGCCGTGATCCGTTCCGAACGCCCCCTCGACTGGACCCAGGTGGCCGCAGTCGCCGCAGGCGAGCCGCTCGAACTTTCCGTCGACGCCTGCGCGCGCATCGCGGCAGCGCGCGTGCTTGTCGAACAGATCGTCGAGCGCGGGATTCGCGCGTATGGCGTGAATACCGGCGTCGGCGCGCTGTGCGACGTGATCGTTTCGCCGGCCGAACAGCGGATGCTGTCGCGCAATATCCTGATGAGCCACGCGGTCGGCGTCGGCGCGCCACTGGGTGCGGCCGAGACGCGCGCGATCATGGCCGCGGCCGTGAACAATTTCGCGCACGGGCATTCGGGTATTCGTCTCGACGTCACGCAGCAACTGGTGGCGTTGCTGAACGCGGACTGCGTGCCCGAAGTGCCTGCATTCGGCTCGGTGGGCTATCTGAGCCATATGGCGCATATCGCGCTGGTGTGTATCGGCGAAGGGTACGCATGCTATCGCGGCGAACGGCTCAGCGGACGCGATGCGTTGCGGCGGCTCGGCCGGGAACCCCTCGTGCTCGAAGCGAAAGAGGGCTTGAGCCTGATCAACGGCACACCGTGCGTGACCGGCCTCGCCGCGCTCGCGCTGGCGCGCGCCGAACGTCTGCTCGACTGGACGGACATGGTCGCCGCGATGAGCTTCGAGAATCTGCACGGCCAGATGGCGGCGTTCGACGAAGATTCGCTGGCTCTGCGCGTGTCGGCGGGTCTGAGCCGGGTGGGCGAACGGATGCGCGCGAGCCTCGCGGGCAGCGGCATTCTCGCGGCCGTGGTGGGTCAGCGCACGCAGGATCCGCTCAGCATGCGGACCATTCCGCACGTGCACGGCGCCGCCCGCGACGTGCTCGACGCGACCGCCGGCGTGGTCAATCGCGAACTTGCGTCGATTACCGACAATCCGATCGTCGCCGGTACGCCGGACGCGCCGCGCGTCTATTCGCAGGCACATGCGGTGGGCGCCGCGATTGCGCTGGCCATGGACAGCCTCGGCACCGCCATTGCGCAGGTCGCGGCGATGGCCGAGCGGCGGCTCGACCGCCTCGTCAATCCGCTGGTCAGCGGTTTGCCGGCCTTTCTCGCGGAAACGGGCGGCACCCGTTCCGGCTTCATGATTGCGCAGTACACGGCGGCTTCGCTGGTCGCGCAGAACCGGCGGCTGGCGATGCCGGCAAGCCTCGACGGCGGGATTACGTCGGGTTTGCAGGAAGATCACCTGTGCCATGCGACGCCGGCCGCGCTGAAGGCGCTGGAAATCATCGACAACGCCGCGCGTATCGTCGCGATCGAATTGCTGGCGGCGGCCCAGGCGTACGACCTGCAAAGCGGCGATGCGCCGCGCGCACCGCATACCGAATCGCTGTGGCAACGCGTGCGGCGCGCGGTGCCGGTGTATCGCGACGATCGGCCGCTCGCGGACGACATGCGCATCGCGTTTCGCATGATCGCCGACGAAGCCCCTCCGCCGCTGCCGAACCCGGGTAACATTGGGCCTCGGCCCGCGGCGCCGGCGGACGGCGCGCAGCGGGTTGCGCTGGCGACCGTCATGCATCTGGCAGCCGCCGGCCATTTCGATCCGGCCGTGAGCATCGCGGTCAACGACGGGCAGGCCGCCGCTCACCAGGCGTGATGAAAGCAGGACCGGTGAGTGGGCTTACCCGCCGGCTGACCGGATAATCGGCCACGAGGCTAACCGGCCTGGCGGCCAGGGCGGACAACCGTGTACCGCCTGCGTACCACCCACGAGGTTGGAGTGAACACAACGACAAACGCGCGAACCACAGAACCGGCTGCATCGGCTGCAGTAACAGAGACCGCTGCGCAGGCCGCGCAGATGCAGAACCCGGCCGACCGTCCTCGCGACGTCGCCGCGAAAGCCATGCCCGCGTATGAGCAGATCAAGCGCTACGTGATCAAACGCATCAGCGACGGCGACTGGAAGCCAGGCGGCCTGATCCCGTCCGAAATGGAACTGGTCAAGGAATTCGGCGTTGCGCGCATGACGGTGTCGCGCGCGTTGCGCGAACTGACTGCCGAGCGCGTGGTGACGCGCGTGCAAGGCTCAGGTACCTTCGTCGCGCCGAAACGTTACGAATCGACCGTGCTGGAAATCCGCAATATCGCCGACGAAATCGCCGCGCGCGGTCATCGTCATTCGGCGCGCGTGCTGAAGCTCGAACCGGGCGACGATCCGCTGGCGCTCAGTTCGCTCGCGCTGTCGAGCGGTCCGGTATTTCATTCGTGCATCGTGCACTTCGAGGAGGGCGAGCCGATCCAGTACGAAGATCGATACGTCAATCCGAATGTATTCCCCGACTATCTGCAACAGGACTTCACGGTCGAGACACCGAATCACTATATGGTGCGGCTCGCGCCGATCCAGCGCGCCGAGTTTCGCATCTATGCGCAGAAGCCGGACGCTTATGTGCGCCGTCATCTGATGATGGAGATCGGCGAACCGTGTCTGCAGCTTTGGCGTCGCACCTGGGTAGGGGACGAGGTGGCGACGTCGGTGCAGTTGTGGCATCCGGCTTCGCGATTTCACCTCGCGGGGAATGTTTAGCGCGCTGCGACGCGCTGCGTGAGTTTCACGGCAGCGCAGCGCGGCGCGGCCGCGAAAAAAAAGCGGCCGCGTAAAGGCGATGAGCAGTCTTCAATGCGCCGCGACGGAGTCCATTCCGGTCGCTCTGACCGTAGCTTGCGCATCGGCTGACGAGAGGTAGTCGAGCAGCGCCTTCGCCTCCCGCGGATGCTTCGAGCCGACCGGAATACCCGCCGCATAGCGCGTGACCGATTGCACCGACTCCGGAATCTTGCCGACAAACGTCGCGCCGCTCACCGGCAACAACTCGCTGACCTGCTGGAAGCCCACTTCGTAATCGCCATTGGCGACGACCGACGCAACCGGAATTCGCGGCACCATCTTCGCTTTATCCTTCACCTGGTCTTCGATGCCGAGCCGCTTGAACAATTCGCGCTGAATATAAACCCCGCTCGCGCTGTCCGAATACGCGATGGATCTGGCGTGCAGCAATGTCTCTTTCAATGCATCGACCGAGCCGATGTCCGGCTTCGGCGCCCCGTCGCGCACGACCATACCGATGCGCGAATCGGCGAGTTCGACTCGCGAAGCTGGAATGACCTTACCCTGCTTGATCAGATCGTCCAGCGCATAGCCGACCATGATGACCACGTCCGCCGCTTCACCGCGATCGAGGCGGTTCGGAATGGCTTGCGGCGATTGACCCATCGACGGCCCGAGGATCGTGTCGAGCGTATTGCCCGTCGATGCCGAGAACTTCGGGCCGAGCGTGTTGTATGCGGCAGTGAAGCCGCCCGAACTCATCACGTGAAGCTCCGCAGCCTGCACGTTCGTCGCGGCGACGGTGGTGCTCAGCAAGCCGGCGCTCAGTATGGACAGAAAGAATGTTTTCATTGAAATCGTTGTGGCGGTCTGAAGTGGAAGTAAGCGCGATGAAGCAGGGTGACTGACGCAGCCGGACGCCTCGACATGAGGCCGTGCGGGTACGGCGTGAAGCCGCCAGCCACAGCCGTAGCCAGACTGTTGGTCAAACGCGCACTTCGACCAGCATCGCCGGAGTCAGCGCCGCGACCCTTGCGCCGTCGTGTCAACCATACATGAACGGGAGCCACAGGAGAACCGGGAACACGTGAAGGATCAAGCCATCGTGCATGGGCGAACCATGACAGCGCCGGGCAGGCGCTCGCCATTGCAGATACTGCGATCGGGGCAGGCAGCGGGCGCGCGGCGTTTCGCACGCCCGCTCGAGGTCAATGCGCGTCGAGATATCGCCTGATCAACGGATAAACATCGACCGACGCGTTCTTGCCGAACATACAGTCGAGGTGTCCATAACCCGGAATCAGATGGCGTTCATAAGGCTGTTCTGGAAAGTGACTGACCAGCATGTTGAACGTCAATTCGGTGCTTTTCGGCAGATACGTTTCGTTTTTTTCGCCGTGAATAAAGCCGATTGGCATGCGCATGCCTTCCAGTCCTTTCATGCCGTCCGCACCGGTCAGATAGACGTCGTTGCCTTCGGCATCGACGACCTTGCCCGCCCGCACCATCGCCGCGAGATGTCTGAAGACCTCGACGTCGTGTATGCCGAGCAGTTCCTGCAGATTCGAATGCAGCGTCTCGTTCAGTTTTTCATGTTCGTAGAGCAGGCCATACAGAAAGGTCGCGCGATGACAGATCGGATTGCCACAGCCTTCGTCATGATCGAGCGGATAGAGCCTGAGCGCTTCGTCGAGCAGATTGGCGGGCCACGAGTCGTCCTGCGTGTACGCGGTCAGGTCGCGTACGCCGAGATGTTTCATGATGCCGGGGATATGCAGGCCCGCCTTGATTTTTTGCAACGTGCCAGGCACCGGGTTCGTCGATACCTGCGAAATAACCGCCGAGCGCACGCCTTCGAGCCTGTCGAGCAACGACATGCTCAACGAGACACCTCCCATGCAATGACCCAATGCCTGAATGTTCGCTGCGCCGGTCACCTCGAGAATTTTGGCGACGGCGGCGGGAATGTCCTCGCGCGCCACCTTGTCGACGTTGGTCGGCACCAGCACGCTGGGCATTTCGATGCTGACACGCAGATCGACGAGCCACACATCGTAGTTGGCCGCGCAGAGATATTCGACGAGATTGGTCGCGATCAGATCAGTGGAAAACATTCGGCTCGATACGCCTGAGCCATGAATCAGCAGCACGGGGCGCGCATTCCGGTTCGCGGGATCGACATAGCGTGTGAGCCTTAGCGTCGTGCCGTCCGGTGTATCGAAGAAGAACAGTTGCGGGGCGGGCGCGCGCAGTGCGCGCTTCAGACGCGGCGGCGCCTTCGGGTCGTAAAACTGCAATGGCGCGGCAACGCCGCCGTATTCCGTGAACAACACGCCGGCGAAAAACTTGCCGAATTTCAACGTCCATTCGAGGCGCGTCTTCAGATCGGGCGTGTTGGTGACTTCGAGCGTGCGCTGCTGTTTGAGGAAATTTTCCGGTGTGATGATCAGCGTGGCTTTGCCGATGACCGGTGCGTCCTGTTGCGCCGACTCGCGGATCTCGGCATACAGCGTGTTGGTCTGCTCCCACAGATTGATCGGCGAGGAACGCGTGATGATCTTCTGTCCCGTCAGATACCAGGTTTTTCCTTCGGCAGCGTTGAGCGTCATCCGGTAATTCATGTTGCGCTCATCGACATCGGACTCGCTGACGACGAAAAGATTGAAGGTGCCGTCAGTGATCGTCATCGGCTGAGCGGAAAGTGCGGGACAGGTCAACGTTCCCGCCGTATGAGCCAGATGCTGCGCATTGCCGAGCATGTCGGCGAGATCGTCCGATTCGACGGTCAGCGTGAATTCGATCGGACTCGTCGCGGCTTGTCCCGCCACGACCGGCGTGTAAGTGCCGACCATGGTCTCGGTGAAGCGCAAGCCGATTTTTTGCGGAGGCGGCGGCGCGACCGTGCCCTTCGCGGTGTAATCGATCGACCAGCCGTGCGACGCAGCCAGTCGTGCGCAATTGCGTTCGGCTAATGCAGAAATGGTCAGCAGCGGATTGACGCCGAGTGACATCGGCATCACCGCGCCGTCCATCACATAGAGCCCGTCGTGTACTTCGGTGCCTGTTGCGCCGCTATAGACGCGACCCATGTGATCGACCACGCCACGCCCGGCGTCGTCGCCCATGCCACAGCCGCCCAGTGGATGCACGGTGACGGTGCGATTGCCGGCGATATCGGTGGAAATCGGATTGCGCAGGTATTTGCCGCCGAGCGGTACGGTTGCCTGCTTGAGCACGTTTTCAATGGTTTGAAAAATCGGCTGCTTGCCCGCCTTTTTCCACGCGATGCGCGCACGGCCTTTATCGTCGACGCTGATCTGGCCGCTTTCGTCGTCGTGCGCCATCACGAGGTAGCTCTGCGTGTGGTTGAGCGCGCCGTGATACGGGCCGCGCAGAAAGCTTTCTGCCACGCGCGCTTCGTAGTCGATCCGGTCACGAAGCGGGCGCCGCGCGCTCGCGTCGACGTCCACGCCTTCCAGCGGCGCGGCATTGCCTAGCAGCCCGACCAGTGCCACCCCGACGGCGCCCGCCAGCGAGCCTTCTTCGATCACATAGCCGTCTTTCACATTGGCGGTATTGCGATTGTCGATCAGGCCGGTAATCGTCGGCCCGACCGCAGGAATCTCGCCCTGGACGTGCGAGCCCCAGCCGACTCCGTTGATCACGTCGTCGGTGTTGTACGCGAAGGCGAGCACGTCGCCGTTGCCCGTGAAGTGCTGGCCGAGCATGTCCGACGTGGTCAGCCCCTGCTTGCGCGAGCGCAACAGCAATGCGGTTGAACCAATCGTTCCCGCCGACACGATGACGATATCGGCGCTCACGAACAGATCGGGCGCGTCATAGCTTTCGCGGCCGAGTTGCACCAGCTGGAAGCTCACCTTCCAGTTGCGTGTGTCGGTGTCACGCGTCACCGAATGCACGGCGGCGCCGGTGAAAATCTCCGCACCGTGCGCGACGGCATCAGGCAGATAGTTCATGTGCGTCGAATTTTTCGCGTCGTAGTTGCAACCCGAGTTGCAATCGCCGCAACCGACGCAAGCTTTCTGCCCGACACCCGCAGCGTTGATGCGATCTTCAAAAGTGACGGTGATCGGCGGACGGCTGAAGCGGTCTGCCATGCCCAACCCCTGCGCCGATTTTTCGAGTGCCTGCAATTTCGGCAGCGGTGGGAAATCATCGGGGACCGGCGCAGGTTCCAGCATCGCGCGAGCCAGTGCATAGCCGTGATCGCGGCCGTCCTTGTCGGCGCGCAGCGCGGCCGGCCAGCGCGAGTCGTCCCATAGGCGCGGATCGGCTTCGAGCGCGACATTGGCGTTGATCAGCGACGTGCCGCCCAGTCCGCAACCGACCACCGCGTTCACGTCCTCGTTCACATGCACTTCGAGCAAAGCCAGTGGCGAGCCGATTTGCGCGAGGGCCGTGTTGTACTGGACATTTTCAGTGCCCTGAAACGGCGTGCGCGGATAGTCGCCTGCCATGAATTCGCGCCCCCGTTCGAGCACACAGACACTGCGGCCCGCACGCGCCATGCGGCTCGCTGCAATTGCGCCGCCGTAACCCGAGCCGACGACGACCACGTCGTAATGCCGTTTCAGCGCCGTGGGGGCGCTCGATAAACGCTTCATCAGGACCACCTCGTCACGAAGGGAACGCGGGGAAATAGAGCCGGACTGCGGAAGGAAGACGGAATGCGGTCGCGGCTTTTTTATCGTAGGCGATGCGCGACCCATTCCACCTGTTTCGATTACGCTGCTACCTGATCAAGCTCGCTGTCGCTCGATTCCGCCGCCAGCAGGTTCAACGCCAGCAGAATGGCCTCACGGTTATCGACGTCGATCGCGATCCCGAGCGTGTCCGTCAGCCAGTGCCCGATCTTGGTATTGGAGAATTCCTGCGTGCCGGCCGTCTTTTTCATCGTGACGCCGAGTTTGATCGCGCGATAGTGATACGAGGGCACCCGATGCTGAGCCGCCACTGCCGACAACCCGCCTTTGCCTTCCGAGCACCAGCCGAGGCTGCCCGCGAGAACGATCCGCTCCGGCTCGTCGAGACTGTCGATAAAAGCGCGCGCCGCCAACCGGACGCGCTGCTCGTCGAGTCCGTATTGCAGCAGCACGCTGTTTATCGGGTCTTCGAGCGCTTGCGCGTGCAGGTCGATTTCCTGCGCCATGCCTTCGTTTTCCATCGACACATTGCGTTGATGGCACGCGCTGCGCAGGCAGTCGATCAGATAGCGGCGGAAATACGCGCACACCGCGTAGCCGTTGGACGGCGCGCTGTCCGCGCAGGAGCTGGTTTCCGTATGGCCGGGTGCGAGCCGCAGCACCTTGGCGTAAATGAACTGCGCGACCAGTTCCTCCTTGTCCTCGCCGAGCGCCTGCAACTCGAGCGGGTGATAGGTCCGCAACGCGCGCCTGACCAGTTCGACCATCGACACCATTTCGTCGCCGGACAACTGGGTGCGTCGGCGCCACAGGTCGGGCAGGATGGCATCATCGAGATTGCGGACGAACGCGTGGCTCGGAACTGCGCCCATGAAAACCTCCGTAAAAGTAAGGCCAAGGAGCGCGGTGCGTCCGGACTGCAAGCCGGACATGAATGAGGGACCTTTGATGCCGCGCTGGAATGTAAAGTCAGTATGGTTTCCGCCGACTGCTTCGCCTATATGGATTAAGTAGTAGCTGATGGGTAAACTTCCGGGTAAACCTAAACTACGCTTAACGCTGTGTCGCGCATCCCGCCAGCCTCTGCGGACCCGTTTCAAACGCTGGCCCTGTCATTCGTCTGAAGAGAAAGCGTGCGCCGCACCTCGATTCGGCGCCATCCCGTGACCGCGCTGCGGCCGGAACCTGCCGTCACTGATGCGGTCTTCCCGTGCGCAACGCGCGGTCCGTCCCGTCTGAGTCGAGCTTTCGCGACCTGTCACCGAATTTGCCGTGCCCGACAAGGAGACCGCGCAATGCGGGCCGACCCGATCCAGCGTGCCATCGACGAAGACCTCGTCCGCGTGTTGTACGCGCAAGATCCGATTGCCTTTTTCTCGCACTGGTTTTCGATCGCGGTGCTGATCGCGATTTATTGGCCGGCGATACCGTCGCCGCGGCTATTCGCTGCGTGCTTCGGGTTTTATGCGGTGGCCAATTTCGGCAGCCTCGCGCTGTGGATCTGCAATCGTCGCTGTCCGCAACTCGTTTCGCCGCGTGACTGGATTTATCTGCACGCGTTACGCGGTGTATTGCTTTACAGCGCACCGGGTATTGCGGTGTGGTTCGCGTTCCAGAGCGCGCAAACCGACTTGCCGTTGCTGCATACCGTCATGCTCGTGACATTGGCGGCGGGCGTGTTCATGTCGAATGGTTTCGACCTGCTGAATTTCTCTACCGCGATTCCATTTCTTTTATTCCCGTCGATCGTGCTGCTGTTCGGCTCGCATACGTTCGACCGCACGCTTCTGGCAATCGTGATCGCGTTCTTCTTCTGCGCGATCAACGTCTATGCGATGAGTTACCGCAAGCTGTTCCGGCAGGTCGTGCAGGCACGGGTCGATCAGCAGTATCTGGCGGAGTCGCTGGCGGCACAGAAGCATGTCGCCGAAGAGGCGAGTCTCGCGAAGACGCGTTTTTTTGCCGCCGCCAGCCACGATTTACGGCAGCCGCTGCATGCAATCGGGTTGCTGGCCGCGTCGCTCAACGACGCGGCCGCGACGCCCGCGCAGCATGCGAAGACGGCGGAGCACATCGTCTATAACGTCGAGGCGTTGAATCAGTTGTTCAATCAGGTGCTCGATCTCGCGCGGCTCGAAAGCGGCGTGACGCAGGTGATCCGGCTGCATTTCCGGCTCTCGGAACTGTTCGAGCGGGTGGGCAGCCAGTATCGGCCGCAGGCTGCGGCCAAGGGGCTGGCGCTGCGGATTGCGCCGACCACGATGGTGGTGCATGACGATCCGGTGTTGCTTGAACGCGTGCTGAGCAACCTGCTGTCGAACGCCGTGCGTTATACCGAGGACGGCGCGATCTGGCTGGGATTTCGACGCGCGGGCCGGCTTGATGGCGGCTTTGTCGAAGTGCGCGATTCGGGTATCGGGATTCCGGCCGACGAGCAGGAGGCTATTTTCGAGGAGTTTTATCAGGTCGCGAATCCGCAGCGCGACGCGCGTCAGGGCCATGGGCTGGGTTTGCCGACGGTCAAGCGCCTGATCGACATGCTCGGCGGCGAACTGCAATTGCGCTCGGCGCCGGGGCGCGGCTCCGTGTTCCGCTTTCCGGTGCAGGCGGGCGAGGTCGGCGGGATCGTCGCGAGTCTGAACGAAGCGGTGGCGGGTGGGCCTTCTGCGCAAGGCCGGCGCGTGCTGTGTATCGACGACGATCCGTCGATTCTCGAAGGTCTGTCGAGTTTGCTGGGGCGCTGGGGTTGCGCAGTGCTTGGCGCGCGCGACGAGGTCGAGGCGCTCACCGCGCTGGCCGGCGGCTTCGTTCCGGATGCCGTGCTGTGCGATTACCAGCTCGCGAATCACCGGACCGGCGCACAGGCACTGACGGCGGTACGCGGGGCGCTGGCCAACGCGGGGCATGACAACGTCGTGACGCTGCTGATTACCGGCGATATGGCGTCGGCGGAACTGGCTGCGCTCGCGTTGCAGGGTATCCCGGTGTTGCATAAACCGGTGACGCCGGCGCGTTTGCGGCGCACGCTGGAGATGCTGTGGCAGCAGGCCGAACTGGATAAGGGAAGGGCGGCCTCGGCGGTGAAGCTGGGTCAGGGTGGGGGCGCCGAAGAAGCTGACGGCGCAGGTTCCGCTGCGGCAACGGAGGTGGGTGCATCGCCGGGCACGATTGCGGCTGGTTTGCAAAGTCAGGTGCAAGGGCAGCCGCAGAAGTGAGGGCGGCTGACGCCGTGCGTTGCCGTCGACGCGGTAGTGTTCGTGTCGCGGTGGGTGGCGCGGAAACAAGCGCTCGGGGGGAGGGGGCGTCGCGACTCCCCGACGCCGAAAGACCGCAGCGCTGAAAGGCCTAAACGCCGAAAGACCTAAACGCCGAAAGACCCCAAGACTCCAAGACCCCAAGACCCCAAGACCCCAAGGCCTCAAGACCTCAACGCCCCAAGGCCGCAAGCCCCAAGGCCGCAACGCCCCAGTGCCCAGTGCCCCCAGTGCCCCCAGTGCCCCCAGTGCCCAAGCCCCAAGCCCAAGCCCCAAGCCCAAGCCCAAGCCCTAAAGCGTCTTCCCCGCCTCCAGCCACCCATTGATGACCGCAATCGCCGTCGATCGGTTATGCACGCCCAGCGCCCGGAAAATCACCGACAGATGGACCTTCACCGTCCCTTCGGCGACGCCCAGATCGCGCGCGATCATCTTGTTGGTCCAGCCGCGATGCACGAGCCGCATGATGTCCTGCTGCCGGGGCGACAGATTCTCCAGCAAATGCTGCTGATGCGGCTGCAACGCCTGAACCTGCGTAATGGGCTCGGTCAGGGACTGGGCGCCCGACGTGCCGCCATGCGGTGCAACACCCTGGTCCGGTGCTGCGGGCGCGCAAGCCGAGGCCGAAGCGCCGCCGCCCGCACCCGATTGCGCGTCCCGCGACCCCAGCAGACTCAGCGCTTCCATCGGCACATAGGCGCCGCCCGACAGCACCAGTTCGATCGCTTTCAGCATGACGCTCGCAGGCTGCCGCTTCGGCACGAATCCCAGAGCCCCGGCGGCGAGCACCGCGCGCATCTCGTCAGGCGATTCCTCAGCGGACAGCACCACCACCGGCAGCGCCGGATTCGCCTTCAGCAACACTTCGAGCGATGAAGCGCCGCTCATGCCCGGCATATGCAGATCGACGATCGCCAGATCGTGGTCGGCATCCGGTCGTGCGGCGGTGGCAAGTGTTTCCCAGCTATCGGCTTCGTCGAACTGCGCGTCGGGATCGAGACCGCGCAGCAAACCCTTGACGCCTTGCCGGATCAGTTCATGGTCGTCGGCCACAAGAAACTTCATGATGTCTCCGCGAGTCGGGCCTGCCCGTTATTTACGTTCGCCGTCAGGGGGTCTCGTATCGGGTCCTGTTCCTGTCGTTCTACTTGTCGTGTCGTGAAACGCATCATGGCCGGCTACCCCGCGCTTCTTGTGCCGATCGGTGGTGCGGCGCGCCTACCGGCGGCCGCCCAGGTGGAGCAATATCAATACGATCGCCGGCTGGTTTGAAGCGCCCCATTCAGGGTAAGGCAGGTCTCCCGCGCCCAGCTTCCGGCTTGGTACGTAGACGAGGCGAATGGCCCTTTTTTGAACGCTTTCCCGCACGATCCCGAAGCTTATGCGCGCCGGATCAAGCCATATGAAAGCAGCGCTTATTTGACTGCGAACAGCGTCGCATTCATCAGAAGCTTGAAGGCGAAGCCGAGCGATACCGCTGAGGCTACACCAAAGCACCACAGCGCAATAAACCAGATCCAGCCAGGCAGTTTTCGCGTTGAGGCGGCGGGCGTCGTCACTGCATTCCGCCTACCCATCAATGAAGCGCTCGCCGACGCGCGGCCGCCGGGTTGTTTAGTGATAGTGATGTTGGTCGTCATGGCGCACCTTGCCTCGAAATACCCAATAACCCATCGTCGAATAAGCGATGATGATCGGCAGAATCACTGCCGCGCCAGCCAGCGTGAACGTCTGGCTCGCACGCGGCGCGGCGGCTTCCCACAGCGTCACGCTCGACGGAATCGCGTAGGGCCACAGGCTCACCAGCAGTCCCAGATAGCCGAGCAGCACCAGCAGCAGGGCGAGCACGAACGGCGTGTTGTGATGCCGCGCCCGCACCGCGCGGTACATGAAGAACGTGCAGATCGCCACGAGGAACGGCACCGGCAACAGGTGATAGAAAATGTCGTCGTGGAACCAGCGTTGCGCGATAGTCGGGTCCTGCAGCGGCGTCCACAGGCTGACCATCGCGATGAAGCCCAGCAGCACGAGCGTCAGCGGCCAGACCACGCGGTGCAGGCGGCGTTGCAGGTCGCCTTCGGTCTTGGCGACCAGCCAGCAGCAGCCCAGCAGCGCGTAGGTGACCACCAGTCCGAGGCCCGTCAGCAGACTGAACGGCGTGAGCCAGCCGAACGCGTCGCCGGCATAAGCGCCGTTCGTCACCGGAATCCCTTGCAGAAACGCGCCCAGCACGATCCCCTGGAAGAACGTCGCCCCCGCCGAGCCGCCGATAAACGCCAGATCCCAAAGGTGCTTGGTGCGGTTGGCCTTGGCGCGAATCTCGAACGACACACCGCGAAAGATCAGGCACACCAGCATGAAGATCAGCGGCAGATACAACGCCGACAGCACGGTCGCATAGACCATCGGAAACACCGCGAACAACGCGGCGCCGCCGAGCACGAGCCAGGTTTCGTTGCCGTCCCAGACCGGCGCCACCGTGTTCATCATCAGGTCGCGCTCTTTCTCGTCGGGGAAGAACGGGAAGACGATGCCGATGCCCAGATCGAAGCCGTCCAGCACCACATACATGAAAAGGCCCAGCGCGATGATCGCGGCCCACACTACGGTTATGTCCATTCTGTTTCTCGCAAGCGGCTAAGACGGCAGGGTTAGGCGACGTCGATCAGTTGATCGGCGGCGGACATCGGGCGGCGCGCGGTCTCATTCGGCGAACGCTGCGGCACGCCGTGCGGCGTCTGTCCCGGCAACGCAGGACCCGAGCGCATCAGCTTGAGCATGTAGTAGATGCCGGTGCCGAACACGAGGAAGTAGACGGCGACGAAGGTCATCAGCGAAATGCCGACCTGCTGCGTGGTGAGCGGCGACACGGCTTGCGAGGTGCGCATCACGCCGTACACGACCCACGGCTGGCGGCCGGCTTCCGTCGTGACCCAGCCGGCCAGCAATGTGATAAAGCCGGTCGGCCCCATCGCCACTGCAAAACGCTGGAACCACTTCGACTCGAACAGGCGTTCACGGCGACGCAGCACCCACGCTGCGATCGACATCAGGATCATCAGCACGCCGAGCCCGGCCATGATGCGGAAGCTCCAGAACACCACCGTCGAATTCGGGCGGTCCTGTGGCGGGAATTCCTTCAGGCCGCGTATTTCGCCATCCCAACTATGGGTGAGGATCAGGCTGCCCAAATGAGGAATCGACACTGCATAGCGCGTGGTTTCCGCCTTCATGTCGGGGATGCCGAACAGGTTCAGCGCGGTGCCGCCTTTTTCGGTGTTCCACAGACCTTCGATCGCGGCGATCTTCGCCGGCTGATATTTGCGCGTGTTCAAACCATGCTGATCGCCGACAAAGGCCTGGATCGGCGTGAGGATCAGCAGCAGCCACAGCGCCATCGAGAACATCTTCTTGACGGCCGGATCGCGCCGTCCGCGCAACAGATGCCACGCGCCGACTGCCGACACCACCAGCCCCGCAACGATGAACGCCGCCAGCGCCATATGCGCGAGCCGGTACGGGAACGACGGATTGAAAATGATCTTGAACCAGTCGAGCGGCACGACGTGGCCGTTGACGACTTCGAAGCCTTGCGGCGTTTGCATCCAGCTATTGGACGCTAGAATCCAGAAGGTCGAGATCAGTGTGCCGATGGCGACCATCAGCGTGGCGCCGAAGTGAGCGCGCGGACTCACGCGCTGCCAGCCGAACAGCATGATGCCGAGGAAGCCTGCTTCGAGGAAGAAGGCGGTCATCACCTCGTACATCAGCAGCGGTCCGGTGATCGGGCCCGCGAAGCTGGAGAAGCCCGACCAGTTGGTGCCGAACTGATAGCTCATCACGACGCCGGAAACGACGCCCATACCGAAGGCCACTGCGAAGATCTTCGACCAGAACAGGCAAAGATCTTTGTAGTACGCCTTGCCGGTTCTCAGCCAGCGCCATTCGAGGACGGCAATGAAGCTGGCGAGACCGATGCTGAGCGCGGGAAAAACGATGTGAAACGAAACGGTGAACGCAAACTGGATGCGGGCTAGATCGAATGCCGATATTGCGGAGGTCATGAGCGTGATATGCGTGATGTCCGCGAGGGCGGACTACGCGCGTCGACCGTTGTCGGTGCGCACTGCGTCTGGCAGATGGCGCAAGAGTAGGGGATGAGGGGAAATTATGTTGCGGCGCGACGTGCGTCAAAAAACCGCCTTGTTTTAAGCGGTTTTTGGATTTTTAGACGTCAAACCCTTGATGGGTATCAAGTTTTCCTGATGGTCTTGCGGCGCGTGTTCGAGGCGTGCGGGTGACAAGTGCGTCAATAGACCGCGCTGCAGCAAAAGGGTTTAACCACGCTCAGACGGTCGGCCAACCCATGCGCGCCGCTCGCTGCAACGACGAGCGCACCACCAGCCGGTGGAATGGCGCGATCGCCACGATGTACGCGCGGCCCAGCGTGTTGTGACAATTCACGACGGTGGACAGCACCAGATAACGCGAGCGGCCGTCTTGCGTGCTGCGGGTCTGCTGCAACACCGACAACCGGAAGTCGAGGTGACTATCGTTCTCGCCAAGAATGATCTCGTGCGCGCTGCGCGTGTAGATCCTGAAGATGTCGACACGCTCCCGCGAACCCCCGGCACCTTCGTGGCGCAACTGCCTGGCCGTCTTGATTCCAAAGCGCGCGACCAGCACGTCACGCAGTGCCAGCAGTTTCGCGACCCAGCTTGCCTGATGCGCAAACAGAAAACGCGCGAGCAACTCGGGGTCGTCGATCGCGTTGTCGGGCAGGCGGACTGCGTAGGCGTCGGCGAGATCGGGGGCGCTATACAGACGCGTGACGGCGGACTCGGGCGGCAGCGCGACGGATCGCACGGAATAGTCGGCAGTGGGCATGGTGAGTTGCTGTGCTGAAAATGAACCGGGCTGAATGAACGCAGCGGCGACGGCAATTAACTGAACGGGCTGCCGGCGCATAAGCGGTAGAAAGCGGACAGTAAAGCGGCAAGCGGGACAATAACGCAACAGAAAACGCAGGCAACAGCGGCACAGTCTACGCGCGCTTGCTGGAGGCCGCTTCGAAAGCAGCTGCGTGGCGCGCTCGACAGCAAGCCGTTGAAAGAAAACTGACAGAAAAATTCGATGTTATGTCATACGACATCGCATAAATTTAATAACCGAATACCTCTGTTTATTAAAGAAAATTTCATTCTCGATGGATGAATATGAGGGTAAATGCCTAGTTGAAATCTGCTTAAGCATCGTTGATAGTACGTTATCGTACAACTAGCGTGTGTTAAGCAGGCGATCAATGTCTTCGCTGAACCGCTGGTTTTACCCCCAGTTCGATCGCGCACGGCGCGGTAATCGCAGTAAAGGAACCCTATGAAAAAGATTGCCCTCAGTGGAGCTGGCGGCCAGCTAGGCTCAGTCGTACGTTCTGCATTGATCGCGCGCGGCATCGCGTTGCGTTCCGCAGCCGGCTCGAAAGCGTTGACGCCGCTGGTTGACGGTGAAGACGTGATGCACGGCGACCTGCGCGACCCGGCGGTCGTGGATCGCCTGCTCGATGGTGTCGACGTGCTGATTCACTTTGCCGGTACCAGCGTGGAGCGTCCGCTGCCGGAGATCATCGAGAACAACCTGCGCGGCCTCGTCGAAGTGTATGAAGGCGCGCGCCGCAAGGGCGTGAAGCGCATCGTGTTCGCCAGCTCGAATCACGCGATCGGCATGTATCCGGTCACCGAGCATCTGAGCCTCGACTGCGAACTGCGCCCGGACGGCTTCTATGGCCTGAGCAAGGTGTGGGGCGAAGCGCTGGCCAGAATGTACTGGGACAAGCACGGCATCGAAAGCGTGTGCGTGCGTATCGGCAGTTGCCTCGCACGTCCGACCGAGCAGCGTCACCTGAGCACGTGGTTCGGTCACGACGACCTGATGCATTTCCTCGACCGCTGCGTCGAAGCCGAAGACGTCGGTTTCCTGACCATCTGGGGCGTGTCCGCCAACACCCGTAGCTGGTGGGACAACAGCGGCGCTGCGCGTCTGGGCTATCAGCCGAAGCAGAACTCCGAAGACTACGCCGCGGAAATCCTCGCGCAGCCGAACCCGCTCGACGCGTTGGGCCAACGCTTCCAGGGCGGCAGTTTTGTCGGGATCGATTATTCGCGCACGGACGGTGGTCCGGACAGTACAGCGAAGCCGGTCTGACGGGTTCAGGCATTACGAGGAGACTCAGCAATGAAAATCAAGGGCATCCGCTGGTGGATGGTCAGTCTGGTCGCGGCCGGGCTCATCATCAATTACCTCGCGCGCAACACGCTGTCGGTGGCCGCACCGACGCTGATGAAGGACCTGAACATCACCACGGAGCAGTATTCGCACGTGGTGGTCGCCTGGCAGCTTTGCTACGCGTTCATGCAGCCGGTCGCGGGCGTCGTGCTCGACACCATCGGCACCAAGCTCGGCTTTGCCGCGTTTGCGCTGGCGTGGTCGGTGGCGTGTGCAGCGGCGGCGTGGGCCACCGGCTGGCGCAGCCTTGCGTTTTTCCGCGGCGTGCTGGGTCTGGCTGAAGCGGCCGGCATTCCAGCCGGCGTGAAGGCGACCAGCGAGTGGTTTCCGGCCAAGGAACGTTCGGTGGCAATCGGCTGGTTCAACATCGGCTCGTCGATCGGCGCGCTGCTGGCGCCGCCGTTGGTGGTCTGGGCGCTGCTGCGCGGTCAATGGCAACTGGCGTTCGTCATCGTCGGTGTGGCGGGGATCGTGTGGAGCGTGATGTGGATGGTGCTGTACAAGCATCCGCGCAAGCAGAAACTGCTGGGCGACGCCGAGCGCGACTACATTCTCAGCGGCCAGGAAGCGAAGCACAGCGACGAGGCCGGCACGCCGAAGCGCAGCCGCCTCGCGATGCTGGGCAGCCGTGACTTCTGGGCGATCGGCATTCCGCGCATCCTGTCGGAACCGGCATGGCAGACTTTCAACGCGTGGATTCCGCTGTACATGATGACCGAGCGTCACATGAACCTGAAGGAAGTTGCGCTGTACGCATGGATGCCGTTCCTCGCTGCCGACATCGGCTGCGTGCTCGGCGGCTATCTCAGCCCGCTGTTTCACAAGTACGCGAACGTGTCGCTGTTCACGTCGCGCAAGATGGTGTTCGTGGTCGGCGCACTGTTCATGATCGGACCGGCATGCGTCGGTCTGGTGGCGAGCCCGTATGTGGCGGTGGCGCTGCTGTGCGTCGGTGGCTTTGCGCATCAGACCTTGTCGGGTGCGTTGTACGCGATCACGTCGGACATGTTCGGCAAGAACGAAGTCGCGACCGCGACGGGCATGGGCGGCATGGCCGGCTATCTCGGCGCTGCGGCGTTCACGGCGCTGTTCGGCATTCTGGTTACGCAAATCGGTTATAGCCCGCTGTTCGTCGTGCTGGCCGTGTTCGATATCGTCGCCGCGTTCGTGGTGTGCGTGCTGGCGAAGAGCCCCGGCAAGGCGCCGGAGCCGCGCTGGACACCGGCAGCGGGTGCGGTTGCGAAGTGATGTGTGTGATGGTTCGAGCTCACGCTGGGTCGTGCAGGTCTGACGCAACGTGATCCGACGCAAACGGAAGTGAGAAAGCGACGCTCTAGGGCGTCGCTTTTTTTTGCCTGTGTTTGCGTGTTTGCGTGAGTTTGCCCGTAGGCCGCGGCTGAAAATCCGCCGGGCACGACTGGCTGCTCAGAGCCGAATGAGACTGGGAGTGCCGCTGCTACTCGCTGGAATCAGCGAACGCCGTAATACGGCGGCTAGCCGTGCATCGAGCGAAGGGATCTGGACATACAGCGCGAAACGGTCTCCGGCTAACGGCTCGCCGGAGACCGCTTGCTCGTCAGCTCATCAGCCCGTCAACGCGCTGTTATACGTGACACCCGCGATCACCACATTGCTCAGCGTGATCGATTTCACGTTGTTCACGAACACCGGTCCCGGCACGGTCGCCGTGGCCGGTCCCGCAGCGATCGGCGTACCCAGATTGCAGTTCGAGATCGTGACGCCGGTGATCGGCGAGACGGTGGGCACGGGCAGCGCACCGTTGTAGTCCGCGGCCACCGAGCCTTGCGCGACGATCGCCTGGAAGCACGAACCCGACGTCGCGGTGAAGCCCGACGTCAACGCATAGCTCACCGCGCCGGACGTGTTGGTCGCGTTCACGTTGGTGATGTTGACGTTGTTGATGGTGGCCGGATTCCAGCGCACTGCGTCGCCCGACGGGCTGTAATCGCAGTCGAACGTGATCAGACCGCCCTGGCCGGTGGACGGGTTCGCCGCGAGGCCGACCGTGCCCGTGCCGGGAACCGAACCCGGGAACGCCGAGCCCAATGCGCCGCCGCCGTACTTGCCGGTCAGATTCACGCCGTTGGGCAACGTGACACCGTTGATCCACACGTTGTTGATAAAGCCGCCGCGATTCATGTTGGTCTTGAAGCGCAGCGCGATGTTCAGCGGATTGGTTGCCCAGTTCGCGTTCTGCATCGTCAGATTGCGGGCGTAGACGTTCTGCACTCCCGCGCTCATTTCGCTGCCGATCGTCAGGCCGCCGTGCCCGCTTTGCATCGTGCAGTTCTGGATCACGATGTTCTGCATCGGGCCGTACTGCGTGTCGAGACACTTGCCGGACTTGATCGCGATGCAGTCGTCGCCGGTATTGAACTGGACGTTCTGCACCAGCACGTAGTTACATGCGTCGGGATCGAAGCCGTCGTTGTTCGGGCCGATACTGTCCGCGAATACACCGTCGATCAGCACGTTCGTGCAATCGGTCGGATGATGCTGCCAGAACGGCGTGTTCTGCGTGTGGTAGTTCTGCAGCAACACGTTGGTGCAGCCGATGAATTCGACCATGCACGGACGCAGGAAGTGGCCGAGACCGAACACGCGGTTCAGCACCGGCACGCCGAGTTCCGACAGCGCAGGCAGATAGTTCTGATCCTGGTTCCAGCCGGAAGCGGTGAGCAGCGTCATCAGCGTGGTGGTGGTGCCGTCCTGATTCGTGAACGACACGTTGGCTTGCGGATTCGTGATCTGCGCAGCGGGCAGGCTCGTCAACGCGGTGTTGCCCGGGTACGAAGCGGAGTTGGCCGAGTACGCGGTCGCGCCCGTGTTGGCGTCGGCTTGCGAAACCGGTGCGCCGCCCGTGGCCGGCTTCACATAACCGTATTCGCCGCTCGTGCCCTTGAAGGTCCACCAGCACGAGGTTGGCGCCTTGGTGCTCAACTGCATCGGCGTCATGGCCTGACCGTTCAGCACACAGGTGTTGTCGTCGGCGGTCAGTGCGATGTTGGTCTGCTGATAAGCGTAGATCGGCGCGCCGAAGTTCAAGCAGTCGTTGGCCTGCCAGCGCGACCAGTACAGGTTGCCGTTCGCGGTCGGATACGGGCCGCTCTTCGCGTAGTCGGCGGGATTCGGGCTGAAATAGATCGTGCAGCCCGAGGTCAGATGGAAGTTCACGTTGCTCAGCAGCACGATCGGGCCGCCGCAATACCAGTTGCCGGCCGGCACGACCACGCGACCGCCGCCTGCCGCGTGCGCGGCCTGAATCGCCGCATTGAACGCCGCACAGGAGTCGTAGGCGGTGTCCGTCATGTCGTACGGCACCATCACCGTCGCGCCGGGGCTTTGTGGCGACGCGGCCGCCTGGGTGCCCGTCACCCATGGAATCGTGCCGCCCGGCCAGGCGCTAGCCTGGATCAGCGCGGACGGCAGCAGTGTTTTCGCGCCATAGCTCGTCACCTGAAAATCGACCGACGGGAACATCGACGGCGTGATCGTGGCGAGCTTGTTGATGATCGTCGTCGCTTCGCCGCTGGGTCCCCAGATCGGGTCCACTGCGGCGGTCGGCGGGGTCGAGGGCGAGGACGGCGTCGACGGGTTCAGCGAATTGCTGCTGCCGCCACAGGCGGACAGGCTGCCGAGCAGCGTTGCGCCCGCGGACGCGCCCGCGAACATCATGAAGGTTCTGCGCTTGGGCGAATTGGGCTGATCGGTATCGCCGATTGTCGATGCTGGGAGTTTGCCGCTATTTTTATCGTGGATTGCCACAGGTGTCTCCTTGCCCTTGCCGGGCGTTGTCAATAATCGTGGGTGCCGCTCGAAGCGCGGCTTATAGAAAGAATTGTCTTGAGATCAGTGATCCTTATTATTTGTAAGGGAGCGCGAATGCCTGCTGTAATGTGATTGCGGTTAAAGAGTGTCGCGGGCCCCGAACGTACGCATACGCCGTTACGTCAGCTCCAACTGCAGGGAGCGTGGCGAAACGGCGTAGCGGCGCAGCAGCGCTCGTGGGCGCTTAAGCGCTGGTTGGCTGGCCGATCTCGTGATTGGCGAGCACTTCGAGCGCGCGCACCATTGCCGAGTGGTCCCATGCTTTGCCGCCGTGTGCGACGCACGCGTTGAACAGCGCCTGGCAAGTGGCGGTGTTCGGCAGCGACACGCCGAGCGCCTGAGCGGTCGACAGTGCGAGGTTCAAATCTTTCTGGTGCAGCTCGATGCGGAAACCCGGATCGAAGGTGCGTTTGGTCATCCGCTCGCCGTGCACTTCGAGAATGCGCGACGATGCGAAGCCGCCCATCAGCGCTTCACGCACGCGCGCCGGATCGACGCCGGCCTTCGACGCCAGCAGCAGCGCTTCGCCGACCGCCTCGATAGTCGCGGCAACGATCACCTGATTGGCGACCTTGCATACCTGGCCCGCGCCGACCGCGCCGATCAGCGTGACGTTCTTGCCCATCATGTCGAACAGCGGCTTGACGCTGTCGAAGATCGCGGTTTCGCCGCCCACCATGATGGTCAGCGTCGCGCCTTTCGCGCCGACTTCGCCGCCCGACACCGGCGCGTCCAGATATTCCGCGCCGCGTTCGCGCACGCGCGCGGCGAAATCGCGGGTCGCCATCGGCGAGATCGAACTCATGTCGACCACGATTTGTCCGGCGCGCAACGCGCTCGCTACACCTTGTTCGCCGAATAACACGCGTTCGACGTCCGGCGTATCCGGCACCATGATGAAAATCACGTCGGCCTGCGCGGCGACCGCAGCGGGACTGTCGCACGCGACGGCGCCCGCCTGGACGAGTTCGTCGGGCACGCCGCTACGCGTAAACGCCGCCAGCGCGACGCCATTCTTGAGAAGGTTGGCGGCCATGGGTTTGCCCATGATGCCGAGTCCGATAAAGCCTGCTTTTTGCATGATTTGCTCCGAAGATGTCATGGCGGCGACGCCCGTGTATCGGCTCGCGCGGGGTTTGCGCGTGCGTTACACCGTGCCAGCCTGTTTCTGCATGAAGTGTTTCTGCACCGCCTGCGCCGCGCCCTTGAGCATGCCCATATCCGCGCAGACGGCAATGACGCGGCAGCCCATCGACAGATAACGGTCCGCGTCGGCCTGCACGGGCGCGAGAATGCCACTCGATTTGCCCGCCGCCTTCGCGCGTTCGAACACGTGCGCGATGGCCTGTTGCACGTCGGGATGATTCGCGTTGCCGAGGTGGCCGTAACCGGCAGCAAGATCGGACGGTCCGACGAACACCGCGTCGACGCCTTCGACCGCTAGAATCTCGTCGATGGCATCCACCGCTTTGCGGCTTTCGATCTGCACGATCACGCAGACGTTGTCATTGGCGATGTCGAAGTAGTCGGGCACCGTCGCGAAGTGGTTGCCGCGATGGCTGACCGACACGCCGCGAATACCCTGCGGCGGGTAGCGTGTGGCGGCCACGGCGCGGGCTGCGTCGTCGGCGCTTTCGATGAACGGCACGAGGAAATTGGAGAAGCCGCTGTCGAGCAGGCGCTTGATGAACACGCTGTCATTGGCCGGCGGTCGCACGACGGGAGCGCTCGCGCTATCCTTGAGCGACATCAGTTGAGGGATCAGCGTGAGGACGTCGTTCGGCGCGTGCTCGGCATCGAGCAGCATCCAGTCGAAGCCGACGATGCCCAGCAGTTCCGTGACAATCGGGCTGGCGAGCGACGACCAGCAGCCGATCTGGGTCTCGCCGCCGCAAACCGCGCGACGGAAGCGATTAGGCAAGGCCTGGTAGGGCGTGACGGCGGGCATGATGTCTCCTCGAACTTCAATGGATCAGGCGAGCTTCGACGACAGTGGATTGAAATGTTATAGGTCGTCGTATGTCTTAATCCAAGATTAGCATTGAGCCCTCAGCTTGTAACGGGCACGTAAACCCGAATTCGCGGTGTGACAGGCGTTTCCGGGTTGCGTGACGGTAGTCTGATGTTGTAGGATGACTTATATCTAAAGCCTTTTTAAGGAAAGCAAAAATGTTGATTACCGGCGAAATGCTGATCGGCCGCAAAGCGGTGCGCGGCGAAGAGCAGGCATTGCACGCGTTCAATCCGGCCACGGGCTCCGACATCGCCGAGCCGGTCTTCGGCGGCGGTGGCGTCGCGCAGGTCAAAGAGGCATGCGAGCTGGCGCAGCAGGCGTTCGACACGTATCGCAACCTGCCGCTGACGGTGCGCGCCGAGTTTCTGGACCGTATCGCCGACGGCATCACGGCATTGGGCGACGCGCTGATCGAGCGCGCGCAACAGGAATCCGGTCTGCCGAAGGCGCGCCTGGAAGGCGAGCGCGGCCGTACCACGGGTCAATTGAAGCTGTTCGCACAGGTCGTGCGCGCGGGCCAATGGCTGTCCGCTACGCTCGACTCGCCGCTGCCGGAGCGCAAGCCGCTGCCGCGCTCGGACCTGCGTCTGCAAAAGATCGCAGTCGGTCCGGTTGCCGTGTTCGGCGCCAGCAACTTCCCGCTCGCGTTTTCGGTGGCGGGCGGCGACACGGCGTCGGCACTCGCGGCCGGTTGCCCGGTCGTGGTGAAGGCGCACGGCGCTCACCTCGGCACGTCGGAAATGGTCGGTCGCGTGATTCAGCGCGTCGCGCAGGAAATGGACTTGCCCGAAGGTGTGTTCTCGCTGGTGGTCGGCGCGGGCAATGCGATCGGCGAAGCGCTGGTCGCGCATCCGGCGATCAAGGCAGTCGGCTTTACCGGTTCGCGCGCAGGTGGCCTTGCGCTGATGCGCGTCGCAGCGGCGCGTGCCGAGCCGATTCCGGTTTACGCGGAAATGAGCAGCATCAACCCGGTGTTCCTGTTGTCGAACGCGCTGAATCAGCGTGGCGAAAGCATGGCGCGCGGTTTTGTCGACTCGCTCGTGCTGGGTGCCGGTCAGTTCTGTACCAACCCGGGTCTCGCAATCGCGGTAGATAGCGACGCGCTGAAGAGCTTCGTCGCAACGGCGTCCGAGGCACTGAGCGCGAAGCCCGCTCAAACCATGCTGACCGCCGGCATTTGCGCCGCGTATCAGAAGGGTGAGAGCACGTTGTCGTCCACCAAGGGTGTCGAAGAAGTGGCGCGTGGTGTCGAGGCAAGCGGCCCGACCCAGGCGCGTGCTGCACTGTTCGTGACCGACGCGAAGACGTTCCTCGCGACCCCGGCGTTGGAAGACGAAGTGTTCGGCCCGGTGTCGACCATCGTGCGATGCAAGGACGAGCAGGAAATGCTGGCGGTGGCCGAGCACGTCGAAGGCCAGTTGACCGCTACGCTGCAAATGGACAGCGCCGATCTGGCGACGGCGAAGAAGCTGGTGCCGACGCTCGAGCGCAAGGCTGGCCGTATTCTGGTCAACGGCTACCCGACGGGCGTCGAGGTGTCGCACGCCATGGTGCACGGCGGCCCGTTCCCGGCTACGTCCGACAGCCGCGCGACGTCGGTTGGCACGACCGCGATCGACCGCTTCCTGCGTCCGGTCTGCTACCAGGATTTCCCGGCGGACCTGTTGCCCGAAGCGTTGGCCGACAGCAATCCGCTGGACCTGTGGCGTCGTCGCGACGGCGAGATCACGCGTAGCTAAGCGTGGGGTTGACGCTGTGGTTGACGCAGTAGTTGCTGCAGTAGTTGACACATCAGCCAGCAGATAAAGAAATGGCCGGGATTCAATATCCCGGCCATTTTCTTTTGTATTCGCTGCGACGTGTCAGCGATTTATTCTGACACTCGCTTCCTTGTGGTGAGCGCGTTAGCTGTTCGCCTCGGTCACTTCATTCGCGCGCCGCAACCGTTCACGGCTATTCGACAGATGCATGCGCATGGCCGCTCGCGCGCCTTCCGCATCGTGCCGCGAAATCGCTTCAAGAATGCTTTCGTGTTCGAGATTAACCAGCGACAGATACGCATCCGGTTCCGCGCGCGCGATGCCTGCGGAGTCGAGCCGGTTACGCGGAATCAGTGCGCTGCCCATTTGCGTGAGAATGTCGACGAAGTAGCGGTTGCCCGTAGCGCGCGCGACCGAGATATGGAATTGCAGATCGGCGTCGACGCTATCGAGCCCGTTGTGACGCGTGGCTTCGATCGCGTCCAGCGCGCCGCGCATGCGGGCGATGTCTTCGGGCTTCGAGCGTTGCGCGGCGAGGCCCGCACACTCGGTTTCGAGGCTGATACGCAGTTCGAGAATGGACAGCACGTCGCGCAGCGTAGTGGCGGGCACCATGTCGATACCCAGTTTTTCGCGCTGCGGTTCCAGCACGAAGCTGCCAATGCCATGACGCGTCTCGATGATCTTGCCCGCCTGCAAGCGTGAAATCGCTTCGCGAATCACCGTGCGGCTGACGCTGAGCGTGACCATCAACTGCGATTCAGTGGGTAGTTTGTCGCCGGGTTTCAGCGCGTTGGACGCGATCTGTTCGGTGACGTAGCTGACGACGAACTCGGCAAGATTGCGAGCGCGTCGTGGCGGTGCCGCGGTTGCCAGTGGTGTAGCCATCGAAAACGCCCCTTGGAATCAAATAGTTGCAGATATGTTCTGCGTTTCATTATACCGTCGTCTGACGACTGATTATATATAGGCCAAACCATTATCGGCCAGGTCTCCATGGCCGCGGGACAATGCCCGCTATCGGGCGCCAGGCAAGGCATTCAGCCGTGTGTGCAGCGGCGCCCGAGAAGTACGATAACCGCTCGCCGGTCAGATTTCGCGCAACTCGACCCGCTTGATGTCCTTCACGATGACCAGATAGCTGAATACCGTGAGCAGCGCGTTCGCACCGACGAACACCAGCGCACCGTTGAACGAACCGGTTTCCGCGACGAGGTAGCCGATCACGATCGGCGTGACGATGCCGGCCACGTTGCCGAACATGTTGAAGATCGCGCCGGACAGGCCGAGCGCTTCTTTCGGCGACGTATCGGCAACCACGGCCCAGCCGAGCGCGCCGATGCCTTTGCCGAAAAACGCGAGCGACATCAACGCGACGACGACCCAGTCGGTCGACACATAGTTGCAGCCGATAATGCACACCGACAGCAACATGCCGCCGACAATCGGCACCTTGCGCGCGATGGTGAGCGAACAGCCGCGCCGGATCAGTCCGTCCGACAGAATGCCGCCGAGCACGCCGCCGGAAAATCCGCAGATCGCGGGCAGCGACGCCACCAGACCCGCGTGCAGGATCGTCATGCCGCGCGCCTGCACGAGATAGATCGGAAACCAGGTCAGGAAGAAGTAGGTCAGCACGTTGATGCAGTACTGCGCGAGATAGACGCCGAGCAGCATCCGGTTGCTGAGCAACTGACGCACGAGAAGCCAGCCGCCCGTGTTCGGGAGCTCGGCGGGACGGGCAGCTTTTTTGTGGCCGGTGACCACGCCGCCGCCCTGTTCGATGTAGTCGAGTTCGGCGCGCGACACGCGCGGATGATCGGCGGGATTTTTCATGACCCGCAGCCACGTGACGGCGAGAATCAGTCCGATCGCGCCCATCACGAGATAGACCGAATGCCAGCCGAACGCGTGCGTGATCCAGGCCATCAGCGGCGTGAAAACGACTGCGGCGAAGTACTGCGCCGCGTTGAAAATGGCCGATGCGGTGCCGCGTTCATTGGTGGGGAACCAGCTCGCCACCACCTTGGCGTTAGCCGGGAACGCCGGCGATTCCGCCGCGCCCATCACGAAACGCAGCACGAACAGCGCTGAGATGGCGGCCGACGCGCTGCCGAGCAAGCCGATCGAGCTTTGCAGCAGCGTAAAGAGCGACCAGGAGAAAATGCTCGCCGCGTACACCCGCCGCGCGCCGAAGCGATCCAGCAGCCAGCCGGCCGGCAGTTGCGACAGTACGTACGCCCAGCCGAACGCGGAGAAGATGTAGCCCATCTTGACCGCATCGAGACCGAACTCGCCGCGCATGGCCGAGCCCGTAATGGAGAGCGTCGCGCGGTCCGCGTAGTTGAGCGTCGTGATCAGAAAGATCAGCAACAGGATCGTATAGCGGACTTTGGTGCGCTTTGCGACATCGGCTGGATTGGCCGTGCGGCTCATGTCCATGGTCATCTCCTGAAAACTTTTGCGAGGGAGCAGGCTCCCGGAGCCGCGACGCGCAGTTGGCCGTCGCGCGCCCAGCCTATCCGGCAGGCGGTAACGCGCGAACCCCGACGAAACCGCGAAAGGCCGCTTGGGCGGGAGGGCGGGGCGGATCGCTTCATGCGCTCCTGCCTTGCGCCAGGCGCGGCGCGCCACCAGCGCGCAGTACGAAAAACGCCCGGCGACGTTGCCGTCCCGGGCGCTTGTTGCGGAGCCGTCTAGCGGCCCTTCGTTCGCGCGGCCGAGGGTGTTATCGCGGCCGCGGCGCCGGCTGCATTACTGTGCGCCGAGCTTCTTGATCAGCACGTCGAGCATGCCCATTTCTTCTTCGGTCAGGTCGGTCAGCGGAGCGCGGACCGGGCCTGCGTCGTGGCCGACCAGCTTCGCGCCAGCCTTGACGATGCTGACCGCGTAGCCCGCACGGCGGTTACGGATCTTCAGGTACGGCAGGAAGAAGTCGTCGATCAGCTTGCCGACCGTTGCGTGGTCGTCAGCCGCGATTGCGCGGTAGAAGTCCATCGCGGTCTTCGGGATGAAGTTGAACACAGCCGACGAGTACACCGGCACGCCCAGCGCCTTGTACGCCGCTGCGTAGACTTCAGCGGTCGGCAGGCCGCCGAGGTACGAGAAGCGGTCGCCCAGACGACGACGGATCGTCACCATGTTTTCGATCTCGCCCACGCCGTCCTTGAAGCCGATCAGGTTCGGGCAGCGTTCTGCCAGACCTTCGAGCATGTCAGCGTTGAGCTTCGAATTGGCACGGTTGTAGATGATCACGCCCATGTTCGGCACGGCTTTACACACTTCTTCAGCGTGCGCCGCGATACCTTCCTGGCAGGCTTCGGTCAGGTAATGCGGCATCAGCAGAATGCCGTTGGCGCCGTGACGCTCGGCTTCCTTCGCGTAGTCGATCGCGACGCGCGTCGGGCCGCCAGCGCCGGCCAGGATCGGTACCTTGCCCTTGCAGACTTCGGCTGCCGTGCGCACGACGTTGGAGTAATCGTCATGCGTCAGCGAGAAGAATTCGCCCGTGCCGCCGGCGACGAACAGTGCCGACGCGCCATACGGGGCGAGCCATTCGAGGCGCTCAGCGTACGTGTCGGCGCGGAAGTTGCCTTGTGCGTCGAAGTCGGTGACGGGGAAGGACAGCAGACCTTCCGAAACGATTGCTTTGAGTTCCTGCGGTGTCGTCATGATGAGTATCCAGGCGTCTGAACTAGGTCAGTAGTGAGTCGGTATTGGGTAGATCCGTCGAAATGGACATTTCTTATACGTCATCGTACAACAACAAAACGACGAACTCAACGGGGTTTTCACGGCATAATGCTTGTTATAGGGTAAATACGGAACATCCACCCAACATCCCATGTTGTAGGATGACGTATGAATAGCTGGCGCGGCAGGCTCGCAGCAGGCTTCAATCGCCAAAAGGATCGATGCAATGGAACAACAATCCCCGCTCTACATTCGCGTACACCCCAATGACAATGTCGCGATCGTCGTCAACGACGGCGGTCTGGGAGAGGGCGCAGTCTTCCCCGACGGTCTCGCGTTGCGCGAGCGCGTGCCGCAAGGCCACAAAGTGGCGCTGGCCGATCTGGCCGAAGGCGACGAGGTCATCCGCTATAACGTGGTGATCGGTTATGCGCTGAAGGCGCTGCCCAAGGGCAGCTGGATCAACGAACACGTGATCCGCATGCCGAGCCCGCCCGGACTCGAAGACCTGCCTATCGCGACGATCAAGGCGCCGGACATGCCGCCGCTCGAAGGTTTCACCTTCGAAGGCTACCGCAATGCAGACGGTTCGGTCGGTTCGCGCAACATTCTCGCGATCACGACCACGGTGCAATGCGTGGCCGACGTGGTTCAACACGCGGTCACGCGTATCAAGGCCGAACTGCTGCCTCAGTACCCGAATGTCGACGACGTGGTGAGCCTCGGCCACACGTATGGTTGCGGCGTCGCGATCGACGCGCCTGATGCGATGGTGCCGATCCGCACGGTCCGCAATATCAGCCTGAATCCGAACTTCGGCGGCGAAGTGATGATGGTCAGCCTCGGTTGCGAAAAGCTGCAACCGGAGCGTCTGATGCCGCCGGGCACGATCCCCATCGCGGCGGCTGCGAATGTCGCCGAAGTTGCGGACATCGGCGACGTCGAGGCCGACCTGAACGGCGACGTGGTGGTGTTGCAGGACGACTCGCACGTCGGCTTCCAGTCGATGATCGAGTCGATCATGAGGATGGCCGACGGTCATCTGAAGCGCCTGAACAATCGCCGTCGCGAAACCTGCCCGGCGGCGGATCTGGTGATCGGCGTGCAGTGCGGCGGCAGCGATGCATTCTCCGGCCTGACCGCCAACCCCGCCGTGGGCTTCGCGACCGACCTGCTGGTGCGCGCCGGCGCGACCGTGATGTTCTCCGAAGTTACCGAAGTGCGTGACGGCGTCGATCAACTCACCGCCCGCGCGGCCAATGCGGAAGTGGCGGCGGAGATCATCCGCGAGATGCAGTGGTACGACGATTACCTGAAGCGTGGCGGCGCGGACCGTAGCGCGAACACCACGCCGGGCAACAAGAAGGGCGGCTTGTCGAACATCGTCGAAAAGGCGATGGGCTCGATCATCAAGTCAGGTAACTCGGCGATTTCCGGCGTGTTGTCGCCGGGCGAGAAGGTTCGCCAGAAGGGCCTGATTTATGCGGCGACGCCGGCCAGCGATTTCATCTGCGGCACGCTGCAGGTGGCGGCGGGTATCAACCTGCACGTGTTCACGACCGGTCGCGGCACGCCGTACAGCCTCGCCGAAGTGCCCGTCATCAAGGTCGCGACGCGCTCGGATCTGGCGCGCCGCTGGCACGATCTGATGGACATCAACGCCGGTACGATTGCCACCGGCGCGTCGACGATCGAAGAGGTGGGTTGGGAACTGTTCCGCCTGATGCTCGACGTCGCCAGCGGCCGCAAGCAGACCTGTGCGGAAAAGCTCAAGCTGCATAATGCGTTGACGCTGTTCAACCCGGCGCCGGTGACCTGATCCTCGGCCGAGCCTGGCTTAGCCGTCTGCATCCAATGCTGGACGGCTGCATGCCAGACGCCCTTGAACCGACCGCATCACGACCGCCCTCATATTAAACACAGAGACATGACTGACTCGAATCTTGACCGCCAGGCAACAAAAAAACCGTTCCACCGTCTGCTGCTGACGGGCGCCGCCGGCAACCTCGGCAAGCAAATGCGCGGCGCGCTGTCCGCGTGGGCCGACATCGTGCGCGTGACCGACATCGCGCCGCTCGGCGACGTCGCCGACCATGAAGAAGCGTCCATCGTCAATCTCGCCGACGAAGCCGCAGTTCACGCGCTGCTCGAAGGCGTGGATGCGGTGATCCATCTCGGCGGCATTTCCGTCGAAGCGCCGTTCGAAGACCTGATCGAAGCGAATATTCGCGGTCTGTACAACCTCTATTCGGCCGCGCAGAAGCAAGGTGTGAAGCGGATCATTTACGCCAGCTCCAATCACGCGGTCGGCTTCCATCCGGTGACTTCGGTGGTCGATGTCGACGCGCCGCTGCGCCCGGACAGCCTGTACGGCGTGACGAAGTGCTTCGGCGAATCGCTGTCGCGCTTCTACTTCGACCGCTTCGGTCTGGAAACCGTGTGTCTGCGGATCGGTTCGTCGTTCGAACAACCGAAAAACGCGCGCATGCTGGTTACGTACCTGAGCTATCGCGACTTCGTCGAACTGGTGCGGTGTTCGCTGTTCACCAATCGCGTGGGTCATGCCATTGTTTATGGCGTGTCGAATAACCGCATTTCGTGGGTCGACAATACGAAGGCGGCATTCCTCGGCTTCCGTCCGCAAGATAGCTCGGCGCAATTCGAGCATCTGTTCCCGGCTGGCGCACCCGACCAGAAGTTCGACGACCCGACCCAGTTGTTCCAGGGCGGCCCGTTCGTGCTCGCGGGTCCGATGGAGCCGAAACGGTGAGCGCTACGTTTAACCCGCGCGTCGAGCGGCTCGAGGGAGCCGGCCAGGCTCCTGCCGGAGTAGGTGAGAGCCCGGTGTGGCGGGTCGCCGAGCAGGCGTTGTACTGGGTCGACATTCCGGCGCAGAAGATCGTGCGGCTGCGGGTCGATTCGGGCGCGCGCACTGAATGGGTGTTGCCGGAGAAGGTCGCCTGTATCGCGTTCGACCGTCACGGCAAAGTGCTGGCCGGCTGCGAAACCGGGCTGTTCGCGGTGACGCTGAGCGACGCGGGGAGCGATGTTTCCGTGCGCAAGCTCGCCGCGCCGTCGTTTCCGTTCACCGACATGCGTTTTAACGACGGCCGCTGCGACCGGCAAGGACGTTTCTGGTCCGGCACGATGGTGCAGGACATGGCGGCGGCCAATCCGGCTGGCGAGCTGTACCGCTACGACGCGCAGGGCGTGCTGTCCGCGCCGGTGATCGACGGACTGATCACGCAGAACGGCCTCGGTTGGTCGCCGGACGGCACGATCATGTATCTGTCCGACTCGCATCCGTTGCGCCGGCAGATCTGGGCGTTCGACTATGACGTCGAGTCAGGTGAGCCGCGTAACCGTCGCGTGTTCGCGGATCTGAACGAGCATGCGGGCCGTCCAGATGGCGCTGCGGTAGACGCCGACGGTTGCTACTGGATCTGCGCGAACGACGCCGGCCTGCTGCTGCGCTTCACACCGGAAGGCAAGCTGGACCGTCAGGTGGCCGTGCCGGCCATCAAGCCGTCAATGTGCGCGTTCGGCGGCCGGGATCTGGACACGCTGTTCGTGACATCGATTCGCCCTGCAACGGGTGCGAGCGAGCACGACGGCCACGTGTTCGCCGTGCGCCCGGGCGTGAGCGGCTTGCCTGAGCCGGAATTCGCGGGCGAGCTGTAAGCTGACGCCACGCCAGCCATGCGCCGGGACGGTATCGTTCCCGGCGTTATTCAATTTTGAGCCCTCAAGTTCATCACTCGTCGTACAACTTTGTGGCATTTTGGCCACGTTTGTTATCGCGCTTACGCTATAAAAATTCAGGCGCTTCGAGCCGCCGAGCTATCCTCCTCATCCGTCCGCTAGCTGGCGCGGGGCCTGAAGGTCCATCCCGCCGGTCATCTCTACCGCACGCTGGAATTCTGCGGGTAAATACCGTCTGTACAAGTCAAAACGCGTTTTATAGACTTCATATGTCGTCGTACAACGTATGAGCGCAAACGAAATCCTTTCAGCGGATTCTGAATTGAAGCGAATCAAGCCCTGACAGCATCAGCGGGCCGTTGGTACGACAGAGTGATATCGAGGTAAACGAAGTACAAGAAGCAAGTTGGAGTGCTGAGCATCGTGCCGGGGACTTTGCGCGATCCAGCGCGGCAACCTGCCGCCGGCCGCCCTGGCCCGCGAGCGTGGAGCCGTGAGACACGTGAGACACATTAAAACCAAGCGGCATCCACCACGTAGGGTGTCAATTTTTCAAGGAATGTCACGATGAACAAGAAGTTTGCCTCTTCCCGTGTTTCGATGATCGTCGCAGCTTCGGTACTCGCGTTCAGCACCGTATCGGCGCATGCCCGCGTGTTCCGTGTATCGGACGTGCATGGCGACACCTATCCGACCAATATGGCCGTGAAGTACATGGGTGAAGAAATCACCAAGGCAACCGGCGGCAAGGATACGGTGAAGGTGTTCGGCAACAGCGCGCTGGGTTCGGAGAACGACACCATCGACCAGGTGCGTATCGGCGCACTGGACATGGCACGTGCAAACGGCGCCGCGTTCAACGAGATCGTTCCTGAATCGATGATCCCGTCGCTGCCGTTCCTGTTCCGCGACATCGACCATTTCCGCAAGGTGATGTACGGCCCGGAAGGCCAGAAGATTCTCGACGCGTTCGCGGCGAAGGGCATGATCGCGCTGACGTTCTACGAGAGCGGCGCACGTTCGATGTACGCGAAGCGCGCGATTCATTCGCCGGCTGACATGAAGGGCCTGAAAGTACGCGTGCAACCGTCGGACCTGATGGTCGACGAAATCAAGGCAATGGGCGGCACGCCCACGCCGATGCCGTTCGCCGAAGTCTATACGGGCCTGAAGACGGGTCTGGTCGACGCAGCGGAAAACAACATTCCGTCGTACGAAGAAACCAAGCACTTCGAGGTCGCGCAGGTCTATTCGGAAACCCAACACTCGATGACCCCGGAAGTGCTGGTCTTCTCGAAGAAGGTGTGGGACACGCTGACGCCGCAAGAGCAGCAGATCATCAAGAAGGCAGCGGCTGACTCGGTGCCTTATTACGAGAAGCTGTGGACCGCGCGTGAAGCCGACGCTGCGAAGACGGTCACCAAGGGTGGCGCGTCGATCGTCCCGGCGACGCAGATCGACCGCGCAGCTTTCGTGACGGCCATGCAGCCGGTGTGGGCGAAGTACGAAAAGACCCCGCAAATGAAGCAGCTCGTCGACGAAATCCAGGCAGTCAAATAAGTATCGTCATTCAGACAGTCAAAGACAGATAGCGGCCACGGCGAGACAGGCCCGCGGAAGTTCCGCGGGCTTTATCGCCGCGTGCCGTTGCTGACTGGTGTAGCAAAGCAGGATTGCTTAATAGTGAAGTTAGATCTGTCGTGAGCAAGGACGGGGTCATGAGTTTCCTTAAACGCCCAAATGATTTTCTTTTTCGCGCGCTGGTCATCGTCGCATCGACGAGTCTTGCCGTGCTTTGTCTGCTGGTGATTTATAGCGTCGTGATGCGCTATGTCTTCAGCGACGCCCCCGATTACGTCGAGCCGATCGCGCTGCTGCTGGTGATCGTGATCGCCATGTTCGGCGCCGCGCTCAAGGTTCGCGAAGGCGGCCATATCGGGCTCGATTCGCTGGTCAAGAATCTTTCGGAGAAAGGGCAGGCTATCGCGGCCGGCATCCAGCATCTTTGTCTGATCGCTTTCGCCGCAGCAGTTTTCTTCGGTTGTCTGCAGATGGCCGAGACGACGATAGACGACAGGATTCCGATTATCGGTATTCCTGAAGCGGTGCGTTACCTCATTCCGGTCGTGGCCAGCGTCTGCATCGCGCTGTTCTCGTTCGAGCACCTGCTGGCGCTCTTCGTCAAGAAACAAAAATAGAACAATCATGGAACTTGCCCTCCTTGCTGTCAGTTTTCTCGTCTTCCTCCTTTTAGGGGTTCCGGTTTCATTCGCGTTGGGACTCTCGTGCGTCCTGACGTACCTGTATGAAGGTTTGCCGGCGGCGACTGCGATGCAGTCGATGATCTCGGGCATGAACGCGTTTTCGTTCCTCGCGGTCCCGTTCTTCATTTTCTCCGGCGAACTGATGCTGCACGGCGGCATTGCCGACCGCATCCTGCGTTTCGCGCAGGCCACGGTGGGCCATTTCCGCGGTGGTCTCGGCATGGCCAACGTGGTCGCGTGTACGTTGTTCGGCGGCGTGTCGGGTTCGCCGACCGCGGATACGTCGGCAATGGGCGGCGTCGTGATTCCGCTGATGAAGCGTGAAGGCTACAGCGCGGCCTATGCGGTCAACGTGACGACGCACTCGTCGCTCGCGGGTGCGTTGATGCCGACATCGACCAACATGATCATCTACGCATTCGCGGCGCAAGGTATCACCGGCACGTTGAACGGCGTGCAGATGAGCGGCGTGTCGATTGGCGATCTGTTGTTTTCTGGTCTTTTGCCGGTGTTGTGGGTGATGGGTTTCGTGCTGATTGCGGCTTACTGGCAAGCGGTCAAGTACGGTTATCCGCGTCGTCCGGACGGCTCGACCGAACTGCAACGTTTCCCCGGCTGGATGGCGGTGGTGCGCACTTTCTGCGGCGCAGTGCCGGGTCTGATGGTCATCGCGATCATTCTGGTGTGCGTGGCCAAGGGTATTGCCACCGCGACGGAAGCTGCCGCGATTGCGGTCGGTTATTCGCTGATATTGACCATCGTCGTGTATCGCACGATGACGATGAAGAAGCTCGGCTTCGCACTTTCGAAAGCGGCAAAGACCACGGGCGTAGTGCTGCTGCTGATCGGCGTGTCGAACATGCTGCGCTTCCAGATGGCGTATCTGGAGATTCCGGACGCGATCGAACGCATGCTCGACGGCGCAACGACTTTGCCGTGGCTGATGCTGCTGTACATCAATGTGATCCAGATTTTCCTCGGCACGTTTGTCGACATGGCGGCGCACATTCTGATCACCACGCCGCTGTTTCTGCCGATGGCCATGCACAACGGTGTCGGCCCCGTGCAGTTCGGCATCATGATCCTGCTGAATTGCGCATTGGGTCTCGTGCATCCGCCAATTGGCTCGGTGCAGTTCATCGGTTGCGCGATTGGCAATGTGTCGATTGGTGAAACTACCAAGGTGGCATGGCCGTATTACCTGGCTATCTTCAGCGCGATCAACATCGTGACGTATGTACCTTTGTTTTCGACCTGGTTGCCGAGCATCATCAACGGTCATCCGGTGTTCTAACTAAATATAAATTCCACGCTCAGCGACGCCTGCACGAGGTCGTACATAAATAAAGTTCTTAACAAGGAGTAGAAATGAAAAAGGCACTCATCGGTTCAGCTCTGGGGTTGGTCGCCCTGGGCGCGCATGCACAAAGCAGCGTGACGTTGTACGGTGTGGTCGATACGGGTATCGGCTATCAAAGCAGCTCGGCAGCGCTGGGTTCGAACGCAGGCGGCCGTTCACAGATCAAGATGGTGCAGGGTGTCTGGGCGGGTAACCGCTTCGGCCTGAAGGGCAGCGAGGATCTGGGCGGCGGTACGAAGGCCATTTTCCAGTTGGAAGAAGGCTACAACAGCACCAACGGCGCTGAGAACAACGCGGGCCTGATGTTCAGCCGTCAAGCGTATGTCGGTGTGACCAATTCGACCTACGGTACCCTCACGGCCGGCCGCCAGTACACGCCGTACTACACGCTGCTGTCGCCGTACAGCCCGACCACGTGGCTGACGGGCGCATACGGCGCGCACCCGGGCGATATCGACTCGATGGACACGATCTATCGCCAGAACAACTCGCTGGTGTACACGTCGCCGAACATCCACGGTCTGACGGTCAGCGGTTCGTACGCACTGGGCGGCGTGCCGGGCAGCTTCAGCGCAGGTCAGACCTGGAGCGCGGCAGCACAGTACATTGCCGGCCCGTTCGGTATCGCAGCAGGTATCCAGCGCGTTGACAACAGCACGCCGGGCGGCGGCGCATGGGGCGCGAACTCCACGATGATCAGCGGCACCTCGCAGGCTGGCGTGTCGGCTATCAACAACGGTTTCCTGACGGCGGCCAAGCAGCAGCGCGTTGCAGTGACGGGTGGCTACGCGTTCAACTCGCAGTGGGACGTGTCGTTCGCTTACTCGAACGTGCAATATGCGCCGGGCATCAACTCGGCGTTCCATGGCACCGCGATCTGGAACACGGGCGGCGCCGTGCTGCACTTCAAGCCGATCACGGCTCTGGACCTGGCGGCTGGCTATAGCTACACGCGTGCAACGGAGTCGAACGGCATTTCGAGCGCGGCTAATTACAGCCAGTTCAACCTGTCGCAGTACTACAGCCTGTCCAAGCGTACGGGTCTGTATGCGCTGGAAGCGTACCAACGCGCTGGTGGTCAGACGCTGGGCACGAACGGCAAGACCATCATCAACGCAACGGCTGACATCGGTGACGGTCAGAACAGCGCACCGTCGTCGTCGCGCAGCATGGTTGCTGTCGGCGTGGGCATCATCCACAAGTTCTGATTGTGTGAGCAAGCGGCGGCGTGAAGTTACGCCGCCATCGCAACGCGTTGCAGGTATGCGTTGCGCTCAGTTTTACCCGCTGCGCGCGCAACGCGCGCAGCGTTTCCGACAGTGCGCAGCCTTCAGAGGGTGCGCGAGCCGGTCCCATCTGTGCGCTCAGCCAGGTGAAGGTGAAGATCCCCCTCGGTTAATCGACAAAACTCGCGTCGGTTGCCTATTCCAGCGTCGCACTCACTTGTGCCCGCATGCCGTTTCGACTGCGTGAGCCACCTCTCATTCAAATTCCAAAGTTGAAGAATTGCTCATAAACTGCATGTCGGTCTAACACTTCACACGGAGTTGACATGGGACATGACGACAAACGGATCGCGCTGGTGAGCGGCGCAAACAAGGGCATTGGACTGGAGATTGCGGGTTCACTCGCGCGAGCGGGGCTACGCGTCATGTTGGGCGCGCGCAACGCTGGCCTCGGTGAAGCGGCGGCTGCAAAATTGCGCAATGGCGGATTCGACGTGCAATTCGTCGAACTCGACCTGACCAACGCGGCGACGCTTCAGTCCGCCGCGACCCATATTGAACGTGAATCCGGACGGCTCGATGTGCTGGTCAACAACGCGGGCATCACCGATCCGGCCGATGGTTCGCCAGGTAGCGCCAACCTCGACGCCGTGCGGCGCATCTTCGAAACGAATTTTATTGGCGCACTGGCGCTCACGCAGGCCATGCTGCCTTTGCTGCGCCGCTCCGGTGATGCGCGCATCGTCAACGTGTCGAGCGGACTCGGTTCGCTGACGTGGAACAGCGATCCGCAATGGGAGTTCGCGCGGGTCAAACTGATCGGCTACAACGCGTCGAAGGCTGCGCTGAACATGCTGACCGTGCAACTGGCGGATGAGTTGCGCGACACGTCGATCAAGGTGAATGCCGCCGATCCCGGTTTTACGGCCACCGATCTGAACGGACATCGCGGCTATCAGACGGTCGAACAGGGCGCAGCGGAAGCGATCCGCCTCGCGCTGCTGCCCGCGGATGGACCCAGCGGCAAGTTTTTCAGCACGCAGGGCGAGAATCCCTGGTGACGTATGCCACGCGGCGCATTAGCGCCGTCGCAATCACGCTTCGGACCACAAACGCCCGCCGGTCGCCCAGTTTTCGCGTTTCACTTCGGTGAGGATGATATCCACTGAGTTGGGTTCGACACCGAGTGAGTCGCAAGTCGCTTTGGTGATGGCTTCGACGAACTCGCGTTTCTGATCCAGCGAGCGGCCTTCGAAGAGTTCGATATGAAACGTGGGCATGACATGACTCCGTGCGGAAGTAGAGGGGTGAGAGACAGGGCGGAGATTCAGTGCCGATAGGAGCGATCGATCCGGTCGAGCTTGCGCAGCAGCACGGGCCATTCGAGCCCACCCTCGACGGCGCCGCCGTCGAATAGTTGCTGCGCGGTGCGAGTGGCAACCGCTGCATCGGGCACGATCAGTTGCGCGCCGCATGCCTGCGCCTGCAACTGGATCTCGCAGGCTTTGATCAGCGTCGCCATCAGCACATGGGCTTCGGCCACGGTGCGTCCGACCGTCAACGTGCCGTGATTGCGCAAAAGCATTGCGGGTTTGTCCGCGAGATGAGCGACGAGACGCTCGCCTTCGGCGGGCGTGAACGCGAGGCCTTCGTAGTCGTGATACGCGAGTTGCCGGTAAAAGCGCAGTGCGTGTTGCGACGCAGGCTGCAAACCGGCGGGCTGCGCAGAGACCGCGACGCCCGCTGTATTGTGCAGATGCATCACGCAAAATGCATCGGCGCGCGCCGCATGAACCGCTGCGTGTAGCGCGAAGCCCGTTGCATTGACCGGATGTTCGCTGGCGCCGACGATGTTGCCCGCGATATCGATCTTCACGAGGTTCGACGCGCACACTTCATCGAACCCGAGGCCGAACGGGTTGATCAGAAAATGACCGGGTTCACCGGGTACGCTCGCCGAGATATGCGTATAGATCAGATCGTCCCAGCCGTTGAGCGCCGCGAGCCGGTAGGCGGCGGCGAGGTCGATGCGGGTCTGCTGTTCGGCATCGGAAAGCGGGCCGGTTTCGGCGAGTCGGGCTGCCGGTGTATGGGTGAACGACATGTTTGTCTCCTGCATTTGCCGGGTCGTCTGAGGCGGTTATCGGTCGGCTTGGGCTAAGCTGTTTGTACGCGGGGTGGACGTAGGCATGTCATCGAACCCCAGGCTTTGCTGGTCCTGGCGGTAGTGCGATACGCCGCCCGAGCCATTGCACGCTCCACGTCGCGATGACGAAAGGCGCGGTCAGCGCCGGCCAGCCGAGCTGGGTGGCGGCCGCTTGCAGTACGACTGAAATGACGACGCCGCCGAGCATCGGCACGACGCCAACGTCAATCAGCGCGAGCGCCGTGAGCGCGCCGTTGAATCCTAACAGGCCGGCATCGAACGAGCCTGGCGATGCGTGCAGCAGCAGGTGCAGCGCGTTTGCAAGTGCCGCGCCGACGACTGCCGCGAATGCGTGTCGGCGTGATGCCACGGCAATCCCGATCAATACGAGCAGTCCCGGTAATGCACCCGACGCAAAGCCGGTTTGTGCGAAACCGGCGAGCAGAGCGCCGCCCCGTTGCAGCGCGTCAGATGTGAGCGCCGCGTGTGCCGCGTTCGCCGCTTGCGCCACGTGTATCTGGCCTGCGCCGGTTGGCGCGAGATTGTTTGAGAGCATGGGCAGCCAGAGCCACGTGACGATCAGGCAGGGGCTCGAAAAATAGCCCATTCCACGCACGCGCAGCCAGCGCGACATCGGGTTGAGAAGCCACGCGGTGGCGGTGGCGGCGAGAATCGCCACGGCCGCCGCAGTCGCTGGATCGGCAATGAAACTGAACGCGGCAAGACCCGCAAGTGCGCCATTGAAGCCGTGCAGGCCAGAGCGAATCTCGTCTTCACGGGTTGGGTGGCCGCGATCGTCGGCCAGGATCGCGCTGACGTTCGCCGATATCGCGCCCATCAGCGCCGCACACGCGAGCCGTGGGTCGGCTAGCAACCACGCGGCGAGCAGACACGCGCCGGTGAATGCATTCGGTTGCAACACGATCTGGCCGAGGCTGCGCAACAGCGTGCGCAACGTGGCAGACGACGTGTCGGCCGTCGCGGCGCGCATGATCGAAGGGCGGGGTGAGGTGGTGTCGATGATGATGAGCGCGTGTATTGATCGAGAGTGCCTGCGAGTCTGCAACGTGAGTCCACACGCGGTCCGGATTAAGCACATGCGTGGATGCATGTCATGAAAGCGGCGTGACGAACGATGCAGTGGCGCAGACGCTAAAGCAGAACCGCGAGCATAGGGCACTGGAACGCGCGAGCCATCGCCCATCGTTGATAGTGACTATTTGCAACAACTGCTTCAAGCGTCACTACGTTACCGACCCAACACAGCCACGATGGCGACTCGAAAGCTTTCCGGCTAGGATATGAAAAAAAACGGCTTACAAAACACCCTGTTTCGCGAGGGAGACAGCAATGCGTGAACTACGATGGGCATCGGAAGAGGGCGACGGCATCGAACATCTTGCGTTCGGTCCTCGCGAAAACGGCTTCGCAGTGGAAAGCGCACTGGTTGGGCAACGTGAGGGCAACCCGTATGGTCTCTACTACCGGCTGCGCTGCGACGAACAATGGCGTACGCGCTATGCGTGGCTGAAAATCGTCGGCGGCGGCGAACTCGAATTGCATGGCGACGGCGAAGGCCATTGGCGTAACGGCGATGGCGTCGTGCTGAGCGAGATCGAAGGCTGCATCGACATTGATATTGCTGCCACCCCGTTCACCAATACGCTGCCAATCCGTCGGCTGCAACTGGCCGAAGGCGAGCGCAAGCCTATTTCGGTGGCCTTTATTTCCACGCCCGATTTGCAGGTGACCCGCGCCGAACAGGCGTATTCGTGTATCGGCTTAAATCGCGAATATCGCTACGAGGGCATTTTTCGCAATTTCGCCGCGAATCTGACGGTGGATAACGACGGCCTCGTGATCGACTACCCGACCTTGTTCACACGGTTGCCGCTCACTCATTGACCGCAGTCGGTGTCGATGCGCCGGGTTCGCCGGCATCCGTTCGATGCTGTTGAACGAAGTGTTCGATGTCCGCCGCAATGCGCGCGGGCTCGCGCAACACGACCCAATGGCCGGCGTCGATTTCAATGCGTTGATACGCGCCGAGCCAGCCCTCCAGTCCGAGCGACAACTCAGGTCCGACATAGCGGTCGCGCAACGGCACGATGAATTGCACCGGCGCATGCGCGTGGCGCGAGCGCGGCCGCAGCAATGTGTCGATGAAATTTGCGCGGTAAAGATTCAGACCGTTGATCGCATTTCGCGTCTGCGCGGGGTCATGCGACACGCGTACGTTCTCGGTGATGCGCAGCCACAGCGGCCACAGGCGCGCACCGCCCGCGCGCCACACCAGTTCGGGCAGCCACGGCAGATGAAAAAAGAAGATGTACCAGGATTTGAGCGTCTGCCGGATACCGCTGCCGAACGAACGTCTGGCGCCGCTGACCGTCTCGCCTGATGAATCGCCTTTACCGCCACGCAGGCCTTGCGCCGCATGATCGAGGCAGGGTCCGGAGATCGACGTATACGACGCAATGCGGCCTTTGAACGCGGAGTCGGTCACCGCTTCCCAACTTTGAATCGAGCCCCAATCGTGCCCGACCAGGTGAAAGGGCTGTGCGCCACAAGTGGCGTCGGCGACCGCTGCCAGATCGGCGGCGAGACGTTCGAGCCGGTAGGCACTGCGCGTGGCGGGCGCTTCGGACGCGCCCGCGCCGCGCACGTCGTACGTAATCACACGAAAGCGCGCGTCGAGCAACGCGCGCACCGGTTCCCACACCGTTGCCGAATCGGGGTAACCGTGCACCAGCACGATCGGCGGTGCGTCTCGCGGTCCACTCACGTAGACCGCGAGACGCACGTCGCCGGCCTCGACCGACAGCGTGTCGCGTATCACGCAGCCGCCTGCACGCCGCGCCGCGTGGCCTTGCGCGCGCTCGGCGTGGCCGCGTTGGTGGCGTCGACCGCGGCAACCAGGGCGTCGATCCGCGCGAGTTGCGCACGATTATCGTGATCCCACGGGTGAAAGCCCGGCCTGAAAAAGCTCAGCCAGTCGCCGGCAATACGTGGAAACACGCCATGACGCGGGCCATAAAGATACTTCACGACACGCCACATGCCGCGAATATGGCCGCCCCGTTTGCGGTCGGCGATGATCAGACGCACGTGGTAGTCGAACACGATCAGCCAGAACATCACGGTGGTAGTCAGCATGGTGCCGGCGCGCAGCAGATAGCGGCCGGGACCGGGCTTCAGCACAGTGTTCCAGACGTCGTAGGAAACGGACTTGTGTTCGGTTTCCTCGAGCGCATGCCAGGTCCACATCTGCGTATAGCCTTCAACCGAACCGCCGATGCGTGACGAGTCCTCCAGCAGCAAACTGGCCAGCATCGCCGTGTAGTGTTCCAGGCAGACGGTGACCGCGAGCTGATACGAAGGCGGCAGGATCTTGCGGCCGAAGTTGAGCATCGCCCACAACCGCCTATCCAGCTTGTGCGCAGGTAAGCCGGCTTCCTGCAGCAGATCGTTGTATTCGACGTGCTCGCGCGTATGCATCGCTTCCTGTCCGATGAAGCCGAGCACCTGCTTCTTCAGTTCGGGGTCGTCGATCTGATCGCGGTAGTGGCGCACGCTGTCCATGAAAAAGCGTTCACCGGCCGGAAACAGCAACGATAGCGAGTTGAAGAAATGCGTGACATGCGAGCCTTGCACGTGCCAGTCACAGGCACGTTCTTTCGGCAAATTGAAACGGAGGTCGCGGCGAACGGGCATCATGGCCTTTCTCCCTGTGATCTTCTGTTGACGGCTGATTGTGCGGTGGGCATTGCGCGTGGTCTGGCCGTTGGTGAAGCGCGGCGCAGCGGATGCCGCGCACGCATTGACCGGTTCACGCGCGCTTTGCGTCGACCTGCGCCGCGCGTCGCGCGCGCTTCTCCGCGATGCGCTTCAGCCGGCGTGTTTGCATCACGACCAGCGCCTGATAAGCCGCCGGTAACGTGCGCGCCAGCCAGTCGGCGGCTCGCGCATCACGCCCGATCAGCACGCGCCGTCTGTTTCTGCGCACGCCGTCGAGAATCACGCGCGCAGCTTCGTCGGCGGTGGTGATGAAGAACTTCTCGAAGTCGTCTTTACCCTGTTGTTCGTTTTCGAGCATGAAGCCGACCATGTTCGACGCAATGCGGCTCGATTGCGCGATGGACGTGCGGATGCCGCCCGGATGCACGCAAGTCGCCGACACACCGCACTTCATCAGGTCGAGTTCCTGACGCAGCGCTTCGGTGAAACCGCGCACGGCGAATTTGGTCGCGTTATAACCGCTCATGCCGGGTTGCGAGAACAGGCCGAAGACACTCGACGTATTGACGATATGCCCCGCACCGGACGCCTTCAGATGCGGCAGGAACGCTTTGGTCCCATGCACCACGCCCCAGAAGTTGATGCCGACAATCCACTCGAGATCCGCATATTCCATTCCTTCAATCGTGCTCGACAGCGCCACGCCCGCGTTGTTGAACACGAGATTGACGCGGTCATGTTCAGCGACCGTTTCGGCGGCCCAGTCGAACATGGCCGCGCGGTCCGCGACATCGAGCACGCGGGTCGTGATGCGCAGCGGCGAGCCGACGATCTGCGGAGCCACCGCCCGCGCGAGTTGCGCGGTTTCGGCGAGGCTCGCCGCATTGCGGTCGGCGAGCGCGAGGTGGCAGCCTTCGCGCGCCAACTGGATCGCGAGCGAACGGCCCATGCCCGAACCCGCGCCGGTAATGGCGGCTACTTTGTCGGTGAAGTTCTTCATTGGCTTATCTCCTGTCCTCTCTGAACGGTGCCTGTCCTGTCGTTGTCGTTATGTTCTGGATGTTCTTCAGGTCGCTTCCGCCGATGTCGTGGCATTGCCGCGTGCGTGGGCCTGCGTGGCGTGCTGCTGTGCGCCCGGATAAGCGCCGGCCGGTTCCGGCGCGCTCGCATAAGCGAGGTAGTCGTCCATGCTGAAGGTGCTGGTGGCCTGCCGGAATCTGTACGCAAAGCCTGGCCACAGCGTGGTGTTCCTGCCGGTTTTCGGATCGAGGTACCAGCTCTTGCAGCCACCTGTCGACCAGATCGCACGGCCGAGTTTCTGCTGGATCTGCTCGTTGTACGTGCGCTCTACGTGTGGACGCACTTCGATAGCGTCGGCGCGTTCGTCGCGCATTGTCTTCAGCGCCTGCAAAATGTATTCGACCTGCGACTCGATCATGAACACCATCGAGTTATGGCCAAGACCGGTGTTCGGTCCCACGATCATGAAGAAGTTCGGATAGCCAGGCAAGGTCGTACCGAGGTAAGCATGCGCACCGTCGCGCCATGTATCGACGATATCGACGCCGCCGCGGCCGCGCACCACGCCGGCCGGAAACGGATCGGCCACCTGAAAGCCGGTGCCGAAGATCAGGCAGTCGGCGGGATGGCGCACGCCGTCGGTCGTGACGATCGCGTCTTCTTCGACGCGCGCAATGCCGGTCGTCGTCACCGCTACGTTCTGCCGCGAGACGGCCGGGAAGTAGTCGTTCGAAATCAGAATGCGCTTGCAGCCCATCGTGTAATTGGGCGTGAGCGTGGCGCGCAATTGCGGGTCGGGCACCTGGCGGCGCAGATGCCGTTCGGCGACTTTCTGCGCAGTCTTCATCAGCGATGGATGAATTGCGAAACCAAACGCGCGCGATTCGAGCATGCAATACAGTGCCGAGCGCATGATCTTCTGCGTGAACGGCAGATGTTTGAACAGCCACTGTTCGAGCGGCTTCAGCGGGCGGTCGGCTTTCGGCATGATCCACGGCGGCGTGCGCTGGAACAGGTCCAGATGCGCGACGCGCGGCGCGATTTGCGGCACGAACTGGATCGCGCTCGCGCCGGTGCCGATGACCGCGACGCGCTTGCCTTCGAGCGCATACGCGTGATCCCAGTGCTGCGAATGGAAGGTTTTGCCCTTGAAGTTTTCAATGCCGGGAATGTCCGGTAGCGCCGCGCGCGACAGGCCGCCCATGCCCGAGATCAGCACGCGCGCCGACCACTGCTGGCCGTTCGCGAAGGTCAGTTGCCAGCGGTGACGGGTTTCGTCGTAAGTCGCGCTGGCCAGTTCATGGCCGAAGCGCAGGTGCCGCTGAATGCCGAAGCGCTGCGTGCACGCTTCGAGGTAAGCGCGAATTTCCGGCTGACGCGCGAACATGCGCGTCCAGTTCGGATTCGGGGCGAAGGAGAACGAATAGACGTGCGATTGAACGTCACAGGCGCAACCGGGGTAATGGTTGTCGCGCCATGTGCCGCCCACGGAATCGGCTTTTTCGGCGATGACGAAATCGGTGATGCCAGCCTGCCGCAGGCGGATTGCCATGCCGAGACCGGCAAAACCCGAGCCGATGATCGCGATATCGGTGTCGACAGGCGCAGACGCGTGGGGCGCGGGGGCGTCGTGGGGCAGCATGCGTGCGTTCATCCGATCCGTCTCCTTTTTTACCGTCTTAACTGTTACATTGGTTGATGTAACAATAGAGACTGGAAACGAATGACGCAAGAAGCCCGTTAGACCCCCGACTCTAAGTGCTCCGGCGCCCGTTGCCTATCGCCATGGGATTCACTGGGCCGTGAGCGCCGCCGCGACTTGCGGGCTTTGCCAGAGGTTGTCCCTGACGGTAATTTTCTGCGGAATCAGGTGCGCGCCGTAGAACGCATCGGCAACGTTCTGCTGCGCGCGCACGATCTCGTCCGAGACAGCGGTGGTGCCATAGGGGTAGCGCCGCACCCAGGTTTCGACCAGTTTCGGGTCGAGGCCGACCTGCGGCGCGATCAGTGCAGAAGTTTCCACTGGATGTGCATTGACCCAGAGGCCGGTGGTACGCAACTGTCCGAGAATCGCGCCTACCACATCGGCATGCTGCTGCGCGAAGTCGCGAGTGGCTTCGTAGAAGTTGTAAGGACTGTTGAGATCGGCATAGTCGGTCAACGTGCGGGCCTTCAGCGCCTGTTGCGCGGACGCATAGTACGGATCCCAGATGACCCACGCGTCGACGGTGCCGCTTTCGAAGGCGGCGCGTGCGTCGGCGGGGGCGAGATAGACCGGGCGGATGTCGGCGTATTGCAGGCCTGCTTTCTTCAGTGCTTCGAGCAGCAGATAGTTCGAACTCGAACCCTTTTGCAGCGCGACGCGTTTGCCTTTCAGATCGGCCACGTTGCGCAGCGTCGAATCGCTTTTGACGAGGATCGCCTCGGAATGGCGTCCGGCGGGTTCCGCGCCCACGTACACGAAGCGAACGCCACCGGCTTGCGCAAAAACGGGCGGCGGCGCGCCGGTATAGCCGAAGTCGATGCTGTTGGCGTTCAATGCCTCGAGCAATTGCGGGCCGGCGGGGAATTCAAACCATTTGATGCTATAGCCGAGCGGTTTGAGTTTTTCGTCGAGCGAACCTTGGGCTTTGAGGATCGCAAGCAGGCCTGACTTCTGGTAGCCAATGCGCAGAACTTTGGCGGGCTCGCTGCTGTTGCTATTTTGGGCCGTGGCGCCCAGCGCGGTGAAAGCAGCGAGTAGTGCGGCAGTGACGTGTAGCGAAAAGCGAAGGGGGCGAGTCATCCGGCGATCTCCATTGCAGTCGGGTGAGGTGCGCACCGCAACGGGGCAGCTTGCTCCGCGTTCGCCGTGCAGGTCGATGCGGACGCTGCTGGAAACGTGTTGCGGCGACGTGTCGGGGATCGTCGCATGGACGTTGCGCCGATCAAACGAAGCAATGCAGATTTGAATATGACGGGCTTGCAGACGGCGCGCGGGTGGTGAGCTTGCCCCAGGCACCGGTAGTTAGGTGAGCGCTATCGGCGAAACAGGGACGCACGCCGCACTCCGCGCCCGGCATTATTTCTTTTTGTTTTTCCTGGCGGCGCCGCGCTCCTCGGCTGGCCCTTTCGCCGGATGAGCGAGTTTTTTTTCCATAATCGCCGAGACGCGATCGCCTAGATAATCGCCAGAGGCTTCTTCGAGCGCGCGGTTCATTTCGCTTTCAACCAGTACATTGGCAAGCGGCCGCAGGCGCCAGATAGCGTCCACGAGTGCGGGCACGTCGGCCGGCGGCGGCAGTGCGTCGGCGTCGTAACGGTCCAGTTGATGCACCACCAGATCGACCAGCGCCTTGGCGACCGCATTGAAATGCGGCCTCGCGATGCGCACGGCGTCGAGCAGGTCGGTCAGCGGGATGCCTTCCTTCGCCATGGTTGCGCCGGCGGCCAGCGCGGTGGGATTACCCGACACGAACGAGAGACCATCGCGCTCGAGCAGACCGAGGTCGACCGCCTTGACGAGCGCGCTCGGCGAAGCCTTGTCGCCGAACATCTGCAGCAGTTCGATCAGCGAGTATTTCTTGGGCCGCTCACGCGACCAACGACCGCCGATCGCCGTTTCCAGACCGAGGATGGAGCGCAGATCGTGGCCTTCGTCGACCGCCAGGATCAGGTCCTGGATGTTCGACAGCGTATAGCCGCGCGTCAGCAGGTGGTTGATCAGCTTCAGACGCGACACGTGCGTGTCGTCATAGACGCCCACGCGGCCGCGTTTTTCGGGCGGCGCGAGCAGCCCCCGGTCCTGATACGCGCGCACATTGCGCACGGTCGTGTCGGTCACGCGGGCAAGTTCGTCGACGGTGTATTCGTTGCGCGGCGTCGCGTCTGCTGGATCGTGTGAACCGGGCGGCGAGGACGGGGCGGGGGACGAGGGCGGCATGTTGGGCATCGGGGGATTTTAACGCGGCGATCGTGGCGGTCGGCAGGTCGTCAGTCTCTATCTTCCGGTTGCGTCGAATCTCCGACCCCGAGCTTGCGCTGCATCAACGTCGTATCGAGCCAGCGGCCATGCTTGAAGCCCACCGCTTTCAACGTGCCGGTCAGTTCGAAGCCCAGTTGCGTATGGAGCGACAGCGAGCCGCCGCTGCCGCCGTCGGCGATGACGGCCACCATCTGCCGCCACGGTCCCGCTTCGCATCGTCCGATCAGCGCCTGCAGCAGCAAGCGCCCAAGGCCGCGTCCGCGCCAAGCATCGCCGACGTAGATCGAGTCTTCAATGGTATTGCGATACGCGGCGCGCGGACGGTATGGCGTGGCGTAGCAATAGCCGGCGACTTCGCCGTCGATCTCGGCGACCATGTACGGCAGCCCGTGACTGCGGACCGCTGCAAGCCGCGTGCGGAGATCGTCCACGGAAGGCGGTGTTTCTTCGAATGAAGCGACGCCGGTCAACACGTGGTGTGCGTAGATTGCCTGAATGGCGGGGAGGTCGTGGTCGGTGGCGTCGCGGATCAGCGGGGCGCCTGCATTCGCTGACGACGATCCTCCGGGCGCGGAACGGCTGGGGCTCATACGTGTTCCTGTCGTGATGGTGAGGTTGCTGCGCATGTCACAAATCGAACTGATCGAATTCGCTTTGCAGTTCCCGATTCCGTGCCACTCGTTCATCGATAGACGGCCCGAGCCGCTCGACAATGGCGGAGATCAGCAAATTGAACAGGCACGTGAGCGGCGCGAGCGAATCCCAGAACTGGCCGACATCGGTTTTGACCTGCAGAAGATCGCCGTCGAACTCGCGCGCCCACGGACAGTAAATATCGGTGACGAGCGCGAACGGCAGCCCACGACGCGTGGCCGCTTCGCAATAGCGCCGCGCGACCGTCGAGTAAGCGCGCGTGTCGGTGACGATCAGGTAGGGCGACTCGAACTCCGAATTCAGTGAGTCGACGTAGGAGCCCGACATGCCGTCGGAATAGAACACACGTGGCCGAATGTATTCGAGGTAGCTATAAAACGCGTTGCTGATACCCCGTGTGGACTGAATGCCGAGAATGTAGACGGCATCGGCATTCGAAATGCGCTCGGCCACCCGGCTGAATACCGGCGATTGCGCGAGTTGATATACGTGCTGGATCGCACTGATTTCGAGGTCAAGGGAATGGGCCAGCGCGGTGTGCTGAACCGCGCTGCCGTTTGCCTCCGACGCCGCCTGCCCGGCGGGCTCGGGTTGCACAGTTTGCTGACCGCCCGCGCGGCGGAACGCGTCGAGACGATCTGTAATCAGCCACGGACGCTCCTGCGCGCCACGCAATTCGCGCTTCAGATCATCGAGGTTCTGATAGCCGACGCTGCGCAGAAAGCGGCCCACTGAAATGCCGCTGGTGCCGGCTTGCTGGGCGATCTGATCGGCGGTTTCGAGACCGAGCCGGTCGAGATTGGCCAGCATATAACTGGCGACGCGTTTTGACGTCGGCGTGAGTTCGGCAAAGCGGGCTTCGACGGTTTGAGCAAAAGCGGTCGGCATCGTCAGTCGCGCGGGGCAGTGGTTAGTCGATCATCGAGATGATGACATATTCAACTGACGGTTCGTTTCGGCCGATTCTAAAATGCGTCCTTCAGCTTTGCCGCTGGTCTGTGGTTCTGCCGGTTCGTGGCTAAACCAGCGGCGTTCGTTTACCCGGCGCGCATCAAACCGCCGGCCTCGCCGGCCTCGCCGGCCTCGCCGGCGCCGCCCGCGAAAACCGCCGCGCCCCCGCCACGCATGCGACCACGATCACAGTGACCAGAATCATCGACATCGGCACCTGTTCGTGCAGCAGCAATCCGGCCAGCAGCAAGCCGAAGAACGGCTGCAGCAACTGCAGTTGACCGACCGCGGCGATGCCGCCGAGCGCCAGGCCGCGATACCAGAAAACGAAGCCGATCAGCATGCTGAAGAGCGACACATAAGCCAGACCCCAGAGTGCCGCATGACTGACGCCGTCGAACGAAGCGGGCCGGGTCCACCATGCAAACGGCAACATCACGGGCAGCGACAAGACGAGAGCCCACGAAATCACCTGCCAGCCGCCCAGATGACGTGACAGGCGCGCGCCTTCCGCATATCCCAGCCCGCAGACCACGATCGCCGCGAGCATCAGCGCATCGCCGAGCGGCGACGCATCGATTCCATGACGCAACGCGAACGCGACGACCGCCGCGCTGCCGAGCGCCGAGAACAGCCAGAACGCCCGTTGCGGCCGCTCGCCGCCACGCAGCACACCGAAGATCGCCGTGGCGAGCGGCAGCAGGCCCACGAACACGACCGCATGGGCCGAGCTCACGTGACGCAAAGCCAGCGCCGTCAGTAACGGAAAGCCGACCACCACGCCGAGCGCGACGACGATCAGTGGAATCAGATCGCGGCGCGCCGGCCGCGCCTGCCGGAACACCAGCAACAGCAGCAGACCGAGCGTGCCGGCAATCGTCGCCCGCGCAACAGTGAGAAACACCGGGTCGAGGCCTTGCACGGCGAGGCGTGTGGCCGGCAGTGAGCCGCTAAAGATCAACACTCCTGCGAAGCCACTGAGCCAGCCGTTTGTCGTCTTGTCCATCTGAGGAGTTTATGCCTGTGAAATAGAAACATCGAGAATACAAAGCATCCGTCAGAGCACCATAAACGGTAAGCTACAGATCAGTACAATTCGTACAAACTGTACCGAACATGGAGCAGTACAGATGGCGGAAAGCGAGAATAGGGGAGCCCCGTCCGGTACGCGCGTCGGCGCGGTCATGGACAGTTTGCGCGAGCGCATTGCCAGCCGCTCGTTGATGCCGGGTGCGCGCGTGCCATCCATTCGTGCGATGACCGAAGCCCTTGGCGTGTCCAAATCGACGGTGGTCGAAGCTTACGACCGGCTGGTCGCGGAAGGGGTGATCATCGCGCGGCGCGGGTCGGGCTTCTTTGTCTCGGGTCACGCCCCGCCGTTTGCGCTCGCCGATGTGGGTCCGCGTCTGGATCGCGAGGTCGATCCGCTGTGGCTGACGCGGCAGTCGCTGGAGGCGGGCGCGAAGGTGCTGAAGCCCGGTTGCGGCTGGATGCCGCCATCGTGGCTGCCGGAAGACGGTGTGCGTCGCGCGTTGCGCGCGGTCGCTCGCGATCCGCAAGCGCCGCTCTCCGAGTATGGCAGCCCCTGTGGTTTGCCCGCGCTGCGTCAGCAACTGGCGTGGCGGCTCGCCCAGCATGGGGTGGATGCGCCGCCCGAGCAGATCATCCTGACCGACGGCGGCACGCATGCGCTCGACCTCGTCTGCCGTTTTCTGCTCGAACCGGGCGATACGGTACTGATCGACGACCCGTGCTATTTCAACTTTCAGGCGTTGTTGCGCGCCCATCGCGTGCGGATCGTGAGCGTGCCCTATACGCCCAGCGGCCCCGATCTGGTGGCGTTCGAACGCGCGCTGACCGAACATCGTCCGCGGCTGTATGTGACCAATTCCGCGATCCACAATCCGACCGGCGCGACGCTCGCGCCGGCGGTCGCGCATCGCCTGCTGAAACTCGCGGGCGAACACGATCTGCTGATTGTCGAGGACGAAATCTTCGCCGATCTCGAGGAAGAAGCCGCACCGCGTCTTGCCGCCTTCGACGGCCTCGCGCGGGTGGTGTCGATCGGCAGCTTTTCCAAGACGCTGTCCGCGGCCGTGCGCTGTGGCTACATTGCCGCGCGCGCCGGGTGGATCGAGCCGTTGATCGACCTCAAGCTCGCGACCACGTTTGGCAACGGGCAGCTTGCCGCGAGCGTGGTGCATCGAATGCTGGTGGACGGCACGTATCGGCGGCATCTGGAGGCGACGCGCGCGAAGCTCGCCGACGCGATGGGCGAAACGATCCGGCGTCTCGGCTACGCCGGCCTCGACATATGGACGCGGCCGCGCGCCGGCATATTCGTGTGGGCCCGTCTGCCCGACTCGCTGGATGCCGCCGATATCGCGCGGCACGCGTTGGCCGGCAATGTCGTGTTCGCGCCGGGCAACGTGTTCAGCGCATCGCAATCAGCAGCGGGCTTTTTGCGCTTTAACGTGTCGCAATGCAACCGCCCGAAGGTCTATGAGGAACTGCAGCGGGCAATGGACGTGGCTGCGGCATCGAGGGAACGGGAGCGCGTTTGAGTGCGCGCGTCCCGCCCGGAGCAGTTACGCGATGCCTGGCACTATTTACACAGCAGAAGCAGCCGTTCCTGATCGGTGCAAGTGGCGCGCGGTTTCTGCACAGCCGGCGTCGTCGTGGCAGCCGCGCTCATCGCAGCGCTCTTGTTTGCGAGACAGGCGCGTAGGTGTTTTTCGACGGGTGTGTAGTATTTCCAGCCGCGCACGAGGGTCGGCAAGTCGAGTTTCACCTGCTTCCACTTGGGGTGCCCGTGCTCCTGCAGGTTGTCGAAATTCGCGCATAGCGAGTCGGCGAAATGATTCAGATTGCCGACGGTGTCGCGCAGCCCGTAATCGTAGGTGACGAGAAACGCCTTCACGGTGAGCGTGGGCACGTCTTCCTTGATCCAGGTCGGATAGCTGGTCGCGCGAATCGTCGCCGGGAAATAGGTCTGCTTGGCGCGCACCGTTTCCGGCGCGGTGGGATCGACCTTCAGCAAACGGATTTGTTGCAGCAGATCGGCGTTCATGTCGTTGAACAACTTGGCCGGCTGTCCGACGACGATGATCGCCACATCGATCTTCTTCACGATCAGCGCGGCGAGCGCGTCCTCGTTGCTCAGATGCACGATGTTCGCCTCGGGAATCGCCTGACCGAACATCAGGTGATAGAGCGTCGTGGCCGATTGCGCGGTGCCACTGCCGATCAACCCGACGCTGATGGTTTTGTCCTTGATGTCGGCGAAGGTTTTCAGCGGCGAATCGGCGCGGACCACGACGTTAATCTCTTCGTCATAGAGCGGCATGATGAGCCGCAGCGGGCGGATCAAGGTGCCGGCATCGGCGTTGCCCGCGTTCGCCATGTCGATGTAGGCCTGATACACGTCGGATTGCACCAGCGCCAGTTTTACCCCGGATTCGTAGCGCATGCGCTGCACGTTTTCCGCGGATCCCTTCGACGCCAGCACCTCGAGGTCGATACCCACCGGCTGCGCGACCCATTTGGACAGATCCTGCCCGATCTGGATATACGTGCCGCGCTCGGGGCCCGTGACGATCTTGTAGTGCGCGGGCTCCGCAGCGCCACTGAGCGAAGTCACGACCATTAACGCCAGCCCCAGCCATCCCGCCAGAAGTCTCTTCAGCATGGTCTATCTACCTTTCGGTCAGGTTTGTACAGCCTCGCGCGTCGTCGCGCGCGAAGCATCAGTGAGCCGGTTGCCATGTCATGTTCAACGCGCCGCATTTGCCGTGTCCGTGTGCTGCCACTCAAAGAACATGCAAAAACGTGTGCGATTACCGCTGATTGTGATGAGGTATTTCGGTATCCAGATAAATGGCTTATTGGCTGGGTGAGGTAGCGGCGGGCGCTTTTGCGCTATTGCCAGACGCATGGCTCCAGCCGGAATCTACGATCGACCGTTCGCGCGCGTCGACGCTGCTGGGGTCGTTTGCGGCAGCTCCTGCCGTGCCGGACGGGTTCGCGTGCGGCGCGGTTGCCGCGGCGTTGCCGTTGGCCGTTTGCAGGTGAGCCTGCTGCGAGGTCGGGGCCGCAGGTGCCTGATTCGATGGATTGCCCTGGGCGGCAGCACCAGCCGAGGCGTCCATTTTGAGCGGCGCCCAGCCGGTCTCGCGAATTACCCGCTGAAGAATGGCCTTCGCGGTTTCGTTGCCGGTGTCGATCGTCAGCGCTTCGTTTGCATGTTGACGGGCGCAGGACCACGACTGCTGCGCGACGCAAGTTTGTGCTGCCTGCAATGCGGTGTCGCGGCGCGCGGTCAGCGGACGAAGTTCGGACGCCATGGTTTGTGCATCGGGATTGCCGGGTTGCAGCGCCTGTACGCTCGCCAGTGCGGTTTGCGCGGTAGACAGGTCGTTTGCATTAAAGGCGAGGTGGGCTGCCTGCAAGGCCTGAGAGGCGTCGCGGAATTGCGGTGCCGCTGGTTTGGGCGGCGCGACCACCACGGGCGGCGCAATGGCTGCTGCGGGTATTGCCGGTGTTGCCGCTATCGACGGCGCGGCTTTTGCGGCGTTGAGCGTGGTTGCCGAGCTGTCCGGCACGGCCGGTTTGACCGTATCGGCTGAATGCGCGGTCTTGCTGGATGCGAACGGGGCAATCGTGCCGGTGGACGTTCTGGCATCCTGATTAGTCGTCGACGCAGTCTGATCGACGCTGCCGCTGTCATCCAGATCGCCACTGTCGCTAAATAGTGCATAAGCGACATACCCCAGGCCGATTACGACAACCGCAAGAATAGCGAGCAATACCCGCCGGATCGTCACACGGCTGCCGCCCGTAGCATAAGGCGGTTCTTCGAATTGGGGAGTCGGCATCGCCGTCGACACCAGTGACGTGCGAAGCGCAACTTCCGCGCGATTCGGTTGCGCGTGATGCTCGGCAAAAGCCGTTGGATCAGCCTGATCCGCTAACGCAGGGTCGGCAGCGAGTCCCGGTGTCGCCGGATTCGCCGCGCTGGCCCGGCTACCGGGAACGGCCGTGCGCGAATGCGGACCCGTGTCGAGTGGATGTACCGCGCCGCAATACGGGCAATAGTCGACTTGCCGGTACAGGGTGCCGCCACATCGTTTGCAGGGCGTAGGAAAGCTGTGGCCGAGTGCTGTCTGGGTGGACATACCGTGGACCCACCTGTGGAAAACGATGCCATTACGGCATGCTCCGGATCGTGTTGAAGCAGGAGCGTTTGTCCGCGGAAATCACGATCCACATGCGCCGGAGAGTCAGGGAGACGCAAGCTCGAGGCTGCGTTGTCGCTGGTTCCAATATCTTGCGTTTCAATCAGAACGTCAATTGACGTTCGCACTTATCTTGTGTGCGCTAGCGCACATTTCCAGGTACGACGAAATGGGGATTCGAGTCGGAAGGAGGCTTTAAAGCAGGGTTATTTACGCGTCGCCCCACGCAGGTGCAGCATGCCCAACGGGGGACCGCCGGACCGCCGGATCGCGCAATGCGATGTTCATTCTGCATTCCGTAAATAGAACGAGGTCGACACGCGTACGTGCGACCTCGTCTGAAGCCTGGTTGCGTGGCTCCGTCACCTGGTTTCGTCATTAAGCGCTTGCATCAGGTGTCGGTATCAGGCGCGTGTTGAAGTGGCAACGATCAGTGTTTGCGCAACGGATGGTCTTTCAACAGCCATGCAAGGGCAAAGGCGAGCACCACCACGCATGCGGCCGACAGATAGACCGTATGCAACGCACCTGCAAATGCGTGCAGATAGTCGTTCCGCAACGCTTCGGGCAACTGATGGATCGCAGCCGGTCCCAATGCGTGGGGCAATTCGGTGTCGGCCGGGATCAGCTGTTCGAGGCGGCTTGCAAGACCGTTGGAGAACACCGCACCGAACGCGGCCACGCCAATCGAACCGCCGATCGAACGGAACAGGGTTGCGCCCGATGTGGCGACGCCCATGTGTTTGAACTCGACCGTATTCTGCACGGCGAGAATCAGCACCTGCATCACCATGCCGAGACCGCAACCGAGCACGCCCATGTACACGTACATCACATGAATCGGCGTATTGATCTGCAGGCGCGACAGCAACATCATCGCAATCGCAACGAGCAACGTGCCCATGATCGGGAACATACGATACTTGCCAATCTTGCTGATGATGCGGCCGGTCACCATCGACATCACGAACAGGCCGCCCATCATCGGCAGCATTTGCATGCCGGCCTCTGTCGGCGTTGATCCCTTGACGACCTGCAGGTAGAGCGGAATAAACGTGACCGACCCGAACAACGACACGCCGATGATGAAGCCGATCAGACTGCTCAGCAAAAACGTGCGCTGTTTGAAGAGTTCGAGCGGCATGATCGGTTCGACCGCCGTGCGTTCTTCGTGGATGAACCCCCAGATCGCCACGAGCCCCATGCCCAACGTGAACCACAATTGTGGCGACGACCACGGCAGGATCGTGCCGCCCTGGCTCGTGAACAGAATGATGCAGGTCAGCGCGCCGGCGAGAAACGCGGCGCCCATATAGTCGATGGTGTGCTTCACATGGCGAACGTGCGGTTTGAACACCGCGCCGATCACGACGAGCGAAATAATGCCCAGCGGCAGGTTGATGTAGAAAATCCAGCGCCATGTCAGGTGTTCGACCAGAAAGCCGCCGAGTAGCGGGCCGATCACGGTTGCCAAGCCGAATATGCCGCCGAACACGCCCTGGTAGCGGCCACGGTCGGCAGGCGGAATCACGTCGCCGATAGCGGCCATGGTCACGACGAGCAGGCCGCCGCCGCCGAGTCCTTGCAATGCGCGCAACACGATCAGTTGCGTCATGTTCTGTGCAATGCCGCACAACGCCGAGCCAACGAGGAACACGATGATCGCCGTCTGCAACACGATCTTGCGGCCGAACAGGTCGCCGAACTTGCCGTAGAGCGGCACAACGATGGTCGAACTGAGCAGGTAGGCGGTCACCACCCACGACAGATTATTCAGGCCGCCCAGTTCGCCGACGATGGTCGGCAGCGCGGTCGAGACGATCGTCTGGTCGAGCGCCGCGAGCAGCATGACGAGTAACAGCGCCGGAAACAGCAGGCGGATTGGCGGATGGTCGGCGGCTGGCGCAGAGGTCCGGTTATCCGGCTGCGACGGCTCGGCGGGGTGAGTCATAGTCGGTTGTTCCATGGCAGGGGCGTTGAAATTAATTAATTTAGAGATTAATATATGCGACATCGCTTCACTCGTCAAATTGAATGCAATGGCAAGAATTCCGTCGGATGAACCAGAGGTGGGAAGAGCGGTGGTCGATGCCGCCGCGGTGAGCCCGCGGCGAGCGGCCAGACAGGTCGTCAAGACTTCGTCCGGCGATATCACGAATGCCGCTGCGGATTCCATTGCCGCGCCCGCGCGGCGCCCCGGCAGACCGACGGGAACCGCGCGCGGTCCGGAACAGCGCGCGCGTCTGCTCGATGCGGCACTTGCGCTGTTCGCCCGTAAAGGCATTGTCGATACCACGCTCGGCGAGATTGCCCGCGAGGCCGGTTTCACGCCGGCGATGATGCATTACTACTTCAATTCGCGTGACCAGCTACTCGATGTATTGATCGACGAGCGCTTTGCTCCGTTGCGCGCGAGCCTTGGCATGCCGTTTCAGGAAAATCCCGACGATCCGGTTGCCGCGATTACGCAACTGACCCGGCAACTGGTGCGGGCGGCGAGCGATCATCCGTGGTTTCCGTCGCTGTGGGTGCGCGAGGTCATCAGTGACGGCGGCCTGTTGCGTCAACGGATGCATGAGCGGTTTGGCAATGAGCATCAGAAGGCGTCACTGCTTGCCATAGCGCGCTGGCAGAAGGAGGGGCGACTGAACGCCGCGCTGGAGCCCGCGCTGGTGTTCGTCACGTTGCTGGGGCTGACCATTTTGCCGCTGGCTACGTCGAAGTTATGGGGTAACGACCCGTTGCGGCGTGATATTGGCGGCGACGAGATCGCGCGGCATGCGGTGGCGTTGCTGGTGCAGGGAATCGGACCGCAGAAGGTGGATTGATTGGCCAGCAACTGCGCATTCAATGCACAGTGAAGCTCGAATGACCCGCCCCACCTTTACTGCGACAACAGGCGCGATCCGATAGCACGACGCACCCTCCTCGTCGAGCCTCGCCAATCTATCTCACGCTTTCTGCTGTTTTTTCCATTCCTCGAAAGCGGCCTTGGTCTTTTCGTTTGGCGGATAAGTCCCTGGCAACGCGGCGCCGTCACGAATCAAGCCGGTCAGAAACGCCTCGAGATGTTCCTGTTCGGCTGCGGCTTGCGCGACATCGGCAGCCATTTTGAGCGGCAGCACGACCACGCCGTCCGCGTCGCCGACGATGATGTCGCCGGGAAACACCGCCACTCCGCCACAGCCGATCGGTACGTTGATATCCACCGCGTGGTGGCGAATCAGATTGGGCGGCGCGCTGGCGCCCGCGCAGAACACCGGCATGCCGAGTGCGGCGATCGTCGTGCTATCGCGGACCGGGCCGTCGGACACCATCCCTGCCACACCGCGCACCTGCAAACGTTGCGACAGTATCGAGCCGAACGACGCGCTTCCGCGTTCGCCGCGGCAATCCTGCACGAGCACATGACCGGCCGGAATGGTTTCCACACATTTGCGCTGCGCGTAGTCGGGATCCGCGAATAATTCCAGCACGTCGATGTCTTCACGCGACGGGATGTTGCGCAACGTGAACGCGGGGCCGACCAGATTGGGTCCGCTGTGCGACAACAGCGGGGCGACGCCTTGCATGAACGTATTGCGCAAGCCGCGCTTGAATAACTGCGTGGTCAGCGTGGCGGTGCTGACATGACGGAGTGCTTCGAGCGTCGCGTGATCGAGATCGGACATAACAGTGGGTGCCTCGGTTTGAGAGTGGCCAACGGCTGCGGTTCGGTGCGGTGCGGTCAGGGCGGCTCAGCCGCTACCGCCAGGCGTTCACGATGATAGCGCTGCTGCGCAGAATGCGGTCCGCGCGGAAGGGCGGTCTTGTTGTTTGCAAATCGCGAACCGCACCCGCAAACCGCAAACCGCAAACCGCAAACCGCAAACCGCAAACCGCAAACCGCAAACCGCAAACCGCAAACCGCAAACCGCAAACCGCAAACCGCAAACCGCAAACCGCAAACCGTCGCGGCACGCCACGTGCTACTCAATGCACCAGACGTGAGCGCCTCGCAGTATGAATCACCCTCGGCGCCGCAAAGAACACGAATGTCAGAAAAGACGCCAGACGGGAAGTGCCGTGCGATTGGGGTTTGCACGAGCCGCATGGCGAATCGGGTGTCGGCATCGGTCTGGCAAAGCCAGGGCGCCGAAGGCCGCTTTTTCATCGACGCGCAATTTTGGCGCGTTAGGGTGCGCACGCGTTGCATCCGGGCTGTGTTTTACAATCTTGGGCCTGGCCTGCAACTCGGTGCTTGAAATCGAGTCGGAACCATGAACAGCAATACCGTAACCGCGCAAAATGGCGGCAAGCAGCAGAACGAAACGTTGGCCGCGTCTGACGGCCTAACCGGATTTTTAGAGCAACAACAGAAAATGAACGGAGCATTGAGACTCGATCAGGCCACGATCGTGCTCGTAGAAGACGACCCGGATAGCCGGGAATCGCTGACCTTGTTACTCGAGGCAGAAGGCGCCAACGTCTGCGCCGTGGCGGATGCCGAGGAGGGCGTCGAAGCGGCGCTGCGCCTGTTACCCGACGCGGTGGTGTGCGACCTCGATCTGCCGGCCATGGATGGCTTCTATCTGATCCAGCGTCTGCGCGACCATGAAATACGCAGTGATCATTCGCCATCGGTCGCGGTGGCGCTCACGGGCCATACCGACGATGCTTACCGATTACGCAGTATCGGTGAAGGTTTCCAGCATTTCATGACGAAACCCGCGTTGCCGGAAGACCTCGTGACGCTGCTTCACGATGCCATCGACGCCCGCGCAGCGGGTTGACGCGTCGGCCAACGCGTTGATATTGGTTGGCGCTGCGTGGGTTGTCGCAGATAAGTTGCAGATCGATGCGGGTCACGCACGGTCTGGCCACATCTATGCGTCTGCGGGCCGTCTGGCTATGAATGGCTATGAATGGCTATGAATGGCTAACAAAAGCGGCTGGGCAAGCTCAGCCTCGCGGCCTATACGCGGCTCGAGCGTTGCCCGATGCATTGACCTGATGCAAAGGCGTATCAGGCAACGTTTCTACTTGGCCACCGCCACAGGCGCCGCTGCGCCCGCGCCACTGGCTGCCGCTTCCGCGGCCTGACACGCCGCGCACAATCCTTTCAATTCAATTTCATCGCTCGCGAGGCGGTAGCCTGCGTCTTCGATTTGCGCGACGAGTGCCTGCCGCAGTTTCGGCTGATGGAGTTCGGTGACGCTGCCGCATTGCTGGCACACCACGAGGATGCCGTGCTGACATTGCGTCAGGTCGTGGCAGACCGTGAACGCGTTGATCGATTCGATCCGATGAACCAGTCCCGCCGACAACAGGAAGTCGAGTGCCCGATACACGGTGGGCGGCGCCGACCCCGGGTGAATCTGGCGCATCTCGTCGAGTAACGAATACGCTTTGGTTGCGCGGCCTGAATTCAGCAACAATTCGAGCACTTTGCGACGGATTGGCGTGAGTTTTTCACCGCGCTCGCGGCAATATTCGTCCGCGAGGGTCAGCGCGGCTTCTTGTGAATCGCCTTGCGTGTGCGCCAGCTCGCGATGCTCATGATCATGACCGTGAGCGGAATTGGCAGAGGTGGCTTTGTGGGCGGTTGCGGCGGACTTGGCGGTCTTCATGGGTCGATTATAAAGGCCCGCGCGTGTTGCTGTCCCCGCGCAAAATTGGCCGTTGTCATGGCAGGCTGAACAGGAGGCACAAGGCGGCCCGCCCCTGCTGTGCAAAGCACAGCAAAGCCGCCCCGGCGTCTCAGGTCAACGGAAAGTCGACGTACTTCTTGAATCCCGAGCGTGTCGCGATCCGCGAATACCAGCGCTCCAGATTCGGCAGCGGCGGACGTTCCAACCCATCCAGTCCGAACCAGCGCTTCGCGTAGGCGCCAATCACGATATCGGCCAGCGTGAAGGTTTCGCCCTCAAGGAAGAAGCGTCCTTGCAGATGCGTGTCGAGCATGTGCCACAACACGCTGACCGCATTGAAATCGGTGGCAAGCTTTGCCGCATCCCGCTGCGCGGCCGGGGTGCGCACCACCGCCCAGAACACCGGACGCTCAGCAGGTTGCAGCGTGGACAGCGTCCAGTCCAGCCAGCGGTCGATGCTGGCTCGCTGTTTCGGTTCGGCCGGGTACAGCAGACTCGATTCGTCGTATTGCAGCACCAAGTAGCGCAGGATCGAGTTGGATTCCCACAGCACGAAGTCGTCGTCGACCAGCGTCGGAATCTTGCCGGTCGGGTTTATCGCGAGGTACTCGGGCTCATTGTTGCGGCCGAATTGCAGGCCGGCGTCGATGCGGTTGTAGGGCAGCACCAGTTCGTCGCAGCACCACAAAACTTTCTGAACATTGACGGAATTGGCACGCCCCCAAATCGTAATCATCCGGTAAATCCTTTGTTATTACAGTTGGCAAGCCGCACCCTGCGCGCGGCGTTCAACCAGTAACGATACACGATGCGCACGGCTTTGCCCGCTGCAGAGCGGCAATCCACGCGGGTTGCGGTGCCCGATCATCGCCACGAGGCGCGTGGATCGCGAGCCCCAGATCCGCCCGCTCCACACCCAGGAAACGCCTGGGCGTTGCGTACAATGAGCGCACCCGATCAAGACGATAAGACGAGGCAACCGCATGGCCCGCATTGTCCCCGACGACTGGAAGAGCCTCGCCGCCACCGGCGCGGCGTCCCGCGAACGCGAAACCCTCGCGTTGCTGGAAGAAGCGCTTCCCGCTGACTACACGGTCTACCACGGCGTCCACTGGACGCGCCTGAACCAGAACTTCTCGGTGTTCGGCGAGGCCGATTTCGTGGTCGTCAGCCTGGCCGGCCGCGTGATGATCGTCGAGCAGAAAACTGGTTTTCTGCGCGAAACGCCGAAGGGACTCGTCAAGGTCTACCTGCAGACCGAGCGCAATGTGGCGATCGCGCTCGCGCATACCGTCGAAGGTTTGCATCGGCGCTTTACCGCGGCATTCGGCGCGGGCACCTATTTCATCGAAGAACTGCTGTATTGCCCGGATCACATCGTGAAGGATGCGGCGATCGCAGGCGTGAACCCAGCGCGCATCGTCGATGCAACGCGTAAAGAGCGGCTCGCGCAGATTATTCGTGAAGCGTTGCCGGAAGAGGAACCGCGTCTTGCCTGCGCGTCGAAAATCCATCATTTCCTCGCCGACGAACTCGCGCTCACGCCGGACGCGAGCGCACTGGTCGGTCAGGCGGGCACGCTGGTCACGCGCCTCGCGGGCGGTCTGGCAACGTGGGCACGGCGGCTCGAATTCTCGCCGTTCCGCTTGCGGGTAATCGGCACGGCGGGCTCCGGCAAGACGCAACTGGCCGTGCAGGTGATGAAGGACGCGGTGGCGCGCGGCCAGCGTCCTCTCTATGTGTGTTTTAACCGGCCGCTGGCGGACCACATCGCGCGGGTCGCGCCGCCTGAGGCAAAGGTCGCGAACTACCACCAGCTATGCGACTGGGTGGCGCGCGACGCAGGCCGCGAACCCGATTTCCAGTCCAGTCAGGTATTCGATCAACTGGAAACGCTGTTTGCGGACACGCCAATCGGGCCGCGCTGGCAATTCGACGTGCTGATCGTCGACGAAGGTCAGGATTTTCAGCAGCCATGGGTCGCGGCGCTCGAACGTCTGTTGCGGCCGGGCGCCGCGTGGTGGTGGCTCGAAGACCCGTTGCAGAATCTCTATATGCGCGAACCGGTGGCGCTGCCGGGCTGGACCACGCTGAAGGAGACCACCAACTATCGCAGTCCGCGCGACATCCTGGACTACGTGCGCGAGGTGGTCGGCGCGTCGGTGCCGGTTGCTGCGGCGCTGGTGTCGGGCAGTCCGTTCGACGGCTCGGATATTTCGCTATCCGTGTACGACGAAACGAAACACGCTGCCGATACCTGTATCGACGCCACCAAGCGCGCGATCACCCAGGCGCTGTCGCTCGGTTTTCGCAAGCAGGACATTGTGGTGCTGTCGTTTCGCGGCCGCGAAGGCTCGGTGATGACGGCGCTCGATCATCTTGGGCCGCATCGGCTGCGCAGTTTTACCGGCAAGTACGATCTGTTCGGCAACCCGGAATACCGCGAAGGCGACGTGCTGTTCGAGTCGATTTATCGCTTCAAGGGACAAGCGGCGCCGTGCGTCATTTTCACCGAGGTCGATTTCGACTCATTCGATGAGCGGATCGCGCGCAAGCTGTTGGTCGGCGCGACGCGGGCGACGCTGAAGCTGATTGTCGTGGCGTCGCAGCGGGCGGCGCGACATCTGCATTTGCGCGACGCGAAGGAGATCAGGGAGATCAAGCCAGAGAGGGAGGGCCAGGGCATTTAGCCCCACGCCCGCGCGCCCACCAGCATCCCCGTCTGCGTGATCGCGTCCCACCAGATGACCCGAAGCAAAGGCGCCTGCTGTGCGATCAGCAGCGCCTGCACCGGATCGCTTTCGACGAAATGCGTGACGCCCCCTCGTAACGCAGCGCTCGCCTTGTGAGCCGCCGCGCCGGCTGAACTTTCGTCGTGAGCCGCGGGTGTGCGCATCACCAGTTGCAGATGATCGAAGCCATGCCGCACCAACCACGCCTGGGTGCGCGCCCGATCCATTTCCGGCCGCCCGGTGATGATCATGCGAACCGTTTTCAGATCGATGTCCGGCAATTCGTCAAACGGCAAGAGTGCGTCGCGTTCGGCGAGCGCGGCGGCCAGATCTTCGTCGTAGCGCGCGAGCGGCACATCGGGCAACAGGATGCCGTCGAGGTCGATCGCATACGTCGCGTATTCGTGATCGTCGGCCATCGCCCTCGTGGCGCCTGCCTCGACGCGCTCCCAGTCGTCGCGATACCGCTCGGTGTAGGCCTGGCGCTCCCACGGAAACAACGCGAAGTAGCCGCGTGCGTCGATCGCATAGTCGGGTTGCGTGCGGCTCAGGTCGTCCACGGCGCCGGTCAGCGTTCTGACATCGAGCCCATGTTGCTGAAGAAACGCGATGCAATCGGTCAATGTGAAACCGCGCCCCGCAATGTCCTCGCACAACAGTACTTTCGAGCCCGTGGGTGGCATCGGCAGAGTCGAATCCCATGCGACCGTGCGCGTCTGGCGGTCGTAGCGCAGAAAGGCCACCGGCGTGCCGACCGCGTGCGACACCATCAGCGCGAGCGGCGCGCCGCCACGCAGAATGCCGAGCGCCAGCGTGAAGCCCTCGGCAAGCAGCGCGGGTTGCAGCGATTCAATCCAGTGATCGAGTTGTTCGTACGTGAGAGGCAAAACCGGCTTGTTCATGACTGGTATCGCGTCGCGAGGTCCGTGTGAGGCAGGTGTCAGTGAGGCGGGAACGGCGCGCAGTCGACCGCCGCTTTTGAGACCAGGAATTTTGGCGATATTATGCATGCGGTTCAAAGATCGCGCGTCGGGGGGATGCGCATCACTTGTCGAGGCGCTTCGCGAGAGGGCCGCCTTGGCCGGGCAGAGAACGCAGATGAACCAGGATCGATGGGCAAAGGGCGAAAGCCGGCAGAAAGACGACCCGCTGACCAGGCCCTGCAGCGGCCGGTATGGTCCGCGTTTGCACCAGAGCGTCCGCCGTAAAACAGGTAAGGAATAAAAGAGCACATGACCAGGTTGATCAAATTGTTGACGCGGCTGCGGGCCGGGAATAACGCGTACCGCGCTCACGCTGGCGCACGCTGGGCCGTTGGGCTGATCTTCGCGCTATCGGCATGGGGCGCGCAGGCCCAGGCGGAAACGCCGCCGCTGTCGCTCGACGTGCAAGGCAAGATCAGCAAGACCAACGACGCGTCACACCGGTCCTACCACTTCGCCGAAGCGCAGTTGCTTGCGCTGCCAGTCCATTCAATTACCACTTCCACCACCTGGACACCGCGTTCCACCTTCACAGGACCGCTGCTCGCGGATATTCTGAAGACGGTCGGCGCCTATGGCTCCGAGATCGAATTCCGCACGCTCGATGACTACACCTACACCGTGCCGGTATCCGACAGCGATCGCTATGGCGTGGTCGTTGCCTACAGCATGAACGGCCAGCGGCTGAAGGTCAGCGACTTCGGGCCGCTATTCCTTATCTACCCGCGCGATGCGTTCCCCGACGAAATCACGGGCGCCTCGGGCGATTCGAAATTCGTATGGCAGATCAAGGCCCTCATCATCAAATAGTGCGCCGTCCGTGGCGCCGGGTGTTCTATGTGCTGATCTGGCTGACCGCGCTCGCGGCGCCGGCCGGCGCTATTGGCTATCTGCTGTACGCAAACCTGCTCAACCCACGCGCCACCGAGCAGTTGACCGGCACCTACGACGGTTTTTACTGGGACGCCGCGCAACTGCAGATCGCCTATGGGCGCTTCGAGAACCAGTTGCTGCTGTATCAGGCGGGCACCGACGACGACTTCCAGCGGCTGATGCTGCGCTATCAACTGCTGCAATCCAAACTCCGTGTGATGGCCGGTTCGACCCAGCGGCTGACCGCACAACTCGCGCTGCTGCAACGGCAGATCGACGAAATTCACCGGCTCGATAATCTGCTGCACAGTCTTCAGCCCGAAGTCGATGCATTGCCGAAAGACCGTAGCCGCGCCAGCCGGATCGTCACGCAATTGCGCGCGCACTGGACCGAAATCAACGATCTCGCGCTGAGCCGCCGTTTCGCCGATGTCGCCGACCGCGAAGCGATGAACCGCGATTTCATCGACAAGCGACGCCTGCTGTTCGTCGGCGGGATGATGCTGTTGCTGCTGTCGGCGGCGGCAACCACGCTGCTGGTGCTCAATGGCCGGCGCCGCACGCGTCTGATGCATCAACAGCACGCGGCGCTCGAAGCCGAACATCAGGCGAGCCGCGCGGCGCGTGAGGCGAGTCTCGCGAAAGACGCGTTTCTCGGCATGATCAGCCACGAACTGCGCACGCCGCTGCATGCGATCGTGTCGTCGATCGAATTGCTCGGCTTTAACTATCACTCCGAGGCCGACCGCAAGGTGATCCAGCGGCTCGAAACGGCGGCGCGGCATCTCGAAGCGCAAATGAAAGACCTCACCGACTACGCGCGCCTGGGCGCCGGCAAGCTCGAACTGCGTCACGAGCACTTTGCGCCGCGCGACCTGCTGGCGTCGATTGTCGATGAACACACGATGTCGGCGGCGGCGCGGGGTCTGCACCTCGAGAGCGAGGCGACCGGCATGCACGGGCTGGTCGATTCCGATCCGCATCGGATCCGGCAGATCGTCAACAACCTCGTCACCAACGCGATCCGCTATACCGAGCGGGGCACGGTGCGGGTGCAATTGCGGCAGCAACCGGCGGTGCTGATTTTCATTGTCAGCGATACCGGGCCGGGGGTGCCGCATGCACAGATTCCGCTGATTTTCCAGGAGTTCACGCAACTGGACTCGTCGCGTACGCGCCGCTTCGAAGGGGCGGGGATGGGACTGACCATCGTGCAGGGACTGGTGAAACTGTTTGGCGGTACGGTCGACGTGGCGAGCACGGTAGGGGAAGGCACGACCTTCACCGTGACGATTCCGGTCATGCCGGTCGCCGCGGTCGAGCCGGCCGATGTCGCGACGCAGGCCGAACCCGGCGGCGCGCGACCGTGCGTGCTGATCGTCGACGACAACCGTCTGATCCGCGAATCGCTCAGCGAAATGATCGCGCACATGGATTTCGACGCGCACGCGGTCGCCACTGCCGACGACGCACTCGCGTGGCTCGACGCGCGCCGCTGCGACGTGGTGCTGCTCGATCTGCATATGCCGGATCGCGACGGCTACACGTTTCTCGCGGACTTTGCCAAACGCGGCGGCCCGTCGGCGGGCGTGCCGGTGATCCTGGTCAGCGCATATGCGCCGGAGGTGGGAACGGCAGCAACGGCGGAAGCGCACGGCGAACAGCCGTTTTTCGATGCACTGCTGAAGCCGGTGCATTACGAGGATTTGCGCAGCGCATTGCAGAGGGCGTTGGCGTCGCGCCATGGTGTGACGCAACCCTGAGGCGAGTGGGAGGCAGGCGTGAAGCCCGGCGACGATGCGAGCGTAGAGCCTGGATGAAGCGGGCGGGACCTACAGGCGCCAGGAGGAAGCGGAATCGGCAATGCGGAAGCGGAGGTGGGCATCAACCTGAGCACACACCTTCAGACGCCATAGCAAACGGCGTATCAGCGGCGGCGGTTCAAGGCCTGTTCAACCGCTTGGACAGATCGGCGACCAGGATCGCCATGCGCGCGGGCTTTTCATAGCACGCAACGTTGAAATTGCGGATCACCTGGCTGATCTCCGATTCGCTGGCCTTGCCGGTCAGCAGTTCACCGGTTAGCACGAAGATCGGCGCGTCCGGGTTCTCCGACGCGCGCACCGCACGAATGGCGGCCGCCGAGGTTTGCGCGCCAAACAGCCAGTCGATCACGACGCCGTCGAACACCTGCGTTTGCAGTTGCTCGGCAAAAGACGCAAGCCCGTAGATCGCCACCGCGGCAAAGCCGCTACGTTCCAGATAGTCGCGCAGGTTGTCGGCGCTGGCCTGATCGTCGTCGACCACGGCAATGGTCGGTTTGTCGGTTTCAGCGCGGCGCGGATAGATCTCGATCTTGTGGACTTCGTACGCGCTCTGATAAAGCGTGCCGTCGTGACGCGCGACGCGCCACTGGCCAAGCCGCGAATACGCGACGAATTCCGGGCGGCTGCCCGCTTCGAGTGCCGCGCCGACCCAGGCGGTGCACGCCAGTTCGGTTGCGCCGATACAGAACACGGCCTCCTGCGCGATGGCGCCGACCATGCCCGGATCGAGCGATTGCGCGCCGAACAGTTGCGCGGCCGGTTCGCCGAATACCTCGGCGACCTTCTTGATTTGCGACAGAGTCCACGGGCTGTTACCGCGCAGTTTGCGGTGTCCCTGTGAAAAACTCAGATCGAGAATCCGGCACAGCTCAGTGGTTTGCTGGCGTTTGCCGATTCCATGCCGGCTCATCAACTCGCGCACGCGCTCGGCGACTGCGATGGCGTCAGGTGAGAGGGTTTCGTTGGTCATACTGCGTGAAAATCCGCCGTCTTAAAGGGTGGTACTGGGGGAAGCAATACAACAGGCGCGGTCCAGCCATGCATATGCAATGCGCATTGACAGGCTAAGCAGGGGACAGCAAATGTACCGTAAAAAGTATCGCGGTTTATGTTTTTGCTGACTTGACGGCAAGCCTGGCCTTGCAACACGCATAAGGGACCAATCCGGCATTTTTATGTATTTGGCATCAAGGGTATTTTACCGATGAACAGTGTCTAATCCGTAAACAATATGTCGGACGAACGTGCTGTGCCGAATGTTTGACACGTCAAAATGCACTGTGTCTGCTTGATCCGGAGTCATTCCGCTTAATCCGGCGGCATTTTTTCGAGTTTGGCCACTGAGCTTTTCAACCCTTTGAAAATTCGCTCGGCGACACGGGCCGGAAACCGCTCGGGTAATGCCGCCGACACCCGCCCGATTACCTCGGGCGTGTGCTCGATCAGCCGCTGGATAAGGGGTTCCGCGCTCGCGCCGTACGAACATTTCAACGCCATCGTGTTGAAATGGCGCCGCTGCACGTCGCGAAAAGCGTCGTGTTTGCTGCGCGACCACATGCCCATCGCAAGCCGGGCCTTGAACCATGACCACTGGTTGGGACCGCTGCCTTCCACGGGCCAGATCGACATCACGTCGTAGAGTGGCGTCAGCCGGTATTGACCGCCTGCCAGCAGGCGGATGCTGAAATTTTTGGCATGCCCGTCCGGTGCGGCCAGCATCCAGAACAGAATCTGGCTGGCCAGCAGCGTTTCGATATCCTGCGGGGCCGTGACCGATTGCTGGAGAATGCGCGCCAGGTCGAGCACGCCCGGACCGCCTTCGTTCTCGTATTTGCGATGCGAGGGCACCCCGTACACCTGACAGAAGTCCTCCTGCGGCAGACGCAGCAGCCATTGGCCGCTCGAATGCATCTGCCGGTCGAAGCGTTCGACGCTCAACACGCGCTGCTTGCCGAATGTGATGATTTCCGTATTCGCGACCGGCAGGCCATACGCGCGCAGAATCTGCAGACACAGCCATTCGTTTTCCACCGACGTAGTGAGATCGGCGAGCTTGTTGCCGACCAGTCCCAGCGGCAGCTTGAAGATATGCGTGGTGGGCGTGGCGCCGTGCGGGCGCTGCCATTTACCGTCGTGCCACAGCAGCGCGGTTTTTTCCTGCGCGCCGGCCAGCGAGATGCGGAAATCGTCGTCCTGCTGATCGCGGAAGCCGGGCGCCGGATTGCTGACCGTGCGCGCCAGCATTGCTTCGATCTCGCTGTCGGTCAAAGGCGTTCCTTCGATCCGCTCGACACCCTCCGGCGCGTCGCCTTCGGGCAAGAGCTGGACGGCGCCCACGCAATCGCGGCCGATGGCTTGCAGCAGGTCGAATGCGTCGAGCGTATCGGTCTGATAGCGCTGCGCGATGCGCTTGCGAATCGCTTCGCTGTCGGGCAGCAGGTTGTCGAAGTAGTTCAGCACCCGTGGGCCTTTATGCGCCATGTTGCCCGGGGTGAACGGCAGTGACAGCGAAAGCGGACGACCTGCCGCGGATTCGACCCATGCGGTGTCGTACGCGAATTCCATCGGGCCGCGCGTGGGCAGACGCCAGACGCCGACGCGCTCGCCATTGGCCCACACCGACAGCGCCTGAGAATGGGTAGGACGGCCCATGCTCACCACTCGATCAGCGGCGTGGGGTCGGGCACCGGCTGATTCTTGTCGCGCATCTGCAATTGCAGGCCGTAAATGCCCGACAGCGCCAGCAGTTGGGTGACCGTGAGGGCGCCAGCGTCGGTTTCCAGCGCTGAAATGCGGCTCTGGCTGACGCCGATGCGGGCGGCGGCGTCGGCCTGAGTGAGACCGGCTTGCCGCCGGCTCGCGACGAGTAACTGGGCGATCTGATCGGGCGTGGCGATGAGATGGAGCATGACGATTATCCGTGAGACGAATAAATGTAATTTATGCGTTAAACGAATATCTGTCAAATATTTGTCTGGCGGATATTTTGTAGAATATCTGTGTAGCGAATAAAAGCCAAATATCTGTGTAACGCATAAATGTGGCGAACCTCGCACAACGGCTCGACGCCTTTGCTGGCGGGGCTTTGAGCGTTGCATGATGCCGCGCCAGTCTGGTCAGCGGACTCGCAAGCTTCGCGAGCTTCGCGAACTTCGCAGTCTTCGGGGCCGGCGCGGCATTGCAGACAACCGAACCGCCTGCGAAGATTACGCCCACATTTGAAACCGGCCTGCCTGATGACCACGACTTACCCGCTGCACGCGAGCTTTACTCCCGCCGATCAACCGTTCCCGCAACACGCCGATGTCGTGATTGCCGGCGCCGGCATCATGGGCTGCGCGGCCGCCTACTATCTTGCGCGCCGCGGTCTCTCGGTGGTGGTGCTCGACAAATCGCGGATTGCCGGCCAGCAGTCGTCGCGGGCATGGGGTTTCGTGCGACAGCAGGGCCGCGAAGCCGCCGAAGTACCGTTGATGATGGCGAGCATTCCGCTCTGGAAAGAGCTCGAACGCGAGTTGAATTACGACCTGGAATGGCGTCAGGGCGGCTGCCTCTACGTCGCATCCGATGAAGAAGATTGGGCGTCGTTCCAGCAATGGATGGACGTCGCGCGCCAGCACGGACTCGACACCCGCACGCTCGAGCGCAAGCAGATCGACGCCGTCGTGACCGGCATGCAAGGCCCGGCGCTCGGCGGCCTCTACACCCCGAGCGACGGTCAGGCCGAACCGCGCCGCGCCACCGCAGCGTTCGCGGCGCGCGCCGCCGAGGCCGGCGCGTTGTTTTTCGAAGGTTGCGGCGTGGTCGCGGTCGAACGGGCGGGCGGCGCGATTGCCGGCGTGGTGACCGAGCGCGGCACTGTGCGCACGTCGCGCTTCATTTGCGCGGCAGGCGCCAGCAGCTGGAAACTACTAAGAACGCTCGGCCTGGAATTGCCGCAGCAAGTGGTACGCGGTACCTGTTCGCGCACCAACCCGCTGCCGCAGATCACCGCGTCCACGTTCTGGGGCCACGGCCTGGGCGTGCGGCAACGCGCGAACGGCGCGATCAATCTCGCCGACGACATGCAGGTCGACGTCGATATGACGCTTGGCCATTTCCGCGCGCTCAAGTGGTTTTTGCCCGAATTGTGGAAGCAGCGCGAGAAGTTCAGCTTTCATCTGAACGGCGCGTGTTGGCGGGATCTGCGTGAGCGTCTGCCGGGCGGTGTGCCTGATGCCGAACGTGTGCTTTATCCACGGGATCCGCATCCGCAGCCGAACGCGAGCCAGGCGCCGAGCGCGTTGAAAAAACTGCGCGCGTTATTCCCCGCGTTGAAGGATGCGCAGGTGGTCGAATCGTGGGCCGGTCTGATCGACGTGCTGCCCGATGGCATTCCAGTGATCGATGCGCCGCCGCAGGTCAGCGGGCTGACCATCGCCACCGGATTTTGCGGGCATGGCTTTGCGATGGGGCCGATCGTCGGCAAACTGCTTGCCGACATGAACGATGGCGGCAAGCCGTCGCTCGATCTGTCCGCGTTCCGTTTGCAGCGTTTTTTCGACGGCACGATGCAGCGGCCTCGCAGCATGCTTTGAGGCAACCGCGCCGTCATGGATTCAGGTCAAACACAACCGATGAACGAACCGGCACTGCGCCACACCGGCGTACCGTATTACACCCAATGGGGCAGTCCCGACTGGGTCAGTCATATCGTCGAGCAGCGGGGCGATCCGTGTGACGATCCTGATTGGCAGCGGAGCGGTTTTGCCGACCCGGAACGTTATCGTTTCTGGGCCGGGCGCCTGTGCGGTTTGACGTGCCTGGAATCCGCGCTCGATTACTGGAGCATCGGCCATGCATCGCGCGCTGCGTTACTCGACGAAGCATTGCAGCATGGCGTGTACAGGATGCGCGCGGATGGCGGTGTCGACGGATTGATTTACCAGCCGTTTGCCGATTGGGCATGCGGCGCGTTCGGGGTCGGCGTCGAGGTGCTGCCGCAGGTGTCGCTTGAAGAGATCGCGGCACGGCTGAACGCCGATACGCTCGCAATCGTTTCGGTGAGTCCGGAGATTCGCTACCCCGACCGGCCGAACCAGCGGCAGGGCGGTCACCTGATCCTGCTGCATGGACGTGATCGCGACGGAGTATGGTTTCACAATCCGTCGGGTATCGCGCCGCATCAGGCCGATGTGTATCTGCCGTTTGCCACGGTGGACAGGTTTTACGCGGGGCGGGGTATGACGCTGACACGGTTCCGTTAGGTACGCTGTTCGGGCCCGTTTTCTGCTAATGAGGTTTTGTCGACTTCTGCAATACCGGACCTGACATGAATCGAATCTATTGCCTGTTTGCTGCCAGCCTTGTCATCCTCGGTGCCGCCAGCCCGGCGAGCGCCGCGAGCGAAGACGAACAGGCCAAAGCCTGTCGCGGTGACGCCATGCACTTCTGCGCCGCCGACATTCCGAACCGAGAGAAGATTACCGCCTGCATGAAGCAGCACCTCGACGAACTGAGCGCGCCGTGCCGCGCGATGTTCAAGGGCGGCAAGAAGAACGGCGATCAGGGCGCGTCGCAGTAAGCGTTAAAAGTTAGCTGTCAGGCGTCGGGCATTGCCTGGGTCCTTCGAGTCGAGCGCGCACGCTATCGGATTCCAATACGCGGCCCCCGCGTCATAAAAACGCCTTAAAAACAATCATCTGCCTGTCAGAGTGGCAAATTGCGCCAACCTGACGCACATGTTGCCGTGCAAACAATCTCAAAAAGTTGCACCATAGGCGTTTGCCAGAAAAAAGTGCCGGTGCCTATGTCGCTTAATGCCGCCATGCGCCCCAGCTTTTTTCTGCCCCTTGACCGACGCCTATCCATCACGACGCTGCGACCGCGCTATGACGACCCAACACGCTTCTGCCACTCCCGACTTGCCGCTCGACATGATCATTTTCGGCGGCACCGGCGACCTGTCGTTTCGCAAGCTGCTGCCCGCGCTCTACATGGCGCATCTGCACTGCAATCTGCCGCCGGATACCCGTATTCTCACGATCGGCCGCAAGCCTTGGTCGCGTGACGAATACATCAACGAATTCATGGAATTGAAGGCCAGGCCCTTCATCGAAAAGAAAGCGTTCGATGCCGCCGCGTGGGACAAATTCATGGCGTTGTTCGAATACGTGCGAATGGACGTCGATTCGATCGACGACTACCACCGCCTGAAAGAAGCGTCGCGCGAGGGCGTGCGCCGTGTGTTCTATCTGGCGACCTCGCCGGACCTGTTCACAAATATCTGCGACAACCTCTCGTCGGCGGGGTTGGTCGACGGCAATTCGCGCGTCGTGCTCGAAAAGCCGCTGGGCCACGATCTGGCGTCTGCACAGGAAATCAACACGGCGGTCGGCAAGCATTTCAGCGAAGCGCAGATCTACCGGATCGACCACTACCTCGGCAAGGAAACCGTGCAGAACCTGATGGTGCTGCGCTTCGGCAATCCGATTTTCGGGCCGCTGTGGCAGGCGCCGTACATCAAGAGCGTGCAGATCACCGTTGCGGAGACGGTCGGCGTGGGTACCCGCGCGGGCTTCTACGACAAGACCGGCGCGCTGCGCGACATGGTGCAGAACCACTTGCTGCAACTGCTGTGCATCGTCGCAATGGAGCCGCCGGTGTCGCTCGACCCGGATGCGGTCCGCGATGAAAAGCTGAAGGTGCTGCGCTCGCTGCGTCCGATGACGGCTGAAGATATCTCACGCGATACCGTGCGTGGCCAGTACACCGCGGGCGCGGTCGATGGCGAGGCAGTAAAGGGCTATCTCGAAGAAGAGAACGTGCCGGCTGGCAGCCGCGCCGAAACCTTTGTTGCGTTGCGCGCGCATATCAACAACTGGCGCTGGGCAAACGTGCCGTTCTTCCTGCGTACCGGCAAGCGGATGCAGAAGAAGGTGTCGGAGATCGTCATCGAATTCTCCGAGTTGCCGTTCTCGATCATTCCGAGCGGTGGGCGCAACTATGGCAACAAGCTCGTGATCCAGTTGCAGCCGGAAGAATCGATTCAGTTGCAGGTGCTCGCGAAGGAGCCGGGCAGCGGCATGCATATGCTGCCGGTCAGTCTGAATCTGGATTTGCAGCAGGCGTTCACCGAGCGTCGCGCGGAAGCGTATGAGCGTTTGCTGATCGATGTGATTCGCGGACGCCTTACGCACTTCATGCGGCGCGACGAACTGGAAGCCGCATGGGCTTGGGCCGAGCCGATTCTGGAAGGCTGGGCCAAGTCGGGCGAGCGGCCACGCGGTTATACGGCGGGGACGTTCGGGCCGGCGGCGTCGACGGCGCTGATGGCTCGCGAGAAGAATGCGGTGTGGGCGGAAGAGTCGCAGTAAATGTGAGTGACAAAAGAAGCGGGCAGACCGCTTCGTGCAGCGCGAGCCTGCCTACACCCCGCGTCAGGCGGGGTGCAGGCCGCGCAACAATTGACGCACGCGCGTCAGATCCTGATCGACGTGCTCGGTCTTTTCAAACAGTTCCACGAGCCAGTCGACGAAAGCGCGCACGCGAGGCGACACACGGCGGTTTTTTACGTAGGCCACCGACACCGGCATCGGCACGGGTTTCCATTGCGGCAGGACTTCGCGCAGCAATCCCGAGTCGAGGTACGGCTGAGCGGCGATCCGTGCAGGTTGAATGAGGCCGAGGCCTTGCAATCCGCAGGTGAGATAGGCCTGCTCGTCGCTGACCTTGACGAAGCCTTTGACCTTGACGCTTTGTGCTTCGCCGTCCACTTCGAAATCAAAATTGACTTCACGGCCATTTTGCGGCGACATGCAATTGACCGCGACGTGTCCGCGCAGATCGTCGATATCGGCGGGCGTGCCTTGACGCGCCAGATAGGCAGGGCTTGCACAGGTCACGTGTTCGAGCGTGCCGAGTTGTCGCGCGACCAGGTTTGAGTCGGGCAATTCGCCGAGCTGGATGCTGCAGTCGATTGCTTCGGAGATCAGATCAACTGTTCGGTTGCTGATGCCGATTGCCAGATCGAGATTCGGGTAACGGGCGTGGAAGTCGTCCAGTGCTGGCAAGACGATTGCGCTTGCGACGGCGCCTGGCATTTCGATTCGCAGGCGGCCTGTGAGGTTATCCGTTGCGTGGCGGATGCTTGCTTCCATTTCGTCGATGTCGGCGAGGATTTGCGCACAGCGCTCGTAGTAAGCCGCGCCTTCGGGGGTGACGCTCAGGCGCCGCGTTGTGCGGGCTAGCAGGGGGGTGCCTAATAGTGCTTCCAGGTTCTGGACGATGGTGGTTGCCGTTGCTCGCGGGATGTTGAGTGACTCCGCTGCGCGGGTGAAGCTGTTGGTGTCCACGATTCGGATGAATGTGCGCATGGCAGTTATTCTGTCGAGCATGGGGTTGCTCCGTTGTCGGGTTGTTGGGGTTTGCTTTGTTGGTGTTTGTTTTTGGGGTGTGGTTTTTGGGTGTTGGCCTCTCCTTGTGGTCACGGTGGTCTATTAGCACTGCCCCTGTGCGGGGCGGCACTCACTTTCTTTGCCGCCGCAAAGAAAGTAAGCAAAGAAAGCGGGCTCACACCGCTAGCCTTGAAGTGGGTCCCCTGGCTTGGAGGGGGTAGTGGTACATCTGGAATCGGCGCTCCCGCACACTCCGCATTCGTGACAAGGCAGTCATTCTTCCGGCGGCGCTGCGCGCGCCGATGCGTTATTCATTGGGCGTTGGTGTGCCCGGGTTTTGAATGTGAGCGATACCGACGTGAAGAACCGGTTAGGTTCTTTTCACGCATACACGTCTTTGTTTTTCTCGGTTTTAGAAGGCGAAGCCAACGGCTCCCCTGCGGGAGAAACGCTGATGGTTTCCCTCGCAGACCCGTCTGCGACGCACGCAGTGCGGAGTGGGAGCGAATGATGGCTTTGTCACTAATGCGGAATGTGCGAATGCACTGATTCCAGATGTACCGCTACCCCCTCCAAGCCGGGGGCCCCGCTTGTGAGCTAGCGGTTTGAAGCCCGCTTTCTTTGCTTACTTTCTTTGCGGCGGCAAAGAAAGTGAGTGCCGCCCCGCACAGGGGCAGTGCTAATAGACCACCGTGATCACAAGGAAAGGCCAACACCCAAAAACCACACCAAAAAAACAAACAAAAAAAGAGCAAAGAAAAAAACAGCCCCCACGCAGCGGCAAACCAAAAACCCGCCGCCGCGCAGGCAAACAAACCTAAATCACTTCCGCAAGGAATCCAGATCAATCACAAACCGATACTTAACATCACTCTTCAGCATCCGTTCATAAGCCTCATTAATCCCCTGCATAGGGATCACCTCAACATCCGAAGTAATCCCATGTTCCCCGCAGAAATCCAGCATTTCCTGCGTCTCGGCAATTCCGCCAATCAACGAGCCAGCCAGACGGCGACGCTTGAAAATCAGATTGAAAACCTGCGGCGACGGATGATCGTGCTCAGGCGCGCCGACCAGCGTCATCGTTCCATCTCGCTTGAGCAGCAGCAAAAACGGATTCAGATCGTGCTGCGCAGCCACCGTATTCACGATCAGATCGAAACTGTTCGCATGCGCTTCCATCTCTTCAGCATTCTTCGAGATGACCACCTCATGCGCGCCAAGCCGCTTCGCATCTTCAATCTTCGACGGCGACGTGGTGAACAGCACGACATGTGCACCCATTGCGCGAGCCAGCTTCACGCCCATATGGCCGAGGCCGCCAAGACCGACAATCCCGACTTTCTTGCCAGGACCGGCACCCCATGTACGCAGCGGCGAATAGGTCGTGATGCCCGCGCACAACAGCGGCGCAGCACCCGCCGGGTCGAGATTCTCCGGCACGCGCAGCGTGAATGCTTCGTCGACGACGAGCTGCGTGGAATAGCCGCCGTAAGTGACCTGACCATCAACCCGGTCGACACCGTTATACGTGCCGACAAAACCGTTCTCGCAATACTGTTCGAGATCTTCCTTGCAACTCGCACACGTACGGCACGAATCGACCAGACAGCCGACACCCACCACGTCGCCTGCTTTGTACTTCGTCACGTTCGGCCCGACAGCGGTCACGCGGCCGACAATCTCGTGGCCCGGCACCACCGGAAACGACGTGTTCTTCCATTCATTGCGCGCCTGGTGCAAGTCGGAATGGCACACGCCGCAAAACAGGACTTCCATCTGCACGTCATGGGCGCGTAGTTCGCGACGCTGGATTTCGAACGGGGCGAGCGGCGCTGTGGCGTCGGTCGCTGCATAGGCATAAGTCGTGCTCATGGGTAGCTCCAGCAAAGAGATAAAGAGGGTGCAAGGTTCCGGCAATCGTCTAAACGCGACACAACACAACATGAAACAACGCGTGTTGCCGATGCGGCCAGCCCTGACATGAACCAGGATCACGGCGCCGACGGTGGCTGACGAATTCGCCGAAGCGTGAATTGACAACCGGGCCCAGCGCAGCGCGGAAAAATTGATCTGGCAGGGTTCCCATAATAGGATCGGGTCACGACCCCGGGAATACCTGAAGGTCTTGAAGATTTGCCTAAAACTCCTGGTGAGAAGCGCTGTAGGTTGTTTGATGCTAAATTTCAAGCATTATTCTCTTGCTGGTGACTATATCGTCATGTCCACTCATTCCGTAGAACCCGCCAATACCGATTCCGCGCAGCAGCGTCTGGTCGATTTGTTCGACCTCCTCGCGCCTACGCCGGGCTTTACCCGGTCGAGCCTGGAAGGCGTCAGCCTGATGCGCGCCAATGCGCCCATGCCACGCATGCCGGTGATGTACGAGCCGAGCATCGTGATTGTCTGCCAGGGCCGCAAGCGTGGTTTTCTCGGCGATCAGGTGTTTCAGTATGACGCGCAACAATATCTCGTGCTGTCGGTGCCGCTGCCGTTCGAATGCGAGACCGAGGCGAGCGCGGAAGAACCGTTTCTGGCTATTTCAGTGCGCGTCGATCTGACGATGGTGGCTGAGTTGCTGATGGCGTTAAACGAATCGCAGGGCGCGACGCAGAACGAGCCGGTCGGCATCTATTCGACGCCGCTCGACCCGGCGCTGAGCAGTGCCGTACAGCGTCTGATGGAAGCGCTGGCGTCGCCACTCGACGCACGCATTCTGGCGCCGGGCGTGGTGCGGGAAATCTGTTATCGCGTGTTGACCGGCGAGCAGGGTGACGCAATTCGCGCAGCGCTCACGCATCAGAATCATTTTGGTCGTATTGCGAAAGCGCTACGTCGCATTCACGCCGACTATCACGGGCAACTCGACGTCGATACGCTTGCGTCTGAAGCCGGCATGAGCCTCGCCGTGTTCCACGCGCAGTTCAAGGCAGTGACCGCAACTTCGCCGATGCAATACGTGAAGACTACGCGGCTGCATCACGCGCGCTTGCTGATGGTGCAGGATGGGTTGAATGCGGGCGCGGCCGCGGCGCGGGTCGGCTATGAAAGCGCGTCGCAATTCAGCCGCGAGTTCAAGCGTCTGTTCGGCCTGAGTCCGGTGGACGAAGTCAAACGCATGCGCACCGTCTACGATGCGCCGCCGCCGCGCGTGGTCAAGCCAGTTGTGCGGTATGTGACGGCGGTTTGAAAGCGGCTGGGGAACAGCGCGGATAAGAGACGGCGTGCGCTGCACGCGGAATCCGCGCGACTCCCTATCATCAGATCTTCTTCAGATACGCGGCCTTCAGCATGAAGCTGCCCGCGTCCATCTTGCAGTCCACTTCGTGATCGCCGCCGCTCAGGCGAATGCTCTTCACTTTCGTGCCCATTTTCAGCGCGATCGATGAGCCTTTCACTTTCAGGTCCTTGATCAGCACGACGGTATCGCCGTCGGCGAGCGGGTTGCCGTTCGCGTCCCGGACGATGCGCTCATCGCTGTCGTCGGCGGAAAGTGGGGCGTTCATCGGCCATTCATGCGCACAATCCGGGCACACGTAGTGCTCGCCATCCGGATAGGTATTGTCCATTGCGCATTGCGGGCAGGCGGGAATCGTCGACATGATCGTTAGGGCCAGCGCGGCCTGCGGGTAGATTCAGGGCCGGCGAGTATAGCGGACTCGTGTCCACCGCCTGCATCGGTCACGCGCCGGACCTTGCGTTCGCGCAAATTCTGCGATGGTAAGAGGAGAAGTTTTACGCAGGTTGCAGCGTGAGGTGCGCCGCGCGCGCGCCTATACTTTTTTGATCGCAGAACCGCGCCACTGTTTTATCCCGCTTTGCGTGCGCCATCAGAATCAGCAAAAGCGCCCGCAAAGCGACCCCATCGTCGTCGTCTCACACCAGGAGTCGTGTCATGGTCAAACTCGCGCTGTATGTGCATCTCGAAGCGAAGCCGGGCAAGGAAAGCGAGGTCGAGGCTTTTCTGCTCAGCGGCTTGCCGCTCGTCGAAGCGGAGCCCGCGACGACCGCGTGGTTCGCGTTGAAGATTGGGCCTTCAACGTTCGGCATTTTTGACGCGTTTGCCGACGAAGCCGGCCGCGACGCGCATCTGAACGGCAAGGTCGCTGCCGCATTGATGGCAAAGGCCGGCGAGCTGCTCGCTACGCCACCGAGCATTCAGAAGGTCGACCTGCTGGCGGCGAAATTGCCGGGTTGAGCGACCGGCTTCGCATTCAGCGCGGCTTCTACTTCCCGCTGTCCGCCGCGTTGGCGGATGGCTGATTCGCGTAGTGCGTGCGTTTCTCTTCGTACATCAGCAGGTCGGCGCGCTGCACGCCCGCTTCGAGCCGATCGCCGCGCTGACAGGTCGCCGCACCCATCGAGAAGCTCAGCGGCGAACCCGGATAAAACTGGTTGTTCATCTCCACCAGTTGACGGATCGAGTCGATCATCGCGGCGCCGCCGCGCTCGTCGGTGTCCGGCATCAGGATCGCAAATTCGTCTCCGCCGATGCGCGCTGCGTGGAACGGCGTTTCCATCGCCTTCGCGAGTACTTCGCCGGCGCGCCGTAACAGCGCGTCGCCTGCCGCGTGGCCAAGCTGGTCGTTCACGCGCTTCAGGCCGTTCAGATCGGCCATGATGATCGTCACCGGCCACGGACCTTTGCGTTCGAGCCGGTTCAACTCATCGACGTAGAACGACCGGTTGCGCAGCTTGGTCAGCACGTCGTGCTTGCCGAGGAATTCCAGGTACGCTTCGGCTTTCTTGCGCGCGGTGATGTCGGTGAGCGCCACCAGCACCAGGTCCCAACTCTGTTCATGCCCCGGCAGCACCGAGAATTGCAGATGGACGTGGACCTCGTTGCCATCGAGCGAATAGTTGAGCACCTCGCGCTGCTGGAACAGCTTGTTGTCCCACAGGTCGATCAACTGCTCGCGAAAATGCGGGCGCATGTCGTCGCGAAATACGCTCGGCAGGTGTGCCAGCAGTGTTTTCTTGTCTTTGGCGGCGAACATGTCGAGCGTGTGCTGGTTCACGTCGAGCACGTGAATCTCCTGCATGCAGCGTTCGACAAACTCGGGGTGCACGTCGGTGAACACGCGGAAATCATTGATGCCTGCCGCTCGCGCATCGTCGAGCAGACGTTTGACCGCGCTGAAATCCTCGACCCACAGCGATACCGGCGAATGCTCGAACAGGCCGCGGACGTACTGTTCGGCCAGCGTCACGCGGTGGCGCGCGCCTTCCAGTTCCGTAATGTCTTCAACCGATACCAGCACGCGGTCCCAGCTTGCTTCGTGGCCAGGCAGCACCACGCCCTTGAGCAGCACATCGAGGCGCCGCCCGCCCAGTGTGTAGTTGACCGTGTGGCTCGTGAACTGCGATTTGCCTTCCCACAACTGGCATAACTCTTCGAGGTGGGTTTGAAGCATGTCGTCGCGGAATACCGAGGCGAGATTGCTGGTCAACGCGTCGAAATCGGCGGCTTCGAACTGCGTCAGGGTTTTCTGGTTGACCTTGATCACGCGGATGCTATGCGCACACTCGGCGACGCGGCCCGGGTCGGCGGCGAAATGGGCGCGCAGATCGGTGACGCCGTCGGCCCTCCAGCCCTCGAACAGCGCGCGCACACCGCTGAAATCTTCGAGCCAGAGCGAGACCGGCGCGAGTGCGAACATCTCGGAGTCGTCCGCCGAGGAGGCTTCTTTCGGGGCGTCATTCGCGGGCGCGGAGCCGCGTGCAAGGATATCCAGCATGAGGTTCTCGTAAGCGGAATTGCAGCTATTCTAAGGCGGCTTGGGCGTTGGCTGAAAACAAAGGCGAGCGGTACATCATTTGCACGAACTCTTTCAACAGGATAACGGCCGCATTTCAACGGATTTGAGGTCGGGCCGCGATGCGGCTGAAAATAAGTGATTTTAAAGGCCACGCCGACGGCGCTTTAAAGCCACCTTCGCCGAACCGGACGACCCGTCGTGGCCCGCTCCCCACGCGCCAGCGAGCCTTTCCGAGCCTTGTTAAACTCGGCCATTAACGATTTAGTCCATCAACGCAGTCAAGAAAAAGCGCCGTTATGAAGCCATCCCTGCTGGTCCTGATCCACCTGAACGACGCAAGCCTCGCCAAAATCGGCGCGGACTTCGACGTCATCTATGCCCCCGATGCAGCCCAGCGAGCCGCCGCGCTTGCCGAACACGGCGACAGCATCCGCGCGGTGCTGACTAACGGCGGAACCGGTGTGAGTGCCGCCGACATCGACCAGTTGCCCCACGTCGAACTGCTCAGCGCGATCGGCGCCGGCTACGAAAATCTTCCGCTCGACCATGCCCGCGCGCGCGGCATCGTGCTCATCAACGGTGCGGGTACCAACGACAATTGCGTCGCCGATCACGCGTTCGCGTTGCTGCTCGCGGTCGTGCGCGACATGCCTTATCTCGACCAGGCCACGCGCGATGGCGTTTGGCGCGACGATCTGCCGTTGCGCCCGGCCATTTCCCATAAGCGTCTCGGCATTGTCGGGCTGGGCAACATCGGCGAGAAAGTGGCGCGTCGTGGAGCCGGATTCGACATGGAGGTTGGCTATCACAACCGCAAGCCGCGTGAAGGCTCGTCGCTGCGTTACTTCGACAACGTGACAGCGCTCGCGCAGTGGAGCGATTTTCTGGTGGTGGCGACGCCGGGCGGCGCGGGCACTCAACATCTGATCGATGGGAAAGTGCTGGAGGCTTTGGGCCCGCAGGGGTTTCTCGTCAACGTATCGCGGGGCAGTGTGGTGGATACCGCCGCGCTTGCTAAAGCGCTGACCAGCGGAACCATTGCAGGCGCAGGTCTCGATGTCTATGAGGGCGAGCCCAATCCGCCACAGGCGTTGCTCGCGTTGCGCAATGTCGTGCTGACGCCGCATCTGGCAGGGCGTTCGCCGGAAGCGATCGCGGCATCGGTCGATAACTTTCTGAATAACGCGAGGCGGCATTTTGCCGGCGAGCCAGTGTTGACACCAATTTGACGCGACGATATCGGGTTTGAGGTGGATCGTTGATCCACTTCATTTCGCCGGATAGATCGGTATGCCTAACTAAAGCGCACGCAACCTGGCCCGATCGGCGTGGCGGAATATCGCGGCGCCAATCGTCTCACGAGACGGACAAATATCCTCTTCATCTATCGCTGTCGCGACACCCGCTCCTGCGAATTCTTGGCGCAGATTTCAGACCGTTACGCTTTCTGTAAGCCGGCCTCGGTATATTGAGTGCCGGCCTTCGCGGACCCATGCAACCAGCGGGTGTCTGCGTATCTTTCGGGCACGGAAACACGGCTAGCCTGACTGCAAATCTGTCGCGGTAATTTCTCTCTCCGGCTCATATTTTTTGTCATCGGTAACGCCGGTACGAACGTTAGAGAGAGTGACCGACTCGACAATGTCGGATATCCGACGAATTCCCGACATCTTCATTACATTTCAATTCAGTTTTCTTCCGCGTGAACACGATCCCCATGCCATTTTCTATCGTTTCCATTAAACGGATCGGAGCGCTCGCCGCATCGTTGTGCGGCATGCTGGCCATCACGAATAGCGCGTATGCCGCCGACCGGGTGATCGTGCTCGATTCCGGCGAGGCGCAACTCACGTTGATCGATCCCGTCACGCACAAGGTTGTCGGCACCGAGCCGACCGGCAAGGAGCCGCATCACCTGATGATCACGCCTGACGGCAATTCGCTGATCGTCGCCGATTCGGTGTCGAACAATCTGATGTTCGTCGACCCGCACAGCGGCAAGGTGCAACGCACCGTGCAGGATATCGAGGACCCGTATCAACTGGGCTTTTCTCCCGATCACAAGTGGTTCGTGACGGCCGCGCTGCGGATGGACCGCGTCGATATCTACCGCTATGACGGCGCGAATATGACGCTGGCCAAACATATCGGGCTGGCGAAGACACCGAGCCATATGACGTTTGCTTCCGATAACCGCACGGTATTCGTCACGCTGCAGGATTCCGGCGAACTCGCTGCGATCGATCTGCCGACACAGACCGTGCTGTGGAAAATGCCCGTCGGCAAGGAACCCGCCGGTCTGTGGATGACGCCTGGCGACCGTTACCTGCTGGTGGGCATGACCGGCGAAGACGATGTCACCGTGGTGGACTGGCGCAAGCAGCAGATCGTCAAGAAAATCCATACCGGCCGCGGCGCCCATAACTTCCGCAATCTCGACGACGGCAAGCATGTGGTGGTGTCGAATCGCGTGGACAGCACGATCAGTATCATCGACTACACGACGCTCACGAATAGCGGCGATATCACCGGCCTGATGCCTGGACCGGACGATATGGAACTGACTCCGGACAAGCACTATCTATGGGTCGGGTTCCGCTTCGCGCGGCACGTCGGCGTGATCGATATGACCACCCACAAGCTGATCGACACGATTGCGGTTGGCCGCTCGCCGCACGGTATTTTCTTCGACAACCGTGCACCGGTAGTGTCGCCGAATCCTGACTAACCTGATTTATGCAGCAGAGGCAGGCTGTCTTGAAGCCGCTGCTCGATAAGCAGGTGCAGAACCGGTAAAACACGAGGCTTTTGATGTTTCATGAAATCGTCGCACAACTCGACAACATGGTGTCCGCGCTGCAGACGCTGTTATATGTCGATGTCGTGCAACCGTTCTTCTATCGCTTTGGCCTGATGGGCTACGACGAAGACACCTATGACGCGTTGTACTGGGTGATCGTCGGCGTGCTGGAAATCGGCTTAACGTACCTCGCGTTACGACCGCTCGAAGCGCTGCGGCCCATCGAGCAGTGGCAGGACCGCAAGGCGTTGCGCGCGGATGTGATCTATACGTGGATCGCGAAGCTCGGCATCATCAACATTGCGTTTTTCTTCATGCTGCAGCCGCTGTTCGATCACTGGCAGAGTCTGATCGCGATCTACGGAATACCGAATATCGATCTCGACGGCCTCTGGCCGGGCGTAACGGATCAGCCGGTGGTGTCGTTCCTGATCTACCTGGTGCTGCTCGATTTCGCCGGTTACTGGTATCACCGCTGGCAGCATCGCTTCGGCGTGTGGTGGGAATTGCACGCGGTGCATCACAGCCAGCAGCAGATGTCGCTGTGGGCCGATGACCGTAATCACTTTCTCGACGACATCATTCAGGCTGCGTTTTTTGCGTCGATCTCGCTATTCATCGGTGTGCAGCCGAACCAGTTTGTGGTACTGATCGCCGTCAGCAATTTCATGCAGAGCATCCAGCACGTCAATGCGCGTTTGCCGTACGGGTGGTTGCTGGAGCGGATGATCGTCAGCCCGATTTTTCATCGCCGTCATCATGCGATCGGATACGGGCATGAAGGTACGGCGTATGGCTGCAATTTCGGCGTGTTGTTTCCGTGGTGGGACATGATGTTCCGCACGGCATCGTGGAACCGTGCGGTCGAGCCGACCGGCATTCGCGATCAGTTGCCGGTGCCGGATGGCTCAGCGCGCTCGTATGGCGACGGATTGATTGCGCAGCAGTGGCGCGCGTTTGGCCGGATCGTGCAGCGTTTGCGCGGGCAGAGGAAGTATGCGGGAGCGTCGGCGGAGTGAGCGTGGCGGGTCCGCCGCGTTGAGGCGGCGGCCGGCCGTCAGATCTCTGGCGCTATCCGCATGCGCCGACTTCTCCGCACGCCGTACAGAAGTCACACCCATCCTTGCGAATCACAGCGTTCGCGCCACACGAACCGCATTTGCGGCCCAGCATCATAGGTATGCCCTGGGCCGCAACCGGCTGCGTTGGCGGGCCAGATTCAGCCCCGGCCGGATGCGGACGAATCCCGAAATCCGCCGGCAACGCCGTCTCCGCTTTCATCTGCCCGCGCGGCAGACGCGCCAGCACGCGCGACGGCAGCTGATTACCCTCGGCATCGAGAAAGCCGCGCCGATGCAGAATCTGCTGAATCGCAAACGCAAGCGCGGCGACTTCCGAATCGTGCCACCGTGGTGTGCGATGACCGTCCAGACGTTGCACTTCGCCCAGTCTCACCTGTCCGCGGTCCCACGACACCTTGCGCATATCCTGCAGGTTTCGCCCGACAAAACCACCGCGTGCGGCCAGCGACAGCGAGCGCATGGTTGCCGTGATCCATTGCTGCGATTCGTCGCGCTGACCGGTGGGAATAAAGAATTCGATAGGCCGCTCGATCGTCACGTCTTCACCGCCCAGGCGTCCGGTCACTTCAATGAACGACACCGCCACATAGAGCGACTTCTTGCCGGCCTGCGTCAGATATTCGACTTTCTCGATGATCGCTGGCAACTCGCCTTTGGGCCGATGATCGATCGCAATACGCAGCGGATCGAGATCGGTCTCGGCGAGCGTGTCGTCGCTGGTTTGCGGCGGCGGAGTCACGCTGAGTACCGCGCCGAGCGTTTCGTTCGGGCGATACGTGGCAAGTCCCTTGAGGCCATTTTTCCACGCATCGAAGTAGAGGCTTTCGAACGCGTCGAACGGATAATCGGCGGGCACGTTCACCGTCTTCGAGATCGACGTATCCACGTAAGGTTGCACGGCCGCCATCATGTCGAGATGGTCGCGCGCCGACATCTGCAGCGCGCTGATGAAATAGTCAGGCAGATTCGCGACGTCGCCGCCAAGCTCGCGATACAGACGGTACGCGTAGTCTTCGACATCGAACGATTCGCGGCCGCCGTCGGCCATCACCTTCATGCGCGTATAGGTCCACGAGAAGGCCGGCTCGATGCCGTTCGAGGCGTTGTCCGCGAACGCGAGGCTCACGGTGCCGGTCGGTGCAATCGACAGAAGATGGCTGTTGCGGATACCGTCGCGGCGAATGGCCTGCTTGATGTCGTCGGGCAGCCGCGACGCGAAGGTACCCGCTTCGAGATAGCGCTCGGCGTCGAACAGCGGAAACGCGCCGCGCTCTTTCGCCAATTCCACCGACGCGCGATACGCTTCGTCGCGCATCAGCTTCGCGATGCGCACGGCGAAGTCACGTCCTTCCTGCGAGTTGTAGCGCAAGCCGAGCATCACGAGCGTGTCGCCAAGTCCGGTGAAGCCCACGCCGATGCGCCGCTTCGCGCGCGACTCGTCGTATTGCTGCGGCAACGGCCACAGCGTGACGTCGAGCACGTTGTCGAGAAAGCGCACTTGCGTGCGTGTGCGTTCGGCGAGGCCGTCCCAGTCGAACGAAGGTTGATGGCCTTTGACCTGCGCGAAGGGGTCGATGACGAAGCGTGTCAGGTTCAACGGTCCGAGATTGCAGCAGCCGTACGCAGGCAGCGGTTGCTCGCCGCACGGGTTGGTCGCGCGGATCGTCTCGACCGCGCGCAGATTGTTGTCGTCGTTCATCCGCGAAATGAACACGATGCCGGGCTCGGCGACATCGTAGGTGGAGCGCATGATGCGATCCCAGATCTCGCGCGCCGGGCGCTCGCTATAGACCCACAGGCCGTCTTCGCGTTGCCGCACGTCGTCGGCTGAACGCATGGCCGGCGACGGCTCGCCGCGATGCACTAACTGCCACGGCTGATTTTCGTCGACGGCGCGCATGAATTCGTCGGTGACGCCAACCGACACGTTGAAATTGTTCCAGCGTCCCTTCGAATGCTTGGCCTCGATGAACTCGAGCAGATCGGGGTGATTGCAATCGAGCACGGCCATCTGCGCGCCACGCCGCGAGCCGGCGCTTTCGACGGTGCGGCACGATGCGTCGAATACGTCCATATAGCTGCAGGGCCCGGAAGCCGACGAACTAGTGGTGTGAACCCGCGCGCCTTTGGGCCGGATCGCAGAAAAGTTGTAGCCGACGCCGCCGCCGCGCCGCATGGTCTCGGCCGCTTGCAGCAGCGCGACGTAAATGCCGGGCAGGCCTTGTTCGTCGACCCCCTGAATCGCATCGCCGACCGGCTGCACGAAGCAGTTGATCAGTGTGGCGGCAATGCCGGTGCCCGCTGCGCTCATGATGCGCCCGGCGCCGAGCGCACCGTGCCGCAGGTTGTCGACAAACCGCGCTTCTACCGATTCACGCAGCGCTGGCGGCTCGGCCTGGGCGACGCCGCGAGCGACCCGTTGGAACACGTCGTCGGCGGATTGCTCGGCGCCTTTCGCGTATTTTTCCAGCAGCACATCGACGGAGAATTGTTGCGGCGCGACGAGCGGCGCGGGAGGTGCGGGAGGTGCGGCAACTGGCGCTTTAACGGCGCGGGTGGTCGGCGTGTCTTCTGCCATGGTAGGCCCTCAAACAGCGCCGCAGCGATACGGCGCGTTGGTGGATGCCGGTCACCGTAACGCCGCGCGTTGAACCGGCGGCTGACCTGGCGCAATGAGGTCCACCTTAACGCACGTGGAGAAGGGCCGCAATTGGAGGGTTTGGATGTGTGGCCGGGCGTGGCTCCGCCGGTGAGCAGGCGCCCGCGCCCGCCGATTCGCCAGACATGGCGGGACGGCGATCACAGACAGGCTGGCAGCAACAGACACGAGCGCCCGCACGTACTAACGGTGCGGCGCAGGCAAAGGATTCAGACTGAGGTTAAACGGTTAAAGCAGAACCCAACGCGTCAGATAAACCGTCAGGCTTCAGCCAGCGCGCCGAGAATCTCGGCGCAGATCATTGCGGATGCATTCGACGGTGCCGGCCGTTCAGCCGGCTTGAACACCGCATCGCCGCGACGGATCTTGCGGCGCGATACGGCGCAGGTCCCTGACGTATGCGCGGACCGGCGACGCCAACGCTGCTCCCCGTAATGACATCGTCCCGGTTCAACCCAGCGGATCACCAGCGTTGTGTCGGAGCGCTCGAGAATCTCGATGCGTACGCCATTGGTACCGTCAAGGGGGATGGACTCTAAGGTCATCATCATCGGCTCCGTATTGTGGTTTGCCGAATGTAGTCCCGCGCGCGCCGGATAGCCATTGTGCAGCAGTTGAAACACTGTTCTCGAAATAGCAACAATCCCACTTGACAAATGCGGTCTACTGCAATGGCGGGCTTTGCAGGCCGGTTTGTATGTAAATTTTTAATAACGTGGATTTTTGCAACGCTGTGTTGTGCGTAGCGCGACGAAAGTGCCGCCTGGAAAGGGCTCCGGCGCGTCCTTTAAGATGTGGTTATCGATGAGCGACCGTGCGCTGCAAGTGTAGCGGTTTTGATTTTTTCCGGTCGGCTCGCACACATACCCTAATTTGATGAGTTCCCATGATTTCACGCCCACCCGCTGCACCTCCTGAAGCGACGGCCACGCCGGCCATGCCGGATCGTCGGAAAAAGCAGAAGGCTGCGTCGCTCGCGCTGTACGTGGGGCTGGTGTTGCTGGCGCTGTGGGTCGTGCGCGATTTCATCGCGGTGGTCGCGTGGGCCGGTGTCGTGGCGATCGCGCTGTGGCCGCTATTGCGCAAGGTCGAGGGCAACCGCTGGTTCACCGGGCGCACGACCCTGATCGCGGTAGTCCTCACGCTCGCGATTGCGCTGCTGGTGGTGCTGCCGGTCGGGATCGTCATCGCCCAGGCGCTGCGCGAGGCGCACGACCTGAATGAGTGGTTCAAGTATGTGCAGGAAAACGGTATTGCGCTGCCGGCCTTCATCGACCGTCTGCCGTTTGGGGTTCAGCAGATTTCAAACTGGTGGCAGGCCAATCTCGCTCAGCCTTTACGCGGTTCGGCCGCGATGAAAGGGCTGCACAGCACCACGGTGATCACGCTCGGCCGTCACTTCGGCGCACGCGCCGTGCATGCGGTGGTGGTATTCGCGTTCATGCTGGTCACGCTGTTCGTGATTTTTCAGGCGGGGCCGCGTTTGTCCGGCTCGTTGCTGAAGGCGATGCGCAAGGGTTTCGGTGATGACGCCGCCGGGCTGCTTCAACGGATGGCGGCGGCGGTGCGTGGCACCGTGTCGGGGTTGGTGGTGGTCGGGCTCGGCGAGGGCGCGTTGATGGGCGTTGCCTACTTCGTGACCGGTCTGCCGCATGTCGCGCTGCTTGGGTTCATCACCGCGATCGCCGCGATGCTGCCGTTCTGTGCGCCGATTACCTTCGGTCTGGCCGCTTTGTGGCTGGTCGCGCAGGGCTCGGTGGCGGCGGCGATCGGTCTGGCGGTGTTCGGCTCCGTCGTCGTGTTCGTCGCCGAACACTTCGTGCGGCCGGTGCTGATCGGCAACTCGACGCGCCTGCCGTTCCTGCTGGTGCTGTTCGGCATTCTCGGCGGAGCGGAAACATTTGGCCTGCTCGGGATTTTCATCGGCCCCGCACTGATGACCGTGCTGATGGTTCTGTGGACCGACCTCGTGAAGTAGCGGGGCAGAGGTGGCCACACCTGCGCATGAGAGGCGCTCAAGGACGCTGAAACGATGGATGTTCCTGCGCCGGTCCAGCAGGAGTCTGCGACGGCGCCTGAGCCTTCACGCATCCGAGCGTATATTTCAGCGCGGCGGGCAGCAGTGCGCTCCAGACATCCCAGGTATGGGCACCGTCGATGATGCGCAGCGCCGCCGGATTTCCTGCCTGCCGCAGACGCGTGTACAGCAGCGACGCGTCGGCCTGGATGTCGAGGTCGTCGTCACCGGCTGCGATGAACATCGGCAGGCGATACGGCCGGCTCATATAGCGATCCCACTGCGCCGGATAGTTCAGCTCGTGCCAGACGCGCGGGTCGAACTGGTGATCGCCGAACACACCCACGCGCCGTGCGGCCGAGGTACGCGGCGGCTCGTTCGCGTAAATCGCCGGACTCAGCAGCATCGCGCCGCAGAAGAGTTCCGGCTGCGTCATTGCGTAACGCAATGCGCCGAAGCCGCCCATCGACACGCCGCCGATCATCCTTCCGCTGCGCTGTGTCGACACCGCATAGTGCGTTTCGATCTCGGGCAGCAGATCGTCGAAGAACGCGGTTTCCATCTTTTCCTTCCGGTCGACATACCAGTCCGTACCGCCTTGCGGCATCACGATCACGACGGGAGGCATCTCCTTGTGCTCGATCAGCGCGTCGGCGGCGCTTTGCAGATGGCCTTGCGTGAGCCAGTCGTTGGCATCGCCGTTGTTGCCGTGCAGCAGGTAGAGCACGGGGAGGCGGGGGGCGTCGTGGCGATAGCCGGTCGGCAGATAGACCGTGTAGGACCAGTCACGACCAAGCGCGTCGGAATGGAAGCTGCGGCTGGTAACGGTGCTGGCCAGCGCGGACGTGTTGGCCGCCGCTACGGTGCAGAGCGAAACGAGTGCGAGGGATAGGAGTGGACGCATGTCAGTGTGAGAGGCCGGCGCGGAGTTCGCGCGGTCGTCATGCTATCAGCCCCGGAGGGGAATTTGAGATGAGAGGCGTGGATTCCGCGGGGGGCGTCGAATTTGAGGGTTGAAGGGTTGGGGCGAAGCTTCACGCCCGGGCATGAAGCCCGGGCCGAGGGCCCAAACCGCTAGGCCGATGTGCCGAGCCGCGTACCTGCAAAGCGGCCAACCAGGCGCTTCAACGGCTCCGCGCCCAGCGCGACAGCGAACAACCCGCCCACAGCAATCGCATCCGCGAGCAGCCCGAGCGGATAGTTCAGATAACCGTCCGTCGCGGCATAGAGCAGCGAATCGATCACGAGCGAGATCACCGCGCCGGCGATAAAGCACAACAACCCTTTGCGGCCGATTACGCCGACCCACGGTAGCCATTGCGCCAGCTTCCTCGCCCAGCCAAGCTGGATCAGATTCGCGACCAGCCATGCAATGGCGAGGAAGTTGCCGGCCCGCAAGTAGGACAGATTCTGTTTGAGGCTGCCATTGAGCGGCTCATGCGCAAGAAAGAGCTTGTAGTACGCCGCGGCGATCACGATGGCGAACGCTATCACGCTGACGATTCCCCCCAGCCGGTGCGCGCTGATCCGCTGATAGACCGGCTGACAACGCGCCAGCACGCCGAGCACGAACAGCAGTTGCCAGGCGAACGGGTTGAAATCCCAATGCATATCGGGTGCGGCAGGCAGATAGCCGTTGATTGCCGGCGCACCGGCCCACAACGCGATGCTGCCGGCCAGCAGCAGCCACGGCTTGCTGCGCGCGAGCGGCAGGATCATCGGCACCAGCAGCGCGAAGAATGCATACATCGGCAACACGGAGGCCAGATAGGGCTGGCGACGGAACAGCAGAATGTCGCCGAGCGCCGCCAGCGGGGCATCCATCAGGTCGTCGAGGTCGGTGGTCGCGAGATTGGGCCCGTCAATGCTGAGTGCGCTCAGCAGCGCACTAACCAGCAGCATCAACCCGGCAGTGACGAGGAACGCACGATAGATTTCCAGCGAGCGCCGTAGAAAACGGCTGCGCGCGATCGTCTCGTTGCGCCGCTCGGCGAGCGCGGCGTAGGCGGTGGCCGTCGCGAAGCCGCCCAGGAATACGAAGACTTCGGCGGCATCGCACAGCGCATAAGCGTGCAGCGTGATGCGCGACAGAATGCTTCCGCCGATGTGGTCGACGACGATGATCAGGAGGACCAGTCCACGGAAAAAGTCCAGTTCGATCAGCCGGGATGAGGATTGTTGCATTGGTTGCGCCAAAAGCAGCCCCGTGCGACGGCGCGCTGATTCAGCGCGGCAGGCGTCTCACAAGGCTTTTTAGGAATGGGATTGGGTGCTGCGGCGGATTCACGATCCGCGTTGCCGCGTTCGACCGGCTTTAAAGGCTCAGTGTCAGGGGACGGTAAAAATGACCCGTAGGGCAACGCGAAGTTCCGCTGCGCTGCCGCAAAAGCCGTGGATTATATTTCTTCCTGTGACAAACCCCGCGTGGATCGCGCAGGCCGCCCAGATGGCAAGCCGTCTCCAGGTTCGAATCCCGGCGGGCGAATTGCCGCTTACCTGAACACGCGCCGTCACAGAAGAGGCAGGCGCTCGCAGTGGAGAATTAGCAACATTTTAAAAGATCAAAGCGTCCCCCAATGGACGGCCAGCTAACGGCGTGTGAGGATTTCTGAACAGCGCGGCGCGCAAGAAAGCAGCCTGTCAAAGCGCCAGCAAAGCATCGAGAACAACGAGCGGCCGGATCGAGTTGTCCCATTACTCGAGTGCAGGGAGATCTTCATGAACAAGCAAGTGTTCGCGCTGGCTGTCTCCGCCGCTTTGTCTGTCACTTTCGTTGTCACCTTTGCTTCGCCCGCGTCGGCGCAGACGAGCGTTACCCTGTACGGCGTGATCGACGAAGGCATCAACTACACGAATAACGTTGGCCGTGGCCATGTCTACGAACTGGCGAGCGGTTTTGCGCAAGGCAGCCGCTGGGGCCTGCAAGGCTCGGAGGAATTGGGCGGTGGGCTGAAGGCGATCTTCCAACTCGAAAACGGTTTTGATCTGAGTTCCGGGCAACTTGGACAAGGCGGCCGGATGTTCGGCCGCCAGGCTTTCGTGGGACTCAGTTCGGACCCGTACGGCACGTTGACGTTCGGCCGCCAGTATGACTCGCTGGTCGACTATCTGGCCCAGACCACGGCCAACGGCAACTGGGCCGGCCAACTGTTCTCGCATCCGTACGACAACGACAACACCGACAACTCTTTTCGTCTCGACAACACAGTCAAATACACGAGCCCTTCGCTTGCTGGGTTCCAGTTTGGCGGCACCTATAGCTTCAGCAACGACGTCGGCTTCGCGAACAATCGCGCGTATAGTTTCGGCGGCCAGTATGCGTATAGCGGCTTGCTGGTGGCTGCGGCGTATCTGCAGGCCGACAATCCTGGCTACGGTGCAAATGGGGCGATTGCGGGCAACGATGCCAATTTTGTCGCCGCGCGCATGCGGGTGTTCGGCGGCGGCATTACCTACACGTTTGGTCCCGCCACGGCGGGGTTTGTTTATAGCAATTCGAACTATCTGGACCCGACCGCCAACGGCTATCTTGGCATCACGCCGCTCGTGCCTCCCGGTGTTCTGCTGAATTCGCTGAAGTATCAGAACTTCGAGGTGAACGGCAAGTACCAGATTTCGCCGATGTTTTTCGTCGGCGCGCAATACGTGTACACGATGGAAACCTACGACGCCTCGACCGGCGGCGTCAAACCGCACATTCACTCGTTCGGCCTGATGGCCGATTACAACCTGTCGAAGCGCACTGACGTTTATCTTCAGGGCGAATATCAGCAGGTGACGGGCGACCCGACCTATTCGATTCTTGACGATGCTTTTACACCCGGCACTCAGGCGCCTTCGTCGACCTCCAGGCAGGTCGTGGTTCGAGCGGCGATACGGCATAAGTTCTAGCTTCACCATGCCTGCCCTGGGCATGCATGGACCAGTCAGTTGACCATGTAGTTCTGGATCAGGATGCCGATTATCACGCCGGCCGGAATGCCCGACGTTCTGCCGCGCAACGTCGCGCCGAGATCTTCGTCGAGCACAAAACTGCTGCGGCGCTCACGCCAGAACGTTTTATAAGCCAACGGCTTGATGTCGACGATAACCAGCGCGACGAGCGCGGTCACGATCACCTGTTGCCATTCGTTGAGCTTCGCGACAAACGGCGAAAAATCACCCGCATTGCACAACAGGACCATGCTGACGGCAGCCACTGCGGTGCTGAAGAAAAATCCGCCCATGAACCGGCTGGCCGAATTAACAAAGTCCACATCAACCTCAACGATCTTCGCTACGTTATTCAACGGGCGAAGTAAAAAAATTCTGACGAAATGCGCTGTTCATTCGATGCAAAACTGATCGTCGTCTTCACGACACTTCGAATGGAGAGATAAGGATATTTACTTCGGGTGCGCAAGCCAATCGTCTTTGGCTGAATGTCGTCTCGGAGAATTCCCAACAATGAACTCCCGCGTGCTGGCTTGCTCAAAGAGTACCGTGCTGTTGTAGCGATGCTGCTTCATCGCGCACCTTACGTTTCGTCATCGGTCAGCCTGTTTTCTATCACGGAGACTTCATGAGCAATCGTGCGACGCAGATTCTTCCGCATCATCGTTATGTTCATTCAATCGGCGCACCGCTTGCTTGCGTGCAAGGTACGATCAGCAAGGTGTTTGCCAGTCCCGAGAACCACCACGGCGCGAATCATCAGCAATTCGTCATCAGGATCGACACGGTAGTGAAGTTTGAAGGCGGTACGCAAAACCTCGTCGGCACGGAGGTGTTCGTCGCGGTGCGTTTCGGCGACAACGAAGGACTGGCGCATGAAATACCGGACCTTCAGGCGGGGCAGCCCATCGAGGCTCAAGGTGAATACATTCCCGAAGCAGAGGCTTACCCCACCGAAGACAACAGCAATCCGGTGCTGCCGGTCCTGCACTTCACGCATCATCCGGTGGGATACGTAAAGTACCAGGGGCAGTACTACAGTTAGTCTGCATGTCACATCGTCGAGCGGCCCCAGGCTGCTCTGCCGATCGATGCCGTATGCGAGCATCGGTTCATGTCCTCACGATCCGCCAGCGATTCAAGTTCCGCCGACGATTGCCGTTAAACAGAGCCTTCGCGCGGGGCCGCGAGGGCGGTCCTTTTTTGGCCGATTTTTTGCCGCTTTCCGAGTCAGTGATAGTGAGCGGTGGCTACGCTAAATCGGCTGTCACGCGCCATTCCGTTGCGCTTGCAACAGCGCTTGAAATACCGTGCGTAATGTTTGTATCAGTTTGTGTGGAGCGGGGCGTTTGAGGTTAAGCGCACTTTACAATTCCGCGTGAATTTTAATCGGCAACCCCGCCTGTTTTGCTGAACGCTGGCTGCTTTGCCGCACCGCTATCCGGACCTTCGGCGTCTGCGTTTTGGGACCTCGGGCATCCGGGCATCCGGCATCCGGCATCCGGCAAGCAGGATAAGGGGTTAGTCGGCCAGGCATTGGATGAGCGCCGCACGAGGCGGCCTCGCTATGTCGCGACGATAGCCGCGCAGCTCGAGACTGCGCGTGTCGTGAGCGTCAAGGCGGCATCCGGCCAGCCTAAGAATGAGGCAGGAATCAAACAAGATGGGAAAACGCTTCGACAGAACGATGATGGCCAGTCTGGCCGGCGTGTGGGTCGCGCTGGCCGTGAGCGGTTGTGCCAATGTGGGTCAGCAGGGCGCTCAGAGCGGCGCGGCCTCAGACGCGGCGGCTGCGTCCGGCGTGCCGGCTACAACGACAGCGACGACGCTGGCGAATCAGGCAGCCACGCCAGGCGCCAATGGGCTGGCAGGACGGACGTCGGTGAGGATCGGCGCGGACGACGGAGCGCCACTAAAAAAATCGCCTCCGCTGGTTTATCGCGTGAAGCATGGCGACACGCTCGCGCGAATCGCACAGCATCACCATTGCAGCGTCAAGCAGCTGCAAGCATGGAACGGATTGAAGCCATCGTCGCGGCTGAAGCTTGGGCAGGTGCTGCACGTGGCGTCGCCGGAAACAGTACGGGCGGTCAACGCGGCTAATGCACAGGCTGCCCGAGCGGCTCAGGCGTTGCCTTCAGCGTCTACGGTGACGGCCTCGACTGCTTCACTTCCGCTTGCGGCACAGCAAGCGCTGGCCGCGCAGCAGTCCACATCCCCCGCACTTTCCGCCGCAGAAGTACGCGAGGTTGCCCACGAAACCTCACGTCACGCGGACAGCGTTGCATTGGCGTGGCCTGCGGGCGGTCGCGTCGTCGAAGGATTCCAGCAGGGAGAAACGCGCGGGATCGAGATTGGCGGCAAGCCGGGCGATCCGGTGCTGGCCGCCGCCGACGGCAAGGTGATGTACGCCGGCACCGGTCTGAATAGCTACGGCAGTCTGATCATCGTGCAGCACAATAAAGACTTCCTGACCGCGTACTCGCATAACCGCAAACTGCTGGTCAAGATCGGCGACGTCGTCCGTCAGGGGCAGCAGATCGCGGAGATGGGCGACGAAAACAACTCGCGCGTTTCCGTCGGCTTCGAGGTGCGCCGCGACGGCAAACCGGTCGATCCGATGCCTTATCTGCCGCAAGGGCGCGGCTAGCAGGTCAGCGAATCAGGCGCTCTCACTAAACCAGCGCAGCGCCGCGGCGACGATCGCCTCCGGCGCATCTTCCTGCATCAGATGGCCTGCGTTCGGCACGGCGTAAAAGCGTGCTGCGGGAATCGTATCGGCCAGTTGGCGACCGCGTTCAAGCGGAATCCACTGGTCCTGTTCACCCCACAGAATCTGAACCGGACAGCGGATCTGCGAATAGCGCGCTTCGACCTCGTCGGTATAGCGCTGGTCCATCTGCGCGATCTGCCGGTAGAACGCGGCCTGTCCCGTTGCACCGAGCCACGGTGCAACGTAAGGCGCCAGTTCTGCATCCGCAATCTCGCGCGCGATAGCACCGCGCACATACGCTTTCACGACCGCTTCGTGAATATAAGGCGGCAGTCCGGTGAACGCGTCGATGTGTTCGCGGACGTGCCGTACAAACGGCGACCCCCACGGCGCGATTGCGACCGGATCGATCAGCGTCAGACTGCGATACTCGCACTGATCGAGCAGATGTGCGCGCAATGACGTGGCGCCGCCGAAGTCATGCGCGATCACGTCCGGGTTGATCAGCGCCCAATGGGCGAGCAATTCCTTGAGCAAACCATTCTGCACGCCGAGCGACACGTCCTGGCCGTCACGCTGCTCCGACTGACCATAGCCGAGCAGATCGTAGTAGTACACGGTGCGCGTCTGCGCGAGATACGGGGCAATGCGATGCCATACATAAGATGAGAACGGCGTGCCGTGAACCAGCACTAGCGGCGGGCCGTTGCCGGTCACCTGGTAGCGCACGGTTTGATCGGCGAACGTATAGCTTTCGGTGAGCGGCCAGTTTTGCATGGGTGGGCGGGTACGCATCGGCGTCGCGGGGAAGTCCGCTTACGTTAGCAGGGACGCCGCAAACCTGCTGGCCGGGATGACGTAGATTTCCACTGACACTTCCCGTAGAAGCTCACCTTTGTTTTATTCAGCAACGCCAGGCAAATTGAAAGACAGGTGGCGTGCGGGGTGGCCCGGATCAGAAGCGAAGACGGGCAGTCGGCCGCACTTTTACTGATCGAGCATAAATAAGCTTGAAATACGGTGTATTTCCGCTGGCTGAGCGAAGAGAGGCGGCTAATCCTGTGTGCGCATGCGAATCGCTCGTTCGCGTTCACGCATGGCACTCGACCGGAATGCCGACTTTCAATGGTGAGGGAATGCGGGAGCCGACCGCGCATTCCGTCGCAACCCAGGCTACTTTTTCTGCTGCACGCCGCGCAATAGTTGCGACACCTGCCCATGCTGATGCAGGATTGCCGGATCGGCCTGCAGCAACGGCAAGTAACGCGGCAAAAACATATTGTTCGGCTGATCGGCGGAAAACAGGCCGGTCACGGCTTCCGCTGCGGCCAACCGGTCGGTGGTGTCGGCTTCCTGGTCGTCAAGAATTTCATCGACATTCGCAATGATTGTTGACAGCGGCGTGAGCCAGCGAAACCCCGAACCGTTGATGAGCACTTGCAAAAACGCCGCCGGCGTCACCGGACCGAATTCCTTTTCATAGACGGCTCGTTCGTGATCGAGAATGGCCTTATGCAACGCCAGTAGCGGCCGGCGAATGTCCGAGAGGAATTGGGTGCATTGCGTGTCGTTCATTGTGCGGCTCCTTCGGATAAGTTCGGATCAGGCGGGGCAATCTGCGCTCATGCTAACAAAATCGCCGCTCGAATGATTCAACGGGAATCGGTCATCACATCGGCCGCGACGCCCGCGAGGCGGATTTCTTTTTCCACGACTACAATTTGCTCGTCTGTCCCGGCGCGGTCGCGCCGCGCATCATTGCCGTTTCATCATCGTCTTGCAGCAACCGGCGGGTGCATCGCGCATTAGTCCGGTTGCTCGAATAAATGCGGCAAGTCTTAACGCTTTGGTTCGACGTCTCTGTCTAAACAGTCTCACCAACAATAATCCCCACCCGGAGCCGCGCATGACAACGTTCAACATCAACGGTCAGACTCATACGTTCGACACCCCGCCCGACATGCCGCTCCTGTGGGTCCTGCGCGACCTCGTCGGCCTGACCGGCACCAAGTTCGGCTGCGGCATCGCGCAATGTGGCGCGTGCACCGTGCATCTCGATGGCACGGCGATCCGCTCGTGCGTGTTCCCGGCTGCGGCCGTCGGCGAGCGCAAGGTGACCACGATCGAAGCGGTCGGCAGCACGCCCGCCGGGCAGAAGGTGCAACAGGCATGGCGTCAGCTGGACGTGGTGCAGTGCGGCTACTGTCAGTCCGGACAGGTGATGTCGGCAGCGTCGCTGCTGGCAAGCAATCCCAATCCCACCGACGCGGATATCGACGCCGCCATGGCCGGCAACATCTGCCGCTGTGGGACCTACAACCGCATCCGCGCGGCGATCAGACAAGCCGCTAAGGGAGCGTGACATGTCCCAGGGATTGCTCGATGCACAGAACGGCGCACAGCCGTCCGAAGCGCGCGGCAGAGGTTTGTCGCGCCGCACGTTTCTGAAGTTTGGCGTGACGGTCGGCGCGGCGGCCGGTGGTGGCCTGTTGCTTGGCTTCAGCATGCCGGCCGCGAGCCAGGATCAGAAGGCGGGCAAATCGGTGGTCGGCGGCGATGGCGTCGAGACGCCGCAAAGCGGTGTGTTCGCGCCGAACGCGTTCATCCAGATCGACACGGCGGGCAAGGTCACGCTGGTGATTCCGAAAGTCGAGATGGGTCAAGGCGTGTACACATCGATCCCGATGCTGATCGCCGAAGAGCTCGAAGTGCCGCTCGACTCGGTCACGCTAGACCACGCGCCCCCCAACGAAAAGCTCTTCATGGACCCGTTGCTCGGCGGCCAGCTGACCGGCGGTTCGACGTCGATCCGCTTTGCGTGGGAACCGATGCGCCGCGCCGGCGCGGCCGCGCGTACGGTGTTGATCAGCGCCGCCGCGCAGCAATGGCAAGTCGATCCGGCGAGTTGCCATGCGCAGGCCGGCCAGGTGATTCACGCAGCCAGCAATCGCAGCATCGGCTACGGAGAACTGGCGGAGGCCGCTGCGAAGCTGCCCGCGCCGCAGAACGTGCCGTTGAAAGATCCGAAGGATTTCAAGCTGATCGGCACGCCGGTCAAGCGTCTCGATTCGCCGGAAAAAGTGGACGGTACGGCGATGTTCGGGCTGGATGTGCGCTTGCCCGACATGGTCTATGCGGCGATTGCGAACTGTCCGGTATTCGGCGGGACGCTCGCCAGCGTCGACGATACCAACGCGAAGAAATTCCCCGGCGTGCGCCAGGTGGTGAAAATCGACAACGCGGTCGCGGTGATCGGCGACCACACGTGGGCGGCGAAACGCGGCGTGCAGGCGCTCGATATCAAGTGGAACGAAGGCGCGGGCGCGGCTATTTCGATGCAGCAGATCGTCGCCGATCTCGCCCACGCGGCTGACAACGGTAACGGTGCAGTGGCGCGCAAGGAAGGGGACGTCGGCCATGCGTTTTCGAACGCGAAGTCGCGCGTCGATGCGGTGTACCAGCAACCGTTCCTCGCCCACGCAACGATGGAGCCGATCAACTGCACGGTGCATGTGCGCGCCGACGGCTGCGATATCTGGCTCGGCTCGCAGGTGCCGACGCGCGTTGTCGACGCGGCTGTCGCCGTGACCGGCCTGCCCGCCGACAAGATCGTCGTGCACAACCATCTGATCGGCGGCGGCTTTGGGCGGCGGCTCGAGTTCGACATGGTCACGCAGGCGGTCAAGGTCGGCAAGCAGGTCTCGACGCCGGTCAAGGTGCTGTGGACGCGCGAAGAAGATATCCAGCACGACATGTACCGGCCGTACTATTACGACAAAATTTCGGCCGGACTCGATGCGAACGGCAAGCCGGTAGCATGGCAACATCGTATTGTCGGCTCGTCGATCATGGCGCGCTTTGCGCCGCCCGCGTTCAAGAATGGCCTCGATCCGGACGCAGTGGAAGTGGCGTCAGACCTGCCATACGACCTGCCCAATCAACTGGTCGACTACGTGCGCCAGGAGCCGCACGCGGTGCCCACCGCTTTCTGGCGCGGCGTGGGACCGACGCGCGGCACCTTTGTCGTCGAAAGTTTTGTCGACGAACTCGCCGCGCAGGCGAAGATCGATCCGGTCAAATACCGCCAGGATCTGCTTGGAAAAACACCGCGTGCGCTGAACGTGCTCAACACCGCGACCCAGGCCGCGGGTTGGGGCAACGCGCTGCCGCAGGGGCAAGGCCGCGGCGTGTCGGTGATGCACGCGTTTGGCAGCTTCTTTGCGATCGTCGTCGATGTCGCCGTCGATCAGGGCGAGGTCGCGGTCAAGCGGGTGGTGTGCGCGGTCGATTGCGGGATGGTGGTCAACCCGAACACGATCGAAGCGCAAGTGCAGGGCGGCATCATCTTCGGGATCACGGCAGCGCTATACAGCGAGATCACGATCAAGGACGGCCGCGTCGAGCAGAACAATTTCACCGACTACCGGATGCTGCGGATCAACCAGACACCGCCGATCAACGTGCATATCGTGAAGAGCACCGAGGCGCCAGGTGGCATCGGCGAGCCAGGCACGGCGGCGCTCGCGCCCGCTTTGACCAACGCGATTTTCGCGGCCACCGGCAAGCGGCTGCGGCAATTGCCGGTTGGCAGCCAACTCAAAACCGCCTGACGGGAGCCCGACATGAACAACACATTGAAGGGTGTCGGTGCGGCGTTGTGCGTCGCGCTGCCGTTTATTTTTCAGGCATCGGTGCGTGCGGCGGACAGCACGGTCGACCCGGCGCTGGTGCAACACGGCGCGTATCTGGCGAAGCTCGGCGATTGCGTCGCGTGTCACACGGCGCCGAAGGGCAAACCGTTCGCGGGCGGCCTGCCAATGACCACGCCGATGGGCCAGATCTACACCACCAACATCACGCCCGATCCGCAGACCGGTATCGGCGGCTACACGCTGGAGGACTTCAAGCGCGCAATGCGCGAAGGCGTCGCGAAAGACGGCCATAACCTGTATCCGGCGATGCCGTATCCATCGTACGCAAAGGTCAACGACGACGACATGAAAGCGCTGTACGCGTTCTTCATGCATGGCGTCGCGCCCGTGCAGCAGGCTAACCGCGAACCGGACATCAAATGGCCGTTGAACATGCGCTGGCCGCTGAAGTTCTGGAACATGGCGTTCCTCGACAAGAGCGTCTATCAGGACAAGCCGGGCAAGGACGTCGCATGGAATCGCGGCGCGTATCTGATCCAGGGGCTCGGGCACTGCGGCTCGTGTCACACGCCGCGCGGCATCGCATTCCAGGAGAAGGCGCTCGATGAGAGCGGCAGCGAGTTTCTGACCGGCGGCGTGCTCGACGGCTGGTTTGCAGCCAATCTGACGGGCGAGCATAACGTTGGGTTGGGGCGGTGGAACGAGCAGGATTTGCAGGCGTTCCTGAAGACCGGCGCGAATCGTCATGCGTCGGCGTTCGGTTCGATGACCAGTGTGATCAACAACAGCACGCAGGCCATGACCGACGCCGATGTCGCGGCGATGACGACGTATCTGAAGTCGCTGCCACCGGCGGGCGGCAACGGCAAGCCGCCTTATACGTACGATCCGCAGGCGACCAGGGTGTCGTTGAATCGCCCGGCGAACGATGCTGGCGCGCAGGTTTATACGGCGTATTGCATGCACTGTCACGGCGCAAACGGACAGGGTTTCGCGCCGATGCTCGCGCCGCTGGCGGGTAATCCGAACGTGCTGGAGAAGGACGCGTCGTCGTTGATCAACGTCACGTTGAACGGCACGGCGGATCTGGTGATTGGCGGCGTGCCGTCGCCATTTCCGATGCCGAAGTTCGCGCCCGTGCTCGACGATCAGCAGATTGCCGACGTGCTGAGCTTCGTGCGGGGTGGGTGGAATAACGGCGCGCCGGCGGTGACGGCGGCAGAGGTGGCGAAGTTGCGGAAGTCGACGCAGGCGGCCCGGTAGTCCCTGGTAGTCCCTGCTAGTCGCCGATAGTCGCCCATAGTCTCCGGTAGTCAATCGTCACTGGCGCAAAAAAAAGCGGCAACCGTGCACACCACGGTTGCCGCTTTTCTCATGAAGTCTGTGCGCCGCATCCTTCAGCGATGCTGCCCAACCTTCTGCCGCTTCTCGAGCACTCGTGCGTACCAGGTCAGCGGGAAGCACATCGCGAAGTAAATCATGGCCACCATCCCGTAGATCGGAAACGGGCGGAACGCGGCGTTGGTGATCATCGTGCCGGTCTTGGTCAGCTCGGTGAAGCCGATAATCGACGCCAGCGCGGTGCTTTTCACCACCTGCACGAGGAACCCCACGGTCGGCGCCACGGCGATCTTACGCGCCTGCGGCCACACGATGTAACGCAATTGCTGGCCGAACGTCATGCCGAGACTCGCGCCTGCCGCCCACTGTCCGCGCGGCACGGCTTCGACGCAGCCACGCCAGATATCGACCAGATACGCGCTCGTATAAAGTGTCAGCGTGACGGTGGCCGCAACCCAGGGCGAGACGTCGACACCGAGCAGCGGCAAACCGAAAAACGCGAGGAACAATTGCATGAGCAGCGGCGTGCCCTGAAACACTTCCACGTACAGCACGACCACTCGCCGCAGCCATGCGATCGGCGAAACACGCATCGCGAGCAGCACCAGTCCCACCACGCCGCCGCCGATAAATGCGATCAACGACAGCAGCACCGTCCAGCGAGCCGCGAGCAGCAAATTACGGGCGATGTCCCATAGAGTGAATTCGATCATGATCAACGCTCCGTGGGCAGAGTGCGGGCGCCGCGCCACATCAGGCGGCTGCGCCAGTTACGCGGCGCGCCGCTGTCGTTGCCGCGCGCGATACGGCCCGCGAACAGGCCGCGCCCGAAGCGGTTGAGAATTTGCCGCAACACGATCGACATCAGCAGATAGACCGCGGTGATGATCACGTAACTCTCAAACGAACGGAAATTGCGCGACTGGATGAAGTTGGCGGCGTACGTCAGATCGGGCACGGAGATCTGCGACACGACAGCCGAACCGAGCATGACGATCAGCACCTGGCTCAGCAGCGCGGGAAAAACATTCGCGATGGCCTGCGGCAGCACGACATGACGAAACACCTGCCGCTGATGCAGACCGAGCGCCTGCGCCGCCTGCACCTGGCCACGCGGAATTGAGTCGATACCTGCGCGTACGATCTCGATCGCGTACGCGCCGAGGTTGACGGTCATTGCCAGAATCGCGGCCTGGATTTCGTCGATATGAATACCGAGGCTCGGCAAGCCGAAGAACACGAAGAACAACTGCACGATGAACGGCGTATTGCGGATCAACTCCACATAGCTCGCCACGATCCAGCGCGCCCATTTCGGACCGGCGACCGTAATGCTCGCACCGCCAATGCCCACCAGGCCGCCGAGCACCGTGGAAACCGCGGTCAACCCCAGCGTGACAGCGGCGCCGCGCGCGAGCATGCCCGCATAGAGGCCGAAGCCGCTGAAATCGAACGCATAGGTCATGGCGTGGCGCTCATCATAAAGTCAGGTCAAACGCCGCTGCGAACCGGGTTATACACCCCGTTCGCGCGGCAAAAGTTCAGAGGTCCGCCGGCAGCGGCGCGCGCAGCCATTTCTGCGAGATCGCGTTCATCGTGCCGTCCTTGCGAGCCTTCGCAATCGTGTCGTCGATCTTCTGCTTCAGGCGCGGTTCGTTCTTGTTCAGGCCGACGTGATCCGGTGAGCTGAACAGCGAGAACTTCTGCTCCGGATCGTTCGCCGGATGACGCGCGAGAATGGTTGCGCCGACGTCGTTGCCCACCACCATCAACTGTACCTGACCAGAAAGAAACGCCGAAATAGCGCCGTTCGGATCGTCGAAACGTTTGATGTTGGCGCTCGGCGGCGCGATTTTCGTGACGCTCAGATCTTCCAGCGTGCCGCGCGCGACCGAAATCGACTTGCCGGCGAGGTCGGCGGCGTTCTTCACGGGCAGGCTCTTCGGGCCGAACACGGCGAGGTAGTACGGCGCGTACGGTTGCGAGAAGTCGATCACCTTTTCGCGTTCCGGCGTCTGGCCGACCGATAGCAGCATGTCGGCCTTATGGTCGGCGAGGTAGGCCATCCGGTTGTCGCCGGTCACCTGCACGAGCTCGACCTTCGCATTCAAGGCCTTGCCGATCAGGTTCGCGACGTCGATGTCGTAGCCCATCGGCTTCATGTCCGGGCCGATCGAACCGAACGGCGGGTAGTCTTCGAACACGCCGATGCGCACCGTGCCCGACTTCGCGATGTTGTCGAGCGCATCGGCATGCGCGGCGGTCGGCATCGAACACAGTGCGCCGAAGGCCGTGAAGGCCAGCGTCGCGGCGAGCGTGGTAAAGATCCGGCGGGTGGCCGATTGAGCAACGGGGCGCTGATGCATGATCCTTCCTCTGTCGAAAACGATGATTCTTTGAATAGGTTGCGTGGGCGTGCGCCGGTTTCCATGCGCCGCGCGTGTGGCGGTCAGTTTGCACGCGCGAGGTGGCAATTCGGCGAATACCCTGCGGATGTTTCTCGCGCGGAACCGGCTTCGTTCGTGCGCGCTGCCTGCCAGTTTTCCGGTTGCTGCCGTACGTTGATGGATGCGCTGCGTGTGGATGCACTCTAGGTTTGTCAAAATTGCGCGCCAAACGAAATATGCGCATGGACGGCATGACATAAGCTCATGCTGTTTTCGCTGACGCGGGGCCTGGGCAGGCATTCGTGTGCCGGGAAAGCGCCGGTGCACTAAAGCGTTCGGGTTAACGCCCACGCTTCTATCTGCAACAGGAGCGATGTCGAGGTATGAGGAAAGCTCGGTTCTGGTGCGATTGTGGGCAGGCGGTGCCCTGTGCCGGTGCAAGCGGGGCCGTGAACAATCGATTCCTTCCAGCGGCATGAGCTAAACGCATGCGCGTGCAAGCGTCGACGGCTCGTACGGACATTTCTGATCGCGTATCCTGTGGGCTTGACGGGCATATGGCCACGCTTCATTGCCACGCCCACGTAATGAATTTTTTTGATCCCGGATACCCGATGCGACGACTTCCGCCGCTCAACGCGCTGCAGATCTTCGAAACCGTTGCACGCCACCGCAGCTTCACACGCGCCGCCGATCATTTGTGCCTGACGCAAGGCGCGGTCAGCCGGCAAATCATCGCGCTCGAGGACTACTACAAGTTTCCGCTCTTCAAACGTCACGCGAAGGGGTTGACGCTGACCGCCGAAGGCGAAATGCTGCTGCCCGCGGTGAAAGAGAGCTTCGCGCGCATCGAGGAGATTTCGTTGCGGCTGACGCGCCAACGCACCGATCTCGCGCTGAAAGTGCCGACCTGTGTAATGCGCTGGATGTTGCCGAAAATCATGCGTTTCCAGGCCGAATATCCCGAACTGCATGTGCAGATCACAACGACCTGGCAGCACGATGTCGATTTTCAGAGCGAGCCCTTCGACGCGGCGATCATCTACGCGTCGTCACCGGGTGCGGACGTGCAGATGGTGCCGTTGTTCGAGGAGCGTCTGACGCCGGTGTGCGCCCCCGATCTGCTGAAGGACAAACCGCTTGCCGAAGTCGCTGATCTCGCGCGCCATACGTTGCTGCATCCGACGCGCGACCATCGCGACTGGAAGATGTGGCTCGCCAAGGTGACGGAGGTGGCCGAAGTGGGCGGCTCGAACACAACGGAGATCGATGCCGAACACGGCCCGACCTTCGACACGCTCGATATGGCGACCAACGCCGCGTTACAGGGCTTCGGCGTCGCGATCAGCGACCTTGCGCTGATCGACGAAGATGTCGCGGCGCGCCGTTTGGTCAGGCCGTTCGACACGGTGCTCAAAACCGGTTGGCGCTATTACTTCGTGTATCCGGACTCGGTTGCGCATCAGCAGAAACTGAATCTGTTCCGCGACTGGATTGCGGAGCATTGGGAGGAGTAGGCCGCTCAGCGTTGCCGTTCACAGGTCAACGAAACCGGGCCAGCGGCCCGGCTGCCCATTCAAATGCCGGGATCACCTCACGGCGCGAACGACAGAAACAGATACGCGGCGAACAGCGACAGATGCACCGCGCCTTGCAGAATCGTGGTGCGCCCGGTGCTCAACGTGAGCGTGCCGACCACCAGCGTCAGCATGAGCAGCACGGTTTCCTTGCCGTTGATACCTAGTACGAGCGGCTGACCGGTGTACAGAAACACGCCGGCCACGGTCGGAATGGTCAGCCCGATACTGGCCAGCGCCGACCCCAGCGCGAGATTCAGGCTGTTCTGCAGGCGGTCGGCCCGCGCCGCGCGCACGGCGGCGAGTCCTTCGGGCAACAGGACCAGCGCCGCGATGATGATCCCGACCACGGCGGGCGGCGCGCCCGCATTCTGAACCGCAGTTTCGACGACCGGCGACAACACCTTCGCGAGCAACACCACGGCGACCAGACACACCAGCAGCAGACCGCCGGCCGCGAGCGCGAGACCGGCGCTGGGCGGCTCCGCATGCACGTTTTCGTCGGGCGTACCGGCCAGAAAATAATCGCGATGGCGCACGGTCTGCACGAACACGAATACGCCATACAGCACCAGTGACGACACGCCGGCGAACGCCAGTTGCGACGACGACAGAATCGGGCCAACGCTGGTCGTCGTGTAGTTCGGCATGACCAGCGTCAAGACGGACAGCGACGCGAGCACAGCCAGCGCCGCCGCCGCACCACGGCTCTGAAAGTCCTGCTCCAGATGGCGGATACCACCCATCAGTAAGCAAAGACCGACGATCCCGTTACAGACGATCATGACCGCCGCGAAGACGGTGTCGCGCGCGAGACCGGCCTTTTCCGGGCCGGAAGTCAGCATGACGGACACGATCAACGCAACCTCGATCACGGTGACGGCCACCGCGAGCACCAGCGTGCCGAACGGCTCGCCGACGCGATGCGCGACCACTTCGGCGTGATGAACCGCGGTGAAGACCGCGCCGCACAGCGCAAGGCCGACCAGCACCAGCAGCAATGCGCCGCTTGGCATTGCATGCGCCGCGCCGAGCACGATCCATGCAGCGAACGGCATGACGAGGGTCCAGCGGGGCAAAATGGCCGTGGGCTTGCTCATTCGGACCTTCCTTTTATAAGCCGGTTCTGGACTGGAACAGACGTGCGCTGCTTGCACGTAAATCAGGAAAAATGTTAAACCGATGTGTCAGAATCACGGTCTAACTTATTAAATTATAAAGGATAATTTTTATCGGACGAGGTTTTGTCGCGTGATGGGGCGTCATCAGCGGGAATCCGTCATTATGCCGCCCGAATTTGATTGCGCAGGCTGCCAGACGGCGATGATTTCTTTAAGCAAAAGGATTGCGCAGAACGACGCAACGTGCGGCGAGGGGAATGCTGAATCCGGCGCGAGCGCGCCGCCGCGAAACCTGAAAATTTGAAGCCGGGCGCCAACGTCGTACCGCAAAGACACCGGCGCCCGCGTATTACTCTACATCCAGACTAGCGGCTTATTGGCCTTCAGCACGGATCGTCAGCGCGTTCTTGACCGAAGTCACGCCAGCGACGCCTTGCGCTGCTTGCGTAGCGATATCGACCATTTCCTGTTGCGGCACCGAACCTTGCAGCGTCACGTCACCACCACGCGCGCGCACGGTGATGTTCGATACGCTCAGGCCCTTCGTCTTTGCCAGTGCGCTGCGGACCTTGCGGCTCAGCGAGCGGTTAGCTGCCCGGGTCTGCTTGGCAGTCGGCGCTGCCGACGCGGCCGCGGGAGCTGCATCGCTCGCTTGTGCGTAGGCATTGATGGACGCCAGAACGATCAGCGCGCCACCGATCATCTTGATTGCCGGGAATGCTTTCATTCAACTTTCTCCTATTGTCATTAAGTATGCAGTCCCCAGGTGGGGACGATTTGCTACACCAACGGGTAAATCGGAATTAAATCTGAATGGAACGTGCCGCGAGTCGTACTGAAGCTTTCAAAACTGTAGGCAATTTGGGCACGCCGAAGCGTGCACGAGCCGACAGAGCCTGTGCAACTGGCTGGAGCCACACGATACCGCAATTAGTGCCATGTTGAATGCTACGCTGTGCCGAAATGAGGCTTTGCTACAACGAATGGGCCGATGAAGGCAGCCCGATGGCGTCGTAGCGCTGGATCAGGGAATTGTTTTATTCCGGAGTTGCGTGGTTTGTGCATTCGTTTCATTCACGGTTTATTGCGTGCGAGTCGCGAAGTTCTCACTATTTGCATAATCGCATCTGGTGATTTTCATAAATGATGGGGCAACGCGTTTTAGCGAGACAAGGATTGGGCGCATGCGAAAAGAATTACTCCCGATTCGCCGCTTGCGGCGGAGCGATCTCCCTGTCGACACCATTGCGCTGGCGCGTTTCATGATCGGCAAATACCTGGTTCACGACCTGCCCGAAGGGCGCATGAGTGGCCGGATTGTCGAGACCGAGGCTTATCCACTGGGCGATTCGACCAGTCACGCGTTCATCGGACGGCGTCCGCATAACGGTTCGATGTTTCTCGCGCCGGGCCACGCTTATGTGCGACTTACGTACGGACTGTCGTACATGTTGAACATGTCCGCCGAAGCGGAGGAGGTCGGCGCCGGTATCCTGTTTCGCGCGATCGAACCGCTCGAAGGTCTTCCGTTGATGGAGGCGCGGCGTCCCGGCGTGCCGCTGCGCGATCTCGCGCGAGGCCCCGGCCGGCTCACGATGGCGCTCGGCATCGGACCGTTATTCGACGGGTGGGATCTGTGCGCGGGACGTGATTTATGGATCGGCGTAATGGAGATAGGGGATACGCCAATTGGCGTGACGACGCGAATCGGCTTATCGCGCGAAATGCATTTGCCTTTGCGATTTTTTGAACCGGGAAGCGGTTTTGTCAGTGGGCCACGCAAACTACTCGTCAGCCCGAATTTCACGCCACATTCTGGTGCATAGCGGCGCGCGTAGATTCAACCAGGCATAAAGCGGGTTATGGAAAATGCCACTCACATCAGACGTATTTTTGAAACGTCAGACACATCAGATTTCGTTTCCGACAATTATTACGGCATAGCCCAATCATGGGGCATTGAATGCGGTAAATTCTTTAGAATCCTTGCGGTTTCAGCAATTATCTATCTCTAAATCAAGGGTTTTCCCTCGTCAATCTGGTGACTAGACTCAAACCACTCGCTTCTCACGGGTGTGACAAGCGACGCAAATAAAACCAGATCTGGAGGTAAGTCATCATGAAATCGCTTATCAAGGCAGTCGCCATTGCAGCCGTTCTTGCAACCCCAGTCGCTTCATTTGCGCAGGCGAGTCAACAGCCCGCGACCCGTGCTGAAGTGAGAAGCGAATTGATCCAGTTGGAGCACGCGGGTTACAACCCGGCCACCGCCAACGACGCCACGTATCCTGCCGATGTTCAGGCTGCGGAACATCGTGTCGAAGCACAGAACCCAGCGGTCGCGCAGACCCAGGAGCCGGTCGCCGATACCAGCGGCTATGGCGGCGCGATGAGCGGTTCGTCGCAATCCGGTGGCATGGTCGAGCCGTCGACGGGCATGAAGCCGATTTATTTCGGTAACTGAATTGGGGCGGCGTGGTTGTGTGAATGCGGCGGCTGGCGACGTGGTCTAGCCGCCAGTTGAATTCGCTCGAGGCACTCAAGCAGGCACGCGGGCGTTAATGCAGCCGCGTTCGTTTAACTCAAGCCATCCAGTCTCGTCCGCGAGAGGCGTTACCAATCAATCGTTTTAAATCGCGAAGGGTGCGGGACCACGCGTGGGTCACGCGCCCGACATCGCGAACGTATTCAGGCAGCGCGCTGGAAGACCGGAATCGAACGCCGTTTTCGCCGCTGTATCAGAGCTCAAGGAACCTCCGCTGCCGCAAGGTAGCTTTGCCCAACCTGTTGAAGGATTGGGCTTTTTTTACGTCGTTACGAGTCTGATAGAGCAACTCCGCGATGATCCGTGCAGCTGGAGCCACACCAGCAGTACGCGACTCAGGGGCGCTCGCCGTGTATGTAGAACTCGAGTTGCTGAATAGTGAATTGCTGTTCGGCGATGATGTTCTTCACCAGATCGCCAATCGACACCATGCCGATCAGCCGGTCATTCTCGATCACCGGCAAGTGGCGCATGCGACGCTCGGTCATCAGCGCCATGCAGTCGTCGGTGGTCTGGTCGGGGCGCACGAAGCGCACCGCGCGGCTCATGATGTCACGTACCGGCGTTTCCTTCGATGAACGGTCCATCAGCACGACTTTGCGCGCATAGTCGCGCTCCGTAATGATTCCGGCGATGCTGTCGCCGTCTGTGACCACGAGTGCCCCGATGCCTTTTTCGGCCATCAGCTTGATTGCGGCGTAGACGGAATCGTCGGCGCCGACCGTGAAGACGGTGGTGTTGTCCGGTTTCGTTTTAAGAAGCTGTGCAACGCTTGTCATGGAGCGCTCCGTTTCGCAGTGCAGCACGCCGAGGCGGCGCGCTGTCGAGAGGGAAAGGCCATTCCAGTATAGGCGTGACCCGTCGTCGAAGTAGTTCGGGAATACCTGTGGCGCGCTGAACGTTTAACTCGGGTAGCGGCGCGTTGACGGACCTATCGAACGCGCATTCGAGCGGTTTCGGACAGCCGCGATGGCACGCATTCAAGCCGCGCGCAGGGACATACAGGTGCATCGCGCCGATTAGCGGTAAACTCCCCAGTCCGTACCTTATCCCCGGTTTGATCGGGTTCATGTCAGCAATACTGTCTAACGCCATGCTCACGTCTCACGATCCGTCGCCAGCAGCAGAGGGCACAACCAACGGCGAATGCGTCATTCTCGACGCTACCGCCACGCTTCCTACGCGCTACGGCACATTTACCTCGTATGTGTTCCGTGTGTGCGAAAGCGGCGCCGAACATCTCGCGCTCGTGATGGGCGATGTCGCCAATCAGTCGTCGGTGCTCACGCGCCTGCATTCCGAGTGCCTGACCGGCGACGTGCTGGGCTCATATCGCTGCGATTGCGGCGAGCAACTCGATCTCGCGCTGCGCTATATCGCTGCCGAAGGGTGCGGTGTGCTGCTCTATCTGCGCGGCCATGAAGGGCGTGGCATCGGTCTGTCGAACAAGATTCGCGCCTATGCGTTACAGGAACAGGGCCGCGACACCGTCGAGGCCAATCTCGATCTCGGCCTGCCGGACGATTCACGTGAATACGATTCGGCCGCGGGCATTCTGCGCACGCTGAAGGTCACGTCGGTCCGACTGATGAGCAACAATCCGGAAAAGTTCGACACGTTGTCCAAGCACGGTATTCCAGTGTGCGAGCGCGTTGCGCTGGCGATTCCGATGCGTGAAGAGAACGAGCGCTATATCCGGACCAAGCAGCTGAAGTTTGGGCACTATTTCGACGAGAATGAATAACTGATACGCATGCGCCGGCCGTTGTTTTCGCAAACGACGGCCGGCGTTGTAGCGTCATATCCGGCGAGATATTGCCGGTGTTTGAGGCCACGCGCATATCGCGTTGTGTCGTGCAACGCAAAAACGACGCAAGAGCGACGCAAAACAACGCAACGTGACCAGCCTGCTCAGGCTGTCAGAACAGCCCGAAATCGTCGTTGCTCGAAGGAATCGCACTGAGCAGATCTTCCAGTGCGTGCCAGCCTATCCATCCCAGAAGAATTATCGATACCGCCAGCCAACGGTCAGCGCCAGAGTTCGCACGTACGTCTGCTCTAGGTGCCGTAGCGCTGTTGTCCGCGGTCCGTTCTGATTGCTTCGAGCCACGCAGTAGCAGGTATACAGCGCATGTTTGCATGATGAGTCTCCTTGGCGAGCATCGCTTGGCGAACCGCGGTATTACCTGCCAGCCGTCGTCGTCGCCGCCTGCGGCACAAGCGTCGCGAATACTTGCGCTAACGTCGTAGCGCCAAAGCGCCGTTCGCCGATACCGGCTTCGACGTCGATACGACCGGCGTTGTGCGCGTCATACAGATCGGCGATCAGACACGCGTGAGGTTCGCTGAGTCCTCCGTTCCGAAGCACGTTGGTCCAGTCACCGCGCGGTAGTTCAAGTGCCGCGACGGCGCGCCCCGACAACTCGCTGATCGTGCGTGCTACATCCAGTGCGCTGATGCGCGTGTCGCTCTCGATACTCACGATGCGCGGCGCGCCCTGCGAAGCTCGGGCATCGACCAGCAATCCCGCTGCGACCAAGCCCACATCCTGTGCCGCAACCGTCGGAAACCGCTTATCCAACGGATGATGCAGGCTCGGCAGCATGCCTTTGGCCAGCGCCATCGGCAGTACGCGGGCCCAGTTGTGCATGTGTTCGGCGGAGCGTAGAAATGTCAACGGCGCGTCGACGGTGCGCAACTGTGTTTCCAGATAATTAAACAGCGTCGTGATACCCGTGCCGCTCACATGTTCTGCGCCATAATCGGAGAGCGCGAGGACCTGTCCCGGCGGAGCCGCGCGTAACGCCGTGACGCTTGCGTCGATCATGTGCCGCATCGCAGCCGCAGGATCGGCGTGATGATGCGGGAGTGGACACAGTATCTGCACGGCACGCGCACCGGCAATGGCATGCGCGACCGATTCCGCATCGAACAGATCGACCACGATCGTTTCGCAACCGATTTCCTCGAGCGCTCTGCGTTGCGTTTCGTGACGAACCGCCGCGCGCACATGGTTTCCCGCGCGGCGCAAAGCCGTCGCGGTGGCTCGCCCCACATTTCCCGCTGCACCAAGAATCACGTACACGTTTAGCTCCTTCGACGATGACTGGCATGACGTCATCTTAGGAACAGGGCGATAAAGAAACGCGCAGGTAAAGATCGCCCTGCGCAGATTCGGATGATTGTCTTTGTCGCGACACGGCAAGCGTGCATCGCGTTATCTCGTAGCACCCGGCACAGCCAGTAAAAACGCAGCACAATAGACGCACCAGACGCACGCGATACCCGTCCACCCTGCCGCCCTCCACGAGGTAAGCCGATGAACGCCGTGACTCCTTTACTGCAACCGCACAGCGGCGCCCGCGTCACGGTGCGCTCAAGCAAAACGCTCGGATGGCAGGGCTTTGGTGCGGAACTGGTTCACGTCTCGGCGGGATTGCACCGGATGCCGGCGTTCAAACATCACCGGGTAGGCGTGCATGTCGGTGCGCCGGTCAGGGCGCGCTGCCTGTGCAACGAGCGCCGTCATTCTCGGCTTCAGGCGCACGGCGACGCCGACGTGATCCCGGCGGGACTCGACGGCCAGTGGAGCGATGAAGCGTCGTGCACGATTTTCAGCGTGTGGATCGGTGAAGATTTTGCTCAGCAGACTATCGCGCAACTCGAGTTGAATTCCGCCGATGCGCAACTCCGTCCGCAGTTCCAGATGCGCGATCCGCGTTTTCAGCATCTCGCGTGGGCGTTGCATGCCGAACTCGAAGCCGACGATGCGTCCGATCCGCTTTACGCCGAAAGTCTATGCACGGCGATGGTCGTGCGGCTGATTGGCGGCGCACCCGCACTGGAGAACAGCCGTCGCACGTTGGCCGCGAAAACGGCTGCACGGGTACTCGAATTTATCGAAGCGCATCTGGACCAGCGTCTCACGTTGAGTGAACTGGCCGCGCTGGCCGACTTGAGCGTGCCGCATTTCAAGGTGTTGTTCCGCGAGACGCTTGGCATGCCGGTGCATCGGTATGTAGTGCAGCGAAGGGTAGAGCGCGCAAAATCCCTGTTGTTGCAAGGCCGACTCAACACGAGCCAGATTGCACTGGAAGCGGGCTTTGCGCATCAAAGCCACATGGCCCACTGGATGGGGCGCTTGCTTGGCGTCACGCCGCGCGAGTTGCGTTTCATGCATTCAGGCGACGCGCCGCACGATGCATCGCCTGATAACGACACAGACTTCAGGCGCTAATAAAGGCGCGCGCCAGGCGCCGCGCGCCCACGCAGGCACCGCAGCGTAGCGGCTATCAACCCGGCGCGGCCCCCGTCAACTGCGAATAAACATCATGCGCGAGTTGCAGCAGTTGCTTGCGGTCGATCCCGCCTGATACCGCATACCCGAAGTCCCCGTCGATCCAGTAAAACACGTTCACCGGACCATCCTGATACAGCTTGAACGCCGTCGTATTCGAGTTCACCTGACGACGCGAGATGCACAGCGTGACGCGCTCGCCGCTCGGCCCGCGATACATGAACTGCGCGGTCGGTCCATCTGCACCCGGCAGCAAACGGCCCCCGGACAGATTGAAGCCGCTCTTCGACAGCACCGGCGGATGCACATGCGTGCCGAGCTTGTCCGCGAGCCATTGCACGAAATCCTGTTCCTGGTCGTCAGCGCTCAGCGTGCTCGGACGCTCGACCGACGGCATATACACGACGTGTGCGACCGCCGCCTGGCGCGCGAACAATTCGGCGCTATCGGCGCTAACGGGCCGCGTATTCGAGCTCTGATGAAGCCCGCCCGCAACCGGCGCGATCACATCTTGCCCCATATGCGTGCCCACGCCGATCCCGATCCCCATCACCAGCGCGGCGGCCATGCCGGCAAACTGCGGCCAGTTAGCGGCGATCCGCCAACGGCGCGGCGCCGATGGCGCGGGCGTCTGCAAACGCTTCGGCACCGGTTCGTTCAGTACACGGTCATAGCGCTCGTGAAACATGTTGTTCAGCGAAAAAAAGTCGCTGACACGCGCGGCCATCTCGGGGTTCTGTTCGAGCGCGCGTTCCACGTCGGCACGGCGTTCGTCGGACAGCGTGCCGTCCACGTACGCGTGCAGATCTTCTTCGCCGATCGGCGTATGTTGGTCGCTCATCGCACCACCTGTAATTTCGCACCGGGCTGCGCGCCCGCCATCAATGCCCGAAGCCGCTCGCGTCCGCGGGAAAGCCGCGACATCACCGTGCCGATCGGGATGTTCAGCGCGAGCGCTACGTCGGCGTAACTCATTTCTTCGAGACCCACCAGCAGCACCACTTCACGCTGTTCCATCGGCAGACGCTGCAACGCGTAGTCGAGGTCGCGCATTTCCAGTGAGCGCGTCTGATCGGACGGCACGGCGAATTCGCTTTCGGCGACGCTGTCGTCGTCGACCGCGACGTGGACTGCGCGCGTCGACGCCTTGCGTGCCTGATTGGCGAAGACGTTGTGCATGATCGTGAACAGCCACGCGCGCAGGTCGGTGCCGGGCTGAAACATGCCGGTGCGGCCGAGCGCGCGTTCGAGCGTGTCCTGCACCAGATCGTCGGCGAGATCGCGATTGTTGATCAACGCTCGTGCATAGCGCCGCAAGCGCGGCACGTGTTCCATCAACTCGTCACGGACATCCATTTTTCATCCCGATCGAGGGGCTTTGCGCGGGCATGAAGCCGCTGGCCACCCAGAAGATTGTCCGCGCGGCAACCGAGGCTGGCGGACGCATTGCAACTGCGACTGAAACTGCGAACACGCGTGCGCGCATTTTATTCCCCCGGTCTGATGGAAGCCGCGAACAATCGCCAACTGCCGTTTGATTTCATGACGCGGTCAATACGTCGGCGGCGCGCATCAGGCCGTGGGTGCGGGCGCCGCCGGCCACCACGAAGCGCTGGTGTTGCGCGGTCCACGTCAACAGCCGGATGTCGCCGATGCGCCGCGCGGACCACTGCGGTTGCGCGGGCGCAAGCAGCGCGAGCGTCGATATCACGACCACCGGCAGATTGTCGGCATTCAGATAAACGAACTCGGTGGCGCGTTGAAAGTAGCCGAGCGGGAGTACCCGTCGATCGACCAGCCGCAGTCCGATTGCTGTCAGGTTCGGCGCGGAGGCGTCGCTAACGGTCGGCGACGCCGCCGAAAAATGCCGTGCATCGGTTTCGGCCAAGCCCATCATCGCGGCGTTGTTGAGCCCCTGCGCGGACACCTGAGTCGCCGCCAGCCAGCCGGTTGCCGTGGCCAGCACCAGAACCAGCATGACCACCGCGTTGATCAGCCGGCGTGAACGCCGGTTGGTCTGCATGCGCTCGAATGCGCGGCGCCATGTGTCGATGCGGCCGGTTTCGGGTTCGTCGGCTGTTTGAAAGGCTGCCTGAATCTGCGCGTTGAGTCTGCCGTAAAACGCGACCCGCCGCGCTTCCGCCGGATCGCGGCCGAGATAGTCCCGCAAATACGCGGCTCTCTCCGGCGTGAGCGTGCCGTCGGCGTAAGCCTGAATGTCGGCTTCCGATAGCGGTGAGTCGGGCGGCAGGTGGGACGAGGTCATGGCATTGAGTGCATCGGGTGGCTGCTATTGATGGGTGAACACGCGCACGCGCGGATTTATTCCATGCGCTCCCGGATGCGAACCTCGATTGTTTCAGGCGCGCGGGAAGCATGACATCGCGACGTATCTCCGGTGCTGGAAACCGCCTGCCAACCCATCTTCCCACGACTTTATTCCCGCTCCGACATTTGTTTTTCCGGCATCGATGAAGCAGGAATAAATGCGGCGACGTCGTGGTTCTTCCTGATGCGAACCCGCACAACATTCGTTGGAGTTCATCATGAAGAAGATCGCGATTGCCGCATTGTCCGTTGTCATTCTGGCTGCTTCGTTAAGCGCGTTGGCAGAGGGAAAGACGCGCGCCCAGGTGTATCAGGAATTGATCGACGCCCAGCGAGATGGGCGGGATTACGTCACCGATACATCGTATCCCGAAGTGAATCCGATCTTTGCGCAGCAGGTCCAGCAACGCAAGGACGCACTCGCCGCGCAGGAGGCGGCCAGCCGCGTCGCGAATGGCGCGGCGTCGGCACCCGGGGTCAATTGAATGAGGCCGCTAGCAGGGCGCTTCGCAGTGCCCGTCATGCCACTGATCGGCTGGGCGATGCTTTCCGCGGCAGGCTATCTGGTTACGTTGATCTGCCGGCTGCACTTGCCGCCGATCGTGCCGCACAAGGCCGAACTGTTCGCGGCGGCGCGCGCGTTGCACACGCGGGTCGCGCTTGCGTGGTTCACCTGTGTTTTCAAGCACGGCAAAAAAGCGGGCGTCGAGTGAGACGTGCGTCAGCTTTTCACCCGCTCGGCGCGCGGATCGTAAGGGGCCTTCAGATGCAGGGTTGCCGGCAGCAGTTCGCCGGCCACATCGATCTCGTAGCGACCGTTTAGAAGGTACTCTGCATCCGCGATACCGTCCGGATTGTTCACATAACCCATACCGACCGGACAGCCGAGCGTGTGCCCAAATGCCGCCGAACTGACGAAGCCGACCGGCTTTCCGTCGCGCAAAATCGCTTCGCCGCCCCACAGCATGCGATCGCTGGCGCCGTCGGCGGTCAATACCACCATGCGACGGCGCCGCGGTTCATCGCGTAGCCTGAGCAAAGCGTCGCGTCCACGAAACGCAATGTCCTTGTCGAGCTTGCAGGCAAACGACAAACCCGCTTCGAACGGATTGGTATCCGGCGTGAGTTCGCGGCCCCATGCGCGATAGCCTTTCTCGATCCGCAACGAGTCGATCGCGTAATAGCCCGCATTGACGAGGCCGAACGCCTGGCCCGCTGCATGCAGTGCGTCGTACACGCCGACCGCGAATTCGACCGGTATGTAGAGCTCCCAACCCAGTTCGCCGACGTAAGTGAGTCGCGTGGCCCGCACGGTCGCGTAACCGAGATCGACCTCACGGCTTTGCCCGAAGCCGAACGCGTCGTGACTCCAGTCCGCTTTCGATACGCTTTGCAGCAGTTCACGCGAACGCGGTCCCATCACGGCGAGCACCGCGTACTGGCCGGTGACGTCGACCAGCGTGCAGTGTTGATCGGATGGGATCGCTTTGTCGATCATGTCGAAGTCGCGCGTGGTTTGCGCGGTGCCCGTGACCAGCAGGTATTGATCGTCGGCGACACGCGTGAGCGTGAAGTCCGACTCGTAGCCGCCGCGTTCGTTGAGCATCGCGGTGTAGACGGTGGTGCCTGGGGGCACGGCGACGTCGTTGGCCACGATGCGTTGCAGGACGTTTTCCGCGTCGCGTCCCTTGACGAGAAATTTGGAGAACGACGTCATGTCGAACAGCGCGACATTTTCACGGCACGCGCGATGTTCAGCGCCGCTCCATGGCAGCCAGTTCTGCTGGCCGAACGCGTAGTCGATCTTTGCCTGGGCGGGCGTCGGCGCGAAGAAATTCGCGCGCTCCCAACCCATCTTGCTGCCGAAGCATGCGCCGTCGTCGCGCAGCATCGGATACAGCGGCGAGCGTCTGAACGGGCGCGCGCTGTCGAGTTCGCGATTCGGCCACGGCATCGCGTAATGCAGCCCCAGCGTTTCCTTCACGCGATCGTGCAGCCACGTATCGTTGCCATTGAAGCGCGCGAAGCGCCGGATATCGACCGGCCACAGGTCCATCGTCGGCTCGCCTGCGACGATCCACTCGGCGAGCGCCATGCCCGCGCCACCCGCCGACGCGATCCCCATCGAGTTGAAGCCTGCACCGACAAAAAAGCGCCGCAACTCCGGCGCTTCGCCGAGCATGAAGTTGTTATCCGGCGTGAACGATTCCGGGCCGTTGTAGAACTGCCGCACCTGCGCGGTTTCAAGCGCGGGCACGCGTTCCAGCGCGTTTTTCATCAGAATTTCGAACTGGTCCCAGTCGTCGGGCAACAACTGGAATTCGAAATTCTCGGGGATGCCATTCATGCCCCACGGCTTCGCGTCCGGTTCGAAACCGCCCATCACGAGGCCGCCCACTTCTTCCTTGAAGTAGATAAAGCCGTCCGGGTCGCGCATCACGGGCAGATCGGGATGCACGCCGGCAATGCGTTCGGTGACGATGTAGTAGTGCTCGGCCGAATGCAGCGGCACGGTCACACCCGCCAGGCGGCCGACGGCTTTGGCCCATTGGCCCGCGCAATTCACGACGATGTCCGCGCCGATCTCGCCTTCGTCGCCATCCTTGTTGCGCCACGCGAGGCCGCTAACTTCGCGCGCACCGCTCGCTTTGCCGTCCTGCGCGCTGCGTGTGTGGACCGCGGTGACCCGCGTGTTTTCAAAGATCCGCGCACCGCGCAGGCGGGCGCCGCGAGCGAGGGCCTGGGTGAGATCGGTCGGGTTCGCTTTGCCGTCGCCGGGCAGCCAGACGGCGCCGAGCAGGTCGTCGGTGCGCATGACCGGCCACAGGTCGCCGGCTTCCTGCGGGCTGATCACGTCGCACGTCACGCCGTAAGCACGGGCGACAGCGGCGGTGCGCTTGAGTTGCGTCATCCGTTCGGCGGTGCGCGCGACCGATAACGAGCCGCATTGCTTCCAGCCGGTGGCCAGACCGGTGTCGGCTTCGAGTTCGGCGTAGAGCGCGGTCGAGTAGCGGATCAGCTTCGTCATGCTCTCCTGCGCGCGCAACTGGCCGACCAGGCCGGCCGCGTGCCACGTGGTGCCGCAAGACAGTTGACCCTGTTCCAGCAATACGACATCGGTCCAACCCAGTTTCGTCAGATGGTAGGCCACTGAGCAGCCGATGATGCCGCCGCCGATGATGACGACGCGAGCATGAGTGGGAATCGATGTGGACATGTGTGGAAATTCGTGGGTGGGTTGCGCGTAGATTGCCTCAAAAAAACACGAAATGCAACGTGATCGCCAGTGTGTGGTGTTTGGACCGGTGTCACGCGGCGGTCATCGGCGGATGCTGCATTCGGGCGCGGCCTGAGATCGAACTGCACTGTGAAAGACGACGCGCCAAACGACATGTGGCTTTCCATGGCAACGTGTGGAAAATAACGCTGCAAAAACGTGACATTTGCTAGACTCAGACGATCTCCAGCGCCCGATTCCCATGCTCTCCAATCAACGCCAGGCCGAAATCCTGCGGCTCGTCCGCGAACAGCGCACTTGCACGATCACCGATCTCGCGGGCCAGTTCGACGTCTCCGACGAAACCATCCGCCGCAATATCAAGCCATTGATCGCCGACGGCCTGCTGATCAAGGTCCACGGCGGCGTCATGCTGCCCGAGCGGCTCGACGAGCCGCCGTTCCAGCGCCGGATGGCGGCGAGCCTCGACGGCAAGCGGGCAATCGGCGCGCGCCTCGCCGAGCTGGTGCGAGACGGCGATTCGCTGATCCTCGACGGCGGCACAACCTGCGTGCATATCGCGCAAGCGCTCGCGGCGCGTTCGAGACTCACCGTCGTCACTCATTCCATCGAAGTCGCGCGCGTGCTGGCGTCGCGCAATGGCAACCGGGTGTTTATCGCGGGCGGCGAGTTACGGGCGGACGACTGTGCCGCGTTCGGCGACAGCGTGCTGGCGTTTCTGCGGCAGTTTCACGTGCGCTACGCGATCGTTTCGGTCACCGCGGTCGATCTGCAAGGGCGCTTCATGGACGCGCTCCCCGCCGATGTCGCCTTTGCGCAGGCCGCTTTCGCGCAGGCCGACCAGCGCGTGGTCGCCGCCGATCACGCGAAATTCGGCCATAGCGCGCTGGTCCACGCTTTCGGCTCCGACGCGGTGGACCTTCTGGTCACCGACGAGCCGCCGGTGACCACCCTCGCTCAGGTTTTCGCGTCGACGGGGCTGGACGTGCTGGTGGCCGCCGCGGTGAGCGCCGGGCCGCCGCAACAGCCAAATTTGTTCAACGCGTAAAATGGCCGGCTACACAGGCAATGGGCGCGGGACGGAGACTGGCGGACCACGCGTGCTGGCGCGCCGTTTTTCAGCATCTATACAGGGCCGGTCCGACAGCGCGCGTGCCTTCGCCGGCTAGAACAGGAATGGACGCTGATGTCGTCAGTTTTCTTTGATCGGGAACGGATTGCAGAATGGCTCGGTGGCCACACCGTGGCGAAAGCGCGCTCGGTCGGCGCGGTCACCAATGTGAAGTGGCAGGGCGCGACGCTGAGCGGCGACGTGCAGGGCACGCAGGCGCATCCGTACAGAGCGCGGGTGCGGTTTCGTACCGATGGCGGTTCGCCGTGGGCGCAGGGGGAGTGCACCTGTCCGGTCGGCCGCAACTGCAAGCACGTTGCCGCGCTGCTGCTCGCGGAACTCGAGTATCACGACGAAATGGACCACATCACCCACATCGGCGATAACGAGGACGATGCGGGCGACCATCGCGACCAACACGACCATCGCGACCATCGCGCCGATTCAGACAGCCCGTTGCGCAAGACGCTCGCCGAGTTTGGCCGGCCATCACCGGGTACGGCGGAGCAGGGCGTGCGGCCCGAACTGGTTAGCTGGCTCGAGCGCTTTCGGGCCCGCGCCGAAGCCGCCGATGCCGACGCGCAAAAAGCCAGCGCCACGCGCACGCAAACGCTCGCCTACCGGCTGACCTGGTCCGACTTCCATATGCGGCACGAGGTCGTGCTGTACCGCGCGCGCTGCAACCCGGACGGCACCGTCGTCGAAATCGACGAACCTTGGGGCAACGTCGAAGCCGCGCTCCTCAAGCAGCCCCGCTTCGTATCCGACGAAGATCTGTCGATCCTGCGTGGCCTGTGGCTCGGCCGCTCGCGCGAAGATTTCGGCCAGTTCATCCTGCGCGGCACCAGCGGCGCGGAAATGCTGCACAAGCTGATCGCCACGGGACGCCTGTTCGTCGAGTTCAGGCGCGAAGCCGGTCGTGACGGGCCCACGCCGCTGTCGCGCGCTGCCGACCGGCCGGGCCGGATCGAATGGGAGCCGCTGGCCGATCAGCGTCTGCGCCCTGTGTTGCGCACCGAACCGCGCGCCAGCATGGTTCTGCCGACCGAACCGGTGTGGTACGTGGACGGCGTCGCGAATGAGGCGGGTCTCGTTCAATCATCGCTGCCGTTCCAGCAATTACCCGATTACCTCGCGATGCCGCCTATCTCGCTTGCCGAAGCGCCGCTGGTCGCGTCGGTGCTGCGCGAGATCGCCCCCGGATTGCCGTTGCCGCCCACGCACGATGCGTCCGCGATTCGCGTGATCGATGTCGAGCCGGTGCCGGTGCTCACGTTGAATAGCCACGCGCTGCCGGCGCGGGCCGGGCAGCGCAGGACCGAAGCCGTCGAGCTGGCCGGCGTGAGCTTTGACTACGACGGCGTCAGCATCAACGTGGATAGCAGCGTGACGCTGGTGCCGATGCCGGGCGGCGACGTGATCCATATCCGCCGACGTTACGAGGTCGAGAAAAAGCGTCTGCTCGAACTGCGCAAGACCGGCCTGCAGAAGGTGCCGACCAGCCGGGTGTACGCATCGCGGCTGCTGCCCGACACGATGCTCGGTCTGCCCGATGCCGACGCGTGGTCCGCGTTCGTCAACGACGCCGTGCCGGAGCTGGCCGCGAAAGGCTGGCGCGTGCAGATGGCGCACGAATTCCGCTACAACGTGATCGAGATCGATGCGATCGACGGCACCGCGCATCAGGCGGGCGACGGCTGGTTCGATCTGGAGATGGGCATTCAGATCGGTGAACGCAAGGTGCGGCTCGAACCTTTGCTGGCCGATCTGTTCCGGCGCGACCGCCGCTGGTTGAGCGGCGCGCTGGAGTCGATCGCCGATAGCGAACCCATCGAGCTGAAAACCGATGAAAACAAGCGCCTGCGCCTGCGCGCGGATCGGCTGAAGCCGGTGGTGCGGGTGCTGGTCGATCTGTTCGACTCGCTCGGCGGCACGCTGGCCGACGGCGCGCCGCTGCGGGTTCCTTCCGTCGACGCCGGCCGGCTCGAAGCGCTGGACAGCACGGGGCGCTGGCAATTTCGCGGCGACGATTCGATCCGTCAGCTCGCCCGACGTCTGCAAGCGGGGCCTGGTCTGCGCGAAGTGCCGTTGCCCGCCGGTCTTTCAGCGGAACTGCGGGCCTATCAGCACCAGGGCGTCAACTGGATGCAATTCCTGCGCGAGCAGGGTCTCGCAGGCGTTCTCGCCGACGACATGGGCCTCGGCAAAACCGTGCAGACGCTCGCGCATATTCTCGTGGAGAAGGAGGCCGGGCGCCTGACCCGCCCCGCGCTGATCGTCGTACCAACCACGCTCGTGCACAACTGGCGCGAAGAGGCGCGGCGCTTTGCACCGGGCCTGAAAGTGCTGGTGCTGAACGGCCCGCAGCGCAAGCAGCGCTTCGAGCAGATCGGCGAACACGAACTGATTCTCACGACTTACGCGTTGCTCTGGCGCGATCAGAAGGTGCTCGCCGAACACGATTATCACTTGCTGATTCTCGACGAGGCGCAGTACGTGAAGAACGCCACGACCAAGGCGGCCCAGGCGATCCGTGGCTTGCGCGCGCGGCATCGGCTGTGTTTGACGGGCACGCCGCTGGAGAATCACCTCGGCGAGTTGTGGTCGCAGTTCGACTTTCTGTTGCCTGGCTTTCTCGGTACCCAGAAGGATTTCACGCGGCGCTGGCGCAATCCGATCGAGAAGAACGGCGATGGCGTGCGCCGTGCACTGCTGGCGCGGCGCATCCGGCCGTTCATGCTGCGTCGTCGTAAGGATGAGGTCGCGAAAGAGTTGCCGGCGAAGACCACGATCGTCTGTTCGGTCGATCTGGAAGGCGCGCAACGCGATCTCTACGAAACCGTGCGCACGGCGATGCAGGAAAAAGTGCGCGCCGCGGTGAGCGCGCAGGGGTTGGCACGCAGCCACATCATCGTGCTCGATGCGTTGCTGAAGCTGCGCCAGGTGTGTTGCGATCCACGCCTCGTGAGGACGTTGAAGACGGGCGCTGAAGTGGGCAACGTAGGTGGCGCGCCTACCGACATGTCCTCCGGCGCCGCCACCGGGCTGCGCGACAAACCGGAGAAAACCGACAAAAGCGCTCGCGCCATGGGGTCGGCCAAGCTCGACCTGCTGCTGTCGATGCTGCCGGAGTTGATCGAGGAAGGCCGCCGCGTGCTGCTGTTTTCGCAGTTCACCGGCATGTTGTCGCTGATCGCCGACGCGCTTCAGCAGGCCGCGATTCCGTATGTGATCCTGACCGGCGACACCACGGATCGCGCGACGCCAGTCGAGCGTTTCCAGCGGGGCGAGGTGCCGCTGTTTCTGATCAGCCTGAAGGCGGGCGGCGTCGGTTTGAACCTGACCGCCGCCGACACGGTGATCCATTACGACCCATGGTGGAACCCCGCTGCCGAGAATCAGGCGACCGACCGCGCGCATCGTTTGGGGCAGGACAAGCCCGTGTTCGTCTACAAGCTGATCGCCGCAGGCAGTATCGAGGAAAAGATCGTCGCGCTGCAGGAAGAGAAAGCGAGCCTCGCCGACAGCATTCTGTCCGAGGACGCTGCGGGCGCAGCGAAGTTTTCCGACGACGATCTCGACGCGCTGTTCGCGCCAATGCCGGAGATTGAAAGCGGCAGATAGGACGCGCGTGACGCGGCGTCTTCCCGATCGTCGAGACGCCGCTCACCCGATCCGGATTCATTGGGTCAGGGAACGTCGGGCCGATTACGTCAGATCTTTTGGCCGCGCTGAACCATAGTCCGATGAAATTGCCGGCAAAGTTATCGTTATTTTCGAACTTTTACTATTGACTTTAAAAGCGATTTACTCGAATAAATTAATCAGAATTGGCATTCGACTTCATCTGTTTTGGTATCCGTGCGGGCTGGGATATTGATTTTCGGCTAATCGTCTAATGCGTAATAGCTACTTTTCGCGAAGTTACCAATGAAGTTTTCCGTCCTAAGAGCGAATCGTGCAAGGCTTACTTTGACTCATTCGTGCGGCTAGATTCCCGCAAGCGGGTCGTGTTCGAGCAGCGTCAACCCCGAGCGATGAGGTCGTTTTTCCCGGCCGCTTAAGACAGATTCGTGCTCTGCGATCGTCTGGAAGCCCCGGCGGGGGCGCCTCTACCGAGCTCCGCTCCGAGATTTGACAATTTTTAAACGAATTTTTTTGAGACATTTCTTATACTGTCGAAAATTGTCAAATCCTGAATTTGCGCAACAGATGCGCAAGTTCAGTGAGACGCAGGCAGACGGGGCCATTGCTACGCGAGCGAGACCAACCGGTTCGTCCACGGACTAGCGTATCCGACACGAATTGGGACATGAAATAATCGGCACAATAATGATCAGAGATTCAAAGGCCGTCTTATCAGCATTTATTTCGATGGCTGCCAGGTGCCACTGCCATAGCGTTAAACCGGATAGGGAACGGAGATCACCCGCTGTTAAATGGGCAGAGGGAGAATGATGCAAGGACGGGAGGGCTCGTGCCGACAGAAAAATGTCGAAGATCGGCCGGCCAACCGCTCACCAGTTACGTAGGACGATGTCGCGTTGCGGGGATTTATGAGAATTGCTGTCCTGGATGACGATTCGGCTCAAGCCGATCTTGTTTGCCAAACGCTGTCGGCGGAGGGGCACATCTGTCACGCGTACGGCGCGGGACGCGAACTGGTACGGCAGCTGCGGCGCCAGACTTACGATCTGCTGTTGCTCGACTGGAACGTCCCCGACATGTCGGGCGAAGAAGTGCTGCGCTGGGTTCGCGAAAGCGTGTCCGACCGCTTGCCAGTGCTGTTCATTACCAGTCGTGGCCACGAAACCGACATCACGTCGATTCTGAACACCGGCGCGGACGATTACCTCGTCAAGCCGGTGTCGGGTCCGGTATTGCGGGCGCGGGTCGCCTCGCTGTTGCGCCGCGCGTACTTTCTCAAACCGCCGGCGTCGAAAGAAGTGTTCGGCGAATTCGAATTCGACCTGGGCGCCAGACAGGTGCTGGTGGGTGGCACCCAGATCGCGCTGACGCATAAGGAGTTCGAACTCGCGTTGCTGCTGTTTCAGCATCTGAGCCGGCCGCTGTCGCGCGCGCATATTCTCGACGTGATCTGGAAGCAGGCAACCGACATCCCGTCGCGCACCATGGACACCCACGTGTCGATGCTGCGCAGCAAGCTAGGCCTGCGTCCGGAGCGCGGTTACCGCCTCGTCCCGATTTACGGCTATGGCTACCGGCTGGAGCGGATCGAATCCGACCCGCAGGGGATCCCGGCGGACGAACGCCCAGTAGCGGGGGACGCGTGACGTTTTCCGTGAAGGCGGTGCAAGGTAGGGCGGGTCGGTTGGATAAGCGGGTTGGCCGGGCGGGGGCATGGCTGGTTGCGGCGGGGCTGCTCGCGCTGAGCGGCTGGGTGCCGGTCTCCGCGCAGACTCACATACAGGCTAAAACCGGGTTCGCTCCGAAACATCGCGTCAGCGCGACCTCCCCGGCGTATGTCTCTTACACCACGCATGACGGAGACACGCTGTATGAAATCGCGGGCCGTTACCTGAGCGATTCGGCCGACTGGACGCTGCTAAGTCGTCTGAATCGTGTGCCCGCACCTCGCCGCCTGCCGGCCGGCATCGCGCTGCTTTTGCCGGCGGCAAAGCTCAAACAGGACCCGGAGTCGGCTCACGTGATCGCGACCAGCGGAGCGGTCGACCACGCGTTCGGCAAGAACGCCTACGTGCCGGTCACGCAAGCGACGATTCTCGGCGAAGGCGACCGTATCCGCACCGGAGCGGACGGTTTTGTGACGCTGGAGTTGCCGGACGGCTCGCACATCACCGTTGCGCACGACGGCGAACTCGATATCGGCACGTTGCGACGTACCGTGCTGACCGGCGCGGGCGATCGCATTCTCGATCTGCAACGCGGCGAAGTCGAAAGTCAGGTTACGCACGCGACCCGCACGGACGACCGCTTCCAGATCCGCTCGCCGTCGGTGGTGGCGGGCGTGCGCGGCACGCGTTTCAAGGTGGCTTACAACGGCGATGCGCAAAGCACCAACGTGGAAGTGATCGAAGGCGCAGTCGGCGTCGATCCGTCGACGCTGGACGGGACCGGGCGCAAGGCTGCGGCGCCGCTGCCCGGTGTACCGCTGCAGGCATCCGCGCAACTCGTCAAGGCGAGCTTCGGCAATGTCACCCGAACTGGCGGCACGGTCGGCGAGCCGGTCGAGCTGTTGCCGCCGCCCGCGCTCGTCAAGCCCGAACGGGTGCAGGACGGCAAGACGGTCGCGTTCGAGCTCGTGCCGTCCGCCCAGGCCGTGGGTTACCGCGTGCAGATCGCCCGTGACGCCGACCAGCTCGACCTGATCCGCGACCTGCGCGTGAGCGCCCCGCATGCGGATTTCGGCGATCTGCCCGAGGGCACGTATTTCGTTCGCATCGCGGCGACCGATAGCCATGGCCTCGACGGACTGCCCCAGGTGTATGCGTTCGAACGTCGTCAGTTCGGCTTGTCCGCATCGGCCGCGCCGCGCGCGGGGAGCCGCGGGTATCAGTTCCGCTGGCTGGTCAGTCGAACCCATGTCGACACGCATTTCCGTTTCGTGCTCGGTGCGACGGCGGATCTGCTTCACCCGATCGTCGATCGCACGGATCTGTCGGGCAACGAGCTGACCATCAGCGATCTGCCGGCGGGCGTGTACTACTGGACCATCATTGGCGAGCAGTTCGAGAACGGTCGCTTCTACGAAACCGGCAGCGCGGTCCGTTCGTTTACGGTGGCCCGTTGACGCTGGTAGATTCACAGGGCCAGCGCGTGTACCGGATGCGCCGGCCCGCTCCCTGCTGGCTTTGACACACACGACCATTGCCGACTAGCTCCACGCGCCTGAGCCTCGATCCGCGCGCCCGTCTTGGGCGGCGTGCGGGGCGGCGTTTCCTGATCGAATGGACGGCGATCGGATGTCTCGGCCTCGCGGTAATTCTCTTCAGTGCGCTCGGCCGCTTGAGCGCGAGCGTCGACCATCTGGTCTATGACCGTTTCCTGAGTCTGAAGACGCAGCCTTTGCGGCCCGACATCGTCGTGATCGAAATCGACAATGCGAGCGTCGTGCAACTCGGGCGGTGGCCGTGGCCGCGCAGCGTCCACGCAAGGTTGCTCGAGCAACTCGCCAGCGCAAAACCGGCGGCGGTCATTTACGACGTGCTGTTCACCGAGGCCAATGCCGACGATGCGGAGTTGGCCCGCGCCGTCGCGCTGAGTCCGACCTATCTGCCCGTGCTGCTGACGTCGCCCGACGGCACTGGGCGACGCGTCGTGGTCGAGCCGGTCACGCCTCTCGCGCAGGTGGCGGCTGGACTTGGTCACATCAATTTCGAAGTGGACAGCGACGGCATCGTGCGCAGCGTCGCGCAATTCGAGGGCGATGCGGATTCGCGCTGGCCGCAATTGATGGTGCGGGTCGCGCAGGCGGTCGAACGCGGCGCGTTGCGGCTCGGGTCTGCACAGGCGACGGCAGTTCGCATCGCTGCCGATGACGGCGGCGAAGGCCGCTTCCTGATCCCGTTCGGTCCGAATACCGAGAATTTCACGAGATTGAGCTTCGCGAGCGTGCTCGACGGCAACGTGCCAGTTGACCAGTTGCGCGGCCGCATCGTGCTGATCGGCGTGACCGCGTCCGGTTTGTACGACCGCTTTGCGACGCCGGTATCCGGCGATCTCGGTCCGCTACCCGGCGTGTACATCCATGCGAATGTGCTCAATACGCTGCTGTCCGGTCGTGAGATCGAACCGGCCGAACCGTGGGTGCTGTTCGTGGTGTCACTGGTCCCGCTGGCCGTGTTGCTGGCGGGATTCCTGGTGTTGTCGCCGCGTCGCTCGCTGCTGTTGACTGCCGGGCTGGGCCTGCTCGCGATGGCCGGCAGCGCCGCGTTGCTATACGGCGCGCGGCTCTGGATGTCGCCGGTGCCGGCTATGCTCGGGTTGGTGGTCGTCTATCCGATCTGGAACTGGCGACGCCTCGAAATGACGATGGCCTATCTGCGCCGCGAACTTCAGCGTGTCGCCGACGAGCCCCATCTGCTGCCCGAGGCGCCACAGCGTCGCCGGGAGTTCGGCGGTGACGTGCTGGAGCAGCAAATGGCGTTGATGGCGCAGGCGGCGCAGCGCGTGCAGGATATGAAGCGCTTCGTCTGGGACAGCCTCGACAGCATGCCTGAGCCGATCCTGGTGAGCGATGTGCGCGGCGTGGTGCTCCTGTCGAACCATGCAGCCAAAGCGCATTTCGCTCGCGTCGGGGCGCCGCTGCCGGACGGCCGGTTGATGAAGGACGTGCTCGGCGGCCTGACGCTCGTCAAGACCATCGACCGCGGCGCGCCGTCCGACGCCGAACACAATCTGCTCGCGCATGCGCAGTGGCCCGCGCTACTCGATCCGGCGCGCGGCGAATTTGCAGCGCTGATGGCGCAAGGCGTCGAAGTGCGCGATGCGGGCGAACGCGACTATCTGCTGCGCTATGCGACCTGCACCAATGCGCAAGGCGAGACGACCGGCTGGATCGCGGGTCTCGTCGATGTGTCTGCGCTGCATGCGGCCGAGCGTCAACGGGAAGACGCATTGCGGCTGCTGTCGCACGATATGCGTTCGCCGCAGGCGTCGATACTGGCACTGGTCGAGATCGAGCGGACCCGCAGCGAACCGGCGCTCGCGCAGGGGCTGCTGGAGCGGATCGCGCGCTATGCGCAGCGCGCGCTCACACTTGCCGACGATTTCGTGCAACTGGCGCGCGCCGAGTCGCAGGCCTATGCGCTTGAACCGATCAATCTGGCAGAACTGATTATCGATGCCAGCGACGAAGTCTGGCCACAGGCGCACGCCAAGCGGATTACGTTGCAGACGGACACTGGCGATAGTGGCGCGGACGGCGACGGCCACTGGATCTGCGCGGACCGTTCTCTGATGACGCGCGCGCTCGTCAACATTCTGAACAACGCGGTCAAATACAGTCCGCCGGATACGCAGATTGTCTGCAGCGTGACGGGGCCGGGTCCGGGATCGGCAGCGGTGCCCGTGGCGGCAAGGCGTGTGACATGCACGATCCGCGATCAGGGCTATGGCATTCCGAAGGAGCAGCAGGCGGCGCTATTTGAGCGCTTCCGGCGTTTTCATACGACCGAGCGGCCGGAGGTCGGCGGCGCAGGACTTGGGATGGCATTCGTCAAGACCGTGGTGACGCGTCACGGCGGTGACGTCGACGTGATCAGCGCGCCAGGCGAAGGCACGGCGTTCACGATTCATTTGCCGGTATTCGACGATACGCAACCGGACGCGGCAGAAAGGCTGCATTGATGACCCACGAACACGAAACAGATCGAAACGGAAAGATGGCAAAAGTACTTTTGATGAGCGCCGCGATGGTCGTGGCGGCGGGTCTCGCTGGCTGCGCGGGTTTGAGCACCGACGTGCATGCGGGCGGCCCGACCAATTCCGCGGTCGTGTTGCAACGCGGGTCGACCTATACGATGACGCGCTTGCCGGTGCAGGATGCGAGTGCCGACCAGCCGCCATTCGTAACGCTGCTGCGTGACGAACTGGCGAAGCGCGGCTTTACCGACACGGCGGACAAGTCCGCGCAGTATCTGTTGTCGATTGCGTACGATACGCGGCCCGCCGCGATCGAGGTCGGCGTGAAGGACTGCGCGCCCGCCGACTGCGACATCACGCCCGCCGCCCCGTTCTCGTTGTTCGGCTCACGCGCATACCGGCATGCATTGACGCTGCGGTTCTTCGATCGCGCGAGCGGCGAGGAGCGTTATAAGGTCAGCGCGGTGACCGTCGATCGCGATGCGGACCCGCTGCATGCGATGCCCGCGCTTGTGAAAAGCGCGCTGGCGAAGTTTCCTTTCGATGCGCCACCCGACTGGCGCGTGAAACTCCGCGTGGATAAAACGAGCGGCGCGGCGGATGTGATTTCTGTGAAGCCGCTTCAGCGGTAGAGCGCACGATCAATGTGCGAACGCACGCGGGAGCGTGTCGAGGCCCGTGGTTTTCAAGGCGGGCATCGTGTCGGCAAGCGGCAAGCGGCAAGCGGTATGCGGTACGCGATGGATGCTGAGTGTGTGCCGCCACCGCCACCGCCACCGCCACCGCCACCGCCACCGCCACCGTCAATGCAACGTGATTGCGCGGCTACTTCGCTGCATCGCCATCCGCCGGCCAGCGGTTTTCAAACACACATTCGGCAAGCGGCATGCGGCTCGCCCAACGCTCCGTTTCCAGCATCGGCTCGCTGTAAAACTCATCGACATGGCCGAGGCAAAGTATTGCCACCGGTCGCGCGCCGTTGGGCATGTGCAGCAGTTCTCGCACCGTATCGACATCGAACAGCGATACCCAGCCCATTCCCAGCCCTTCCGCCCGCGCGGCCAGCCACAGGTTCTGGATCGCGCACGCGACCGACGCGAGGTCCATCTCCGGCAACGTCCGGCGGCCGAAAATATGCCGCTCGCGGCCGTCCATCAGCGCCATCACCAGCACTTCGGCGCATTCCAGCATGCCTTCCACTTTCAGCTTCATGAACTCTTCGCGACGTTTGCCGAGCGCGTCGGCGGTGGCGATCCGTTCGCTTTCGACTGTCGCGTGCAAGGCCGTGCGCAAGCCCGCCTCGGTAATGCGCATGATCCGCCACGGTTGCATGAAGCCGACGCTCGGCGCGTGATGCGCGGCGTCGAGCAGGCGTTGCAATACGGCCGGATCGACCGGATCGCGGACGAAATGGCGCATGTCGCGGCGTTCGTAAATCGCGCGATAAACGGCGTCGCGCTCGGAATCGTTAAAAGGCTTCGCCATGGAACAGGGCGGCCGTGAAGGCCGGGTTGGAGGGCCAGTAAGCGTGCATATAGGTTGCCACGATCGATCCCGCGCGATAGACGGCCTCGCCGGGGGCATCGCCATTTGGCCGGGTGGCTGAGCGCAGCGGGACGAGCGGCGTGTTCAGCGTCGAGTAATGAAAGGTATGGCCGGTCAGCGGGCCGTGCGGGCCGTCGATCTGCTGCATGCCGAGTGCGGTGAAACGGCTCCGCATCGTCGCATGGCCGGGTAACAGGCCGAGCATCGGCGTGCTGACGCGTTGCGTGTCGGTCAATCCTTCAAGCAGGTAGAGCATCCCGCCACATTCGGCGACGACCGGTTTGCCCGCTGTCGCATGGCGTCGGATCGACGCGGCGCTGCGCAGGTTGCCGGCCAGCGTGCGCGCGTGCAATTCCGGGTAGCCGCCGGGCAGATAGAGCGCGTGTGCGTCGGCGGGCAAAGCTTCGTCGGCGAGCGGCGAGAAGTAGTCGAGCTGAGCGCCCAGTGATTCCAGCAACGCGACGTTAGCCGGATAGATGAACGAAAACGCGGCATCGCGTGCGATGGCGATCCGTTTGCCTTCCAGAAGGCGCGGCAATACCTCGAGCGTGGGGGCGCCGAAATCGACCGGTGGCGGCAGAGCGGTCAGCGTGGTGTGCGCGAGCGTATCGGCGGCACGGGCGAGGCGCGCGTCGAGGTCATCGATCTCGGCTGCCTGAAGCAAGCCGAGGTGGCGATCGGGCAGCGCGATTTCGTCGCTGGCGGTGATGTGTCCGCACCAGCGCAAGCCGGGCGGCAACGCTTCCTGAAGCATCTGCGCATGCCTCGCGGAACCGACGCGATTCGCGAGCACACCATGGAACGGCACCTCGGGCCTGAATCGCGCGAGCCCGAAAGCGATCGCGCCGAAAGTCTGCGCCATCGATTTCGCCGAAATCACCGCGAGCACGGGTACGCCGAACCTCGTGGCGAGATCGGCGCTGCTCGGCGTGCCGTCGAACAAACCCATCACGCCTTCGATCAGAATCAGATCGGCTTCGGCCGCCGCTTGCGCGAGCAGGCGGCGGCAGGCTGCTTCACCGACCATCCACAGATCGAGCGACAGCACCGGCGCGCCGCTGGCGCGCGCGAGGATCATCGGGTCGAGAAAATCCGGGCCGGTCTTGAACACGCGCACGCGTCGCCCCTGCTGCGTGTGATAACGCGCCAGACCCGCGGTGATCGTGGTCTTGCCTTGCCCCGAAGCGGGCGCACTGATGAACAGCGCAGGGCACGCCGTGGCGCGAGTCCCGCTGGGCGACCCCGGCATCGCTCAGAACTCCACGCCGCGCTGCGCTTTCACGCCTTGCTCGCGGTATGGATGCTTGACGATGCGCATTTCGGTGACGAGGTCGGCGGCTTCGATCAGCGCGTCCGGCGCGTGACGGCCGGTCACCACCACGTGCAGCATCGCGGGGCGCGCGCTCAGCACGGCGAGCACCTCGTCGAGCGGCAGGTACTCGTATTTGAGCACCGTGTTCAGCTCGTCGAGGATCACCATCTGATAATCGCCGCTTTCGATCATCCGGCGCGCTTCGTCCCAGCCTTTGCGCGCGGTGGCGATGTCGGCGTCGCGATTCTGGGTGTTCCAGGTGTAGCCGTCGCCCATCGTGACGAAATCGCAATTCGCGATGGCGCCGAGGAAGTCGCGCTCCGATGTATGCAGCGCACCCTTGATGAACTGCACGACGCCCAGGCGCATCCCGTGTCCCAGCACCCGCACGGCCATGCCGAACGCAGCGGTGGTCTTGCCTTTGCCGGTGCCGGTGTTGACGATCAGCAGACCTTTTTCGACGGTGGCGCTGGCCTGTTTCTTCTCATGGCCTTCGCGCCGGCGCTCGGTCATACGTTGATGCGATTCGGGATCGGTCTTCATCGAAGGTCCTGTTGGGTAGGCTGAGTAGGGGGGTGAGCCGGCTTCGGGTCCACGCTGGGAGTCGACGACGCGATGGCCACGGTAACGCCAGCATGGATCGTTTTACGAACCACAAGATGGGCGCCGGAGGTCGGCGTTTGCGCAGCGAGCAATGCGCACGGCTCGCAGACGCCATCCACGCCGAAGTGTTCCTGTGCTGCCGCCGACGGACGCTCCACGACTATTGCGGCAATCTGCTCACGGCTGAACAGGGTCAGCGACAAGCCGTGGCGCGCGCAAAACTCGAGCAAGCCGGTTTCACCGGCCTTGGTATCGATCGAAGCGACCGTATGGATCTGTTCGAACGCAAACGAACCGAGCGCTTCGCGGACGACCGCTTCGATTTGCGCAGCCGAACTGTGCGATCGACACCCAATGCCGACGCTCAAAGTTTTCATCGGCTGTCCGTTTCGCCGGAGCGGCCTGTTGCATCGTCTGTCTGCGCGAGATCGGCAGCCGGTGCGGCCGTTGCAGCCGTTGCGAATGGCATGTTGTCAGCCAGTGCGGCCACGCCGCCAATAACCACGATGGCCGGCGAGCCCAACCCCGCCCGCGCGATCGCATCGGCAAACTCGCCTAGTGGCGCGAGCGCATGCCGTTGTTCCGGCCGTGTCGCCGATTCGATCGCTGCGCACGGTGTCTCGGCGGACATGCCGGCTGCGAGCAGCGCAGCGGTGATCCCGCTCAAACGCCGCATCCCCATATAGATCACGAGTGTCATGCGCGTGGCGACGAGCGCGGCCCAGTCCGGCTCGCCGCTGCCCGCGCCGTGTCCGGTGACGAACACCACGCCCTGCGCGTAATCGCGATGCGTCACCGGAATTCCGACCGCCGCAGGCGCCGCGATGCCGGCCGTAATGCCGTTGATCACCTCCACGGCGACGCCCGCCGCCTGCAACGCCTGCCGTTCCTCGCCACCCCGGCCGAACACGAAGGGATCTCCGCCTTTCAGACGCGCGACGCTGCGCCCGGCGCGCGCGTGCTCCAGCATCTGCGCGACGATGCCTTCCTGCGGCGTGGACGGATGACCGCCGCGTTTGCCGACATACACGACCAGCGCGTCCGCCCGGGCAAACTGCAGCACATCGGGGTTCACCAGATCGTCGACCATCACCACATCGGCTTGGGCGAGTGCGCGGGTCGCCTTGAGCGTCATCAGTTCGATGTCGCCAGGACCGGCGCCGATCAGCCACGCGCGGCTCATCGCGGCGTGCATGGCGCGTGCCATGTCATCACAGGCGAAACGGAACGGAAAGCGGCAGAGCGCCAGATAGCGGGCAGTGAGGTCATGCGGTGCGACAACGGATTCAGACACGACGAACACCGCGGCTCGTCACAGTGTTTTGCGACAAAACGCGAACGGCATACGGCTGTGTCATGTTTTAACGCCTTCATCTCCGTCCCTCGCGGATTCCGGCGGCCGGCGGCATCAGGGCTGCCGCCTCCGCGTCTGGCCGGTATCCGGGCTGGCGGCCTCACGCGCTTTGCCTTCCCGCCCGGTTTGCTGGACAGTGGCATCGAAAAAACGCATGCGCGGCGCACAGAATAGATCTGACGCAGCAGGTCGCTTACCGTTGCGGGGACAGCACAGGTTGAGCGCGTGGACGCGCTGCCTGTTTCCCGTTTAACTGCACACGCGAACGCATGTGCGGGCACCAAACGCGCGCATACGATAGCACAGGACGCCCCGCCCGATAAGCGTTTCCGGCTTGTGCGGGCGGGTTTGGCGCCTTGACTGGGGCGTCCTGCGGGCCTAAACTCGCACGCACTTTGGTGCTCGTGTGCGCGCTCGTGCGCATGCAGTTAAACGGGAAACAGGGTGCCCACCTGCTTTGGATCGGGTCAACCTGTGCTGCCCCCGCAACGGTAAGCGAAAAGTGGTGTCAGTTTCATCGTACGACACTGCGGAGCCGGCTTCGATGTCCACGCGCAAGGCCGCGTCGGCATATCACCACTGGGCGAGAAATCACTCGCCCGGGAAGGGGAAGCGGCGTTTTCGCCAGCCCGGATACCGGCCAGATCACGCAGGACACCCGTCGCGGGGATGCGACGGCGCGTTCATGACCTCTTCCCGCTTTCCGTTTTCTGTTGTCGCGGCAACGCCGTCGTTCGTCCCCGTATGTTGATGTCGTGCTGGGCTGTTGCGCGTGAATTCGCGCCCGGCGCAGCGCTCGCAGACAGACGAACCGACGCGCCGGCGCACGTGCAACCCCCTATGGATGGACCTCACGATGCAAACTCAAATGCGCAGGATTCCCGTCACGATCGTCACGGGCTTTCTCGGCAGTGGCAAAACCACGCTGCTGCGGCACATTCTTCAGCATGCGGGCGGCAAGCGTATCGCGGTGATCGTCAACGAGTTCGGCGAACTCGGCATCGACGGGGAAATTCTCAAGGGTTGCGGGATCGGTTGCGATGAAAACGGCGTCGAAACCGAAGGGCAACTGTATGAACTGGCGAACGGTTGCCTGTGCTGCACGGTGCAGGAAGAGTTTTTCCCGGTGATGGAAAAGCTCGTCGAACGACGCGATCAGATCGATCACGTGCTGATTGAAACGTCGGGTCTTGCGTTGCCGAAGCCGCTCGTGCAGGCGTTCAACTGGCCGCAGATCAAGAACAGCTTCACTGTCGACGCCGTCGTCACGGTGGTGGACGGCCCGGCTGCGGCAAGCGGCCAGTTCGCCGAAAACCCGCTCGCCGTCGATGCACAACGCAAGGCCGATCCGAACCTCGATCACGAATCGCCGCTGCATGAGTTGTTCGAAGACCAGTTGTCCGCCGCCGATCTGGTGATTCTGAACAAGACCGACCTGCTCGACGTCGCGCAGCAAAGCGCGGTTGAAACCGTGATTCGTGAAGAAATTCCGCCGCAGGTGAAGATCGTGCGCGCGCAGAGAGGCGAACTCGATCTGCACACGCTGCTGGGTCTCGAAGCGGCGTCGGAAGACACGATTCACTTGCGCCACGACCACCACGGTTCTGCGGATGACGCCGATCACCATCACGACGAATTCGATTCAGTCGTCGTGCACGCGGATGTGCCGTCGCGTGAAGCGGTGATCGCCGCGTTGCAGACGCTGGTCGAGGCGAACACGATTTATCGCGTGAAAGGGTTTGCCGCGTTGCCGGGTGCGCCGATGCGGCTGGTGATTCAAGGCGTGGGCCGTCGCTTCGACAGTTATTTCGATCGACGCTGGCAGGCCGGCGAGGGCACGCAAAGCCGTTTCGTGCTGATCGGCGAAGACCTCGATCAGGCCGCGCTGCAACGTGCGTTCGAAGCGGCGCTCGGCGCCGTGTCTTCAAACGCCGAAGCGAACCAGGCGTAAGCGCTCATGCATCTGCTGCGCACCACGCCGGGCGGTTTTGTCGACGATACCCAGGGCGTGATCCGTATCGATCAGCAGCCCGCCGATATCGTGGTGCTCAGTTCCGCCGACACCACGCTGTCGCTGCTGGCCAGCGTATTTCCGCGCCTGGGCGACGGTTTTCCCAGCATCCGGCTCGCGAACGTCACGTACCTGCGGCAACCGGCGTCGGTCGATTTTTATGTCGAAGACGTGTTGCAGCATGCGCGCGTGGTGGTGGTCGATCATCTCGGCGGCGAGGCTTACTGGCCGTATGGCATCGAACAGGTGGTCGCGCTGGCGGAGCGCCGCGGGCAAACGCTCGCGATGTTTTCCGGCGATTTGCAGGAAGACCCGAATCTGCTGGCGCGCAGTACCGCAGACGCCGCTTTGTGTCATCAGCTATGGCGTTATCTGCGTGAAGGCGGCGCGCAGAATGCCGAAGCGTTTTTGCGCTGCATCGGGCATCGAGCGTTTGGCTGGGGGCGCGAACCGGCGCCGCCGCGCGCGTTGCCAGCCGCATCGCTGTATCACCCGGAACACGACACGCCGAGCGTCGCCGACTGGCAGGCTCGCTGGCAACGGAACGCGCCGGTCGCCGCGATTCTGTTCTACAAGGCGCATTTGCAGGCGGCCAACACGGCTGTATTCGACGCGCTGATCGATGCACTCGAATCGCAAGGTCTGAATCCGCTGCCGATCGCGATTACGTCGCTAAAAGACGCGATGAGCCGCGACGTGGTGCAGTCGCTTTGCGCGCAGCACGAAGTGGCGCTGGTGTTGAATACGACCGCGTTCGCCGCCAGCGCGATCGACGACCCCGAACCGCTCGCGCTGGCGGGCGACGCGCCCGTGTTCCAGGTGATTCTGAGCGGCGGCAATCGCGACGCTTGGGTCAAAGACAATCAAGGCCTCAATTCGCGCGATATCGCGATGCATATCGCGCTGCCGGAAGTGGACGGCCGCATCATCACGCGCGCGATCAGCTTCAAGGGGCTGGCATATCGGTGCCCGCATACGCAGGTCGATGTGGTCCGTTATCAACCTGATCTCGAACGGATTGGATTTCTTGCCGAGTTGAGCCGCCGCTGGTGCCGGCTGCGTTCGCCCGATAACGCGAACAAGAAACTCGCGCTGATCCTCGCGAACTATCCGATGAGCGAAGGGCGCATTGGTAACGGCGTGGGGCTGGACACACCGGCCTCGGTGGTCGGCATTCTGTCGATGTTGGGCGACGAAGGCTACCGTCTCGCCGAACCCGGCGAGCTGCCGGCGAACGGCGACGCATTGCTGAAGAAGCTGACCGAAGGCGTGACCAACGATCCGGTCGTCCGCGATTTGCGTCCCGCGTTGCAAAGCCTCGCGCTCGACGACTACCTCGCGCATTTCAACGCGTTGCCCGCTGAAGCCCGGCAAGCGTTGAACGCACGCTGGGGCACGCCGGAGCAGGACCCGACGCTGCGGCGCGGCCGCTTCATGATCGCGGGCTGGCGCTGCGGACACGTGTTTGTCGGCATCCAGCCGTCGCGTTCGCGCGAACCGGGCGATTACGCGAGCTATCACGACGCCGAACTCGTGCCGCCGCATTCGTATCTGGCGTTCTATTTCTGGCTGCGGCATCAGTTCGGTATCGACGCCGTCGTGCATGTCGGCAAGCATGGCAACCTCGAATGGCTGCCCGGCAAGAGCGTCGCGTTGAGCAATGCGTGCTGGCCCGATCTGATTCTCGGGCCGATGCCGCATCTGTATCCGTTCATCGTCAACGATCCGGGCGAAGGCAGTCAGGCCAAACGCCGTGCGCAGGCCGTCATCATCGATCACCTGATGCCGCCGCTCACCCGTGCGGAAAGTTATGGGCCGTTGCAGGACCTCGAGCGTCAGGTCGATGAATACTATGACGCGCTGATGGTCGATCCGCGGCGCTCGAAACTGCTGCGCCAGACGATTCTCGCGACCATCGTCGAACATAAGCTGCATGAGGAACTGAGTCTTGCCAGGCCGAACGGGCAGGACGATGAAGATGCGCTGTTGACGCGCGTGGATGCATGGTTGTGCGAGTTGAAGGAAGCGCAGATTCGCGATGGTTTGCACACGTTCGGGCAATCGCCCGATGGCGTGCAGCGGCGCGATACGTTGCTGGCGCTGGGGCGCTTTCCGGTTGGCGATGGTCAAGGCGCGAAGGCCGGTTTGATCGATGCGCTGGCTCGCGATCTGACGCTGGATCATCGGTTCGATCCGTTGTCGGTGGATTGGTCGGCAGCCTGGGAGGGGCCGCGTCCCGACCTGTTGCAACAGGTGAGCGATGCGCCGTGGCGGCATTGCGGCGATACGCGCGAACGGCTGGAGTTGCTGGCGTCCGACCTGCTGCGCGATGTGTGTGGTGAAGCAATGTCTTCGCATCGGCGCGGCTTGACGGGCGGCAGCCTGCCGCTAACGGAACAGGTCATCGAACGCTTGCGCAACGACGTGTTGCCGCGTCTCGACGCGTGCGGTCCGCAGGAAATGACGCAACTGAAGCGCGGCCTCGAAGGCCGTTTTGTTCCGCCTGGCCCGAGCGGTTCGCCGTCTCGTGGACGCCCCGACGTATTGCCCACCGGCCGCAACTTCTATTCCGTCGACACGCGCGCAGTGCCCACCCAGGCCGCCTGGTCGCTCGGTTTGAAATCCGCGCAACAGTTGATCGAGCGGCATCTGCAGGAAAAGGGCGATTACCCGCGCGCGATCGGGCTGTCGGTGTGGGGCACCGCGACGATGCGCACCGGCGGCGACGACATCGCTCAGGCGCTCGCGCTATTGGGTGTGAGGCCGAAATGGGCGCCTGGCAGCCATCGCGTGACCGATTTTGAAATCATGCCGATCGAAGCATTCGACCGGCCACGCATCGACGTCACGTTGCGCGTGTCGGGCTTCTTCCGTGACGCGTTCGCCAACGTGATGCACCTGTTCGACGCCGCCGTGCAAGCGGTCGCCGAACTCGATGAACCCGAAGACCTGAACCCGATTCGCGCGCGCGTGCTGCGGGAACGCGATGCGCTGGTCGCGCGCGGCATGGACGCTGCCGAAGCGCGCCGGCGCGCTGGCTGGCGTGTGTTCAGCGCAAGGCCTGGCGCGTACGGCGCGGGTCTGCAGGACATGATCGACTCGCAGCAGTGGCAGACCGACGCCGATCTCGCGAACGCGTATCAGGCGTGGGGCGGTTACGCCTACACGCAGAAGAGTTCGGGCGAAGAAGCGCGTCATGCGTTCGGCGCGCGCCTTGCATCGATGGATGTGGTGTTGCAGAACCAGGACAACCGCGAGCACGATCTGCTCGATTCGAACGACTATTACCAGTTCCAGGGCGGCATGGTGGCGGCCGTGCGGCATTTGGCGGGTCATCAGCCGAGCGTGTATCACGCGGATCACAGCAATCCGGCCGCGCCGCGGGTGCGAACGTTGCATGAAGAGATCGCGCGGGTGGTGCGCTCGCGCGTGGTCAATCCGAAGTGGATCGACGGCGTGAAGCGTCATGGCTACAAGGGCGCGGCCGAAATCGCAGCGACCGTCGACTATCTATATGGTTACGATGCGACCGCGCGGGTGGTTTCGGATCATCAATATGCGCTCGTCACCGACGCTTATCTGAACGACACCGCTACCCGCGAATTCATGCAGCGGCACAATCCGCACGCGTTACATTCGGTGTGCGAGCGCCTGCTCGAAGCGATGCAGCGCGGTCTGTGGCAGGAACCCGGCGACTATCGCGCCCAGGTCGAGCAGCATCTGCTCGCGAGCGAACAGCAGATTGAAGGGATGCAATCATGAATGCCACGACGCGGGGTGCAGCCCAGCGGCCCGTTTTTCCGTTCGCCGCGCTGATTGGCCAGGCGCCGTTGCAGCAGGCGCTGCTGCTGGCTGCGATCGATCCGGGGCTCGGCGGTGTGCTGGTCAGCGGCCCGCGTGGCACGGCCAAGTCGACCGCTGCGCGCGCGTTGGCCGAGTTGCTGCCGCAAGGTCAACTGGTGAATCTGCCGCTTGGTGCAAGCGAGGACCGGCTGATCGGCACGCTCGATATCGAATCCGTGTTGCGCGATGGCGCGGTGCGGTTTTCACCGGGTCTGCTCGCAAAAGCGCACCAGGGCGTGCTGTATGTCGACGAAGTCAACCTGTTGCCGGACGCGCTGGTCGATGCGTTGCTCGACGCGGCAGCGAGTGGCACGAATACCGTCGAACGCGATGGCGTGTCGCATAGCCATGACGCGAGCTTCGTGCTGATCGGCACGATGAACCCCGAGGAAGGTGAACTGCGGCCGCAACTGATCGACCGTTTCGGCTTGATGGTGGAGTTGCAGAACTGTTTTGACGCGCAGGTGCGTCAGGCGATCGTGAAGGCGCGGCTCGCGTTCGATCTCGATCCGCAGGGGTTCCGCGCGGGATATGCCGGGCAACAGGCGGAGTGCGCCGAGCGCCTTCGCGCGGCACGTGAAGCGCTGCCGCAACTTTCTTTCGACGACGCCGTGCACGCGCATGTCAGCGCGCTGTGCATCGACGCGGCGGTGGACGGTCTGCGCGCCGATCTCGTGATGCTGCGCGCGGCGCGTGCACTGGCGGCGCTGGAACAGGCGCGGGCGGTGACGGCGGAGCATGTCGATCGCGTTGCCGAGGCGGTGCTGGTTCATCGGCGTCACTCGCGTGAGAGTCAGCCGGGGGATCATGCGGGTGAAAATGGGGAGCCGCAGCGGGCTTCTCAGGCTTCTTCTTCCTCTTCTTCTGTTTCAGCGGACTCCTCGCTCGCGCCCGCTGCTGCGCAGTCCGCGCCGGCTTCTAGCGATAACGACTGGGGCTACCTGCCTGCCGAGCCCACCCATACCACGCGTGTCAAAGGCGTTATCCCGCTTGGCGTAAAAAAACGCTGAGCCATCGGAAGGGCGCCGCCGCTGACTCGCGCAGTGGTTTTCGATGGCTGCAACGGGGGAGCGCAGATTCGCGCAGCCATTTGGGCGGTGCGCCGGGCAAGCGTATCGCATGGCCTGCGACACTCGCAGCAAAGCGCCAGCACACACTGCGCGCCGCGCATCTGCGCTTCGTGCGTGAAGCGCCGCGTGGCGGGGTGCTCCATTGTTTCGTCCTCGATTGCTCCGGATCGATGCTGGCGGGGCAGCGCCTCGCGCTCGCCAAAGGCTTGCTGATCGCGCTGTTCGACCGCGCGAGCGCCGCGCGTGCCGAGGCTGCGTTGATCTGCTTTGGGGGCGCGGGCGCCGACGTGCGCTTCGGCCCGGCGGTGCCGCGCTGGTGGAACGAGCGATGGTTTACGCCAGTTGGCGGTGGCGGCGGCACGCCGCTCGCTTCAGGGGTGGGACGGGCCGCACAGTTGCTGGAGCGCCGCGCCCGCGTCAAACCCGCGCAGCAGCGCTGGCTATGGATTCTGACCGATGGCCGCACGCGCGATCAACCGGCGCGTCCTTTAGCGGCCGACGAGGTCGTGTTCGTCGATTTCGAGCGGGACTCGATACGGTTGGGCCGTTGTGAAGCGCTCGCCCAGGCGTGGGGCGCGCGGTGCGTTACGCCTGAGGAACTGATCGGCTGAGCGGCGCGCCGCGCTGTGCCGTGCTGTGTTGGTGCGCCGCGGTTTGCACGCCTGTTGCGTACTGACTGGTTGGTCGTTATTTCAGGCTGTTCGTCCAGTACTGCACGTCGTCCTGACGGTCGAATACGTACACCTTCATCGCCATCTGCTGGTTGGCATCGAGCTGGTCGAGTTCCAGTCCGTGGCTCGTCGGATCGCCCGGGTTGCTGCCTTTCTGCACATTGCGGATCACGGCGGTGGTCTCGATCACGGTATCGAGATCCGCCGATTTCAGCCGGTAGGCGATGCGCAGCCGTTCGCCGATCGCGCCCAGCGTCCACGACGCGGCCAGCGACATGCCAAGCGCACTGATACCTTTCGCGAGCCCGAGCCCCTCGTACGATTCACCCGTTTCGCCGATGCCGAAACGTACGGGCAGATGCGCCTGGACGCGGATCGATTTGCGCTCCCGGAGGCGCCGGATCGCGCCGGGCCTCGACAACACCACGTAGTCGAATGGCGCGCGGCAGATTGCCTCGACCGTGCAGACAAAACGGAACACGGCCTGGCTGGCGATCGCGACGATCTCGATGTTTTCACCTAGCGCCAGCGGAAGCGGGCGCCCTTGATGCAGCGGCGGCGTGACGAACAGCGAATGATTCGGCGCAAACCCGATGATGCGGCACGGTTGCATGGGCGCGGCGCTGCCAACCTGGGGACGTATGCCGATCAGCGCGCCGATCTCGAGGTGCATGTCCTTGATGGTCAGTTCGCTGTTGACGTCGGCGTGGTCATCGGGCCGGGCGGCCGGCGAGGCTGCCGTGTCCGCCAGGTCGCCGCGCTGCGGCTTGAAGTGCGTGAACAGGAAGGTGCGCTCGTCGGCGGTTGCCAGAATGGTCCCGCTGGCAAACAGCAGCGAGCCGTCGAGATCGACGATCGGCCACGCGATGGGTGTTCCGATGGGCACAGCATCCGCGCTCAGTGCTGGCGATGATGCGATGGCGGGCGTTTCCTCAACGTGTTCCTCGACGGGGTTGTCCATGGTCGGCGGTAGGTCAAGTGAAGGGATATCTTGGTTGTCGGCGATCGGCTAGGAAACTTTAGCAGGGGAGGGGGTTGGGCTGCGTCTATCCAGATGGTTTGCTTTCTTATTCTTTTTTCGTGCTTTCTTCGCGCGATGTTGGTCGTTGCGGCCGGTGCCTTTTTGCGTCTGGGGACGAGGGTTGTTGAGGCGCTTTTGCTGACGGGTTGCTTGAAGATGAGTGGAGTCGTCAATCGATGTGTAAGTGCAGTGGCGCAATGCTCTCCTGCAATCAATTGGATAACTAACTAATCTTCTAATAGGCGCTACGGTGCCTATATTTTTAGCATTCTGGGCTTTTTCAAAATATTGTGAGAAGGGGGTTGACGGCCTGAGGTCCGATCGCCATAATCTCGTTTCTCTGCTGCAGACGCAGCGACGCAGAACGAAGCGGTGCCGGGTGGTTGAAGCAGGCGCTGCGGGTTTTGCGGATCGATCTTTAAAAATTAACAGCCGATAAGTGTGGGCGCTTGATGCGCGATGCGGGTGGGTCCTTCGGGGCTTGCCATAAAGCAGAAGTATCAAGTCTCACACAGTA
>NZ_CAJHCP010000016.1 GCF_904848625.1 Paraburkholderia metrosideri
TCAATGTGTTTGTCTGCGCCACCTGCCTCCGGTGCAGAGCGGCACGCGCGTTTGCATATCTAAAAAACCAAGGGGTGCTCAACGAGTTGCCGAGTATTGCGACCGCACCTGTTCACGCACACCACGGAAAGAATGTCCTTTCCGGCGAGCACGAAGTGCGAGGCGGGAAGTATGACTGCCTTGTCACGAACGCGGAGTGTGCGGGAGCACCGATTCCAGATGTACCACTGCCCCCTCCAAGCCAGGGGACCCACTTAAGAGCTGGCGGTGTGAGCCCGCTTTCTTTGCTTACTTTCTTTGCGGCGGCAAAGAAAGTGAGTGCCGCCCCGCACAGGGGCAACACTAATAGACCACCGTGAAAGCAAGGAAAGGCCAACACCCGAGGAACACAACCAAAACCAACTGCCGCCCCGCACAGGGGCAGCGCTAATAGACCAGCGTGAATTCAAGGAAAGGCCAACACCCGCATAACACAACCAAACCAACCGCCAGCGGCACCCACTACAACATCGTCCTAACCTGCCAAAGCTCCGGAAACAAAACCACATCCAGCATCTTCCGAAGATAAACCGCGCCATTAGTCCCACCAGTCCCCTGCTTAAACCCGATAATCCTCTCAACAGTAGTCACATGTCTAAACCGCCACTGCCGAAAAGCATCCTCGAGGTCGACAAGTTCCTCGGCCATCTCATACAGATCCCAATGCTGCGAAGGATTCCGATAAACCTCCAGCCATGCCGCCTCAACCGAAGCATCATGCACAGTAGGCTGCGTCCAATCCCTCTCCAGCCGCGAGGCTGAAATCTCAAACCCGCGCCGGGCGAGCAACCTCACCACTTCATCGTAAAAAGAAGGCGCTTCAAGCGAAGCTTTGACTTCGGAAAAAACATCCGCCCGATGCGCATGCGGCTTCAACATCTGCGCATTCTTGTTGCCAAGCAAAAACTCGATCTGTCGATACTGGTAAGACTGAAACCCGGAAGAGCTTCCCAAATATGGCCGCATTGCGGTGTACTCGGACGGCGTCATCGTCGCGAGAACGCTCCACGCCTGCACCAGTTGCTCCATGATTCGCGACACACGCGCCAGCATCTTGAACGCCGGCGGCAACTCGTCGCGATGCACCGCTTTCAACGCGGCACGTAACTCATACAGCGCGAGCTTCATCCACAACTCGCTCGTCTGATGCTGAATGATGAACAACATCTCGTTGTGATCCGGCGACAACGGATGCTGCGCACCCAGCACCGTCCCGAGCGACAGATAATCGCCGTAACTCATCGACTCCGAGAAATCGAGTTGCGCGTCGTGCCAGCTATCGCCGGAAGAAGCATCGTCAACCGAACGGGGAGAAGAGTCCGCCGCTGTCATCTCACGGCCATGTCCGAACGGACATCCCTGTGCAGGTTTTTCTTCCGGCAAACCCGGCGTATTCATGTGATCTGTCATCGCAAGCTCCTCAGGTCACCGCCCCGCGCGCGGCGAATTCAGGTGCGCGCCAGGTTTCCTGCGTGAGCACTTCGCGCAAGGTTTCCACCGCGTCCCACACGTCGACAAAACGCGTATAGAGCGGCGTAAAGCCGAATCGCAACACATGCGGCTCGCGGTAATCGCCGATCACCCCACGCGCGATCAACGCCTGCATCACCTCATAACCATGCGGATGTTCGAAGCTCGCATGCGAGCCGCGTTGCGAATGCTCACGCGGCGTGACCAGCTTCAGCGGAAATTCGCTGCAACGCGCTTCAACCAGTTCGATAAACAGATCGGACAACGCGAGCGACTTCTGGCGGATTGTCTGCATATCGGTCTGCAGGAACACGTCGAGCCCGCATTCGACCAGCGACATCGACACCATCGGCTGCGTGCCGCAAAGAAAACGGCCAATGCCATCGTCCGGCTGATACGCCGGGTCCATTTTGAACGGCGCGCGATGACCCCACCAACCGGACAGCGGCTGCGCGAAATCGTTTTGATGCCGCTTCGGCACCCACACGAAGCCGGGCGAACCCGGTCCGCCATTCAGATACTTATACGTGCAGCCCACCGCGTAATCCGCGCCGACGCCGTTCAGATCGACCGGCACGGCGCCCGCCGAATGGGCGAGGTCCCACAGCGCGAGCGCGCCCTTGTCGTGGATCAGTTGAGTCAGCGCGGCCATGTCGTGCATGTAGCCGGTGCGGTAGTTCACATGCGTGATCATCGCGATGGCCGTGTCGTCGCCAATAGCGGAGGGCAACTCGGACGGATCGTCGACCAGACGCAATTCATATCCCCGGTCGAGTTGTTCGATCAGGCCTTGCGCGATATACAGATCGGACGGGAAGTTCGAGCGCTCGGACACGATCACGCGACGCTTCGGATCGCGCGCATTCGCGACCCGCAGCGCCGCGGACAACAGCTTGAACAGGTTGATCGAAATCGTATCGGTGACGACCACTTCGTTGTCGGCCGCGCCGATCAACGGCGCGAGCTTGTTGCCCAGACGCCGGGGCAATTCAAACCAGCCGGCGTTATTCCAGCTGCGGATCAGCCCTTCGCCCCATTCGGCGGCGATCACGGTTTGCGCGCGTTGCGCGGCGGCAGCCGGCGGCACGCCGAGCGAGTTGCCGTCGAGATAGATGGTGGTCGACGACAGCGCGAATTGAGAGCGCAGCGGCGCGATCGGGTCGGCGTTATCGAGCGCGAGTGCTTCGTCACGATGGTTCATGGCGGTTCCGTTGGTGAAATCGTTCAGATTCGGTGAAAAGTTCGATTGGGAGTGGGGATGCGGCACTTAGTGCGGTTCAGGCGACGCATCAGCCTGCATCCCCGGCAACGCCCGTAAAACCGCCCGCACCGGGCTCGCGTCGAGCGTGGTCAGCTTCAGCGGCAGTGCGATCAACTCGTAGTCGCCGGGCGCGACGGCATCCAGCACGATGCCTTCGAGAATCGCCATCCGGTGCGCGCGGATTCGATGGTGAGCATCCATCGTCTTCGATTCCTGCGGATCGAGCGACGGCGTATCGATGCCGACCAGTTTCACCCCTTTCGACGCAAACAGGTCGATCGTCTCGGGTGCAACTGCGCAGAATGCGCTATCCCAAGTGGCGGTCGGCGCATTTCTGTAAGTCCGCAGTAAGACTCGCGGCGGCAGGTTGTCGAGCGACCCGGCGAGGTGTTGTGGCATCACAACAGGAGATACCCCTATGCAATGAATCACCCTGCATAAACCGAGATAGATCTCGAGCGGCACCTCGCCGATTGCCGCGCCCTCGGCGTCGTAATGCAGCGGGGCGTCGGTGTGCGCGCCGGTGTGCGGCGACAGCGTCAGTCGCGCGACATTGACGGGCGAGCCCGCCTCCATACGCCATACGCGCTCGATGGTGACCGGCGTGTCGCCTGGCCAGACGGGCGTCGTGGTATCGACGGCGGGGGTGATGTCCCAGAGTGTTTGCATGTCTCCATCTGCGAAATATGTCTATCCGGAAATGATAGGTGGGTTGCGACGAAATGTGATTGCGAAAAAATCACCTTGTGACGCGTGTCTTGGAACATAATTTGAGTCAAACGTGAAAGGGAGACCGAATATGAACGCGATCTCGCTAGACGCCACCGATTGCCGAATCTTGACGGTGCTTCAGCAAGAAGGACGGATCAGCAATCTCGACCTCGCGGAGCGCATTTCGCTCTCGCCATCAGCCTGTCTGCGGCGCCTGCGTCTGCTTGAAGAGCAGGGCGTCATCGAGCATTACCGCGCCTGTCTGAATCGCGAAGTTCTGGGGTTCGAGCTGGAAGCGTTTGTGCAGGTGTCCATGCGCAACGACCAGGAAAACTGGCATGAGCGCTTTGCGGAAGCGGTGCGTGAGTGGCCGGAAGTGGCCGGCGCGTTCGTCGTCACTGGCGAGAGCCATTATTTGCTGCGCGTGCTCGCGCACAACCTCAAACACTATTCGGATTTCGTGCTTCAGCGGCTCTATAAAGCGCCCGGCGTGATGGATATTCGCTCGAATATCGTGCTGCAGACGTTGAAGGAAGATTCGGGCGTGCCGGTGTCGCTAGTGACGAAGACGGGCGGCCATAGCGCCGCGCATAACGATCGCTGAGCAAACGGCTGGCTGGCTTTGGCGGCCGATGAGGCGGGCGTCGGTGGAGTTTTTCGGCGGCTTGAGCTGAGGCGATTGGCCCGGTTGGCACGATACGCGGCACGGCGAATGACGTGCGGCTGACGGCGTGCATGCCGTCGAGCCCGATTTCCAACATTTTCTCCGCAGGTTCCGCGCGAGCCGCTGTTGCGGTGCGTCTCGCGTGAAGGGCGACCCGCCGTAGTTGAACGCCGTCGTCTACTCCTTGCTGGCGTGTCCTGCGCGACACCCGGATCCACCGGTGCAGACATTTCGCTGCCATTAACGCTGACGTTGACGCGACGCATGTCACTGAACTGATGAGTGCTCGCCACCTCGCGGCACCCGCTAAACCGCATTCAGAGCGATTTAAGCCCGTGAAACTGTCCGTTCTGAAACACGAGCGGCGCAATCTCCGCAGCGTTTTCATGGACGCCGCAGCGTTCCACTTCGCCGACGAAAATCACGTGGTCGCCTTCTTCGTAGCGACTACGGTTATGGCATTCGAACCATGCGAGCGCGCCGTCCAGCACCGGCATGCCGGTATCGCCCTCCGCGTGCGACACGCCTTCGAAGCGGTCGCCCTTCACGGTTGCAAAGCGCTTGCACAGATCGAGCTGCGACGCCGCCAGCACGTTGATCACGTAGTGACTATTAGAGCGGAAGGCCGGCATCGACGCCGAGCGGGTCGCGAGACTCCACAGCACCAGCGGCGGATTGAGCGAAACCGAGTTAAATGAACTGGCTGTGATGCCGATCAACTGGCCGGATGCCGAACGCGTTGTAATAACGGTGACGCCGGTGGCGAACTGGCTGAGCGCCTGCTTGAAAGCGGGCTGGTCAAAATTGGGCGGGCTGGCGTGCTTCATTGAGAGGAGGTTCCTGGCGCCAGTCGGGTGAAACCGGGGCTGAACCCACCGCGCGCGCGGTTGAAAACAAATGATTCGAAAGTCATAGTGAAAATCGTCGATTTGCCCCAATTTTAACTGCAATCGCGGTGGGCTGGCCGTGATCCCAGATGGAGAAAGGGGAAACCCGCTAAGCTGCAAAGTTCTTGCCGATGGCACGAGCGTTGCGTACCAGCAGGACCGGCATGGCCGACTATCAAAGATCAAGGAGCAGGCAGCATGAGTCAGACAGGCGAAATCGCCACCCTCGGTGGCGGATGTTTCTGGTGCCTCGAAGCGGTGTATCTGAGCGTCGATGGCGTGAATTCGGTGCAATCGGGCTATGCGGGCGGCCAGACGCAGAATCCGACCTACGAACAGGTATGTGACGGCGTGACCGGACACGCCGAAGTGGTCAACGTCGACTTCGATCCGGCGAAAATCAGCTATCGCGAGATTCTCGACATTTTCTTTGCGATCCACGATCCGACCCAGTTGAACCGGCAGGGCAACGACGTGGGCACGCAGTACCGTTCGGTGATTTTCACGAACTCCGACGCGCAGCGCGAGACGGCGTTACAGACAATCCGCGAAGTCGGCGAACAGGGCATTTACGACGGTCAGATCGTCACGCAAGTGCTGCCGCTCGATGGCAATTACTGGCCGGCAGAGGCGTATCACCAGAACTATTTCGCGCAGCATCCGAATCAGGGGTACTGCTCGGTCGTGGTGGCGCCGAAGGTGTCGAAGTTTCGTCAGAAATTCGCGCATCGGATCAAGGCGTGAGGATGGGGCGGTGGCGTGAGATTTCAGCATGAGATCCTGGCGCTGATCGTCACGACGAGGACTTGCATAGGCTGCTGCGCCCGGATGACGTCTGACGGCCGGCGCCACATGCAGTCTGTGCGGTCCTCGAAACACAAAGCGACGAGCCGCCACCTGCTCAGCGGTGCCACAGTCTGATCGCGTGCATTCGCGCTCGTCGCACAGCAACCCGCTTTAACGCGTGCCGCTCTGCTTCACCCCGGCTGGCCGCCAGGTTCGCTATCGCCATCCCGATCGTCAGCTTGGTCCGGTTGCTGCTGACTCTCAGCCTGCTCACGCTCATGAAGCAGGCGCGCATACGCATCGATAATCGCGCGCGCCAGTTCCACACAACTTAACGGCGCCGATCCCTCCGCCTTGTTGTTGATGGCGATCACCACCGGCTGGCCGGCCAGCGCATAGCGCGCGGCCAGTTCCGCGAGCGACGCCCGCGTAGCCGGATCCTGATCGACCATTTGATTGAACGGCTCGTACTTGGCCTTCGCCTGCTCGTATTTGAAGCCGCCGTGCAGACTCCAGCGCACGATCAGCGGCCCGGCCGGCTCGCCGTCCAGCAGCGCGAGTGCCGCCGCCTGGCGCGGCGGGTCCGGCATGCGCGCATGAATCCCGACGCAATACCGCACGCCGGTCGCTTTGAGCGTGCGGATAAAGCGCGGCGTCAGCAGACTCGCATCGCGGATTTCGATCGCGTAGCAACTGCCGTCGGGCAGCGTCGGCAGCGCCGTCAGAAATTCGGCCAGCCGTTCGATGAATACCGCCGGCTGCGCGAGCATCTGATCCGGCAACGGCGAAAGCTGGAACACCAGCGCACCCGCTTTCGGACCGAGCCCTTCGAGACAGGGCGTGACGAATTCGTCGATTGCCACCTGCGCGTTCAGAAAGCAGGGGTTCAGCGAGACTGGCTCGCCGCGTGCGGCGCGCACGGTGGCGTCGGTGACCGTCATCGGCGCTTTGACGATGAAGCGGAAATGCTCAGGGACCTGCTGCGCGTAGCGCAAGTAGTCGGTGACGGACAGCGCCTGATAAAACGACCGGTCGATGCTGACCGTCTTTAGCAGCGGATGCGCGCCATAGGCGGTGAGGCCTTCGCGCGAGAGTTGGCTATTGCTGTATTCGTCGCCGTAGACAATGCCGTTCCAGCCTGGAAACGACCAGGTCGACGTGCCGAGGTGAATTTGCGGCGGTAGCTCGTCTGCCAGCGCGAGCAATTCGGCCGATGGCGGCGCCGCGAGGATCTCGCGCGCGCGCCGCTTTTTGGGTGGATCGGCGGCAGTGGACGGCGCGCCGGCTTCGCGGGGCGAACCGGTGTTCTCCAGCGTCGCGCCGGTCGCTGTTGCCGGATGTGCAGGTTCGGGCGCCGCGGCGTCTTCCTGCCAGAGTGATGCAGCCGTGGAAGACTTGGCGCGCGGCTGACGTCGGGCTTCGGGCTGCGTCGATGCAGTCACGGCGGTTTGCGCGTCGCGGGCGGGCGACGCTGGCTCGATTCCAGCGGTGCGGCCTCGTTCTTTCGCCTCCTGTGTCGAGCGCGCTGGCTTCGCGTGCGAAGCATCCGCCACCGCTGCCGCCGACACCGCCCGTTCCACCGGCATCCCAAACAGATCGAACTGCGCAGCTTCACCGCCGCCGTCGACACTTTCGCCATGGCCGTCCAGCGGCTTGCCAATCCCGTTTGTCCCGCTCTGCGCCATCGATATCCGACCTGCTGTTTAAAGTTGCGCCGCGTCGCGACGCCTATCCGCGACGCGACGGCGCAACCGTATCACAGCGGCTTGTCGTACATGTAGCGGCGCGACCACGGCAGGGTTTTCGCGCTGCGGCCGGCCTTGCGGCACACCACCTGATAGATCGACACGTCGTCGGTTTCGAACGCGTAGGCGCAGCCCGCGAGATACACCCGCCAGATGCGGAATTTCTCGTCATCGACAAGTGAACGGGCCTTCTCCGCATTCGCCTCGAAGTTTTCCGCCCAGATATCCAGCGTGTGCGCGTAGTGGCGGCGCAGGCTTTCGATGTCGACCGCTTCCAGCCCGCCGCGCTGCATTGCCTCGAGCGCGAGGCTGATGTGCGGCAACTCGCCATCCGGAAACACGTAACGGTCGATAAACTCGCCGCCACCGAGCGCGGTTTCGCCGCTATCCGAATCGCTCGACGTAATGCCGTGGTTCATCGCCACGCCGTCATCGACCAGCAGGTCGTGGATCTTCTCGAAGTAGCCCGGCAGATTCTTGCGGCCCACGTGCTCGAACATGCCGACGCTCGTAATGCGATCGAATTGCCCCTGAACGTCGCGATAATCCTGCAGACGAATTTCGATCTGACCTTCCAGTCCCGCCGCCTTCACACGCGCGGTGGCGAGATCGAACTGGTTCTGCGACAGCGTCACGCCCACGCACTTCGCGCCGAATTTCTGCGCGGCGCGCAGCACGAGCGCACCCCAGCCGCAGCCGATGTCGAGCAGACGCTGCCCCGGCTGCAACTGGATTTTCGTCAGGATGTGATCGATTTTCTTGATCTGCGCGGTCGCGAGATCTTCATCGCCGTTTTCGAAGTACGCGCACGAGTACACCATGTTCTCGTCGAGCCACAGCTTGTAGAACTCGTTCGACACATCGTAGTGATACTGGATCGCCTTCTTGTCCGACGCCTTCGAATGATGAAAGTAGCGCCGCACGCGCGCCAGCTTGCTCGCGCTGGTGACGGTATTGCGCGCAAGCTGATAGCCGATATTGATGATGTCCGACAGCTTGCCTTCAATATCGATCTTGCCCTGCACGTACGCCTCGCCGAGATTGTCGAGGCTCGGTTCGAGCAGATACGGCAGCGCCGTTGCACTTTTGACATGTAGCGTGACCTGGGGCGCGGCGAACTGCCCGAAGTCATGTTGCTGACCGTCCCACAGCACGAGGCGTGCAGGCAGGTTAGCCTTGGTTTTTACGTCTTCTACCCACTGCGCCAGCTTCTTCTCCCAGAACATGTGATCTCTCCGTGTCCGTTGAATTAAAGCAAAGCTTGTGTGGATCGCGACTCAGCGCGGCGCAACTCCTATGCCGCAGACGCAATCCTGTCGTTGCGCGCTGCTACGTTGGCGGCGCGCTGTCGACGTTATATATTCCGATTCAAGGCGATAGACGGGAGATTTGCCAGTCGCCGTTTTCGCTTTCACGCGTATAGAGCATACGGTCGTGCAGACGCGACGGCCGGCCCTGCCAGAATTCGATTGCTTCGGGTACCAAACGATAACCGCCCCAGTGCGGCGGACGCGGTGGCTGGTCGCCGTATTGCAGACTGATTTCGCGTTCGCGTGTTTCGAGCTGCGAACGGCTTTCAATTACCTGACTTTGATTCGATGCCCATGCACCGATGCGCGAACCGAGCGGACGCGACGCGAAGTAGTTGTCGCTTTCTTCCGCGCTGGTTTTGACAATACGGCCCTCGATGCGCACCTGGCGTTCGAGTTCGATCCAGTAAAACAGCAGGCTCGCGTAGGGGTTGGCGGCGAGTTCGCGGCCCTTGCGGCTTTCGTAATTGGTGAAGAACACAAAACCACGCTCGTCGACGCCTTTGATCAGCACGATGCGCGCCGACGGCCGGCCGCGCGAGTCGACCGTGGCCAGCGTCATCGTATTCGGCTCGGGTAGTTTGGCGTCTACAGCCTGTTCAAACCAGGTGTCGAATTGGCGAAACGGATCGCGGTCGACATCGGCAACGTCCAAAGAACCCAGCGAATAATTTTTTCGAAGTTCTGCGAGTGAGGTCATGTTCTTATGCGAACGCTACAGTCAGGCAAGTATAGCTAAGGAGAAAATTCTTTGCGCGCGAGCAGGTCAAGCTCTCACGCTCTGAATGCACGGCTACGACGTATTGGGTGAGGCTCGACGATTCGTGCATTGCAACGTGTGCGGCGATGCGGCTCGGCGCGTTCAGGCAAAATACGGTCTGAGTGCGTTTCAGGTCGATTGTGAATCGACCCGGACGCCGCCAATTTCCGTTTTGCCAGTCTTCAACGAGTCCCGCCACCATGTCCAGCACCACCGCGCAAGCCGACGCGCAATCCGACGCGCAATCCGATCTTACTACCAGCCTCGACGGGAGTGAAAGCGCCGACCACGCACGACGCTTCGGCGGCATCGCGCGGCTGTACGGCGCGCCTGCGCTCGCCGCGTTCGAAGGCGCACACGTCGCGGTGATCGGCATCGGCGGGGTGGGGTCGTGGGTGGCGGAGGCGCTGGCGCGCAGCGCGGTCGGCACGCTGACGCTGATCGATCTCGACAACGTCGCCGAGAGCAACACGAACCGGCAGATCCACGCGCTCGACGGCAACTACGGGAAACCGAAAGTCGAAGCGATGGCCGAGCGGATCGCCGCGATCAATCCGTACTGCGATGTGCGGTTGATCGAAGATTTCGTCGAGGCGGATAATTTCGACACGACGTTAGGCGGCGGTTTCGATTACGTGATCGACGCGATCGACAGCGTACGCACCAAGACCGCATTGATCGCATGGTGTGTGGAACGCAAGCAGCCGTTGATTACCGTGGGTGGCGCGGGCGGCCAGCTCGACCCGACGCGCATTCGTATCGACGATCTCGCGTTGACGATCCAGGATCCGTTGCTGTCGAAAGTGCGCGGGCAACTGCGCAAACAGCACGGTTTTCCGCGTGGGCCGAAGGCGAAGTTCAAGGTGAGCGCGGTGTATTCCGACGAGCCGTTGATCTATCCGGAAGTGGCCGTCTGCGATATCGACGAGGAAGCGGAGCACGTGAGCACGTCGCCGGGCCACACGGGGCCGGTCGGTTTGAATTGCGCAGGGTTTGGGTCGAGCGTGTGCGTGACCGCGAGCTTCGGTTTTGCCGCGGCTGCGTACGTGTTGCGGGCGCTGGCGAAGCAGGCCGCTGCCTGACGCTCGAGCCGACAGTTTCAGCGAAAAGTTTCAGCCGGATCAGGGCGAAAAGCAAAAGGCGGTGAAAGCGGCGATGCGTCGCTTTCACCGCCTTTTTTTACGGCCCATGCCAACGCGGCAGCTAGCTTCGCAGCGGCCACGCGTGGATGAAGCCAGCGCAAATCAATACAGCGACGCGCTCAACTTGCGCCGCCATTGCGCCACCAGTTCCGGCTGATGCGCGGCCAGATCGAACACGGATAACATCGTCTTGCGGCCGATATCGTCGCGGAACGTGCGGTCGCGTTGCACGATTGCCAGCAGATGTTCAAGTGCTTCTGAATATTTGAGGCGGGCGATCAGCGCGCTGGCCAGATCGAAGCGGGCTTCGAGATCGTCGGGTGCGGCGGCGACTTTAGCTTCGAGTGCGTCGGTGGGCGGCAGATCGGCGGCGGCATCGACGGCGTCGAGGCGGGTTTTGATCGCGTTGAAACGCGCGTCGATACCCTGTGTGGTTTTCGGCGACAGCAGATCGACTTCGTTACGCGCTTCGTCGATACGGTTGTCATCGAGAAGCAGTTCGATGCGGTCCATGCGCGCTTCGTCGAAGCCCGGGTCGTAGGCGAGGGCGGCTTGCAGCGCGTCGTACGCATCGTCGCGACGGCCTTCGGCGAGCGCAGCCTGTGCTTCGAGACGCGCGGCGTCTGCGCCTTGCGGCACGAGCCGGTCGATGAATTCGCGCAACTGGCCTTCCGGCAGCACGCCGACAAACTGGTCGACCGGGCGGCCGTCGGCAAACGCCATCACGTGCGGAATGCTGCGCACCTGGAAATGCGCGGCCAGCTCCTGATTCTCGTCCACGTTCACTTTTACCAGCTTCCATTTGCCGGCGGCTTCGGCTTCGAGCTTTTCGAGCATCGGGCCCAGGCTTTTGCAGGGGCCGCACCACGGCGCCCAGAAATCGACCAGCACGGGGGCCAGTGTCGACGCCGCGATGACGTCCTGTTCAAAAGTGGCCAGAGTGGTGTCCATTGCGTCCTCGTCGATAAAACGGTTTGTCAGTAAATGGGGCCGAACGGCGCGGATTCAATGCGGGGCACGCTTGCCCACGCGAGCGTCGGGGTTAATCGGCGCGGACTCGCGCTCGTGTGCTCATGTGCGCTGATTCGCGCATGTTGCCGCTCACTTACGCTCCGGCAGCGGAATCCATTCGATTTCGCCCGGCACCTTGCCCATTTCCTGATTGCTCCACGCGAGCTTCGCTGCGTCGATTTTCTCGCGCGAACTCGCCACGAAATTCCATTCGATAAAGCGCTCGCCATCCAGTTTTTCGCCGCCGAGTAGCATCGCGCGCGCACCGTGCGTGCTCGCGAGCGTGACAGTTTCGTCAAGCGCGAGCACGGCCATCTGACCGACTTCGAGCGGCGTGCCGTCGATTTCCAGATCGCCGTCGACCAGATAGACACCGCGTTCCTCATGCTCCGGTTCGAGCGCGAACGCGCCGCCCGGCGCGAACTCGGCGGCGACGTACAGCGTGCCGGAGAACGTCGTGACCGGCGACTCCGCGCCGAACGCCGTGCCCGCGATCACACGCAACGTGACGCCATTGCGTTCGACTACCGGCAACGTGTCAGCCGCGTGGTGCGCGAACGACGGCTCGACCTCTTCGTCTTCGAGCGGCAACGCGACCCACGTCTGGATGCCGTGCATGGTCAGCCCACTCGCGCGGTCTTCGGCGGGTGTGCGTTCGGAATGAACGATGCCGCGCCCGGCCGTCATCCAGTTGACGTCGCCGGGGACGATTTTCTGCTCCGAGCCGAGGCTGTCGCGATGCATGATCGAGCCTTCGAACAGATAGGTCACGGTCGCGAGTCCGATATGCGGATGCGGCCGCACATCGAGGCCGGTGCCGGGTTCGAGGGTAGCGGGGCCCATGTGATCGAAGAAGATAAACGGGCCGATCAGACGAGCGGCCATGGCGGGCAGCACACGCCGCACGGTCAGACTGCCGACGTCGCGCAGATGCGGTTTGAGGACGGCTTTGATCGAGGTAGACATGGCAGGCTCGGCTGGAATGGTGGGCGGAAATCTTGCGCAATGGACGATTCTACTGCGCAGCGCACCATGCCGACGCCTCGGTGCCGGCCCGCACTCCGGGAATCCGTAGCGGGGCCGGCGACCGGCAAGGTAAGGCTCCGCTAAACTGCCGGATTGAACAATGGGATGGAGACCGGGATGTCGCCCAAGGATCTGCTGCTCGCGCTGATCGTCGTGGTCGCGTGGGGCGTCAATTTCGTCGTGATCAAGGTGGGTTTGCATGGCGTGCCGCCGATGCTGCTCGGCGCACTGCGCTTCACGCTCGCTGCCGTGCCTGCGGTGTTTTTCGTGAAGAAGCCGAATCTGCCGTGGCGCTGGCTGTTCGCGTACGGCGCGACGATTTCCTTTGGCCAGTTCGCGTTCCTGTTTTCCGCAATGTACGTCGGCATGCCGGCGGGGCTCGCTTCGCTGGTGTTGCAGGCACAGGCGTTTTTCACGCTGATTTTCGCGGCGATTTTCCTGCACGAGCGCTTTCGTTTGCCGAACGTCGTGGGTTTGCTGATCGCGGCGGCCGGTCTCGCTGTAATCGGTTTGCAAGGCGGCCATGCGATGACACTCGCCGGCTTCGTGCTGACCTTGTGCGCCGCATGTTCGTGGGCGCTCGGCAACATCGTCACGAAGAAGGTCGGCAAGGTCGATCTCGTCGGGCTGGTGGTGTGGGGGAGTCTGATTCCGCCGCTGCCGTTTTTTGCGGCGTCGTACGCGTTCGAAGGGCCGCAGCGGATTGCCGCCGCGCTGTCCGGCATCAGCGCGATGTCGATTTTCGCGATCGTCTATCTGGCGTTTATCGCGACATTGATCGGCTATGGATTGTGGAGCCGCCTGTTGTCGCGTTATCCGGCGAGCCAGGTCGCGCCGTTCTCGTTGCTGGTGCCGATTGTCGGGCTGGCGTCAGCATCGTTGCTGCTCGATGAGCAATTGACCGCGGCGCAGGTCGGCGGCGCGTTGCTGGTGATGGCGGGCTTGGCCGTGAATGTGTTCGGCGGATGGGTGGTGCAGAGACTGACGCCAGCGCGCTGAGCGCAGGTGCTGCGGGTCAGTGTCGCGGAGCTCATACGCATCGCGCATCGTGCATCGACAAAAAAACGGCCGCTTCGTCACTGAGCGGCCGTTGTTCATTGCTTCGTTCACTGCAAGCCGAAGCGCGTCAGGTCATCCGGTTTTTCGCCAGCGGCGGATTGGCTGCGAAATAACGCTTGATGCCATTCATGATCGCGTCGGCCATCTTGTCGCGATACGCGTCGTCGTTCAGGCGGCGCTCCTCGTCCGGGTTGCTGATGAACGCGGTTTCCACGAGGATCGACGGAATGTCCGGTGCCTTCAGCACCGCAAACCCCGCCTGTTCGACCGAACCCTTGTGCAGCTTGTTGATACCGCCAATTTCGTTCAGCACGAAGTTGCCGTAGCGCATCGAGTCGCGAATCTGCGCGGTGGTCGACATGTCGAACAGCGCGCGGTTGACGGTTGCGTCGGCGGACTTGATGTTGATCCCGCCGATCTGATCCGACGAGTTTTCCTTGTTCGCCATCCAGCGAGCCGCCGCGCTCGTCGCGCCATGCTCGGACAGCGCGAATACCGACGACCCCTTCGCCTCGGGTGTCGTGAACGCGTCTGCGTGGATCGACACGAACAGGTCCGCGCCGACGCGCCGCGCCTTCTGTACGCGCACGTTCAGCGGCACGAAGAAGTCGGCGTCGCGCGTCATCATTGAGCGCATGTTGGGTTGCGCGTCGATCTTCGCGCGCAGCTTCTTCGCGATGTCGAGCGCGACGTGCTTCTCGTACGTGCCGCCGCCGCCAATTGCACCCGGATCCTCGCCGCCGTGGCCTGGATCGATCGCGACGGTCAAGAGGCGCACCGTGTTGCTCTTGCCGGACTTCGGCGTGGAGAACGCATAGGTGTCGTCGCCGCTGTCGTCGTTGTCGCTGCCCAGGTTGTTCGGCTTGCTGCTGCCTTTGTTGCGCGCAATCGCGGCAGGCGGCGAAAGCGGAACCGCCGGCTTGCCAGCAATGATCGGCGCCGAAGGCGTGGGCGCGACATGCACCTGCGGACGCGGCACGCCCTGCGCAGGCGCTGGACCGCTGTTAGCGCCGCCATTGCTGCCATTCTGCGCATAGCGCTCGAAGAACGCTTCGCTGTTATCCGCGGCGGGCGGCGTGGTGCCGGGACCGCTCAACGTGGCAGGCGGTACGCCGTTCTCTTCGTTGAACGTCTGTTGCTTGTGTTCGGTCTGCGCGAGCAGATCCATTAGCGGATCGGGCGCAACGGCCGGATACAGATCGAACACGAGCCGGTACTTGTACGCGCCGACCGGTGGCAACGTGAACACCTGCGGCTTCACGGAACCCTTCAGGTCGAACACCATACGCACCACGTGCGGCTGATTTTGCCCGACCCGCACCGCCGAAATCTGCGGATCGTTCGGCGTGATCTTCGACACCAGGTCCTTCAGCGCCTGGTCCAGATCGAGACCGCTCAGATCGACCACCAGCCGGTCCGGTGCCTGCAACAGTTGCTGCGTGTTCTGCAGCGGCTGATCGGATTCGATCGTCACGCGGGTGTAGTCGCGCGCGGGCCAGACCCGCACGCCGAGCACCGAGCTGGCCATGGCCAGACGTGGCGCAACCAGCCCGAGTACGAGCGTGGACGCTCCCGCCCGCAGAATCTGCCGGCGCCGCCAGTTATGCGTGGCGGTAGCCGCGGATTCGATTGAGCGGAACGGTTTGATCAACATCTTTCGAGACATGCCTTTCCTGATTCGCTGTATGCCCGTGCGACGAGCACGCGTCCGTCGTTCTCGCTGTCCAGATCGAGTGAGAAGACGAGATCCGGCACCCCCAGAAGGGACCCCGCGCGCTGCGGCCATTCGACAAGGCAGACGGCACCGCTGTCGAAGTACTCGCGAAAGCCCGCGTCGGCCCATTCGGCCGGATCGGTGAATCTGTACAGATCGAAGTGATACAGCGCGAGTTCCCCAGCAGGGCGCTCGAGCGCATAAGGTTCGACGAGCGTGTAGGTCGGACTGCGCACGCGGCCGGTGTGACCGAGGCCGCGTAAGGTCGCGCGTACGAGAGTGGTCTTGCCGGCGCCAAGGTCGCCGATGAGTTGGACTTGCAGCCCGTGGAATGCCGTGTTGCCGTTCGCTTGCGGCGCAAGTTGCGCGGCTTCGCGCACGCTTTCGATCGCCTGCGCGAAACGCTCGCCGAACGCGTGCGTGGCGGCTTCGTCTGCGAGCGCGAAGCTGCGTTCGAGCAGAGGAGTGGCGGACGGCAGAATCGCGTGATCGGGATTGGCAGGCATTCTCGTAAAATGGCGTGATGAAACGAAGTCCGGAGTCCCCCGAGTCCACAGTTGCCAGCCTGCATTCGTCCATCGCAACGGACGATGCGGATAGCGCTCGTCATTACGATGAAGCGGCGCTGAATGCGCTCGCGTTGAACATCAAAAGCTGGGGCCGTGAACTGGGTTTCGGGGCGATCGGCATTAGCGATACCGATCTCTCCGCAGCCGAAGCGCCGCTTGCAGCCTGGCTGGAAGCGGGTTGCCACGGCGAGATGGATTATATGGCGAAACACGGCATGAAACGCGCGCGGCCCGCCGAGCTTGTGGCCGGCACGCGACGTGTGATTACCGCGCGCATCGCCTATTTGCCCGCTCAGACGTTGAAAGGAATCGCGCAGGAAAGCGGCTCCGGCGATGCGTCAATCGCGCAAGACTGGCGCGCAGCCGAGCATGCGCGGATCGCGGACCCGTCGGCTGCGGTGGTGTCGGTCTATGCGCGCGGCCGCGATTATCACAAGGTGATGCGTAACCGCTTGCAACATCTCGCCGAGAAAATCGAAGCGGAGATCGGTGCGTTCGGCTACCGCGTATTTACCGATTCGGCGCCGGTGCTGGAGGTAGAACTTGCGCAGAAGGCCGGCATCGGCTGGCGCGGCAAGCACACGCTGTTGTTGCAACGCGATGCGGGCTCGCTGTTTTTCCTCGGCGAAATTTATGTCGATGTGCCGTTGCCGACCGATGCCGTGACGTCGCCAGACCTCGCGCCCGAAACGCCTGGCTCGCATTGCGGCAGTTGCACGCGCTGCCTCGGCGCCTGTCCGACTGGCGCGATCGTCGCGCCTTATAAGGTCGATGCGCGTTTGTGCATCTCGTATCTGACGATCGAACTGAAAGGCAGTATTCCGCTGGAAATGCGGCCGCTGATCGGCAATCGTGTGTATGGCTGCGATGATTGTCAGCTTGTGTGTCCGTGGAACAAATTTGCGCAGGCCGCGCCCGTTGCCGATTTCGACGTGCGGCATGGGCTCGATCGCGCGTCGCTGGTCGAACTGTTTGCATGGACCGCCGACGAATTCGACACGCGGATGCAGGGCAGCGCGATTCGCCGGATCGGCTATGAAAGCTGGTTGCGCAATCTTGCAGTGGGGATGGGCAATGCGCTGCGTGCAGCGTCGGGAAGTTTGAATGCGTCGGCGCGTGATGCCATCGTGCAGGCGTTGAAGCGACGCGCCGACGACGCCTCCGCGATCGTGCGCGAGCACGTGCAATGGGCGCTGGAAGCGGCGTAAAGTAGCGCAGGCCGCGTGCCCCATGCAGGTACGCCAGCGTGCACCGTCGAGCCGCCGCGAGAGTAAGGAGCAGGCCATCATGTTCAACGCAGTGATTCATGCACCGTTCGGCAAGGTCGGCATTCGTCTCGAAGGCGAAACCGTGCGCGAGATCGTCTATCTGCCGGACTCGATCAACAGCGTCGCGCCCGACTCGCCGTTGGCGAAGCAGGCCGCTGAGCAGATAGATCGATATTTCGAGCGCGCGTCGGCGAAATTCGAGTTGCCGCTGGCCCCGGTCGGCAGCGCGTTCCAGCGCCGCGTCTGGCAGGCGATCAGCGACATTCCACCGGGCGTCGTGCTGACCTACGGGCAAGTGGCGAGGCAAATCGGCAGTGCGCCGCGCGCGGTCGGCCAGGCGTGTGGCGCCAATTTTTTCCCCATTGTGATTCCCTGTCATCGCGTGGTGAGTTCGAGCGGCATCGGCGGATTTGCGCACCACGGCGACGATGGTTTCTTTCGCAACGTCAAGCGCTGGCTGCTGGCGCATGAAGGCATTCCGTACGCATGAGCATGAGCGATACAAGCAATACCCTGACCGATGACGCGAACCTCGCGTCACCTCTTTTCATAGCGAGCACTGCATCGATCGATGCGTTCTGCGACGCGATATGGCTCGAACACGGGCTGTCGCGCAACACGCTCGACGCGTATCGCCGCGACCTGCGGCTCTTTTGCGAATGGCTGGCGCAGACCCGCAACGCGTCGCTCGATACCGCCAGCGAAGCCGATCTCAATGCCTATAGCGCCGCGCGGCATGGTGACAAATCGACGTCGGCGAACCGGCGTTTGTCGGTGTTTCGTCGCTACTACGGCTGGGCGGTGCGCGAGCATCGGGCGCAGGCCGATCCGACGCTGCGCATCCGGTCGGCCAAACAGCCCATGCGTTTTCCGTCGACGTTATCTGAAGCGCAAGTTGAAGCGCTGCTCGGTGCGCCCGATATCTCCACGCCGCTGGGTCTGCGCGACCGCACGATGCTGGAGTTGATGTACGCGAGTGGTTTGCGCGTCACTGAACTCGTCACGCTGAAGACCGTGGAAGTCGGCTTGAACGAAGGCGTGGTGCGCGTGATGGGCAAGGGCTCGAAGGAACGGCTGATTCCGTTTGGTGAAGAGGCGCATGGGTGGATCGAACGCTATCTGCGCGAGGCTCGCCCGGCGCTGCTCGGCGCGCGCTCGACCGATGCGCTGTTCGTCACGAGCCGCGCTGAGGGGATGACGCGCCAGCAGTTCTGGAACATCATCAAACGACATGCGGTGGCCGCCGACGTGCATGCGCCTTTGTCTCCGCATACGTTGCGGCATGCGTTCGCGACGCATCTGCTGAATCACGGCGCTGACTTGCGCGTCGTGCAACTGCTACTCGGGCACACCGATATTTCGACCACGCAGATTTACACGCACGTGGCGCGGGAGCGCTTGAAGTCGCTGCATGCGATGCATCATCCGCGAGGATGATGCATCCAACGCGGCGGCTTCAGACGAATTCGCGCAGCCGGTGCTTGAGAATCTTCCCGGTCGACGCAGCCGGCAGCGCGGCAAGCACTTTCAATTCGGCCGGCCGCTTATACGGCGCAAGACGCTCGCCGCACCACGCGATCAATTCAGCCGATGTCACCGTCGCGCCCGCGATCAATTCGACGAACGCGACCACTTCCTCGTTACCTTCGACCGCGCGCCCGATGACCGCCGATTGCACGACCTGCGGATGCGCGTTCAATACATGTTCGACCTCCGCCGGGTACACATTGAACCCCGAGCGGATGATCAACTCCTTGCTGCGCCCGACGATATGCAATGCACCGTCCGTGTCCTGCCGCGCGAGATCGCCGGTTTTCAGCCAGCCGTCTGCGGTCACGGCTGCACGTGTCTGCTCGGGGCTGTGGTAGTAGCCGAGCATCACATTCGGCCCACGCACCCATAGTTCGCCGATGTCTCCCGACGCTGCTTCGACGCCGTCGAGTCCGACGAACTTCACTTCGACGCCGGGAATCACCTCGCCGACCGAGCAATCGCTGCGCGGCGCGTCGAGCATCGTGTGAGAAACGGTCGGGCTGCTTTCCGTCATTCCGTAGCCGTTGTGCAAAGTCAAACCGTAGACGGATTCGACCTGCGCTTTCAGCGCAGCGTCGAGCGGCGAGCCGCCCGAGTAGGCAAAACGCAGATGCGGTGCCGACCACGCGTGGCCGTGCGTTTGCAAATGTTCGAGCAATTTGGCATGCATGGCCGGCACGCCCTGGAAGATCGACACGCGTTCGTCGGCGAGCGCGCGGCGCACGGCTTCCGGCGAGAAGCGCGGCACGAGCCGCAGCGTTGCGCCTGCATGCAGGCTGCCCAGACACACCGACGCGAAGCCATACACGTGCGAGATGGGCAGCACGGCGTACACGACGTCGTCGGGACCGACTTTACGCAGACGGCTCGACACAGCCGCGATGTACAGCAGATTGCGATGCGACAGCATCACGCCTTTCGGTGCGCCGGTCGTGCCGGTGGTATAGATCAGCGCGGCGCATTGGCGGTCGTTCGCGGCTTCGACTGGCTCGGCTTGCGCGGTGTGGTCCACCGAGTACGACCAAGCGCCGATGTCCAGCGTCATTGCGGGCGCCGGCGTTGCCAGATGGCGCTGCGCATGCTGCTGGGCGTCGGCGGAGCTTTCCACCGCATACGCGACCACACGAGGTTGTGCATGCGCGCGGATCGAATCCAGCTCCGCCGCTGATAACCGCGCGTTCGACACCAGCGCCCACGCGTCGAGCCTGGCAGTCGCGAACAGCAGCACGATCTGCACGATGCTGTTTTCCGCGACGATCATCACGCGATCGCCGCCGCGCACGCCCCATTCGCGCAGCAGTGCGGTGGCGGCATCGACGGCTTGCAGCAGTTGTGCGCTGGTCAGGCGGCGCGCGTCTTCGATCAACGCGACGTGGTGTGGATCACGCGCGGCGGCGAGTGCGGGGATGTCGGCGATGCGTGCAGGCAGTTCGACCAGCAGCGCGGGAATGTCGATGGTGGAACGGGTGGGTGAATCAATGCTCAACACTGTCTCCTACGATTCGATGCCGGCATCCATTGCGCCGGAAGATTTTCGAACGATCGTGCCATAAACGTCAGGCGCGCACAATTGGCCATTCGGCAAATAGCCGTTGCGCAAACTCGCCATTACAATGCGCCGATGAGCAAATCCAGACACGTCTCCGAAACGCCGGCCACGCAGTTCCTGCGCCGTCACGGCATCACTTTCGGCGAGCATCCTTACGAGTATGTCGAGCACGGCGGCACCGGGGAATCGGCGCGCCAGCTCGGCGTGGACGAACATCATGTGGTCAAGACGCTGGTGATGGAAGACGAGCACGCGAAGCCGCTCATCGTGCTGATGCACGGCGACCGCACCGTCAGCACCAAGAACCTCGCGCGGCAGATCGGCGCGAAGCGCGTCGAGCCGTGCAAGCCCGAAGTGGCGAACCGGCACTCAGGGTACCTGATCGGCGGCACGTCGCCGTTCGGCACGCGCAAGCAGATGCCGGTGTATGTCGAATCGACCATTCTCGAGATGGACAAGATCTGGCTGAACGGCGGCCGGCGCGGTTTTCTGGTCAGCATCGAGCCGACCGTGCTGACCGGTCTGCTGGCGGCGAAAGCGGTTCAATGCGCGAGCGTCGATTGACGTTTGCCTGAATGTTTTTCGATCGCGCACGTTGGGTAGAATGTGCGCCGCTTTGCGCCGCGTTGTTTGTTGGCGTTCCCTGTTGCGGCTGAGGTGTCGAGTTTCATCGACTTCAGACCGCCGATCCTTATAAGAGTCCCAGATGCAAAACCTGATCGTTGCTGTCGTTGCTTACCTGATCGGTTCGATCTCGTTTGCCGTCATCGTGAGCGCCGCGATGGGCCTCGACGACCCGCGCTCGTATGGCTCGGGCAATCCGGGGGCGACCAACGTCCTGCGCAGCGGCAGCAAGAAAGCGGCCATTCTGACGTTGATCGGCGACGCCTTCAAAGGGTGGCTGCCGGTGTGGTTCGTCGTGCACTACGGCGCGCGTTACGGGCTGGACGACACGTCGGTGGCGATTGCGTCGATTGCGGTGTTTCTCGGCCACCTGTATCCGGTTTTCTTCCGCTTCAAGGGCGGCAAGGGTGTGGCGACCGCGGCAGGCGTGCTGCTCGCCATCAATCCGATCCTTGGCGTCGCCACGTTGCTGACCTGGCTGATCGTGGCGTTCTTCACGCGCTATTCGTCGCTGGCAGCGTTGGCCGCGGCGGTATTCGCGCCGATTTTCGATGCCTTTCTGTTCGGCCCGCATGTCATCGCGCTGGCTATCGTGGCGATGAGCTCGCTGCTCGTGTGGCGGCATCGCGGCAACATTGCCAAGCTCGCGCGCGGGCAGGAAAGCCGGCTCGGCGACAAGAAGAAGGCGAACGCCCCGGCGGCGGGCAACGATTTGTGACGGTGGAAGGGCGCTGCGCGCCCCTCGCGGTGAATCGCGGAATCAGTCGCGGAAGTTATTGAAGTCGAGCGGCGTATCGGTCACGTCCTTGCGCAGCATCGCGATCACGCTTTGCAGATCGTCGCGCTTGCCGCCCGTGATGCGCACCGCGTCGCCCTGAATGCTCGCCTGGACCTTGATCTTGCTGTCCTTCACAAGACGCACGATTTTCTTCGACAGATCGCCGGACACGCCTTTCTTGATCTTGATGACCTGCTTGACTTTGTCGCCGCCGATCTTCTCGGTCTTGCCGTAGTCGAGGAAGCGCACATCCACGTTGCGCTTGGCCATTTTCGACACCAGCACGTCTGTGACCTGACCGAGTTTGAAATCGTCGTCCGCGTAGGCGGTGATTTCGTTTTCCTTATGTTCGACACGCGCGTCCGACCCTTTGAAGTCGAAGCGCGTTGAGATTTCCTTGTTGGACTGTTCGATCGCGTTCTTGACTTCGATCATGTTCGCTTCGCAGACGACGTCAAACGATGGCATTGCATTCTCCCAATAGTGCTGCGGTGCGTGACGCGGCCGGTCGGCTGCTCACGGGGCACTCGCTATAATCACGGACCGGACGTCATTTTACCGACGCCACTCCCTTTTGCCCAAGGCCGCGCGCATTGTCGCTAGCCTGAGGGCTAGCCTGGCCTCGTTCGCGGTCTCTCTTTCGTCGTTTCATTGCTCTCATTCCGATGTCCCACTCCGATTCCGCCCAGTTCATTGCCGGCTATCCGCTGAAGGCGCACAACACCTTTGGCTTCGATGTCCGTGCGCAGTTTGCATGCCGGATCGAACACGAAGAACAACTGATGGCGGCAGTGCGCGATCCACGCGCAGCCGGCCTGCCGCGCCTCGTGCTGGGCGGCGGCAGCAATGTCGTGCTGACCGGCGACTTCGGCGGCCTGGTGCTGCTGGTCGCGCTGCGTGGCCGCCAGGTCGTACGCGAGGACGACGAAGCATGGTACGTCGAAGCGGCTGGCGGTGAGCCGTGGCACGAGTTTGTCGGCTGGACCTTGTCGCAGGGGATGCCCGGGCTGGAAAACCTCGCGTTGATCCCCGGCACGGTGGGTGCCGCGCCGATTCAGAACATCGGCGCGTATGGGCTGGAGATGTGCGAACGGTTCGCGTCGCTGCGGGTGGTGGAGCTGGCCACGGGCGAAGTCGTCGAGCTCGATGCGCGCGCTTGCCAGTTCGGCTACCGGGACAGTTTCTTCAAGCGGGAAGGGCGCGACCGCTTCGTGATCACGTCGGTGACGTTCCGTTTGCCGAAGGTCTGGCAGCCGCGCGCCGGGTATGCGGATCTGGCGCGGGCGCTGGCTGTGAACGACACGGCGGTTGGCTCGCCGTCTGAGTCAGATGGCTCGCAGCCTTCCGCCCAGGCGATTTTCGATGCGGTGGTGGCCGTGCGTCGCGCGAAACTGCCTGACCCGCTGGAGCTTGGCAATGCCGGGAGTTTCTTCAAAAATCCGGTCGTGGATGCGGCGCAGTTCGGCGCTTTGAAGCTTCGGGAGCCGGAGGTCGTGTCTTATCCTCAGCCGGATGGTCGCGTGAAGCTTGCTGCGGGCTGGTTGATCGACCGATGCGGCTGGAAAGGCCGTGCGATGGGCGCAGCAGCCGTGCATGAGCGCCAGGCGCTGGTGCTGGTGAATCGCGGCGGCGCGAGCGGGGCGGAAGTGCTGGCGCTCGCGAAGGCGATCCAGCGCGACGTGCTGGAGCGATTTGGGGTCGAGTTGGACGCGGAGCCGGTTTGTTTGTGATCTGGACGCAACGGCATGGCGGGAAATGACAACGTGTGCTGAAGGCGAGCCGGGTTTCTAACCGAACTTTGGTTTCACGCCGCGTCGGCACGGTGATTCATGAGGTGGCCATTTCGCCGTGCACCCGTTGATCGGATAACGGGTGCCACGACGCCTGGCGGTGGTTTCGACCTTCGTCGTGCCCGGGTACGCGCTGCCCGGACGCTCAAGACGAGGTCAGGGAAGCGCGCCGGCTCATCAAGGCTCTTGCATTGCATGCAGCCGCAGGACTTGTGGCAAAGCGGGGTGTGCTGAAATTGAAAAAGGCGCCGGGAGTTTCCTCCCGGCGCCTTTTTTTGCATCCGCGTTCGAGACGGACTGCGCTTCACAGCGCACGACTTCACTCGCGCAAAGTCAGCCCAATCTCAAACAGATGCGTTAGTCCCGCTGACGGCGTGCATTCTCCGCAATCCGCATACGCAGCGCGTTCAGCTTGATGAACCCGCCGGCGTCAGCCTGGTTGTAGGCGCCGCCGTCGTCGTCGAACGTAGCGATCGTCTTGTCGAACAGCGTTTCCTTCGAATCACGCGCCACCACCGACACGCTGCCCTTATACAGCTTCACACGCACCCAGCCGTTGACCTTCTCTTGAGTATGGTCGATCAGCACCTGAATCGCGCGACGCTCCGGGCTCCACCAGTAGCCGTTATAAATCAGCGACGCGTAGCGGGCCATCAAGTCGTCCTTCAGGTGAGCCACTTCACGGTCGAGCGTGATCGACTCGATGCCGCGGTGCGCCTTCAGCATGATCGTGCCGCCCGGCGTTTCATAGCAGCCGCGCGACTTCATGCCGACGTAACGGTTTTCGACCAGATCCAGACGGCCAATGCCGTGCTTGCCGCCCAGGCGGTTCAGTTCAGTCAGCATTTCAGCCGCCGACAGACGCTTGCCGTTGATCGCGACCGGATCGCCGTGCTCGTACTCGATGTCGAGGTATTCAGCCTGGTCCGGCGCCTGTTCGGGCGACACGGTCCAGCGCCACATATCGGCTTCGGCTTCGGCCTTCGGGTCTTCCAGATGACGGCCTTCGAACGAGATGTGCAGCAGGTTCGCGTCCATTGAATACGGCGCGCCGCCTTGCTTGTGCTTCATTTCGATAGGAATGCCGGCCTTTTCTGCGTACGCGAGCAGCTTTTCGCGTGACAGCAGGTCCCATTCACGCCACGGAGCGATCACCTTGATGCCGGGTTCCAGCGCGTAGTAGCCGAGTTCGAAGCGAACCTGGTCGTTGCCCTTGCCGGTTGCACCGTGCGACACCGCTTGCGCGCCGGTCGCACGGGCGATCTCGATCTGACGCTTCGCGATCAGCGGACGCGCGATCGACGTGCCCAGCAGGTATTCGCCTTCGTAGACCGTGTTCGCGCGGAACATCGGGAACACGTAGTCACGCACGAATTCTTCGCGCAGGTCTTCGATGAAAATGTTTTCCTGCTTGATGCCGAGTTGCAGGGCTTTCTTGCGCGCCGGATCCAGCTCTTCGCCCTGGCCGATGTCGGCCGTGAACGTGACGACTTCGGCGTCGTAGTTGTCCTGCAACCACTTCAGGATGACGGAGGTGTCGAGGCCGCCCGAATAGGCGAGCACGACTTTCTTGATATCGCTCATGGTGAACTCGTAGCTGGAAAAAGCGGGAAAACAGGCGCACCGGCGGTTCCGGAGCGCGGAAAAGCGCTATTTTGACACTAAACCGCCGGGTGCCCGCGTTTTTGGGACAAGGCGGATCCAGCCGGGTCCGCTTGCAACCGTGGACCCCGGCTCGATGCGCGGCGCTAACGTGGATGCGTTGCCTCGTAGTCAAGGCCCCGTCGCGCTTCGCGCAGGTGTTGCGTGGATGCTACGTAGCGGCTCGCTTAGTGATTCAGCTTGCCCAGCAGCAGGAATTCCAGCAAAGCCTTTTGCACGTGCAGACGGTTTTCCGCTTCGTCCCAGACGACGCTCTGCGGACCGTCGATCACTTCCGCGCTGACTTCCTCGCCGCGGTGGGCGGGCAGGCAGTGCATGAAGAGCGCGTCGGAATTGGCGCGTGCCATCATTTCAGCATCGACGCACCAGTCTGCGAAGGCTTTCTTGCGTGCTTCATTTTCGGCTTCGAAGCCCATGCTGGTCCAGACGTCGGTCGTGACGAGGTCGGCGCCGGCGCAGGCCTCGTTCGGATCGTCGAACTCTTCGTAGAACGGCGCGCTTTCGGCAGCGACCATCGCGCGGTCGAGCTTGTAGCCCGGCGGCGTGGACAGGCGCAGCTTGAAACCGAGAATCTGCGCGGCTTCGATCCACGTGTACAGCATGTTGTTGGCGTCGCCGACCCACGCGACTGTCTTGCCGCGAATCGGGCCGCGATGTTCGAAGAACGTGAAGATGTCCGCGAGCACCTGGCAAGGGTGATATTCGTTGGTCAGACCGTTGATGACCGGGACGCGCGAATTCTCGGCGAAGCGCTCGATGATGTCCTGTCCATACGTGCGGATCATGATGATGTCGACCATGCGCGAAATGACTTGCGCAGCGTCTTCGATCGGTTCACCGCGACCGAGTTGCGTGTCGCGCGTGCTCATGAAGACGGCGTGGCCACCGAGCTGGAAGATGCCGGCTTCGAACGACAGGCGCGTGCGAGTCGAATTTTTCTCGAAGATCATCGCCAGCGTGCGGTCGTGCAGCGGGTGGTAGGTCTCGTAGTTTTTAAACTTGCGCTTGAGAATACGTGCGCGCTCCAACACGTACTCGTAGTCTTCCAGCGAGAAATCCTTGAACTGCAGATAGTGGCGAATTTTCTTGGCGGTCATGAAACAAATACGGCGGTCTCACCCGGCAGGATTGCCGGACGGCGCCGCCGTCGTTTGTGGTAACTCAATGCAGCATAAAGGATTTTGCCCCGTTTGACGAGTCGGCCAAAAGGCCGGGCAAGCCGTCTGAAAGACGCCAGAGCGTGTCGGGCGGAGCTTGTGTGCGCTGCGGAAAAAGGTCCGCTGCGCTATAATCTGCCGGTTATCTCAAAGCCCAGCAGGTAGCTTTTTTGCTTGCGGGACACGGCTCGCGCGGTTTGGAAAGTCTGCTCGCGGTGCGCCGTCATGACAAACGCCGCGGCGGCGCTCAGCCTGCCTCTGGCGGTTTCTGGCGGCACGATTCGCCATCGTGGCGTAGGCAGCGAGTTCAGGCATTCGAGCCGGTTTGCCGTCGGCTTTGCCGTCATCCGCTGGGCAGTCACACAGGTATTCCTACATGGCCGAAGCACCAACCGAATATTTCATTCAGGGCATCACGTCGAAAGGAAAAAAGTTTCGGCCGAGCGACTGGTCGGAGCGGCTTGCGGGCGTGATGGCATGTTTTGGTCCCGGCGCGCGGAAAGGGCCGAACGCCTACATGCAGTATTCGTTGTACGTCCGGCCCACCATGATCGGCGACCTGAAGTGTGTGATTCTCGATTCGCGCCTGCGCGACATCGAGCCCATGGCTTTCGATTTCGTCCTCAACTTTGCGAAAGACAACGACCTCGTCGTGACTGAGGCGTGTGAGCTGGAACTCGAACACGTCGCGCCGCGAGAAAAGCGGCACGTGATCTAGTCCGAGTCGGCCGGGCTGGATCTGCAAAAGCAAAAACCCGCGAGAAGCGGGTTTTTTTGTGCCTGGAAACAACGGCGTCAGGCGGGCGGTCTGTTGAGCCGCAATTCACGAATGATGAGTCACGTGGATCGGAAGGGCGCAAAGTCCCAAGCAAAAAAGCCCGCCGAGGCGGGCCTTTCTGTGCAGCGGAAACAGGAGTTAGCCCACCGAAGCGGGCCGACCGGAATTACTGAGCTGCGGCCGCTTGCAGACCCTTGATGGCTGCAGCGAGGCGGCTCTTATGGCGAGCTGCCTTGTTCTTGTGAACGATGTTCTTGTCGGCAATGATGTCGATGGTCTTCGACGATGCCTGGAAGATTTCTGCGGCCTTAGCCTTGTCGCCGGCGTCGATCGCCTTGCGGACAGCCTTGATAGCCGTGCGGAACTTCGAGCGCAGTGCCGAGTTGTGCGAGTTTGCCTTGGCGGCCTGGCGGGCGCGCTTGCGTGCTTGTGCGGAGTTTGCCATGACGGTTCCTTATCCTGTTCCTGTTTCCAGTACCTGACCTTCAAGTGGTGAGGTGCTGCTTTTAGATCCGAACTCTTGGAAGCGATTGCCCAAGAGCGCAAAAAGTGTCGAAAAATCGATCGAACTACGCGAAGGCGGGCTCGGCTTTTCTTGGTGCTGGAGGGTATTAGCAGGGGGCTTGGTGCCAACCCGCGGTGTCAACACACACCGCCCGAAAATTGAGCGAGCTCTTCGAAGCCGACGATTATAGCAACAAAATCAGGCACGTGGCAACGGGAAAGCGTGATCACGCGATGCCGGCCTGTGGAGCAAGGCCCTGCGAGCCGCAACGCGCCGTGTGTGGCGAGTGCGAAGCGGGCAACGCGGTTGCTGTGCCGGCAGCCGCGCCCAGCACATCTTTTGCGCCGCCCGCAGGCCTCCGGAATCTGCAAAAAAACGCGGTGGACCGCCCATCCAATCGAACGTCTGCACGGTAAATCGGTCCGAATCGCGTCCCGGCTCGTCGTCCGCACTTGCGGCACCCGTATAATAAGCGCCCCATGAATCTAATCCGAGCCTTGCTGACGGTCAGCGGCTTCACGCTGCTGTCGCGCGTGACCGGTCTGGCCCGCGAAACGCTGATCGCTCGCGCGTTCGGCGCCAGTCAATTTACTGACGCGTTCTACGTCGCCTTCCGCATTCCGAACCTGCTGCGCCGCATCTCCGCCGAGGGCGCGTTCTCGCAGGCTTTCGTGCCGATCCTCGCCGAGTTCAAGAACCAGCAAGGCCATGACGCCACCAAGGCGCTGGTCGACGCCACCTCGACCGTGCTTGCCTGGGCGCTGGCGGTTCTGTCGGTAATCGGCGTGCTGGGTGCGTCCGGCGTGGTGTTCATCGTTGCCTCGGGACTTGCGCATGAAGGCCATGCGTACGCGCTCGCGGTCACGATGACGCGCATCATGTTCCCGTACATTATTTTCATTTCGCTGACGTCGCTGGCGTCGAGCGTGCTGAATACGTACAAGAGCTTCTCGTTGCCCGCGTTCGCGCCGGTGCTGCTGAACGTGGCATTCATCCTGGCGGCCGTATTCGTCGCGCCGCGTCTGCAAACGCCGGTCTATGCGCTGGCGTGGGCGGTGATCGTCGGCGGGCTGTTGCAGTTCCTCGTGCAACTGCCGGGTCTGAAGAAGATCGACATGGTGCCGCGCATCGGCCTGAACCCGGTGAAGGCGCTCGCGCATCGTGGTGTCAAGCGGGTGCTGTCCAAGATGGTGCCGGCCATGTTTGCGGTGTCGGTCGCGCAGATCAGTCTGATCATCAACACTAATATCGCGTCGCGCATCGGCCCCGGCGCCGTGTCGTGGATCAACTACGCCGACCGGCTGATGGAGTTTCCAACCGCGCTGCTCGGCGTCGCGCTGGGCACGATCCTGTTGCCGAGTCTGTCGAAGGCGCACGTCGACGCCGATCCGCACGAATATTCGTCGCTGCTCGACTGGGGGCTGCGCGTGACGTTCCTGCTGGCCGCGCCGAGCGCGGTCGCGTTGTTCTTCTTCGCCGAGCCGCTGACGGCCGTGCTATTCCACTACGGCAAATTCGACAGCAACTCGGTCGTGATGGTGAGCCGCGCGCTGGCGGCGTATGGCGTCGGGTTGATCGGCCTGATCCTGATCAAGATCCTCGCGCCCGGGTTCTACGCGAAGCAGGACATCAAGACGCCGGTGAAGATCGGCATCGGCGTGCTGATCGTGACGCAGTTGAGCAACTACGCGTTCGTCCCGATTTTCGCGCACGCAGGCCTGACGTTGAGCGTCGGGCTCGGCGCTTGCGTCAATGCATTGCTACTGTTTCTCGGCCTGCGCAAGCGCGGCATCTATATGCCATCGAGCGGCTGGCTGAAATTTTTCGTGCAGATGCTGGGCGCCTGTCTGGTGCTGGCCGGCGCGATGAGGTGGTTGGCGATCAGCTTCGACTGGATCGGTATGCGTGAGCATCCGGTCAACCGGATCGTGCTGCTGGGTGCGTGCCTCGTGCTGTTTGCCGCGCTATATTTCGGTATGCTCTGGCTGATGGGCTTCAAGTACGCGTATTTCAAAAGACGAGTGAAGTGATCACGATGACGCGAGTTCTCGACTATTTCAGCACGCTCGTTGCCGAAGACGAAAGTCTGCCGTTGACCGAAGCGGCGCTCTCGCTCGCGCAGGACGCTTATCCCGACCTTGATCTGCAAGCGACGCTGGCTGAGATCGACGAACTGGTGTTGCGTCTGCAGCGCCGTATGCCGGAGGACGTCGACCCTCGTCAAAAGGTCGGCATTCTGAACCGGTTCTTCTTCCGCGAGCTGGGTTTTGCCAGCAACCTGAACGATTATTACGACCCCGACAACAGTCATCTGAATGTCGTGCTCAAGCGTCGGCGCGGCATTCCGATTTCGCTCGCGGTGCTGTATCTGGAGATGGCGGAGCAGATCGGTATTCCTGCACGTGGCGTGTCTTTTCCCGGACATTTTCTGCTGCGCGTCACGACGCCTGACGGCGATCTGATGCTCGATCCGACCAGCGGTCATTCGCTGACCGAGTCGGAGATGGTCGACATGCTGGAGCCTTATGTGGCGTCGGCGGGGGAGTCGGTGAGCAGAGCGCTGCGCATGCTGTTGCAGCCGGCCACGAGTCGCGAGATTCTCGCCCGGATGCTGGGCAATCTGAAAGCTGTTTATCGTCAGACGGAACGTTGGCAGCGTTTGCTGGCGGTACAGCAGCGTCTTGTCATTCTGCTGCCGGGCAATATCGAAGAAGTGCGCGATCGTGGCTTTGCTTACGCGCGGCTCGATTATCTGCGGCCCGCACTTGAGGACTTGGAAAACTATCTCGGCGACCGCCCCGATGCCGAGGACGCGATGGTGGTGGAGTCGCAATTGCACGAGTTGCGGCAACGCACGCAGCAAGACGATCACGGCTAGTCGCGTCGCGTTCTGGAAGCGTACCCTGCACGAAACGAAACGCCTGTTCATGATCGACTCATGAGCAGGCGTTTTTTATTGCCGCGTGATGCGTCGTATCGTGGCGACGCACAACTACAGGTCGTTACTTCGGCTGCATCCGGATCGCGCCGTCCAGACGAATCACTTCACCATTCAGCATCGGGTTGTCGAAAATTTGCTTGGCCAGCATCGCGTATTCGGCCGGTTTGCCCAGACGCGGCGGGAACGGCACCATCGCGCCGAGCGCGTCCTGCACTTCCTGCGGCATGCCGAGCAGCATCGGCGTTTCGAAGATGCCGGGCGCGATCGTCATCACGCGGATGGCGTTGCGTGACAGGTCGCGCGCAATCGGCAACGTCATGCCGACCACGCCGCCCTTGGAGGCCGCATAGGCGGCCTGGCCGATCTGTCCGTCGTACGCAGCCACCGACGCCGTGTTGATAATCACCCCACGCTCACCGCTCGCAGTCGGCTCGTTCTTCGACATCGCCGCAGCGGCGAGACGAATCATGTTGAAAGTGCCGATCAGATTGATGGAGATGGTGCGCGCAAACGACTCGAGCGGATGCGGGCCGTCTTTACCGACCGTCTTGACTGCGGGAGCAATGCCCGCGCAATTGACCAGCCCGCGCAACGTGCCGAGCTTCGCCGCGGCCTCGACTGCTTGCGTTGCGTCGTCTTCGCGGCTCACGTCGCATTTGACGAAGATGCCGCCGAGTTCCTTTGCGAGCGCCTCGCCAGCGTCCTGATTCAGGTCGGCCAGCACCACCTTGCCGCCGTTCTCGACGAGCAGGCGCGCGGTGGCGGCACCCAGACCCGATGCACCGCCGGTGATCAGGAACACATTGTCACGAATCTCCATGTCTTCTCCTTTGCTACGGTTATTCAGTCGTGGCCAGATCGAATATTTTTTCGATGATCGATTGTAGCGGCTATGTTGCAACGCGGAAAGCGAGCGGGCAGGGCGCCGGATGCAGACCGCTACGGATGTCTAATTAATGCTGGGCGCCTGGCGGCCAGGGACTGCGAGGGCGTGCTCGAAGCGCTTCGCGCAGCGCACGCCGCAATAAAAAAACCCGCCAACATGGGCGGGTTTTTCGTCAACCAGAAGCCGTGCGCGTTGCGCTTATTTCAGCGCTTCGAACGCGCGCTCACGAATTTCGTCAACGCTGCCGAGGCCCGAAATGCGGCGGTATTGCGGCGCCTTCAGCGAACTCGCCGCATCGCCGTTTTTTGCCCAGCCGTTGTAATAGTCGATCAGCGGCTTGGTCTGCGCTTCATACACTTGCAGACGCTTCTTCACCGTTTCTTCCTTGTCGTCGTCGCGCTGGATCAGCGGCTCGCCGGTCACGTCGTCAACGCCTTCAACCTTCGGCGGATTGAACTTGACGTGGTACGTGCGGCCCGAAGCGGCGTGCGAGCGGCGGCCGCTCATGCGCACGATGATCTCGTCGAACGGCACGTCGATTTCCAGCACGTAGTCGATCGCGACGCCTGCCTGCTTCATCGCTTCCGCTTGCGGAATGGTGCGCGGGAAACCGTCGAACAGATAACCGTTCGCGCAATCGGCTTGCTGCAGACGTTCTTTCACCAGGTTAATGATGAGTTCGTCCGTCACCAGCTCGCCAGCGTCCATGAAACGCTTGGCTTCGAGGCCCAGCGGCGTGCCAGCCTTGACGGCTGCACGCAGCATGTCACCGGTGGAAATTTGCGGAATACCGAATTTTTCCTTGATGAAGTTTGCCTGAGTGCCCTTACCCGCGCCGGGCGCACCCAAAAGGATCAAACGCATGTGATATCTCCAGATCTGTGTGAATTCTTTGATGACGCTGCAGCCATCCGACGATCCGCCGGGGACCCGCATCGGCTACCGTTCGGCTCTCGCGCTGCACGTCGAAACACGACGGCGCTGCAAGATGGAAACGGTGCGACCGGGGCAAACCCTGGCGCTCGCTTGGTGTAGGAGGCGCGCACAACCGTCCGATTATGCCATGGCTTTTTGCGGTCAAGACCCGAATAAAGCCCTGACGCGTGCCAGGTCTGCGGGTGTGTCGACGCCGGGCAGCGGCACGTCCTGGGTGACGAGCACTGCAATTCGTTCGCCATGCCACATCGCCCGCAACTGTTCGAGCGCTTCGACCTGTTCGATCGGCGAGATCGAGAGATTGGGGTAGGTGCGCAAAAACTGGGCGCGGTATGCATACAGGCCGATATGCCGATGAACTACCGCAGGCGCAGGCGGCGCGGGCATTGACGGGACGTTCGGCCAATGCGGCTGATAAGCGTCGCGGGCCCACGGAATCGCCGCGCGCGAGAAATACAGCGCGACGTTGCGAGCGTCGAGTACGACCTTGACGACATTCGGATTGAAGATTTCGGCGGGGTCGGTGATCGGATGCGCGGCGGTGGCGATCGCGCAGCCGTTGCTGGCCGCGAGGTGCGACGCAACGCCGCACACGAGTGCCGGGTCGATCAGCGGTTCGTCGCCTTGCACGTTGACGACGATCGTGTCGTCGCTCCAGCCGAACCGCGCTGCGACTTCTGCGAGACGGTCCGTGCCCGACGGGTGGTCGGCGCGCGTCAGCACGGCTTCGAAACCGTGATCGCGCGCGGCGTCGAGCACTTCCTGTGCATCCGACGCGACCAGCACCTGCTGTGCGCCCGATTCGCGCGCGCGTTCGGCGACCCGCACCACCATCGGTTTGCCGCCGAGGTCCGCGAGCGGCTTGTTAGGCAGACGCGTCGAAGCGAGCCGGGCCGGCACGACGGCGATGAACGGGGGAACAGCGGTGGAGTTGGCTTGAGTCATCAGCGAGATGAGCAGGAAGAGGGGCGGAAAGACGGCGGGCGGCGGAACCGTAAAACGCTTCCGCGCGAGCAGCACGGCGCGAACGAACGGCTACGACGGCAAATGACGGAGAGACTGCAAACGGATCAGTGCACGCGGTTCAACGAAGCGAAGCAGCGCGCAGTTCCGCAACTCCCACTTTGCCCGCGAACACTGGCGCCCGGCGATTCAGGCGACCGAGCCCGGATTCAGATCGACCGGCGTGCCTTCGACGGTCTGCCGCGCTTCGTCGACGAGCATGACGGGAATGCCGTCGCGGATCGGATACGCGAGCTTGTCGGCATTGCAGATCAGCTCCTGGGCGGAACGGTCGTAGCTGAGCGGGCCCTTGCAGATCGGGCAGACGAGAATTTCAAGCAGGCGAGCGTCCACGGACTTTCTCCACAACTAATGCAATGAGGCGATGATCGAGCGCGGCTTCGACCGGGACAACCCAGATGCGCGCATCGTGCCAGGACCCTAATTTTACCGCATCCTTTTCGGTTATCAGGATCGCGTCGGCGTCCACGTCGGTGAAAGGATTGCGCTCGAACGCGTAGTGATCGGGCAGGGCGCGGGTGGCGGGCGTGAGGCCGGCGGCGCGCAGCGTGGCGAAAAAGCGCTCGGGCGAGCCGATGCCCGCTGCGGCCAGCACGCGCTCGCCGCTGAATTGCGCGAGCGGACGGCGTAGCGCAGGGTTATCCAGATGCCATGCCTCGGCGGGCGCGAGCTGCAGCGCGAACGTGTTCGGCCACGGCGGCAGGGAGCGGGCGTAGGGATCGTTGATCAGCGTCGCGTCGCGCCGACGCGACAGCGGCTCGCGCAGCGGGCCAGCCGGCAGCAGAAAACCGTTACCGCCGAGCCGGTGATCGAACACGACGAGTTCCGCGTCGCGCGCGAGGCGGTAGTGTTGCAAACCGTCATCGCTGACGATCACGTCGACTTCGCGATGTGCGGCGCGCAGTGCCTGCGCAGCGGCCACGCGATCCGGGCAGACCCACACTGGCGCACCGGTGCGGCGCGCGATCAGCAACGGTTCGTCCCCGCCGACGCTCGCCGCTGACGCCGGCGTGACCTGTGTCGGCCCCTTGACGCGCGCGCCGTAGCCACGCGACACCACGCCGGGCGTAAAGCCGGCAGCGCGCAATGCTTCGACCAGTGCGATGACAGTCGGTGTCTTGCCGGTGCCGCCGACAGTCACGTTGCCGACCACCACCACCGGCACGCCGACGCGCACCGATTTCAGCCAGCCGAGCGAAAAGGCGGCGCGGCGCGCGGCGGCAACTGCGCCGAACACACACGCGAGCGGCGACAACGCCCACGCGAACGGGCCACGCTGCTGCCATTCGCGCGCAAGGCGCGCTTCGAGGCGGTGGTTGAATTCGCTCATGGGCGAGCCATCTCAGCGGGCGGCACGCGTCTGGCCGAAACCGAACGGCAACTCGCCGGCGTGGAGGCGCCATGCGCAATACGCGGGGTCTGCATCAACGCGGTTCTCCGGAGAATCGAAAGTGAAGCAAAAAATGAAGCAGCGAGGGCTTGAACCTCAGCGCCTGATGCTCTCGCGCAGTGTGCCGCAACGGCAGGGTTCGCGGGCGTCCGGCATGCCGTCGAACCCGCCACTCTAGCGCGCAGGCGTCCCGCCCGGCAAGTCGCGCAGTGACGCCGCGGGGGCGCCTCAAGACTGTCTTCGTTACCCACAGCCTGTGGATAACTTTGTGGAGAACCTGCCGCTCAACGGGCTGCGAGGGCCATTTGGAGGGCTCCGGATCGGTATTGGTTCTCGTTATTGAGATATAAACCTTATATAAATCAACAACATGCTTTAGATTCATGCGCTCTGGCGGGCAGTTTGGCGGATTGCGCCTGGCGACTCCCGCCATGTGGACACTTTTAACAATTCAGCGGACAGGCTGGACGCGGATGGCCGCTCGGTCTATCGTCTGTCCGGCCAGTCACAGATACTCCCTCGCATGAATCCCGAAAGTCCTTTTGCTTCGTCGGCTACGCCCGGCGGTGAGGTTGTCGTTCCCGTTTCCGCGCTCAATCGCGCGATCGGCACGATGCTCGAACGCTCGTTTCCGCTGGTATGGGTGGCGGGCGAGGTGTCCAATTTCACGCGTGCCGCGAGCGGCCACTGGTATTTCTCGATCAAGGACGCGCAGGCGCAAATGCGTTGCGTGATGTTTCGCGGACGCGCGCAATACGCGGAATTCACGCCGCGTGAAGGCGACCGTATCGAAGTACGCGCGCTGGTCACGATGTACGAACCGCGCGGCGAGTTGCAGCTGAACGTCGAAGCGGTACGGCGCACCGGGCAGGGGCGTCTGTACGAGGCGTTTTTGCGGCTGAAGGCGCAGCTCGAAGCCGAGGGTCTATTCGCCGCCGAGCGCAAGCGCGCGCTGCCATCTCATCCGCGAGCAATCGGGATCGTCACTTCATTGCAGGCTGCGGCGTTGCGCGATGTGCTGACCACGCTGTCGCGCCGCGCACCGCACATTCCGGTGATCGTTTATCCGGCGCCGGTGCAAGGCGTGGGCGTCAGCAACAAGCTCGCGGCGATGGTCGATGCCGCCAATGCGCGACGCGAAGTCGACGTGCTGATCGTGTGCCGTGGCGGCGGATCGATCGAAGACCTGTGGGCGTTCAACGAAGAGGTGCTGGCCCGCGCGATTGCGGAAAGCGCGATTCCGGTGGTGAGCGGCGTCGGTCACGAAACCGATTTCACGATTGCCGATTTCGCCGCCGACGTGCGCGCGCCAACCCCAACCGGCGCCGCTGAACTCGTCAGCCCGCAGCGCGTGTTGTTGCTGCGCGAACTCGACCAGCGGCACGCGACGCTTGCGCGCGGATTCGGTCGAATGATGGAGCGGCGTGCGCAACAACTCGACTGGCTTGCGCGCAGGCTGGTGTCGCCCGCCGAACGTCTCGCGCGGCAACGCACGCATTTGCAGCAACTGAGCGTGCGGCTCGCCTCCGCCGGCACGCGTCCCGTGCGCGATGCAAAAGCACGTTTTTCTCTGCTGCAGATGCGCTGGCAACGCTGGCGTCCCGATCTTGCCGCGCATCGGGCGAAGCTTGGCAATCTTTCGCAACGTCTCGACGCGGCATTGTTACGCCAGCATGAACGTCAGCTTGCGCGAATCGGTACGCTTGCCGCACGGCTCGACGTGCTGAGTCCGCAACGTACGCTGGAGCGTGGTTATGCGGCTGTGCTCGACGCACAGAGCGGCCGCGCGGTGCGTGCGCCTTCGTCATTGAAGCCGGGCCGGCGACTGACCGTGCATCTCGCCGAGGGCTCCGCCGACATTGCACTGGCCGACGTGCAACCGCGCCTTACCGACGGTTTCTGACACTTTGCCGACGCCTTGCGCCTGCCCGATTCTGACATGCGGCGCGAGGCAGGCACACGACATGCGGCGACCTTCAACGCGCTTCATGCACGGCCTGTTTACCGATCCCGGGCATAAAGTCCGTTGGTTTGCGGGGTTATTCCAACTCGCCTACAATCGAGTGCTCAAAAGCGTTATCCGCAAACTCCCCCACAACAGATACAGACACAAGGAAAGCACCATGGAACATACGCTCCCGCCGCTGCCGTTCGCGAAAAACGCTCTCGTCCCGCACATGTCGGAAGAGACGCTCGAGTTTCACTATGGCAAGCACCATCAGACCTATGTGACCAACCTGAACAATCTGATCAAGGGCACGGAGTTCGAGAACCTGTCGCTCGAAGAGATCGTCAAGAAGTCGTCGGGTGGCGTGTTCAACAACTCGGCTCAAGTGTGGAACCACACGTTCTTCTGGAACAGCCTGTCGCCGCAAGGTGGCGGTGCTCCGACCGGCGCACTGGCTGACGCGATCAACGCCAAGTGGGGTTCGTTCGACAAGTTCAAGGAAGAATTCGCCAAGACCGCAGTCGGCACGTTCGGTTCGGGTTGGGCATGGCTCGTGAAGAAGGCTGACGGTTCGCTCGACCTCGTGTCGACGAGCAACGCAGCAACGCCGCTGACCACCGACGCAAAGGCACTCCTCACGATCGACGTGTGGGAACACGCGTACTACATCGACTACCGCAATGCGCGTCCGAAGTTCGTTGAAGCGTACTGGAACATCGTCAACTGGGAATTCGCGTCGAAGAACTTCGCGTAAGACTGCCGATAGTGCGTCTTTGCGTAACGTCTGACTCTTGCGCAAGCGCCAACAGCTGGCAACACCGGTAGTACGACAGAAAGCCCTCACGTGTGAGGGCTTTCTGTTTTTTGGGTCCGCGATAATGGGTTTATGTGAGTCGTCCGTAGCAAAGTGTGATCGATAAATAGCAAGACAGTCAGAGGCACGATGGACCGCAATCAGATTCTGGAACTCGCGATGGCACGCCACCTCGCGGGCGCGTTCGGCGAAGCGCGCGAACTGTACGAAAATGCGCTCGCCAGCGAGCCAGCGGATGCAAACGTGATGTTCCGGCTCGGCGTGCTCGACATGCAGACCGGTGCGAATGACAGCGCACTCCACTGGCTCGACCGTGCATTGAAGCACGCTCCCAGTACGGCGAAATATCACTTCGTCCGTGGACATGTGCTTGCTGCCGAACAACGGCTCGGCGAAGCAATTGGCGCATACCGGCAAGCACTTGCCGTAGACCCCGCTTCCGCCGATGTGCTGTGCGCATTGGCATCGGCGTTGCAGACCAGTGCCGACTATCCGGCGGCCATCGAATCCTATACGGCGGCGCTCGCGCTCGAACCCGCTCACACCGACGCGCTCAACAATCTGGGCAATTGCCACCGTCAACGCGGCGATACGCACGCCGCTGAAGCCGCGTATCGCCGCGCACTCGCATTGCATCCCGACGACGCCAACGCGCTTACGAATCTCGGTACGCTGCTCGAGTCGAGTGGCCGTCCGGACGAAGCTCTGGCGTTGCTCGAAGCGGCCGTGCGCGCGGCGCCCGCGTCGGCTTATGCACTGGTGAATCTCGGCGTTGCGCTTCAGCAGCGAGGCGAGTCCGCAAACGCCGTCACGCTGCTCACGCGAGCGCTGGAACTCGATCCGGCCGTCCCCGAAGCCGCATACAACCTGGCCAACGCATTGCATGCTCTCGGCAGACGGCGTGAAGCGGCGCTCCACTATCAAAAGGCACTGGCGCAATCGCCCACACATGCAGATGCCTATAACAATCTGGGCATCGTCTACCAGGAATCGGGCGCGCATGACGACGCGGAGAAAGCGTTCGACGCGGCGATCCGTTTGCGCCCGCGCTTCGTCGCCGCGCTCAACAACGCCGCGACGCTCAAGCGCAAGCTTGGGCGTATCGCGGAGGCGCAGGCTCATCTGCGAGAAGCGCTGAGCGTCGATCCCCATCACTCCGTCACGTATAACAATCTGGGTAACGTGCTGAAGGACCAAGGGCGTCTCGATGATGGCATCGACAGTTATCGGCGCTCGCTCGCGTGCGACCCGGACAACCTGATCGCGCACAGCAATCTCGCGTATGGCCTGACCTTCCAGGCCGAGCATTCGCAACCTCTGCTGGACGAATGTCTGCGCTGGTCGTTGCAGCACGAGACGCGTTATCTCGCCACTCACCAACCGCATGCCAACGATCCAACGCCGTCGCGGCGTTTGCGTATCGGCTACGTATCGCCGGATTTTCGCGATCATTGTCAGACGCTGTTCACGTTGCCGCTGCTGTCGCATCACGATCATGTGCAGTTCGAGGTCTTCTGTTATGCAAGCGTGACGCGGCCCGACGATCTGACGCAACGCGTCGCATCGTATGCCGACGTATGGCGCGACGTGCGCGAACTCGACGACGCGCGGCTCGCGCAATTGATCCGCGACGACCGCATCGACATTCTGGTTGACCTGACCATGCATATGGCGGACGGGCGCCCATTGCTGTTCGCTCGCAAGCCCGCGCCGGTGCAGATTGCATGGCTCGCTTATCCGGGAACGACTGGCATGCGCTCGATCGATTACCGGCTGACCGATCCCTGGCTTGATCCCGCTGGCGTTGATGACCAGTACAGCGAACGTTCGATCCGTCTACCGGATTCGTTCTGGTGCTACGACCCACTGACGGATACACCGACGGTCAATGCGCTGCCCGCGCTCACCAATGGATACCCGACGTTCGGCTGCCTGAACAACCCGTGCAAGCTGAGCGACGCCACGTTCAGGATGTGGGGCGACGTGATGCGTGAAGTGAAGGATGCGCGGCTGTTGCTGATGGCGCCCGATGGGCCGGCTCGCACGCGTCTGGCTGAACGGCTCGGCAAAGTGGGGATCGACGTCGAACGAATCGCTTTCGCTCCGTTCCAGCCACGCGCGGACTATCTGCGCACCTATCACCGGATCGATGTGGGTCTCGATACGTTTCCCTACAACGGCCACACCACCAGCCTCGACTCGTCCTGGATGGGCGTGCCGGTCGTCACGCGGGTTGGCGAAACGGCGGCGGGGCGCGCGGGGCTGAGCCAGTCGGCGAATTTGGGGTTGCGCGAACTGGTCGCTGAAAGCGATGCGCGGTTTGTCGACATCGCGGTCGGACTGGTGCGGGACCTGCCTCGGCTGAGCGCCATACGCGCGAGCTTGCGCGCACGCCTCGAAGCGTCGCCGTTGATGAACGGCACGCGCTTTGCTGCGCATGCCGAGACGGTTTATCGCACGGTCTGGACCGAGTGGTGTGGGCGGCGGGGTGGGACCGACCGGTGACAAAAAGTTGTCACAGTTGGTAACTGGGCGAGGCTTGCTGGTTTCGATTGCGAGCGCAACCCGCTGCGTTGGCTGGTTCGTTGGCCCGCCGGCACGTTTTACGTGCGCGCCGCGTCCGGGGCTGCCTCAGGGCTGCACGGACGCGCCACCCCCCGAGCCGGAATCCGTCGAAGTCTGACGACGCCGATGGCCTCGGCCGCCGTTCGACGACGGCGAACTGGCGGGCGCGACGGGAGGTGGCGGGTGATTCATGTACTGAAAGTTGTCGGAGATGGCGGCGGTGGTGCTGGAGAAGTTCGTGACCGGATGCTGGATCACGTCGCTCTGCACAGTCTGATCCGACTGCGCGAAGACGGTCGACGAGCCGGCCAAACCGGACAAAGAAGCGACACAGGCCGCGCCCACAGTGAAAACGAGCCGATTCATTGAGTCATCCTTTGTTTTGTTGACGGCCGCCGATGCTGGCCGATGCTTGTCCGTGCGGCGGGTGGCGAGGTCGCGGGGCACTCTCCCGGGGTTCCGGAGTCAGGCTTGGCGCTTACGCGCAGCGGTTCTCACCGCACCCTCGCACTCCGGTTCGCAGCGAGTTTATGCCGCTTGATGCAGAATTTGATTGCTGCCGCGCTTACAAGCGTTACCCGATATGACGCAATCGATAGCGCTGGCGATTCAGGTATGCTCGCGGCTCGCGCGGCCCACGTGCGGGGCGCAGCAATAAACTTTCTGTAACGATCCAGTAACCACGAACCGGGCCGATTGGCCTAACGTTTGAATTCCGATCCTCTGAAGTGCACCAGCATGATTTCCAGAACTAAAACCATCAGTCTCGCGATACCGGCCGTCATTGTTGCGCTCGCGCTGGGCGGCTGCGCGGTTGCGCCTCCCAGCGGTCCGAGCATCGTCGCGCTGCCACGTAGCGGCGAGACGCTCGGCCAGTTCCAGCAAAACGACTATGAGTGCCGCGACTACGCGTACCGTTCGACCGATCCGAACGGCACCGCATCGCAAGCGGCCACCACCAACAGCGTCAACAGCGCGGCCTTGGGCACACTTGGTGGCGCGGCCCTCGGCGCTCTGATCGGTGCGGCAGCTGGCAACGCGGGCGCGGGCGCGGCGATTGGCGCGGGCAGCGGTCTGCTGATCGGCGGCTCGAATGGCGCAAATAGCGCGCAGTATTCCGCAGCGGGCCTGCAGGCACGCTATGACACGGCGTACGCTCAGTGCATGACCTCGAAGGGTGAAACAATCCAGCCGCGCGGTTACTACGCCGCGCCGCAGCCGGTGTATGTTGCGCCGCAGCCTTACTACGCTCCGCCGCCGCCGGCCATGTACGCGCCGTATTAATCAGCATAAATCCGCCTACTCGCTTGGTCGCGTCGCGTCTTTGTTGAACCCGGCAAAGGGTTGTAAAGATTCCGTCATCTCTGGCGGAAACACGCGACACCATGGCGACAGCGCCGCCGGCAAAGGGCGTACGTTTGGATGGAGTGTATGACCGCTGCCTGAATAGGCGGTCCTGCGCGGTCAGTCACATCCAGCTTATCCCTGCCGGCATGAGACGTTTTTTACTCCGCCATCTGACGCGGAGCGCTCCCGGCGCGGTGCGAAAAAAAACGAGGCGATTATGCGGAGACCCAAAACCGGCCCACGTGTTCCGAGTGTGGGGTCGAGCGTGTGCGCGTGGCTCGCGACAGCTTTGATCGTCGCTGTGTTCGTTTCGTGCGGCGGGGGCGGAGGCGGCTCGGGTGCGGATGGTTCAGCCGCGCCGTCATCGGGTTCCGGAGGTAGCAGCGGAGCCGGCAATCCTGGCGGGAGTGCAACCGGCGGCGGCACGACTAGTGGCACGGGGACCTCGTCGACGGGAACGGGTAGCGGCGGTGGCAGCGGTAGCAGTGGTAGCGGCACGACCACGGGTACCGGATCAGCCACTGGCTCAGGCAGTTCGTCCACATCAACCATCGCCTACGCGACCGATGTCCTGATGCATCACAATGATCTCGCGCGCACCGGCCAGATGCTCGCCGAGACCACACTGACTCCCACCAACGTCAATTCCGCCAGCTTCGGTAAGGTCGCGTTTCTTGCCGCCGATGGCAAGGTCGACGGACAACCGCTCTTCGTCACCAGTCTGCCGATAGGCGGCGCATCTCACGACGTCGTCTACGTCGTCACCGAACACGACAGTGTCTACGCGTACGACGCCAATACCTTCGCCCAACTGTGGAAAGTTTCTCTAGTTGGAAGCGGCGAAACCGCCAGCGACGACCGGGGCTGTCAGGACATCACGCCGGAAATCGGCATTACGTCGACGCCGGTGATCGACCGCAATCGCGGCACCAATGGCGTGCTCTATGCCGTTGCGATGACGAAAGACGGTAGCGGCGGCTACCATCATCGCCTCCACGCGCTTGATCTCGTCACCGGCTCAGAAGTGCTCGGCGGCCCGACGGAGATCGCGGCCACGTACCCCGGCAACGGCGCGGGGAGCGTCAACGGTGTGATCACGTTCAACCCGGCGCTACATGCGGTGCGTGCGGCGCTTACGCTGGTCGGCGGCAATATTTATATGGGCTGGACGGCGCACTGCATGTCGGGTGCTTATAGCGGCTGGCTGATGGCGTATAGCGCCGACACACTCAAGCAGACGAGTGCGCTGAACGTCGCGCCGAACGGCAGCCAGGGATCGGTGTGGATGGCAGGTTCGGGGATGGCGTCGGACGGCACGTCACTCTATGTCGTTGATGGCAACGGCACGTTCGGCACGACGCTGAACGCGCAGGGCTTTCCCGTCGATGGCGACTATGGCAACTCCCTGATGAAGTTGTCGTTGGGCGCTTTGCAGGTGACCGACTACTTCGCAATGGATAACGTCGTAGCTGAAGCCACCGCCGACAATGATTTCGGCTCGGGTGGCGTGATGCTGCTGCCGGATCAGACGACTGCCGGCGGGGTTGTCAAACATCTTGCGGTGGCCGCGGGTAAAGACAACATCATTTATGTCGTCGATCGCGACTCGATGGGCAAATTCAACCCGACGACCAACAACATCTGGCAGGAACTGATCGGTACCCTGGCGGGCGGTATTTGGGGATCGCCGGCCTATTACGGGGGAGTGGTGTATTACGGTGGTTTGAGCGACAACCTGAAAGCGTTGCCGGTGACGGCCGCGATGCTGGCGACTACCGCAGCTTCAAAGAGTCCGACGACATTTGCCTATCCCGGTGCGACGCCGGCTGTGTCGGCTAATGGTGCGAGCAATGCCATTGTGTGGGCTGCGGAAAACGGCACGACCGGCGCTTTGCATGCCTACGACGCCAGCAATCTCGCGCGTGAGTTGTACAACAGCAATCAGGCCGGAACGCGGGATCAATGGGGCGCCGGCAACAAGTTCATTACGCCGATGATCGCGCGAGGGAAAGTTTATGTGGGGGCGACTAACGGGGTGGCGGTGTTTGGTTTGCTGTGAGGGTATGGAGGCGTGGCTGACGGCGAAGATGGATCTTTGAGAGGAGCGGGTCGGGACGGGTAGGAGCGGAGCTGGCGTGCAGGAAGCGGCTGGACGGGAGAGGCGGATACGCAGGCGCAAGGAGGAACACTCTCCGCTTTTAGAGGCTGCTGGCAGCGGCCGAGGTGCGAGCTTTGTGCCGATGAACCGCTCGTCGTCTTTTTAGTAACGACCAGGATTACCGTTGCTCGGTCGTACAAGCCCCTGCTCATCACAAGCAGGGGCTTTTCGCTAACGGCGCGGCTGCTACTTCGCTCTCACATTGCGACAATCGCCACGGGTTGCCATTCAGCACGAATCGCGCGACGTGACGCACTCGTTACGCGTCACTCGCTGCGGCTGTCTTACGCGGACGCCTGCTACGTGGCGCTGCCTTTCTTGCCGCTTTTTTCGCTGCTGCCGGAGCCTCTTCCACATCGCTCGACGCAACTGACGCAACCGCCGGTTCCGCCGGCGCGGCGATCTCGGGTATTTCGTCGACAGATCGCGGCACGCTCTTTTTCGCTTTCTTCGCGGCAGTCTTGCGTGGTGCTCGTGTCTTACGGCGTTCGGCTGGTTTGCCGTCGGTTTCCGTGTGCTCTTCGTCCTTGTACTCTTCGCTACCTGCTGCGGCCGGTCCGGTCGTGGCGTTTTCCGATTCCGACGCACTGACTTCTGGCGCTACTGAAGGGGCTTCTGTTGCCACCGAAGCAGGCTCCGGGTGCTCGAAGACCGGTTCGGTTGGCCACGCCGGCTCATACCGATCGTCTTCGTGAAACTGCACGTTGACTGCCTGGTCGGCGTTGGCCCGTTCGTCGTGAACGGCTTCCTTCTGACCGCGCCCCGGTTTGCGATTACCTCGGCCCCGGCGCCGGGACTCATACTTGCCGGCTGACTCAGCAACTACCACCTCGGTAACCTGCGCGTCATCCAACTGTTCGGCCGGTTCAGACTCGACAGCCTCATTCGCGTTGTCGGCCGCCGCGCTCGCAGCGTTACTGCGATACACATAAGCACCCGATTTCTCGTCGCGGCCAAACTCGAGCAGACCACGCGCGTGCGCCTCTTCGAGCAGGTTGCCGAACGCGCGGAAACCGTAATAGGTTTCGTTGAAATCCGGTTTGCGGCGTTTGATCGCGTTTTTCAGCACCGACGCCCAGATCTTGCCGCTGTCGCCCCGCTCGGACGCAAGCGCATCGAAGGTTTGCACAGCAATCTCGACTGCCTTGGTGCGCCGCTTTTCCAGGTCGTCCTTGTGGCGGGGCTTCTCTTCGTCCGGCGCCCGCTTGGCCGCCTGCTGGGTGTCTTTCGGCGGGCGCGAGGATTCACGTTTGGCGACGGTGCGCTGACTCTCGCGCACCAGATCGTCGTAAAAGAAGAACTCGTCGCAGTTTGCAATCAGCAGATCCGACGTGGATTGCTGCACGCCCACGCCGATCACCTGCTTGGCGTTTTCGCGCAACTTCGACACGAGCGGCGAGAAGTCCGAATCGCCACTGATGATCACGAACGTATTGACGTGAGACTTCGTATAGCAGAGGTCGAGCGCGTCGACCACGAGCCGGATGTCGGCGGAATTTTTGCCCGATTGGCGCACGTGCGGAATTTCGATCAGTTCGAAATTGGCTTCGTGCATCGCGCCTTTGAAACTCTTGTAGCGGTCCCAGTCGCAATAGGCTTTCTTCACGACAATGCTGCCCTTGAGCAGCAGACGTTCGAGCACCAGCTTGATATCGAACTTGTCGTACTTCGCGTCGCGCACGCCTAGCGCGACATTTTCGAAGTCGCAGAATAGCGCCATGCTGACGGTTTCGTTGGATGACGCCATGTATATCTCCATTGAAGCGATCGTCGAACTCGACGAATCGCGACCATGATAGCGATTCCAGCGAAGGTGAGCAGATTTTGTCGCGCATGCGCACCGACAGGGGCAGCAAAAGTGCATCAGAATTTCAGTGCTCCACATGGACGCCGCTCCACGCGTAGCGACGCTTCGCGACGAAAATCCGAATTGATGCCTGATGCGAGCTTGCACCTCCCCATGGTTAAGGCCGCGACGCCCCGGATTAGCAGCACTACATATCCCGATAACGGCTCGGATCGCCTAGCGCGGCGCGTGTTTCCAGCACATCGTCGATCAGGCCATAGCCCTTGGCTTCGTGAGCTGACATGAAGTTGTCGCGATCGGTGTCCCGCACGATTTCTTCGACGCTGCGCCCGGTACGCCCGGCTGTTATCGCATTGAGCCGTTCGCGCAAATAAAGCACCTCTTTCGCCTGGATTTCGACGTCTGCCGCCGTGCCCTGGCTGCCGCCAGATGGCTGGTGGATCATGATGCGGGCGTTCGGCAACGCGTAGCGTTTGCCGCGTTGTCCCGCGGTCAGTAAAAAGGTACCCATGCTCGCAGCGAAGCCGATGCACAGCGTCGATACCTCCGGTTTGATGAACTGCATCGTGTCGTAAATCCCGAGGCCGTCGTATACCGAGCCGCCCGGCGAGTTGATATAAAAAGAAATATCCTTGTCGGGGTTTTCCGATTCCAGAAACAGCAACTGGGCGACAATCAGACTGGCCGATTGCTCGTTCACCGGCCCGACCAGAAACACGATGCGCTCGCGCAGCAGACGGGAATAAATGTCGTAGGCGCGCTCGCCGCGGCCGGATTGTTCGATCACGGTAGGAACGAGGCCGAGACCGGTTATGGAGGGGTAGCTGGAATGCATAGATGCCTCGTTATAAGCAGCGCGACGTTGACGCCCGATAGCCGCGGCGGATTTAGAACCGCGCGCCCCATGCGCCGGTTGTTGGTCATTTGACGAGGCAGGGCGGCGCGATGTGACAGAAATATTTTTTCTGTTTGTTGTCACATCGTCGATGGTCACAGCGTCAAGCCGGGAAGAGCGACAAGAAGAAAGACAAAGAAAAAGACACAGGCGAAAGCAAAAGGAAGATACCGAAGGCAGGCAGCACTTTTTCACCACGAATCTGGAGATCCAGGCATGACGAAACAGGGAAACGACAAGGCATCCAGCTTCGAGGCCGTGCGCGCCCGCCTGCTCGGGCTGGCATACCGCATGCTCGGCAGCCGTGCCGAAGCGGAAGACGTGGTCCAGGACGTCTGGCTCAAGTGGCATCTTGCCGACACGCGGGCGGTGCAAACGCCGGTCGCGTGGCTCACCACACTTACCACGCGCACAGCGATCGACCGCTTGCGGCATGCGCAGCGCGAACGGGCCTCTCAGGCTACCGGTTGGCTACCGGAGCCATGGCTTGACGAGGTGGCCCCATCGGCGGAGGAGTTGGCGTTGCGGGCAGCGGAAATGTCTTATGGCGTCATGTTGCTACTCGAACGTCTTAAGCCTGATGAACGCGCCGCGTTCGTACTACATGAAGCTTTCGACTGCGACTACGCGGAGATCGCGGGCATTCTTGAGCGCACGCCGGCTGCGTGCCGGCAGATCGTCCATCGGGCCAGGGCGCGTCTGCAACGCGCGGGCGCGCCGTCGCAACGGCCCGATCCTGCCGCGCACGCCCAGATCGTGGAGCGCTTGCGTGCAGCGCTGGAGGCACAGGATCGTACAGACCTGCTGCGGCTCTTTAGCGATTCGCCTGAAATTGTTAGCGACGCGCCCGTTTGTGGGCCCGCGTGTGCGAGTGCGCCGGCTGCGGCAGGCTGGGTGGACACGGTCACGTCGCTTGCCCAGCAGGCGAACAATGCCGAGGTGGTGTCGGTGCAGGGGGCGATGTGCGTCGTCCTGTTCTTCGAAGGCGACGTGGTCGGGTTGCTCGACGTGTGGACAGACGGTGTGGAAGGTTCGACGAAGATAATTTCGTTGCGCATCGTGACCGGCGAGGAGCGCCTGCAGGCTCTCAATCGCGTGGTGGGTCGTGCGGCAGTTACGCAACTGCTCACACGAATCCAGCAAAACCCCACCCCCTCAATTACGATGGGCAGCGACTTCCCAGTTGATGTCCACGCATAGCACCTGCGTGCCGTGCGGCGTGTGGGCAGCGATCGATGCTGTCACGCACAGGTGGGCTTCGTTAATCGACAGATAGGGGGGCGTGAGATGCACCTGGCCGGGCATGCGCATCGCCTGGATAAAGTATGGCCGGCGTTCCCAACTCGCCCCTTCCGAATGCAGCAGCGGGCGGAAGCGCTTGGCGCGTTGTGAAGTGCGCCCCGGCGGCAGCACGTTATCGCCGATTTGCCGGCCAGAGCCATCGAGTATGAAGCAGCGCGCTGTTTCGCCGAGCGTGAGGAGCGGTGCGGTCGCCCCGGAAATGGATTCCCCCGCAATCAGCTGTGCGGCTGCGGCTTCCAGCGCCTTGACGTACGGCGCCAGTCGCGTGGCTTGTGCGCGTTCGCGTGTGGCGACCCGTTCGCGTAGCGCCGCGGAGAGCGAGTCCATCAAGCCTGCTGCGGCTTGCGGTTTAACTGGCTCGACGCTCGGGCCTGCGAAAAACGCGCCTTGCACAAAATCCACGTTGCATTCGAGCGCGATCAGTGCGTCGCGTTCGGTGCTGAGGCCGCCCATCAGCACCAGTTGCCCGGATTCGTGCAGCAGTGAAACGAGGCCTGGCAGCACGCGCTCAATATGCGAGTGTTCGCTGGCTTGCGCCAGAATGCAGCGGTCGAGCGTGACGATGTCCGGGCGCAGATTCCACACCCGGTCAATGTTCGAATGCTTCGCGCCAAATCCGTCAAGCGCGATCAGGAAGCCGGACTTTCGCAGCGCGTCGATGATTTCGGCAAAGCGCGTGGTTTCGCCGCCAGCCTGTTCGGACACTTCCAGCACCACGCGCTGAGGCGGCAAGCCGAGCGCTTTGAGGCCGGCAAGCAGCGCATCGCCATAACTGGTGTCCATCAGCGCAGCCGGGTGCAGGCTTAGAAAAAGCCATTCGTCATGGCTGTCGAATGCGTTGAAGTTGCCCAGATGCAGCGATTCAGCCAGTCGGCCGAGTTCCAGCAGGTCGCCGCGTCGGGCGGCCTGCGTGAATACTTCATGCGAAGGCACTTGCTGTGAATGTTCGTCGTGGGCGCGCAGCGAAGCGTGGTACCCAATCGCGCGCCGGTGCGACACTGAAAAAACCGGCTGAAACACGCTGAATACGGTGTAGCCGCCGTATAGAACGGTGCGCCGGGAGCCTTCGTCGCCGGCCATCGGGCGCGGCGGCTGGAAGCCTGGAGGATCGAGTTCGATCATGCTCATCATGTCAGTCGTGTGGAGGTACTGCGCGCCTGGAGGCCCGACTCGCGTCGGTACGCGTAAAACGTGAGTTTACAGGATAGGCGAGCAAGAACTATGCGCGAACGGAAACACAACGTGGCACCCGGCAATCGCGCTTCGATCCGACGATTGTGCGCCAGCGCGGGCATCGAAGCGAAAGTTCGCACTTTGCTGGTGCGGCCCGCGCCCCTTTGCGGGTCGAAATGCGAGTCCGCGAATCCGCGCACAGGTCAAAAAAGCGCTGGCAAAAGTGAATCGCGTGAATCGGGCGTCGAGGCCAAAAAACGACCCGATCGCAGTCGGCTGCCGTTCGTTCGCCAGCGCAATTGCAGAGCAGCGAACGCCGGGACGGCCGTCAGGTTCGCTCAGACGGATCGGTCTTTTTCGCCGGCGTACGGATATCGGGCGACAACTGCGCGAAGATCCACGACGAGGCCGCCGTGATAATGCCAACGCACAGGAAGGTCGCGTGAAATGCCGGCAGTGAATTGATCGCGGTCACTCGCTGCAGGAGGCCCGTGAAGGTTGCGAGCAGCGCCCCTGCGACTGTTACGCCGAGACTCATCGAAAGCATCTGGACGAGCGAAAACAGACTGTTGCCGCTGCTGGCGCCGCCGGTGCCCAGGTCTTTGAGCGTCAACGTGTTCATCGCGGTGAACTGGATCGAGTTGACGGCCCCGAACAGCGCCAACTGGATCAGGCGCAGCCATAGCGGCTGACTCGCGCTGGTGAGCGCGAAGCTCGCCATGGCGATGCCAACCAGCACCGTGTTGACGATCAACACGCTTCGGTAGCTGTACTTGACGATCAGTTTGGTCACCAGACGTTTGGACGCCATGCCGGCGGCGGCGACCGGTAGCATCATCAGGCCGGCTTCAAATGCGCTATAGCCGAGACTGACCTGCAATAGCAGAGGGATCAGATAGGGCATCGAGCCGCTGCCGATTCGCGCGAACAGATTGCCGAGCAGGCCCACGCTGAACGTGTGAATCTTGAAGAGATCGAGCGAAAAAATCGGTGAAGGCTCGCGTTGCGCGTGCAGCCCGTAAGCGACGAAGCAGCCGAGGCTGAGAATCAGCAGCACCAGCACGGTGGCGTGCTGAATACCGAATTCGGTGCGGCCATCGAGTGCAAACGAGATCGCGATCATGCCGACGATCAGCAGCAGATAGCCTTTCAGGTCGAATTTGCCCGTGTCTTCGTTGCGGCTGTCCGGCATGAAGATAAACGTCGCGATGCAGCCGATGATCCCCACCGGCACATTGATCAGAAAGATCCAGTGCCACGACGCGATTTTTACCAGCCAGCCGCCCAGCGTAGGCCCAATCAGCGGTCCGATCAGGCCGGGTATCGCGACGAACGACAACGCCGGTAAATAACGTTCTGCCGGAAAAGTGCGCAGTACTGCGAGCCGTCCAACAGGCAGCAACATCGCACCCCCCACGCCTTGCGCGATGCGGAAAATCACCAGCTGGTTCAGCGTGTGCGCATTGGCGCATAGCAGCGAGCCGACAGTAAAGACGAGGATCGCGCTCATGAACACGCGCCGCGTGCCGAGCTTGTCGGCGAGCCAGCCGGACACCGGAATCATGACGGCCATCGTGAGCGAATAGGCGATCACGACCGATTGCATGCGCAGCGGCAACTCGCCGAGGCTCGTCGCCATCGCCGGCAGCGCGGTGTTGACGATGGTGGAATCGAGCGTCTGCATGAAGAAGCCCGTGGCGACCACCCACAGCATCACGTTGAGCGAGCGGGCCGGAGGGGTGGCGGGTGCGGCGGCGGGCGGGGTCGGCGTGGACATGGAGGGCGGCGGGGCGCGCCGGGACGGGCTGGGACTCGCTATTCTAGGGAAAAGCGGGGTGCAGCGCAGCCTGGGGAGCGGATTCCATGCGGGCAGGTTCGACGAGCACGGCGATTCGCTGAGCGTTGACGCATGGCCGGACCGGGAAGCCGTACGCTCATGCCGCGGAACACGACCCAGTCCAGCGCCTTGAGTGCGCTCGCAACAGATTGTGTGAATCGTTCTCCGGGGTTGCCTGCTAAAAACGCTCACCGCGTCCCGACCGTTCCGCCGCAGTTGAAGACGCCCCCGCCGCCTTGCTCGCACCCAGGTGCCAGGTGTATCCCGATCAACGGACTTCATTGCCCTGTTCAGCCGGACAGAGTCAACACGTCATGCGGTCCGAGGCGAAGGCACATCGCGCGGGCAATCGATTTGTGCTATCAGTCCTCCGGCTGATCGAACGAGCTCATTCCCGTCACGTCAGATGACCCATCGCTGCAGCCTTTGCAAGCCACCACAACAAAGCCAACTCTTCAATCCGCCGGCAGGCTCGCCGCCGCCCGGAAAAACGCCTGCGCCTTGGGATCATTGCCGAACGCGACATGAATCCTGATCCACGGCGTCGCTTCCATATTCGGCCTGAAGTGGCTGCCGGGCACCACGATCACGCCCATTGGCGCACCGCATTCCACCAACCGCTCAGCGTCGGCGACATGCGGCACGCGCGCCCACACGAACTTGCCGCCCACTGGCTTTTCAAAGATTTCCCAGCCCGCATCTTCCAGCGTGCGGATGGACGAGCCCAGCGCGTCGCGCATCCGGCGGCGCAGGCGATCCAGATACTTGCGATACGCGCCGCGCTCCAGCATCGCTACCGCAACCGCTTCGGCAAAGCGCGAGCCACCAAGGCTCGTCAACATCTTGATGTCGATCAGGTCCTTGATGATCGCGTGGCGCGCGACCACGCAGCCGATCCGCAGCGACGACGACAGCGTCTTCGACAACCCGCCCACGTAGATCACATGTTCGAGTTGGTCGAGAGTGGCGAGCCGGTCGGTGAGTTCGGTCTGAAAGTCGGCGTAGATGTCGTCTTCGATGATCGAAAAGCCATGTTCGCGCGCCAGTTGCAAGATCCGGAACGCCACCTGCGGCGCAACCGTGGTGCCGGTGGGATTGTGGAACACCGTATTGATGAATAGCAGCCTGGGCCGGTGCAGCTTGAGCTGCGCCTGGAGAACGTCGAGGTCGGGGCCGTTCCGCGTGCGTGGGATGCCGATCATCTTCACGCCATGCAGCTTGAACAGGCCATACAGATTGTAGTAACCGGGGTCTTCGACAAAGATCGTGTCGCCCGCCTTGAGCATGTAGCGCATCAGCAGATCGAACGCCTGGCTCGCGCCGTTGGTGATCAGGATCTGCGACGTGTCGGCCTGTATCCCCAGCAGCCCGATACGGTTTTGCAGATGCTCGCGCAAGGTCGGGTTGCCGAGCGGCGTTGCGTAATCAACCATGCTCGCCGGGTCGGTGCGCGATACGTGGCGGATCGCCTGCGCAATGGCGTCCATATCGCGCCAGCTTTCGGGGGTGAAGCCGCTGCCGAGCTCGAGCATTTCACCCGGCGAGTCGAATTGCTGAAGCAGGTGGCCCGATTCGTCCTCGGCGCGACGCGGGTCCGACGTGCCTTCGCTGTGCGGCCCGATCTGCTGACGGTCGGCGACATAGAAGCCTGAACCGTGGCGCGAATCGACGTAGCCGAGCGACACCAGCCGGTCATAAGCCTCGATCACCGGGAAGCGGCTTACGCTGAAATCGGTGGCGAATTGACGAATGGACGGCAGCTTCGAGCCGGGATGCGTCGCGCGAGACCTGATCCAGCTCATGACGCCAGTGACGATCTGTTCGGTTAGCGGTACGCCGCTTTCCCGATCAAGCTGGATTTCAAGTTTCATGCTGTTTATTCCTTCACCGAACCGTACTGAACGGGGCAGTTCGAGAGTTCTGCCCATGCGCCGTACTCACAACGCATAGTGATGCCAACTGTTCGCTTTTTTGACTGAACAGTTCCGATGAAAGTGTTCGGAACTGTACATGGGTATTCGATCATCGCACGTCAATAATTCCTGCAACAGAGGAAAATTCCCTGAAGGAGAAAGGCGATGCGTGAGGTCCGGATTTACGAATTGGAACAGGGCGAGCCGGTGACCGCCTGGCGTGTCGCGCGGCCGTCGACCTTCAAGGTAGTGTCGGGCGAGATCTGGCTGACCGTCGAAGGGGACAGCGAGGATCATTGGCTGCGTGCGGGTGAATCGATTGATTTGCCGCGCGGGTCGGTAGCGTGGATCAGCGCAAGCCAGAATGGCGCCCGCTTTGCGTTGGCGAGCGGTTCGGAGCGGGCGGCGTTGAAGCCCACGCTGCGGGTATCCGTGTTGAGCTGGTTGCCGCGCTGGCTCGGCGTGGCCTGACGAGGTACAGAAGCGGACAGGCAGGCGCCCGTTAGCCCTCGGTCCCTGCTTCATATTCCCCGATGTACCGCGCGCGCGGCCGGATCAACCTTGCGTCGCGCGCCTGTTCCATCGCGTGCGCAATCCAGCCCACCACGCGACCTACCGCGAACAGCGTAAAAGCAGCGCCTGCGGGCAATCCAAGCACACGTTCTATCGCGGCGAGCGCGTAGTCGACGGTGGGTTCGGCGCCGGTCGTATCGTGCACGGCGCGCGCGAGTTTCAAGATTTCACCCATTGGCGAGCGAGCCGGCGCGCAGTCCGCGAGCAGGTCGAGCAACAGCCGCGCACGCGGATCCCCATCGGGATAAAGCGGATGGCCAAATCCCGACAGTCCCGGCCCATATGAACCCCGTTCATGCAGCGCGAGACGGTTCGCCAGATAGCGATCGAGATCGGGCGCGCGCGAAGCTTCTTCGAACAGCGCCGCAATGCGGGTTGTTTCACCGCCGTGTTTCGGGCCGGCCAGTGCAGCGAGTCCTCCCGCCACCGCGCCGAACAGATGCGTTCCCGTGGACGTGATGCAGCGGACCGTAAAGGTCGACGCGTTCAGTTCATGATCCGCGCACACCACCAGCGTCGCGCGCAACAGGCTGGTTTGCTGGCGGTTGCGCACATTCCACGCCGAAGCCAGTTGCCGATGCAGCGGTTCGTTCGACGGCGCCGCCGAGATCATCGCCGCCGCCAGCAGCCGCATGACGGCGCAGGCCGTATCGAGTTGCGCATCGCGGCCGAGCGCCCACACGCGTGGCATCTGCGCCGCGGCCGCCGGCAGCAGCACGAGCGCGCGATCGAGCGGCGTGCTGTCGCCCCACAGCTTGAGCCACGCAGCCCACTGTGCTGCGGCGAGCGGCGCGGCCGGCGCGTCCGCGATCCGGCGTGGACTGCATTCCCAGAGCAACGCCGCGATGTCTTCCAGCGACGCGGTTCGCGCCAGCTCCATCGCATCGTGTCCGCGATACAGCAGACGCCCCTTCGCCACCAGCGTGATCGACGATTCGAGCACCGGCACGCCCCAGTCCAGCACCTTCTGCGCGACCTTGCCGGCGCGCTTGCCGTCTTCCTTGCGTCGCGCGAGACGTCGCACCTCGGCGGCATCGTATAGCCGGTGCTTGCCCTGACTATCCGCCGATGAGCTCAGCATGCCGCGACTCACATAGGCATACAGGGTCGGCAAGCTGATGCCGAGCGCGGCAGCCGCTTCTGTGGCATTCATGAAGTTTGAAGTTGGCATGAAGACGCTCGGAAACCGAAGAAATCAATATATATTGATTATCATAATCAAGATTGATTGACGCACGGCGGAATTCTAGACTCGGTTCACTTCCACCTGTGTCGACATCAATACCATGACGCCTGAACTCGCACTCAAACATATCTGGACTGTCGCGGGATGCGACCCGACCGCGCTAAGGTCCGTCACGCTAAGCGGCGCCGATCCAAGCTTGCCGTCGGTCTACCGGGTCGGTAGCCTCGCGTCGGCGACGATCGCCGCGACCGGGCTGGCTGCGGCCGAATTCCACCGCTTGCGCACGGGCCAGGGCCATCGGCAACACGTCACGGTGCAGATGCGGCGCGCGCTGGCATCGTTTCGCAGCGAGCGGTATCTGCGGATCGATGGGGGGCCGCCGCCGGTGTTGCGCGATCCGGTAACCGGCTTCTACGAGACACGGGATGGCCGCTGGATTCAGCTGCACACGAACTTTGCGCATCACCTGCACGGCGTTCTGAAGGTGCTCGGCTGCGAGAGCGATCCTGCGGCGGTGGCCAAAGCGATCCGCAAATGGGACGGCTCGACGCTCGATCAGACACTCGCCGACGCGGGCCTCTGCGCGGCGCTGATCCGCACGCCCGACGAATGGGCTGCGCTCGATCAGGCTAAAGCGGTTGCGGGCTTGCCGTTGTTCGAGATCGAGCGGATCGGCGACGCCCCGCCGGAATTGCCGCGCCGCACCGGCTTAGAAAGGCCGCTTGCGGGTGTGCGGGTGCTCGATCTGTCGCGCATCATCGCGGGGCCGGTGGCCGGCCGTGCGCTCGCTCAGCATGGCGCGGACGTGTTGATGATCAACGGTCCGCATCTGCCGAATATTGCGCCGCTGGTGATCGACAACGGGCGTGGCAAGCGCTCGGCGGTGGTCGATCTGCGCGATGCAGGTGGGCGCGAGACGTTGCGCGGTCTGTCCACAGACGCCGATGTGTTCTTGCAGGCTTATCGTCCTGGTGCGTTGGCGGCGCGCGGGTTCGGTCCCGAGGAACTGGCGCGGATCAGGCCAGGAATCATCTATGTGTCGGTGTGCGCGTATGGCTATGACGGCCCGTGGGCACAGCGGCGCGGGTTCGATAGCCTCGTGCAATCGGCGAGCGGGATTGCCTTCACCGAACGGCAGGCGGCAGGTGGTGACGTGCCGAAACATCTGCCGTGTCAGGCGCTGGATCATGCCACCGGCTATCTGGCTGCGTTCGGCGCCATGGCGGCGTTGGCGCGGCGTTCGACGGAGGGCGGAAGCTGGCACGTGCGCGTATCGCTCGCCCAGACCGGGCGCTGGCTGCAGTCGTTCGGAACGATCCCTGACGGCTGGCAAGCGCCCGACGTCACGCTCGACGACGTTCGCGACAGTCTTACGACGGTCGAGTCCGAGTTTGGAAGCGTGCTAGGGGTGCAGCCGGCCGAGGAGCTGAACGAAACGCCCGCGTTTTTCGCATTGCCGCCGGCAAGGGTGGGGGCGCATGACGCTCGCTGGGCTCGATGAATCAGGTCGCCGGGGTTCGATTTTGTCGACTGCCGATCGTTGGACTGCGCCAGCGCAATCCAACCATCGGCAACCCGCGCCACGCCCGACAGTCCATTGCGCACTAGCCACGCCTATTTCCGCAACTCCGCGACAAAATCGTAGTAATCGTTGCGGCAGTACGTGTCGGTCAATTCGATCGCCCGCTGATCGGCGGTATAGCCGACACGGGTGATCAACAGCAGCGCTTCGTTCGGCGCAATACTCATTTGCTGCGCGATTTCCTCGTTCGCGTTCACCGCGCGGAAATGTTGCAACGCGCGGACGATCGACAGGCCGCGATTTTCCAGGTACGTATAAAGCGAATCGCCGATGGCCTGCGGATCGGGAATCACCGCCGACGGGAAGGTGGAGTTTTCCACCGCCATCACGATGCCGTCAGCCAGACGCAGGCGACGCAGCCGCGTCACCGCCGCCGCCGGCGACAAGCCCAGTTGAATCACCTCGTCGCGATTGGCCGGCGAAATCTCGCGCGACAACCACTTCGAGCTTGGCGTAAAGCCGCGCCGCCGCAGCATCTCGCTGAAGCTCGACAGGCGCGACAGCGGGTCTTCATAACGCGGCGTGATGAAACTGCCCGCACCCTGGGTACGGCGAATCAATCCTTGCTCGACGAGCAACGCAATTGCCTTGCGCGACGTGATCCGCGAAACGCCGAGCGCTTCGGAGAGCACGCGCTCGGACGGTAAAGCCTCGCCGGCGTTCCAGCGGTTTTCGTGGATGGCGGCGCCGAGCTTGCGAGCTAGTTGCAGATACAGCGGTGTGTCGTTTTCCGGGTCCGGGCGCAGGTCGCGCCAGCGGTCTTCCGAGGCAGAGGTCATGAGGCTCACGCAAGATGGGCAAGCGGCAATTCTATGACATCGGCGCGCTACGTTATAGCGGGCTTTTGCCTGGTGCCCGATCGAATGCTCGTAGAGCCGCTAAACTCGTCATGATGATTTGCGTCGCGCGCAGTGGGTCTGGACGCCTAAGGTTTGAAAAAGGGTCCGCGTGGCGCATTGTTTTGCATCGAGCTATTTCGAGGAGTCCGCATGACAAGCGATATTGCAAGCGTCAGCCTGCCAGATGGCGAACGCATTCCGGTATTGGGGCAGGGCACGTGGGAGATGGGCGAGAATTCCGCGCGACGGGCGGCCGAAATCGACGCGCTGCGCTGCGGCGTCGAACTTGGCATGACGCTGATCGACACCGCGGAAATGTATGGCGACGGCGCGACCGAATCGCTGCTCGGCGAAGCGCTTGCCGGGTTGCGGGATCAGGTGTTTCTGGTCAGCAAGGTGTATCCGCATAACGCCAGCCGGCGCGGCGTGATCGCAGCGTGTGAAAGGAGTCTGAAGCGTCTGAAAACGGATCGGCTCGATCTGTATCTGCTGCACTGGCGCGGCTCGGTGCCGCTCGCGGAAACCGTGGAAGCTTTCGAAGCTTTACGCGACGCAGGCAAGATCCGGCATTGGGGCGTCAGCAACTTCGACACCGACGATATGGAAGAACTCGTCGCCACACCGGGCGGGGAAGCGTGCGCGACCAATCAGATTCTGTATAACGTCGCGCGCCGTGGACCGGAATTCGATCTGCTGCCGTGGATGGCCGGGCGCAAGATGCCGGCCATGGCCTACAGCCCGGTCGACCACGCGCGTTTGCCCAAGCGCTCGCCGTTAGACGATATCGCCGCTGCGCGCGGCGTGTCGGTTTTCCAGGTCGCGCTGGCGTGGGTGCTGCTCAAACCCGGCGTGTTTGCGATTCCGAAGGCGGGCAGCGCCGCTCATGTGCGCGACAACCATCGCGCGTTGCAATTGCGGCTCAGTGTCGATGAACTGGCAGCCCTCGACACCTACTTCAAGCCACCGCGCAGCAAGCGGCCGCTCGACATGCTGTAAGCGCCGCGTTAGCTGCTGGCGGCACAGCGATGCGCTGTGCCGCGCGCGATCAGGTGCACGCGTGGTGGAGATGCACGGAACCCAGCAGGGCGACTTCTGCGGAGGTGTGCTTGAGTGCGTCCGGATCGACCTGGGCGGCGTCCGCCAGGAAGTCGTCGACGATTGATGACACGCGGGTGTCTTGCAGACACAGCGACACGCGCTGTGTTTCATTGGCCGGCAACGTGCCGCGCTGGCCCAGGAACAGCACCCCATATTGATAGCCGTGGATGATGCCGCGAATCGCGCCGATGCATTGGCCTGCCGCGACATTGTCGTTTTTCTGCTGGCAGGTCTGCATGAGCCAGTAAGCAGAGAAGGTCGGATCCACCGGCGGGGCGGCTTGCGACATCGTGGGCTGCATGGATGGCGCCGGCGTTTGCGCCTGAGCGAGCGAAGTCAGGCCGAGAGTCAGGCCCAGAGCGGCAGCCATTAGCAGGCCGGAGGCTGCACGTGCTGCGGCGGGGGAGACATTTCGTTGCATGTGGTGGGCCCTCATATCGAACGTTGAATGTGATATGAGGCTTGGCGCCTCAGATTGGTTCCACAACACTTGTGCGCGATCGGCTGTTTTGCGTTCTGGCCGTCGGCAAGCTGGCGTGTGACGGTTTTGTGAGTGTCGATAGCTTACCGGACGCCCATTGCCGTGCGCTTAAGGGGATTCCCGAATCGGACGCTCGCTGACCGGCTCGGGCGGTGACGCTCGACCGGGGGATCGAGACATCACCGCCGATGCCAGCGGGTCGCGAACGGTATGCCGGGGCATGTTGCTGGCGCGAGGAGGGCGCGGGGGCACCCTACCCAGGGAGCGGACGACGACTAGTGTCCGTTCCCTCCGCCATTGCCACTGCCGTTACCGCCGCCACCCTTACCTCCGTGACCGCCGCCGAAGCCTCCGCCAAAGCCCCCGCCGAAGCCGCCACCGAAGCCACCGCCAAAGCCACCGCCTTTTCCGCTGCCAAAGCCACCGCCTTTGCCACCGCTCGGGCCGCCGCTGGAGCCACAACCGCAGCCTGCGCTCCCACTACTGCTGCCGCTGCTGCTTCCGCCGCTGCTTCCACTACTGCCGCCGCTACTACCTCCACTGCTGCCGCCACTACTGCTGCCGCCACTACTGCTTCCACCACTGCTGCTTCCACCACTGCTGCCACCGCTGCTGCCACCGCTGCTGCCACCGCTGCTGCCACCGCTGCTGCCACCGCTGCTGCTTCCACCACTACTCCCACCGCTGCTCCCCCCATTACCTCTACCGGTACCGCCTTTCCCGCCCGCGCCACCGCCGGAACTGCTGCCGCCATTCGCAGCACCCGCACCCGCTGCGCCGCCGCCGCTCGACCCGCCACTCGCCGCACCGTTACTGCCGCTGCCGCCACCGCGGTGAACGCATCCGCTGATATTCGCGCTATTGCAATCGCGCGGCGCGAACAGTGCAGCGGCATCATCGGCGGCGGTGGTGTCGCCGGGTGCCGTACCCGTGGCCACCGCGTCGGGTGTCGCGCCGCTGTCCTGCGCGGCTTGCGTCGAGCCATGCTGACTGTCGCCAGGCAACGGCGTATCGGCAAGCACCATCCACTCGGGGACCACATCCGTCGATGCCGGATACGCCACGCCAGTGGCTAGCGCAACCACGCCTGCCACGATGGCCGCATTCCGAAGGATCCCGAAATAATATCGGTTGAATCGTCTGGTCTTCATCACGTCTCTCCCGAGGGAACGACGGCGCCTCGTTACCGTCCTCTCTCACGCTGATTCCACAGCGGCGGACCCGTCTGAATGCGGTCTTCGCCACCCCCGGGGTTCGTTCGGGCCATCCCGTCGATGCAGCCGGATCATTCTCTGCTGTCGACTCAACGGCGCCTGGTTCGCCGGCACGCGCCCGGGCGCGTTCGTCCTGCCTTACCCGTTTCGCCTTTACGCTCTTCATTTACTCATCGTTCGTGCGGATGCGTGCATGCACGCATCCGCACGGCGCCGCTGGTCTCCCCGCGCCGTCTGGCCTCAACTGTCTGAGCGATACTTAGCGATAACCATGCCACCGGCCGGAAAACCTTGTGGCGCGAGGTGTCGGATGAGCATGTGCGCTGCGCATGACAAAAAAACACCTGAAAACGTTTCGGCGATGAAACGCGCGGCAGGATAACCCCGCGAAAGTCCGCGTGAGCGCCGCCGGCCAAGTCCGGTTATCCAGTCTCTCCGGCGTTCCCGGACACGTCGCCGTTTGCAGTTTCACGTGAGGCGGCCTGCAGCGTGCGCAGTTCTTCTACCGGGATATGACAGCGGATTCGATGCACAACATCGTTGCCGGCATCGACGAAAGGCGGGGGTTGTTGCTCGCAGATCGCACCGATCTTGCGGGGGCAGCGCGTATGAAAGACGCAGCCGGAAGGCGGCGAGACCGCGCTCGGCAGATCGCCGGACAGACGAATGCGCGCGGGTCGGCTTTCGCCATTCAGCGCCGGTGCTGAAGACAGTAGCGCTTCGGTATACGGATGATGCGGTCCTTCGAACACGGTCGCGGCCGGCCCGATTTCCAGCAATCTGCCGAGATACAGCACCGCGATCCGATCCGACAGATAACGCACCACATGCAGATCATGCGAGATGAAAACGTAACTGACCTGGCGTTCACGCTGCAGATCGGCGAGCAGATTTAGAATCGCGGCCTGCACGGAGACATCGAGCGCGGATGTTGGCTCGTCGCAGACCACCACGCGTGGCTCCCCGGCAAACGCGCGCGCAATCGCGACGCGCTGCTTGAGTCCACCGGACAACTGTCGTGTGCGTGAATCGAGATAACGCGCCGGCAGACGCACGGCGTCGGTCAACGTGCCGAGCCGTTCGTCGATCGCGGCGCCGCGCAACGGCGTGAGCCGCGACAACGCACGGCCAATCAGCCGCTTCACCGAATGCGCGCGATTGAGCGCCGAATCGGGATTCTGGAACACGATCTGCAGCGACTTGATCTGTTCGTCGCTGCGTCGCGTGACCCGTGCGGCGAGCGGCGCGCCATCGAGTTCGAGCACGCTGCTTGCATCCGGTGCGAGAAGGCCGAGCATCAGCCTCGCGAGCGTGGTCTTGCCGCTGCCCGATTCGCCGACGAGGCCCAGCGTTTCGCCGCGGGCGAGATCGATTGAAACGTCGTCGAGTGCGACGAGCGGAGCGCCGGATACGTGGAACGTTTTCGACAGCTTCTGCGCGCGCAGCACGGGCGAGGACGGCTTGCCGTTCAAACACGCGTCGGCAGGGTGGTGGGGCAACGTTTCTGGCGTTGCACGCGGCAATTCAATTGCCCGCTCGTGGTAATGGCAGCGCGACATCTGATCGCCATGCGCCGCACTCAGCCGATGCGGCGGCGGCGCGTCACGACGGCAACGGTCATCGGCGAGACGGCATCGATCCGCGTAAATGCAGCCTTGTGTGACCGAACCCGGCGGCGGCAGGCTGCCCGCAATCGTGTCGAGCCGCTCGGTGTCCTTGCTGCGCCCGGCAGTGGGCAAACAGCGCAACAATCCCACCGTGTACGGATGGCGTGGCCGGGTGAACACATCCTGGGTCGCGCCTTCCTCGACCAGCTTGCCCGCGTAAAGCACGCCGACGCGCTCGCACATCCGCCCGATCACCGCGAGGTTATGGCTGATGAACAGCACCGCTGTACCGAGTTCCTCGCGTAGTTGCGCAACCAGGTCGAGCACTTCTGCCTCGACGGTCGCGTCGAGTCCAGTCGTCGGCTCGTCGAGAATCAGCAGCGCGGGATTCGACGCAAGCGCCATCGCGATCACCACGCGTTGCTGCATGCCGCCCGACAGCTGATGAGGATAGCTGTCCATCACACGCTCCGGCGCGGCGATGCGAACGCGCTTGAGCATGTCGAGGGTGCGGTGCAACGCTTCATCGCGCGCGATGCCTGCGGCCTCGAACGCTTCGGACACCTGCCGCGCAATAGTCAGCGATGGATTCAGCGCGCGCCCCGGGTCCTGATAGACCATCGACGTCGTATTCGCCCGCATATGACGCAGCGCATCGGCATCGAGCTTCTGCACATCGTCGCCGGCGATGACGATCTTGCCCGCCTTCACCTTGCCGTTGCGCGGCAGATAACGCACGGCCGCCATTGCAACCGTCGATTTGCCGCAACCCGATTCGCCGACCAGCCCATACGCTTCACCGCGTCGCACACGGAACGACACGTCCTGTAGCACTTCGCGGTCGCGGCCGCGAATCCGGTACGTGACCGTGAGGCCGACCACGGTCAACGCATCCGTGCGGTCGCTCTTCGACACATCGAAGGCGGCGAACGCCGCTGAAGAAGAGGGGGGCGCGTTGTTCATCGGTCGAGTACACCTTGCACGCTATCGGCAACCAGATTGACGCCGACCACCAGCGACGCAATCGCGCCCGCCGAAAACACCACGGTCCACCATGCGCCGCCCGCCATCAGCGTGTACGACTCGGACAACGCCAGCCCCCAGTCGGCAGAGGGCGGCTGAATACCGAAGCCGAGAAACGACAACGTCGCTACCGCGAAGATGGCGTAGCCGAGCCGCACGGTCGCCTCGACGATGATCGGCGGCAATACGTTGGGCAGGATTTCGACGAACATGATGTACAGCGCGTGCTCGCCGCGCAATTGCGCAGCGGCGACGTAATCGAGATGACGTTCTGCGAACACGGCGGCGCGCACGGTGCGCGCGGTGATTGGCGTGAACGTAATGCCGATGACGAGAATGACCGTCAGGTTCGACGCGCCGAGCGCAGCCAGCGCCAGCAACGCGACGATCACGAGCGGCAGCGCGAGGATGGCGTCGATCGCGCGCCCCACGACGTTGTCGACCCAGCCTTCGAAATAGCCGACGATCAACCCAAGCGCGGTGCCTGCCGCCGTGCCGATCAGCGTCGCCAACGGCGCGATGGTCAGAATGTCCCGCGCGCCGACGATCACGCGCGAGAATACGTCGCGGCCCAATTGATCGGTGCCGAACCAGTGCGTGTGATCGGGGGGCGTCAGTGAATTCAGCGGATCGGACGCGTACGGGTCGATCCGCACGATCCACTGTCCGGCGAGTGCGCACACGATCCACCACACGACGATCACCGCGCCCACGACGAACGTCGGCGAGCGCAGCAACTCGCGCAACGGCTCGAAGCGCGGTTCTTTCGACGAGGCCTGAACGGCGGGCGGGGTGGTTTGCGGGGCAGCGGTGCTCATTCGGCGCTCCTCACGCGCAGACGCGGATTCAGCAGCACATGCAATGCATCGGCAATCAGATTGGCGACGGTATAAACCACGCCGATGGTCAGCACCCCCGCTTCGAGCATCGGAAAATCCTTGGCCTTCGCGGCGTTGTAGATCAGCGAGCCGATGCCCTGATAGTGGAACAGCGTCTCCACCACCACGAGTCCGCCGATCATGTAGCCGAGTTGCGTCGCGGCCACCGTAATAGTCGGCAGCAACGCATTGCGCAACACGTGTCGCCAGATCACGATATGGCGCGGCAAGCCTTTGAGGATCGCGGTGCGCGTGTAATCGGCGTCGAGCGCTTCGACGGTGCCGGCGCGCGCCATCCTCGCGATATAACCGAAGAAGACGAATACCAGCGGCAGTATCGGCAGGATCAGATGTCTGAGTTGTTCGAACACGCTGGCGCCGGGCGGATACGACGCTTCGATCGGCAGCCATTGCAGCCAGACGCCGAACACCAGAATCAGCACGATCGATGAGACGAACTCGGGCACCACGGTCGCCGACAACCCGGCAATGCTGATCGTACGATCGAGCCAGCGTCCCGCATGCATGGCCGACCACACGCCGCCCGCAATGCCGAGCGGCACGACGACGATAAAGGCGAGCAAACCGAGCTTCGCCGAATGGGCGAGCGCGTCGCCGATAAACGGCCCGACCGGCTCGCGGTATGCATACGAAAGCCCCATGTCGCCACGCACGAAATGCGTGATCCAGTCGATGTACTGGGTGAGCAGCGGACGATCCGCGCCAAGCTGATGATTGAGCGCCGCGACCGCGCGCGCATCGGCAAGTGGGCCGAGCACTGCGCGGCCGATGTCGCCAGGCAACAGTTGACCGCCCGCGAACACGATGACCGACAGCAACCACAACGTGATCAGCGACAAGCCGACGCGCGTCGCCAGAAAACGCACGACGCGGCCCGCATTGCCATTCGACACACGAGAAGCGGAAGGGGTCACCGTGGACGACATCGTGCGCTCCTGCCCGGCATCCTCCGCGCTTATGCGCTGAGCACCGCGCGATCGAAATAGAGTTGCGCGAGCGCGGTGAAGCGCACGCCGTTGACGCCTTTACGCATCGCAATCAGCTGATCGTAGAAGAACGGAATGATGACGGGCGTTTCGTCGAGCAACAGCGTTTGAATCTGCCCGGAGATTTTCTTCTGCGACGCGAGGTCGATTGCTGCAACGAATTGTGCGACCAGTTGATCGTATTGCGGATTCCTGAAATGTGCTGCGTTCCATGTGCCGGTGCTGGTGAGCGGCGCGTTCAGGAACACGTTCGGCACACCACGATGACCATAGTCGGTGATGCCGAGCGGCGAATCGAGCCAGTCGGATTTACCCGGCGTGCCCGCGCCGTAATACAACGACTGACTCTCGATCTTCAGATTGATACGCACATTGATAGCCTTGGCCGCGTTCTGCACGATCACCGCGAGATCGGGAATCTCCATGTACTTTTCGGTGGTCAACGTGACGTCGAAACCGTTTGGCACACCGGCCTGCGCGAGCAGTTGCTTCGCTTTCGCGATATCGACCTTGCGCTGCGCGACGCCTGCGTCCGACGACGGAAACACTGGCGCAAACGGACTGTCGTTGCCGAGTTGCGCGCGGCCCTTGAACAGGCCACGCACCAGCACGTCGCGATCGATCGACAACGCCAGCGCCTGCCGCACGCGCTTGTCCTTGAACAGCGGATTGTCGTTGCGCATATGAATCTGCCGATGCGCACTCGACTTCACCCCCACGGCCTTGTAGTCCGGGTTGTTCAGAATGCCCGCACCCCCTTGCACGGTGAAGGTGCCCATCACGTCCGCCTGATGGCCTTGCAACGCGAGCAATTGGGCCTGTTCGTCCGCGTAAAACGAGAACTGGACGCGTTGCGGTAACGCTTTCTCGCCCCAGTAATCGGGATTGCGCACGAACGATGCGCCGACCTTCGGCTGATACTTTTCGAACCTGAATGGACCCGTGCCGATGAAGGTTTTTTCATAGCCGCCCGCATAGTTCGCGGGCAGGATCACGGCGTTGTAATTGTCCGAGGAAACGTAGTACGGGAAGTTGCCGTTCGGTGCGTCGAGGTGAAACGCGACCGTGTGGTCGTCGACGACTTTCGCGCCGCCTTTCGACAGCACTCCCTTGAGGACGGAGAGCGCCGCCGATCCGCTCGCCGGATCGGCAAGGCGGTCGAAGGTCGCGACCACGTCCTTCGCGGTGAAGCTCTGACCGTCGTGGAACCTGACGTTCTGGCGCAGCGTGAAGGTCCACACGTCGCCCTTGTCGTTCGGCTTCCACGATAACGCGAGCGCGGGCTTCAGCATCAGTTTTTCGCCGTCGTCGTCGATCAGGAACTCGCCGGTCTGGTTCAGCAGCGCGAGACTCGCGGCGTCTGTCACGGTGAGGGGATCGACCGCGCCCGCTGGCGTCAGATGGGCCACGCGGATCGTCTGGTTAGCTGCACCTGGCGCGCCTTGAGCACGCGCTCGCGGCATGTTCAGTACACCGCCGCCCGCCAGCGACAAACCGATCACGCTCGCATAGCGCAGCAACTCGCGGCGCGTGATGCGACCAGCAAGGAATTCGTCGATGGCGTGATTGCCGTAGGGGTCGGCGGTGAGGCGGGCTGCGTCGGGGGCGAGAAGTCGGTCCGCGAGAGTTTTCATCAATGGAGTGTCCAGTCCGTTCTGTTGCCGGTTCTGAAGCGTCGCGCCGATATAGCGCGTAGCGCGACGATGCGCCGCCGATGCATAGCCGCCATGCGACGAGCGCGCAAAAAAAGCTACCACGAAAGCCTGCGCAAAGCCGCTTCAGTGTAAGCGATTGCCTGGCGATCCGGCAGGCTTGCCGTGCTGCAGGGTGGTCGATTGGCGGGGAAATGGGCCGCTGTGTATCGTCATCACAACGTCCGGCGCTGCGTTGAGCCGCGCGAGCGCTACCGACGCAGCGAATGAGCGGATACCTGTCCGACATCTTTACCGATCGCGTTACGCCGGCCACGCGTTGAATTTACCGTGCGAGCGCGCCCGGACGTCGCCAGCGATGAAACAGGACGGAGCCGATCCAGCACGCCATGAACGCCGCGACGATGCCGTAACCGATCGCGCCAAAACGGTCGTTCACACTGCCGACCGCGTCCCAGAACTTGCCGTTCAGACCGAACTTGTCCGACAGTAGTCCCAATGCCTCGACACCGCCAATCACAATGGCCACCACCGCCGACACGAACGTGATGCTCGCGTTGTAATAGAGCTTGCGTTTCGGATCGTCCATGGCCCAGCCGTACGCGTGGACCATCAGCACGTTATCTGTCGAATCGACCAGCGTCATGCCCGCCGTGAAGAGGGCGGGGAACACGAGGATCGAGTACAGCGGCAGACCTTTGCCCGCCTGCGACGCGGCAATGGCCAGCAGGCCGATTTCGGTGGCGGTGTCGAAGCCCAGGCCGAACAGCACGCCAACCGGGTACATGTGCCAGCTTTTCGTCACGAGCCGGAATAACGGACGCAACGCGCGCGAGAACAGCCCCGCGGGTGCAAGCGGATCAGCCGTTGTTTGCGCAGCAATTTCGACGTCGCGTTGGACATGACGATAACGACGCCACACGTCTCGCAGAATCACGAGGTTCACCACAGCGAGCACCAGCAGGAAGGTGGCCGAAACCAGCGTGCCGATCGTGCCGCCCACCGCCTTGAAGGTATCGAAGCGGCCATGCAGCGAATGCGTGGTCCATGCTATGCCGATCGTCGCGAGAATCACGATGGTCGAGTGGCCCAGCGAAAACGACAGCCCCACGCCAAGCGGCCGCTTGCCGGTTTGCATCAGCTTGCGCGTGACGGCGTCGATCGCCGCGATGTGATCGGCGTCGACGGCATGGCGCAGGCCGAAGCCATACGCGAGCAAGGCGGTGCCGAGCAGCAGCGGGTAATGGCGAAACGCGATCAGCGCCCACGCCCATGCGCCGAGGTTGGCGGCGATCAATACGGCGTACAGCGTAACAAGGCGAGGGCGCAGCGAAGCGGTTGGCGTCATGAGTCGCGTGGCGAAGAGTTAATGATCGTGCGGATGCTTATGAATCGGATCGACCCAGAACACGGTTTCAGGCGCTTCGACCGCGTCGATGTTCAGATTGACCACCACCGCTTCGTTGTCGCTGCGAACCAGCACGCATTCGAGCGGGTCGTCGGTGCTGGCGTTGATCTCCTGATGCGGCACGTACGGCGGCACGAAAATGAAGTCGCCCGGACCGGCTTCTGCCGTGAACTCCAGATGCTCGCCCCAGCGCATGCGCGCCTGGCCGCGCACCACGTAGATCACGCTTTCCAGCGCGCCGTGGTGGTGGGCACCGGTCTTCGCATTCGGATGGATCGTCACGGTACCGGCCCAGATCTTCTGCGCGCCGACCCGTGCGGCATTGATCGCGGCCGCGCGATTCATGCCCGGCGTCTGCGCGGTATTGCTGTCGAGCTGATCGCCTTTGATGACCTTCACGCCGTGCTCTCGCCAATCGACCGGCGCTGCGGGTTGATCGTCGCGGTAATGCGGGTGTTCGTGATCCTGGCTCATGGTGTCTCCTCCTTGGGGCTGGCGCCGGGCGTTCACGTCGGTGCCGTCTGGCATTTTTGCATGTTCAAAAATTGCTGTGTGGGCAACACGCAAGGACAGCGGCGCGGACGAAAAAAAACCCGTTCGGACCGAACGGGTTTGGGGTTGCTGGCATTGACCTGCGCTGCACTGCAATGTCAATGCTCGAGCAGCAGCTTACTTGTGCTTGGCATTGATCACGGCTTCGGCCACGTTGTTCGGGGTTTCAGCGTAGTGCTTGAACTCCATCGTGTAGGTGGCGCGGCCTTGGGTGGCCGAGCGCAGCGACGTCGAGTAGCCGAACATCTCCGCGAGCGGCACTTCGGCGCGCACCAGCTTGCCGCCACCACCGGCGATGTCTTCCATGCCCTGCACGAGCCCGCGACGGCTCGACAGGTCGCCCATTACGTTGCCCATGAAGTCTTCGGGCGTTTCCACTTCGACGGCCATCATCGGTTCGAGCAGCACGGGCTTGGCCTTGCGCATCGCTTCCTTGAATGCCATCGAACCGGCCATGCGGAACGCGTTTTCGTTCGAGTCGACGTCGTGATACGAACCGAAGGTCAGCGTGACCTTCACGTCGACCACCGGGTAGCCCGCGAGCACGCCGGCCTTCAGCGTTTCCACGATACCTTTGTCGACTGCCGGAATGTATTCGCGCGGAATCACGCCGCCCTTGATCGCGTCGACGAATTCGTAGCCCTTGCCTTGCGCCGCCGGCTCGAGCGTGATCACCGCGTGACCGTACTGACCACGGCCGCCCGACTGCTTGACGAATTTGCCTTCGACATCTTCAACCTTGTTGCGCACCGTTTCGCGATACGCAACCTGCGGTTTGCCGACGGTGGCCTCGACGCCGAACTCGCGCTTCATCCGGTCGACCAGAATTTCCAGATGCAGTTCGCCCATGCCGGAGATGATCGTCTGGCCGGATTCTTCATCGGTTTGCACGCGGAACGACGGATCTTCCTGGGCCAGACGGTTCAGCGCGATGCCCATCTTTTCCTGGTCGACCTTGGTCTTCGGTTCCACCGCCTGCGAAATGACCGGCTCCGGGAAAATCATCTTTTCGAGGATGATCACGTTGTTCGGATCGCACAGCGTGTCGCCGGTGGTCGCTTCTTTCAGGCCGACGGCTGCGGCGATGTCGCCCGCGTAGACTTCCTTGATTTCCTTGCGCTCGTTCGCGTGCATTTGCAGGATCCGGCCGAGGCGCTCTTTCTTTTCCTTGATCGCGTTGTACACGGTGTCGCCCGAATTCACGACGCCCGAATAGACACGGAAGAAAATCAGCTGGCCGACGAACGGGTCGGTCATGATCTTGAACGCGAGCGCGGAGAACGGATCGGTGTCGTTCGGATGACGCTCGATTTCCTTGTCGTGCTCGTCGTGACCGGTAATGGCGGGTACATCTACCGGCGAAGGCAGATAGTCGATCACTGCGTCGAGCATGGCCTGCACGCCCTTGTTCTTGAACGCGCTGCCACACAGCATCGGCACGATCTCATTCGCGATGCAGCGCGTGCGAATGCCGTACTTGATTTCTTCTTCACTCAGCGCTTCGCCGCCGAGATATTTGTCGAGCAGTTCTTCGTTCGCTTCGGCGGCGGCTTCGACCATCTTGTCGTGCCATTCCTTCGCGGTAGCTGCGAGTTCCGCCGGAATATCGCGGTATTCAAACTTGATGCCCTGGTTCTCTTCTTCCCAGTAGATCGCCTTCATCTTGACCAGATCGACCACGCCCTGGAAGTGTTCTTCCGCGCCGACCGGAATCTGGATTGGCACCGCCACGCCCTTCAGACGATCGCCGATCTGCCGCTGCACGCGAAAGAAGTCGGCGCCCACGCGGTCCATCTTGTTGACGAACGCGATGCGCGGCACCTTGTACTTGTTCGCCTGACGCCACACGGTTTCGGACTGTGGCTGCACGCCGCCGACCGAGTCGTACACCATGCACGCGCCGTCGAGTACACGCATCGAACGTTCAACTTCAATCGTGAAGTCGACGTGGCCCGGGGTGTCGATGATGTTGATCCGATGTTCGGGATAGTTGCCGGCCATACCCTTCCAGAAAGCGGTAGTCGCCGCCGACGTGATGGTAATGCCGCGCTCCTGCTCCTGCTCCATCCAGTCCATCGTTGCCGCACCGTCGTGAACCTCGCCGATCTTGTGGGTCACGCCGGTGTAGAACAGGATGCGTTCAGTGGTGGTGGTTTTGCCGGCATCGATGTGAGCGCTGATGCCGATATTCCGGTAGCGCTCGATGGGAGTCTTGCGGGGCACGTGAACCTCCTTGAAATGGCGCGCCTGAAACGCTTGCCGGGCGGCAGTCTGTGCTACCCGGGGAACCTGGGTGCTGCTTTACCAAGATTACTAGCATAGCGCGTCGGCCTGTCTTTTGCAGGAATCTTGCCAGCGGGTGCGAACGCCTGCTGGCGGGACTTTGGCCGCGACCGCCGCGGCGCGGCAAGGCTGTGCGCACATGAGCGTGCCCGATGCGTCAGCCGCCCGGACGAATGCAAAAAAGCCGGCGCCTTGCAAAAGGCACCGGCTTTTCCGAAAGCGGTGAGACGAAGCGGCAGCGCGTGCCGCGTCAGCCGATCCGGCTTATTGCTGCTGCAACGGCGGCAGACCCTGAATCTTCATGCCCGGCTTGATACCTTTCGACGTGAACCAGCCCTTGGGCATTTCCAGAGCAAACTCGCCGTTGTTCTTCGGGCAGTGGTTGTCGGTGGTCTCGGCCTGCATCTCGTCGATGTCGGTGATCGTGCCGTCCGCGCGCATGAAGGCGATGGACAGCGGAATCAGCGTGTTCTTCATCCAGAAGCAATGCACAGCGTGCTCGTTGAAGACGAACAGCATGCCCTCGTTCGGGCCGAGACTCGAGCGATACATCAAACCTTGTTCACGGTCGGCGTCGTTTGCGGCAACGGCGGCATCGATCACGAACATACCGGCGGTCAGTTTCACGCGCGGAAACTCGCTGGGCTGCTTCGCGCCCGGCGGCATTTGCTGCGCATGAGCCGGCGCGGCGGTGGTGGCGACAAACGACAACGCGGCGAGCGGCAATGCAACGGCAACAGCAAAACGCGCAATCAACGAGCGCAGGGGAAATCGCACGGCAAGACTCCTTGCTTGGAATTTAATCAGCGAATGTTACGCGAGCGCGTCAAAAACAAAAAGGCAGATCGCCTTGCGGTGATCTGCCTTTCAACGCCGTAAGAACGGCAATGAAGCTAGTTCTTGACTGCGTTTTTACAAACTTATTCCGAAGCTGCCGAAGCTGCTGCAGCAGTTGCTGCCTTCTTGTGCGACTTCTTGTGAGCCTTCTTAGTGGTCTTCTTTGCCGACGAAGCTGCTGCAGCCGGAGCTGCCGAAGCTGCTTCCGGTGCCGAAGCTTGTGCGAATGCTGCCGTTGCGAAGAGGCCAGCGACCAGAGCGGCGATCAGTTTGTTCATTTTGTGAATCCTCAGCTTTAGTTGATTAACCAAATGACCCGGTTATATGTAGAGTCATGTCGGTAAACGTGCCATCCACCTTTCGGTTGACAGCCGCATCGAACAAATTTTTCGGTGCGTCTGTTTAGCGCTCAGACTCCCTGCTCATACCGCAAGAACGGCTTGTGCAAAGGCCCTTAAGGCTGAATGCCGGATAGCTTCGGGCGGCATCTTCGTCGAATAACGCGTGAGCTTGCGCAGCGGTTGACGTAAATTTTGTGGAAAATTTATAACGCGGCAATGCGCTGCGAATGAGTGTGCCGGCGCCTATCGCGCGCACTCGTGTTTCACGTTTTTTTACTTTCGTTTCACGCGCATTTTTATTTGCGGATACAACAGGTTAGCTTTTGTCGAGCAACGAAAAAGCGCACACGTGACGAAGATTCTTGATGATGCGCGATGTGCCCGTACCCACTCGGCGGGTTGAACTGATAGATGTAAGAGAGTGTTAGGCGACACCTTCCCAAGGTGCTGTTGACGACAACTCGACGCTCTCTCCTGGCTGAAGTCCGAGTGAAAAAATGTCGAGTGCGCCGATGCCGACACGCACGAGCCGCAATGTCGGAAAACCGACTGCCGCTGTCATCCGGCGCACCTGACGGTTTTTGCCTTCCGTAATCGACAGTTCGATCCACGTGGTCGGGATGGCGGCGCGAAAACGGATAGGTGGCGTGCGTGTCCACAGCAACTCGCCGGGCTCGGCATAGTCCGCGCGACAGGGGCGCGTCACGTAATCGCCGAGATCGACGCCGCGTGCGAGCTTCTTCAGCGTTGCCTGATCGACGGCGCCTTCGACTTGCGCCCAATAACGTTTGACCAGTTTGTGACGCGGCTCCGCGATACGCGCTTGGAGGGCGCCGTCGTCGGTGAGAAGCAGCAGGCCTTCGCTGTCGGAATCGAGCCGGCCAGCGGGATAGACGCCAGGCACCTTGACCCAGTCGGCCAGCGACGCGCGCGTCTCATGCGGCGAGAATTGACAGATGGTGCCGAACGGCTTGTTCAGGGCGAGAAGGCGCATAGGAAAAACGAATAGAAGTGATGCGGAAACGGTCGCGGCGGAGAGCGTCGTGACGATTTCAGGACTCGCCGCGCCTGCTACCGGGCGAGCAGCGGACGCCGGAATCATAAAGCATTCTTCGCACACGCAAGTCTTAGGTCTTATATAAAACATAAGAGATCGGCGATTTATTGCCGAATCCTCGTCCGGGGTGGAAAACCCCGAGCCGCGGTGCCCGCGTTGCCGCGAAAGCGTGGGCTAGAATAGCGGCCAAGCTGCTTGCGGCAGTCTGGCATTGCGCTTAGCGAGGAGCACCCATTTCCGCAGTCTTCCATCAGCTTTCTGCATAGCCTTCTCTGGAGTCCGATCATGTCGTATCAGCACATCAAGGTTCCGACCGATGGTGACAAGATCACCGTCAACGCCGATTTTTCGCTCAACGTTTCCGACCAGCCAATCATCCCGTTCATCGAGGGCGACGGCACGGGTATCGACATCACGCCGGTGATGATCAAGGTCGTGGATGCCGCGGTCGAGAAAGCGTACGCGGGCAAGAAGAAAATCCACTGGATGGAAATCTACGCCGGCGAGAAAGCGACCAGGGTGTACGGGCCGGACGTATGGCTGCCGGAAGAGACGCTGCAGGTGGTCAAGGAATACATCGTGTCGATCAAGGGGCCGCTCACCACGCCGGTAGGCGGCGGTATCCGTTCACTGAACGTCGCGCTGCGCCAGGAGCTCGATCTCTATGTCTGCCTGCGTCCGGTGCGGTACTTCAAGGGCGTGCCTTCGCCGATGCGCGAACCTGAGAAGACCGACATGGTGATCTTCCGCGAGAACTCGGAAGATATTTATGCGGGCATCGAATGGCCGGCCGGCTCCGAGCAGGCGAAGAAAATCATCAAATTCCTGCAGGAAGAGATGGGCGTGAAGAAGATCCGCTTTCCGGATTCGTCGGGGATCGGGGTCAAGCCAGTGTCGCGTGAAGGCACCGAGCGGCTGGTGCGCAAGGCAATTCAATATGCAATCGACAATGATCGCCGTTCGGTCACGCTGGTGCACAAGGGCAACATCATGAAGTACACCGAAGGCGCGTTTCGCGACTACGGTTATGCGCTGGCGCAAAAGGAGTTCAACGCGGAGTTGATCGACGGCGGTCCGTGGATGAAGGTGAAGAACCCGAAGACGGGCGCGGACGTGGTGGTGAAGGACGTGATCGCCGACGCGTTCCTGCAGCAGATTCTGTTGCGCCCGGCCGAGTACGACGTGATCGCGACGCTGAATCTGAATGGAGACTACGTATCGGACGCATTGGCCGCGCAGGTCGGCGGAATCGGTATCGCGCCGGGCGCGAATCTGTCGGATTCGGTCGCGATGTTCGAAGCTACGCACGGCACCGCGCCGAAATACGCGGGCAAAGATTACGTGAATCCGGGTTCGGAAATTCTGTCGGCGGAAATGATGCTGCGCCACCTTGGCTGGTTCGAGGCGGCGGACCTGATTATCGAGTCGATGGAAAAATCGATTCTGCAAAAACGCGTCACGTACGATTTCGCGCGTCTGATGGAAGGCGCAACCCAAGTGTCATGCTCGGCATTCGGCCAGGTGATGATTGAAAATATGTAAGCGCGTTGTGCTGGAATAATCCAGTTAGCATAGAAAACCCCGGCGTCGCGAGGCGGCCGGGGTATTTTTTCGCCGGCGTTTTAATAGAGCTGTTGCTTATGCACCGCAGCGATTATTTCCGCTAGCGGCGAGAGAAAAGACGAGACGGGAATGAGACCGACAATATCAGAGCGTTTAATCGCCCAGTAATTGGGAATCCGCGCATCGCATTCGATAAAAATACGCGGCCACCAGAAAGCATTCACCCAAAAAAGAAACCCGGCATGAAGCCGGGTTTCAAAAGACAGGTACCGAACAGTCTTAGGCGGGTGCCTGAATGTTCGATGCCTGCTTGCCTTTCGGGCCTTGCACGACCTCGAAGGTCACCTTTTGGCCTTCCTTGAGGGTTTTAAACCCATTCATCTGGATGGCCGAGAAGTGTGCAAACAGATCCTCGCCGCCTTCATCAGGCGTGATGAACCCAAAACCTTTTGCGTCATTGAACCATTTGACCGTACCAGTTGCCATTCCAACTTCCCCTGTAACTCATGTCACTACCACGAGCCCTCGAAAAGCTCTGTGACCGCGGTATGCAGCCACTCCCTCCTCACAAGCTCACCATCGGCATTTTTTCGAATTATGGCTCATTGAAAAAAGTGCCAGCTTGATTGTTGAGGCTCTTTATTCGAGTGTCAAGAAAATTTTGAGATGCCGTTGTCGCGTTGCAAACAGGCCAGTTTCCAGGGTTTTTACCGCTTCCGTTATGTGCGGTTGCGCAAGCGGGACCGCTTGAAAAGTCGCATAATCGACTCACATGCTGTGCTAAGGGTCGCCGGCGAAGCTTAGGCGGTGACGAGCGTCCCAACCGGCTCCGGCAGGTTGTGCGATACTCGATCCGACTGCGGTGCAACACGGCCGCGCTGCATCACAGGACAGGGGCCGGCTCCGCAATCGGCTCGTCGAATCGCACGCATGAGGGGGCTTTACCCATCAGGCGGTAGCGAACGGGCTCATCGGCCGGTTGGCCGGGTTTTGACAGGATTGCGGGCCTGTCCTAGTTGTTTAGAATGGGTGTATGGCGATTATCCCGGACAAGCAGGACGGCACCGTACTGGAGCGGCAGGAGAAGAAGCTCAAGCCGCCATCCATGTACAAGGTGGTGCTGTTGAACGATGACTTCACGCCAATGGAATTTGTCGTGATGATCGTGCAGGAATACTTCAATAAAGATCGTGAAACCGCAACACAGGTAATGTTGAAGGTGCATCGCGAGGGCAGGGGAGTTTGTGGGGTCTATACGCGGGACATCGCGTCGACCAAAGTCGAGCAAGTCGTTACCCACGCACGGCAGGCCGGGCATCCGCTGCAGTGTGTGATGGAGGAAGCATGATTGCCCAGGAACTGGAAGTCAGCCTGCACATGGCGTTCATGGAAGCACGCCAGGCGCGGCACGAGTTCATAACGGTCGAACATCTTTTGCTGGCACTGTTGGACAACCCAACAGCGGCGGAAGTGTTGCGTGCATGCGCGGCCAATATCGAGGATCTGCGCCAGAACCTGCGCAACTTCATTCATGACAACACGCCGACCGTGCCTGGCACGGACGACGTCGACACGCAGCCTACGCTGGGTTTCCAGCGTGTGATCCAGCGCGCCATCATGCATGTTCAGTCCACCTCGAATGGCAAGAAGGAAGTGACCGGCGCGAATGTGCTGGTTGCGATCTTCGGCGAGAAGGATTCGCACGCGGTGTACTACCTGCAACAGCAGGGCGTGACGCGTCTGGACGTGGTCAATTTCATCTCGCATGGCATCGCCAAGACGAGCAGCACGGACGCCGCGAAAGCGAGCGACGCGAATGCCGAGTCTGACGAAGCCGCCGCGCAGAAGGAAACGCCGCTCGCCCAGTTCACGCAGAACCTGAACCAGATGGCGAAAGACGGCCGCATCGACCCGCTGATCGGGCGAGAGTCGGAAGTCGAGCGCGTGGTCCAGGTGCTGTGCCGTCGGCGCAAAAACAATCCGCTGCTGGTCGGCGAGGCGGGCGTCGGTAAGACGGCGATCGCCGAGGGTCTGGCGTGGCGAATTACGCGCGGCGAGGTGCCCGATATTCTGGCGGATGCGCAGGTGTATTCGCTCGACATGGGCGCGTTGCTCGCCGGCACCAAGTATCGGGGCGACTTTGAACAGCGCCTGAAGACGGTTCTCAAGGAATTGAAGGAACGTCCGCACGCTATTCTGTTTATCGACGAAATTCATACGCTGATCGGCGCAGGCGCTGCGTCGGGCGGCACGCTGGATGCGTCGAATCTGCTGAAGCCGGCGTTGTCGTCGGGCACGCTGAAGTGCATCGGCGCGACCACGTTCACCGAGTATCGCGGCATCTTCGAAAAAGACGCGGCCTTGTCGCGTCGTTTCCAGAAGGTCGACGTGACCGAGCCGACTGTCGAACAGACGGTGGCGATCCTGCGTGGCCTGAAGTCGCGTTTCGAAGAGCATCACGGCGTGAAGTATTCGTCGGGCGCGCTGTCGGCGGCGGCTGAGTTGTCGGCACGCTTCATCACCGATCGTCATCTGCCTGACAAGGCGATCGACGTGATCGACGAAGCTGGCGCGGCGCAACGCATCCTGCCGAAGTCGAAGCAGAAGAAGACGATCGGCAAGAACGAGATCGAGGAAATCATCTCGAAGATCGCTCGTGTCCCGCCGCAAAGCGTGTCGCAAGACGATCGCAGCAAGCTGCAAACGCTGGATCGCGACCTGAAGAGCGTGGTGTTCGGGCAAGACCCGGCTATCGACGCGCTGTCGGCTGCGATCAAGATGGCGCGTGCTGGTCTCGGCAAGCTGGACAAACCGATTGGCGCGTTCCTGTTCTCCGGTCCGACCGGTGTCGGCAAGACCGAAGTGGCGAAGCAACTGGCGTTCACGCTGGGTATCGAGCTGATCCGCTTCGACATGTCGGAATACATGGAGCGTCACGCGGTGAGCCGCTTGATCGGCGCGCCTCCGGGCTACGTCGGTTTCGACCAGGGTGGTTTGCTGACCGAAGCTGTCACGAAGAAGCCGCATTGCGTGCTGCTGCTCGACGAAATCGAGAAGGCGCATCCGGACATCTACAACGTGCTGCTGCAGGTCATGGACCACGGCACGCTGACGGACAACAACGGTCGCAAGGCGGACTTCCGCAACGTCATCATCATCATGACGACGAATGCGGGCGCCGAGGCAATGGGCAAGTCGGTGATCGGTTTCACGAATCGTCGGGAAACCGGCGACGAAATGGTCGACATCAAGCGCATGTTCACGCCTGAGTTCCGTAACCGTCTGGACGCGACGATCAGCTTCCGTTCGCTCGATGAAGAAATCATCATGCGCGTGGTCGACAAGTTCCTGATGCAACTGGAAGATCAGTTGCACGAGAAGAAGGTCGACGCGCTCTTCACCGACGCGCTGCGCAAGCATCTCGCCAAGCACGGTTTCGATCCGCTGATGGGCGCGCGGCCAATGCAGCGTCTGATCCAGGACACGATCCGTCGTGCGCTGGCCGACGAGCTGCTGTTCGGCAAGCTGATGAACGGCGGCCGTGTGTCGGTCGACGTCGATGCGGAAGACAAGGTGCAGTTGACCTTCGACGAGCATCCGGCGCCGCGCAATCCGAATCCGGAAGCGGTGGAAGTCGAGTAAGGCTTAGCTAACAGGTTGCACTGAAAGCAGAACGGCGCGGGTTGAAAAACCCGCGCCGTTTTCTTTTGGCGATCCGGTTTGCTAACTTCAGCTCACGTTCGACCGAACGAAGCCGAAGCAGCGATAGTTGCTCAGTGCTTGCCCGTGCTACCAAACCCACCCGCGCCGCGCTCACTTTGGTCGAAGTCGTCGACGATATTGAATTCGGCCTGCACGACCGGCACGATCACCAGTTGAGCGAGGCGTTCCATCGGATTCAGCACGAACGTCGTCTCGCCACGATTCCACGTCGAGATCATCAGTTGGCCCTGGTAATCGGAGTCGATGAGGCCGACCAGATTGCCCAGCACGATCCCGTGCTTATGTCCCAAACCCGAACGCGGCAAGATCAGTGCCGCATAGCCCGGATCACCGACGTGAATCGCGAGCCCCGTCGGCACGAGGGCGGTTTCGCCGGGTTTCAGCGTCAGCGGTTCGTCGAGACACGCACGCAGATCGAGGCCTGCGCTACCGGTCGTAGCGTAAGCGGGGAGCTGATCGCGCATGCGCGCATCGAGAATCTTCAGGTCAAGTTTCATGCAGGTTGGATAATTTTGAAGGTTAGGACTGAGTGGTGTTCGTGCCGAGTTGGAAGGCCTCGGCGAGAAGTTCATAAGAGCGCAGGCGCGCGCGATAACTGCCCGCAAGGGTCAGCACGATGAGTTCGTCCGCCTGGAATTGCTCTTGCAACGCATGTAGCCGTTCGGTGACGGTTTCGGGTGTGCCGATGATACTGCGCGCCTTTTCCCGCGTGATCACAAGTTGCTCGCGCTCGCCGTATTCCTGCGCGACGCCTTGCTCTACCGAAGGAATCAGCTCGTTCAGCCCGTACGCCATTTGCACGCGACGCAGGTCGACGGCCTTTTCAAGATCGGCGGCCTCCTGTTCGGTGTCTGCGCAAATCACGAACACCGCGGCGGCCAGATACGGTTGCTGCGATTCCTGGCTCGGCTTGAAGCGCTCGCGATAAGCGTGCGCGACCTGATGCCCAAAATGCGCGTTGATGAAATGCGCGAACGCGAAGCGAATGCCGAGTTGAGCCGCGAGCAATCCGCCGAATTCGCTGGAACCGAGCATCCACAGTTGCGGACGCGTTTCGATTTGCGGCTGCAGCAACACGCCTTGAGCGACGTGATCCGTAGGTAACGTGCCGTGCATGAGACCCAGCAGATCCGTCACCTGCTGCGGAAAAATATCGCCGCGATTGTAGTCCCCGGCCGCGACCGCTTGCGCTGTGCGCATGTCGCCGCCGGGTGCGCGTCCCACGCCGAGATCGATGCGATTCGGGAACAGCGCTTCGAGCATCATGAATTGCTCGGCGACCTTGAACGGGCTGTAGTACGGCAGCATCACGCCGCCGGAGCCGAGTCGAATGCGTTGGGTGACGCTACCGAGGCGCGCGAGCATCACTTCGGGACACGGGTTCGACACGCCGCGCAAACCGTGGTGCTCGGCGCACCAGTAGCGTGTGTAGCCGAGGTTGTCGGCGAGTTGCGCGAGTTCGACGGTCGCAGCGATTGCGTCCGCCACCGAGTGCCCGGCGATCACGGGCGTTTGATCGAGCACGGAAAGTCGCGTCATGTCAGTACGGCTCCTGAGGATTCAATTCACTGGCCATGTGACGCGCGCTGAGTGTGTCAGCGCGCGTGCGCGCGGCGCACGTTTCGGCTTCAGCGAATCAGACTCGTGTCGGGCAGACGCTTCGCAATTTCCGCGATCAATGCGCGCGCGAGCGTCTGCTTGTCGGCACGCGGCAGCTTCGTGGCACCGGCTGCTTCGAACAGAATCACTTCGTTGTCGTCGAGACCGAAGGTCAGCGGGCCGAGATTGCCGATCAGCAGCGGCACGTTTTTACGGACACGCTTTTCTTCGCCGTGGACTTCGAGGTCGCCGCTTTCCGCTGCAAAGCCGACCGCGAACGGCGGATGCGGCAGTTTCGCGACCGACGCCAGAATGTCGGGATTCTCGACGAACGAGAACGTCGGCAACGTGCGGTCGGCGGCCTTCTTGATCTTGTGCTCGCTGACGTGATCGACTCGCCAGTCGGCCACCGCGGCCACGCCGATGAAAATGTCAGCGTCGGCCACCGAGCGCATTACCGCATCGTGCATCTGCTGCGCGGTTTGCACGTCCTCGCGGAACACGCCCCACGGTGTTTCCAGCGCGACGGGACCGGCGACCAGATGCACGTCGGCGCCAGCCTGTTGGGCGGCGCGTGCCAATGCAAAACCCATCTTGCCGCTGGAGCGATTGGTAATGCCGCGCACCGGATCGAGCGGTTCGAAAGTCGGACCTGCAGTCAGCAACACACGTTTGCCGGACAGAAACTTTGGCGAGAAGAACGACGCGATTGCTTCGAAGGTCGCTGCCGCTTCGAGCATCCGGCCGTCGCCAATTTCGCCGCACGCTTGCGGACCCGAGTCGGGGCCCAGCACTTCGATTCCATCCGCGCGCAATTGCGTCACGTTGCGCTGTGTCGCCGGGTTCTGCCACATCTGACGGTTCATCGCCGGAACGACGAGCAGCGGGCAATCACGCGCAACGCATAACGTCGACAGCAGATCGTCGGCCATGCCGTGCGCGAGTTTGGCGAGGAAGTCGGTGGAGGCGGGCGCGATCACGATCGCGTCGGCTTCACGCGACAGATCGATATGCGCCATGTTGTTCGGCACGCGTCCGTCCCACTGGCTCGTGTAGACCGGACGGCCCGAGAGCGCCTGCATGGTGACGGGAGTGATGAACTGCGTGGCCGCTTCGGTCATGACGACCTGGACCGTCGCGCCGGCCTTGGTCAAGAGGCGCGTGAGTTCGGCGATCTTGTAGCAGGCGATCCCGCCCGTCATGCCGAGGACGAGGTGTTTTCCTGCGAGTTCTGCGGTTGCCAACAAAGCCTCCGACAAAGCGTGGTGGCGGGCAGCGGGGCGAGCTACAGATGTTGTGCACCCCACACCGCGCTGCATTTTTCAAACCAGAGCTCAGGCGAGCGGCGCCAGCAAGGCGCCGCGCCTAAGCCGACGGCGTTAGCGTGAGCCGCGTACGCGCCGCAATTCGTCGAGCACCAGCAGAATCGCGCCGATCGTGATCGCGCTGTCGGCGAGATTGAATGCCGGCCAGTGCGAGCCGCGCAGGTGGAAATCGAGAAAGTCGATTACGTGGCCATACGCAAGCCGGTCGATCACGTTGCCGAGCGCGCCGCCGAGAATCAGCGACAACGCCGTGCAGAACATTCTCTGCCCACTATGACGCTTAAGCAGATAGCAGATCACGATCGCGGCCACCACGCCGAGCGCGGTGAATGCCCAACGCTGCCAGCCGCCCGCCATCGCGAGGAAGCTGAACGCCGCGCCACGGTTGTACACGAGGATCAGGTTGAAAAACGGCGTGACCTCGTGCGGAACACCGTACGCGAACACCTTCTGGACCGCGATTTTCGTCAACTGATCGAACAGGATGACGATGAGCGCGATGCCCAGCCAGGGTGCCAGCGAACTGCTTGCTGCAGACGTTTTCGACGGGCTTTTCGACATGGTTCTCGCCATTATGCCGCGCTCCTCGTTTCACCATTTCCGAACAGATTGCTGAAGCAGCGGCCGCACAGCGTCGGGTGTTCCGCGTTCGCGCCGACATCCGCGCGATAGTGCCAGCAGCGCTCGCACTTCAGATACTTCGACGCGATCACTTCGACGCTTTCTTCCGCTTCGCTGTCGACCTTCACGACGTTCGCCGCCGACGTGATCAGCACGAACTTCAGGTCGTCGGCGAGGCTCGCGAGCGCATCGTAACGCGCGCCGCTCGCGCGGATTTCGACTTCGGCCTGCAACGACGAGCCGATCAGGTTTGCGACGCGCGCTTCTTCCAGCGCCTTCGTCACGTCGCTGCGTGCCGCGCGCAACAGTGTCCACTTGTCGAGCAGTTCGCCGGCGTCCGGCACGGCCGGGAACGCGTGGTACGTCTCGGTGAAGATGGTTTCGCTGTCCGGCTGGAACACCTTCCACGCTTCTTCGGCGGTGAACGACAGGAACGGCGCCATCAGACGCAGCAGACCGTGCGCGATGTGATACAGCGCTGTCTGTGCCGAGCGGCGCGCAACCGAGTCGGCCGCCGTGGTGTACAGGCGGTCCTTCAGCACGTCCAGGTAGAAGCCGCCGAGGTCTTCCGAGCAGAACGTCTGCAGCTTTGCGACCACCGGGTGGAACTCGTATTTGTCGTAGTGCGTGAGGATGTCGTTCTGCAGATTCGCCGACAACGCCACTGCATAGCGGTCGATCTCGAGCCAGTCTTCAACCGGACGCGCGTGTTGCGCGAAGTCGAAGTCCGACAGGTTCGCCATCAGGAAGCGCAGCGTGTTGCGGATCCGGCGATAGCCTTCCGTCACGCGCTTCAGGATTTCTTCGGAGATCGCGAGTTCGCCCGAGTAATCGGTCGACGCGATCCACAGTCGGATGATTTCCGCGCCGAGCCGGTTTGCCACTTCATGCGGATCGATACCGTTGCCGAGCGACTTGCTCATCTTGCGGCCTTCGCCGTCGACGGTGAAGCCGTGCGTCAGAAGCGCGTTGTACGGCGGGCGGCCGTCGAGCATCGACGCGGTCAGCAGCGACGAGTGGAACCAGCCGCGATGCTGGTCCGAGCCTTCCAGGTACAGGTCGGCCGGGAATTGCAGTTCGTCTTTGTGCGAGCCGCGCAGCACGTGCCAGTGCGTGGTGCCCGAATCGAACCACACGTCGAGCGTGTCGCGATTCTTTTCGTACAGGTTCGCGTCGTCGCCGAGCAACTCGCGCGGATCGAGCGATTGCCATGCTTCGATACCGGCCTTCTCGACCCGTTGCGCGACTTCTTCGAGCAATTCCGGCGTACGCGGATGCAGTTCGCCGGTTTCCTTATGCACGAAGAACGCCATCGGCACGCCCCATTGACGTTGACGCGACAGCGTCCAGTCCGGGCGATTGGCGATCATGCTAAAGAGGCGCTGCTTGCCCCACGCCGGATAGAACGCGGTGTTTTCGATTCCTTCGAGCGCGGTTTCGCGCAGGGTCTTGTCGCTGTCGTTCGGCTTCACGTCCATGCCGGCGAACCACTGCGACGTCGCGCGGTAGATGATCGGCGTCTTGTGGCGCCAGCAGTGCATGTAGCTGTGCGTGTACTTCTCGGTGTGCATCAGCGAGCCGGCGTTTTGCAGCGCTTCGACGATCTGCGGATTCGCGGCCCAGATCGACAGGCCACCGAACAGCGCGAGCGATTCGATGTAGCGGCCGTCGCCCATCACCGGATTGATGATGTCGGAGTCGGACATGCCGTGCGCCTTGCACGACACGAAGTCTTCCACGCCGTACGCAGGCGACGAGTGGACGACACCGGTACCCGAGTCGGTCGTCACGTAATCGCCGAGATAGACCGGCGAGGTGCGCTTGTACGACGGATGCGCGGACGCCAAAGGATGATTGAAGCGCAGGTTGACCAGCTTCTCGCCCGTGGTGGTCGCGATGATCGAGCCTTCGAGCTTGTACTGCTTAAGACACGCCTCGACGCGCTCCTGAGCCAGAATCAGCAGACCGCGCGGCGTATCGACCAGCGCGTAGACGATTTCCGGATGCAGGTTCAGCGCCTGGTTCGCGGGGATGGTCCACGGGGTGGTGGTCCAGATTACGATGCCGCCTTCGTTGCGCGGCAGTGCAGCCAGGCCGAACGCCTGCGCGGTCTTTTCCGGCTCGGCGAAGCTGAACAGCACGTCGATGGTCGGATCGGTTTTGTCCTTGTACTCGACTTCCGCTTCAGCCAACGCCGAGCCACAGTCGAAACACCAGTTGACCGGCTTCAGGCCGCGGAACACGTAGCCCTTTTCCATGATCTTCGCGAGCGCGCGGATTTCACCGGCCTCGTTCGTGAAGTTCATCGTCTTGTACGGGTTGTCCCAGTCGCCGAGCACGCCCAGACGGCGGAAGCCGACCTTCTGCTTCTCGATCTGCTCGGTCGCGTAGGCGCGCGCCTTCTGCATCACTTCCGCGGCGGGCAGCGACTTGCCGAACTGCTTTTCGATCTGGATTTCGATCGGCATGCCGTGGCAATCCCAGCCCGGCACGTAGACCGCGTCGAAGCCCGCCAGGTTGCGCGCCTTGACGATCATGTCCTTCAGAATCTTGTTCACCGCGTGGCCGAGGTGGATGTCACCGTTGGCGTACGGAGGGCCGTCGTGCAGGATGAACTTCTTACGGCCTTTGCTGGCGGCGCGGATCTTTTCGTAGATCTTGCGTTCCTGCCATTCCTTGACCCATTGCGGCTCGCGCTTGGGCAGGTCGCCGCGCATCGGGAACGGCGTGTCGAGCAGGTTCACCGGGTAGCGTGACTGCGGTTTCGAATCGGCTTTCTTGTTGCTCATGATGTGGTCGCGGTGAATTCGTTCTATGCGCAGCAACGCGCGGGGTTGCGCACGATGCGCGAGGGCGTTGTTGGGCGCGCCCGGCAGGCATGTCGTGATCCACGGACGCCTTTCGATGCGCGCAGCGACGGTCCGTGCGGCGCTCAGCACGCACGCCTGGACCGCGCCGGCTATCTAATTCGGTCGGTAGCCGAGGTGGCGAAACCGGTGGAACGGCTGCCCGGCGTGCCGGCGCCGACGGCCGCGAACCACGCGCGCGCATTGGCAACGTCACGCGCGATGGCTTTGGTCAGCGTTTCGAGGTCGACATACTTTTCCTCGTCGCGCAGCTTCTTCAGGAATTCGACGCGCACGAGTTTGCCATACGCGTCGCCGTGCCAGTCGAGCAGGTGCACTTCGAGCAACACGCGGCCGGAGTCGTCGACGGTGGGACGCAGACCGAGGCTCGCGACACCCGGCAGCGGTTCGTCGGCCACGCCATGCACGCGCACGACGAAAATGCCTGCGAGCGCCGGACGCTTGTGCGCGATCGCCAGATTGAGCGTGGGGAAACCGAGGTCGCGGCCGAGCTTCATGCCATGCACGACGTGGCCGCTGATCAGATAGTCGCGGCCCAATGCCGAGCGTGCCGCGTCGAGGTCGCCCGCCACCAGCGCGGCGCGTACGCCGGAGCTGGAAATGCGCGCACCCGACGGATCGGCCACCGTGGCCATCTGCTCGACTTCGAAACCGTATTGCTGGCCCGCTGCCTTCAGCGACGCGAAGTCGCCGGCGCGCTTCGCACCGTAACGGAAGTCGTCGCCGATCATCACCCAGCGCGCATGCAGCCCGTTGACGATGATCCGCTCGACGAACGTGTCCGGCGACTGGCTGGCAAAAGTGTGATTGAAATGCTCGACCACCACCCGATCGACGCCGTTGGCGCGCAACGCTTCCAGCTTGTCGCGCAGCAACGCGATGCGCGGCGGCGCGCCGGCCGGATTGAAGAACTCGCGCGGGTGCGGCTCGAAGGTCATCACGCAGACGGGCAGGCCGCGCGCATCCGCTGCTGCGCGCACATGGGCGAGCAGAGCCTGATGGCCGCGGTGGACACCGTCGAAGTTGCCGATGGTCAGTGCGCAGGGCGCACGGCTTTCGGCATTGGGAAGACCGCGGAAGACTCTCACGATAGCGGGTTGGAGTAGGGCGGCTGAGGTGCCGCAAAACAAACGATTATAAACGCTCAACGCAACAGACGGCTCGCGCGTCGCGGTTTAGGTGTTGCTGAATGATAAAATCCGCGAATGAAAAAACTCGTCATCCTGATTTCCGGACGGGGAAGCAACATGGAAGCGATCGTTCGGGCCTGCTCGAACGAAGGCTGGCCGGCGCAAATCGCCGCCGTGATTGCCAACCGTCCTGATGCCGCGGGCCTTGCGTTCGCGGCGTCGCACGGTATTGCGACGGCGGTGGTCGACCACCGCCAGTTTCCCGACCGCGACAGCTTCGACGCTGCGCTGGCCGAACAAATCGACGCTTTCGCGCCGGATCTGGTGGTGCTCGCGGGCTTCATGCGCGTGCTCACCGGCAGTTTCGTCGATCACTACGCCGGGCGCATGCTGAACGTGCATCCGTCGCTGCTGCCGAGCTTTCCGGGCCTGAAAACCCATCAGCAGGCGCTCGACGCGGGCGTGCGCCTGCACGGCGCGTCCGTGCATTTTGTCACGTCGCAGCTGGATCACGGGCCGATCGTCGCGCAGGCGGCCGTCCCCGTGGTCGCCGGCGACACCCCCGCCACGCTCGCCGAACGCGTGCTGGCAACCGAACATATTATTTATCCACGCGCGGTGCGCTGGTTCGTCGAAGGGCGTCTTGCTCTCGATGGCCTGCGTGTCACGCTTACGCCGTCAGAGCCGCAATGGCTCTTTGCCGGTCACACCGCCGGAGAGGGCGCATGAGATTACATGGTTTTTTGATTGGACAAACTGAGACTTTGCTGGCTGAAGTCCTAAAACTGAACGGTCCCGCCGACGCTACGACGAGCCGCTTTTTCCGCGCTCACCCGAGGCTCGGGCATGGCGAACGTGGTGTCATCGCGGAGGCGGTTTTCGCCGTGCTGCGTCGCCGGATGGAATTCGCTCACCTCGCCGAAAGCGGCGCGGGCAGCCCGGCGCGCCGCATGGCCTTGCTGGGTCTGATGCAGACGGCCGGGCGCACGGCGCTCAAGCCGTTCGTGACCGAAGCCGAGTCGCGCTGGCTCGAGCACGTCGCGATGATCGACCCGGAGAGCCTGCCGCTGCGGATTCGCCTGAATCTGCCCGGCTGGATCAGCGACGCGCTGAGTCAGCGTTTCGAACCCGCCGAACTCGCGCAACTGGCCGCCGCGCTGAACTACCCGGCGCCGCTGGATCTGCGCGCGAACCCGATCAAGGCAAGCCGCGACGACGTGCTGAACGCGCTGTCGAAGGCCGGTATCGAAGCTGGCGCGACGCCGTTTGCGCCGTTCGGCGTGCGCGTGGTCGGCAAGCCGCCGCTCACCAAGCTCGACGCGTTCCAGCACGGCTGGCTCGAAGTGCAGGACGAAGGCAGCCAGTTGCTGTGCTCGCTGGTCGCGCCGAAGCGCGGCGAGATGATCGTCGATTTCTGCGCGGGCGCAGGCGGCAAGACGCTGGCGCTGGGCGCGGCAATGCGTTCCACTGGTCGTCTGTATGCGTTCGACATCTCCGAGCGGCGTCTCGCCAAGCTCAAGCCGCGCCTCGCGCGCAGCGGGCTGTCGAACGTGAATCCGGTATTGATCGACAGCGAGCATGACGCGAAGATCAAGCGCCTCGCGGGCAAGATCGACCGCGTGCTGGTCGACGCGCCTTGCAGCGGCTTGGGCACGCTGCGTCGCAATCCCGACCTGAAGTGGCGTCAGTCGCCGGATTCGGTCGCGGAACTCGCGCCGAAACAGGCGTCGATTCTGAAGAGCGCGGCGCGTCTGGTGAAGAAGGGTGGCCGTCTGGTCTACGCCACCTGCTCGATTCTGGAAGCCGAAAACGAAGGCGTGGTGCAGCAGTTCCTCGCCGAGCACCCGGACTTCGCTCTGGTGCCCGCGCGCGACGTGCTGGCTGAACAGCGTATCGATCTGGAAATGGGCGACTACCTGTCGCTGTGGCCGCACCGCCACGCCACGGACGGCTTCTTCGCCGCCGTGCTCGAGCGTCAGAGCTAAGCGTCACATTTAGCTGTCTGCCGGCCCGTGCCGGGTTCGTTTCCTGAATCCGCTGCGGGCCGCCGATTTCGGCGACATCATGGAAGATCGCATCTTTTCTCACATGTTTGGCGACCTTGTGCACGACTTCGGCCAGGCCGTAATGTTGTGGCAGGTCGGTATTCTTCTCGCCTCGCTCGGCTTGGCGTGGCTGCTGGCGCGTGCAGTGCGACGTACGCTGGACGCGCGTCGTGAGACGCGGTACCAGACTTTGCGCTTTGGCGCGGAAAGCCTGAACCGCGCGTGGTTTCCACTGCTGGGCGCGCTGCTCGTCTGGCTCGCGCGCGCCATCACCGGCCAGTTCATGCACACGGCGCTGCTGAACCTCGCGCTGGTGCCGCTGTTCGGCATCGCCTTGATTTACATCATATTTTTCTTCGCGCGGCGGGTTTTTAGCCGCGACGGAAAGGTTCACCCGTGGCTCTTCCTCGTTGAAAAGATCGTCTCACTGGTTGTTTGGGTCGCCATGGTGCTCACCGTGATGGGCATTCAGGACGACGTGATCGCGTGGATGGGGAGCGTCCATTTCCGGATCGCCAACGCGCACATGACGTTGCTGTCGATGACCACGGGCCTGCTTTGGGTTGGCATCACGATGATTGTCGCGATGTGGCTCGGCTCCGCGTTCGAGGAGCGTCTGATGCGAGCGACCACGCTCGACGCCAACCTGAAGGTGGTCGTGGCGCGCGTGGGCCGGGGGGCTTTCGTGCTGGCAGCGGTGCTGATCAGCCTGTCGCTGGTCGGGATCGATATCACGGTTCTTGGCGTGTTCGGCGGTGCGCTGGGTGTCGGCCTCGGGTTCGGCATGCAGAAGATCGCGAGTAACTACGTGTCGGGCTTCATCATCCTGCTCGACCGCTCGCTGCGGATCGGCGACACGATCAATGTGAGCGGCTTGCAAGGCATGGTCACGCAGATCCGCACGCGTTATACGGTGGTTCGCGGGCTGGACGGCATCGAAACGTTGATTCCGAACGAGAAACTGATTACGGACGTCGTGCAGAATCAATCGTCGTATCTGACGCGGGGTTACGCGAAGCTCGCAGTTCAGGTCGCCTATTCGAGCGATGTCGAGCAGGCCATGGGCCTGCTGGCCCGGGCCGCCGAAGGCGTGCCGCGCGTATTGCGCGAGCCGGCGCCTACCCCTTACCTGGCCAGCTTCGGACCGGATGGGGTGAACCTTGAACTCGGTTTCTGGATCGAGGACGCAGCGACCGGAACGTCCGGGGTGCGTTCGAGCGTCAATCGCAATATCTGGCGTCTGTTTTCCGAACACGACATCGCCATCCCCCTCGCGCAGCGCGAAGTGCGAATTGTCGGCAATGCGCGCGATGCGACGTTCCAGCCGGTAACAATGACCGCTGCTGCGGCCAATCAGGCGGACAGCGGCTCCTGACAGGCGTCGGCAGGCCGCAGCGGAGACTTTATTTGGCTCCGCTACCGTCCATCCCCTTGATACCGAACAAAAAATCCCTATTTGTTACAAACACTTGGAACGCTTCAAGTAGAATATCGTCCAATCCCGCTGTATGCTTTCACTTTCTTGACACGCGTATTTTGCGCGTGCCTCGTGTCTCTCGTTCCACAGGTAAATTGCCTTGTTGAATTCTTTGCTCGATTTCCTTGCCCACGGTCTGTTGCACTTCTCGTGGTGGCAACTCGTCGTGTACACGCTGGTCGTGACACACATCACTATTATTGGCGTCACGGTCTATCTGCACCGCTGCCAGGCGCATCGCGCGCTGGAGCTGCACCCGGTCGTCAGTCATTTTTTCCGTTTCTGGCTGTGGATGACCACCGGCATGCTGACTGGCCAGTGGGCTGCGATTCACCGTAAGCACCACGCCAAGTGCGAGACCGAAGAAGATCCGCACAGCCCGCAAACGCGCGGCATCTGGAAGGTGCTGCTCGAAGGCGCGGAGCTCTATCGCACTGAAGCGAAAAACGAAGAAACGATGCGCAAGTTCAGCCACGGCACGCCGAACGACTGGATGGAACGCAACGTCTACACTAAGTACCCGATTCTCGGCGTGAGCCTGATGATGGTGCTGAACGTCGCGCTGTTCGGCGTTGTCGGCCTGACGATCTGGGCCGTGCAGATGGTGTGGATTCCGTTCTGGGCCGCGGGTGTGGTCAACGGACTCGCGCACTTCTGGGGCTACCGCAACTTCAACTCGACGGATGCCAGCACCAACATCTTCCCGTGGGGCATCATCATCGGTGGTGAAGAGCTGCATAACAATCACCACACGTATGCGACGTCGGCCAAGCTGTCGAACAAGTGGTATGAGTTCGATATCGGCTGGATGTACATCCGCATCATGTCGGCGTTCCGTCTGGCCAAGGTGAAGAAGGTTGCGCCTACGCCGCGTCTGACCACCGGCAAGCTGGTACTCGACCAGGACACGTTGCAGGCCGTGCTGGCCAACCGGTATGAAGTCATGGCTCGTTACGGTAAGGCGCTCAAGCGTGCGTATCGCCAGGAGCTGGCTCATCTGAAGGAAGTCGGCGCGCGCGAAAAGTATCTGGTCATGCGCGGTGCCCGAAGCTGGTTCCACAAGGAAGAAGCAGGTCTGGACGAGCCGCAGAAGCGTCAGTTGCCGCAAATCTTTGCGAACAGCCAGAAGCTGAAGACCTACATCGACATGCGTAATGAGCTCGCGGCCATGTGGGAGCGCTCGAATGCGTCGCGTGACCAGTTGCTGGTTCAGTTGCAAGACTGGTGTCACCGCGCTGAACAAAGCGGTATCAAGGCACTGCAAGACTTTGCTACGCGACTGCGTCGCTATGCTTGATCGCGAAATCCATTAAAATTTCGTTACGTCACAAAACCCCGCGTTGGCGGGGTTTTGCTTTTTTGGGCCGCGGAAACTGCAACACCTTTCGATTGACAGTGCGCGGCGGCAGAGCGAAGGCAGAGGAGATCATGGATCAGCAGGCGATCAGGACCGTCGAGTACGACCGGCCGCAAGCGCAAGGCACGACTTGCGGGGTCGGGCAGGCGTGGGCGAAGGTGCCCGACGTGCCGTCGGCGGAAGAAAAGCGGGCATTGAAGGCGCATATTCGCGCATTGCTCGAGCGCGAAAAAGCAGTGCTCGTCGCGCACTATTATGTCGACGCAGAATTGCAGGAACTGGCTGACGAAACCGGCGGTTGTGTAGCCGACTCGCTGGAAATGGCGCGTTTCGGGCGCGACCATTCTGCGCAAACGCTAGTGGTGGCTGGCGTGCGCTTCATGGGCGAGACCGCGAAAATCCTGAGCCCGGACAAACGCATCCTCATGCCGGATCTCGACGCGACCTGCTCGCTCGATCTCGGCTGCCCCGTGGATGAATTCTCGGCTTTCTGCGACGCGCACCCCGATCGCACGGTGGTCGTGTATGCGAATACGAGTGCCGCAGTCAAGGCGCGCGCGGACTGGATGGTGACGTCGTCGATCGGACTGGAAATTGTCGCTGATCTGCATGCGCGTGGTGAAAAGATCATCTGGGCGCCGGACCGGCATCTTGGCAGTTACATCCAGAACAAGACCGGCGCGGACATGCTGCTATGGCAGGGCTCGTGCCTCGTGCACGACGAATTCAAAGGCATCGAGCTCGACTTGCTGCGCGCCGAATATCCGGGCGCGAAAGTGTTGGTGCACCCGGAGTCGCCGGCAAATGTAGTTGAGCAGGCAGACGTAGTCGGCTCGACCACGCAACTCATCGACGCAGCGCAAAAACTCGATGCTACGCATTTCATCGTCGCGACCGATCTCGGCATTCTCCATAAGATGCAACTTGCCGCGCCCGGCAAGACGCTGATCGCGGCGCCGACGGCCGGCAACAGTGCGACGTGCAAGAGTTGCGCGCATTGTCCGTGGATGGCTATGAACGGCCTGGCGAATCTGGCTGACGTACTCGAGCGCGGCCACAACGAAATTTTCGTCGATCGTGCTATTGGCGAACGCGCGCGTCTGCCGATCGACCGGATGCTGGATTTTGCGGCGCGCCACAAGAAGCGCGTGCAGGCAAGCGGCGACCTCGCGCGCGACGCGCAACTTTATTCAAACGTGGGGGCAGCGTGATGGGGGCAGTTGAAGGAGCGGTTGTGCACAATCAATTCGACGCGGTCTCGCCACTGTTCGCAGAGATTCACGCGCAGTACGGCGTGGCATTCGACGCAGCGTTAGCGCGCAACGTCGCTGATGCACTGACCGAAGATGTCGGTTCAGGCGACCAGACGGGCCGGCTCGTCCCCGCCGACGATGTGCGCGCCGCACGCATCATCGTGCGTGAGGACGCTGTGCTGTGCGGCGTGCCGTGGTTCAACGCGGTGATGCATGCGGTCGATCCGCGTATCGACGTGCAGTGGCGTTACCGCGAAGGCGACCGGATGTCGGCGGACACGCCCGTTTGCGAATTACGCGGGCCGGTGCGCGCGCTGCTGACCGCTGAACGTAACGCGCTGAACTTCATGCAACTGTTGTCGGGCGTGGCGAGCGCAACACGCCGTTATGTCGACGCAATCGCGCATACGCAAACCCGCGTTCTTGATACACGCAAGACGCTGCCCGGCTTGCGGCTCGCGCAGAAGTACGCGGTTCGGGTGGGCGGCGGGGCGAATCAGAGGCTCGCGCTGTACGACGGCATTCTCATCAAGGAAAACCACATCGCGGCGGCTGGCGGCGTGGGCGCGGCGATGGAGGCCGCCCTGGCATTGAACGCGGGCGTGTCGATCCAGATTGAAGTCGAGACCCTAGAGCAACTGGAAATCGCGCTGGCGCATCGCGCGCAATCCGTTCTGCTGGACAATTTTTCGTTCGAAGCGATGCGCGACGCGGTTCGCATCACGGCGGGGCGCGCGGTGCTGGAAGTGTCTGGTGGCGTGAACTTCGACACCGTGCGCACGATCGCGGAAACGGGTGTTGATCGCGTATCGATTGGCGCGCTGACCAAAGACGTGCGAGCAACGGACTACTCGATGCGGATCGTCTGATCGTCGGGTTATAGACGGCAATCAGCGTCAATGAGAAAGGCCATCGGCGAAGTCATTCGGCGATGGCCTTTTGTTTTAGCTCAAACTCACCGCATTCATACGTTGCGATTGCGCACGTATTCCGGCGACAGAACCGTCGGCAGCGCTTTGGGCAATGTTGCGGGCCAGTCGCGGCTGAAGTGCAGGCCGCGGCTTTCGCGCCGCGAGCGCGCCCCTTCCACAATCAGCGACGCCACGTCGACCAGATTGCGTAACTCAAGGAGATCGCGGCTCACCTTGAAATTTGCGTAATACTCGTGAATCTCGTCCCGCAGCAGTGTAAGCCGATGTTTCGCACGCGCGAGCCGCTTGTCGGTACGCACGATACCCACGTAATTCCACATCAGCCGGCGCAGTTCGTCCCAGTTGTGGGCGACCACGACTTCTTCGTCCGGATCGGACACACGACTTTCGTCCCAATCGGGCAGCGGCGCATGGACGGCAGCGCTGAAGCCTTCCTGTTCAATGGCCTGCGCAGCGGAGCGCCCAATCACGAGGCATTCCAGCAGCGAGTTGCTGGCCAGCCGATTCGCGCCGTGCAACCCGGTGCATGAGGTCTCGCCCACGGCATACAAACCTGCAAGATCGGTGCGCCCAGCCAGATCGGTGACCACGCCGCCGCACGTATAGTGCGCGGCCGGCACGACCGGGATTGGCTCTTTGGTGATGTCGATGCCGAACTCCAGACAGCGCGCGAGAATTGTCGGGAAATGTTCGCGCAAGAATTCGGGCGGTTGATGGCTAATGTCGAGGTACACGCAATCGATGCCGCGCTTCTTGATCTCGAAGTCGATTGCTCGCGCGACGATGTCGCGCGGCGCAAGTTCGGCGCGTTCGTCGTGTTGCGGCATGAAACGCGTGCCGTCGGGCAGTTTCAGGATGCCGCCTTCACCGCGTACTGCTTCCGAAATCAGGAACGACCCCGCGTACGGGTGGAACAGGCAGGTGGGATGGAACTGGATGAATTCCATGTTCGATACGCGGCATCCGGCCCGCCAGGCCATCGCGATGCCATCGCCCGTCGCGGTATCGGGATTCGTGGTGTAGAGATAGACCTTCCCGGCGCCCCCGGTAGCGAGCACGGTATGCGGCGCCTCAATGGTCACGGTGCGTCCGCTCTGCAGGTCGAGTGCGTAAAGACCGTGGCAGCGTCGGCCAGGCAAGCCGAGGCGGTCGGACGTAATGAGGTCGATCGCGTAGTGATCTTCAAGCAGGGTGATGTTCGGATGGCGGCGCACGCGCTCGCTGAGCGTCGTGACCACTGCGTGGCCGGTCGCGTCTGCTGCATGAATGATCCGCCGGTGACTATGGCCACCTTCGCGCGTTAGATGAAAGCCCAGTTCTGCGGCGTCGTCTTTGGTGAACGGGACACCTTGCTCGATTAGCCATTCAATTGCAGAGCGCCCGTGCTCGACGATGAAACGTGTTGCCGCCTCGTCACACAAACCGCCGCCAGCAATCAGCGTATCGCGTACGTGATTTTCGATGCTGTCTGCCGAGTCCAAAACTGCTGCGATGCCGCCTTGCGCCCAGTCGCTCGCACCTTCGTTCATCGATCGCTTGGCGACCACCGCAACCCGTCGTGTCTCGGCGAGATTGAGCGCGACGCTCAGGCCAGCCAAACCGCTCCCGACAATCGCCACATCGAATTCCATTACTTACATCTCCGTCTATCGTTTTGTCATGACGGCGTGCTGAGTGCTCGCCGCTAAAACGAGAAAGGATACGCGTCGCGACGTCCGAGCGAAAGCTGGCTGAACGGGATAAGACCGTTGAAGTGTTGAGGGGAGGGGGCGCGTAAGCAGCGGAACCGCTTGTAGAAAACAAAAAAGCCTCGCATAAATGCGAGGCTTTTCTTCCGTGACTTTTGCCTTCGTCCGGCTGAAACCAAGATTATTTAATCTTGGTTTCCTTGTAGTCAACGTGCTTACGGACGACCGGATCAAATTTCTTGATCAGCATCTTTTCCGGCATGTTGCGTTTGTTCTTCGTCGTCGTGTAGAAGTGACCCGTGCCTGCGGTCGATTCCAGCTTGATCTTGTCGCGTGCGCCTTTCGCCATGATTTACTCCTTAGGCTTCACCGCGTGCGCGCAGATCTGCGAGCACAGCGTCGATACCGTTCTTGTCGATCAAGCGCAGACCGGCGTTCGAAATGCGCAGACGCACGAAACGGTTTTCGCTTTCCACCCAGATACGGCGGCTTTGCAGGTTCGGCAGGAACCGGCGCTTGGTTTTGTTGTTCGCGTGGGAAACGTTGTTGCCGCTCATCGGCGCTTTCCCAGTTACTTGGCATACGCGTGCCATGAGAGCACTCCTAATACGCTAATTCTGAGTTCGAACGCCGTGAAAGTTTCCCGAAAAGAGCCGCGCTTAAGTGTGAGAACTAGAGACGCTTGACCTTTCCGGAACGCCTTAATGGCTTCGGAACAGGGGGTTGGAAATAGGCAAACCGGAATTATAGCGGAAAAAAAGCCGCAAAATCAAACCTTATTTGCGATGCCGGACACGACGATATCGAGCGCTGGCCCTGGTTCGGCCTCTGTCATGGCCAGCCGGCGCGGGCGAACGAGTAAACGTTGTCGGCGCCGATCACCAGATGATCGACCAACTGCACGTCGATCAACGCGAGCGCGTCGCGCAGCGTGTGCGTCAGGCGGCAATCGCTCGCGCTGGGCTGCACGGCGCCGGAAGGGTGGTTATGCGCGACGATCAGGCTGGCTGCATTGAGGCAGAGTGCGCGCCGCACGATTTCGCGCGGATATACCGCCATGCGCGTGAGCGTGCCCTGCGCGCTTTCCTCGCATCGTATCAGTCGATGCCGGGCGTCGAGAAAAAGCGAAACGAAAACCTCTTGCGGACGCCCGCCGATCAGCAGGCGAAGGTAGTTCTCGACGTCTTCAGGGGAATTCATCAGCGTGCGTTTGCGCATTTTGTCGACCAGCGAGCGGCGCGCCATTTCCATGATCGCGAGCAGTTGCGCCTTTTTCGCCGGCCCCATGCCGCGGATGCCGTCGAAATCCGTGTAAGTCGCGTCGAGCATGGTGCGCAGCGAGCCAAAACGGTCGAGCAATGCCTGCGCGATGCTGAAAACGTCCCGATCAGGCAGGCCCGAGCCGAGTATCAGCGCGATCATCTCGGCGTCGGACAGCACGCCGGGCCCCTGCTTGATCAGGCGCTCGCGGGGCATGTCGTTTTTAAGCCATCTCCCGCGTAGCAGGGATGCCTTCTTTGGCGTCCGGGGCGGCGGCTGTTGTGGCGGCGGTAACGCCCGCGGAAAAACCGCGTCCACCGGCGCTTCGTCGATCGTACCGACGTGATCGTGCATATATATAGACTCCTCCGCTTTGGGCATGGCTGCCGCGCAATGCCGCGGTCATGCCCCTACGCGCGCGACGGACCCAAGCCGCCGCCCGCTATGTGGCTTACAATAGGCGCTTTGCGCACGGCACCCCGACGGTTTGCCACACGCGTCGACTGCGCCAGCGGCGCACGCGTGCAGCGCGCTTCGACCGAGCGAGCATTGCATGAGCATCATCGACATTTCCGAAGTGAAAGCGGGTTCACACGTGACGCTTCACTACCGGCTTTCCCTTGCCGATGGCGCCGAAGTCATCAATACCTTCAACGACAAGCCGGCTACGCTGCTGCTCGGCGCCGGTCAACTGGCGCCGCCGCTGGAAGACATTTTGCTGGGTTTGAAGGTCGGCCACCATTCGACCTTTCAGCTAGCGCCGGGTCAGGCGTTTGGTCCGCGCAATCCGGAGCTGATCCAGCGTGTGTCGCTGGCCACGCTGCGCGAAAACAGCATGATCGGAGAGGATTTTTCGCCGGGCGATCTGGTCGAATTCAACGCGCCGGGTGGCGGCCGCTACGCTGGCGTGCTGAAAGAAGTCGGCGAGACCTCCGCGCTGTTCGATTTCAACCATCCGCTTGCCGGCCAGGCGCTGGCGTTTGAAGTGAAAATCATCGGGATTCTGTAAACATGAGCATCACGGATACGACCCTTGCCGAAACCGAGATCCTGCTGGCGCAGCCGCGCGGGTTCTGCGCCGGCGTCGATCGAGCTATCGAGATCGTCGAGCGCGCCATCAAGCTGCATGGTTCCCCTATCTACGTGCGCCACGAAATCGTCCATAACGCATACGTGGTCGAAGATCTGCGCAAGAAGGGCGCGATTTTTATCGAACGGCTCGAAGAAGTGCCGGCCGGCAACACGGTGATTTTCAGCGCGCATGGCGTGTCGAAGGCGGTGCGTTCGGAAGCCGAATCGCGCGGTCTGCGCGTGTACGACGCCACGTGTCCGCTGGTGACCAAGGTCCATATCGAAGTCGCGAAGATGCGCCAGGACGGTTTCGACATCGTCATGATCGGCCACAAAGGTCACCCGGAAGTCGAGGGCACCATGGGGCAGGCGGGCGAGGGCATGCATCTGGTCGAAGACATCGAAGACGTGCTGGCTTTGCAACTGGCCGACCCCGAGCGGATCGCGTTCGTCACGCAAACCACCTTGTCAGTCGACGACGCCGCGCAGATCATCGGTGCGTTGAAAGCCAAATACCCGTCCATCCGCGAGCCGAAGAAGCAGGACATCTGCTACGCCACGCAAAATCGCCAGGACGCCGTGAAGTTCATGGCGCCGCAGTGCGATGTGGTGATCGTGGTCGGCAGCCCGAACAGCTCGAACTCCAACCGTCTGCGCGAGCTGGCCGAAAAACTCGGCGTGCCTGCCTATATGGTGGATTCGCCCGATCAGATCGATCCGGTCTGGGTCGAAGGCAAGCGCCGCATTGGTGTCACCGCGGGCGCGTCGGCGCCGGAGGTGCTGGCGCAGGCAGTGATCGCCCGTTTGCGTGAGCTGGGCGTGCGCAATGTTCGCGCGCTCGAAGGCATCGAAGAAAACATCGCGTTTCCGTTGCCGCGCGGGTTGGGTCTCCCAGCCTGAGTTTGTCGCCTGACAATCAGCTAACGAAACTGAAAGAAAAGCGCGCCTTAGGGTGCGCTTTTTTTATGTCCGTAATTTGGCAAACGCACAATAAATAAAGTGCCAGATCATCGGGCAATGCCGGTTTGAGTGTCCTTGCGCACAAATTATTTTGAACCGGCATTCAATTTTTTATCAAATTTCCATTGATCGGTCCCCGTTTTATGGCGACTAAATGAGTTGCAGTGATTTTTGACGCACTAAAATAGTGCGCAGGCTTTGATTAGTATGGAAACGTAATACTTAACGCAAAGCGCGGTGCAATCGGCTGTTGCGCCAATTCGCTGCAACACTTGATGCGACTGGGTTCAACGGTGGTGCAACTGATGCACGAAAAATAGTCGCAACCGGGTTGCGCCTATTTGGGAAATAAGCTTCCAAAATAAGGTTGCAATGCAGGAAAACCCTGTCGTTTCAACAATATTGCCCATCGCAAAATTGGAGTTACAATGCGCGCGTTCTCAAGGCCTTAAGGTCCCGAACAATGGATTTTGCAAGGCGCGGGAGACCTACTTAATGCGAGTCAAGTTTGCTTACGCTGTGTCCATCGCGGCCGCGGTTGCGATGTTGACCGCGTGCGGCAAGAAACAGGATGGTGAGGCGGGAGCGGGAGCATCGGCGGCTGTGGTGGCATCGGCGCCGGCAACTGAAGAAGCGACCGTCGTCAGGATTGGTCATGCGGCCCCTTTGACGGGCGGTATCGCCCATCTGGGGAAAGACAATGAAAACGGCGCGCGTCTCGCGGTCGAGGAAATCAACAAACAGGGTTTGACGATCGACGGCCACAAGATCCAGCTTGAGCTCGATGCGCAAGACGACGCGGCAGACCCGAAAACGGGCACCGCGGTCGCGCAGAAGCTCGTTGACGATCACGTGGTCGCGGTAGTCGGGCATCTGAACTCGGGCGTATCGATCCCGGCGTCGAAGATTTATAGCGATGCGAGCATCGTGCAGATCTCGCCGTCGTCGACCAACCCTGCGTATACACAACAGGGGTTCAAGACGACCTACCGGGTCGTCGCGACCGACGCACAACAGGGGCCGGCGCTCGCCAATTACGCCACGAAGGCGCTGGGCGCCAAACGCATCGCGATCGTCGACGATGCAACCGCCTACGGTAAGGGGCTCGCGGATGAATTCGCGAAGACCGTAGAAGCGAGCGGGGCGAAGGTCGTCGCACGGGAGGCGACGAACGACAAGGCCACGGATTTCCGGGCCATCCTCACGAAGATCAAGAGTGTTCGGCCGGACGTGATCATGTTCGGCGGCATGGACGCGACGGGCGGGCCGTTCACCAAACAGGCGGCGGCGCTCGGTATCAGGGCAAAAATCCTTGGCGGCGACGGCGTGTGTACCGACAAGGTGGGTGAGCTGGCGGGAACCGCCGTGCAAAACCTGGTCTGTTCGGAAGCAGGACTCGCGCTTTCGAAAATGGACAAGGGAGCGGACTTCGAGCAGAAGTACGAGGACCGTTTCCACACGCCGGTGCAGATTTACGCGCCGTTCACGTATGACGCTGTGTACGTGATCGTCGATGCAATGAAGCGCGCTAATTCGATCGAGGCGCCCAAGGTGCTGGCTGCGATGCCGTCGACCGACTACAACGGGGTAATCGGTCACATCGCGTTCGACGACAAGGGTGATTTGAAAGAGGGCGCCATTACGCTTTACGACTTCAAGGACGGCAAGAAATCCGTTCTCGACGTGGTGAAGATGTGATGACGGGACGTTCAGCCTGACGGCACCGAAACCACCCAACGGTGCCGTTTTTGCATCCGCTTAAGGCGAGCTGGCAACCGCATCACGGTTGCAGGGCAAACCGGCAGCGGATAACCCTTACCGGTCTTTTACATCAGTACCCGCAGTGCCATTGAGTTTCCGTGCAGCATCACCGCCCACCGGCTGATGAAGAACGCGAATCCAGTCGCACGGGCTAAGGAGCATTAAATGGATATCTTCATCCAGCAGATCCTAAACGGACTGGTGCTTGGCAGCGTTTATGCCATCATCGCACTGGGCTATACGATGGTTTACGGCATCTTGGGCATCATCAACTTCGCTCACGGCGACGTGTTGATGGTGGGCGCGATGGTCGCGCTCTCAGCCATAGGCGTGCTGCAGAATCACTTCCCCGGCCTCGGCAACGTGCCGACGCTGATCATTGCGCTGATCATCGCGGCGGTTGTGTGCGCGGCGGTCGGCTATACGATCGAGCGCGTGGCCTACCGGCCGTTGCGTAAAGCGCCGCGTCTCGCGCCGCTGATTACCGCGATCGGTGTGTCGATCCTGCTGCAGACGCTGGCCATGATGATCTGGTCGCGCAACCCGCTGCCGTTCCCCCAGTTGCTGCCGACCGATCCGCTGAACGTGATCAAGGCCACCGACACGACGCCTGGCGCAGTGATCTCGGTGACTGAAATCGTCATCATCGTGGTTGCGTTCCTCGTGATGGGCGGCCTGCTGCTGCTGGTGCACAAGACCAAGCTCGGCCGTGCGATGCGCGCCATCGCCGAGAACCCGGGCAACGCGTCGCTGATGGGCGTGAACCCGAACTTCGTGATCTCGGCCACCTTCATGATCGGCTCGGCGCTCGCCGCTCTCGCCGGCGTGATGATCGCGTCCGAATACGGCAACGCTCACTTCTATATGGGTTTCATCCCCGGCCTGAAGGCCTTTACCGCGGCAGTGCTCGGCGGCATCGGCAATCTCGGCGGCGCGATGGTGGGCGGCGTGCTGCTCGGCCTGATCGAACAGTTGGGCGCGGGTTACATCGGCAATCTGACTGGCGGTGTGTTCGGCAGTAACTATCAGGACGTGTTTGCGTTCATCGTGCTGATCATCGTGCTGGTGTTCCGTCCGTCGGGCCTGCTCGGCGAACGTGTTGCGGATCGCGCCTGATCCAGGGAGAAAAAAAGATGACCTCAATTCAACCGATCGAGCCGTCCACGACGCTCATCCCTGAAAAGAACCGCACGAAGACCTGGACCGTCGGCATCATCACCGCGTTCTTCGTGATCGCGGCGCCGATGATCATCGGCACGGCCGGTGGCAATTACTGGGTTCGCGTGCTCGACTTCGCGATGCTGTACGTGATGCTCGCGCTCGGCCTGAACGTGGTGGTCGGCTTCGCCGGCCTGCTCGATTTGGGCTACATCGCGTTCTACGCGGTCGGCGCTTACACGTCAGCGCTGCTGAGCTCGCCGCACCTGTCGTCGCAGTTCGAGTGGATCGCGCATCTCGCGCCGAATGGGCTGCACGTGCCGTTCCTGATCATCGTGCCGTGCGCGATGGCGGTTGCCGCGCTGTTCGGCGTGCTGCTCGGCGCACCGACGCTGCGTCTGCGAGGCGACTACCTCGCCATCGTGACGTTGGGCTTCGGGGAAATCGTGCGGATTTTCCTGAACAACCTCGACCGTCCGGTGAACATCACCAACGGCCCGAAGGGGATCACCGCGATTGACCCGGTGCACGTGGGCGACTTCAGCCTCGCGCAAACGCACTCGCTGTTCGGCTTCCAGTTTCCAACGGTGTACTCGTACTACTACCTGTTTGTGATCGGCGCATTGCTCGTGATCTGGGTGTGTACGCGTTTGCAGCACTCGCGTATCGGCCGTGCATGGGCGGCGATCCGCGAAGACGAAATCGCTGCGAAGGCAATGGGCATCAACACCCGCAACGTGAAACTGCTGGCGTTCGCGATGGGCGCGTCGTTCGGCGGTCTGTCGGGCGCGATGTTCGGTTCGTTCCAGGGCTTCGTGTCGCCGGAATCGTTCACGCTGCCTGAGTCGATCGTCGTGCTGGCCTGCGTGGTGCTAGGCGGTATGGGCCACATTCCAGGCGTGATTCTCGGCGCGGTGCTGCTCGCGGTGTTGCCGGAATTCCTGCGCTCGACGATGGGTCCGCTGCAGAACATGATCTTCGGCCACGAAATCGTCGACACGGAAGTGATCCGTCAGCTGGTCTACGCACTCGCAATGGTGCTGATCATGCTGTATCGCTCGGAAGGCTTGTGGCCGTCGCCCAAGCATGAAGACAAGATTGCGAAACTGTCGAAACGCAGCGGCAAGAAGCCGGTGCGGGCGTAATTCACCGGGGACAACAACATGAGCGACAACATTCGACTTTCGGTGAAAGGCGTCAACAAACGCTTCGGCGGTTTGCAAGCTTTGTCCGACGTTGGGCTTGAGATCAGATCCGGCCAGATTTACGGGCTGATCGGTCCGAACGGCGCGGGCAAGACGACCTTCTTCAATGTGATTACCGGGCTGTACACGCCGGATTCAGGCGAGTTCAAACTCGACGGCACGCCGTACACGCCGACCGCTGTTTATCAAGTCGCGCAAGCGGGGATTGCGCGGACGTTCCAGAACATCCGTCTGTTCGGCGGCATGACCGCGCTGGAAAACGTGATGGTCGGCCGTCACGTGCGCACGAAGCACGGCCTGATCGGCGCGGTGTTCCAGACGCCGTCCGAACGCAAGGAAGAACGCGAGATCAAGGAGCGCGCGATCGAACTGCTGGACTACGTCGGCATTGCGCAGTACGCGGACTACACGTCGCGCAATCTGTCGTACGGCCACCAGCGTCGTCTGGAAATTGCGCGCGCGCTGGCAACGGATCCGAAGCTGCTCGCACTCGACGAACCGGCTGCCGGCATGAACGCAACGGAAAAGGTCGAGCTGACCAAGCTGCTCGACAAGATCCGTTCCGACGGCAAGACGATTCTGTTGATCGAACACGACGTGAAACTCGTGATGGGTTTGTGCAACCAGATGACGGTGCTCGACTACGGCAAGGTGATTGCACAAGGTCTGCCGCAAGACGTGCAGAAGGATCCGAAGGTGATCGAGGCTTACCTCGGCGCGGGAGTTCATTAATGGCAGCGACTATGGCAACGAGCGCAAATACCCCGATGCTCAAGATCAAGGGGCTGCAGGTCAATTACGGCGGCATTCAGGCCGTGAAAGGTATCGACCTGCAAGTGGAGCAGGGCGAACTGGTCACGCTGATCGGCGCGAACGGCGCGGGCAAGACCACGACGATGAAGGCGATCACGGGTCTGAAGCCGTACACGATCGGCGACATCGAGTACATGGGCGAGTCGATCAAGGGCATCCCGCCGCATCTGCTTCTGAAGAGAGGCCTGGCGATGGTGCCGGAAGGCCGCGGCATCTTCGCGCGGATGTCGATCGTCGAGAACATGCAGATGGGGGCTTATCTGCGTACCGACACGGACGGCATCAAGGCGGACGTCGATCGGATGTTCGGCTTTTTCCCGCGTCTGAAGGAACGTGCTGCGCAATACGCGGGCACGCTGTCGGGTGGCGAGCAGCAGATGCTGGCGATGGCGCGCGCGATCATCTCGCGTCCGAAGCTGTTGCTGCTGGACGAACCGTCGATGGGTCTGTCGCCGATCATGGTCGAGAAGATCTTCGAAGTGGTGCGCGCGATTTCGGCTGAAGGGATGACCGTGCTGCTGGTCGAGCAGAACGCGCGTCTGGCGTTGCAGGCGGCGAATCGCGGCTACGTGATGGACTCGGGTCTGGTCACGATGTCGGGTGACGCGAAGCAGATGCTGGATGATCCGAAGGTGCGTGCAGCGTATCTGGGCGAATAGCCCGCGTACCCGTACCGACGAAAAAAGCCGCCTGCGTGTCAACACGCAGGCGGCTTTTTCTATTGCGGCAAGCGGCGGCGATTTCTTAACCCGCCGCTGCCACCGTTGTTGCCGTGACGGGATCGGCCAGCTCACCCAGGCGCTTGCCAAGACTGATCACCGGATCGGCACGATAGCCGAGCGACTCGTAAAACGCTCGCAGATCGGTCTTTGCCGACAAAATCTGCAAATTCAACTTCGGGCATCCGAGCCCGGTCAACACCTTCTCGACATGCGCAATGAGACGCGTGCCAATGCCATGACGACGCAGCGACTCATCGACCGCGAGCGAATACATCCAGCCCCGGTGTCCGTCGTATCCGCCCATCACCGTGCCGACGATACGCTCGTCAAGCACCGCGACAAAGAACAGTTCCGGCTGCGTCGCCAGCTTGTTGGCAATCGACAGATGCGGATTACGCTGCGGCCGCGTCACGTCCCGATACTCGGGGAACGCTTGTTGCCACAACGCGATCACGGCATCGGTGTCGTTCGCGTCGAAGCGGCGGATCGATAGTGTCGCGCTGGTCGTCATCGGCGTGGTCCGTTTGATTACAGCGAGTCGAGGATCGAACGCAGCATCGTCATCATCTGGTCGATCTCTTCGTTCGTCACATTCAGCGCGGGCATGAAGCGCAGCAGGTTCGGACGCGCCGCGTTCAGCAGCAGGCCGTCGGGCTGCATGTCGCGCGCCTTCTCGACGATCAGTGGACCATTGTCGTTGTCGAGCAGCAGCGCGCGCAGCAGGCCTTCGCCACGCTCGCCCTTGAAGCCGCGTTCCGCCGACAACTCCAGCAGCTTCGAGCGCAGGTATTCGCCGCGCGCACGCACGCCTTCGAGGAAGCCCGGTGCGGTCAGTTGCGAGATCACCGAATAGCCGACCGCGGTCATCAACGGATTGCCGTTGTAGGTGCCGCCCTGATCGCCGGCTTCGAACACCGCGACTTCCGCTTTCGACAACAACGCTGCCAGCGGCACGCCGCCGCCGATACCCTTGCCGAGCGTCATGATGTCCGGCTCGATACCCGACAACTCGTACGCGAAGAGGGTACCCGCACGGCCGCAGCCGCTCTGCACTTCGTCGACGATCAGCAGCAGGTTGTGCTTCTTCGTCAGTTCGCGCAGTTGCTGCATGAATTCTTTCGTCGCCGGAATCACGCCGCCTTCGCCCTGAATCGGTTCCAGCATCACCGCAACCGTCTTCGCGTTGATCAGCTTTTCAACCGACGCGATGTCGTTCAGATCCGCCTTCGGGAAACCCGGCACTTGCGGTGCGTAGATCGTGTCCCAGCCCGGCTTGCCGCTCGCCGACATCGTGGCGATCGTGCGGCCGTGGAAGCTGTGATCGAACGTGATGATTTCGAACGCGCCGTCCTTGAACTTTTTGCCCCACTTGCGCGCGAGCTTGATTGCGCCTTCGTTCGCTTCGGCGCCGCTGTTCGCGAAGAACACCTTGTCGAAGCAGCTGTGTTGCGTGAGCAGGCCGGCGAGCTTCGCCATCGGCTCGTTGTAGAAGGCCGGCGACGGGTTCAGCAGCAGCTTCGCCTGCGTGTTCAGCGCTTCGATCATGCCGTCGTTGCAATGACCGAGACTGTTGACCGCCCAACCCTGGATGAAGTCCAGATATCGCTTGCCGGTATTGTCGTAAAGCCACGAGCCCTTGCCGTGCGTGAAAACGATTTCGGGCCGGTTCGTGATGTACATCAGCGACTCGATCGGATACTCATTGAAATTCATGACGGCAAGCTCCAGACAACGGGGGTGAAGGTAGATGACGGATTGGCCTTGCAGCAAACAACGGCCGGAAAAACAGAAAAGCCACGGCATGCCGTGGCTTTCATGATTCGAACAGCTTGCGCCTTGTGTAGCGCGAATCCGTGACGAAGCCAGCGGCGTCCCTAGGGGAGCGGCGAGCGGCGACGTCGGAGTTCGGACTGGATGCGGTTCATGCGCGAAAGAATACGACAATAAAAGCGCCGGTGTAAACCATGAATTTTCACAGAAGCGCGGCAAAACGGATTTTTACGCGACTGTCGTCAGGCTGACACGGTATGCGCGAACGGCCTGTTGGGTATTTCAAACAGGCCGTTTTTTGTTCAATCAGCGCGCTTAAACCGCGTTTGCCAGATCGGCTGCGCTGGTGAACGAGTCAGCGTAGAACTCGTCTTCCGGCAGCTTGTGATGCTGGGTGAAATCGCGTTGCGCCGACTCGACCATGACCGGTGCGCCGCACGCATACACCTGATACGCGGACAGATCCGGCAGATCTTCGATCACCGCGCGATGCACGAAACCGACACGGCCGGTCCACGCGTCGCCCGCGTCCGGTTCCGACAGCACCGGCACGAACTTGAAGTTCGGAATCTCACGCGCCCATTGTTCGGCGAGTTCGAGCAGATACAGGTCTTTCTTGCGACGCGCGCCCCAGTACAGCGTCATCGGGCGATTCAGGTTCTTGAACACCGCGTGCTCGACGATCGCCTTCAGCGGCGCGAAGCCCGTGCCCGACGCCAGCAGCACGATCGGCTTGTCGGAGTCTTCACGCAGGAAGAACGTGCCGAGCGGTGCTTCGAAGCGCAGGATGTCGCGCTCTTTCATCGTGTTGAACACGTGATCGGTGAACGCGCCGCCCGGCATGTGACGGATGTGCAGTTCGATCGGGCCTTCGGTATGCGGCGCGTTCGCCATCGAATAGCTGCGACGCTTGCCGTCTTTCAGAATGAATTCGAGGTACTGGCCGGCCAGATATTGCAGACGTTCGTTGGCGGGCAATTGCAGCTTCACGACGATCACGTCGTCGGCCTTGCGCTCGATGGCGTTCACGCGGCACGGCAGCTTCTTGACCTGCACGTCGCCGACACCGGCCACTTCGCGGATGTCCACTTCGAGATCGGTGCAGGCGGTCGCGCAGCACAGCAGCGCGAGACCACGGGTCTTTTCGTCGTTCGACAAGGCCGACGACGAATGCGGGCGCTGTTCGATTTCGCCGCTGACCACGGCGCCCTTGCACGAACCGCAGGCGCCGTTCTTGCAGCCGTACGGCAGGCCGATGCCCTGGCGCAACGCGGCGCTCAGCAGCGGTTCGTCCTGTTCTACCTGAAACTGCCGGCCGCTTTGCCGGAGCGTGACGTTAAATGCCATAGAGTGTTCGAAATCGTAAAGTCGGGAATCGTTATAGGAGCATCGCACCCGCCGCATCAATCGGGCGATACCTGAGGCGCCGATACCTGGCGCGCCTGACGGCTACAATGCGTCCACCATGAAAGCGACACGAAACTTCCGCCGGCCGCGCGTGTTAATCGTAGGTTGCGGCGATGTCGGCATGCGTTGCCTGCCCTTGCTGCAGCCTCGCGCGCATATTTTTGCGCTGACCAGCCACGCCGGACGCTGCGCCGAATTGCGCGCCGCAGGCGTGACACCGCTGGTTGGCGATCTCGACGTGCGCCGCAGCCTCAAACGGCTCGCGGGCCTCGCGCCGACGGTGCTGCACCTCGCGCCACCGCAAAAAACCGGCGACGACGACAGCCGTACCCGCGCATTGCTCGCCACGCTCGGCGCGCGCCGCGGCGGTGTGCTGCGGGCCTCGTCGGCCTCCGCAATCACGCCGGTAGGGCGCCTGCGCCGCGAGTCGTGCCGCGTTCGTGCTCACTTTCGCGCCTCGTGGGCGGAATCTGAGACAGCCGGTATTGTACCCGACAGGGGGTACCGGACCGCCGCTTCGCAGGCACCCGTCAAGCTGGTCTATGCGAGCACGACGGGCGTCTATGGCGATTGCGGCGGCGCGTGGATCGACGAAACGCGTGCGGTGCAGCCGGCCAACGGACGCGCCAAACGGCGGGTGTCGGCAGAACGGCAATTGCGGCGCGCGACAGCTCACGGCAGCGTGATTGCCAGCATCGCGCGAATTCCCGGCATTTATGCGGGCAACCGTCTGCCGCTCGCGCGACTCGAAAAGGGCACGCCCGCGCTGAGCGAGTCCGACGACGTCTATACCAATCACATTCATGCCGACGACCTGGCCGCGATCCTCGTGCGCCTCATCACGCACGGCAAACCGTCACGCGTGATTCACGCGTCCGACGATTCGTCGCTGAAAATGGGCGAGTATTTCGATGAAGTGGCCGATGCTTTCGGCCTCGCGCGTCCGCCGCGCATCACCCGCGCGCAGGCTGAAGAGCAGATCGATCCGAACCTGCTGTCGTTCATGCGCGAATCGAGGCGGCTCGTGAACCGGCGCTTGAAACAGGAATTGCGCGTGCAATTGCGGTTTCCGAGCGTGGAGGATTTCTTGCGAGTGAGTGGGAAGGGGTGAAGGCTGACGCGCGAGCCGTATTGGACGTGCTGGTCGCGCATCGATTTCGGACGAAGGCCGCATGGAAGGGTTGCCGCGATTCAACGCGTTGAACTGCGCGGACGCGCAACGCTAGCTGGCGGGCAAAAAACACAGCAAAAGCACTAAAAAAAACACCGCAAAAACCCGCCATCCCGAGCATGGCCCGGTTATTGGGTGGCCCCGTCGCACTGCTTCAACGCAGTGGCCTCACGGCGGCACGGCGTCGCGAACGCCAACGCCAACGCCAATTAAGACTCACGTCAGCGTCGGCAGGAATTCGAGCAGCAGGAAACACAGCATCCCGCCAATAAGCGCGCCGATCAGGTTCGGATGGTATTTGTGCCGTATCCGCATGACGACCGCCAGTCCGCCGACCAGCAGCAGTCCAAGACAAATAAAAGCAATCATCACCTGCGAGATCGCGGCAGTGCTGTCGATGTGCATGGCGCCCCTCCTTGAAACCCTTTGTAGTCATTTGTGAAATGAGTATAGGGCGACCTGTAAGGAGAATCATGTTGCAAAGCAGCAGTCGCAGCATCGCGCAGACGGCCGGAGAGCGGCCACCAGCAAGCTTCTCCTGTCACATCAAGGTGTTGCGAAGATGCCGCCGCACGCCTACCGGTTTACCCGCTCCGTAAAGAACCGAGGTCGTTTTCGTCGAGCCATTGCCATGCGCCGGGCGCCAGCGTGGACGGCAACGCCAGTCCGCCGACCCGCTCGCGATGCAGCGCTTCGCAACGGTTGCCCGAGGCCGCGATCATCCGTTTGACCTGGTGATATTTGCCTTCCATCACGGTGAGCGCCAGCGTGCGCTCGTCGCGTGCTTCGGCGTTGACGGCCGCAACCGCCTTGGTTTCGCCGTGCAGCAATACGCCATCGCGCAGCGCCTGCAATTGCGTGTCGTCGAGCGGATGACGCGTGGTCGCGACGTACACCTTCGGCACCTTGCGTTTCGGCGACGTGAACAGGTGCACGAATTTGCCGTCGTCGGAAAGCAGCAGCAGGCCGGTGGTGTCCTGATCGAGCCGGCCCACGCATTGCACGCCGCGCTCCGCGAATTGCGGCGGCAGCAGGCTGAACACGCTCAGATGATGTTGCGGATCGCGCGAACATTCGTAGCCGGCGGGCTTGTTCAACAGCAGATAAGCGTGCTCGCGATACGGCCAGTCGACGCCATCCACGTTGAAGCGGAAGGTGTCGTCGAGGACGGGGAAGTCGGCGTCGGCGTCGGTGCATACCGTGCCGCTGATGCTCACGCGAGCGTCGGCAACGAGCGCGCGGCATTGACGTCGCGAGCCGAAACCTTGAGTGAAGAGGAGGCTTTCGAGATTCATGGCGAGCGAAGAATAACACCGCAAGAAGCGAGGCGCCCCGTCACGCCGGACGGACGACGATGGTCGCTCCCTCCCGTCGCAGGAATTCAATCATGCAGGTTACTTCGTCGTCTACGTCCACCTCATCCCCGGTCCGTTTGTCTGCTGCGTTCCAGCGGCTCGCATGGTCGAATCTGGCCGCCCAATCCGCTGAGCAGATCAGCCTCGCCGCCGCGCCGCTCGTCGCCGTATTCGCGCTCGGCGCCGATGCGCGCGACACCGGCCTTTTGCAAACCGCGCAAACCCTGCCGTTCCTGTTGCTCTCTTTGCCGCTCGGCGTATGGGCCGACCGCCGCTCGCGCCGCACGCTGATGACGCTCGCCGAAAGCGTGCGCGTATTCGCGATGCTGTGCGTGCTGCTGTTGGTGATCGCCCATGCGCTGACTCTGCCGATGCTCGCCGCGCTCGGCTTTATCGCCGCGACCGGCACCGTGGCCTACAACGTCGCGGCGCCTTCGCTGGTGCCTTCCATCGTGCCGCGCGAAGCCTTCGCGGTCGCGAATGGCCGGCTCGAACTGGCGCGCAGTGTCGCGTATTCGGCGGGGCCGGCGCTCGGTGGCTTGCTGGTCGGCTGGATTGGCGCGGGTTGGGCGTATGGCTGCGCAGCGGCGCTGTCGGCGCTGGCCGTCGGGTTGCTGGCGGGGCTGCATGAACCGTCGCGTGCGCTCGCGCCACGGCGTCATTTCATGCTCGAACTGCGCGACGGTACGCGCTTCGTGTGGCGCGACGCGCTGCTGCGGCCGATGCTCGCAACGGCGGTGTTCTTCAACCTCGGCTTCTTCATCCTGCAAGCGGTGTATGTGCCGTACGCAGTACATCGGCTGGGGCTGTCCGCGTCGGCGGTGGGCGTGACGCTCGGTGCTTATGGCGTCGGCATGGTGTGCGGTGCGCTGGCCGCGCCCGCGATCGCGCGGCGGCTGGCATTTGGCCGCATGCTGATCATCGGGCCGTCGTGTGGCTTGCTGGCGTCGCTCGTGATGGTGGCAACGCTCGTCGCGCCGTCGTTCTGGCTCGCAACCGCGAGTTTCTTCCTGCTCGGCGTGGGTCCGATCCTGTGGGTGGTCGGCTCGACCACGCTGCGTCAGGCGATCACCCCCGAACGGATGATGGGCCGCGTGTCGGCGCTGATCAGCACCGCCACCTACGGCGCGCGGCCGGTAGGCGCGTTGCTCGGCGCGGCGATCAGCGCACGCTGGAGTGTCGATGCCTGTCTGGTCGCGGCAGCGGTGGCCTTCCTCGTGCAGGCGCTGATCATTTTCACGTCACCGGCGGCACGGCTTCAACGTATTCCCGAACCCGGCGCCGCCGCAGCCTGCTGAAAATGGATTTTCAGGCGGCCTGGCGCAGCCAGCATCACGCCGCTTGCCGCCAGGTGAAAACCCTTGGAAATGAAAATGTATTTTTATCTAGCGAATTTTTATGTAAATATAATTTCATTCCATTCGACCACCGCTACGGCTCTGCCGCGCTCGCATGAACCATCATTCGTCTGCTGCTTCCAGTCCCGCCGAACAGGCCATCGCCGCGCACATCGCGAAGGCGATGCCGACGCTGACGCCGATCCATCGGCGCATGGGCGAGTACGTGCTGGCCAATCTGTTCCGTGCGGCGACCATGCGGATCGACGAACTGGCGAACGTGGTGGGCGCGTCGGTGGCGACGGCGAATCGCTTTGCGCGGGCGCTTGGTTTCGACGGCTACCCGCAGTTTCGCGAGGCGCTGGTGCGCGGTTTCGAGGCGACGCTCGCGCCAGTCGAGCGCTTGCGCAGTGCGCAGGAGTCGCTCGCCCCCGGCGACGATCTGGTCGACGCATCGCTGGAACAGGCGGCCAGCAATCTGAACGCGACGCGCACGGCGATCGACCGCGCCGCTGCCGATGCCGCCGTTGAAGCCATCATCGCGGCGCGTCGCGTGTTCGTGCTCGGCTATGGCGCGAGCGCGTTTCTCGCCGGTCTGATGGAGCATGGGTTGACGCCGTATCACGACAACGTGCAGTCGCTTGCGTTGATGGGTGGCCCGACTCACGCGGCGCGCCGTCTGTTTGCGTCGAACGAAGGCGATCTGGTGATCGGCATCGCGTTCCCGCGTTATGTCGAAGACACGATCGAACTCGCGCGTCGCGCAGCAAGCCGGGGCGCGCGCGTGATGGCGCTCACCGACGGCCCGCATTCACCGCTCGCTCAATTCGCGAGCCTCTCGCTGCATATCCGGGCGGACCGGCGGCTCGCAGCGAACGCGGATTCCGCCGTGCTGGCCGTGATCGAAGCGTTGTGCGATGCGGTTGCGTATCGCACGAAACGCTCGGTGAAAGCGGCCGCCGAGGTCAGCGAATTCGTGCTGCCGTGGCTATTCGATCCGCAAACTGGCTCAGCCGATGCGCTCGACAAGCCGACGGCCGCCGCGACAAAAACTACTCCCCGTAAAACTCGCACGACACAAAAGAAATAATGAATTCCAACGCAGTCATTGCCATCCATGGCGGCGCAGGCACGATCCTGCGCTCGTCGATGTCGGCTAGCGCCGAAGCCGACTATCACGCAGCGTTGCAGGCGGTGCTGAGCGCCGCTCAACGCGTGCTCGCCGAAGGCGGCAGCGCACTCGACGCGGTCAGCGTCGCGGTTCGTCTTCTCGAAGACTGTCCGCTGTTCAACGCGGGACACGGCGCGGTGTACACGGCAGCGGGCACGCACGAACTCGACGCGGCGATCATGGACGGCAGCACGCTCGATGCCGGCGCGGTCTGCTGCGTCACCCGCGTGCGCAATCCGATTCTCGCGGCGCGCAGCGTGCTCGAAAAGAGCGAGCATGTGCTGTTCACCGGCGAAGGCGCGGAAGCGTTCGCCGCCGCACAAGGACTCGAATTCGTCGATCCCGCTTATTTCGATACCGAAGCGCGCCATCGTCAGTGGATGCTGGCGCGCGGTCAGCAACGCGCGATGCTCGATCATGATGGCGCGACGCTCGCGTCCGACGCATCGTTGAAAAGCGCCGAACCCACGCCGCACGAGCCGATCGATCCGAACCGCAAGTTCGGCACGGTAGGCGCAGTTGCGCTCGACATCCACGGTCACCTGGCGGCGGCGACGTCGACCGGCGGCGTGACCAACAAACAGGTCGGCCGGGTCGGCGATACACCGCTGATCGGCGCAGGCTGCTACGCGGACGACGCCACCTGCGCCGTCTCGACGACCGGCTCCGGCGAAATGTTCATGCGCATGGTCGCCGCGTACGACGTCGCCGCGCAAATGGCGTATCGCCAGGTGTCGTTGCAGGAGGCGGCGCACGACGTGGTGATGAACCGCCTGCCAAAGATCAACGGACGCGGCGGTCTGATCGCCGTCGACGCGCACGGCAACGTCACGTTGCCGTTCAACACCGAAGGCATGTATCGCGGCTTCGCGCGGCTCAGCGAAGCGCCCGAGACGGCGATCTATCGCTAAACCGCCTGACTGCATTCCGATCGAACCTCGCCCGAATGAATCATCGCGTGAGCTCACGCTAGCCGCGTCCGTATTCCAAGGAACCACCGTGCCTAATTCATCGCACACCAGCCATTCGCTTATCGACACCCTGCCGCCGCAACGCGTGCTCGCGGTCGACGATCTGTCGGTCGCGTTTCGCGGCGGCGACGCGACCTTCAACGCGGTGCGCAATCTGTCGCTGACGGTCGAGCGCGGCGAGACGCTGGCGATCGTCGGCGAATCGGGTTCGGGCAAATCGGTGACTTCGCTCGCGTTGATGCGGCTGATCGAGCAGGGCGGTGGGCGCCTTGCCGGCGGCAGCGTCATGTTCCGGCGCCGCGACGGCAACGTGCTCGATCTCGCGAAAGCGTCGAACGGCACGATGCGCTCGATTCGCGGCGCCGACATCGCGATGATCTTCCAGGAGCCGATGACGTCGCTCAATCCGGTCTTCACGGTTGGCGATCAGATCAGCGAGGCGATCGCGCTGCATCAGGGCAAGAGCCGCAGCGCCGCGCATGCGGAAACGCTGCGTCTGCTGGAACTCGTGCGGATTCCCGAAGCGCGGCGGGTGGCGGCGCGCTTTCCGCATCAACTGTCGGGTGGCATGCGGCAACGCGTGATGATCGCGATGGCGCTGTCGTGCAAGCCCGCGCTGCTGATTGCCGATGAGCCGACCACCGCGCTCGACGTGACGATCCAGGCGCAGATTCTGCAACTGATTCGCGGCTTGCAGGACGAGATGAACATGGGCGTGATCTTCATCACGCACGACATGGGCGTGGTCGCCGAAGTGGCGGATCGCGTGCTCGTGATGTATCGCGGCGAGAAAGTGGAAGAGGGCGTGTCGGACGCGTTGTTCGCCGCGCCGTCGCATCCTTATACGAAGGCGCTGCTGGCGGCCGTGCCGCGATTGGGCGCGATGCAGGGCACCGATCAACCGGCGCGCTTTCCGATTCTCACCATCGAACAGGCGAGGCTCGGCACCGCAGATCAGGCGTTGCGTGCTGCCGCAGCGGTGGCGAAAGAAGCGCAACCGCTGGTGTTGCACAGCACGCCGCCGATTCTGCGCGTGCGCGATCTGGTCACGCGTTTTCCGGTCAGAAGCGGCATGTTCGGTCGCGTGACGGGCCGCGTGCATGCAGTCGAAAAAGTCAGCTTCGATCTGCGTCCTGGCGAAACGCTTGCGCTGGTTGGCGAGTCGGGGTGCGGTAAGTCGACCACCGGCCGCTCATTGCTGCGTCTGGTTGAAAGTCAGAGCGGTTCGATCGAATTCAACGGCCGCGAAATCAGTTCGCTGACGGGGCCCGCGTTGCAGGCGTTGCGCCGCGATATCCAGTTTATTTTCCAAGACCCGTTCGCGTCGCTGAATCCGCGTCTGACGGTCGGCTTTTCGATCATGGAGCCGTTGCTCGTGCATGGCGTCGCGCAAGGGGAAGAAGCGCAGGCCCGCGTCGAATGGCTGCTCGAAAAGGTCGGCTTGCCGCGCGAAGCGGCGCGTCGTTATCCGCACGAATTCTCCGGCGGTCAGCGGCAGCGGATCGCGATTGCGCGGGCGCTCGCGTTGAACCCGAAAGTCGTGATCGCCGATGAGTCCGTGTCCGCGCTCGATGTTTCCGTGCAGGCGCAGATCGTCAATCTGATGCTCGATCTGCAGCGCGAACTCGGCGTCGCGTATCTGTTCATTTCGCACGATATGGCGGTGGTCGAGCGCGTCAGTCATCGCGTGGCGGTGATGTATCTCGGTCAGATCGTCGAGATCGGGCCGCGGCGCGCAGTGTTCGAAGCGCCGCAGCATCCGTACACGAGGAAGCTGATGGGCGCGGTGCCGGTGGCCGATCCGGCACGCCGTCACGCAAAACGTCAACTCGCCGTCGATGAAATCCCGAGTCCGATCCGCTCGCTGGACGACGAACCGGTCGTCGCGCCGCTCGTCGCGGTGGGACCGGATCACTACGTCGCGCAGCATCGCGTCGGCGGTGCTTACTGAAGCAGACCGACGCATTTGAAGCAACCCGAAGTATCTCGAAGCACCTCGAAGCACCTTGAAGCATCTCGAAGCAAAAACCCAAAGCAAAACGATTTTTTTTCGCAGCCTCTCAACCTGATTTGTTTCGCGGCCTGGAGTCAACCTCATGAACCTGCTGGTCCCGTCTTCTCCGTTTCGTTTGCGCGCGCTGGTTAGCGGCGGCGCGGTAGTGTTCGCGATGCTCGCGGGCAATATGGCGCACGCCGAAACCCAGGCCGTGATGGCCGTCGCGTCGACCTTCACGACGCTCGATCCGTACGATGCGAACGACACGCTGTCGCAAGCCGTGGCAAAGTCGTTCTATCAAGGGCTGTTCGGTTTCGACAAGGACATGAAGCTGGTCAATGTGCTGGCCGACAGCTACGTAGCGAGCCCGGACGCGCGCGTCTATACGTTCAAGCTGCGCCACGGCGTGAAGTTCCAGGACGGCACCGATTTCAACGCAGCCGCCGTGAAAGCAAACTTCGACCGCGTGACCGATCCGGCGAACAAGCTCAAGCGCTACAACATGTTCAGCCGCATCGACAAGACCGAAGTGGTCGATCCGTACACGGTGAAGGTCACGCTGAAGACGCCGTTCTCGGCATTCGTCAACGTGCTCGCGCATCCGTCGGCGGTGATGATTTCACCCGATGCCTTGAAGAAGTACGGCAAGGACATTGCGTTTCATCCGGTCGGCACGGGTCCGTTCGAACTGGTGAAGTGGGATCCGGCGGGCGACCTGACAGTGAAGAAGTTCGCCGGTTACTGGAAGAAGGGCTACCCGAAGATCGACGCGATCGACTGGAAGCCGGTGGTCGACAACAACACGCGCGCCGCGCTGATGAGCACCGGCGAAGCGGACTTCGCATTCCAGGTGCCGTACGAACAGGCCGCGCAATTGCAGGCGAACCCGAAGGTCGATCTGGTCGCCGCGCCGTCGATCGTCCAGCGCTATATCAGCCTGAACGTGAACCAGAAGCCGTTCGACAACCCGAAGGTGCGTGAAGCGCTGAACTACGCGGTGAACAAGGACGCGCTGATCAAGGTTGCGTTCTCCGGTTACGCGACGCCGGCCGAAGGGGTGGTGCCGCAAGGCGTGGACTACGCGACGAAGCTCGGCCCGTGGCCGTACGATCCGGCGAAGGCGCGCGCGTTGCTGAAGGAAGCGGGTTATCCGAACGGTTTCGAAACGACGTTGTGGTCCGGGTATAACTACTCGACCGCGCAAAAGGTGATCCAGTTCGTGCAGCAGCAACTCGCGCAGGTGGGCGTGAAGGCACAGGTCGAAGCGCTCGAAGCGGGTCAGCGCGTCGCCAAGGTGGAGAGCGCGCAGGACCCGGCCAAGGCGCCGGTGCGGATGTACTACATCGGCTGGTCGTCGTCGACGGGTGAGGCCGACTGGGCGATCTCGCCGCTGCTCTCATCCTCAGCGTTTCCGCCGAAGATGGTCAACACCGCGTACTACAGGAACGATACGGTCGACAGCGATCTGAAGCAGGCGCTCGAAACCACCGACCGCACGCAGAAGACCGCGCTCTACGCCGACGCGCAAAAGCGCATCTGGACCGACGCGCCGTGGATCTTCCTCGTGAAGGAGAAGGTCGTGTACGCGCGCAGCAAGCGTCTGTCGGGTGCGTACGTTGCGCCGGACGGCTCGTTCAATTTCGACGAAATCGCAATCAGGTAATGCGTTGCCCCTGCGGCCCGACATGTTGATGAATCAACGTAGCGGGCTGCGCCGCCGCCTCGCCGCCGCACGCGATTCCTCGTTACCCGCATCACTGCAGGATAGGGTTTCATGCTGAACTTCCTCGTCAAACGTCTCTTTGGCCTGCTGCCGACGCTCTTTATCGTCGCCGTGCTGGTGTTCCTGTTCGTGCATCTGTTGCCGGGCGATCCGGCGCGTCTGGCCGCCGGTCCCGAAGCGGACGAAGCAACCGTTGCGCTGGTACGCGCCGATCTCGGTCTCGACAAGCCGATGCCGCAGCAGTTCGTCAACTTCTTCGTGCGTATCGCGCACGGCGATTTCGGTACGTCCACGCGCAGCAAGCGGCCCGTCAGTCAGGAAATCGCCGAACGCTTCATGCCGACGCTGCTGCTCACGCTCACCAGCATGGTGTGGGCCGTGGTGATCGGCATGGCGCTCGGGATCGTCTCGGCGGTATGGCGTAACCGCTGGCCCGACCGGCTCGGCATGACGCTCGCGGTATCGGGCATTTCGTTTCCCGCGTTTGCGCTCGGCATGCTGCTGATGGAGATTTTCTCGGTGAAGCTAGGCTGGCTGCCGATTGTCGGTGACGGTTCGTGGCGCAGTTACGTGCTGCCGTCGCTGACGCTGGGCGCGGCCGTCGCGGCGGTGATGGCGCGCTTCACGCGAGCCTCGTTCGTCGAAGTGATGCATGAAGATTTCGTGCGGACCGCGCGTGCCAAGGGTGTGCCCGAGCGGCTCGTGATCGTCAAACACTGTCTGCGCAACGCGATGATTCCCGTCATCACGATGATGGGTTTGCAGTTCGGCTTTCTGCTGGGCGGCTCGATCGTGGTCGAAGTGGTGTTCAACTGGCCGGGCCTGGGGCGCCTGCTGATCGATGCCGTGGCCATGCGCGACTATCCGGTGATTCAGGCCGAGGTGCTGTTGTTCTCGCTGGAATTCATCATCATCAATCTGATCGTCGACGTGATGTACGCGGTGATCAATCCGACTATCCGTTTCAAGTGAGGCCCGCATGAGCATCTCTGCAACCGAGGCGAATGCGGCGCGCGCCGCTATCGTGGAAAGCGCAATCCGCACCCCGTGGAGCGAGTTCTGGCGCAAATTCCGCAACCAGCACGTGGCGCTCGGCGCCGGCATTTTCGTGCTGCTGCTGATCGTGGTCGCGATTGCCGCGCCGCATATCGTGCCGTACGACCCGGAGAATTTCTTCGACTACGACGCGCTGAACGCTGGGCCCTCCGCTGCACACTGGTTCGGTGTCGATTCGCTGGGGCGCGATATTTTCAGCCGCATTCTCGCGGGCTCGCGCATCTCGCTCGAAGCGGGCTTTTTATCGGTCGCGATCGGCGCGGTGATCGGCACGTTCTTCGGCCTGCTGGCCGGTTACTACGAAGGCTGGTGGGACCGCATCACGATGCGCGTGGCCGACGTGCTGTTCGCGTTTCCCGGCATTCTGCTGGCGATTGGCGTGGTGGCGATTCTTGGCAACGGCATGATCAACGTGATCTGCGCGGTGGCAATTTTCAGCATCCCCGCGTTTGCGCGTCTCGTGCGCGGCAATACGCTGATGCTCAAGCAGCTCACGTATATCGAAGCGGCGCGCAGTATTGGCGCGTCGGACTGGACCATCATCGTGCGACACATTCTGCCGGGGACGATTTCGTCGGTGGTGGTGTACTTCACGATGCGTATCGGCACGTCGATCATCACGGCGGCGAGCCTGTCGTTTCTCGGACTCGGTGCGCAACCGCCCACCCCTGAGTGGGGCGCGATGCTCAACGAAGCCCGCGCCGATATGGTCACTGCGCCGCATATCGCGCTGTTTCCGAGTCTCGCGATTTTCCTGACGGTGCTCGCGTTCAACCTGCTCGGCGACGGCCTGCGCGATGCGCTCGATCCGAAGCTCGACCGGCTATGAGTACTTCACTGAACGCGCGCGAAGCCGCACCGCATATCGGCACGCTGGCGAGTGGACCGCTCGGCACGATTGCCGATGTCGACGGCGTGACTGTCGGTCATTGCACGATTGATCAAGGTGCGCTGCAAACCGGCGTCACGGTGATCCGTCCGCATCGTGACGATCCGTTTGTGCATAAGGTGCCGGCGGCGGTGTCGGTGATCAACGGGTTCGGCAAGAGTATCGGACTCGTGCAGGTCGAAGAACTCGGCACGTTGGAAACGCCGATCGCGTTGACCAATACGTTCGGTGTCGGTGCAATGGCACAGGCGCAGATTCGTGCGGCAATCAGCGCGAATCCGCAGATCGGGCGCGAGTGGTCGACTGTGAACCCGCTGGTGTTCGAATGCAATGATGGGTATCTGAACGATATCCAGGCGCTTGCCGTCACCGAACAGCATTTCGTCGATGCATTCGACGCTGCCAATGCACACGTTGTGAGTGGATCGGTCGGCGCGGGGCGCGGCATGTCGTGCTTCGATCTGAAGGGCGGCATTGGCAATGCGTCGCGCGTGGTTCGTGTGACCGGACGCGACTACACCGTCGGCGCACTCGTGCTGGCGAACTTCGGCCGCTTGCCGATGCTGACGCTCGACGGTGCACCGCTAGGCCGCGTGCTGACCGAACGCGCAGCCAAACAGGCGGCGGCTGCCAGCGAGGCCAGCGCAAAACCCGAGCAAGGCTCGATCATCATGATCGTCGCCACCGACGCGCCGCTCGACTCCCGGCAACTGAAGCGTCTTTCGTTGCGCGCCGCAGCGGGTCTCGCGCGCACCGGCTCGGTCTATGGTCACGGCAGCGGCGATCTCGCGCTGGCGTTTTCAACGGCTTACAGCGTGCCGCACGACGCGGACACGATCACGCTGCCACCGCTCGTCGCCGACGCGCGTCTCGATCCGCTGTTCCGCGCATGCGCGGACAGCGTCGAACAGGCGATTATCGACGCGCTATGGAGCGCCACCCCGGTGACAGGTCGCGACGGGCATCAGCGTCTGTCGTTGCACGACAGCGTCCCTGACCTCGCTCAACTCCTCAAGCTGAAGCCCATTCACTAACGCATGAAAGTCCTCATTTCCGCCGACATCGAAGGCGTGGCCGGTGTATTCCATACTGAGCAAACGCGTGCGGGTAACGGTGAATACGAAGCCGCGCGTCGCTGGATGACGCTCGAAGCCAACGCCGCGATCGAAGGCGCGTTCGCGGGCGGCGCGACGCAAGTGTGGGTCAACGATTCGCACGGCGGCTTTCGCAATCTGCTGCCCGATCTGCTCGATCCGCGCGCGCAGGTCGTGCTCGGCAAACCGCGTACGCTCGGCATGATGGCCGGGCTCGAATATGGCGCGGCGCTGGTTTTCATGATCGGCTATCACGCGATGGCACAAACCCGCGGCATTCTCTCGCACACGATCAACAGCTTCGCGTTCGCGCGAGTCATGTTCAATGGCGTCGAACTGGGTGAGGCGGGTGTGTATGGAGCGCTGGCGGAAGAATATGGTGCACAGGTCGCCCTTTTATCCGGCGACGACGTATTCGCCGAAGAAACCGCACCCCGTTTCCCGCACGCGCGTTTCGTCGTCACGAAAAGCGCAACGGGTCACGCGAGCGGCGTCACGCAATCGCCTGCGAACGCGCGTGAAGCGATCAGAAGCGCCGCTTGCGACGTGGTGCAGCAGTCCATCGCAAAAGCTTATGCGCCGCATGCAACGCGCGCGTCGCAGACCCATCCGGTCGATTGCGAACTGCGCGTGCAGACCAGCGCGCTGGCCGATCTGTTCTGCCAATGGCCGACGCTCACGCGCATCGACGCGGTAACCGTGCGCTTTAACGCCGCCTCCGCCGAACATGCGGTGCGAATGCTGAACTGTCTGTCCGCAATGTCGTTCATGTTGCGTTAGCCCAGCCCTACGCAGTCATTTCACTCTGCTTACGTTTCGCTCATCGGCTGCACATTCGGGCGGCACGTTTTGTGAGGAAGCGTTACGCTCTGGCATTCCGGAGCCATCGTCTTTCTCACTGAATTCTCACCGAGCGGAGTACAGCATGGGTAAGCAGACTATTGCGGATTATCTGGCCAAAACCCTGGCGGCAGCAGACGTCGAACGGATCTGGGGCGTAACGGGCGACAGCCTGAACGGTCTGTCTGACAGCTTGCAGCGGCTCGGTTCGATTCGCTGGATGCACACGCGTCACGAAGAAGTCGCGGCCTTCGCCGCCGGCGCCGACGCTGCTGCGACCGGCAAGCTCGCGGTCTGCGCGGGCAGTTGCGGTCCGGGCAATCTGCATCTGATCAACGGCTTGTATGACTGTCATCGCAACCATCAGCCGGTGCTGGCGATAGCCGCGCATATTCCATCGACGGAAATCGGGCTCGGTTACTTTCAGGAAACGCATCCGCAGGAGTTGTTCAAGGAGTGCAGCCACTACGTCGAACTGGTGACGAACCCGTCGCAGTTTCCGCGTGTATTGGCCCGTGCGATGCGCACCGCGATCGAAGAGCGCGGCGTCGCGGTGATCGTGCTGCCCGGCGACGTCGCACTCGGTGAGGCGCCTGAAGAAACGCCGGCGTGGGCCGGCACGCTGGAGCGCTCGACGGTGGTGCCGTCCGAAGCCGATCTCGACCGTCTTGCCGATCTGTTGAACCAGGCGGGCGGCGTGACGCTGCTCTGCGGCAGCGGCTGCGCAGGCGCGCACGACGAAGTGGTCGCCTTCGCCGATCAACTCGGCGCGCCGACCGTGCACGCGCTGCGCGGCAAGCAATACGTGGAATGGGACAACCCGTTCGACGTCGGCATGACCGGACTGATTGGCTTCAGCTCCGGCTATCACGCGATGATGTCGTGCGACACGCTCGTGATGCTCGGCACCGACTTCCCGTATCGCAACTTCTATCCGTCGCATGGCAACGTGGTGCAGATCGACCGGCGCGGCTCCGCGCTCGGCAAACGCGCGCCGCTGAAACTCGGCCTGGTCGGCGATGTGAAGGCGACCTTGCAGGCACTATTGCCGAAGCTCAAGCGCAAGACCGACCGGCGCTTTCTCGAGAACGCGCGCAAACATTACGCCGACACCCGCAAGGGGCTCGACGATCTCGCGCGGCCGTCCGATCCGGGGCGCGCGATTCATCCGCAATATCTGACCAGCATTATCGACAAGGTAGCCAATGAAGACGCCGTGTTGTGCGCCGACGTCGGCACGCCGACACTGTGGGCCGCGCGTTATCTGACGATGAACGGCAAGCGCAGTCTGCATGGCTCGTTCAATCACGGCTCGATGGCGAATGCGATGCCGCAGGCGCTCGGCGCGCAGGCCGCCGACCCAGGACGCCAGGTGATTTCGCTGTCGGGCGACGGCGGTCTGTCGATGCTGCTCGGCGATCTGCTCAGCGCGCGTCAGCTCGATCTGCCGATCAAGGTGGTCGTGTTCAACAACAGCACGCTCGGTTTCGTCGCAATGGAGATGAAGGCGGGCGGCTATCTGGAAAGCGGTACCGATCTCGCCACCACCGACTTCGCCGCGATTGCGCGCGGCGCCGGGATCTACGGAGTCCGTATCGAGCATTCGGAGAATATTGAAACTGCGTTGCGGGAAGCGTTCGCGCATCCGGGACCGGCGGTGATCGACGTGGTGACCGCGAAGCACGAACTGGCGATGCCGCCGAAAATTCAGTGGGCGCAGGCGAAGGGTTTCAGTCTGTATATGCTGAAGGCCGTGCTGAATGGACGCGGTGACGAGGTGGTCGAACTGGCGACCACCAATCTGCGCTGAGCGTGGTCGAAGCTGAAACGTGCTTCGATTCATGCAGAGGCGCGATGAACTTCGCGCCTCTGCATGACCGGGCGGTGCTCTCTGACTACTGCTGACGGCTCAACTCACGCGCTGCGCGGTCGATCACATCGGCGACCGCGCCCGCGTGCGACACCGGAACGAGATGGCTCGACGCCACCGGGACGATTTTCGCGCCCATCCGCTCGGCCATGAAACGCTGTACCTCGGGCGACACCGCGCGGTCTTTCGTCGTCAGCACGTACCACGAGGGCTTTTCCTTCCAGCCCACCTGGCTCACCGTTTCGCTGAATGCTTTCCCGCTGATCGGCGCTTGAGCCGCGGACAGCACGCGCGTCACGTTCTCGGGCACGTCGGCGGCAAAGTCCGCGTGATAGCGGGTTCGGTCGAGCCACAGGAAGCCGTTGGCGTCCGCAGTGATGGCCTGGCCTGCGGGCATTTGTGCGCCGCGCTTCAGCAGATCGACGGTCGATTCATGCAGGTCCGGCGCAATCGCCGCGACGTAGACCAGGCCCGCGACGTTCGGCGCGTTCGCGCCGACTTCGGTAATCACGACGCCGCCCCACGAATGTCCGACCAGCAACGTCGGCCCATCCTGACGCGCGAGCACACGGCGGGTGGCGGCGACATCGTCGGCGAGTGACGTGAGCGGGTTCTGCACCGAACTCACGTGATAGCCCTTCTGCTGCAAGTGAGCCACCACACCGTTCCAGCTCGATCCGTCGACAAAGGCGCCATGAACCAGCACGATATTGCGCACTGGACCGCTGATCGTCGTGGCGGGTTTGCTGCTAGCGGCGGCAGGGGCAGGCGCGGCAGGGGTCGCCACGGGTTCAGGAGCGGGTGCCGCAGGCGTCACTGCTTCGCTGCCTGACTGGTCTGCCGGTCCCGCGGCAGGAGCTGCGGCGGTCTGGGCGAAGGCATTCACCCCTGCGAAACACAGGGCCCAGACAGCGGCGCAAAGCAGCAGGCGTTTGAGCGACATGTTGATCTCCGAAAGCTGACTTCCCAACTTGGGCAACATACCGAAGCCCCGCACCGGAGACAATCACTATCCTCGCCGTTAAGTGCGGCGCAGAACCAACGCAAACCCGACGCGGGTTGGTCCCAGTATTTGCGAAGATAGCGCTCAAGGTAAAATTTACGGTTTTGCCTGGCCGGGCTATAAGCCTGCCAGGCTGATTGACATCCATACACTGGGGTGCAAGTGAACAGTTCACAGCAGCAAGACGGCCTGAAGCGCGGGCTCAAGAATCGCCATATCCAGCTGATTGCGCTGGGCGGAGCGATCGGCACGGGGCTCTTTCTCGGTTCCGCCAGCGTGTTGCAGGCAGCCGGTCCGTCGATGATTCTCGGCTACGCGATCGGCGGCATCATCGCCTTCATGATCATGCGTCAGCTTGGCGAAATGGTCGCGCAGGAGCCGGTCGCCGGTTCGTTCAGCCATTTCGCGTACAAATACTGGGGCGATTTCCCCGGCTTTCTGTCGGGCTGGAATTACTGGGTGCTGTATGTGCTCGTGAGCATGGCCGAGCTGACCGCGGTCGGCACCTACGTGCATTACTGGTGGCCGGGCGTGCCCACATGGGTATCGGCGCTGGTGTGCTTTGCCGTCATCAACGCGATCAACCTCGCGAACGTCAAGGCCTACGGCGAAACCGAGTTCTGGTTCGCGATCATCAAGGTGGTGGCGGTGATCGGCATGATCGTGTTCGGCGCGTATCTGCTGATCAGCGGTCATGGCGGCCCGCAAGCGTCGATCACCAACCTGTGGAGCCACGGCGGCTTTTTCCCGCACGGCTTTCATGGCCTCTTCATGATGCTGGCGGTGATCATGTTCTCGTTCGGCGGGCTCGAGCTGATCGGCATTACCGCCGCTGAAGCCGCCGATCCGCAGAAGAGCATTCCGAAAGCCGTGAATCAGGTGATCTACCGGATTCTGATTTTCTACATCTGCTCGCTGGCGGTGCTGCTGTCGTTGTATCCGTGGAACGAAGTCGCGGCAGGTGGCAGCCCGTTCGTGATGATCTTCTCGCAGATCGGCTCCACGCTGACCGCGAACGTGCTCAACGTGGTCGTGCTGACTGCGGCGCTGTCGGTCTACAACAGCGGCGTGTATGCGAATAGCCGGATGCTCTACGGCCTCGCGGAGCAAGGCAACGCGCCGCGCGCGCTGATGAAGGTCGACCGGCGCGGCGTGCCGTATATGGCGATCGGTTTGTCGGCACTCGCTACCTTTACCTGCGTGATCGTCAACTACCTGATTCCGGCGGAAGCGCTCGGCTTGCTGATGGCGCTGGTCGTCGCCGCGCTGGTGCTGAACTGGGCACTGATCAGCCTGACCCATCTGAAATCGCGCAAGGCCATGGTCGCGGCGGGTGAGACGCTGGTGTTCAAGTCATTCTGGTTTCCGGTCAGCAACTGGATCTGCCTCGCGTTCATGGCGCTGGTCCTCGTGATTCTCGCGATGACCCCGGGTCTGTCGGTTTCCGTGTGGCTGGTACCGGTATGGCTGCTGGTGATGTGGGCCGGCTATGTGTTCAAGCGCCGCCGCGCCGCTACCCAGCAGCGTGGCGCGGGCGTGGCGGGGCGTTAAACGCCCGCCTTGCCGGATAGCGCGGGTGTGAGCGGTTCCGGGCGTGGTGGCCCGGGACCCGGACGCCGTGCGCCGCACCAACCGCCGGGCGGCTGTACGCCGCTCCGGCCAATTTCACGTTGGGCCGCGCTGGCCGACGTACGCAAACACGCGATCACCCAGATCACCGAACGGCGACGCAATGTCGCCGATCTTCACCACTACGAGCGCTGCATCGCAATGAGCGGCGTGGCATGACTGCCGGAAATCCACCAGAAAATCGCCTCCGCATTTCCCCGATAGGGCGAGTGGATGTGCCCGAGCGCACAGATTGATTTGGTGGAGCCGGTAATCTCAGTCCGAATGTCGGACCAGAACGCCAGCGGCGTTGGCAAAAAATACCTAAAACCTGTATTTGAGGCGCTGAAGCGGGGTTGTAACACGGACGTCTGCATCGCCGCGCAAGCCGGCGATCCGACGCCGGTCAGCCGCTTGCGCCGCCGCCTCCCCGATATCGGTGACCCGGTTGTCTCGTACGTCCCGCGCCGTCGCGGGCCAACGCGCGATAACTCGCACGTTTTATCTTATGTATCGAATAAGGGGACGTCATGTTCAATGCAAGCGCCGTGCGCGCGAAGTCGGGCTCGGGCCTGGGTCTTGGCGCGGGTGCCGTGGGATTGCTGCTGGTCGCGGTGGGCTGCCTCGCGTTGCACATCGTGCACATCGTCGCGAAGTTCCGCGCCAATCCGGCCGATGCGTTTAGCGACTTCAACCTTTATCTGTACGCATTCAACGGCGTCCTCGACGATCCCGCGAGCCTCTACGATCACGACGGCCTCGTGACGTTCCTGCAGGGAATCGGCGCACGGTCGACGGGCGACGACGTGTTTTATGCATACCCTCCGCAGTTCGCGCTGATTTTTTCGCCGCTGTCGATGTTGACGCCGCTTGCCGCCAAGCTCGTCTGGTTTTGCGGGTCGGTCATGCTGTTCGCCGGCGGACTGTGGATGCTCGTGAAGATGGCCTATCGTGGCACTGAGCGGAGTGTGGCCGTGTTGCTGATCGCGGTTGCGCTGCTGAGCTTCCCGCTGGTCGAAGACACTTACGATGGCCAGTCGAATGAATTGTTGTTCTTTCTGCTAGTCGCCACTTTCTTTCTGATCGAGCGTGGCAACCGCTATGCCGCCGGTCTCTTTCTCGGCTTCGCCATTGCGATCAAGTTGACGCCCATTGCGGTCGCCGGTTTGCTGTTGTTGCGCCGCGAATGGCGCACGGTGATCGTGACGATCGTAGTGTCCACGTTACTGACGCTGATTACCGCGGCGCAATTGGGTTCACGCGTTTTGTGGCACTACTTCATGTCGGACATGGCGCGCCTTAATGGCATGACAATGGCGATGGGCGGCGGTGGAGCGCCCACCAACAATTCGTTGAGGGGCGCGTTGCAGACGTTATCGACCGCGGTCGGCATGCCGCTATCCGACGTCACGCTCGCGCTTATTTCTGCAGCGTTCGCGCTGGCCGTGTGCCTGTTTTCACTCTATCTCGTGTTTCGCCGTCATCGGGACAGCCGGATCGATTACGCGCTCATCTGCATGACGATGTTGCTGATCTACCCGGTGCTCGAGTCCATTCACATGGTGCTGGCGTTGATTCCACTGCTGATCCTGCTGGGAACCGCGTTTGAGCTGCGAGGCCGGCGGCTTTCCGCGCTGGGATCAAAAGTCGAAATGCTGCTTGGAGCGGTTGCTGTGGTGTTGCTGTTTTTCTCGGCGCGGTTCGTTTCCTATACCGTCGCGTCGATGATCATTTATCTGCTTTGCGTCGCGCGATATTTTTCATCGTCGATGATGTTTCGACGGAATAAGTTTCACCGGGTGAAGCGGATTGCATGAGCGACGGTGGCCGGCATTGGCATTAACCGACACGGATGCTTGTTGATGCGAAGGGAGCTTTGCGATGTCTTCCGGATGATTGAAAGTCCGGAAGATTTTTGATGGTGCCCAGGGCCGGAATCGAACCGGCACGCCTTGCGGCGGGGGATTTTGAGTCCCCTGCGTCTACCAATTTCACCACCTGGGCAGGTCTTGCAGCGTACGCGCTAGACCACGGCGCGCAGCGAAGACGCAGATTATGGCCGAAAATTCGACGAGGGGCAAGCCGGTTACCTCGGACTTTTGCTTTGAGCCCATCGAATCGATCAAACCGTGCGCGAAAACCGTTCGAGCGTCTGCTGTCCGAGATAGCGGTCGAACACCATCGCGATGTTGCGCACGAGCATGCGGCCGGCCATCTGCACGTCGAGCCGGCCTGCGCCGATCGACACCAGGCCGTCGTCCTCGAAGCTGCGCAGGCGCTCCAGTTCCGGGGCGAAGGTGTCGGCGAAGCGGATGCCATACGCTGCGTCGAATTCATCGAAACGCAATTCCAGGTTGCACATCAGTTGCGTGATGATGTCGCGACGCAGACGGTCGTCGGCGGTGAGGCGCACGCCGCGTGCAATCGCGAGGCGGCCCGAGTCGATTGCGTCGGCATAGTCCGGCAGATGCTTGGCGTTCTGCGCGTACACGTCGCCGACCTTGCCGATCGACGACGCGCCAAAGCCGATCAGATCGCATTCGGCGCGCGTGCTGTAGCCCTGAAAATTGCGATGTAACGTACGTTGCGCCTGAGCGCGCGCGAGTTCGTCGGTGGGCAGCGCGAAGTGATCCATGCCGATGTACACATAGCCCGCGTCCGTCAGGCGCTCGACTACGCGTTGCAGCAGCGCGAGCCGTTCGGTGGGCGACGGCAGCGCCGCTGGGTCCATCTGCCGCTGCATCTTGAAGAGCTGCGGCATGTGCGCATACGCGAATACCGACAGCCGGTCCGGTGCGAGTTCGATCATCGTGTCGAGCGTGCGCGTGAAGCTGTCGACCGTTTGATGCGGCAGTCCGTAAATCAGATCGACGCCGATCGAATCATAGTGAGTGTCGCGCGCGGCCTGCATGACCGAGGTGGTCATCTCGAGCGGCTGAATGCGGTTGATCGCCTTCTGCACGACGGGATCGAAGTCCTGTACACCGAGGCTCAAGCGGTTGAAGCCCAATTCGCGCAGATGCGCGATCGTGTCGGGCGACGCCTCGCGTGGATCGACTTCTATCGAATACTCGGCTTCGCGATCGGCCAGCAATGTGAAATGCTCGCGCGTGGCGGCCATCAATTCGGCCATTTCATCGTGCGACAGAAACGTCGGCGTGCCGCCGCCCCAGTGCAGTTGAGAGACCGGACGACGTGTGTCGAAACACGCCGCCTGCAATGCCATTTCGCGCTTCAACCGGTCGAGGTACGGACGCGCATGCGCGCGGTTCTTCGTGGCGACCTTGTTGCAGCCGCAGTAGAAGCACACGGTGTCGCAAAACGGAATGTGGAAGTACAGCGAGAGGTCGGTGGCGGACGCGCCTGGGTCGGCGGCGCCGCGCAAATAGTCGGCGGGATCGAAACTTTCGCGGAACTGCAGCGCGGTCGGATAGGACGTATACCGTGGACCGTTCGCGTTGTACTTGGCGAGCAGGTCAGGGCGAAATAGCGTGTTGGCAACGGTCATGAGTGGCCCGGAAGAGTCGGCCACCGTGGAAGAGGCGAGAGGCGGCGCACAACAGCATGGTTGCCCGACCCGATCGAACAGCGCAGACGTCTCTTGAACATGGCCTTTCGGAGCCCTTGAGTTTAAGTGAGCGTTCGTTGGCCGGATTGCGTAAAAAGGTCGCACGAAATAGTGCGCACGGCGCGGCGCAAAAAGCTGTCCGTCAGCCGATGGCACAATGCGGGTCTGGCAATGCGTTGCCTGTTTTCGAGCTCAGGAAAAATGTCGTGATGGATGGTTTTCAACGCATGTCGCAAAGCATGCCGGACCGCGTGACGAAGCGCGCGTCTCCCTTCGATTCAGCCGATCATGCGTGCCGCCCCGATTGCGGCGCGTGCTGTATCGCGCCGTCGATTTCGAGTCCGATTCCGGGCATGCCAGAAGGCAAACCGGCGGGCGTGCGTTGCGTGCAACTCGGCGACGATCTGCGCTGCGCGATTTTTGGCCAGCCCGAGCGGCCAGCGTGCTGTTCCGGTCTGCAGCCGCAGACGGAGATGTGCGGCGCAAGCCGTGCGGAAGCGCTCGCGTGGCTGACGCAGCTCGAAGTGCTGACCCAACCGTGTGTGCCGATCCGCCGGTAATGCGCGTCGCCGGAAATGCCGGGCGCGACGTTCACCCATAGCGACATCACGCAACGCCATCAGGCGCATGTCCGACCAAGCTTCCACTGGAGATTTCGTATGACTCGACCTGCCGCGCCGTCCCGGCGCCGCTTTCTGCGCGCTGCGCTGACCGGCTGCAGTGCGCTTGGCATTACCGCGTCGCTGGCGGCGTGCGCAACGCCGATTTTTCCGTTTATCCCGAAGGACTACACGTTCTCGCATCAGCAGGTGCAGGACGCAGTGCAGCGCAAATTCCCGTATCAGCGCACGGTTTCGCAAGTGTTCAATGTCGCGCTGACGAATCCGGTGGTCGATTTTCTGCCCGATACGAACCGGGTATCGGTCAAGCTCGACGCGCGTTTCGCGAGTCCGTTCATGCCGCAACCGGTCGACGGCGTATTCACGCTTTCAAGCGAACTGGCTTACGACGCGGCCAGCAAATCAGTCGTGCTCAGGTCGCCGAACGTCGACAACGTCAGCGTGAGCGGCGACGCGCAGGCCTATACCCAGCAGATCAACGCAGCCGCCGCCGTACTCGCGCAGCAGTTGCTGACCAACTACCCGATCTACACATTCAAGCCAGAACAACTTCAATTTGCCGGCGTGAATTACGAACCCGGTACAATCACCATCCTTACAAACGGCATACGTGTGCAAATCGTCGAAAAATGACGTGGCGCGCGGCCGTCGGGGCCGCGCATCGCTGTGTCGACCTCGTTTTCGTTCCGACAATCTACCGCGATGGGGTCACGGATGGACTGGATACTGGCTTGCAAGGCGCTGATTCTGGGCGTCGTCGAAGGGCTGACGGAATTTCTGCCGGTGTCGAGCACCGGGCATCTGATTGTGGTCGGGAGTTTGCTGAATTTCACCGACCAGCACGCAAAGACCTTCGACGTCGTCATCCAGCTCGGCGCGATTCTCGCCGTGTGCTGGGAATTCCGCCGGCGCATCGGCACGGTGCTGGTCGGCCTTCCAACCAAACCCGAGGCGCGCCGCTTCACGCTGAACGTCATCATTGCGACGATTCCGGCCATCGTGCTCGGTTTGCTGTTCGAAAAGTCCATCAAGGCGGCACTGTTTTCGCCGGTGCCGGTCGCGTTCGCGCTGGTGGTAGGCGGCGTCGTGATTCTGTGGGCGGAGGCGCGGCAGCGCGCGCGCGGGGAATCGGCGGCGCGGGTGCGCAGCATCGACGATCTGAGCGCGCTGGACGCGCTCAAAGTGGGCCTCGCGCAGTGTTTCGCGCTGATTCCAGGCACTTCGCGCTCGGGTTCGACGATTATCGGCGGGATGCTGTTCGGGCTCGAGCGACGGGTCGCGACCGAGTTCTCGTTCTTTCTCGCGATTCCGATTATCTTCGGCGCGACCGCCTACGAGCTTTACAAAGACTGGCACCTGCTTTCGGCCGACGCGTTCGGTAGCTTCGCACTCGGCTTCATCGCAGCGTTTATCAGCGCGTTTATCTGCGTGCGTTGGTTGTTGCGCTATATCGCGTCGCACGATTTCACGGTGTTCGCGTGGTACCGCATCGGCTTCGGCCTGCTGATCCTGCTGGTTGGCTATAGCGGCGCGTTGAGCTGGGCCGATTGAAGCGGTCCGTGATGTTTCGGTTCGCGCCATGAAAAAAGGTCCGCATTGGCGGACCTTTTTGCTTCTGGTGAGTCACTTGTCCGGCGAACGCGTGCTTATGCGGTCGCGCGCTTGCGGAACACCAGATCCCATACACCGTGTCCGAGTCGCAGCCCGCGGCGCTCGAACTTCGTCACTGGACGATAGTCCGGGCGCGGCGCATAACCGTCAGCGGTGTTCTCGAGCGCGGAGTCGGCACCCAGCACGTCGAGCATCTGTTCGGCGTAGTTCTGCCAGTCGGTCGCGCAATGCAGATAGGCACCCGGCTTCAGGCGCGAAACCAGCAGCGCGACGAACTTCGGCTGGATCAGGCGGCGCTTATGATGGCGCGCCTTGTGCCACGGGTCCGGGAAGAAGATGTGCACGCCGTCGAGGCTGTCCGGCGCGATCATCTGTTCGAGCACTTCAACCGCGTCGTGCTGAATGATGCGGATGTTCGACAGCGATTGCTCGCCCATCAGCTTTAGCAGCGCGCCCACGCCGGGTTCGTGCACTTCGACGCCGAGAAAATCGTCGTCGGGACGGTTCGACGCGATTTCCGCCGTGGTCGCGCCCATGCCGAAACCAATTTCCAGTATGCGCGGCGCGTGGCGGCCGAAGACGGTATTCCAGTCGGGCTGTTCCGGCGTGTACGGCACCACGAAGCGGGGGCCGAGTTCGTCCATTGCGCGGCGCTGGCCGGTCGACACGCGGCCAGCGCGCGTGACAAAGCTGCGGATACGGCGCAGGTGCAGCGCTTCGCCTTCAGGGGCGTCGCCCGTGGCGGGTTGGTCAGCGGCTTCGCTGGAGGGCGTCGGAAGGTCGTCCGGCAGGCCGGTGTCGTTTGGATCGTGGATCATCATCGATGCTGCTATGGGTGAGGGCTTAGCGGCTTGCGTGGCGTCGTGCTGCGCGCGGCCTGCCTGCTTATGTGCGGCGGACCGTGAATCGGCTTTTTTGATTGGCTGATTCATCGTCATCGTGCTCGCGACTCGTTATGCCAAACCGCCGCCACTACAAAAAAGCCGCCTTCATGGAGGCGGCTCGTGCTGGATTCCGCCGGGACTCAGCAGAAGGTGGAGCGGACATTGCAAGTGCGCGTAAGGTAGCACACTCGAAAAGGGTAGGTTTGATTTGTACTGGAGCGGGCGATGGGAATCGAACCCACGGCTCTAGCTTGGGAAGCTAGGGTATTACCATTATACGACGCCCGCAGAACGCATGATTCTACTCGGGAAAGGGCGTATAGCGCAAACTACGCCGCCTGCGCACTTTCCCGCGGACGCATCAACGCGCGGTCAGATCACGAAGTAAGTCAGTTGAACGGCGGCGCGCGTGACCACCATCAATAGCACCTGCACGATCACAAACAGCAGAATCGGCGAAAGATCGATACCGCCGAGCTGCGGCACCACGCGCCGCAGCGGGTTCAAAAACGGCGCCGTCAGCTGATAAAGAATCGGCATGGCAGGTGAGCGCGGGTTGAGCCACGACAGCAGCGCCATCAGGATCGTCATCCAGATAATCAGATTCAGCGCCCACTTGATGAGCGTGAGTACGGCGACGATCATCAACGTCGGCAGAAGCGCCCGTGGATCGGCGCCCGTCAGCATGACCATCAGCACGACATAAACGATTGCCGCGAGCAACGCCGCGACAATGCTCGCCCAGTCGATGCTTTTCGTGCTCGGCAAAATGCGCCGCAACGGCAGCACGATCCAGTTAGTGGCTTGCAGGACGGCGTTCGTCACCGGGTTGTAGGGCGGCATGCGCACGACCTGGAGCCATGCGCGCAGCAGCAGCGCCGCGCCGAACAGCGTGAAAACGGTATTGAGCAGAAAACGGGCGATATCGCCAAACATCTCGTGTCCTTATCCTTCTGATGACGGCCACCGGTCGGCCGCGGGATGCTGGCGGGACCGAAAGATCCGCGCCAGCGGTTTCATTTGAATTGCCCACGCCTCTTCGGCGAAAAGGCGCGTCACACGACGTTCCAGTCAGCCGCCGTGCACTCCGATTGCGCGGATTGTGACCCGGTTGCGCGGCTAACTGAATTACATGCCGGAATTTTCACTTTTGTCCGCGCGACATCACACGGAAATCTTGATCTCGCTGATCAGAATCGTGCCGTTGCCACCGTCGGTGTAATTGGGGATATCGGCAGTCAACGGGCCGGCCGCGGACTTGAACACCTTGTAGAAGTCTTCCGCGCTATCGAACAGGAAGTGGCCCGCAGCGACATAGGGCGGCGGCGTTCCGGGCGGGCCGGCGTTGACGCCGACGTCGACCGACCAGCCCTTCAGTGACGGCCCGAACAGTTTTGCCGCGAGCGGCATGTGCGTGACGCGGTAATAGTCCACGTCGAAGTGGCCGTTTTCCCGATACGGATAAAGGATGCTGACCTTGATCATTTTGCGTTCTCGTCTGTTGGTCCCGGAGCGCGGCGCTGGCGGATTTCCGCACGGCGCCGGACGCGTCACATTATCACGGCTTACTTCGCGCTTGCACCTGCCGCAGCCTGATTCAACGAACGCGTGAGCGATTCTTCCACCGCTTCCGCAATCGCTTCGATCGCGGCCGGCGGCGTGGCGCGGCGTTGGGCGAGTCCGACTGCGCGCCGGGTCAGCAAACCGTACAGCGCGGCGTGGTCGCCGCCGAGGCCTTCCAGTAATGCCAGCTGTTTTTCGACGACGCCGGTGTCGCCACGCGAAACCGGGCCGGCGAGCGCGTTGGGCAAACCCTTGTCGCGAGCCGTTTCGATGGTGCCGGAAAGCATGGGCAGCAGCGCGCGCAGCGCGTCGTCTTCGGCAAATCCCAGCGTGCGCCATAACGCGACGCATTCGGCGAGGCTGCACAGCGCGAAGCTGGCGGCGTAGTGCGCGGCAGCGTGATACAGCATGCGGCCGCCCGCCGGAATCGACAGCGGATGGCAGCGCAGCGCGATGGCCAGCGCGGTCAGTGTGTCTTTCAGCGTTCCATCGGCCTCGATTGTCACCGAGCAGCCACAGATTCGTTCGAGGTCGGCGAGGTCCCCGCTAAACAGGTAAAGTGGATGAAACCCCCCGATTGAAACGCCCTGATCGCGTGCCGGCGCGAGCAATTCGACCGGCGAAGCGCCGCTGCAATGCACCAGCGCCTTGCCATGCGGATGGGCTGCGGCATCCGGGCCGAATCGCAGTGTGTGCGCTGACGAACCGATACTGTCGTCGGGAACGGCTAAAAACACGATATCGGCGGCGTCGACCACCTGTTGGGGATTGTCGAAGGCCGCGCAATGTTCGATTTGACTGGCAAGCCGGCCGGCGGAGGCCGCCGAGCGGCTCGCAATGGCGGTGACCGGATAGCCGGCGCGTGAAAAGCTCAGCGCGAGACAGCGCGCGAGCCGCCCGGCGCCGATAAAACCGAGGCGCGGTACAGAGTACTGGGACATGATTACCGGCTCCAGGCGAGATATCTGATGAATGGAAGCAAACGGAAGCAGAAGTATCGCGCATCCGGCCCCGACAGCGTGACGCGGCGCGATTTCCTCTGATCAATTCGCGGCCGATATGGCGGCTGAGGCCGGGTATCTGGCGGCGCGGCACTCGTAGGCCTGGAAACTGCTCACAATCATCTGAAAGCGTTCTACCAACGTTTCAACCAAGAGCCGATTTTGCAGTTGCTGTTTCTGGGTAAATTCGTTTCGCAGTCAGATTCGGGAGGTTCACATGAGTATTTTTTCTTACCGAAAGCACTTGCGGTTCCTGACACATGCACAGCGCCGTCGCTGGTGGGATCAGAAAAAGCGCCTGACGCCACGCGTGCGGATTAGCGGTGCATACGTCCCGCCAAACGTGTCGCGCGAATTTGCCTATGTGAAGGTCGGCTGACGGCGGTAGTTGATGGTGAGAATGCCCGGCGTGAATTCGCCGGGCATTTTTTATTGAATTTTCCATTCGCGTCGTCAGAATTGAAGCGAATTTGTAATCAAAGATTACTGAATTAGGTTCGTGTAATCAGGCCAATCTTGTGAAGTAAAGAAATCGGGTACGTTAGCTTCGCTAAGCCGTTGATTTTCCACTGCCTGCCCCCCACTTGATCACATTGCCGCGCTGTCGCGAGCGGAACCGTCCCGCCGCGCATTGCAATTTGCAACAAATGCGAACAGATAGCCGCGGCCGTTTTCGATACATTGATTTCATGGCATGCGACGCATGCAAAGTCGGCGACCTGGGTGGGCCGCGCTAGGAGAATAAAGTGAAAAAGATCGTTCCGTTTGTCGTTGCTGCAGCACTCGGCCTGGGGCTTGCCGGTGCTGCCGAGGCGCACGTTTCCGTAGGGATTGGGATCGGCGTGCCGATCGCGCCGGCCTATCCGGTATATGCCGCGCCGCCGCCGGTCTACTACGCACCGCCGCCGCCGGTATACGCGCCGCCGGTCGTGTACGCGCCGCCGCCCGCAATCGTAGTAGGGGGTGGCTACTACGGGCACCCGTATTATCGCGGTGGGTACTATCACGGTTATTACGGGCATGGCTACGGCCGCGGTTATGGCCACGGGTACTACCACCGCTAATCGCGGGAAGCCAGCTTGATGACGGCGTAACGCCGGCTTGATCGCCGGGTTACGCCGTTTTTGGCTCCAGAGCCGCAGCGTGACGCATGCCGTTCGCGCAGAGGGCGGGCCATTGCGCGACTGCCGTTCCAAAGCACCGGCTAAGCTGGGAGAATGGCTGTTTCGCCATCGCTCAGGAGAATCTCGCCGTGCCAGCGCTTCCCGCTCCCACTTTCGACGATGTACTCGACGCCGCAGCGCGTCTCGAAGGCGTCGCCCACCGCACGCCCGTCCTGACATCCAGCACGTTCAACGAACGCACGGGCGCGTCGGTGTTCTTCAAGTGCGAAAATTTTCAACGCATGGGTGCGTTCAAATTTCGTGGTGCATATAACGCGATCTCGCACTTCGACGCGCAGCAACGCGAAGCGGGCGTGCTGACGTACTCGTCGGGTAATCATGCTCAGGCAATTGCGCTGTCGGCGCGCCTCGCCGGCATTCGCGCGACGATCATCATGCCGCACGACGCCCCCGCCGCCAAAGTCGCGGCCACCAAGGGTTACGGCGGCGAAGTGATCACCTACGACCGCTACACGGAAAACCGCGAAGAAATCGGCCAGCGGCTCGCCGAAGAGCGCGGCATGACGCTGATTCCGCCCTACGACCATCCGCATGTGATTGCGGGGCAGGGCACCGCGGTGAAAGAACTGATCGACGAAACTGGTCCGCTCGACGTGCTGGTCGCTTGCCTCGGCGGCGGTGGATTGATTGGCGGCAGCGCGTTGTCGGCGGCGGCTTTGAGCCCGCAGTGCACGGTGATCGGCGTCGAACCGGAAGCCGGCAATGATGGCCAGCAGTCGCTCGCACGCGGCGAGATCGTGCATATCGACACCCCGCGTACGATCGCCGACGGCGCGGCATCCACGCATCTTGGCGACTACACGTTCGCGATTATTCGCAAGCTGGTCGCACGGATCGAAACCGTCAGCGACGCGCAACTGATCGAAACCATGCGCTTTTTCGCTCAACGCATGAAGATGGTTGTCGAACCGACCGGCTGTCTTGCCGCCGCGGCCGTGCTCAATGGTGTGGTGCCGGTGAAGGGCAAGCGGGTTGGTGTGGTGGTGAGCGGCGGCAACGTCGATCTGGAAAAGCTCGCGCAGTATCTCGCCTGAATCGTAGCGTCGCGCTGCCAGATCGCGCTGACTGAAGAAAAACGGCTCGCTGGATTACTCCGCGAGCCGTTTTTTTAGCGATTAGCGATCAGCTGACCACTTGCGCCGTTTGTACGATCAGGTCGCGGTAGCCATTAACAATCACGCTGTACGAGAAATACGCGAACAACAGCGCGGACAGCACATGGCAAACGCGCAGCAGACCGGCTCCGGCGCGTTTGCGCCCGTGACTGCCGAGTCCGCAGATAAAGATCGTCCAGCACAGACCACCGAGAAAGAAGCCGCCAAGGAACACGAGCGCCGTTGTCGGACTGGTGGCGCCGGCTTTGGCGATCAATGCGCCGCCAACAGCCGCGAACCATAAGATCGCCGATGGCGACGAAACAGCCAGCAGCACCCCGCGAAAAAATCCTCTCCAGGCTGACAGATGCGGCGCCTTGGCATCAGTGTCGCCAGCCACAGGCGGCGCTGATGCAGGGCGCATCGCCTCACGCGCCATCTTCCATGTGAGGAACAGCAGAATCGCCGCTCCGCCGATCCACACCACCCAGCGCACCGACTCGAATTGCAACAGCGCGGCCATACCCGCGAGCGCGAGCGTCGCGTAAATCAGATCGCCGACACAGGAACCAAGCCCGAGCCAGAAGCCAGGCTTGAAACCATGCGACAGCGTCAGCGAAATAATGGCCACATTCACCAGGCCGATATCCAGACACAACGACAACGACAGAAAGAAACCATCCGACATCATTGAAAAGGCGTGCATCCGTGCAACTGCTCCATCCGTTTTGTTATTGGTCTTGTTGTACGGCTTGCCTTACAGGCCCAACTCGTTCCACAAGGTATCGACGCGCTGTTTGACCGCTGCGTCCATGACGATCGGCCGGCCCCATTCGCGATCGGTTTCACCGGGCCATTTGTTGGTTGCGTCGAGGCCCATTTTCGATCCGAGCCCCGCTACGGGCGACGCAAAGTCGAGATAGTCGATCGGCGTGCGGTCCACGAGCACGGTGTCGCGTGCGGGGTCGATCCGCGTGGTGATGGCCCAGATCACTTCCTTCCAGTCGCGGATATTCACGTCTTCGTCGACCACGACGATGAACTTCGTATACATGAACTGCCGCAAGAAACTCCACACGCCGAACATCACGCGCTTGGCGTGGCCGGGATAGCTCTTCTTCATCTGCACGATCGCCATCCGGTAGCTGCAACCCTCGGGCGGCAGATAGAAGTCGGTGATCTCGGTGAACTGCTTCTGCAACAGCGGAACGAACACTTCGTTGAGCGCAACGCCCAGCACGGCGGGCTCGTCGGGCGGTTTGCCGGTGTAGGTGGAGTGGTAGATAGCGTCGCGCCGCATCGTGATGCGCTCGACGGTGAAAACGGGAAACCACTCCTGTTCGTTGTAGTAGCCAGTGTGGTCGCCATAGGGACCTTCGAGCGCATGCTCATAACCGGCTGACGCGCCCTTCACCGGGCGAGGGGGCGCCCCCGCGGGAGCGGGTGACGGCGCACCCTCCTGCGGATAGATAAAGCCCTCAAGCACGATTTCCGCACGCGCGGGCACCTGCAAGCCGTCGACCCCAGGCGTAATGCACTTTGCCAACTCCGTACGGCCGCCGCGCAGCAACCCGGCGAACTGGTATTCGGACAGCGTGTCGGGCACCGGCGTGACCGCGCCGAGGATGGTCGCCGGATCAGCGCCCAGCACCACGGCGACGGGATAAGGCTTGCCGGGATTCTGCAGCGCAAATTCGCGGAAATCGAGTGCGCCGCCTCGATGCGCGAGCCAGCGCATGATCAGTTTGTTGCGCCCAACCAACTGCTGGCGATATATGCCTAAATTCTGTCGAGTCTTATTCGGACCTTTAGTGACGGTCAGGCCCCATGTCACCAGCGGACCGGCATCGCCGGGCCAGCAGGTCTGGATGGGCAGCTTGCCGAGGTCGACGTCGTTGCCTTCCCAGACGATTTCCTGACAGGGCGGCGCGCTCACGGTCTTCGGCGCCATGTCCCACACCGCTTTCGCCAGCGAGAACAGTTTGCCCGCATCCTTGAGCCCCTTTGGCGGCTCCGGCTCCTTCAGCGCGGACAGCAGGCGGCCGACATCGCGGAGCGACTCGAGTGCCGCGCCATCGCCTTCGCCAGCCTGCGCGTCGACCCCCATGCCGAGCGCAACGCGGCGCGGCGTGCCGAACAGGTTGCCGAGAACCGGGAACGCATGCTGTTCCTTGTTCTCGAACAGCAACGCCGGACCGCCGGCGCGCAACACCCGGTCGCACAATTCGGTCATTTCGAGGTTGGGCGAGACTTTCTGCGAGATACGGCGTAGCTCACCGATTGTCTCGAGACGGCCGACAAAATCGCGCAGGTCTTTGTATTTCATCTTGTGCGGTTCAGAGCCGGGTCAATGCCGGAAGGGGCAAAAAAGCGGCGGGACGGAAGGGGCGCGGCAAGCTTTTTGGCGCCGGAACGATTGTCGATTTTACCTGTGTTGGTAAGCGCACGTAGATCAACTGAACGGCCTAGACCAGGCAGACAAATTGAGATCCCTCAAAAGGCGCATGCGGAGCCGTTCTTGACGGTCTGAACACTGTTCATTATTACAATTAGTTATGAATTTGACATTCTATAGTGTTGACGATCTATAAAACCCTGCATAGAATCCGTCCACATTGGTTGCAGGGCGTGAACCTTTTACCACTGCCCCCGGTCCCTTTCGACGCAACGCGTCACCGATTTACCGACCCCCTGCACGGTATTGACGGCCTTTTTGAAGGCCCGACCAGCGTCTGCTGACGCTGGTTTTCGCGTGGGAGCCACCGCATGCATTTTTTGAGATGCAGCGGGTCATTCTTCCCGAATGGCTCCCCACAGACGGTATTTGCCGTTTTCCCGACATCGCTGCTGCCCTAACCAGACAGAGCGCGCGGTGTCTTGACTCTTCGAACGTGTGGTGCCGCCATTTTCATTCGGCGGAGTTCGCGGATCATGCAAGATGGGAGATCTGAATGAACGCCTGGTTATCGTGGCGTCCCGATGAGCGCATCGCACAGGCTGTGCGAGGAGTGCTGCGTCGCGGGACGCGAGTAAGTCATCATCTGTTTAGCCTCGTTGGCGGCGTGGCCGTCATACTGGGCATCACCCTGTGGTTGATGCCTGGGTTGCGCGGCACGCTGGCCGCCCGGCTGATGCCGGTTATTTCCGCTGCGGTGCAGGCTGGTCCTGCGCGTCTGTTGCAAGGCAACCCGCTGCCGGCTTTCGGACCTCCGGGAAGCACGTCCTCGTCTTCTGACGAATCGCTGTCGGCCAGTACCGGTAGCGGTACCAGCACCGTGGCGAGCGATTCTGACGCCCCCGCCGGCGTGACCGGCACCCACACCAGTTTCACTACGGGCAACACCAGCTTCGACGGCGCTTTCGACGGTTCCGGTTCGGCCGGCATGGGCGTCGCAGCGCTGAACGGGCTCGACCCGCGCACCATGCAAAGCGTTGCCGCTCTGGCTCGATTGATCCCGGCCCAACGTGTTTCGGCCGATGCTCGCGACGATCGTGTCCTCGTATCGAGCCATGAACAGGATCTGGTCGCGTCGTACCTGTCACGCCGTTATCGCGTCGCTCAGGAGCCCGTCAGCGAGCTCGTGAAGGCCGCATTCGATACCGGTCGCGAAGTCGGCCTCGATCCGCTGCTGTTGCTGTCCGTGATGGCAATCGAGTCGGGTTTCAATCCGTATGCCGAAAGCGGTGTCGGCGCGCAAGGCCTGATGCAGGTGATGTCCAAGGTGCACTCGGACAAATTCCAGTATTTCGGCGGCGAAGGCGCGGCACTCGAGCCGGTCGCGAACATCAAGGTGGGTGCGCTGGTGTTGAAGGATTGCATCGCACGTGGCGGTTCGTTGCCAGGCGGCTTGCGTCTGTACGTGGGCTCGACCTCGCAGGACGACGGCGGCTATGGCGCCAAGGTGATGGCCGAGCGTGGCCGTCTGCGCGATGTGGCGCGTGGCCGCAAGGTGCCGATCAATGCACCGCAGGCGCCGACGCCGGTTCTGACCGCGTCGGCCAACACGGCTCAAGCGGCTGCGAGCAGCACGCGGCGGGTTCAGGTCACACTCGACGGCGGTCATGCTGCGGCCAAGACACCTGCTGGCGATCAGGACGACGCGAACGCTACCAAGCATGTGGCGTCTGCGTCGGAGTTGGGCGCCTGAGGTCTCTGGCAGTTCGTTGAATCAGACGATAAGTCGCGAAAGCGGCTGCAACAAAAAAGGACACTTTCGAGTGTCCTTTTTTGCGTTTGGGGTTGCGGGTGATTGACGCGCGATCGGGGTGGTCTTCCGACAGGACGGCGACCGCCACGCCATCCTTCGTGCGACCGCTTAGTGCCGCCCGAAGAGCTTCGCCAGCCGCTCGACCGCTTCTTCCAGCTTCGGATACGCGGTGGCATACGACAACCGGATGTAATCCTTTGGCGCGTGCGTGCCGAAATCCATGCCCGGCACCAGCACGACGCCCGCGTCATGCAGCATGGCCTTGGTGAGCGCGGCGCTGTCGCCGGCCGCTCGATGCGCGACGGTGCGGCAATCGGCATAGACGTAGAACGCACCGTCGGGCATGACCGGCACCGAGAAACCGAGCGACTCCAGCGCAGGCGCAATAAAGTCGCGGCGGCGCTTGAATTCGAGGCGCCGTTCTTCATAAATCGCAATGGTTTCCGGCTCGAAGCAGGCGAGCGCCGCATGCTGCGCGAGCGCCGACGCGCAGATGAACAGATTCTGCGCGAGCTTTTCAAACGCGCCGACCATGGTGGGCGGCACCACGAGCCAGCCCAGACGCCAGCCGGTCATGTTGAAGTACTTCGAGAAGCTGTTGACGGTGATCACGTCGTCGCCGAACGAGAGCGCGGACACGGGCTTCGCGTCGTAACTCAGACCCTGATAGATCTCGTCGACGATCGTGAAGCCGCCACGCGCCCGCACGGCCTTGACGATGCGTTCGAGTTCGGCGGGTTCGATCGACGTGCCGGTCGGGTTCGACGGCGATGCGAGCAGCACGCCACGGGTGCGCTCGTTCCAGAGGCGCTCGACGTCGGCAGCGGTCAGCTGGAAACGCTCGGCCGGGCCGCTCGGCACCATCACGGGCTTGCCTTCGGCGGCGATCACGAAATGGCGGTTGCACGGGTAGCACGGGTCAGGCATCAGCACTTCGTCGTCGCGGTCGACCAGCGCGGCACACGCCAGCAGCAATGCGGCAGACGCGCCGGCTGTGACGACGATCCGCGCGGGATCGACGGTGACGCCGTAGAAGTCTGCGTAGTGCGTCGAAATTGCTTCGCGCAGCGCGTGCAGGCCAAGCGCATTGGTGTACTGCGTGACGCCGCGGCGCAGCGCGTTAGCGGCTGCCTCGATGACCGGCGCAGGCGCGGTGAAATCGGGCTCGCCGATTCCCATGTGAATGATGTCGCGTCCGTCGCGCTCGAGGAGCGCGGCCTCCTTGGCCAGTTCCATCACATAGAACGGCTGGATGGCATCGACGCGCGCAGCTAGCCGCACGAGGGGTTCGGTCACGGAGTTCATACGATCAAATCCAGTTCAGAGCAAAACAGGACGGCGTTTGCGCGCTTGCTTGCGGACTCGTTTCGCGCAGAGGACTCATGCGCGACGGTTCAGGCAGACGCAACACACCGTCCTTGCAGGCGGTTCAACTCGCCAGATAAAACGCGGCACATGACAAGGGCGCAGCCCCCGTCACGCGCCCGACGCTCACGACTTGCGAGCCGCCTGCGTTTCTGCCGCGCGCAATTGCGCCGACAGCTTGTCCAGCACGCCGTTCACATACTTGTAGCCGTCTGCGCCGCCAAACGTCTTGGCGAGTTCGACCGCTTCATTGATGATCACCCGATACGGAATGTCGACGTGATTCCGCAGTTCGAACGCGGCAACCAGCAGCACGGCGCGTTCGACCGGCGACAGTTGTTCGATCGGACGATCGAGGCACGGTGCGATGTCGGCGGACAACGTGTCCGAATCGCGGATCACACCGCGCAGAAGCGCGTCCAGATGCTCGCGATCGGCCTTGTCGAAACCCTGCGCGCCGCTCAGTTGCGCTTCGATTTCGCTGGCGGGCGAACCCGACAGCAGCCACTGGTAAAGCCCCTGCGTGGCCAGTTCGCGGGAGCGTCGGCGTGCGCTCTTCATGCTTCTTCCTCTTCTTCGTCTTCTTCTTCGTCGTCGCCGCCGAGTTGTTCGAGCGCGACAGCGAGGTTCGCCATTTCGACGGCCACGCGTGCTGCGTCACGACCCTTTTCGGTCATGCGCGCCACGGCCTGCTCGTCGTTTTCGGTGGTCAGCACGGCGTTCGCGACTGGAATGCCGAAGTCCAGACCGATACGCGTGATGCCCGCACCGCTTTCGTTCGACACCAGTTCGAAGTGATACGTCTCACCGCGAATCACCGCGCCGAGCGCGATCAGTGCGTCGAATTGCGCGCTTTCCGCGAGCTTTTGCAGCGCCAGCGGGATTTCCAGTGCGCCTGGCACCGTGACCAGCAGCACGTCTTCGCCGGTCACGCCGAGGCGTTCCAGTTCTTCGATGCACGAGTCGGCGAGGCCGTTGCAGACGGGTTCGTTAAAGCGCGCCTGGACGATGCCGATGCGCAGTCCGTCGCCGTCGAGATTCGGTTGATATTGTCCGATTTCCATGTGACTTCCGTAGTGTTTTGAGTGGGCGCTGGGCGCGTGAATGGTCGGGTCAGCCTTGCGGGGCCTGAGCTTTGCTGCCTGGCATGGGCACGAAGCCGGTGACCTCGAGGCCGTAGCCCGACATGGTGCCCAGCTTGCGCGGGTTCGACAGTACCTGCATCTTGCCGACCCCTAGCTCACGCAGAATCTGCGCGCCGATACCGTAGGTCTTGAAATCGACCGGGCGGCGTTTGAGCGCCTCTGCTTTTTCCTTCGAGTCGAACGCCTTGAAGACGTCGATCAGATGGTCTTTCGAATCGCCGCAGTTCAGCAGCACGACCACGCCGCAGTCGCGTTCGGCGATCTCTTTCATGGCTGCGTCGAGCGTCCACGAGTGGGTGGATTCGCCGACTTCGAGCAGATCCAGCACCGACAGCGGCTCGTGCACGCGCACCAGCGTGTCCTGATCCGCGCACGGCGTGCCGCGCACCAGCGCCAGGTGCGGCTGGCCGCTCGGCTGATCGAGATACATGACCGCGCGGAACGCGCCGTGAGCCGTTTGCATGGTGCGTTCGCAAATACGCTCGACGATCGATTCGGTCTGGCTGCGATAGTGGATCAGATCGGCAATCGTGCCGACCTTCAGGCCGTGCACCTTGCCGAATTCGATCAGATCCGGCAGCCGCGCCATCGTGCCGTCGTCGTTGATGACTTCGCAGATCACCGAAGCCGGCGTCAAGCCCGCCAGAGCGGTGAAATCACAGCCCGCTTCGGTGTGCCCGGCGCGCACCAGCACGCCGCCGGGCTGGGCCATGATCGGGAACACGTGGCCAGGCTGGACGATGTGCTCGGCCTTCGCGTCCGGCGCGACCGCCGCGGTGATCGTGCGGGCGCGGTCGGCTGCCGAAATGCCGGTCGTGACGCCTTCGGCCGCCTCGATGCTGACCGTGAACGCCGTGCCGTACTGCGTGCCGTTGCGGTACGTCATGAGCGGCAGGTTGAGCTGCTTGCAGCGTTCCTGCGTCAGCGTCAGGCAGATCAGCCCACGGCCGTAGCGGGCCATGAAATTGATCGCTTCCGGCGTGACGAAGTCGGCAGCAATGACGAGGTCGCCCTCGTTTTCGCGATCTTCTTCGTCGACGAGGATCACCATCCGGCCGGCTTTCAGTTCGGCGATGATCTCTTGAGTGGAGGCGAGCGTCATGGTGGCGAGATTTTCGGGAAAGCGCGTATTTTACGCCACGCGCGAGTGCAAGTCGCCTCCGACGGATGGCATAGGCCGTCTGGCCGACTGGAAATAGGGCGTCCGGCGTTGCTATGCTCGTTCAAACGATCAGCTTACGGACGCCGGAATCACGGAATCAGCCACAGCGCCCCGGCATAAATAACGAGCGACACGGCAAACGTAATCGCCGTATATCCCATCACACGCTGAATGCGGATGCCCGCAATCGCCACCACGGGTACCGCCCAGAACGGCTGCAGCATGTTGGAGACGTTTTCCGCCATCGCCACGCCCATCGTGGTACGCGGAATCGATGCATGCAAACCGAGCGCGGCGGGCAGCACGAACGGCCCCTGAACCGCCCAATGGCCACCGGCGCTCGGCACGAGCAGCGTGATGATCAGCGAACTCAGGTAGCTCCACAACGGCAGCGTAGCCGGTGTGGCGATCACCACGAAGGTCTTGGCGATGGTGGCCGCCAGCCCGGTGCCGGTCATGATGCCCATGATGCCGCCGTACATCGGGTATTGCAGCAGCATCGAACCGGTCTGCCGCGCGGCGCGGCGAATCGCATCGGCGTACGCAATCGGGGTGCGCTGCAACGCGAGTCCTACCAGCAGGAAAATCAGGATCGTCGTGTTGATGTCCAGTTCGAAACCCTTCGCGTGCCAGGTCATGGCCAGATAACCGACGCCCAGCGCCAGCAGGATCAGCGTGCCGAAGAGGGACTGTTCGGCACGCGCGGCGAACGAGGTGGGGTCGGCGTGGCGCGCATGAGGATCGTCGTCGGCACCGGCGCCGGCATCGCTTTGCGTGCGGGGCTGAGTGAACGCGACGACGTGTTCGGCTTTCGGATGAATCCAGATGAACACAGCGGTCATCACCACGACGACCAGCACCGTCGGAATGAAAACGAACGATGCGAACACGGTCTCGCTCAACGGAATGACCTGGCCCGTGGCTTTTTCCACCAGATTCAATGCATTGCCGTGCGATGCCTGCGACAACGCAATCGAACTCGACAAACCGCTATTGCAGATCGACCACGCCGAATAGCTGCCGGCGACGAGCCACGCGAAGTCCACCTTCACGCGCTTTGCGATTTCGCGCGAGAGCAGCGCGCCGACAATAAGCCCGAGCCCCCAGTTGAGCCACGCACAGATCCCGACGACCGGAAATACCAGCAACGCGGCCCGGGCCGGTGTCTGTACGCGGGCCGCCATGGCCCGCAAACCGCGCTGTACGACAGGCGCCTCGGCAATCGCATAGCCCGTCGCGAGGATCAGGATCATCTGCAACGCGAAGCCGAGAATGTTGAAGGTGCCGCCGTACCAGGAGGTCAGCAGCGTCGGCAGCGAGGCATGCGGCGCAAACGCGAAGGCCAGCAGACTGACCAGGACCGTCAGGCCAATTGAAAGCACGAACGGATCGGGCATGACCTGTTCGAATACATAAACAAGGCCACCTACGATGCCTTGCCGCGCTGCGGCTTTGTCTGTCGCGGCGTTATCGCGGCTGTTCTGTTCCATGGTCTCTCTCTCGATGTCGCGCGATCAGCGCAGTACCACCGGCCTCCGCTATGCGCGTGATCGGGGACCGGCTCGATGGATACGGTTGGCTCCCGCGCCAGGGCGGTAAGCGTGAGGACCGAACCATAATCGAATTCAAAAAATTATGCTTTTTCGCGTGACATTGGGGCGCTCCGTCGAGCGTACGCGTTCCGTTTCAACTGACCTTCACGGGCTTTCAGGGGGCCTTCAGACCAGTCTTCCGGCGAGCCGTTTCGCAACGCCGCTCGCCGAGTCGTCTCCTCGCATCTGTTGGAAAAGAGAGCGGGGCTTTTCTGCTTCGCGGCCGTCCAAAAACAACATCATGCGCCTCGCGGCTCATCACGGCATCACGCCGATCAGGCTTCCGTTTGCGCCGTGCCATCCGCACAGACCCTTAGCTCAAAAAAGCTTGACACCTAAATTATGGGCAAATAATCTGAATTCAGAATGTTGAATTCAGGTGATGCCGGCACAGGAGGTCTGTGCCGGACCCTCGCAAAATCATCGAAAAGGGTAACCCGTGCACGAAACAGGACAGGCCGCGCGCATCGTGAAGCCGGCGATTTCTGCGCTAGAAGATTCACCCATCATCGAGGTGTGGCGCCTCGGGATTGATCGTCCGGATGTGATCGGTTTGTGGGCCGGCGAGAGTGACCTGCCGACGCCGGGCTTTATCAACGAGGTAGCGAGCGCGGCGCTCGCGCAGGGCAAAACGTTTTACTCGCAGAATCGCGGCATCGCCCCGTTGCGCGCTGCGATTCGCGACTACTACGCGCGCCTGTGCAATGTCGCGATCGACGACGCGCGGATTTCCGCGACGTCTTCCGGCATGAACGCCGTGATGCTGGTCACGCAGGCGCTGGTCGGACGCGGTGACAACGTGGTGTGTGTGACGCCGTCGTGGCCGAATATCCTGCGCGCCATTTCGATCCTCGGCGGCGAGGTGCGCGAGATGCCGCTCGCTCACGATGAACGCGGCTGGTCGCTCGATCTGCAGAAGCTTTTCGCGCTGTGCGATTCGCGGACCCGCGCCATCTACTTTGCGTCGCCCGGCAATCCGACCGGCTGGATGATGGAGCGCGACGAACAGCAGCAACTGCTGGAGTTCGCGCGTGAGCGGGGCATTTCGATCATCGCCGACGAGGTTTACCAGCGCATTGTTTATGACCGCGTGTCTGCGCCGTCGATGGTCGAGATTGCCGCGCCGGATGACCCCGTCTTCGTCGTCAACAGTTTTTCGAAAGCATGGGCGATGACCGGCTGGCGCATGGGCTGGATGATCTTTCCGGAAAGCCTGACCGCCACCTTCGAGAAGTTGATCCAGTTCAACACGAGCGGCGGCCAGGCATTTCTTCAGGAAGCGGCGGCGGTCGCGCTCAACGACGGCGAGCCGTTCGTCAAATCTTTCGTGGAGCGCTGCCGTGGTGGCCGGCAGATCGTCCTTGATCGTCTCGCGCGGATGCCGGGTGTGCGCGTCGTGCCGAACCTCGCGTCGTTCTATCTGATGATCGAGATCGACGGCGTGACCGACACACTCGATTTCTGCAAGCGCGCGGTACTCGAAGCGGGGGTCGGGCTTGCGCCCGGCATCGCGTTCGGTGTCGAGGCCGCGCAGCAGATCCGGCTTTGCTATGCACGCAGCGATGCCAGTCTGCTCGAAGCGATGGATCGCCTCGCACCGCTGGTGAACTCGGTGGCGCGCCCTTCGGAGCGCTCCGGCTAGGCGACGCTGTCCCGCTGCTTTTCCTTTAACACCGCGTTTATCCCACGCCGGAATCCCAGAGGGGCCCGGCGCGGAGAGTGGCGCGCGCAATCAATCACAGGTCGAGGTCTCGGGCAGGCATCGACCGAATGGAAAGAGACATGACTCAACTTAAGGATAACTACGAAGGCTGGTTGATGTACCACTCGGTGGGCCTGTTCCCGGGCCAGGAAGAGGCCGTCGGCGGCGCGCTGGCGGATTACACCCGGCAGTGGTGCCGGCGTGACGGCTCGCGTTGGGAATACGGGCTGCACGCACGCGATCACATGTTGGGGCTCTGGTCGCGACTGATTCGCTGCGAAGCGGCCCATACCTTCGCGACGGAAAACGTGACCGAAGCGTTCGGACGTTTTGTTTCCGCGATCGGGCCGAGCCGGCTGCGCGGCAGAAAGGTGCTGGTCGCTGCCGACTGTTTTCCGAGCCTGCACTTCCTGCTGAGCGGCCTCGCTGCGCGGATCGGCTTCGACCTGGTCACGGTGCCGCTGCGTGCGGGCGCCTCCTATGTCGAAGACGACGACTACGTGACTCGCTGGGACGCAGAAGTCGCGCTCGCGATCATCACCTGGGTGACCTCGACCACCTCGAAGCGTGCCGATCTCACCCGGCTCGCCACGCATGGCCGGGCCCAGGGCAGCCTGATTGCCGTCGACATCACCCAGGCGGCGGGCGTGCTCGATTTCGATGTCAACTCGCCGCAGGTGGACTTCGTCGCCAGCACGGCGCTGAAGTGGCTGTGCGGCGCACCCGGCACGGGGCTCGCGTATATCGCGCCGCACCTGCTCGACGAACACCTTGCGCCGTTGTTCCAGGGCTGGTTCAGTCAGCCCGACCCGTTCAACTGGGATATCACGCGCTTTTCGCTCGCCCCCGAGGCCCGGCGTTTCGATAACGGCACACCGTCTTTTCTGCCTTATGTCGCGTCGACACCCGGCATCGAATGGTTGCTCGCGCAACCCGACGGCGCGGTACGTGCGCATAACCTGGCGCTCTCGCAGCGGCTGATCGACATTGTCGATGAACTCGGCTTCGCGCTGCTCTCGCCGCGTGCCGACGTCGAGCGTGGCGGCAGCGTGATGGCGCAATTGCCCATCGGCCAGGAGCCGGACGCGGTCGTCGGCGGACTGCGAGAGCGCGGCTTCGAGATCGACTCACGCGGACGCACGCTGCGCTTTTCGCCCGGGCCGTTGACGAGCGCCGCGGCACTCGACCGATTGGCGCCGGCGTTGCACCGCACAGGCAGCTAGCTGCGTCGAGCGGTTCCGGCAACGAGCTGTTTCAGATGACTCCAGCAGTGACCATGCGCTACGGGTGAGTTGGCGCGGCAGTGTGTTTTCTTATTTGAGGATGCTGTGAAAAAAATAATCGCTGTGATGGTGCCGGGACTGCTTTCGATCGGCCATGTTTACGCGCAATCGAGCGTGACGCTTTACGGGGTGGTCGATACGAGCGTGCTGTATCAGAACCATGCAAACAGTAGCAATGGGTCAGTGGTGCAGATGACCGATGGCGCGGTGAACGCCAGCCGTTTCGGCCTGAAGGGCACCGAGGATCTGGGCGGAGGTCTGAGCACCATCTTCGATCTCGAAGGCGGCTTCCAACCGAACAGCGGCGCGATGGATTCGGCGAACACGCTCTTTAACCGTCATGCCTATGTCGGCCTGCAAAGCAAATGGGGAACGGTGACAGTAGGGCGGCAGGACACGCTGTTCTTCACCGGGCTTGGCAATTACGATCCGCTCACGGTGGGCAACTACTACAACAACTCCTGGTACTTCTATCAGTCGGATGCACGCTACGACAGCATGGTGAAGTACGAGGGCACGTTTCACGGCCTCTATCTGGGCGCCAGTTACGGATTCGGCGGCCAGCCAGGCAGTATTTCGGCGGGCTCGCAGGCCGCGGTCGCGCTCAGCTATACGACCGGGCCGTTCTCGATTGGCGGTGTATATAGCCAGACCCATGCGCTCAATAACAAGACCCAGAATATCGCCGGGCTGGGGGCGTCTTATCAGATCGGCACCGCTACGCTCTACGCGGGTCTTTCTTATAACAACGACGGCAGCGGTCTCGCCGAAGAAGGGCTGACGGTGCAGCCGGTGACCGAAGGCACTTCGTCGGTGCGTCGTAAAGACCTTGGCTTCTTCACCGGCGGCGTGTGGTACGCGAGGCCCGATGTCGCGCTGACCGCCGCGTACTACTACGACGACATCCGCGACGCGTACGCGACGCCGGGCAACGACGGTCATCGTCAGACGCTGGCGTTTTTCGCGCAGTACTTCCTGTCCAAGCGCACGTACGTGTACGCGACCGCCGACTACAACAAGGTGAGCGGCGAGGCGGCGCTGGTGGAACTGCCCGGCGCGGACAACCAGTTCGAAGGCGGGATCGGTTTGCACCATTCGTTCTGATCAGGCGCACGGCTGCAATGCAGCCGGCGCATCAATCTGTCGCCAGACAATCTGACGCGCGTCGATGACGCGTGTCGATACTGTTCAAGGGAGTCTTCAGATGGAAGTTACACCCGCAACAAGCCGCGAAGCCGGTCTGGAGAAGGCGCTAAGCCAACGCCAGATCACCATGATCGGGATCGGCGGCGCCATCGGCACCGGACTGTTCATGGGTAGCGGCATCGCGATCGGCTATGCCGGTCCGGCCGTGCTGATCAGCTACGCGATTGCCGCGCTGATTGCGGTCATCATGGTATTCAGTCTCGCGGAGATGGCGGTCGCGCATCCGTCGGCGGGATCGTTTGGTACTTATGCCGAGATGTACCTGAATTCGTGGGCCGGTTTCGTCGTGCGCTACACGTATTGGGTGATCGAAGTCGTGGCGGTCGGCGGCGAGGCCATTGCGGTCGGCATCTATATGGGCTTCTGGTTCCCAGGGGTGCCAGTCTGGTGGTGGTCGCTTGCGTTCGGGGCGGTGCTGGTCTACGTCAACTGCCGCTCGGTGACGAACTTCGGCTCGTTCGAATACTGGTTTGCGCTGATCAAGGTCGTCGCGATCGTCGCGTTCATCGTGTTTGGCCTCGCGGCAATCTTCGGCTTGGGCAGCTTCGGCATGGCGGGCGGGGCGCATGGGGAACCGGTTGGTTTGCACAATCTGACGGGCCTGCCGGGCGGCTTCATGCCGCACGGATTCGGCGGTGTATGGATGGGCGTGCTGATGGCGATCTTCTCCTTCTACGGCGTCGAGGTGGTAGCCGTGACATCAGGTGAAGCACGCGATCCGCAGAAGGCCATCCCGCATGCACTTCGTTCGATGGTGCTGCGTCTGACGCTGTTCTATCTGCTCGCGCTCGGCATCATGATCACCTATCTGCCGTGGACCGAGGCGGGCGCGAAGATCGTGCAGCAGAGCCCCTTCGTCAAGCTGTTCGAACACGCGGGTGTGCGTCATGCAGCCGGGCTGATGAACTTCGTCGTGGTGACCGCCGCGCTTTCCAGCATGAATACGAACCTCTATCTGTCGTCGCGGATGATGTTCTCACTCGCACGCGGCGGCTTCGCGCCTCGCTGGCTGGGCAAACTGACCGCGCGCGGCACGCCTCTCGCGGCGACGCTGGTGTCGGGCGTCGGGGTGCTGGTGGCTGCGCTGATCTCGTTCATGAGTCCGCTCGCGTACAACTACCTGTTCGGTATCGCGCTGTTCGGCGGGATCATGGTCTGGATTGCGATTCTGGTCACCCATATCCGTTTCCGGCGCGCATGGCGTGGCCGCGAACTGCCGGTGCGCATGCCGTTCTTCCCTTATGCGCAGATGCTCGGCATCGTACTGCTCGCCGCCATCCTGATTACGATGGGTCTCGACACGAGCTTCTGGAATATCTCGTGGATTGTCGGCGTGCCCTGGCTGGTGCTGGTGTCGATCGTCTACTTCGTGTTCCGCAAACGGCTTACGACACTCTCAGGCGTGTCTGCCGGACGCGCATGATGTGATCCGCTCTGCGGGCGTGGGTCGTCGTGACACCATCGGCAACGGTTGCTTCTATCAGCACGGACTGCGTCCTCGCAGAGCGCGTTGCCAGAGGCGCCGGGTGCCGCGACGACGCTCGCCTGCACTCGCGCCAGAAAGCGTGTGACGGGCCCTGCAGGTACTGCTTGACTATCGCAGTCGTTCCCAATAATCTGAATTCAGAATTCGTAAATTGAGAGGGCTACCGTGGCACAGAACGACGACAAAGTAGTGAAGCTTCCGCGCCGAACTACGCTCAAACCGACCACGCTCACCGAAACGATTTATCAGGAAGTACGAGGCCGGTTGCAACGCGGTGAAATTGGCGCGGACCAGCGCGTGCTCGACTACGAAATCGCCGAGGAATTTGATTGCACACGTATGCCGGTTCGCCAGGCGCTGCTGCGACTCGCGAACGAAGGGTATCTGATCGGCACGACGCGCGGCTTCGTGGTGCCCACCATCACGACCGAAGACATTCACGAGATCTTCGAGATTCGCCGTCTGCTCGAACCCGCTGCTGCTGCAAGCGCCGCGGCGGTGCTGACCAGCGCGCAGGAAAGTGAGCTGAAGAAGGCTTATCAGCAGGCGCGCAAGGCGTACGAAAAGCGCGATGTCGAGCAGATGATCGCGGCCAATATCGAGTTCCGTTCAACCTGGCTCGCGGCGGTGCAGAACAGCCGCTTGCGCTCGACCATCATGCGCTTCGTCGATCACGCGCAGCAGATCCGGCTGGGCACGCTGACCAATCCCAACACGCAGAAGATCGTGGTCGACGGCATGCGTTCGTTGCTGGAAGCGTTTGTCGAACGCGATCCCAAGCTCATCAAGGTGGCGATGCTGGAGTTCATGTTGAACGCGGAGCAGCAGTATTTTGCGTTGCTCAACGGCGGCGATGCCCGCGACTGACGGCAGATCGACGTCACGCACCCTACAAAAAAGCTGATTCAGGAGACCGAGTGCACGATACCCCCATTCTTTCGATGCTGCGTGAAAGGCAACCGCTCGATCTGGTCTGGCTTTCGCTCGGCAGCACCGCGATCGCCGAGATTGCCGCGCAGCAACGGCCCGGCGCGATCGTGATCGACATGCAGCACGGTTTGTGGGACCGGCTATCGCTCGAAGCCGCGGTGGGCATCGCGCGCAACAGCACGCGCGTGATCGTCCGCTGTGCCGACGATTCGCCGAGCTCGATCGCCCAGGCGCTCGATGCCGGCGCGCACTCGGTGCTGATCCCTTTGATCGAAAGTGGCAGCGCCGCCGCCGACGCGGCCGCGGCCAGCCGTTATCCGCCGCAAGGTCTGCGCTCCGCGGGAGGCGTGCGTCCGTTGCTGCGCGGGGTCGAGGCGATGTTGGCCGCGAATGACACAGTGGCTGTCGGCGTGATGATCGAGACGGTGGCCGGTGTCGAACAGGCCAGCGCGATTGCCGAGGCGAAGGGCGTCGATTATGTGTTCATCGGCACCGGCGATCTCGCGATGTCACGCGGCGCGACGAAGCCGGGCACGCTCGACGACGATTGCGAGCAGGTGCGCCGTGCCGTGCAGGCAGCCGGCCTGCCGTGCGGCATCTTTACCTCCAGTGCCGCCGAGGCCGCGCAGCGCTTCGAAGCCGGCTATGCGATGGCGGTCGTTGCCAACGACATTGGACTCGTCAAAGGCGGTATCGCCGACGCGCGAGCGATGCTCGATCCCCGACACAGGCAAGCGCAAACCGGTACGACGCAACGGCGCGACTGACACGCGCGAGTTTTCCCCACGGCTTGACCCCTATGACCGCGAACAGGCTGCGAAACGACTTGTCGTTTTGCAGGCATTCGCACGGTCGTCGACTCAGGAAATATCGATATGGCTGAACGTTCGTTCAAGGCTGAAGTAGAAAAGCTGCGCACGCCCGCGGGCGAGGAGTTTCGCGGCGAAGGCATTCTTGGTGTGACGAAGGCGTTGTTGCAGTCGGGCGTGTCGTATGTTGCCGGCTATCAGGGCGCGCCGATTTCACACCTGATGGATGTGCTTGCCGATGCGAACGACATTCTCGAAGAACTCGGCGTGCATTTCGAAAGCAGCGCCAGCGAGGCGACGGCGGCCGCGACGCTCGCGGCCTCCGTCAACTATCCGTTGCGCGGCGCCGTAACGTTCAAGGCGACGGTCGGCACCAACGTGGCGTCGGATGCGCTGGCCAATCTTGCATCGGGCGGCGTGACGGGCGGCGCGCTGATCATTGTCGGCGAAGACTATGGCGAAGGTTCCAGCATCATGCAGGAGCGCTCCCATGCATTCGCGATGAAGTCGCAGATCTGGCTACTGGATCCACGGCCCAACCTCGCGTCGATCGTTCACGCGGTGGAGAAGAGTTTCGAGCTGTCCGAGGCGAGCAATACGCCCGTGATGTTGCAGATGCGGATTCGCGCGTGTCACGTGCATGGCCGCTTCATTGCGAAAGCGAACGTACGGCCGGCATTCACGCTGAAGGACGCGATTGAGAATCCGGTGCGCGATGTGAGCCGGATCGTGTTGCCGCCCGCCAGCTTCGTTCATGAAGAGGAAAAGATCCAGCGCCGCTGGCCGGCGGCCATCGATTTCATCAAGCGTGAGAAGCTGAATGAATTCTTTGGCAATGCCGAAGGAGAGGTTGGCATCGTCACGCAAGGCGGCATGTACAACACGTTGATGCGTGCGCTCGAACTGCTCGGTCTCGCCGACATCCACGGAAACACGGATGTGCCGGTCTACGTGATGAACGTCGCCTATCCGCTGGTCGACGACGAAGTACGCGGTTTCTGCGAGAACAAGCGTGCGGTGCTGATGATCGAGGAAGGGCAGCCGGAGTTCGTCGAGCAATCGGTCAACATGATTCTGCGTCAGGCGGATCTCGATGCCCGCGTGCACGGCAAGGACCTGTTGCCGCGCGCCGGCGAATATACGCCGGTCGCGCTGATGAAAGGCCTGCTCAAGTTCTTCGAGCAGTACTGGCCCGATTGGAGTGGGCGCAAGGGCTTGCCGCAAGGCGTGCTTGCCGCCATTGCACCGCAGCGGCCCGTGCCGGTGCCGGTCAATGCGCAGCACGCCGTAACAACCGAGCCGCCAACCGGGACGTCCATCACGCAGACGGCCGTTGCCGAACCGAAGGAGCCACTGCCAGCGCCCGAGTTGCACCCGCGCCCGCCATCGTTCTGCACCGGGTGCCCGGAGCGGCCCATCTTCACCGCAATGAAACTGGTGGAGCGGGAGCTCGGCCCGCACCACGTCAGTTGCGATATCGGCTGCCACCTGTTTTCGATCCTGCCGCCGTTCAATATCGGCGCGACGACGATGGGCTACGGGCTCGGCTGGGCAGGCGCCGCGGCCTTCAATACGGGCGAGACCCAGAAACGCACCATCAGCATGATGGGCGATGGCGGCTTCTGGCATAACGGGCTGACGAGCGGCGTCGGCAATGCCGTGTTCAACAAGAGCAACAACGTGCTGGTGATCGTCGACAACGGTTATTCGGCGGCGACGGGCGGCCAGGACATTCTTTCGTCACGCGCGCCGAACCGGATTCGCGCGACCAACAATCCGATCGAGACGGCGGTGCGCGGAGTCGGCGTCAAATGGGTGAAGACACTCACCCGCACCTATGACGTGGCGAAGATGCGCGACACGCTGCGCGAAGCACTGACGACCCCGCAAACGGGTCCCAAGGTCATCATCGCGCAGTCCGAATGCATGCTGAACCGCCAGCGCCGTGTCAAACCGCTGGTCAGGAAACTGGCGAGTGAAGGCAAGCGGGTCGTGCGCGAGCGCTTCGGCGTCGATGCCGATACCTGCACCGGCGATCACTCATGCATCCGCTTGTCGGGTTGTCCATCGCTGACGGTCGCAGATAACCCCGACCCGATGCGCCGCGAGCCGATTGCGGCGGTGCTGAACAGTTGCGTGGGATGCGGCTTGTGCGGAGAGGTGTCGCATGCCGCCGTGCTGTGTCCGTCGTTTTACCGGGCTGAAGTCGTCACCAATCCGACCCGCTGGGACAGGCTGTCGGCGCGGCTCGCCAATGCGCTGATCGGCTGGTTGCAACGACGCGTGGCGTCACGGGAGATTCGCTATGTCTAAATCCATGCGGCCAGTCAGCGTCGCGATTCTGGCGATGGGCGGCGAGGGCGGCGGTGTGCTCGCGGACTGGATCGTCGATCTCGCCGAACACGAAGGTTATCCGGCACAGACCACATCGGTGCCCGGCGTCGCGCAACGCACAGGGGCGACGATCTACTACGTCGAGTTCTACCCGCACGCGGTCGATATCCACGACCACGTGCACGAACCGGTTCTCTCTCTGGTGCCGATGCCCGGCGACGTCGACGTCGTGATCGCGTCCGAGTTGATGGAAATGGGTCGCGCGGTGCAGCGCGGACTCGTCACGTCGGACCGCACTACGCTGATCGCGTCGACGCACCGCGTGTACTCGATGACCGAGAAGACCTCGATGAGCGACGGGCGCGTCGATCCGAAGCCATTCATCAAACAGGCGGAGGGGGCCGCGAAGCATTTCGTACGGGCCGATTTCGCGCAGATCGCCGAACAGAACGGCAGCGTGATCAGCGCCGCGTTGCTGGGCGCGCTGGCCGGCTCAGAGGTGCTGCCGTTTTCGCGCGAGCAATTCGAGGCGGCGATCCGGCGTGCCGGGGTGGGCGTCGACAGCAGCCTCAAAGCGTTCGCGGCGGGCGTCGAAACCGCGCGGGCGTCGTACCGGAACGACGGCGGTGCTGAAGAAAGCACGCAGCGAAACGGCGCGGCGGGGGCGAAGCCCGGCGCGTTGCCGCCCGCTCCCGATGCTGCAGCGAACCCTGACATCGTTGCGCTCGAACGCCGTATCGCAGGCGAATTTCCCCGCTACGTGACGGACGTTCTGAGCCGGGCGGTGCGCCGTCTCGCCGACTATCAGGATGCCCGTTACGCTCACAGTTATCTCGACAAACTGAAGCCGCTGCTCGCTGTCGACGGCACTCAGGATCAGCCGTCCGACGCCGACACGCTGCTGTCCGAAACGGCCCGCCATCTGGCGCTGTGGATGTCCTATGAAGACACCGTGCGAGTGGCCGAACTGAAGATTCGCGCGACCCGTTTCACCCGGGTACGCGACGAAGTGAAGGCTCAGCCGGAGCAGGTCGTTCACATCAACGAATTCCTGCATCCGCGTGTCGATGAAATCGCCGATACGTTGCCGGCGGCGCTCGGCCGCTGGCTACTGCGGCCGGGCATGTTGCACAACCTCGTGAAGCGGATGACGTCGCGTGGCCGCGTCGTCAGGACGACGTCGCTGCGAGGCTTCCTGATGTTATATGGCGTCGCCTCGCTGCGCACGATCAGACGGCGTTCACTGCGCTTTGCCAACGAGCACGCCGAGATCGATGCATGGCTCGCGCGAGTGCAGGGCTTTGCTGCCACCGACTACGCGCTCGCGCTCGAAATCGCACGCAGCCAGCGGCTCGTCAAAGGCTACGGCGACACGCACGCGCGTGGCATGCGCAATTACCGCAAGCTGGTTGCCGTGTTGCCCGCCATCGCGAGGACCGCGACGCCGGCAGCCCGATTGCGCACTCTCTGCGAAGCCGCGTTAGCCGACGAGGCTGGCGAAAAACTCGATGCATTGCTGGACGCTCTGCAAAAGAACGATCTGGCGAATGTGCGGCACGCAGCCGACACGGAGAGTCGCGCGAGCGATCTGCTGATGGCGTCCACCACCCGTTAGCAGCGCGGTACACAAGCTTCCTTCATTCAAAGCCGGACAACCCAATCGGAGACACTTCATGTCGACTGTTCTTCAGCAACTGGCGAGCGCATTAGGTCAGGGCACTGTCGAAGTCATTGACCTCAGCCAGACGCTGCAACACCGCACGCCGATTATTTCGTTGCCGCCGCAGTATGGGCAGAGCGCGCCGTTTCGTCTCGAAGAAATCTCGAACTATGACGAACGCGGACCGGGTTGGTACTGGAACAACTTTTCCTGTGGCGAGCACACCGGCACGCATTTCGATGCGCCCGTGCACTGGGTTACTGGAAAGGACTTTCCGGACAACACGACCGATGCCATTGCGGTGCGCAACTTCATTGCACCGGCGTGCGTGATCGACGTCTCGGAACAGGTGAAAGCGAATGACGATTATCTGCTGACGATCGCGGACGTTCAGGCGTGGGAATCGACGTATGGGCGGATACCCGCCGGTGCGTGGGTGCTGATGCGTACCGACTGGTCGTTGCGCACCGACCCCGCCGCCTTCATGAATGCGCGCGAGGACGGCAGTCACACGCCGGGGCCGCATCCGGATCTGCCGGCGTTTCTCGCGCAGGAGCGCGACGTGATCGGTTGGGGATCGGAAGGCGTCGGCACCGATGCCGGCCAGGCTCATGCATTTTCACGACCGTTCCCGTGTCACTCGACCATGCATGGGAATAACAAGTTTGGTCTGGCGAGCCTCGTCAACCTCGATCGTCTGCCCGCAACCGGCGCGATGCTGATCACGCCGCCGCTGAAAATAGTGGGTGGGTCGGGCAGCCCGTGCCGGGTGCTGGCTCTGGTTGAGCGTTGACGGTTGTGGGTTTTGCGGAACGTGCTTTAGTTCGGCGGTGGTTGGCTGGTGTGTGAGGTGGAGTGCATCCACTCTACCTGGCTCGCGATCTCGCAGAAAAACCATGCGCCGAGAGATATCGCCGATCCCGCCGATCCCGTCGGGCGGAGATATCAGAAGAAACGCCACAGCGAGAAGCGCTCGATACGCAGCCTGCATAGGCACAGCAACCGCTCCCGGTTCGACGCCTGGGCATACCAGGTGCGCGACGGGCAGGAGCGGTACATCGAGCGGCGCAGGGCTTTTATTGCGCGGCAAGAGCGTCATGCCGAAAGGCCTGTTGCAATGATTCCGCTCAGGCACACGCGCATTGCGGCCGCCGCACCCTTGACGTGTTCTCGACTATCAATGCACTGGACACGCGCGATGTGCGACTCGTGATCCTGCGTGGTAAGGCTGGTACTTCGAATACGCTGTCGAGCCCAGCCGAGTTCGAAGCGCTGTTTTATCACTCCGGCTCACGTTGGACGCTCAGACGTTCTTCCCGAGCGTACGTTCAGAGCCGGGCTTCCATTTGAAAAGCTAACCAGCTTGCGTTATTTCTTGAAAAGTATTTTCTGATTTTTCTAAAAAATACCCAATAGAGCGACTTACTTTCATTGAAGTAATTTGCGGGTATTCAAGTCAACCGCTGCAACCTTGTACAGGTAAAAATTCGAGAGACTCTCTCTTTGGATTTTCCATACTTTGGATAGCGCTGCAAAGCGGTCCGCGATTTTGCGATCTCTTGCGCTCCCGACTATGAGCGGTAGTCCGGGCGTTAGCGCTCGGGCGGCGTGCAACTTCCTGATCGACGTTTGAGCAATAAGTTTTGCTTATAGCGCGCTCGGAATTCTTATCATTTTCCTTCCATCTCAAAACAACTATCATGCCGAACTCGGATCGTTAGACCGTCTTTGCGCGTGACGCGGCATCGAATTTGAAAGACTGTAGTGAGGTGCAGATGAGTGCTTCTCTTGCGTGAATCTATTAAGTTGTACGACTCAGCTTCATGAATTTCTGGTGCGAACAACAGAAATCTGTCGCCATCTAGCAAAAGGCACACTCGGGTACGGCGAGATTTTCGGGGGCGTTAGTTCTCACTTCTGGTGAGCAGGTGGCAGGGCAATTTCATCCGGGTTTGCTGTCGCGTCGTGAACGCACACGCAATTTAGTGGCGGGAGCCGCCTGCGCGTTTAAGTTTTTGATCCGCGTATCACAAGCCGGTCGAGATTCGAATTGCGAGTTTCCGAAAGCCGAGGCGGATAAATACGGGATGAGTTTTTGCGTTCCCGATCAATAAACCCTGACGGTCAGCTTCCACTCGGCCTTCGATATGGCTTGTGTCCGGGCGGGAATCTCAATGAGTACCTGAATACGTCAACTCGCCGGCGCTGAGTGCTCCGTGTGGCCTTCGACTTCCGATCGCGTGAAACATGGGAGAGCGGTTTCAAAGGTTCAGAATCGTCTAATCGTGGCCGTTTATGATCCTCATGAAAATAGATGAAATCGTCTACTCCAGTGGACCGCAGGGGTGCTAATTGCCGCAATTTGTCGCGAAAGGTTGGAGTATGTCTGAGCTTGTATGGGGTGCCATAAGGGAGGACAGAGTCGGATTCGCATTTCAGCCGATATGCCATTCAGGCGATCGTAGCGTCATTCTGTATCACGAGTGTCTGGTCAGGTGTAGGGATGAAAATTATCGTGTGGTGCCGCCAGCTGAATTTATTCCAGATCTGGAAAGGAGCGGGGAAGTTCGCCTTTTTGATCTTCATGTATTTCGGCACGCCGTGGCTTTACTCGGCGAACATCCCCACATTACGTTGGGTGTAAATGTCTCAGCGTTGAGTGCGGTTGACGATCATCTATGGGGTTCTGTGTTTCTTTGGCTGTCTGACAGGCCGGAAATCGCTCATCGACTTGTTGTGGAAATTACGGAAACCGTTCCTGTTGATCCAGTGGGGGCGTGGGCGTTCGCGCGAAGCCTGCGGCAGGTTGGATGTCGTGTTGCGGTGGATGATTTCGGCGCCGGCTATTCATCGCAGGCGGCAACGGCCGTGGAACATGTCGATATAGTCAAAATTGATGCCTCATTCATTAATGGGGCTCGGCGCAATGCGGATGCGTTGTGCCGATTCGATTCCATTCTTGCGTCGGCATTAAAGATCGCAGATTGCATTGTCGTCGAGGGAGTCGAAAATGAGGGCGATCTCTCGTTAGTTCGTCGCGCGGGCATTGATTGGGTGCAGGGCTACTACTTTGGTAGACCGTCTTGCAAAACGCTTCCTTTATATATTCAAGAAAATAGGCATTCCTATTTTAGGGAAGGGCATTAGGCATGTTCGTGCGAGAGGCGGTGGCGGTGAGATGACGCGAATTCTGTTGGTGGAAGATGACGAGGCCCATTCTTCGGCCGTGGATAAATCATTGCAGTCATCAGGCCACGAGATTTCCCGGGTGGGGGATGGCGAAAAAGCTGTTGAGTTTCTGACGGAAAACCTGGTAGATCTGATTATTCTTGATTGGAATCTGCCAAAAATGAGCGGACTCGATGTGTTGCATTGGATACGCGCTCATTTAGGAGGTGGTCCGGGGGTTCTCTTTCTGACTAGCAAGCTTCTCGAGGTCGATATTGTTACGGCGCTCGAAGCGGGTGCCGATGATTATGTTGCAAAGCCGTTTCGGCTGGTCGAACTGTCTGCGAGGGTCAATGCGTTGTTACGCCGCAGCAAACGGGACGATGCTTCACAACGTATCTTGCGAGTTGCGGATTATGTTCTGGATCTGAATGAGCGCAGCGTATTGTTTGGTGGAAAAAATATCGGCTTGACTGCGAGAGAGTTTGAGTTGGCCGCTTGCCTTTTCGGCAACCTGGGTCGAATTATCTCTCGTGATTTGTTGGCCAAAATCGCGTGGGGGCGAGAACACGAGATCGCATCGAGGACTATCGACACACACATCTACCGGATTCGCGGAAAGCTTCAGCTCAACCCGAAAAACGGACTGCGCCTGTCTACGGTTTATACCCGTGGTTACAGGCTCGACGAAGTCGTCGCGACTGATGTGGTTGGTGATGTGGATGGATGAGCGTCATTTTTTCGGGACTCGGCAATACGCTTAAGAGAATTAGGGTTACTGTGACAAATGTTCAGAATGCCATGATGCATCGTCTTCTACTATCCGTTGCATATAGGCATTTCTCCAATTTTTTGTTGCAAAAAGGGAATGCCTTTTGTGATGTTCTTTTGCTCTTGATTTTCACAGATTGTAATGAACAACCTGGATGTGTGTGATCTCGTATGGGGCGCATTAATAAAAGATGACATTGAGATCACGCTCCGGCCCATATATCGATGGCTAAATCGTAATGCGATCCGATACCACGAATGTCTGGTCGCATGTCGAGGCGCTGACGGGCGCGAGATGTCAGCGGAAGAATTCGTTCCCGCTCTGGAGGAACGCGGGCTGATTCGATTGCTGGATCGTCATGTATTCCGGCGCGTTGTGACTTTGCTCGGTGAGCAGCCTGAACTGGTCGTGGAAGTGAAGGTGTCGGCATTTAGTGCGGTGGCCGATGTGTCGTGGGAGGCTATTTTTGTTTCTCTATCGGATACGCCAAACGTTGCGCATCGACTTGTGGTGGTGATTTCAAACGCTGCGTCAGTTGATATGTCGCTGGTTTGGGCATTCGCTCGTCGCTTGCAGCAACTCGGATGTCCGGTCTCGGTTTCATGAGGTCGCAGCAGTAAATAGCGAGGGTTCATTTATTCGTGGTACTGAAATTGAAATGTGCGCAGGGTCGCCATTTCGATTCGATTTTTTGTGCGCGCTTTATTCTGTCCTGAATCTGGGTATTTTTGTTTAGATAATTTAGGTAAAAACGCGGTGTCGGGATTGTCACTGGATTGATGGTTGTCAAATTATAAGGATGACTATCTGATATTTAGATTGACATTGAAAATACAAATAATCGTTCGATAGCGAATGTTGCTTATTGGCGAGATAAAAAAACTTGGATTGGATAGTATGAACAGAGCGTATCGATCGATTTGGAACCAGGCCTTAGGCACGTGGGTTGCCGTATCGGAGCTGGCCTCCGCGCGAGGGAAACCGGGGAAAGCGAAGCTGCTTGGTGCTGTCACGCTGGCCGCCGCGTCTTTAGTGCATAGTCATGCCGCGTATGCGCAGGCCTCGCCTGGTTCCCTGGATGGCGGTACCGCTTCCGACGTGGCTGGTATTGCAATAGGACCAGCGGCCTTGGCAGCAGGAGCAGGAGCAACGCGTACTGCCCTTGGCTCCGCCTCTGGTGCAGGTGCTATTGCAATAGGGTCATCGGCCTCGGCAATCGGGATTAACTCAACTGCAATTGGCGCGAATGCTACCGTCGGAGTCGGCTCGTCCGAGGCCTTTGGTGCATTCGCGAACGCGGGGGGAGTCACCGCAGTCGCGGTTGGCACTAGCGCTAGTGCTACGGGTGCAATCGGCTCCTCGGCTTTTGGATCATCGGCGAGCGCGACAGGAGGTAACTCATTAGCGGCTGGGTCATCGGCTTCGGCTAGCGGGGTGACTGCGACCGCGGTGGGGAGTCGAGCCACCGCCAGCGGAAGTGCGTCTCTTGCGATTGGAGTCACATCGACGTCATCGGGAAGTGGAGCAACCGCGATCGGGCAGAGTGCTGTGGCCGGTCTCAATGATACAAACGCTATTGCGTTCGGTACTAGCGCTTCAGTCGCTGCTGGCACAACGGCTTCCGCTGCCACAGGCGCTATTGCGTTTGGCGCGAGCGCTTCGGTCGCTTCCACTGCCGCAAACGCTATTGCGTTCGGCGCGAGCAGCAGCGCCAGCTACGCTAACAGCGTGGCGATTGGCGCGGGCAGCGCCACCGGGGCAGTTGCACCGACGGGCACGGGCTACCTGACGGGCACTACGGCGCCGCTTTCCGAGGTATCGGTGGGCAACTCTACCGCGTTGCGCCGGATCACCAACGTGGCTGATGGCTCAGCGCCGCAAGACGCGGTCACCGTGTCGCAGTTGAGCACCGGCATGAGTACTACGGCCAGCAGTATCTCGAGCTTGTCGACGGGAGTGGGTTCGCTTTCGACAGGTCTGGCTACGACCAACAGCACGGTGGACTCGCTGTCGACGAACCTGGCCACGACTAACAGCACAGTGACATCGTTGTCGACGGGAGTGGGTTCGCTTTCGACAGGTCTGGCTACGACCAACAGCACGGTGGACTCGCTGTCGACGAATCTGGCCACGACCAACAGCACAGTGACATCGCTGTCGACGGGAGTGGGTTCACTTTCGACAGGTCTGGCTACGACCAACAGCACGGTGGACTCGCTGTCGACGAACCTGGCCACGACTAACAGCACAGTGACATCGTTGTCGACGGGAGTGGGTTCGCTTTCG
>NZ_CAJHCP010000017.1 GCF_904848625.1 Paraburkholderia metrosideri
GCAAGGCAAGGCAAGGCAAGGCAAGGCAAGGCAAGGCAAGGCAAGGCAAGGCAAGGCAAGGCAAGGCAAGGCAAGGCAAGGCAAGGCAAGGCAAGGCAAGGCAAGGCAAGGCAAGGACTGGGGCCCGGCTACGCCCCGGGCGTGGCACGCATTGCCGGCTTTAGTCGCGTGACTTCAGGAATCTGGCAGACGGACGCCCCCTCGATGTTCGCGTTTAACCCAAGGGGACGCCGCAACGGTTATCTAGGAATCGCGCTTACGCGCGGATACAAGCGACAGCGCGACGAGCAAGATCGACCCGCCAATACACAGAAGGACCGGCAGCCGGTTCCATCCGCGGACGTATCCAACGAGCGCAGGTCCAAGCAAAACTGCTGCGATGAGCTGCATCAGCTTTTCCCGCAGACCCAGCACAATGGTCGGTTTGCGAGCAAGCCAGAATGTCGCGCCGCATGTATCTGACGTGATCCACGCTTCTGATGTTTTATCGCGAGTTAGCGCTCGTGCGCCGAAGCGCAGCGCGATAATTCCTGCGACTCCGAGCAATGAATATCCGCCGAGTTGGGAAAGCGGACCCTTGCCGAGGGGCCACCAAAGCAGACTCAACGGCGCAAGCACAACCAGTGCTCCATAGGCCCATCTGCGCCGCATCAGACAGTACAAAAGAACCAGAGGATTAACACAGAGGAGTGGTAGCAATGCTACCGAATGAAATACGGATAGCAATTGCGAGTGCATCAGAGCAAAAACTATCCCTGCTTCGCATACCGATGCAATGAACCACGCTGAAAGCGCAAATTTGATCCTTATTGGCATTCGCTGCTTTTTTATCTGAACTGACTTATGCAGTAATCTCTGGCGGCGATTGAATTTTCAGACGCGCAAAAGTTTTCCTTATAAACGGCTTCATGGACCGGTGTCAGGCTACCGGGAACCGGCGTATTAAGCGGGAAAACAAACTGGCCTCCAGCGCCCTGATCGCCCAGGCAGACGAACAAGCCGTTCTGCGAAAAGATTTCGTTGTACGTGGCCAATGAGCGCCCGGAATTCGGCGGCAGAGTTGCCCAATAGAGCGAAGAACTGGCGGTGGATATGGGATCTTCGATAGGTAGATAGGTTGTGATGGTGTTGCCGAGCCAGATTTTCAGCGACGGCAGGTACGGTTCAGCCGCTGTCTGCACGTCAGCGGTCAGCGCAAGCCCTGCTATCGTGCGTCCAACCCCGGGCCCCATTTCCGCCCACACCTGCATCGGAACAGTTACTACGCCTGTGGCTGAAACCAGCGTTAGCACGTCACCGGGCTGGACCCGTTTCGCCGGATCGGCCCAGTCGGCGACAACCTTTGCCATTGCCGTTGTCGCAACCAACCCATTCGCGACGACTCGTACCGGTTGCAGCATCGGTGCCAGCTGACTGATAACCGCGACAACGCCAACACCATTCTGGACGATTGATATAGAGTCCGTACCGCTATTGACCGCCCCCATGAGCGTCTGGAAAGCGTTCATATTATTTGAACCCGCTTCCATTATCTGAATTGCAAATTCTGAATGCGCCATTGTTATTGGACTCTCGATTCGTTATCCCAAGGAGCAATGCTGCCCACCACGGCGCTGACGGCAGGCGCTGCTGACGCGCTTTGACCGATGACATACCGGTAATAAAGTTGCGTATTGCCCACTCGCGGCATGTAGGGAATCTGCGCGATAAATGACTTTGGGGCAGTGAGTGTTACTGGCAAAACGTCGACTAATTGCTGAAAGTCTCTATCGGTTGCAATCTGAAGATTTGCCGAAACAGCTACGCCAGGTTGATCCAGATTCACAACGCGGACCCAGAAAACCCAGGTGCCGTCTTTGCGCTTTCTCGCGGTGACACCGTTGGTGAGGGCATAGCCTCTTTGGTCCATGCTGATTTTCGGTGGCGGCATGGCTGGCGCCGCCCGCGCGACCGATGAGATGGCGCTGAACGACGAAAGCGTTCCGGCCTGAAGAAAGAGTCGTCGACTAGTCATTGTTCGAGCTGCGCTCCCATATGAATGCGTGATTAAAAAGGTTCGGATCACGCAATGACGGTAACGTGGGGCGTGGGCGACGGAGCATCGGACAACTCCTAAATCGCACCGCTGAACGACAACGTTTGAATCGATGATGGGGATTTACACCGGTACGGCGCAAAGCGCCGCGCGACGCGTCACGCCACCTCGTCACACAGCGCGAGGTGGGTAATCGTCTCTTGGAGGGTTTTGTTGCGAGTCGATCGCGTAGAGGTGGCGCGTGGCCATGACAGGTACGCGCCAGAAAACCAGTCCGCCTATCGCGGGCATGTTTTGCCGGTAATGAAGCAAAACGGTACTGCTAAAAAACGCTTCGGGTTCCACAACTCGGACCTGCTGCTGCGACCGACGGAAGAAGTCGCGACGCAGATCAGCAGCGAACACCACGCCTTCGTACCGACCACGCCCGCACGAAGGCGAATCTGTTACTCGGCGAGCCTGGAATTGCGCCGCGAATACCCGAAATAAATCACCATGCCGATCACCAGCCAGATCCCAAATGCAGCCCAGGTGACCCCCTGAAGGTTAAGCATAAGAAACAGGCACGAGGCAACAGCCAGCACCGGCACGACCGGCACGCCAGGGCATCGAAACGCGCGCGGCAAATCCGGATGCGTCTTTCGCAACACCAGTACCGCAATCGACACCATCGAGAACGCCGCCAGCGTCCCGATATTGATCAACTCAGCCAGCACATTCAACGGCACGAGCGCGCCAATCAAGCCGAAGAAAATCCCCACCAGCCAGGTCGTGAAAAACGGCGTCGCAAACTTCGGATGCAAACGCGACAGCCGCGCCGGCAACAGGCCGTCACGCGACATTGCGAAGATCACCCGCGTTTGCCCATAAGCCATCACGAGAATGACGGTCAGCATGCCCAGCACGGCGCCGAGGTCGATAAAGCCTGCCACCCAGGTTTGCCCCGCCAGTTGCAGCGCATAAGAAACCGGATGCGAAATGCCCGCAAACTTTTCCGACGGCACAATACCCGTCACCACCGCCGCCACCGCCACGTACAACACCGCGCACACGCCAAGCGACGCGATAATTCCGATCGGCAGATCGCGCTTCGGATTCTTCACCTCTTCCGACGCCGACGACACCGCGTCGAAACCGATAAACGCAAAGAACATCACCGCCGCCGCGCCGAATACGCCATTCCAGCCGTGCGGCATGAACGGATGCCAGTTAGCCGGTGTCACGTGGAAAACGCCCACGCCGATCACCAGCAGCACGACGGTCACCTTGATCGCGACCATGATGTTGTTGATCCGCGCGGATTCGCGGATGCCGACCGACAACAGCGCGGTGATCACCATCATCACAAGGAACGCGGGCAGGTTGAACAGCGTATGTTGCCCAGCCACCGCGCCCGGTGCCGCGCTCAACGCAACCGGCAGCGAAATGCCAAAGCCCGACAGCAGCGACTGCAGATAGCCCGACCAGCCGACCGAGACCGCCGAGGTTGCCAGCCCATACTCGAGCATCAAATCCCAGCCGATGATCCACGCGGCCAATTCGCCGAGCGTGGCATACGAATACGTATAGATGGACCCGGCGACCGGAATTGTCGACGCAAATTCGGCGTACGAGAGCGCGGCGAAACCGCATGCGATCGCCGCGATGATGAACGACACCATCAGCGCCGGGCCGGCCTGGACGGCGCCCGTGCCGGTCAGCACGAAAATGCCGGTGCCGATGATGGCGCCGACCCCGAGGAAGGTCAGATCGAGCGCGCCGAGCGCTTTCTTGAGGCCGGCAGTCTGAGCGCTTGACGCGATCATCTGCTCGACGCTCTTTTTGCGAAACAGGGACATTGGCGTGGGTCTCCAGTGGTGCACGCGTGTTGCGAGCCGAATGTCAGGGAAACCCACGATTTTAACGGATGCAGCGCGCTGCACTATTTTGAGACGTGCTTTCGGGGTGATCAGGAGTGGGCGGAAACTCCCAGCCGGAAGGGCTTCGAGCGCGTCGTTCGTCCGCCGAACGCAGAACGGCAGCAAAGCTTTAGCGCGATGCGTGATAAATGGGGAGGGAATCTCTCCGTTGCAAACCCGCCGGGTTCACGGCGGGTTATTCAGCAGGCGTAGAGCAACGCAGCGGCCACGGCAACGCAACGGCAACGCAACGGCAACGCAACGGCAACGCAACGGCAACGCAACGACAACGCAACGACAACGACAACGCCGCTCGGAGCGCTCAACCCGCCATCGCCGGATTCAGGTCGACGAGACGGTTGCTCATCACATAGAAGGTCAATTCGGCGTTATTGCGCAGCTTCATTTTCTCGAGCAGCCGCGTGCGATACACGCTGACCGTCTTCACCGACAGCGACAGCGTCGCGGCAATATCGGTCAACCGCTTGCCGGATGCCAGCATGCACAGGGTCTGGTATTCGCGATCGGAGAGCTTTTCGTGCGGCAACTGTTCGCCGTCGAAAGAGACGTAGTCGGCCAGTGCTTCGGCCATCGCCGGGCTGACGTATTTGCGGCCGGCCGCGACCTGCTGGATCGCGCAGATCATCTGCGCGGCATCGACCGTTTTCGACAGATAGCCGGAAGCGCCTGCTTTCAACGCGCGCACGGCGTACTGGTCTTCGCGGTACATCGAGAACATCAGGACGGCCACGCGCGGCGCCTTGCGCTTCAGGCGTTTCAGCACTTCGACGCCGTTCATGTCGGGTAACCCGATATCGAGCAGCACGACGTCGAACGCATGCTGCTCGACCGCCTCGAGCGCTTCGATGCCGCTTTGCGCTTCAATCACTTCACGCGCCACGCCACGGTCGAGCAGCAATTGGCGCACGCCCTGGCGAACCACGGCGTGGTCTTCGGCGATCAGAATGCGCAGGCTCATGACAGGGCGCTCACGATTGCAGTGCGTGCCGTTCGGTGCGCGGCGCTGGTGCCAACATCGCGTCCCACATAAAGCGCGCCCGCACGAGCGTTCCGCGTGGCGCGTGGGTGTCGCCGCTTGCGGCGCGGCGCGTACTGGTGCGCTTCGTACTGACGCGCAACGTGCCATTGAACGCCGCGCAGCGCGCCTGCATCCCGCTCAGGCCGAAATGCCCGCGACGATTGCCGGCATGGCGGGCGAGCCCGATGCCGTCGTCGCTGATAAGCAGTGTGAGGTGCTGGCGGCTGGTCTCGATTCGCACGTCAGCCGATTCGGCGCGCGCATGTTTCGCAATATTGTTCAGCGCTTCCTGCGCGACGCGGAACACAGCTAGCGCGGCATCGGCGGGCAGGCGCGTGAGGCGCAGGTCGGCGGCGCACACGAAACTCGTGCGCAGATGCGTGCGGCTCGCAAAGTCGTCGGTCCAGTGCGCGAGCGCGCTCACAATGCCCGATTCGAGCGACGGCGCATGGAGTTCGGCCACGGTCTGGCGGCTTGCGTCGCACGCGGCGTCGAGCGAACGGTTGGCGACTGCGAGTGCATTGGCGCATTGCGGTGGCGCGCTGGCGGGCAGCCACGTTTCGACACCGGCGAGCGCAAAGCGCACCGCGGTCAGTTCGGCGCCCACGCCGTCGTGCAGTTCGCGCGCCACGTGGCGGCATGCGGCTTCCCGAGCCTGAACCAGTTCTGCCGACAATTCGCTGACCCGGGCGCGCAATCGTGCAAGCTCACGCTCAACGGCCAGCGACGGCGCAATCACGCTCGCGTCGGAGCCGTCACACGTCGGTGACGAAGGAGGCTGGGGGTTGAACGGCACGACAGTCAGCGTATCCATAAGGTTTCCCTGTCAGGAAGCGATGTGGATAGCGAGGCGGGGACGCACCGGCGGCGCGAAGACGAAAGAACGCATGCGAATCTCTGGCCTCCAGATAGAACCGCCGGATCGAAAATCTGACGGACAAAACGCTATGGTAAGAGGTAACGAAAGTTACATTCAGTAACAAGCTAGACGGTTCGCCGAAGGTTTGTCAAATCGTCTGATTGTGCGGCGCGATGATATCTCAAAAAAAGAAAAAAAGCAGTCTCAGCAAGGGTTAGAGCTTGCTTTTCATGCAATCCTTGATGATTTAATAGGCATCATTTGTAGGAAGAAAGCCGACACTAAATGTTAAATTGCAGCTGCGTAATTTGTAACTGGCCAAATAAAAAAAGGAGCCCGAAGGCTCCTTTTTTCTGCTTCCGCGACACGGTGTCGCGCACTTGCAACCATGCTTAGCCAACGAAGGCTTTTTCGACGACATAGTGACCCGGCGAATTGTTGCTGCCTTCCTCGAAACCGAGGTCGTCGAGCAGCTTGCGGGTGTCGCGCAGCATGTGCGGGCTGCCGCAGAGCATCACGCGGTCGTCTTCGAGCGAGAAGCCCGGCACGCCGAGGTCGGCGAACAGTTTTTCAGTCTCGATCAGCTCGGTGATGCGGCCGCGGTTCTGGAACGCTTCACGCGTGACCGTTGGGTAGTACAGCAGCTTTTCCTGAACCAGTTCGCCCAGATGCTCGTGCGCCGGCAGGTGGTCGGTGATGTACTCCTTGTACGCCAGTTCGTCGACGAAACGGCAGGTGTGCGTGAGCACCACGCGCTCGTAGCGGTCGTAAATGTCCGGATCTTTGATGATCGACATGAACGGCGCGAGGCCCGTGCCGGTGGACAGCAGCCACAGCGTCTTGCCCGGCAGCAGGTTGTCGGCCATCAGCGTGCCGACCGGCTTCTTGCCGATCAGGACCTGGTCGCCGACCTTCAGATGCTGCAAACGCGACGTGAGCGGGCCGTCCTGCACCTTGATGCTCAGGAATTCGAGATGTTCTTCGTAGTTCGCACTGGCGAGGCTGTAGGCGCGGATCAGCGGCTTGCCGTCGACTTCGAGGCCCACCATCGTGAACTGGCCGTTTTCGAAACGGAAGCCCGGGTCGCGCGTGCAGGTGAAGCTGAAAAGCGTATCGGTCCAGTGATGGACGCTCAGGACGGTTTGTGAATTCAGGTTGCTCATGGCTTCTTGGATAGTGCGAAAACAAAGGCGGCCAGTCGTTGGAGCCGGCCGGCACGGCAAGGGCGATGCTGCGCTCACCCGTGGTCGGGAGTCACGCGCAATCCGCTATTTTACCGCGCCCGCTGGCTGGAGGCCTGCGGCGCGGCGGTTGAGCGTGTGATGCGGGTTGCCGGACCTGGAAGCGACGGCGCCGGCTAGCGATACAGTCGGGCGCCGCGAAGTGCCCCGGCGTGAGTGCTGCCGCGCTTCAGCAGTGGAACGGCGATAGGCGAAAACCGCGCTGGGCGGCTGCCATCCGCTGCCCGGCAAGCACCGGATAGGCGCGTCGCACGAGCAACATTTTCAGGATGATACCGAAACCCGGCGTGCACCGCAGCATTGACCCTGCTAATAAAACTGGCAAATGGGGATGGTCAAGGGTCGCGGCCGGGCGCGGAGACGCTGGGTAAGCCGGTATTTTGCACCCGCGTGAACGCAGTTTTTTGGTACACAGCGGAGGAGGGGGCTATGTGCCGACCGCTTCGAGGTCTTGCAGAGAAAGGCTTTTGCTGCCAGGCAGTTTGATTACTTTGAGGAGGCTTGGCGTAGGATTGAGGGCCCGGCCGAAGAGAGAACGGCGCTGGGAGACACCACGGGGCGGAATCGAAAGGCGACAAGCGACAAGCGTCAGCGACCTCCCCCGCCTGCCAACTATTGAAGCCAAAGCAACGGTATCAAACCCGCCACCTCGGCCCCGTCACGCTTCACCGCGATTCCCGCCCCGCCTTGGCCCAACAATCAAGCCGCAGCAGCCACCCGTTTCTTCCCACGCTGCTTCAACACGCGAGCCTGCAACACGATCACCAGCAGCAGGAACACGCCGCGAATCACCGACTGCCAGTAAGCCGACAAGCTGATAAAACCCAGCCCGTTTTCGAAATTCAGCAGATTGAACACCAGCCCGAGCAGCAGCACGCCCGCAATCGTCATCGCCACCGAGCCTTCTCCGCCAGTCAGCAGCGTGCCACCCAGCACCACCGCCGAAATCGCGAACAGCTCCCAGCCCACGCCTTCGTTCGGCTGTCCCGCGCCGAACTGCGCCGCGAGGATCACGCCGGCCATGCCGGCCAGCAGCCCGCTGACCGCATAAGCCAGCACCAGCGTACGGTCGACATTCAGCCCCATCAGCCGCGCGGCTTCCTCGCTGCCGCCGATCGCCAGCGAATGCCGGCCAAAGCGCGTACTGCGCAGCGCAAGCCAGCCCGCCACCGCCGCGACGACCGCGACGATCCCCGGAATCGGCAGACCGAACAGATCGCCCTGTCCGAAGTTGCCGAAGTTCGAGTCCGACGCAATCGACACCGCGTCGTTCTTGCCCAGCAGCAGCGCCACACCATGCGCGCCGAGACTGGTCGCGAGCGTCACGATAAACGGCAGGATCTTGAGCCGCGTAATGATCAGGCCGTTGAGCACGCCGACCACGAGTCCCGCGACGCAGCCCGCCACGACGGCGGCCAATCCGCCGTACGTGCTCGCCAGTGCGGCGACGACGCTCGCCAGCGCCGCGACCGTGCCCACCGACAGATCGATACCCCCGGTGATGATCACGAACGCCATGCCGATCGAAATCAGCGCGAACATCGAGTTGTAGCGCCAGAACGACGTGATGTTGTACGCCGAGCCGAAATGGTCATAGCGCACGAGGCCGAAGATAACGAGCGCGGCCAGCGCAACCAGGATAGGAAGATTCTTTTTCATCGCATCGAGTCCAGGAGTGTCCTTGAGGCGTTAGCGCGAGCGCCGCTGCACATAAACCGCCGCGACGATAATGCCGGCCTTCACCACGAGTGCCGCCGCATCGGGGATACCGTGCGCAAGCAGCGTGTAACGCAGCAACTGGATGATCAGCGCGCCAATCAGCGTGCCGCCGATATACGCCTTGCCGCCCGTCAACGCCGTACCGCCAACCGCCACCGCTGCAATCGCGTCGAGTTCGACGCCGAGGCCGACCACGTTCGCATCGGATGACGAGTTCACCGAGATCGAGATCAGGCCGGCGAGACCTGCCAGAGCCGCGCACAACGTGTACGCGATCAACTTGACGGTGGCCGTCGGTACGCCGCACAGATACGCGGCTTTTTCGTTGCCGCCGGTAATCAGCAGGTATTGACCGAACAGCGTCTTGCGAACCACCCACACGAAAATCGCGACCAGCGCCAGCATCAGCAGAACCTGGAAGGGCACGCCGGCGACCTTGCCGAGCGCGATCCACTGGAATGCCGGTGTGTTGAACGCTTGCAGACTGCCGTCGGTGACAACCTGCGCGATCCCGCGTCCGGCGATGAACAGCACCAGCGTCGCGACAATCGGCTGAACGGATAGCCTCGTCACCAGCAAGCCGTTGAACACGCCGCACAACCCGGCAGCCAGCACCGGCAGCACGAATGCAAGCGCGATCCCGCCAGGCCCCGCGATGTTCAGGAACAGCATCGGCGCGAGCGCACCGGAAATCGCCATCGACGCACCCACCGACAGATCGATCCCGCCCGTCGCCACCACCAGCGTCATGCCGATGCCGACGATCACGATCGTCACCACCTGCGTCATGTTCACGTTGAAGGTTTGCAGCGACCAGAAGTGCGGCGTGAAGATCAGGTTGAACAGCACCATCGCGAGCAGCACGATGACTTCGCGCTGCATCGCCAGATGCCGCCACTTCTGCACGGTGGACGATGCTTTGGTGCGGGTCGCGGCAGCGGGCGTGGAGCCGGTGTCGAGCTGGCGCACTTCGGGTTGCAGTGTTTCGGTATGCAGCTTAAGCGCCATGACGGTCGCCCTCCAACGCGTCTTCGATATGGGCGGCGTTCGCCGTTTGCGCGGCGTCGGCCAGTTGCGAATGACCTTCGCTGCCGTAGGCGATCGCGTCCATGATCGCGGTCTCGCTCATCTCGGCGCCATTCAGTTCGGCGACCGTGCGGCCGTCGCGGATCACCACCGCGCGGTCGGCCACGGCGGTCAGCTCTTCCAGTTCGGATGCGGACAGCAGCACCGCGAGGCCCGCGTCGCGCAATTCGCGGACGATTTTCGCGACATCCGCTTTCGCGCCGACGTCGATGCCACGCGTCGGCTCGTCGAGCAGCAGCAGCGACGGCTCAGCGGCGAGCCAGCGCGCCAGCAGAACCTTCTGCTGATTGCCGCCCGAGAGTTCGCGAATCGGTTGATCGGCGGAACGCAGTTTGATGCCGAGCGAGGCGATGAAGCGGTCGACAATCACCTGCTGCTTTTTCACATCGACCACGCCGTTTTTCGCCAGCGTGCGCAGGCAGACCAGCGTGAGGTTGTCGCGCACCGAGAGCTCGGGGACGATACCTTCGCCCTTGCGGTCTTCGGTCAGATACGCGAGGCCGCGTGCGATCGCATCTTGCGGCGACTTCAGCGTGACCGCTTCGCCGCCAATCGACAACGAACCTTGCTCCAGCGGATCGGCGCCGAACATCAGCCGCATGGTTTCGGTACGGCCCGAGCCGAGCAGACCTGCGAGGCCCACCGCTTCGCCCGCGTGCACCGCGAGCGACACGTCGTTCACCTTCGGATGTGCGCTCAGTTGAGTCGCGGCAATCGCCTGCTTGCCGCGCCGCGCCAGATTGGCTTCGCGCGAGGCGGTGTCTTCCTGCACGACGGCGGCCAACGTACGGCCAAGCATCGTCGTGACGAGTTGCAGCTTGTCCATCTCGGCCATCGTGCTTTGCGCGACGGTCTGACCATCGCGCATCACGGTGACGCGATCACACAGCGCATACAGCTCGTCGAGCCGGTGCGACACGAAGATCACCGCGCGGCCGTCGTCGCGCAGCTTGCGCACGACGGTGAACAGCAGTTCCACTTCGCGTTCATCGAGCGACGACGTGGACTCGTCCATGATTACCATCTTCGCGTCCGACGACACCGCGCGTGCCAGCGCCACCATCTGCTGGATCGCGGTCGAATAGCGGCCAACCGGTTTTTTCACATCGATCTGCAAGCCGAACGATTCGAGCAGCGCGGCGGCGCGTTGCTGCACCGCGCGCCAATCGATCAAACCGTAACGACGCGGCTCGCGGCCCAGAAAAATGTTTTCCGCGACCGAGCGGAACGGCACCAGGTTGATCTCCTGATAGATCGTGCTGATGCCCGCTTCACGCGCCTGCTTCGGCGTGCGGAAATCGACTTCGCGGCCTTCGAAGCGCACGCTGCCCGACCCTCGCCGATAGGCGCCGGTCAGGATCTTGATCATGGTCGATTTGCCCGCGCCGTTCTGGCCGATCAGCGCGTGGACTTCGCCTGCGGCGACGCTCAGATTTGCGCCCCGCAATGCGGGTACGCCGCCAAAGCTGATGCCGATGTCCTGCATCTCAAGCAGCGGCGAACGGGTAAGGGGGGAGTGTGGCGTCTGCGTGCCGGATTCCGTCACGGGGTGTCCTCCTGATGCGGGTGCTGCGTGTGCCGCACGGGCAAAGTGCCGTGCATGTCCGGACTCGATGCAGGGGCGTCTCAGATCGTTGTCGGATCATGTTACGCCGCATAAAAGCGAAGCGACGGTCCGTGCAATCACGGGCACGTCGCTTCGAACCCTTCCCGTCACCCGCTTCCCGAGGAGACGGTTGTCAAAGCGGGTGACTTTCCTGCTGCAACGCTTCTCTACAGCTGATCGTGGCTAGTCGATCAGTAGCCGTACTGCATGTTCTGCTGGACGTTGTCCTTGTCGTAGAACTTGTCGGACACCTTGACCCACGTCGGGATCTTTTCGCCCTTCGCGTAACGCTGTGCGACGTCGCAGGCGAGCGGGCCGAAGAACGGGCTCGACTGCACGCTTGCGCCGAGTTCGCCGGCAGCGATGGCGTCCATGCCGCCCTTGGTGCCGTCGATCGTCACGACCTGGATGTCCTTGCCCGGCTGCTTGCCCGCAGCCTTGATCGCGGCAATCGCGCCGAGCGCCATTTCGTCGTTATGCGCGTAGACCGCGGTCACGTCCGGATGCGCCTGGAGCAGCGTTTCCATCACCTTGCGGCCGGTGTCGCGTGCGAAGTCGCCGCTTTGCGACGCGATGATCGTCATGCCCGGGTTCTTCGCGATGACTTCGTCGAAGCCCTTCTTGCGATCGTTTGCCGCCGACGCGCCGGTCGTGCCTTCGAGTTCGATGATCTTCGCCTTGCCGCCGGTCGCTTTCACGAGCCAGTCAGCGGCGCGATGGCCTTGATCGATAAAGTCCGAGCCGATGAACGTGATGTAGTCGCGGCCTGCCTTCGCCACCGATTGATCGACGTCACGGTCGACGAGAATCACCGGAATGCCGGCCTTTTTCGCTTGCAGCACGATCGGTGCGAGCGGCTTTTCTTCGCGCGGCGGGAACACCAGCAGATCGACGTGCTGCGCGATCATGCTTTGAATGTCCGAGACCTGCTTGGAGTTGGAGCCGTTGGCGTCGGTCATCACGACCTGCCAGCCGCATTTCGCGGCGACGTCCTTGAACGACTTGGTTTCCGCGAGACGCCACGGATTGTTGCTTTCGGTCTGTGCGAAGCCGACTTTCAGCGGGGTCTTGGCCGGCAGCTTGGGCAATGCGTCGTCAGCGTGCGCGGTGGCGACGCCGAGACCGATTGCCAGGGCCAGCAGTGAACCTGCCAGCGGACGAATCTGATGCTTGCGCGCGAGTTTGCGCGACTGCGTATTGAGCGACGCCATGTCTTCCTCCAGTACCTGGTGAGGTAGGTGTGTATTTGCTTTTGTGTTTCTGTTGCCGGTCGCGCCGTTGTGCTTGACCGGACGTGCCGATTATTCCACTCAGAATTATTATCGGTCAATCACTAATAATATTAATTATTGGTTTTTTTGCCTCGGTAATTACCCTGACCGATGCGCGTTCGACCAGCGGACCATCGAGCTTGACCATCCGGTGACGCACCGGCGCACCGGCGGCGCGGTTGTGTTCCTCCTGTAGCAGGGTTTCGACGGCCCAGCGTCCCAGTTCGTAGTTCGGCAGCACGACGGTGGAGAGCGGGGGGTGCGTGTGGCGGGCGATTTCCTGGTCGTCGTAGCCGAGTACCGACACGTCTTCGGGCACCCGCAACCCGAGTTGCTTCAACGCTTCGATTGCGCCGATCGCGGTCAGGTCGTTCGCGCAGAAAATCGCGGTGGGCGGATTGGCTTCGCGCATTAGCGAAAGCGTCAGTTCGAAGCCGAGACCCGAGCTCCAGTCGCCGTCGCGCACGAGTTCTTGCGCGTAGGGCAGGTCAGCGGTGGCGAGGGCGGTGCGATAGCCTTTCAGGCGATCTTTCGACGCGTCCTGCCACGGTTCGCCGTTGATAAAGCCGATCCGCCGATGCCCGGATTGCAGCAGGTAGTCGGTGGCGAGATGACCGCCCGCGACCTCCGCCGGGACCACCGACGAAAACCCGCCATCGCCCGTGTAGCAGTTCAGCAGCACGGTTGGAATCTGCGATAGCGCTGCGGGTGGCGTCACCTTGCGCGTGTAGACCGTCGAGTAGATCACGCCGAACACGTGCGGATTCGTGAGCACCGTGTCGAGCACCTGCTTCTCGATGTCGGCATTGCCGTGCGTCGAGTAGACGGCCAGCATTTTGCCGGCCGCATACGCGGCGTCGCGCGCGCCGTCGGCATTCACCACGGGGTGCGGGCTGGTTGAAATTTCGTCGGCGAGGTAGACGATCAGATTGCGCTCATCCGTCGATGTCGCGACCGGTTCGCGCAGCGACAGCCGGTAGCCGAGATCGTGCGCGGCCTTCAGCACCTTGTTGCGGGTGGCCTCGGAGAACTTCGCGCCGGTCGCGTTGTTCAGGACTAGCGAGACAGTGGATTGCGACACGCCAGTGAGCTTGGCGATGTCAGTCATGGTCGGACGTCGTTGAGTCGATTTTTTCATTGGGCGGGCCGCGCTGTGGCGGCGCGAAAGCAGGGGCATGCCGTGGGCATCGTGATGCTGACGGTACCACTAATAATATGCGCGCGGCAACGCGCGCTAACCCGCCATTTGGGACTTTTATGCGTAGTGCGGAGAGGTCCGGTAAGAGAAATTTATTACTAATAATATTGACCAATGGGCTTTGTCGTGCGATTCTCGGTCGCGCGGACTCCGATAAGTCCGTCGGCCGCGCGCTGTGCGCGGCACGCTACAGGAGACACCGATGCGCGTATTTGCCGCCATCCGCCCGAGGCCTCGCCTCTTCTGACCATGCGCGACGTTTCCTTGAATTCAATTCCAACGATTGCCACCGACCTCGCGTGGCTCGACGATCCCGTGATTGCAGCCGGGCTTGTTACTCTGCAGGCCGGTGCGCTGCGAGCCGTGCTCGCGCCCAACGTGGGCGGTGCGCTTGCGGCTTTCTACGAAATCACGCCTGACGGTCCGCTGCACTGGCTGCGGCCCGCCGTGCCGGAAGCGTTTGTTGAGCGCGATCCGCTGAAGATGGCGAGTTTTCCGCTGTTTCCGTATTGCAACCGGATTCGCGACGCGCGTTTCGAGTTCGACGGCGCGACCGTCGATCTGACCGGCAATGACCTTCGCTTCGCGCATGCGCTGCATGGGAATGCGTGGCGGCATCCGTGGCAGGTCGGCGCGCGCACGGAAAGCGCGGTGGAGTTGCAGTTTGAACACCAACCGGACGCGGGCGTGCCGGGCGACTGGCCGTTTCGTTATCGCGCGCAACAGCGTGTCGAGTTGCGTGACGGGGCGCTGCACATCACGATGTCCGCGCAAAACCTGAGCTCACGGCCCATGCCGTTCGGGATGGGGCATCACCCGTACTATCCGCGCACCGCGCAGACCCGCGTGCATGCGAACGTGCAGGCAATGTGGCATGCCGACGCCGACGTGTTGCCGACGCATCTTGGTCCGCATCCCGCGGTCGACGCGCTGCGCGACGGCATGTCGGCCGATGCGTTCGACCTCGACAATAACTTCGCCAACTGGTCGCGCGAGGCGGTGATTGCATGGCCCGACGAACACCGTCAACTGACGATGACCGCCGAAGCGCCGTTCGATCACATGGTGGTTTTCGCGCCGGCCAACGATCCGCAACTGTGTGTGGAACCGGTGACGAACACTACCGATTCGTTCAATGCCGCAGGTCAGCGCGAACAGGTAGGCGGCTGCGTGTTGCAGCCGGGCGAGGAGATTGCCGCGACGCTAACGTGGACGCCGCTGCGGGCTTCGTGACGGCGGTTGACTCCTTGTGGCGTTACACAAAAGGAAAGGGGCGGCATATGCCGCCCCTTTCCGTTGACGCCAACCCGGTCACTCCACCCGCAACCGCGCCATATACGGCAAATGATCCGACAGCCACGCGGTTTCCTGCGTCGGCTGAATCCATTCGACGGGTTGCATACCGCGTATGAACATCTTGTCGAGCGCGAGCGCCGGTGAGAACGCCGGAAACGTGCGGCCCGATTCTCCCAGCAAGGTCGCCACTTCCTGCAAACCGTGCTCGCGAAACAGCGGCACCGAGTCGTTGCGCCAGTCGTTGAAATCGCCGGCTAGCACGAGCGGGCCTTCCGGCGCTTCCTTTTCGATCCAGTTCGCGATCCAGTGCATCTGCCGCAGACGCGCCGGCCGCGTGAGCGCGAGGTGCGCGCACAGCAGCGTGACCGAGTGACCGCCGAAAGTCGCGCGCGCTACCAGCAGACCACGCTTCTCGAAGCGATGTGCGGAGATGTCCCAGCGTCCGCCGAGGTCGAGCGGATGCGGCGACAGAATCGCATTGCCGTGCCTCCAGGACGGCTTGAACACATTCGGCCCAAGCGCGACTTCGAGTTCCAGCGCCCGGGCGATCTCGGTGGCCTGGCAATGCCAGACGTCGTTTAAAGGATCGTCGATCGGCGCGCCGAAACTGCTGGCCAGCACGGGCGATGGCATACGCCGCGCCATGGCTTCCTGCAGGAAATAGGCGTCGGCGTGAGTCGACTGAACCCAGCGCTGCATGGCCTGCCACGCCTGAAAACCTAACGGTGTACGGCCTTTGTGCAGGTTCCAGCTCACCGCGACGAAATCGTTCGGCGCGAGGTTCTCGCGGATCAATTCTTCTGGGTTTCGCATGCCGCGTTATCCACGTGTTCTGTTTTGAGGGCTTGATTGACGCGCGCTGTTGCTTGCCTCGTGGCTGCCGTCACGGCGCGCGGGTCTCATATCAGTTTGCATTGTTGGCCGCGTCGCTGGCCGCACTGCCAGTGTCCGTGAGATTGGCGCGCACGCGGTAGACCAGGTTCGGATTTTTGTCGACGATCGTCCAGCTCGCCCATTGGCCGGCCGGCGCAATTAAGCCCGGATGGCTCGCGTTCACCTGACGCGGTTGTGGCGGCAATTTGCAGCCGGTGTCGGTTTGCTGCGCGGCGTCGTCTTCCAGCGTTTCCTGCGTGTCGATTGACAGCGTCACCTGGTTCGCGTCCGCGCGCAATGGCGAAACCGTCAACGTGCGCGACAGATCGATGCTGCCGCCCGGCTGATCCTTACAGCCGACGTTATGTTGGACCATCTTGTGATGCGTGTCCGTGCGCGCCTGGCCGACGGTGGTGGTGCCGTCGAACGAATCGATCTGCTGGCCGTCGCGCATCACCTGCAACTGCCATTGCACGACCTGCGGCTGCGGCCGTTGTTGCGCGTTTGCAAGCAACGAAGTGCCGAACAGCACGGCCACGATACTGATTTTCCACATAGAAGGAATCTCCGGTCACTGCGCCGGCCCGAGGCGTCAAAGGGCCATCTTACCCCCGATAGGGGCAACGATTTTCTGACACGTCAAACGGGGCCGGGTTCAGCAACAATCCATTTCAGATAAGGACGCTTATTGGCGAAAACAACCTGTCGCCGCCGCCATGTTCCAGCCATGCCGTTAGCAGCAGAGCCATGAGACTGCTGGCTTGCACGGGAATATGTCCTCGCTACACTGGGCTTGAAACGGTGCTCATCAGGCGCCGTCATAGCAGCACCAGCCAGACGGGGTAAGCGATGACAACAGCAATGGTCAAACAGGAAATCGCCGTGGCGTCATTCAGTCGGGTGTACGACCTCGATCAGGTCGAAACCGCGCTGAACGATCTGGGCGACGGCGCGAACGAGGCGCTGCGCGCGACGTACGAGAAGATGCTGAAAACCGGCAACCTGCGCTTTTGCGTGAAGCCGAACCGGATGCCGTCGATCGACGATCTGATCGACGCGCTGCCCAATTTTTCAGCGCCGCTCGACGACATCCGCAAGCAGGTCGCGCTGTGTCTCGAAACCGAAGACCGGCTCGAACTGATGCCTATTCTGCTGCTCGGCGATCCCGGCATCGGCAAGACGCACTTTGCCAAGCAACTGGCGCGTCTGCTGGGCACCGCTTATCAATATGTGGCGATGAGTTCGCTGACGGCGGGGTGGATTCTGTCGGGCGCATCGTCGCAATGGAAAAACGCCAAGCCCGGCAAGGTGTTCGAGGCGCTCGTGAACGGCAGCTACGCGAACCCCGTGATCGCCGTCGATGAAATCGACAAGGCCACCGGCGACTCGCAGTACGACCCGCTTGGCGCGTTGTACGCGCTGCTGGAGCACGACACTGCGCAGACTTTCATCGACGAATTCGCGGAGATTCCGATCAACGCGGGCAACGTGATCTGGATCGCGACGGCGAACGACGAGCGCTCGATTCCCGAGCCGATTCTGAACCGGATGAACGTCTACGAGATCCCGCCGCCGGATCGCGACGGCGCGCGGCGTATCGCGCAGGCGATCTACGACGAGATCCGCTCGGCGCACAACTGGGGCCTGCGTTTTCCCGAGGTACTCGGCGACGATGCGCTCGACGCGCTGAGGTTGGCCTCGCCGCGAGAAATGCGTCGCGCGATGCTGAATGGATTTGGTTCGGCGCGGATTGCGGGACGCGACCAGATCGAATCTGGCGATATTCGCCTGGACTACGGAAATCGGCGAAAACCGATCGGTTTTTGAGGTTTTTTGCCTATTTTTCGCACGAAATCTGCGATTGAGGCGGCTTTTTCAAGGCTTTTTCGGCAGAAAAAACAGGTTGTCTTTACTGAAAATAAATGAATGCACTGGCAATTATTGCCAATTATGGGATGAGTGCGTGCGATCAATCGACCTGTTTTTTGATGCTCGACAAATGCATTGGGCTCCAACGAAGCAAGCGTTAGACCCTTCGACGGCGTACACTGAATGAATCAGTCCAACCGATACGCTTCAGACGCGCCCCATACCGAATGCCCGCAGTCGCCCAGACTGCGGGCATTTCTATCTGCGCGGCGTCGCGGAATTTTCGCGCAACGGTTGTGCAAGGGCAGGTGCGTATGGCAACGAGCGGTTTGCAAGAATCGAGTGCCGCATCCTGTCTTCTTCTTATCCGCTGAACGAGGCAGCGCGCGGCGAATCTGGCCGCGTCAAGGGACATGGATCAAATCGAATGTGTTGTGATCGGCGCGGGTGTGGTCGGTCTTGCCGTGGCACGCGCCCTGGCAGCGCGAGGACGCGAAGTGATCGTGCTGGAAGCTGCCGAGGCAATCGGCGTGGGCACCAGCTCGCGCAATAGCGAAGTCGTTCACGCGGGCATCTACTATCCGCGCGGGTCGCTCAAGGCGGCGCTTTGCGTACGTGGTCGCGAGATGCTTTACGACTACTGCGTCGAGCATAACGTGCCGCATTCGCGTTGCGGCAAATTGCTGGTGGCCACGTCGCGCAACCAGATTCCTCAGCTCGAAAGCATCATGGCCAAGGGCCGCGATAATGGCGTGCTCGATCTGATGCGTATCAGCGGTGAACAGGCGCAAGAACTCGAACCCAAACTCGAGTGCGTCGAAGCCGTGTTCTCTCCGCAAACGGGCATTGTCGATAGTCATCAGTTCATGCTGGCGCTCCAGGGCGACGCCGAACGCGATGGCGCGGTGTGCGCGTTTCACGCACCGGTGGAGGCGATCGCTGCCAGCAACGGCCGCTTCGTTGTCACGGTCGGCGGCGATGCGCCGATTACGATCAGCGCCGCGTGTGTGATCAACAGCGCCGGATTGCACGCGAATTCGCTCGCCCGCAAAATTCGCGGGCTCGATGCGCGTCATGTGCCGCCGCTTTATCTGGCGCGCGGCAACTATTTCAGCATTTCGGGGCGCGCACCGTTCAGTCGTCTGATTTATCCGATGCCAAACGAAGCCGGCCTCGGCGTGCATCTCACCATCGACCTCGGTGGCCAGGCGCGCTTCGGTCCCGATGTCGAATGGGTCGATGCGATTAATTACGACGTCGATCCCCGTCGCGCGGAGTCTTTCTATTCGGCGATTCGCGCGTATTGGCCAGAGCTTCCCGATAACGCATTGCAACCGGCGTATGCGGGTATTCGCCCGAAGCTGTCGGGCCCGGGCGAGCCTGCCGCCGATTTCGTCATTCAGGGACCGGCCGCGCATGGTGTGCGTGGGCTGGTTAATCTGTTCGGTATCGAGTCGCCTGGTTTGACTGCATCGCTTGCCATTGCGCAGCGGGTTTGCGAGTTGAGCGGCCGCGCCTGATCAAAGTGCGAGCTACTCGCGTCTGTTCGTTGTCGTTTTGCCGCACCGGTTCGCTATCCGTTTGCATGAGCGCAGCGTGACCCGCTACGCAGACGTCGGCACGTGAACAGCCTAGCTACCAATTCGGTTATCTCCAGCATTTGGAGCGTCACGCACGGCGGCTTCATTGCTATCCTTGGGGACCGCTGTCGAAGAACAGCGATCGGTTCAATACCAACAAGCGAGTCCCCCATGAAATCATCCCGTCGTACGTTTCTGATTACGAGCATTGGCGTCGCATCCACATTCGCGCTGTCGCGCCAGGCTTTCGCCGATGCGCCGAAAGTGGCCGACACCGATCCGACCGCCCAGGCGCTCGGCTATAAATCGGATGCAAGCAAGGTCGACAAGGCGAAGTTCGCCAAATACGCAGCCGGCCAGGACTGCGGCAACTGCAGCTTCTACCAGGCAAAAGCCACCGACGCGTACGGCGGTTGTCCGATGTTCGCGGGCAAGCAGGTCGCGAGCAAGGGTTGGTGCAGCGCATATAACAAGAAGAGCTAACGGCGCTTTGAGGTGGCGCCTCCTCGATGTCGGACGGGAAGCGCCGCAACATGAATACGCACTGCCGGCGGTCAGCCGCGAAGGCGTCATCCGTCTCGCGCGGACGACGCCTTTTTGTCCCTTGAAAACCGCACAAGCGCTCTTTACACTCGAATTCGACCCCTTCCGCTAGCAAGTTTTTGCGCACGCTAACGAAGCGTCATGGCGTCTGAAACGGCCTGACTCGGAACTCTTTCCGCTGGCTGGAGATTCGAATGTCACCTGCGTCAAGGAGCTTCAATACACGGGCCGTCGTCGCGGCCGTGATCGGCAATGCGCTGGAGTGGTACGACTTCACCGTGTTCGGTTTTCTGACGGTGGTGATCGCGCAATTGTTCTTTCCGGCGAGCAATGACTACGCGTCGTTGCTGCTGACCACCGCGACGTTCGGCGTCGCTTTCGTGATGCGGCCAATTGGCGGCATCGTGCTCGGACTCTATGCCGATCGCGCTGGACGCAAGGCGGCGTTATCGCTGGTCATCGCGCTGATGACGTTCGGCATTCTGCTGCTGGCTATCGCGCCTCCGTATTCGGCAATCGGTGTTGGCGCGCCGTTGATGATCGTCGTTGGACGTATGTTGCAGGGCTTCTCTGCCGGCGGCGAGTTCGGCAGTTCGACGGCATTACTGATCGAAGCGGCGCCGTTCTCGAAACGCGGCTTTTACGGTAGCTGGCAGATGGCGAGTCAGGCAGCGGCGCTGCTGCTCGGCGCGCTGGTGGGCGGCGTCATAACGCGCGGCCTGTCGCCTGAAGCATTGCATTCGTGGGGTTGGCGCGTTCCGTTTATTCTCGGGCTGATCATTGGGCCAGTCGGCTTTTATATCCGCCGACATCTGGCTGATTCCGAAGCCTTTCTGCTCGCACAAAAAACCGCGCCCCGTGCGACGCTTGGCGAGGTCTTCAAGAGTCATAGCCGTGATGTGCTGTGCGGACTCGGCTCCGTCGTTGCACTCACGGTGACGATCTATGTGTTGATCAGCTACCTGCCGACCTTCGCGGTCAACCAACTGAAACTGCCTTATGCGCAATCGTTTTATGCGGTGATCGTCGGCAATCTTTTATTGACCGTGCTGTCGCCGCTCACCGGCGCATGGTCCGACAGAATTGGACGCAAAGGGCTTTCGCTGTGGTCGCTGGTGATTACGCTGGTGGCTATCTACCCGTTGTTCGCGTGGCTCGCCGCTTATCCCAGCGTGTCGAAGCTGATTCTCGTGCAGGCGCTTCTGTCGATCACGCTGTCGGGCTATTACGGGCCGTTCGGCGCATTGATCGCCGAACTGTTTCCGACGAACGTGCGCTCAATCGGCTTATCGATCGCCTATAACATCGCGGTGATGGTGTTCGGCGGTTTTGGCCCGTTTGTCGTGACGTGGCTGATCAACACCACCGGTTCGTCGCTCGCGCCAATCTATTACGTCATGGGCGGACTGATGGTGTCGATTATCGCGGTGGCCTGTATTCCCGGGCAGCGTCACGTGGATCTCGACGCGCAGCGCAAACCGGCGTAACGGGTGGCAGAACGGTTCAGATTCTGGCCTTGCCGTGCAGCACTCGCAGCGATTGTTTGAGCCGCTAACTGCGCGCCTGCATCAACGGTGGCCTTTTGTCGAACCATGGCCGCGCGGCTTCTAGTTGTGCCGCCAGACGCAACAGCGTCGCCTCTCCGCCAATGCGCGATGCGAACTGCACGCCAATCGGCAATCCACGCGCATTCCAGTACAGCGGCACCGACATTGCCGGCTGGCCGCTCAGATTGAACACCTCCGTGCATCCTGCCCACGCGAATGCTTTGTTCGACGCTTCGGTCAGCAGTTTCTTCATCAGCGCTTCGAGCGGCATGGCGGTAACGGCGCGCATCTGCAGGCGTTCTGCGGACGTGGGTTGCATCTCGCCAATCTTGATCGGCGCGGACGCGAGTGTCGCGCACAGTACGACGTCAAACCGGTTCAGCAGATCGGTCAGGTGTTCCGTGATGCGGCGTTGTTCGTCAAGCGCAGCGGGGAGCCCTCGCTCACCGAGTTTGCGGCCGACATGCGCCATCGCCCATGTCGAGATTTCGAATTCGCCGCGCTGCGGTTTGTGTCCGGAGATGCGCTCGGCGTTCAGCACGAGATCTTCTGCTGTGACTGACCACAGCGTCAAAAACGCATGACGTACCGCGGCGAAATCGATGCCGAGCGAGACCGGCTCGATGTTATGACCCAGCGAACTGGCGAGCTGCGCGGCGTCTTCGAGTGCCGCGAGTGAATCGACGGACAGCGACGGCGCGAGCATTGCGTCGGTCACGTACGCAATATTCAACGGGTTGCATGGCTCGCGGCTCGCGCCGAGAAAAGTACCCGGCGCGCCGGGCGCACGTTCGGCGTTCCCCGCGAGCAGGTCGAGCAGCAACGCGCTGTCACGCACGCTGCGCGACACCGCGTGATCGATGCCGAGGTCGCCCGCGCCTGGCGGTGCGGCGCGCGGCACGCGTCCACGGGATGGTTTGAGGCCGAAGAGTCCGCAGCACGAAGCCGGAATGCGGATCGAGCCGCCGCCGTCCGACGCATGCGCAAGTGGCACGATACCCGCGGCAACGGCCGCCGCTGCGCCACCGCTCGACCCGCCTGGCGTATGGTCCAGATTCCACGGATTGCGGCACGCGCCAAACAGTTCGGGCTCCGTATAAGGCATCTGGCCGAGTTCGGGCGTGCTCGTCTTGCCAAAGATATTCAGACCGGCCGCTTTGGCCAGCGCGACGACCGGCGCATCCTGCGCGGGAACGAAGTGCCGATAGTGACGGCTGCCCATTGCCATGCGTAACCCCGCAACGGGAGCGCCAAGGTCTTTGATCAGATAGGGCACGCCCGCGAGAGACGCTTGTGCGCCCGTACTATCTGCGCTCGTTTCGCCGCTTGCCCGCTTCTCGTCGTCGCGCGATGCACGTTGACGGGCTGCATCGTAGTCCTTCAGCACAATCGCATTGATCGCGGGATTGACGGCTTCGGTGCGCGAGATCGCGATGTCGATTAATTCACGTGCGCTGGCCTGGCGGGTTCGCACGAGTTCGGCGAGGCCGATGGCGTCATGGGCGAGATAGTCTGATTGCACGTCGGATGGGCCCTCGTTATTGAGTTTGTCGAGTGTGGATCAGCCGCTTTTCATGCGCGCGTTGCGTTAGCCCGAATCGATTCAAGCCGCCGCACGGATGGACCCGCATGGAAAAAGACGGCGTGCCGTTTGACTGACACACCGTCTTTGACAGCGTACCCGAGTTGCAAGCGGGACAGTGATACGCCTACCTGATTAATGCCGATTTAGAAGCGCCAATCAGTGCGCAATTCAATGCCGCCAATTACAGACGTTCGCCAAGGAAAGTCAACGTGCGGCCGTGCGCCAACGCAGCGGCGCGCTGGTTATACGACGGACGGTCCGAGCAATTGAAACCGTGATCGGCATTCGGATAAATGTTGAAGTCGACATCGGTGCGGCCTGCGAACCGTTCCTGAATCTCGCCCACGGCCGACAGCGGGATATGCGCGTCGAGTTCGCCGTAGTGGAATTGCATCGGCACCTTGATGTTCGGAACCAGTTCGAGCTGGTTCTGGATGCCGCCGCCGTAATAGGCGACCGCGCCGTCTACCGAGCCTTGCGCCGCAGCCAGATACGCGAGGCGTCCGCCAAAGCAGTAGCCGATGGCCGCAACTTTGCCCGTGACTTCCGGCATTGCGCGCAATGCTGCCGCAGCGGAGCCGATGTCGGCGACCGCCTCGTCGACGTTGAGCTTTTGCATCAGTTCGACGCCCTTGTCGCGATCGGCGCCGTTGTACGTCAATTCGACGCGCGGCTGCACGCGCCAGAACACGTCCGGTGCGAGCGCGATGTAGCCGTCTTGTGCGTACTGATCCGCGACCGAACGGATGTGGCTGTTCACGCCGAAGATTTCCTGAATGATGATGACGGCCGGTCCTTTGCCACCTTTAGGCAGCGCCAGATAGCCGCCGAAACTGTCGTTGCCGGCGGGGATGTCGATCCATCGGGAAGTCGTGCTCATACTGTTCTCCTTAGACTCGCGCCGTGCCGCGCGGGGTTGGTTTTGATGAAGCGCCAGAGGGCGGAATGCCTGAAGCGGGCGGTTAGTTTGCCATCAAAAGATTGGCCTTGCAGTGGCGCCCGGAGTGGGCGCAAAGGGCCGCTGCGGGCTTTGCGCGTGACACGATTCTCGTAAGGGGATTGAAACGTTCTCGATAATTCATTTCTCCGCCGGGAGCCGCGTCGGTACAGTTCAGAGTGTCGGCTCGCCCTATGGTGAGCGTGTGGCTGAACAGGAGTGGATCATGAGCGAAGGCAGTTTTGTGACACCGTTTGCCGAGCGTTTTCAGATGCGGGTTCCCGTAATACAGGCACCGATGGCAGGCGGCGCCACTACACCGGCACTGGTGGCCGCGGTATCGAATGCGGGCGGATTCGGTTTTCTGGCGGGCGCGGCGCTGTCGCCGGAAAAGATTGCGAGTGAAGTCGCAGCGATTCGCGCGCTGACGGACCGCCCGTTCGGGGTCAATCTGTTCGTGCTCGACCCCGCATCGCCGGATGAAGCGACCGTGCGCCGCGCGCTCGAAGCGATCGATCCGCTGCGGGCCGATCTCGGTTTGCCGCCGGGCCAGCCTCTCGAACGCTATGCGCCGGATTTTCGCGCGCAACTGGACATGCTGATCGAATTACGCGTGCCGGCGGCGAGTTTCACGTTCGGGTTGCTTTCCAGCGCCGATGTCGGCCGCCTTCATGACAACGGCCTATATGTAATAGGCACCGCGACGCATGTCGCCGAAGGCGTGGCGTGGCGCGATGCCGGTGCCGATGCGATTGCGGCGCAGGGTGCGGAAGCGGGCGCGCATCGCGGCACGTTCATCGGCGCATTCGAAGATGCGCTGGTTGGCACCATGGCGCTCGTGCCGCAACTCGTCGATGCAACCGGACTGCCGGTGCTCGCCGCTGGCGGCATCATGGACGGCCGCGGCATCGTCGCCGCGCTGTCGCTCGGCGCGCAGGCCGCGGTGATGGGCACGGCGTTCCTCACCTGCGAAGAGAGCGCGATCCCGCAGGCATGGAAAACCCGGGTACGGTCCATGTCCGATACGTCAACCACCGTCACGCGCGCGATCACCGGCCGGCATGCGCGCGGCATACGTAATCCGTTGATGCAGCGTTTGAGCGAATCCATCGACAGGATTGCGCCGTATCCCGTGCAAAACGCGTTGACGCAGGAACTGCGTCAGAACGCGGGCCGCGCGCAAAACAGCGACTATCTGTCGTTATGGTCGGGCCAGGGCGCGCCGTTGGGCCGCACGCGCCGCGAAGGGATCGGCGCCGCCGAATTGATGGCGCAACTCGAACAGGAATGGCATGCGGCAACGGCACGGATCGCCGCATTCAGGCCGTGATTTGGCATGAGTCACGCGCATCGTGCGGCAGCGTGCGGTGCGCCTCCTTTTTAAGCAGAAAAGCGAGTTGAATCATGAGTCGTTTAACCCGCCTTCAGATCGCATTTACTCTTCTTTAAAACCAGGTTCAACCCTCCAGAAAAGCCTCGCGGCGTGCTGTCAGAGGAATCCTTCACATAGCGGAAACCCGCATGGGCCGGTGCTTTCCAGCCCGTTTGCCGGGTCGTCCGCGACACCTGTTGGATAAACGCTATTAGTGTTCATCCCACTTTCTCAAAAAAGCCCCACAAATTAATTTGATCACCTACACTTGCGCGCAAGTACGGTTTGCCGCCTGCCACAAACAGCCCGGCAACTTTACTGGCCAAGTGCATGAACGATGCAACCGGCGTGGTCGTCCACGGGACTGAGCGACACGTGTTGGGGAAGCGGGGGCACAGGGCGATTACGTTGTTTTTGGGACCGAAACTGGAGACTTACATGAACATCAAGATTCAAAAGCTGTTGCCGATCAGCGCTGCGGCGATGCTCTTCGCGACGTTGGCAACATCGGCGGCAGCCGACACGGTCGTCAAGATCGGTCACGTTGCACCGTTGACCGGCGGTATCGCTCACCTGGGTAAAGACAACGAAAACGGCGCGCGTCTGGCAGTTGAGGAAATCAACGCCAAGGGCCTGACGATCGGTGGTCAGAAAATCACGCTGCAACTCGATCCGCAAGACGATGCAGCCGACCCGCGCACGGCAACTCAAGTCGCGCAGAAGCTGGTCGACGATAAGGTCGTCGCAGTGGTTGGTCACTTGAACTCGGGCACGTCGATTCCGGCTTCGAAGATCTATAGCGATGCTGGCATCGTGCAGATCTCGCCGTCGGCAACGAACCCGGCCTACACGCAACAAGGTTTCAAGACGACGTACCGCGTCGTCGCGACCGATGCGCAACAAGGTCCGGCACTGGCTAACTACGCAGCGAAGGGTCTGAAAGTGAAGAGCGTCGCGATCGTCGACGACTCGACCGCTTATGGCCAGGGTCTCGCAAACGAATTCGAAAAGACCGCCAAGTCGCTGGGCCTGAACGTGATGTCGCATGATGCGACGAACGACAAGGCTGTCGACTTCCGCGCGATTTTGACGAAGATCAAGGGTGAAAACCCGGATGCGATCATGTACGGCGGCATGGACGCCACCGGCGGCCCGTTCGCGAAGCAAGCCAAGCAACTCGGCCTGCGCGCGAAGGTGCTGGCAGGTGACGGCGTCTGTACCGACAAGCTGTCGGATCTGGCCGGCGACGCAACCGACAACATCGTCTGCTCGGAAGCCGGTATGGCGCTCGAGAAGATGGCTAGCGGCCCGGCGTTCCTCGCCAAGTATCAGAAGCGTTTCGGTCAGCCGATCCAGATTTACGCTCCGTTCACGTATGACGCTGTGTACATCATCGTCGACGCTATGAAGCGTGCCAACTCGACCGATCCGGCGAAGATCCTGGCAGCGATGCCGGCGACGGACTACAAGGGTGTGATCGGTGAAACCACGTTCGACTCGAAGGGCGACCTTCAACACGGCGTGATCTCGCTGTACAACTACAAGGCCGGCAAGAAGACGCTGCTCGACGTAGTGAAGATGTAAATCTGTTTGATCGAAGGCGGCGGGTTCGCTGACTTCGATTAATGGATTAAAGGGCACGCGCGCCGAAAGGCCCGCGTGCCTTTTCTTTTGTGCGCTCGCATAAGAGACTGTCGGCTTGAGAAACGCGCAGGGGAATGCAGTGACGACGACAACCCGCTCAATCGACGACGAATGGCGACGCTGGATTGCCGAAAATCTGCTGCTCGATGCATCGCCGTCCGCGTTACATGGGGCACTGGTCAGCGAGGGGTTCGACCCAGGGGACGCCGAGCGAGAAATCGAAACTGTGCTCGCGAGTCCTTATTTTCATGGTGCGGCGCACTTGCGCAATCGTTTGCGCAAGCGCGAATGGATTTTGTCGGTGTATGGCGAGTTAAACCGGATGCGCGCTCGGGCGGTTTGATTGAACGGCGTGAGCGTCTCGCGCGCGATGAGTTCTTTGAGCAGTACTACTTCCAGAACCGCCCGGTGATTATCACCGGCGCGTTCGATTTCTGGCCGGCACGCAAGCTATGGGGTTTCGGCTATTTGCGCGAGCGTTGTGGCGATTGCGAAGTCGAAGTGCAGTTCGGCCGCGAGTCCGATGAGAATTACGAAATCAATCAGCCCAGCCACAAGCGGATGATGCGATTTGCCGATTATGTCGATCTCGTTGCGCGCAGCGGTCCGACTAACGACTTCTACATGACGGCGAATAACACGTCGCACAACCGGGCGGCGCTGGCGGCATTGTGGGCTGACGTGCCGGTTATTGCGGAATATCTCGATGGGGAGTCGGCTGACAACGGCTTTTTCTGGATGGGGCCGGCTGGAACCCGAACGCCGTTTCACCATGATCTGACCAATAACTTCATGGCGCAGGTCGTGGGCCGCAAACGAATCAAACTCGTGCCTTTATCGGACACCGCGCAGATGGCTAACCACCTGCATTGCTATTCGCAGGTGGACGGCGCGGCGATCGACTACGAGCGTTTTCCGTCGATGCGACATGTGCAGTTGATCGAATGCACACTTTCACCCGGCGAATTACTGTTTTTGCCGATTGGCTGGTGGCATTACGTGGAAGGACTCGATGCGTCGGTGACGATGACGTACACCAATTTTCTGCACGCTAACGAGTTCGCGCGTCGCTACGATACGTATCACGAACTATGACGCACGCTTAATCACGCGATTCGGAAAGACGCACTAAAACCTGCGAGGCAAAAAAATGGCGAGCCGGTTGCCCGACTCGCCGCTCCCCTATGGCGCTTCTTACTGCTGCGCCTTTATTTGCCGTCGTTATACATCGAGTTATTTCTTCGTCGCCAGGTTGCTGAGGCCGCCGAGCAGGCCGCCTCCCGTGGTCGTGCCGCCCGTCGTCGTGAGCGTGCCGGTCAACGTGCCCGTGACGGTGGTCAACAGCCCGGTGATCGGCGCGAGCGGGTTGGTCGTGGTGCTGGCGCTGCCTGTTCCCGTCGCTGAGCCGAGTGCGCTGGTCAGCGAAGCAACCGCTGATGTCACCGGCGCCAGCGGATTGCTGCCACCGCTCGTCGCGCCGCTCAATGTGCTCGTGACAGTGTTCAGCACGCTGGTGAGGGGGGCGAGCGGACTGCTTCCGGACGTGCTGCCGCCAAGGCTGGTCAGACTGCCGGTCAACGTAGTGACGACGCCGGTGATCGGCGCGAGCGGGCCGCCGGACGTACTGCCGCCCGATAGGCCACCGCTCAGCGTGCCGGGCAACGCAGTGAGGATGCTGGTGATCGGCGCAAGCGGATTGCTCGATGTGCCGCTGCCGCCTGGATTCAGAAGACCCGTCAGGCCGCTGAGCGGACTGGCGCCGCTGGTGCCGCCCGCCGTCAGAAGACCACCGGCTGACGTGACCGTGTCGCCGAGTTTTGTCACGACGTTGCCGAGATTCTGGCCAATCGCGTTGCTGGTCGCATCGCTGATTTTGGTGCCGGCGCTGTCGAGCCCGTGGCCGATGGTCGACAGCAGGCCGTTCAGGGGTGCGCCGAGGCCGGTCGTGTCGCCGACGGTTTGGGTGGTCTGCGCGAGCGTGCTCGTGATTGGCGTGATCGCGGTGCTGACCGTCTGCGTGACTTGCTGGATCGGGCCGGTTGTCAGTTGCGAGGTCAGTTGCGTGCCCACGCCGCTGACTGTGCTGCCGAGCGTCGAGACGACGGTGCCGAGGGGCGTGGTCAGCGGACTGAGCGCCGCGGTGGGGCCGGTGCCCAGGCTTGTCACGAGCTGGCCGGCGCTGCTGACCGCCTTGCCCGTGTCGTTGACGAGGCTGCCGCTGCTGGCGAGCGTCGTGCCGAGCGGATCGCTGGCGTTGCCGAGCTGGCCGAGGCCGTTTGCCGCGCCGGTGCCGAGCGCAGTCACGCCGTTACCAAGGTTCGATACGACACTGCCCAGTGCGGCAGTGGTCGCCTGATTCGCGCCCGGGATCGCGGTGAGGCCGACCTGGTTGCCAATCGCCGACACGGTCTGGCCGGTTGCGGTGACGACATTGCCGGTGTTTTGAACGACCACGCCGATGGGGTTGGCGCTGGTGGGTGTTGGTGTTGGTGTTGGTGTTGGTGTTGGTGTTGGAGTCGGTGTCGGGGTAGGCGTCGGTGTTGGTGTTGGCGTTGGCGTAGGCGTAGGCGTAGGCGTAGGCGTAGGCGTAGGCGTAGGCGTGCCACCACCCGTCCCCGCTCCGCCACCACCCGCGCCACTGCCCACACTTGGCTTCGTCAACGTGCTTCCGCATCCTGTCAGGATGACCATCGACGACACGCACAGGGCGATCGCCGACATTTTGAATTTTCGATGCATGGTCTGCTTCCCCGTAATCTGAAGATTGTTGGGGGAGCTAAATGCAAGGCCTATGCCATTTGTGTTTTCTTCGGAGTTGCACGAAACAACCCATATAAATCAACGGATTGTGGAGAATGTCGGGCGGCATCGGTGAGTGCGGTTCCCGCCGTGTGTCGCGGAACACAGCGGCGTGCCGGCCGGGCGTAACGTAACGCAAGGTGATGCGTCCTCGTCATCAGAAGACGCACCGATCCCGCATCGGTGCGCGTCGCCGTCAGATCTTCAAGCGCCGCAGCACTTTCGGACCCACGATTGCGATCAGGGCGGAACAGACCGCGACGACCGACAACCCGATCGTCAGATTGGTCAACTGCGTGACCCCGCCGATAATCACCGGCCCCAACATCAGCCCGAAGTACGCGAGCCCCGCAACGTGCGCCAGGCCCTCGGCCGCGTGGATGCCCTTCACGCTTGCCGCCGCCGCGAACAGCACGGGCATCATGTTCGCGAGGCCAAGACCGAGCAGCGCGAAACCCACCAGCGCCGCAACCGGGTTGGGCAGCAGCAGTGCGTCGACCATGCCTGCGCAGGCGAGCGTCGCGCTCATCATCACCAGTTGGGGAGCGCCGAAACGGGCGCGCACCGCGTCGCCGGCAAAGCGTGCCGCCGCCATGCCGCCCGAAAACGCGGCGTAGGCCGCACTGGCCAGCGCGGGGCTAGCCAGCACGACGTCGCGCATATAGACCGTGGCCCAGTCGTACATCGCGCCTTCCGCGATTAGCGCGACGAGCGCCATCGTGCCGAGCGCCCACAATGCCGACGAGCGCCAGCGGCTGGCGCGCGGCGTGGCGGAATCAGGATGCTCGGCATGCGGCACGTGCGGCAGCACGGACGGACAGGCGAGGACCAGGACCAGCGCGCTCACCGTAGCGGCGAGCGTAAGGTGCACGGCGGGCGCCATCCCGCGTGCCAGTAACGCGCCACCGACAGCGGCGCCGAACATGCCGCCAAGACTGAACATGCCGTGCAGCGACGACATGATCGGCTTGCCCATGGCTTTTTCGACGGCACTCGCTTCAGCGTTCATCGCGACGTCGAGGGTGGCCATCCCCGCGCCGAACACGGCGAGCGTGACCAGCAGCATCCAGTACGCCGGTACGATCAGGATCAGCGCCGCGCACGCGGCCATCACGAGGCCGCCCGTCAGACAGGCGCGGCGTGTGCCGACCCGGGCGATCCACGAGGCGTTCGTCACCATCGCGCCGATCGAGCCGCCCGCGACAGCCAGCAGCGCGAAAGACAACATCGCTGCATTCAGATGGAAGCGGTCGCGCACCGTCGGCACGTGCACCCCCCACGACGCGTACATCATCCCCGCGATGAAAAACAGCGCCATGGTGGCTAACCTGGCGCGCTGCCGCGCGGTAGCGGACAGGTCGCGATGAGCGGCGGGCAGGGTGGCGATGTCGGAAGAGTGGTCGGGCACTGAGATCTCGTGAAAGGGAGCGTCAGAAAGCGGGTTGAAAGCGGATTTCCGATTTTATCGAAGCATGCTGTCTTATGCTGGGAAGGGCAGGCCTGATATCGACGACTATTCGTGATTGTTCGGCTCGAACGTGACAGAGAGCGGTCAGTACGCGTCGTCCGTTTTCCGTGATTTGCGGTTCATCTATCGAGGTACGTGCACTTGAACATTCCCTCTCACGCGCCGCTGCACCTACTGCACACGGCGTCTGTCGGCACGCTTGCCACGCATGCGCGCCAGCCCGAAGGTTTTCCTTATCCGACCGTGCTGCCGTTCGCACCGGATGCGCGCCATCGCCCGACCATTCTGGTGAGCCGGCTCGCCGAGCATACTCACAACCTGCACGCCGACCCACGCGCTGGCTTTCTGGCCGTCGACGCCCCCAATGGCGACGTGCTCAGCGCTCAGCGTGTCACCTTACTGGGCACATTCGAACCGGTCGACTCCACCCCGGACGTCGTCCAGCGTTATTTGCGCTACCACCCGGATGCCGAGCGCTATCTCGTTCTCGGCGACTTCACGTTCTGGACGATGCGGCTCGAACGGCTACGGTATATCGGCGACTTCGGTGCAATGGGCTGGCTCGGCGGCGACGAACTCGACCCGCTGCCGCCGCTGGCTCACGCTGAAGAAAATGCGCTGATCGAACAATTCGGCCGCGAGGCGGGTGGCCCAGGCGGTTTTGAGCTGATCGGTATAGATCGATATGGGATCGATCTGAAACAGCACGGCACGCGTATCCGATTTCCGTTCGACGACGCGCATCTCAATAATGAAACCTTGCATACAGCGCTAGAAGTTTGCATGCAGCGCTACGTGAAGTAGATCTATTGCGAAGTCGGGAAAACACTCATGCGTCAATAAAGACGTGCGCTGTAGCTCGCAATATGATCCACCCGTTCATGTAAAAGCTGTCATCGCATGAGATGTTTCTGCAGAATGCATACGTTAGATTTCATTTTTTGATAATTAATCTCATAAATACCGATGCCGACTGAGAATTTTCAGCGGAATCTGAAATCAGCTATTTGAAAGGGAATCGCGGGACTCTGGATGAGATGGAAAGTTTTTGAAACAAAGCGCGATTAATTTTTCACGGACGCTTTTGCGGATTTTCTATTTTGTGTTAATCTCGCCCTCAAATTCCGAGGCATGAACACCTTCAAAGGGCAAGCTGGCGTAAGACTGGCAGTCATTTATCCAAACAATCAAAGGGTACCTATGTCTTCCTACAAGGAACTACTCGCTCAACGCGAAAAGCTCGAAAAGCAGATCGAAGAAGCGAAGTCGCGTGAATACGCAGAAGTGTTGAATGAGATCAAGCAGAAAATGGCCGATTACGGCATTACGCTGGCTGAACTCGGTGGTGGCCGCGCAGCGAAAGGCGCTGTTAAAGCCGGCCGTCCGCGCGCAGGCGTCGCACCGAAATATCGCGACCCGGACAGCGGCAGCACGTGGTCTGGCCGTGGCAAACCGCCGCGCTGGATCGCAGGTCTGGATCGTGACGCGTTTCTGATCGAGAAGTAAAGTCTGGAGTAATACCTCGGGTGTAATACAGAGGGTGTCAAATGGCTGCGCTTAACGCGCGCTGATAGGACTGAAAAAACCGCGAACCGTACTGGGCGCGGTTTTTTTATTGTCCCGACGAATCGCATTGTTTGTCGCAAGTCCTTCACGTAAGTGGAATACAAATGCTTTTCGTTTAGATAAGCGAATGATTTAAAAGGGTTTTTTTGCGACTGCCAGCAGTTGCTGGGGAAGCCGCCGGGTAGAATGGAGGGGATTGAACTTCCATGCAGCTTTACAAATGCCTTCCGCCGCCACCCACTCTGCCGAGAAACACCGCGTTGCGCGCAAAAGTACTTTTGCGAGTATTGCGCTCAATACGGCTTTGATGATGTTGCAAATCATCATTGGAACGTTTGCGCACTCACAGGCATTGATTGCGGATGGCGTCCATTCTCTGGCCGACCTGATTTCCGATTTTGTCGTGCTGATTGCCAATCGGCATAGCGGCGCGAAGCCCGACGCGGATCACAATTACGGACATAGCCGTTATGAAACGGTCGCTTCGTTATTTTTAGGCGCGTTGCTGATTGCGGTTGGTGTCGGTATGTTGTGGCGCGCCGGAGCGCGGCTAGCCAATTTGCAAAGCATTCCGGCGGTTCATCTCAGTGCGCTTGTCGTCGCGGTGCTGGTTCTGGTTTCCAAAGAGAGTCTGTTTCGCTACATGCTGCGGGAAGCGCAACGTGTGCGTTCAGCCATGCTGATTGCCAATGCCTGGCATGCGCGGTCTGACGCGGCTTCGTCGCTGGTGGTTGCGATCGGGATTGCCGGCAGTATTGCAGGCGTGCATCTGCTTGATCCGATTGCCGCGGCGATTGTGGGATTTATGGTTGCGCGCATGGGCTGGATGTTTGGCTGGGATGCACTGCAGGATCTTTCCGACCGCGCACTCGATGAAACCGCCACGGCCGACGTGCGCGCGTTACTGATTGCGACGCCCGGCGTGCGCGGCGTGCATGAAATGCGAACTCGGAAGATGGGAGATTTTGCGCTTGTCGATGCGCATATTCTGGTTGATCCGCTGATCTCGGTGTCGGAAGGACATTACATCGCCGAGTCGGCGCGTTTGCGTGTGCTGGGCGATAACCGCGTGCTCGACGCGCTGATTCATGTTGATCCGGAGAACGATGCGGAGGCGCGGCCGCCCGTCGATCTGCCACCTCGGGAGAGGGTGGTCGCGGAGGTCAACGCTGCGTTAGCCGCAATCGGTGTGCAGGCCGCGGCAGTCAACATTCACTACCTCAGCAGCGGTCTGGATGTGGAGGTGGTGTTGCCAGCGTCCTTCCGGGCTTTGGACGGCGGCGCACACACGCCTGGGCTGATTGATCTGGGTGCGCTTAAGCGCCGCCTGAATGCCCGCAAGCTGGATGTGTTGCAGGAGTTGAGACTGGATGAGTCTCGGTCGGAAAGCGATCCGCCGAAAGAGGCATGGATCGACGGAGCCATCGCCCCTTTCAGGCGCGAAGAGCCGCACGGCGCCGGCTGATTTCTGTGCCGATTGCGGACTGGTCTTTTGCAGGCGCCAATAGTTCGTTCTGATACTGCGCGCCTGGCAGAGCCGCGCAGGCGCCCACACGCTTACGCGGCCGCGTGCTGCTGCATCCCTCTGTCAAAGCGGCAACTGCGTATCAAATTTAATTTCGCGTAACACGACGCTTGTACGCACCTGCGCGACAGCGGGAATCTTGAAAATGCGTTCGTGCAGAAAACTGTCGTACGCCTTGATATCCGGCGCGACGATTTTAAGAATGTAATCCGACTCGCCAGTCGTGCTGTAGCACTCGGTCACTTCCGGGCAAGTGGCAATTTCGCGCTCGAATTGTTCGACACCGCCTTCGGTATGCCGTGTCAGGTGAATATGCGCGAGCGCGCACACGTGCAGTCCCAGCTTCTCGCGATCGAGCAACGCGGTGTAGCGCTGAATCACTCCCGACTGTTCCATGTCTTTAATGCGCCGCCAGCATGGCGTACTCGACAGGCCAACCTGGTCGGAAATTTCTTGCACCGATCGGCGTGCGTCAAGCTGCAAAAGGCGCAGGATTTTTTGTGAGAACGTATCGAGTGTCAACTGCGCCTCCGTTTGCGTCGCCGTATCAACGCATGGTAGAGGGCGCGAAAACGAAACGCAATGCAAACCGGCTCCCGCGAGGGAGTTTGCCTAATTTGCCGGTTCCTCGGCGGCGTTTTGTCCTAAGCCGTCCCCATCTTTTGCCGCCGCCAGCAAGGTCGCCTGATTCGCTCGCAATTCTTTCAGCATGTTGCAGAAAAGCGCCCCCTGTTCGATCGCGTCGTCCAGCGCGACGTGAGTATGCGGATGGTCGTCGAACCATTGTTTCGGGAAGCGCGGCTTGATGTTCTTGCGATACGGCAAACCAGTCATCGCGAAGGCGAGCGTTTTGATATCGAGCGCGGACCACGAAAACGGACAGCGTCCGACGAAGCGCATCATGTACCAGAACATATAGGTGAAGTCGAAACCCGCCGGCATCGCGACGAACACCGGTTTGCCAGGCAGTGCTTCTACCCAGTCGACATACGCCGTCAACGCGGATTCAGGCGTGCGCAGATCTTTGCGGCAGGCTTCCCAGGCGTCAGGCTGGGTCTTCCACCACGCTTCCTGCACGGGATGCGGCTTTGCCCCGTCGAGCAGTTCGAGATTGGCGGAGAAGGTGGCGATCAGTTGCTTGTCTTCCGTGTACGCAGCAGACGCGAAACTGAGCATGGAATGCGGGCCGGGAATCGGGCCGTCAGCTTCCACATCGGTACTGACATAGATTTCGCTGCTCATGTTTGCACCCCGTCGGCGACGTAGGGATTCGTGCGACGCTCCGCACCGAATGTCGAAGTGGGACCGTGGCCCGGCACGAACGTGACATCGTCGCCGAGCGGCCAGAGTTTTTCGCGGATCGAGCGCACCAGGTCCGCATGATTGCCGCGCGGAAAATCCGTGCGGCCGATCGAGCCGGCGAACAGCACATCACCCACCAGTGCCAGCCGATGCTCACGGCTGAAAAACACCACGTGTCCGGGTGTGTGTCCTGGGCAGTGGTAAACCTCGAGCGTTTCAGCGCCGAATTGCACGGTGTCGCCGTTTTGCAGCCAACGGTCCGGCTCGAACGCGTCGGCGGCCGGAAAACCGAAGCGAGTGCTTTGATCCGGTAACTTGTCGAGCCAGAAGCGCTCGTCTTCGTGCGGTCCTTCGATCGGCACGCCGTAATGCGCGGCCAGCGTCTTCGCGCCCGCGCAATGATCGATGTGACCGTGCGTCAGAAAAACTTTTTCGACCGTCACGTTCTGGCGCGCGATCTCGCCCTGGATGACGTCGAGGTCGCCGCCCGGATCGACGACTGCCGCGCGTCCGGTTGCTCCGCAAACGAGCAGCGAACTGTTCTGCTGGAACGGCGTGACGGGGATCAAGGTGACTTTCATGGGATGACGGCGCCGCTGGAAAAACGTTGATTGTACCGGCGTCTCGCGCGTGTTCGCCGGTCGTCTCGACGGCTTGAAATCGGCACGTCGGACGGTCGATCTTTGCGTTAAATGTGAAGATTGGCCAAGGTTTACAGTCGGTTACCGTCTTCAAATTTTGTTTTAGGTATAATGGCGGTCATGTACAGGTAACTGTACTGCCACACGGCGATGCGTCCCCATCACAAATGGGAGCGCGGATCGCCACTCAAGTATGGGCTGTCGGCTTTGTCGACGGCCATCAAGTATCGAGCTTTTCGATGCACACGTCTTGCCCAACCAGGCGCCGCGCGCCTGCAACGGACTTAACTGCCGTGACGTTGGGTGGGGCCTACGCCGCCGTTCCTGTGCGCTGAGTTCCGCGCACAAGAACGTGTTTGCCACGTTCGATGGCGGCATGTGGGGTCTGGTCAGGCTGCCGGGGACAGGTTGCGCCAGACGTGAAAACTAACCGTGCGGTAGCGGCTGAATGAGCCGCATCCGGGCTTTAACGTACTGCGCTTGTCAGCGCGGCGCGTTGTCGTCCATTGCCGCCGGAGTCGCAGGCAACACGCATAACTTTTCGCGTGATGCGGCTCGACAATTTGATTGCACGTCTTATGAAAACTCGGTTAACCCGCAGTCTGGGGACTGTTTTTGCCTTTTTTGTGCTGGCCGGCTGCGCTACGCCGCCGGGCGCCACCGACACGTCCGCAAACGACGTGCCACGCACCACAAAAAATGCGCAGGCAGGTTCCTTCGGACCGCAATCCTTCGGTAGCGCGCCAGCTTCGACTACGGCTGATAACGCTGCTCAAGGCACCTCGCTGGCAGATGCCCAGCCCCTGACTGATGACAGTGTGAATGTTTCGGACTTTCATCAGACAGGTCGCGCCTCCTGGTATGGCCGTGGCTTCCACGGCCGTCGTACCGCGAATGGCGAACGTTACGACATGCATGCGCTGACAGCGGCGCATCGCACGCTGCCGCTCGGCTCCTATGTTCGTGTGACGAATCCGGCTACGTCGCGCTCGGTCGTCGTGCGGATTAACGACCGTGGGCCGTATGCGCGCGGCCGCGTGATCGATCTGTCGATGGCGGCTGCCGCTGCGCTCGATATGCGTCATGCCGGTACGGCGCGCGTGCGGATCGAAGGTCTGACGCAGCAGGAAGCCCGCGCAGAGATGAACGAAACGTTGGCGTCGAACACCGACAAGTAATGTTGTAACAGCTGCCAGGGCGCCTGATGCGCGCTTGTGGCAGTGCAGATCGCGACCGCCTGCTCCAGGTCGCTACGTCTGCAGAAAGACGAAGGGCCGCGTAATGACGCGGCTTTTTTTTCGTCTGGTTTCTTTCAGTCTTCTTCTTTTTTCAGCGACAACGCGCGGGTGTACAGCGCGTTGCGCGATGCCCCCGTGATGGCTGCGGCGACCTTCGCCGCGCTGCTCACCGTCAGTTCTTCCAGCAGGATGTTCAAGAGTGCGTCGTGATCGTGTTCGCCAGCGGCTTGCGGCGTCGCGCCTTCCACGACCAGCACGAATTCGCCGCGTTGCCGGTTCGGATCCGTCGCGAGCCACGCTGGCGCTTCGGCCAGGGTGCCCTGATGCAGCGCTTCATGTAACTTCGTCAGTTCCCGTGCAATCAGCAGACGACGCTCGCCGCCGAACGCGTCCGCCAGTGCCTGCACCGTTTCGACGATCCGGTGCGGCGCTTCGTAGAACACCATCGCGTGAGGATGTTGTGCGAGCGACTGCAACGTGGTGGCACGGGCCTTGGGCTTCGGCGGCAGGAAGCCGAGGAATGAGAACGTTGCGACCCAGTCGCCGGCTGCGCTCAGGGCTGTGGCCAGCGCGCTCGCTCCGGGCAGCGGGATGACCGGGAAACCTGCTTCACGTACGGCGTCGACGAGTTTCGCGCCAGGGTCCGAGATGCCGGGCGTGCCCGCGTCGGACACATAGGCTACGCGCTCGCCTGCTTGCAGATGCTCGATCAGGCGCAGCGCGGCGGCGCGTTCGTTGTGTTGATGCACGGCCACGAGCGGTTTCGAAATGCCGTAGCGCGCCAGCAGTTGACCGGTGTTGCGGGTGTCTTCGGCGGCGATACGGTCCACCAGTCCGAGCACATGCAAAGCGCGCAGCGTGACGTCGGCGATGTTGCCGATCGGCGTGGCCACCACATAGAGCGCAGCGGTGGGGTATTGCTGCCCTTGCGCGAGTTCGGAGAGAGGAGTCATGAGGCAAAAGACGCAAACTGACGTAAGGAGGCCGACATTGTGCCATGCGGGGGAAGGGCGTTATGAACGGCGCGGGCGGCAGGCGGAGGGCGAGCCTACGGAAAGCGCTGGTCCCGGCGAAACGACGGCGCCGCGGACGAGTGCGCAGAAGGTGATCGTCGCAAAGAAAGCAGCGCGGCAGGAAACCACCGCGCTGATGACGGCTACCCCCAACTCAATTGAACAGGAGAGGACTGCAATCAGGCCCATGGGCAAAGCCGCCACGCCGGACAACTTTTCTCCGCCCGCCGGGTCCAAACTCGTCGGCTCAGCTTTCGAGTCGCGAGCGCAGGAATTCTTGCAGCGCCAGCGTTTGCGTTTCGTCGCACGCAATGTGTCGTGCCGGGGCGGCGAGATCGATCTCGTGATGCGCGACCGTGACGGCTCGCTGGTCTTCGTCGAAGTTCGTGCACGTAGACAGCGTCAGTATGGCGGCGCGGCGGCGAGCATCGGCTGGCTCAAGAAACAGCGCATCGTGCGCGCGGCGCAGCATTACCTCGCCTCGCGCAATCAGGTTTCGCGAGACCAACCCGCGTGTCGCTTCGATGTGATTGCATTCGAAGCCGGCCGGCTAGTCTGGTTGCGCGATGCGTTCCGAGCCGACGAAGTCTGAGGCCGGGTGCGGGTCTCGTCCGTGAGTGCGATAAACTTGCGCTCGCGTGCGGGCCTTGGGGCAACGCCGGCGATCAGGACGCAACGCAGAAGCAGGCGCAAAAACCTGCGCGGAGAGCAATGTATTTCACGCTGCATTCGCACTCTTGCGCTGCGGAACGTGACGTCGCCGGCCAGCTTTATCGGCGTGCACTACTTCGCAATACGACTTCACAACAGGGCCGCGCAGTGCGGTCCATTCGCGGTAGAAGATAGAGACTCGATGTCAGTCGAACGCATTCAACAACACTTCCGCGACAGCGCGGCAGTCAAACTCGAAGCCCTGGAATCCCTGTCGATGCCGATCGCCGCAGCGGTCGACACGATGTTTGGCGCGCTTGCCAACGGCAATCGTATTCTCGCGTGCGGCAACGGCGGCTCGGCCGCCGACGCGCAACATTTTGCCGCCGAGCTGATCGGCCGTTTCGAACGTGAGCGGCCAGGCTTGCCGGCGATTGCACTGAGCACCGACACGTCGGTGCTCACCGCCATTGCCAACGATTATTCGTTCGAGCAGATTTACTCGAAGCAGGTGTGGGCACTCGGTCAGCCCGGTGACGTGTTGCTGGCTATCAGCACGTCCGGCAATTCCGCGAATGTGCTCGCCGCGATCGAGGCCGCGCATGAGCGTGAAATGATCGTGGTCGCGCTGACGGGTAAAGGTGGCGGACGCATGCAGGACGTGTTGAGCGATACCGACATTCACATATGTGTGCCGTCGGATCGCACGGCGCGCATTCAGGAAGTGCACTTGCTGACCATTCACTGTCTATGCGACGGCATCGATGCCATGTTGCTGGGCGAAGACTGAGACTGATTCCGAAGGAGAGCTAGTTGATGAGCGTATTCCGCGTCAAGAAGACACTGGTGAGAACCGTGCTGGTGATTGGGTTCGCGGCGGGGCTGTCCGCAACGTTGCAGGGATGCTTTCTCGCCGTGGCTGGCGCGGCGGGCGGCGGCGCGCTGGTGGCGACCGACCGGCGCACCATCGGCGCGCAGACCGAAGATCGCGAGTTGCAGGTCAAGGCGCTGTCGCAGATCAGCCAGAATCTGCCGGATTCCGCGCACGTGAATGTGGCGGTGTTCAATCGCCGCGTGTTGCTGACCGGCGAGGTGGCGGGGGATGCGTCGAAGCAACGCGCCGAGAGTATTGTGCGCGGTTTGAATAACGTGAATACGATCGTGAACGAACTGGCGATCATGCCGGCTAGTTCGTTCTCGTCGCGCACTAACGACACGTACCTCGAAACGCGTGTGAAAACCGCGTTGATCGCCGAGAAGAACATTTCGGCGAACAACTTCAAGGTGGTGGCCGAGCGCGGTTCGGTGTACCTGATGGGCCTCGTCACGATGGATGAAGGCAATCGCGGCGCCGATGTCGCGAGCCGTGTGCCGGGCGTCGTGCAGGTCGTGAAGGTGTTCCAGTACATTCAGCCGCAGGAAGCTGCGGCGGCCGCGACTGCGGCGAACACGGCGCCGGTGGCTGCTTCGCAACCGGATGCGAGCGAGCCGACAGTGGGCGCGATTCCGGATTCGTCGGTGAGCGCGCGGCCTTTGGACCAGCAGGCGCCTGCGCCGGTTAGCAATTCGAGCTCGGTGCATCCGGGCAATCCGAAGGCAACGACGCCATGAAGCGCGTTGGTTTCATCGTGAGCTCGGCGGCGGTGGTGTTGGGCGCGTGGGCGAGCGCTGCGGGGACATCGGCTTTTGCCGCCGATGCGCCGCGTGGTCAGAGCATCGCCAATGCCAATGCATGCATGGGATGCCACGCGGTGGATCGTAAGCTGGTCGGCCCATCGTTTCAGCAGATCGCAGCGAAGTACAAGGGCGATGCACAGGCGCCGGCCAAATTGACGCGCAAGGTGAAGGACGGCGGGTCTGGCGTGTGGGGCATGATTCCGATGCCCGCGCATCCATCCATGAGTGATGCCGATATCCGTACGGTGGTGGATTGGGTGCTTGCCGGGGCGCCTGCGAAGTAGGGTTTTGCCCGGGTTTGGGGGCGGGCAAAATGGAAAATCGCTGTGCTAGAATTGGTCGGACGTTGGGGGGGTAGCTCAGCTGGGAGAGCGTCGCGTTCGCAATGCGAAGGTCGGGAGTTCGATCCTCCTCCTCTCCACCAAATACACTTCCGAAGCAGTCCGGGAAAGTCCGAAAACCCCGCAGCCGTAAAGGCTTGCGGGGTTTTTTGTTTCCGGGGCTGTCCGAAGGTGTCCATTGACATCTGCCCCCAATCGGGGAAAACTCTTGGGGCAACTCTGCATCCACTCAAGACAGTATTCCCTAATGTCGCTAACTGAAGCAGCGATCAAAAGCACGACGCCCGTCGAGAAGCCGAGAAAGCTTTTCGATAGTGGTGGGCTCTATCTGTTCGTCGTCCCAGTGGTAGCAAGTACTGGCGGCTCAAGTATCGGTTCGGCGGTAAGGAGAAAAGTCTCTCGCTCGGCGTCTACCCCAAGGTGACGCTTGCGGCAGCAAGGAAGCAGCGGGACGAGGCTCGGGCTCTACTCGTCGCTGGTGTTAATCCAGGCGAGGTAAGGAAGCAGACGCGCGCAACGCTGCGGGACGAAGTCGCTCGCCTTGATGCTGAAATGCGCTTCTCTCTGGATAGCGACGGGGCGCTGTCGATTCGAATCGGTACCCGCCGGGTGAATCTTAGTCCATCGGAAACCGCCGAGCTTCGCGCTTTTCTGGATGCAACGCGGGGTGTACCCGTCAAGGAGTGAAAATGGCATTGACCGATGTGGGCGTTCGCAACGCCAAACCTACGGGCAAGCTTTATCGTCTGTTTGATGAGCGCGGCATGTATCTGGAGGTTTCGGCCACGGGCGGTAAGTGGTGGCGCTTCAAATACAGATTCGGGGGCAAAGAGAAGCGGTTGTCTCTCGGCGTGTATCCGGACGTGGGTTTGAAGGATGCGCGGGCTCGCCGGGATGAGGCCCGTAAGCTGCTTGCCAAGAATATCGATCCGGGTATTGAGCGCAAGGTGCAGAAGGCGGCAACGGTCGAACGTGCCGCAAACAGTTTCGAAGCGGTGGCCCGCGAGTGGTTCGCGCGACAGGCGCCGGGCTGGGCTACAAGCCACGCCGACAAAATCATGGGGCGTCTAGAGAACGATGTATTCCCGTGGCTCGGGGGGCGGGCGATTGCGGAGATCAAAGCACCCGAAGTGTTGGCGGTTTTGCGCAGGGTCGAAGCACGCGGTGCGCTCGATACTGCTCATCGCGTTCATCAGAATTGTGGCCAAGTCTTTCGTTATGCGGTTGCGACCGGACGGGCGGAGCGCGATATTAGTTCTGATTTGCGCGGTGCGCTTCCGCCTGCGCGGCACACCCATTTCGCATCCGTGACGGAACCCGCCGAGGTTGCGAGTCTTCTAAGGGCGCTCGACGGTTTTCAAGGCACATTTGTCGTTCAGTGCGCGCTGCGTCTAGCGCCGTTGCTGTTCGTTCGTCCGGGTGAGCTGCGCACAGCAGAATGGACGCAATTCGACCTGGATAAAGCGCAATGGCGTTATACCGTCTCCAAGACCAAGACCGAGCACCTTGTTCCACTTTCAACGCAGGCAGTAGCAACTCTGCGCGAGCTCCACGCGCTGACAGGACAGCGCCAGTACGTATTCCCTGGGCGTGACGTCAAGAAACCAATGAGTGGTGCGGCCATTAATGCAGCGTTGCGTCGAATGGGGTTCGATACGAAGACGGAAATTACCGGGCATGGGTTTCGCGCAATGGCGCGTACGATCTTGCACGAGCAATTGCGTTTCCCAAGCGAGGTAATCGAGCACCAGCTTGCACACAGAGTTGCGGATGCGCTTGGGACAGCTTACAACCGGACTAGATTCATCGACGATCGGGTTGTAATGATGCAACGATGGGCGGATTATCTGGACAGGCTGAAAGCGGGGGCGGAAGTTATCGAGATGAACAGCGCTACGGGATGAGATTGCGTTGGCCCACTGACTCGGTGCAATTCCGACTCGTATGTGGGCATTGTTGCAGTTACGTCATCTACTGTTGCGCATAGTTGTCGTCAGGGCAGCGTTAACATCCTTATCGACGGTCAGCAGATCCGACAGTTTTGCGTAAGAATCCTCGATTGGATTACCTAAAGTCTCGAGAGCGATAGTCGCAACCGCCGAGACACTCTTCACGGCTTCCACTTTGGATGACCAACCGTCTTGCGGTGCCAATGTGCCCAGCAACTGGATGTAAAGCTGCCGCATTTTCTCCTCTAGATTTCGTGCCTTTTGCCGTCCTCCTTGGGATGCACGAGATTTCTTCATATTCACGTGGGACATCACTTCATAGTAGCCATTTGAGCGTCCCATGTACTCCTTCGCCACCGATATAAAGAACCAGGCCTCTTCGTGATTTCCCTGTCTCCTGGCTTCTTCGGCACGTGCTAGATGCGTGCATGCGTCTACCTGATACGAGCGAAACGTCGAGTCTTGGCAGTTTTCTGTGACCGGATAGGTCGCGAGAAGTGCGGACTGTAATTCGTCCCGACGGACAGACGAGGCGTCATCTCTGGGAACCTCTGATTGATCCAGTGCAATGACGCGCTCCATGTACGCATCGAATGTCTCCTTTGCTCGCTCGAACGGCCAGCTTAAGGCATGACGAACGTGATTGATCTCGCCTTCGAGATCGAAAACCATTATCTCCTTGTGTCGATAGCATCTTGACGATTTCATCATCGCAATTTTCCTATGGCTTGCCTTCGTGTGTTGTAGATGAGATTCGCGTGGTCTCGCAGCTTTCAGCTATCCGCATATAGGTCTCAGCAACTCTTATCTATACATTTTTTATCGGAAATGAATTTTGCCTGATCGGCAGGAATTTGGAATTCCTGCGGAGGGCTTCGATTGGTATCGAGTACGCACGGTCGGCGGCTATTCCGCCAGCCAGCTCAACGCGGGACTGGCGCGAGGAGTAGACAAGTCCAGTAGCATTTGCTGGAGGCTGCTTGCAATATTTTTTTACTCGAAGTAGGGCCTGCGCAAGTTCGATGCGGATCTTTAGCCTCTGTTCTGGTTTCAATCAACGGAGATACGGAACAAATGAACAAGCCTGCTCAACTGACTTCCATCACCCCCCTCCTGGAGGCGGTCCGCTGTATCAATCGTTCGAAGTCGACTTATTACGACATGCAGAACCCGAAGTCGGCGCGCTACGACCCCGATCTGCCGGTGCCGTTCAAAATCGGCCGTAGCACCTTCGTTGTTACGGAAGAGCTTGAGCAATACATCCAGAAGAAGATTGCCACGCGTCGCGCACCGGAGACGAAAAAGGACCAATTCAAAGTCAAAAACGGTATGCATGCACCCGACTCTTTGGATACGGCTGAGAACAAGTTGAAGGCACGCAAGATCGGCTTCAACTCGAGCGAAGGCAACGCCTCAAGCGTATCGCACGCGGACTTCCGCGCAAGCAATTAACGGAGGCGAGTTCTCATGTTCCCTACAATTTTCGGCAACCAGGGCAATGGTCCCGTTCTCTCGCCGGCGAGCGACATTCCGATGCTTTCCATTGTCTGGTTGTGGAAGTTTTGGCTGGCGCGCGGCAAGCTTCATATCCTTGCTGGTCCGCCGTCTACAGGCAAGACCACACTCGCCATGGCTCTCGCCGCCACAATAACAAATGGCGGTACAGAGCGGGGCGTCTGGCCGGACGGAACTCTTGCTCGGTTCGGGCGTATTGTGATCTGGACTTGTGAAGACGCCCACGAAGACACTGTCATACCGCGTCTTGAGGCGGCCGGCGCGAATCGCAATCATGTATTCATGTTGAGCGAGACGAGCGAAAACGGCCGTCGTCGCCCGTTTGACTTCGGGCGCGATCTGCCGCGTCTCGAAGCGAAAGTGAAAGAGCTCGGCGACGTCGCGCTCATCATCATCGATTCGATCGCCCAGGTGGTGTCGGGCAATTCGAACAGCAACACCCAAGTGCGCAAAGATCTCGATCCGTTGGTCGTCTTTGCTGAGCGCACCGGTTGCGCGATTCTCGGGCTGACCCATGTAAACAAGGGATCGAAGAAAAAGGACCCACTTGATCGCGTGAATGGAAGCACTGCGTTTGGTGCCGTTGCCCGACTCGTCTGGATCGTTGCCCGTGACGAAAGCGACCGTTCAGGCGACGGCGTGTCGCGCAGCGTACTAGTGCGTGCCAAATCGAACTTGGGTCCGACCGACGGTGGTCTCTCGTATCAGATCACTCCGATTGACCTTCCGGCGCAGGGCGGTGTTGCGAACACATCGAAGATCGAGTGGGGCGAGCCGCTGCCGGGCGCGCCGAAAGATATTCTGGATGACGCGGAAGGCGGCAGCGCGCCTGTTGGTGATGACAGGAAGCAAGATGGGATGGACTTTCTCTCGGAACTGCTTTCGGTTGGTCCGATGCCGAGCGAAGAGATCAGGGTCCGCACAGAAAATGCTGGCCTCTCGTGGGCGACGGTTCGCCGTGCGGCCGACGCAATAGGTGTCAATAAATATCGCCCGCTCGGCATGAAGAATTGGTGGTGGGCGTTGGACTGCGGCCAGCAGGCATGGCCGCAGTCGACCGCGCAAGCCGGTGCGATGGGTTTTTCGGGGGGCTTTGGTTCCGGTGCTGCTTTCGGTTTCGGCGCAGCGTATGCGGCAGGCTCTGAGCCAAAGTCAATCTGGAGCACTGCTTCGCCAACGCAGTGGCGGTCACCGCATCAGCCTCAGGCGACACCGCTAGGTGACACCGCATGGATCTCAAAAAACGGTGAGCAAGTTGAGCAAGTTGAGCAAGTTGAGCAAGTTGAGCAGCATGAGCAGGTTGCTAGCACCGCGGACCGGATGGATGCCGGGATGTGGAAACACATGGTGGATTGTTGCCTGACGCGATATCAGAGTCGCGCACGCCGCGTTGACGACGATGAATATCAGGTCCGCGAGTCGATCGTCGACTACGTTCTTGAGACGAACGTGGAGCTGGTCGACGCCGAGTGGATAGCGAGCGCGAAGAGCCTGCTCCTGCAAGGAGAGTTCTGGCGCAAACAGTGAACGGCGATACCCGCAGGGCTAACCTGCGGGCGCTATGCCTGTCTTTCATTTTCCCGCAATCGTGTTGCTCGCGCTGCCGCTAATCGGCCTGTGCGCGGCCCGGTGCGCCCTGAAAACGTAGCAACCGCGCCTTGTCGGCGCGGAAGCAGGAGTCGAATAATGAACGAAATCGATATCAAACAGCCGGTCGATGATCCGGCCATCGGCAGCGACGACGTGCCCGGCATCGCTGCAATGATCACCCCGGTCATTTTGCAGAAAATCGCGCTGGCGATCGCGCTGGCCGCTACGGTTGTGTCGCTTGGCATCGCCGTGTTCACTGGTCTGCAAGGAGCCGGCTCTGTGCAGGAACAGGTCGGCAATGTCGCGGTCAGTACGTTGGCCGTGTTCTGTCTGCATCTGATGCCGATGTTCTGGCGGATCGGTCGCGGCTTCACCCGTTTCATCGCAGTTCTAATGTGGATCGTTGCTCTGCCGGTCGTCCTGAAAGGTCAGGCGGACTTCGTCGTACTCGCGCACCAGCATGCAGCCGACCAGCGGGCGGAGGCCCTTCCTTCGGTCGAGGTGCTGGCACACGTCGACGCGCCAGTAGGCCGCAGCCTGACGTCCATCGCGCAGGAGGTCGCGAAAGTCCGCATGGACCTCGCTTGGGCTGATGAACGTCGCTGCACTTTCGATTGCACGAACCTCCGTGTGCAGAAGATGGCGCTGTCGGCACGGCTCGCCGCGCTGAACACGGAAGCGGCCGAAGCGAAGCGCCGAGAAGCCGAAGAGGACCGACTGCACGCCCACGCCGACCAGATCGAAGCTCTGCATGAGTCGCATCGTGCCGACCCTGTCACCTCGCAACTCGCGCCTTGGGTCGGCACGACCGAAGCGGGGCTGAATGTGCTGCTGGCGTTTGCACGCGCGGTCGTCGTGGAAGGCGCTGCCTGCCTGTGCTGGTGCTTTGCTGCGGTCGCGCCGACTCCGGGTGCTGGTCGCGCGGCGGTCGCGTCGGGCCGCAAGCGGGTCGCGCTTGACCACGCGGTCGTGGCTGATGGTCGTGATGGGGACGATCCCGGTCCCGTTGCGCGGCCAGCAGACATCGCAACTGCCGCGACTGGTCGCGAGCCGACCGCGCACGCAATCGCCGACCTTTCAGTGCCGCCCATTGTCGATCGCCGACTCGAGGCGATCCACAAAGCGGTCGTCGAGGGCACTATCAAAAAGCCGACTCAAGAAGCAATCCGCAATCTTCTCGGTTGTCGCCAGGCAGCGGCAGGACTGCTGCGCAGGCAATATAAGCAGCACGTTGGCAGCTCAAGCAACAACGCGGCAGCATAAGCGTGGTCGCTCAGCCAATTGCCAGTACACCCGTCAAGCCCCTAGATCGCGCTCGAAAGCTGTAATCCTTCGGTTCGAACAGGATCGCACGGCTTATGCCACGCTGTTAAGGCTAGCCATCGTTTAGGGGGCGACGAGTATCGAACGTAAATGCGGCGAACTGAGCCCGGCGGAGCAAGCGACTGCTGACCACCGCTGAGACTGTCACTTTGTTTCGCGAGGCATGTTTGCAACCATGTCTCGTCTCTTCTTTCTGGCTACCGCTCTGTCAGACCGATCTCGGACGCGATGCCATGACGCTCCTGCTGGCCTTTCAATTTCTCCCTTGTCTAGTCTTCTCTTCAATTGACACGTCAGGCCATTACTTCGTCCACGTAAAAACTTGCCGTGCATCAGGTCGATGCACTAGCTCGTCCGGATAGGGGCACTCGTGCATCGCAGCAGCATGCCAGTCGCTTTCAACACTCGATTGATCGGCATAGCCTCGTCCGAAAATTGTCCACGGAGAATTCTTACTGCGGGTGTAACTCTGTATGTGGAGCACGGAAGAGAAACAACCTCATATTCGACGCATTTCTAGTTGAACGTGTAGGAATTGCGTCGCTATGGGTGCCATCGACTTATGGTTCCTATGTAATGCGAAGCAATTCATTATAGAGAAAGATATTGAACAGTACCTTGAGAGGTATCGACTCTATATCGTTGACGTAACAACCAGAACATCCGGAAATCAATGTCTACCTCCCAACCACAACGACAATAACCATCAACGGTAAGGATTGAAAATGACAGAGAATCTTAAGGAAGGGATCGAAGCTACTGAGGAACGGCACAACTTCGATACTGAAACGAAGGAGATCGACTCGGGGTGCGTCAGCATGCTTAACCCTGACGACGAGTCAGATTTCTCATACCTGTTCGAAATCGAACAGATGGTAGACCGGATCAGAGAGTACAAGCAACCAGGGTTCAGGATGCGGTCGAGCTGGTTTGGTAGTATTCCAGTGGAACCGCTCACGCTTGCAAAGCGGCATTACAAGCGGTTGGGAGAATTCATCCGGGGTTATTCATCTAATCGGTTCTATGCGCCACGGATAAAGGCGTTCTACGACGCCTGCAGGGTGATCGGGATACTGGACGACAGGTACCTCGTTCCCCGTGCACCGAACGAGTACTATGGATCGACCGGAAAGCTCTATGCGGAGATCTTCAACGAGTTGATCGAGAAGATACGCGAGACGTGTCAGTCCCGCGGGTTCAAGGAACAGCTTCGCTACCTGAAAGACACTGCGAAACGCAATGAAGCGAAAGGGCTGGAGTTTGAGGCGAAGATGTACGAGTGGAAATCCCGGCACCTGATTCTGGTACTGCACTTCGGCTACAAACCCGAGCATCGGAAGGATATTACTGAAGATGACATCCGCATGCACCGTAACCGGTTTTTCAATAACCGGCGCACGAACAGGCTGCTACGCGGTATCAACGGCTATATCTGGAAGATCGAGCGGGGGGAGGACTCGGGTCTGCACCTGCATCTGATCCTCTTCTATTCGGCGGAATATCGCAAGGACGTGATCATTGGAAAGATGATCGGTGACTACTGGGTGAGAGTGATTACGAACGGAAAGGGTGCTTATTGGAACAGCAATGCTAACAAGGAGAAGCACAACAAATGGGGCTATGGTGACGGAACAGGGCTGATCAAGCGGGGTGATACTGAGAAGCGCCATTCGTTGCGCAAGACGATTCGTTATCTTGCAAAGACGCATGAGCAATGCCTGTTGATGAAGGATGAGGAACATTTCCGGACGTTCGACGTCAGTCAGGTCCCGGAAAAGATGAAGGCGGGACGTCCCCGTAACGAAAAGGTGAGCTGTGACCAGCATTGCCGCGATGAATGCGGCGACGGGAATTGAGAGTCTGGGCTGCGAGCGAGAATGCTCAGGTTTCTGACGTGATCGTGTGCGGTTGTTAAGGGAAAAAGGTCACGCGGTTGCCGAAGTACGCGGCTGTCGTATCCGGCAGGCGATTATCGGATCGCAACCTGAGGCGCGCCGCTGACAGCTGCTCGCCAGTCGAGCTCTCATTCGACCGTCTACATGCTTCAAGGGCAAACCGCTCGCCGCAGCGAAATCAAACGCGTGCGTTATCTCTGAGATACGTCGAGGCGTCTGTCTGTGGCAGGCTCTCGAGCGTTTGGTTGATGAACTGCCTGGCGCGAACGTGAACCTGTGTACGTGCGCGCGGATATCTGACCAAGCCGGACTTCGACATCCCGATGACGAAGCGTGATGGTGATCGTGCCTTTTGGACGAGTCAGCCACCGAAGCTCAGGGCGAAGCGACGTGGTCGTAAGCGCAGCAAGGCAGAGGTGCTGCCGGCTGCGCTGCCAAGACCGGTGGTGCCGGATATTGGAAGGAGAGTAGACTTGCGCGCTCCAATTCGCCGTTGAAGGTAGTGTCTATGTTGATGAAAGCCCTGCGTGTCGGTTTCGGCCGGTTGATTTTAGTCGGCGACGCCGTCAGTCGCCCGCGCCCGCAACGTCGTTCGGCGCATGGACAGGCAATGGTGGAAAAAGAAGCGGCGCGGCTGTCGCTGTATCAGTTCCATGCGTGTCCCTTCTGCGTCAAGACGCGGCGAGCCCTGCATCGTCTGAATGTACCGATGACGCTGCGCGACGCCAAAAACGATCCTGTGCAACGGGATCGTTTGCTGGTCGGTGGCGGCAAGGTGAAAGTGCCTTGCCTGCATATTCAAGAAAATGGCCAGTCGCGATGGCTGTACGAATCCAACGCCATCATCGCCTACCTGGAGCAACGCTTTGCCGGGATCTTCTGATCCGTCGCACGCAGCCGTGAGGCCTTTATGAAAGCCCCGGGCCGGCCTCGCTCGTTGGCATCGAGCTTGGTCGTCTGCGGCTCCGGAATCCGACTTACATCGGCGGCATGAAATGGGTCGGGGCTCGGTCTATACCGGTCACTCAAGGGTCGCCAGTCGACCCATTCCCGTCGTTGAACCGGCCCAACCTGGCCGCCAGCTTTTAGGGCGCAGCGGTCATTCCCGCCTCCAAATTCTCGACCGTGTTCCGAAAAGACTCGCGCATGACCGCCTGTGTCGGCCACGAACGTCCAACGTAGACGTCCGAATGGCGTTTTGATTCGTCGTTAGGAATATTTCAGAAAACGATAAGTCGAGCCAATCCTCCAGATCAGACATGGGTGGCTATGTCATTAGCTTCGATATTCACTACTTGACAATGCCAGTGCGTCCAAGGCCGTGCTTTCGGTCAACGAGTAGCGACTCCTCGCGAGTTGTGCCAAATGGTCGTTGCTCATTCGTAGACGCAACGACTCGAGCTCGTCCTCGAACGATAAATCTGGATCCGATCGCCGCTCTGGCTGGTCCCGTGAAACGATACGCATCAAGCGTGCTTGCGGATGCTGTGCAACTGGCCAAGATCCCACGTCGGTAAGTATCCCGCTTAATTGCAGTGAAACGACGCTCTCAAGCTCTGCAGAGGTCAGCGCTGATTCTGCCCGGTCGAACGTTGCCGTGCCGTGTCCGTACTCTGCCCACAGTTCCGCGAAAGCCGCGGCACCCCTCCCGTAAAACGGTAGCACTGGATCTACCCGACCAGATCCTAAGGCCTCTGCTAAAGCATGCTGTTCTATCAGCTCGGGAAAAGAGTCTGCGAGAGCTCCACTCTGCCAAGATCCGAAGTCGCGGAGGTAAAAAAGCGCGTTGACGAGGCGCCGCACCCGTTGTACTTGCCATCGTCGAAGACTCGGCTCGTCTTGATAAGGCTCTTGGATTAGTTTGGCAAGAGTTGCTTCGTAGTCCGCCTTTAGTTGAATGGCACGCTCAATGAATGAGGCATTATTTGAAAGCCAGATCGACAGGGTTTTGGATAAATTGTCATTCGATTTTCGATGGCGCAAAAAATAACGAAATCGCGAATAACGCGATGTCGCGAGCAAGCGCGTAATTGGTATGGACATTCCGGCTGCCGAAAAAGCGACTTTCAGTTCACGTGATCTATCGGGGTGGAACGCCAGATAAGTTGTTAGATCCCGGGCGAACGCTCTGAACGAATCATTTGAGGCAATATCCGGCCTCGAAATGTGACGATCCCAGCTCTGCGCGTCCAAGGCGGTCGTTTTATCGGTATTGGGTTCAAAACCGTATTTCCTCAATGTCGACTCGACCTTCTTTTCCACATATTTCCGATCTGCCTCATTGGCTATGACGACTATGTCGTCGACGTAACGGAAGTACTTGATTCCAAAAAGTTCGGTCAACTCGTTGTCGACTGGCTCCAGCACAAGATGCCCCAATACGTGGGCAGACTCCGGGCCGATTGGTATTCCAGCCCCTCCCGCATTCATGAGGCCCCGAAAGAAATTCAGGATTTCGTCTGCAAAACCGCTCAATATCGAGTTTTTGCTGGTCAGTCTGGCTTTAAGTTTCGGCTCTATAACTTCTGCTGACACTGACGGATAGAAGCTCTTTATATCCATCACGATTGCAACCATCCCCTCGCCGAGGGCCGCCGCTATTTGTTTATTGCGACGCATGTAGCCTTCCGCAAAGTACTCGTAGCTGCCGCCCGCAGAAATGCTCTTTGGCCAGCGATAGCTGAATACCCGGTCGGGGACAGCAAAGGCGGGATCACTCGCAAGCAGCGCCAAAATAACTGCCTCCCCGATCGAAGTACTTGGGCTCGGCGCCCAGCAGTCGCGATAGATATGCTCTGGCTCCCCTTGACGGTTAATTGACCCCTTGTATAACTTAAATGGGCGATAGCGCCATGAATCGAGAGCGCGTAGCCGCCGAACAATCATCCGTTCAAGGTAAGCGCCATTTTCGTCCCCAAGTTGGGAAGCAATTAGACGCACGCCAACGTACGAAGGAAAGTACGTTGTTTTTGTGGCGTTCAATGCTCTCGTTAGAAGGACTTGATCTAGAGGGATTTTTTCATTAATCATTTTTAAAGCCTACAACGACGACATGACTTGTATTTATTTTTGCTAGATATGGGTCCTGCCAGAGAATCTTGCGAGCGACAGGTGTCGGCAGCAAGGGTAAGCTAGTTTTTACCTCAAAAGAATCCTTTTTTTTCGAAAAAATATAAGGTATTTTCTTTAAGGATAGCATGATTGTGCTGATAAACATCGTAAACCAGTTATTAGAAACTGTTGGTTCAATCCAAAGCCATGAGCTTTCGCGCGCTTTATGACTAAGACGTATGGAAGCCGCTTCCAATGACTTATGGATTTCTTCCATTCCGTCTTTTCCTAGACCGGTCAAAGCGGAGATAACGCATAGAAAGCGCTTGGTACCGAGAGACTTTGCATCGTCAAAAAAAACATCGAGCAATTCGCTGAAATCTCCAACGACTCTCAAGTCGCAGGGCCAACATTCTAGTTCAATCGATATACCCGCCATTGCAAGCCAGGGCTCTAGTTCTTCTAGCATTTCGCTATACAATGCGAGAGCATCTGTCGAATAGTCGACGCCAAAAATGTGAACGTTTAAAGGAAGTTGTGGAATGCAGTTTGCTCCACGAAGCTCACGGAGTAGCGCCAAAATTGCGAGTGTTCCGGCACCATTCCCCGCGCCAAGGTCGAGGAGAAAGATACGTCCATCCGCCATTTGGTCCAGTATCATGTCACGAATTTCAGGTTCCGAATCCATTGGGTCGGAACACACATACTGAGCACGGACCGCAGAGTTTAAAAATCGTCCAACAAAATGAACCTCCGCTTCCGATTGGGTTGCCCCTCCAATGGCGCCAGACGACCCACTAAGGGTGGAATAGTCGGCCATCCAGCCCTTCGCAATCAGCATTTTTTTGTGTGCACCGACCAATGGCTGAGGCAGATGCAGTAAGTCTTTGGACCAGATACTCGCGGGAAGACATTTACCGCTCAGCGACGATGGTGTTGACGAGTCAGACGTTGATTGGCTCACAGATTTCAGAGAAGTTTGCGGTACACGGATTATGCATTCCTCCGACCAAATTCGGACAAGCAATCGTGTCACCGGCTCGAATTGCGCAGGCCAAAGCGGCCCTCTTCGTTTGCAAGTCGGCAAACGAAGAGTAGACGTTTCGGAAAGCGTAAAGCGCTTTGATCGGCGAGCAACGTTCGCCTCGGCAATTGAATGTCCGTTTGCTGGGCAGTCCCGCCGCATGAACGTCCGGGCGACGAGATGGACGAATGTCCCTTCCTGGCCGGTCACTGCCTGACGGCGACCGGCCGCACGCGGCCCGAAGCCGCCGGTCGAACTATGAGGATACGGGTGACCGTTTCCAAGGCATAACTGCCCCACATGGTCCGGAGATCTGGCTGAGTTCCGATAATAGCTTGCAATCTTGCACGAATGCGCGGAGTCGTGCAGACCGGTCAACGGCGTATAGTCGACGCAGCACACCGAATCACTGAGAACGGCCATGTTTAACTATCACCTTGTGCTGAGACTATCCGAAAAATGAGACATGATGATCAGACGGTAGACGCTGAACTCGGGCCGATTGCGAGAAAACTTCGATTGCGGCGCCTAATGGTAGTCGCGAGTGTTTTTGCAGGCGTGTTCGGCATTGTTTTTCTATATTTAGCCAACTCTGAGATGTTTTACCGCATGTTGGATACCGGATCCGAGTCGAGCAATCCAAGGGTGGTCCTTCAGAGTCTATTCGTCGGCGCTTTTTTCCTCTTCTTGGTGAGCGCCGGGTCTGTCGCGCTTTTGTACCTTCAGACTGGATTCCGCTCCGAATTGAGACTTGTATCGAACGCGGAAAGAGTGATCTTGCCTAATCGCGAGGTCGTGCAATCTCGCTCCACTGCGAAGATCGAGACGCCTTCAGTGTCCAAACGGAACGTTGTGGATGATTTTGGGAACTTAATATCGAGTGACATCGCGTCGCCAGCGGAGGAAGACTCGCCTGCCTCCGTCCCGCCGGAGTCGATAGACGGCGCCTTGTCGAAAGACCAATTGGTGGAGCTGCAATTTGAGCAGTCTCGTGACCGTCTGCTTCGTGAAATAACGAGCCTTGGTTGGCGCGGGAATGTCAATCTTGTTCTAGGTATATTGATCTCAGTCTCCGGTTTGTCTGTTTTAGCTGTTTTTCTTCTGTCGGAAAATGGACATGTAAGTGTGACAGCTGCGGCAGGAGCTACGGTCAATGTGGCTACTGCCGCGAGACAGTCAGAGGAAGCAGTTTCATTTTTTATCCATTTTCTTCCCCGGCTAACCTTCGTCCTTCTAATCGAGTTATTTGCATATTTCTTCTTGCGACTATATAAAAACTCGCTTTCTGAAATCAAATATTTTCAGAATGAAATCACCAATTTGGAAGCGAAACACTTAGCTCTCAGGTCTGCATTTTTCACCGGCACGGGGTCGCTAATTAACAAGGTGGTTGTCTCCCTAGTAGAAACGGAGCGCAACCATATCCTCGAAAAAGGCCAGACAACGGTAGAACTCGAACGAACGCGAATCGAACGGGATGACCTTTCGGACGTTACTAAAAGCGTTTCGTCGCTTTTTGAAGCAGTCAAGGAAAAGGTGAAGAAATAGGCGGCACCGGTCCCTCTTTTCATATCAGGATTTGGCGTGCCACGCCCGAGAACAATAGTGGGAACGAAAGCTGCGGTGCTTCCCGCTAAACATGGCGCAACATTGCCGTGCACACAGTGCATTGACAGATGGTCAGTCGTCGGCTGCAGCGCGAGTGACGGGATCGACGCGTGCCAGGCTGAATTCCGCAGCAAGGTCGCCGTTCGAGCGTCTTCTATGGCTGCTGGACGAATGGCGGAGACTGGCCGATCACGCACAAAGCTTTCCCGGTTGTTCAAGCTATTTCGGTTCGCGTATTCGGCTCGATGCGGCTAGGGGAGTCACCGATTTCGGGGCAGTCCCGCAAATTCACGGTGACATTCCCGCCTGTTCTCCGATCAGCAGCCGCGAACACGAGCGTGTCGCCGTCATGCTATCACCTGGTAGACGCCTGACAGGATATTGATCCTCGCCGCGTCGTCAGCCCTTCCAGAAAAGGGCTGTGTCCGACTCGAGCGTGTCCATCGGCATGTCTCTTCCATTTCTGATTCGCTCAGATTCAAAATTCTTTCGGACCTATATCACTGCTCCGAGCAAGGCAGCAGCCCGCCGCTCCGTCAGCACGATCCCGCGCTGACGCATTCCGTCTCTGGAGTCTGGTGATGATCCCCATAAGTCCCCTCGACTATTTGGTCGCCTTCGCGACCGCTTTCCTTCTCGGCGCACTCTGGACGTTGTGCTTCGGCTGCTACGCCAACAAGATCCGACGAGAGGCGGCCGCCCATGCATGATCAACGTCCATTAGAGTCATCCGGCGATGACGAGGAATGGCTCCAGCACTGTCGGCGAGCGCACGATCCACGCGAGCCCCCGGATGATCGCCACCCTGGCGATGAACTGCCCCGCTACCACTCAGGCACGTCCAGCGTGATCTATCCGTGTCCGGCCTGCCAGTCGTTACAGACTGAGCCGCGTCATCGCGCACGCCGGATCGGCGGCGCGATTGGTGCGGCTGCCGGAGCAACTAGCACAGCGGCGGCAGCACTCTCCGGCGCAGAAATCGGAGCGACGGTCGGTACGCCTGGCGGGCCATTCGGTGTGCTGTGTGGCGCCATTGCCGGCGCGGTCATCGCTGGACTGGCCGGAGCTGCCGCTGGTTGTGCCACTGGCGCGGCACTTGGCGAAACTCTCGACCAGAAGGTCCTCGACAACTGGCGCTGCCGCGCCTGCGGACACACCTTCTCCATCCGGCCGGACTGATCCGGCCTGCGCTTCTCCCCTTTCCTGTTTCCCGATCTTTCCACTGTCGCCCGGCTACGTGCCGGGTTTTATGCACTTGTCTGGAGGTTGATATGCATCTTGTCAGCAATATGGCATATGTCGGCGAAATCCCGTGGCATGGTCTCGGCAACCAGCTTTCCCCGAAGCAGCCCATCGAGGTCTGGGCCCGTCAGGCCGGCCTTGACTGGACGATCGAATCGGCCGACGTACGATTCGTCGCCAGCAGCACCAGCGGATCACCCAACAACATCGGCTCAATCCATGCGTTTCCGGAACAACGCGTGCTCTACCGCTCCGACACGAAGGCTCCGCTGTCCGTCGTGTCGTCGCGCTATCAGGTCGTGCAGCCGCGCGAGATCCTGGAGTTCTATCGCGACCTCACCGAAGTCGGCGGCTTCGAGCTGGAGACGGCCGGCGTGCTCAAGGACGGCAAAAAACTCTGGGCGCTGGCCCGTACCGGCCAGTCCGTCTCGCTCAAGGGCCGCGACGAGGTGAACGGCTACCTGCTGCTCGCCACCGCCTGTGACGGGACGCTCGCGACCACCGCGCAGTTCACGTCGGTGCGTGTCGTGTGCAACAACACGCTCGCCATCGCGCTTGGCGATTCGGCAGGGTGCGTGAAGGTGCCGCACCGTAGCCAGTTCGACGCGCAGGCCGTCAAACGCCAGCTCGGCATCGCGATCTCGTCGTGGGACGGCTTCATGGTCCGCATGAAGGCGCTGGTCGAGCGCAAGGTGAGCGACGCAGCCGCCGAGGCGTTCTTCCAGCGCGTGCTGACGTATCCGGCGAGTACGGGTCTTCCTGCCCCGGCGACAAATGACAGCGCGATTAAAGCTGCGCACGCACTGTACGCCGGTCGCGGCAAAGGTGCCACGCTGCCGTCTGCGTCGGGTACGGCATGGGGTCTCGTGAACTCGATCACCGAGTTCGTCGATCACCAGCGTCGCGCACGCAGCGACGATCACCGGCGTGATGCAGCGTGGTTCGGTGCTGGCGCCACGCTCAAGCAGAGGGCTTGGGACGAGGCGATGAAGCTCGTCGCATGAAGTTCCCATTCCCTGTTGTTACGTCATATATGCCTGGCCGGGGTTTTCCCCGCCGGGCATTTTCACATCTGGAGGTGGTTATGTCCCAAGCTGAACCGGCAGGACAGGGCAGAAACCGTCCGGCATTACGGCTCGTGGAAACGAAAGACCTCTCACGCGACGAATGGCTATCGGTGCGGAAGAACGGGATTGGCGGATCGGACGCCGCTGCTGCCGTGGGTCTTAGTCCGTACATGAGTCCGCTCGAACTGTGGATGGTCAAGACCGGGCGAGACGCCGGGCTGGTACGGCCTGATCCCACCGACACCAGTGAACCGGTCTATTGGGGAACGTTGCTCGAACCGATTGTCGCCGCCGCGTACACGCAGCAGACCGGCAACCGCGTGCGAAAGGTCAATGCAGTACTCCAGCATCCGACGATTCCCTTCATGCTCGCGAATCTGGATCGGGAAATCGTCGGCGTGCCTGGTGTGCAGATTCTCGAATGCAAGACTGCGGGCGAGTTCGGCGCACGGCTGTGGCGCGAGGGTGTGCCCGAATACGTGCAGGTGCAGGTTCAGCACCAACTTGCCGTCACGGGTAAGCGGGCGGCGGATGTGGCCGTGCTGCTCTGCGGGCAGAAGCTTGACGTGCACCGGATCGAACGTGACGACGCATTGATCGCGCGGCTCATTCCACTCGAAGCCGCGTTCTGGCGATACGTCGAGACCGATACGCCGCCGCCCGCGGATGGCTCGGATTCGGCCGATCGCGCGCTGCGCTGCCTGTATCCGGGAACCGGCGGGACGGTTGATTTCAGCGACGACCGGCGCATGTCGTCGGCGTTCGCCGACTTGGTTGCAGTTCGGGCCGATATCGAGCAGCGCGAGGCGCAGGAAGCGCTGCTCAAGCAGACGATCCAGCAGGCGATGGCCGAATCCGACCGTGCGATCTTCGAGACGGGTTCGGTGTCGTTCAAACGCAGTCGCGATAGCACCGGTGTCGATCTCAAGCGGCTGCTTGTCGATCACCCTGAATTCACGACACAGTACGCGCTCACCAAAACCGGCTCACGCCGGTTTCTCGTGTCCATCTGAACCACTTCCTGCCGTTCCCGCAGTTTTCTCTTTCTCCCACATTGGTTTGCTTCGCCCATCAGTTTCTCTTTCCGTTGTCCGTTTCCCTTATCTACAGGAGAACCACCATGCTCAAGGGCCTCTCAATCACGCCGCCCGTGATCGGTCGCATTTCCATTGGCCGTGTCGTCGAAAAGAACGGTAAACGCCTGCCAGAGAAGGACGATCAATTTACCCTGACGACCCAGGTTCAGCAGCGCGGCGAATGGATGCTGCATCCGCTGAACGAGTCGTTGCGCAAAGTCACCTCTGGCAAGCTTCGCGCGATTCCCGTGCGTTTCCTGTTTAACGATCCCAATCTGAACCTGCGTGCCGAGTATTCGCTGTTCGACCGCGATACCGGGCGACCCGTATGCGTTGGCAATGGCGAGACGTGCAGACGGGCGGGCGAAGCAGGCATTGAAGCGCTGCCGTGTCCGTCGCCAGACGGCTGCGCATTCGGGCAGGCAGGCAACTGCAAGCCATATGGTCGGCTGAACGTCACGATCGGCGCCGAGGATGAACTTGGGTCGTTCGTCTTTCGCACAACCTCGTTCAACTCAATTCGCACGCTTGCCGCCCGGCTTCATTACTTCAGCGCCGTGTCAGGCAATCTGCTCGCGTGTCTGCCGCTGGAGTTGAAGCTTCGCGGCAAGTCCACAACGCAGAGTTACCGGTCTGCCATCTACTACGTGGACCTTGGGATGAGCGGCGGCGCCACGCTCGAGGAGACGATCACGCAGGCACGCGAACTCGATGCCCGCCGCAAGGCTGCCGGTTTCGATCAGTCGGCGCTGGATGCCGCAGCGCGAACCGGTTTTGCCAACGGCGCTTTCGAGGAAAGTCCGGAGGACGGTGCGGCCGTCGCCGAAGAGTTCTACCCGGAGGGCGAACCGGATGGATCGAGCGGCAAGGCTCAGACAGCGCAAGGCCAGACCGGAAACGATCGGCCGACGCTGCGCGACAAGCTCGACCGGAAAACAGCGCTCCTTGGGGGAGCCGCCGCATGAGTACGCGTGGCGTTGCGCCGTCGCGCTGGTCAATCGTGCTCGCAAGCGGAGCCACCGGAACCGCCATCTGCATGTCGGTGCTTGCGGGCTGGCAACGCGGAGGCCGACTGCCAGAGCGGCTGGTATGGGTGGCGATCGGTATCGTGCTGGTGATCGCTGCTCACCTCCTGCCGGCACTCACACGGACAGCGCCACGACCGGTGCGCTGGGTGGCTGGCTGCCTGTGGGTCGCGTGTATGGCGGCAACCTGCTACGGTCACGCAACGTTCTTCCTGCTTGCGCAGCAGCACGCCGGCGAAAACCGGGCGGCATCAGTCACGCCGATGGTCGCGACGTTCTCGGGACCGTCTGGTCGTAGTCTCGCGGCGATCATGACGGAACGGGCGAAGGTGACGGGCGCGCTGGCTGTCGCCAATACCCGGCATTGCGCGCGTGACTGTTCAGCGGTACTGATCCGTCGGGTATCGCTGGCGGCGCAGCTCGATGCGCTGAACGCTCAGGCCGATGAGGCACGGCGGCGACAAGTCACGGCTGACCGTGATGCGGCACGGCGTGAACTGCTGCTGGGCGATCCGGTCTCCAAGCGGCTGGCGGCGACGCTCGGCACCAGCGTGACGCGTATCGATCTGTTGTCAGGATTGGCGTACGCGGCCATATTGGAAGGCGTCGCCTGCTTGCTCTGGACGGTCACGCTTCAATCACGAACCACCGCAGTAGTCACGCCGGCGGCGATCAATCCGGTCGCGCTAAGTCACGTGAGCGTCTCGCCCAGTCACGCGCCGATTGCGGTACCCGGTACGGAATCGGTGACGTCTCCAGTTCCCCGGGGCTCACCAGATACCGAAGTCATGGGACTCGCCAGAGATGTGGCAGCCGGTCACGTGCGCGCAACCGTTGCCGATATCCGTCGTCACCTGGGCTGCTCGCAAGCCCGCGCGGCAGCATTGCGCAAGCGGCTGGGCGAACTCTCTCAACCCTCCTAACCCAGGCGCTCGCCTGGGTTTTTCCACTTAAATCCCGTGTATCCGATTCTCTTCGGAGGCGGACGCACGTCTATCGACTGGAGAAAACCATCATGAATCTGCCGTCTATCCACCTTGCTCGCCCACGTATGAAGTCGGGGAAAATCTTCGTCACACCTGCGGCGCTGACAGCATTGCAGACCGCGGGCGTTTCCCTCTTTGTGCCGCTGCTCCGGCATCTACGCTGTGACTGGGGCGATATTTCCGAGAGTGATCGCCGACAAAACGAACTTGCCCTGACTGCCGGCTTACGCATCCTATCGAACTACGCGCTACCGAAGGGTGGAAGTGTGTGGATCATCACGGAATGGGACCGCTCGGCCACGACGATCCTGTTGCCAGACGATTACTGATGTGAGTTAGCGACGGGCGAGTCGACCGGCAAGACGCTCGACGATCTCAATCACCATCGCCCGGTCGTTGCCGCTCAACTTCGCGAGCAGTTGCCCGACGTACTTGGCTTGATCACTGGTGCGACCACTGGCTTCGGTCAGCATGTCCGCCGCGTCGCACTGAAAGATCTCGGCCAGTTCCACCAGCCGCGCGACGGTCGGCATGACGATGCCGCGCTCCAAGCGCGAGACCGCCTCGTTGCCGATGCCGAGGTATTCCGCGACCTGCTCCTGCGTCAGGCCGCTCTCCACGCGGTGCTTCGCGATCGCCCGGCCGATCACGCCGGCCAACCGTTCCGTGTCTGTTTCTGGCATGTGCTCTCCGATTCGACCTGAATGGTTGAGCACCACCCTTTTAAAATTAAGGACTCTATGAGTTGAAACTAAACCTTTAACGATCAAATGCCGTTATTCCATCCAGCAGGAAAACTCCCAAGCGGGACATGGTGGGCAATTGCGCTCCCGATAACACGCCGCGCGATGACGCCTTTTGCGATCGCCGCGCGAACTTATCCATTAGGTTCAGGACATGAAAGATCGTTTCAAGCCACGTCTTTTTCTGCTATGTGCCACCGCCGCGTCGCTGCTTGTGTACGGTTGCAGCGACAAGGACCTCGACTACCGCAACGCTGAAGTCAACAACGGCAAAATATACGCTGGCGATGGAAACACGCCGTTTTCTGGTCGCGTTACAAATGTACCGTTCAACCAAGCTCTAATGCCGCAACCGGGCTTCAGCACGGCCATGCAGACGTTCAATGCAGTGATCAAAGGCCCCGCGCCCGGCTTGTACAATGCCGCACTATGCGATTTGCATGTCCGCGACGGCCTGCTTGACGGCAAAGCGATCTGCAAGGCTCCGCAGTCGGATGTTGTCCGGGCCGAAGCAGCGTTTAGCGACGGCACGCTGAAAGACACGTTGACGATCAACGACGAGGATGGGACGACTGTTCTCACCAGCGTGTCATTCGTCGACGGTCAACCCGATGGCAAGCAGGAGATCCGCAAGCCCGGCACGCACCAACTGATTCACGTTGTCCATTGGAGGAAAGGCGTTCTCGACGGTGAAGAGGAAGGTTTCGATGAAGACACCGGCAATCGCATCCTCCTTGCGAACTGGTCCAACGGACAGCACGATGGTGACTATGCCGAGTACGCGCCGGACGGCAAGCAGGTAATTCGTCACGTGAAGTTTGTTCAGGGCGCGAAGGACGGGGTTGAAGAGCTCTTCTATCCCGATACTGGCAAGCCAAGACAGTACGGTCAATATGTCCACGGCCGGGCGACGGGAACTGCGAAGGCCTGGGACCCGGATGGTCGGCTCGTGTACGAACGCGATTACGCGGACGGAAACAAGATCCCGGACAGCCCTGAGTTGATCGCCTGTATCGAGCACGTCATCAACGACGTCAAGGATGCGGCTGATGGCTCGATCGGTCGTGAGGATGTCGCGAGAGCAACGTGCAGGGAAGCGCAGCAAGCAAATCCAGGAACGACGGAGCAGCCTGCTGCACAGCAGATTGCACCGGAGATCACTGCCTTGACCACCACGGCATCGTCGCCGACTGCAGGCCTTAGTACTAGCGCAAGTTCGTCGAGCAGCGTAAGTGCCGCCACCAGCGACGGTCCGGCAGCAAAGCGCTGTGGGTGGATCGAAAACGATATGCCGTCCGGCCTGACGCTCAAGGATCGCGATGGCAAATGGAGCGTTTCATCGGCCGACAGTCAGGCAGACGGATTTGCACATATGCCGGACACGAACAAAGGTGACTCTTGTGGCTGCCTAACGGTCGAGACCAACAAGCAATCAATGCGCGTCACCAAAGTACTTGGCGGGAAAATCCTTCCGGTCGCAACCTGTCAGCGCGACAGAAGTCTGGGCTAATCTGGATCATCGAGGTGACGAAGTGGCACCCCGCTTCATTTAGAGGGGTGCCACTTCAACGCCACCTTCGGCTATTTTTTTTGCGTCCACAGGCGACCTAAATCTAAGTTGCTTCCATCGGACCGATTACAGGCCATCACCGTTCGCTCGTACAAGCACGGATACCGGAGTCATCATCGGACTTGGCATCGATAGTTGGCGACGTCGCGGCGAATTTCCTGCCAACGCATGTCTAACCTAGCCCGGCGCCTCCCGCCGAGAATACCGATGTTCATTTTGCAGCTGGGAAAGGCGGGCTGGCCTACTTCAGAAGACTCTTGAATGCAGCGACGATGAGCTTCTCGCGCTCCTCGATGAACACTGCAAAATTCTCCAGCGATAGATCAACCTCAGGAATATAGTTCCTCGCCATGTAGGCCTTGCGCTCATCGACGTTTGGATAGCTCCCGATCAGCCAAGAGCCAAAGTCCTTACCTGACTTCTCCATGTTTGGCACGCCCTCCAGGAGCTGAAGATTGGCCAGCCGATTAAAACTGTCCAAGTAGCGAGCGATATTCGCCTCAGGAATATTCCTTGCCGCCAGTCTTTTAGCTGTGAACAAGCTTTTCGGAAAAATATGGTCCTGGTGAAACTTGTTTCGAAAATCCAAGGTCGGGTAAAGGAATGCAAGGATTGAATATGTATAGGGCTGGGCGTACTGAAAGTGGAGCAGGCTCGTGATTTCGTCGTCGTCAAAATTAAGCGACTTGGAAGTTCCTCGAAGTTTCGCCGCTATCTGCTCGACAGGAAAGCCCTCGGCTTCGCCGGACTTGCTGATGACCTCTCGGATGGGCCTCAGCACATTGTCAGGCTGTCCGCTGAACGTCCCTTTTAGGAGCACGGCGACCAGCCACTTAAAGATCTTTTTGCGATCTTCTACATATTTTCCGGAGTCTGAAAAATTCAGGGGGCTTCCGATTTTCTTAAGGTAATAGGCAATCGGAATCACCGCGTTGTTTGACGTCAAGGTATCGCGCTGATAACCCAAGACGGACAACAGATCGAAAGCGGCGCGGATGGCCCCACATATGTCCGGCCAGTTTTTCTCAATCCTGAGCATGTTAGCCTGATTGAAATTGTCGACCTTGAAGGCGATTTCCGAGAAATCGCTGAGCACCAGGCAGCTCTTCAGCACGAAGTCTTTATTGACGTTGAACCCGTCACCGATCGCGTTAATTTCGTCCACGAAAGAGGTAATTTCCTCTCTGGCGTCGAGCTCCTTCCACTGAGCGGTGGCGATCGAGAGCAGCAGGTCCGAGTAATTGAGCTGGGTACCACCGCTATTTACCCGAATGAAAATGTTGAGCACCTTGTCGAGGCTCTCGTCCCTCTCAAGGAAAAAATTGATCAATCGCCGATTGTGCACGATGTCGTAGAGTTTGAAGAGTGCCCGATTGGCGAAGAGAAATTGCTCCGGGCCAATTGACGAAATACCCTTCGTGATGAGGTAACTGTTAACATCGACAATCTCCTTAAAATTTAGGACTTCGCCGACCGAGAACCAGTAATGGGCTGCATCGCTCTTCATCGCCTCATCAGCGGTCAAGAAACTGAAATCGTATTCGAAGTCATCGTCCGCTGAGGGGGCAATGAGATTCAAATGCAGGCGTCGCTTTGGAAACGCCGTGTTGTTGTCCCAGCGCTTATGGGGCAGTTTGTAGGCGTATGTGCCTTTGAGCCCGATATATAACGAGGTCAGCCGCTGCTGACCGTCCAGGATGGCGGTAATACCATGCTCGCCATTTGTGTTAGATTTCGGATTATGCCGCCCGTCGCGTTCGTGGTAATTCTGGACGAACTCATAGAACTGGTAGTTTCCGACGTTCTCCCGTTCCACGTCCCAGAACAGGAACGAACTGATGGGATAGTCGCGCATCAGCGAATCGAATAATTTTTCGATTTGATACGTATTCCAAACGAACTCGCGTTGAATGGCTGGGAGTAGGTAGTTCTTGCGATGAACCTTCTCGACGGCTTCTTTGATTGTAATCGGTTCCACAAAGGCCAATTTTCTCTCTCCCCGTTGGCTGTCGTTTGAATGCGGCGCCGTGCCCCCATGTTTGCAAACGCATAGAGGCTCTCTGTTAGTTTAAGCAAAGCGTCTGCCGCTGGAACCCTTAGCGTAGTGCGCCAGCGTAAGTGGCAGCGAGACTTCGGACCGATTCTACCGCAACGCTGTAAATGAACATGCCCGCTCAGGGTGCCGAGCTGATAGCTTTCTTCACGATCTTGGACCTGCGTGAGCGGCTATGGTCCACAGTAGGCTGATTGTTCGGGACCTTTGGAATTTCGGCAATCAACGATGAACGAAACGCTCGTACACGCGGAGGGTAATCGGGCAACATAAACGCCATCTTGGTTATAAATCATTCTATCCACATGGCTAGCGTGCGCGGCATTCGAACCGCTACCACGCTCAGCTAAATGTTCTGCTCAAAAAGAAGCCGCCTAAATGCGACTTCTTTCTTGTGCCGTTGATCGCGCCATCGCTTACTTCTTCGCGCTCAGGCAACTCCAGAACCGAGTCTGACAACTGGTCAATACATTACCCGAGACTCGGCGCCCGATGATTCAACTGATTTACTCATCGTCTGGGGCGTCCGCTCCGGCCATGCGGTATTTAATGTCATAGTTGATGACGAAGTCGGTCTCTTCTGCGGTTAGTCCGTAGAGCGAAGCTAATCGCAAATCAATCTTGTCGATGCTCGCTTTCGCTCGCGAGCCGTAAAACTCGTCGTATTCGATGTGATCAATTCCACCGCCAGCGCGGGACGTAATTTTTTTTCGCTCCGCATGGCTAGCCAGTTCACGCATGAGTTGCATATTCTGTTTCGCCAGATCGGCATCTTCTAGTAGCCCAGCGGGAACAGGGAAATTAGTGGCGAGCGTATCGCTCAAATGGAAACAGTCGCTGTAAGCAACGAAATAGGAGTAAAACAAGCTGCTGTTGAGCAATGCGGTCGCTGCTTGAGCGTGTGCCGATTTCCCAAAATAAATGTAGCGAGCATGAGAATTCGCCGATTGCACGCCGTTCTTCGCGTAAAACGGGAGTATTGACGTTACTTTTGTCCAGTATTGGGTAGCTTCCTGATAAAAGGCGAAATGCGTGCTTTCGCCGCGCTGCTTGAACGCTCCAATGTTTAGTGTGGACGCTTTTCGCACCTTGTTGAAAACCGAAGAAGACAAGGTGCTAGGGTGCTTTGCAATAATGCGACCGGGTTGCTCACTATCCGTTTCTTCAACGAAATACATCGTGCTGAACAACGTGTTGCGGCTGCTGGTCGGCCATCGGTGATAGCGTGTTGTGTACGTTAGCCGATGTCTTTGGCCGCGCTTCGCGAAGAAGATCGTGGAACGGCAATGCTGCAGACCATCAAATAGTTTTCCTGGCCGATCGTCAAAAGTTGCGGCCCAAAGAACGCTGCTCGCGTCCCTTAGGGTTGAGCGTAAGATATTCATTCGTGACGAACATACTAACGGCATCTGCACGATGAAACTAAAGCGCGTCGACTCGTGACATAGAAGAAGCGAACGTTCGGAGCAAAGGCCGTAGAGGTTGCCGCAAGCCTCCGTTGCATAACCTTTGACTGTATAGACTTTCTTGACGCTAGAATATTCTTTCCATGGTGGATTTCCGATCACGACATCAAATCCGCCGTCGTGCATAACGCTGTAGAACTCGGCGAACCAGTGGAACGGTTGATGACTTTCGCGCCACGCTGAAAAATGTGTCTTTTTTGTCGGGTCGATGCCGTAGTCTCGGGCGAGATCTTTGTCCAATTCCAAACTCAGGTTCCTCAGCTTTTCGCGCAAGCGACGCTTTTCTTCGGACGTCACTTTGCCGCCGTGCAAGGTCTGTTGATTGCGGAATTGGTCGAATAGTTTGGCCAGTTCGGCGATGCTCCCCTTGATCTCGGCACGATGGGTTTGGTCGCTCGCCAACGTCTTTGAACCGTCGAACTGTGCCTCCGTGGCGTAGCCGATCAATGTATTGCCGGTTCGGATGTTGAAATCGATGTCCGGCAACGGTTCTAGATCCCGACCGCGTTCTCCATCCACCTGCGACACCAACTTGAGGAAGAGGCGCAATTTACAGATTTCCACCGCCTCGGCCATGATGTCCACGCCGAAGAGGTTGTGCAAAATGATGCTCTTATAAATGTAGTACCGTCGAGAAGGGTGCTTGTCGACTTCCGCCAGCACGTTCTCGAAATCGGCTTCGCACGCCTTGTTCAGTTTTTTTGCATCCTGAACGAAGCCGTCCATGCGGTCTAGGCACGATTCGTAGAGTGGTTCGAGAACATTCAGTGCCGCGAACAGAAAGGCTCCGGAGCCACAGGTTGGATCGAGGACGGTGATTCCGTGATGGAATTTCCCGCCCGCTGTGTCTGGCGAGCGGCCGACGATAGCCTGCCAGACTGCGCGCAGCAGATCGGGGCTTGAACAAGTGTCAATGACGTCTTGTACGAATTGGCGGATGTCCAGGTTTAACGTGATCAGCGTATCGACGTCGTTGACCTCGCCTTTCAGTAGCTTCTCGCGCACGGCAAGGCAGCGAGTTCGACGCTCCACGTATTCCCGCCAGGTTTCGTTCGGAAGGCTGCCACGCTCACCCGTCGCGGTGGCGAACACCGCGTCTCCTAGGTTGTAGCGACGATCGAACATACGCGCCTCGGCATCCTGCATGCCGGCACAAACAAAGTCGGGCAAGGATGTTTCCGGGACGACCACGCCGCTGGCGTCGATTACTCCCCTCGTCATTGCTGGATTCAGGTAGCGTTCGGGCGTAAGACTCAGCAAATTCCAGATGGAAGCCTCCCCGTCGAAGGCGACTTTGCACCGTGCGCGCGTTTGTTCCAACAGGTACGGAATGACGGTGTTCTTGCTGATGTATTCGGTGATGTCTTCCTTGGTGTAGTACGCCCCCATCTGCTTCTGGTTGATGTACTTCTCGAAGATGTAGCCCAACACGTCGGGGTTAATCTCCTTACCGGACGACAGGGGCCGGTCGTCTAGGTGCCAATCCCACGCATCGAAAAACGCAAACAGTTGCTCGAATGCTTCGTCGGAGACGTCGATGTTGTCGTTGGCCTCTTCCAATTCGTGAACGGCGAACAGGCCGCCGTTGAGGTAGGGGACATCACCGATCAGTTGAGCGAGCGAGGCGTCGCGTTCGGCCTTGGGTTGACCCAGACCTTCGTGGAAGAGGCGGCGCAGGAACTGACGGTAGAAGCTGTGGAACTGGTCTTTGCCCGCCTGAGCCTGCACCTGAGCCATGCGGTTGGACAGGTAGTTTTCGTCGCCGTGGAGGAAGCCTTTCTTCTGAATGAAATAGACGAACATCAGTCGGTTGAGCATCAGAGATGCGTACCAAGCTTGTTCCGCTTCGCCCTTGAGCCCCTTGATGAACTTGGCGAAAGCGCCGTGCTGCGCCTTGAATTTGTCGTAAAAGCGCTTGGACACCTGATCGCGATCGAAGGCTCGCCGCAACCCTGTGATGACGTCAGTCAGCGTAACCGCCTCTTCCTCTTCCAGCGACCAAACGATCTGCTCGAGCTTTTGGCGCAGCGACTCGCCGCTTTGCCCCTTGCGCCAAGTGTGCGTACGGGTCGCCGTGGGTTGCCCGGGCACGCGCAGTACCCAGAGCCAAGTGAGCATGGTTTCGCCTTGATCGGCAAACACTAGCAAATGCTCGTGGGCAATCTTAGTGGTTTCCCGGTCGATCTTGAGCTGCACCGAGCGGGGGGGGATGTGACCGGCGGCGTCGGGCGTGCATCGGAATACGGCGACGCCGTGGTTTTGAGCCACTTGGGTGAGTGTGTAGCCTTGGCCGTCGACCGAAATGGATTGCGGCCGAAGGGTGGGATTTGCCCATCCCATTTCGTTGAAGAGCTGCTTCAAGTCGAATTCGTTTAGCCGCTTTTGAAAAAGCGATGCGGAGATTTTCATTGTTGGTCTCTTGCTTTACTCAGACGAGCCCCATTGAGCAGATAAGCTTGGGTTCGCGTTGCTGTTCTTGGTCATCGATCATGCAGAAACGACCATCTTCTCGCAGGGCGAAGACCATTTCGATCAGCGTATGATCGCCGATGCCGGCCTTGAGCTGGCGGTTGAGCGTGTCAGTTGCGGATTGGTAGAGGGGGTAGCGGTAAATTTCTTCCAGCACCCGGTCGATGCGCTTCACGTAATCGTCGGTGATGAACAGATCACGTTTTTCGCCTTGGCTTTCGCGGAAGCGCTTGATCCGCTCGAACGTCTTGAAGCGCGCACCGGACGGGCGTCCCAACGCACCGCCGAAGGTTTTCTCTTCCTCGGCAATGTGTGCCAACCCCGCCAGCGTGAGCGTGTGGTGGTTTTCGGAGCGTGGACGCGCCGGCGTGTCTGCGGAGCATGCCGCCGCCTTTAGGATCGTGAGCTGCGACTGAGTCACAGGTTGGCCCGACTCGTCAATCCAAGCCAACGCGTCGTTGCCTTGCGTAGTGCGCATGTAGACCAGCGCGCCGCAGGGCGCTGTTAGCGTTGACTCATGGGCCTTGGTGGCATACACCACGTTGGGCATGGCCTCGATCTTGCTCGTGAGAGTTGGGTCAGCGTCGGTGGCGTTTTTCCAGATTTGCCAAGCATAAGAGGACAAATCTACCTCCGTATCGCCGTCGTCGTCGAGGATGCCGTTCTTTTCGGTGTATAGGTCGCGGATCAGATCTCCGTCCGCGTCGTCGTCGAAGAAGGTTTCGTCAGAGCCCACGACTTCGGCGTTTTGGATCAAACGCTGCCGTACGCGCGCACGTAAATTGATAAGCCGTTCCACGCCATCGGCCGGCACGAACGAGTAGCACAGGATCGTATCGGCTTGCTGGCCGATACGATCTACGCGGCCGGCGCGCTGGATCAGGCGGATGATGGCCCAAGGTAGGTCGTAGTTGAGGATAATGTGCCCATCCTGCAGGTTCTGTCCTTCGGAAAGTACGTCGGTTGCGATGAGCACCCGCAGCTCGTCTACTTTCTTGATGATCTCCCGCTTGTCGTTGGACACGGGGGAGAAACGCCATGCCAACAAGGTCGGGTCGGCGCTTTGGCCGGTGGCTTCTTCCACCTGTTTGATCCCGTGCGCCAACAGTTGCGTTTTCAAGTATCGGGCCGTGTCGGCGAATTGGGTAAAGACGAGAAGTTTGTCTTCGGGGTGACGCTCCTTGATCAACTCGATCAGAGCGGCCAGTTTGCTATCGGCGTCTGCTTTCCACTTGCCGCACCGCGCGAGCACCTGGAGCAGGGATTTCGTGTCATTCAGCAAATCCTTGGCGAGTGCCTTGACGAACAAGGAACTGGGCAACCACTTGAAACGACTACTCAATGGGCCGCTATACGCTTGGTAGGCTTTAGCCGCGCGTTCACGGAAATCGGCTTCGGTGTTCAAGCCGTTGGTGCTAGTCGGGTCGCTGTCTTCGTCGTCTTCGGTTGCGAGCAGGCCGTCCGGGTCCTCGTCATAGTGGCGCGTGTCGAGCAATTCTGCGCTTTGCGTTCCGAGCGGCACATCCAGTCCGTTCTCCAAGGCGTGCAGGACGATGAAATTGCGGAGAATGTGCCGTTCGATCGACAGAATGAAGGCCGGCCCGGCGCTTTCTAGGCGCTTAAACAGGTTGGTGCGGCAGAAGCCCATCAGCCGGGTGCCGGCGCGCGACAAACCATCGATGACCCTAATTTGATGCGGTGCCGGCGGCGACTTCGGCTTCAATGCGATGTAGTTGCCTAGACCGTACCGGGGCAGGATCAGATCGTTTATGGCGTTGACGACTGAGTCGCTGTAGAACCGCGCATACGGGTCTGCCGGATTCTTTTCGTCGATGTTAAACGAGAGGTTCTTCGGAATGCGCTTGGGAAAATACGACTTGCGTCCGTCTGAAAACAAGAGGTATTTGCCTCGGGCGTCCTCTTTCGCGTAGTGCTGCATGATGAAGCCTCGAGTGCGGCGCACCATGTACATGCGCATCAGTTCGCGCCAGTCGTCTGGGATTTCGCTCTTCTCGAAGGCAGCCAACGACCGAACGCTGCACTGATGGCGGCGTACGAACTCGTGTTCGCCACCCAACTGGGAGAGCAAGTGCTCGGGGCGGATTCCGATGTCGGCGTCGTCGCGAAGGAACAAGGCCAGTTGGGCCGATAGGTCCAAGTAGGTTTTGTTATAGGGCGTTGCCGAGAGAAGTACTGTCCGGCAATCGTTGCGCTCGATGTATTCACGGATGACCTTCCAGCGCTTTCCTTCCTTGTTGCGCAGATTGTGCGATTCGTCGACCACCACGAGGCGGTAACGCCGTGTTTTTTCGGGAAGTTCGGCGATCACCTTCGACAGCGACAGCACCTTGGCGTGTAGGCGATATCGATGCGCGTAGTCTTCCCACATCGGCACAAGGTTCTTCGGGCAGATAATCAGGGTTTCGGTGTGGTAATCGTCCTCGAACACCTTGGCCAGCGCCGTCGCCATCATGGATTTGCCGAGGCCCACGACGTCGCCGATCAAAACGCCGCCGCGCTTGTTCAGGTGGTGAGCTGCGATCTTGACGGCCGCGACCTGGAAATCGAACAGCGAGTCACCAAAGACCGACGGGATACCGAACTCTGACAGGCCTGCCCGGGCTTCCTGTGCCAAGTGGTAAGCCATCTTGAGGTAGACGTGGTAGGGCGGCACCAGACGCTCTCCCGCCCAGCTCTCGTCGATGATGTCGGCCAGCTCCTTGGAGATGTCGACGCACCAGCGATCTTCCCAGCGGTCCTCGAACCACTTAGCCAGCTTGTTGCACGCGTCGTGCTCCAACACGTCAACGTTGAGTTCGCCTTGCTTGGCAAGGCCGGCCAGCGTGAGGTTGGAACTGCCGAGGAAACCTGTAATCGGATTGTTGGCGTCCTGCCGGTGCAATAGGTAGAGCTTGGCGTGGAGTGGGTGGCGTAGATACACCTTGACGACCAACTTGGACGTCCGAATTTGCGCCGATAGCTTGCGCAGGGCCCCTTCGTCATCATTGGTGGGTGCGCCGAACGTCAACTGCTGACGAAACTCTTCGGCGATGCGGCGCTTTTCCCGCAACGCGGTCTGGTTATCGAGCAGGGATTCGTCGTCGCGAACGCGAAGCGCGTGTCGCAGCTCGTCGCTTGGCGTGACGTGCATGCCAACGAGCAAGCGACAGCAATGACCGTCGCCGCCGGACCATTTGTCCACGTAGCTGGAAAGGTGGCGCCATCCGCGAAGGTTGAAATAACCGACGCAAAAATCGGCCCGCTCAGCAACCTGAAGGGTCTCTCTCAGCGTGGGCAGCAGCGCCTTTTCTATGTTGTCGAATATTCTCGGCATGTTTCGCCCTCTGCGCGGCGAGTTTCGTTCGATGTTGGGATTCTAAATATCCGACCGACCGCGCTAAGCTTTCACCGCCAAAGACGCCCGGTCAAAATACTTACTGAGTCGAAAGGGCACGAATTTATCAGGTCTGAGGCTATTTCGTCTCTGCGGGCAACTGCGTTAACGCTTCATAGGCGGCTATGCGGCATCGTATCGTTGTTTCGCTGCTTACCGATCCGCACGCGCGTAGCATAATGGCGCAAACGGAACGAGTGAGTCCAGCATGGCTTGGGACGACCGAAAGCAGAACCGGTGCTGAGCGTGGACGAACTGCCGCGGTTGATGGCGAGGTACCCTGTTCGTGTTCGGCGGGTCAGCGATGGACCAAAAAAGCAAAGAAGGTCAAGCGGATTGCCTGCAATCCTGGAAATTATCGGTTTGGTGGGTGCTGCTCAACCAAGCTGCGGATTGGGAACTCCGTGGGCAAGGCGCCGTCCGGCGATTGCGTTAATTTTGAATTTCGAACGCGAAATCGCAACTATATTGATTTTTTTTACAGCGCAGCGTTTTTAAAACCGAGCCGCGGCTGCGGCGAAAAAAAGTGCCACGTAGGCCAATGGAGGTGGGGGCATATCTGGGGGCAACTTGCTTTCATGGCTACGGCTGATGCTTATAAATACTGAAGTTCAAGGCATTGTTTGATTGTCCTCCTCCCACCAAACCCATTCCGCTCAAACACAAAAACCGGCCCAAAGCCGGTTTTTGTGTTTCACGCCCACGCATTTCAATCAGCAACCCATATCGGACTTTCGCCCTCCAAGCCCCCCAAAAAACCACACCAGCGCCGCCTCCAACCACGGCGCCTCCCCCTCCAAGCCCCAAATCAAAACCTGTCCCACCCATCATCCGCACTCACTCTTGCGGTCGCGGGCCCCGCTAGCGCCACAGCCGGTGCCGAACTCACCCGCCCACCTCTCCGCGCAGAAGCAGCAGAAGCAACAGAAGCGGCTGAAGCAGCCGAAACAGAAGCCGCCCCAAGCGCCGCAGTAGCACGCACACCACCCCCCTCAACCCGCACCACCTCCTCACGCGACCCACCACCACCCGTACCCAAACCTCCCCCCTCTACCACCCGAAAAAACGCCACAACCTCATTCAACTGCGCCCCCTGATCTTCCATCGACCGCGAAGCCGCCGCCGCCTCTTCCACAAGAGCCGCATTCTGCTGCGTCACATTATCCATTTGCGTAATCGCGACATTCACCTGCTCGATCCCACGGCTCTGTTCACTCGATGCCGCCGCAATCTCCGCCATGATGTCCGTCACCCGCGCCACCGCCACCGTGACCTCACCCATCGTCTTACCGGCTTCACTAGCCAGCGCCGAGCCATCACGAATCTTGCCCACGGAGTTAGCAATCAGATCCTTGATCTCCTTCGCAGCACTCGATGACCGCTGAGCCAAACTTCTCACTTCACTCGCCACCACCGCGAACCCGCGCCCTTGCTCGCCAGCACGCGCAGCTTCCACCGCAGCGTTCAAAGCCAGAATGTTCGTCTGAAAAGCAATCCCTTCGATAATCCCCGTGATGTCCGCGATCTTGGTCGAGCTCTCGCTGATTTCCTGCATCGTCTCGACCACCTGACCTACCACGTGGCTTCCCTTCTGCGCCACCGTCGAAGCATTCGCCGCCAACGTGCTGCCTTGCTGCGCATTGTCAGCATTCTGCTTAACGGTCGACGTCAGTTCTTCCATACTCGACGCGGTTTCCTGCAACGAGGCTGCCTGTTGTTCGGTGCGTTGGCTCAAGTCCATATTGCCGGCAGCAATCTCGCGCGCGGCCCCGGCAATATTGACGCTGCTATCGCGCACCCGCGTGACAATCGCCGTCAACCGCTCGGTCATTTCACGCAACGCGCCCAGCAGCTTGCCGGTTTCGTCATTGCTGTCGACGTTGATCCGCGTGCGCAGATCGCCCTGCGACACCGTCCGCGCGACATCAATTGCGAGGCGCATCGGTCCGGTCACTGAGCGCGTAATCAGCACGCAGGCGCCAATCGCGAGCGCGACCGCGATCAGGCAGATTGCGATCAGCAGGTTGCGTTCATTCTCATAGTGCGCGGCGTAATCATTGATCAACTGTTCCTGCCGGCTATGCGTGTAGTCGGCGTACGCGTCGGTCGCGCGAATCAACGCGGCGAGCAGCGGGCGGCACTGGTTGTCCATTTTGACAATGGCCTCGTCGCGCCGGTTGGTCAGCGCGAGATTGACGATATCCGTCGCGACCGGGCCGTAAGAGGCTTCCACGTGATTGATCTCGGCGGCAAGGCTGCGCGCTTTCTCCGACGTATCGGTCGCACTCGCCAGCATGTCGTTGAGCTTTTTCAGATTCGTTTGCACATCTTCGTGCGCCCGCATTACGTCCGCTTTCTCCACTGCGACATCCTGAGGCGTCGTCACAAGGACGAGATTGCGCGCGGCGATGGCGCGGCGGTCGACGGCAGTCCGTATCTGCGCCGCAACCTCCGCGCGCGCGTTGATGCCGTGTACGAAGCTGGTGAATCCGTCCGTCGAATCGCTGAGCGCCTTCAGGGAAAGGCCAGAAACCGCGACGACGATTAAGGACAGCATGCCGAAACCGGCAATCAGTTTGCTTTTGATTGTGAAGTGCTTGAATGTCACGATTTTCTTCTCCAATAACGAAACGTGAACAGCGTTCGTATGGACTCTCAGGTCCGGACAGGGAGCGTCTATGTGACCGCCAAACAGATGGCGGCCCTGCGCTGTTATTTCCATCAGTCCGGCATCCGGTGCACGTGACGCATTACGCACGGATGCCGGCCAAATGGGTATCCCATGTACCGGATATCGGATCGTTCACAGCTGGACTTAAGGCAAACCGGGTAAATCTCTACAAGCTTGCACAAGATGAGTGGAGAAAAGGGATTTTGTAAGAAATTTCGGGATTTTTACGCGCATGATGCAAACATGCGTTTGTCATCTAATCCCGCGTCTGCATGAGAACGGGGTGGGTTCGCGTTTGTCCGTACATGTAGAAATGACTTGAACAGCATCTCGATCATCGTTATGATTGAGCAATCACTCATTTATTGTTTCCGCCGAAACCCGATCGAATCTGCATGGCCCGTCCTAAAAGTGAAGACAAACGCAACGCCATCCTTGCCGCCGCCACCGAGGTGATTGCGGAGCAGGGTCTGGGCGCGCCTACGGCACGTATCGCAAAGCTGGCGGGGGTGGCGGAGGGCACGTTGTTCACGTACTTCGACAACAAAGACGCGTTGCTCAATGCGCTATATCTCGACATCAAGGGCGAGTTGCGCGAAGTGATGATGACCAGTTATCCAAAGCAGGCAAGCGTGCGCGAGCGCGCGCAATACGTGTGGGACAAGTTCGTCGACTGGGGTGTCGCGCAGCCGCAGAAGCGTCGCGCAATGGCGCAACTGGCTGTGTCGGAGCGCCTGACCGAACATACGCGAACCAGCGGCATGAACGCGTTCGCGCACATCAACGAGATGATCCAGACCAGTGTGGCGAGCGGGGCGCTGCGGGATCATCCGCCGGCTTTTGTGGCGGCGATCATGAGCGCGCTGGCGGAAACCACAATGGATTTCATCGTCCGCGAACCGGACGAGGCTCAGCGGTATCGGCAGGCCGGGTTTGAAGCGTTCTGGAACGCGATCGCCCGAAATTAAATTTTTTGTCTAATTAATGAGTGATTACTTGCTCATTTAACGTGAAGGAGTGCAGTATGGCCAAGATCTGGTTAGTGACCGGTAGTGCCCGTGGACTCGGGCGTGAAATTGTCGAAGCCGCCCTGCAGGCGGGTGAAAAGGTCGTGGCGACGGCGCGTGACCCACGGCGGCTTGCCGATCTGTCGGCGCGTTACGGCGCGCAGGTGCACCCCGTTGCGCTCGACGTCACCGATCCGCGGGCCGCGCGCGACGCGGTTCAAGCCGCCGTCGATGCGTTCGGCCGGCTGGACGTAGTGGTCAATAACGCGGGCTTCGGTCACCTAGTGCCGTTCGAACAGACCACCGAGGACGACTTCCGCGCGCAGATCGACGCGAACTTCTACGGCGTCGTCAACGTGACGCGCGCGGCGCTGCCGGTGCTGCGGCAACAGCGCGCCGGGCACATCATCCAGATTTCGTCGGTGGGCGGGCGCGTGGGGATCGCCGGTCTCAGTGCGTATCAGGCGGCCAAGTGGGCCGTCGGCGGTTTCACCGAAGTGATCAGCCAGGAGCTTGCGCCGTTCGGCGTCCACGTTACGGCGCTGGAACCCGGTGGGATGAAAACGGAGTGGGGCGCTGAGGCACGCGGCGCGACGCCAGAGTTGTTGCCCGATTATGTGCCGTCGGTGGGTGCGGTTATCGATATGCTGAAGCAGTACATCGGACATGAAACGGGCGATCCGGCCAAGGTGGCGCAAGTCGTGCTGAAGCTCGCGTATCACGACGCATTGCCGGCGCATCTGCTGTTGGGCAGCGATGCCCTCCATTTTTGCGGCGAAGGCGACAAGGCCCGCACAGCGAACGCCGAAGCGTGGCGCGCGGTTAGCACGGCAACGGACTTCTCGGCATCGGCGACGCTGCCGGACTTTCCCGCTGCATCGACGCAGGCCTGAGCGCTGCATCCGCATCTGGGCAAACAGCCCTAACGTAATCAGAGGACCAACGAGATGGCGAACTGGACCACCGCGGACATCCCCAATCAGACCGGCCGGCTGGCGGTCGTCACAGGCGCGACCGGCGGGTTGGGTCTGGAGACGGCGCTAGCCTTGGCCGGCGCCGGCGCCGAGGTCGTATTGACCGGCCGCAACGAGCAGAAAGGCCAGCTCGCGCTCGCTACGATCCGCAAGCGCTACCCGGATGCGCCGATCCGCTACATGACACTCGATCTGGCGAATCTCGCCTCGGTGCGTCAATTTGCCGAACAGTTCGGCAACGCTCACGCGTCGCTCGATCTGCTGATCAACAATGCGGGCGTGATGACGCCGCCCAAACGGCAAACCACGTCAGATGGTTTCGAGCTGCAATTCGGCACTAACTATCTCGGTCACTTTGTCCTGACCGAGCGCTTGTTGCCGCTGTTGCGCGTGGGCCGCGCGCCGCGCGTGGTCAATCTGAGCAGCATCGCCCACAAGAACGGCGCGGCGATTCATTTCGACGATCTGCAATGGCAGCGCAGCTATCGGCCGTGGGCTGCGTATGGCCAGTCGAAGCTGGCCATGCTGATGTTCGCCTTCGAGTTGCAACGCCGCAGCGATGCGAACGGCTGGGGACTGCTGAGCAATGCCGCGCATCCCGGCTATGCGCGTACTGACCTGATCGCCAACGGGCCAGGCGCGGACAGTCTGCTGCAGATTCTTAGCCGGATGACATTCGAGCCGCTGGTGAGTCAATCGGCTGCGGAAGGTGCGCTGCCCACGCTATTCGCCGCAACGTCGCTTGCGGCCAAACCGGCGGGCTACTACGGCCCGACTGGCTTCTTCGAATTGAAGGGCCCGCCTGGCGACGCGCAGGTCGCGAGGCCTGCGCTGGACAAAGCCGCCGCTGCGCGTCTGTGGGACATATCGGAAGCATTGACCCATGCCCGCTGGCCGGGCACGACCATGGAGCATGCAACATGAAAGTTTTGATTTTCGGCGCGACCGGGATGGTCGGCCAGGGCGTGCTGCGCGAATGTCTGCGTGCGGCTGATGTGGAGGTGGTGCAGACGGTCGGCCGTACCCGCAGTGGTCAGCTTGACCCGCGTCTCATCGAAATAATCCAGCCGGACCTGATGGACTATCGCAGCGTGGAAGCGTCGCTCACTGGCTTCGATGCGTGCTTCTTCTGCCTGGGTGTTTCGTCGGCAGGGATGAACGAGGCTGACTACACGCGGCTCACGTATGACCTCACCCTCGCCGCCGCGCAGACGCTCGCCCGGCTCAATCCGCAGATGACTTTCGTCTACGTTTCCGGTGCGAGCACCGACAGCACCGAGCGCGGCCGCAGCATGTGGGCGCGCGTGAAGGGCCGCACGGAAAACGCGCTGCAACGTCTGCCATTCAAGGCCGTCTATCTGTTCCGCCCCGGCGTCATCCAGCCCTTGAACGGCGCCCGCTCGAAAACCCGCTCATACCGGTTGTTCTACTCACTCACCAAACCTTTTCTGTCGACTCTGCGCGCGTTGTTCCCCAATCACGTGCTGAGCACCGAAGACATTGGCCAGGCGATGCTGGCCGTCGCGCGCCGCGGCGCCAGCAAGGCGATACTCGAAACCGCCGACCTTCGCGCGCTGAGTCGTGAGGCATCCTCTGCGCCTTTGGGTCTGCGCGTCGGCTAGGCGCGTCAAGGGCGGGACAAAACCGGCAAAACCCTGTCTGTTCGATCAATCGATGCCTGAGCGTGTCTGTTACGCTACTGTCTCACTGGCCGCGCGTTCGCCGCGCGGCTCACTTCTTCACGCGCGGAGCACAGCGCATGCTTGAACGAACAGTCCATGGTGACGCGACGACCGAACATTGTGATTGCGATCAGTATCGTGCTTGCCAGCGCGATCCTGGCGATCGCCGTGTGGGTGCTGGTGCAGATGCGCGACGACGCATTGCGCCGCGCTCAGGATTCGGTCTTTAACGTTTCGCTGCTGATCGAGCGCGACGTTTCACGCAACCTGGAAATTTTCGATCTGTCGTTGCGCGCGGTGATGGACGGCCTCAATCAGCCGGATCTGATGGAGCTGAAGCCGCAGACCCGTCAGATGGTGCTGTTCGACGGCTCGGCGAGCGCGAAGGACATGGGCTCGCTGTTCGTGTTCGACGAGAACGGCAACGTCAAATTCGACTCGCAAGCGTCGCCGCCGCGCGATTTCAATGTCGCCGATCGCGACTACTTCAAGGTGCAGCGTGATTCGCGCAATGTCGGTCTGTATATCAGCCGCCCGTTCATGCCGAAGGCGCGCCACAAAGACATCAGCATCGCATTGAGCCGGCGCATCTCACGGCCGGACGGCAGCTTCGGCGGCATCGTGGTCGGCACGATACGTCTCGCGTATTTTCATCGCCTGTTCGACGGGATGAACCTCGGCCCCGGCGGATCGATGGCGCTAATGTTGCGCGACGGCACGATGCTGATGCGGCGTCCTTACGATCCGGCAATCGTCGGCATCAATCTGACCGGCACCGCTAACTATTCGCGCTTCATCACGCAGCCAAGCGGGGACTTCTTCGGCACGGCGTCGATCGATGGTGTGGAGCGCTGGTATGCATTCCGTCAGATCGACATGTATCCGTTGATCCTCGACGTCGCGCTTTCCACGCGTGATATCTACGTGGAGTGGCGGCACCGCGCGTGGATCATCGGCTCGCTGATCGCCGCGCTCGACGCAACGATCATTGCGCTGGCGATTCTGTTCTCGAATCAGTTGCGTCGCCGTCGCGAAGCCGAGGACGAATTGCGCGAACTGGCACGCACCGACGGACTTACCGGGCTGAACAATCGCCGCACGTTCGAAGAGCTTCTGGACGAAGAATGGCGGCGCGCCCAGCGCAACGGATGGCCGCTGTCGATGCTGCTGATCGACGTCGACAGCTTTAAAGGTTTCAACGATCTATATGGCCATTCAGCGGGCGACGATGCACTGATTGCCGTCGCGCACAGCATTGCACAGAACGTGCGGCGTCCAGGCGACACGGCGGCGCGTTTCGGTGGTGAAGAGTTTGCGGTGCTATTGCCGGACACGGACGAAGCCGGGGCCACGTCGCTCGCCGAACAGATTCGCGCTGCGGTGCAGGCGCACCAGGTGCGGCATGTGGCGAGTTCGCACCATGTGCTGACGGTCAGCATGGGTGTGGCCACCGCGCAGGGCAACGCCATCGCAACGAGCCGCGCGCTCGTCAATGCCGCCGATGGCGCGTTGTACGAGGCCAAGGACGCGGGTCGCAATCGCGTGATGTGCTATCGCGCGGCGGGAAATGTGTCGATTGACGATGTCGCCCCGGCCGCCCTGCCTGATTCGCTGCCGACTACCGAACTGCGCAGCGACACCTGAAGCCATCGGCTTCGTCAGCTCATCTCCATCTCATTCACGACGCGCGCGAACCGGTCACCCAACGTACCGGCAAAAAAAACGCCCACGTTGAGAAACGTGAGCGAAAGTCGGAGAGATACAACGAAGTCACAAACAACGCGGCATGCGCTTTTGATGGCGCGATGCAGATGCCAGTCTAAGTGCCGTTGATCGAACTAAACATCAGACGAATCCGAATCGATACTCAACGTTTGCGGTCCTGCGCCTTACATCATCCTGTCCTCGTTATTTTCGCCATCGAAGCTTCAGGCCCGCGGATCGCCGCCGTAAAGGAGTGAGGCACGTTGCCACGTATCCGATAAATCGCGAAATGTTCGCGATTGCGTGGCCGCCTGAGCGACCCGCCGTCGCGACTTGTGAAGGATGCTGAGATGAAGTGGTTCGACCGGATGACTGTATTCAGGAAGCTGCTGCTGGCGTTTGCCGTGGTGATCGGATTTTGCGTCGTAATCGGCGGGATGTCGCTGAGCAAACTGTCGTCGATGCATGCGATCACCGACGCGATCTGCGACAAGCACATGGATGGCCTCTACTGGATGGAAGAGGCGAACCGCCACAAGATCGACTCCGATCTCGCCGCCGCGAATCTCGGCTATGCCGCCGACGACGCCGCTCGTCAGAAATTGAAAGATGGCATTGTGGGCTCGCTGAAGGAGATGCACGCCGCGGACGACGCGTATCGCGCGACGATCGAAGCGGGTAAGGGCCAGGCGCTGTTCGACGACGTGATGAGCAAATCCGCCGCGTGGGAGAGCATCGTGCATCAGCAGATCGGGCTGGAGCCGATTCCCGCGGGCGTCGATAACGCTGAACTGGTGCGCCGCGCGATTGCGTCGAGCGAAGCGTTGCGTGACCGGATCACCGCGCTGATCGACTATCGCCGTCAGCAAGCCAACGACGCGCAGCAGGAAGCGACCGCCGATTATCAGCACATGGTGATCGTGATGAGCATGCTGGTGCTGGGCGCGATTGTCGCGGGCACGTTGCTCGCGGCGATGATCGCTCGCCGTCTCGCGCGGCAACTCGGCGGCGAGCCGGGCTACGCGATGCACATCGCCAACCGTATCGCAGACGGCGACCTGAGCGTACGCGTCGACACCCGCGCAGGCGACACCGACAGCATGCTGTTCGCGCTGCGCAACATGCGCGAGCGGCTGGCTGGCATCGTGTCGGGAATCAGCGAATCGAGCGAGTCGATCCTGCTGGCCTCGGGCGAGATCGCGCAGGGCAACACGGATCTGTCGCAGCGCACCGAAGAGCAGGCCGCTGCGTTGCAGCAGACCGCGTCGAGCATGCAGGAGCTAACGTCGACCGTGAAGATGAACGCCGAGAATGCGCAGCAGGCGGGCGGCGTGGCGCACGGCGCGTCGGAAGTGGCGGTGCGCGGCAGCGGGCTGGTGGGCGATGTGGTCGACACCATGCGCGAGTTGGCCGCCGGCTCGAAGCGGATGACAGACATCATCGCGGTGATCGAAGGGATCGCGTTTCAGACCAATATTCTCGCGTTGAATGCGGCAGTCGAAGCGGCACGCGCGGGCGAGCAGGGGCGCGGCTTTGCGGTGGTCGCGGGCGAGGTGCGCTCGCTTGCGCAGCGCAGTGCGGTGTCGGCGAAAGAGATCAAGGAGTTGATCGAAAGCTCGACGGCACGCGTGGGCAGCGGCGCGGAGCTCGCCGAGCGGGCCGGTCAGACGATGGCCGAGGTCACCCATGCGGTGAAGCGCGTGACGGACATCATGGGCGAGATTTCGTCGGCCTCGCAGGAGCAGAGCACGGGCATCGAGGAGGTCAATCGCGCGGTCGCGCAGATGGACGACGTGACCCAGCAGAATGCGGCACTGGTCGAGCAGGCGGCGGCTGCGGCGGCGTCGATGGCGAGCCAGGCGAGGCAGCTGCAGGCGGCGGTCACGGTGTTTTCGCTGGAGGCGAAGCGGGGGTAAAAGTCGGCGGTAGTCGCGACCAGCGCGCGACGGGCACACGTCGGCTTTTCGCCGCGCTTGCCACGCCCAATGGCACTCCGTACACTCGCGCCTAATTCCTGAGCAGCGGTTTTCCCGGCCGCCGCTCAGCACAAAACACGCCGAATAGAGGAGAACCCCCGCCATGGCCGATTCCTACTTCCCGCGCTGGCGCCGCCAGCCTGCCGCTGCCGAGGGCAGCATCGTCGCCACCGACGAGCGCCTCGCGTGGCCACAAATGTTCGCCATGGGCATTCAGCACGTCGTCGCGATGTTCGGCTCGACCGTGCTCGCGCCGTTGCTGATGGGCTTCGATCCGAACCTCTGCATCTTCATGTCGGGCATCGGCACGTTGCTGTTCTTCGTGCTGGTGGGCGGACGCGTGCCGAGCTATCTCGGTTCGAGCTTTGCGTTCATCGGTCTCGTGATCGCCGTGACGGGCTACGGCGGCCACGGTCCGAATCTGAACATCCCGGTCGCGTTGGGCGGGATCATCGCGTGCGGTGTGGTGTACGCGATCATCGGGCTGATCGTGTCGGCGGTCGGCACAGGCTGGATCGAAACGCTGATGCCGCCGGTCGTCACCGGCGCGATTGTCTGCGTGATCGGTCTGAACCTCGCGCCGATCGCGGTGCACGGCGTGAGCGGCAGCAACTTCGATTCGTGGATGGCGCTGGTCACCGTGCTGTGCGTGAGCGCGGTGGCGGTGTTTGCCCGCGGCATGATGCAGCGTCTGCTGATTCTGATCGGTTTGCTGATGGCGTATGTGATTTACGCGATCGTCACGAACGGCCTCGGCATGGGTAAGCCGATCGATTTCTCGGTCGTCGCCAATGCTGCGTGGTTCGGCCTGCCGCATTTCACGTCGCCGGTATTCGAGCCGCAGGCGATGGCGCTGCTCGCGCCGATCGCAGTCATCCTGGTCGCGGAGAATCTCGGCCACATCAAGGCGGTGAGCGCGATGACCGGCCAGAACCTCGATCGCTATGTCGGCCGCGCATTTCTCGGCGATGGACTCGCGACGATCCTTTCCGGCTTCGCTGGCGGCACGGGCGTGACGACGTACGCGGAGAACATCGGCGTGATGGCCGTGACCAAAATCTACTCGACGCTGGTGTTCGTGATTGCCGCCGTGATCGCGCTGGTGCTCGGCTTCTCGCCGAAATTCGGCGCGGTGATCCAGACGATTCCGGGACCGGTGCTGGGTGGTGTGTCGATTGTCGTGTTCGGGCTGATCGCGGTGACGGGCGCGCGCATCTGGGTCGTCAACAAGGTGGATTTCTCGGACAACCGTAATCTGATCGTCGCAGCCGTCACGCTCGTGCTCGGCGCAGGGGATTTTTCACTGAAGCTCGGTGGCTTCGGTCTGGGCGGTATCGGTACCGCGACGTTTGGCGCGATCATCCTGTATGCGTTGCTGAGGAAGAAGTCGGCGCAAGGGCCGGTGGCCTGATTGTTTGCCCCGCGATAAGCGGGAGAGTGAGCGGCGCGGGCGTGTATCCGGTTTTTGCGGAACAGGCCCGGGCCGTAGCAGAAGCCGTCACACGGTCGATCTTTTTAGTGAGGTCGTGCAATCCGTGCTGCAGAGCAGGGGCGCTCAATAGGTGCGCGCGACGCGTTTTATTTTCCGGCACGGGGACTCGCGCTCTACTTGCTTCGCGTCACTCGTGTGAGGGCGCGCCAAATCAATCTCGCCGAATTCGCGCAGCAATAAGTTTCGTGCGCCGACGCCACAAACCACACGCTATTTCTTCCGTGCCGTCAGCGCCGTCTCCGACAAGTCCACTTCGCGCATCAGCTTGTTCAACGTCTCATCGTTGATCTCCTGACTGTTGCGCAGCGCCAGCAACGTCTTGCGCTCGGCGCGCATCGCCGCCAGCTTCATCCTGAACTCGAGCGCATCGGCGCGGCGTGCCATTTCTCGCGGTTCCTGCTCTTCATCGAGTGTCGCGAGGCGGCGCCGGTAGAGGTCCATCACACGAGCGGTGACATCTGCTGCATAGGCGGCTTCAGATTCCTCCAGATTCGAGCATTCGGTATCGTGGACTTCGTCGACCGCGCGAATCGCCGCTTGGGCGGCCATCGTGCGCGCCAACGCTTCTTCTTTGGCATGCGGGTCCTTGCCGCGACGCCAGCCGCGTAACAACACCGGCAATACTCCGACTGCGACGAGCAGCGACAACAGAATCACGCCTGACGCGATGAAAATTGCCAGATCGCGACCCGGCAGCGGTGTGCCGTCCGGCAACAATTCGGGCAGCGACAACACGCCCGCCAACGTCACCGCACCGCGCACACCGGCCACCGTCGTGACCGACACCATGCGCAAGCCGGGTACCGCGTTCGCCACCCCCTGCTTGGCCGCGCCACGGCTCGCGAACCAGCGTAGCAGCCACACCCACACGAAGCGCATCGCGTACAGCGCGACCGCGACCGCCGCGATGTAGCCGATCAGCAAACCGACCTGCGTGTTGCTGGTTTCGTGCGCGTCGAGCAATGCACGGCCGAGAATGTGCGGAAACTGCAGCCCCAGCAGAATGAACACCATGCCGTTGAAGACGAATTCGATCATCGTCCACGTACTGGCGGCGCGCACCCGCGACGACACCGGTCCTTCGGTCGCGACGCTCGAGTAGTTCATCATCATGCCGGCGGCGACGGCGGACAGAATGCCCGACAACTCGAAGCGCTCGGCGATCAGATAGGCGGCGAACGGAATCAGCAGCGTCATCACGACGCCGGGTGCCGGATCGCCTTCTTCGGTAAGGCTGAAAAAATGCGCCGATACGAAGCTGAACAGCCAGCTAACGGCGGCGCCCACCGCAAGGCCGCCCGCAGCGATGATCACGAAGCTGATCGACGCGTCGCGTAGCGAAAACACGCCGGTCATTGCCGCGGCGATCGCAAACTTCAGCGCGACCAGACCCGACGCGTCGTTCATCAACGCCTCGCCTTCGAGGATATGCATCAGCCGTCCAGGAATGCTGCCTTTGCCGACGATGCCTGACAACGCCACCGCATCGGTCGGCGACAACACGGCCGCAAGCGCGAACGCGACCGGCAGCGAAATAGCCGGCACCAGCGCGTGCACGAAGTAGCCGACCACCAGCACAGTTCCGAACACGAGACCGAGCGCGAGCATCAGGATCGAGCGGCGTGCCATGAAGAACTCGCGCTTGGGAATGCGCCAGCCATCCGCGAACAGCAGTGGCGGAATGAACAGCAACATGAAGATTTCCGGATCGAAGCTGACATGCAAGCCGAGTTTCGGCCACGCGAGCAACGCGCCGATTGCGATTTGCACGAGCGGCAGCGGCAGCTTGAACGGCAACGAGCGCGTCAGCACGCCGGAGGCAGCGACGGCGAGCAGAAGGATCAATACGGTAAATACTATTTCCATCGGTCTATTTCTAGGGATATAACGATCACTTGCTCGGAGATTTTCGACGATGCCGCCGCGTTACGTTCACGAGGGGCCAGCCGAAGTTTAGCCCGAGGACGGGAAAGGCAAATGTCAGGCTTGCATCGCATGCATGAGGCTGCGCGCGAATGCGGCGGTGCCAAGCGTGGCAGGCGCGGTCCGGACGCGTCAGCCGGGCTCGACGCACCGCAACGGTGCGCGTCACGCCCACGCTCGGCGCACGAACCTTTTCGTCGGTGCAATCTTCGGTCGAAAGTGAATTGGAATGTGCGCCAGCGTGCGCATGGAGCTTGCTTAAGCAGTAGCGATGACGCACATTTGAGAAACGGCGCCGAGGTTGTTCGCTTCCGCGTTCGGACCGGGCCGGCTCTTGCGTGAGAGGACTGCATGACGATTGCGCAACAGGACAGAACGGCCACCGTGCCGCATGGTTTCGATGTCGAGGTGACATCGGGGCTTCAGCGTTTTTCAGTGCAGCATGGCGAGCTGACACTGACGAGCGTATTTCAGCCGATTTTCAGCCTGTCGCATATGCGGGCGGTCGGTTACGAAGGTTTGCTGCGCGCGCACGACGCGCTCGATCGTCCCGTGTCGCCGCTCGACGTATTCGGCGAGGCGGCGCGCGTCGGCGATGTGCTGCAGGTGGACCGTCTCGCGCAGACGCTGCATCTGGAGAACTTCAAGGTGCTCGGCGCCGAGCGCGAATGGCTGTTTCTGAACGTGCATCCGGGCGCGCTCACCGATCCGTATCTGTCTGCCGCGCTGCTGGCCACGCTGCGGCGGCTCGATCTGCCGCCACGGCGCATCGTGCTCGAAGTGCTCGAACAGCGTGCTGAAGACCTGGAGCGCCTCGCCGAAGCGGTACGTCAGTTTCGCGAGCGCGGCTTCCTGATCGCGCTCGACGATTTCGGCGCAGGCCACTCGAACGTTGAACGGATCTGGCAGTTGAATCCCGACATCGTGAAACTCGATCGCGTGATGCTCTCGCATGCGGCGCATCGTGCGGATATGGCGACAATTTTGCCGGGACTGGTCGCGTTACTCCATGAGGCGGGCAAGCTGGTGCTGATCGAAGGCGTGGAGACTGAGCATGAAGCGCAGATGGCGCTCGCGTGCAACGCCGACTTCGTGCAGGGTTTTTTCTTCGGTAGACCGAACCCCGGTGCAGCCGATGCCATGCATGCGACCACGTGCATCAGCGAACTCACCGAGCGTTATCGCGATCTGGCCGACGCGCGCGAGCGGCGCAGCGCAACCCGTTTGGCGCCGTATTTGCGGGCCTTCGAGCGCGCGGCCGAGCGGCTTGCCGCTGGCGAGCCGCTCGAAGAGGTGTGCTGGAATTTTCTCGCGCTCGACCACGCCGCGCGTTGTTTCCTGCTCGACGCCAAGGGCCGGCAGGCGGGCCGCAACGTCGTGTTGCGAGCGGATCGCGCGGCGCATGAGACGCGCTTCTTGCCGCTGGCCGATGCTCAAGGCGCGAACTGGTTGCGTCGACCGTACTTCCGCGATGCGATCAACGCGCCCGAACGCGTGCATGTGACGCGACCTTATCTGTCGATCAACGAGGCGTTGCCGTGCGTGACGTTGTCGGTAGCGACACGCGTCGGCGATCAGACTTGCGTGTTGTGCGGCGATATCGATTGGGTGGACGAAGAGCGGTTCTGAGATGATGTCGCTTTAACCGCAGTTCTAACGACACCCGCCGCGCCTATGTCCATCCTGTTCGAAGTCATTGCCACGACCGTTGCCGATGCGCGTCTCGCCGCGCAGGCCGGCGCTAACCGTATCGAACTTGTCACAGCGATGGGCGAGGGCGGCCTGACGCCGAGCGTGGGCGTGATCGAAGCGGTGGTGGCGGCGGTCGATATCCCGGTGAACGTGATCGTGCGGCCGCATAGCCGCTCGTTCGTCTACGACGCCGACGATTACGCCGTCATGCTGCGCGACCTACGGGCCGTGAAAGCAGCGGGCGCGAACGGTGCCGTGATCGGCATGTTGAATGCTGAAAACGAGATCGACCGCGAAGGCCTCGCGCGCGCGATCGATGCTGCCGGTGGACTCGCGATCACCTTCCATCGTGCGTTCGACGAAACGCGTGATCGACGAAAAGCGCTGGACGTATTGCTTGGTTTTGATGCGGTGACGAACGTGCTGACATCCGGCGGACAAGCTTCGGTGCTGAGCGCGGAAGACTCGATCCGCGAACTGGTACGGCAGGCCGACGGATCGCATTGCACCGTGCTCGCCGGTGCGGGTTTAACGGTCGAAGCTATTGAAGGCTTCGTGACGAGAACGCAAGTTGAAGCCGTGCATTTCGGTTCAGGCGTTCGCGTGGGCAGCAACGGTCTTGCGCCTGTGGATCCCGCAAAGGTCACGCAGGTTAGAACGCTTCTAGATAGAGCATCAGGTAACTAACTTGCCACGCAAGGAAAAGACCCAAGCGCAATTGAAATGCCGCTTCGAATAGAACTCGAAGCGGCATTTTTCTTATCACGGCCTGCGTGCGCGCGAAAAACTACTTGGCCACGACCACTGGAATGCCACGCAACTGACCCGCACCCTTCATCTCCTGCAACGACTTTTTCACCGCTTCACCGGTCGCCGCATCGATCAGCAAGCTCGCAGCGAGATCACGCTCACCCCGCTTCACTCCCGCCAGGTTCGCTAGCTTTACGTGACCGTAGCCGCGTACACGCGCATGCAGATCGGCGAGCTTGGCCACGTCTTCCAGGTTATTTGCGTTGAGTTTCGCGAGTGCGCGTTGCAACGTGGTTTCGTAATCGTCAGCGAGTTCGCGCTCCATCCTGCGCTCCAGCGTGCGGCCAAACGGATCGAACAGCGTGCCGCGCAAACCACGCCATTTCGCCATCATGCCGAGCACCGGCCACATCCATTGACCGAAAACTTTCTTGGTCGGATTGACGCCAGGTTGGGCTCGCGTCAGCGTGGGCGGCGCGAGGTTGAACTTGATGCCAAAGTCTTTACCCGCTACGCCTTCAAATTGCGCTTCAAGTGCCTCACGGAAAGCAGCATCCGTATGCAGTCGCGCGACTTCGTATTCGTCCTTCACCGCCAGCAGTCGATAGAACGTCGTGGCCACTGCACGCGTCACGCGCTCGCTTTGCGGATTCACCGCACGTTCTGCACGACGCGCCGCATCGACCAGCGCGCGATAACGCGTCACATACGCTGCGCCACCGTAAATTTGCAGACGCCCTTCGCGATGCGTGATCAGTTCGTCGAGCGTATCGACTCTCGCCGCCTGCTTCGGCAGATGCCGCGCCTGCCACAGCGATTCCAGCGCAGCCGGATCTTCGGCAGCCATGCGGCCGATTGAAAACGCCAGTTGATTCATCGTCACCGCGACGTTGTTCAATTCGATCGCACGCATCAAGGCAGCGAACGACACTGGGACGAGGCCGAGTTGCCACGCATAGCCAAGCATCAGGATATTCGCGCCGATCGTATCGCCGAGAAAACGCGTGGCGAGCGCTTGCGCGTCGCACGTCGACATGCGCTCCGGTCCCGCAGCGTGACGCATCTTGTCGATCAATGCGTCGGCGTGCAACGTCGCGTCGGGGTTCGTCACGAAGGTCGCGTTCGGAATCGCGTGCGTGTTGACGACGATCCGCGTGCGGCCGTGACGCACCGTTTGCAATGCGTCGGCACTGGCACCCACTACCATGTCGCAGGCGAGCAGCACGTCGGCCTGTTGTGTGTCGATGCGAACCTGATTGAGCCATTCATCACGCGCGGCAAAACGAACGAACGACAGCACCGAGCCGCCCTTTTGCGCAAAGCCCATGAAGTCCAGCACCGACGCGCTTTTGCCCTCCAGATGCGCAGCCATGCTGATCAATGCGCCCACCGTCACGACGCCCGTGCCGCCGACGCCCGTCACCAGAATGTCGTACGGCGCGGCGTCGAGATGCGTCGCGGGAATCTTCAGTGCGTCAATGTGGGCGGCGAGTGCTTGCGGATCGAACGCGACGCCTGCGGCTTTTTTCAACTTGCCGCCTTCCACCGTGACGAAGCTTGGGCAGAAGCCGTTCACGCACGAGTAGTCCTTATTGCATGACGATTGATCGATCCGGCGCTTGCGGCCTACCGCCGTCTCAACCGGCTCCACCGACAAACAGTTCGACTGCACACCGCAATCGCCGCAGCCTTCGCAGACTTCTTCGTTGATGAACAGACGTTTGTCCGGATCGGGAAACTCGCCTTTCTTCCTGCGACGCCGTTTTTCCGCCGCACAGGTCTGGTCATAAATCAGCACGGTCACGCCGTCGGTGTCGCGCAATTCGCGCTGCACGGCGTCCATCTCGCTGCGATGGTGGAACGTGGTGCCTTTCGGAAAGAGATCGTGATGACCGTCGTACTTCTCCGGTTCATCGCTGACCACGACGAAGCGTGATACACCCTCCGCTTCTACCTGACGCGCGATTTGCGGAACGGAGATGCTGCCGTCCACCGGTTGTCCGCCCGTCATCGCGACGGCATCGTTATAAAGAATCTTGTACGTAATGGTCGTTTTCGCCGCGACTGCCTGGCGGATCGCGAGAATGCCCGAATGAAAGTAAGTGCCGTCGCCTAGATTCTGGAATACGTGACGCGTTTTCGTGAACATCGAATGCGATGCCCAGTCCACCCCTTCACCGCCCATCTGAATCAGACCGGTGGTGTCACGCTCCATCCACGACGCCATGAAGTGGCAGCCAATTCCTGCATGTGCGATCGAACCATCCGGTACTTTGGTCGATGTATTGTGCGGACACCCTGAGCAGAAATACGGCGTACGTTTCACGCTATCTGCTTCATTCGACAGAATTTGCGGCGCAACCAGATCGACCACACGTTCGCGGCGATCCAGCGCAGGCTTGTGCTTCGCGAGCCACGTCGCGAACACCGGCAGAACGCGCGACGGCCGCAATTCGCCAAGCGACGACAGAAGCAGCGTGCCATCCTCCGCATTTTTTCCGACGACGATCGGCCGCGTGCCTTGCGTGCGGTGGTACAGATGGTCCTTGATCTGCTGCTCGATGACCGGACCCTTCTCTTCGATCACCAGTACTTCAGACAAGCCCGACACGAACTCGTCGATACGCGTCATCTCCAGCGGAAACGACAGACCGACTTTGTAGATCCGCACACCGGCAGTCTCCAGGTCGGCGACGGTCAAATCGAGGCGGCGCAATGTTTCCATCAAATCCAGATGCGCTTTGCCACACGTGACGATCCCCACGTTCGCATGGAGACTCGGTGCGATCCATTTGTCGATGCTGTTCACGCGCGAAAAGTGACGCACGGCATCGAGCTTCGCGTGCATCCGCGCTTCGATTGTCAGGCTCGGCAGATCGGGCCAGCGATTATGCAAACCGCCGGCCGGCGCGGCGAAATCCTGCGGCACGCTCCATTCGGTTTGCAGCGCATCGAGATCGACGGTTGAACCGGATTCGACTGTTTCGGAGATCGCCTTGTAGCCGACCCACGCGCCCGAGAAGCGTGACAATGCCCAGCCATACAAACCGAATTCGAGCATGTCCGCGATATTCGACGGATTCACCACCGGCATATGCCAGGCCATCATCGCGAAGTCGCTCTGATGCGGCATCGACGACGACACGCAGCCGTGATCGTCGCCCGCCACGACCAGCACGCCACCATGCGGCGACGAGCCATACGCGTTGCCGTGCTTCAGTGCATCGCCGGCGCGATCGACGCCAGGGCCTTTGCCGTACCACATCGCAAAGACGCCTTCGACGGTGCGCTCCGGATCCGACTCCACCCGCTGCGTGCCGAGTACCGCGGTGCCGCCGAGTTCTTCGTTGATGGCGGGCAGAAAGCGAATATCACTCGCGGTCAGGAGTTTCTTCGCCTTCCACAACTGCTGATCGACCATGCCGAGCGGTGAGCCGCGATAGCCGCTGATAAAACCAGCGGTGTTCATCCTGTGTGCGTTGTCGAGCGCGCGCTGCATCAACGCGACGCGCACCAGCGCCTGCGTGCCGGTCAGGAAGATCCGGCCGCGCGATGCAGTGAGATTGTCGGACAGCTTGTAATCGGCCAGTGCGGGCGTGCCGTCGATGGGCAGGCGAGCGGTCATGGGTGAGTCTCCGTTTGTTGTGCGTCCGCGCGCGATGGATTGGGGACCACAGAGTGACGCGGCGGAAGAGACTCTATTTTTTAGCGCCGATTAGAGTGATTTATTCCTACTTTGATACGCAGCAGTTGAATGAGCGCGAAGAGCCACACGTTTTAATGAAGTTTTGAGGTGGATTCGCCATGCGGCGGCGGGCTTCGGGTATGCCCTGGGGCGATTGGGCGGGTTGGTGCGCCGCTTCAGGCACCGCAGTTTTACTGTGCCGCAGCTCTCGCCGTGACATCGGCGGCGAGCGGTGCCGCGTCGAGCGGCACGATCTCGTCGAAATGCGAATAGTCGATATGACTCACGCCGTCCTGCTCGCTCATGATGTCGACGAAACGGTAATTCCAGAAAATCTGCTCGGACGTCCACAGATGGCGAGCCTGCATGGTTTGCGAAGTCGACTCATCGACCCCTTCGAGCGTCAGCAGCAGTGTCGTGTCGCGAGCTTTGAGCGTCTCGGTGTTCTCACCGAAGAGCGGGCTGCTTTCGTCGATCACATGCATCACCAACCAGCCCAGCTTGAAGACCGGATGCTGATCGCGCACCAGCGTCAGGTCGTAAAGCTTGCGCATCGGAAAGCCTTCGATTGAGACCTCCTGGCGCATGATCCGCAGCTTGGCGCGGGCCTCGGCGATCACGTTCTGACGTGCATTGGCCGAGCGCACCATCAGCGTCATGCGGCCGTCAAGAGGCCGGACGACTGCCCGGCTGGCAAACACGATCTTCGCGTGCGGCCGCGAAAAGCGCGCGAAGATCAGACCTGTCGCTAACGCGATGCTGGACATGCCGACGAAGATTTCCAGCGTGGCGATCCAGTGTGCGTAGAGGGTTTGCGGATGCATGTCGCCGTAGCCGACGGTCGCCAGGGTCTCGACGCTGAAGAAGAATGCGCCGCCAAAACCCTTGGGAAACTGATTGGCAATCGACCCGTCGCCGAGCATGTAGAGCGTGGCAAACGCGGTGTTGAGCAACAGGAACAGCATCGCGAGTGAGACGAAAAACATCGGCCAGCGAACCACCAGCGCGCGGTGATAGAGATCCTGCCAGAGCGGCGTGGGCATGCCATGCTCGATCACCGTGCGATCGTCGAGGCGCAGTTCGCGGCTGCCGCGCGGGCGACGCTTTCTGGCGCTCGCTTCGGCGTTGTCGAAGCCGGACAGACGGTCTTGAGGTTCGGTGGACATCGCGTGCTCGTGGGGATCATTCCGGGCACAGCGTAGCACGCCGGTTTGTCGGCGGAAGGGGATTTTCGGCGAGTTTGCGGCGCGGGCAGCGAGCCGGGAAAGCGATGTTTCGACGGCGCTTACAGGCGCGTGTTGCCATGTCGTGTACAGGTTGCGCGCATCGCGCGGCCGTGCGTCGAACCAGCGTTGCCGTCTCGTTCAACCGGCTACGGAAACGCTCGCGGCGTCGGAATACCCGCGCCCTGTTCGATATCGTCGACCGCCTGTTGATGCGCGGCCGCTACCGCTTCGGCTTCGTCGCTATAGCCGCCGTCACCGCCAATCGTTGTCCATGACTTAACGGCTTTCTCGCGATGGCGGATTTCATATTCCGCGTCCCAGCGCGCACCGTTAAGTTCGATTGGACGGACGTGTATCGAGTACACGCCGTAGAGGAAGAGTTGTTCAGCCATGATTGCCTCCGGCCGATAGCTGATGCAGGGCGGCGCATCGCAACAGGCGCTGCGCCAGTGCGTCGGGTCCGTCTAGAGTTCGATTGCCCCGAGGATGCGGTGAGCGAGCGCCTTGGCCTCTTCAAGCGCTTCTTCAGGCGTCGACGAGGTGGCTTCCACTTCGTGCAGCCTGGTCTCGTGATCGGTGTCGGCTTCGCCGTCGTCGCGCGAGAGGGTGACCACGCCCTGCCACGTGTCGGGTCCGACTTCTTTTATCGAGGCAACGGCTGTGTAGATGCCTTTGGTGTAGGTGATGTCGTCCATAACGTCGCTCCGTCTTCCAAAGGTTGCGGTTTTTTCATCCTAGCACGATGACGGAGGATCGGTTTCCTGCCCATGCGGCGCGCCATCTCCATCACAATGCGCGCCGCACGAGGCAACAGGATTACAGCAGCGCAACCACCTCATCCAGCGACGGCGCATGCGCACCCGCATGCCGGCAAGCGGCTGCGCCAGCCGCCAACGCAAACCCGAGATGCTCGGACCAGCCGCGCTGCGGCGCGGTCATCAGGCTGAACAGCAAGCCGCCGATCGACGCGTCGCCCGCGCCCACGGTGTCGACCACTTCGACGCGCGGCGGACGTGCTTCGATGACCGCTGCACCGTCGATCAGCATCGCCGACTCCGGCCCGCGCGTCACCATCACGGTCGCGCTCGGGTTCATCGCGCGCAATTGCGCGAGGGCGGCGGTTTCGTCGTCGGTCTTGAACAGCAGGCGCAGGTCTTCGTCCGATACCTTGATCAGATCGGCGAGCGCCGCCATTTTGCGCAGCGTCGGCTCGTAGCCGTGCTCCATCAGGTTCCGGTAGTTCGGATCGAAACTGATCTTCACGCCACGCGAACGCAACTCGGCGGCCAACGCGGCCAGCGTATCGCCGAGCGGTTGCCGCACGAGGCTGATGCAGCCGAAGTGCGCCCACTTCACCTGTGTCATCCAGCCATCTGGCAGCTTCGCCGGATCGAAAGCGAGATCGGCGCCGTTCTCGCCCATAAAGAAGTACGCGGGCGGATGCGTCTGATGAACGATCGCCAGCAAAGGCGGCCGCTCGACGCGTTGCATGAAGCGCATATCGAGGCCCGCCGCGACGCTCGCATTCCACAACTCGTCGGAGAAATTATCGACGCCGAGCGAACCCGCGGACGCCGTCGGCAAACCGAGCCGCGCGACGCAACGCGCGACGTTCCAGCCCGCACCGCCTGGACGCGACAGCCATTGCGACGTACCGGTGCGCACGAGGTCGGTGAGGATGTCGCCGGCCGATACGAAGAGGGGAAACTCAGGGGTCGCGTTCATTGTGCTTTCTCCACGGACTCGGACGTGGTGGCTGCGCTGTCCGGCAGCGCATGAGCGAGCACTTCGTAGCACGCGCCCATCGTGTGATAGTCGGTCTTGCCGGCCGGGCTCTTTTCGTCGCTGTATTTGCGGTTGTCGCAGGTGAGGATGCGATACCACGCGCCGTATTTGTGATCGACGAAATGCGTCCAGCTATAGCGCCAGATCTCGTCGTACCAGTCCCAGAAACGCTCGTTGCCGGTGCGCTTGCCGAGCAGCGCGGCGGTCGCGAAGGTTTCCGCCTGGACCCAGAAATACTTGTCGTGATCGCAGACGGTGCCGTCCGGGCCGAAGCCGTAATAAAGGCCGCCGTGGTCTTCGTCCCACGCGTGCGTCATCGCGGCGTCGAACAGTTCGATGGCGCGCGGCAATAGCCACGGCAGCGGACGGAAGCGCTCCAGAATCAGCAGCAGCTTCGCCCATTCCGTTTGATGCCCCGGCTGAAAACCCCACGGGCGGAAAATATTCGAGCTGTCTTCTTCGTTGTAATGCCAGTCGACCGACCAGTCCGCGTGAAAGTGTTCCCACACCAGACCTTGCGACAGCTTGGCTTGACGCAGCGTGATATTCGACGCCACGCGTTCCGCGCGATCCAGATAGACGAGGTGGCCGGTGGCTTCGTGCGCGGCCAGCAGCGCCTCGGTGGTGTGCATGTTCGCGTTCTGCCCGCGATACGAACTGACTCGCCAGTCGGCCGACGCCTCATCGGCATAGAGACCGGCTGCGGCGTCCCAGAAGCGATGCTCCATCAACTCGAAGGTGGCGCCGATCATCGGCTTCGCTTCTTCGATACCGGCCATCGCCGCATGCGAGTACGCGAGCAGCACGAACGCGAGGCCGTAGCAGTGGCGCGTGCCGTCGAGCGTGCGCTTGTGGCCGTCGCGCCATTCGAGTTCCCAGTCGTAGCCCTCGTTCTGCGCGTCCCAATGGGCTTCGCGCAGGAAGCGCAAACCGTGGCGTGCGTACTCGAGATGCTTCGGGTCGCCGAACTGGCGATACGCCATCGCATAGTTAAATACGTAGCGGCAGCTGCTGACCAGGTGGCGCGTGGTTCTGTCGTAGATCGAACCGTCGTCGCGGAAGAAATGGTAGAAGCCGCCGCTCGGATCGAACACGTTCGGCGCGTAGAAATTCAGCGTGTCCTCGACGTGCGAGAGCAGAAAGTCGCGGCTGCGATAACTCTCGACGGGAGGAACCGTAGCGGCGCTGTTGGCGGGGTGAAGCGGATCAGGTTGCGTCATGGCGTTTTCACCAGCGTACTGGCGCGGGCAATGAGTTGAACGGGCAAGCGGACTTCAAGCTCGGCGGGAGCGTCTTCAAGCAGCAATTCGACGCCGCGCCGGCCGAGCGCTTCCTTGTCGACGGAAAGGGTCGATAGGGGCGGTGTGGCATGCGCGGCGGCAGGGATATCGTCGAATCCGATGATCGCGATGTGTTCGGGCACGCGCAAGCCGCGCGCGTGGCAAACGCGCAGCGCGGCAAGCGCGGCGGCGTCGTTGTAGGCAAATACGGCGTCTGGGCGCGGACCGGGGGCATCCAGCAGCCGATGCATCGCGCGTGCTGCGCCGGTGTCAGGGTCGAGGCCCGCGTCGATCGTCAATTCGAGCGACGGGTCGAACAGCAAGCCTGCTTCGAAAAACGCCTTGCGGTAGCCGAGCGCGCGCTGCGCGATGCTGAAGTGCGCCAGCGAGCCGCCGATGAACGCCACGCGCTTGCGTCCCTGTTCGAACAGATGCCGCATCGCGAGCATTGCGCCGGCGACATTGTCGAGATTCACCGAGCGCAGGCCGGGCGCCCACAGGTCGATCAGCACGAGCGGGCGTTGCATGGCGACCAGCGTGGTCAGCGTTTCCGGTTCGACGAAGCCGGCGATGGCGACCGCGTCCGGCGCGTGCAGGCGCATCTGCTGGACGACGTCTTCGGTCGGACCGGCAGTCAGCACCGACGGCACGATGCCGCGCTCGCGGCACGCGTCTTCCACGCCGTGCAGCACATGCGAGAAGAACGGGCTGGCCGCGAAGTTATTGTGCTGACGGTGCAACAGGAAGGTCAGCCGGCGGATACGCGGACGCAATTGAGCCGCGTCGTAACCGAGTTGCCGCGCCGTTTCGACGACGCGTTCACGGGTAGCTTCGGACAGGCCGGGCTGATTTTTCAGTGCCCGGGAGACGGTGCCGATCGACACGCTGGCCGCACGGGCGACGTCGCGGATGGTTGTGGCCATCAAATGAAGCGGCACGCCGGAGTGCGGCCGCGTGGTGTTTGGGTCCGGGCGATTGTATAGTAAAACGCCGCTCGAACGGCCCGTATGGCGGCCTGTCGACACCCGGAAATACCCGTAGATGTTGATGCTGGCCCAGAATATGCTGTTTAGTAAAATTGGCTAAACATGCTGCTTCCGCGATGCGATGCGATGCGCTGACCAGTCAGGCGTCGAACGGAGCGGCTTCGATTTGCCCTTGTAGCAGCGCAGCGCTTTCTTCCGGGTCGATCAGCACGAAACCGCTGATCGCGTGCTTGGCGCGCCGCTTCGCCAACGCGGCCACCGTCGCGATCTGCTCGCTGGTGTACAGCGTCGCGCCGCTCGCAGGTTCGACGTGCACGCAGCCAATCGCCATCGTCACGAAGCCGAAGAAGGTGTGATTGCCGCGCCGGTCTTCGCCGTGAATGCCGCCTGCAAGCCGGTCAGCCGGCGCGTAAAAGCGCTGCGCGCCTTCGTTGAACAGAGGGATCGCGCGTAATACCCGCTCGTACCAGTCGTCGCTCTGGAACAGGATCAGGAAGTCGTCGCCGCCCACGTGCCCAAGAAAGTCGCGGGTCGGCTCGCACGCGTCGGCGAGCACGGCGGCGGCGAGTTTCAGCACTTCGTCGCCTTGCCAGTAGCCATATTGGTCGTTGAACGGCTTGAAGTGGTTCAAATCCACGTAGCACGCGTGGAAACCGGCCTTGTTATCCAGCAGCCGTGCAATGTGCGAGCTGATCGGAATGTTGCCCGGCAGGAAAGTCAGCGGATTGGCGTAGCGCGCCGCTTCGAGGCGGACTTCGGTAACCGCGCGCACCAGACTTTCGCCGGTGCCGAGGCCCGCATATTTGCCGTTCTCGGTGATGACGAAACCGTCGGCGAGATAGCGCTGGTCGTCGCTGGCGAGAAGCCGGGCCATCTGCTCGACCGTCATCGATTTTTCAATCATGACCGGCGACGCATTCGCAAACTGCATGCACGGCTTCTTGCCGAATAGCTCGCGGTGGTACGGCAATGCGTAGCGATCCATGAAGCTGCGCCGGTTGATCAGCGCGACCGGTTCACCGCTTTCGACGACTGCCACGGCATGCAGATCGGGCAGGCGGTTGAACAGGTCGAGCACGTTGTTGTTAGTGGCGTGACGCGGCAACGCAGGCGCGCGGACCAGCATTTTTTCCGACGCCATACCGCCCGACGGCGACGTGCTGCTCACCGCGCGCGTGGTCTCGGGGAATACGGCGATGTGAGCCGCGCGCAACGCGTCGCGGGCGTTGTCGGTCACCTTGCGGGCCGGCAGCGGATGCGGCGGGGCGAAGAAAAATCCTTGGCCGTAGCCGATCCCCATGTCGCGCACCACGATCAGATCCGCTTCGTTTTCGATCCCCTCGGCCACGAGTTGCGCGCCGCTCGCGTTCGCAAAGTGCTGCATCGCGCGGACGGCCTCGAACTTGAGCGGGTCGCTGGCGATGTCGTGAATGAAGAAGCGGTCAATCTTCACGACGTCCGGTTGCAGCCGCACCCACAGATTCATGCTGGCGTTCGCGGTCCCATAGTCGTCGAGCGCGAACTGCGCGCCGGTGCGGCGCAGCGATGCGATCACCGGCGCGAAGCCGGCTACATCGGGAATGGCGCTTTGCTCGGTCAATTCGATCACGATCCGCTGCGGATCGATGCCGTAATCGCGCAGCAGCGCCAGCGTGTCCTCGCGCGCGGCGGCCAGTTGGCGGATCGCGCCCGCGCTGAAGTTGAGGAACAGCTTGCCGTCAATAGCGAGTCTCGCGAAAGCCTCGATGCAGGTGCGCGCGGCGGCGCGTTCGAGGGCGATCGTGCAGCCCTCCGCAAGTGCTTGCGAAAACAGCGCGAACGGCGCTTCGAGCTCGGTGCCAGCCGGGCCGCGAATCAGCCCTTCGTAGCCCAGGATCGCGCCGTTTTCGAACGCGACGATCGGCTGGAATACGGCGGACAGCTCACGCCGGGCGATCAACTCCTCGATGCGCGGCGCAGCGGGTCGGGGGGACGAGCGAGGTTGCATGGCAGAAGGACGTAGCGATCGACCTTCGGCTTATCGGCTATTTCTGTTTTTAAATTAAGTGAATTTTTAATGAAGTTGCGCACTGAGATGGTGCCTGGGGTGGCAGTCGGGGAGGCGCGCTGCGGCTGTCCAAGAATCGTCTTATGTCATCAGGCCGAGGCGACAGCATCGGCGTTTGGGCGTGAAATAACAAAAAAGCCGCACGAGGCGGCTTTCTTCAAATGACGCTCAGGGAGGGCGCTTATGAATGTTCTGTTTGCATTGCGTGCGTATTCAGCGGCGTGCGACGGCGGCGGCAGCCCGCTCGCGCGAGGTGCCGTGAGTCTCGCCAGTGGTGTCGCGCGCGCCCCAACGTTGCGCGAGCGCGGCGCACACCATCAACTGGATCTGGTGGAACAGCATCAGCGGCAACACGACGGCGCCCACCGCGTGCGACGCGAAAATGACCTTGGCCATCGGCACGCCAGCGGCGAGGCTCTTCTTCGAACCGCAGAAAATGATCGTGATCTGGTCCGCGCGGTTGAAGCCGAGCCGCTTGCTGACGAAGATCGTCACGGCGAGCGCGAGCGCGAGCAGCACAGCAGACACCACCAGCAAACCGCCGAGCGCGGACAACGGAATCTGGTGCCACAGGCCTTCGTTCACTGCCTCGCTGAACGCGCCGTACACCACCAGCAGGATCGAGCCCTGATCGACGAACTTCAGCACGCCGCGATTGCGTTCGATCCACTTGCCGATCAGCGGACGCAGCAATTGCCCGGCCACGAACGGCACCAGCAGTTGCAGCACGATGTTGCCCACCGTATGCCACGGCGAAGCGCCGCCGCTGGCAGCCTGATTGGTCACGACGACGCTGACGAGCGCGGGAGTGATGAAGATGCCGAGCAGGCTGGACGCAGATGCACTGCATACCGCGGCCGGCACATTGCCTTTGGCGATCGACGTAAACGCGATAGACGACTGGACAGTAGACGGCAGCGTGCAGAGGAAGAGGACCCCCGCATAGAGCGCCGGCGTGACAAGTGGCGAAAGGAGCGGTTTAAGCGCGAGGCCGAGCAGCGGAAAGAGCGCGAACGTGCTGAGAAGTACGACCAGATGGAGCCGCCAATGCGTCGCACCCGCCACGATCGCTTCGCGTGAGAGCTTCGCGCCGTGCAGGAAGAACAGCAGGCCGACCGCCACGTTCGTCACCCAGTTGAACCCGACGGCGGCTTGTCCGTGAACCGGCAGAAGGCTGGCGAGGATCACGGTGCTGACCAGGCACAGGGTGAAATTATCGGGAAGCAGTTTCGGGCGAGCCATGTCGGAATCTCGATTCGGTGATGCGCACTGGCGCGGAAGGCGCACGCTCAAGCGGCGCCCCAAGCTATGGAAAACGGCTATTGTTGTTGAAAATCGATTGAAAAAGCAAATTCATTTGCCGAATTGATTAATGAATGTAGTGCATTAAGAATGCGCGGTCGTGGCGATTGGATGCAACGGCTCGCGCCACATTTCAGTATTGGCGAGGCCGTCTGATTGGTCCATGCCGTTTTGACAATTGACGCCGGAAAGGGCGATCAAACAGACAACTACGGGTGACCGGGCGGCGGCAATTCGTCATACGCGAGATCGCCGCCGAGGCCGGCAAAAAGCCGCGTCGCCAAGCGGTTTCAGCGCGTCCGCGCAAGTGCTGTGTCGCACAAAAACGTCGCAGTAACAAGGTGTTACATCCAGCGAGGAGGCCTAACACTTTTTGGCTCGACACCCTCCGCCCACGCCCATAAATTACGGTTCAAAGGCCATCGGGATGCCCCGCGCCGCGAGATTGAACGCGGCGTCCATCACGTCCCAGAACAAGTCCGTTGCAGCTCGAACAGCGGACTTCAGGCAAGTCTTCGGGCATGAGAGTCACCAAGGTGGACGGGTTGTCGAGAACGAAGCACTGGGCGTTGGGCGCGGTCATCACCGTGCTGTGCTCGTTCGTCTATGCAAAAGGACCGGGCGTGCCGCATGGCGGTGGTGGATTTTCAGGCGCGCATTCTGGCGGTTATTCGCATGCGCAGGAGCGTTCCGTGCGAGCCAATATGATTGGCGGTGGCCGTTATTCAGGTGCTCGTGCAGTTGCAGCAAGACCGAACCCGTATCAAGCGGCGGACCGCAACGCACGCCTTTCGCGTGGCGCCCCGAACTACGCGGGCGGCGGCTACGCCAATGGCTTTGGCGGCGGCAATGGTTTTGGCGTCTATAGTCCCAGCGTGCGGGGTTTGACAGCAGCACCGTCGCGCTATTCAGACGATGGTCGCGGGCGCATGCAATATGCCGGTGCGATCACGCAGGTTAGCGCCGAGTCCCGTTCGGTGCCGCGACCGCCTGCCAATGCGCCCATGCGCACGGGGTCTATCCGTGCGGACGTGGCCCGCTACAACGAAGAGCGCGGTGCTTCTCGTGGGATGCAGCGTCAGAATGACGATCCGCGTCAGCCGGAAGGGTCGCCGTATCGTAATTAGCCAGCTGGCCGCGATTTAAATTGCGTCTAGCCAGGGCTTCACGATAATTGGCCGCATCCGCCGCATCCGCCGCATCCGCCGCATCCGCCGCATCCGCCGCATCCGCCGCATCCGCCGCATCCGCCGCATCCGCCGCATCCGCCGCATCCGCCGCATCCGCCGCATCCGGCTCTGCTATGACGCGCGGTGGGCGACCAACATCCACTGCTGATTTACCCCTTCCCTCCCTTCCTGCCGTCGCACTCATTGGCTCCGTTTCGCGGTTCCAATTACCTCGTCGCGCCCCTCCGCGTTAATCCGCTCCGGCACCTACCCCCCCAATCTGAAGCAATGTGACGTTTAGACGCCACACTTTTTTGAAAACTCTCGGCAGCTGAACCCTTCCCATCGTCAAATCTCATCCGCTCTGCGGCGACGCGTCATTTGGATCTCGTCGAATTCTTAAGAACATAGTCTGGAAGGGCTTTACAGCCATTTTGCGCGACGCAGCGAGTCCGACCGAAACACCGTCAGGAGGTCGAAGACTCAAGCTATAGCAGGCCGATAAGCGACAAAACTAATCAGACCGATATACCCGCAATAACCAACGATATTTTTGTCCATAAAAATGGTCCGCAAAGATGGTTCCGCCCAGTTTGGCTCGACGATCGAACGGACAACAAACAATAAGTTCGCGCGAGCTCCCCTTTCGCACAGCCACACCTTTTTGACAAAGACAGGAGAACCCATGAAAACAAGCAACAGCAGTGCGCTGAAGACCATTCTCAAGGCAACCGCGTGTGCCGCTCTGCTGGCCAGTGCATCGTCTGCTTTTGCGCAATCGAGCGTGCAGCTTTACGGTCAGGTCGACGAATGGGTCGGCTCGCAGAAATTCCCTGGCGGGAAATCTGCGGTAGTGGTTTCCGGCGGCGGTATGTCGACGTCGTACTGGGGCTTGAAGGGTACTGAAGATCTGGGCAACGGCTACAAGGCGATTTTCGCGCTGGAAGGCTTTTTCCTCGCGCAGAACGGTCAGTACGGCCGCTTCACGGGCGACACGATGTTCTCGCGTAACGCGTACGTCGGTATCGAATCGCCGTACGGTACGTTCACCGCTGGCCGCCTGACCACGCCGCTGTTCGTGTCGACGATTCTGTTCAACCCGTTCGTCGACTCGTACGTGTTCTCGCCGATGATTTACCACACGTACCTCGGCCTCGGCACGTTCCCGACTTACACGACCGACCAGGGCGTGACCGGCGACTCGGGCTGGAGCAATGCAGTGTCGTACTCGTCGCCGAACTTCAACGGGCTGAGCGCGACGGCGATGTACGCGCTCGGCAACACGACCGAGAACGGTGCGAAAAAGTGGAGCGGCCAGGTGCTGTACTTCCACGGCGCGTTCGCCGCGACCGCCGTGTATCAGTACGTGAACTTCAACAACGTTCCGGGCGACCTCGGCAGCTTCGACACGTCGGGCGTTCCGGGGCTGAGGAGCCAGAGCGTCGGGCAAGTGGGTATGACGTACGACTTCAAGTTCGTGAAGCTCTACGGCCAGTACATGTACACGTACAACGACCAGCAGGTCACGAGCTGGCACGTGAACACGGGACAAGGCGGCGTGACGGTACCGTTCGGCCCGGGCTCGATCATGGCGTCGTACGCGTACTCGCGTAACGGCGGCGGCTCGAACCAGACCCGTCAGACGGCGGCAGCGGGCTACGACTATCCGCTGTCGAAGCGCACGGACATCTACGCCGCGTACCTGTACGACCACATCACCGGTCAGTCGAGCGGCAATACGTACGGCGTCGGCCTGCGCGCGAAGTTCTAGGCGCGTCGACCTCCGCTGCGCACATTCGCTCGCTCGGAAGAGTTGCCGGGTGTGCCGGCCGGCTGTCATGCGCCGGTCGTCATTGCAAAGCCCGCCTTCGGAAGAAGGCGGGCTTTGTCGCTTCTGCTCGCAAGCACAGTGGCATGGCGCGCATGTTTGCCGACCATTTTTTGATAAACACGGCAAAATGGCGTCGATTAATTCCTGAAGCGAGCGATTGAGATGGATACCCTCGTCAGCATGAAAGTGTTCCGCCATGTGGTCGAAGTCGGCAGCTTTGTCGGCGCGGCTGAGCGGATGGAGATGTCGGCGGCGATGGCGAGCAAGCATGTGATGCACCTCGAACAGCAACTCGGCGCGCGTCTGTTGAACCGCACGACGCGGCGCGTCGCGCCGACCGAGGCGGGCCGCGAATACTATGAACGGCTGAGCCAGGCGCTCACCGAACTCGACGAAGCGGGGCAGGTAGTCGGCGCGGCAAGCGTCGTGCCCCAAGGTCGATTGCGGGTGTCGTCGTTGTCGGCGTTTGGCTTGAGCTACGTGATGGCTGCGGTCGCGGACTATGCCGCGCAGTATCCGCAAGTCACCGTCGACATGACCTTGTCCGACCGCGTGGTCGAACTGATCGACGAGGGTTTCGACGTCGCGATTCGTGCTTCGCCCAGCGGATTGAAGTCGTCGTCGCTGATCGCGAGGCAGATCGCGACTGCGCATCTCGTGCTGTGCGCGTCGCCCGCGTATTTGCGGCGGCATGGTACGCCGAAGAGCGTCGCCGATCTCGCGCGCCATAATTATTTGCAGTACGCCGGTGTCTCGGTGCCTGAGATCGCGACAGGCGAGACGTCGCCGCGTTTGCGTCTGTCGGGCAACCTCATCGTCAACCATCTGGAGGCGCAGCGCGTGCTCGTATTACAAGGCGCGGGTATCGCGATGCTCGGTACCGAAGTGATCGGCACCGATCTGGCCGAGGGCCGTCTCGTGCCGCTGCTGGTGGACGATGTGCCGCCGCGCGAGTTGCCGATTCATGTGGTCTATGCGAGCCGACGGCATTTGTCGGCGAAAGTGCGTTCGTTTGTGGACTTTCTTGCCGAGCGGTTCACTAACGAATCGCTGTGGCCGTCGCTCGAACAGATCAAGGCGTTGGCGGCGCGCTAGAGCGTGTCCCGCATGGGGTTCGCGGCGCTCAGGATGGTGGGCTGCGCCACCGCGCTGACTGATTGTGTCGGGCGCAGTGTGCCGGCATCGCGCAAACCATCGCGCTATCAACCTGATGTGCGCGTCATCCGCTGCGGCTCAGCCTGAACGCGAGCCGCAGCGCCTCGACAACCCCGCCGGTCAATCGACGGGGCATTCACCTGCTGAGCCTTAACGCGCGATCCCCAGCCGTGCCTTCGCGTCGTCATATTCCTTCTTCAGACGCTGCACCAGCTCACCGACGCTCGGCACATCGTCCATCAGACCGACGCCCTGGCCTGCGCCCCAGATGTCCTTCCACGCCTTCGCCTTGTCGCTGGCGAAGTTCATCGCGCTCTTGTCCGATTCCGGCAGCGCGTCCGGGTCCAGTCCCGCGTTCAAAATGCTTTCGCGAATGTAGTTGCCGTGCACGCCGGTGAACAGGTTCGTGTAGATGATGTCCGATGCGGTGGATTTGACGATGGCCTGCTTGTAACTGTCGACCGCGTGCGCTTCCTGGGTCGCGATAAAGCGCGTGCCCATGTAGGCCAAGTCCGCGCCCATCGCCTGCGCGGCGAGAATCGAGCCGCCGTTGGCGATCGAGCCGGACAGCACGATCGGGCCGTCGAACATGCGCCGCACTTCGCCGACCAGCGCGAACGGCGAGGTCGTGCCCGCGTGACCGCCCGCGCCCGACGCCACCAGAATCAGACCGTCGACGCCCGCTTCCAGCGCCTTCTGCGCGTGGCGCAGATTGATCACGTCATGCAGCACGATGCCGCCATAGCTGTGCACGGCATCGACGATTTCACGCGCCGGCGCGCGCAGACTGGTGATGAAGATCGGCACCTTGTGTTCTACGCACACGCGCACGTCGTGCTCAAGCCGCGTATTCGACTGATGGACGATCTGATTGACGGCAATCGGCCCGATGATCGCATCGGGATTGGCCGCCTTGTGCTCGGCGAGCTGCGCCTGGATCTGCGTGAGCCATTCATCGAGCAATTCCGCGGGGCGCGCATTCAGCGCCGGGAATGAACCGACGATCCCAGCCTTACATTGGGCCAACACGAGTTCGGGATAGCTGACGATGAACATCGGCGAAGCGACGACGGGCAGCGCAAGGTTTTGCAGAACGGCGGGCAATGCCATAGTGCGAGTCTCCTGATTTGGACGAACCGGCGCGGTGTTGAGCGCCTGGCGTTTGATGAGTTTAGCGGCACATGGAATGGCGCACACGGCAAGCAGCAAGCCGAGGCTGGCTGACAGTCACGCTGCCATCACGATCCTGGCGCGTGTCGGACCAAGCCTTCACCCGAAACCATGTCCGTCCGAAAATTTAAGAACGGTCGTTCGATTATAGGCGAAGCGTGAAGCATGCGCGTCGCTGGATCGTTTGGAACAGTTGGAAGGAGAGTTCAGGTTCTACGTTTGCGTGGGTTATCCCACTCGTATGAACAGATTGGGCTTCTACAATGCTCGAACTCCCAAATGACAAGAGAGACGCCATGGCCTTCGAAAATTTCACGCCCTTTCGCGTCGCCGTGGGCGATGTCGATATTTTCGGAGTGAAAGGGGGAGTCGGGCCGCCGCTGTTGCTGCTGCACGGCCATCCTCAATCGCACCTGATCTGGGAGCGCTGTGCTGCGCAACTGGCCGCGCACTTCACCGTGATTGCTACCGATCTGCGCGGTTACGGCGCGTCGGGCAAACCGGCCAGCGACGCCACGCACATGCCGTATTCCAAACGTACGATGGCGGCCGATCAGGTCGCGGTCATGCGCCATTTCGGCTACGACAGATTCCTCGTGTGCGCGCACGATCGCGGCGCGCGCGTCGCTCACCGGATGGCGCTGGATCATGCCGATGCCGTCGAGCGCCTGATGCTGCTGGACATCGCGCCGACGCTCGCGATGTACGAGGCCACCGACCGCACGTTCGCCACGCATTATTTCCACTGGTTCTTCCTGATCCAGCCCGAGCCGTTGCCCGAAACGCTGATCGGCGCGAACCCGGCCGCTTATGTCGATGCAGTGATGGGCGGGCGTCACGCGGGACTGGCTCCGTTCGAACCGGCTTCGCTCGACGCCTATCGCGCCGCGCTCGCACAACCCGGCGCGGTGCATGCAATGTGCGAAGACTATCGGGCGTCGGCGAGCATCGACCTCGAGCACGATCGTGCCGACATCGAACGCGGCAACAAGATTGGTTGCCCGATGCGCGTGCTGTGGGGCGATAAAGGCGTGATCGAAAAGTGCTTCGATGCGCTGGCCGAATGGCGTCACGTGGCGCGCGATGTCAGTGGCCGTTCACTGTCTTGCGGGCATTACATACCCGAAGAGGCCTCGGATGAACTGGTTGCCGAGATGCTGTCTTTCTTCGAAGCAGTCGAACAATAACCCGCCACGATGGTACGGATTCCGGAATAAACAAAAGAGGTCATTGTTCATATCAGCGGAGCAATGATCCTGACTCTGGCGACAGGAGACCTGCTGACAGAGGTGTCTGCGGACCTAAAAAATAGCGTCAACCTTCTGTAGGGAAATCACCGATGCGGTCCAAAAACCCGCACGCGTATCATCCGTACAGACGCTGATCACGTCCGACAGAATTTCCGCCGCTCGCCTTGATGGTCGAGCGGCTTTCTTTTTGTGGCGACGGTTTTGTGTCGCGCGAGGTTAGGGCGGTGATATTCACGTCACGCACCCGTTCATCACTGTTGACGTGCGATAACCCGCGCGCCGTCTAGTTGCAGCGGCCCATTGTTTGCCGCGAGTTCACTGACAAGATCCGCAATCAACCCAGGCCACTCGTCGCGCGGCTTGAGCATCGATGCGGCGGCGCGCATCACGGCGGCATCATCGAGCAGCCCTAGCAGTTCATCGAAACGCATTGCCCGAACGTCGAGCAGCCTGAATACGATCAGCACCTTCAACGCGTTCTTCGCGTTGCGTGCGGGATCGCCACGCAACCACGCGAGCCGCGAAAATGCGCGTTCAAGCGCCTGTTCGATATTCGTGAACGGTGCGCCATGGCCGGGAATCACCACCCGCACGTCCAGTTTCGCAATGGCTTCGAGCACGGCCTGCTGTTCGGCGAAACCGCTTTCGCCTTCGAGTTCCGGAAAGATCACCCCGAAGCCGCTTTCCCACAGTGCGTCCGCGCTGATCAGGATGCGCTCGCTCGCGCAATACAGCATCAGCGAATGAGGATCGTGGCCTGGCGCGCCCAGCACTTGCCAGTCGAGTGCACCTAGCCGCAGTTGCGCGCCCGGCGCGATGGTCCCGCTGAAGGTGAAGCGTTCGCAGATCTGGCCGGTTGCGCGAAACGTGAGACGCGCCTCGTTCCAGTCGCGCACGTTATCGGCTTCCGATTCGGGGATCAGCGTGCGGCACGGCCATGCCGCTTGCAACAACGCATTGCCGCCGCAATGGTCCGAATGCAGGTGCGTATTGACGATCAGATCGAGTGGCCGCGCGCCCAGCGTTTGCTGCACCAGCGCGAGTGTTTGCGGCGCGTGCGTCGCATAACCGGTGTCGACGAGTGCGGCGCAGTTGTCGTCGGTCAACAGCACATTGTTCGACGACAGCCAGCCTCGTTCAAATACGCGGATCGATTCCGGCAGTGTGATCATGGGGTGGCCAGTTTCGCATCTGCGTGCGCAGGCGCTTCTTCAGGTTTCGGCATGACCAGAATGGTCGACGTGCCGATCAACATCGTGTCGCCGCGCTGATTCACGACGCTGCCTTCGAGATGCGTGAGGTCGCCATTCAGGCTTGCCTTCCAGTGTGCGTCGCGCACACGCCAGGTGATGGTCAGCGTGTCGCTTGCGTGGACTGCTTTTTTCAGCTTGATATCGAATTCAAGGCCGAGCGGTTGCGCGAAAGTCGAAAAGTGCGTGGCGAGCAGTGCCATGAAATGCGCGGTGGGCTGCGTGCCCGACGCGATCAATCCGCCGAACCGGCTTTGCGCGGCGTACGCGTCATCGTGATGCAGCGGGTTGAGGTCGTTGACGAGCGTAGCGAACGATTTCACCGATTCCGCGGATAGCGCCAACGTCGAACTGAAGGTCTCGCCAATCGTGACGATGCGTGGCGCGGCGGTCATTGCGAACCCTTCGGTTGTTGCGCATGCAGGGCGAGGAACTGCGCGTGGCGCACTTCGATCGCATTCCAGACCGCGCGCTTTTCGTCGTCGCCGAATAACGACCAGCCGGCGATTTCCTCAATGGTGCGCAAACATCCTTCGCACCATCCGGTCGATGCATCCATCCTGCACACGCTAATGCACGGTGACAGAACCGAAGCGTCGTCGTCTTCGGTATCGTTACGCTCGCTCGTCGTCATCGCATCACGCCGTTTCGCGCAGTGCCACGTCGACCACCGGCGCGCCCGTCAGCGCGATCAGTTCCTGCGCCGTCAGATTGAACACGGCGTGCGGATGACCGGCGGCGGCCCACAGGCTGTCGAGCGCGAGCAGATCGGCGTCGATCAGCGTGACGGGTTCAGTAGCGTGACCGATCGGACACACACCACCAATCGCATAGCCCGTTTTCTCGCGGACGAACTTCGCGTCCGCGCGCCCAATCTCACCGACTTGCGCGGCCACTTTCTTTTCGTCGACGCGATTCGCGCCGCTTGCAACCACCAGCACCGGTGCATCGTCTTCACGGCGGCGAAACAGAATCGACTTGGCGATCTGTGCAACCGAGCAGCCAAGTCCGGCGGCGGCTTCGGCGGAAGTCTTGCCGGTTTCCGGCAACATGACGATCCGGCCGGCGTGACCGCGTTCGCGTAACAGTTGCGCGACACGGCGTGCCGAATCGGGCAGCGCGGTGAGATCGTCGGATTCGAGGGACGCTTGGTCGTTCATCGTTTCAGGTCCTGATTGATAGGTGAGCGGGATGTTGAACAAAAGACATCCGGCGAAAAGTCACACGCAATTCGCCGCTTCGCTGCGCGCTTTCGCGAGCAGGGCCTTACCGGCGCGCGATACATTGGGCCGGCCAATCGAAGTCGAAATGAAATCGCCGATCGCCACGACTTGCGCGAGGTCGATGCCGGTTTCGATCCCGAGGCCGTTCATCAGATACAGCACGTCTTCGGTCGCGACGTTACCCGTGGCGCCTTTCGCATACGGACAGCCGCCCAGCCCCGCGACCGACGCGTGATAAATCTCGATACCTTCCTGCAACGCCGCGTAGATATTCGCGAGTGCCTGGCCGTACGTATCGTGAAAATGGCCCGACAGACGCTCACGCGGAAACACCTGGGTCACCGCTTCGAACACTTCGCGCGTGCGCTTCGGTGTGCCGACGCCGATCGTATCGGCGATATCGATTTCATCGCAACCGAGCGCGGCGAAGCGCTGAACCACATCCACCACCGACGCCACCGGCACGTCGCCTTGATACGGACAACCCAGCGCGCACGACACACTGCCGCGAATCCGGATGCCATGTTCCTTCGCGGCCTGAGCCACCGGCGCGAAGCGATCGATGCTCTCGGCAATGCTGCAATTGATGTTCTTCTGCGAAAACGCTTCGCTGGCCGCGCCGAAAATCACGATCTCATCGGCATGGGCGGCGAGGGCGCCCTCGAAGCCGCGCAGGTTCGGCGTCAACACGGAGTAGATCGTGCCCGGACGCCGTTCGATGCCGGCCATCACGTCAGCGCCGTCGGCCATTTGCGGCACCCATTTCGGCGATACGAACGACGCTGCCTCGACATTGCGCATACCCGCCGCCGACAGGCGGTTGATCAACTCGACCTTGGTCGCGGTGGGCACGAATTCTTTCTCGTTCTGCAGCCCGTCACGCGGGCCGACTTCGACGATTTTTACTTGCTGGGGAATGGCCATGTTCTGTCTCCTGCCGCGTGTCGCGGCGCTCTTTCAGTTTGAAGCGGTCGTGCCGTTCAGTATCCGCGCTCCAGATTCACCACGCCGCTCACGCTTTCGCCACGCACCAATGCGTTGATTTTTCGCGCGACCTGTTCAACGCTTTCGCTGCGCAATGTCAGGGCGGAGATATGCGGGGTGATCGTGATGCGCGGCTCGTTCCAGAACGGATGATCGGCGGATAACGGTTCTTCGCGGAACACGTCGAGTGTGGCGGCGGCCAATTGTCCGCTCGCTAACGCATCGAGCAGATCCTGTTCGATCAGATGCCCGCCGCGTGCGACGTTGATCAGATACGCGCCGCGCGCAAGCTTCGCAAAGACTTCTGCATTCAGCACGCCGCGCGTGCCGGGTGTATGCGGTAGCAGGTTCACCAACACCTTTACGCCGTCGAGAAATGCATCGAATTGCGCTTCACCCGCGAACGTCCTGACACCGTCGATCTGCCGGGCGCTGCGGCTATAGCCGCGCACCGGCATGCCGAATGCCGCAACGGTTTGCGCCACGTGCGCGCCGAGCACGCCGAGTCCGAGGATACCGACCGTAAAACTTTCTCGCGGGTGCGGTTCGAGCGCGTGCCACTCGCGTTCGTTCTGCAACGTTTGATATTCGTCGAAACGCCGTAGATAGCGCAGCACCGCATGCGCCACATATTCGGCCATTTGCGGTGCCATGCCGCCGTCTTCGAGGCGAATCAGCTGTGCGTGGCGGGGCAATGTGCCGGGATGTTCGTGTTCCAGCGCGAGGATCGCATCGACGCCTGCGCCGAGATTGAAAATCGCGCGCAGACCGTCACGGCCGGCAAGCATGTCACGCGGAGGCCGCCATACCACCGCGAAGTCGGCCGGTGCGGTATCGCCGGGCTGCCATTCACGCAAATCGGCGTCGGGCAGTGCGCGGGCGAAGTCGTGCAACCACGCAGCGGCGTCGGCATGTGGCATATAGAAGAGGATTTTCATACGGGCCCGCAGACGCCCGCGTTGCCGGGACGGACCGCGCCCGCGCCACGGCACAACGCCTGCGCTGCTTCCAGCAATGCTTGCGGCATGGGGTCTCCTGCGTTGATAGATAAACCTCATTCTACTTTTTCAACGTGGATCGCGCGCAATTGCGAACGGCCGTGCGGTAACGCGGCGCATCGTGGCGTAGCGGTTCGTTCTTGCAGGCGCGCCTGCACATGGCGCGGGCAGTACTGTCACGTGGCCCGGTTCGCGCGGTGGCTTTCATTTGCCCATAACCAAAGCACAAAAACTTGGTTCGCCGCTAACGCTCGCAGCGGGACAATCATTTCCCGGATTCCCGCAGCGAGGCACCCACATGCTTTCATGCACCAAATCGACATGGCCACCGCGACTCGTCACCGTTCCCGGTTTGCATGGCAGTGAAGGCGCGCACTGGCAAACGTGGCTGGAGCGTCAGTTCGCGCGCTCGCTGCGCGTCGAGCAGACCGATTGGGATGCCCCCAATGTCGCGCGATGGGCGCAGTCGTTGCGCGAACTGCTGGCGCGTGAGCGGGGCCCGTTCGTACTTGCCGCGCATAGCTTCGGATGCCTCGCGACCGCGCATGCGTTGCAGCAGGCGTCGTATGCGAACGATGTGGTCGGCGTGCTGTTCGTCGCGCCTGCGAGTCCTCAAAAATTCGCGTTTGCCGGGCCGTTCGAAGCGCGGCGCCTCGGCGTGCCGTCGATTCTGATCGGCAGCGAAACCGATCCGTGGATGCCGCTCGCCGGCTCGCGCGATCTCGCACAACGTTTCGGCAGCGCCTTCGTGAATCTTGGCGATGCAGGGCATATCAACACGGCGGCCGGCTTTGGTCCGTGGCCGCGTTCAAAGTATCTTATCGATACGCTCGTGCATTGTGCCGCGCCGCTGCGCTTTCGCGAGGACGAGTTCGAGCCTGCGCAGCACGCGTTCGTTTGAAGGAATTGGCTGGCGTGCCCCGCGCCGGATGCATTGAATGCAGCGGATTCAGCCTGCAAGCGGTCCCATCGAGGCCCCTGCTGATCTGTTAAGCAATCCGTTAGAATCCCGCTTCACGCTGCATATTCGTGCAGCCACAGGTTTTTATTATCGATAGGCGGGGACAAGATGGCAGGCAAGACGGGGACTTCGCGCTGGCTCGCAGCCGGCATGACGGCAATCACGCTCGCGTTGGGCGCTGTGTCGACGGCACACGCCGACACATCGTTGCTCAACGTGTCATACGACGTGACGCGCGAGTTGTATAAGGACATCAACTCCGGCTTTATCACGGCGTATAAGCAGAAGAGCGGTGAGACCGTGTCGATTCGCCAGTCGCACGGCGCGTCGAGCGCGCAGGCGTTGTCGGTGCTGCAAGGTTTGCAGGCTGACGTCGTGACGATGAACCAGCCTAACGACATCGACCTGCTCGCCGAAAAAGGCCAACTGGTGCCGGCCAATTGGCGCGCACGTCTGCCGGACGACAGCGCACCGTACACGACGACCATGGTGTTCCTCGTGCGCAAAGGCAATCCGAAGCACATCAAGGACTGGGACGATCTCGCGAAACCTGGCGTGCAGGTGGTGATCGCGAATCCGAAGACATCGGGCAACGGACGCTATGCGTATCTCGCCGCGTGGGGTTTCCGCAAGCAGCACGGCGGCACCGACGCGCAGGCGCTCGACTTCGAAAAAGCGATCTTCAAGAACGTGCCGGTGCTCGATACGGGTGGCCGTGGCGCGACGACCACGTTCACCCAACGCGGTATTGGCGACGTGCTAGTGACGTTCGAAAACGAAGTGTCGCTGATCGACACGGGTGTGGGCGCGGGTAACTTCGAAGCGGTGTATCCGTCGGTGAGTCTGCTGGCGGCTCCCCCGGTGACTATCGTCGACAAGGTGGTCGACAAGCGCGGCACGCGCAAGCAAGCGCAGGCTTACCTGGACTATCTGTGGTCGCCAGCTGCGCAGGAAATCATCGCGCAACATCATCTGCGTCCGCGTGATAAGAACGTGCTGGCCAAGCATGCTGCCGAGTTCAAGCCGATCAAAACCTTCACCGTCGAAGAGATGTTCGGTAGCTGGCAAAAAGCGCAGCAAACCCATTTCGCCGATGGCGGCACGTTCGATCAGATCATCGTCGACAAGAAGTAAGTCTGGAAATTGGATGTGAGAAGGGCCGCGTGTCGTGAGACACGCGGCCCTTTGTTTATTCGCGCACTCAAGCGGGCGTTTTATCGCACGCCTGATTCAATGCTCAGTTCGGCGCGGCGTGCGTATCGCAGCCATGCTCGCAACCGCTCTGATCCAGCGGCATCTGCTGCGCAGCTTCAGCGCGAATGCCGAGGCGCTCCAGCAGCTTGCGATCGGCTTCGGCTTGCGGATTGCTGGTGGTCAGCAACTGGTCACCGTAAAAAATCGAATTCGCGCCAGCGAGGAAACACAGCGCCTGCAACGCTTCATCCATCTGCTCGCGACCTGCCGACAGACGCACCATTGCCTTCGGCATCGTGATACGCGCCACTGCGATCGTGCGCACGAATTCGAACGGATCGATGGCTTCAGTGCCCGTCAGCGGCGTGCCTTCGACCTGAACCAGATTGTTGATCGGCACCGATTCCGGATACGGCTCCATGTTCGCCAGTTGCGAGATCAACCCAGCGCGCTCGCGACGCGATTCACCCAGACCCACGATCCCGCCACAGCACACGTTGATACCCGCATCGCGCACCCGTTCGAGCGTGTCGAGGCGGTCCTGATACGTGCGCGTCGAAATGATCTGGCCGTAGAACTCCGGCGACGTGTCGAGGTTGTGGTTGTAGTAGTCGAGGCCCGCATCGCGCAGCGCTTGCGCCTGATGCGTTTCGAGCATGCCGAGCGTCACACAGGTTTCGAGACCCATCGCCTTCACGCCGCGGATCATGTCCTTGATCGGTTCCAGGTGACGGTCTTTCGGATTGCGCCACGCAGCGCCCATACAGAAGCGCGTCGCGCCATTTTCTTTCGCAACCTTCGCGGCGGCGAGCACTTCGTCGACCGGCATCAGCTTGTCGGCTTGCAGGCCCGTGTCGTGATGCACCGATTGCGGACAGTACGCGCAATCTTCTTCGCAACCGCCGGTCTTGATCGACAGCAGCGTCGACAGTTGCACGGTGTTCGCGTCGAAATGCTCGCGATGCGTTTGCTGGGCGCGGAACATCAGGTCGTTGAACGGCAGTTCGTACAGCGCGATGATGTCGGCGACGCGCCAGCGTGCGACCGGTTTTGCATCGCCTGCCGCCGCGGCGTTGGCGTGGTTGTTTGCTGCGGCTGCGTCGGCTGCCGTCGGGGTGATGTTCAGATGCGTCATAAGGTCAATCCTCTTGGATAGAAGGGATGTTTGGATCAGCGTTGCGCGTGGGGCTGTGTATTGGTCAGTGATTCAGACCGCAAAGCGCGCAGCGTCTGCAAAAGCCGGTCGATGTCGAGCTGCTCGGCCGCAAGTTCGGGCGACGTCGGGCTCAGATGCGGCACGATGCCGAGCAGCGGCGCGTCGTGTTCACGCGCGAGATGCTCGCGAATCGACGCGATGTTTTCATCGGGGAAGGTCATGTCGGGATCCACGCGATTCGCGACCCAACCGGCGAGCGTGAGTCCGCGCGCGGCGATGGCTTCGGCGGTGAGCAGTGCATGGCTGATGCAGCCGAGGCGCATGCCGACTACCAGTACGACCGGCAGCTTCAGCGCGACGGCGAGGTCGGCGGTGTCCTGCGTCGCGGTCAGCGGCACGCGGAAACCCCCGACACCTTCCACCACGACGATGTCCGCGCGCTGCACCGCTTGTGCATGGCAATCGACGATATGCGAAAGATCGAACGTCACGTTTTCCAACGCGGCCGCGATATGCGGCGCGGCAGGTTCTTTCAGCAGATACGGCGTGCGCATGGCCGGCGGCAACAACACGTTCGACGCGGCGTCCAGTTGATCCGCGTCCTCGTTATGCAGCACGCCGTTCAGTTCGAATGCACCCGCGGCGATCGGCTTCATAGCGGAGGCCTGCAGGCCTTCACGAACGAATCCGCGCAACAGCGCCGACGAAACGAATGTTTTGCCAATTTCCGTGTCGGTGCCGGTGACGAATAAAGACAGTGCTTTTTTGCTCATGCTGTTCATGCTGCCTTCGCTCCGATTTGCTGCAGGCCCGCTTCGAGCCGATCCAGATCCGCGTGCGAATGCGCGGCGGAAAGCGAGATTCGCAAACGCGAAGTACCGGTCGGTACGGTCGGCGGACGGATTGCCGGAACCCACAGTCCCGCGCGATCGAGCGTGGCCGCGATGTCGAGCGTCGCGTCATTAGCGCCGATGATCAGCGGTTGCACGGCAGTGTGCGAATCGACGGGAAGCCACGGTGTGGCTTTCAGCATGGCCCGCGTGCGCTCGATCAATTGCTGAAGATGAGCACGTCGCGCATCGCCTTCGTCGCCACCGATGATGCGCAGACTCGCCGACACCGCATGCGCCGCAGCGGGCACCGACGCCGTCGTGAAGATGTACGGACGCGCGCGCTGCACCAGCCATTCGATCACGGTCTCATGCGCTGTGACAAACGCGCCCGAGACGCCCGCGGCCTTGCCGAGCGTGCCGATCGAAATAAGGTTCGGCGAACGCAGCGCGGCTTGCGCAATAGCGCCGCGTCCTTGCGGACCGAGCACGCCGAAGCCGTGCGCATCATCGACGATCAGCCACGCGCCGTGCTGTTCCGCGAGTTCCAGCAGACGCGGCAGCGGTGCGATATCGCCGTCCATGCTGAACACGGTATCGGAGACGATCACTTTGACTTCCGCGTCCGACGCTTCAAGCATGGCGCTCAACGCATCCACATCGCAGTGCGGATAGATCTGCACGTCGGCACGCGACAACCGCGCGCCGTCGATCAACGACGCGTGATTCAACGAGTCGGAGAAGAGCGTCGTGCCGCGACCCGCGAGCGCAGTGAGCGTCGCCAGATTGGACATATAGCCGGTGCTGAAGTACAGCGCGCGCGGGTTGTCGATGAAGCCGCCGGTGAATTCCGCGAGATCGTCTTCAAGCTGCGCGTGCGCACGCGAGTGACCGCCGAGCAGATGCGAACCGCCGCTGCCTGCGCCGTAAAGCCGCGCGCCTTCGGCGATCGCTTCGATCAGTCGTGGATGCGCAGCGAGGCCGAGATAATCGTTACTCGCAAAGCCGATCATCTCGCGGCCGTCGACGCTCATGTGCGCGGCACAGGGTGTGTCGGCGGTGCGGCGGCGACGGCGCAGCCCACGTTCGTCGATCTCTTTTAGCCCCTGCGCCAGGGTGTCGAGCAGATGCATCAGCGAACCTCCGCGAGCGTGGCTTCAAAGGTTTCGCGCGTGCGTGAGGCGAGCAGCGCAAGTTCTTCGTCGTCGAGGATGTAAGGCGGCATCAGGTACACCGTGGTGCCGATCGGGCGTAGCAGCAGTTCGCGTTGCAGCGCGTTTTCGAAGAAGCGGCGCGAGAAAGTTTTCGCGTGCTGCGCGTCGTCGATCACCGCGTCGAACGCGAAGATCGTGCCGCACTGACGCAGATTGCGCACCTGCCGATGCTCGGCGAGCGGCGCGAGCGCGCTCTTCAACTGCGCGGATTTCTGCGCGTTGACCGCCAGCACGTTGTCACTCGCGAACAGGTCGAGCGTGGCAACGGCTGCGCGGCAAGCGAGCGGATTGCCGGTGTATGAGTGCGAATGCAGGAAGCCGCGAGCCGTGTCGTCGTGATAGAAGGCCGCGTAGATTTCGTCGCGCGACAACACGATCGACAGCGGCAGATAGCCGCCGCTAATTCCCTTCGACAGACACAAAAAGTCCGGCCAGATGCCGGCTTGTTCGCAGGCGAAGAACGTGCCGGTGCGGCCGCAACCGACCGCGATCTCGTCGGCGATCAGATGCACGCCGTACTGGTCGCACAGAGCGCGCAGGCCCGCGATGTACGACGTGTCGTGCATCGCCATGCCGGCCGCGCATTGCACGAGCGGCTCGACGATCAGCGCCGCGATTTTCGCCGCGCGTGATTCGAATAGCGCGCGAACGTGATCGAGCGCGCGGCGTGCGACATCGGCGGCGGATTCACCGGGTTGCGCGAGGCGCGCGTCCGGCGATGCGCCGACGTGCGCGTGGCGGATCAATGGATCGTAGGCGTCCTTGAACAGTGCGACATCGGTGACGCCGAGCGCGCCGATGGTTTCGCCGTGGTAGCTGTTGGCGATGCAGACGAATTCCTGCTTGTCCGCGAAACCCTGGTTGCGCCACGAGTGGAAGCTCATCTTCAGCGCGATCTCGACGGCGGATGCGCCATCCGATGCGAAGAACGCATGGCCGAGCGTATTGCCGGTCAGCGCGTGAAGACGTTCTGCGAGTTCGATGGCCGGTTCGTGCGTGCAGCCCGCGAGCATCGCGTGTTCGAGCGTGTCGAGCTGATCTTTCAGCGCCGCGTTGATGCGCGGGTTCGCGTGACCGAACAGGTTGACCCACCAGGAACTGATGGCGTCCAGATAGCGGTGATTGGCGCGGTCGTAGAGCCACGCGCCTTGTCCACGCGCGACGGGGACGAGCGGTAGACGCTCGTGGTGCTTCATCTGGGTGCACGGGTGCCATACGGCACGCAGGCTGCGGGCGACCCAGTCTTCTGGGGCGACGGAGCGTGCTGGTTGTGCTGGTTTTGCTGCTTGTGCTGCTGAATTTTCCAAAGGGTGCTCCAACGGTGCTTTTTTGCCGCTGCGCGGGGCTTTTTAGGGCCTTGTCAGGTGCGACGCGCTCGGGTTTTTGGGCGCTGCGCGCGGCTTTTGGCGGGCGTGCGGGGTCGAGATTAGCGGTTTATCGGGGGTTCTGCACTAGCTGTTGGATGCGCTGTTTGCCTTGCTGGGGCGGGGTTTGGCGATGTTTTGAGCAGGTGGGTTCAGTTCGGGAGGGAAGCTCGCTAATGGGCGGAGTTAGCGACGGCAAAGTAGTTGAGGGTGTGGGAGGGGAATGGGGGTGGGGTCGGGGTTTTTTGCCCGTTCCGGGTGGTTTGGGTGCGCTCCTCGGGTGTTGGCCTTTTCGTGCTTTCTTGTTGGGCTTATCTCGGGGTGGCTTCTTTGCTTGCTTGTGCTTGGTAGGTTTGGGGGTGTGCTTTGGGCGTTGGCCTTTCCTTGCTTTCACGGTGGTCTATTGGTGTTGCCCCTGTGCGGGGCGGCACTCACTTTCTTTGCCGCCGCAAAGAAAGTAAGCAAAGAAAGCGGGCTCACACCGCCAGCTCTTAAGTGGGTCCCCTGGCTTGGAGGGGGTAGTGGAACATCTGGAATCGGTGCTTCCGCACACTCCGCGTTCGTGACAAGGCAGTCATACTTCCCGCCTCGCACTTCGTGCTCGCCGGAAAGGGCGTTCTTTTTGCGGTGTGTGGGAG
>NZ_CAJHCP010000018.1 GCF_904848625.1 Paraburkholderia metrosideri
TACTTCAGGTACTTCAGGTACTTCAGGTACTTCAGGTACTTCAGGTACTTCAGGTACTTCAGGTACTTCAGGTACTTCAGGTACTTCAGGTACTTCAGGTACTTCAGGTACGTCGGGCACTTCGGGTACTTCAGGCACGTCAGGTACTTCAGGTACGTCGGGCACTTCGGGTACTTCAGGTACTTCAGGTACGTCGGGCACTTCGGGTACTTCAGGTACGTCGGGCACTTCGGGTACGTCAGGTACTTCGGGTACTTCGGGTACTTCGGGCACTTCGGGCACTTCGGGCACGTCAGGTACTTCAGGTACTTCAGGTACTTCAGGTACTTCAGGTACTTCAGGTACTTCAGGTACTTCAGGCACTTCAGGTACTTCAGGTACGTCGGGTACTTCAGGCACCTCAGGCACCTCAGGCACCTCAGGCACCTCAGGCACCTCATCCACTCCGCTCGGCACCATCCTCACCAACGGCGGCAATCTCGTCACTGCCGTGGGCACAACCGTCTCCGATACCGGCACCAAGGTCACCGGCACATCGGTCCCCGGCCTCAACAGCGGGACAACGACCAACCTCGGCGCCGCTGTCACCGATCTCGGCAACGGCGTGAAGGCACTGGGCAACGGCACCATCGCCGGCCTCGGCACCTTGGGCAGTTCGACCAATCCGCTCGGGCCGACCTTGACGTCCACCTCCACCGTCGTCTCGGACGCCGGCTCAGCCGTCAAGGCAGTCGGCGGCGTCGTGTCGAGCCTCGGCAGCGGACCGCTCGCGCCGCTCGCACCGGTGACGTCGACTTTGGGCACCGTCGTCGACGGCGTCGGCACAGGCGTCATCGCGGTCGGTTCCGGATTGAACAAGGTGCTCTCCAGCGGACCGGTTCAACAGGTCGAGACACAACTCAGTTCGGCGATCAATCCGATCACCACGACCGTCTCCAACACGACCCAGACAATCGGCAACGCCACCGGACTCGGCGCACCGCTCAACGGCCTGCTCAGCACGATCGGCAACGGACTCGCTTCCGCCGGCACGAAAGTGTCGGGCGCCACCGGCAATCAGGTCGGCAAGGACGTCGGCGGAATCGTGAGCCAGTTGGGGAACACGGTCACCAGCACGGGCGGACTGCTTACGGGAGCCACCACCAATCCGCTTGCGCCGCTCACCGGCTTGCTGGGTGGAATCGGCGGCACGGGTAGCGGCAGCGGCGGCACGATCTCCATTCCACCACTGACCGGTCTGCTCGGTAATCTCGGCTCCCTCGGCTCCCTCGGCTCCCTCGGCGGAACGGGCGGCACGAGCGGGACGACGGGCCTTGGCGGCCTGCTGAGCCCGATCACCGGTCTGCTCGGCAAGGGCGGCGCCTCCGGCACGACGAATCCGCTCGCGCCGGTCGTCAGTCTGGTCGGATCGCTGACGGTGACCGTCACCGGCGGTGTCAGCGCAAGCGCAGGCACCAGCACCACCAGCACGACGCAAGGCGGCACGGCGAACAATCCGCTGAGCACGCTCATCAGCGGGCTGACAGGCGGCACCGCAAACGGCTCAAGCAACACGTCGAACAAGAATCCGCTCGCGCCGGTGACAAATCTGGTCGGCGGATTGCTCGGCGGCATCACCGCGGGTGGCAAATAAGCGTTACTTCAAAGCGTTATTTCGACGAAACGGCCGGGCCTCAAAAAACCAATAGCCCGGCCGCCGCAATGTCATGACGACGAGGATGACATGAACTCCACTTTCGACACTGTCGCGCCCATTCGCGACTCGCGACCGCGCTCGGCCACACCGTTTTCGGTCGGCCTGCTCGGCATCGCGGCCGGGCTGTTCACGCTCTGGCTGCTGCGCGACAGTACGTCGCTGGACGGCGCGACCCGCAGCACGATCGCAAGTCTTGCGATCATCGCCACCATCGCCGTGTACGAACTGTTCGTCGCACGCGTTTATCTGCGTCCGAGCGCTGGCCTCGCGAGTGGAGCGTTGCGTCCGCTGAGCATCGCGCGCGTCGGTTTGAGGCTGGGCGCACTAGCGTCCATCTATGCAGGCATCGGCCTGCTCTACTGGCTATTACCCGAATACCACGGGGCGTTCTACAACCCGTTCTGGTCGCTCCTCCGTACGCTCGCGCCGTATGTGATCGTCGCCGCGCCGTTCTACTTTGCCTGGATGGACCGGCATCAAAGGGAAACCGATGATGCGTATCTTGTCTGGGCACGCCTGCTGTTTCGCGGCGAACGTCCGTCGGGCTGGCGACCGGTGCGCGAGATGATGGCAGGCTGGATGGTGAAAGCGTTCTTCCTGCCACTGATGACCGTCTATCTGTCGACCAATGCGGATCACCTCAGTGCATCGTTGACGACTGCACTTGACGCGCCCTTTTCGCTCGCGTCGTTCCGCTTCATGTACGACCTGTCATTTGCAATGGATCTGATGTTCGGCACTGTCGGCTACCTGTGCACATTCCGAATTCTCGACAGCCACGTTCGCAGCGCAGAGCCGACCACGCTCGGCTGGCTGGTTGCGATCATCTGTTATCAACCGTTCTGGTCGTTGATCTCAAGCCAGTACATCCACTACGAAGGCTCAGTGTTCTGGGACAACTGGTTGATCTCACTGCCAATCGTGCGGATCGTGTGGGGCACGGTGATCGTCGCGCTGCTGTTATGTTATGCGCTCTCCACGATCTCGTTCGGCTTGCGGTTTTCGAATCTGACCAACCGCGGAATTATTACTTCGGGACCCTATCGATTGACGAAGCATCCCGCGTACATAGCGAAGAACCTGTCGTACTGGATGATTACGGTGCCATTCATTGAGCCACTGGGATGGAAAGTGGCGGTGATGCATTGCGCGGCGCTGATCGCGGTGAATCTGCTGTACTTCATCCGCGCCAAAACCGAGGAACGGCACCTGATGAACGATCCGGAATATCGCGCGTACGCAGAATGGATTGCGAGAAATGGGATGGTGGCGAAGTTGACCCGGATATTCTGAGTCGCGCGCGGGTTCCCTCGATCCATGCATCTGTTTGAGATGCCCGCGCTACCTGGTGATTTTTATCCGATGGGTAGATAGTCAGAATCTATAAATTGAGTACGGCTCTCCTCACCCTACCCACTTCCCCAACCCCGCCTGCGGCCGCGAAAACGCAAACCCCTGGGCCAATGCGTGCGGCCATTTGCTCACCCACTGCAACTGTTCCGGCGTATCCACACCGTCGACCACCACTCGCATACCGAGCGAATGAAGCAGGTCCATCAGCGATGCCAGCACCGCACACGCGCGCTTATCGCGCGGCACCGCGCCCATCAACTCGCGCGCGATCGTGATGGTGTCCACATCGAGCGCGCCGAGCATTGCAAGCGACGATGTCCCATTACCCCACTTGCCCAGCGACAACCCAACGCCCGCCTCACGAAGCGCTGCGGTCAGCGTACGCAACGTCAGCAGCTTCGCCGCTTCAGCGCTATCGGTCACTTCAATTTCAAACAGATCGAGCGGCACGCCATAAGACGCAGCCACACGTGCGAGATCGTCGGCAAATGAATCGAGCAACGCAATTTGCGCGGGAACCGTGATCGCGATCGGCACCAGCGGCATCTGCGCGGCAAGACAAGCACGCACTTCGCGGCATACGCTGTCAACGACAAAGGCCGCCATTTCGTGCGCGACCTCAGGATTCTCAAGCGGCATGTTGAAGATGCCGGGAAGCAGCAGCCCATAGTCAGGATGCGCCCATCGAACCTGCGCCTCGAGCCGCGCGAGTGTGCCGTCAGCCGCGCGATAAGCGCCCTGGAACACGAGATGAAATTCGCCAGCGCGCAGGCCGTCGCAAACCCGGCTTTCCAGTTCGCTCAGACCCACGGAGGGATCGCCAGGAATCTGTGGATCGTTGGCAACACTTGCCACCATTGGCATGGTGAAAGAGCGCGCCAGCGATATGTGTTTGGCATAGTCGAGCGTGTGCATGGCAATGGCACTTTCTTTTAACCCGGCCAACGTACGCACATGTCGTGCCAATTCGGAAATGCAAGCGCAATAAAAATGGGGGACTACGCTGAAAGCCCCGCCCCACCGCATTTCCAGCGATTTTCTACCCAGCAATCTAATTGCTTGTGCTCGGCAATCAAACGTTTGCGTGCGCCGACGTTACGTAGCGTCACGCCGCGACGTAACAGAACGTCTCACATTTGAGACAGCAAAGGCTGCAGCTTTCTAAAAGACCAGCGGAATTTGACGGCATTTTTTACCCGATCGCGCTGCACCTTTACGATTTGACCCGTTAAAAAAGATTGACTAGTATCCGCAAAACGCAGCAACACCGACTGCGAATTTCTCTAACAGTCACCAAGTAGCCGATGCTAGAAATTCCTCTTTCCGATACCGATTGGGCTCGCGTTCAATGCCTTTTCCCCGAGCTAGCTTCTACACGCGGCCGCCCCCGACGTAGTGATCGCGAGATCCTCAATGCGGTCCTTTGGATACGACAGCAGAAAGAAAAATGGCACAGGCTGCCTGCAACATTTCCCCCCCAGCAGACCTGTTATCTCCGTTATATGGAGTGGAAAAAGACCGGCACTCTAAATCGCGTTTATGAGCTTCTTTTCGCTGTAGAGCCGGAGTTGTCAGGCTGCTGATTCAAGCATTGAATCTCTCCACATACGTACGAATGCAGAAACATTCGGCCGCATGTGGAGCAGGGCCTAACCAGGCAACCGCTTGACTTAAAGCGCTGCCAAAAGAATCGCTACGCGGGTCAGACGATCGTAGTCATCGCTGCGTCGAGACAGAACAATCAGACAGGCCCAAAATGGTTAGCGATCCTTCCCGACCTGAATGAAAAATTCACCGATCAAACAAACGGGATAACTGAACACTCAATGCCATCAGCGAGACTCGAAAATCCCCGCTTCGACCTATCGCAAACCTAACCTTCACCTTCGTCTCTACGACGTATGGTCAGCAGATAATTCGACTACGTCCCCAAAATGACGGATCGAATCGCCAATTTTTTGCGCTGAACAGTTCCGGGCATTTATCTCAAATTTCACAATAAGCCTTAACTGAATCGGCCATTACTCTCGCCAGTTCGCAAAACTACAATGTAACTACTGAGTACGAACAACATCGTTCGCAGCAAGACAAAAACCGAACTGGAGGTAGTTCATCATGAAATCGCTTATTCAAGCTGTTGTTATCGCCGCTGTAGTGGCCGCCCCTGTCGCATCGTTTGCTCAATCCAATCAGCCGATGACCCGCGCTGAAGTGCGCGCAGAACTGGTCCAACTCGAAAAGGCGGGTTACCAACCCGGCATTTCCAGCCCGCATTACCCGGCCGATATTCAGGCAGCACAAGCTCGTGTGGATGCGCAAAATGGCACAGCTCAACCCGCGGAAAGCAGCTTTGGTGGTGTCGTGAGCGGTTCGTCGCAATCGGGTCAATCGAGCCACGCAGTTCAGGCAAATGGCCCGCAGTCGATCTACTTCGGCCACTAAATAGCCAGGGCGCATGCTGCATTGCAGCAGCGGTTCGACATAAAGAAGACGAGCCGCAGTCGTCAAGCGCCACGTGTTAATGCGCCGCTCAGCATGCTGGGTGCGCAAGTCCGGATATAAACGAGCTGGCCCGCGACCGGGTTTCTCCGATCGCGGGCCAGTTTTGTATGGTTTACCTCCGTCATCGGGCTCCCGATGACTTCGCCCGGTCCCTCGCGGTCCGGGCGCTTTTTCGCTAAAGCCTCGCGCTGCCCCTCTGTCTATTGCCCTGACCGGTCGCTCGAAGCGCCCCGTTCAGGCAGGGTTGTCAGCGAAACGGCGAGCGGGTTAATCGCGCGCGACCAGATCGCCCACTTGACCCCGGCCAGTAATCAGGCAGCTCGACAGGAAGTTTTCCCCTTGGCTGCTGGCCCCGACCTCTCCAAAACCCTTCTTCAACGCGTCCGACTTCACCATGGATGCACCTTGGTGGCAGGTTATTGTCCCTATTTCTCCTGCCTGCGCGCGCATCAAGGCTCTATCAGCCATCAGATAACCGAGCAACAGCACGACGGCAATATTGAACGCTTGTCTCATGGTTCGCCTCCTCTTTAGAAGAGACTAACGCGAACCGGAGGTGACTGGTGTTAGGGGTTTCCCGATTAATAGTTAGGCAGTGATGCAGATTAAATCGCTTCACGTGCGGTGCGATTCGCTCTACGGGGCGGGATCAGGTTTTACCCGTAGTACGCCGAATCGCGCGAAATTCCGCTACCTGTCTGCCATTTCCCGCCTTGACAACGAATCACAGCGCGAGTCGCGCAGACATCCGCCTTATCACTTAAAGACGCGCTTCGATCTGCCGGATCCTCTTTTCGACCGCGTAGCGCACCCGTGCATTCGACGGCACGATCAGCAGCGACGACCCGATAATCTGATACACCCGGTTCCGCCGTACCTTGGATACCTTCTGCGGATCGAGCCACGCATCGTTATCCACCAGCAGAAGTAGCGTCTCCAGGCCGATCAGAATCGGCCACAAACACGCGAGTCGCAAGCGCAACGACAATGCGGGAATCGCCAGCGTATAGTCGAGCGCCTCGCGGAAATGATCGAGCGTCCTGCGCAGAAGTTCGACCATCAGCGGCCGTGCACGCATCGAGTTTGCTGGCAGCAACAGATCCTGCGGGCTCAAGCCGGACTGATCCAGCATGGTCTGCGGAAGGTAACAGCGGCCAATCCGCAAATCCTTGCCGCAATCACGCAACACGTTGGTCATCTGAAGCGCTTTGCCGAAACGCACGCCTCGACGCGACATCGTGTCGGGCAGTTCTTTCAACGTCCCCGGCATATGTGCGTACGTCATCGTGGTCCAGAACTCGCCGACACAGCCCGCTACCAGATACGTGTATCGATCCAGCTCGTCATACTCCCGTAGCGCGGCGATCTGACCGGAACGTTCGTCGGGGAAAGTGCGAAGGTCGAACTCCATCCCCTCGGTCAGCGTCGACACGATCCCCCGTACCGCGCGGCGGTCGGACTCGCTCAGTTGCTTCAACACGCCGATTGCGGGGCCCAGCGATTCGAGCAGGACTTTCTCGTCCGACTGGTCCTGCCGGCCCGCCACTTCAGTTGCCATGCGTTGGAACAGTGCGCCGTCGTCCGCGGCGCCGTTCACCTGATCGCGCAGCGACAGCAGCAACGCGAGGCGTTGCTCGGGTGAGATCAGCGACGTGTCGGCAATCGTATCGGCCGCGCGTGCGAGCAGGTAAGCGAGGCCGATCGGATCGCGCATGCCGGCCGGCAACACACGCAGCGTGAGATAGAAGGAGCGTGAAACGCCTTTCAGGAGCGGGCCGAGAAGGAAGGCCCGGGTCGGATTCGGCATGGAATGGTTCAGGTCGATGTTAGGCAGGTGCAAGGCAAAAAAGCGGCCCCAGATCGGGCGCTGCCGAATTGTATACGGCGAAGCGTTCCCGCCGCGCCATGGCGCTTGCAGGCGGCGCGGTGCCGGCTGCGTGTCGACGGCCTTCAGGCGGCAGTGGGTGAAGAGTCGGCAGCAGCGTCGGATTCGTGGTCAATCAGCACCGGTGGCTGACGTATTGACGCGGACCACCATCCGCCCACCGCTGGCCGGTTCGCCAAGTGCCGTCAGCCTGGATAGAATCTCCCGCAGCCAGTCACGGCAAGCGCCCGTCCGACTTCGGGAACGCCAATTGCTAACGAGGTTTGGTTCAGCACCAAACGGCTCGCGGCTACGCCGTCGCTTCTCCGCACTTTGAATGACACATCGACAATGACTATCCACGAATCCCAGACGTCCCCCCGGCCTAGAGCGACGCGATCCAACGTGGAAACAGGTGTCCCCGGTTTCGACGAGATCCTCGGCGGAGGCTTGGTGCGCGGCGGCGTCTATCTGCTGGAAGGGATGGCGGGCGCCGGCAAGACGATCCTGTCGAGCCAGATTGGTTTTCATCGCGTAAGCCAGGGCGAGAAGGTGCTGTACATGACCTTGATCGCCGAGTCGCACGACAAATTGCTAGGGCATCTGAAAGGCCTCAGTTTCTTCGACGAGAAAGCCGTCGCGCAGCAAATGCTGTTCGTGTCCGGCTATCACGAGTTGATGCAGGATGGGCTCGACGGCTTCCTGAAACTGATCGCGTCGAGCATTTACGACTACCGTCCGAGCCTGATGATCATCGACGGCTTTCGCAGCGCACGCGAATTCAGCGAGACCGAACTGTCGCTGTCCAAGTTCATCCACGAATTGAACGCGCTGGTCGCCGCGATGGACTGCACCACGCTCTTGCTCGCACCGCTTTCCGGCAACGAACCGCATCCCGAGCACACGCTGGTCGACGGGCTGATCGAACTGAACCGCTATAACGACGGCATGCGCCGCGCCCGCGAGATCGAAGTGCACAAGATGCGCGCGCGTAATCATCTGATGGGCAAGCATTTCTTCCGCATCGCCGAAAGCGGGCTATTGATGTTTCCACGTCTCGAAGCGCAAGGTGCAGGTCAACCGGGTCCCGTCGATCTGAAATCACGCCTGGGCTTCGGCCTGCCGCACCTCGACAGCCTGCTCGGCGGCGGCTTCGCGCAAGGGTCGACCACCACGTTGATCGGACCGTCCGGCGTCGGCAAAACCTTGCTCTGCCTGCAGTTTCTCGCGGCGGGCGTGGCGCGCGGCGAACGCTGCCTGTACCTGGGTTTTTATGAAGGACCGCAACGCCTGATCGGCAAGGCAGAAGCGGTATCGATCGCATTGACCGACGCTTACGAAGACGGCCGCCTCATCCTTCAGTGGCAACCCGCCATCGAACTGGCCGTCGACGAACTTGCGGCCACCGCGCTCGCCACAGTCAGGCAGACCGGCGCGACGCGTATCGTGATCGACGGGGTGGAGGGTTTTCGCGACTCCGCGTTACGCACCGAGCGCTTCGGCCTGTTCCTGAACGCGCTGCTGCACCAGTTGCGCGAAGCCGCCGTCACCACGTTGCTGACCGAAGAGCTGCCGCTTTACGCCGATGCCAGCCATGCGAAGGGCGTGCGGGTTTCCGCATTGACAGAAAACCTCGTGCTGCTGCGCTATGCCGAATCGGAAGCCGGTTTGCGGCGCATGATCTCGGTGGTCAAGCAACGCGAAAGCGCGCACGACACCTCACTGCGAGAACTGGTGATCTCATCCGCGGGCCTCGACGTGATCGAAGGCCCGCCCGGTGCCGCCGGTACGCATCTGGCGGCGGGCCTGTCGCCCACGCTGCCGTCGCGACGGACCCTGTAGCCCGCCATGAAAACGATTCTGGTTGTGGACGACGAGTTCGACATCCTCACGGTATGGCGACTGCTGCTGGAGCGGCACGGCTATCGGGTGTTGACGGCGTCGAACGGGGCCGCCGCGCTCGAGCAGATACGCCAGACCCGGCCCGACATCATCGTGTCGGACTGCATGATGCCGATCATGTCGGGGTTGCAACTGTGCGCGGCGCTGTATGCCGACCCCGATCTGCGCGACCTTCCGGTCATTCTGTGCAGCGCGGCGTCGGACATTCCAGTACAGCCGAACCCCCATATCGCTTACGCGCGCAAGCCGCTTTCCTTCGACGACCTGCTCGCCATGCTTCAACGCATGGAGGCATGACGAAGCGCGTGACAGCCGTGCCGGTGGGTCTGCGCAGACCGCTCCGGCTGAATACTCGCTTTTCGAAGTCGCGCTGGCCGTGGGCGCTTCTTCGCGTCCCTCGCCTCCAGAGATCTCGCATTTCAAATCCGGTCGCACCAGAAACATCGCGAATTCGCCGTCATCGAGGTTGAGACGATCGCGCCATTTCCCGAGCTTTGCCAGCGTTCACTGATTCTTCGCCAGCTTTTAAAGTAAGCCATCGATCGCGCACAGCCAGAACATCGGAGCGCGTCGCAACTTTCGGAGGCTCGGTGATGAACAGCAATCGTGGCTCGATTCCAGTTGCTTTCTTCGGAATCGCGGTGGGCGCCCTAGCGTTCGCCAATCTGTGGCGCGTGGCGATCAGGGTGTGGCACCTGCCTGCCGAGGTGGGAACCCTGTTGACGGTCGCGGCTCTGGGCGTATGGGTCGTCATTCTGGCCGCCTACGGGCACAAGTGGCTAACCGACCGCGCGACGGCCCGCGCGGAAATGCAGCATCCAGTGCAAGCGTCGTTTGCGGCGTTGGGGCCCGTGTCCAGCATGCTGGCTGCGCAACTTCTGCAGCCGTATGCACGCACTCTGGCGCTCGCGCTGTTTATCGTGTCGGTGATCGCGCAACTGGCGCTCGGCGCCTGGTTACACGGACGGCTCTGGCAAGGCGGCCGCAAGCCCGAACTGACCACACCGGCTATTTATCTGCCGACTGTCGCGCCGAGCTTCGTCGCGGGAACAGCCGCCGCTGCGTTCGGTTTTCATCAGGTGGGTGAGCTGTTTTTCGGAGCTGGGCTGCTCTCTTGGTTCGCCATCGAATCGCTGGTCCTGCATCGTGCCGCCGTGCATGAACCGCTGCCTGCCGCGCTGCGCCCGATTCTCGGTGTACAGCTTGCGCCGCCGGTTGTGGGTGGCGTGACTTACCTGAGCCTGACCAGCGGTACGCCCGATCTGTTCGCGATGATCCTGCTTGGCTATGGGCTGTATCAGGCACTGATGCTGCTGCGTTTGCTGCCGTGGATTCGCGAGCAAGCGTTCGGGCCTGGATACTGGGCTTTCAGTTTCGGGGTAGCGGCATTGCCGACAATGGCACTGAGGATGGTCGAACGAGGCGCAACGGGCCCGGTTGAATGGGCAGCTCCGGTTCTGTTCGTCGCGGCAAATGTGATTATCGGCATTCTGGTCGTGAAGACTTTGGGTCTGCTGATGCAAGGCAAGCTGATTCCTGCTGCCGCCACTGGATCCACAGCCGTCCAGCCTGCGATTGCGCAAACCCGCACTGATTCACGCATCGCACAAGCTAGCTAACAAGCAAGAAGCCCCCCGATGCAGCGAGACGTCCAACGCCGTTTCGCTGCATCGCAGCAGCATGGGGTAGTCACTGGGCACCTTGGGCCTGAACCCCGCCGACAGTGACACTCAGAACCCGTGCAGCGACACGACGATCAACGCCGCGCCGACCACCGCCACCACATCTTCAATCAGCGCCGCCGGCGCATCCCGCCCAAACGTCCGCGCCATCGCGGCCCGCACACTCGCACCGCCGACCGTACCGATCACCGCGCCGACGACACCCACCACCGCGCCGAGCGCTCCCACAATCCAGCCGCCCGCCAGGCCACCGTGCGCCCCGCTGATCGCCGCCCCACTCAAGCCGCCGAGAATCACTCGCGCGCCGAATTGCATCGGCACTTTGCGGCTCGGCGTTTCGGGTAATTGATCGGTAATCAGTTCGACGACGGCGAGCACCGTGAAGATATAAGGCGTGGCCTTGAAGCCGAGAAACGCGAGCGATGTGCCCGCCAGCGGCAACCATCCGGCATACGCCGCCCAACTGACGGCAGCGGGAGCGGTCATCGCGCGAAGGCCGGCGATGATGCCGATGAACAATGCCAGGACATACACGGACATAGTGGACTCCGAATCAGGACAATGATGCGCAGTGGGACAAGCCGACGGTTTATATGGACGAACGTCGGCAGAACGTGTCGAGCATTTCACCTGGACAGTCAACTTCTCACCGCATCAATCGAGGCGATCCGCAGTTGATCGCGCGGCTGCCCCAATTCGGTGTGGCCCTAGTGTCGCACAATTCGACGGATGAAACCCAGCGATGGCCGCTGCCCGCCGCGGCGCTATGGTCGGGGCCATTAAACAGTGATAAGTTAGGCGACTCACAAGAAAATCTAATAGCTTCCGATGAGACCGCATCTCCCGCTGAATGCGCTGCGCGCGTTCGAATCATCCGCGCGGCATTTGAGCTTTACGCGCGCCGCACTCGAATTGAATGTCACGCAGGCGGCCGTGAGCCAGCAGGTTCGATCGCTGGAAGACCGATTGGGCACCACGCTGTTCAAGCGCTTGCCGCGCGGCCTCGCGATGACCGACGAAGGACTCGCACTGCGGCCGGTGCTGACTGACGCGTTCGATCGGATCGAAGCGGTGCTCAAGCAATTCGAAGGCGGTCACTTTCACGAGGTATTGACGATAGGGGTAGTCGGCACGTTCGCGGTCGGCTGGCTGATGCCCCGGCTCAAATCGTTTCGCGACGCGCATCCATTCGTCGAACTGCGATTGCTGACCAACAACAATCTGGTCGACCTCGCCACAGAAGGACTCGATTTCGCGATCCGCTTCGGTGACGGCACGTGGCCCGGCTCGGTCGCGACCCGTTTGCTCGACGCGCCACTCGCCTTGCTCTGTACGCCGGAGATGGCCGCGCATCTGTCGAAACCCGACGACCTCGCCGACGCGACCCTCCTGCGCTCCTATCGCGCCGACGACTGGATGAACTGGTTCAAGGCCGCCGGCATTTCGCCACGGCCGGTTCGCGGACCGGTATTCGATTCGTCACGGCTGATGGTCGAAGCGGCAATGCAAGGCGCGGGAATCGCACTCGCGCCCGCATTGATGTTCGATCACGAGATCAACACAGGCCGCCTGGTCCGTCCATTCGATGTGGAAGTTCATGCGGGAAGTTACTGGCTAACCAGCCTGAAAGGCAAACCGATGACGCCGGCCATGGTGCTGTTCAGTCAATGGATACTCAAGGAAGCCGCCCAGTACTTGCCGGGCTAGCAAAGCGACACGCGGCGATGACCGTTCATTGCGGGCCGCTCGATTTGCTGCGGAAATACATTCCACGAACCGTCGTCATGACGGAAGAAGAAGATCGACAGCAGACCGCCGGGTCGCAGCGCTTCCACGCAAACATAACGCTGATGCTGCGACGCGCGATGGCAAAACTGCACGACACGAGCGGGCATCGACGGTGTCGGGGCGAGCCATTTGTCGACGGCCCAGTGCAAGGTCTTTTCTGCGGTAACCATGATGTTCTCCTTGAGTCTCGATGGATTCACGCCAGGCGCGCAGCAGTTTCGCCGCTCTTCACCCCGCTTTCGACAAACGCTTTCACGAGACACACCAGTGCATGCACGCCGGCGCGCGGATGGCGCAGGCAGCAATGCACCTGTTCGCTACGGCTTTCCCCGAGCAGACACCACGCGCAAAAGTGTTCACAGTTGTTGGTCAGCAGGCGATAACGGTTCTCGCCGAGACGGGAGCGTGCGCGGCGCACCGCTTCATCGCCGACGTAGCGGGCGCTCGGCGTCGAGCGGATCGTCAGGGGATGGCCGGCGGCGAAGTGCGACAGTTCCACTTCTTCAACCGGGCCGCGATGCGCTGAACTCGCAAAGCCAGCGTAGTGAACGACCCGACCGTTTCCCACGTAAATGCCGTGATGTTCGTAACCACGCCGTTGAGTGACGAGATGCGCGCCAATCGGCAGATCAATCGTGGCAATCGTGGATGAAGTTGCAGGAAGAATGTCTCGTTCATCGTCGGCTACGTTGCCCGTTTGAAGAGAGAAAGTATTCATGGCTGGCCTCGTTTCAATTTCCAACACTGTTGCGAGGTCTTTTGCATCTTCCGGGCCATGCGCTGAAAAGCCCATGTTTAAAGGGGTTTTCTGGTTTTCAATGGGCGTGGGGCAACGCGGGTGTCAGCCGTGAACCAACAGAATTCACGTTGAAGTGTTGGCGCGGACCGCCCCTTGGCTGTTTATTTGCAACTGCAGAGCGGCAAACGCTGATTCATTCGAACAACGCAGAACGCCGGTCGCATGTGTTGGGTCTCACACCGACCCGATAGCAAGCGTGTTGGGTCAGCGCTAACCTATGGACGCCCTTTCGCCCACGGACTAAGTGCGCAAGCGCACAGAATTGCCATGCAATCAATGTGTTATGACAACACGCAATGGATCGCCATCAATTGGCACAGCACTTGCAATAACACGTTCAGACCTTTTAAACCGCGCGCGCCACCTGTCGGTCACGCGCGGCCAACCGGAGAACGACATGGCTCACATCACAGTGAACGATCTCTCGCTCAATCTCGCGCTCGACCGCAAAGCAATGGCGGCTATTCGCGGTGGCGGCGGGGCTCCATGGGTATATGGCTGGATTCAGCCCTATGTTCGCGACACGCCGAGCATTGGACCCGTCGTCAACCTGTACGACGTGTCCAACAACTTCTACGCTAACCAGATGATCAATCAATTCCAGTCGGTCGACGTCCGCAATACCGGCGCGAACTCGAACATCAATGTCGCACCCGACGCACTCAGCCGGAACAATTCGGTGTAACCGTTGTGACCTGTACGAGCCAATTTCGCTGGACGTCGTCCGCGCGTTCCGACGCCGGACGCGTCCGCGAGATCAATGAAGATGCCTGCCTCGACCAGCCCGGTACCGGTCGCTGGGCCGTCGCCGATGGCATGGGCGGACACGCGGTCGGCGATCTGGCGAGCCGTCTGGTCATTGATGCGTTAAGCCGGATCGCGTCACCTGTCAGCATAAAAACGCTGATTGCCGATGCGCGTGCACGCTTGCAAGCGGCTAATCAGCAACTCAGAGACGAGGCCGCGCGCCGTCAGGTGCAACGCATTGGAAGCACGGTCGTCGTGTTACTGGCCTGCGATCGATTCTGCGGCTATCTGTGGGCCGGCGATAGCCGCATCTATCTGTATCGCGGCGGACAATTGCGGCAACTCACGCGCGATCACAGTCAGGTGGAACAACTCAAATCACTGGGCGTCATTACCGATGAAGAGGCACGGCATCATCCGGCGCAGCACATGATTACGCGTGCAGTGGGCGCAACGGACGTGCTGGATCTCGACGACGATGCAATCGAAGTCGCCGACGGCGATATATTCCTGCTCTGCAGCGATGGTCTGAGCAATGAGCTCAGCGACGACGAGATGATCGCGGTACTGAGTTCGGCGGAACGCGAGAGCGTGTCGGAAGAACTGGTCGAACTGGCATTGGCAAGGGGTGGTCGCGATAACATCACCGCTGTAGTCGTTCAGGCGGAAGACCTCAATGGCGCCGATAAAACGCTGTTGAATCCCGCACCCTGAGACAGGTTGCCACTACGCGCTACCCATCCCCTTCTTCTTCGTCATGCTCGTCAGCGCCATTTCTATTTGCTTGCGGCATAGCGCGATTGCGAAACTCTTTCGAATGCAACCCGTGTTTCTTTAAAAGCATCTGCAAATGCGAGCGATTCATGTCGATGCGTCTCGCCAATTCAGCGACGGTGCCGTTCACTTCGCGCAGCCCGCGTTCCAGAAAGGCTTTTTCCGCATCGTCGCTAGCGGCTCGTTTGGCGTCGCTTAGCGACATCAGATTAGCCACGCTGATCGGCTCCTGGCCGGTCGCCGATGCCGAAGCGTTAGCCGAAGCAGCCGCCGACCCCGGCGCCGCGGGCCGTATGTCGACCGGCAAATGATCGACATCCGCCATATCGCCCGCAAGGCACGACACGCGATACATTACGTTGCGCAATTCACGGATATTTCCCGGATACGCGTAATTCAGCAGAAAGTCCCTTAAACGAGGGGTCAATCTGACCGGCCTGCGCTTCAACGTCCCGGCGGCCTCGTCGCCGAACCAGGCGATCAATAGTGGAATTTCATCCCGCCGCTCGCGCAGCGGCGGCAGCGTGACGTGGATCACGCTCAGTCTGTAGAACAGGTCTTCGCGAAACTTGCCCTCTTCGCTAAGCTGCCGCAAATTGCGATTGGTTGCGGCGACGATCCGTGTGTCGACGGCTATCGTTTCATCGGAGCCAACCCGCTGAATCTCGTGCGCTTCCAGCACACGCAGCAGTTTGACCTGCCCTGCTAGCGGCAACTCTCCGATCTCGTCAAGAAAGATCGTACCGGTATGCGCGCTTTCAAATTTCCCCTTGCGATCATTCGACGCCCCGGTAAAAGCGCCTTTGCGATGCCCGAACAATTCCGATTCCAGCAGATTGTCCGGAATCGCGCCGCAGTTCACGGAGATAAACGGCTTGTCCGCGCGCGAGCCGTTCGCGTGAATCACTTTGGCCATCAACTCCTTGCCCGTACCGCTCTCACCGTCGATCAACACCGGCAAATCAGTCGGCGCCGCTTTCTCGGCAATTTCAAGCGATTCGAGCAAACGCGCATTGTCGCCAAACGTCCCCTCGAAAATGAAGCTGCGTTCGAGCAATGCCTTACGGCGCGCGCCACGCGATTGGTCGACATGCTCGTGCGGCTCGGCAGAGGTCGCCGCCTGCACGAAGCGCTCCTTGTGCGACAGCTGCATCACTTCGTCGCGCAATGAAGTGGCCTGCCGCAGCAGCTTGTCGATATCGGTGCGCTCCAACCGTGACGACCAGCGCAACGTGGAGCGCAAAATCTCGATTCGTTCGATCAGTCCCGCGTAAGAAATCGCGGGACTGGGCTCTTCAATCTGGTCGAGAATCTTCATCATCACGCACTCAACTGTTTCTGGACCAGTTGGTAATACATACCGCCGCGCTGGATCAGCTCATCATGGCGGCCCTGTTCGACAATCGCACCTTCATACAGTACGAGAATCTTGTCCGCACGCATGATGGTGCTCAACCGATGGGCAATGATCACCGCCGTACGACCCTTCAAAATGTCATGCATGTTGCCGAGAATATTGCTTTCCGATTGCGAGTCGAGTGCGGAAGTCGCTTCGTCGAAGACGAGAAAGCGCGGGTCGTGATAGAGCGCCCGCGCAATGCATAGTCTTTGTATCTGCCCGCCAGACAGACCAATGCCACGCTCACCGACAATCTGCTCGTAGCCGAGTGGCATCTTGCTGATGAATGCATGAGCGTCGGCCATCCTGGCGACTTCTTCAATGCGACGCCGGTCGGGCGCGTCGTCGCCACTCGCAATGTTCTCCGCAATCGTGCCGGAGAACAGCAGATTGCTCTGCATCACGTAGCCGATCTGCGCACGATAATAGGCTTTATCGACGACGCCGAGATCGTAGCCGTCGATCGTCATCTTGCCTTCGCTCGGCGTGTAAAAGCCGACCAGCAGTTTCGCAAGGGTAGTCTTGCCTGAACCGCTTCGGCCCACTATGGCGATCAGCTCCCCCGGTTTGATCTCGAAACTGATGTTTTCGAGCACATACGCGGAGTCGTTTTCGCCATACCGGAAGTAGACGCCGCTCAAGCTGATGTCGCCCTGCAATTCGGGCAACATGACGCGCGACGGTAAATCTTGCGGCTTCTGCTCCGGTTCGATATCGAGTACGTCGCCGAGACGCTCCATTGCGACACCCGCGTCGTTCAACATGCTCCATAAGCCGACTAGTCCCATCAACGGGCCTAATACGCTGCCCATGAAAGCGTTAAACGCAATCAGTTGACCGATCGTCATTTCGCGCGCCAGCACCAGATTCGCGCCGACCCATAGAATCGCAATCGTCGTCGCCGCATTGAGCAACTGGCTGCCGAATCCCACGAGAATATTGAACGCATGCGCACGATACTGGACTTCAAGGGCTTTCGCGTACTTCTTCTCCCAGCGCAGGCGCACGGGCCGTTCGATACCCATCCCCTTGATTGTCTCCACGCCTGCGAGCGCCTCCATCAGAAACGACTTCGATTCTGTCGACGCAGTGAACACCTCGCGCGCGTAGCTTTTAATTTTCGGCGTGGCGAACGCGGTCAGCGCCATGATCGGAATGACGAACGCGATCAGCACAAGCGTCATCTTCACGTTGTAGACAAACATGATCGTGAAGTAAATGAACACCATCAACAGGTTCAGCGCAGTGGTCACAGTCGATTCGGTCAGAAACGCGCGGATCGTCTGATTCTCCTGGAAGCGCGCGAAAATATCACCGGTTTTACGCTTGGCGAAAAACGAAAACGGCAGCGACAACGTGTGCTTGAAGAACTGCGACATCATCGCGAAGTCCATATTGCGGACCATGAAATTCGCGAGATACGCGCGAATCGTCGACATCAGTTGAGAGAATACGTTGGCGATAATCAAGCCGCCTATCAGCAGATGCAACAGGCTCACGTTCTGATGCACGATGACGCCGTCCAGGATGTTCTGGATGATCAGCGGTGGAATCACGCCCAATACCTGAATCACGAAAGTGGCAAGAAACAGATGCCCAAGAATCTTTTTATACGGCTTGAGGTAGCCGACAAAACGTATCCACGGAGATCGCGAGGCCGACATTTGCAGCAGATGCGGGCCTCCGGTAAATAGCAGACAGGTGCCGCTCCAGCCGCGCTCGAAGTCTTCCACTGTCAACTTTCTGAAGCCGAGCGCCGGGTCTGCGAGCCACACGTATTCTTTCGACAATCCGTACACCACGACATAGTGGTAGCCCTCCCAGTGCACGATGAACGGCAGATCAAAGCCGCGCAAAGAATCGAAAGTACACTGCACTCCACGCGCAGTGAAGCCGAGCGCCTCGCCCGCACGCGCGAGGCTGTCGAGTGTGGCGCCCTGCGTGGTGACATTGGCCAGCTCACGCAATTTTCCTAACGTCATGGGAATGCCATAGTGACGGCAAACCATCGCCAGGCACGCAGCACCGCAATCCATCTCTTCAGCTTGCTCGACCAGCGCAAAACGTCTGATCACCTTCTCGCCGAATTCCGGCTTGCTCTGTAAATCAAGCATCAGCGGCAGTTTACGGCGCTGTTCAAGCCGCTTTTGCCGCTGCAATTCGCGATCGCCGTAGCGAATCCGCTCATCGAGTACTTCTCGCAACTTCGGATTACGTTCGAGAATAAAATGAACCGTGCGCTCCGGAATCACTAGCAAACGGGTGTCGGTGGTCGCGATGACCGAAGCCATCTGTTCCTGCCGCATCAAGCACGCTTTCTCGCCGAATATCTCGCCTTCGCCGAGCGTCGCGAGCGTGTAGTCATGACCGTCCTCATGTCTGACAATACGCACTTCGCCTTGACGCACTACATAAAGACGCCGGTCGTCGCGACCGTCCTGCTTGAGAATATCCTTGCCCGCCGCAACCCGTTTTACGCCTACGCTGCGCACATACTCTTCAAGTTCGGCCTTATTCAACTTGCCGCGCAAATCGAACAACTGCGCGACAAAGCCGCCGGCCGAACTGATCGCTACATAGCTCGCGACGAACGCCAGCGCGGTCTGATTGGCTGCCATGACCGGTTCGATTGCGGCGCGTGGAATGAACAGCAACTCGGTCTTTGCCGACGAGCGCACCGACGCTTCGTGCACATACGTACGCAGCATCGCAATGTCGGCGAATATTTCACCGGCCTTGCGCACGCCCATACTGATTTCCTTGCCGTGCTCTTCGGTGAAGATCCGCACCGAACCCGAACGCACGACATATAGCCCGTCGGCCACCTCGCCCGTCGAGCAGACCGTTTCGCCAAATGAATAGAAACGCGCTTGCGCATAGTCGGCAAGGCGTTCGATCTCATCGCGCGAGAATGGCGAGAGAATTTCCACCGAGGCTAGAAACCCGGCGGTGGATGGCGCGGTCTGGGGTGCATCCATGTGTTTGCGGACCTCGAATCGGCGGGACGTTATGCTGTTATTTCGCTGAAATAGCTATCGCGCTTCTATGACGTGCTCCTGCGCGCGTGCGATCAGCCAGCTCTCGCGCAGCAAACGTCGAACTTCGGCGGCTACGTCCGCATCAAGCGTTGCAGGGTACTTGGCGGTCACTGCGAAAATCTCGTAGCACGATCGATCCGCAGAAGGAAACGGCCCAAGCAGATCGCCCACCGCCGCATTAAAAATCTTCGCCTCAATCTCCGGCTTTAATGAGCCTCGCAGTACTTTGCCGATTACGCCACCCGCCTCACGTGTATCGGCGATCGAATGTTCCCGCGCCATGTCGGCGAAACTGTCCGGATCGTCATGTAGATACGAAATCATTTCCTTCGCTTTTCCCTCGCTGTCGAGCACGATATGGCTCACCTCGATCGAGTCGAACTTCGGTGAATTCAGCGCGAAGTAGTCTCTGATCGCAGCCTCGTTGCCGACCTCGTCGAGCATCTTCTCCTGATACAAACCATCGGTAACGAATGCCTCGAATTCGTCGAGACTCACGTGGAGGACATCGAGGTACTGATTCATATCCGTCGCACGATGCAAGCCGCGCACACGGCGAAATTGATCGGCGCGCTGCTGGATTTCATCTGCCGTCACGGCGATGCCCTGCTTTTTCGCCGCGTGCACCGTTAGTTTGTCGCGCACAATCTGCTCGATCAGACTTTCGAACTGGCCAGTCAGCTTTAGAAGGCGGACGAACTCGGCCACATCCACGACTTCATCATCGATACGCACTATCGCGGTCATTTCATCGGCTCCTTAGATTGACGTGTAATCGGCGCGCTCAATTCCGTTCTCAACCTGCTACCTCTCTGAACGGATCGAGACCGAGGTCGATCAGGCGCCGCTCGCGCACCACGATCTCCGCGTTGGCCGTCATGCCATAACGCAATGGATAACGCGTATCGGCGATCTGGTAGTAGTTTCTGTCGAGCGTCACGCGACCCTCGTAGACCGGCTGCTTGTCCTGCAGCGACGGCTTCGTCGCCGGCGAGATATAGGCGAGCGTGCCGCTGATCAATCCATAACGCTGATACGGAAACGCATTGAATTTGAGCTTGACCGGCAAGCCTTCATGCAGGAACGCCCGATCGTGCTCGGCGATTTCTATCTTCAGAACCGGTCGCGCGTCTTTGGGCGCAATACCGCCAAGCGGCGCGTTTGCCTGAATCTTGTCGCCGCGTTGCGTCGACGTCACGTCTGTGATGACACCCGAAACCGGCGCGAGGATCAGCAGGAAATTGTCTTTGTCGATGTTCTCGAAGCGAATTCGTGCGGCCGCTTCGGATACCAGCCGGGCAGTCTGCAATTGCAGACGCAGTTTGTCTTCCGCGTCGGTAATGTCCCGCACCGCCGAGTCGTATTGAAGCTGAAGGTCCGTAGTTTGTTGCCCACTGGTTTCGAGTTGCGCATTCGCCTGCGCATATTCGTGACTCAGGCGGAAGTCCAGTTCAGTGAGCCGGGATTGCGCGACACGATATGCGTTATCGGCTTCCATCGCGGCAGTGCGCTTCTGTTCGACCTGCAATTCGGCGATACCGCCGCCGCCTGGTTGCGCGAACAGCTTTGAATAGCGATCCAGTTCCTCTCGTGCAGCCTCACGCGTGCGGCGCGCGTTATCGAGCACGCTGCGTGCTTCGTCCAATTCGGCTTTCTGCCCTTCTGCGAGCTTGGTCGTGCCTTCGGACACGCGGTTTTCGTGTTGCCGTGCTTCCACTTCCATTTGCGCCTTCAGCGCGGCCGCTTTGCGCTCCATCAACGCCTTCTTCTCGGGAAACTGTTTCCAGTCACGCTCGGCGTCTTCAAGTTTGAGTTGCGCCTGCAGCGCGTTGCTGGCCGCCTCGATCGCGCCGCGCGCGTTCAACCGTGCGAGCACGTCACCTTTCGATACCGGCTGTCCTTCGGCGATATAGAGATCGGCCAGTTCTCCGTCGATCGGCGCATAGATGCGGCGCACCTCCGATTCCGGCGACAACGTGCCCTGCGCGGACACGATCACATCGGCGCGCCCCACGAACGACCATAGCAGCCCGGCGACCACCAGAGCGACCATCGCCCAGATCAGCGCCCGCGCGATCTTCACTGGCTCGGCGGTCAGAATCGCGATGCCTTCGACGCTGTGATCCTCCAGCGCCTCCGACAGCGACCTAGGGTGATTGTCGCGCTTCACTCTGGCCGCCTCCGATCAACGCCAGCTTTGCCTTCAGCAGGCCGGGCTCCAGCACCATGCGCAATTCCGTCAGCGAGCGGCGCTGCAAATCCGCCTCGGCTTCGATATCGGCGAGCAGGCGGTCGAAGTCGGCGGGATGGTCCGCCTTCAATTGCGTGTAGATACGCATGCCCTGTTGCGCCGATGTTTGCGCGTCGGAGAGCAAACGCGCCTCACTGCGAAATCCTGGTGAAATGCCGGCCTCCAGCCGTTGTGTGCCGCCAATCGGGCCGCTAGCGCGATATTGTTTCCACAGACTCTGCGCGCGCAGCAGGAGATCCTGCGCGCGCGCCAGCGCCTTGTCGTGCAGTGCCGCCACGTCTTTCTGAATCGATTGCACGAACCAGGAATCCGCTGCGGGGTCGAGACTTGCATAAAACGACAACAGGTGCTGGTCGTAGTCGCTACTGCCACGCGTTTTCTGCAAATCGCTGAATTGATCGAGCAACGCTTTCTTGTGCGCCAGTTCTTCACCAAGCACGTCGGACCACGGCCCCGCAGGCATCGTCTGCAAACTGGACAGCGCTTGCTGTGTATCGCCGCGCTGCCATGCGGCGTCCACCGCATCCTGACGCTGGACGACATCCGCCGACGGCAAGCGGTTTGCAGTGAGTTGCCGGAATTGGGCCTGAAACGGCGGCGTGGTGAAGTGCGCCGACTTCATGAGCGCGAGCAAAGGCGTCAATTGGCGACTGAGCGCGGCATTCAGCAGAGCGGTGTATTCGCGCAAATCGGCCCGCACCTGATCGAGGCCGGCAAGACGTGGATAACGCTGCGCGTAATCATCAAGTATCGGCGGTAGCGCGTCGGGCTTATCCTGCGCCAGTTCGGTGCTTATCGAACCGTTGAGACGATCAATTGCGGCGACATACACCGAATCGTCGCTCTCCAGTTTTCGCAGATGACTAAGCGCCTGCGCGTACGGCTCGGCAAATACCGGCACATAGGACGCGATTCGATCGAGTGCGCGCTGATGACTCTTCGAGTCATCGTCCCACCGTTGCAGCAGACTGTTAATGGTGGCCTCATCCGCATACATGTGAATCGGCGCATCAGCGCCGCCACGAGTTGCCACGAAGCGCTCCAGATCGCCCACCCACTGCAATTCTCCGACCAGCGAGGTTGCGTCGGTATTGTTGGCGCCTAGCGATCTCATCTCCTTCAGCAACGAGTCCGCCTGATCGAATTGCGCTTTTTCGAGCGCGTTCAGCCAGCCGGGAAGCTTCGCCTTCAGTAACGCCTCGCTCGCCAGCGCGCTGACCTTCGCGTCTGCGGGATGAGTCGACAAGTAACCATTTGCCGCCACGACCGCACTGGTGTAATCGCCGCTTGCCAACAGACTCTTCAACTCTCGCTCCGACGAGCCATGCAGGTACAGCCCTACGCCGATGGCGCCCAACAGGACAACTCCCGCACTGCCCCATCCGATAATCCGTTTCACGCCAATGTGATCGCCGTCTGCAAAAGCCTTGCCGAGTTCAGTCGCGAGCAGGCGCCAGCGCCACGGCTTTCCTTTGGCCGGTCTCGCGCTGCCTGCACCTTTCGCGCCAGTCGCATTGGCCGCCTGATGCACACCGTTTGCGTTACGTGTTCCATTCGTGCTCCCCGCCTGCGCTGTGATCGGCTGCGCCGCTTCGTTGACTTCGTCTTCACGCTGCAGCGCCGGATCGACGCAAAAGATATCGAGGAACGAATGCGCCGCGCCGACAAACGTTGTCTTGTCAGCATCGACTGCGTCATCGGCTGCGGGATTAAGGAGTAATTGGGTCACAGTGGGCTCGACTTCCGGGGGCTTCTGCAGCGACACCCTGTAGACGAAGTGGTCGCCGCCAAATGCAACGAGGTCGCCCTCTACAAGCGGCATTGCCGACTCATCCAGCCGCTGCCCGCCGACGAATGTACCGTTCGTGCTGCCGAGATCTTCGACGTAAAGTTCGCCGCCCTTCAGAAAGATGTGCGCGTGACGGCGCGAGATGTAGTTGACCTGATGCGGATAGCGCTCCCTATAACGCGAAAAAACCTCGTCCGCCTTGCTGACGAGAAAGGGGAACGCGTGCACCTCGATGGGCTGCAAGTCCAGGTCGCCGCGCTCGGGAACCAGCAGCAGCGCCGGCGCGGACGATGCACTCGCCGCTGCGACGATGCGCGCCCGTGGCTCGATGCTCACGCGATAGCAAAGCTCGCCGCCAAAGCATAATTCGTCGCCGGCCCTCACGCGCGCGGGTGTTTGCCGTACTGCAACGCCATTCACCGTCGTACCGTTCTTGCTGCCGAGGTCGGCGACGTAAGCGGCGCCATGCTCGGTGAAAATCCGCGCATGACGGCGAGACAGCCGCGCAATTCGTTCGGTGGGGTAGTCGGTGAAAGGCGCCTCGCTGCGGCCGATTGCGAACAGGTTGTCGACGATCCGGATCGCGTCGAGCGCCGGACGCTGCGCCGACGCAACCGGCGACAGCACGATGTCGAACGCAGCTTCCACTGCGGCGTTCATCTCAGCAATCGGAGTTTCGCCTGTGGTCATTTTTTATCTGGATCACTAATCGTTTACCCGTTGCTTTGGGACGCAACGGAAACGGGACGAATGACTACCGCGAAACAGCGTTTTTCTGAAGAGCCGCGTGAATGCAGGCTGCTTAAAGATTGTAAGTCACGCATGGCGAGTGTCAATTTCCAGATCATCGGTTATGAAAGCAATTAATGCGTCACATGCAGCCTAAATATCCGCGCGGTACGCCATTGCGGATTAGCTCAGTGTTCCTTTACTTGCGCCTCTACATCGACGCTCGGCCAGCCGCCGCCTAACGCTTTATAAAGCAGCACAGTGTCCGACAGAATCAGTTGATGATTGGCGAGCAATGCCTGCTGCGCTTCCAGCAAGGTCCGCTCGGTTTCGAAAACTTCCAGTTGCGACACCACACCAAGGCGCAATTGCGACTGAATCTGATCGGCCACTATTTGCAGACGATCCACCTGTTGCTGCAATTCCACACGCTGTGCCTTGTGCGAATTCAGATTGACCAGCGCGTTCTCCACTTCTTCAAATGCGCCCATCACGGCCACGCGGTACTGCTGTTCGGCTACCGTCGATTGCGCCTGCGTAACTTTCACATGCGCCCGCACGCCGGGATCGAGCAGCGGAATATTGATGCTGGGCATAAAACCGTAGGTGAACGACTTCAGCAGGTCGGTCAGTGCGAAACTGGCCGTGCCACCATGCCCGGTGAGGTTGATGGTCGGCAGTTGCGCGAGTTTGGCCTGGCCGACCAGGTCGTATGCTTCAAGTACTCTGAACTCTGCAGCCACTACATCGGGACGCCGTGCCAGCAATTGCGCAGGCAGTCCATCCGGAACGGCTGGCAATTTCACGCGCTGCTGCAAATGCCCTCTGGGCAATTGAAATTCGCCTGCTGGTACACCGACGAGCGTGCATAGCGCGTTATTGGCGATATCCCGTGAGCGGCGCAATTCGAGCAACTCGTTCGTCAAACGGTTGATTTCGGCCTGCTGACGCAGCACCTGGGTTTGCGGCACGAGGCCATTGCTGCGTTGACCTTCGTAGATGGCAAGAATCTGTCTATTCGTGACCAGCGTCTTCTGCTGCTGATCAATCTGGTCGTCGAATTGAAGAATCTGGAAATAGGTGCTGGACACGTTCGACACCAACTCGAGGTAACCCGCACGCCAGTCCGCCTCGCTGGCGTGGAATTCCGCCTTCTGCGCCTGCACGCCTTTTTCGACTTTTCCCCAGATATCGATGTCCCAACTCACCTGGCTCGCGACGTTGTACTGTTTGGAGAACGTTTGACCCGTGGTCTTTTCAAAGTCGGCGCCCATACCGAGATCCATCGTCGGCAATGCGCCTGCTTTGGCTTCGCCGATCTGCGTGCCCGCGACATCGATACGTGCGGCCAGTACCTTGATATCGAAATTGCCGCCAATCGCCCTGGCAATCAGCGTGTCCAGATACGGGTCCTGGAAGCCTTTCCACCAGTCGGGCTGAATCGTCGCCGCAGCCGATACCGAGGCGCCTTTCTGATCCGACCACGACGCTTTGGCCGGCGTATCGGGCCGCTTGTAGTCAGGCATGCTGACATCGACGCACGCGCACAACGACAGTGCACACGCCAATGCCGCACAAAGGGTGCGCGGCGTGTGCGTCGCGCGAAAGCCACGCTGCAACGATGCGATGAAGAGAAAGCGCTGGCGGACCGATGAATCAAACAACGCTGACACGATTGTCTCCGATACCACCTTTTTGCACTGCGCGAGAAGAGCACCCCTTTAGTTAAAGCATCGCCTGCACGGCCTCACCTTCGAAGCGGCGCTACAAGTCGGCGTGGGGATCGGGCAGAGAAGCAGAAGGTGCGTGGAAAGAACGATTGAATAACCGATGTTTTTGATGAACTGGCTGCGCGGAGATGAAGTGCCATGCGTCCGCGCAGCCGTCGCCGCTCAGGACACGTAGATGTTGTTGCTCGAATTCAGATGCGGATCGATCGTCGTCGTCACACCTGCGACAAACGCAGCGTTGTTGCCAGTTGCGTTCTCGATATTCAGCGTCGAGCTGATCAGTTGAGTGCCGTTGACCGTCTTGCTGTTGTTCGGCGCGTACATCGGCGTGAAGTTGAAATATGACGAAGACGGGCCGAAGCCGTTACCGCCGCGCACGGCGCTCATGGCCTTGCTGTCGAGTTGTTCGGTGATGGACAGGTCTTTGATCATCAGCGTGTTCATGGTAAATCTCCTGAGAAGGGGAACTGCACAGTGTTGCGATTAGGTTCGAGCAACTTGTCTGCTCGAGTGTCACTAATGCATGGGCTGTGCCAGTGTGGGTCTCCGTTCTCTGAAAATCTTCCGGATGCCTTTATACACAGGGCTTTGGGAATAACGCATATTCAAATGCGCCGAACACTCGGGCGAAACCCAAAGCGTGAATGCCGGATCACAGCCAACATGTCGCGCGAAGCTGTTGGCCAGATCGCGACATCGATCATCGTGCAATAACCGTAATTTTTTTCGAATACACCGGCGGGTTGTGCGGCATATGCATGTCATCGCCCATCAACAATTGCAACGTGTGCTTTCCCGGCGGCAACTGGATTGTCGTTTCAGTTTCACCCGCGCCGAAATGCAGATGATTGCGATCCGATGGAATTTCCTGATCCATCGGCGGCAGGTCGGTATCGATCAGCAAATGATGGTGACCGGTATTCGGATATTTGACGCCTTTCGGCGCCACGCCCATATAGCGCAGGCCGAACCACACTCTGAAAGGCTTATTGGCGGCCACCACCTGGCCGTCATTCGGATAACCGATATAGGCATGGGCGGCGGCTGGCGCGGGTGTCGCCCCGGCCAGAGCTGAAACGGGCAACGCCAATGCCGCCGACGTCACGAACGCCGCGACCGCGATGATCTTGTACATAAGGTCTCTCCGTCCTGATCGACCCGCTTTGAGCGAACGGATCGCGCTAGTTCTTTAGCACGGTGATGGTGATTTTTTTCGAATACACAGGCGGCACGTGAGGTACGTGGTTGTGGTCGCCGAGAATCAGCTGCAACGTGTGCTTGCCCGGCGGCAGTTCGATACGCGCGTCCGTTTCACCCGCACCGAAGTGCAGATGGGTGCGGTCCGACGGAATTTCCTGGTCGAGCGCCGGCAGGTCGGTGTCGATCAATAGATGGTGATGGCCCGTATTCGGAAACGCGACACCTTTCGGGCAGATGCCCATATTGCGCAGCCCCATTCGCACCCACAGCTTGCCGCCATGAATCACGGCGCCGTCTGAAGGCCAGATGATGTACTCCTCCGCGCCTGGCGGCGACGCGGTCTGTTCCGCTTGCGCCAGGCTGCCCACGACTACAAGCGTCGCGCACATCACCGCGCGCAATGCGGCAAGACGTCCATGGATGCCACCGCGCCTGTTGGACACAACGGGGATCAGGGTTATTCGCATAGCGCACTCTCCTGAAGAGTGGTCATGGCCACCTCGGTTGCGCGGGGCAGGCCGAACGATCCGGCTGGATATCGCGGGCGCGAGTGACTGGACGACCGCATGGTTAAAACGGCCATGCCGCGCTACTTTGTGAATTAGCTTAGGACGTAACTTGCCAAAAAGATACGCCACACTCGTTATCCATATACCGCGTTGGGTACACGCGGACAGTTGTGACGCACAAAGCGCGTGCTATGGTTATTAACAGGTTGTAGATGGATGGTCGATAGCGGCATCGATGCTTCGCGCCGGGTACTTCAACAATCGCTGCGGGCAAGGTGGTCCTCGAATGCCTATGTTCTGTCCGGGACAAACAGGATGTGAAGATGTGGCGAATATTCATGCTGATGTGCATGGCTGGGGCAATCCACACGCATTGCGATAATGCCTATGCCGCAACGCAACGCGAGGATGCGAACTGGAGTACGAATTCGCTCAACGCACACGCCCCACGTGTCGCGCTCGTGATTGGCAACGGCGCATATGGCAGCGTTGCCGGTCCCGTCCAGCACAATGCTCCGCGCGATGCCGAAGCGATGCGCGACCAGCTGCGTGCGCTCGGCTTCGACGTGATCCTGCGCACGAATGCCACGCCGCAGGAGATGCAACAGGCGATCGGTGAATTCCGCCAGCATCTGGAAGCCGGGGGCACCGGCCTCTTCTATTTCGCGGGACACGGGATGCAAATTGGCCGGCAGACACTGCTGATTCCTGCAGGACTCGACACACGCGCTCCCGCATCGGTGATAAGCAACAGCATTGACCTGCGCACCGTATTGCAGGCAATGCAGAAGCCGCGCGCCGGTCAACTGAATGTCGTCATTCTCGACACGTGCCTGAACAATCCTTTTTCCGCCGGCGCAGCAACCGGCACATCCGCCCTTCCTGCCCATACCGTGGTTGCGTACGCGACGGCAATGGGCAACTTCGCCGCGGACGGCCAACAGCACGGCATTTATACGAGCGCGTTACTGAATGCACTGAACAGCGCGCCATCGCGGGAAAGTTTTGCCGGGCTGCTGCAACGGGTGGCCACGCGGGTTGTCGATATCACACACGGCGCGCAAAGGCCCTGGATTGCAGCATCGCAGTCTCTGTCCTTCAGGCTGGCTGCAAACGCTCGTGACGACGACAGCAACGCAATCACGCCGCTTGCGTATAACGAAACCGTCGTTAGCTCACATAGCCGAGGCATTCTCCCCAAAGACAGTAGCGAGCAGTACGAGATCACCTTCTGGAATTCAATCAAGGACAGCACCTATCCCGCCGATTACGATGCGTATCTGAAGGCCTATCCTAATGGGCGGTTCGCCACGCTGGCTCACGCGCGCATCGATCGTCTTCGTGCCGCGGCGTCGAATCCTCCCGCCGTCACGTCACCCGCAGCGCCTGCCGTTGCACCGGCGCCTCAAGCGGCTCGCCCAGCAACGCCGCCAGGCGCCGCCGCGCAAGAACACCCGCATACCACGGCAACGCCAATAGCAGGCACGCCCGCCACCGCAGCGGCCACAACGAGGCCGGTGACGCACCCGCCAGCGGCCGGTGAACAACGCGACTGTGCCACCTGTCCCGTCATGATCGCAGTGCCCGCCGGCTCGTTTCCGATGGGTAGCAACACCGATGACCCTTCCGAAAAGCCTGTTCATCATGTGACCATTGCTGCACCGTTTGCGATCGGCAAATATGAAGTGACAGTGGAACAGTGGAATGCCTGCGTCGCCGCGAATGCGTGTCAGAAATTGACGCCCGAGAGCAACGCCAACAAAACCGCACCGGCACGCGACGTCAGTTGGGACGACGCACAACAGTACGCAAAATGGCTCAGCAAGATAACGAATAAGCCGTACCGTCTCCCCACCGAAGCCGAATGGGAATATGCAGACCGTGGCGGCACCACCTCCGCCTACTGGTGGGGCGATCAGATGCGCAAAGGCAACGCGAACTGCAAGGACTGCGGAGATCCGTGGCATAAGGAAGGGCCAGAAGCCGTCGGCTCGTTCGCCCCGAATCCGCTGGGTCTTTACGATATGAACGGCAGCGTCTGGGAATGGACCGCCGATTGTTGGCATAACAGCTATCAGGGTGCGCCTGCGGACGGTCACACATGGGACAGCCCTGGCTGCGACATGCGCGTCATTCGCGGCGGTTCATGGCGCGAGGACGGCACCTATATGCTCAGCGCCACGCGCTTCAAATACAGTGCGGGGGTCCGTCAGTCGCAAGATGGGCTGCGGGTCGTCAAAGACCTCAGGTGAGCGCATAACGTGCGCGACTTCCGTGTATTCAAGGCACGCGAGGTTTCGTCGTGATCGGCGCAAAATCGGCGACGAGATGATCCTGGCCGTACTTTCCGCCGATTTGCGCGAGCCGCGTATTAAGTGCGCGCAGATAGTCGGCGCGCGATTCGCTTTCCGCACGCGGCTTGTCGAATAGCGGCACGGGCGTAATCAGCAACACCACCATCTCCGAACCAAACGGCTTCGAAATGATCCAGTCGCCCGCACTGCCAATCGTGGCCGAATAGTGCGGCGGCGCCTGATTATCTTTCGCGCGCGGGCTAGGCACCATGTGCACGACGCTACCGTCCAGCTGGTAATAGTCCAGATTCACATACGAGTCGTAGCCGGGCGTGCTCACGTCGACCACTAGCGGGTCACCGTCGTTCAACTGAGCGCCTGGCGGCCGTACATGCAATTCAGCCACGCGCCCCGCTTGCCAGTTACGAACCCAATAAGGCGCAAGTGCCTTGACGGTGTCGCATTTGTCGTCCGCGAGCGGTTCGACTTCGAGTGCGAGGGTGCCGACGCCCGGTAATGCCGTCAGCGTCTCCTTCAGATGCGCCACGCCATAACGCTGCGAAACGTAGCCGTGCACCGTCAACGAATGATCCTGCACAGCCGCAGACAGCGCGGAACACGGCACCTGCGCGAGAACAGGTGTCACGGCAGCCAGAGTCAACGCAGGTTTGGGCGCGGGCGTCGTGGCTAAGGGCGGCGCAACAGGCGGTAAAGCGGCTACTGCCGAAGACGGCGACGCAGACGCTGTCGGCCCCGACGACATCGCAATTGCCGAGCCGTTGACTGCGCTCGCGGTGTCCATCCTCAGCACAGCAGACGCAGATTTCTCGGTCGTAGCTGCCGGCTCGACCGCACTCCGGGCCTTTCCGGCATCAGTCGTAACGCTGCTCTGCCGACCCGGCCCCGACCGTAATGCAAACACGCCCACAGCCGCCGCGCACACCACGGCAAAACTCGCGAGTCCCACCTTTGCCAACGTGCCCGACTTTTCCGCGCGCGCTTCGTTGTCGAACTCGGCGATAAAGCGCGTCACGCTCGATATGCGCGTGGCTCGATCGAACGACAACGCCGCACGTAACGCGCGCCATTGCTTCGCGTCGAGATTGGGTGGCCGCTGTAGCTTGAAATCGGCATTGCGCGCCTGAGTCGCCGACAAGCGGTCAAACGGATGATGGCCCGTCAACAACTCGTAGGTGATGCAGCCGAGCGCGTAGATATCATCACGCGGATCCGGTTCACGATGTTCGATCATTTCCGGACTGGCATAGGCAGGCGTCAATGCACCGAGGCTGCCCGGATCGAAAACCGTGGCATCGCTCTCTTCTTCCGGACGCTGAAACACGCGCGCAATGCCGAAGTCGATCACTTTCACTTCGGCGTTGGTGGTCAGAAATACGTTGGCGGGTTTGAAGTCGCAGTGAACGAAGCCGCGTTCATGCGCGTACGCGAGTGCGGCACACATGCCGCGCACGATCGGTAACGCCGCGCGCACCGGCATGCCCTGGTACCCGGGCGTGCGCAGCAGCTGGCTGAGCGGTTTGCCGCTCAGATACTCCATGGTGAGATAAACAATCGGGCCATCGCGGTCGAAGTCGTAGACCGTGATGATGTTGCGATGCGCGAGTACTTGCGCCTTGCGCGCCTCACGCTGCAACGCGACCAGTGAATTCGGATTACCGCGGAACTGGACGTTGAGAACCTTGATCGCGAGATACGGCTTGCGATCCGACGCTTCGAGCTTGCGCAGATCGAGTGCCTTGTACACCGTACCCATCCCGCCCACGCCGAGACACTCTTCCAGTACAAAGCGGTTATTCAGGGTATCGCCAGTACCTTTGATCTGATCGTGTGCGGCGCCGCCGCTAGCACTCGCGGCATTGGCCGCGTTCCCCAAACTTCCCCCACTTGCGGAACGCACCGACGGAATTTCCACGGTGGTCTGAATGCCGGTTTCCTCGCCGCCGGCCGCAACGTTAGATACCCGCAACTGCTCGATGCGTCGCCGTACCTCAACGTAGAGGTCGTCTGGCAGAGGCGCTTTCCGATGCGCTGCGCCGAGCATCTCCAGCAATTGCGTGGGGGCGACTCCTTCGGTTGTCAACGTGCTGTCGAGTTGAGCCACGAACTCGTCACGGGAGAGCTCGCCGTTCTGAAAGTCGTGAATCACACGCGCAAGGCTAGCCATTTGTGCGAAGCGCCGCCGCTGCCGTTGGGCCGGATCGTATGCGACCGAAGCCACGCGGGCCGATAGAAGAATTCCCGTAACCAGTTACATGTGCCGCTTCGATACTAGCTCCCGGTCCACGCTTTCGCAAACCAGGATTGGCCCGCGACACATGGCGCATGCGCTGGACGCAGGTGTCGTTCGATCTCCAACAGCATTCGACCGAGTGTCGGACATACACCACCGCTCGCGCGCCAATCCACTGAGGCGCGGCGTTTCCCTGTTCACCCGTGATCCACGCGAAAGCCCTGTGCATCAAGCCTTCTACAACTTTATTAGGAACCTTGACTAAAACTGGCACAGGCCATGCATTAGTGACTACCGAGCAGACAAGTTGCTCGAACCCAACCGAAAGACGTAATTTTTTTCTTCCAGGAGATTCACCATGAACACGCTGATGATCAAAGACCTGTCCATCACCGAACAACTCGACAGCAAGGCCATGAGCGCCGTGCGCGGCGGCAATGGCTTCGGCTCGTCGACGTCTTACTACAACTTCAGCCCGATCTACGCGCCGAACAACAGTAAGAACGTCAGCGGCACCCAACTGATCAGCAACGAACTGAACATGCAGAACGCTACGGGCAACAGCGTTGCGTTCGCCGCCGGCCTCAGCTCGACGCTCAACCCCAGCATCAACTCGGGCAACAGCATCCACGTCTAAAACGTGACGAGGCGAGGTGCCCGCATTAGCGGAGCACTTCGCCTCGCGCCTTCCACGCCCGTCGTCTTCCGCGCACCTTTGGAGAATCACCATGTCATCCCTCACGATTCGCGATCTGTCCCGCACCCGCGAGCTGGACCGCCGCGCCATGTCGGCAGTGTCTGGCGGCACGGGAAGCAACGTGCCTGGCCTGCCCTCGGTGGCCGGTCTCAGTGGCATTGCCAATGTCAATGTTTCGGTCAATCAGAACCTCACTCAGATGCAGTACGTCAATGTGGCGGCCCTTAACAACGTCGGCGTGATTGGTGCGGGTTTCGTGCCGCTGCATCTGAACGTTAGTCCGTCGCTGTGGGGTGGCAATTACGCTACGGTGTGACGGCACGCAGTAGAAAGGAACCGGAGATTGTCCGACTACTGCCGCATCATTGCCAACCCACAAGCCGCTGACGGATTTCCTATACTGATAGTGCGACGAGACCACTGCACATCGAATAACAGCCTCGAGCGGCGACCGGCCCATCGCACCGGCCAGCCGCTCGATTTCTTTTGTGGAGCCACCATGGCCAAGCTCATCATTAAAGACCTCGCGGATAGCGTCGAACTCGATCGCGAAGCAATGGCCGCGATTGTCGGCGGTGCGCGAGTCGGTGCGCGCTCGAGCGTGGCTGCGCCTCTGGTGCCGGCTTCGAAGCGGGTCGTCGACTATCCGCCTGGCTTTCCCGGCGCGCATCGGCAGATCGCCATAGCAGCTTTGCAACGCATCAGACAGGGTAGCTAATTGCGCTTTCGCGGATTCCTCGCAACGGAAACGGCACACGTCATCTGCGCGTGCCGTTTTTATTTTTGCGGAGCGCGCGAGCGTCGCGCACCCACCATTTGAATGTGTTTCGTAGGGCCCGTCACAACACTTTTTCCCGGCTTCGCGTTGACTCGCCTTCCCGCATAAGCAGCACGCAGCGCAACAGGCCGCCTGGATTGGCACGGCTAGCACGCTTCGCATTGCGCACCGGCGCCGCTGGAAATTGGCATATCCCTTGCAGAAGTCAAAGCGGGCACCGCGTCGTGCCCGTCTATCTACTGTCAGGAGTACCGCCATGAAATCCATTGTCATCATCAAAGACCTGCTGTGTTCCACGGCTCACGCGCAAGACGAAGTCACGCTCGCCGCCGATCAGATGAAAACGTTGCACGGCGGCCGCTCGGTAGTTGTCTCCGTCAACGGTGGTGCCCTCGGTCATGTCGACGATTGGGATATCAACACGGCTATCTTCGAAGGCCGCATCGGCGGGACCTATTTGTAGGACGCACGAGCGCACTGCAAATGGAAACCGGCATGTTGGGCCCGTCTCTGCGGGAAGACGTGCCGGCTCAGGATGGGCTTGAACGAGGTGCCGGCTTTCTTGATGGGTAGCGTGCGGCTCGACAGCTCCGTGACGATTTTCCGGCCTGGGCATGGGGTTTGCTCAACAGGATTATCGATACTGCCGTTCGCGTGCCGGTCTTCAAAGTGGCATTGCGTGGCTGTCGTGAAGGCAGATCCTATCAACCAGGCGGAGGTCATTAATATGTTGGGAACTATTCTTCTGATCGTGCTGATTCTTCTCCTCATCGGTGCGTTGCCTTCGTGGCCGCACAGCCGTGCGTGGGGCTACGGACCAACGGGTGGGATCGGTGTCGTCTTGATTGTCGTTATCGTGCTGCTGGTTGTTGGGGTGATATAACCGGCGCAGATTAGAGCGCTCTACGTGCGTAAAGGGCATTAGCCCGTTGACGCATCCGGCCGGCCGCCGGATATCCATGCAGTTCACTGTACGGATATCCGGCGGCTTCATTATGTCGATAGACGAATCACATTCACAAGCCGTCATGGCAGAGAACGGAGAACGCGATGGAAAATTTACTCGCCAACCAGGTTGCCCTCGTGACGGGCGCCAGTTCGGGCATCGGTTATGGCGTCGCCAAGTCTCTGGCGAAAGCGGGCGCGGCGGTGGTGTTGAATTATCATTCGCATCCAGAATCAGCTGAACAACTGGCTGACGAGATACAGCAACACGGCGGCTCAGCGTTTGCGGTTCAGGCGGACGTGTCCGATCCGTCACAAGTAGAGAAGATGTTCGCGGCATGCCGGTCGCGCTTTGAGAGCGTGGATATCGTCGTCGCAAATTCCGGTTTGCAGAAAGACAGTGCATTTGCCGACATGTCGCTGGAGGATTGGCAAACGGTGTTGGCAACCAATCTGACCGGCCAATTCCTGACAGCCCAATCCGCCGTCAGAGAATTTCGCCGACGTGGTCACAGAGGCAACTCCAACGCACTCGGCAAAATCATTTGTATGAGTTCCGTGCACGAGGTGATTCCTTGGGGCGGCCATGTCAATTACGCTGCGTCCAAAGGGGGAATTCAGATGTTCATGAAATCTCTCGCGCAAGAGGTGGCGCCAGAACGGATTCGTGTGAACTCGATCGCGCCCGGAGCGATTCGCACGCCCATCAACAAGGACGCGTGGGATACAGAGACCGCGCTGAAGAAACTATTGCAGTTGATTCCATACGGCCGTGTGGGCGAAGCTGAAGATATCGGCAATGCCGCGGTCTGGCTTGCGTCAGATGAAAGCGACTACGTGGTAGGAACAACCTTGTTTGTGGATGGCGGCATGACGTTGTATCCAGGCTTTGCGGATAACGGCTAACCGTCGGCATCCCTACACGCGCAAGTGGAACTACTACGCGAATGCAATGCGCTGAATCACAGGCCTTGCCGAAGCCCTCACCGCATCAAACAATCTTTTCAGCCAGTGCATTGCGCAAGGGCGTAATCGTCGTCGCAGCGGTGAGCCACGCACGAATGCACGGACGCTTTGTGCGGCGCTCGCGCGCCTCAACACTACGCTAACGCGACGTCGGAATACAGCAGGCACGCCCAATGCTCAATCAACTTCGTATTCAAACTTCGATACGAAAGGAGATCACATCATGCCTTATCTTCTCGGCTGGCTTCTCGGCGTTCCTTTGATCGTACTGGTCATCCTGTACCTTATCTTTCATTAAATTCCCGAATCCTGATGACATTGCCGACCTGAGAACCGATCACGGGCCGATTTACTGGCCCTGTACTGTTCTCTGACTACTGGACGGTCCTCACTGCTGGATCGAAACAAAACAAAAGGCGACGCTCACATTCGGGGGCGCCGCCTTTTGCACATTGCCGCAAACCGCGTAATGCGAAGCGTGGCGCGAGCGCATCGGGGCGTGCGGTTTTTTTCTTGCACTGCGCAAAATAGCAGGTAAAACTAGTTTCGCTTGTTCAGGACAATGCCATATCTGCACACGTGCACTGACGCAGCACGCGCAAGGAGGGACCGATGGCAAACGACGAGTACACGCTGTCACATCAGGAGGTGGTGAAAGCCATCCTCATTGACCAGCACATTCACGAGGGCCTATGGACGCTCAACATCGATTTTCATGTCGAGACCAGCCACGCTCCGCGAGTCCACGATCCCACTCTGACGGTTGCAATCAAAGGCGTCGGCATCATGCGCGCGCCGCCTACCGACCCATTCGCGGTGGACGCGGCGCTGATCAATCCAATGCCCTCACAGCTCATCGAAGAAGCTGCGCAGATGAGCGCTCAAGCGGACAGTTCGCATCAGGGCGCCAATGGCAGCATGCAATTCTGCCGTGATGCGTATCGGCATATCGCTGTGCAGAGCGCCATAAAAACGCGCTCTAAAATTAGCTAGCCGGTTGGGCGGGAGCGATTTTTTCCGCCCCACGCAGACATCCGAATCGGGCGGTGATCAACTCGGTGGTCCACGCGGGTGATCGACTCACTCACCGGACCGCCGGACTTCACCGCTCCCGTGTCGATTAGCCTGCTACCCATAATCGGTTGACCCCACGCATACGCCCGGACCGCTGCAAAACGGCTCGCAGGCGATGCAAAAAATTGGCGCGCGATTCACGCGAGCCCAGCCATTAGTCGGGAACATGCACCCATGCCCGGCGAGCCCAACTCCCGGCGAGGGTGACGCCGGAATTCGCCCGCATGCCACCTTCCTGTGAAGGCAGTGAGACACCCGCTGGCAGCTTGTGGCCGCAATGGACGCAGGCAACAAGCCCGCGACCCGGACCGCGGTCCCGGGCATGAATGCATGGTGAAAATATACCCGGATCATTGTTGGATAGGCTTCTTAATGTTCCGTCCTTCACCACCAAATTCGGAATAGTCTCCCGCTATAATCAAGTTTGTCAGAACAACTTTCCGAATCCGCCATGACCACCCGAAATCGCCCGCTCGACAATCAGGATCGCAAGATCATGCGCGAGTTGCAGAAGAACGCCCGGCTGACCAACGCGGAACTGGCCGACCTGGTCGGCATGTCCACTACCGCTTGCTGGAACAGAACGCGGCAGCTCGAAGAGTCGGGCTTGATCCGGGGCTACGTTGCGCTCATCGATCAGGAAAAGCTGGGTCTTTCGGACACGGTCCTGATTGAAGTGACGCTCGACCGGCATGAAGAAGAAACCTTGCATCGCTTCGGCGAAGAACTGGCGCTGCTGCCCGAAGTACTCGACGCTTATTTGATTTCCGGCGAATACGATTACCTGATCAAAGTGGCTGTTCAGGGCACAGCGGGCTATGAGCGCTTCTTGCGCGAAAAACTTTATCGGATCGCTGGTATCCGTCACAGCCGGTCGATGTTTGCACTTCGATGCATGAAGAGCATCCCGTCGGTTGCGGTTTAATCCATTCGGAGAAGGCGTGGGTTAGTGCGCAAGCTTTGCTGACTTCAACGGCATCCATACAGACTCGCTGGAATGAACGAGCATGGGCTCGTCGCGAATGCGCTGTGTCTATCCGAGACCGATTACGGCGAGTCCGATCCTTCACACAGGCCAATGTCGATCAGCCTGTGGGCGCGATACGCGCTCGACAATTTCGCCGCCGTCGCCGGCACGGTCTAACTAGGCTCGCCGATTTCAAATTTCAATCGTTCGCCTAAACCGCCCCGCGCAGGCGGATTCACGCGTCGCGCAATGGTTTCTGGCAGGCTGCCAATACCGCGCCGGCCGCCAGCAACAACGCCGAATACACCAGCCCGCGCGCGAGCCCCCCCCCATCCGACACCCATCCGATCACCATCGGCCCGACGATCTGTCCAAACGCGAACACGATCGTGAACGCGCTGATTCCCTTCGCCCAGTGACTTGCCGGGAAATTGTGCCGGACGAACGCCGTGGTCGAAGCGACCGCCGACAAAAACGTCGCGCCAAACAGCACGCCGGACACGAACGCCACCCACGGCTGCGTGAACAGCGCGGGCAGCAGCGTCGCAATCGCGAGCAATGCGTTCAGCACCGCGAGCGCCTGGCCGCCTCGCATCCGGTCGAGCAATCCGGACCACACGCGGGCCGAAACGACCGTCGCCAGTCCGAGTAGCAGATAGAAGCCGGTCACGACCGTCGCGCTCATCCCCGCGTTGCGCAGCAGCGCAACGATGAACGTCATGTAGCCGATATAGCCGACGCCGAACAACCCATAGCCCGTCAGCATCTTGCTGAAACGTGGCCAGCGTGGCGCGTCGATGACACTGGAAACCTGAGCCGCCGCTGCCGTGCTCGCATGCACACGCTCGATCTTGCGCGCCGCGTTGATCGCGACCGCCGCGAACACGACGCACGCGGCCGCCAGCGCGAACCACGCGAATTGCCAGCCGTGCGCGGTGTTGACGATAGTGAACGGCACCAGCACCGATGACGCGACGATGCCCCATCCCGTGCCACCGTAATAGAGACCGAGGATAAGCCCGGCGTCCCGCGGTCTCGCCGATGCAAGACGCGCCGCCAGCACGCCGCCGCCGATAAAGATCGCCGCGCTGCTTGCACCGGTGATCACGCGCAAAACGAGCAACGAATGCGTGTCCGCGAGCAGTCCACTGCCCGCCATCAGAATGGCCGTCGATACACATCCAGCCCCGAACAGCGCGCCGGCCGACCAGCGGCGCGCGAGTCGCGGGAAAGCCAGCGCGCCCAGCAGATAGCCGAGCGCATTGGCGGTATTCATCGCGCCAGCCTGAGCGAAGCTCCAGCCGAGGTCGAGTTTCATCGACGGCAACAGCAGCGCGTACGCGAAGCGGGCGAGCCCCAGCGCGATCGCGCTTCCCAGCGACAGCGCGGCGGCCAGCATCAACGTGGGAACGCGTTGGGCGGCGTCGGGGAAGGTGGTTTGAGTCGAAGCTGTGTCGAAGGAAGTGCGTGACATGGGCTGGCGTAAGTGGGCGGGAACGCTGCGGGCCGGTTATGGCGAACGATTTTTATGTGCCGCCTCGCCATCATAGCCGGGCGCAGCATGCGGCCTTGACCGTTAGTTGCGTCAACGAGCGAGAACCTGCACGCTTGTGCGATTTTTTTGGCGGCCTTCGGCTGTGCAGGCGTATCTCACCAGCTGAGCGATAGACCACCGCCGCTCCGCGCCCACACCACAAACACGCATCAAATCAGCGCCGCATAAATGAGAATGATTTGCATTTACTGAAGAATTGAGCGATGATTCATCCCACGCCATCATCCGAACCGATCTCATGACCACGCTCGACCTCAGCCGCGCCGATACCCCCACGTCACGTCCAGCCGCGACTGCCGCCACCGCTGGCTACGCGACGCCTGAAGCATCGGCGGTACTCGACGTGCTGCTGTCGCGCCAGTCGCATTGGCCGCTCACCGAGCCCGGCCCGGCCAACGCCGAGCTCGATCTGATCGTCGACACCGCGCTGCGCGCACCCGATCACGGCAATTTGCGGCCATGGCGCTTCGTCACCATTCGCGGCGAAGCGCGCGGCGCGCTCGGCGATCTGCTGGTTGATCTCGCCTGCGCACGCGCGCCCGGCGAGCCGCGCTCGGCGCATGCGCATCGTCGGCAGAAAGCTTTTGCGGCGCCGCTCGTGATTGCGCTCGGCGCGGCGCTGTCGGTGCATCCGAAAGTGCCCGAAGTCGAGCAGTTGCTAGCGGCCGGCGCGGCGGCAATGAACATGCTGAATGCGATCCATGCGCTCGGCTACGGCGGCTTCTGGGCCACCGGACCGGACAGCTACGAAGCGCGTCTGCACGACGCACTGGGTTTCGCACCGAACGAACGATTGCTCGGTTTCCTGTTCGTCGGCACGCCGAAAAACCCGGCACAGCCGCCGGTGCGCCCAGCGCGCTGCGCGCACGTGCGCGAGTGGCTGCCGCCGCAATCGGCCTGAAGCTTGAGTTTCAAGTGAAGTGGGCACTCGCCCGCATCGACCACGATCGATGCAGGCACCTGACGCGAGCCCGGCGTCACCGCCTATCCGTCGCACGCGTTCTAGCGCTGGCCTGCGACGCGGCTTCCGTTCAACCCGGCCGGCGCGACTCATGGACCGTGTCCATACAGGAGCATCGATGAACTTCCGCTCTCAATTCAGCAGCCGTCCCGAACTGATCGACGATCATCCGGTGGACGCTACCGATGCGCCCGAACGCACAGTCCTGACTGCCGTGCGTACCTGGCTGCGCCCGGCGTGTGAGACCGCGCGCGGCGGCGTGCACTGGCGCGACATTCTGAGCGGCGTCGGCTTGCGACAGGACGGCATCGAGCATTTCGATCTGCTGATGCGCTCGCTGATGCACGTGTCGTATCGTCCACTCGACATGCGCTGCCGTTGCGCCAGCGATCTCGGCAAGGATGAAGCGGTGATTCTGCAAACCATCGCGCTGCTGCAGAAAACGCACAGCGGTGCCGCGTTGCGCATGTTGAGCGAATGGCTGCCCGCGCCTGCGGTGAGTGGCGTGTTGAAACTGATCCGCTGGTTCGCTATCGATCTGCTCGACGCCGGCGTGGAACTCGATGTGCAGGCGCGCCGCGTCACGTACATGCATTGAGGACGCAAGCCCATGCCCATGGAACTGGATCTGGCGCCTACTGCGCTTGCATCCGAACCCGTCACAGCCAGCCGCGCGATTTCGCAAACAGTCGAACATGCCACATCGCGTCCACGCACCGGAACCGCGCATGAGACTGCAGCGACGGCGCTCCCCGCTTTCCGGTCGCATCCGCTGACGCGGCAGTATCCGCACAGCGTCGCCGCGCCGCGGGCGGGCGAGTTGCATCTTTGGCGATTCCGTTGCGAATGGCTACCGGTGCCGGTTCAGGAAGGCGACACATGGTTGTCGAAAGCCGAACGTGAGCGCGCCCGGCTTCATCCGAACGCCGCGCTGCGCAAGCGCTTTATCAGCGCGCGAGTGGTGGTGCGCTGGATCGTCGGCAATCTGTTCGAATGCGAGCCGCAGCATGTCGAGTTGCAGGACGACGGCAACGAGAAGTTACGCGCGCGTCATCCTCATGATGGTCGCGGCATCACTATTGACATCGTGTACGGCGGCATCTGGATCGTGATCGGGATGGCGTCGGCCACGCTGGGTCTGAGCGTGGTCACGCCTTCGCCCGGCAGCGCGCCTGACGAGTCATCCGATGCAGCGCGGCGACGTGCGCGTTATAGCAGCCTCTGCAATGCATTGCGCTACGCGCCAGTGGATATCGACGGCGCTCTTCTATTGAGCGATAGATCAAGCTGCGCTCTCGAACTCGGCGAACACGGCTATTGGTATGTGCTAGATCTGCCGATGGGTGGCAAGATTCGCGCAGCCGTCGCGATTGCCCAGCAGGTGACGATGGTGCACACGTTTGGGTGGCCAAAGGGCGTCGTGTTCGATCGGCTCGATAGCTGATCGAAACGCGGCGCGACTACCTTGAGAACGGCGTCTCCGACCACGCGAGACACGCGGCATAGGAATCCGGCGCGGCCAGCCAGTGTGCGGAAATCGCACGCATGCCGTCCGGAATAGCGTTGCGCAAGGTCACGCGCGATGTATCGCGCGGCAGCACGCTCAGATGCTGCAGTCCTTCGACAACGCCCACTCCCGTTGTTTTAACCAGCGCCTCCTTTGCCACCCACGCGTCGTAAAACGCCGCACGCTGCTGCGTGATGTCGAGGCGTTCAATCCACATCTTTTCGGCGGGGTCGAGCGTCAGCGGTGCAACCGAACGCCAATCGAACTGCGCACGCATCTGTTCGATATCCACGCCGACGCGCCGCACCGCAGACATCGCAATCAGCCCGTGCGAACCGGTATGCGATACGTTGAAATCGATCCGATTCGACTCTGCCAGATGAGGACGACGATGTGCATCGTGAGTAAAACGAAGGGCATGTGGCCCGATGCCGAGGTATTGCGCGAGTCGCTCACGCAGCGCGACTCGTACGGTTGCGAAACGCAGTGTGTCTTCATGACGAAGGAATTTGCGTGCGCGAGTCCGTTCGTCGTCGCTGAGCGATGAGAAAGCGTCGTCATCTAACGACAGATTAAAAGCCAGGTCGACCCGCCATAACGAAATGTCGGACGGCGCGTCGTGGGGCAATGGAATTGACTCGATGGAATACATCGCAGAAGTTCGGACGTGAAAGGCGGGTTCGCAGAAGACTAACCGCGACTCTAACCTGGATCACGTTCGATACGACGATGTCTTCAGTCAACTACGCGTCGCTTGTTTCGGCACGCCGGGCAGCAACGCCACGCCGCTCACGAATAACAACGCAGTGAGCAGATACAACGCGTTGTCCATGCTGCCCGTGTGCGTCTTGATCAGACCGATCACCCACGGGCTCACAATTCCGCTTGTGATGCCGATGCTAGTCGTCGATGCCGCAGAGCGTGTAGTTCGCTAACTTGCCAGAAACAAACGTCAGGTGCGGGAATAACTCGCTCGGGAGTTGGAATGGCGCCCGCCGGTTGAGTTGGCCCATTGCCGCACGATGCATGCAAGTACTGGAGAAACCCAGCGTTTCCCCAGTCTCGCGCTTGCTCGAAGATCGATGCGCGGCGTACCGCGCATCCTTCATCTCAGCGGCGGTCGTCACGCCGACTGGCGTGATCAATCCGTGCCGAATTTCGACGACCTCGGTCCGAATAACAGCCCATTCGGCGGCCCCGCGTGCAGCAGCCGATAACTCGTCACAGCGGCCATATCGTGGCTCCTGTCCGTCAGCGAGTCTGCAATCTGCTGGACAGCCGCAGCCACGAGCATGCTGACCAAACCCGCACCGCCATAGTTATTGCCTTCGTTGCTGTTGGCTGTCGCGCTCCCCTGCCACAGCACATCACCGGTCTTCAGATCCACCAGTTTCGCCGACGCGGTGACAACAGTCGCACTGGCGAGCACGCGGTACGAGGTACCGAATTGTGTGATCTTCGAATACAGCACCGCGTCGGCGCCGAAAATCTCCCGAAGCTTCGCGGGCGAGGTCGCCTGAATATCCGCCGCGACGGTCAGACCGTTCTGGCGGAACGTCTCATCCATCACCGCCACCGGCACCACGTAGTAACCCGATTCGGCGAGCGGCATCGTCATCTGGGAAAGCATGCTGTTTGTCGCCTGTACATCGGTCGTTTCATTCTCGGGCGGCAGCACGAGGATCGAATGCGGCTGGCTGTTTTTGAAAGCCGTGTAGTCAGCATGTTTGACCGGTTGCGCGCACGCCGCCAGCAACGCGACCGTCGAAAGCGCAAACCAAAGTTTGAAGCAAAGGAATCTGGACATGGGAACTCGATCAAGGCTGTGGGGTTTTCTGCTTCATCAGGAAATCCATGTAGGTCGCGGATTCCGGAAACAGATGCTTTTCGGCTCCGAACTGCTCCATGGCCGGGCCGTCCTTGCCAACGCCCGCGTACAGCATTCCGAGTTGCGCATGAAAACCTGGCGGAGGCATGGCGCCTTTTGCGCGAATCTCCTGCAGCGCTTTTTCTAGTGCGTCGATCTGCTGCTGCGGATCCTTGCCACCCTTGAGATAGTCGTAGACCGCCGGTTCGTAGCCGGTCCACTGGTAAAGCGGCGGACTGCTTGCCGCACATCCCGTCAGCAGCAGCGCTACTGTCATTGCCGGCAGTCCCATTCCCCGTATCGTGCTCATTCGTTTCATCGTCAATTTCGTCGGTGTGATGATGTGTCGCCGGAAAGTCCGTGCAACGTGATGACCGCGTGCGCCTATCGTGAAGCTTTAAGCACGCCTCCATCGACTTGCGCGGCCAGATGATTGACGGCCTCCTGAATCGCGAGGTCAAGCACCTTGCCATTCAACGTGGAGTCGTAGCTGGCCGTTCCCCCGAAACCGATGATTTCGCGATTCGACAGACTGTATTCGCCCGCCCCCTGGCTCGACGCTACGACTTCCGACGTCGTGGTATCGACTACGTTGACACTCACTTTTGCGTAAGCCACCTGATTCTTGCCGCTGCCGAGAATGCCGAAGAGTTGGCGATCACCCGTTTCCTTGCGGCCGAACTCGGTAACGTCGCCAGTGATGACAAAGTTCGCGCCCTTGATCGCCTGCCCCTTTTTCATGAAGCCGGCTTCCTGACGGATTTCGTCGAGGTTGTCCCGATCGAGCACATTGAAGCGGCCACTCTGTTGCAGCGCGGTGATCAGGATGGTTTTGGCCTGGCCTCCAAGGCGGTCGACCCCATCGGAGAAAATTCCTCGCATATAGCTGGACCGGTTGTCGAACTTGCCCACGGCCATCTCGATGCGCTGACCCGCGTAGGGAGTCTGGGAAATGCTGACCGGCTGGACCGGCAGCGAATGCGAGGACTCTGTTGCACATCCGCACAACGCCAGGACAGCAGCGGCCACCGAAACTCCATAGACTTTTGACATATCTATCAATCTCCTTTTTTTGGTAAAGCAGTGAGGATCAAACGGTAATCAGAATTGCGCCGTCACCTGAAAGCCAAGCGTGACCCGCGCTGTCGGAAAACCCGAAGGTTTGTAGATTGGAGTGCCCGCGAAGAGGTCATAGGCGAGTGCACCGGCCTTTGTCGACGCACTGCCCCTGATACCTATCACCGCACCCGCGAGTTGCGTCCCCACCAGGAGCGCGGCGTTCGGCCCGAACACATGTCCGTAGTCGATGCCCGCATAAAGCGACTGTCCGGTCGAGTTGATCGGCAACTGAAATTCATTACGCCAGTAAAAGCCGCGCTCCGCCGCCAGCATCGTTTCGCCGTCGAAACCGCGCACCGTGTAGCGGCTGCCGATAGTCAGGTCGTCGATGTAGTTCAGCGTGTAGTTCGTGAACTGTCCGTGAACGCTCGTCACGTAGCGAAGAGTCTGGGTTGCTAGTTGGAACGGGATGGACAGGTTCGCATCCAGCACGGCCATGTGGAAGCGGTACGTTGGCCCATTCACGTAATAGTCCGGCGTTGCGCCTAGTCCACCGATACCCTGACGGTAAGCGAGACTACCGTCGAACTGCGATGCGCCGAAGTAATGCCGATCGGTCAGACCGGCTTCGATGAATGTGTTGTTGCGATGCTGTTGCGGGATATCCGTATCTTCGATGAAGCTCTCGCCAAAACGCTTCGTCAGCCGGAACTGCGCGCCAAGTATGTTGTTCTGGCTGCGCATGAGCACGCGCTGGAGTTTGAAGTCCACCGTCTGCGAATTGCCGGTCGAAACGAACGTCGCATTAGCCCCCGCGATCGGCTGATAGTACGAGTTCGTATAGGCCGACAGCGTGCCGGTCCAGTAGCCCCACGGGATCGAATACGAGCCGTTCCAGCCGTGGGAACCGAGACGTTTGTCGCCAAATTCGAGATCCTGGCTCACGCCGACGTTGAAGATGTCGTTCACGCCGAGTGGGTTGTCGATGCCGAGGCTCAGATTACCTTGCAACCTTCCCGTTGCGCGCTGGCCCGAGTTGTCGATCGAGGCGACTACTGTCCAGGGCTTCGTGCGCTTTACTTCCAGTACTACGTCGCTTTCACCGGGGACGTTCGTCGGGACGATCTGCATGGAAACGTCCTGACTGCTGACGCGCTTCATCTGCTCGAGTCCCTGTTCGAGGTCGCGCAGATTCAGCACGTTGCCATCGCGTGTGGGGAATGCAGACTTCCATGTGTCGCGTGGTGCATTGTCGGCAAAGCGAATCCTGCCGATAATGCCGGGCACCAGTGCGAATTTCAGCGTCCCGGTTGAGAGGTCCTGTTCGGGTAGTAGTACGCGTGTAGTGATGTAGCCACGGCTCAGGATGGCTTGTTGCAATCCCTTCACGATAGCGTCCAGCCCCTGTTTGCCGATGCATGCCCCAGCATAGTGGTTCACCCATTCGCGCGCGAAAGCGAAGCGGTCCAGGCTTAGCGCTGATGTGCCCTGCGCGCGCGCTGTATCGGGCAAGGTGACGGGCACGTCGAGTACGAACGATTCAATACGGAAGCATGGCGTTTCAACTGGCAGTTCAGGCCAGTTTGAAATGCGCTCAACCGTTGAGCGTACGGACGGCGCATTTACTGCAGCAGCGCGCTGCTGTGATTCGCGATGCTCCTTCACCTGCTGGTTCTGTTCGGCATTGGCGCGTGCCGCTGCAGCGGTATCTGCTCGTGTTGGTATCGGCATCTGCTGCGCGTGGGCGAGTGATGCCAGAGCTGTGAGCGGCAGGGCTGCCAGCCTTTTTATGATTTTCATTACTGGACTGGTCCTCGATTCTGCGTGTCGTGCGTTGTTCGCCTGCGTCTATCGAATGAGCTGAGTAGTACGCCCCGTTGATCGTAGTGGGTGCGTTCTTGCCATGCGGAGCATTCATCGGACTACCGCTCATTCCTGCAGGTGTGCTCGGACTTATTTATAGAGTCGCCGCCATCGTTCAGGGTCGCGGTGTCCGGCGCATACCCCTATCACTCGCATCTGACACGGCCGCCGTTGTCGAAGTCGATTTTCCCTGGACGCAACAATCGCTTGCAAAGCAAATCGCCCCGACGCATTTTCCAAACGACATATTTTTTCTCCGACGCGGGCTTTTGCCTGAAGGCGGGAGTCTGCCAGATGACGCGTTTCTTGTGCTATCTCAATTACATCGTATAACGAAGCATCATTGACTTCCTCGGGGTTGATGGTGTGCGCAGCGCGACGGCAAACCCGCCCGAACGGGACGTATCCGTACTACTGTTCCATGACCGCGCAGGCCCTTGCATACCGCCCCGACACTTACCACGTCAAGGCCGCGCAACGCGCCGAAGGGCACCTGAATGTCATCGGCGTGTGTCACCGCAGCAGCCAGATGCAACACTTCTGCATTGGCCGCGCTTTCGGCTGCAGCCTGCGCAACCGCTTCGCCTGACTCAGCGATAGCAGCTAAAGTCGAAATAGCGCCAGTGTTGGCAGGGTGCACGTCGATGCTGGATAGCGTTGGCTTGAGCACTTTTCGCTAGCGCGGCAACGCCGGTGTTGATGAGGAATATGCCCGAGGCAATACGTCGGACTAGGCCTGTACAGCGATTCATGCACCGAGCCAGCAAGGCGTACCCGACGGTAAAATAAAGTGTCTTGGCGATCGCATTATTGATCGTCGAGACGCGCTGCGTTGCCGAGGCTTGCGGGCGAAACCAAAGGGAACCACTACGGTTGCTGCCATTAGCGCCGCCACCACTCGCAGGATCGAAGACAGGTGGAGTACCAGCTGTGCGACGCCGAATTTCGTTCGCTTCATTTCGGTTCATCCTGCTTATCGTCTTCGGTTTTGTAGCTCTCGCGCGCCTTCTTGTAGCTGTTGTCGAAGGGTTTGATATTTAGCAATTTGGCCCGACTGGTCATTCCACCGACAAGCACTGACAAAAAGCCGACTAACAAGAAAACTCTGGCCCAAATGACTGGGAGTTCAAATTCAAGTGCGATAGCGGCAAGTCCTATTCCCATAACGATTAGCGTCAAGCGAAGCCATGAAGCTAGGTTGCCGTTGTCGATGAATCTGATCTTCATTTTTTCCCCTTGGAAGTTTGCGGCCCGAAAATGCCATCTATCTTTTCTTGCACGTTCATAGCCACGCCACTACCGTTTACTTGATTCACCAACTCATTCACGGCAGGGGTCAACATGGGCGATGCCGCCGATATGTAGTTCGATGCAATAGACGTAGAACCATTAAAAAGGTATTGCCCAGTATTCGGCTTAGCCAATTGCCCAACGGCATCTGCGGCGATTCCTATGATTGGTCCGCCGTATGCAATACCCTCACAGACTACTGAGCAAGGTGTTATCGACGCACCCGCTGCCGCAAGTGACGATACACGTCCCGCGTTAGTAGAAACCATCCCCGCTGCATCTGTCGTTGTGTTACGCATGAAGTCCGCGTCGCTCTTGTCGAACTTGGTAAACGGTCCCGTTATAGATGACGACCTCGAACGGGACAACGGATCGTATGAAACTGTGCCCGGCACGTCGGTGGCAGAGTTCGACAGAATATATGACTGCAATTCCAGATTCGCCTGTGCCGTTATCTGCGTCAGGATCGGCTTGCCGTCGGCCGTTGTTCCTGCCGACATCCACTGTGCGCCCGAGTCCGTAGGTGCCTGACCAATGAGGGTCGTAGGTGCGCCTGATTCGTTGGTTCCGTTCGAGGTTGCGCCCATGATGCGCATCTGGTCCTCAATTTGCGCCTGCGAATACAGTCCGCCGCTCTTGTCGGCGAGTTGCTTGGCTACGGCCTTTTCTTCGGGGTGCAACTGCCGGTTGAAGCGATCCACCGCCGAACCCGCCGTTGCCCCAGCCGCTCCACCTACCCCGCCTATCCCCGTCGCGGCCACATTCGCGACGATGTTACCCAGCGCCTTGTCCAGATCGGCGTTACCCGTCGGGCTCGAATCCGCGATGGGCTGGCTCAATTCATCAAGCTTGCCCGCCGACTTCGACGCGATCGCTGCGCCCACTGCTGCACCCGCTGCACCTCCAATACCGCCGGAACCCAGCCCACCCACCACCGCTGCCCCCGCCGCCTGAAGTTCCGCACGCGAATTGCCGCCGTCCTTCCACGCATCCATCCCCGCCTGGTCGCCAGTTGCCTCCGCTTCCCTGTACTTCGAATCCGCGTAATCGCCGATGCGTTGCGCCACCGCCGCCGATGCGGCCGTTACCGCGTTCATCAGATCGGCCTGGTTGTTCACCAGCTGGTTCACGTCCGGCAGCTTCTACCGTGCCGTTCGTGCGGCTCGTGTCGCGGCTCAGACTCGCGATGTCCTGCTCCTGATTGGCACCGTCGGTGACGTTGATCGTGCCCGCGCTGATCGCACTACGTGTTGTCGCGTCCGAACTGCCGCTATCGTTCGCGAACGTCGGCAGTGCACCGCCCGTGTCCTTGCCCGACGTCTGGCCCGTGGTCGCGTCGTTGTTCCCGCCACTGCCTGCGGTAACACCTGCACTGATGCCCGTGCTCGTGGCGGTGTAGTCGGAGTGATTTTTCAGGTCCGAGAACGAGAGCGTGCCCGTGTTGAGCGTATTCCTGTCTGCGTCGGCATCACTCGCAATCAGCGCGCCCTTCAGGTCGGTGTTGCCCTTAACGGTAATGTCGAAGCCGTCCGTGCCCGCGTGTATGCCCGACTGCTCCTCGACACTCGCATAGGGGAGTTGACCATGGCTGATGCCAATCTTAAACCACGTCGGGCACGCGACGAACACGTCACGCGCATTTCCGTCCCGCTTGAAGCTGACCACGCGCACGAACACGACAGGCGTATGACCTTTCCCTGGATGCAGATCACCGATGCCATGCTCGAACACGCGGGCTTCCTGCCGGGCAACCAGGTCCTGTTCAGCATCGACTACCGGCACGGACATATCACCATTACCCCGGACTATGACTACAGGATCGCCAGCAGGTACATGACCGAACCTGAAGCCGAAGCCATGCTGAAACGACGCAGCAGACGCAACTGAGCAACACCCATAAACAGCAAACCCGGCCGCGGCCGGGTTTGCTTTGTCAATCATGAATGAATGGGTGATGACTATAAAGATGCGGCTGGTATCAACCTATTTCAATATCGACCCCATATCTTAGCGATGACCAAATAGCCAACGACAGCGACAGCTAGCCCGACAAATATCCAATAGAATATTTTTTCGGATTTGCTCATTTTGTTCCACTTCTCTGGCGAAGGACCACCACCCACTGCAGGCATTTCCACCTCTTACTATTGAGCAGATTTTCCGACTGGCATCGAATGACTCCACGGAATAACCCCATAAGATATCTTGTCACCAGCCGTTCCAACACCCACTTCAACGGCAGTAGCACCGCCATAGCCGTGCGTAACAGCACCAACGATATTGAATGGCAACGGCGTTGGTATAGATATAAATGCCTGATTGCCGTCACCGTTCATAAAATTATTAGTTGACGCAGCATTATTGGCCCCAAAGATCCAACCGACCGTGGCACTGGCCCCCAACGACCAATTAGTCGAAGCAGGATTACCTTGTGCGACGCCGAAAGCCAGATATTTTGTGCCGTCGTACAGGTTTATAGCACCCCCAGCCGTACCAGACAGCACCCCGAAATTCAATGTTGCGTAGTTGGGCTGGAGAGTCCCGGCGGCAGCATCTGCATTTGTCCCCTGAGCCTGAATCGCCGCATTCAGCGTCGCATCACTGCACTGCGCCCCCGCTGGACACACCTGTGATACCAGGTCTTTCGGTTTCCGGTGTGCCGACTGGTTATACAACTCAACATTCGATGCAGTGCTCGCCCCAACGCCGCCACCGACCAGCGCACCGCCGACGCCGGCAACCACATTGGCTGCAATGTTGCCCAGCAGTTCCGAACCGGTAGCTGAGCCCACGCCCTTGTAGATATCTTCCAACTGCTTCGCCATCGCTGCCGACAGCCCCGCGCCCGCTGCACCCTGAAGGGCTGTTCCGAAAACACCGCCACCGAGCCCACCGATCAACGCCCCACCCGCAATATGCAGCGCTGTTCTGTTCGTCCCACCCTCATCCCAGTCAGCCGCCTCCTGCCCATACTGCGCAGCGAGCGCCGTGTCACCTGCGGCAAGGGCGATCTGCTGGTTGTCCTGAGCTTCTTTCTGCTTGCCGTCCGCATACTGCCCGATCCGTGTTGCCACCGCTTCGCCCGCAGCAGTCACCGCGTTCATCAGATCCGACTGGTTATCCAGCAGTGCGTTCACATCCGGCGTCTGCGCCACCGTCCCGTTCGTGTTCAACGTGTCGCGATTCAGCGCGGCGACATCCTGCGTCTGGTTCGCGGCATCGGTCACGTTGATCGTGCCAGCACTCACGCCGCTCTTTGTCGTCGCGCTGTCGTTGCCGCTGTCGTTGGCGAACACCGGCAGCGCACCGCCTACGTTATGGCCCGACGTGACACCGTGAGTGGCGTAGTTGTTGCCGCCGTCACCCATACTACCGCCCACAGTGATGCCACTCGAATGCGCGTTGTAACTCGACGTGTTCTGGATCTCGCTATACGTCAGCGTACCAGTCGTCAGCGTGTTTTTCGACGCATCGGCATCGCTCGCAATGAGCCCGCCTTTCAGGTCCGTGTTACCTACAACGCTGACCTTGAATCCACCGTCGCCAGCCAGCAAGCCCGCCTGTTCGCTGACGCCTGCATAGCTCGCATTCGCGTTGCCGTTCTGCGCGCTGACACTGCCGCTCACACCGCCCATGCTGGCGCTGAAGCCGCCACCCGCGCTTTGCTGATGAGCATCGCTCGTCATCGTGTCCTGCACGCTCACGATATTCAGATTGCCGCCAACGCTGGCCGTAATCTGTCCAGCGCCCACATTCGAGCCGATGATATTCGTGTCACCACCGGAAATGATCGTGGCGCTGTTGCCCGCCGTGACACGCGTGTTGTTCCGCATCGCGGCGTCACTGTTGCCGTTGCCGCTCGCTTTCGAAGCGGACGCATCGACACCCCAGCCATTCGTGCCGTACGAAATGCCAATGCTCGCGCTGCCTGACTGGTTCGTGCTGCGTGTCGAATCGGTGTCGGTCGTATTGACTAGATTGACCTGATTCGTCGCGGCCAGTAACACGTCGTTCGCTGTCACGTTCGACCCGGCGATGGTCACGTTGCCACTACCGGGTGTGCCGTTGCCGGTCGCAACGAATGCGGCGGTCCCACCTGCCGTGACGGTCGACCCCTTCTGCGTGGTCGAATCTTCCGTGAAGGTACTTGCGGAATGACTCGATCCGAAGCTCAATTCGACTTTCATCTGCGGCGTGGTGCCGGATGCCAGGTCGCTGACGAGACCGCCCGCAGCGAGGTTCGCATCCCATGCTGCGCTGGCTGCCGCAATACCGTGCAGTGCCGACGCACGCCCATCCTGGCTCCGGCCCGTCGCGCGAGACTGATCGACGGCATTCGATACCGCATCAATAACCGGCGCCTTCAGCGCAAGCGTAAAGCCGCTCTGCTGGACCTTGTGCGTTTCGTCCGCATGGGCCGTGTCGGTCGCCGCGTCAATCGTGACGTTCGCACCCGTGCCGGTGATATTCCCGGCTGCAATCAGGTCGCTACCGGTCACATGCAGATCGTTGCCCGCCGAAATGTTCAGGTTTCCATTCAGCGAGCCAATCGTGCTGCCGGTGTTCGCCACCTGTGACGTAATGGTCGAATCGGTCTGCGTCTTGGTGCCAACCGATATACCGATGCCACCACCCGAGCCGATACCGAATTCGTGTTCCTTGCTGTAGCTCGATGTGGCCTGGGTGTCCTGCGAGGTTGTGATATTCACGTTGCCCGCAGCCGCCAGATTTACATCGTTCGTGCCGACGACCGTTGCTCCCTCGACGGTCAGATCCTTTCCGGCGCTGATCTGCACGGTATCGCCCGACACGGTACTCGCCACGCCGATGTTCGCCTGAGTGCTCTGCGACGTGTCGGTAGTCGAGCCATGAACGAAACTGCCGCGCTTCGATTCAACGGCGACAGCGCTATCGTGCTCCTCGCGTGCCTCGTTGATGGTGACATTGCCGGATGCTGCGATCGTTGCCGTACCCGCACCGTTGTCCACGCCGTTCGTTACGCCCGCCGTCAGCGACGAACCGGTCAGCGTCACGTTGCCGTTGCCCGCGTCCGTGCTGAGCGCCCCCAGCGTTGCGTTACCGGCCGCCGTGAAGCTCGTGCCGATCGTCTGCTCGTCATACGTATGGTCGACTTCCTGGCGCGTCTTGCTGTCGGTGGCAACATTGTCATACCGCACGGTATCCGTCACGGTGGTTGCCGTCAGGTTGCCGCCCGCCACAGCCGCGAGGTCGCCGCCCGCGCTAACCTGCGCGCCCCTGAGCGTCATGTCGTTGCCGCTTTGAATCGCAAGGCCGCCACCCGCCGAGATCGCGCTGGTCTGGTTCGTCGTGCCACTCGCTTCCCAGTGATGCTGGTCGTTCAGCGTGACAGACTGGGACGTGGTCGACTGCACCGCATCCACCGTGATGTCGTGGCCTGCCGTGATCTGCGCATTACCACCCGCCGCGATAGTCGCGCCATGCACCATCAGGTCGTTGCCGGCTGCGATCACCATGTCACCAGTCGATACAATCGTGCCCTGCGCGCCGAGCAGGGTCTGACTGACCTTGCTGTCGCCCGCAGCACTGCTGACACCAACGGCATCGACCAGCGTCGCATTGACGATGTTGTTCCCCGCCAGCACCGCCACCCGATTGCCGCTAATCATGCCCGACGCGTTCACCACGTCATTCGTCGCCGATACCACCGTCGTCCCGTTCGCGCCGCTACTTGCGACCGTGCCGCCCCGATTCAGGATATCGGTCGCGCTGACCACCGTCTGCGTGCCGCCCTTGATGACGCCGGAGTTGGTCGCACTGCCAGTGGCGTGAATCTCGACATCGTCAGCGGCAATCAGCGCGCCGGTTGGTTGCAGGTCATTTGCATGGGTCTGCGCGAGATACACCACTGGCGCGAGCACCTGCTGCGTGGTGCCATCGGGCAGCGTCACCGTCTGGCTCACCAGCCAGACGATATCGCTCGTCAACGCATCCATTTGCGCCGCCGTCAGCGCAATACCCGGCTCAAGTCCGAACTGCTGCGCGACATTCACGCCACTCGTCATCAGCGCGGTGTATTCATCCAGATTGTTCGTGTACCCCTGCAGATACACGCGGCCCGTGAGCTGCGTGATCTGGTCTCGCACCATCTGTTCTTCATACATGCCGTCGCCAAGACGCTTCTCGACGCTCTGCGGATTCAGCCCCAGTTGCTTGAGCATGTAGTCGCTCGAGATGAAGTTCGTATAACTGGTCAGGCGCGGGTCGGTGACGATCAGGTAAGACGCGCCGGGCGCAGCTTGGTACTTATAAAGGCCGCTCGTCGGCAGCGTGATCTTCAGCGCGCCAGTCGGGCCCGCAACCGATTGCGGCGCATTGATCGTCTGGGTCTCGCCGGTGGCGAGGTTAACCGTCTGCGCGCCACCGCCCGTCATGCCGCCCACTGCACCATTTGCGCCGAGCGTGCCGCCCGTCGCACCGGTGGCCGAGTTAGCCGCCGCCACATTCGTATTGTTGATGTCGGTCGCGCTGATCTGCACCGTGTTGTTCGCGACGATCGTCCCGCCAGTGCCGCCGATGGCAACCGGCGATAGCACAATCGATGGCTCGGTCACCAGACCCACGTCCCGCGTGGGATTCTCATTCCACGCATAGGTCGAAGCGATATCCTGCCGCTGGTACTGGTACAGCGTCTGGCCCAGATTGTTGACCTGCGTGCCACCGTAGCTGCCGCTCGCGGAGGGATCGAGCGCGGTGTCTTGCGTGGTACTGCCGATCTGGATCGAGCCTCCTGCAGCAATCGCGCTGTACTTATTGTTCAGCGTCCCAACATTGGCGAGAGTCAGGTTGCCGCCAGCAAGAAGCTGGGCCTGCTGCGCCTGGGCCGTCACCTGATCCTGCTGGATGGTCGTCGTGGTGTCGCGCGCAATCTCCACACGCTGGTAGCCATTGTGTGAGTCACTGCGCACCGGATATTCGGTGGCGGGGTCGTAGTTGATATTCGGGTCGTAGCCATCCCAGTACGTGACCGTAACCGAGCCATCGGGATTCGCCGTGGACGTGTTGTACCAGATGGTCTGCTGGCCGCCGTTCACGCTCACGACCAGCGCGCGGTCCGTAGCGTTCGGGCCCGAGGTTTCCGAAACCACGTCGGGGGCGGCGTAGGTGGTTGTAAGCGGTGTCTTGTAGGGACCCGACCAGACCGAATCGCCACAGCCCGCATTCCCGTCGCCGTTGGCAGGGGTACAGGCGATGTACTTGCTGCGTTTGGTCTGGTGCACTGTCGAAACGTCAGTCGTCACGGTCTCGACAGTCGGTGCGGGGCGCGAGTTTGTCAGCGTCTGCGTCGCGATTTCGTTATTGCCCTGTGCCTCGACGGTGGACTGGTCGTTGGTGACCGAATTGCTGCGGTTCGCGAGCAGGCCGTTTGCATCGCGTGCGGCGTCGGCGGCGACGTTGATATCGCCGAGGCTGAACAGGTTCGCGCCACCCGTGTTCGAGATATCGCCCGATGAGTAGAGGTTCAGTTGCGAAGCGGCGGCCATGATGGCGGCGGCCCCGGTATTGGCGATGGACTGGCTGCCATTGAGGGTGACGGTGTTGCCGATGATGGTGGCCGTATTGGTGAGCGTGGCGCTGTTCGTCGTAACGTTGTCGCCCTCGATGCGACCTTCATTGGTGATCGCGTTCGCCGCGTTGACAGTCGTGCTGGCTGAATTCAGGTCGGCACCCGCCTGGTTGTCCACGTTCGTCGCGTTGAGCGTAAGCGCATTGACCGCGCCGAGCGCTCCCTGATTCGTGAAGTTGCCTGCGGTAGTGAAGGTCAGGTCGTGATTCGCCTGAATCAGATTGGCCGCGCCTAACGTGTAGTCGCCGTTGAGCGTGATGGCGCCATCGTTGCCGGCAATAATCCTGCCGTCGCCGGTAAGCTGATTTGTCGTCAGGCTCAGGCTCTGGTCGCTGCCGATTGCGCCGCCCTGGTTTGCCAGCGTGCCCGCCGTAATGGCTACGCTACCGCCACTGCCGGTATCGTTGCCGATCCGTCCCGACGTGTTATCGAGCGTCGTCACGTTCAGATCGAGCGCACCGTTGGCGTGGATCGACCCGCTCTGGTTCATGACCGCCGCGCCCGCCTGGTCGAGCCTGAGATTATTTGCGCCAGAGAGCGAGCCGCCGGTGTTGTTGACCGACTGCACGACGTTCAGCGCCAGGTCCTGGCCCGACACGATTTGCGCGCCATCCGTGTTCGACAGCACCTGCGCGTTCACAGTCACGTCACCATTGCCGCCGATGGTGCCCGCGCCATTCACGCCACCCGTATTCGAGTTCGTCACGGTCGCGGCATCGACTGTCGTCGCGCCGTTGCCAATGTTGGCGATGCGGCCATCCGTATTGTCGAGCGATGCGCCAGCGACAGCGAGTATCGCGCCCGCGCCATTGGCCTCGATCTGGCCACCGGTGTTGTCGATAACACCCTGCGCAGAGGCTTTAACTGTGCCGTTGCCCTGAATCATTCCGGCGCGGTTGCCGAGCGTGCCGCCGGATTGCACCGACGCCGCGCCACCCGCGATGACTGTGCCGTCCGCATTGTCGACACTGCCGCCATTGACGGACACGTCGCCATTGCCTCCAATCAGGCCATTGCCCGAATTGGTGAGTGCGCCGCTGGCGCTCACGGTCGTCGCGGAAGTGCCGCTGTTGGCAATCGTGCCGCCATCGTTGACGATGCTCTGCGCCGACACGGCGAGCGCGTCATTGGCCTGAATCGTGCCACCGGCATTGTCGAGCGCACCTGCATCGGTCACGGTGACGTTCTGCGCGCCGACATAGCCGCCCGCGCTGTTATCGAGCGAGGCCAGTTTCAGCACCGCCGAGGACTGGCCCGCGAGCTTGCCGCCACGGTTTGACACCGCGCCGCCCTCGATGGAAAGCGCCCCGTTGGTCGCGACCGTGCCGCCGTTATTCGACAGTGTTCCGGTATTGATCAACAGCGTACCGTTGCCCGAGTTCGCAATCGTGCCGTGATCGTTGACGAGCGTCGCAGGACCGAGCGTCAGGTTCGCTGCGTTGGTCTGCAATGAGCCGTTCGTATTGTCGAGCGTGCCTGCGACGGCGATAGTCGTTGCTCCCGTGCCGGTCTGCGTGATCGTGCCGCCGTGGTTGACCAGGTTCCCAGCAACTAGCGCAAGCTGGTCCGCGCTGATCGAGCCCGCGCTGTTATCGAGCGTCGCGGCGCTCGTCATTGCTTCCTGTCCGGCTGAGATCGAGCCGAAGTTCACCAGCGCCATGCCGGCCGATGCGTTGACGTTCCCATTCGCCGCCAGCGTGCCGCCATTGGATAGCGTTTGCACGGCCGTCGCGATCAGGTTCTGCACGGCCGTTATCGAACCGGCGTTCGCGATCTGTCCTGCCTGGACAGTCACGCTACCATTGCCGCCGATCGTACCGTCCGCGTCATTGTTCAGCAGGCCGACCGTCGAGAGGGACAGGCCGTCAGCGTTCAGCGACACAACATGTCCCGCCGTGTTGTCGAGGCTGCCTGTGTGCGCGTTCAGCGCGCCTGCGGCCTGTATCGTGCCGCCCTGGTTCGAGACGCCGCCCGCGACGTTCGCCGTCAGCGTGTCGCCCGAGACGATCTGGCCGCTACGATTTGATAGCGCGCCTGCGGTAATCGTTTGAGCGCCGCCCGACGAGAGCGCAGCGGCATCGTTCGTCAGGGTGCCGCTGGCGGTGGCTTTCACGGTGCCGCCTGCGGTGGTTGTCGCGCCAGACAGATTCAGGTCGCCGCCGCTGGCGTTCAGCGCGAGATTGCCGGTCGTCGAGGTCGTACTGCCAGACAGGTTGACCGACGCGCCCTGAAGGGTTGCGTTTCCCCCTGCGGCGTTGCGGCCCGTTGCGGAAAGCCAGCCGGTTGCACTCACGCTCAGATCGCCCGTTTGCGCGATCGATCCATCGTTGTTGATGCCTGCGCCCAGCGTGCCGGTTGACGCGACGCTGCCCGCGTTGACGGTCAAGCCCTGCTGCGCAGCCAGCGTGCCGCTGTTGGTCAGTACGCCCGGTGTATTCACCGAGACAAACTGCTGCGCGTAAGTCGTGCCACTGTTGTCGACATCGCCCGCGGCCACCGACAGGTTGCCACTCGCGTTCGTCTTGCCCGTGAGTAGCAGCTTGCCCTGCGTGGTGAGAGTCAGGTCGCCCGCCTGCGCAGCAATCACACCCGCGCTCGAAACACCGACCCCGTTTTCCGTCCCCACCAGAACGATACGATTCGCGTACATTCCGCCGAGCTGGCTTACATCGATTGACACGGCTGATGGTGCGCCATCGCCTTTAATCGGCGCTGCGTCGAGTGTGTCGTGGTTAATGCTGTTCGCACCGGTCACGACATTCAGGTTCTTCGCATAGATCGCTGCGTTCGCCTGGACTGCGCGCGCGAGCAGATCGACCTGATCAACATCGCCAGCGTTCAGGCCCGCGCCCTGGATGGTAATGTTGCCGCCCGTTACGTCAAACCGGCTCAGGTTGCCGCTCGCATCGAGGATCGGCATACCGGTAGTGAGCACGCCGCGGGTGGTATTGATCCAGCCGCCGCCATTGACCACAATCCCCGAACCGTTCGCCACGACGACTTCGGCCTTGCTTCCGGCCACCTCGATATACCCGCGCAACTGACTCGGCGAATTGCTGTTCACCTGATTAAGAATGATCCGCGCGGATTGGCCCGGCTGCAGATTCGCGTTGCCGTTGATCATGCCCGCCTGCTGCGTCTGAACGAGCGTCGATGAATTGTTCAGGATGATGCCAGCCTGCGGCACATCAAATTGCGAATAGGTGTTCCGGGATACGCCAGCCCCGCTGGGCCGGTTAATGTTGACCTGCGCGATGCCATTCTGCGTCTGGATCACGGGCGGCGCATGCGCGCCCTCGCCGACCACCTGTGCATCAACCAGCCTTGGGGCCGCGCCAAACAGAACCAGCGCGGCAAACGCCGTGTGCCTCATTGAAAATGATGAAATGCCGCCCGTTGCAGAGTGATGAGTGGTCTCCCCGGAATCTGCGTTGCCCGTTCCCGCCACGGTTTCTGCGACCGCGACCAGCATGCCCCGGAACCGGCTGTAAACCAGCCGGAAAATATTCGTAGTCATTTCTTCTTTTAGTCGCGCGTTATCAAAACCGTGACAAACGGTAAGTCAATCGCGCCAAAACGGTTGTCAATAATTGTCAAGACCGGTGCGAATTCACCACGCTTTGCACATTCAGGATGAGTCCTATTGCACGAGATCAATTACTTCGGATTGCATGCGATATGCGCGGTCACGACCTTCGCGCGGGCTACACGACGGCGCGAACCTTGCTGAGCGCTAGCCGTTCGTTAATGACGCTCGACTAACGATTCGCTCAAACCGGGTCGACCGATTACATCGGCAGTAGCGGATACGCCCGGCTCAAGCGACGGGCGAAAAATTGGCTCGTTGGATATCTTCAAACGTGCGGGTCCAATGGACCCATTGAGTCCGGCATCTCGATACGCCGCTTTGGGACTGATGCGATGAATTGCGCGTGACGCGAACGGTCACGCGCGTGCCTGCTTTTTCGTATGCGAACTCTGGTGTGTAACGCGACTTCAAGCCGCCAGCGGATGCGCGTCCGCGTTCTGAACCGCCATATCGATCACACCTTCTCGCGCGTGCTGCAAAGCTTCAATCAATATCGCGTAATCGCCGATATGATTCGCGAGCAACAGAATCAATTGCGCATTCGCCGACTGACTCTGCGCATCGTCGAGATCGCGATGCATGTCGATCAGCGCCTCGTAGAAATCATCAGGTCGGGTGAGATTCGGTTGAGTATTGAGTGCCATATATTTGTCTCCTGCTGTTTCCGCTATTGCGCGATGCCTGTGTGTGTGCGGCTCTTGTTTCAGGCCGTTCCTTCAACACACAATGCACGCTTCAGCGCATGCGCGACGGCACTTGCATCGAGTTGCCGCCAACGTGCGCAAACATGCTGATCCGGCCGGATCAGATAGAACGTGCCGGGTTTTGCGTCGTAACGTGCGTTTGCGAGACCTTCGCTGTCTTGAACCACTCGCTCGCCCGACAATGCCGCGTCTCGCGTCACCACGACGAGCTTCAACGGAATGGGTCCGGTGCGCAACGCATCCAGTGCGGTCCGGGTAGCCTGATCGACACCCTGCTCATCACAGAACAGCACACCGGTGAATTGCTGACCGAGTTGCTGCAACAGCCACGCCGGTTTCCCCTCCACCTGCACGGGTGCATCGACACACGATGCGCCCGGCACCATCGAGCCTTCGAAACGGTCCTGGTCCACCGTATTCAGCGGCGAATTACGCAACACTGCGGGCACGGATAAACGTCCGCTATTCGCCAGTTGACGCGCGAACGGATGATGCCGGGAAAGCTTCAGCACAGCGTCGCGGAAAACCCGGCTCACGGGGCTCTTCGGTGTGATGAAATCGGTTGAGCGCGTGGAGTTGCGGATGTTTTCGTCGGCGGCAAATTCACGCTCGCTGGCATACGTATCGAGCAATGCGTCGGATGCTTTTCCTTCGAGCACCAGCGCCAGTTTCCACGCCAGGTTCTCCGCATCCTGCACGCCGCTGTTCGCACCGCGTGCGCCGAACGGCGACACGCCATGGGCGGAATCGCCCGCGAACAACACGTTGCCATGCCGGAAGCGCTCCATCCGCAAACACGAAAACGTATAGACGCTGACCCATTCCAGTTCGAACTTTGCGTCGGCGCCGAGCAATGCACGCACACGCGGAATCACACGCTCCGGCGTTTTCTCCAGCACGGGATCGGCATCCCATCCCAACTGAAAATCGATCCGCCACACGTTATCCGGCTGCCGATGCAGCAGCACCGATTGATTCGGATGAAACGGCGGATCGAACCAGAACCAGCGCTCGGTCGGGAAATCAGCTTCCATTTTTACGTCGGCAATCAGGAAGCGATCTTTGAACGTCACGCCTTTACTATCGAGTCCCATCAGTCGACGCATCGGGCTGCGCGAGCCGTCAGCGGCAACGACATAACGACCGCGCAACGGATACTTGCCGTCCGGCGTTTCCACCGTCAGCGTCACGCTGGCATCGCACGAGCCCGGTGTGCCGCTCAGCTGCACGCCAACTACTTTGCTTTTCCAGCGAATCTCCAGATTCGGCATTTCTTGCGCGCGTTCGAGCAGAAAACCCTCGACGTAGTACTGCTGCAGATTGATGAAGGCAGGCCGGTTGTGACCCGCCTCCGGTTGCAGATTGAACGTGTACACCAGTTCATTTTTCAGGAACACCTTGCCGACATTCCAGCTAATGCCCTTATCCACCATTCGCTGACCGCAGCCCAAACGGTCGAAGATATCGAGCGAGCGCTTTGAAAAGCAGATTGCCCGCGAGCCGGTGGACAACGAACAATCGTCGTCGACCAGCACGACCGGCACGCCCTGCTGTGCGAGATCGATCGCGGTGGCGAGGCCCACTGGCCCCGCACCGACCACGATCACGGGATAGGCCGCCTGCTCGTCACCGCGCTGCTCGCTCTGCTCACGGCAAGGCTGGTATTCGAACGACAGCGCCTGGTAGTTGATGCTCATCTTTGTCTCCGTCCGTCTCTGCTCTGCTTTGCGCTTGTTATTTCTGTCAGCCTTGCAGCGCGTCCCACATTTCCTTGTCGCGTTGCGCGGTCCAGATGCGCGGATGCGTGATGCCGGCGGCTTCGTCGAAAGCACGCGATACGTCGAACGGCAGACAATGCTCGTAGATGAAGACATGGCCGAACTTCGGGTCCATCGCCTTGCGCGTATGCGCCATCGCGGCCTTCAGATCGAGTTTGTCGTTGAATGCTTCGCGTCCCGCCTGCAGCAGTGTCGTCACGAAGTCTTTGGTGTAGTCGAGGCCCTTGTTCACGTCAGCCGGTGTCAGCAACGCGGGACCACGGCCCGGCACGAGCTTGTCGGCATTCAGCGCGCGCAGCGCTTCCAGCGTGGCCGGCCACTGTTCGAGTTGCGCGTCGCCGCAATAACAGGCCGCGTCGTATTCGACGAGGTCGCCGGAAAACAGCACCTTCTGCGACGGCAACCACACGACCGTGTCGCCCTTCGTATGACCCGCGCCGAGATGCGCGATACGCACTTCGAGCTTGCCGAGGAACAGCGTCATTTCCTTTTCGAACACGAGAGTCGGCCACGTCAGGCCCGGCACTGTCTCGACGCCGGCAAAAAGACGCGGGAAACGTTCGATTTCCGACTTCATATCCGCTTCGCCGCGCTCGACGATCATCTCGTACGTGCCACGGCTCGCGATCACTTCCTGCGCGCCCTCTTCGAAATAGGCGGAGGCACCGAGCACGCGCACCGCGTGATAGTGCGACAGCACGACATATTTGATCGGCTTGTCGGTGACGCTGCGAATCTTCGCGATGAGGTCCTGCGCCATGGCAGGCGTTGCGGTGGTGTCGACGATCAGCACGCCGTCGTCGCCGATGATCACGCCCGAGTTCGGATCGCCCTCGGCGGTGTACGCGTACGCGTTCTCGGACAACTGGGTCCACGTGACTTTCTTGACTTCCAGGTCGGCCTGGGATGCGAATGCCTTTGCCATGCTTGTCTCCGTCAAAAGTTGGACGTGAGGCGAGACGGCCGGCGGCGCACCGGCTGGTGCGGGCTGACGGTATGGGAGGACTTGTCTCGCCCCGTTTTACTCTGTAGTTGCGCCGGTGTGTCGGGGTGAATGCATGTTAGGGTTGGGTGAGTTTATTTGTCAATAGCGAAATGTATCGCTATACACAAACTTCGCGAAGCCCAAGATGGGTGCGGAACTGCGAGGGCATTCGGTTAACATGGACCCTTTTTACGGACGAGCGCAGGCGTGAGCAAGGCAGCGAAATCGGCGACGGGCAAAGGCGCGGACGGCAGCGCGGATGGCAGCACGGCAAAGGACGGCGGCAAGACGCAGCGCGGCATTCAAAGCGTTGAAGTGGGCGGCCGGGTCTTGCTGGCGCTCGCGCAGGCGCGCGCGCCACTGGCTTTGTCCGATCTCGCCAACGCCGCGCAAATCGCGCCGGGGCAAGCGCATGCGTATCTGGTGAGCCTGAGTCGACTGGGTCTCATCAAGCGCGATGAACTGACGGGCCGTTATGAACCTGGGCCGCTGTCGTTACGGCTCGGCTTGCAGCACCTAGAGAACCAGCCCGCATTTCGGGCCGCCGTGCCGCGCGTGGCGGCACTCGCGGAAGCCATTGGCTTTAGTGTCGCGATCTGTATTGCCGGGCCGCAGGGACCGACCATCGTTCGTTATGAACACGCGGGGTTTCCGTTGCACGTCAACCTGCATGTGGGCACGTTGATGTCGTTACCGGCCACATCGACGGGACGGGTGTTTTGCGCTTATTTGCCCGCTGACGTGTTGGCCCGGATGTGGGCGAATCAATCCGGCGCGCCGGCAAGTAGCGCGATGACGTTGCCCGATCACGGCGCTGCATTTCAGGCGACGTTGAATGCGATTCGCGAACGCCGTCTGGAGTCCAGCGTCGATGCGCCGAGTCCGGGCATCAGCAGCTTGAGCGCACCGGTGCTGGATAGCAGCGGCCGTTTGCTGCTCGCATTAACGGTGATCGGCTCGACCGGCGCGATCGACGTCAGCGCCGGTAGCCCGACCGCCCGCGCACTGCTTGCCACCGCTCATGACATCGGCGCCGAACTGGCTGCCAGGCCCTCCCTGTTAGCGTCTTCTGCATCGTGACTGATTCCCCCGACCTCGCCTCGCCTTCCGCCGATGCGAAACCGCAGCGCGGCATCCAAGCGCTCGACAACACCGGCGAGTTGCTGGGCGCACTGGTTGCCGCAGCGCGGCCCTTGAGCCTCCGCGATCTCGCTGCCGCTGCCGGCATGCCGCCGGCGAAGGCGTTTCCGCACCTGGTGAGTCTGCTGAAAATCGGCCTGCTCGATCGCGATGCGTCCGGCTGTTTCGCCGCCGGCCCACTCGCGCTGGAGTTGGGTCTGATCGGCTTGCAACGTCTTTCGCCGACGCGCGAAGCGGAGCCTGAGGTGATCGAACTGGCGGCATCGACGGGAATGAGTGTCGCAATGGCAGTGCTTGGACCGCTCGGGCCAACCGTGGTGCGTCTGGAGGAATCGGCTCGGCCGCTGCATGTGAGCCTGCGGGTCGGTACGGTGATGTCGCTGGTGAACACCGCGATTGGCCGCGTGTTTTCCGCTTATGTCGCGGACGATGTGCGCGCGGGTCTGCTCACGCAGGATCATTTGCGGTTGGCGGGTGCGGACGCAGCAGATGTGTTTGCAATGAAAACAGCGGTCTCCAAACCGGGCGCTGATGAAACAGTGCGCACGTTCGCGCCACTGACTCCGGCGTACGCGCAACGTCTCGCGCAAATCCGCGCAGACGGCATCGACACAGCGTTGAGCCACCCCGTGCCTGGCATCAGCACATTGGCCGCGCCCGTGCTCGACCATACCGGCAGCATTTGCCTCGTGCTCGCGTTGATGGGACCCAGCGGTAGTTTCGACAGCGAAATGGCGGGGGGACCCGCGCAGACCTTGCGTGCAGCCACGTCGAGGCTGTCGCGCAGATTTGGCTGGATCGCCGCGACCGGCGCAGAGATAAACGCCTAATTGCCGGTCGCTTCCGGCTCATGCGATGCCAACCGCGCCTTCGCATGCCGCATCTTCTCAAGCGTCTTCGGGCCGGCCTTAAGCGCGACGCCAATCGCCAGCGCATCCATGATGCAAAGATGCACCAGCCGCGATACGCCTGGCGTATTGGGATCGATAGGACTTGGCACGCGCAGCAGTAAAGGAATATCGACCAGCCATGCAAGCCGCGAGCCGACATTGGTCAATGCAATCGTCGTCGCGCCACGTTCTTTCGCGATCTGAATGCTCTCATTCACTTCGACGCTGCGTCCCGAATGCGAAATCGCGAACGCGACATCGCCCGGTTCCATCAGACCGGCATAAAGCCGTTGCAAATGACCGTCGGTAAAAGCCGTCGATGCGATATCGAGCCGTAAAAACCGCAGCGCCGCGTCCTGCGCGACCAGTCCCGAACCCGACCCCACGCCAAAGAAAAACACCCGCCCTGCGCTCGATAAAGCCGCAATCGCACTCTCCACGACGGTCGGATCGAGCGCGCCACGCGCGTGCGTAATGCCGTCGATTGCCGCCTCGCCGACCTTGTCCATCAAGGTCTGCACATCGTCGTCACGCGCGACCGCCGTCGACGCATACGGCACACCGCCCGCCACACTCTGAGCCAACAGCATCTTGAAGTCACGCAGACCATGCGCGCCGATCGCGCGGCAAAACCGCGTGACGGATGGCTCGGACACCTCCGCGCGTTGCGCGAGCTCGGTGATGCTCGCGCGCATCGCGAAATCGACGTCGCTCAGCACCATCTCGGCGACCTTGCGCTCGGCGGGCCGCAAGCTGACCAGTGCGCTGCGGATGTGGGGAATCAAGTTCGGTGCGGACACCCGGTGTTCCTTAAGGGTTAAATGAATCCGCGTCGCTCGCCGCCTCTGTCGGTGCGATCGCGCATCACCTGTGCGCGCATCGTGCGTCGATCGGCAACACGCGGTTCAGGCCAGCCTGCGTCCACTCTCCGTATCGAACAGATGAATATGCCCAGCGGGGAAACGCAGCGCGACGCGCTGACCGGGCTCGACGGTCGAGCGCTGGCGAGTCGTCACGCACCACGTAGTGCCGCCTATTTTTCCGTACAGATGCGTTTCCGCGCCGGTCGGCTCGACCACGTCGACGTCCATCGTTGCGTCAGGCGTTTGCGCCATCGTCTCGATGTGTTCCGGCCTGACGCCGAGCGTCACCTTCGCGCCGACTTTCGCCGAGGCGGGCGCGCTCTCCAGCGCGATCTCGCCACCGTCGACGAGTTTCAGCGCGAGGCCTTGCCCTTGCGTGCGATTCACGATCACGCCTTCGGCGAAGTTCATCGACGGCGAGCCGAGAAAGCTCGCGACAAACAGATTGGCCGGATGATCGTATAGCTCCAACGGACGCCCCATCTGCTCGATACGCCCCGCGTTCATCACGACGATCCGGTCGGCCATGGTCATCGCCTCGATCTGATCGTGTGTGACGTAAATCACCGTATTTTTCAGCCGTTGATGCAACGCCTTGATCTCGGTGCGCATCTGCACACGCAGCTTGGCATCGAGATTGGATAACGGTTCGTCGAACAGGAACAGAGACGGCTCGCGCACCACGGCACGCCCCATGGCCACCCGTTGCCGTTGACCACCCGACAAGGCACGCGGCAACCGGTCCAGATAACCGCCGAGGTTCAACATCTTCGCGGCGGCCTCGATGCGCGGCTTGAAACTCTCCGACGATTCCTTACGAATGCGCGGCCCGAATGCAATGTTCTCGTAGACCGACAGATGCGGATAAAGCGCATAGCTCTGGAACACCATCGAGATATTGCGCTGCTGCGGCGCGAGCGTATTGGCTCTTGTGCCGCCGATCATCAGATCGCCGCCGCTAATCTCTTCGAGTCCCGCCACCATGCGCATTAGCGTGCTCTTGCCGCAGCCGGACGGCCCGACCAGCACGACGAACTCACCGTCGTCGATATCGAGATCGATGCCGTGCACCACTTGCGTGTCGCCATAGCGTTTGAAGATGCCGCTCAGTTGCACTGCTGCCATGCTGTCCTCATCGTCTTGCTGCGTTGGGTCGTTCGTCTAGCCGTTCGTGTATCGGGCGAATCTGCGTGATACGGTTCAAAAGCGCGGTTCAAAGCGATTCGAGCGTCAACTCTTCCGCCATCAACCGGTTGCCGGCCATCAAGCCGCCGTCCACCGGTAACGTGACGCCGGTAATCACGCGAGCCATCGGCGAGGCGAGAAACAGCACGGCGTCGGCAATGTCGTCGGGCGTGGCGAAATCGCGCAACGGGTACCACTTTTTCAGATCCTCGAAGACCTGCGGGTTTCTGTCGACACGCGCCTGCCACGCCTGCGTCTTCACCGTGCCCGGACACACGATGTTCGCGCGGATACCGTAGCGTCCCAGCTCGATGGCGAGCGCCTTCGTATAACTGATCAGCCCGGCTTTCGCCGCGCTATAGGCGGGATGACCGAGCGCAGCGAGACCATTGACCGAGCCGATCAACACGAGCGCACCCCGTTGCCGTTCGATCATCGACGCCCGCACCGCTTCCACCGTGTGATACGTGCCGTTCAGATTCAGATGAACATCGCGCTGCCAGCTGGCGGCATCGGTTGTCGCAAGCGTCAGCCCCTGCGCCGCGCCTGCATTCGCGACCAGCACGTCCACCGGACCACGCAGCGCGACCGCTTTGGCGACCGCCTGCTGTACCGCGGCGGCATCGCCGAGATCGGCGACCACTGGCGTGACGTGCGCGTCGCCTAGTTGCACAGTCAACGCATCCAGCGCGGCTTCGTCGACGTCGAGCGCCAGCACCGTGTCGCCCTGCTCCACGAAGCGCTTGCACAACACGCTGCCAATTCCACCGCAAGCGCCCGTTACCAACACCACACGATTCATGTCCGCCTCGCTCCCCAATCCTTGCCACCGGCACCCGATTAGCGTGTAAATTTCCTACAAATGCGCCGCCTCCAACTTGTCTAGCCATCCTGAAGTCTGGCTATCCACGACATCGCGTTATGCAGAATATCCCTGCGTTACAGCATCTTATGCACAAAACGGCCTGAGAAAAAATATGGCAGACCCTACGTGACAAGCAATTTTGCGTCATGTAGGATTTTTTCAAACAATTTAACCCAAGCGGCCGGCGACGGCAGCAGACCACCCCACCATCGTTGATGGGACGGAGTCAGCGTTAAACCGCTAACTCCGATCAACACAGGAGAGAGAAATGTCGTTGCATGCCCGTGCTTCCCTCGCGCTAGGCAAAGTTGCCGTCGCGCTCGCGTTTGCAGGTATCGCCGTCGCGGCTCACGCCGACACGGTCCGCGTGACCGTTGCCCATTACAGCGACGCGACCGCACCGTACTTCGAAAAAATGGCCCGCAACTTCGAAAAGGCCAACCCCGGCACGACGATCAAGATCGAAGACGTGAACTGGGACACGCTGCAACAGAAGCTGCAAACGGACATTTCCGGTAACGCCAACGCCGACCTCGCGATTGTCGGCACGCGCTGGCTGCTCGACTTCGTGAAGGACGACGTGGCCGAGCCGCTCGACGGCTACATGGACGCGAGCTTCAAGAACCGCTTTATCGGTCCGTTCCTCGCACCGGGTCAGATCAACGGCAAGACCTATGGCCTGCCGATCGCCGCATCCGCACGCGCGCTCTACTACAACAAGGACCTGCTCGCGAAAGTCGGCTATCCGGACGGCCCGAAAACGTGGAATGACGTGATCGACGCGTCGAAGAAACTGAAGGCGCAAGGCGTTGCCGGCTTCGGTCTGCAAGGCAAGGAAATCGAAACCGACGTCTACTATTACTACGCGCTGTGGACCAATGGCGGCGACGTGGTCGGCAAGGACGGCAAGGCGGCGTTCAATTCGCCGGCCGGCATCAAGGCCGCGACGCTGTACAAGACGATGATCGATCAAGGTCTGACGCAGCCTGGCGTGACCGGCTACAGCCGCGAAGACGTGCAGAACCTGTTCAAGCAAGGCCGCGTCGCGATGATGATCTCGGCACCGTTCCTTGCGAAGCAGATCAAGAAGGAAGCGCCGAATCTGAAGTACGGTATCGATCCGATTCCGATGGGCACGGCGCACGCGACGTACGCGGTGACGGACTCGATCGTGATGTTCAAGAACTCGAAGGTGAAGAAGTCGGCGTGGAAGTTCCTCGACTATCTGTTCACGAAGGAACCGCGTGTCGAGTTCACGACGACCGAAGGCTTCCTGCCGACCACCAAGGCTGAGGCGACCGATCCGGCATTCAACGATCCGGACACCAAGGCGTTCGTCGCGCTGCTGCCTACCGCTCACTTCGCACCGACCGTGACCGGCTGGGAAGACACCGCGAAGGCCGTCACCGATTCAATGCAGTCGATCTACCTCGGCAAGGCGCAACCGGCCGACGCGTTGAACGCAGCGGCTACGCAAGCCAACAAGTCGCTGGGTCATTAAACGCCGCAGTGAGCTGTGTGTGATTGTTTGAGTACGGAACGCGTGCCGCCGCAGACCAGGGTGGTGCGCGTTCCGGTCGTCATGAATGATGCACTTGTTGCACTATCCGGCCCATCCCGTCGCGCCCACTGACTAACGCAGGCGCGTCTTACGATCGAGCACGCATGAGCCGTTCCGCTTCTTCGCGCCTGCAAGCGCCCTGGTTGCTGATTGCGCCGAGTCTGATACTGGCGCTGTTCATCATCAGCTATCCGATTTTCAATATCGTGTGGCAATCGCTGCATGAGGTATCGCGTTTTGGCGCGATTCGCGACTTCACCGGCCTGCAGAATTTCCAGACGATTTTCGAAGACCCGGTGTTTCTCGCTTCCGTTCGACGGACGATTATCTGGACCATCTGCGTAGTCGGCGGCACCGTGCTGATTTCCGTGCCGGTGGCTCTGGTACTGAACCAGGACTTCTATGGACGTGGCGTAGCACGCACGATCGTGATGCTGCCGTGGTCCGTTTCGTTGACGATGACCGCCGTGGTGTGGCGTTGGGCGTTCAACGACGACTACGGGATGGTCAACGTCACGCTACAACGACTCGGGCTGATCGGCGGCCCGATTCACTGGCTTGCCACGCCCGAACTCGCGTTTCCTGTCGAGATCGCGGTCGGCATTCTGGTGTCGATTCCCTTTACGGTGACGATTCTGCTGGGCGGTTTGTCGTCGGTTCCCGGCGATATTTACGAAGCGGCACGCATGGACGGCGCGAGTGCGTGGCAGCAGTTCCGCAAGCTGACCATGCCGCTGTTGAGGCCGTTCATTAACATGACGATCCTGTTGAACGTGATCTATGTGTTCAACTCGTTCCCGATTATCTGGGTGATGACACAAGGCGGCCCGGACAACAGTACGCATATTCTCGTCACCTATCTCTACGAGCTTGGTTTCCGGCTCGGACGTCCCGGCGAAGCGGCCGCCGTCTCGCTGATCATGCTCGTCATGCTGTTCGTTTTCTCGATCGCCTATCTGCGCCTGCAGCCTGCGAAAGAAGGAGATCCGTCATGAGTCTCAGCATCAAGATGAAACGCTCGCTATGGTGCTGGCTCGCGTTGTCGCCGCTCGTGGTGGTCGTATTGTTCCCGTTCGCCGTGATGTTGTTCACCGCGTTGAAACCGGCTTCCGAAATCTTTGTCTATCCGGCGCGCTGGTTGCCCGTGCATTGGCAGTGGCGCAATTTCATCGATATGTGGGAAGCCGCCAATTTCGGCGTGGCCTTGCGCAACAGCACGATCATCAGCTTGCTGTCGACCCTGCTCGCGCTCGCGGTGAGCCTGCCGGCCGCTTATGCACTAGCCCGCTTTCCATTTCGCGGACGCGGCTTGTATCGCCAGTTTCTATTGGTCACGCAGATGTTGTCGCCGATCCTGCTCGTGGTCGGTCTATTCCGGCTAGCGGCAATGATTCCGTTTGGCGATGGCAATCTGGTCGACTCGAAGATTGGCGTGATCGTGTCTTACGCGGCGTTCAATATCGCGTTTGCCGTGTGGATGCTGTCTTCGTATTTTCAGACCGTGCCGCGAGATCTCGAAGAATCAGCGTGGCTCGAAGGCTGCGGGCGCACCAAAGCGGTCTTCAAAGTGTTCCTGCCGCTGGCTGTACCGGCTATCGTCGTGACCGCCATCTTCACGTTCATCAATGCGTGGAATGAGTTTGCCGTGGTGTATACGTTGATCCGCTCACCGGAAAACAAGACGCTCACCGTGCAAGTGACCGATATGGTCGCGGGGAAATATGTGGTCGAATGGCACCTGGTGATGGCCGCTACGCTCTGCGCGACCCTGCCGGTTTCGATTGTGTTCGCCTGGCTGCAGAGATATCTGGTGAAGGGCCTGGCGTTGGGGGCCGTAAAGTAAGACTCGAGCGGCGTGCGGCAGCTTGAGTTTGCCGCACACCGCTTGTCTGTTCGAGGGCACCGTGTTCACGGCGGCCTCGTCGTGCCACGGGGCACCTATTGCCCCGATAGCGCCGCCTTATTCCGTGCCGCGCACAATCCGCAGATCGCGCTCTACGCCATCGCCCAGCGCTTCCAGCGCTTTCTTGTAGGCGTCGCTTTCGTAAGCGGCGACCGCCTGTTCGTAGGTCGGATATTCAATCACGACCGTACGCTCCTTCAAGCCCTGTTCATGCACTTCGTCCGCCACGCCGCGCACGATGAATTTGCCGCCAGCAGCAGCGACGGCAGGTGCTGCGAGCTGCGCATACGCTGCGAGCTTCGCCGCGTCGTTCGTCTTGCGATAGCTGGTTACCCAATATCCTTTGCTCATTTGAATCTCCTTGTTCTGCGGTTCGGAAGTGATCGCTGCCCGACATAGTAGCAAAGAGAGATAGACCTGTTGCTGGCGTGCGCATTCGAGCCGCGGGCCTTCTGCAATCACTTCATTCATAGCCGCTCTGGCAGAGGCGCGCCCAGGCCGTTGTCAGCCATTTGTAGGGCTGACGCACCCTGACCAGTGCGCGCGGCGTAGGTCGAAAAAGCCCGCGCGCGAAAATTTTGGGAATAAAAAGAAGATCCGTCGTGTTTATCTTCACGTAGACAGCAGCAAACATCCGCATCGCCGATACAGGCGGAAGCGTTCAAATGCTGCTCCAGTCTCAGACGGACCGTATTCATGCGCAGCAACAGGCTCAGTTCGCAATCAAGAATACGGCGATCCTGGTCATCAACTAATTAGGCATCCGCAATGAAATCGAAACTCATCACGATCATCGCTCTGGCATTTCTTGCATCGGCCGGCGTCGTTACTCAAGCTTCGGCAAAAGAACACAAGCCCACGCACACGCAACAGTGCGTCGGTCCGGCTGGCTTCTGCACACCGTACTTCGGCAGCTAAAACAAGTCGCTTTTTGCACGTTATCACTACCCGTTAACTCACCATGTCTAGAGGAATTTTTATCATGAAAAACGCTCTCGTTTGTTTCGCTCTTGCCGCCAGCGCATTGGCCGCTCCCGCTCTGAGCTTTGCTCAATCGAATGCTCCGCTGACACGCGCTGAAGTGCGTGCCGATCTGATCCGCGTCGAACAGGCGGGCTACAACCCGTCAACGAGCGACGATGCCACGTACCCTGCCGACATCCAGGCGGCGGAAGCAAAGATTGCCGCGCAAGATAATTCGCAACCCACCGAGTCCGCATACGGTGGCATGCCGCAAAACGGTAACTCTTCTTCCGGCAAACCGGAACGCATGCCAATGCACTCGGACTGTGTAGGCCCCGTCAGTTTTTGCAACACATTCTTCGGCAGCTAGGCGATGCAAATACAGAATCCTGCTTCGCGCGTTTCCAAAGCAGGATTCCTACTTATTTTTTAACCAGAAGAAATCTGGAAAGTATCCTGTAGATGCGTGATCGAATGCGATCAGCTTTGCCTATGTCATCGCGCACACGTCGACGAACGCAGGCACGAAGCACCCGTTCACCGCCCCGACACTTTTCCGACACACGCATGTCGTAAGGTTCCAGGTTTGCGCCAACAGACCCTTCCAGGACACTCTTTTGACGAAACCGTTTGCACTCGGTGCGACCCTATTGCTGGCCATCATCGGCGTTGGCTTCGCCATCGGTGCGCCAATGCTGCTGGGCTTTCATGCGATCGTGACCGGACTGCGCGCCGCGTCCGCGCATCTCATCGTCATGCTGGCAACCAGTGCGCTCGTCAGCGCAATGGCTAAAGCCGGTAAGCAGCAGTTGATGCAGACGGCGTTAGGCTTGCGCATACGCTTTGCACGGACGTTGGCCATTACCTTCGTCACTGACGCGGCGTTTCTAGGCTCTCCGTTCGGCGCAGCGGGATATGGGGTGAATCTGGGGCTGTTGCAACGAGCCGGCGCATCATGGACCCAGGCGACCACGGTCGTCAGCGGCGACCAGGCGCTGGACCTTGCCTTTTTTGCAGTCGCCGTGCCGCCTTCAGTCGTTTCGTGTCTCGGGTTGGTCGGCGGCCTGATTGCGCCGATGTCGCTACCGATCGTCGCCGGCGTGGCCTCTGGCGCAATCGCACTGGCGCTCGTCATCTGGACGTCCAGGCGGAAACTCGCGGCAGGCGCTCATGGCGTGCTCGAACGTGTCGGATTAAAAAGCGCGCGACCGGCGCAGTGGCGTGCGTTCGCGACCAATGTCCGTCAGCAATGGACGCATCTGCTCAAGGGCCCCCGCTGGCAACTCGCCATGTTGCTCGTATTGACCACAACCCAATGGCTACTTCGCTATGGCGCGTTGTGGTTCATCCTGCTTCAATTGGGCTATGCGTTGCCACCAGGCTTTGTGGTAGCAGCCCAGGCGTTGGTGCTGCACGCGGCGTTATGGACCGGCATTCCTGCCGGCGGAGGAGGTGGCGACCTTGGGCTCGCAGCTGCTTTGGGCTCATGGGTACCGCGTGTGGCTGTCGGCACTGCCCTCATACTCTGGCGATTCGCCACACTGTTCTGCCCGCTGGCGTTGGGTGCGCTCGGCATCGCGGCATTGGCTCTTGGCCGCGCCCACACCAGGCGCACCTGATCGATTATTGCGGCGTTTCTGGAACGCCCTTCATACGGGTCGCAAAAGACACACGCCCATGATCGATTCTCAAGCGCGATAACCGCACGGTCTGCGAGATCAATGCAAACGGATACACGACTCGCAGCAGATCGGAAATCATCCGCCATTCCGCACGAACCCCACGCCAATAGCCGAGCTTTTCGGTTTTGCGTGCCTGAGTGACGTGAGGCCAATGCGTAACCGCGATACGCAGGCGCCGATCGATAATAAGACGGTTCATGAACACTTCGATTCCGAAGCGAGGAAGCGTGCGAATCTGAGCTAACGCTTCATTCAGCAATGCCTTTTTAACCACGCGCTCCCCCGAAACGAAATCGAGTCCAATTGCGCGAAAAATGGCGAGGCTGTTCTGCCGCAGACTGATGCTGACATCCGCGCGACCGGTAATCACCGGCGCCGCCAGCGCACTAATATGCTCCGTCGCCAGCCCTTTGAGATCGGCGTCCAGTAGCATCAGAAGGTCACCGCGCGCCGCCGCGATGCCGTCCACCATCGCTGCACTCTTGCCGCCATTCGTGCCGCGTGCGATCAGACGTACCGAAGGAAACTGCCTGACGATATCGACGGTGCCATCGGTGGAACCGTCATCGACAACAATGACTTCGCCCAACGCAGCATGTGTAGCCGCGACTGCCAGCACCTGCCCGATCCGAGGTGCCTCGTTATAGGCGCAGATGATGCACGAGATGAATGGCGAACCGTATGCGGAGGAAGTGGCTGTCATAGGCAAATGAAAGATGCGCAATGAACACGGTGGCAAAGACGCAATGCGCAATGAAAGGAGTCGCACCCGACGCGACCGGCGATGCCAGGCGCTAGCCTGTAAGACGCCGTCGCATCATACGCGAGACCACGCAATACTTTGATGACCCGACATGAATCGCAAACATCGTGCCGCAGTCCGGCCCGTTGAACAGAACCGCGCCGACGCAATACCTCGCATCGAAATCGCCGCTATGCAGCTAAACCCGACTTAGCTATTAAGCGTTTTGTGCACTACGATTGCCTTTGCACGTGATGAGCCTGCCTATGCTGATGACGTGACAGCCCACACAAAGGAGACGTCGAATGAGCGAACAATATGGGTCGTTTTGTCCGTGTTGCGGCAGTGCTGAACATCGGGCAATGAGCCGCCGCGTGTTCATGAGTCTGATTGCCGGTTCCGCTGCCGCACTCGCCATGCCCACTGCATTTGCTGATGCACTGGACGTGCCGTCCATTGCTTACGACTCTGTTGCCGAACCTGTCCATTTGCCTAAAGACACCTATCTGGGTGAATGCTCCGGTGTCGCGCTCAACTCGCGTGGACATATCTTCGTGCTGTCGCGCGGCAACTCGACCGGGCCAGCATATGGTGCTGCCGCAGCACAGCTTCTGGAATTCGCCCCCGACGGACGCTTCATTCGCGAGATCGGCCACAACCTGTATGCATGGTCGTTCGCGCACACCGTGAAGGTGGATCGGCAGGACAACATCTGGGTGACGGACAAGGGCTCCGACATGGTGATCAAGTTCACACCGGACGGACGCGTCGCGATGGTCTTCGGCCGCAAGCAGGAAGCCGCCGACGAAGACACCGCCCCGCTCAAACATCCCAATCCGCCGTTGCCTTCCGAGCCCGGCCGCTTCCGCCAGGTGACGGACGTCGCGTGGGATATCGCGGGCAACACGTATATCAGCGACGGCTATATCAACTCGCGCGTCGCCAAAGTGGATCGCGACGGCAACTGGATCAAGTCATGGGGCGACCGTGGCACGGGTCCGGGACAATTTCATACGCCGCATAGTATTGCTGTCGATGCGCACGACAACATTTACGTCGCGGACCGCAGCAACCGGCGCATTCAGGTGTTCGATACGGAAGGGAATTTCAAGCGGCAGTTTACGATCGACGTCCCTGTGCCGCCCGATGCACGTCCCGCCATCGGCAACATGCCAGACGAAGCAGCCATCGCAGCCGGCACCTTTGCGCCGGGGTCACCGTGGGCGATCTGCATCTCGCCGGGACCGAATCAGGTGCTGTATAGCTCCGACGCGTTTCCGGGCCGCATCTACAAGATGACGCTCGACGGCAAGATACTCGGCGTGCTCGGCAAAGCGGGCAAGCAGCCGAAGCAGTTCGGCTGGATTCACCAGATGGCTTGCCCATCGGAGAATGTGTTGTTCGTCGCCGAACTATTGAACTGGCGCGTGCAGAAACTGATTCTGCACGCGTAACTCACGCGCAGTTCAATCGTAATGACGCGGCTTGTGATGACGCTTGCCGGAATGATAGCCGCGCGAATAATCGTTCGAATAGGAGTTGGAGCGGGAGACATTGCCGCCGAGCGCCGAACCCGCGCCGCCACCCAACGCCGCGCCGACCAGACCACCTCCGCGACCGCCCATTGCGTTGCCGGCCGCCGTACCTGCGCCGCCGCCCAGCGCACCGCCGACGATCGCGCCCGTGCGCTCGCGGCGGTTCGACGTGACCGCGCCGCCTGCGCCGCCACCGACCGCACCGCCAATCACCGCGCCCGTGCTGCCGCCCACCGCGCCACCCAGCGCGGCCCCCGCGACGCCACCGAGCGCACCGCCCAGCATGTTGTTCATATCGCCGGCCATGGCCGACAGCGACGCTGCCGCGGTGAGTGCGGCCACGGCCGCCATCTGGATGAATCTCTTCGACATAACGAGGTACTTTTTGTTTTTAGGACGGCGCCGAGTATAACGACCTTTTTGAAAGCTCGTTGTAACCGCCCAGCAGGACCTCGGTAAGACGTGTAACAAAATGAACCGGCTGGATATTGGCGCACCGGCTCTTCACGAAGAAAGCGCAAAGGCGGGTCATCGCATCGCGATGTCCCGCCAATTACCGCTGATTCAAACGTTTATCAGCGCCTGGTCTTTTTCAGTTCGATAGTCTCGAACAGTTCGTAGTTCGGCGTCGGCGTCTGGTCTGCGCCGGGCGCGTGGTAGTAATTCATCGTGATAGTCGTCTCGCCGCCCGGATGGCCAGGATCGTGATCGAACACGGCAATCCCGTAGCCCGTGCCGGTGTCGCGCTGCGCCGACCAGATCGCGTCTTCGACGGCGTCCGCGTTGGCTCGCACAAAAGTGCCCGCTGCCGAAGTCGACGGAACCGGGCGGTTGGCGCGCGTGAAAATGCGGGCTTGCGGCAGACCCGTGCCAGTATCGACGCCGTACACGTCGAGTGGCGCGCTGGTGCCCCCGCCGCCGAGAATCAGGTGAATCGTGCCGTGGCTCGTATCGAATGTCGATGCCCCCGCTGTGACCGCCGACATCACCGGCTTCGGCTGCAAGGTATCGACTGGCCGGCCCGATGCCATGTCGGTGCCCTTGTTGTGATTGCAACCACGCACGGGGTAACTGCGCTCGTAGTCGTGATCGTGACCGCAGAGCACGAGGTCGACACCGTAACGGTCGAACAGCGGCAGCCACGCTTCACGCAAGCCCTTATCGGAGCCGTTGCCGGTCTGCGAAGAACTCAGCGCATCCTGATGCATCTGCACGACGATCCAGTCCACGTCGTCGTCCTTCGATGCGCGGCTCAGCACATTCTCCAGCCAGCGCGTTTGCTCGCCACCGCTATATCCGCGCACATAGAGCGAGGTGCCCGGTTGAATCGGCGGATTGCCGGTACTCGCCACGGGCACTAATGGAGCGGGTCCGGCGACAAATGCGGCGGCATCCTGATAGACGACGTCGTCGGCGTCGAGCGAAATGAATAGCACCGAACTCACGCGGAACGAGTACCAGCGACCCTGGAAGCGCGTGTGATTGTCCGGCAACGTATAGCGTGTGAGATACGACGCAAGTCCCTGCTCGCCGTTGTTGAATTCGATTTCGTGGTTGCCTGGACAGGGCATCCACGGACGATTCGATGCGGACGTCTGCGCGTTATTGCCAAAGTCGCGCCACACCTCGGGCTGCTGCATGGGGTTGAGATTCGCGTAGCAAAGGTCGCCATTGAGCAGGTGAAACAACGGCTGAAAGCGTTCGACTGCCTGCACCGCGAACCGGCTTTGCGGCGACGATAACACCCAGCCGGTATTCGGCGTCGCGAGATCGCCATAGCTCGTCCAGCGAAACGGCTTGCGGCCATGCGGCGCGGTCCGGAAGTTCGCGGTGAAGGGTTGAGCCGCATTGCTGTCATTCTCGGCGGTTACTTCGTATTGATAGTTCGTGTCGGCTTTCAGATCACGCAGGCGTGCGTGGTAGGTGAACACGACCTCACCGTTGATGCCATCGGTATAAGTGCTCTGGATTGCGTGGACTGCCTGCCTCGCAGCGTCGCCGCCGCTAACGCGCACTAGCGGCTTCACCGCTGGCGCGAGCGATGCCCATGAAACCGTGACCTCGCTGGCCGGATCGTTGCCCCAGGTCAGGTGGATCTGCTCAGGCGTGCCATCGGGTGCGCTGCTGGCCGCCCGCGCCGCCGACGCCAGCGTGCTCGCCGCCGTGGCGAGACTGGATGCGCCGGCGAACTTCAAAAAACCTCGACGCGAGACAATCGATGCACCCTGATCATCAGTGGCGGAAGTCCTGGTGATTTTTTTATTCGACATGTCTTGTGTTCTTGCAGTGGGGTGGAAGAACGCCAGCGTCTGCGCCGGGTGCATCGTGCACTGCCGGACGCGTGCGTGACGAAGTGACCGGCCATCCTAGCGTTGAACGCATGACATCTGGATGAAAGACACGGACACGCCACACCCGCTATCACCGACATGAGAATAGGGGAAGGTTGCTTTGACGGCGGCCACAGGCTGCCAGAGTGACGAAAACGTGCGGGTGTTCTGAACTACTGCTTGCAATAAGGCCGACAGGAAATCGCAAGGTAGCCGGTGCATGGCGTTGGTTGACTTCACGCGTTCATGCAACCGGCAACCTCACGTGTACTCAGGTCTTTCAGGTCTGCGGATTCGTGTCGTCAGAAACCTGGCCGTTGTCGGCTTCCTGCGTACCGTCATCCTTCTTCTCGATCATCGATTCGAGCTTGCCCGCACCTTCAAAGCCCGCAATCGCGGCGATACCCTTTGTCAGCAGACCGGCTTCCGGGTCCACTTTTTCCGCGGCTTCAACAGCGGCGATTGCTCCCGCGATCTTTCCTGCTTCGTCCAACAGTCCCATGTCGCTCTCCGTGAAAAGGGTGAAATTGCATCCTCTCACGAAGTTGACGCGGTGTCGTGGAATGTCAAAACGAGTTAACGATGTGATGTCGTCGCACGGGTCCGCGTTGCGAGCCCAACTTGTAAGCCCGACGAAAGCGTGACCGTGGACGCGAATCGCGTAAAACGCTCAATCAGACTACCGCTTGGGCGGCTGCGGATTATTCGCCGGATCCGTATCGAATCTGGAAACGCGGGTAATGCCATGGGTCCCGACCTGCTTCAAGAGTTCAGCCTCCAGCGCGTCCGCAATGTGCTTTCCGTACACCTCGTCGCCGTTCACGTAGACCGTGAACGACTGCAGGTACTTCGCTTTCTTCTCCGGGTTTTCAATGGTGTCCCGCGTCCATTGATAGAGCGGATAGTGTTCTGTTCCAAGTCTTTCCGCTTCGCTCACGTAGTCGGCGAATGCATCGAACTGACACTTCAGTGTTGCGTTGTGCTCTCGCAAAATATCTCGCAGCGCGGCATGCGCTGTACTGCCAGGGTCGGTGCGCAAAGCGTCCGCGAGTTCGGGCGAAGCAGTAATCCTCAACTGGAATTGCAATGTAGCGTTCATGCTTGTGTTTCGTAGCAGAATTTAAGAACGTGCATTCGAGGCCGGCTCTTCGGAATGCGCGGCAAGCAACTCATCGATCTTCGCAATCTCGTCGCCGTTCACCGGCTTGCCCAACAGAAAGCCCTGAGCGTGCGTGCAGCCGCACACGCGCACGAAATTAAGCTGTTCCTGCGTTTCGATGCCTTCGGCGGTGGTCGGCATGCCGATCTCTCGCGCCAATGCCACGATCCCGCGAACCACCGCTGCGGACTCGCGGCCATGCACCGATTCCCTCACGAACGAACTGTCGATCTTCAGCTTGTCGAACGAAAAACGCACGAGCGTGGACATGGTGGAAAAGCCGGTGCCGAAATCGTCGAGCGCGAGCCCAATGCCCAATGCTCGCAGCCTTGCAACATTGCGCCGGGTGACGACGTCATCGCTCAATAGCACCGTTTCCGTGACCTCGATATTCAGGCGCACCGGTGGCAGCTTCGTCCTGCGGAGAATCGCCGCAACGGTCGATGCAAACGACTCTTCGCGCAATTGAACCGGCGACACATTTACCGCGACGATGGCTTTATCACGCCATGTCACCGCTTCCGTGCAAGATTGCAGCAACACCCACTCGCCCAATGCGAGGATCAGTCCGGTACGTTCAGCGGTCGGAATGAATGCGGACGGCGGCAACTCCCCGCGAGTGGGATGAGTCCAGCGCAACAACGCTTCACGCCCCGACACTGCGCCGCTGCCAAGATCGACAATCGGCTGATACTCCATGCGCAAACCACTGAACGATTTGAGCGCCCCTTCCAGGTCGCTTCGCAACAGACTCAGGCTTTCATCCGATACGTGTTTGTCCGCGTCGAACATTGCGAACGCGCTTTTACCGCTGCGTTTGACCGCATATAACGCACGGTCCGCGCAAATCAGTAATTGCGGTCCTGTTTTCGCGTGCTCCGGATAGAGCGCGACGCCGACGCTCGCGCCGATATGAACGAGTGCCTCGCTCAGCACAAACGGGCGCGCGAGTGTCTTGACGATATGGTCAGCGAGAACCCGGGCGTCCCGAACTTCTCCGGAACAGTCGGAAATCGCCACGAATTCGTCACCCGCGAGGCGCCCCACCAGATCTCCGGCCGGCAGAACTTCGCGCAGTCGAACCGCCGCTTCCTGAAGAATCTGGTCGCCTGCAGCGTGGCCCAGGCTGTCGTTAATGGCCTTGAAACCATCGAGGTCGATTAGCAGAACAGCAAATAATTGATCCTGACGTAACGCGCCCAACTCAGTGCGCTCCAGCAGAAGTTCACTGATGCGCGCGCGATTCGGCAGCCCCGTGAGACTGTCCTGATGCGCAAGACGATGGCTGTTTTCGCGCGCCAGCAGCAGTGCAACCGTATCGCGATTGCTGCGCAGCGCCACCGTGAAGAACCCTGCCGCGCAGAATGGCGCCTGAAACAGCAGCACGAGCTTGCCATTGCCCGGTGACAGCGCTGCACCAATGCCGAGCAGACTGAGAATAAAGGTGATCTGTAACAGCACGAGCCGCGGCGTGCCGGCATTGCGCCCCGCGAGTCCGCCGATCACACCTACCGCGCAAACGTTTCCAAGCAGAAAGAGCGTCTGGCTTCCACTAATGTTGCACAGCAAGCTGCCGAATCCGAACAACACGCTCCACAGCAGACTGGCCAGCAGAAACGCAGAGGTGGGCGTGGGCCGGCTTTGCGCACTACGCGTGCGGCACAGCCAGATCAATGCGACGCGGACCACGAACAACGCGACAACGGCGCTGCCCCAGGCCGCGTAGAGGGGAATGGGATAAAGGTAATACGCGGTCGCACACACGCTGATTTCGCAAATCGACGCAAATACGATCGATAAGGTCCGCGTGAACAGATTTGCAAGCAGGATCTGCCGATTGTCCGGGCTCAGGTTTTGAGCGGAAGACACGACCCACTTGAAAAATGGAGACCTTGGTTCACTGAAAGCCATGACCTGCACATTTTTTTGATGGTTGGTGGATCAAACGGTCGTGCGTGGCAATTATTACGTAAACTTAATTCGTCGGGTTCATTCCGCAAAGAGGCATTTTAACCATGTCGCATTTCAACACCAGGTCGGGCGCAGCCGGTGACGACATGGGCCTGAATCCACTATGACAGCGATGCAAGCCGTGTTGGGAGCCCGTGCTCACAACGGCACGACGTCGACGTATCGGGCTGATTGCCGGCTTTGTGTTGCCGTTATGGTTTGAATGATGGGCAAGCCGACAAGTCTCACGCCGCCCACCGGCGCGCGACTCGTGGAGGTGCTGCCGGTGATCGCCGTCATTGCCTCTGCAATAACGGAAGTCACGCCGGAGTGCGCTCAGATCGCCGGTGCGTGCATGACCGGCGCGGCGCTGATCTTCAACAAGGTCTGGCTAGAACCGGTAGCCGATACCGCCCAGGATCACATCCGTATCGCGGCTATACCGTGTCATTACCCGATTCCACGTTACTCGCGTGGACCAATTGCGGGTAATACGGTATGAAGCCGACATCGACACGAGTCCGGACAGAATGCCGTCACCGGTCGATCTGTTATCGCCCGCGTCGCCGTGATGAATCGCGGCATAAGCGCCTGCCCCAATGCCGAGCGACAGGCGGTCGTCCAGAAAAGCGCGCGTCAGCCACAGTTGCGCGGTGGCGCCGTCACGACGCGCCGTCAGGCCGCTGCCTTCGTGCAGGTAACCAATCGTAGCGTCGAGATAATTAGTCAGTCCGCGCCGGTACTCAATCGCCTCCGCCCAAGAAGTCTGCGACTCGAGACTGTTCAGGATCGTCGTGCCGGCCATCAACGTGATTTCGTTGTTGGTGACCTTGCTCGTTCGCGGCAGCGCGAAGTCGCGTGGGCCCGGTGTGTCGGGTGCATCCAGTTGATAGCCAATGCCGAGCATGATCGCGCTACTCGATTCGCCGCCCGCCACCTGCACGTGATTGAGTTGCAGATTGCCAGTCCAGCGGTGTGACGAATACCAGCTGGCACGCGCGCTATAAACGACGCCCCAGCCGTGTGTATTCGAATAGCCCGCGCCCTCCGCAGCGGCTTCCGTATCAAAGTAGCGATAGGGCCCGACACCCAGCGAAAAGACGAGGCGCCGCTGCATGAGCGGAAGACGTCCCCACAATTGGGCCACTGGCCCGTCGCGGTGATGATTGGGGACATGGCCTTCATTAAGCCACGTGATGCCGCCGGCCAGGTACTGTCCGATTCCTTCGTTGTAGTCGAGCGCCCACGAGTAGGAGTGGCTGTGCTCGCCAGTCAATGGGCCGCCGTAGAATGAAATCTCCTGAGCGGACGCACCGCGCGCACATAGGGCGGCCACCGCACACGCAAGGATCCTCGTATTTCGCATAGTTGTGTTAGATGTCTGGTCGTAGGAGAAAGCACAGCGGCTAACAGCTAACGAAGCGAATCGTTGCCTGCAGGCCATTGTGGCACGACTCCAGTCATCTAATATGAATCACAAAAACAATTGACTTCGCATTAGGCGAATTACACTTAGAAAATCATTACCGTTTATGACGGCATAAGTGGGTTAATTCGCGATGTTCTTGATTTAGGACAGATTTATTTCACTTTCGCCGATCAGGTCAAGCGGATTTGGAAGAGGAATGCCTGTCACATTCCGTAAAATCACGAAAGAAAATGATATGGAACTGATAGATAAAACCTAGGGTTTTCTCTAATTCCCCGTTATCAGCGATATCCACCGCTATCTAATCCCTTCGATTGGAGCCGTAACGAATGCGTTCGGGGCAGTTGTCCAGTGGCTTCTTCGAATCGCCGTCCTGAAAGCCAAATTTCGAATCGTCACCAGCCTGCAGCGTTGCGCTTATTCGCTGACGTTGTCAGAGCGCGGGCAGAGCAGCAAACGGCAAATCGATCGTTGAAGACGTCAAGCGATAAAAAAGGTCGCACGTAAAGGCAGCCCGAAGAGTGGCGCCACAAGCCGGCAGGCCGTAGCAATGACGCGGCAAAGCGTCTCCGGTCAGCGGCCTACGCTGTGGACATTCGGTATGATGGCGGACTCGCGCCGCAGCGAAGGCTCGTGCAGACGGCCTCGCGCAGATCACGCGCCGCTTGTCCGCCGCGCGGCGCTACTCAATCATCCATTCACGACAATCCAGAGGAAGACAGCCATGACGGCCGCAACGCAATTCGATCAGGTTTCCGTTATCAAACGCGCCAATGTGTACTTCGACGGCAAGTGCGTATCGCACACTGTTCTGTTCGCTGACGGCACGCGCAAAACGCTCGGCGTAATCCTGCCGGGCATGCTCAACTTCGGCACTGACGCGCCGGAACTGATGGAAGTGCAGGCCGGCCAGTGCCGCATTCGCCTGGAAGGCAGCGACGAATGGAAGACGTACGGCGCGGGTGAATCGTTCTCCGTGCCGGGTAAGAGCCGTTTCGATATCGACGTCACGGAAACGCTCGACTACGTCTGCAGCTATCTGTGAAATCCGCACGCGGCGCACGTCGCGTATGACGGCGCAGGCACCCTCTGCCTGTGCCGGAGATGCACCGTATATTGGTGTGAATACCGTGTGGAATGAACCACACACAATGAAAACAGCCCGCAAACAATTGCCGGCTGACTCACTGCATTACTTCCTCAAGCAATCCGCAGCGATTCGCAATACCCGGTAAGAACTCGCCGTAACAACGCGCACTTGTTCAATATTCCATTGAACTATCCCCTGCTCGTGTGATCCGTTAGAAGATGAAGTGAACACTTCAGGCGTCCACGCAGGGACACACTGTCCATGAATTTTCAACTGTAGACGCGCCTGGAATCCGTTTCAGCGACGACGCAATCAATAGCAGTCCAATGCCGCGACTCGCATTGTTCGAGCGATTCGCGCCGCCCTGTTTATGCCATCCACTGCGTATTGGTCCGATGCGCGCCACCGGAGAATTTTCCATGCGAACTCTACAATTTACCGCTGCTCTTCTGGTTACCCTGCTATCGGGTTGCGCAACTTACCGGATGCATCAAGCGCGAGAGAACACCGGTGAACTCGTTGGGTCAAACATTCTCGATCTGGTGCAATCGGTCGGTATTCCCGACAAAACAATGAAAGTGATTAACACGGGTGGTCCCGATGACCGCATGACAGCTCAGTGGAATTTCTCGAACTCAGATTCCGCGCTAGATTTGACCTTGATCCTGCTCGAGGTGAAAGTGGGCGGCGCAGGGAAATGCAGCATGACAGCAACGGTGGATCGCTGGGGCGGTAAGGTACTTGCAGTGAATTTCCCGCAGGCACACGCCGACAGCATCGGCTCAGATTACAGTGCGTGCGAACCGCTGGTAGAAGAAGCGATCACGCATATGCCTCATACGCCGACGAATCCGAAGTACGATGCGTTCGCTCTTGTAGGAGCGGCGAAGTAGTGACTCCTGGCCGCTCGCCGCGCAGCGTTACCGCTCTAAATTTCACGACATAAAAAAATGCGGGTAACAGTACTTTCGTATTGCCGACATAGCCTACGCCGGCAATACGAATCACTTTCTCGCAGGCACGCCGCCATGAAACGGCCCGAACAGGCGAGCGGCCATGATTCCCATCAGCAACGCACCAAGACCGGCGGCACACGCGTGCGCTGTAACGCGTATATCGAAGTCGCCTACGCGGTAAATCAGAAGATAGCCCACCGCAAAATTGAACGCGCCCCACAACACGTTGACGGTTGCTGAAGACAGTCCTTTGCCGGAAGGTTTGGCGAACGGGCTCTGGAAGGACCGCCCCATCATGCCACTGACGAAGTGCGGAATCGCGTTGGCGACAAACGCGCCGCCGAAAAAGTATGAAAGGTAATGGTGATACGGGGACATAGAACGGCTCTCCAATCGTCACAACGACGTAGCGCCCAGATTCTCATTATTCAGTCAAACTTGCAAGTTTACCTTGCAAGTTTGACTGAATAAATCTATCGTGAGTGCCTGATCAATCCGGTTGCATCTGAAGAATATGGCCAGCAAAACTTTCCAGCAGTCCGTTCTCGACCTGATGCAGGCGCTCGGACTGCTGATCCGGCGTACCCGCAATGAAGCCGGCTCAGGCGAGCTTTCCATGACCGAATCGGTCGTCATCTCGCGACTGTCCAACGACGGTCCCGCCACGACCGCGGCACTCGCACGCGCCGAAGGCATGAAGCCGCAGTCAATGGGCACGACCATCAGTTCGCTCGAAGAAATGGGCATGGTGAAGCGCAGGCCGCACGCAACAGATGGCCGGCAAATGCTCATCGAGCTCACGCCGAAGGGTGTCCAGTTGCGCAAGACAACTCGTGAGGCCAAGCAGATGTGGCTCTCGCAGGCCATCGCCGAACTCGACGCCGACGAGCGCGAGACGTTATTCAAAGCGGCCGACATCATCCGGAAGCTGGCCGAGAAATGAGCGAAAAAAGCACAAGCGTCGATGCGCTGGTCTGGAAAGTGGCCATCGTCGCCGTGATCGGACCGTTCATGACGCAGATTGATTCGACGGTCGTCAACGTGTCGCTATCGGCCATCAGCCACTCACTCGATTCGTCGATTGCGACTGCGCAGTGGATTGTCAGTGGTTATTTGCTCGCCATGACGCTGATGCTCCCGCTCAACGGCTGGCTCGTCGATCGGATTGGCGCGAAGCATCTCTATCTGGTCGGCTTCTCGGGCTTTACGTTGGCGTCGGTTCTATGCGGCGCATCCCAGACCATGACGGAACTGATCTGCGCCCGTGCATTTCAAGGTCTGATGGGCGGTTTGCTCGCCCCCATGACGCAGATGATGATTGCACGCGTAGCAGGAAAAAACATGGCACGGGTGATGGGTTACGCCACGCTGCCTATACTGCTGGGCCCCATTCTCGGGCCCGTGTTAGCGGGGGCGGTCCTCGCGCACACCACGTGGTCGTGGCTGTTCTATCTGAATGTGCCGGTCGGCATTCTCGGCGTTGGACTGGCTGCGCGGCTACTTCCAGCCGATACTGTCTCTTCGCAAAGACGTCCGTTCGATTTCGTCGGTTTCGCGCTTATTTCACCGGGTCTCGTCACTCTCATCTACGGCCTGCAAAATGCATCCAGTGTTAGCGGCGGCTGCCTTTTACTCGCGGGCTGCGTGTTTCTCGCGGGCTTTCTGTTGCACTCGTTGCGTCAAGGTAACTCAGCGTTGATCGACGTGCGGATTTTTGCGGACCGGACTTTCTCCGTCGCGGCAGTCACGCAATTTTTTGCCAACGGCATGATGTTCGGCAGGCAACTCGTCGTGCCTTTGTATCTGATTGCGGGCTGCCGGTTATCTGCCGCGCACGCGGGCTCGCTCATCGCAGCGACGGGCATCGGCATGATGTGCTCTTTTCCGCTAACGGGATTTCTGACAGAAAGATATGGCTGTCGCAAAGTCGCGGCCGGAGGGGCGTTGCTGGCCTTCCTGAGCACGCTGACGTTCCTGTGGATGACCGCACATCAGTTTTCGGCGACATGGGCTGTAGTCAGCCTGTTTCTCGCGGGCGCGGGGCAGGGAACAATCAGCATCCCGTCGATATCGGCCGCCTATTCGTCGATTCCGAAAGCGAGACTGCCTGTCGCCAACACGGCGTTGAATATTGCGCAAAGAATCAGCGGTCCGATGGCGACCACGCTCCTCGCCGTGATCATCTCATTGACGACACAGAGCCCGAAAATCGCGGAGCCACGGCAATTCGTGATGGCGTTTGCGATGCTTTCGGGCCTGCATTTATTGGCTTTCGTAGCGGCACTTCTACTCCCGCTACGAATCCAGCGCGCCGCCGAAGCCTGAGTTCAACCACGACGGCACAGCCATGGCTAAACACGCTTACTGAGTCGACGCGTGGGTCCGGAGAAACGGCACATAGCCATTTTGCGCCTTGAGGATCTTCTCAGCGCACTCGTCGTAATCCGAACCCTTCGCGCCGTCCGGTCCATACATATCGCGACATTGCGCGAATAAGGTCAGCGTCGCGCCGTTGCCCTTTGCGTCGCGGGTCGCCGAGAACGCAACTTCGCCGGAGCTGTACGGCACATCGGTGTCGATAGCGACTGCGTCAGCACGCGTCACCGAAGTCCCGGAATTCTGTTCGATATAGCGTTTGGTCAGTGCCCACGCAGCGTCGCAATTCGCCGGACTGCAATCGACCGCCGCGCTGCGTTGGGCGTCGGCGAGGCTGCTTTCGTTATGGAGGAATTGCTGGGCCTGCACCGCCTGTTTCTCAGGGGATGAGCATCCAGCCAGGACAAGCGCAACTAGCGCACAAGCAGCGATCTTTTTCACGGTTAGAACCTCTGTAGCCACGTTCGAGCGCGATTATAGCTGTGCGCCGCGGCCCTCCGTAGATTCCACTGCCCCGCTACACCCGCCTTTCCGCAACAAGGAGTCTCGACGCGAATGGGCGTCGAGACGAATTCCGCGTGTGGGCCATGCGGTCAAAGCTGAAACTGTGCGACGGCATCAACCAGCCGCGCGGCCTGCTGCCGCAGGCTCTCGGCCGCCGCCGCGCTTTGCTCGACGAGCGCGGCGTTCTGCTGTGTGGTCTGATCCATCTGACCCACCGCTTCCCCCACCTGTTCGACACCGGTACTCTGCTCTTCACTCGCCCGGCTGATCTCGCCGACGATGATCGTCACGCGTTGAACCGCGCCGACAATCTGCGTCATCGTCGCGCCCGCTTCGTCGACGAGAACAGTACCGTGATCGACCTGCGAGAGGCTGGCTGAAATCAGCGACTGAATCTCCCGCGCCGCCTGCGCGCTGCGTTGTGCGAGACTGCGAACTTCGGTCGCGACGACCGCGAAGCCACGACCCTGTTCACCGGCACGCGCCGCCTCGACGGCCGCATTGAGCGCGAGAATATTAGTCTGGGCCGCGATGCCGTCAATGATCCCAATGATGTCCGCGATCTTGCGCGAGCTTTCGTTGATGCCCTTCATCGTCTCGACAACCTGGCCCACCACGTTGCCGCCCTTCTGCGCAATCGACGAAGCGCCGGTGGCCAGTTCGCTGGCTTCACGGGCGTTTTCGGCGTTCTGCCTGACGGTAGCGCTGAGTTCTTCCATCGACGCTGCGGTCTGCTGTAGCGCACTCGCCTGTTCTTCGGTCCGCTGACTGAGGTCTGCGTTGCCGGACGCAATCTGCGCCGAGCCGGTCGCGATGGAATCGCTACTGTTGCGCACCTGCCCAACGATGCCGGCAAGCGAAGCGGTCATCGCTTTCATGGCCGCCATCAGGCTATCCGTGTCGCCGGGACGCACGTGCAGATCGACGCCAAGCTTGCCTTGCGCGATCTGCCGCGCGGCCTCGCGTGCATCGTCCGGCTCGCCGCCGAGCTTGCGCGTCATCGCGCGTGAAAACATGACTGCACCGGCGATACCAGCCAGAACCGTCACCGCCAATGCGCCAAAGCTCACCATGATCGCGCGCGTCTGTTTCCTCTTCGCCTGTGCACCGGCCGAGGCCGCCTGCTGGACGATCCTGATGCCGGATTCACGCAACAGGATTACCGGCTCCCGGTCGATGCCATCCATCGCCTGATCGCCGACGGCACTGTCAAACCCGGAAGCCTTGAACTGCTCGAGCGCCTTGCGATATGCCTGCCCCATCTCCTTGTGCAGAACATTGAATCGCCCGATCATCGTGCGGGCGTCGCCGGGCGGCAATTCGACCGCGAGCTTCTCGGTCGAGGACTGCACAGTCTGCTCGTACTTCTGGAAAGCACCCCAATACTTGTCGAGCTGCTGCGGATCCTTGCCACGCAGCACGACGTCCTTGCCGTTCTGCACCTGGTTCTTGAAGGCAATCAGAGCGTCGGACACCTGACGCGCCTGAGCCCCATCCACTTCGATGATCCGCTCGTACGCGTTGGCGGCATCGTTCATCTGGAACACGCCGAACAGCCCCGCCGCCGATGCCACCAGCAACGCGGCCCCCAATGCCAGGGGCAGTTGATGGACCAGTTTCATGTATCAGCCTCTTTAGTAAAGCCGCGCCTGGGGCGCTGGCTATGTCGGCGCGCCGCGCCACGTGCTCAGTGGCGAGATCGAAACGTGCCGGGTCTCCGTTAGTTTTTAAACGAGAAATCGCCGCGTCGCGCAATCTGGTCTCGTTGCGATTGTTAGGGGCGAAAGCGATGACTCAATTGTCTTTATCGACGCGCGGGTCGTGTGGCGGCCAGTTAGAGAAGCAGGCGAGCGAACGATGTCGGCAATGCGGAGATCACTATCGGGGCCCCTGTGCGGGAAACGCATGCCTGCTGATTGCCACCCGCTGTGGGATCTTGCGGGGGGCACCCTTCCTTCAATTTTTTGCTCATCCACGACTGGAAGACGCTCCAGCGCCGGACCTAGCGCATCGATTCAATCACGATATGTGAGTATCGAGCACGAGTCTCTGTATAAAAGTGAGCTTCAATGGCACTTTTGTTATCCGGCGTTCGGTGACTAATTTCGGATAGACGAGACATGCTTAGTGCAGGAAAAATAGACGCGCGCGCCTACTAACGGCTTGCTTCAAGAGCTGGGCGTCGAGCCTGATCGCAAAAGCGCTTGCCGTTATACGCATCTGATCCGGAGGGAAAGCGGATCCGTAGGACCTGAGAGGCCCGCATCAGCACTATTGTGACAACAGTCAGTGCTTTAGCTACCGGGCATGAAGAAAGAAGAAAAAACAATCAAATCAACAGGGGTGGACACGCGTTTCCGTGAAAAGCCCGCGGGATGAGTTGCACTGATCCTGACGGTGCTTCTATCGCCGGTTGCGGCAGTAGCGTGAGCTTCCCCTCAGCTTCCGAAACCGCGTCCACCACCTCAATTTGTCTGCTGCACGCTCAACAACGAGATCGATTCATGACGCTAGCCGGTCATTGCAGACAGCCGACTAGCGCCGATGGCACTGTACGCGGACAAATCCGCGTACCCAGCATTCAGACAAATACGTCAATGATGCTGCCAAGCAGACCGATCACCGGTACCACGCTCGCAGCGGCAGAGGAAATATCGCTGGCAAAACGCGCAACGGACTGAAGAGGATTTGAACTCGACGACGACGTTGCCGACTGACAGGACGATTGATACGTTGGCTGATACGTCGGCGAGTAAACGGCGCTTGCCAAGGAACTGATACTCACGCACACCTCCAGTAAGAAACGAGAGCAATGACCGGTACAGCCCAATGAACGCACGTTGAAACAACACTGCGCTTTAGCATTGGCGGCTAACGCTTAGCGATCCGTAACCCCAGTCATTTCCAGTAAGTTTTTCGTAGTTTGCATGCCACGCACGCAGTCAATAAAAAGATTCGGCCGCCTGTCACGCCGAATTTCGTTGCATGCAGGAAACGTTGAAATAATATGGAACATTCTCCTTACCTGCAAGTGCGTTTGCGTATTACGCCGGAAGTTCTGCGTGGGTTCTGGAAAGGTTCGCGTCATTGCGTGAACAAGTACTTCTTATTCACTATTCATTCGCGGTGGAAGTACCAGACGTGTCGCGCGATCACATGCATGCCGGCTTTCACAACGCAGAAGTACTTACAAAAAATTACCGCGCGCTGAACAATGAATCCTCCACACTAATTCCCGCACTACAAAACAGGGTTACTGCTGCGAAAACCCTGAACAATCAATCCATGTACCGCTTCGTCGGCGATAAATTCGAATGCAGGTACTGAACATACCGGTATTCGCGATTGCCTTGTTCGGTTCATTCGCGATTGCAACAATCCACTCCGACACGTTGCAAGCAACCAACCGTACGGAGTAACCATGCGCATCTCTTTCTTGCACACGCTTGAGGGCAATAGAAAAATTTTCGATGACGCCGCAAAGGATCTGGATTTGCCGGGCAACGCGCTTCGTCACGAAGTACGAGCAGACCTCCGTTTAGCGGTGCAACAAACTGGTACTGTCTCGATGGAGGTTGCCAGGCAGATAGAACATTGCCTGATGGAGTTATCGGCTGACGCCGACGCTATTGTCGTAACCTGCGCCACGTTGAGTGCCGTTGCTGCTGGCATCACTGGCTTACCCATTCCAATCGTACGAGTGGACGCGGCATTAGCCGCGGCCGCGACGCGCATTGGTGGACATCTCGTTGTGTTGTGCGCACTCGATTCTTCGGTTGCGCCTACTCGTCAACTGTTCGAACAGTACGCAAATGAAAACGTGGCGTCGCTGAAAGTCGTCAACGTTGCCGGGATATGGGATCTGTTTAGCAACGGCGATCTCGATGCATGCTTGACCGAGGTTGCGCGAGCCGCGGATAAAGCCTATGACACGGGTGCCACCGTTGTGGCGGTCGCTCATCCGTGGATGGCGGCGGCCGCGCCAATGGTTCGCGCGGGACATGTCGTGCTCGATGGCCCGCACTCTGCATTGCGGGCAGTCGCGAATCAACAGGTAGCCGGGTAATTCAGGTTACTGCTGCTTGAATATGGTCCGGCGAAGCAGGAAACGCGGCGATGTTAACCAGTGGATTGATTTCGAACCACCTCATTGCTCTGAAAACGCCTCGAAAGAAGGTGATATACGCAAAAAGCAGGGTAATGCATTTGTAATCAATATGCGCTGACCGCCTCCTCGCAGCAATCACCCTCAGACAACAGGCGCTTGTCAGTTGACAGCCCATGCCATTCGCTTATATCGTTCGGCCCATGGCAGATTCCGACTTTACTCATCCTGGCGCGCTGATTCGACAGAGCTGTCTTGACCGATTCAACCTGAGCGTCACTGGCGGCGCAGCAGCGTTGGGCATCAGTCGGCAGGCACTCACCAATCTCTTGAGCGGCAAAGCCGGCATTTCACCCGAAATGGCATTGCGACTCGACAAGGCATTCGGCATCAGCGCCGAGATCTGGCTGCAACGGCAGTTGCTTCACGATCTCGCCAAGGCGCGTCGCCGTTTCAACGAACTCAACGTCATGCGGATCGTGCCCGAGCAACAGCAGGCATTGTTCTAACGTTCCATGTGCTTCACCGGCCGGTTACGGCAACGTTAGCGTGACGTGCAACGTCGAGCCCTTCGCCGTCGCCGCGGATTGCAATGCACCGACCGCCTGAAAATTGCGGGTGATCGATGCGGTATCCTCCTGCGCGGCACCTTCAATATCGAAGTCGATGTGCGTCAACGCGTAACTGTCGATCACCGTCTGATACGCGCCTTGCAAAGTAGCGGCCGTAGTACACGCCTGCATCAGCGGCTCGCCATTTGCGCCACCGAACGACACGGACACTTCGCCGCCCTTCGCCCGATAGTTGGTTAGCGAAGTAGAAAGGGACGTGAGCAGATCGGCCGTATTGCCGGGGCCGATGTTCTGCACGCCGCCCCACGACGGAACGCACTGGTTATTGCCGGCGACGACAAAAGCCATGGTGAACTGTTGAATTCCATGCTGGACACCGATCACGTCGAACGCGGGCGTAGGCCAGGCCGTGACGTCGACATAGGGTGCATACATGCCAGCAGCACACGCACTACTGACAGCGCCCACGCAGAGGGCCGATGCAAGCAGAATCCTCGATGACATATTTTTCACTTCTTCTACGTTTTTTTAGAGGACGCAGAGCCTGATGGACACAGACAACGTCCCCGCGATGAATGCGGAGAGTATTATTGGCAAACGTTTTCGTGCTTGATAGTCTATTCAGCATATAACAATAAATTCATACGCTTTATAGATAAAAAATGAAATTAAAATGCCAAATGAGTAGCCAATATAATTATTTTAAATAGTCACGAAGTACGAGGGAAACACGAACAAAGGGCGACCCGTCGCTCGTTCGCCTGGTTGCCTGGACACCGCCGTGAATCACGGGCCTACCCAATGCGGCGGTGCATCGCATTGAACGGTAGCCGCATTGGTCTTCTCAACCGTGAGGTTGACCGAGCGGGCCGTTACTGGCCGCGTTCTATGACGCATTCCCGCCGGCACAGTCAGCAGTTGGCCGTTTTGCAGATTGACGGACCCATCATCGAAGTCGATAGCAAGGGTGCCCTCCACGACAAGAAACGTTTCGTCCGAATCGGGATGCAGGTGCCAGAAATAGGGCGTTTCCATGACGCTGATATGAACGTCATGATCATTCACGCTCGTCAGCACCAGGTTCGAATACTGCCGGAGCTCGCCGCTCGCGACCGCTCCAATGTCGATCGGCTGGATCATGTCACGCTCCCTCGCCTATTGCTTACCCAATTTATCCAGACTACTCCGGGTTTATAGGCATCACAAGTCAAAAAATCTAGCAAATAGGTGAATACAATTCACCACCTTTTTTGCGCGCTGCACTAATACGAGGAAAGAGAACGTTTATCAATTTTTTATATCTCGGTGCATTTGATCTGGCGTAGGCCAGCCCTAGACGAGCCAATTCAGACACGCCGATCGCCGCCCGTCGTCGCTAACCTCTTCGCGCCGAAACACCCTATCCGGAATCGTTACAATGCTCCAGATGAGCCCCCATCCAGATCATCCCGCGCAAGACATCTTGACGTCCTACTTTTGCAGTGGCGACACGATTCGCAGTCGACGTGTCAGCAATCTCGTGCTGACAGGCACCGTCGACATACCTGCACCGCCCACCCGCCTGCTAGCCGATTGGGAAAGGGAAATAGCGTTGCAGATGGTCCTGGAACCGGGAGATGTCGAGGCCATGCCGTTGGCCCGGGCGCGGGCGCGCTGGCCCGACTATTCGCGCTGCGTGCAAGCGGCGTCGGACTGGACAAGCGGGCTCGGCATGCCCGACGTACTGGCTGCCAGCGACGTAGCGCTGATGGCCTGCCGGGGCGCGAAATACCACCATGACGGCGCGCAGTACGGCGGAGCTGCCTTCTGCAATCTGTTCCTGTGCGAGGACCAAGGCCAGGATCTGCATTTCCCGTCTACAGGTCTACGTATTCCGCTTACCAGGGGCACTGTTGTCGTGTTCGATACCGGCCAGCCCCATGGGGTCATTCAGCGTGGCAGCAGCGGCTTTAACGCGGCCGACTTCTCGCAGGATATGGGCAGCGTTCAGACATTCCTGACCTGGGAACTGTCGATAGAAGATGCCCATGTCGCGCGTGCGCTCGACGTTGTATTCGACATCGTGCCTGCGGCGGCGCTGCAACTGGCGGAAGAACAGATTCTGGTGAATGGGACGCCAGCCATTCTGTGTCCCGATTCAGGCCGTTGGTGCCCCGTCGACTGATCAATTGATTCGACCGGGCACCAGCGAACGCGTCACTTCACAAAAGCAACGCTGCTAGGCGACGCCACCGCGGCCGACTTACCTGTGTCCGTCACCATGCCCGACGCAGTGTCGACGCTGAACACATTCACTTTGCCGCTACGCTGATTCGCAACGAGCAGCCATTTGCCCGACGCATCGATACCGAATCCCCACGGTTTGTCGCCTCCCGAAGAAATGCGCTGAACCAACGACAGTTCTCCCGAATCCGGCCTAATGCGATAGACGACGATCGAATTTTCACCCCGATCTTCCACGTAGACGAAACGGCCGTCATGGCTGACCGCAATCTCCGCGCCACTCTTCACCCCCCGAAAGTTCTGGGTGCTGGTCGGCAGCGATTGCACCAGCGTCAGACGCCCTTGCGTTGCGTCCCAACGCAGCACCATGATCTCCGCGCTCATTTCCGTCAGCAGATAAACGAACTGACCGCTTGAACCGAACGCGAGGTGACGAGGACCGCTTCCCGCCGGTGCGATGAACTCGTGCGGGCCCGGGCCATTATCTTTTGACAGCGCGTGAGTGGCCCGATCGAAGCGATAGATGAACACGCGATCCGCGCCCAGATCAGGAGCGAGCGCATACCGTCCGGACGGATCGATCGCGATACTGTGCGCATGCGCACTCATCTGCCGACGGCTCGGCCCCGAACCTGTTTCCGCTATGGTGGAAACGAGCGGTCCCATGCTGCCATCCGCATTCACTGCGACACTCGACACGGACCCGCTGTTGTAATTGGCACCGAGCAACGTATTCGACGGAACATCGAAACGCAGAAACGTGGTTCCGTGACCGCCCGTATGCGTTGCGTTGATCGGGCTCAGCGTGCCCGTGCCACGATTCACTGCATAGGCGGTGATGCTGCCTTCCTTGGCGCTATCGTCATCGACACCATAAAGAACCGGCAACTCGGGATGAGCAGTTATCCACGTGGATTTGGGCCCTTGCGCCACCGTGCCGATTGCCGTCAACTCGCCTGTGGACGTGTCGAGGCGCAGTCCGTCGATATGACTTTGCAGCGTACCGACATAGACGAACTCCGAGTGCACCGATGCCGACGACGTCGCAGTGCCGCCGGCAGGTGTATTAGACGTACACGCCGGCAAGGTAAGCACGGAAAGTGCCACCATCACGCCAAAACGCGTGAGGCTATTTCTCTGGAACAACCGGGTCATATTCGAGTAATGTAGAGACGCAGAGGGTGTGAAAAGGTAATCATCCGTTGTTCGCTATTCGGGTGCCACTGATCTGTCTCCGTGCATATGGCCAGCGGTTTTCGTCACCATCGATTGGGAACGACCTGCTTTAGCGTATTCGATTCGTTAGCATGCGTCCCTGTACAAAAGTCCGATTCGCTGGCATTTTTTCTATTCGCCGAGCTAGGGAAGGTCTGCATAACCCGTTTTCGGAGTGCCGGCCTTTTGCTTCCTGGGCGGTGTCAGCCTTGAGAATTTGTTGCCACGTAGATCGCCTGACTTTTGCGTCGTGCCACGCGACGCTCGCCGAGATTCAGAGCTCCGAACTTCTGGTGTTTCAGGGTTTCTGCAGAGTTCGGCGCGCCATCCACAGATTTCCCAGAGCGAACAGCGTCATGATCTGGGCGGTGTTCTTCATCAAGCCACGATACCGGGTCTTTGTGTAGCCAAACTGGCGCTTGAGGACTCGGAATGGGTGTTCGACCTTGGCACGGATGCCGGCCTTCAGGCGTTCGATCTGATCGTATATCGCGTCCAGTCGATCGCGTAGGTCCAGTTGTCGGCGCCTGCCCGGTCTCATCGCGACATGCCAGCGCACTGCGTCAGACTCGCAACGCTTTTCGATGCCCTGATATCCGGCGTCAGCGTACACATCCGTTTCATCGCCGTGCAGCAACGCCTGGGCTGCATTGATGTCGTGAACGTTTGCCGCTGTGCCGATCACCGTGTGAACCAGGCCCGACTCCGCGTCCACGCCGATATGCGCTTTCATCCCGAAGTACCATTGATTGCCCTTCTTCGTCTGGTGCATTTCCGGGTCACGTGTGCCGGAGTCGTTCTTTGTCGAACTGGGCGCCGAGATCAATGTGGCGTCGACCACCGACCCGGTTTTGAGCATCAAGCCTTTCTCCACCAGGATCTCATTGACCAGCGCGAGCATTTGCGCTGCCAGTCCGTGAGTTTCGAGCAGGTGGCGGAACCGAAGAATCGTGCTCTCGTCCGGCAAGCGCGTCATGCCACCGTCCAGCCCCGCGAAGTCGCGATACAGCGGTACGTCATACAGCGCTTCTTCCATCGCAGGGTCCGACAGACCGAACCACTGCTGCATAAAATGAATCTGCAGCATCGTCGCAATCGGGAACGGCGGTCGCCCAGTTTTACCAGCGGGATAGTACGGCTCGATTAGCGCAATCAGCCGTGACCATGGCACCACCCGCCGCATCTCATCGAGAAACTCCCGTTTGCGCGTACGTTTTGTTGACAGATCCAGACCAAGACCTAATTGCATCATCAAGGCTCTCCTCAACTAACCTTCCTCATCCCAGGATAGCTCACCCGGGCGTGAACGTCAGGACTTTTGCAGACCTTCCCTAGGTCACCCGACAAGAAGCCATACAGAAAAGCACGTGCACTACGCATTCTTCTTCGGCAAACTGATCAGCCATTCTGATGAGTAGCCAGGACGACATCCGAATCGAACCTGCTACGACAAAACCTTGCGGTCAGGCTGTTGCCGTGCAGCGACGCGAAACTGACTCGGCGCCTGACCCACTTCCCGCCGGAAGAAACGCGTAAAGTACGCGGCATCCGCGAAACCCAGCCAGAAGGCAATCTGCTCCACCGACATATCTCCGAAGATCAGATTACGCTTCGCCTCCGTGATAATGCGCGCGTGGATCATTTTCGTTGGGCTTTGCTCTGACGCAGACGCACAAGCCGCCCGCAATTGCACTAAAGACACCGCCATCATTGACGCATAGTCTTGCAGCGGCAGATTCTCGCGGTAGTGTTCATCAATCAGCTTGCGGAAACGGTCTACCTGACGAATATCGTTGCGGATTGCGCCTTCGTTGCTGGTCTGATCCAGACGTGTTTCACGAACCAGCATAAGCAAAAGACTCGTGAGCAACGCCTCTGTGCCGACCACATGACCGACTGCTTCAGACTCGACCTCCTGTTTGAGGCTATTAATCAGGCTATAAAACTCCACTCCGGCGCCAGCGGAATAAGAGAGTGGAATCATTCGCGGCAGCGACCAGAGCGAAATAAACTCGCGAAGTTTCGCGTTGACCTGCGTCAGATAGGAGACTTCGATCGTCACCACCCACCGATCGACATCGATCTCATAGTCGAGACCATGAACGCACTCGGTCGGCAACAGCAGTGCACAAGGGCCTTCGAACGGTACGCTACTACCTTCGAGATTCATCACGCCGCGCCCGCTGCGAACGAAAATCACCTGACCATAGGCCGGATGCGCATGAGGCTCGGTGCGCCAGCGACCCCGATCAGTGACGTGCCCGACATGCACGAACCAGTTCTTCGTTTCAGGGCGCTCAACGTAAAGGCGAACTTTGGGAACAGTGGTCCGCTTCGCTTTGGGAGCGGACCTGGGTTGATACTTTGCCACGGCACTGTGTGTCATAAAGTCTCCTTGGCGAGCGCGTCACTTTCGGCAGCGGCTGCCATTGACATGCTGGGCTTACGCGAAAGAATTCGCTCTCTGATTCCGCGTGGGGCGCAATTTTCAATCAAGCGAACGCACATCATCTGCGTCATGTCGCCGGTCAATTTTCCGGGTAATGGACTGGTCAGTTGCATCTTTGCCAACCTACGTTGCGCCAACCATTGGCACGACTGAACCGAACGCAGTCGACGCTCATTGTCTTGACCCCGGGCGCCACTCCAACGCGGCCTGTTCCCGCGGATGATCGCGCAGCCGGTCTTGAAGGATGTTGGGGGAATGTCGCTGCGACAGTCGCAGCGGAAACGAATACGACGGAAACGGCAGCACCAGACGCGTGATGAACCACTCGCCGACAGGTGTCGGGGCCGCTGCCGTGTCCGGCGCGGAGCACTACTGGTTTTCCAGGTGATAGATCTCGACGCTGATGTGTTGCAGCGGTCGCGTCCAACAAGTGCAGCAGTTGCGTGGCATCGTGAAGATACGCGCCAACCGTGGCGGCCGGCATGTCGCTGGACTTCGGCGGAATCGCACGCCTGAAACCGGATCGTGGTCGGGCTATTGAGCCAGGTGCGATTCTGGGACCGCCGCCACCGCGCGACTCTGAGACGAGCCGAAGGTCATTTGTCTGCAACCCATCTGGCCCGCACGCTGAAACGGTCGTGGCCAGACGTTGTGCCACCAGTCCCTCGCGCCAACGGCCCTTAGCCTCTCCCGAGATCCGCCCGTCACGTCCAAGCCATACACTATTTTCGTGAGCCGGTCGCGCCAGGATAAGCCCGTTGCCGGCATGAACGGAGTGATCGCAAGCGCAGCCCTGTGCGCTGCCAGCTTGCGCCCAGGATTCCAGATGCACGTGGACATCAAGGGCGACGACTACGGTTCGATACGTGACCACAATTCTTCATCCAGAATCGGCTAACACCTCGCCTCACACTATCGTGATTCGATAGCAGAGGTTCACTGCTCGGCACAGAAAGTTAGCAGCCTCAGAGGCCTCGATCAATCGCCTTTGCGTTGGTTCGCCGACACTAAAATAAGTTCAGATTCGGCGAACGTTCTAACGAATACTCTGCTCGATGTCATCAACAATGAATACGACAGCTGCAGTTCAAGACGGTGTTTACCCTTGACGAAACTCTTTGACGGAGAACCTTACTGGTTCTCTATAAGGATTCGGATAAGCACGTTTTTTAGCGGATTTCCCTACAGCCAAGGCTACCCCGCAAGGGATGCCATCCTAACACTCATGGCACAGCGCGAAAGCGGCTGATATTTTTCCATACATTTCTGACCGGCAAACCTGTCACTTACCCGAACGCCGGCACCGTTCTCACAACACCGGCGGCCCGGCATCAGAAGCGATGCATGATCCCCAGTGCAATGCCGCGCGTGTTTGCGCCCGGCGCACCTTTGAGGCCCTGGTAATTAGTACCGTTGAGACTGAACTGCGCGTCACCCCGGTTCTGGATAAAGCCGGCCGACGCGTAGAGCGTCGTCCTCTTCGAAAGAAGATGTTCGAACGTCAGACCGATTTGCTGTGCGTTGTTGCCCGCGCCAGTGCGGTCATGCGCGTAACCGTACATCACGGAAAGATCGTCGGCGGGAGTGAACGAGTAGGACGTCGATGCAGCATACACATCACGTTTCACGCTGTTGTCGGTTTGACGCTCGTTGTGATACGCCAGATAGAACTGGGCGTTCCCCACTGTGATCGACGAACCTACATTCAACACTTTCAGCGTCGAGGTTCCGGTCGCGTTGTCGGCCTGTTCGTAGCCGGCTGCGAGATGGAACGGCCCGTTGACGTAGCGGACTACCGCGTTATAAAACTGGAACCCGTTGGACGGCTTGGTCGTCGAGTCGCGCATCGCGACCATGAACTGCGCTGTCAAGCCGTAGATTGTCGGCGTGAAGTACGAGATCGCGTTATTCACGCGAACGGTCAATGTGTTGAAGTTATTCATCGGCGAGCCGATGCTCATCACCGACAGCGGATCGAGTTCGGGGTTGAGGAAGATGTACTGCGGCGTATTTTGCAGACCAATCCGTGTCTCACCGAACGCGCCAGACAATCCCACCCACGCCTGACGATTAAACGCCGCCGTTGAACTCGCGGCTGCACCAGTCGCACCATTAAAGCCCTGCTCCAACTGGAAATTGACGTACAGCCCGTTGCCAATATCTTCGCTGCCTTTCAGGCCGTACCGGCTTGCGAACAACCCGCCCGACGTGGCGCGCACCGCACCGCCACTGCCCGCGTTCTGATACTCGATACCGTTGTCGATGACGCCGTAGAGCGTGACCGATGACTGGGCATAAGCCGCATTCAACGCACACGCCGACGCAACGCCCGATACGAGGGTAAGCCACTTTTTCATCTAGTCTCCGAATCAGTATGGTTTTTTTAAATGTCTTTGTTCAGCGGTCTTTTCTTCTCAATTCAATTGATGATTCGTTCGCATGTCTAATTTCCACAAAACATCGCGTCACTGGAGGCGAACAGAATGCGGGAGTTGGCTAGTGCGACTGAGGTGCCGTAAGCGGCAAGCCGACACAGCGTCGTAGGCATGCGATGCGGTAAAAGCGACGGGGCTGGCGCTCAAGCTTGCGAATCGATTGACCTGCGTCTTCCTCAAGACGAGAAAGCGCGGTGCTGCAAATGGAACGTGCGGCTGGGATGGTGCTGTATAAGCATTGGCGCACTGAGTCAAAGCCGACGCATTCGACGAGACCGGCTATCAAGCCATAAGCGATCGCGACAAGACACCGGAAGTGGAAAGGAAATCCGCCGACGCGCGAACGACCCACGGCGAATCTGCACGATTCGTGGCGAACGTTCGTGTCCAGGTTGCTCTTCTGGTTCGCGCTGTTCAGCGTCAAGTCGCACTGCGGCGTCCATCCCGCGGCGGCAACTTCCATCACGCCGGAAAGGCTACGAGGTAATGCCTCTCGCAAGAGTGTCTCCATTACGTTTTTATTGGAATTCGACCGGTCGACGCGTCACCGTTTCGCCCAACGCTAGGGCGCTCCATGTCGACCGCCCAACTGCGGATCTGCCAGATTCCACGTTCGCCGAGCCATGCTGATAGGCCCGGCGCACCACGGGACGGCTGTTATTGTTGTAAGAATATTTGATGCCGGATCGCGAGTCCTTACACAAAAAGTAGATTCACTGGCATTTTTTTCTGTCAGGAGAAAGGGGCCCGACCGCGCGCTCAGTGAGGCGAGCCCCGCTTCTTGAGGCCCAAATACCCACGGAATTGCGTGCTCCCTGCGAGCTTGTAAGCAGCGGAGTCGAGACATATGTCATGCTTCCGTTCCCGGCTTCCTGTTTCCCTGCAACACGCTCACCGCTGATTGAGCCCAAGCTGATGACTGCGATCGCTTGATCCCGGTCATCCTCCGCTCACAGCGGCGCCAGAACGGCTTGCCGCCGTCCAACCGGCGAGCTACGGTTTCAAGGGGACAGTGCCGGAAAATCGTTCTGCGCAGGGCCGTGATTCGTGACCGGTCTTCATCAGATCGACCCGTTGATCTTCGCCAAGGAGACTTTATGACGCACAGCGCGATGACAAAATATCAACGCCACTCAAACAACGAAGTAACGCTAAAAACGGTCCCGAAGGTCCGTTTGTATGTTGAGCGTCCGGAAGAAGAAGAGAAATGGTTTGTGAATATTGGCCACGTCACAGACCGGGGCCGTTGGCGAACCGAACCTCACGCGCATCCAGAATACGGTCAGGTCATCTTCGTGCGCGGCGGCCGTGGCGTGATGAACCTCGAAGGTTCGAGCGTCCCGTTCGAGGGACCGTGTGTGTTGCTGCTGCCGACAGAATGCGTGCACGGACTCGATTACGAAATCGACGTCGACAGATGGGTCGTGACAATTGAAGTGTCTTATCTGACCCAGGTCAACGCCAGACTCCACGAGTTCATCCAGTTGTGGTCGCTGCCCCGCATGATTACGCTGTCTTCAACGGACGGCACGGCAACGGAGTTCTTCGGCCTGATCACGCGACTTGCGCGGGAACTCGAGTCCAGAACGTTCGGTCATGTGGTGGGAACCGAAGCACTGTTGACCCAGATTTTCCTGATGCTGGTACGGGGAACCCAACTCGACCAGCCCGACAATGGCGGCGCATCACGCAACGAGATTCGGCTGGCAGACCGCTTTCGTGAACTGATCGAGCAGCATTACCGGCAGAACCTGGCGTTGCAGGCGTATGCGTCGATGATGGCGGTGTCGCTGGTTCAGTTGCGCGCCGCGTGCGCGGCGGCCACCGGTCAAAGTCCGACGAAGATGATTCACGCGCGCATTATTACCGAAGCTAAACGGAATCTGATTTTCGGCGAGATGTCTGTCGAACAGATTGCCTTTGGGCTGGGCTTCTCGGACGCCGCGTACTTCACGCGCTTCTTTCGCAAAGAGGTGGGCGAAGCGCCGAGCCAGTTCCGGATAACAGCGCGAGAACAGTCTCAACGGAACAAATAGTCGCGACACAAGGGAGTGTCTTCGCACTCGTTTTTCTGTTAGTTAGTCGCTAGCGGCGAAGCCTCCCTTTCATCACAATGACTTTCTCTTTCACCCCTTGTTCCATGACAATCGAAAGGTGAGTTGCCCCAACCGCCTTTTCCAGTGGATTCGGTAGTAGCCGTCCTCGTCGTTCGCTCCTCGCTCAATTGGACGCCTCTGCGTCTCACATCTTGTTTGTTCTCCCAGCGCGAAAACCGTTTGTAATCGCGAACGGTATCCGTCTCGCGACGTCCGCAAAAAATGCCAGCGAATCTCACTTTTGTGTAAAGGCAGACGCTCGGGCATCCAATACTATTCCCTCCAACCACCGCGACAGAACTGTCCAGTGCCGGATTGATCAGCTAGTTGCCCTCGGTGCGACCGAATCAAGAGTCGGAAAACCGACCACGCGTCGCCGGTAAACATAAGTCCAATTTCGACGGAGACAGACAAGCACCTTAATAAAACGCACAGCGTCGAGCTGGCACTTTCCCAGCCTTAATTGCCGCCACGGTACGTCGACTGGCTTTGACAGCTACGCCTCGGGTATCTGGCTCCGATCATGTCATCGACAAAGTTGAACGGAAACGGGGCCAATAAAAAATCTATATGGACGGAGACATGAAAAAAATTTCTAAAGCGTTGTGCAAGCCGCTTATCGGCGTGGCCATGTTCTGTTGTTTGAGCGAGTTCGGTTACGCTGAAGAGGTGACAGCGCCGACTACTTCCGCTCCGCCGCAGGCCCAGAGCACACAGCCGACACCGCAAACCCCGCCGAACGGAACCGCGCCTCTCACTTTTCCGGACCTGAAATCGGCGGAGCAAACCGGCGTGCCGCCGGTGTCGTGGAATGACACCTTTATCGGCTATCGCGTCGGCAGCGAGTTCCATTACCCGGGTGTTCCCGACAAGGTGACACAGAACATTGGTTACCTCACGACCACCGGAGGCTTCAAGTTCGGTAGCTACGCATTCAACGTCGACTACCTGGTGTCGAACTCCGCCAACCCGGAAGCAGGCGGTCCGAGCAATGGCGGCGCACAGGAGGTGTATAGCGTTGGCCGCGTAACGTTGAGCGCGAGCAAGATTCTTGGGCGCCAGATCGGCTACGGCATTATTCGCGACGTGGGCTTCACGGGCGGTTACGAATTCGGCACCAAGAACGACGCTTACGGCGAGCGCGCACGGATGGTCATTCTCGGCCCGACCGTCGAATTCACGGTGCCGCGGGGCTTCGTGAACCTGACCGCAGGTATGCGGACGGAAAGCAACCACAACGGCATTACCGGCCAGGATGTGCATTTCAACGCTGCGTGGCACCTCGAAAGCACATGGCTCGTACCGTTCCGTGTGGGTCCGGTGCCGTTGATGTTCCGCGGCTTTGCAAGCTTGACCGGTCCGAAAGGTCGAGATGGTTTCGGCGTTCAGACGACCACCGAGTTCCTCGCCCGTGCTGCGTTGCTGGCCGACCTCGGTTCGTTCGCCGGTCATCCGCGTACGGTGTATGCAGGCCTAGGTTACGAGTACTGGCATCACATGTACGGCTCACCGACGAATGAGACGGTTGGCACGATCACGTCGGTGCCGATGTTCCAGGCCGAAATCCATTTCTAATCAGTCTCTGTTGTGAATTTGCCTATTGGCGACTCCTTATGCGGGTCGCCAATAGTCGTTTGAGAAATAGTTTTTAGGCTGTGCGCTGTTCGGTCCGAGTACCTTCGAGTCGCATTGTCGAAACGAGCGCGCCATTTTCCGGCACCGTCATGAATGACGTGCGTGGTGTGTTGGGTAATTTTTCCATCAGTCTATTTTTTATGAAGAACCCGGTTCTCGAGATTTCATCTTTCCGATACTTCTTTCTGAGTCGGGTTGCGACGACCATGTCCAATCAGATGCTCATGGTGATCGTCGCCTGGCAGATGTACGACATTACACACAGCGCGTATGACCTCGGCATGGTTGGCCTCGCGCAGTTTGTTCCTGTACTTGCGCTATGTCTCGTCGTGGGCCAGATTGCGGATCGCCATGATCGCCGCCTGATTCTGACGGCCTGCCTGATAGGGCAATTCGGCGTCGCAATGCTGCTGATTGCAGGTACGTTGGGCGGATGGCTCAATCGCGAAGTCATTCTGATCGCGTCGATCGGCTTGGGTATCGCGAAAGCGTTTCAGTTGCCCACGCAGCAGGCGCTATTGCCCACACTCGTTCCTCTGCCTGCATTGCCGCAAGCGCTGGCCATCAATTCCGCCGGATCACAATGCGCCACCATCCTCGGACCAGCGATTGGCGGTTTTATTTATGTGGCCGGTGCTGCCGTCGTCTATGGCGCATGCGCTGCCATGTGTCTGTTTGCTGCCGCGATGATCTTTCTGATTCGCCATCAGCATGCGCGCCCCGCTCGCGAACCGGTGACGCTCCAGAGCTTATTCGCCGGCATCAGCTTTATCTGGATGCGCAAGGAAGTACTCGGAGCGATTTCGCTGGATCTATTCGCGGTTCTTTTCGGCGGTGCGACAGCGCTATTGCCGATCTTTGCGCGTGACGTTCTGCATGTCGGCTCATGGGGACTGGGCCTATTGCGCTCAGCGCCTGCGGTCGGCGCGTTAGTGGTTTCGCTCTATCTGGCGCGCTATCCGATTCAACGTCGTGTGGGCAAGCTGATGTTCGGCTGCGTCGCGCTTTACGGTCTCGCGACCCTGGTTTTCGCGCTATCTCATTCGTTTATTTTGTCGCTGACCGCACTCATGCTCAGCGGTGCATTCGACATGGTCAGTGTGGTCGTGAGGCAATCGCTGGTTCAACTGGAAACGCCTAATGAAATGCGCGGCCGGGTCAGCGCAGTCAACTCGATCTTTATTGGCGCGTCGAATCAGTTAGGTGAATTCGAGTCGGGAGTAACGGCCGGCTGGCTGGGCGCGGTTCCATCCGTGCTGGTCGGTGGAGCAAGTACGGTGCTGGTCGTCGCGCTCTGGATGAAGCTGTTCCCGTCGCTCGCTCAACGGGCGAAATTGACGGCTTCGTAGAGCGCCTGCTCCGAAGTCGAGGCGACTAGCGCAAAACCGCCCCGGTCCATTTCCCTTCGCTTGCGACTTTTATTTTCCATCCCCATTGGAGTAGTCATGCAGATTCAGGAATACACAGCCGCGCAGATTCAGGCGGCCGTCACGGCGGCAGCGAACATTGCCGACAATTGGGCTCAGTCATCCGCACAAACGCGCGCCGAACTTCTACGCGAATTAGGTGCCGTTCTGGTAGCGAACCGGGAAGAGCTGGTCCGTCTCGCCGATGAAGAGAGTTCGTTAGGCACGCCGCGACTGAACGGCGAACTGGACCGCACTACCTTTCAGCTCAACGGATTCGCCGACCATATCGAAGCAGGCAACGCGTTCGCATTAACCGACGACGACGCTATCGCCGGCGCGCCGCCCCTTGGACGTCCGCATCTGACGCGTGTCCGCGTGCCGCTGGGTCCGGTTGCCATGTTCTCGGCAAGCAACTTTCCGTTGGCGTTTTCCGTTCTGGGCGGCGATACCGCATCGGCACTTGCCGCTGGCTGTCCAGTCGTGATCAAGGCACACCCGGGCCATCCGAAGCTGTCGCGCCGCGTTTTCGAACTGGCGCAAACGGTACTGGCGAAACAGGGTCTGTCTGAGGGTGTGATTGGCTTCGTCGAAGGCGCGAGTGTCGACGTAGGTGTCGCGCTGGTGCGTCATCCCGACATCGCGGCGGTTGCATTTACCGGTTCGTACCAAGGGGGCAACGCATTGTGGGCGGAAGCGAATTCGCGTCCGCGACCAATCCCGTTCTATGGCGAACTGGGCTCGATCAACCCGGTGATCGCACTGCCGGCCGCACTGAGCGCGCAGGCCGAAGAACTCGCACAGGCGCTGGCATCGTCGATCGAATTCGGATCCGGGCAGATTTGCACGAGCCCGGGTGTCGTCGTGCTGTTCGCGGGCGCCGACGCGGACCGGTTCGAAAACGCGTTGCGTGACGCGTTGCAAACCAAAAAGACCCACACCATGCTGACGCCCGGCATGAAGCGCAATTTCGAAGCCGGTGTTGCGCGGCTCACTGGCACACCGGGCGTGCAAACCGTTCTGCGAGGCGAATCGAATAGCGACGACAACGCGCCGCCGCGCCCCCTGCTCGTGCGAACCAGCGCAGAGAACTTCATCGCGGACCACGCGCTGCGTGAAGAGGTTTTTGGCCCGGCGTGCGTGATCGTGCGGGTGAAATCAACGGATGAGGTAGTCGCTGTTCTGAACGCAGTCGGTGGAAGTTTGACGGTGACGCTGTGGGGCGCGGAAAACGATTCCGCCGACGTGCGCCGTATCACGCGCTGCGCGACGCAAATTGCGGGACGCGTGCTGTTTAGCGGCGTCCCCACGGGCGTTGCCGTGACGCGCAGTCAGCAGCACGGCGGTCCGTGGCCTGCCTCGACGGAGCCGTTCACGACGTCGGTCGGCTATGCCGCGATGGATCGCTTCTTGCGGCCCGTCGCACTTCAAAGTGCGCCGGCGTGGCTGGCGGAACGCGCGGGACGTCCGTGCTGATGCGATTGCCGCAAGCTGGCCATCGGAACGTAGCGTAAAACGCAAAGCCGGTCTTGATTGACCGGCTTTTTTTCGACCAGCAATCGACGACATCGTCGGAAACGCGCAGACAAAAAAGCGCCGTGCTTTCGCACGGCGCTTCCACTACCTCACACCAGAAATCCGCTTACGGATTCGGCACGTACAACGGCATCGAATCTTCCCACAGCGTATCGGTGATCGCGTGCTGATCGGAGCCGTCAGCGTTCATCACCCAGTTCTGGCCATCAGGCTGGAACGTGTTGTCGTAAAGCGCAAGTTCGTCGCGGAAACCGTAGACACCCGAGCTATAACCAATACGCCCGTCATAGAGCCACGCCGCGTGACCCTGGTTCGCACCGGGCGTGGTCAGACGGGTGACGTCAGTGCCATCCGGTTTGATCGTGTACACGTCGTAGTGGAACTTGTTCGGATCGGTCGGGTTGATTTCTTTGCGCGTGAACACGATTTTGCTACCATCCGGCGACCAGCCCGGCAGGTTATCCGCCTCGGTCGTCAGCACCGTCGTCTGACGCGTGTCCAGATCCAGAATGCGCAGACCTTGCACCTTCGGGCTCCACACGCGGTACACGATCTTCTTGCCGTCCGGCGAGTAGCTCGGAAAGCCGGAGTTGATCGAACCGTCGGTCAGGATTTCCGGCTTGCCATCCATGCTGCCGTCTGCCTTGATACGGGCAATGCGACCCGGACCCATGCCACGCGTGAAGAACCAGTCGCCAATACCAAACGCCACCCATTCACGATTCGGCGACCACGTCGGCTGGAACGCGCCCGCCAGACCCTTCTGGATCATGTCCGGAGCCAGACCGCTGTTAGCCGGATCGTAAATGCGCTGATACCCCGTGAAGTCCGGATTGATGATGGCAATCGACGAACCCATCGCCTTTTCCGTGTACACCAGCTTCTTGCGATCGGCGGACAACTGCGGGAACACGTCGATATAACGGTAGTTCCAGTTCGGGTCGAAACTGAACATCGGCGTGCCGTTCGGATGCGCCGGACGCATCGTGATCTTTTCATAGACCACCTTGCTGCCGTCCGCCGTATAGTGCGGCGAGCGGATGCCCGTATTCGCGGTCGAACGGAACGTGCCCGCCGTCGAGTACAGACCTTCCGTGTCGCCACCCTTCACGTGATACGCGACGTTGGTGTTCGAGATGTATTGCGGAAACACTTTGAGGCCCGGCGTCGCCGTCAACGCGGTGCGCGACAGATCGGCCAGATCAACCGACACGATTTGCGAGCTGACCTTGTTGATCAACTCCGGACGGTGCGCGCCCCAGGTCGATTCGACCGGCGTCTCATAGAACGCGACGCGTTTGCCATCGGGCGACCACGTCGGCGAGCCTTCGTCAAAGCCCGGGTTGCTGGCAATTTTCTTCCAGCCCGAACCATCGGGATGAATGATATAGATACTGCTTTCTTGCGTGCGCTCCCAGCCAACCGGCAGATTGTGACCGCGCCATTCTGAGCCGATGTCGGAAGACAGTGCAATCCACTTGCCGTCCGGCGACCACGTCGGACGGAAGAAGCTATGCGGCCTGCTCGCATCGAACTTGATATCGCCGGTAACGTTCTTCAACGCGCCGGTCGCGATGTTCAGTGTCCAGATGTTGGTCGTGCCGAATTTGTCTTCGCTGCGGCGCGACGAAACGAAAGCAATGACGTTAGGATCGGTCGGAGAAATAGCGGCCGCGTCGTCAACGGCGATGTGATCGGTGAGCTTCTTCAGATCGCTGCCGTCCACTTTCACGCGATACAGGTTAGCTTCGCCGTAGCCGTCACGCTCCGACGTAAAGACGATCCACTGACCGTCTTTCGAGAAAGAAGCATGGTAGTCGAAACCCGGCATCGACAGCAGCTTGTGTTCATCGGTACCGTCGGCATTCGCGATGTACAGATCGGAGGTCACAGGACCCAGGCGGTCGAGCAGTGCCGTGCCTTGCGTTGCAGTCGCGGCCTGCACGCCTGCGGAAATGGCAATCCAGGCGCCCCCGATGGCTGAATAAGCCACGAGCTTTTTCAAAGACGAGTTTAAATACACAGCGAAATGCCTCCGTTAATTATGCTTGGTTGAGCGGCATCCAACACCGCTCAACGGCCTCCTGCGCCGCTATTCTAGACAACGCGTTATGGTTTATTTCCTTGCTGCGAGTACTTGCGTATTACCACTTTTTCCCGACACACCCGACGATATTTAGCCGAGGCTGCCCGTCACATCGTCGAATAGCTCGTCGACCGACAAACGATGCGGAATGATCTTCTGATCCAGCGCCCAATCAATCGCGAGTTGCAGACCCTTGCGGTTCGCTTCGAGACCGATCGGCGGAAAGATAGCCGGCACGCCCTCAGCCAGATTGCGGCTCTCGGCCACCATCCGGTAAAGCTCACGCACCACGTCCGGGCGCTGCTTCGAAATGTCTTCGTGTACGACAAACATGTGATTGATCGGCACCACGTTCTCGCGCGCGAACCAGTCCTTGGCCGCCGCCTGCGCATCCGGCACCAGCGTGCGCACGCGTTCGTCCTTCGGCATGTCTTCACCGAGCAGCGCCGCGGCGAGTTCGCCCTTGAGCATCATCTCCGGAATCGACGAACCTGCCGGCAGACGCTCGCAGTTATTCGGATCGCGGTATTCAGCAAGGTGGCCATCGCCGAGCGTCATCCACTGAACCTTGTCGAGATCGACGCCGTATTCGTGGCGCAGAATGCCGCGAATCCACAGCGCGGTGGTTTGCGTATAGGTGCGAACGCCGACCTTTTTGCCTTCGATATCTTTCGGATCGAGATGGCCGAAATCGATGTTGTAACCCGCGCAGTGATGCTGGAAGCGGCCCGAGATTGGTGCGGGCAGCAGTACGTACGGCTTGCCATACGCCTTCGCCTGCAGGAAGGTGACGATCGCGAGTTCACCCGCGTCGAACCTGCTCTCGCGCACCATCGCCTTGAAGCCGTTGTGCGCGGGCGTCGGCCCGCAGAAGTCGAGGTTGACGATGTCCGAGCTGACGCGGCCGTCTTTCATCGCCTTCGTGACCGCGTAGTCGGCCAGGTTCGTGCGCAACGTCGGCACGCCAGTGAGGGTGGTTGTCATTGATGTGGGTCCTTGTATGCTTGAATGGATTTACAGCCTGACCTCGATCAGGCACGGGCCCGACTCGTTCACCGAGTTCGCCATGGCCTGGTGGAATGCTTCTGCGGTATCGACGGAAACGGCGGACACACCCATGCTTTTCGCCATCGCGAGCCAGTCGATGCGCGGACGGTCGATGTCGATCATCGCCAGCGCGCGCTCGCCCGGCGCACCCGCGCCCATGTTCGCGTACTCGGCCTTCAGGATCGCGTAGCTGTTGTTCGCGAAGATGATCGTCGTGATGTTCAGGTTCTCGCGCGCCTGGGTCCACAACGACTGGATCGTGTACATCGCGCTGCCGTCACCGACCATGCAGAACACACGCCGGTCCGGGCACGCGAGTGCCGCACCGGTTGCAACCGGTGTGCCGTAGCCGATGGAGCCGCCCATGTTGTTGATCAGATCGTGCGGTGCCGCGCCGACGGTCAGGCCCATTGTTTCGCGGCCCGTGGTCAGCGATTCGTCGACCAGAATGCAGTTCTCCGGCAACGCGGCGGCGAGTGCCTGCGCGATGCTCGCGGGCCCGAGTGCGCCGGTCGGCGGCGTCGCATCGGCGCGTTGCTGAAGCACCGCGCGCGCATTCGATGCACCCACGGCTTCGACCAGCATCTCCAGACCCACCACCCCGTCTTCACCGATTTCGACCAGCTCATGCACGCTGGTACCCGGCGACTTCAGCAGGCTCGGCTTGTCCGGGTAACTGAAGAACGCGATCGGCTCGGTGGTTTCCACCGTGATGATGTGTTTGAAAGCCTTCAGATAGTCAACCGCCTGACCGACTGCATACGGAATGCGTTCAAGCGTCACACGA
>NZ_CAJHCP010000019.1 GCF_904848625.1 Paraburkholderia metrosideri
ACAATCACCACCGCATCAAGCTCAAGCTGAAAGGGCTGAGTCCTGTGATGTACAGAACCCAGCCCTCACGGCATTAGCCAACAACTGTCCAACTTTGCGGGGTCGGTTCAGCTGAGCGCAAACTCAGGCGGGCTTTTTTCAATACGCCGGACCCAACCAGGATCCGGCTATCAGCATTCAGCACAGCACGTTAATGTGCGCCCATGCCTTCGAGCACTTCGTCGTGCGTCTGGCGTTCTTCCAGGTAGTCCGAGCGATAACCGCTGCTCACGCCCCAGTAGTAGAACACCAGCGCGAACGCGATCACCACCAGCATGTCCCAGCCGTACGGCAGGATGCCGAAACCGCCAAACTCCTTGCTGCCGATCAGCGACAGCACCGCCATCACCGGCAGATACGCGACCAGCCACCATGCGGCCTTCAGATCGCGGCCCCAGCCGGCAAAACCCGACTTCGCCTGAAAGTAGAAGTACACCGGCAATGCGACGACCATCAGCAGAATGATTTCGCCGGTGAGCGGCCACTTTGCCCAGTACAGGATCAGCGACGCGCAAGTGAACGCGAACGGTGCAATCACCTTCATGCCGACGATATGCAGCGGACGCTCAAGGTCCGTCGCCGCGCGGCGCAGCGCCATCAAGCTGATCGGACCCGTCAGGTACGAGATCACGGTCGCCACCGAAATCACCGCCGCGAGCGAGCTCCAGCCGCGGAAGAAGAACAGGAAAATGAACGACACCAGCAGGTTGAACCACATCGCCTGACGCGGCACGCCGTAGAACGGGTGCACGTTGCCGAACATCTTCGGCATCGTGTTGTTGCGCTCCATCGCGTAGATCATGCGGGTCGTGGTCGCCATGTACGTCGTACCCGTACCGCTCGGGCTGACGAATGCGTCGACGTACAGCAGGATCGCGAGCCAGTTCAGGTTCAGCGCGATCGCGAGTTCCGCGAACGGCGAAGCGAAGTTGAAGTGGCTCCAGCCCTTCATCACGTCGGTCGGGTTCACCGCGCCGATATACGCGATCTGCAGCAGCACGTAGATCACGAGAGCCAGCAGGATCGAGCCGATCACCGCGAACGGCACGCTCTTGGCCGGATTACGCGCTTCACCCGCGAGGTTGATCGGGCTCTGAAAGCCGTTGAATGCGAACACGATGCCGCTGGTCGCAACCGCAGTGAATACCGACGACCAGCCATACGGCGCGAAACTGCTCGCTTCACCGAAGTTTTCCTTGTGGAAACCCGTCAGCATCAAGCCGAGGATCGTCGCGCCGGGAATCAGGAACTTGAAGATCGTGATCGCCGAATTGGCGCGCGCAAACAACTTCACGCCCCAGTAGTTCAGCAGGAAGTAAATGATCACAAGACCCGCGGAGAGTAATAACCCGTTAGTCGTTAATGATCCATTCACGAATAGCGCATGAGCCCATGGATATGGCCAGGTACTCATATATTGAATGGATGCTTCAGCCTCGATTGGAATCACCGAGACAATGGCAATCCAGTTGGCCCACGCGCTGATGAAACCCACCAGCGCACCATGCGAATAGCGCGCGTAACGCACCATGCCGCCTGATTCCGGGAACATCGCGCCGAGTTCGGCATAGGTCAACGCAATCGCGAGAATCACGACCGCACCGATAATCCACGCACAAATGGAAGCAGGACCTGCAATTTTTGCGGCCTTCCACGCGCCGAACAGCCAGCCCGACCCAATGATGGAGCCGAGGCCGGTCAGCATCAGCGCGAATGGCCCGATGTTCCGTTGTATAGAACTTTTCACGTATTCTCCTGTTTCAGAACCATGTCGGCACCGCGTGGCATCGCTTGTGGCGCTGGAGACGGGGTGACGCGCATGCATGCGCGACGGGTTCCATTCTAATCAGGTGCAACCGACGCGCGGCGCGTAGTTTAACGGTTGCACCGTCTCGTTGCAGCGAAACCAAGGGTTCTCCCTGAGAAAATTCTGGAGAGGCAGCAAGATTTGTAAGCAACTTTCGCGCCATTCGTCAAATATTCGTAAAGATCTCGGGAGACTGTTGACCTTCTCTCAAAATGGCCGTATAACGTCCGGGCAGGATTTCAAGCGGCGAGTGAATTGGTCTTTCGTAGGTCGCCCATCAACGGTACTCCGGTTGTCCCATTACCCCCTTCCTTGATTTTCATGCACTTTCTGGGCTTCGGCCTTATTTACCATCTTTAGGAACAAGTAATATGGAAACCGGTACCGTCAAGTGGTTCAATGACGCAAAGGGCTTTGGCTTCATCACGCCGGACGGCGGTGGCGAAGATCTGTTTGCGCATTTCTCGGAAATCCGCACGGAAGGCTTCAAGACGCTGCAAGAAAACCAAAAGGTTACGTTTGAAGTCAAGACGGGCCCGAAGGGCAAGCAAGCTGCTAACATCAAGCCGGCGTAAGCAGGCAAGCTTCCTTCTGGACGCAAAAAACCCCGCCAAGGCGGGGTTTTTTTATATCCATTGCAATTGAATCGATTTGAATGCGGTGATTATCTTCGCGATATGCGATTGATTAGTTTCGGGTTTATCCGAAGATACGGCGTGCGTGAATACCAAGTCCTGTTGCAACGCTGGCGAGTCGATCGCCGAATACCGCTTTCGCATCCGGGAACGCCGCCGCCAATGCGCCCGACAAAAACGCGAGGCCGGTTGAGCCGCCGGTGAAGTAAATAGCGTCGACGTCGCGGGCCGCGACGCCCGCTGCCTGAACCGTATCGCGCGCCGCCTGTACGATGCGCAGCGTTTCGTCCTGACCGGCCTTGATCAGTTGTGCTTCGTCGAATGCGAGGCGCAGGTCGTCTTCCACTTCGTCGAGATCGATCAAGGTCTCGCCGCCCGCCGCCACACCGATCTTCGCTTCTTCCGCATGCGCCGCCAAAGCGTGCCCAAGACGGCGCTCCACGACGCGCATCAGACGGTCGTGATGCCGGGTCTCAGTGAACAGATGACGCATTAGCGTGAGTTCGCTGACGCGCTTCGGCGCGTAGACCGTGTTGATCAGGTGCCAGGTGGCCAGATCGAAGTAAATCCGGTTCGGGATTTCGCGCCCTTCCGAATCCAGCGTTTGATAGCCGAGTTCGCGCAGGATCGTCGCCAGTTCGACGCGGCGGTCGAAGTCCGTGCCGGCAACGTGCACGCCGTGGTGCGCCAGCACGTCTTCCTTGCGCTCAACGCGCTTCATCCGCTCGGGCCCCACGCGCACCAGCGAAAAGTCCGACGTACCGCCGCCGATGTCGGCCACCAGCACGAGCCCTTCTTCCGTCAGATGCGATTCGTAATCGAACGCGGCTGCGATCGGCTCATACTGAAAGTGGATTTCCCGCAAACCGGTCGCGCGCGCAGCGGCCTCAAGCTGCTGCTGCGCCATCAGATCGGCGCGCGGGTCGTCGTCGACGAAAAACACCGGGCGGCCCAGCACCGCGCGATTGATCGCGCCGCCGGCACTCTTTTCGGCGGAGCGCTTCAGATGATCGACGAAGATCGCGATGATATCTGTGTACTTGATCGCAGTACCGTCACCGAGATCGGTGGAATTCTCGGCGAGCGGCGAGCCGAGAATGCTTTTCATCGAACGCATCAGACGGCCGTCGAAACCGTCGATGTACGCCGCCAGCGCCGCGCGCCCGAACTCGCGGGTGTCTTCGTCGGTATTGAAGAAGACGGAGGTGGGCAGCGTCGTATAGGCGCCTTCGACCGGCGCGAGCTTGAGTTGCGCGCCGTCAGGCACGGCTACGGCCGAGTTGGAAGTACCGAAGTCAATCGCGCAATAGTTCATGGCAGGAATCGCCGCTCACGGCTGGCGCGGACAGAAAGGGGAGCGGCTTTGTAACACGAAAGCTCGATCAGCATCAACCAACGCCTCCGAATAGCCGCGATAAACGCAAAAGGATCGCTCAACGGAACGAATATTGCTCTTTTGGACAGGATACGCCGCCAAATTTCTTGATTGAGGAGACTTCCAGCAATGAGCGCGCCGCCTACCGCCGTTGTCCACGAAAAAAGTGCTGCCCTGATTGAAACGGATCTGCCGTCGCGCCTCGACCGCTTGCCCTGGGGCCGCTTTCACTCGCTGATCGTCGTGGCGCTGGGCGTGACGTGGCTGCTGGACGGATTGGAGGTGACGCTGGCCGGTGCGGTGGCGAGCGCGTTGAAATCGAGCCCGGCGTTGCGCTTTACCAACGCTGACGTGGGTCTGGCGGGCAGCGCGTACATCGCGGGGGCGGTGCTCGGCGCGCTCGGTTTTGGTTGGCTGACCGACCGGTTGGGTCGGAGGAAACTCTTTTTCATCACGCTCGCGCTTTATCTGGCCGCCACGGCGGCCACCGCTTTTTCATGGAATCTGGCGAGCTTTCTGCTGTTCCGCTTTCTGACCGGTGCGGGCATCGGCGGCGAATACACGGCGATCAACTCGACCATTCAGGAGTTCACGCCAGCCCGCGTGCGCGGCTGGACCGACCTTGGGATCAACGGCACGTTCTGGGTCGGCGCGGGGCTCGGCGCAGCGGGCTCGCTGATCCTGCTCGATCCTCATTTGCTGCCTTCCGACTGGGGCTGGCGGGCATGCTTCTTCATCGGAGCAATACTGGCCCTGGCAATTCTGCCGATGCGCATCTGGGTCCCGGAGAGCCCACGCTGGCTTCTGACGCACGGCGACGAGCGCGATGCGCGTTCCATCGTCGAAGGCATTGAAGCGCGGTTTCGCGCCGAGGGCCACACGCTTTCTGACCAGCATCTCACCCGCCTGCGTTTGCGGGCTCGCGGCCACACACCGTTGAAAGAAGTTTTCCACACCCTCTTCAACGTCCACCGCCGGCGCGCGTTAGTCGGCCTGAGCCTGATGACCGCGCAGGCGTTCTTCTACAACGCGATCTTTTTCACCTACGCGCTGGTGCTCACCGATTTCTATCACGTGCCGGGCGACCACATCGGCTGGTATCTGCTGCCGTTCGCGCTCGGCAATTTCCTCGGCCCCTTGCTGCTCGGCCGCCTTTTCGATGTGATCGGACGACGCAAGATGATCGCCACGACCTACGGGCTGTCCGCGATCCTGCTGACGCTGAGCGGCTATCTGTTCGAGCAGAACCTGCTCACCGTGGTGACGCAGACCATCGCGTGGATGGTGATTTTCTTCTTCGCGTCGGCTGCGGCGAGTTCGGCGTATCTGACGGTCAGCGAATCGTTTCCGCTCGAAATCCGCGCGTTGGCGATCGCGGTGTTCTACGCGTTCGGAACGGCGCTCGGCGGTATCGTCGGACCGGCATTTTTTGGCCGCTTGATCGATACGCATCAACGCAGTGCGGTGTTTTCAGGCTATCTGGTCGGCTCGGCGCTGATGCTGGCGGCGGCGATCATCGCGGCAATCTGGGGGGTGGATGCGGAACGGAAGTCGCTGGAGAGCGTGGCGGCACCGCTATCGAGCGTCGCGGATACCGTAGACGGCGCGGAATAAAAAACGCGCGGTCGGCGCCGCGCATTTTGCCTGTTTCCAATCAGCCTTCGAAACGGCCGCTCAAAGCGCCTTCTTCCAGCCACCGCCATAAGCAATATCAGCCAGCGGCAAACGCTGACGCACCGACTTCTCACGCTCTCGCAGCACCGGATCGAGCTTGTCGACATCGCCGTAATGGCCGAGCGCGATCATTGCGATCACTTCGACGTCGCTCGGCAGATTGAAGGCCGTGCGGAACGCGTTGGGATCGAAGCCGCTCATCTGATGCGCGGCAAGACCGAGCGCGTGCGCCTGCAACACCAGCGCCATAGCCGCCGCGCCTGCGTCGTAAGGCGCGCAGCGATTCACTTCACCTTTGTTGGTGAGCGTATGCGTAGTCACGGCAATCAGCACCGGCGCGGGTGCATTCCAGCCCTGGTTGAACGGCACCAGCGTGGCGAAGGCCTGCTTGAACGAGACTTCATCGACGCTACGGTCGAATACGAGAAAACGCCACGGTTGCGCGTTATACGAAGACGGCGCCCAGCGAGCCGCTTCGAGCACGGCACGCAGATTCTCGCGGCTCACCGGCTCGCTCGAATACGCGCGCGGGCTCCAGCGGCCCGCGATCAGCTCGTGGATGGCAACTGTGGTAGGGGCGGGTTTGTTGGTCATGCGCTTCTCTCGGGTCGAAATTCATGAACACCGGGCGGCTGCCCGGGGCCACATAGCATAACCGGGCTTCGGCGCTCGTGCTCCAACTGGCGGGTAGTTTGTCGTGACACGGAGTGGAAAAGAAAACGGCCCCGTATGGGGGCCGTTGATCGTTCAAGCCGTTTAACACCGCCACGGAGCGCTCGCGGCCCGTCGTGTCACACGGCTTGCGTCTCCGGCACCTTGGCCGGCTTGTTGATCTGCAACACGATCACCGCTGCGACCAGACACAAGCCCCCCGAAATCATCGACGCCACCGTGTAAGTACCGAGGCTCGCGCGCAACATGCCGGCACCGAGCGCCGCGAACGCCGCGCCGAGCTGATGGCCCGCCACGATCCAGCCGAATACAACAGGAGCCGACTCCTTGCCGTAGACATCCGTCGCGAGACGCACGGTCGGCGGAACGGTGGCGATCCAGTCAAGACCGTAGAACACGGCAAATAGCGGCAAACCAAAGAAGTCGATACCAAAAGCGTGCGGCAGATACATCAGCGACAAACCGCGCAGCCCGTAGTACCAGAACAGCAGCACGCGGCTATTGAAGCGGTCCGACAGCCAGCCCGACAGCGTCGTGCCGAACAGATCGAAGATACCCATCGCGGCCAGCAGCGACGCGCCCTGCACTTCCGTCATCCCGTAGTCGCCGCACATCGCGATCAGATGGGTGCCGACGTAACCATTGGTGCTCGCGCCGCAGATAAAGAAACTGAAGAACAGCAGCCAGAAGTCACGCGTTTTGCTCGCCATGGCAAGCGTACCGAAGGCGATGGCAAGCGGATTCTGTTTGTTGACGGCACTGGCTTGCGGCGCATCGTGCGGCTCGCCATACGGGCGCAGTTTCATATCTGCCGGACGTTCGGGCAGCAGAAACGCGACTAGCGGAATCACCACCGCCGCCGCGAGCGCGACGACCCACACGACCTGCCGCCAGCCGTAATGCTCGGCGATGGCAGCCAGCATCGGCAGAAATACGAGTTGGCCGGTGGCTGAACTGGCCGTGAGAATGCCCATGACGAGGCCGCGTCGCGTAGTGAACCAGCGCGTCACCACGGTCGCCGACAGCGACAGCGCTGCCACCCCCGTCGAGCCGCCGACCATCACGCCCCAGATCAGCACCATCTGCCACGGATGCGTCATCAGTGACGACAGCGCGACGCCCGCCGCCATCGTGCCGAGCGCGGCCAGCAGCGTCGGACGGATACCAAAGCGCTGCATCGCCGCCGCCGCGAACGGCCCCATCAGCCCATAAAGCGCGATGTTCACGGAGATCGCGAGCGAGATCGTCGCGCGGCTCCAGCCAAACTGATGCTCGAGCGGCACCATCATCACGCTCGGCGTGGCGCGCGTGCCGGCCGCGGCCAGCAACACCAGAAACACCACCGCAACGGTCAACCACCCGTAGTGGAAACGCCCGCCAATCAGTCTCGCTGCCCAGTTCATTGATTCTCCCGTCGACGCCTGTCCCGAGGCTGCGTCGCTTGCATTATTACGGCTTTCGTAAATGACTTGTGACAGATCAGTCACAATTGTGGTTGCGATGTTAGTTACTGGTCGGTAACATGTCAAGGCGTCAATTCAATTTTCCATTCAGGTGGCCCCATGTCCGATAGCAAAACCCTCAAGCCGACCCACCCAAGACGGGTGCGTGGTGCGCAGACTGCCGGGCCCCAGGCGCAGCAGAATCTGCTGCGGGCGGCGAGCGAATTGTTCTATCGCGAAGGGGTGCGCACGGTCGGCGTCGATGCGGTGGTCGAGCGGGCCGGCGTGAACAAAATGAGTTTGTACCGCCAGTTTTCATCGAAAGACGAATTGGTGATGGCGTATCTGGAGCAAAAGGACGAGCAGTTCTTCGGTTACGTCGAGAAGAGTTTCGCCCAACACCCGGGCGACCCCGCCAGGCAGCTTCAGCAGTACTTCGACGACCTCGCGAGGCGTGCGTCGGTTGAGGATTATCGCGGCTGTCCGTTTGTGAACGTGGCGGTGGAGTTTTCCGATCCTGAACATCCGGCGCGGCAGTTCGTGTTTCGCAACAAGCAGCGCCTGATGGCGCGGCTATTCGAGTTGACGACCGCCGCGGGCGCGGACGATCCGCAAGCGCTGGCTGATGCGCTGGGGTTGATGATCGAAGGGGTGTACGCGGCCAGTCAGACCTATGGGCCCGGATGCGGTCCGATTCAGATCGCGCCGAAAGTCGCGGCGCAATTGATCGCAGCGGCCTGTGGCGAAACGCGTGGTGGAACGCGGGCAGCGGGAGTTACGTCGGTAAAATGACGTTTTTTCCCGAAGCGCTGCCCCTGCCATGCCGTTGCCTTCTGAATCCCACGATGCCGTTATCGCCGCCACCCGTCACTGGCTGACCGAGGCCGTGATCGGACTGAATCTGTGTCCGTTTGCAAAGGCCGTGCATGTGAAGGGCCAGATTCGCTACGCCGTCAGCGACGCAGTAGACATGGAAGGCGTGTTGACCGATCTCGAAGCCGAGCTTCAGACGCTGGTCGCTGCCGATCCGGACGCCGTCGACACCACGCTGTTAATCCTGCCGCGCACCCTCGGCGATTTCCTCGACTACAACGACTGTCTGTTTTTCGCCGATCGGATGATCAGGCAGCTTCGACTGGAAGGCGTCGTTCAGATCGCCAGCTTCCATCCGGCGTATCAATTCGAAGACGCCGAGCCGGACGACATTGAAAACTACACGAACCGCGCGCCCTATCCGATTCTGCATCTGCTGCGCGAAGACAGCATCGAGCGCGCGGTCGAGGCGTTCCCCGACGCGGAAGATATTTACGAACGCAATCAGGAAACGCTCCGGCGCATCGGCCTCGCCGGCTGGAACGAGTTGATGAAACGCTGACTCAGACGGCAGTCGCCTCGACAAAAAACCGCTCCCTCAACTCACCGATGCCGAGCGTCTCCATCACTTCATTGAGCCGTTCGGCCGGCCGGCGCCGCGGCAAATCCTTGTACTGCGCGATGATGAGTTCATTCTTCATCGAATGCTCCCAGCCCACCAGTTCAGTCACGCTGACCTGATACCCGTGCGCCTCGAGTTGCAAACAGCGCAGCACATTCGTGATCTGGCTACCAAACTCCCGCGTATGCAGCGGATGCCGCCAGATCTCGGTCAACGCGTTCGCCAGCGACTTCTGCTTGTTCTGCCGCAGCACGCCCGCCACTTCCGCCTGACAACAGGGCACGACCACGATGTACTTCGCCTTCTTTTCGAGCGCGAAGCGGATGGCGTCGTCGGTGGCCGTGTTGCACGCGTGCAATGCGGTCACGATGTCGATTTCCGCGGGCAAGCGAGTCGACGTGATCGACTCCGCCACCGACAGATTCAGAAACGACATCCCGCTGAATCCGAGCCGTGCGGCCAATTCTTCGGACTTCGTAACGAGGTCTTCGCGCGTTTCAATGCCGTAAATGTGCGAAGCCCCACCTGCAGCGTCCTGAAACTCCTTGAAGAAAAGATCGTAGAGGATAAAACCTAGGTATGACTTACCCGCGCCGTGATCGACGAGGGTCAGATTGCCCTGCTCGTCCTTGAGGTCTTTGAGCAACGGCTCGATGAACTGGAACAGGTGATAGACCTGTTTCAGCTTGCGGCGGCTGTCCTGGTTCATCTTGCCGTCGCGCGTGAGGATGTGGAGTTCCTTCAGGAGTTCGACGGACTGGTTTGGGCGGATTTCGTGGGTTTTGCTGGACATCATGGGGGACCGCCATCAATTGCAGTACGAACGTGCGACAGATGACGGATAAAGGGGAAAGTTGCTGTCAGTTTACCCAAAGTGCGGCGAGCTTACCGAATGAGCCGCGCAGATCATGCAAGAAATGCCGTCAACCTGGAACACTTCCTGCTCGATTGGCGATAGGCGGGCGTTTCGGGGGAGTAGCTGAAGATAGCTTGCGCAGCGGCGACGCCAGTTTGCGCAAGCCATGTCGCCGATAACAAAAGGCTAGCGGCCGTGACATGTTCACGCGAACCGGATGCATGTGGGGAGGGCGGTCCAGGAACACGGGCCGAACGTTACGTAACCAGCAGCGCGCCGAGACACCAACCGGACGCGCGCTCGGATGATAGAAGAGGCGGCAATGGATACGGTACCCAACGGAAACGTAGAACAGAAGTTTCAGGAAATGCTGGCGAAGCTCACGGCGACGCCTGCCTGGTCGGAGAAGCAGCAACTCGAACTGGAGATGGCGCGCGACATCTCCACTGAAATGCTCCGGCTGGCGGAAGTCATGCGCGATGGCAGCGTCGATATGGAAACCTGCCTGACCATGCTCAAGTACGCGAAAGTGCTCGATTTCGTCATGACGACGCTCGCATCCAGACGCGATATCAAGCCGCAAACGCTGCGGGTCATTTTCAAGCTGGCCGGGTTGAAGGTGGATGAGGCCTACCCCGGTTAGTAAGTGGCTAGCTGGCCGATGCGGATAAAGATAGAACGGCGATAACGCCGCGATTTGCAAAGGTGGCCAAGTGCCGCTGGCGTGGGTCGCGGCGTTGTCTTGTCTGGCGACCGGAGAGAGTCGGTGCCGTCTGGAGCACACGGCGTTCAGTGAAGGTCGCATCGCGTGCGCAGGTTGACGCGTTGTACTGGGCCACGGCAATCGCGGCGGAAGCCTCGGCACACGTCAAGTGACGGTTCTGCCTGCGCCGTGGGTGATGAAAGGGCGAGCCGCGCAGCCAGGCACGAATTCGAGGTCGACTCGTGGCAGCGCGCCGACCTCCCGCGGTGTTTGCCCTGCGCTGTCCGCAGTGTGAAAATAACGCCCTTCGCGCTGCCCGATCGTACGATCCCGCCAACGCGCCGCCTCTTCCGCTTACCTCGCAGGTCCGCATGTCATCCTCCTTAGATTCCGTCCGTGTCGCCGTGATAGGCGGCGGCCCCGCCGGCTTGATGGCAGCCGAGGCGCTGGCTCAACAACGCGTACAGGTCGACGTCTATGACGCGATGCCGTCTGTCGGCCGCAAATTTCTGATGGCGGGCAAAGGCGGGATGAACATCACGCATTCGGAACCGCTGGACCCTTTTCTCGGCCGCTATGGCGCGCGTCGGGCGCAGATCGCGCCGTTGCTGGACGCGTTCGGGCCGGACGCGTTGCGGGCCTGGTTGCAGGGGCTGGGCGTCGAGACGTTCGTCGGCAGCTCCGGGCGCGTTTTTCCCGCCGATATGAAGGCGGCACCGATGCTGCGGGCCTGGTTGCATCGGTTGAGAGAAACGGGGGTGCGGTTTCATATGCGGCACAAGTGGAGCGGCTGGGCGTCGCCCTCTTCCGGCGACGCCGCCACGCACGCCCTCACGTTCGAGACACCGGAAGGCGAACAAACCGTGACTTGCGATGCCGTGGTGTTCGCGCTTGGCGGTGCAAGCTGGCCGCGCCTCGGATCGGACGCCGCCTGGGTCCCGCTGATGGCCTCGCGCGACCTGCCGGTCACGCCGTTGCGCCCCGCGAACTGCGGCTTCGACGCGGACTGGAGCCCTTATCTGCGCGAGCGTTTCGCAGGCGAGCCGGTCAAGCCAGTGGCGATCACCGTCACCGACGTGGACAAAAAAGTCCACAATCGACAAGGTGAAATACTTTTGACCGAAACCGGCCTCGAAGGGAGCCTGATTTACGCGATGTCGGCGCTCATTCGGGAGCGAATTCTCGCCGACGGCGAGGTCACCATCGCGCTGGACCTGGCGCCAGGCTTGACGCTCGAGCGCGTGATCGCGGAAGTGACACGGCCACGCGGCTCACGTTCGATGTCGAGTCATCTGCACGGTCGAATCGGAATTGGCGGGGTAAAGCTGGCGTTGCTGCACGAGATTTTGTCGAAGGAGGCTTTCGCCGATGCGGACGGCCTAGCGCACGCGATCAAGGCGCTGCCGGTGAGGCTCGTGCGCGCGCGACCCATCGCCGAGGCAATCAGCACGGCGGGCGGTATTCCGTTTGAGGCGCTGGATAAAACATTGATGATCGAGCGTCTGCCCGGCGTGTTTTGCGCGGGAGAAATGCTCGATTGGGAAGCGCCAACTGGCGGCTATCTGTTGACGGCGTGTTTTGCCAGCGGGCTGGTGGCTGGAAGAGCGGCGGTCGATTATCTGACAGCGCGCGGCGCGTCGGTGTGATGCGACAGCGGGCAGCGTTGCAACGTGGCCGCGTGCTCGGCATCCGGCACACGTAAAGTGTAAAGCGACAGTTGCCGCTTCGCCACTGACTCGTCGCCTTGTCCGCGAACTCTTTTGGTCAGCTGCGCCACTTTTGCACGAAGCCGAAAACACGCGACGCTCCAATGCAAAAAGCCACCGACAAGCGCTGACGAATCAACGCCGCGCTCACCGTCGGTCGCTCACCGCATTAGCCCTTACCGCGGCTTCAACCGCCACAACGACGTCACTTCAGCCACCCGCGCTTTGTGCAGCGCATCGGTTTCATCGGTCGACTTTGGGTGTCGCGGACGAATGTCCTCACGTCCTACTACGGTAAGTCCGGCCTTCTCGATAGCGGCCAGCAACCACTCCCGTGTCCGCAAACCGAGATGCTCGGCGAAATCCGACAGGATCAGCCAGCCCTCGCCGCCTGGCGACAGATGCTCGGCGAGACCGTCCAGGAAGCCGAGCAACATGCGACTTTCCGGATCGTAGATCGCATATTCGACAGGCGACGCGGGGCGAGCCGGCACCCACGGCGGATTGCACACCACCAGCGGCGCACGCCCTTCCGGAAACAGATCCGCCTTCACGATCTCGACTTGCTGACCGTAGCCGAGACGTGTGAGGTTTTCGCGTGCGCAGGTAAGCGCTCGCGGATCCTGATCTGTCGCAACGATTTTCTTCACGCCGCGTTTGGCCAGCAGCGCCGCCAGCACGCCAGTGCCCGTGCCGATATCGAACGCCTTATTCAGCGATGGCAGCGGCGTGCGCGCGACCAGATCCACATACTCGCCCCGCACCGGCGAAAACACCCCGTAGTGCGGATGAATCCGCTCTTCAAGCGCGGGAATCTCGACGCCCTTCTTGCGCCACTCATGCGCGCCGATCAAGCCCAGCAGTTCACGCAGCGATACGACCGAGGCTTCGTCGCCGGACGGTCCATAGGTTTCGATACAGGCTTGAGCTACCTCCGGCGCACGACGCAGCGGAATGCCGTACGCGGCATCGAGCGGAATCAGGATCATGCCGAGCGTACGCGCGCGTTGCGACTGCGCCTGACGATGCAGGTTAAACGCGTCGATCGGCGTCTCGCCCAGCTTGCGTGGTTTGCGCTCCAGCCGGCGAGTGACCGCCTGCAACAGCTGACGGGCGTTCTGAAAATCGCCGTTCCACAGCAGCGCCGTGCCTTCGCAGGCGAGACGGTAGGCCGAGTCGGCCGTGGTCCGGTCATCGGCAACGATGACGCGCCTGGGCGGCGGCACGGCCGCTTCGGAACGCCAACGCGCGGAACGGGGGCCGTCGGCTTCGGGCCAGGTAATGAGTGCAGGGCTGGTCATGATGAGGTGGGATCGGTGTTGCGGAAGTGACGCAATGAGACGTTGCGTCGTCGGGGGCGTTGCCCGCCGGACGGAGTACTGGGTAGCAATGCTGACTGACGCCCGAATAGTACCTCTGTCGCGCGGATTCGCGGTGCGCTATTCGCCGCCCGGGGCGGCTAAAGGTAAGCATCAAAACACGTCGAATGTAGACAAAAAAATCCACAATCGACAAGGTGAATGAGATATGGTGATTTTCGGCCGTTATCCGGCTCACCGGTGAGTGCGAGGTTGGGCGCTTTTGCGCTGTCCTCGGGCGCGCTTTAGAAAGCCGGAAAGCGAAGCCCAGCAAGCCATACACGGGTTTCGGCGAGCGTCGCGGACGCATAAAAAAAGCGACGGGTCATCCCGCCAACGCAACATCGCGTCCAGCTCAATTCCGCCTCAGCCGACCTGAATGCCAACCCACGCGCCCAATAAAAAACGGGGTTTCTGAATGAACAGAAACCCCGTTTCGTACAACTGGTGCCGGCTGCAGGACTCGAACCCGCCACCTCATGATTACAAGTCAAGCGCTCTACCTGATGAGCTAAGCCGGCATGAGGCCGTGATTCTACTTCATTTCACGATCTTAAGGCGAGCCCTTCCGCCACCTTTTGTTCCATCGTCGTCAGGTTGCGGATTGTCGGTCGCGGATTCTGCCTTCGCAGCCGCCAGATCGGCCGACGGCGAAGTTTCGACCGCGCGCGGTGCAGCCGGTGCCGGAGCCTGATCGGCTTCGTCAGCGGGGACTGCGTCGGCGCCCGAATCCTGCGCCTCGCCGCCTGCCGACTCAACCGGGAACGCCATGCCCTGGCCGTTCTCGCGTGCGTAGATCGCGAGAATATTTGCGATCGGCACTTCGATCTTGTGCGACTTGCCGGAGAAGCGCGCGCTGAACTCGATCCACTCGTTGCCCATCTGCAACTGGCTGGTGGCCTCGAAGCTGATGTTCAACACGATTTCGTTGTCGCGCACGAACTGACGCGGTACGCGCGTCTGGTTGTCGACCCGAACGGCGATATGCGGCGTGTAGCCGTTATCCGTGCACCACTCGTAAAGCGCACGCAACAGATAAGGCTTGGTGGAAATCTCTTGCATCTACAGTCCTCTTACCGGGCGCGGGCCCGCGCAGTCCATGCGCGGCGCCCTCGCCCCAAGCCAAACTCAACGACGCATCACCTTTTCCGAAGGCGTCAGCGCTTCGATATAAGCCGGGCGGCTGAAAATGCGCTCGGCGTACTTCATCAGCGGGGCGGCGTTCTTCGACAGTTCGATGCCGTAGTGATCCAGACGCCACAGCAGCGGAGCGATCGCGACGTCGAGCATCGAGAACTCTTCGCCGAGCATGTACTTGTTCTTCAGGAAGATCGGCGCGAGCTGCGTCAGGCGATCGCGGATCGCGAGACGGGCTTTCTCGTGATTCTTCTCGGCAGCCTTGCCCTTTTCGTTTTCGAGCGTGCCGACGTGAACGAACAGTTCCTTTTCGAAGTTCAGCAGGAACAGGCGGGCGCGGGCGCGCTGAACCGGGTCGGCCGGCATCAGTTGCGGGTGCGGGAAGCGCTCGTCGATGTATTCGTTGATGATGTTCGATTCGTACAGAATCAGGTCCCGTTCGACGAGAATCGGCACCTGACCGTACGGATTCATCACAGCGATGTCTTCCGGCTTGTTAAACAGGTCGACGTCGCGGATCTCGAAGTCCATGCCCTTTTCGAACAACACCAGCCGGCAGCGCTGGGAGAACGGGCAAGTAGTGCCGGAATACAGAACCATCATATTTACGTTTCCTCAAAAAGCTGAAAGGCCAGCGCGCGGAAAAACCGTTCAGCAGGTTCTTCCTGGCGCCGGCCCCACGCCGGGTGACGGCGTGATTATTTGATATGTTTCCAGTACGCGGCGTTCAGTCGCCAGGCGAAAAAGCTCAGGATACCGAGGAACATCAGCACCCACACGCCAAGTTGCTTGCGGGTGTGCTGGGTCGGTTCGGACATCCATGACAGGTACGACACGAGGTCGGCCACAGCAGAATCATAATCTACCGGCGACATGGTCCCCGGAGTGAGCTGCTGGAAGCCGACGAATTTGTGTACCGTTTCGCCGGTTTTTTCATCGGTTTCATCGCCGAATTTCGCCGCGCGCTGCCCCTGAAGCTGCCACAACACGTGAGGCATGCTCACGTTCTCATACACAAGATTGTTCCAGCCGGTTGGCCGGGTATTGTCGCGATAAAAGCTGCGCAGATACGTGTACAGCCAGTCTTTGCCGCGCGCCCGCGCTTCCACCGACAAATCCGGCGGCGCTGCGCCGAACCACGCTTTAGCGTCTTCCGGGCGCATCGCGATCGTCATCGTGTTGCCGATCTTGTCGCTGGTGAACAGCAGGTTCGACTGAATTTCGGCCGGCGTAATGCCAAGGTCGGTCAGCCTGCTGTAGCGCATCAGGCTCGCGCTGTGACAATTCAGGCAGTAGTTTACAAACAATTGCGCGCCGTGCTGCAAAGAAGCGAAATTGTCCGCGTTATCCGGCGCGCGGTCGAGAGGGAAATTCTCGTCCGCGTAGGCCGGGGCAGCCAGCAACGCGAGCAGTGTCGCGCCTATCAGCGCGCACGTCGAAAGCAGTTTTTTCATTTCGTGTTCTCCTGGCTTGCGATTAGTGAGGCTTGAACCGCACCCGTTCGGGTGGCTGCTTGAACGTGCCAAGCCGCGTCCAGAACGGCATACCGAGGAAAAACGCGAAGTAGATCAGTGCGCAGATCTGCGCGATCAGCGTGGAAGCGGGCGACGGCGGTTTCGTGCCGAGGAAGCCCAGCGTCAGGAACGCGATCACGAAGATGCCGTAGAACACCTTATGAAAAAACGGCCGGTAGCGGATCGACTTCACCGGCGAGCGGTCGAGCCACGGCAGGAAGAACAGCGAAATCACCGCGCTGCCCATCACCACCACGCCCCAGAACTTCGACTCGGTGAACGCCATGGCCAGAATCACCAGCACGGCCAGCACCGGCAGGCCAAGCTTCCATTTGCCGCGCGCACGCACCAGCGCGAGCAGCCCAAGCAACGCAATCACAACCATCAACACGATCTTGAATGGGTCGGTGGTCGCGCGAAGCATCGCATAAAACGCCGTAAAGTACCAAACCGGCGCAATTTCTGGCGGCGTTTGCAGCGGATTCGCTGGAACGAAGTTATTCGATTCGAGGAAGTACCCGCCCATCTCCGGCGCAAAGAAAATGATCGCGGCGAAAATGAACAGGAACACCGTCACGCCCATGAAATCGTGCACCGAGTAGTACGGGTGGAACGGAATGCCGTCGAGCGGAATGCCGTCCGGGTCCTTCTTCGCCTTGATCTCGATGCCGTCCGGGTTGTTCGACCCCACTTCGTGCAGCGCGACCAGGTGAGCGACCACCAGCCCGACCAGCACCAGCGGAATCGCGATCACGTGAAACGCGAAGAAGCGGTTCAGCGTGACGTCCGAGACCACATAGTCGCCGCGAATCCACAGCGATAGATCCGGGCCGATGAACGGAATCGCCGAAAACAGGTTAACGATCACCTGCGCGCCCCAGAACGACATCTGCCCCCACGGCAGCAGATAGCCGAAGAACGCCTCGGCCATCAGGCTCAGAAAGATCAGGCAGCCGAAAATCCACACCAGTTCGCGCGGCTTGCGATACGAGCCGTACATCAGCCCGCGGAACATATGCAGATACACGACGACGAAAAACATCGACGCGCCGGTGGAGTGCATATAGCGGATCAGCCAGCCCCACGGCACCTCGCGCATGATGTACTCGACCGACGAGAACGCAAGCGTCGCGTCGGGCTTGTAGTTCATCGTGAGGAAGATGCCGGTGACGATCTGGTTGACCAGCACCAGCAACGCGAGCGAGCCGAAGAAGTACCAGAAGTTGAAGTTCTTCGGTGCGTAGTACTCGGAAACGTGTTTTTTCCACGTGGAGGTCAGCGGAAAGCGCCGGTCGATCCAGCCGACCAGCCCGGTCGTCTCTACATCGTGCTCGATCGCCATTACGCTTCTCCTTTCTCGTCCTTGCCGATCACGAGGCTGGTGGCCGACGTGAACATGAATCGCGGGATGTCGAGGTTCTGGGGCGCGGGTTTGTTCTTGAAGACGCGGCCGGCCATGTCGTAGGTCGAGCCATGGCAGGGGCATAGAAAGCCACCTGGCCAGTTGTCCGGAAGATTGGGCTGCGCACCCTCCTGGAAGCGTGGTGTCGGCGTGCAGCCCAGATGGGTGCACACAGCGACGGCGACTAGAAGATGTTTGTTCTCAGCGCGTGAACGGAACTCGTTGTTGCAGTAGTCCGGCAACGGCATCGAAAAAGGATTTTTTGTGTGGGGATCGGCTACATCGTTATCGGCTTTCTGTACATCGGCGAGCATTTGATCGGTGCGGTTGATGACCCACACCGGTTTGCCGCGCCAGGCGACGGTGACCATGTCGCCCGGCTTGAGATTACTGATATCAACTTCGACCGGGGCGCCTGCGGCCATGGCCTTTGCAGATGGTGCAAACGAACTAACAAAGGGTACGACAATGGCAACACCTCCTATGCCACTTGCTACGGTCGTCGCTACCAGCCAGTTCCGGCGGCTGCCGTCGACGCGTTCATCTTCTTTGTCTCGCATCACACGCCCCACTTCTGAGTTGGATTTTTCCTTCACGTCGCTTCTACCGCCGCTAGTTTGCGCGAATGGAGTCGCCATTTACAAGGGCCGATTGCCAAAAACCGTGCGAAGCCCTTGATAACTCAGGGTTTCTCCGTACGGAACGCAAACTTTTTTGCACCTCCTTTTAAGTGTTCTCTGCGTTATTCAGACCTTTTTGTTCTTTAATGCAATTCGCAAAACTTTCGATTCAAACGGGATTAGAGATATCGATAAAGAGGTGCTCAATATCGAACTCTTCGGACAGATGTTTGCCCACTGCCTGGACCCCGAGACGTTCGGTCGCGTGATGTCCGGCTGCCAGAAAAGCCACGCCGCTTTCCGCCGATGTGTGCATCACCGACTCCGACACTTCGCCGGTCAGATAGACGTCGGCGCCCGCATTGATTGCGGCGTCGAACATGTTTTGCGCGGCGCCGGTGCACCACCCCACCCGACGCAGTTCGCGATCTGGATCGCCGAATACGAGCGGCGTGCGGCCAAGCGTCTGTTCGATTTCCGCGGTGAAGTGCGCGAGCGTGATCGGCATCGGAAATGTGGCGAGCCAGCCGAGGTCGTTCTCGCCGAACCGTGCGTCACTGATCCAGCCCATCTTCTCGCCGATCTGCGCGTTGTTGCCGAACTCGGGATGGTCGTCGAGCGGCAGGTGATACGCGAACAGGCTCAGGTCGTTGGCGATCAGCAGTTTGAGACGCGCATGTTTGCGGCCGGTGATCTGCGGCGCTTCGTTGCGCCAGAAGTAACCATGGTGAACCAGCACGGCGTCCGCGCCCCAATCGAGCGCGGCTTCCAGGAAGGCCACTGACGCGGTCACGCCGGTCGCGAGCTTATTGATCCGGCGGCGCCCTTCGACCTGCAATCCATTGGGGCAATAGTCCTTGAAGCGCGCGGTTTCAAGAAGATTGTTCAAGTACAATTCAAGTTCGATCCGATCCATATAAACCTCTAGTCTTCAGATGCTTAGACGCTTTTGGCTGTTCTTTGCCCAAGCGGTGACTGTGCTGTTGGCGCTGATGTTCATCATTGCGACCCTCAAACCGCAGTGGCTCCAGCGTCAAGGGCAATTCGGCAAGCAACTCGCCGAACCCATCGTCGCCCTACGGGAAGTGGCGCCAGGCATCGGCAGCGGGCCAGCCCAGGCGTCCTATGCGGACGCCGCGCAAAAGGCGATGCCCGCGGTCGTCAATGTGTTCTCCAGCAAGGATGGCTCACTGCCGCCCGACCCTCGCGCGAAAGATCCTCTGTTCCGCTATTTCTTCGGCGACAAGAACAAGCGCAAGCAGGAGGAGCAACCCGCATCCAACCTCGGCTCCGGCGTAATAGTGAGTTCGGAAGGTTACATTCTAACGAACCAGCACGTCGTGGACGGCGCCGATCAGATCGAAATCGCGCTGGCCGATGGACGCACCACGAATGCCAAGGTAATCGGCATCGATCCGGAAACAGATCTGGCCGTGCTGAAGGTCAACATGACCAATCTGCCTACCATCACGCTCGGGCGCATGGATCAGACGCGGGTGGGCGACGTGGTGCTGGCTATCGGCAATCCGTTCGGCGTCGGGCAAACGGTGACCATGGGGATTGTCAGCGCACTCGGGCGCAATCACCTTGGCATCAACACGTTCGAGAACTTCATTCAGACTGACGCCGCGATCAACCCCGGCAATTCGGGGGGCGCGCTGGTCGATGTGAATGGCAATCTGCTCGGCATCAATACCGCCATCTATTCGCGCTCGGGCGGCTCGCTTGGGATTGGCTTTGCGATTCCCGTGTCGACCGCGCGGAGCGTGCTGGAGAGCATCATCACGACCGGTTCGGTCACGCGTGGCTGGATTGGTGTCGAACCGCAGGACGTGACGCCGGAGATCGCCGAGTCGTTCGGGCTGGAACAGAAGTCGGGCGCCATCGTCGCTGGCGTGCTGAAAGGCGGCCCCGCAGATCGCGCCGGCATCAAGCCGGGGGATATCCTGGTGAGCGTGAACGACCAGGAAATTACCGACACGACGCGCCTGCTGAACGTAATCGCTCAGATCAAGCCGGGTACGGCCGCGAAGGTGCATCTGGTGCGTAAAGGTCGCGGGATCGATCTGGACGTGACGATTGGCAAGCGCCCGCCCCCGCCGAAGCAGCCTTCCGACGACAACGGCGGCGGAGATCAACAGGATGATGACGGCGGTTGATGTGAGTGAGTTTGCGAGGCGGCTTTGCAGTTGCTGCTGAACGGGAGGCTTCCTTCTCGCATAACCAGGTCACGCAAGATGGAAACGACTTCGCGATTGCAGTCCGCGTAACCCTGGCAAGCGCCGCAACGCAAACCACCGACATAAGTCAAAGCAAAAAGGGCAGTCCATAACGGACTGCCCTTTTTGCTTTGTGCTTCTGGATCTAGCGCCCGGCAAAGCAGCGCTAGTCTAGTACCCCATTCAATTTGGCGGACTTGCCTCTTCAACCACCGCCGGCTGCTTGCCCACAATCAGACGGGCCGCGATGATGCCCGCTTCGTACAGCACGATCAACGGAATCGCCAGGATCAGTTGCGAGAAGACGTCTGGCGGCGTAACCACCGCAGAAATCACAAACGCGCCGACGATCACATAGGGACGAATTTCCTTCAGCTTCTTGATGGTCAGCAGATTCATGCGAACCAGCAGCACCACGACGATCGGCACCTCGAACGTCACGCCGAACGCGATGAACATGGTCAGCACGAAGCTCAGGTAATTGTCGATATCCGTCGTCATTTCCGCGCCGAGCGGCGCGTTGTAATGCGCCATCACGCGGAAGATGGTCGGGAACACCACGAAGTATGCGAACGCCATGCCGCACAGGAACAGCACGTAGCTGCTGCCCACCAGCGGCACGACCAGCTTCTTCTCATGCTGATACAGCCCCGGAGCGACGAACGCCCAGATCTGGTACAGCACGATGGGCAGTGCGATCACGAACGCGACCATCATGGTCACTTTCATCGGCACGAAGAACGAGCCGGTGACGTCGGTGACGATCATCTTGCCGTCCTTCGGCAAGTTCTGCATCAGCGGGCGCGCCAGCAACCGGAAGATATCCGGCGCCCAGTACACGAGTCCGATGAACACCACGATGACGGCAATGCCCGCGCGGATGATCCGGTCGCGCAATTCAACGAGGTGGGAGATGAAGGTCTCTTCAGTGCCTTCGGTCTGGGTCTGCTGGGGGTCGCTCACGCCGGCCCTCGGTTAGAGATTGTCGTTCTGATCATCAGAAAAACCGCGTCGGACGACGCATGGTGGCCGGCGTGTGCCGCGCAACGCGCGCAGCACCCGATTGCACGCGCGTGCGACGGGTGGTGGCTCGCTTGTACCACGTGGGCATGGCCGTCTGCTTGACGCGCCAGTTCTTGCGTTTGGGCGACGCGGCCGGCGTGCTGACAGGCCAGGACGAATTGCTCGACGAATTACCGACGTCTTCGAGCGCGCCGCCGGCAATGCTGGGCGACACCGACGAGCCGCTGTTCCACGCGTCGTTCAGTTCGGATTCGTGCTTGCGCAGATTGTCCTGAACGGAGGTATGCACATTGGTTGCAGCGGTTTCGAACTCGGTTTTCATTCGACGCAATTCGTCGAGTTCGATTTCACGCGTGACTTCAGACTTCACGTCGTTGATATACCGCTGCGCGCGGCCGAACAGCGCGCCCGCCGTGCGGGCCACGCGTGGCAGGCGCTCCGGCCCGAGAACGACCAGCGCGACGACGCCGATCAGCGCCATCTTGGTTAGACCGAGGTCCAGCATGAAGTGGAATGTCCGTCAGTAACGCGGGTAGGCCGCGGCTTAGCGGTAATCGCCGGAATTCGGCGTCTTTTCCTTCGCTTCCACGTCTACCGCGCCGTTGCGCGGCAGTTCGCGCTGTTGCGCTTCGCTTCCAGGCGTTTCAGCTTCCTTCATGCCTTCCTTGAAACCCTTGACCGCCCCGCCCAGGTCGGTACCGATATTGCGCAGCTTCTTCGTGCCGAACACGAGCGCTACGATCAACAACACGATCAGCCAATGCCAAATACTCAACGAACCCATGACTACTCTCCTTAACCCCGACACCGCATCGCGATGCGGTAAAAATCCGTGCGCCTTGCGGCGTGACCTGAAGCGCTGACGCTTCATCTATACGTTACCGCCGGCCCTTCCGATTCACTCGCCGACAACTTCAGTGATTGTGGCCGGGTGAACGCGTCGTCGTTATTACATTGCTGTAAAAACAACGGCGGCGCTATTGTCCTCGACCAGAATTCGCCGCGGGCACTTTGCCGACCGATTCGTCAGCCCATTCGCTGCCAGGGGCGCGGCCCCGCGAGAATGTGCGCGTGCAGGTGATACACCTCCTGACCGCCACCCGGGCCGGTATTGATTACCGTACGAAAGCCCGTTTCACCGCCGGTGTACGCCACGCCAAGCTGGTCGGCCAGACGCGCCGCCAAAACAAGCATTCTACCAAGCAGCGGAGCATCGCCTTCGGTGCAGTTGGACAGCGTGGCGATGTGTTGACGCGGAATCACCAGAACATGTGTTTCAGCAGCGGGACGGATGTCGCGGAAGGCAACGAACTCTTCGTCTTCGTGGACCTTGGTGGACGGAATCTCGCCAGCGGCGATCTTGCAGAAAAGGCAATTCGGATCGTGACTCATCGTATTCCTGACGCGGTATGACTGGAGCGAGAAACGCGGCGCCGCGGGCTAATGCACCAAGGTTAAGGCAGACCCCGATTAACAGCGATCAGGAGCGCCCAACCTTCAGATCCAGCCACGCGGATTCGCAAGCGGCTTGTTATCGTACAGATACAGCCAGCCTTTGATAATACGGTACAACATCCAGATGCTAACGGCCCACAGAACCGGTATACCGATCACGACGAACAACAGCACGCCGCCAATCGCATAACCGAGCAGGCATAGCCAGAAAGAGCGGATTTGCCACTGGAAGTGGGCTTCGTATGGCGTGCCGACCACATCGGGCCGCTTCACATAGTTGATGATGATCGCGATCAGAATCGTCAAACCGCCCGTCAGCCAATGAACCGCATACAGCGCGTACAGCACGTGGGTGAGCGTGCGCAGGCTGCGTTCACGCTCTGGCTCGATTGCGTTGCGATAGACCGGCGGCGGATAGCTCTCGTGCGACTGTTCCATGCTTGCGTCCTCCCGAAAATGCGATCAGATACGTTCAGAGCAATGTGGACGCCGGAGCGGCCAACTTCAAGCGGGGCGCGATCAATTGACCGGCAATTGACGCACACGCCCGCTCAATCAACGCCTGATCGATATTTAATCGCCGTTTTGCTCGCGTTCGAGGCTCTTGCGCAGCGCCTTCTCTTCGAGACCCGACAGTCCTTCGCGGCGCTCGAGTTCGGCGAGCACATCCGCCGGGCTCAGGTCGAAGTGCGACAGCATGACGAGACAATGGAACCACAGGTCCGCGACTTCGCCGACGAGTGCCTTCGGCGCCCCGCCGTGGCGCGTGTCCTTCGCGGCCAGCACGACCTCGGTGGCTTCTTCGCCGATCTTCTTCAGAATCGCGTCATCGCCCTTGTGAAACAGACGGGACACGTAGGAAACGTCCGGATCACCGCCCTTGCGGCTGTCGATAATCGCCGCGAGGCGCAGCAGCGTGTCGGCCGTGGAAGTTTGCGTGGATTGCGTCATTTGTAGATGTGTTCGGGGTCTTTCAGCACGGGATCGACGGCGACCCAGTCGCCATCATCCACCGAGCCTTCGAATTTCTGGAAAAAGCACGAGTGACGGCCTGTGTGGCATGCGATGCCCGACACCTGTTCGACCTTCAGCAGCACGACGTCTTCGTCGCAATCGAGCCGCACTTCATGCACATGCTGCACGTGGCCGGACTCTTCGCCCTTGAACCACAACCGCTGACGCGAGCGCGAGAAATACACCGCGCGGCCCAATTCAATGGTCTTGGCCAGCGCTTCGCGGTTCATCCACGCAAACATCAGCACGTCGTTCGTCGACGCTTCCTGCGCGATCACCGGCACGAGGCCGTTCGCGTCCCACTTGACCTTGTCGAGCCAATTGACTGCCGAGGGATTCACCACGTCACAACCTCACCGAAATGCCCTGATCGGCCATGAAGCGCTTGGCCTCGCCCACGGTGTGCTCGCCGTAGTGGAAGATGCTCGCGGCCAGCACGGCGTCCGCGTGACCGTTCTTGATGCCGTCGGCCAGATGCTGCAGGTTGCCGACGCCGCCCGATGCGATCACCGGAATCGGCACCGCGTCCGAGACCGCGCGCGTCAGCGCGAGGTCGAAGCCGCTCTTGGTGCCGTCGCGGTCCATGCTGGTCAGCAGGATTTCGCCCGCGCCGAGTTCGGCCATCTTGCGCGCCCACTCGACCGCTTCGAGGCCGGTAGCCTTGCGGCCGCCGTGCGTGAAGACTTCCCAGCGCGGCGGTTCGCCGTCGGCGGAAACGCGTTTTGCATCGATCGCGACGACGATGCATTGCGAGCCGTATTTGTCGGTGGCGTCTTTGACGAGCTGCGGATTCGCCACCGCCGACGAGTTCATGCTGATCTTGTCCGCGCCCGCGTTCAGCAGGCGCCGCACGTCTTCGACGGCGCGCACACCGCCGCCGACCGTCAGCGGAATGAACACTTGCGAGGCAACCGCTTCGATGATCGGCAGAATCAGATCGCGTTGATCCGAAGTCGCGGTGATGTCGAGGAAGGTGAGTTCGTCGGCGCCCTGATCGTCGTAACGGCGGGCAATTTCGACCGGGTCGCCTGCATCGCGCAGTTCGACGAAGTTGACGCCCTTGACCACGCGGCCAGCCGTGACGTCGAGACAGGGGATGATGCGTTTAGCTAGAGCCATGATCTTGCAATTCTGCCAATACCGCTGATGAGGCCGCTCGCCTGGAAGCAGGAAAGCGGCACGGTGCCGGCGCGATGAGTCGCGTCGCGCCGCGCGTGAGGTCATAACGCCCCGGCGCCGCGCCATGTCGGCACGCCGCGGCGCCGGTTCAGATCGACTGCGACGCTCGACGCGCTGAAAACGACCGGGCCGCTGCGCGGCTGCCAAGCGCAACCGCCGTCGCCAACGTGTTACGCGTCGTCCGATTCGCGCAGACGGTCGGCCAGCGTTTGCGCCGCCGTGAAGTCCAGGTCGCCCGAATAAATCGCGCGGCCACAGATCACGCCTTCAATGCCTTCGTCTTCGACTTCGCACAGCGACTCGATGTCGGTCAGATTCGACAGGCCGCCGCTTGCGATCACCGGAATCTTCACCGCACGCGCAAGACGCACCGTCGCTTCGATGTTGATGCCTTGCAGCATGCCATCGCGGCCGATGTCGGTGTAGATGATCGATTCGCAGCCGTAGTCCTCGAACTTGCGCGCGAGATCGGCGACTTCGTGGCCGGTCAGCTTGCTCCAGCCGTCGGTCGCGACCTTGCCGTCTTTCGCGTCCAGCCCGACGATGATATGGCCGCCGAACGCCGTGCAGGCGTCCTGCAGAAAGCCCGGATTCTTCACCGCTGCCGTGCCGATGATCACGTACGACAGACCGTCGTCCAGATAGCGCTCGATCGTGTTCAGGTCGCGGATTCCGCCGCCCAGTTGCACGGGGATCTCACCGCCCACTTCTTCGATGATCGCCCGGATCGCGTCTTCGTTCTTCGGCTTGCCGGCGAACGCGCCGTTCAGGTCGACGAGGTGCAAACGACGGGCGCCACGGTCGACCCAATGTCGGGCCATTGCCGCCGGTTCCTCGGAAAATATCGTCGCCTGGTCCATATCGCCTTGTTTGAGGCGGACACAGTGACCGTCTTTCAGGTCGATGGCGGGAATCAGCAGCATAGCAATCGGGTGTTGTCTGGGAATGGGTTGAAGGTCGGCGCCAGCGACTGGTGAGCCAGTCCGCCTGAACGCCGTTTCGCTAGTTTAGTACAACTCTTTCGACGCCCTTCCGGTGCGTCATTCGTGAGCATGTCGAGCGAAATCATGGTGCTACGGTTGTTGCGCATCGCAGGCGTCCCGCTTGTGGCGGGAGATTGCACGGCTACGGGATGGAGAAAGGCGCTCACGGGTTCCAGTGCACGAAGTTGCGATACACGCGCAGCCCCGCATCGGCGCTCTTTTCCGGATGGAATTGGGTGGCGAAGATGTTATCCCGCGCTACCGCCGAGGTAAAGGGCACACCGTACACCGTTTCGCCCGACGTGTGGGCCGCGTTGTCCGGCTGCACGTAATAACTGTGCACGAAATAGAAAAACGCGTTGTCGGCGACACCATCCCACAGCGGATGTGGCTGCGCCTGGCGCACGCGGTTCCAGCCCATTTGCGGGACCTTGAAGCGCGAGCCGTCGTCCTGAATCTGACCTTCCAGATCGAAGCGCAGCACCTTGCCGGGCAACAGGCCGAGACCCGGCGTATCGCCTTCGGCGCTCCAGTCGAACAGCATCTGCTCGCCAACGCAGACGCCCATCAGCGGCTTGCTGCGCGACGCTTCAATCACCGCTTCCTGCAAGCCGGATTCGGCGAGACTGCGCATGCAGTCGGGCATCGCGCCCTGCCCCGGCAACACCACGCGGTCAGCCGCGCGGATCGCTTCCGGGCGGTCGACGATTGCCACATCCGTTTCCGGCGCGGCTTTGCGCAATGCCTGAGCAACCGAACGCAGGTTGCCCATTCCGTAATCCACAATCGCTATCGAAGTTTTCATTTCAAGTTTGGCTGCAATGCCTTCAATCCATCGACGCTGAGTTTCGCTGCCAGCAACGCTGATGCCAGCCCTGGTTCAGGTCCGGCTGCGAGGCGCGAGTTTCGTGTCGAGCGACCCGTGCTGCATAGCTGCAACGATATGCATGGTCAATGCGTCGCTTAGAGGCTGCCCTTGGTCGACGGAATCTGACCTGCTGCGCGCTCGTCCATTTCGGTGGCCATGCGCAATGCACGCCCGAACGCCTTGAACACCGTTTCCAGCTGATGGTGAGCATTCAGGCCGCGCAGGTTATCGATATGCAGCGTCACGCCAGCGTGATTCACGAAGCCGCGGAAAAATTCGATGGACAGATCGACGTCGAACGTACCGATGCGTGCCCGCGTGAACGGCACATGGAATTCGAGGCCCGGACGGCCGGAGAAATCGATCACGACGCGCGACAGCGCTTCGTCGAGCGGCACGTACGAATGGCCGTAGCGGCGAATGCCCTTGCGATCGCCGATCGCTTTCGCGACGGCCATGCCCAGCGTGATGCCGGTATCTTCGACCGTATGGTGGTCGTCGATATGCAGGTCGCCATGCGCTTCGATGTCGAGGTCGAACAATCCATGCCGTGCAATCTGGTCGAGCATGTGATCCAGAAACGGCACACCGGTGGCCAGCTTCTGCTGACCGGTGCCGTCCAGATTGATCTTCACACGGATCTGCGTTTCGCTGGTGTTGCGAACGACTTCCGCAATGCGCATGGTAATTCCTCGAATCTAGCTAGAAAGCGATAGTAGTGTGGGATGGGAAAACGGCTGGCCGCGCGCACTGCCCTCCTTGGCGGAGAGCGCTGACGCGGCGGTTCGGCAAACCATTCAATGCAGCACGAGTTTCAGTCCGGCGAGCAATTGCGCATTTTCTTCGGGCGAGCCGACGGTCAAACGCACGCAATTGGCCAGCAATGGATGCATTTTACTCACGTTTTTGATTAGAACCCGTGCAGTTAGCAGGGTTTCGAACAGAACGGACGCGTCGGGCACTCGCACCAGCAGGAAGTTACCGGCACTCGGGAACACTTCGGCGCCCGGCAATCCGGCCACTGCATCCGCGAGTTTCGTGCGTTCTTCGCGCAATTGCGCGGCTTGAGCGTCGAGTACGTCGACGTGATCGAGCAGGAAATCGGCGGCGGCCTGAGTCAGCACGTTGATGTTGTACGGCGGCCGCACTTTGTCGAGTTCGGTGAGCCAGACGCGCCTGCCGACCAGATAACCCAGCCGGATACCGGCCAGGCCGAGCTTGGACACCGTGCGCATGACCACGACGTTGTCGAACTCGTCAGCGCGTGGCAGCCAGCTTTGCTGCGCGAACGGTTGATACGCCTCGTCGATCACCACCAGGCTCCCGCTCGCCGCAGCGATGATGCGCTCGATGTCGGCATCGTCGAACAGCGTGCCGGTCGGATTGTTCGGATACGCGAGGTAGATGAGCGCCGGCTCGTGTTCGGCGATGGCCGCGAGCATCGCATCGGTGTCGAGCGAAAAATCGGCTTTCAGCGGCACGCCGACGAATTCCAGGTTGGCCAGTTTCGCCGACATCTGGTACATCACGAATCCCGGCACCGGCGCAAGCACCTTGGCGCCCGGCTTCGCACACGCGACCGACAGCATGCTGATGATTTCATCCGAGCCGTTGCCGAGCAGCACGTCGCAGCCGGCCGGCACGCCCATCACGCGTTTGATCTTTTCGATCAGCGCCTCGGGACGCGGCGCGGGGTAACGGTTCAGCGCGACCCCGGCCAGATGCTCGCCGAGATGCGCGGCCAGCACAGGCGGCAGCGCAAACGGATTTTCCATCGCGTCGAGCTTGATGAAGCCCGTGGCGTCCGGAACGGGATAGCTCGTCATGGCGAGCACGTCGCCGCGGATGATGTCGTGTGGTGTCGTCATAGGTCTCTGGAACGGGGCGCGAAGAACGTGCCGCCCCGGCATCGGGACGACACACGGGCCGTTCCGGCTCGTCTGTATTGTCGTTATTGAACGGGCGGGTGCACGCAATCTGTCGCTGAAGTTCGCGGCGGACATTTTCTCGATGCCCAGCCGCCAGCCTTCTACGCCAGATTCGTCACGCCACGCCCGCTATTGGCATTAGCTGCGTTCGTTGTTGTTGTTCTGCCGCATCCGGTATTCAGCGCTGCGGGCATGCGCCGGCAAGCCTTCGCCGTAAGCGAGTTCGGCAGCGATCTCGCCGAGCGTCTGAGCGCCTTCCGCGCTGACTTCGATCACGCTGGAGCGCTTGAAGAAATCGTAGACGCCAAGCGGCGATGAAAACCGTGCGGTACGCGACGTAGGCAGCACATGATTCGGGCCTGCGCAATAGTCGCCGAGGCTCTCGCTGGTGTAGCGGCCGAGGAAGATCGCGCCGGCGTGGCGAATCAATTGCCCCCACTGATGCGGCTCCAGCGCGGAGATTTCGAGGTGTTCCGGTGCAATCTCGTTAGCAATCGCACAGGCTTCGGCCATGTCGCGCACCTTGATCAGCGCGCCCCGGTCTTCGAGCGACTGGCGGATCACGTCGCGGCGCGGCATGGTCGGCAGCAACTCGTTGATCGCGTCATGCACACGGGCGATGAACGCGTCGTCCGGACACAGCAGGATGGACTGCGCGAGTTCGTCGTGTTCGGCTTGCGAGAACAGGTCCATCGCGACCCAGCGCGGATCGGTCGTGCCGTCGCACAGCACCAGAATTTCCGACGGCCCGGCGATCATGTCGATACCGACCGTACCGAACACGCGACGCTTCGCCGACGCGACATACGCATTGCCAGGACCGCAGATCTTGTCGACCGCGGGCACGCTTTCGGTGCCGTAGGCCAGTGCCGCCACCGCCTGCGCGCCGCCGATCGTAAACACGCGATCCACGCCGCCCAGCAGCGCCGCAGCCAGCACCAGTGGATTCTTCACGCCGTCCGGCGTAGGCACGACCATGACGATTTCACGCACGCCCGCAACCCGCGCCGGAATCGCATTCATCAGCACCGACGACGGATACGCCGCCTTGCCACCCGGCACGTAAATGCCCGCACGATCGAGCGGCGTGACCTTCTGGCCGAGCACCGTGCCATCGGCCTCGGTGTACTGCCAGCTATGGCTGCCGCATTCGATCTTCTGCTTCTCGTGATAACCGCGCACCCGTGCCGCCGCCGCTTCGAGCGCCGCACGACGCTTCGGCTCCAGGCTTTCGAGCGCCGCTTCCAGTTCCGACATCGGCAATTCGAGCGCGCCGACGCTCTTCGCGTCGAGCCGGTCGAAGCGGTTCGTGTACTCGAGCACCGCCGCGTCGCCGCGCGCCTTCACGTCGGTCAGAATCTGCGCGACCGAGCGCTCAATTGCTTCGTCTTCGCTCGCCTCGAACGCGAGCACCGCGTGCAGCGACTTGTGAAAGTCGGGAGCGGTGGAATCGAGCTTGCGAATCTTGATAGACATACGTTATCCGTTTCGGTAAGGCGCGCGTGATAGCGAATAAAGGAGCAGCGTGATCACGAGTGGGCCGCGCTCACGCTATCAGCCCGCCGCTCAGCCAGCTTTCGACGCGCGTTCAAACGCGTCGAGAATCGGCCGCAATGCAGCGCGCTTGAGCTTCAGCGCGGCCTGGTTCACAACGAGGCGCGACGAAATCTGCATGATCTCCTCCACCTCGACAAGATTGTTGGCGCGCAAGGTATTGCCCGAGCTGACCAGGTCGACAATCGCGTCGGCGAGGCCGACCAGCGGCGCCAGTTCCATCGAACCGTACAGCTTGATCAGGTCGACGTGAACGCCCTTGGCGGCAAAATGCTCACGTGCGGTTTCAACGTACTTGGTTGCCACGCGCAGGCGCGCGCCCTGGCGCACCGCATTCGCGTAATCGAAACCCGCCGCGACCGCGACCGACATCCGGCAACGCGCGATATCCAGGTCGACCGGCTGATACAGGCCGCTACCGCCATGTTCGAGCAGCACGTCCTTGCCTGCCACGCCGAAGTCGGCGGCGCCGTATTCAACGTAGGTCGGCACGTCCGTCGCTCGCACGATGATCACGCGCACGTTGGCGTCGGTGGTCGGCAGAATCAGCTTGCGCGAGGTTTCCGGATCTTCGGTCACTTCGATACCGGCTGCGGCGAGCAGCGGCAACGTTTCTTCGAAGATACGCCCTTTCGACAAAGCCAGCGTGAGCGGTGCGTTCACCGCCGGCGACGACGACGTTTGCGGCATCGAACTCATGCCTGGCTCCCGGACACGCGGCGCACTTTCGCGCCGATGGCGTTGAGCTTGGTTTCCATCCGGTCGTAACCGCGATCCAGGTGATAGATGCGGTCGATCAGCGTCTCGCCTTCAGCCCGCAACGCGGCAATCACGAGACTCGCGGACGCGCGCAGGTCGGTCGCCATTACCTTCGCGCCCGACAGCTTCTCGACGCCGTTCACGAGCGCGGTGTTGCCGTCGATCGTGATGCTCGCGCCCAGGCGGTTCAATTCCTGCACGTGCATGAAGCGGTTTTCGAAGATCGTTTCGACGACCTGCGAGGTGCCATCCGCGATCGTGTTCAGCGCCATGAACTGCGCCTGCATGTCGGTCGGGAACGCTGGGTATTCGGACGTGCGGAACGTCACGGCGCTCGGCCGCTTGTCCATGCGCACACGCATCCAGTCGTCGCCTTCGTCGATCGTGACGCCGGCTTCGCGCAGCTTTTCGGTCACCGCTTCGAGAATCAGCGGACGTACCTTGCGCAACGTGACATCGCCACCGGCGGCGGCCACCGCGCACAGGAACGTGCCGGCCTCGATGCGATCCGGAATCACCGTGTGCTTCGCGCCGTGCAACTTGTCGACGCCCTGAATCACCAGGCGATCCGTGCCGATGCCTTCGATCTTCGCGCCCATCGACACCAGCAGATGCGCGAGGTCGCCGACTTCCGGCTCACGCGCCGCGTTCTCGATGACCGTCTCGCCGTCGGCGAGCACCGCTGCCATCAGCAGGTTTTCGGTACCTGTCACGGTGATCATGTCGGTGACGATGCGCGCGCCCTTCAAGCGCTTCGCGCGTGCTTCGATGAAGCCGTGCTCGATCGTGATCTCGGCGCCCATCGCCTGCAGGCCCTTGATGTGCTGATCCACCGGACGCGCGCCAATGGCGCAGCCGCCCGGCAGCGACACCCGCGCGTGACCGAAGCGCGCGACCAGCGGGCCGAGCACGAGGATCGACGCACGCATGGTCTTCACCATTTCGTACGGCGCGACGACGTTATCGACCTTCGACGCATCGAGTGCCACGCGCCCTTCGCCGCTCTCGATCCGCACGCCCATCTGGCCGAGCAGCTTGAGCATCGTGCGAACGTCCTGCAGGTCGGGCACGTTGTCCAGATGCACCGGCTCTGCGGACAGCAGACCCGCGCACAGGATCGGCAGCGCTGCGTTCTTCGCACCCGAGACGACGACTTCACCCGACAGCGGGTAGCCACCTTCAATGACGAGTTTATCCATGCCTGTCAGTTCCTGATCTGCCCGGCCATCAGCCTGGGCTGCATTGACTGTTGTGTTCGACGCGCCGCTACCGGCGTCGCGTCCTTCTTGAGTAATTCGCACTAAATATCCAGATTACGCGTTCTGCCATTCGGCGGGCGTCAGCGTCTTCATGCTGAGCGCGTGGATTTCTTCACGCATGCGGTCGCCGAGCGCCGCATACACGAGTTGATGACGCTGGATCGGACGCTTGCCTTCGAAGCTCGGCGACACGATGGTCGCGAAGAAATGCTGGCCATCGCCTTCAACCTGAAGATGCTCGCAAGCGAGCCCAGCGGCGATGTATTGCTTGACCTGTTCGGGAGTCGGCAACATGAGAGAAGCTCCTGATCAGTGGCGCAGTTTGTAGCCGGTCGCGAGCATGCGCATCGCGATGGCGGCCAGCACCACAAAGAAACCGGCGACGATCGCAAGGCTCACGAGCGGATTGATATCCGACATCCCGAAGAAACCGTAGCGAAAGCCATCGATCATGTAGAAAAAAGGATTCAGCCGCGACACTTCGCGCCAGACCGGCGGCAGTGTGTGCGTCGAGTAGAACACGCCCGACAGGAACGTGAGCGGCATGATCAGAAAGTTCTGAAACGCGGCAAGCTGATCGAACTTCTCGGCCCAGATGCCGGCGATCAAACCGAGCGTGCCGAGAATCGCCGCGCCGAAGATCGCAAACAGAATGATGTAGAGCGGCGCGGTGAAGCTAAGCGGCACGAACCAGATTGTCACGATGAACACGCCGAAACCGACCGCGAGACCCCGCGCCACCGCAGCGAGCACATAAGCGGCGAACATCTCGTAGTGCGACAGCGGCGGCAGCAGCACGAACACGAGATTGCCGGTGATCTTCGACTGGATCAGCGACGACGAACTATTGGCGAACGCGTTCTGCAACACGCTCATCATCACGAGACCAGGAATCAGGAAGCTCGTGTATTCGACGCCCGGGTAGACCTGCACATGACCGCGCAATGCGTGACCGAAGATGGTCAGATAGAGCAGCGCGGTGATGACCGGCGCGAGCACGGTCTGGAATGCCACCTTCCAGAAACGCAGGAGTTCCTTGTAAAACAGCGTACGGAAACCGCTCATGCAAGCCCCTCGATCACTTCCGGACCGTTCATCACCTGAACGAACACATCTTCGAGGTCGGCTTTGCGGACCTCGATTTCTTCGAATGTACAACCCGCTGCGCGGCACTGCGCGAGAATCGTTTCGACTTCGTCGTAGCTCGACAGACGCAGCAGATGCTGGCGGCCATTGCCGTTACCCGTGCCGCTTTCCACTTCGAGCGGACGCAGTTCGGCGGGCAACACGCCCTGCGCGAAACGCAGGAACAGTTGCATGCCCGCAAAGCGTTGCAGCAGCGTGCTGGTGCGCTCGAGCGCGACCACCTCACCGCGCCGCAGCATCGCAATGCGATCACACAGCGATTCGGCTTCTTCCAGATAGTGCGTGGTCAGCACGATAGTGTGACCTTCGCGATTCAGCCGCGAGATGAATTTCCACAGCGTTTGACGCAGTTCAACGTCGACACCGGCGGTCGGTTCGTCGAGCACGATCACCGGCGGCCGATGCACCAGCGCCTGCGCAACCAGCACGCGGCGCTTCATGCCGCCCGACAGCGCGCGCATGTTGGCGTCGGCTTTGTCGGTGAGATCGAGATTGGCCATGATCTCGTCGATCCACGCGTCGTTGTTGCGCAGCCCGTAGTAGCCGGACTGAATGCGCAACGTTTCGCGGACGGTAAAGAACGGATCGAACACGAGCTCCTGCGGCACCACGCCGAGCGAGCGGCGCGCGTCGCGGAAATCGGTCACCACGTCGTGGCCACGTACCGCGATGCTGCCTTCGTCGGCACGCGCGAGGCCGGCAAGGATGCTGATAAGCGTCGTCTTGCCCGCGCCGTTCGGACCGAGCAGTCCGAAGAACTCGCCTTCTTCGACCGTGAGGCTGACGCCCTTGAGCGCCTGCAAATCCTTGTAGCGCTTCTTGACGTTACGAATTTCTATGGCTGACATGACTATGGGCCGCGTGGGGCGCGGCGCCTAAAGGAGCCCTGAGGGGGCGCAAAAGTGCTGGGGGAAACGAAATTGGGGCCGGTTAGATGCCCCAAAAAACGTTTGATTATAGGGCAAAAATCAGTGGCCCCGCCCCGCTTGGGGGATTGGGCATGACGCTATGAGAGCGTCAATGTCGGGACGAGGAGAGAAGCGTATCGACGCCGTAAGCTTGCGCAAGACTGGCGAGACCAGCCGGCAGATTCACAATCTCAAACTTGATGCCGCGTGCCTGCGCGGCACGCTCCCACGCGAGAAGCACGGCCAGCGCGGACGAATCGAATTGCGCAAGCGGCGCGCAATCCACACCGTTCGCGCCTGCCGCGATACGTTGCAAACCCGCCGCGAGCGCGGCGTTCGCGCTCTCGTGGGTCAGCGTCGCGCCGCTTTCGAAGCGGTTCGCGACCGGGCTCAACACTTCGCTCACGACTGCTTGCCCGCGGCGAGTTGCTGGTTACGCTGCGTAAGGAACGCAATCAGCCCGTCCACGCCCTTCTGCTGGATCTGCTCGTTGAACTGTTGCTGATACGCCTGGATCAGCCACGCGCCGAGCACGTTGATGTCATACACGCGCCAGCCTTGCGGCGTCTTGTACAGACGGTAGTCGAGTTCGATCGGCGAGCCATTGTTCATCACGACCGAGCGCACCACCGTGTCGGTGTCGTCCGGATTCATGCGGAACGGTTTGTACTGGATCTCCTGGTCGCGCACCTGCGCGAGCGCGCCCGAGTACGTACGGATCAACAGCATCTTGAACTGCTCGACGACCTGGTCCTGCTGCTGGGGAGTGGCGGAGCGCCAGTTGCGACCCATTGCCAGTTGTGTGGTGCGGCGGAAGTCGGTGTACGGAAGGATCTTTTCGTTAACCAGCTTCGTGATGTGCGAGATATCGCCCTGCTGGATCGACTTGTCGCTGCGCACGGCGTCGATCACCTGCTGGGTGACCGTCTTGATCATGCCGTCGGGCGAATTGCTGTCGACAGTTTGCGCCGAAGCACCGGCACTGACGAACGAGAACAACGCAGCAAACAGCGGAATCAGGAAGAATTTTTTCATATCGAGCCTTGCCTTAAAAATAGTGCAACAGTTTGAGCCGACCTTACCACGCGAGTTCGACAGCAATCCATGCGCAAACTGCGAGAGTCGTATCGATCTGTTACGGCTGCACGTTCAATGCAATTTGAATGACGGAAAGTTGAAACGCGACGCGGGCGGGACCAGCTGGTTAGCCGGAATCTGCGTGGTTTCAGGACCGCCGTTCATGTCGAGCGGCGGCGTTTCCGCGCTGCCGGACGCGGCCTCAGGCGCTGCCGCATTGCTGCCTGGTCCAGCAGTAGCGGCCGCTCCCGACGCCGGGGCCGGCTTTGCAGCAGCACCCGCCGTGCCCGCCGCCGCAGCGGCCGGGGCGCCGGCCGCGCCGCCTTCTCCGTCGTCGTACTTCGGCAAAGGCGCTTCCTCGTCGTAGTTCGGCAGCGCCTGCGATTGCGAGTTCCGGCTGCCGTTAGCCAGCAGATATTGGCGGCGTTGCAGATACGCGTTGCGCACGAACGAATATTTGTCGAGCGCCGCGCCTTCGAGCACGTCGCTCGCGCTCAGCAGATTCGCGCGCGTGTTGACGATGTTCAGCCCGTAGAGCGCCCAGCTCAGCCCGTCCGGATGGATGTAGCTCAGCGGGTTCACATAGTAGTTGCCGATCGAACCCACGGCATCGCGCACGGTGCTCGGCCCGAACAGCGGCAGCACGAGGTACGGACCCGCCGGCACGCCGTAATGCCCGAGCGTCAGACCAAGGTCGTTGTCATGCTTGGGCAGTTTGGCGAGCGTCGCTACGTCGAACAGGCCGCCGACACCGAACACCGTGTTGATGACCACCCGCATGATGTCTTCCACCCCGTCGGTGATCTTCAACTGCAGCAGGTTGTTTGCTGCGATGTAGACGTCGCCGATGTTCGAGAAGAAGTTCGTCACGCTGTCGCGCACCGGCTGCGGCGTGATCCACACGTAGCCCTTGGCGACCGGCTTCAACGCGTATTGGTCGACCTTGTCGTTGACCGTAAAGATGGTGCGGTTAAAGCCTTCGAACGGATCACCCTTGGTCGGCGTCTGCACGGTGGCACAACCGGCCAGCAGCGTCGCCGCTACCGCTACCTTGCCCAGCCGAAAGGCGCGCGCGCCCCCGATACGTGTGGTCAGCATTCTTATTCTCCTTATTGGCCGGCAGCGCCGGAAGCAGGTAGGCCCGGCGCCGGCGCAGCCGGCGCGGGCGCCGACGCGCCCGGCTTCGACGCGCCTGAATCCGCAGCCTTGCTATACAGAAACTGTCCAATCAGATTTTCCAGCACGATGGCCGATTGCGTCATCGAGATCGTGTCGCCAGCCTTCAGCATTTCTGTGTCACCACCGGGTTCGAGGCCGATGTATTGCTCGCCGAGCAGACCCGAAGTCAGGATCTTCGCCGACGTGTCTTTCGGAAACTGATATTGCTTGTCGAGATCGATCGTGACAACTGCCTGATACGCATTGCTGTCAAAGCCGATCGACTCGACCCGGCCAACCGTCACGCCCGCACTCTTCACCGGCGCGCGCGCCTTGAGGCCGCCGATATTGTCGAACTTGAGTTTGACCGGATACGTTGCCTGGAAAGACAACGAGCTCATGTTGCCGGCCTTCAGCGCGAGAAACAGCAACGCCACGAAACCCAACACCACGAACAGGCCGACCCAGAAGTCGAGAGCAGTCTTTTTCATCGTCATCCCAAAGTGAATCCGCCACGCCGTCGACGCTTCCCGCCGCGCGGCCCGCAATCAGGCCGCCGGACGAAAAACGTGCAGCGCAGTCTTAGCTGAACATCAATGCGGTCAGCAGAAAATCGAGCCCGAGCACCGCGAGCGACGCATACACGACGGTTTTCGTCGTGGCACGCGACACGCCTTCCGGTGTCGGCCTGGCCTCGTAGCCTTGATACAGCGCGACGAACGTCACCGCGAGGCCGAACACCACGCTCTTGATGACCCCCGCGCCGACATCGCGCCAGACATCGACGCCGCCCTGCATTTGCGACCAGAACGCGCCTGCGTCCACGCCGATCAGCAGCACGCCCACCACATAACCGCCAAACACGCCGACCGCGCTGAAAATCGCGGCGAGGATCGGCATGGCGATAATGCCGGCCCACAGGCGCGGCGCGATCACGACCTTGACGGGGTCGACGGCCATCATTTCCATGGCCGTGAGTTGCTCGCCCGCCTTCATCAAGCCAATTTCCGCCGTCAGCGACGTGCCGGCGCGGCCGGCGAACAGCAACGCGGTCACGACCGGTCCGAGTTCACGCACCAGCGACAGCGCGACCAGCAGTCCCAGCGCCTGTTCGGAGCCGTAGCGGTTCAGCGTGTAATAGCCTTGCAAGCCGAGCACGAAGCCGACGAACAGCCCCGACACGGCGATGATCACCAGCGAATAATTACCGACGAAGTGGATCTGCTTCGTGACAAGACGCGGACGGCGCAGCAACGGGAAAAATTCCAGCACCAGCCGGAAGAAAAACCGCGTCGCGTAGCCGGCCGTGCCCAGCCCGCCGATCACCGAGCGACCGATCGCACTGATCATGGCTGACCTCCGCCGATGCCGAAGTCCGCCGCCAGCGGCGTCTTGCTCGGGTAGTGGAATTTGAACGGGCCGTCCGGCGCGCCGTCGATGAACTGTCGCACCGTTGGATCGGTGGACGCGCGCAGTTCGGCGGGGGTGCCCTCGGCGTGAACGCCGCCGTTGGCGAGAAAGTAGACGTAATCGGCGATCGCGAACGATTCTGGCACGTCGTGTGTGACGAGGATCGACGTGGCGCCAAGTGCCTGATTCAGCGCGCGAATCAGGTTCGCGGTAATACCGAGCGAGATAGGATCGAGACCGGCGAAGGGCTCGTCGTACATCATCAGCTCGGGGTCGAGCGCGATGGCTCGCGCCAGCGCGACCCGCCGCGCCATGCCGCCCGAAATTTCCGACGGCAACAGGTCACGCGCGCCGCGCAGACCGACCGCGTTGAGCTTCATCAACACGAGATCGCGCAGCAAATCTTCGGGAAGATCGGTGTGCTCGCGCAGTGCAAAGGCGACGTTTTCGAACACCGACATGTCGGTGAACAGCGCGCCAAACTGGAACAGCATGCCCATCTTGCGGCGCAGCGCGTACAGGCCGTCACGCGTTTGCTGGCCGATGTCCTGGCCCTGGAACAGGATCTGGCCGCGCTGTGCGCGCACCAGACCGCCGATCAGGCGCAGCACCGTGGTCTTGCCGCACCCCGAGCCGCCCATGACCGCGACGACCTGGCCGCGCTTGAAGCGCAAATTCAGGTTCGACAGGACGAGCCGGTCGCCGTAACCGAAGTCGACGTCACGCAGCTCGAGTAAGGTCTCGGGGGAGGAAGACACGAAACTGACAGTCCTTTTACACGGAAGGCCGAATTATAGGGCCATCATGCAAAAGCTGCCGTGAAGGGCCCTGTCCCTTTACGAAGTCTGACGATTATTGCGTAAACCCTTGTTGCAGTGCAGAAACCGCCGCGGCCGGATCGGCGGCTTCGGTTACGGCGCGCACCACTGCCGCGCAACCCACACCCGTGGCCAGCACTTCCGGCAACACCTGCAGGTCGATTCCTCCGATCGCCACCAGCGGAACGACGCCGTCGAGCAGGCGCACGTAACGAGCCAGCCGCCTGAGTCCCTGTGGCGCTGTCGGCATAACCTTTGTCGTGGTTGGGAAGACTGCGCCCAGCGCGATGTAGCTTGGCCGGAAGTGCAGCGCCTTCAGGATTTCGTAGAAACCGTGCGTCGACAGACCGAGCCGGATACCGGCGTCGGCCAGCGCCGACAGGTCGGCGGTATGCACGTCTTCCTGTCCCAGATGCACGCCATAGGCACGCGCTTCGAGCGCCGCCTGCCAGTGATCGTTGATGAAAACCTGCGCATCGTGCGCGCGGCCGGCAGCCACGGAGCGGGCGATTTCGCGCTTCAGTTCGTCAGCGGGTTCGGCGGCTTTATGGCGCAACTGCACCGTCTTCACCCCGAAGCCGACCACGCGCTCGACCCACTCGGCAGTCGGCAGTACCGGATACAAGCCGAGCCGGTCGGGACAGCGTGGGAATGCTTGCGCCGGCGCAGCCGGCAAGCCGGTAAGACGCGGAAAGCGCGCGAGATCGGTCGGGAACGCGTCGTCCGCACGGGTTTCATCGCCGTCGCGCCAGGCCAGCGCCAGAACCAGCGCGTCATGCGGATCGAAACCGCAGTCCAGAAACGCGGCCAGTGCAGGGATCCAGTCTTCCGCCAGATGGCCTTCGAGACGATACGTCTCGCCGCCCAGATGCAGCGCGGCGTTGCCCTGCGTGGCTTCAATCACGCCCGCGCCCTGCACCTGCCAGCGCGCGACCTGCTCGCCGTGCTGCTGCGCATCGGCGATCACGATCAGGTCACCGCCGTTCGGCGCCTCCGGCGCGCTCAGGCAGATGCGCCACGGCGCGTGGGTCGGCGGCCAGTCGCCCAGACGGGCGCGGATGCGCTCGGTGGCTTCAACGAGTTCGTCAGCGGGCGGCCAGAACAGGTCGCGATCTTTCAATGCCAGTGTTTGCGTCATGCGGCGCTCCCGTCTTGGTGCCAGAACGGCATGCCGACCACCGGCGTGCTCGCGTGCGCGCTTTCGCGCTCGGCCATCGGCCCCGCCAGATACGCCTGGCGGCCCGCCTCGACACCCAGCGCAAAGGCTCGCGCCATCGCATCGGGGTGGGTGGCCTGCGACACGGCCGTGTTCAGCAACACGCCGTCGAAGCCCCACTCCATCACCTGAGCCGCATGCGACGGCACGCCGAGTCCGGCGTCGACGATCAGCGGCACATCGGGCAAGCGTTCGCGCAACACGCGCAAGCCGTACGGATTGATCACGCCCTTGCCGGTGCCGATCGGTGCACCCCATGGCATCAGCGCCTCGCAGCCCGCATCTAGCAGACGGCGCCCGATCACCAGGTCTTCGGTGCAGTACGGCAGCACTTTGAAGCCGTCCTTGACCAGTTGCGCAGCCGCTTCGATCAGCCCGATCGGGTCGGGTTGCAACGTGTAGTCGTCGCCGATCAGTTCGAGCTTGATCCAGTCAGTTTCGAAGATTTCGCGCGCCATGTGCGCGGTCGTCACCGCTTCGCCGACGGTCAGACAGCCAGCGGTGTTCGGCAGTAGCGGCACGCCGTGGCGCTTGAGCAGGTCGAAGAAGCCGGCTTCGGCGCCGCCCTCGTTCATCTGCCGGCGCAGTGCGACGGTCACCATGCCGGGGCGCGCGGCGTCGATCGAATCGGACAGCGATTGCAGCGACGGATAGCGCGACGTACCGAGCAGCACACGGCTTTCAAAGGTCTGGCCGTAGAGCGTGAGCGCGTCGGCGGGCTGGGGGGAAGTCATTTGCATAGTCTTTGTCTCCGGCAAAACGTGGGCGCTCAACCGCCGGCCACGGGTTGCACGACATCGAGCCGGTCGCCCGGTTGCAGCGCGCGCGCCGCATGCTGGGTACGCGCGACGAAATCGCCATTCAGCGCGACCGCGAACGGCGGGCGCGCGCCGAACGCGGCGAGCGCATCGGCGACAGTCGCGCCCTCGGGCAGCGACAACGGCTTCTGATTGATATGAATGTCCATGGTGTTCGAATACGGTTCAATCGATGACGGAAGGGGCACGGTGCATTGCGCAGAACGTTAATGACGCGCAACGCTCATGCCGGCTCCCGCGTGGAATCCAGTTGAAAAAGTTCGCTCCAGCGCGCCGCGTGGCGCCAATCGGCGAACGCGTCGGCATCGCCAACGCGCCCGTCGAGCAAGGCCGACGCGAAACGGACAGCCTCGTCGGCGACTTCGGGCACGATCATGTAGCCGTGCCGGTACAGGCCGTTCACGCGCAGCGTCTGCGCGCCGTCCCACAGCAACGCCGGACGGTGGTCCGGCAAAGTCGGGCGGCACTGCGAATTCAATTCGAGAATGCGAGCCTCGCCAAAGCCCGGATGCACCGAAAACGCCGCGCTCAGCAGTTCGAGCGCCGAGCGTACGCTGACCGGCGACATATCTTCGCCTTCGACTTCGGTTGCGCCGATCACGTAGAGATCGTTCTCTTTCGGCGCGATATACAGCGGATAACGTGGATGCAGCAGCCGCACAGGCCGCGTCAGCTTGATGCCGGGTGCGTGCACACGCGCGACTTCGCCGCGAATGCCGCGCAGCGTGGGCAGCGCGGGTTTCGCGCCGAGACCCCGGCAGTCGACCGTGATGCGCGCGGGCGGCAGCGCGTTGTCGTCGACCGGGGTGTTCCAGTGGGTGTCGACTCCGCGCTGGGCGAGCCCCGCAGCCAAAGCGGCGAGCACCTGACGGTTGTCCAGTTGACCTTCGCGCGGCAGCAGCCAACCCTGATTGAAGCGGCCGGCCAGAGCGGGCTCCGCCGCGCCGACTTGCGCGCCCGCCAGCGTCACGAAACCGCCGTCGAGCAACTCGGCCGGCGCATTCGAGCGCACCCGGCGTTCGAACAACGGCGCTTCGGTGCGATCGGCGTGGTGCCAGACCACCAGCGTGCCGTTGCGCTGAAAGAACACCGGCTCGGGTAATTCGGCGAGCACTTGCGGCCAGGTATCGAGAGAACTCGCGCCCAACCGGGTGATCAGCAACTCGGCGCTGGCGGCTTCGGCGAGCGGCGCAAGCATCGCGGCGGCGACCCACGCGGCGGCCTGCGTACCGGCGGCGTCGCCACGCTCATACAGCGCCACGCGATGCCCCTGCCCCGCCAGTCGCCAGGCGACCAGCCGGCCGCAAAGGCCGCCGCCGAGCACGGCGAAATCGGGTTGAGTGGATGCAGGACGGTTCATCATGCGCGCTCCGTCCGGTTGCTGGCGGCAAGGCTGAAGCACGGCGCGTCAACGGCGACGCGGCGAAGAGCAAAACACATATCTGACGAGTAGGCGGTCATCGAGTCCTTTCCGTACGGCAAAAAACGCACGTACCCAGGACGAAACCGGCGGGTGAAGCCGGCCGGACAACACGCGCGCACTGTATGTACGGACGCCGCCCGGCGGGGAATGGAAGATTGGCTGCTTCCGGAAACTTCCCGCGCCGGTATTACCCGGATCGGGTGCAAAGGGTCTCTCTCAGCCTCGCCGCTACGGCATGAAAATCACGCCGCCTGGGGGCGAAGCACCCCTGTTTCGTCGAAGGTCATTAGACCATAAAACGCGCGGAGCCCGCAAACCAGCGGCTCGCCGCGTCGACCGGATTTGATCCGGCCCGCTATTTCTTTGCGTGAATGTGGCGAGGGGCGGCGCTCTGGCACAATGCGTGAACGCACGCCGTCGACACGCGGCGCGAACGGCCTGTCGAGCCGGTCACGCCAGGGCGGCATGAGGCGAAACCCTTAAGCGAAAATTAATTTTCGCTTAAGGGCTTCACGCCAGAATCGCACGCTCACCCGGACGCGCGTTCGTCGAGTACGACGCCCGGGCATGCACCGGGAACCCACCCCGAGCAGCCCCAGAACCGGGCCTGCTCGCAAGGGAAACCCCGGCGCGAGCCAACCATTCAGGTGAGCCCAACCGGGCCTGCCTGAATGGGCCAACCCAAATGGGCCAGCACTTCATCAGGACGCTCATGACACCGACCACCACTGCCAGCCCCGCGCTGCCGCCCGACGAAAAAGTCTCCGCCTGGAGCCTGATCAAACCTTACTGGGTCTCCGAAGAACGAAAAACGGCGTGGGGTTTGCTCATCGCGATCATCGTGATGAATCTGCTGGTCGTGTGGATCAACGTCCGGCTGAACCGCTGGAGCGCCGACTTCTACAACGCGCTGCAATCGAAGAACGTGCATGACTTCCCGCACCTGCTGCTGGTGTTCTCGGGACTCGCGTTCGGCTTCATCATTCTCGCGGTATATGGACGTTATCTGCGTCAGATGCTCGGCTTCCGCTGGCGTCAGTGGCTCACCACCCGTTACCTGAACGAGTGGCTGAAAGACAGCGCGTTCTACCGGATCGAACGCGACCGCCTCACCGACAACCCCGACCAGCGGATCAGCGACGACCTCCAGTCGTTCGCGACCAGCACGCTGTCGCTGACGCTCGATCTGCTGTCCACGGTCGTCACGCTGGTGTCGTTCATCACGATCCTGTGGTCGCTGGCGGGCGCGCTGTCCATCTCGCTCGGCGGCATGCCGCTGCAGATTCCCGGTTATATGGTGTGGGCCGCCGCGCTCTATGCGGTGGTCGGCTCGCTGATCATCCAGAAGGTCGGCCATCCGCTCGTGCCGATCAATTACCAGGCGCAGAAAGTCGAGGCCGACTTCCGTTTCGGCCTGATCCGGCTGCGCGAGAACGCCGAGCAGATCGCGTTCTACAACGGCATGGAGACCGAGAAGACGAACGCGCACACGCTGTTCGGCCGGATCCGCGACAACTGGTGGCAGGTGATGAAGTACACGAAGCGTCTCACCTTCGTGCTGAGCTTCTATGGCCAGATCGCGATCATCTTCCCGATCGTGGTCGCCGCGCCCCGCTACTTTGCCGGCGCCTTCTCGTTCGGCGTGCTGATGCAGATTTCCAGCGCGTTCGGCACCGTCAGCGATTCGTTTTCATGGTTCATCAACAGTTACGGCAGTTTGGTCGAATGGCGCGCTACCGTGAACCGGTTGCGCGAATTCAAGCGCGTCGTGCATGCGCCGCGTCTGAAGGAATCGGTGTCGCCGGCCACCGAGCATGGTGGCATCAACCTGCATTTCGTCGATGACGACGGGCTCTCCACCGACGGCCTCAAGCTCGCGCTGCCGAACGGCACCCCGCTGTCGCGAATCCGCGATATCGCGATCAAGCCGGGCTCGCGCTGGCTGGTGCGCGGTCCCTCCGGTGCGGGCAAGAGCACGTTGATGCGCGCGCTCGCCGGTTTGTGGCCGTTCGGCGACGGCGCGATCGACGCGCCGGTCAACGCCCGCATGATGTTCATCCCGCAGGTCAGCTACATGCCGATCGGCACACTGAAGGCGGCGCTGGCCTATCCGTCCGCGGCAGACACTTATACCGACGACGAATGCCGCGAAGCGCTCGTTACCTGCCATCTGTCGGAATACGCGGACCGCCTGCAGGAATCGGGGCACTGGACGCGCATTCTGTCGCCGGGCGAGCAACAACGTCTGGCCGGCGCGCGGGTGCTGCTGCACAAGCCCGACTATCTGTTCCTCGACGAAGCAACCAGCGCGCTCGACGCGGAAAACGAAGCGCGTCTTTATCGCCTGTTCACGGAGCGCTTGCCGAAGGCGGCAATTGTCAGCGTCGCGCATCGCGAGTCGCTGGCTGCATTCCACGAAGAAACGCTCGACGTCGAGCGCGCCGGCGAACCTGTCGCGGCATGAGCGACGCCGGCCGCGAGCGGGGCGATGTGGCCGGCGCGACAGCCGATCGCGTCGTGCTGATCACCGGCGCAGGGTCCGGGATTGGCGCGGCGCTGGCGCGTCGCATCGCGGCGCCGCGGCAGTCTTTGATGCTGCACTCGCGTGGGGCCGACGAGGCAGCCCGCAATCGTCTCACGCAGGTTGCCGCCGAATGCAGCGCTAGCGGTGCAACTTGCGCAACGGTGTTCGGCGATCTCGCCGAGCGGGGCGCGGCGCAACAGGTGGTCCATCAGACTTTGGTGAAGTTCGGCGCACTCGATCAACTGGTCGCCAACGCAGGGCATGCGCAGCGTCAGACACTCGATTCGCTCGATCCCGATTCATTGCGCGCCGCTTTCGACGCAATGCCCGCTGCGTTCGGCTCGCTCGTCAACCAGGCGACGCCCGCGCTAAAAGCGTCAAGGTGTGGCCGCGTGATCGCGCTGAGTTCGTTCGTCGCGCATCGCTATCGCGCCGACACCCCGTTCGCCGCGACGGCGGCGGCAAAAGCAGCCCTCGAATCGCTGGCTAAAACCGCAGCCGCAGAACTGGCGCCGCACGGCGTCACGGTCAATTGCGTTGCGCCCGGCTATACCCGTAAAGATCGCGGTCCAACTGCCGATAATGCTTCGGTATGGGATCGCGCCGCCGAAGCGACACCGCTCGGCCGTGTCGCAGAACCTGCCGATATCGCCGCGCTGATCGCGTTTCTTCTGTCGGACGAAGCTCGACACATCACGGGGCAGGTGATTCATATCGACGGCGGTCTCACGCTCGGCTAAGCGAATCCCGCTGGCTAGCTCTGGCGAACCGCCCGCTCTACCCGGCAAACCTCCATCACCTGGCTCGCCCGCGCATCCCCGCCGTCCTCCGGCAATATCCCGAAAGACCGCGAAATACCCCGAAATACCCCACAACAATTCGAAAGCATTTGCGAAGCGGGCGGGCTGTTCCGCGCTTTGAAAATGCCGTCCGGCAGCGACGATAGTCGTGCGGGCCGTCTCACGTCCGCCCACATGTCATTCACTGCTACAGGACTCTCTGCACATGTCATCCGATCGCCGCTCCTCTGCTTTGACCCAGCGCCTTGCGCTGGCTTTCGGCTCAGCCCTGCTGCTCACGTGTGCCGCGCACGCAGCGCAAGCCGCCCAAGCCACCGAGCCTGCCGATGTTTGTCCCGCGCTCAAACACATCGTCGACGCCACCGATTTCAAGCACTTGCAAACGCAACCGGACGCGCAATTGCCCGGCGTCGCGAGCGGCGATGACTGCAATTCCAGCAAGCACGCGTATGACTGCCACTGGCGCGCGCACTGGCAAGCCGACGGCGTGATCAACGATCCGCTCGAAGAAATCGGCGCCGACATCGCCGCGTGTTTCCCGAACGTCGTGCACGACATCAACACGCCGACGCGTCAGCATTTCATCGTGAAGACAGACGACCGCCGGGTCAGCGTCACGGCGAGCGTTCAAGGACAAAACGAATTGCGCCTGCGCGTGGTTCGCTAATACCGCCGCTGAAGCCGTCGCTAACCCAAGGGCCGAAACGCAGTCCTGAACGCTGCCACCCATTGTTGTCCGCTGCGATCCCGCCTCTCCTCTGACCGCCACCAGGCACCGCCTCATGACCTTCATGCCGAGCATGCACGCTTACGCTTTCACGCGAGCCCCACGGACTGCATGGGTCATGTTGCGGCGGCCCTGCGCATGGCTGGCCGTCGCCAGCACCTTGGCAGTCGGTCTGAACGGCTGCGCATGGACGCTGATCTCGGCGGCCGACGCAACCGGCTCGGTGATTCAGGCGGGCTACGCCATTGCGGCAAACTATTCGTCGCCGACTTTCGTCAACGGTCAGCCGGCCGATCTGCACCACGTGTGCATCGAAGTGAACCCGTCGGTGTCAGTCGGGGATTTCGTGCCGTCGCTGCAAATGGCGTTAGAACGTCGCGGGATTCATTCGGATGTCTACAACCCCGGCACCTCGCCGGCCGGCTGTGAGGCGCGTCTCGTCTACAACGCCGCGATCGACTACGGTCGCCGCTCGTTCAGCGACGAATCGATCCAGTATCTGTCGATCATCGACCTGACGCTGATTCAGGACGGTCGCATCCTGGTCACCGCGCGCTATCAGACCGGTGGCCTCAACACCGACCGCTTCTCGTCCGCCTCGACCAAACTTACCGGTCTGATCGACCGGATGGTGATCGACAAAAACGAACTCAAGCCAGCCCCCATGCAAACCATTCAGACGTCGCAGGTCAATTGAGCTTGCCGTTTTCTTGCTTTGTCTTACACGGGAAAGGATTCGAAAGCGTGATGCGCTTTGCGCCACGCGCGAGGATCACTAAGATGACCTGAATGAACCAATCCATCCTGGTCGTCGACGACGACCCCGTCGTACGTGAGCTCGTCAGCGAATATCTGCAGGGACGCGGCTTCAAGGTCACCACGCTCGAACACGGCGTGGCGCTTCAGCGCGCGTTGCAGGAAGAGCGTCCCGCGCTGATCGTGCTCGACATCATGATGCCGGAACTCGACGGCATCAGTGCGCTGCGCGCGTTGCGCGTCGCCGGCGACGATATTCCCGTGATTCTATTGACCGCGCGTGCCGATCCGATCGACCGCGTGATCGGCCTCGAACTCGGCGCCGACGATTATCTCGGCAAGCCGTTCGAACCGAGCGAACTGGTCGCGCGAATCCGCACCGTACTGCGCCGGCGCGGCACGATTGCGCCGAGCGCTCCGGAGCAACGGGCGCCCTATCGCTTCGGTCATTTCGAAGTGAATTTCCCGGCGCGCGAACTGCGTCGCGACGGCGAACGCATTTCGCTGCGGTCCAGCGAATTCGCCATGCTCAAAGTGTTCGTCACTCACGCGATGACCGTGCTCACACGCGCTCAGTTGCTGGAGAAATTGCACGGCAATAGCGAGGCGCATCGCAATCGCAGTCTGGATGTGTCGATCTGGCGTTTGCGTCGGCTGATCGAAGTGGACCCGTCCGAGCCGCGCTATGTGCAAACAGTGTGGGGACGCGGTTATGTGTTCGTGCCGGATGGCGAGATCGGTGCGGCAGAACGAAGTGGGACGTTAGGCTGAAACGTGTTTGGAGCCTGAGCGCACCTGGTGCGTTACATGGTGCCGGACGAAGCGCGAACCGCACCGTAAGCACAGCGCAGAGTACAACACGCACCGCCCCACCACAATTCGACGCGGGCATTGCTTCATTGACCGAAGCAACGCCCGCTTTTTCATGCGCGTCAGAAAGTCAGCACGCTCATGAACATTCTTTGCAGCCAGCCCATCGTGGTGGAGTCGGACACCATCCCCACACCGGCCTGTTCGATGCGCGCGTTCGCGACCTTGCTGGACTCGACGTAGTTGCCCGATTCGATATCCTTCGGATTGACGATCCCCGATAGCCGCAGACGGTCGCGGTTGCCGCTCTGCGAAATCACCTTCTCGCCCGACACCACCAGGTTGCCGGTCGGCATCGTGCCGATCACGGTCACAGCGAGGGTGCCGGTCATCGCATTGGTATCGGTGATGTTGCCCTGGCCTGCATACGTGGTCGCCGCCGAACCGATGTTGAACAGCTTCGCGAGCCGCGCGGCGGCATTGGTCGACTGATCGGCGGCAGCGGCGGTAATGCTGCTCGAACGGCTCGCCGCCGCCGTCGCACTGTTGTTGCCGTTATAGGATTCCGACAGCACGATCGTCAGCACGTCGCCGATACGTTGCGCGCGCGGCGTTTCGTAGAGCAGCAACGTCGAGCCGGCCTGATAGATCGCGCCTTGGGTGTTGACGTTCAGCGAGGTGGACGCGAGCGGCGGCGACATCGGCGTATCGACGATGGAATCCGAATGGCTCGCGCAGGCCGCGAGCCAAAACGTGGCGCCGAGCGCGACCGTAAGACGTAGCGCAGTCATACATGCTCCTTGGCCCGATAGGCCGGGTTCGTCCGGATAAGGTTCATCAACCGGCCTCGGCGCCGCTTGCCTGCCATTGCCGCACGACCGACTTCACCCAGGTATCCGAGCCTTTCAGCAGGTACGTGAGCGTGCCGTTGCGGCTGCCCGGCAGGAAGCACAATGTGATCGAGCTCATCGCGTTTTCCCAGATATAGGTCGGCAGCACACCGGTCGACGCGTTCTGCGTCGCGAGGCGTGGCGGCCCATATCGTTCCGCGAGCGCGTCGCGCAGATCTTCGGCGGTGATCTCGTCGATTAGAAAAGAAATCTCATACAGACGCAGCGCGCTTTGCCCGTCGATCCGCGCAAAGCGCAGCACGTGTTCAAGTGCAGGCGCACCGTCGACCACGGCCTGCGAGGCCGTCCAGCGATCTTCTGCCCGATGGGCCCAGCGGCACGCCACGGTCAGGCTGTCATGCGACTTCAGGCGCATGCCGAGCGCGCCCGCCTGCACATCCGTCTCGCACACGGGCACGCTGCCGGGTGGCGTCGCCCGCACCGTCGAGCCGGTGCGGAATTCGTCAAGCGTGATACCGAGCGCGACGCCGCGAAAATCGAACGGCACGTCTTTCGACATCCCGCCCGCCGCTTTGGCCTGACGCGCGACGGGTTGTGCCGGCGCGGCCGTCGAGAAGAGACCGGTAAGCAGCGCCAGCGCGCAGGCAGTCCGTATGAGAGTCATGGTTAGTCAATCGCAGACGCGCATGCGTTGAACGGCGTAGCCGCGGCGTGTCCCACGACCGGAATGATGTCCGCCGCGGCGGCGGTCAGCCGGCACGGCAGTGCAGCGACGCCGCAGCCGCCAAGCGGCAGCAGCGTCGCGCCGAGCGTCAACCACGCAACGACACGTATCAGGCGTTCAGGTGTTCTCGAGGTCGACACAGGGGCCTCGTTAGATCAGGCAGTCGTATTGACGTTATGCCCGACGAGCCCGGTGGGCAACGACGGTTGCGCCGGGGTCGCCGTTTGACCTGGCGTCGTGGCAACGGGGTTGTTCGACGCTGCCGGCCTGGTCGTCGGCTTCGGTGCCATGGAAGGAAGGGCAGTTGAATTGAGAGTGCTGCTAATGGTCATAAGGAACCTCGCATTGGCGCTGGATTTTGATTTCACGCCGCGTGCCGTCAACCCAGCCTGCCAGGCTGATCTTCGGCGTGCGGCGCAATGAACTGCACGACGAATCATCCCTCCGCGCCCTTGCAAGTCATGCACGAAGTAAAGCGCGCTTTCCGGTAGTTATTACGACGCATTGCCAGACATTGCTTCCGGTTCCAAAGTCACGCCAAATGTTTCATTGCAGGAAGGCGCAGCAGCGACGCGCAGTGGCGAGAGCATCCACGCGGCCCCGTGCGAGCGGCTTGAAATATGCGGCGAACCCCGCCACGGCGGGCCCCGCACGCCAGTGGGCGAGGCTCACGCGGGGCATCGTAAGCATTGGTAAGAAAACAGAGAGGCGCGTGTCACACCGACCAGTCTAGAATTTCGGGATGAATCCACAGGTCCTTATCGTCGACGACGATCCGGTCGTACGCGATCTGCTATGCAAGTTTTTGCAATCGAACGGCTTCGACGCGTCCGTGCTGCACGACGGCACTCATCTCCAGCGCCGGCTCGAGCGTGAACGGCCGTCGGTCGTCGTGCTCGACATCATGATGCCCAACACCGACGGCCTGCGCGCGCTTACCGCGCTGCGCGCCGCCGGCGACGACATCCCGGTCATTTTCGTCACCGCGCGCGGCACGGTAGCCGATCGCATCGTCGGGCTTTCGCTCGGTGCGGACGACTATCTGACCAAGCCGTTCGATCCGCGCGAACTGCTGGCGCGCATCCACACGGTGCTGCGCCGCCGGGGTCCGTCCACGACCAGCGCGCCGGAAGCCCGCAAGCGCTACAAGTTCGGCCCGTTCGAACTCGACTTCGCGACGCGCTCGCTCACACGCGACGACACCAAGCTGCCGTTGCGCGACAGTGAATTCGCGCTCCTGAAGATCTTCGTCAACAATCCGTACAAGGTGTTGTCGCGCGTGCTGATTCACGATCTTGTGCATCGCGATAACCTCGCCTTCCGCGACCGCAGCCTCGACGTGCCGATCTGGCGCCTGCGCCGCGTGATCGAAGACGATCCGTCCAACCCCTGCTACGTGCAGACGGTACGCGGCAAAGGCTATGTGTTCGTCCCCGACGCCGACGGCGCGCCTTTCGCCGACGAGGCCCCGCCCAGCGCATGAAAAACCCGCTGAACACGCTGTTCGGCAGAATGGCGTTGCTGTCGGCGGCGGTGTTGTTTGCGATTCAGGCCGGCTGGTTTGTGCTGGTGGTGATGCAGCCGCCGCGCCATGAAATCGACGGCTTCGCGCGCGGCATTCTGCTGGTGCTGCAAGCGATCAACGGCGAGCCGATGAAAGGCGCCGCGCTCGCGCCCGCCATGCGCGTGCATCTCGTGCCCACCTGGAACATGCCGGCGAGCGTGCATCTTCAAACGCCGACACAACGTCCGCTGATCGAACTGAGCCGGCATCTGCGCGAGAACCTGCCGATCGGCACGCAGATCGAAGTCGACGACGTGCGCCCGCCCCATCTCTGGGTGCTGTTCCCCGGTAAATCAAATTGGGTGGTCGTGCCGGTCGACGTGCCGCCGCGTCCGCGTTTTCTCGTCGAAGGCGCGTCGATGCTGCTTGCCGCGCTGATCCTGTCGCTCTTCGCGGTCTGGCAGATGCAACGTCCGCTCTCGCGGGTTGCCGATGCGGCCCGTGCGTTCGGCTCGGGCGGCCGTCCTGAGCCGGTGACGGTGCAAGGTCCGCGCGAATTGCGCGATCTGATCGGCTCGTTTAACGACATGATGCGTCGGCTGAACGAGGCCGGCGACGACCAGGCCGTGATGCTGGCGGGCGTCGCGCACGATCTGAAAGCACCGCTCACGCGCCTTAAATTGCGCGCGAGCGTGCTGGTGGCGGAGAACGAGCGAGCGGGTCTGATCCGCGACGTCGACTCGCTGACCAACATCGTCCAGCAGTTTCTCGAATTCGCCGGCCAATCCGCCGATGCAGGTCCGCCCGTCGAAGTCGACGAATTCCTGCGGGAACAGTTTTCGTCCGGCGATTCGTCCAGCGATTCTTCCAGTGAAGGCGGGGACGCCCCGCTATTCGCACTCGATCTGCGCGCCGGTCCTTCGTTCAAACTGCCGCGCACGCTGCTCGACCGCCTCATGACGAATCTCGTCGACAACGCGCTCGAACACGGCGCGCCGCCAGTGGATATCACCACCGCGCGCAGTGACCGGCATTGGGTAATCAGCGTGCGCGACCGCGGCCCCGGCATTCCCGACGACCGTATCGCCGCAGCGATGAAGCCGTTCGTGCGGCTCGACGCTGCGCGCGGCGGCGAAGGCCATTGTGGCCTCGGACTCGCGATCGTCGCGCGGCTCGCGCACGATCGCGGCGGGCGTTGTCATGTGCTCAACCATGCGCAAGGCGGCCTGGACGTACGGATCGAATTGCCGGTCACACCGGCGCAGGCATGACAGAAGAAAAGAAGGAAGCGACGGGAAACAAGGTCCGCTTACGTGACCTTACGGTTCGGTCCATGACGAGGGACACGGCCTTATAGTCAACACCGGCAACCTCGATGCCGCCCTTCTCAGTCCGCCCCGCTTTTCAGGGCGGACATTTTTTTGCACGGGTTCCAGGTATCCGGGTTCGGGCGTTCAGCCCTTGCTGTCACGCAGCCTCCCGCACGGCACCCGATGCCGCGCCTTACGCGCCCCCCTCTCACCACGCTTCAGGATTTTCAGCGTACGAGCCGGTTACGCAACGTATCGACCGTCATTTGAGACATGCCGAGACCCTGGGTCAGATAGTTCGCCATCGTGCCGTAGCTAGCCTGCACCTGATCGAACCCGGCCTGCAGATAACTCTCCTGAACATCCAGCAGCGGCGCCTCCACCGTGGCAATCGCGTCGCCATCCTGTGCGCGCAGCGTGGCGGTTTGCTGCTGGATCGACTGAGCCAGATAAACGTTACTCAGAAGATAGTCCTGCGTGATGACGTCGAGCGGCACGTTGGCAATGCTCAATAGCAGTGCCGCGACCCAGCCGGTGCGGTCCTTACCGGCGCTCGAATGAAAAAGTTGCGCACCGGGACCGTCGGCCAGACGTGTGAGAAGCGCGCCGTAGGCGGCACGCTGGGCGCCGCCGAGCACGTACGAGCGCGCCTGCATTTCCATGAACGCGCTGGCGGCGTCGGCCGTTGCAAAGGTCGGCTCGACGAAATCGCTGGTGCCCAACACGTTGTACGCCTGCGATGTCGCGCCGGACGGCAGCACATCGGCAGTGCGCGCGATTTCGCCCGGCGTACGCAGATCGTAGACCGACGCGACGCCGAGTTTGTCGAACGTGGCCAGATCGGTCGTGCTGAACGTCAACACGTTCGCGCGATAGAACGCACCACGACGCATCTGTTTGCCGTCGACCGTCAGATAGCCCACCGAAGCGCCGGCCAGATCGCGAAAATTACTCACCGACGCGAGGCGCGGCGTTTCCGGCTGATCGGTATCGAGATTGCCGCCGCCGCACGCAGACAGCATCGCGCTGCCGAGCCCGGAGAAGAGCAACGCACTGGCGGAGCCCTTGAGAAAGCTCCGGCGCGCTGGGGAGATGTCTTTCAGCGTACCCGGATTGGTCCGCAGACTCGTGCTCGCGGCACGGAGGGACAGCGAGCAGGTTTTCGCGGTTGCGGGCATTGGGCGTGGCTGACGCGGACAGAGGAATGGGATGGCCGCTTCGGGGCTGAGCGCGCAGTTTAACGGCGGATAAGCCCTTTTGCGTTACCTGGTAGTAGTTGGTAAGAAAACGTATGGGAGACTCGCGCGCGCCTGCGGCGGGTTGGTCCGTACGCATGCGTTGCTGGCCAGCCGTCGAGCCGGTTTCCACGGTATTTCCTTTACCTTATCTGCTATTACCGGCCCGTTACCGCCTGATAACCGTCTAACGAGTGCCCAGGTAACCACTGAGGCCGGCGCCATTTTTGACTTGACGCGCCTTACAACGCCGCATCCCCGTAAAATACAAATACCCTTCAATAAAGCCTTGGCACGCAAAAAAGACCTGGAGACCACAACAAAACATGCTCTCTCTCCAATGGTTCACCGAGCTGACCTCGCGCGAGCGCCGCACGCTTTACGCTGGCTTCGGCGGCTACGCGATCGACGCCTTCGACTTCATGATCTACTCGTTCCTCATTCCGACGCTGATCGCGACGTGGGGCATGACCAAAAGCGAGGCCGGCATGATCGCCACCAGTTCGCTGATTTCATCGGCAATTGGCGGCTGGCTTGCGGGCATTCTCGCGGACCGCTATGGCCGCATCCGCGTGCTTCAATGGACGATCGCCACCTTCGCGGTCTTCACCTTCCTGTCCGGCTTCACTCAGTCGTTCTGGCAACTGCTTGCCACGCGCACGCTGCAAGGCATCGGCTTTGGCGGCGAGTGGTCGGTGGTGACGATCATGATGGCCGAGACGATCCGCTCGCCGCAGCATCGCGCGAAAGCCGTGGGTACCGTGCAGAGTAGCTGGTCGTTTGGCTGGGCGGCGGCGGCGATCGTCTACTGGGCCTCGTTTGCGTTGCTGCCTGAACAGTACGCGTGGCGCGCGTGCTTCTGGATCGGCCTGCTGCCTGCGGCGTGGATCATCTACATTCGCCGCAACGTGAGCGATCCGGAAATCTTTCTTGAAACGCGCCGCGCCCGCGAAAACGGTTTCGACACGTCGCACTTCCTGCAGATCTTCTCAGGCGCCTACCTCAAAATTACGTTGCTCGGTAGCGCGTTATGTACCGGCATGCTCGGCGGCTATTACGCGATCACCACCTGGCTGCCCACTTACCTTAAAACCGTGCGCCATCTATCGGTGTTCAACACCAGTGGTTATCTGATCGTGCTGATCGTCGGCTCGTTCACCGGTTATATCGTCGGTGCGATTCTGTGCGACCAGATTGGCCGGCGCGCGTCGTTTGTGCTGTTTGCGATTGGCTCGTTCGTGCTCGGCATGGTCTACACGATGCTGCCCATTACCGACGGCATGATGCTCGCGCTCGGCTTCCCGCTCGGCATCGTCGTACAGGGGATTTTTGCAGGTGTCGGCGCATATCTGTCGGAGCTTTATCCGAATGCCATTCGCGGCTCGGGACAAGGCTTCTGCTACAACCTGGGGCGCGGACTCGGCTCGTTCTTTCCGATACTGGTCGGTACACTGTCGCAAACCATGACGCTCGTGAAGGCGATGGGCATCGTGGCCGGCTCGGGCTATCTGCTCGTGATCGTTGCCGCACTGTGCCTGCCGGAAACGAAGGGCAAAGTACTCGGTGCGACTGGCTCAGTCGCCTGAACTCGCAGCACTTATCCATGAAAACGATTGTTCTCGGCGGCGGCGTCATCGGTGTCGCCAGCGCTTTTTACCTGTGCCAGCAAGGCTGCGAAGTCACGGTGATCGAGCGCGAACCCGACGTCGCGCTGTCCACCAGTTTCGGCAACGCCGGCGTGATCGCTCCGGGCTATGTGACGCCGTGGGCTGCGCCCGGCATGCCGGCAAAAATTCTCAAGTATCTGTTCAAACCCGCGTCGCCGCTCATCTTCCGGCCGACCTTCAATCCGGCGCAATGGCGCTGGATCGCGCGCTGGCTGCGCGAATGCGACCTCGACCATTTCCGCGTCAACAAGCAGCGGATGCAACGCATTGCTTACTACAGCCGCGATTGTCTGCACGAGTTTCGCGGACGCCATCCGTTCGACTACGGCCGCAGCCAGGGCTATCTGCAACTGTTCCGCAGCGACTATGACGTCGAGTTGGCGCAGCCGGCGTTGACCGTGTTGCGCGACGCCGGTATCGCGCATCGTGAGGTCACGCCGGCGCAGTGTGTCGAGATCGAACCGGGCTTGCGCTGGGCGCGTGAAACGCCGGTCGCAGGCCTTTATCTTCCCGACGACGAAGCCGGCGATTGCGCCCGCTTCACGCGCGAACTGCGCGCCGTCTGCGAGCGCAACGGCGTGCGCTTTTGCTTCGACACCACCATCACCGGGCTCGATGTGCGAGGCGCGGCGGTGCACGGCGTGCATGTCGACAGCGAGCGTGGCGCGGAGACGTGGCTCGCCGATGCCGTCGTGGTCGCGCTGGGCGTCGACAGCGCGGCGCTGCTCGCACCACTCGGCGTGAAGGTGCCGCTCTATCCGGTAAAAGGCTACTCGGCGACACTGCCCGTCACGGACGAAGAAAAAGCGCCGCGGGCCGCGTTGATGGACGAGTCGCTGAAAACCGCAATCACGCGATTCGGCAACAACCTGCGCATTGCAGGCACGGCGGAACTGGGCAACGGCCAGACAACCTTGCGCGAGCAGGCCTTGCAAACGCTGATGAAGGTGTTGCGCGACTGGTTTCCGCATGCGGCCAATCCGACTTCTGCGCATTTCTGGGTAGGGCGCAGGCCGATGACGCCCGATGGTGCGCCGTTGCTCGGACCGTCTGGCGTGGACAATCTCTGGTTGAACCTCGGGCACGGCTCGACCGGCTGGGCGATGTCGATGGGTTCGGGGCGTGTGGTCGCGGATCTGATCACGCAGCGCGACCCGGAGATCGATCTTGATGGGCTGACATTGGCGCGATACCGGAAGTAAGCATGCGCGCCGGCTCAGCGTGCAACGTCGCGTGAAGTTGCACGCCGTGCCGGCGCGCTCGCTTACGGCAACTGGCTCGGCAGCTTCTGACGTTAAAAAGCCGGGTCCACCCTCTCAGGTGGCCCGGCTTTGTTTTTTTCACCGCTTTGATGTACCGCTTTAAGTGCCGCTTTTAAAGCTGTCGCACATTGTCGTCTCCACCTCTTCCCGCAAGCAGTAGCCGGTTTCCGCTTTTGTGCTGACAGCGAAACCCGGCAATAAGACGAACGACGATTTAACGCGGCAGTTCCGAATGACCCATCAGGAACGCATCGACGGAACGCGCGCACTGACGGCCTTCGCGAATCGCCCACACCACCAGCGACTGGCCACGACGCATGTCGCCCGCCGTGAACACCTTGTCCACCGACGTGTAATACGCCTTGTCGCCTTCGGTCGCAGCACGCACGTTGCCGCGCGCATCCTTGTCGACGCCGAACGCTTCGAGCACCGGCGACACCGGCTGCGTGAAGCCCATCGCGAGCAGCACCAGATCGGCCTTCATTTCGAATTCGGAGTTCGGCACTTCCACCATCTTGCCGTCCTTCCATTCGACACGCGCCGCGATCAGCTTCTCGATCTTGCCGTTCTTGCCTTCCAGACGCTTGGTCGCCACCGCCCAATCGCGCTCGCAGCCTTCGTCATGCGACGACGACGTGCGCAGCTTGATCGGCCAGTACGGCCACACGAGCGGCTTGTTCTCTTCTTCCGGCGGCTGCGGCAGCAGTTCGAATTGCGTGACGCTCTTCGCGCCATGACGATTCGACGTACCCACGCAGTCCGAACCCGTATCGCCGCCGCCGATCACGACGACGTGCTTGCCCTTCGCGAGCAACTGGTCCGTGACCTTGTCGCCGGCGTTGACCTTGTTCTGCTGCGGCAGGAATTCCATCGCGTAATGGATACCTTCCAGCTCACGGCCCGGCACCGGCAGATCGCGCGGCGTTTCCGAACCGCCAGCGACCACGACCGCGTCGAACTGTTCTTTCAGTTCAGCCGGCGTGATGGTTTCCTTCGCCGTATTGCCGATGTATTCCGGCAGCGATCCTTCCTTGCCGATGAAAACGTTCGCGCGGAACGTCACGCCTTCGGCTTCCATCTGGCGCATGCGGCGGTCGATCAGCCACTTTTCCAGCTTGAAGTCGGGAATGCCATAACGCAGCAGGCCGCCGATGCGGTCGTTCTTTTCGAACACCGTCACATCGTGCCCCGCGCGCGCGAGTTGTTGTGCGACAGCCAGACCCGCGGGGCCAGAACCGACCACCGCGACCTTCTTGCCGGTCTTATGCTTCGGCGGCTGCGGAGCCACCCAGCCTTCGGCCCAGGCTTTGTCGATGATCGCGTGTTCGATCGACTTGATGCCGACCGGATCGTCGTTAATGCCAAGCGTGCAGGCTGCTTCGCACGGTGCCGGGCAGATGCGGCCCGTGAACTCCGGGAAATTATTCGTGGAGTGCAGCACTTCAATCGCGTTCTTCCAGTCCTGATGGAACACCAGGTCGTTGAAGTCCGGAATGATGTTGTTCACCGGGCAGCCGTTGTTGCAGAACGGAATGCCGCAGTCCATGCAACGTGCGCCTTGAATCTTCGCTTCGTCGTCGCTCAATGCGGCGACGAATTCCTTGTAGTGCTTCACACGCGTGAGCGGAGCTTCGTACGTCTCGTGGCGACGTTCGAACTCGAGAAAACCGGTTGCCTTGCCCATGTGGTTCTCTTCTCTATCTGTATCAGGTGGGGTGATCTACACCCGCCGCGCGTCGAATGATCGAGAGGCGGCGGGTACGGCTAAATGTGACGTCTGCTGTCGGCGAGGAGTTAGCGCTTCGCGCTTACTCCCGTTCCATGCAAAGCATCTTGAGCGGCAGTCTGGGCTGGCTTAAGCGGCGAGAACTTCCTTGTTCGCCTTCTTCGCTGCCATCTCGCCCAATGCGCGCTTGTATTCGGTCGGGAACACCTTCACGAATTGACGGCGCGATGCATCCCAGTTTTCGAGCAATGCTTTCGCACGCGGCGAACCGGTGAACTGGAAGTGACGCTCGATGAGGCCCTTCAGCAACGCTTCGTCAGTCGTCTCGCAATGCCACAGGCCCTTGTCGACCGTGCGTTCCTGTTCGGCCTGTTGCAAGACCGGGTCGAGCGCAACCATCGACTTGTTGCACTTGCTTGCGAACGTGCTGTCCGGATCGAACACATAGGCGACGCCGCCCGACATGCCGGCCGCGAAGTTACGGCCCGTTTCGCCGAGCACGACCACCGTGCCGCCCGTCATGTATTCGCAGCCGTGGTCGCCCGTACCTTCGACAACCGACGTCGCGCCCGAGTTACGCACGCAGAAACGCTCGCCCGCGACGCCGCGGAAGAATGACTCGCCTTCGATCGCGCCGTACATCACCGTGTTGCCGCAGATGATGTTCTCTTCCGACTTGCCGCGGAAATCGTTGGTCGGACGGATGATGATGCGGCCACCCGACAGGCCCTTGCCCACGTAGTCGTTACCGTCGCCGACCAGATCCAGCGTGACACCCTTCGCGAGGAACGCGCCGAAGCTCTGACCTGCGGTGCCCTTCAACTGGATGTGGATCGAGTCGTCAGGCAGGCCGTCGTGGCCGTACTTCTTCGCGATCACGCCGGACAGCATCGCGCCGACCGTACGGTTCACGTTGCGCACCGGCTGGATGAACGACACGTGTTCGCCCTTGTCCAGCGCGGCCTTTGCCTTCTCGATCAGCGTGTGGTCGAGTGCCTTGTCCAGACCGTGGTCCTGCACGTCGACGTGCTTGCGTGCCACTTCCGCACCGACTTGCGGCAGGTAGAACACACGCGAGAAGTCCAGACCCTTCGCCTTCCAGTGCTCGATACCCTTCTTCATGTCGAGCAGTTCGGCGTGACCGATCAGGTCGTCGAACTTGCGGATACCCAGTTGCGCCATGATTTCGCGCGCTTCTTCCGCAACGAAGAAGAAGAAGTTGACGACGTGTTCCGGCTGGCCCTGGAACTTCGCACGCAGCACCGGATCTTGCGTCGCAACGCCGACCGGGCAGGTGTTCAGATGGCACTTGCGCATCATGATGCAGCCTTCGACGACGAGCGGAGCCGTCGCGAAACCGAACTCGTCCGCGCCGAGCAGCGCGCCGATCACGATGTCGCGGCCGGTCTTCATCTGACCGTCGGCCTGCACGCGGATACGGCCGCGCAACTGGTTCAGCACCAGCGTTTGCTGCGTTTCGGCGAGACCCAGTTCCCACGGCGTACCGGCATGCTTGACCGACGACAGCGGCGACGCACCCGTGCCACCGTCATGACCGGCGATCACCACGTGGTCGGCCTTCGCCTTCGCCACACCGGCTGCAACCGTACCGACGCCCGATTCCGACACCAGCTTCACCGAGATGCTCGACGACTCGTTGACGTTCTTCAGATCGTGGATCAGTTGCGCCAGATCTTCGATCGAGTAGATGTCGTGGTGCGGCGGCGGCGAAATCAGGCCAACGCCCGGCACCGAGCAGCGCAGCTTGCCGATGTACTCAGACACCTTGTGGCCCGGCAACTGACCGCCTTCGCCCGGCTTTGCTCCCTGCGCCATCTTGATCTGGATCTGATCGGCCGACGCGAGGTATTCCGCCGTCACGCCGAACCGGCCCGACGCCACCTGCTTGATGCGCGAACGCAGCGAGTCGCCTGCCTTCAGCGGAATGTCCGCGACCACTTCGTCGCCGATGATCGACTTCATCGTGTCGCCGTTCTTGATCGGAATGCCGCGCAGTTCGTTGCGATAACGGTTCGCGTCTTCGCCACCCTCACCGGTGTTCGACTTGCCGCCGATGCGGTTCATCGCGACCGCCAGCGTGGCGTGCGCTTCGGTGCTGATCGAACCCATCGACATCGCGCCGGTCGCGAAACGCTTGACGATGTCCTTCGCCGATTCGACTTCGTCGAGCGGGATCGCCTTGGTCGGGTCGAACTTGAATTCGAACAGGCCGCGGAACGTCATGTGGCGCTTGGTCTGATCGTTGATCAGATGCGCGTATTCCTTGTACGTCTGATACGAGTTGCTGCGTGCCGAGTGTTGCAGCTTGGCGATCGCATCCGGCGTCCACATGTGTTCTTCGCCGCGCACGCGGTACGCGTACTCACCGCCCGCGTCGAGCATGTTCGCGAGGATCGGGTTGTCGCCGAACGCGTCGCGGTGCAGACGGATCGCTTCTTCCGCGACGTCGAACAGGCCGATACCGCCGACCTTCGACGACGTGCCCCGGAAGTACTTCATCACGAGGTCTTCAGCCAGGCCGACTGCTTCGAAAATCTGCGCGCCGGTGTACGACATGTAGGTCGAAATGCCCATCTTCGACATGACCTTCATCAGGCCCTTGCCGACTGCCTTCGTGAAGTTATAGACCGCCTTTTCTGCCGACAGGTCGCCCTTCAGACCGCCTGCGAGCTGGCCGAGCGTTTCCATCGCGAGGTACGGGTGAACGGCTTCAGCGCCGTAGCCCGCGAGCAACGCGAAGTGGTGCGTTTCACGCGCCGAGCCGGTTTCGACGACCAGACCCGTGCTCGTGCGCAGACCTTGCTGCACCAGGTGCGTGTGGATTGCGGCGGTAGCCAGCAGCGCCGGGATCGCGACGTTGTCGCGGTCGGTCTTGCGGTCCGACACGATCAGCATGTTGTAGCCGGACTTGACGGCATCGACCGCTTCCGCGCACAGCGACGCGAGACGCGCTTCGATACCTTCCTTGCCCCAGGCCACCGGATAGCAGATGTTCAGTTCGTACGAGCTGAACTTGCCGCCCGTGTACTGATCGATCGCGCGGATCTTCGCGATGTCCTTGAAGTCGAGCACGGGCTGCGACACTTCGAGACGCATCGGCGGGTTGATGTTGTTCGTGTCCAGCAGGTTCGGCTTCGGACCGACGAACGACACCAGCGACATCACCATGTTTTCACGGATCGGGTCGATCGGCGGGTTCGTGACTTGCGCGAACAACTGCTTGAAGTAGTGATACAGCGTCTTGTTCTTGTTGGACATGACCGCCAGCGGCGAGTCGTTGCCCATCGAGCCGACCGCTTCTTCACCGGCTTGCGCCATCGGCGCCATCAGGAACTTGAGGTCTTCCTGCGTGTAACCGAATGCCTGCTGGCGATCCAGCAAAGCAGCGGCTTCGCGGCGTTCCGTCACGACGTCTTCGGCCTTCGGCTCGATCTCGTCGAGCTTGATCCGGACCGCGTCGATCCAGCTCTTGTACGGCTTCGCGTTCGCGAGGTTGTCCTTCAGTTCCTTGTCGTCGATGATGCGGCCGTGCTCCATGTCGATCAGGAACATCTTGCCCGGCTGCAGACGCCACTTCTTGACGATCTTCGACTCGGGGATCAGCAACGTGCCCGCTTCCGACGCCATGATGACGAGGTCGTCGTCCGTGACGATGTAGCGCGCCGGACGCAGACCGTTACGGTCGAGCGTCGCGCCGATCTGACGGCCGTCGGTGAACGCGATCGCGGCGGGGCCGTCCCACGGCTCCATCATCGCGGCGTGGTATTCGTAGAACGCGCGGCGGTTGTCGTCCATCAGCGTGTGCTGTTCCCAGGCTTCCGGGATCATCATCATCATCGCGTGGACGAGCGGGTAGCCGGCCATCACCAGCAGTTCGAGGCAGTTGTCGAACGACGCGGTGTCGGATTGGCCCGGGTAGATCAGCGGCCACAGCTTCGGCAGGTCGTCGCCGAGCACGTGCGACGCGATTGCGCCGGTACGGGCGTTCAGCCAGTTGACGTTGCCCTTGACCGTGTTGATTTCGCCGTTGTGGGCGATCATCCGGTACGGGTGAGCCAGTTCCCATGCCGGGAACGTGTTGGTCGAGAAGCGTTGGTGCACCAGCGCCAGCGCCGAGACGGTGCGCTCGTCCTGCAGGTCGCGGTAGTACACGCCGACCTGACCGGCCAGCAGCAGGCCCTTGTAGACCACCGTGCGCGCCGACATGGACGGCACGAAGTATTCCTTGCCGTGCTTGAGCTTGAGCGCCTGGATGCGGTGGCTCGCGGTCTTGCGGATCACGTACAGCTTCCGCTCGAGCGCGTCCGTCACGATGATGTCCTTGCCGCGGCCGATGAAGATCTGACGGATCAGCGGCTCGCTCGCCTTCACGGTCGGCGAAATCGGCATGGTGTGGTCGACCGGCACGTCGCGCCAGCCCAGCACGACCTGGCCTTCGGCCTTCACCGTACGTTCCAGTTCCTGTTCGCAGGCGAGGCGCGATGCGTGTTCCTTCGGCAGGAACACCATACCGACGCCGTACTCGCCGTACGGCGGCAAAGTCACGCCCTGCTTGGCCATTTCCTCGCGATAGAAGCCGTCCGGGATCTGGATCAGGATGCCCGCGCCGTCGCCCATCAGCGGATCGGCGCCGACAGCGCCCCGGTGGTCGAGATTCTCGAGAATCTTCAGACCCTGCTCGATGATCTCGTGGCTTTTGTGGCCCTTGATGTGGGCAACGAAGCCGACGCCGCAGGCGTCATGCTCGTTTTGCGGGTCGTACAGACCTTGCGCGGCGGGAACCGGATGAGTCGGTTGCAGGTGGTCGTTCATGGGGACACCGTCTGTAGGGGGCCTGACAGGCCGTTAAACCATTTTTCTATTGCCGCAGTTTGCGAAGCAACTGCGACGGCGCTACCTACGCGGGGGATGCTACGCGTATCAAAAAAGCGCCGGAATTCGAAATATACGCGACGAATCAATGGAATAGCAAATAAAACCGTATGATTGAACCCCAATTATCAAATTGGTGCATCGCACTTAATTTTTAATGGTGCCACATCAAAATGGGGCAAAAGAAAACGGCATGCGCGATGCCGTTTTCATACAGCCCTTTGATGCAAAACGCTTTATTGGGTATGAGGCGTCTCGCGGACCTTGCGCGGCCGGCCTCGCGGCAGCGGCGATACGCGCCGATTTGCGGCCCGCGCGGCCCATTCGCGGTAGGTGTCGCTGCCCAGAACCCAACCTTTTAACGTGGCCTGCTGAAGTTGACTGGCTTCGCGTTCGTCGAGCGGCTGCTCACACAACTCGCGATACGCGCGCTGACGTTCGAACGGCGTATTGCCAAGCGACCAGTACAGCGGGTGATCGGTAATCAGGCTGTCGAGCGTCAGGCCGATGTGATGCCGGTAGCTGGACCACCGGTAATCCTCTGGCGCGCTCACCAGTTGCGCACGCACCGGACACATTTCGACGACGCGGCTCGCCAGCAGAAAGTATCGCTCTCCCTCAATGACCGTGGCACGATAGCGCCCCTCCCACAACGTTCCGCGACGCGCGTAACGCCGGTTGAAGTGCGCGACGTAGCGACGCCCTACCGCCTGCATTGCTTTAGGCAGGCTCGATTCCTCGGTGGGCGTGACGAGCAGTTGCACGGCGCCGGGCATCAACGCGTATGCGTGGATGGACAGGTGATGGTCGCGCGAAGCCGCCTTCAGGCAGTCGATGAAGAGTTCGTAGTCCTGGTCGTCGACGAATGCGGGCTGCTGATCGAGCCCGCGAAGGATGACGTGCTGCGGCTGGTCAGGGACATAAAGACGTGCAAGCCGTGCCATGCTGGATTATCCGATAGTCGCGTTGGTACATACCCGAAGGTCCGAAGAGCCGCATGCGCCGGAGGTTCGACGCGGCGCGGCCAGGCCAGAAAGCGCGCGGCGCTTAGGGAGAAAGCTCTAACCGCCGCGTATGGTTAGTTTCAAACGTTCTCGTCATAATGAGCGGGCCTTTTTTGGAGGAGCACATATGAAATTAAAACAGGCCGTAACGGGGATCGCAGCGTTAGCTTGCATGTCAACAGCAGCGCATGCGCAATCGGCCGGTACCCTTTACTTCACGACGGGCTGGTTCCACCTGGCACCTCAATCGAGCAGCAAGCCGCTGACGATCACAAGCCTTGGCGGAAGCCCGACTAACATCACCGAACCCAACACCGGCGCATCGCTCGATTCAGCCGATACCATCGGCTTCACCGCCGGCTACTTCGTCACCGACCACATCGCCACTGAATTTGTCTTAGGCGTCCCGCCCAAGTTCGATCTGCAAGGCACGGGTAGCTTCGAACCATTCGGCACACTGGGTTCGGCAAAACAGTGGAGCCCGACTCTGCTGTTCAAGTACTACTTCAACGAACCGACCGCCGCGTTCCGACCATATCTCGGCCTCGGTGTGAGCCGCATCTGGTTCACAGACGAAAAGATCACCAACAACGCTTTCCTGGCCAACGTTCTGCATGGTCCGACCAGCGTCTCCACGGATAGTTCGTGGGAACCCGTGTTTAATGCCGGTTTCACCTACGCGTTCGCCAAGCACTGGTTCGCTGGCCTCTCGATCTCCTATCTGCCGCTCAGTACCACCGCCAAGCTGACCACTGCGGCGACCACACCGGTCGGCGTACTGACTGCGACCTCGCAAACCAAGATCAAGCTGAACCCGATCGTTAGCTACGTCAACATCGGTTACCGTTTCTAACGCTTCGGGAAAAAATTAGGGGCCGTTGAGTTAGGTTAGTCGAATTTTCGCGAGTTGGACAACGCCGTCATTAAGCCAATGACGGCGTTTTTTATTTTGCGCGCCCACGGCGTGCACCAATTTCATGAGATGCAGCCCGCAGGCCCCGAACGTTTGTAAATTTGACCCGCACGCATGCCGCCCCGTGCAATATCTGCTGACGAAATTACGCCTTTGTCACGCTCTCAAAGGCGTTGCAGCTTTGGCACCGAAGTTGCGTTCGCATGGTGTTTCCCGCGATACGACGCGATACTGCGTCATCATGAAACGCGTGGAATCTTTTTCATCCTCATCGACGGAGCGACCATGACAGCACTTCCGAATACGAGAGACGCCCTCGGCGAATCCTGGACGAGCACGAGCCGCCGCGCGCGACGCATTGCCCGCCATAGCCGCCATGCGGCCGAAGATATTGCAGGCGAACTGCGCACGCTGATGTCCGAACTCGAGTCCACACTGGCAGACGGCACCCAGGCCGACGCGGTGGCTTTGCGCGGCAAGTTGCGCAAACAACTGGAAACCGCACGAGCCCGCCTGAACGATACCCGCGAAGCCGTGCGCGAGCGCGCGGAAGTCGCGATGTCGGATGCCGACGATTACGTGCATGAAAATCCGTGGCAGACGATTGCGATCGTCGGCGGGGTCGCGCTAATTGCAGGGGCGCTGTTTGCGTCACGGCTGCGCTGAAGTGACGGCTGACATGCAGATTGGCGCTGACGCTTGCTGAGCAAGCGCCGGTCACGCGTCGATCGCAGAGCCAGTAGCATTCAGAGTGCCGCGCCGCCCCTACGGCGGCGGCGTCGCCACACCGGAAAAGCTTCACCGACTTGTGAGCGCGTTGGGCTGCGTATGTTGCAGGCCGGCGGCGCACACCGCGTTTGCGCATTCTGCCGCCGCGGTTGGTGAAACGCGAGTTACCTGCGCGCCACCTAGTTGTCCTCGATCACGAACAGCCGCTGGTATTCCTTGACCGCGTACCGATCCGTCATGCCCGCGATGTAATGGGCGATCAGGCGCGGTTGAAGTGCCGCGTCCGCTGATTGATAGCTCGGCGGCAACAGCCGCGAGTCTTCCGTGAACGCGTCGAACAACCCGACCACGACGCGGCGCGCCTTATTGGCCATGCGCATCACACGATAGTGGCGATAAAGGTTCTTGAACAGGAAACGTTTGAGTGTGGCCGCCTGCGCGGCCATCACTTCACTGTGCGCGACGAGCGCAGGCGCGGCGCGCACCGCGTCGACTGATTGAGGCGCGTACGTCGCAAGATTCGACTGGGTCGTTTCGATCAGGTCGACGATAAGCGCGTTGATGATTCGACGCACCGTTTCGTGGATCAGCCGTCGCCCTTCAATCTGCGGATAGTCGCTGCGTGCCGTTTCGTAGTGCGCCTGCCACAACTCCACTTCGGCAAGTTGCTCCACGGTGAGCAAGCCGGAGCGCAAACCGTCATCCACATCGTGATTGTTGTAGGCGATCTCGTCGGCGACATTGGCTATTTGCGCTTCGATGGACGGCTGCCGTCCTTCGAGAAAGCGCTCACCCAACGCACCGAGCCGCCGCGCATTTTCACGTGAACAATGTTTGAGAATGCCCTCACGGGTCTCAAAGCATAGATTTAGGCCGTTAAACGCCCCGTAGTGCTCTTCCAGATCGTCGACGACCGCGAGGCTTTGCAGATTGTGCTCGAAGCCGCCATGTTCGCGCATGCACTCGTTCAGCGCGTCCTGGCCGGCATGGCCGAACGGCGTGTGGCCGAGATCGTGAGCCAGAGAAATGGCTTCGACGAGGTCCTCGTTGACGCGCAGATTCCGCGCCACCGAACGCGCGATCTGCGCAACTTCGAGGCTGTGTGTGAGACGGGTGCGAAACAGGTCGCCCTCGTGATTCACGAAGACCTGGGTTTTGTACTCGAGTCGACGGAACGCCGTGGAGTGGACGATGCGGTCGCGATCGCGCTGAAACTCCGTTCGAGCGCCAGGCGCGGATTCGGAATAGCGGCGACCGCGCGACTGGGCGGAATGCGCGGCGTACGGCGCGAGATGCGCTTCGAGTGCTTCCTGCGTTGGCACGGCGATCGCCGCCGTGCGTGTCGCGGGGTCATGCTTTACTTCGTCGCTGCGCCTGTCAGTCACCGGATTCTCCGAAACATGGGGGGCGCCTGATGAGGCGAGGTGCATGATGCCTTCGCTGAAATGCTCCGATGTCTCTAGATAGCGGCGGCCAGCGTGGCTTGCACTTCGGCGTCGGGCGCCTGGGTGATCAGCGTCTCACCGAAACGCTTCAGCAGAATGAATTTGATTGCGCCGGCTTCTGCCTTCTTGTCGATCTGCATGAGTTCGACATAACGCGCTTCGCCGAGCGCGGGCGCCTTGGTCGGCAAATGCGCGGCGACGATGACGTCGACCAGACGCTTGCGCTGCGCAGACTCGAGATAGCCCATGCGCACGGACAAATCCGCAGCCATCACCATTCCGCAGCCGACCGCCTCGCCGTGCAACCACTCGCCGTAGCCTAAACCTGCTTCAATCGCGTGGCCGAACGTGTGGCCGAAATTGAGGATGGCGCGCAGACCGCCTTCGCGTTCGTCCTGCGCTACCACCGACGCCTTGATCTCGCACGACCGCTTGACCGCCTCGGTCAGCGCGCCCGGTTCGCAGCGGTTCAATGCCTCGATATTGGCTTCGATCCAGCTGAAGAAGCCGGCATCGGCAATCGCGCCGGTCTTGATGACCTCGGCGACGCCCGCCGCCAGTTCACGCCCGGGCAGCGTGCGCAGCGCGCCGATGTCGGCGATCACGGCTTGCGGCTGGTAGAACGCGCCGATCATGTTCTTGCCAAGCGGATGATTGATACCCGTCTTGCCGCCCACCGACGAATCCACCTGCGACAGCAACGTAGTCGGCACCTGAATGAACGGCACGCCGCGCATGTAACACGCAGCCGCGAAACCGGTCATATCGCCGATCACGCCGCCGCCCAATGCGATCAGCGTGGTCTTGCGATCGGCGCGCGAACCGAGCAGCGCGTCGAAAATCAGATTCAGGGTTTCGAGGTTCTTGTTCGCCTCGCCGTCCGGCAGGACGACCGTCGACACCTGTTTGCCGAGCGGCGCCAGCGCGGCGCGCAGCTTGTCGCCGTAGAGCGGGTCGACGGTGGTGTTGGTGACGATGGTGACCGAGTTACCGGCGATATGCGGCGCGAACAACGCCGTCTGACCGATCAGATCGGCACCGATATGGATGGGATAGGCGCGCTCGCCCAGTTCGACGTTGACGGTAATCATACGGTCCATTATGAAGCAGGATGTTTGGCAACGCCGGCCATCTCGAGCTGCATCAGAACCATATTGACGAGTCCGTTGACCGAAGGCCGGCCGGTTTCAATCACGAAATGCGCGCATTCCCGGTAGAGCGGGTCGCGCACTTCATAGAGCGCTTCGAGGCGTCCTTTGGGATCTTCGGTCTGCAGAAGCGGCCGGTTCTTGTCGCGCCGGGTGCGCAGCCACAGATCGTGAGGATTGGCGCGCAGATAGATCACCACCCCGTTATTCTGCAGCGCTTCACGGTTTTCCGGCCGCAATACCGCGCCGCCGCCGGTCGCCAGCACGATATTTTCGCGCCCGGTGAGCTCGGAAATCACGCTTGCCTCGCGCTCGCGAAAGCCCGCCTCGCCCTCCAGCTCGAAGATCACAGGAATGCGCGCCCCCGTACGCACCTCGATTTCATGGTCGGAATCGAAGAACGGGCGATCGAGACGGCGCGCAATGGCCCGGCCCACGGTGGTTTTTCCTGCCCCCATGAGCCCTACGAAAATTACATTGGCGTGTGCGTCCCGCGCTTGCAACGGTGTCCTCTGGCTAATCCGGTATGGGTTCGTGCCGCAGCTTACTGGCAAAGCGGCTGCCTTGTCGAGCCTGAGCGCCGCCGCTGGCGAGCGACAGCACCCTGCCCCCTAATTTGTCTGAACGACGCGCGGCGTGATGAAAATTGCCAGTTCACTGCGCTGGTCGCGATGCGCCCGATGGCGAAAAAGCGCGCCCAAAACCGGTATTTTGCCCAGGAGCGGCACCCGCGTCACATCATCCCGGTCATCGGTCGCGTAAATTCCGCCGATCGACACCGTACCACCATCCTCGACTTCCACGCGCGTTTGCACATGTTTGGTGTTGATCGCAGGCCCGGCGTCGGTCTGTTCGCCGACGCTGTCTTTGGCGACGTCGAGGTCGAGTACGACCCGGCCGTCGGGCATGATCTGCGGCTCGACCTCCAGTTTGAGCGTAGCCCGGCGAAACTGCACGCCGGACACACCCTGTCCCACCTTCGCCTGATATGGCAGTTCGGTGCCCTGTTCGACCACCGCCTTCATCCGGTCCGCAGTGACGACACGCGGGCTCGACACGATTTCCCCGCGCCCCTCGGCTTCGAGCGCGCTCAGCTCGATGTTCAGCAACCGCGTCGCCCCGGCAGCAAATAGCGTCAATCCTGCGGTGGCGGCATCGAAGCCCGAAATCGGCCGCGCCGATAAATCGTAAACGGTACCGTCCGCGTTGCCGTTGAGCCCTTTTGCCGTGCCCTCGGCGTTCGTGGCCGCCACCGACAGCTTCACGCCGAGGTTGCGCGAAAAGCCATGCTCGCCTTCGACAATATGCGCTTCGATCAGCACCTGACGGGTTGGCCGGTCGACGGCGGCGACCAGCGCGGCGATTTGCGCGAGCCGCCCTTCGAGATCGGTGATGAACAGCAGATTGGTACGCGGATCGGCCGTCACGGCGCCCCTTTTGGACAGCACGCGCTGGGTGCCGGAGCCGGTCAGCAGACGCCGCACATCCTCGGCATGCGCGTAGTGCAGCTCGAACGTGCGGCTTGCCAGCGGTTCAAGATCGGCGGCACGGGCGTGGGCTTCGAAACGTTGCCGCTCGCGCGCGGCCAGCTCCGACTGTGACGTCACCCAGATCACATCGCCGTGACGCTCCATTGCAAGATTATTGACGTCGAGCAGGGTGTCGAACGCTCTGCGCCATGGCACCTTGTCGAGCCGCAACGAGACCGAGCCGCGCACTCGCTCGCTTGCAACGATGTTCAACCCCGTGAACTCGGCGAACGCCTTGAGCACGGCGCCCAGTTCGGCTCGCTGGAAGTTCAGCGAGATCGGCTTATTGTCGCCGGCAAGCCGGGTATCGGCGAGTGTCTTTGGCGCTCCGCTCAGGCGCTCGGGTGGCGGCAATGGCACAGGCGGCCCTTCGAGCGCGGAGGCGCTCGCGGTGTCATCGCGAGCCTGGTCGGATGATTGCCTTTTCAGCGGGACCGAGCCTTCGGCGGCGTCGGCAAAGGTGCCGGAATCAGCTGACGCACGGTTAGATGACGCGGTGCCGGTTGCCGAAGCGCCGGGGTCAGCCGCGGAACTGGCCTCATCCGCTGAATCGTCGCGGAACGGATTGGGTACTGCGATGGCGACAGCGCGTGGCCGGGTTGCCGATTCATCACCGTAGGCGGCATCGGCGGACGGAGCAGCAAAGTCGTCCACCGGCATGAAGGCCGGCAATGGCGGCAGCGGTGCGATCGACGCATGCGCAATACCGCCGCCTAGTGCTGCACTGATGCACAGGCCAACATATAACCGGGCGCCGCGCGAAGCGCACAGGTGCCGAGGAAAACCAGCGCCGCAATACGATGGCACGGCAAGACGGGGCTTAACCGGGCTCATCAGGACGCCTCCGTCAGCGCCAGCGTGCGCGTCGTGACGCCGTTGGCGAGCGTCACGCCATCCGCATCGATCTTCGTGACGCGCTCAGCGCCCACCTGCTGCCCCGACATCACGGTCGTGGACCCATCCGGCGTATCGAGCAACGCCAGTCCGCGCTTCAAATCACGCAGCAAGCCAACCAGACGTAGCGACGCATCATCGGCAAGATCGTCACCGGCGTGCATCTGCGGACGCGAAAACGGATCGAAGAACACGACGTCTTCGTCATCGTCCGGATCGAGGCTGGCGTCGTCGAACGCGTCCGCCGGGGTGGTCAATGGAGCCGGCCGCAACGCGCTGAACAACCGCCAGGTCGCGTTCACCGACAGCGCAGCGGCATCCTGTTTAACGGTGACGTCGACGGGAACCATCAGCAACGGCAAGTCCGACAGCCCGCGCAAAAACGCCATCAGATGCACGAAGTCGGCGCGGGCAGTCAGGCGCAACAGACGCCCGCTCTCAGTGGCGGCGCCGCTCGCAGCCCCCGGTTCCACCGCCAGCAACGCCACGCTATTTTGCGCGGCCAGTTCGGAGACGATGCGCACGTCGTCCGCTGAACCCCACGATGCGAGAGAAGACACAGCCGGGGCGGAAGTTGCGCTACGACGCAAGCCAGGCAATTGCGCAAGCGAACGCGATGCGTCCGCGAGACGTTGCGTGCTGGCCGCCAACGCCGCACGGCTCGCCTCGACGCCACTGAAGTCGGCGACGATCCAGCCATACGCGCCCACCCCAAACACCAGCGCAGCAATCAGCAGCATTGCGAGCCAGCGACGACGCCGGCTCCATGCATCGAGCGGCAAACGCGCCTGCGTCAATAAATACGAAAGAGAAAATGCGGCGCCAGGCGCGCCGCCGGATTCGACAAAAATCGTGCTCATCGTGGACCTCCGGATAGTTCTGACTTCAGAGGACGCGCTGCTGCTGCCGATCCCACCGCATGAGCCGCTTTCGGCACAGGGTCGTCCCAGCGCAGGCGCGCGCCAAACTCAATCGGACCGCTCACGCTTTCATCCGCAGACGCGTGGCCGCGTGACACGGGGCGATGCAGGTCGCTCATCTCGGCCCCCTTCACGCCGCGAATCGCGCTCAGACGCTTGAGCCACTCAGCCGAAGCGAGATGTCCACGCGAAGTCGCCAGCAACTCGGTGTCGTGCTCGCGCTGGCGCAACTGCCGTAGCACCACGCCGTCGCCAGGTTCGAAACTCAGCGCATCGAGCAGATCGCGCAAATGGGTCAGCGGCTCGGACAAGCTCACGGCACGCGCCATGTCTTTGCGCTGCTGGTCTTGCGCACGAGTCAATTTCGCGTGTTCGGCGAGCGGCACAGCCATCTGTGTGAGGGACCGTTCAATCGACGTACGCTCCGTGTCGATCCGCGTTTTCTCGAACGCCTGCCACGCGGCCAGACCGAGGACCGCGGCAGCGCCGGCCAATGCCGCAGCAAGCCATTCGCGCAGACAGCGCCGCCGCGCCAGTCGTGCATTGCGTTGCCGGTAAGGCAGCAGATTGAAGCCACCGAGCCACGGTTTTGCGAACGGCATCTTGCGGGTTGGCGGAGATGTTTTCGAACTCAGCAAGCGCGAAAACGGAAGCGAATGGCGCAGCCGGTGTGACAGCAAAAAGCCGCGCGTCATTCGAGCACCCCACGCAATGCAAGCCCAAACGCAACCGCGCCAGCTGGTTCGTATAACAGAGGGTCGCCGGGTTGCCGGGCGCGACTGCCGAGCGCGGCGCACTCGAACGGCAGCGTCGTGCAGCCCAATACGTCGGCGAGATCCGCAAGAGAAAAACCGACCCCGTCGAGCAGACCAATTTCGCCGCTCACCAGTGCACAGTCGAGCACAGGGCCGTGAACCAGATCACGCAACGCATCCGCGAGATCGGTATGTTCGGGCGCCGGATAACGCATTTCACCGGCAATGCTATCGTCGACAATGCGCCACCCGTACACGCCGTCCGTGCCGATCCACAACGCGACGTAGGGCTCGTGCGGATCCAGTTCGCGACTCGCCGCATACCGCATGGCGCGCAGCGCCGCGTGCGGTTCACCGTCGACAGCAGTCAGCGAAATACCCGCAATGGCAGCGCATTCCATTCGCGCTTCGAGATGCTGACGCGCGGTGGCCGCGATCGTCACGGAGCGAATCGGCAAGTGGTTTTCATCGACAAACCAGTCGACCGCAAGCGCGTGCCGCTCAAGCCCGGCCATGCGCTCCGCTTCGCTCATCACGGCGGGTTCGAGTCCGGCCAGCGCAAGGCCGCCGTCGCCGACGCAATGGCTTTGCGCGGCGAGCCGCGCAAGCGGCACGATGCTGGTCAACGTAGCCGATGCGGGCATCGCCATCGCGCATTGCAACGCGTGCGTCGCACATGCACGCGGCAAACCGGCGAACGCATCGCGCAATGCACGCGCTATGGCGTGCCGGTCCGCAATCTCGCTGCCGGCCATCACACCGGGGGCCAGCGGTACGGTGCAAAGGTACTCGAGATGCAGCGCGCCACGCGCGCGCGAACGCTGACTCACCACGACCAGACGCACCGCTTGCGAGCCAATATCAATGCCTGCGCCGAAACGCTGCCAACCTGATTTCACCGCCTGAAGCCACGAACTGTTGAACGTCATTCCGCCCTCCCTCTGACTCACGCGACGAACTATTCGAACGCGAGTAACGAGGGAGAATTGTGCGGACCAGCGCCGTTGCGCGACACTCAGCCAAACGGCCAACGTTGCATAACGCACGCCCCGCACGCTATCAAAGCGTCTACAGTGAAGTCATTCCTGCGCGGCGCGCAGACTTGCCAGGAACCATCCGTAAGCAAGACGAAAGCCAACAGGCCAGGCGGCTATAATCGCGGGACTGTTTTTTGGTGCACATATGCAATCAACGTCTCCTACGTCTCCGCCACCCGCGCCTCAGAAGCGCAAACGCCCCTGGTGGGTCAAGCTCATCATTGGCTTTTTCGGTCTGATCGTCGCGGGCATTCTGTGCGTGTTACTGGTTGTGGGCTACGCACTGGTCGTGGCAACGCCTAACCTGCCTTCGCTCGACGCGTTGACCGATTACCGTCCCAAGGTGCCGCTGCGCATCTATACGGCGGACCACGTTCTGATCGGCGAATTCGGCGAGGAACGGCGCGACATCGTTCATATTCAGGACGTGCCCGACAGTCTGAAAAAGGCAATCCTCGCCATCGAAGACGCACGCTTTTACGATCACGGCGGCGTCGACCTCACCGGCATTGCGCGAGCCGGCATCGTTGCGCTCACGAATGGCCACGCTACGCAGGGTGCGAGCACGATCACCATGCAGGTGGCGCGCAACTTTTTCCTGTCGAGCGAAAAGACCTATACGCGCAAGATCTACGAGATGCTGCTCGCGTACAAGATCGAGTCGAAGCTGACGAAAGATCAGATTCTCGAGGTGTACATGAATCAGATCTACCTCGGTCAGCGCGCGTATGGTTTCGCCAGCGCGGCACGCGTGTATTTCGGCAAGGACCTGAAAGATCTGACGCTGGCGGAATCGGCCATGCTGGCCGGTCTGCCCAAAGCGCCGTCGGCTTATAACCCGGTTGTCAATCCGAAGCGCGCGAAGATTCGTCAGGAGTACATCCTCGAACGCATGCTCGAACTGCGTTACATCACCCAGGAACAGTACGACGAGGCGAGCCACCAGGTGCTCGTCGTCAAAGGCGCGGGCAAGGAGTTCAGCGTGCACGCCGAATACGTCGCGGAGATGGTGCGGCAGATGATGTACGCGCAATACCGTGAAGAGGCGTACACGCGCGGCCTGAACGTCGTGACCACGATCGATTCGGCCGATCAGGACGTCGCTTACCGCGCGCTGCGCAAAGGTCTGATGGACTACGAACGTCGTCACGGTTATCGCGGACCGGAGGCGTTCATCGATCTGCCGTCCGATCCGGAAGATCGCGAACAGGCTATCGACGACGCGTTGCTCGAGCATCCGGATAACGGCGAAATCATCGCCGCGGTGGTGACGGCGGCGAGTCCGAAGCAGGTTCTCGCGACGTTCATCGACGGTAATGTCGCGACGATTCAGGGCGATGGGCTGCGCTATGCACAATCCGCGCTCAGTGCGCGCGCACAACCGAATCAGCGCGTGCGGCCCGGCGCGATCGTGCGGCTGATGAAGAACGACGACGGCGACTGGTCGATCACACAATTGCCGCAAGTGGAGGGCGCATTTATCTCGGTAGTGCCGCAGGACGGTGCGATTCGCGCGCTGGTGGGTGGCTTCGACTTCAACAAGAACAAGTTCAATCACGTGACGCAGGCGTGGCGTCAGCCGGGGTCGAGCTTCAAGCCGTTCATTTATTCGGCGTCGCTCGAAAAGGGACTTGGGCCGGCTACGATCATCAACGACGCGCCGCTGTTTTTTAGCGCCGCCGAGACCGGCGGTCAGGCGTGGGAACCGAAGAACTACGGGGGCGGTTTCGACGGTCCGATGACCATGCGTACCGCGCTGATGAAGTCGAAGAACCTGGTGTCGATCCGCATTCTGAACCAGATCGGCACGAAGTACGCGCAGCAGTACATCACGCGTTTCGGCTTCGACGCGGAACGTCACCCCGCTTATCTGCCGATGGCGCTCGGCGCGGGTCTCGTCACACCGTTGCAGATGGCGGGCGCGTTTTCGGTGTTTGCCAATGGCGGCTATCGGGTCAATCCGTATCTGATCGCGGAGGTCACCGATCAGCGCGGCATCGTCGTCACGCATGCGCAGCCGCTGGTGGCCGCGCAAAATGCACCGCACGCGATCGAACCTCGCAATGCGTACGTGATGAACAGTCTGCTGCAAAGTGTCGCGCAACGCGGTACGGGCGCCAAGACCAACGTGCTCAAGCGCACCGATCTCGGCGGCAAGACAGGCACGACCAACGATTCACGCGACGCGTGGTTCGCCGGCTATCAGCACACGCTCACGGCCATTGCGTGGATCGGCTACGACAACCCGCGCAGTCTCGGCGACAAGGAAACGGGCGGCGGACTCGCGCTGCCGGTATGGGTCGAGTACATGGGACGCGCGCTCAAAGGCGTGCCGGAGTACAAGATGCCTCGCCCCGACGACGTCACCGAAATCGGCTCAGAGCTTTATTTCGACGACTTCACACCGGGGAACGGTTTCGTGTCGACGGTCGGCGTGAGTCAGGCAACGCTGGATGCCCAGGCGAGTGCAGCCGCAGCCGCGCCGGAACAGGTCGGTGAACAGGAGAAGCAGGACATCATGAATCTGTTCCGCGGGCACTGACGGCACCGTCGGCGCTCGTTCTGCCCATAAAAAAACCGCCGCGCCCAATGCGCGGCGGTTCTGTTTTCAGCGTCCGGTTCCAGCGTCGCGCGTGGGCCTGGGCCCGCGCTTAAGGCGCGTTGAACAGTACCGGCTCACCGGCCTGCTGCGTCGCATACTCCGACAACGCGGAGAAAAACTCCGTGCCGCTGCGCGTATCGCGCCATTCACCGTCGATAAAACGGTAGTGAAAACCGCCCGCTTTCGCGGCGATCCAGATCTCGCGCATCGGCGGCTGAAGGTTGACGATGATCTTCGTGCGGTTCTCGAATTCGAGGGTCAACACGTTGCCGCTGCGCTCGAGTTCGATGTCGGCTTCGGTGTCGTCGAGCGCGCTCTCGATAGCGGCTAGCGCGGCTTCCGCACGGGTCAGGTAATCACTATCGGACATGCTAAACTCCATCGATTATTTATTCAGGGACAGTCATGCGAGTCGTATCTCGGATGCGCGCGGCGGCGCCCGGCCGCGCGATTGTAGCGGGTTTGGCCATTCTCGCAGGTTGTGCACTTGCCGGCTGCGGGCAACGTGGGGCGCTCTATCTGCCTAACGTTCCACCGCTACCTGCTCCGCCGGCCTCCCGCACGCAGGCACCTTCGCCAGATGATGTGAAGCCGGACACCAGCAGCGCCTCCGAAGTCGGCACCGTGCCGGATACATCAGGCACGGCACTGTCCCTGTCGCCGGAAACCGAACTTGCTGCGCCGCCCGCTTCCGCTGCATCTGCCGCGTCCGGGACTTCGGCTCCGCTGCCCGCCTCCGGCGTCACCCCCGTTCAATAAGACTTTCGCATGACTCAATCCGCATTTGACTACGTCGACGGCGTATTGCACGCCGAAGGCGTGTCCGCCGTCTCCCTCGCCGAACAATTCGGCACGCCGCTCTACGTCTACTCGCGCGCCGCACTCACTGCTGCGTGGAATGCATACGCGGGTGCCTGCGCCGGCCGTCGTGCAACCGTGCACGTGGCCGTCAAGGCGAATAGCAACCTCGCGGTGCTGAACGTGTTCGCACGGCTCGGCGCGGGCTTCGACATCGTGTCGGGCGGCGAACTGGCACGTGTGCTGGCAGCCGGCGGCAAAGCAGAAAACACCGTGTTTTCAGGCGTCGGCAAGCATGCGAGCGAAATGCGCGACGCGCTCGCGGCGGGCGTCAAATGCTTCAACGTCGAGTCGATTCCTGAGTTGGACCGGCTGAATGCGGTCGCCGCGGAAATGGGCAAAAAAGCGCCCGTGTCGTTGCGCGTGAATCCCGACGTCGACGCGAAAACGCATCCGTATATTTCCACCGGCCTGAAGTCGAACAAGTTCGGTGTCGCTTTCGAAGATGCGCGCGCCACATATCGTGCAGCCGCGGCGATGGCGAATCTCGAGGTGGTCGGTATCGACTGCCATATCGGCTCGCAGATCACCGAAGTCGCGCCCTATCTCGACGCGGTCGACAAGGTGCTGGAACTCGTCGAACAGATCGAGCAGGACGGCGTGAAGATTCACCATATCGACGTAGGCGGCGGTCTGGGCATTACGTACGACGACGAAACGCCGCCGGACATTGGCGACTTCGTGCGCACCGTGCTCGATCGTATCGAAGCGCGTGGCCATGGTCATCGCGAAGTGTATTTCGAGCCAGGCCGCTCACTGGTCGGCAACGCAGGCATTCTGCTCACGCGTGTCGAGTTTCTGAAGCCGGGTGCGGAAAAGAACTTCGCGATCGTCGACGCAGCCATGACCGACCTCGCGCGTCCCGCGATGTACGAGGCGTATCACGCGATCGAGGCCGTCGTTCAGCGTGGCACGCCGGCGCACGTGTACGACGTAGTCGGCCCGGTTTGCGAAAGCGGCGACTGGCTTGGTCGTGAACGTCTACTGGCCGTCGAACCCGGCGACTTGCTGGCAATTCGCTCGGCCGGTGCATACGGCTTCGTGATGAGCTCCAACTACAACACGCGTCCGCGTGCGGCCGAGGTGATGGTCGATGGTACACAGGCACACGTGGTTCGCGCACGTGAAGAGGTTCAGCAGCTGTTTGCGGGCGAAGCAATTTTGCCGGCGTAAACGTTACGCGCTTGCCTTAGCGACCTGAAAAAAGGCGATGCCAGATGCGGCATCGCCTTTTTTTCGTGCAGTGGTTGTTAGATCGATAAGCGAGCGCTCAACGCGTCTTCAACCTGCTGCCACGTAGCCACACGATCAACCGCCAACCCAGCAGCGCGATCATGATCGCGCCATAAATCTTCGGCAAGAACAGATCGTGCTTGCCGGCCTTCATCCACCAGAAGTGCAAGATCGCGAGCACGCCAATCAGATAGATCGCGCGATGCAGCGTCTGCCAGCGCCGTCCGAGTTTGCGCACCATTGCCCGCGGCGATGTTGCAGCGAGAGCAATCAGCAGCACGAACGCGGCAAAGCCGACGGTGATGAACGGCCGCTTGCCGATGTCCTTCAGAATGGCCGCCACGTCGAACCACTTGTCGAACCAGAGATAAGTGGTGAAATGCAGCGTCGCGTAAAAGAACGCGTAGAGGCCAAGCATCCGGCGAAAACGGACGAATGCAGCGACGCCGGTAAGCCGACGCAACGGCGTCACGGCCAGCGTGATGCAGAGAAAAACGAGCGTCCAGAGGCCGGTCGAACGCGTGATGAACTCGATCGGATTCGCGCCGAGCCGATCGGTCATCCCGAACAGCACGATGCGCGCGAGTGGGTACCAGGCGGCGATGAACACCACCACTTTCGCCGGCAATATCCAGCGCGCGCCGCCTGCGGGCCGCTTCGGCGCTTGCGCCCGCGACGAAACCGAAGCAGGTGCCGCAGAAGCGGTAAAACCCGCCGTTTGCTTCCGCGGCGTTTTACGTTCGGCATCGGTAGCGGGTTGCGTATCGGAAGCCATCATCGCGCCTTAGAAATTCTTCTTCAGGTCCATGCCCTGATAGAGCGATGCGACCTGATCGCCGTAGCCGTTGAACATCAGCGTCTTGCGCTTCGGTGTGAAAAAGCCATCGCCGATGCGCCGTTCGGTCGCCTGACTCCAGCGCGGATGATCCACATTCGGATTCACGTTCGAATAAAAGCCATACTCATTCGATGCATACGTGTTCCAGCTGGTAGGCGGCTGCTTGTCGAGAAAGCGAATCTTCACCAGCGACTTCGCGCTCTTGAAGCCGTACTTCCATGGCACCACGACACGCACCGGCGCACCGTTCTGATTCGGCAGCACCTGGCCGTAGAGTCCCATCGTCAGCAGGGTCAGCGGATTCATCGCTTCGTCCATCCGCAGGCCCTCGGAATACGGCCAGTCGAGCACAGGTGTCGATAGACCGGGCATCTGCGACGGATCGGCCAGCGTGACGAACTGCACGTACTTCGCATTGCCGGTCGGCTGCACGCGCCTGATCAATTCCGACAACGGTATGCCGATCCATGGAATCACCATCGACCACCCTTCCACGCAGCGCAACCGGTACACGCGTTCCTCGAGTGGCGCGAGCTTCAACAATTCGTCGATGTCATACACCTTTGGGTTTTTGATCTCACCCTCGACGCTCACCTTCCACGGATGCGACCGCAACGTCCCCGCGTTCTGCGCAGCATCGGCTTTATCGGTACCGAATTCGTAGAAGTTGTTGTACGTGGTGATGTCCTTGAACGGTGTGACCTGATCGAGCGCGACGAAGCGCGTGTTGGTCTTTGCGGCCAGCTTGCCTGCCTTTGGATCGGGCGACGTGTACGCCGCTCGCGCCACCTCGCCATGCGTGCCGATCAGGCCACCGAGCGCAGCCGCGCCAGCCGCCTGCAACACGCGCCGCCGGTTCTCGAAAACCCGCTGCGGCGTGATTTCGCTACGCGCGATGTCGTCGCCGGTCAGTTTTGTTCTGTCGCTGCGTTTGATCCACATCCTGCTGCTCCTTGGCGGCCCATCGGTCTGCACATCTTACGGGGCCAGTTTGATGATTGCCGGCGCGGTCGTCGGCCTGCTCATCCATCTGTACTCGAACAGCGAACACAATGGATGCAGCGAATATTCCGGAAGTCATAAAAAAACCGCCGGGTGCAAAACACGCGGCGGTTTTTAGAACGTCTGAAGGCGGCAGTTCTTACAGCTTGCCGTAACTATGCAAGCCCGACAGGAACATGTTCACGCCGAGGAACGCGAAGGTCGTGACCAGCAGCCCGGTCAGCGCCCACCATGCGGCGACGCCGCCGCGCAGACCCTTCATCAGACGCATGTGCAGCCACGCCGCGTAGTTCAGCCAGACGATCAGCGCCCACGTTTCCTTCGGATCCCAACTCCAGTAGCCACCCCAGGCTTCTGCGGCCCACAGCGCACCGAGAATCGTCGCGATCGTGAAGAACGCAAAGCCGACGGCGATCGACTTGTACATCAGGTCGTCGAGCACGTCGAGCGCGGGCAGGCGGTCCGCCAGCACGCCGCGCTCTTTCGCCAGATACGCGACGCCGACCATCGCCGACAACGCGAAACTGCCATAGCCGATGAAGTTCGCCGGCACGTGGATCTTCATCCACCAGCTTTGCAGCGCCGGAACCAGCGGCTGGATCTGCTGCGCGTCGCGAGCGACCGAGTACCACATCAGGAAGCCGACGGCTGCGCTGATCACCAGCAGCACGAACGCGCCGAGCGCGCGGGTGTTGTAGTGCTGCTCGTAGTACAGATAGAACAGCGCGGTGATCAGGCTGAACAGCACGAACACTTCGTACAGGTTCGAAATGGGAATATGGCCGACGTCAGCGCCGATCAGGTACGACTCGTACCAGCGCACCATCAGGCCGACAAAGCCCATCACCACCGCTGCCCACGTCATCTTCGAGCCGATTGCCGCGCCGGTCGGCGAGCGCGACAGCAGGCCGATCCAGTAGAACACGGTGGCGAATACGAAGAGCGCGCTCATCCACAGAATCGCGGACTGGCTCGACAGGAAATACTTGAGGAAGAAGGCGTTATCCGCACGGCTCAGATCGCCGTGATAGATCTGGATGGCCAGCAACGACAGCGCCGCAATCGTCACCATCAGCGGACGCACCGGCTTCCAGCGCCAGCCGAGCGTGATGAACACCGGCACCGCGCACACCAGCACCAGCTTGTCGTAGTAATTCATGAACGGGTGATAGCGCGACAGCGCGAAACCCGCGCCCGCCACCATCACCACGGTGAACAGCCAGTCGACCACGCCGAGTCGTTTCAGGAACGGCCGGTCGTCGTACTGCGCGACGTTGAGCGTCTCGCCCGTGAACGTCTTGTCGGGCCGCGATGCGGAAGAAGAGGATGAGGAAACCTGAGTCAAGTCCATGATCTTACCGGGTTGAATCTTGTGAACTGGCGGACGGCGCGCCGGCCTGGCCGGGCTTGATGGGGGCGCTGTCGGCGTCGGATGCTACGGTGAGTTTCGCGCCGAGCGCTGCGCCTACGGCGTCGCGGGTTTGCACGAACTCTTTTTCGAAGTCGAGTGTTTTGCGTGCGCTCGACATCGCCATCACGACATTAGTGCCGTGTTCGGTGTCTCTGAGCCAGAACCACAGGCGCCGTTCGCGGACGTAGAACATCGAGAAGATGCCTAACACGAGGAGCAGGCTGCCAAGATACACGACTTTTTTGCCCGGTGCGCGCGTCAACTGAAATACCGAAGCTTGCACCTGCTTAAATGAGTCAAGTTGTAAATAGACCGGCGATCCATACAGAAAGCTGTCAGATATCGCGTTGATCGAGCTTTGAACGAAGCGGCTGGCGTCCGCGTTAGCCTGCGTATCGGGCTCACCCTGGTGTTCGCGGGACAGTTGCCACAGGTCCCACGTCGCGCCTTCGAGCATGCGCAGCAGCAGCCCGGCGGCCTTTTCCTGCTCGCCCTTCGGCACCGAATGGTCGATAAATCCGGCGATTGCCTGGAAGCCGCCGACCGGCTGTCCGTCCGGCATCTTGATGCCATTGTCCGCGCCCGCAAAAAGGGTCAGCACGCGCAGCGCGCTTTCTTCCAGATGCTGTTGCAACTCGGGGTTCGAACCGGGCACCGAGCGCTGCGCGAAGCGATGGGCGGCCGTCGCACGCATGGCAGGATCTTCGAGCGTCGCGCGCAGATTCATCCATTCCTTGACCGTGCCGCCGGTGTCGGCGGGAATGCGCAGGTAGCGGAACGGGTCGTCCGGATTCACGCGCATGCCGGCGAGGAACATCTTTTCGCCCGACACGTCTACCGGCAGCATGTAGTTGTTGTACTCGCGCGCCTGGCCGTCCTTGTCGCGCACCTTGTATTGCACCGACGGACCGACGTTATGCAGATCGAGTGGCTTCGACGTTTTGGCGCCGGAGCCGAGGCGTTCGTCGAACGCTTCTTTCAACGTTTGATGCGAAGCGACGCCGCGCGCATCGTTCTGGCCGCTGCCATTCGAAATGTTTTCGACGTTGATCGCGCGGAAATCGGTGAACTCGACCGTTTGCCCATCGGCAAGCGGCGTCGCGGTACTCAACGGCGCATTGCCGCCGATCGTGCCGCCAAACGGCGCGGTGTTCGCGCTCGCGCCGGTCATTGGGTACGCCGTCATCTGCATCTGCGAGCCGCCGTCCTGGAAGCTCGACTGATAGATCGACACGCCGTCGTAAGTGAACGGCTTGTTCACCTCGACGCGCGCCGGGATGCGCGCGCCCGTCTGATGATCGACCACGACGATATCGCTCGCAAACAGCTTCGGCATGCCGGTCGAGTAGTAATCGACGATGAACTTGTTCAATTCGATCGAGAACGGCAGGTCCTGGATCAGCGAGCCATCGGGCTGATTCAGGATCGCCGTCGACACATGCTGTCCTTCCGGCACCCACGCATAACCACGGAACGTGGGGTTCGATTGCGACAGACGGTGGTCCGGCGTGATGTCGTTAATGACCGTGTTCGCGCGGATCGGCGACTTGTCGAACAGCCACATTTGCAGCTTGATCGGCAGATTGCTGTCGAGCAGACCGCCGAGACAGATCACGACGATTGCAACGTGAGCGGAGATGTAGCCGAATTTGGTCAACGCGCCGCGCTTCGCAGCGATCAAGGTCGCACCTTCCGACTCACGCGTGACGAACTTGTAGCCGAGCTTCGAAGAAAGTCTGGCGAGCACGGCCGAGGTCTGCGCCCGCGTGCCGTTCACCGCGAACTCGCCCTTGTGATGGAACGCGCGCAGGCTGTTTTCGCGGACCTTGTCTTTCCAGCTCTTCGCGTCGGCGACCATTTTCGGCGCATTGCGGATCACGCACAGCGACACGGACACCATCAGGAAACCGAGGATCGTCATGAACCACCACGAGCTGTACACCGTGTACAAACTCAGCGAGCGGAAGATGTCCGCCCAGAACGGGCCGAACTGATTGACGTAGTTGGGATACGGATCGTCCTGCGTGAGGACGGTGCCGATGATGCTGGCGATCGACAGGATCACGAGCAGTGCAATTGCAAAGCGCATCGAACTCATCACCTCGATGACGCTGCGCGTAATGCGATTGCCCGACTTCGACTGCAAACCCGACGTGGTGACGCTCATTCATACTCCGACTGAACAGCAAAAAAGGGTGAAAGGCTGTCGCAGATACGACGCCTCCACCCTTTTCTTGTTTTGTACCGACCTTGCGAGGGCGGTTGCACTTGCGTGCGGACTCTTAATGCAAGCCCGCGATGTAATCGGCCACAGCCTTGATTTCACTGTCCGACAGACGCGATGCTATCGTATGCATCGCGTCGTTGTTATTACGGGCGCCAGGCCCCTGCGTGAACGCGAGCAACTGGGCAACCGAGTATTCCGCCCACTGGCCTGACAAACGCGGGAACTGCGACGGAATTCCCTGGCCGGTCGGCCCGTGGCAACTCGCACAGGCCGGCACACCTTTGTCGGCCACCCCGCCACGATAAATCCTTTCGCCTAATGCAACGGTATCTTTGTTGTGCGCGTAGCCCGGCTTCGGGGTTTGCGTCGAGAAATAGGCAGCTACATTGACCATGTCCTGATCGGATAGCGCTGCGGCCATGCCCGCCATGATCGCATTGTTGCGCGCGGCCTGTTTGGCGCCCGGCTGAATCTTGAAGTCTTTGAGCTGCTTGACGAGGTACTCAGGATGCTGGCCCGCCAGCTTCGGATATGCGCCGCCGGCACTATTGCCGTCTGCACCATGACATGACGCGCATACCTGCACTGCGATTGCCTGCCCCCGATTGACGTCCGGCTTGACCGGATCTGCTGCTCGTGCCTGAATTGCCAAACCTGAAAGACCTGCCGCTACATGAAGCACCATCAGAGTCTTGCTCAGTCGATTCATTCGCACACCCTGTCTCGTCTTGTGGGATTTTAGAGGTTTTGCAAAATACGACGGCGACCGAGTGACCACCAGGAACGCGCCAAGGCACGCGGGCTGGCCTCCTCAGGTTTTCAGTAAACCATCGTATTGTACAATAACTCGCTAATCGCTAAGACGCCAGTCGGGCTTGACCCGTCCCCACTCCGGGTTCCCCGGCGTCTCGAATCCTGGCCTGATCATGTCCTTCCTGCTCCACCAATCGCGCTTTTTCACGACCGTCAATCACCTGCGTGATCTGCCGGCCACGCCGCAACCCGAGATCTGCTTTGCCGGGCGCTCGAATGCGGGCAAGTCGACGGCTATCAACATTCTGTGCAATCAGAAGCGGTTGGCCTTCGCCAGCAAGACGCCCGGGCGCACCCAGCACATCAACTATTTTTCGGTCGGCAAGGAAGACGAGCCGACCGCGCATCTGGTCGACTTGCCTGGCTACGGTTATGCGGAAGTGCCTGGTGCAGCAAAGGCTCATTGGGAAGCGCTGCTGTCCACGTACCTGCAATCGCGCTCGCAACTGCGCGGCATGATTCTGATGATGGACTCGCGCCGTCCGCTGACCGATCTGGACCGGCGCATGATCGAGTGGTTCGCGCCGACCGGCAAGCCAATCCACACGCTCCTGACCAAGTGCGACAAATTGACCCGCCAGGAAAGCGTGAACGCGTTGCGTGCGACTCAAAAAGGTCTGGCCGAATATCGCGCTGCGGGCTATCGCGGCGAACTGACGGCGCAACTGTTCTCGGCGCTCAAGCGCGTCGGGATCGACGAAGCGCATGAGCTGGTTGAAAGCTGGCTGATCCCTTCTGCGAAGGGCGAAGCGGACGCTGCCGAGTAAGTGGCGAGCGCGGGTCTCAGATGGCGTGAACCGCCATTTCCGAGCGCCCATAAAAAAACCCGCCGCTTAAACGGCGGGTCAAACAGCCTAATCGAAAAAACGACAGGCACCCGCTCAGGGAGGAGAAGCGGGGAGGTCAGCGCCAGGCGCCTTGCTCGATCGGTATGATATACCATTGTCTCGAAAAGTTTCCGGGAGCGGAGGCAGGCGTGATTTGTCCACTCCATTCATCCACGATCTTCGATTCGATATGAGCTTCTACCCGCACTATCGTCCGCGCCGCATGCGCCGTGACGACTTCTCGCGTCGCATGATGCGGGAAAACATCCTCACCACCAACGATCTGATTTACCCCGTGTTCATCGTCGAAGGCACCAACGTGCGGCAAGCCGTACCGTCGATGCCGGGCGTGGAGCGCGTGTCGGTCGATCTGCTGATGGGCGTCGCCGAGCAATGCGTCCAACTGGGCGTGCCGGTGCTGTCGCTGTTCCCCGCGATCGAGCCGTCGCTCAAGACGCCCGATGGCCGCGAAGCGACCAACCCGGCCGGCCTGATCCCTCGCGCGGTTCGCGAGTTGAAGAAGAACTTCCCCGAGTTGGGCGTGCTCACCGATGTCGCGCTCGATCCGTACACAAGCCACGGCCAGGACGGCGTGCTCGACGAAGCCGGTTACGTGATCAACGACGAAACCGTCGAGATCCTCGTCGAACAGGCGCGTGCGCAAGCTGAGGCGGGTGTCGACATCGTCGCGCCGTCGGACATGATGGACGGCCGGATTGGTGCAATCCGCGAGATGCTGGAAAGCGAGGACCACGTCCATACGCGCATCATGGCTTATGCGGCCAAGTTTGCGTCGGCGTTTTACGGCCCGTTCCGCGATGCGGTGGGTTCTGCGACGAACCTCGGCAAAAGCAACAAGATGACGTACCAGATGGACCCGGCCAATTCGAATGAAGCGCTGCGCGAAGTGCAGGCGGACATCAACGAAGGCGCGGACATGGTGATGGTCAAGCCGGGCATGCCGTATCTGGATATCGTGCGCCGCGTGAAGGATGAATTCCAGTTCCCGACCTACGTGTATCAGGTGAGCGGCGAGTACGCGATGCTCAAGGCGGCGGCGCAGAACGGCTGGCTCGATCACGACAAGGCGATGATGGAATCGCTGCTGGCGTTCAAGCGTGCGGGTGCAGATGGCGTGTTGACGTATTTCGCGCTGGATGCAGCGCGGATTTTGCGGGCGCAGAAGTAAGTCGAGGTGCTGCTTTTTTAAGCGGGATTGAGGCTGGCTTGGGCTTTGGCTTTGCAAAAACGGAGGCGGACCTTTGGGTCGTGCCTCCGTTTTTTATTGAGCCTTCCGCCGTCACCGTCGCCGACTAAACCCCAGCCCCAGCCGCTTTATCCAGCGAGCGCAAGAATTTGTCCGCAGATTCGTAACCTACGACGCGCAGCACTTCCTTGCCCGCTGGATCGAAGAAAATAATGCCCGGCGGCCCGAACAGGTCAAAGCGCTTTAGCAGCGCTTGATCGTCGGTATTGTTTGCGGTGACGTCGGCGCGGAGCAGATTCATCTGCTTCAATTTGGCCTGAACGCGTGCGTCGCTAAAGGTGAATTTCTCCATTTCCTTGCAGCTGACGCACCAGTCCGCATAAAAATCGAGCATGGCAGGCTGAGAAGCCGTTTTGACGGCCTGGTCCAACTCATTCGATGAACGAACCGGAGCGAACGTCAGATCGCTCTGAGAGGCTGCAGGCGCGTTATTGGACGCATTGCTGACAGCCACAGGGCCACCTCTTGCGGCCAACACTGCCAGCGGCCGCAGAGGATCGGACGATCCCGCCGCCAGCCCCACCAGCAACACCGCGGCCCAGATTGCGAGTGCCGCGCCAATGCCCCGGCCAAGCCGGCGCCAAACGGACCCCTCAACAACAGCCGCAGAGAACAACCCGAGCGACGCCGCCGCTACCAGCAACCAAAGCGCGCTCAACAGCATCTGCGCCGTTGCGCTGAGCACTGGCCACACGATCCACAACGCCGCCGCCAGCAGCACGACGCCGAAGAACACCTTAACGCCATCCATCCACGCACCCGCGCGCGGAAGGAGTGTTCCGGCGCCGAGACCGATGATCAGAAGCGGTACGCCAAGCCCCAGGCCCATAGCAAACAGCGCAGCTCCGCCGAGAAAGGCGTTGCCGGTGTGCGCGATGAACGCGAGCACGGCAAACAGCGGAGCAGTCATACAGGCGCCGACCACCAGCGCAGACAGCGCGCCCATCACCGCGACGGCGGCGAATTTGCCACCCGAACGCCCGGTCGATGCTCGCGAAACCCCGTCTTGCCAGCGCTGAGGCAGCGCAAGGTCGAATCCTGCAATTAGCGTCAGCGCGAAAATGGTCAGCAGGACACCGAACGCGCCCAGTACCCATGGATTTTGCAACCACGCCCCGAGGCTTTGCCCGACAAGTGCCGCCGCGACCCCGAGCGCCGTATAGACGAGCGCCATACCGATCACATACGCCAGTGACAAAGCAAAGCCGCGCGCGCGCGTGACTCGTGCGCCTTCGCCAATAATGATTGCCGACAGGATTGGAATCATCGGATACGAACACGGCAGCAGGCTAAGCACTGCGCCGGCGACAAAATAGAGCCCGATGATCGCAAGGAAGCCGCCACCTTGTAGCAACGACTGCGCGTAGTCGGCGCTGGTGGCGCGTTCGTACCAGGGTTCGTCGTCCGCGGCGGCATGTTGCCTGGTCGCAACCGCGGTCGTTCCCGTAGCCGCGACCGTTGGGGCCGCTGCGCTGCCCGCCGGTTGCAATGCCGCGCCGCTCACGTGGTACACGCGGTCCATCGGCGGATAGCAGATTCCGGCATCCGCGCACCCTTGCGACGTCACTACCAGATCGAAAGGGCCAGCCGCCTGTTTGACCGGAATGCGGATCGTCAACTCGTTACGGTAGGTCTCGACGTTCTTGTTGAAAGTCTCGTCGAACTTCACGTGACCGGATGGCAATTGCGGATCGCCGAGTGTCGCCGTGCCGTTGCGGGTCGCGAACGCAAAGCGTTCCCGATACATGTAGTAGCCTTCTGCGATCTTGTACGTCACCTGGATTTCGCCGGGCTTTTCGGTCGCACTGAATTTGAACGCGACGGCGGGGTCCAGGAAGTTATCGTCGGCACGTGCCAGCGTGCCGAACTGCGCAAGAATCACGCAGGCGAGCAGGATAAATACAGTGCGCAGCGCGTGACGCGCGCGTCGGTCGAGACCGTTAAACATGGAAAGGACGTTGGGTTTCAGCAGTGATCCACTGGCCGTACGCGGCTGACGCCGACGCTTGCCACATAAGGATTTCTGGCGTGTCGTAGGGATGGTGAGCCTGAAGGTACTGCTCCAGCTCTAGCGCGCGAGCGACGCTGGTTTTGAACAACAACTGGATTTCCTGCGCAGTTTCGATCGTGCCCTGCCAGTGATAGCTCGACTGGACGCTGCCAAGCTGCGTGACACAGGCGCAAAGTCGCGCGGCGAGCGCATCCGCAGCGAGTTTCTGAGCAACGGATGCGTCCGGCACCGTAGTCAGAAGCAAGGTCACATTTACGCTCACACACACTCCAGTGACGCACGATTCAGGTGCCGGTATCGTATCACCAGCCTCACACTGACGCTGGCAGCGGGAGGCACGCTGTGGTGCTGTGGTGCTGTGGTGCTGTGGGTGCTGTGGGTGCTGTGGGTGCTGTGGTGCCGTGGTGCACCAGAAACACGCTTGCGCGGCGAACGCCGGGTCGCAAAAAAAAAGCCAGGCGAATTGCCTAGCTTTTTCTGATGCTAAAAGCTTACTCAGCTTCTTGCACTTCAACTTCTTCAACTTCCGGACGGTCGAGCAGTTCGACGAGTGCCATCGGTGCGTTGTCGCCGACGCGGAAACCGAACTTCAGGACGCGCAGGTAGCCGCCCGGACGGGTAGCGTAACGCGGGCCCAGAACTTCAAACAGCTTCGTGACCGAGTCACGATCGCGCAGGCGGTTGAACGCCAGACGACGATTTGCCAGCGACGGCTTTTTGCCGAGCGTGATCAGCGGCTCGACAACTTTACGGAGTTCTTTTGCTTTCGGCAGCGTGGTCTTGATGACTTCGTGCGCGATCAGCGAGTTAGACATATTACGGAGCATTGCCAGACGGTGGCTGCTCGTGCGGTTCAGTTTCCGCAAACCATGACGGTGACGCATGTTAATTCCTTCGATTCAAAGTTTTGGTCCAGCTCTTCTATCGCGCCCAACTCCCCGAGGGTGATGAGTGCACGGGCCGGTAGTGAAAAAGACAAGACGCGGATTTTAAAGGAAAATCCGCGTCTCTGCCAGTAAAGCGATGGGCTTCTGTCCCGGGATTACTTGTCGAGACCAGCCGGCGGCCAGTTTTCGAGCTTCATACCGAGCGTCAAACCACGCGACGCCAAGACTTCCTTGATTTCGTTCAACGACTTGCGGCCCAGATTCGGCGTCTTGAGCAACTCGTTTTCCGTACGCTGGATCAGGTCGCCGATGTAGTAAATGTTCTCGGCCTTCAGGCAGTTCGCGGAACGAACCGTCAGTTCGAGATCATCGACCGGACGCAGCAAGATCGGATCGATCTGCGGCGCACGCGACGGCGCTTCAGCCGTTGCTTCGGTACCTTCCAGTGCAGCAAACACCGACAGTTGATCAACCAGAATACGAGCCGATTGACGGATCGCTTCTTCCGGCGAAATCACACCGTTGGTTTCGATGTTCATCACGAGCTTGTCGAGGTCGGTACGCTGTTCGACACGAGCGCTTTCAACGGCGTAACTCACACGGCGTACCGGCGAGAACGACGCATCCAGCACGATACGGCCGATAATCTTGGCCGACTCTTCGCCGTAACGACGCACGTTGCCCGGCACATAGCCGCGGCCCTTTTCAATCTTGATCTGCACGTCGAGCTTGCCGCCCTTCGACAGATGCGCGATCACGTGATCCGGGTTGATCACTTCGCAGTCGTGCGCGAGTTCGATGTCGCCAGCGGTGACAACGCCTTCGCCGTCCTTGCGCAGCGTAACCGTCACTTCGTCACGGTTATGCAGCTTGAACACGACACCCTTCAGGTTCAACAACAGGTTGACCACATCCTCTTGCACACCGTCGAGCGTCGAATATTCATGTACGACGCCTGCGATCGTCACTTCGGTCGGCGCATAGCCGATCATCGACGACAGCAGCACGCGCCGAAGCGCGTTACCCAAGGTGTGGCCGTAACCGCGTTCAAACGGTTCCATGACCACTTTCGCGTGGCTTTCGCCAAGCGATTCAACAGCGATGATCTTGGGCTTCAACAAACTGGTTTGCATAGGTTTTCCTTTTCAATACCCTCGGCTCGTTACACCGATAAGGCTGACCGGTAACAACCTGAAAATAAACAGCCGGGACGCCCCCTTGCATATCGCAATCAGGGTGCCCCGGCCGTTAATCCGATTACCGCGAATACAATTCGACGATCAGGCTTTCGTTGATATCGCCAGCGATGTCGCTGCGTTCCGGCTTCGACTTGAACGTGCCTTCGAACTTCTTCGAATCGACAGCGACCCAGCTCGGCAGACCGCCTTGCTCAGCCAGCGACAGCGCTTCGAGAATACGCGCTTGCTTCTTCTTCTGTTCGCGCACTGCGACGACGTCGCCTGCCTTCACTTGCATCGACGGGATGTTCGACACAACGCCGTTCACCGTGATCGCCTTGTGGCTCACGAGTTGACGTGCTTCAGCGCGCGTCGAACCGAAACCCATGCGATACACGACGTTATCCAGACGCGATTCGAGCAATTGCAGCAGGTTTTCACCCGTGTTGCCCTTCAGGCGGTCGGCTTCAGCGAAGTAACGACGGAATTGACGCTCGAGAACACCGTAGATACGCTTAACTTTTTGCTTTTCGCGCAGCTGCGTGCCGTAGTCGGACGTACGTGCACCCGAGGTGCGGCCATGTTGGCCGGGCTTGCTGTCAAGCTTGCACTTGTCAGCCAGCGAACGACGGGCGCTCTTCAGGAAGAGGTCAGTGCCTTCACGGCGGGACAGCTTGGCCTTAGGGCCGATATAACGTGCCACGTTGATTCCTTCGTTGATTAATCACGCGAGTGCATGCATTCGCGCTAGTCCGAGCCCTTTGGGTCGAACGGTGGGCTTAGTCAATTCAATAGCGCAAGCAGCCTGCCGCCGCGCAGGGCGGCAACAGGCGCAAGCAATACAAGCGTCTTAGATACGACGACGCTTCGGCGGACGGCAGCCGTTGTGCGGGACCGGGGTCACGTCGGAGATCGCCGTGATCTTGATACCAAGACCATGCAACGCGCGCACCGCCGATTCACGGCCAGGACCGGGGCCCTTGATCCGCACTTCGAGGTTCTTCACGCCGTATTCCATCGCCACGCGGCCAGCCGATTCGGCTGCCACCTGGGCTGCAAACGGGGTCGATTTACGCGAACCCTTGAAGCCCTGACCACCCGAAGTCGCCCAAGCAAGTGCATTGCCTTGACGATCGGTGATCGTGATGATGGTGTTGTTGAACGACGCGTGAACGTGAACCACGCCCTCGGCGACGTTCTTCTTGACCTTCTTGCGAACGCGTTGCGCCGCGGAGTTGTTCGAAGCCTTAGCCATTACGTTTTCCTGTAACTGTCAGTTCCGCTTACTTCTTCAGCGATTGCGCTGCACGACGCGGACCCTTGCGCGTACGGGCATTCGTACGCGTGCGTTGGCCGCGCAGGGGCAAGCCCTTACGATGCCGCACGCCACGGTAGCAGCCGAGATCCATCAGGCGCTTGATGTTCATCGTCGTTTCACGGCGCAGATCGCCTTCAACGATGAACTTGCCGACTTCTTCACGCAGCTTTTCGAGGTCTGCGTCGTTCAGGTCTTTGACCTTCTTCGAAAATGCCACACCAGCAGCGACGCAGATGTCGCGCGAGCGCGTGCGGCCGACACCGTAAATAGCCGTCAGGCCGATTTCGGTATGCTGGTGATTCGGGATGTTAACCCCTGCGATACGAGCCATTGTTTTTCCTCAAACAAAAAGCGCAGCAAAAAGCGCGGCGTTCAGCCTTGACGCTGTTTGTGGCGCGGATCAGAGCTGCAAATCACGCGCACAACGCCTTTGCGCTTGATGATCTTGCAATTGCGGCAAATGCGCTTAACCGATGCCATCACTTTCATGATATTACCCTTTTTTCAAATCACTTCGCCCGGAACACGATCCGCGCACGCGACAGATCGTAAGGCGTCAATTCAACCGTTACCTTGTCGCCCGGCAAGATTCGGATGTAATGCATCCGCATCTTGCCGGATATGTGTCCCAATACGACATGGCCGTTTTCCAGCTTCACCCTGAAGGTAGCGTTAGGCAGGTTTTCGATGACTTCACCCTGCATCTGGATAACATCGTCTTTGGCCATAAGTCCTTTCAACGCATCGGGACGCCGCCGCCTTTGAAATTAGCTTTCTTCAGCAGCGATTCATACTGTTGCGACATAACGTACGACTGCACCTGCGCCATGAAATCCATTGTGACGACGACAATGATCAGCAGCGACGTTCCACCAAAATAAAACGGCACGTTCCAGCGCAGCACCAGAAATTCGGGCAGCAGACAAACGAACACGATATAGATCGCACCGGCCAGCGTCAGACGCGTGAGGATGCGGTCAATGTATCGCGCCGTTTGATCGCCCGGACGGATGCCTGGGACGAAAGCGCCACTCTTTTTCAGGTTGTCGGCCGTTTCCCTGCTGTTAAACACCAGTGCGGTGTAGAAGAAGCAGAAGAAAACGATCGCCAACGCGTACAGCAACACGTACACGGGTTGACCGGGCTTAAGGGCTTCGGCCACGTTGTGCAACGTGTCTGCGAACCAGCTGGTACGCGACCCCGAACTAAACCAGTTCAGGATAGTTGCCGGGAAGAGAATGATCGACGATGCAAAGATCGGCGGAATCACGCCCGACATGTTCAGCTTCAGCGGCAGATGCGAAGACTGTCCGCCGTAAATCTTGTTACCGACTTGCCGCTTGGCGTAATTCACAAGAATCTTGCGCTGGCCGCGTTCAATGAACACCACCAGATACGTCACAGCAGCAATCAGCGCGACCACGATAATCGCCGAGATGATGCTCATCGAGCCGGTTCGCACCAGTTCAAAGAGACCACCGATTGCATTCGGGAAACCCGCCGCAATACCGCCGAAAATGATGATCGAGATACCGTTACCAAGCCCACGTTCCGTGATCTGCTCACCCAGCCACATCAGGAACATCGTGCCGGTCACCAGCGTCACGACCGTCGTCAAACGAAACACCATCCCCGGATCGATCACCAAGCCCGGCTGATTTTCCAGAGCAACGGCAATGCCGAATGCCTGGAACGTCGCCAGCAGGACCGTAAAGACACGCGTGTACTGCGTAATCTTCCGTTGACCCGCCTGCCCTTCCTTTTTCAGCGCTTCGAGCTGCGGCGACACAATCGCCAGCAACTGCATGATGATCGACGCCGAAATGTACGGCATGATCCCCAGCGCAAAAATCGTGAACCGCGAAAGTGCACCACCCGAAAACATGTTGAACATGCCAAGGATGCCGCCCGACTGGCTTTGGAACAACTTTGCCAGCTGGTCCGGGTCAATACCCGGCACCGGAATGTGCGCGCCGATACGGTAGACGATCAACGCCAGCAGCAGGAATACTGCACGCCGACGCAGATCGCCAAACTTCGCCGCGCTGCGACCGGGTTTTGCGAGACTCGGGCTGTTAGCCAAGTACCTTCTCCGATGCAAATGCTAGTGACGGCAAATAACTTGCGCGTTACTCGGCAAAAGAGCCGCCGGCTGCTTCAATAGCAGCGCGCGCACCCTTCGTCGCACCCAGACCCTTCACAACGACCTTGCGCTTGAGCTCGCCCGTCGCGATGATCTTGGCGCTCTTGATCAGCTCGCCGACCAGGCCGGCTTGCTTCAGAGCCAGCAAGTCGATTTCGTCGACCGGCAGCTTTTCCAGATCAGAGAGACGCACTTCACCGACGAATTCCTTCGTCAGCGAGGTGAAGCCACGCTTCGGCAGGCGACGTTGCAGCGGCATTTGACCGCCTTCGAAGCCAACCTTGTGAAAGCCGCCCGAACGCGACTTCTGACCCTTGTGACCACGGCCAGCAGTCTTGCCGAGGCCGGAGCCGATGCCGCGACCAACGCGACGCTTTGCGTGCTTCGCGCCTTCAGCCGGCTTCAGGTTATTCAATTCCATTATCAACTCCTTGAGTCCTGGTCAGCCGCTTAGCTGATGACCTTAACGAGGTACGAAACCTTGTTGATCATGCCGCGCACAGCCGGCGTGTCCTGCAACTCGCTAACCGAGTTGAGTCGGCGCAGCCCCAAGCCACGCACCGTAGCACGGTGCGTTTCACGGGTGCCGATCAGGCTCTTGACGAGCTGGACCTTGACAGTTTTATCAGACATGGTGTCCACCTTAGCCCAGAATATCTTCGACGGACTTGCCGCGCTTCGCCGCGATGTCGCTCGGCGTGGACTGCTTACGCAGACCGTCGAGCGTTGCACGAACGAGGTTGTACGGGTTCGTCGAACCGTGGCTCTTGGCCACAACGTTCTGCACGCCCATCACGTCGAACACTGCGCGCATCGGACCGCCGGCGATCACACCGGTACCGTCCTTGGCCGGAGCCAGGAGGACCATCGATGCGCCGTGCTTACCGTGCACTTCGTGTTGCAGGGTACCGTTCTTAAGCGGCACCTTGAACATGTTGCGGCGAGCCTGTTCCATCGCCTTCTGAACAGCGACCGGCACTTCCTTTGCCTTGCCCTTGCCCATACCGACGCGGCCATCACCGTCGCCAACCACGGTCAGTGCGGCAAAACCGAGAATCCGGCCGCCCTTCACAACCTTGGTCACGCGGTTGACCGAAATCATCTTTTCGCGCAGGCCGTCGTCGCGTTCGTCAGCCTGAACTTTCGCTTGCATCTTTGCCATGACGAATTCTTCCCTTAGAACTTGAGTCCGGCTTCGCGCGCCGCATCAGCCAGCGCTTTCACGCGGCCGTGGTAACGGAAACCCGAACGGTCGAAGGCGACGGATTCGATGCCGGCAGCCTTAGCCTTTTCTGCAATGCGCTTACCGATCAGGGTCGCAGCATTGACGTTGCCGCCCTTGCCAGTCTGATCAGCCAGTTGCGCACGCACTTCGGCTTCGAGCGTCGACGCGCTGGCGAGCACCTTGGTGCCGCACGGCGAGAACACTTGCGCATAGATGTGCGTGTTCGTGCGATGCACGGCGAGACGCGCGACCTGCAGCTCAGCGATCTTGATACGCGTCTGACGAGCGCGGCGCAGGCGAGATTGAGTCTTATCCATGATTGCGCACCCTTACTTCTTCTTCGTTTCTTTGAGGATCACAACCTCATTGGCGTAACGCACACCCTTGCCCTTGTAGGGCTCCGGCGGGCGATAGCCGCGCACTTCTGCAGCGACTTGGCCAACTTGTTGCTTATTGATCCCCTTGATCACGATTTCGGTTTGCGTCGGGGTTTCAGCCTTGACGCCTTCCGGCATCTGGTGCACCACGGGGTGCGAGAAACCCAGCGACAGATTCAGCTTGTCGCCTTGCGCTTGTGCGCGGTAACCGACGCCAACCAGCGTCAGCTTGCGCTCGAAACCCTTCGTCACGCCGTTCACCATGTTCGCAACCAGTGCGCGCATCGTGCCCGACATCGCATTCGCTTCGCGGCTTTCGTCAGCCGGCTCGAAATTCAGCGTGCCGTTGTCGTTCACCACTTTAACGAGGCGGTTTGCCGCCTGCGTAATCGTACCCAGCGGGCCCTTGACGGTGATGCGATCGTCGCTCAGGGCCACTTCTGCGCCTTGCAGCGCGACCGGGCTTTTACCTACTCGAGACATGTTTCTCTCCTTTCGGCCTTAAGCGACGTAGCAGATGACTTCGCCGCCAACGCCCGTTGCACGCGCCTTGCGGTCCGTCATCACGCCCTTCGGCGTCGACACGATTGCCACGCCGAGGCCATTCATGACCACGGGGATGTCGTTACGGCCGCGGTACACACGCAGACCAGGCTTCGAAACGCGTTCAATGCGTTCGATGACCGGACGGCCAGCGTAGTACTTCAACACGATGTTCAATTCAGATTTCGCACCTTCGGACTTCACTGCGAAATCATCGATATAGCCTTCGTCCTTCAGGACCTGCGCAATCGCAACCTTGACCTTCGACGAGGGCATATTCACCGAAACTTTCTCAACCATCTGCGCATTGCGGATGCGAGTCAGCATATCGGCGATAGGATCACTCATACTCATTTACGTTTCTCCTATTACCAGCTCGCCTTGGTCAGGCCAGGGATCTCGCCGCGGAACGCGATTTCGCGAATCTTGTTACGCGCCAGCCCGAATTTACGGAACGTGCCACGCGGGCGACCGGTAATTGCGCAACGGTTGCGCTTACGGGTCGGGTTAGAGTTGCGCGGCAGTTGTTGCAGTTCCAGACGTGCTGCGTAGTGCTCTTCGTCCGACTTGCTCATATCGCCAATGATCGCCTTCAACTCTGCACGCTTGGGAGCGTACTTAGCAGCGAGGCGAGCACGCTTCTTTTCACGTTCGATCAGTGCCAGTTTAGCCACGGTAACCTCAGTTTCTGAACGGGAACTTGAAGCTGGCGAGCAGAGCCTTTGCTTCGTCGTCGGTCTTCGCAGTCGTCGTGATGCTGATGTTCAGCCCACGAAGTGCGTCGATCTTGTCGTAGTCGATTTCGGGGAAAATGATCTGCTCTTTCACACCGATGTTGTAGTTGCCGCGACCATCGAACGCACGACCCGACACGCCACGGAAGTCACGCACACGGGGGAGCGCAACCGTCACGAAACGGTCCAGAAATTCGTACATTGCCTGACCACGCAACGTGACCATTGCACCGATCGGATAGCCCTGACGGATCTTGAAGCCAGCGATTGCCTTGCGTGCCTTCGTGATCACCGGCTTCTGGCCTGCGATCTTCGTCAGGTCGCCAACGGCGTTTTCGATGATCTTCTTGTCAGCAACCGCTTCGCCAAGGCCCATGTTCAGGGTGATCTTGGTGATGCGCGGCACTTCCATCACGGACTTGTAACCGAACTTCTCGATGAGGCCGGGTACAACGTTCTCTTTGTAAAACTCTTGCAAACGAGCCATTTTTTTACTCCGCAGCGTCAAGCGCTCAGCTCGGCACCGGTCGTCTTAAGGAAACGGACCTTCCTGTCTCCTTCGACCTTGATGCCTACACGCGATGCCTTGCCATTCGCGTCGACCAATGCGACGTTCGAAATTTGCAGCGGCATCGTCTTGGCTTCCACACCGCCCGTCGTACCCTTCATCGGGTTCGGCTTGACGTGCTTCTTGACGAGGTTGATACCCTCGACAATAACTTTGTCTTCGCCAACGGACAGCACGACGCCGCGCTTGCCTTTATCTTTGCCGGTGATGACGATAACTTCGTCACCTTTGCGAATCTTGTTCATCGCGACTCCTTACAGCACTTCAGGTGCCAACGAAACGATCTTCATGAATCGTTCGCTGCGCAGCTCGCGCGTAACAGGCCCGAAAATACGGGTGCCAATAGGTTCGAGCTTGGCATTCAACAACACTGCGGCGTTGCCATCGAACTTGATCAGCGAGCCGTCTTGACGACGAACGCCCTTGGCGGTGCGAACCACCACGGCGTTATAAATTTCGCCTTTCTTCACGCGCCCGCGCGGCGTTGCTTCTTTGACGGTCACCTTGATGATGTCGCCAATGCTGGCATAACGACGCTTCGAGCCGCCGAGCACCTTGATGCACATGACTTCACGTGCACCCGTGTTGTCGGCCACTTCAAGCCGAGTTTCGGTCTGGATCATGGTTTATCTTTCCCAACTTAATCCGGCCACACCACCATGGCGTACCCGGTCAGTCTTGGTCCCGTCAGCCAATCGGCTGCTTGGGTATGAACAGCAGCGACGGCAAACGAAACCCGCCATCGCAATCCGGTGAATCCTTCGGAACAGGCTGGCGCCCGAACCGCTTCCCCCACCAACTTCGCCCGCGACGGGGCTCCCATAAAAGAGGGAAGACCGAGATCATATCACATAACCCCGGTCTTGCAAGCGAAACTTACTGCGATTTCAATTACTTCTACAACTTTGCGGCGTCAGATGACGCGAGCAGCCTCGACCAGGCGAGCCACAACCCAAGCCTTCGTCTTCGAAATCGGACGAGTTTCCTGGATTTCAACGAGGTCACCCTCGTTGTACGTGTTCGCATCGTCGTGCGCGTGGTACTTCTTCGAACGCACAACGTACTTGCCGTAGATCGGGTGCTTCACGCGGTGCTCGACCAGCACGGTGACCGTCTTGTCCATCTTGTTGCTGACGACCTTGCCGACCAGCGTCCGCTTGAGCGAGGTTTTTACGCTATCGTTCATTTCTGGTTCGCCTTCTCAGTCAGGACGGTCCGCACACGTGCGATGTCGCGACGGACCTTCTTCAGCTGGCTCGTGTTCGTAAGCTGCTGGGTCGCGAGTTGCATGCGCAGGCCGAATTGCGCCTTCAACAGGTCCGACAGCTCCTTGTTGAGCGCGGCCTGATCTTTCTGGTGAAGTTCGGAAGCCTTCATCATTTGCTCCTTAGGCGCCGAGCTGACGCACGATAAACGTCGTCTTGAGCGGCAGCTTAGCTGCAGCCAGACGGAACGCTTCGCGTGCCAGCTCTTCGGTTACGCCGTCCATTTCGTACAGCATCTTGCCCGGTTGAATCTCTGCGACGTAGTACTCAGGGTTACCCTTACCGTTACCCATACGTACTTCAGCCGGCTTGTGCGAGATTGGCTTGTCCGGGAAAATCCGGATCCAGATGCGGCCGCCACGCTTGATGTGACGCGTCATTGCACGACGTGCCGCTTCAATCTGACGCGCGGTCAAGCGACCACGACCGACAGCCTTCAGGCCGAACTCACCGAACGACACCGCGTTGCCGCGGGTAGCGATACCGGTGTTACGACCCTTCTGCTCTTTGCGATACTTTCTGCGTTTCGGTTGCAGCATCGTTATTCTCCAGTCTTCCCGTCGCCACCAGCACGACGAGGAGCGCCACGGCGTGCACCTGCCGGGCCACCACCTTCACCATCGCGACGCGGACGGCGATCGCCACCCGGACGTGCGTTGCGGCGCGGACGCTTTTCTTCGGCGACTTCTTCAACCACCGGAGCGTCGTTACGGCCGAGCGTGTCGCCCTTATAGACCCACACCTTCACGCCGATGATGCCGTACGTCGTCTTCGCTTCCGAAGTTGCGTAGTCGATATCAGCACGCAGCGTATGAAGCGGCACGCGACCTTCGCGATACCATTCCGTACGAGCGATTTCGATACCGTTCAGACGGCCCGCGCTCATGATCTTGATGCCTTGAGCACCCAGACGCATTGCGTTTTGCATCGCACGCTTCATCGCACGGCGGAACATGATCCGACGTTCGAGTTGTTGCGTGATCGAATCAGCGATCAGTTGCGCATCGGTTTCCGGCTTGCGGATTTCTTCGATGTTAACGTGAACCGGAACGCCCATACGCTTTTGCAGCTCGGACTTCAGCAGTTCAATGTCTTCACCCTTCTTACCGATCACGACACCCGGACGCGAGCTGAAAATCGTGATACGCGCGTTCTTTGCAGGACGCTCGATCACAACGCGGCCGACGGACGCGTTCTTCAGCTTCTTCTTCAGGTATTCACGAACACCGATGTCTTCCTGCAACATCGCCGCGAAATTGTTGTTGTTCGCGTACCAACGCGACGCCCAATTGCGGCTGACGGCCAAACGGAAGCCAGTCGGATGAATTTTCTGTCCCATCGTATGACCCCTTAATTCCCGACCGTCACAGTGATGTGACAGGATTGCTTCTCGATGCGGTTACCACGGCCTTTAGCGCGCGCAGTAAAACGCTTGAGCGATGCAGCCTTGTCGACCATGATGCTCGTTACTTTGAGCTCGTCGATATCGGCGCCTTCGTTATGCTCCGCATTCGCGATCGCCGACAGGACAACCTTTTTCACGATTCCCGCAGCCTTCTTCGGCGAAAACGTCAGAACGTTCAGCGCCTTGTCGACCGGCAAACCGCGGATCTGGTCAGCCACAAGGCGCGTTTTCTGCGCCGAGATGCGGGCACCGCGATGAATTGCTTTCACTTCCATCATGAGCCCCTTATTTCTTAGCCTTCTTGTCGGCTGCATGACCCTTGAACGTCCGGGTCAATGCAAACTCGCCAAGCTTGTGGCCGACCATGTTTTCCGAGATGTACACCGGAACGTGTTGACGGCCGTTGTGCACAGCAATCGTCAAACCGATGAAATCCGGCAGAATCGTCGAACGACGCGACCAGGTTTTGATCGGCTTCTTGTCACGCGCAGCGGCTGCCGACTCAACTTTCTTCAGCAAATGGGCGTCGCAGAACGGACCTTTTTTTACAGAACGTGCCATTGCCTACTCCTTAACGCTTGTGACGGCGCTGGACGATCATGCTCGTCGTGCGCTTGTTGCTGCGGGTGCGATAACCCTTAGCAGGCGTGCCCCACGGGCTCACCGGATCGCGACCTGCAGCCGTCTTGCCTTCACCACCGCCGTGCGGGTGATCGACCGGGTTCATTGCAACGCCACGCACCGTCGGGCGGATACCGCGCCAGCGATTCGCGCCAGCCTTACCGATTTGACGGAGGCTATGCTCTTCGTTGCCAACTTCACCAATCGTCGCGCGGCATTCAACGTGAACGCGGCGGATTTCACCCGAGCGCAGGCGGACCTGTGCGTAGATGCCTTCACGAGCCAGCAACATCGCCGACGTACCAGCCGAACGCGCCATTTGCGCGCCCTTGCCCGGCAGCATTTCGATGCAGTGGATCGTCGTACCGACCGGAATGTTGCGGATCGGCAGCGTGTTACCAGCGCGGATCGGAGCTTCCGAACCCGACATCAATTGCTGACCGACGGTGAGACCCTTCGGAGCGATGATGTAGCGGCGCTCGCCGTCTGCGTACAGAACCAGCGCGATGTTCGCGCTACGGTTCGGATCGTACTCAAGACGTTCGACCTTCGCTGCGATACCGTCCTTATTGCGACGGAAATCGACGACACGGTAGTGGTGCTTATGACCACCACCCTTGTGACGCGTGGTGATGTGACCATTGTTGTTACGGCCGGCGGTCGAGGATTGCGAATCGAGCAGCGGTGCGAACGGCTTGCCCTTATGCAATTCCTTGTTGACCACCTTGACCATCGCGCGGCGACCCGGCGAAGTCGGCTTAACTTTAACGATTGCCATGATTACTTGGCCTCCGCTTCAAAGTTGATTTCCTGGCCGGGCTTCAGACAGACGTACGCCTTCTTCACGTCCTTGCGCTTGCCCATAAAACGACCAAAGCGCTTGGCTTTGCCCTTGGACACCAGCACGTTGACGGAATTGACTTCCACCTTGAACAGCAGCTCGACTGCAGCTTTCACTTCCTGCTTCGTGGCATCGGGCGCGACTTCGAACACAACTTGCTCGTTCTTGTCGGCCACCAGCGTCGCCTTTTCGGAGATCACCGGCGCGAGCAGGACCTGCATCAAACGATGATCGTTTTTGCGAATCTCGCTCATGACAGCAACTCCTCGATCTGGGCGACCGCAGCCTTCGTGATCAGGATCTTCTTGAAGTAGATCAGCGACAGTGGGTCGGCGTAACGCGGCTCGACAACTGCCACATGGGCGAGGTTGCGCGACGCGAGGTACAGGTTTTCGTCAACCGTATCGGTAATCACCAGAACGGAGTCGAGACCCATCGCCTTGAATTTTTCGGCCAGCAGCTTCGTCTTCGGCGCTTCGAGCGTCAGCTCGTCGACCACCGAGATGCGGCCTTCGCGGGCCAGCTGCGAGAAGATCGAGCAGAGACCTGCGCGATGCATCTTCTTGTTAACCTTGTGCGAAAAGTTTTCTTCCGGCGAATTCGGGAAGATCCGGCCACCGCCGCGCCACAACGGGCTCGACGACATACCGGCACGGGCGCGGCCCGTACCCTTTTGGCGCCACGGCTTCTTGGTCGTGTGCTTAACTTGCTCACGGTCCTTCTGCGCGCGGTTGCCGCTACGGGCATTCGCTTGATACGCCACCACGACCTGGTGAATCAGGGCTTCGTTGTAATCGCGACCGAACACTACGTCCGACGCGCTAACGCCTGCACCTTCCTGACCATTGGCATTCAGGAGCTTAAGTTCCATTATTTCGCTCCTTTCACGGCACGCGTCTTCACGGCCGGCGTAACGAATACTTTGCCACCCTTCGCACCCGGAACGGCGCCCTTGACCAGCAACAACTTGCGGTCAGCGTCGATACGAGCGATTTCGAGGTTTTGCACCGTTACCGTGTCGTCACCCATGTGACCGGTCATGCGCTTACCCGGGAAAACACGACCCGGATCTTGCGCCATACCGATCGAACCCGGCACGTTGTGCGAGCGCGAATTACCGTGCGATGCACGGCCGGATGCGAAGTTGTAACGCTTGATGGTACCGGCGTAGCCCTTACCGATCGACACGCCTTGCACGTCGACTTTCTGGCCCACTTCGAACAGGTCGGGACCGACCACGGTGCCGTTCGACAACTCGGCAGCCTTAGCGGCATCGATCTGGAATTCTTTGAGGATTTCACCGGCTTGAACACCGGCTTTGGCGAGATGACCGGCCAAAGGCTTCGTCACACGCGATGCTCGGCGCGTACCGAATGCAACCTGCACGGCCGTGTAGCCGTCGGTTTCAACAGTCTTGATCTGCGTCACGCGGTTGTCGGACACGTCCAGCACGGTAACGGGAATCGAATCCCCTTCTGCCGTGAAGATACGGGTCATGCCAACCTTGCGACCTACGAGTCCAAGGCTCATCGTTTTCTCCATTCCCGACTGCGATTGGTCGGGGCTAATTTACAAATGCCGGCGCCGTTTCGGGCATGAATGCATGCTGCAGCACACCGACTTTTTTGCGCGAATGCGCGAAAAGCCCACCATTATAGCGAGGCTTTTCGTTTTCCGCAAGCAATCAAAGACTTAGCGCCGTTCGGCATGCCGAACAACCTCTGGAAGCCTTATTGCAGCTTGATTTCGACGTCCACACCAGCCGGCAAATCCAGCTTCATCAGTGCGTCGACGGTCTTGTCCGTCGGATCGACGATGTCCATCAGGCGTTGATGCGTACGAATTTCGAGCTGATCGCGCGACGTCTTGTTGACGTGGGGCGAACGCAGGATGTCGAAACGTTGAATGCGGGTCGGCAGGGGCACCGGGCCACGAACGATTGCGCCAGTCCGCTTTGCCGTGTCGACGATTTCAGCTGCCGATTGATCGATCAAGCGATAGTCGAAAGCCTTCAGGCGAATGCGGATTTTCTGGTTTTGCATGACAATTCCTTGGAAAGAGCGAGGCGGTATTGCGCCGCCAGATAGTAAAAGAACGTAGAGCCGGGCACCCGCCTTAGGGCAGCGCCCGGCTCCGGGCACTACTTACTGCATGTACTGCAAGGTCAATCCTCGATTTTACTCGAGAATCTTGGCAACCACACCAGCGCCGACCGTACGGCCACCTTCGCGGATAGCGAAGCGCAGACCTTCTTCCATCGCGATCGGGTTGATCAGCTTCACCGTGATCGACACATTG
>NZ_CAJHCP010000020.1 GCF_904848625.1 Paraburkholderia metrosideri
AGATATACCGGGTTACGCAGCCGCGCCGACAGATTCGGCGCGCGTTCGAGTTCGGTCTCGCGGGCCACGTCGTAGACGCGCGCGGTCAGGGTTTTTTTCAGGTAGTCGTGGGAAGCCATGCGGGTGGCGCGGTGCGCTTTGTGAGACGGGAAAGGGTCAATGATAGCGCCAACGGTGCGGGCTCTGGCCTTTGGCATCTGCGTGGGAGCCGTGCCGAGGCCGCGCCAGAGCCGAGTGGAGGTCTTGCCGAAGCTTTTCTCAAATGGTGCTGAAGCGCCACGCAAGTTGTACGAAGGCCTGCCCGGAAATCCGGTTGGATGTTCGACAGAAGTGCGGCCGGAGCCCGATGGCGTTCCTGCTGAGGTCGGGCCGAGTCCCGATAGAACAACCTCGGAAGTTTGGTGCAAACGCGCTGGAAGTCACACGAAGTTTCCCGGAATTCTCGCCAGAGTATCGCCAAAACCCCTCCGAAGCCCAACCGGCTCCCACGCCCACACCCCAACCCGACCGTCCGGTCAAGAAGTTCCGCGCGCGTGCAAAAGAAGCCAATTCTTTCCGAATCTGCCCAAACTGCTTTCTCAACTGCAATTCCACCCGTCAACGCGTGGCGGAATCATGCGGTAGAATTCCGTTTTGGAATAAGGATCGGAAGATGCACTGGCAGCCTCAGATCGCCCACTTGATGCCCGTCCCGCGTGAGTCCTGCCCCGCGGCGGAGCGTCTCGTCCGCCACGCACGATCGTGTAGCTGTATCTGAGCGCCGCGAAGAGACCGATGTGATCAGGCCGTCGGTTGTGCTTCGTTCCCCAAGAAGATTTCCAAGCATTGCGCCCCACGCGCATTGTCAGTCGGCGGCTCCTGAGGAGCGCGCCCGATTGACCTACAGAGTCGTCCAAACATGAACGCACCTCAAGTTTTCGATCCGCACGGTGCCGCCGCTACGGTGGCCGCCGATCCCGAAGCGCGTCTGCGCGAAATTCCCTATAACTACACGTCGTTTTCCGACCGCGAAATCGTCATCCGTCTGCTAGGCAACGATGCCTGGAACGCGTTGGCCGAATTGCGCGCGGAACGCCGCACCGGCCGCTCGGCCCGGATGCTGTACGAAGTGCTGGGCGATATCTGGGTCGTGCGCCGCAATCCGTATCTGCAGGACGATCTGCTCGACAACCCGAAGCGCCGCGCGATGCTGATCGAAGCGCTGCATCACCGGTTGTCGGAGATCGAGAAGCGCCGCCGCGCCGATCTGGTCGCGCATGGCGATGAAGCCGGCATCGACCGCGCCGCTCGCGTTGAAACGCTGGTGCAGGCCGCGCGTCGCGCCGTCGACGAATTCGCGAGCGAGTTCCAGAAGACCTACGATCTGCGCCGCCGCGCGACCAAGGTGCTGGGCAAGGTCACCGAAAAAGACAACATCAAGTTCGACGGTTTGTCCCGCGTGTCGCACGTGACCGACGCGACCGACTGGCGCGTCGAATACCCGTTCGTCGTGCTCACGCCGGATACCGAAACCGAGATCGCCGGCATGATCAAGGCGTGTTTCGAACTCGGTCTGACCGTGATTCCGCGCGGAGGCGGCACGGGTTACACGGGCGGCGCGGTGCCGCTCACGCCGTTCTCGGCCGTCATCAATACTGAAAAGCTCGAACAGCTTGGCGCGGTCGAAATGACCGAATTGCCGGGTGTCGATCGTAAAGTCGCGACGATTTTCTCCGGCGCGGGCGTGGTGACGCGTCGTGTGACCGAGGCGGCCGAGCAGGCCGGTTTCGTGTTCGCGGTCGACCCGACCTCGCTCGATGCGTCGTGCGTCGGCGGCAATGTCGCGATGAACGCGGGCGGCAAGAAGGCTGTGCTGTGGGGCACGGCGCTCGACAATCTCGCCTGGTGGCGCATGGTCGACCCGGAAGGGAACTGGCTCGAAGTCACGCGTCTTGACCACAACATGGGCAAGATTCACGACATCGAAGTCGCGCGTTTCGAGCTGAAGTGGTTCGACGGCAACTACGCGCCGGGCGAAAAGCTGCTGCGCACGGAGGCGCTCGACATCAAGGGCCGCGTGTTCCGCAAGGAAGGCCTCGGCAAGGACGTCACCGACAAATTCCTCGCCGGCCTGCCCGGCGTGCAGAAGGAAGGCTGCGACGGGCTCATCACGTCCGCGCGCTGGGTGCTGCACAAGATGCCCGCGCATACGCGCACCGTCTGCCTCGAATTCTTCGGCCAGGCGCGTGAAGCGATTCCGAGCATCGTCGAAATCAAGGATTACCTATTCGAAACCTCCCGTCAGGGCGGCGCGATTCTCGCCGGTCTGGAGCATCTGGACGAGCGTTACCTGCGCGCAGTCGGTTATGCGACCAAGAGCAAGCGCAACGCGTTTCCGAAGATGGTGCTGATCGGCGACATCGTCGGTGACGACGCGGACGCGGTCGCGCAAGCGACCTCGGAAGTCGTGCGCATGGCCAACGGCAAGAGCGGCGAAGGCTTCGTCGCGGTCAACGCCGAGGCGCGCAAGCGCTTCTGGCTCGACCGCAGCCGCACGGCCGCGATCGCGAAGCACACCAACGCGTTCAAGATCAACGAAGACGTCGTGATCCCGCTCGACCGGATGGGCGAGTACACGGACGGCATCGAACGGATCAACATCGAGCTGTCGATCAAGAACAAGCTGCAACTGGTCGACGCGCTCGAAGCGTTCTTCCAGGGCGGCAAGCTGCCGCTCGGCAAGAGCGACGACGCGAACGAAATCCCGAGCGCCGAACTGCTCGAAGACCGTGTCCAGCAGGCGCTCGATCTGTTGAAACGCGTGCGTACGCGCTGGGAATTCCTGCGCGACAAGCTTGATCTGTCGGTGCGCGAGGCGCAGCACTATCTGGTCGGTCTCGGCTACGAAGCGCTGGCGGAAAAATTCGCCGATCGCGTCGATGCGCAGCCCGATGCGAGCGTGTTCCATATCACGCAGGACCGCACGATCCGCGTGTCGTGGAAGCAGGAAATCCGCGCCGAATTGCGGCAGATCTTCAACGGCGGCGAATTCAAGCCGATCCTCGAAGAAGCGCAGGCGATCCACAAGCAGGTGCTGCGCGGCCGCGTGTTCGTCGCGCTGCACATGCACGCGGGCGACGGCAACGTCCACACGAACCTGCCGGTCAACTCCGACAACTACGAGATGCTGCAGGACGCCCACACGGCGGTCGCGCGCATCATGAAGCTGGCGCGTTCGCTCGACGGCGTGATTTCCGGCGAGCACGGCATCGGCATTACGAAGCTCGAATTCCTGACCGAAGAAGAGATCGCGGAATTCCGCCAGTACAAGCAGCGCGTCGATCCGCATGGCCGCTTCAACGCGGGCAAGCTGCTCGAAGGCGCCGACCTGCGCAACGCGTACACGCCGAGCTTCGGGCTGATGGGCTATGAATCGCTGATCATGCAGCAGTCCGACATCGGCGCAATTTCCGAGTCGATCAAAGACTGTTTGCGTTGCGGCAAGTGCAAGCCCGTCTGCGCGACCCACGTGCCGCGCGCGAACCTGCTGTACAGCCCGCGCAACAAGATTCTCGCCACTTCGCTGCTGGTCGAGGCGTTTCTGTACGAAGAGCAGACGCGCCGCGGCGTGTCGATCAAGCACTGGGACGAGTTCAACGACGTCGCCGATCACTGCACCGTCTGTCACAAATGCGTGACGCCGTGTCCGGTGAAGATCGACTTCGGCGACGTGACGATGAACATGCGCAACCTGCTGCGCAAGATGGGCAAGAAGAAATTCAACCCCGGTAATGCAGCGGGCATGTTCTTCCTGAATGCCACGAATCCGCAGACCATCAACCTCGCGCGCACCGCGATGATGGGCGTCGGCTACAAGGCGCAGCGCCTGGGCAACGAAGTGCTGAAGAAGTTCACGAAGAAGCAGACGGCGCACCCGCCCGCGACGGTCGGCAAGCCGAAGGTCACGCAGCAGGTGATCCACTTCATGAACAAGAAGATGCCGGGCAATCTGCCGAAGAAAACCGCGCGCGCGTTGCTCGATATCGAGGACAACAAGATCGTCCCGATCATCCGCAATCCGAAGACGACCACGGCGGACACGGAAGCGGTGTTCTACTTCCCGGGCTGCGGCTCCGAGCGGCTGTTCTCGCAAGTCGGTCTCGCTACCCAGGCGATGCTGTGGGAAGCGGGCGTGCAAACCGTGCTGCCGCCGGGCTACCTGTGCTGCGGCTATCCGCAACGCGGCTCGGGCCAGTTCGACAAGGCCGAGCAGATCGTTACGGACAACCGCGTGCTGTTCCACCGCGTCGCCAACACGCTGAACTACCTCGACATCAAGACGGTGGTGGTGTCGTGCGGCACGTGCTACGACCAGCTCGCCGGCTACGAATTCGAGAAGATTTTCCCGGGCTGCCGGATCATCGACATCCACGAATTCCTGCTGGAGAAGGGCATCAAGCTGGAAGGCGTGAACGGCGTGCGCTACATGTACCACGACCCTTGCCACTCGCCGATCAAGACGATGGACCCGGTCAAACTGGTCAATCAGCTGATGGGTTCGGAGAAAGACGGCTACAAGATCGAGAAGAACGATCGTTGCTGCGGCGAATCCGGCACATTGGCAGTGACGCGTCCCGACATCTCGACGCAGGTCCGCTTCCGCAAGGAAGAGGAGATGCGCAAGGGCGCGGCCAAACTGCGTGGTATTCCGCTGGTCGCTGAAGCCGGCGCGAACGGGATCAATACGGCCAATGCATCGGCCGGGGCGGCGGGTGCGCCGGACGGCTCCGTGCTGAAGGCCGGTGACGGTCCGCAGCCGAAGGGCGCCACCGACGTGAAGATTCTCACGAGCTGCCCGTCGTGCCTGCAAGGCTTGTCGCGCTACAACGAAGATGCGGGCACCGAAGCGGACTACATCGTCGTCGAAATGGCGCGTCACGTGCTGGGCGAAGACTGGATGGCGGACTACGTCCAGCGGGCGAACAATGGCGGAATCGAGCGCGTGCTGGTTTAATGGCACGACTGACGATTTTTGCCTGAGGACGACGATGGACTGCGTTTTTTGCCGTGAAGACGGCGGCGATGTGCTGTGGCAGGACGACACGCTGCGTGTCGTCCTTGCCGACGAACACGATTACCCGGGCTTTTGCCGGGTCATCTGGAACCAGCACGTAGCCGAATTTTCCGATCTCGCCGCGAGCGACCGTGATCGCGTGATGAAGGCCGTGTACGCGGTCGAACGCGCGATCCGGCGTATTCTTCAGCCGGTCAAGGTGAACCTGGCGAGCCTCGGCAACCAGGTGCCGCACGTGCATTGGCACGTCATTCCGCGTTTTTCGAACGACGCACATTTTCCACTGCCCATCTGGGCGCCGCGCCAGCGCACGGTGTCCGAAGTCATGCTGTCGTCGCGCCGCGCGCAAGCCACGTTGCTGCGTGAAGCGGTGCGGCAGGAAATCGAACAGGCGCTTGGTTGAGCGCTGCCTGACTTGCCGCTTCGCACTTCGCTTGTAGAAAAGGCGAAGACCCGAGGCGGTACGGTATTTTCATACGAGGCTCATCATGAGCGGATTGACTCCCCAGACTCCGGTGCCAACCGGGGTGGTCGTGCATTCGAAGTCGCGCGTGCTCGAATTGCAGTACGCGAACGGCGAATCGTACCGGTTGCCGTTCGAATTGCTGCGCGTGTGTTCGCCGTCGGCGGAAGTGCAGGGCCATGGGCCCGGCCAGGAGACTTTGCAAACCGGTAAGCGCGAAGTCACGATCACGATGATCGAAGGCGTCGGCAACTACGCGGTGCAGCCGACTTTCTCCGACGGGCACGCTTCTGGCATCTATTCGTGGGACCTGCTGTACGACATGGCCGTGCGCCAGGACGAACTCTGGCGCGACTATCTCGCCAGACTCGCAGCAGCCGGCGTCGACCGCGATACGCCGATGGTGCCGGCCGGCGCTGCGCACGGGCATTGTCACTGATACGATTCGCCCCGAACGCCGCACTGATGCGGCGCAACATTTGAGAATACGCGAAAGGACGAGCGCGATGAGCAAAACCCACTTCGGCTTTCAATCGGTCGACGAACAGGACAAGGCGCAGAAGGTGGCGGGCGTATTCCACTCGGTCGCCTCCAACTACGACTTGATGAACGACCTGATGTCGGGCGGGTTGCACCGGGCGTGGAAGATGTTCACGATCGCCCAGGCGAACGTGCGGCCGGGCTACAAGGTGCTCGACATCGCCGGGGGCACCGGCGACCTGTCGAAGGCCTTCGCGAAACAGGCGGGCGACACCGGTGAAGTCTGGCATACCGACATCAACGAATCGATGTTGCGCGTGGGTCGCGACCGTCTGCTGGACAAAGGCGTGATCACGCCTGCGCTGTTGTGCGACGCGGAGAAAATTCCCTTTCCGGACAATTACTTCGATGTCGTCACGGTGGCATTCGGCCTGCGCAACATGACGCACAAAGACATCGCGCTCGCGGAAATGCGTCGCGTGCTGAAGCCGGCGGGCCGTCTGCTGGTGCTGGAATTTTCGAAGGTGTGGGACCCGCTCAAAAAGGTTTACGACGTCTATTCTTTTAAGGTGTTGCCGTGGCTGGGCGAACGCTTTGCGAAAGACGCCGAGAGCTATCAGTACCTGGCGGAATCGATCCGGATGCATCCGGATCAGGAAACTTTGAAAACAATGATGGAACAAGCGGGTCTCGACGGCGTCAAATATTACAATTTGTCAGCTGGCGTGGTAGCTTTACATGTGGGGACCAAATACTAGGGTCCCTAACCCATCGATTTTTAAAGGAAAGTACGAAAATGTCCGATTCAGGTGTGTTATCTCCCCGTAAGGTTGGGCGGTCGCTGGTGAGAAGAATCGGACTGATCGCGGTGGTCGGTCTGATCATGGCCGGCTCTCTCGCTTCGCTCGATGCGGAAGCGCGCCGCATGGGCGGTGGCCGTAGCTTCGGCCGTCAGTCGAACACCGTTCAACAACAGGCGGCGCCGTCGCAGCCTTCCCAGAGCAATCAGGCGATGCAGCAGCGTGCGCAGCCGTCCCCCACGCCCACGCCGCCCGCCGCACCTAACCGCTCGCGCTGGCTTGCGCCGATCGCGGGTCTCGCTGCCGGTCTCGGCATTGCCGCGTTGCTGTCGCACTTCGGTCTGGGCGGCGCGTTTGCCGGCATGATGGCGAACGTGATCGTGCTCGCGGTGATCGCGATGGTCGTCATCTGGCTGATCCGCCGCTTCACGGGCCGCAGGCGCGACACGGCGCAACCGGCTTACGCGGGCGCGTCGCCGTCGCTGAATGCGGGCAACACCGGTTATAACCAGCAGCCGATGGAACCGCGCTACAGCGCGCCGCCGTCGGGCTCGTACCTCGAACCGCAAGGCAATCCGCTGACCACGCCGTCCATCAATCCGATGCCCGTCGTGCCGGCCGGCTTCGATTCGGAAGCGTTCCTGCGCAACGCGAAGGTGTACTTCGTACGGTTGCAGGCTGCGTGGGACGTCGGCAATGTCGAAGACATCCGCGAATTCACTACGCCGGAAATGTTCGCTGAAGTACGGGTCGATCTGGCTTCGCGCGGTTCGGAGTCCAATCAGACCGACGTGGTGCAACTGAATGCCGAACTGCTGGGCGTTGAAGAACGCGCGAGCGAATTCTTCGCCAGTGTGCGTTTTTCCGGTCTGATTCGTGAAGCGCCCGGTGCAGCGGCTGAGCCGTTCGTCGAGGTGTGGAATCTGACGAAGGCGAACCGTGCAGGCGAAGGCTGGTTGCTCGCCGGCATCCAGCAGGTGGAGCAGCACTAAACTATCGGCGAGGCGGCGCGGAGCCAGTGCGCGTTGCCTCGATCGGGCACCCAACGTTGGCCGTTCGGCTGAGCAAGCTGCGAAGCGAACGGACGTTACAATAGGAACCCGCGCGAGCACCTCGTTCGCGCGGGTTTTTTCTTGCCACTTTCGATGACCCTCGCCGCCAAGCCCTTCGCTGCTGCTGTCAATCATCTGCTCGCCCGCGAATCGTGGGCTCGTGAGCGCCTCGTCCCTTATGCGGGCAAGACTGCCCGGCTGTCGTGTCCGCCGGTCGTGCTGACGCTGCTGGTGCAGCCAGACGGCTATCTGGGCGCAGTTTCCGAATCCGATACGCATCAGTACGACGTGACCATTTCGGTTGCGTCCGACGCGCTGCCGGCCTTCGTGCAAGGCGGCCAGGCCGCCGTCATGAAGCATGTGAAGATCGAGGGCGACGCCGAGTTCGCCACCGTGATCGCGAAGCTCGCCGAGCATTTGCGCTGGGAGCCGGAGGAAGACCTGTCGAAGCTGATCGGCGACGGTCCCGCGTGGCGGGTGGCATCAGTCGTGCGGACGGTCGGCGAGCATGTGCAACGCACCGGCCGCAATCTGCTCGACACGGCCGCCGAATATCTGCTCGACGAGAATCCGCAACTGGTGCGGCGTACCTCGCTTGAAGATTTCAACGTCGAACTGGCCCGCGCGCGCGATGCATTGGCGCGTGTGGAAAAACGCATCGAGCGTCTTGAACAGAAGGTCGAAGCCCGCGGCGCCGATGCGCCGGGCGGCGCCGCCACGTCGCGCGGCACGCGCTAGTCACCGGGCACAACTATGCGTTTTCTGCGTTTCCTCAAGATTTTTTTCACAGTCATCCGGTTCGGTCTCGATGAGATGATGCTGAGCCGCGTCAACGACCGGCGTGTGCGTCTGCTGCTGCGTATCACCACCATCGGCCGCAAGTTCGACGCGCCGCCGGGCGTGCGGTTGCGGCTCGCGCTCGAAAGCCTCGGGCCGATCTTCGTCAAGTTCGGCCAGGTGCTGTCCACACGGCGCGATCTGTTGCCTGTCGATATCGCGAACGAGCTGGCGAAACTTCAGGACCAGGTGCCCCCATTCGATTCGGCGGTGGCAATCGGCTTGGTCGAGAAGTCGCTCGGCGCTCCCGTCGACGTACTGTTCGACGATTTCGAGCGCGTGCCGGTGGCGAGCGCTTCGATCGCGCAGGTCCACTTCGCGAAGGTGAAGGCCGGCCAGCACGCGGGCAAGGCGGTCGCGGTGAAGGTGCTGCGCCCGAACATGCTGCCCGTGATCGATTCCGACCTCGCGTTGCTGCGCGATATCGCCGTGTGGGCCGAGCGTTTGTGGGCCGACGGCAAGCGCCTGAAGCCGCGCGAGGTGGTCGCCGAATTCGATAAATATCTGCACGATGAACTCGACCTGATGCGCGAGGCGGCCAATGGCAGCCAGTTGCGGCGCAACTTCGCCGGGCTCGATCTGCTGCTGGTGCCGGAGATGTACTGGGAGTTCTGCACGCCTACGGTGCTGGTGATGGAGCGGATGGTCGGCGTGCCGATCAGCCAGGTCGAGACGTTGCGCGCGGCGGGCGTCGACATTCCGAAGCTGGCGCGCGAAGGCGTCGAGATTTTCTTCACGCAGGTGTTTCGCGACGGTTTTTTTCACGCGGACATGCATCCGGGCAACATTCAGGTAAGTCTCGATCCGGCGCATTTCGGCCGCTACATTGCGCTGGATTTCGGCATCATCGGCGCGTTGTCGGACTTCGATAAGAATTATCTCGCGCAGAACTTCCTCGCGTTTTTCAAGCGGGACTATCACCGCGTTGCCACGCTGCATCTGGAGTCGGGCTGGGTGCCGCCGACCACCCGCGTCGAAGAACTCGAAAGTGCGATTCGCGCGGTCTGCGAGCCGTATTTCGATCGCGCGCTGAAGGATATTTCGCTGGGCCAGGTGCTGATGCGGCTGTTCTCGACGTCGCGCCGCTTCAACGTCGAGATCCAGCCGCAGCTCGTGCTGCTGCAGAAGACCATGCTCAACGTGGAAGGCTTGGGGCGCTCGCTCGATCCCGAACTGGATCTGTGGAAAACGGCCAAGCCTTATCTCGAACGTTGGATGAACGAGCAGATCGGTCTGCGCGGCTGGTACGAGCGTCTGAAGATCGAAGCGCCGCAGTGGAGCAAGACGCTGCCGCAACTGCCGCGGCTGATTCATCACGTGCTGGCGGAGCGTCACGACAACACGCGTGGCGCGAACGACGAGATGATTCGCCAGATTCTGCTCGAGCAGAAACGCACCAACCGCTTGCTGCAAGGCCTGCTGATGTTCGGCGTGGCGGTCGGTGTCGGGGCGGTGCTGGCGCGGGTGGTTCTCGCGCTCGCTTATGGTGGCTGATCTTAGGCTTTTGATTCTTGCGCCCGGTTCCAGTGCCCGGTTCAGCGTCCGACCCAGACGCCCGATTTCGCGCCCGATGCTGGGCAGCAAGTCCCGCATCTGAGCCGGTGACGGATTACCGCGCCCATTCCAGCACTTGGTCCGAGCGATCGACAGCAAAACAGCGAGGCTTCCGATGAGCGACCCGACCCAATCTCCCGCGCCCGATTTTGCGACCCGCGATCCCAATTCGCCAGCCTTCTGGGACGAACGCTTCGAGCGCGGCTTCATGCCGTGGGATCAGGCGGGCGTGCCTGCGGCGTTTCGTTCATTCGCCGGGCGACATGGCGGCGCGGCTGTGTTGATCCCAGGCTGCGGCAGCGCATACGAGGCCGTTTTGCTCGCACGGCAACGCAACCCGGTCCGCGCAATCGACTTCTCGCCGGCTGCGGTCGCGGCGGCACAGCAGCAGTTGGGCGAGCAATATGCGCAGCTGGTGGAGCAGGCGGATTTCTTCACCTACGAGCCGCCTTTTACACCCGCCTGGATTTACGAGCGCGCGTTCCTGTGCGCGCTGCCGCTGGCTCGTCGCGCTGACTACGCGCAACGCATGGCCGAGCTGTTGCCCGCAGGCGCACTTCTCGCGGGCTTCTATTTCATCGGCGCGACGCCCAAAGGGCCGCCGTTCGGTATCGAGCGCGCGGAACTCGACGCATTGCTGACGCCGCACTTCGAGTTGATCGAAGACGAGGCGGTGAACGACTCAATCGCGGTTTTTGCAGGACGGGAGCGCTGGCTCACCTGGCGTCGCCGTGGCTGAGGGCACACCCAACGGGAAGTGAATCCCCATGCGCATACGCTGAAGTACCCGACGTCGCCAGTAACCCGCACTTGATTCGCACACAGCCGCCCCAATTTACGTGAACGGCGGCTGCGTCGAGCATTGGTTCCTGAAATCCGGGGAACCCATACTGTTTGCGGCTATAATTCAAGGCTTTGCAAGCGTTTACAAGATTTCAGTAGGGAAAAGATCATGCCGATCTACGCTTATCGTTGCGAGTCATGCGGCTTCGGGAAGGACGTGCTTCAGAAGATGAGCGACCCCCAGTTGACGCAGTGTCCCGAGTGCGGGAAAGACACCTTTCGCAAGCAGGTCACTGCTGCCGGTTTCCAGTTGAAGGGCTCCGGCTGGTATGTAACCGATTTCCGCGGCGGCAATGGCGGCGCCAGCGCGCCGGCCAAGCCCGACGCTAATGGCGACTCGAATGGCGCCAATGCCAAATCGGGCGAGAATGCAGCGGCTGCCAATAATGGCGTCGCGAAATCCGACACGGGCTCGGCGGGCAGCACGGCCGCAGCCGGTTCATCGAGCGCAGCCGCAACGCCGGCCGCATCTGCTGCCGCACCGGCCGCTTCGGCGAGTTCGAGCGGTTCCGGCAGCGCCTAGTGGGACTGCCGCCTTCGGGCGGCGCACACACAGCGCGTAGAGCTTCGGCTCGCGCGGCTTTCTGGCGGTACACATGACGACGAAAAAAACGACGCTCAAATCGGTGTTTCTGACTGGCCTGCTGGTGCTGGTGCCTCTGGCTATCACACTGTGGGTGCTCGGTCTGATCATCGGCACGATGGACCAGACGCTGTTGCTGCTGCCCACTTCGTGGCAGCCGGAACGGGCTATCGGTTATCGACTGCCCGGGCTCGGCGCCGTGCTGACGCTGGCGTTTATCTTTGTCGTCGGACTGTTGACGCAGAACTTCATTGGGCAGAAGCTCGTGAAGTGGTGGGAATTGCTGGTCGCTCACATTCCGGTGGTCGGCCCGATCTACACCAGCGTCAAACAGGTGTCCGACACCTTGCTGTCGAGTAGCGGCAACGCGTTCCGCAAGGCGCTGCTGATCGAATATCCGCGCCGCGGCTCCTATACGATTGCGTTTCTGACCGGCATTCCGGGCGGCGACGTGGTCAACCACCTGAAAGAAGATTACGTCAGCGTGTATGTGCCGACTACGCCGAACCCAACGTCCGGCTTCTTCCTGATGGTGCCCAAGAGCGAAGTGATCGAACTCGACATGACAGTCGACGCCGCGCTCAAGTACATCGTCTCGATGGGCGTCGTGGCGCCGTCCGCGCCTCCGGCGCCGGTGCGCCGCACGACAGTCGAGCCTCCGCTGTAATGCCGGTGCGCAAAAGTTTCACGCAGTGTTTCACTGCCGCGCGCCGATCAACCAATGCATAACGAAAGACAAACATCATGTCGATGAGAACTGAATACTGCGGTCTGGTGACCGAAGAACGGCTGGGCCAAACTGTTTCGTTGTGTGGCTGGGTGAGCCGCCGCCGCGACCATGGCGGCGTCATCTTCATCGACCTGCGCGATCGCGAAGGCCTCGTTCAAGTCGTCTGCGACCCGGACCGCGCGGAAATGTTCAAGGCCGCCGAAGGCGTGCGCAACGAGTTCTGCCTGCAGATCAAGGGTGTCGTGCGCAGCCGTCCGGAAGGCACGACCAACGCCGCGCTGAAGAGCGGCAAGATCGAAGTGCTGTGCCACGAACTGATCGTGCTGAACGCGTCGATCACGCCGCCGTTCCAGCTCGACGACGACAACCTGTCGGAAACCACGCGTCTCACGCATCGCGTGCTCGACCTGCGCCGTCCGCAAATGCAGCACAACCTGCGTCTGCGTTACCGCGTCGCGATCGAAGCGCGTAAGTATCTCGACTCGCTCGGCTTCATCGACATCGAAACGCCGATGCTGACCAAGAGCACGCCGGAAGGCGCACGCGACTACCTGGTGCCGTCGCGTACGAACCCGGGTCAGTTCTTCGCGCTGCCGCAGTCGCCGCAACTGTTCAAGCAGTTGCTGATGGTCGCGAACTTCGATCGCTATTACCAGATCGTCAAGTGCTTCCGCGACGAAGACCTGCGCGCCGACCGTCAGCCGGAATTCACGCAGATCGACTGCGAAACCTCGTTCCTGTCGGAACAGGAAATCCGCGATCTGTTTGAAGACATGATCCGTCACGTGTTCAAGGAAACGATCGGCGTCTCGCTGGACGAAAAATTCCCGGTCATGCTGTATTCGGAAGCGATGCGCCGCTTCGGTTCGGACAAGCCGGACCTGCGCGTGAAGCTCGAATTCACCGACCTGACCGACGCGGTCAAGGACGTCGACTTCAAGGTGTTCAGCACGCCGGCCAACACGAAGGACGGCCGCGTCGCAGCGATCCGCGTGCCGAAGGGCGGCGAGCTTTCGCGTGGCGATATCGACAGCTACACGGAATTCGTGCGCATCTACGGCGCGAAGGGTCTCGCGTGGATCAAGGTCAACGAAGTCGCGAAGGGCCGTGACGGTCTGCAAAGCCCGATCGTCAAGAACCTGCACGACGAAGCGGTCAAGGCGATCATCGAGCGCACCGGTGCGCAAGACGGCGACATTATTTTCTTTGCGGCAGATCGCGCGAAGGTGGTGAACGACAGCTTGGGCGCACTGCGTCTGAAGATCGGTCATTCGGAATTCGGCAAGGCCAACGGCTTGGTCGAGTCGGGCTGGAAGCCGCTGTGGGTGATCGACTTCCCGATGTTCGAGTACGACGAGGAAGACAACCGCTACGTCGCCGCGCATCACCCGTTCACGAGCCCGAAGGACGAGCATCTCGAGTATCTGGAAACGGATCCGGCGCGCTGCCTCGCGAAGGCCTACGACATGGTGCTGAACGGCTGGGAAATCGGCGGCGGTTCGGTGCGTATCCACCGTGAAGAAGTGCAGAGCAAGGTGTTCCGCGCGCTGAAGATCAACGCGGAAGAAGCGCAAGCCAAGTTCGGCTTCCTGCTCGACGCGTTGCAATATGGCGCGCCGCCGCACGGCGGTATCGCGTTCGGTCTGGACCGCATCGTCACGATGATGGCCGGCGCCGATTCGATCCGCGACGTGATCGCGTTCCCGAAGACGCAACGCGCACAGTGTCTGCTCACGCAGGCGCCGAGCGAAGTGGACGAGCGCCAGTTGCGCGAGTTGCACATCCGCGTGCGTACGCCGGAACCGAAGGCGTAATGGCTTGAGGTCAGTCGCTCGATGCCGCTGAGTGCTGTCCGGAAGCGACAGTAGAAGCACCCGAAAAAGGCGCAGGAGGAAACTCCCGGCGCCTTTTTCTTTTTTTGCGTTACAGTCGATGCAACTGCTTTCGAGCGTTCATTGGACCATTCGCCGACATGTACCGCGCATAGGTTGCGCCCAGTTTTTACACCATGCCGAAACCGCCGAAAATTCCACAATCCGTTCTGGTCATCATCCATACGCCCGCGCTCGACGTGTTGCTGATCGAGCGCGCCGATCATCCAGGCTTCTGGCAGTCGGTCACCGGTTCAAAAGATGCGCTCGATGAACCGCTCGCCGAAACGGCGGCCCGCGAAGTCGCCGAAGAAACGGGCATTGTGGTGGGGAGTGCTCTCGTGCCGCCGGGCGCGTTATTCGACTGGCAGTATTCGATCGAATACGAGATTTATCCGGAGTTCCGGCATCGTTACGCCGAGGGCGTGATCCACAACACCGAGCACTGGTTCAGCGTGCAGGTGCCCGAGCAGCTCGAGGTGACGCTCGCGCCGCGCGAGCACACCGCGTTCGTGTGGCTTCCGTATGAAGAGGCTGCGTCGCGCTGCTTTTCGTCATCGAATGCGGATGCGATTTTGCAACTGCCCAAGCGGCTCGGCAGGCGTCCTGCTGATGAGTTTTCCACGGGGCGCAGCCAGTGAGCTCAGGCGGCGTGAGCCGTTTCGCGCGACTGCGGCATGCGCTGCTGGGCCGCCGTTATTGGCAACGCTATCGCTTCACGAGCGACAACGACGTCAAACTCCTGCGCTCCGGCGATGAATTCTTCAGCGCGCTGATCGAGCGGATCGACGAAGCGCAGCATGATGTCGTTCTCGAAACCTACATCTTCTGCTACGACAAAGCCGGGCAAGCGGTCAGCGCGGCTCTGTTGCGCGCAGCCTCGCGCGGCGTGAAAGTGCGCGTGATTACCGACGGCATCGGCACCGCGCGTTTGACGATGTTCAACGAATGGCCGCTAGCCGGCATCGACCATCGCATTTACAACCCGCATCTGTTTGGGCGCTTCGGCTTTTCGCGCACGCATCGCAAGCTCGCGGTGATCGACGATCAGTTTGCGTATTGCGGCGGGATCAACATCGTCGACGACTACGAGAACAACGGCGAGACGCTGCCGTTCCGGCGCTGGGACTTTGCGGTCGAACTGCACGGGCCGGTGGTCGCCGATGTCCGTCAGGCATTCGAGGTGCAATGGCGGCGGATCCGTCTCGGGCATCGGCCACTCGAGTCGATGGAACCCGATCTCGCGACGCAGAACACCGCGTCGCTTGGCAGTTTGCGCCGTCGTCGCCGGCGTCGTAACGAGCAATTATGGGCGGGCGGTCAGCCATGCGTGGCGTTTGTCGCGCGCGACAACCTGATCAACCGTCGCGCGATCGAAAAGGCGTATCTCGCCGCGATCGGCCAGGCGCGTCACGAGGTGCTGCTGGCGAATCCGTACTTCATGCCGGGGCGCAAGTTGCGGCGCGCGCTGGTGTTTGCCGCGCGACGTGGGGTGGTGGTGAAGCTCATCATCGGGCGCAAGGAGTTCAAGGCGCTCGATTACGCAGTGCCGTTCCTGTATCACGCGTTGCTTCGCGCCGGCGTGCAGATCGCCGAGTACGAGAAAACGCTGCTGCACGGCAAGGTCGCGGTCGTGGATTCGAACTGGGGGACGGTGGGCTCGTCGAACCTGGATGCCTTGAGCCTGATGCTCAATAACGAGGCGAACGTAGTGCTGGTGAACGACCCGTCAATCGACGTGTTGCGCGAGGCGATCCTCGGTGCATTCAAGGATGCACGGCGGATCGACGAGGCGCGATATGAAGCGCGTCCCGCGGGGGAGCGGGCGCTGAATTGGGTGGCTTACACGACCTATCGGGTGGCGATGAAGTTGTTGACGGTGGGCGGCTACGACTAGCACGGGGAGCGTGCTGCGATGGATTGGTGAGCGGCAAAGACAGTGAGTGCCACCAGGACACGCCCCGAACAGTCAAGGCCGTCACGGACAACACCCAGGCCTCCGCGTGAACGTAAAACGCGGCTATCGATGCTGGAATAAGAAAACGGCAGAACCTCAATCGGGCTCAGACTTTTTCCCACCCCATTGCGGACCTTTCCCAAATCCCCGGCCCACCACGCAAACCATAATCACAGTTCGCCAGAAGTCGAGCGCCCGACGCAAAAGCGCCTGCCGTCGCCAAGACCTCTTCCAGAACAAGCAGTGTGTCCGGCCGCACCGCGCCGAGCACAGTGAGCGGTGCAGCCCAGCCGGGCCGTAACAGAGGCCTGTCCGCCCCTCATGTCCGCTAATCGTCCCACTCCATCCAGCAGCGCAACATCGAGCCTTCACGACCAGGCTGTCGCCGCTTACCAGGCCGGCCACCATGACCAGGCACAGACGCTCGCCGATCAGATCCTGCAGGCGGATAGCAGGCACACCGGCGCCATGCATCTGAAGGGTTTGCTCGCCCTTGCAGCCGGTAACCCGCAACGCGCGCAACAGTGGCTCGATCAGGCAATCCAGCTCCGTCCGGAGCCGAACCTGTACAACTCGCTCTATGCCGTTCAACTCCGATTGGGTGACAACGCCGGAGCCATTCAGAGCCTGCGCAACGGACTCGCGCTGCAGCCGGACTTCGCCGCGCTCCACTACAACCTCGCGTTGACGCTGCAACATCTCGATTGTCCTGAAGACGCCGCGGTGAGCTACCGCCGGGCGCTCGAACTCGATCCCGGCCACTCGGCAGCGCACAACAACCTCGGCCGCATCTTCGCGGACCTGGGCGTTCCCGTGCAGGCGGAGCATCACTACCGCCGCGCGCTCGAACTTGCGCCGGCCAATCTCATCGCACGCAATAACCTGTCGATGGTGCTGCTCGCCACCGGCCGTTATCAGCAGGCGTGGCCGTATTTTGAAGACCGCTGGGCCAGCTTCCGTCGCGCCGATGGAAGCCCGGCACCCGAGCCTGTGCAAGCACCGTTGCCGCGCTGGTCGGGCGAGGGACCGTCAGGCGTCCACGCCGCGGGTAGGAAAGGTGTGCCAAGCGAACGCCTACTCGTACTCGGCGAGCAAGGTTACGGCGACAGTCTGCAATTCGTTCGCTATCTGCCGATGGCGCTCGAACGCTTCGCGCAGGTCGGCTATGTGTGTCCGGCGCCGCTGCGTCGTCTGTATGAAGAATCGTTGTGTTCACGCTGGCCCGGGCTCGTGCTGCTCGGCGCAGCACCGGCTGAGCCGGGCAACTGGGACTGCTACTGCCCGCTCATGTCGTTGCCGATGGCTTTCAACACGCAACTCGCGACCATTCCGGCCAACACGCCCTATCTATACGCCGATAAAGTGCGTGCCGCGAGCTGGCGCACGCGGCTCGACGCGTTCCCGGACGCCCATATGCCACGCGTCGGCGTGGTATGGGCTGGCGGCCATTCGGGCATTGCGGTGGACCGCTTGCGTAGCCTCACCGCCGCTCAAATCGCGCCGCTGCTCGCGCTGGAACAAATCCGCTGGATCAGTCTGCAAAAGACCGACGACCCGGCAAAGCTCGCCGATCCGGCCAGCCACGCGCGTCTAACGGACTGGACCGCCGACCTCGCCGATTTCGCAGAGACCGCTGCACTGATCGAAAACCTCGATCTGGTGATTTCCGTCGACACCTCGGTCGCGCATCTCGCCGCGGCCATGGACAGACCGGTGTGGTTGCTCAACCGCTTCGCGGGCTGCTGGCGCTGGCTGCGCGAGCGGGACGACAGCCCGTGGTATCCCAGCCTGCGTCTTTTCACGCAGCAACAGCGCGGCAACTGGGACGACGTGCTAACACGCGTCGGCGCGGCACTCCAGCAGCGTTTTCCCCATCAGAATTCCAACCTCTTCTAGATTTCCACCCACTTGCTGCATCATGTCAGCCGACTGCGACCATCTCGAAAAACAGATAGGCCAATCTGCAACAATTGTCGAACGACAAAGGCCTCTAAAAAATCCGATTCATCTGATTGACGGATGTCGCAGAATTGAAACTCGGTTAGAAACCGGTTTCTAATAAAGTCCTTGTTTCGCGGACGGCAGCACTCAATAATAGTACGGCCGTTCGATTTTCTTTCGGTCTCATTAGAACGGTAAAACAGCTATGCGAAAAGGCGAACAAACACGGGTCGCGATTCTTGAGGCGGCTCTCGATCTGGCAAGCCGGGACGGACTGGAAGGTCTGACAATCGGGCTGCTGGCCGAGCGCATGCAGATGAGCAAAAGCGGTGTGTTCGCGCATTTCGGGTCGCGCGAAGATTTGCAGGTTGAAGTCGTACGCGAATATCACCGTCGTTTTGAAGACGAGGTGTTTTTCCCGAGTTTGCGTGAGCCTCGTGGCTTGCCGCGCTTGCGCGCGATGATTTCCCGCTGGATCGAAAAACGCATTCAGGAAGTCACCACTGGGTGCATCTATATCAGCGGCGCGGTCGAATATGACGATCGCGCGGACAGCCAGGTGCGCGAGCAACTGGTGTCGAGCGTGACGATCTGGCGAGCGGCACTCAATCGCGCGATTTCGCAGGCAATGGAAGAAGGGCATCTGCGTGCCGACACCGATCCGCAGTTGATGCTGTTCGAACTGTATAGCTTCACGCTCGGTCTGCATCATGACGCACGTTTCCTGCACTTGCCGGATGCCGTGCGCCTCACGTGGGCCGCGCTGGAAAAATTGATTGTTTCGTATCAAAGCGAAAGCCGTTAGCAGCGTCGCCGGGAACCCAAACGGATTCGGCGGCGCAGAAAGTTCCGATCCACGGACTCAGCTAACAGCCTGGCTTCTTGTCAAACTTGGGAGAGAGAGTCATGGGACAGTACGCCGCGCCGCTGCGCGACATGCAATTCGTGTTGCACGAACTGCTTAACGTCGAAGCCGAAATCAAGCAGATGCCAAAGCACGCTGATCTCGATGCCGACACGATCAACGCCGTGCTCGAAGAAGCCGGCAAGTTCTGCTCCGAAGTGCTGTTCCCGCTCAACCACAGCGGCGACCAGGAAGGCTGCACCTACGTCGGCGACGGCGTCGTGACCACGCCGAAGGGCTTCAAGGAAGCGTATCAGCAGTATGTCGAAGCCGGCTGGCCCGCACTGGGCTGCGATCCGGAATACGGCGGCCAGGGCCTGCCCGCGTTCGTCAACAACGCGTTGTACGAAATGCTGAACTCGGCGAACCAGGCGTGGACGATGTACCCAGGCCTGTCGCACGGCGCTTACGAATGTCTGCATGCGCACGGCACGCCCGAGTTGCAAAAGGCGTATCTGCCGAAGCTGGTGGCGGGTGTCTGGACCGGCACGATGTGTCTGACCGAGCCGCATTGCGGCACCGACCTCGGCATTCTGCGCACCAAGGCAGAACCGAATAGCGACGGCTCGTACGCGATCAGCGGCACGAAGATTTTCATCTCCAGCGGCGAACACGATCTCGCCGAAAACATCGTTCACCTGGTGCTCGCGCGTCTGCCGGGCGCACCGAACGGCACCAAGGGCATTTCGCTGTTCATCGTGCCGAAGTTCGTCCCGAACGAAGCGGGCGAGCCGGGCGAGCGTAACGGCGTGAAGTGCGGTTCCATCGAACACAAGATGGGCATTCACGGCAACGCCACCTGTGTGATCAACCTCGACAACGCGAAAGGCTGGCTCGTCGGCGAGCCGAACAAGGGCCTTAACGCGATGTTCGTGATGATGAACGCCGCGCGTCTGGGCGTTGGCATGCAGAGTCTGGGTCTGACCGAAGTCGCGTATCAGAACTCGCTCACGTACGCGAAAGAGCGTCTGCAAATGCGCTCGCTCACTGGCCCGAAAGCGCCGGAAAAAGCCGCTGATCCGATCATCGTTCATCCGGACGTGCGCCGCATGCTGCTCACGCAGAAGGCCTACGCGGAAGGTGCGCGTGCGTTCTCGTACTGGTCCGCGCTGCATATCGACAAGGAACTGTCGCACGCCGACGAAGCCGCGCGTAAGGAAGCCGCCGACCTCGTCGCATTGCTTACGCCGATCCTGAAAGCGTTCCTGTCGGACAACGCGTTCGAAGGCACCAATCACGCCATGCAGATTTACGGCGGCCACGGCTTTATCGCCGAGTGGGGCATGGAGCAGTACGTGCGCGACGCGCGTATCAACATGATCTACGAAGGCACCAATGCGATTCAGGCGCTCGACCTGCTGGGCCGCAAGATCCTCGGCGACATGGGCGCGAAGATGAAGAAGTTCGGCAAGCTGGTGACGGAATTCGTCGAAGCCGAAGGCATCAAGCCGGAAATGCAGGAGTTCATCAACCCGCTCGCGGACATCGGCGACAAGGTGCAGAAGCTGACGATGGAAATCGGCATGAAGGCAATGCAGAACCCGGACGAAGTCGGCGCCGCGGCTGTGCCGTATCTGCGTACCGTCGGCCATCTCGTGTTCTCGTACTTCTGGGCACGCATGGCACGCATCGCACTGGACAAAGAGGCGTCGGGCGATCCGTTCTACAAGGCGAAGCTCGCCACCGCACGTTTCTACTTCGCGAAGCTGCTGCCGGAAACGGCAATGACGATCCGTCAGGCACGCGCCGGTTCGAAGTCGATGATGGACGTCGAAGAGTCGCTGTTCTAAGCGAACCTAATACCCTCGAGGCAGGCGCCGCGCGCGATAACACCGCGGCGCCTGGTTTCGACCAGCCTCGAAATCAGCCTCAAGCCACACATCGCGAAGCGTCAACAAGCTTCGCGACATCCGCATAACTCCCCGGAGGAACGACGTGAGCAATCTGATCATTCGCAAGGTAGCCGTGCTCGGCGCCGGCGTGATGGGCGCGCAGATCGCCGCGCACCTGATCAACGCCAAGGTGCCCGTGCTGCTGTTCGATCTGCCCGCCAAAGAAGGCCCGAAGAACGCGATTGCGCTGAAGGCGATCGAGAATCTGAAGAAGTTGTCGCCCGCGCCGTTCGGCGTGAAGGACGACGCGCAATACATCCAGCCCGCCAATTACGACGACGACATCGCGAAGCTCGCCGAGTGCGATGTCGTGATCGAAGCGATCGCCGAACGGATGGACTGGAAGCACGACCTGTACAAGAAGGTCGCGCCGCACCTCGGACCGAACGCGATTTTCGCGACCAACACGTCGGGTCTGTCGATCACGGCGCTGTCCGAAGGTTTCCCGGATGAACTGAAGGCGCGCTTCTGCGGCGTGCACTTCTTCAATCCGCCGCGCTACATGCACCTGGTCGAACTGATCCCGACCGCGACGACACGTCCCGAGATTCTCGATCAGCTCGAATCGTTCCTGACGAGCGTGGTCGGCAAGGGCGTCGTGCGTGCAAAAGACACGCCGAACTTTATCGCCAACCGCGTCGGTATTTTTTCGATCCTCGCCGTCATTACCGAAGCCGCGAAGTTCGGCCTGCGTTTCGACGAAGTGGACGACCTGACCGGCTCGCGCCTCGGTCGCGCGAAATCGGCGACGTTCCGTACCGCCGACGTGGTCGGTCTCGACACGATGGCGCACGTCATCAAGACGATGCAGGACACGCTGAAGGACGACCCGTTCTTCCCGGTCTACGAAACGCCGGCCGTGCTGGCCGAACTGGTGAAGAAGGGCGCGCTCGGTCAGAAGACCGGTGGCGGCTTCTACAAGAAGGAAGGCAAGGCGATCAAGGTGCTCGACCCGAAGACGGGCGAGTACGTCGATGGCGGCGCGAAGGCGGACGAACTGGTTGGCCGCATTCTGAAACGCCCGGCGGCGGAACGTCTGAAGCTGCTGCGCGAATCGGAGCATCCGCAGGCGCAGTTCCTGTGGGCGATTTTCCGCGACGTGTATCACTACATCGGCGTGCATCTGGAATCGATCGCGGACAACGCACGTGACGTCGATCTGGCAATTCGCTGGGGCTTCGGCTGGAACGAAGGTCCGTTCGAAGGATGGCAGACGGCAGGCTGGAAGCAGGTTGCGGAATGGGTGCAGGAAGACATCGCCGCGGGCAAGGCGTTGTCGAACGTGCCGCTGCCGTCGTGGGTGCTCGAAGGCGTGGTCGCCGAAAAGGGCGGTGTGCATACGAACGAAGGTTCGTGGTCGCCGGCTTCGAAGACGTTCGTGCCGCGTTCGTCGCTGTCCGTCTACGACAAACAGGTGTTTCGTGCACCGCTGGTCGGCGAGACTTCGGCTGATCCGAAGACCTACGGCAAGACGCTGTTCGAAACCGACGCCGTGCGTGCATGGGTCGATGACCGCGCCGGCGAGAACGACGTGCTGATCGTGTCGTTCAAAAGCAAGATGAATACGATCGGACCGTCGGTGATCGACGGTCTGACGCAAGCGATCGAACTGGCCGAGAAAGACTACAAGGGCCTCGTCGTGTGGCAGCCGACGTCGCTGAAACTCGGTACGCCTGGCGGCCCGTTCTCGGCAGGCGCGAATCTCGAAGAAGCGATGCCCGCGTTCATGATGGGCGGCGCGAAGGGTATCGAGCCGTTCGTGAAGAAGTTCCAGCAGGGCATGCTGCGCGTGAAGTACGCGAGCGTGCCGGTGATCTCGGCGGTGTCGGGCATTGCGCTCGGCGGCGGCTGCGAGCTGGCGCTGCATAGCGCGAAGCGGGTCGCGCACATCGAAAGCTATATGGGCCTCGTCGAAGTCGGCGTGGGTCTGGTGCCGGCTGGCGGCGGTCTGAAGGAAGCGGCATTGCGCGCAGCGGAAGCCGCGACGCAAGTCGGCGCGACGACCGATCTGCTGAAGTTCGTGCAGAAGTCGTTTGAGAATGCGGCGATGGCGAAGGTGTCCGCTTCCGCGCTCGACGCTCGCACGATGGGCTACCTGAAGCCGTCCGACACGATCGTGTTCAACGTGTTCGAACTGCTCGACGTCGCGAAGAAGGAAGCGCGCGCGCTGACCGCGGCGGGTTATCGTCCGCCGCTGCGCGTGACGCAGGTGCCGGTGGCAGGCCGTTCGGCGATCTCGACGATCAAGGCGTCGCTCGTGAACATGCGCGACGGCCGCTTTATCAGCGAGCACGATTACCTGATCGCCGGCCGCATCGCGGAAGCGGTGTGCGGTGGCGATGTGGAAGCGGGCAGCCTCGTCGATGAAGAATGGCTGCTGCAACTGGAGCGTCGTGCGTTCGTCGATCTGCTGGGTACGCAGAAGACGCAGGAACGGATCATGGGCATGCTGCAGACCGGCAAGCCGGTACGTAACTAAGCGCGAGCCGACAAAGGAGCCACAAATGGCAAAGCAATTGCAAGACGCATACATCGTCGCCGCGAGCCGTACGCCAATCGGCAAGGCGCCGCGCGGGATGTTCAAGAACACGCGACCCGACGAACTGCTGGTCCACGCGATCAGATCGGCCGTCGCACAAGTGCCGGGCCTCGACACCAAAGTGATCGAAGACGCGATCATCGGCTGCGCGATTCCGGAAGCCGAACAAGGGCTGAACGTCGCGCGGATGGGCGCGCTGCTCGCCGGTCTGCCGAACACGGTCGGCGGTGTCACGGTCAACCGCTTCTGCGCATCGGGCCTCACCGCGCTGGCGATGGCCGCTGACCGCATCCGCGTCGGCGAATCGGACGCGATGATCGCAGGCGGCTGTGAATCGATGAGCATGGTGCCGATGATGGGCAACAAGCCGTCGCTGTCGCCGCATATCTTCGATCGCAACGAAGACGTCGGCATCGCGTACGGCATGGGCCTGACCGCCGAGAAAGTCGCCGAGCGCTGGAAGATCAGCCGCGAAGCGCAAGACGCGTTCGCGGTCGAATCGCACCGTCGCGCGATCGCCGCGCAGCAGAACGGCGAGTTCAACGACGAAATCGCCGCGTACACGATCACCGAACGCTTCCCCGACCTCGCCACCGGCGAAGTCCGCGTGAAGACGCGCGAAGTGTCGCTCGACGAAGGCCCGCGCGCGGAAACGACGCTCGAAGGTCTCGCGAAGCTGCGCGCAGTGTTCGCGAACAAGGGCTCGGTGACGGCAGGCAACAGCTCGCAGACGTCGGACGGCGCGGGCGCATTGATCGTCGTATCGGAAAAGATGTTGAAGGAATTCAACCTCACACCGCTGGCGCGTTTCGTCAGCTTCGCGGTGCGTGGCGTGCCGCCGGAAATCATGGGCATCGGCCCGAAGGAAGCGATTCCGGCCGCGCTGAAGGCCGCAGGTCTGAAGCAGGACGACCTCGACTGGATCGAACTGAACGAAGCCTTCGCCGCGCAATCGCTGGCGGTGATTCAGGACCTCGGTCTCGATCCGTCGAAGATCAACCCGCTCGGCGGCGCGATCGCTCTCGGCCATCCGCTCGGCGCGACGGGCGCGATTCGTGCGTCGACCGTGGTGCACGGCCTGCGTCGCCGTAACTACAAGTACGGCATGGTGACCATGTGCGTCGGCACGGGCATGGGTGCGGCGGGCATTATCGAGCGCCTGTAATTGTTCGCCCCAGGTTCTCGCCGTAACGAGTGACGAACCCGAAGAACGGTTCGCAGGCTGCCAGGCTTGCGAACCGTTTTTACATTTGCATCAGCAGGACTACGAGGAGATGACGGAGATGACGATGGATATCCTGGTCGAGCGCGCCGACGGCGTGCTGACGATTGCCTTCAACCGGCCCGGCAAGAAAAACGCGATCACGGCCGCGATGTATCAGACGATGGCCGACGCGATGGTCGAAGCGCACGGCGACGCATCGGTGCGCGCGATCCTGATTCGTGGCAGCGCGGGTATTTTCAGCGCAGGTAACGATCTCGAAGATTTCATGAAGACGCCGCCGATGGGCGAGAACGCGCCGGTGTTCCAGTTCCTGCGCGCGCTGGTGTCGGCGGAAAAGCCGGTGGTGGCGTCGGTCGCGGGACCGGCGGTGGGCATCGGCACGACGCTGCTGCTGCATTGCGATCTCGTTTACGCGGGCGACAACGCGAGCTTCTCGCTGCCGTTCACGCAGCTTGGGCTGTGTCCCGAAGCTGCGTCGAGTCTGCTGTTGCAGCGCGTGGGCGGTTATCAGGCGGCGGCGGAAAAATTGCTGCTCGGCGAAGCTTTCGATGCGGCAGAAGCGCAGCGTATGGGCTTCGTGAATCGCGTGCTGCCGGCGGGTGAGGTCGACGCGTTTGCTGCTGCGCAGGCCGCCAAACTGGCGGCGTTGCCGGCGTCGTCATTGCGCGTGACGAAGAGCCTGATGAAGCGCGCGAGCCACCAGGAATTGCAGACGCAGATGTCGGAAGAAGCCGTGCATTTCGGCAAGATGCTGCTCGCGCCGGAAGCGCGCGAGGCGTTCAAGGCGTTCTTCGAGAAGCGCAAGCCGGATTTCCGGCAATTCGATTGACTGGCTGCGGCAGAACGTGCGGTTGTGCTTCGGACGCCTCGCCATTCAACGCTGCGCCGGCTGCAACGTATCGTAGTCGACGTAGCTACTTTCGCGGCAGAAGCTCACCAGCCGCACGCCCGCCTTGCGGGCAATCGTAATCGCCAGCGACGACGGTGCCGAGATCGTCGCGACCATCGGCACGTCGACGCGCGCGGCCTTGCGCACCAGTTCATAGCTCGCGCGGCTCGACAGAAACACGAAACCGTCGCGCGTATCCGCGCGATCGAGCACGAGTTGACCGATCAACTTGTCGAGCGCGTTGTGCCTGCCGACGTCCTCGAACGCATAGTGGATCGCGCCTGCCGCGTCGCACCATGCGGCTGCGTGCAGGCCGCCGGTCAGTTTGGTCAGCGCCTGATGAGCGGGCAATTCGCGCGCGGCACGGGCAATCGCGTCCGGTGCGAGCCGCTGCAAAAAGCCGGTGTCCGCCACCCGCTCCGGCTTTAGATCGAGCAGGTCGATACTTTCGATCCCGCAGACGCCGCAGCCCGTGCGCCCGGCAAGCGCGCGGCGCTTTTCCTTCAACGCGACGAAGGCCTGCTGTACCACCTGCAATTGCACTTCGGCGTGCGGCAATTCCGCATCGTCGTGTAATTCGACTTCGATATCCTGAATGTCGCTGCCGCGATCCACGATTCCTTCCGAGATCGCGAACCCCACCGCGAACGCTTCCAGATCGCGCGGCGTGCACATCATCACCGCATGCGAAATGCCGTTGAAGACGAGCGCGACCGGCCATTCCTGGCCGACGTGATCTGCGACGGTTTCGACCGCTGCGCCGCGATGCCGGTGCACCTGGCGCTCAACGGCGCCGGGTTGTCCGGCTGTGTCCAGTTCGTTCAATGCGTGACTCCTTGGCGATGCTGGGTGCGCGTGGCGATTTCCGGTGCTGGCTGGCAGCGCCAAAACCGGGCCGCCGTCGCGCGAATAAGGTTCTAAAATACCTCAAGCTGGGCTTGCACGCTGCCCGCCATCTACGAGGAACACGGTCATGGGACTCAACGAAGCGCCGCTTCTGTTCAACTTCGAGGTCGAGTCTTCGGAGAATTTCACCTACATCCCCATGTCGGTACGCTTTAATCTCGACCGTTTCGGGCTGCGTATCACGCTTGCACAATGGCAACTGCTGCCGCTCGAAGACCGAAAATTACTAGCCCGTTTCCCCGTCGACGAAGACGCGCAGATCGAACCGAACTTCGATCACGCGCTGTTCGAAATGCTGCGCACGCATGCGAATGTCGAACCGGAGTGGTTCACGCCGGAAGAGTCGCCGGTGTGGCGTCGTACCGACAGCGTGCCGGAAGGGGTCGCGCGTCAGGCGGAACTGGCGGGTCTGGTGACGCCGAGCGTCGGCCGCTGGGCCGAGCTGGAGCCGTTCAAGCGCTATGTGCTGGCCAAACTGTCGCGCAAGCCGGAGGCCAACCACGACTTCGTCCCGGCAATGAAGGAGTTTGACGCAGCCGGGTAGCGTCGGCGAACAACTCTGCAGAGCGCACTGCACAACGCGCATCGAGCGCAAACGTTTTCGCTGAAAGCGGGCCTCCAACCGCACCGCACAACGCGTCGCGCGCAATCATTTATTTCACCTCCGCACCCTCAATCCTGTCCGAACCCTGCCGTTATTCATGGGTTGGCGCGTAAAGGCCTCGAATCGATGCGGCCTGCCGCGCCGAACCGATACGCGCTCCCGCACTCGGAACGATTGACGTTCGGAACCCATGACTCCTTTTTTATCGAAGCGGCTGCTGATCAACATAGCGGTCGTCGTCGCTGCTGTCGGTGCGAACGCGTTCGTCGCCTACACGCAGATTTGCGGTCAACGCGACGCCGACCTGCGCATGTTGCGGTCAACGAGTGCGCGCGAGGACCTCGACGCCTATCATGCGGCGCTCGATGACGGGCTTGCCGCCCTCAGCCGCTTCGAAGCGTCGGACCGGTCCGCACCGATCAGCGCGGCCTCCGCGATGGCCTCGAAGCTGGCCAGTCTGGAGCGCAATCTGCGCGAGAATCTGGGCGACGAACCCGCCACCCTCAACGCACTGGCCGCGCTGAGCAAGGACAGTCACGCACTGGAACATGACATCGAAGACGCGTTGCTGAGAGATCCCAGTGTCGGTATGCAGGCGTCGCACGCGTGGGCGTCGTCGACTTACACGCATCTCAGTCTCGGACTCGATCGCGTCGAGGCCGCGCTGGCCGCGCTGCGCAACGAGGAAAGTCGCGCGCTGCAGGCGTCGCTGTCGGCGTCGGCGAGGGAAACGCAGCGCGCCATGGTCGTGCTGATCGTGACGATGCTGGCGGGCAGCGTGCTGCTGATCCTGACCTTCGGCGCGCGCGAGCGGAGCGCGCGTGAAAAGCTGCGTACGGTGCGCGCGCTCGGCCGCAACGACCAGCGGTTTCGCGGGCTGTTCGCCGATCACCCGGTGCCGATGTATATCTTCGACCGCGAGACGTTGCGCTTTCTTGCCGTGAACGCCGCTGCGATTCAGCAATACGGTTATTCGGAGAGCGAATTCCTCAACATGACGATTCGCGCGATTCGCTCGCATGGCGAAATCGCGCGTCTCGAATCGCATCTGCAACGCAGCGACGCGATCGGCCATGGCCGCACGATGGCAGGCATCTGGCATCACAAGCGCAAGGACGGCTCGTCGATCAGCGTCGACGTGTCGTATCACGCGCTCGATTTCATTGGCCGCGCCGCGCTGTTCGTGCTGGCCGTCGACGTCACCGATCAGATCAACGCCGAAGCCGAAGCGCAGCGTTCGAACCAGATGCTCGAAGCGGTGATCGACAATATTCCGCAGCGCATTTTCTGGAAGGACGAGGAGTCGCGCTATCTCGGCTGCAACATGGCTTTTGCGCGGGATGCGGGACTGGCGTATCCCGAACAGGTGGTCGGCAAAAGCGATGCCGAGCTGCCATGGCGCGCGTTCGCCGAGATGCTGAACAAGCACGACAAGGAGGTCATGAACACCTCCATGCCGAAGATGAATTTCGAAGTCGACTTCGTGATCGATGGCGTGCACCGCACCACGATCACCAGCAAGCTGCCATTCACCGACGGCGATGGCCGCGTGATCGGCGTACTCGGCTCGTACACGGACATCACCGAGCGCAAGCGCGCCGATCTCGCGTTGCGCCTGCAAAGCCGCGCGCTCGACGCCAGCGTCAACGCGATTCTGATTACCGCGCCGTCTCCAACCGGCAATCTGATCGAGTATGTGAACCCGGCGTTCATGCGTATCACCGGCTACGACCCGGCCGAAGTGATCGGCCACGATTGCCGCGTGTTGCAGCGTGACGACCGCGAACAGGAAGGGGTCGCGCTGATCCGCCAGGCGTTGGCGGCGAACCGCGAAGTGAGCGCGGTGGTGCGCAACTATCGCAAGGACGGCGCGTTGTTCTGGAATCAGTTGTTCATCGCGCCCGTGCCGAATGCGGAGGGTGTGATCACGCATCATATCGGCGTGATCAATGACGTGACTGACCTGATGCGTTATCAGGAGCAACTCGAATATCAGGCGAACTACGACAGCCTCACGCGCCTGCCGAACCGCAACCTGCTGCGCGACCGGCTGGAGCATGCGCTGGTCGTTGCGCAACGGCATCACTCGGGCGTAGCGGTCGTGTTTCTCGATCTGGACGGCTTCAAGAACGTCAACGACAGCCTGGGTCATAGCGTCGGCGATCGTCTGCTGGCGGTGGTCGCCGAGCGGCTGGCGCGCTGTTCCCGTACCAGCGATACGGTCGCGCGTCACGGCGGCGACGAGTTCGTGATCGTGATGACCGATACCGTCGACGAACAATCGCTGATTGCGTGGATGGAGCGGGTGCGCGCGTCGATCGCCGAACCGGTGTGGCTCGACGGCACCGAGCTTTACGTCGGCTGCAGCATGGGCGCGAGCCTGTTCCCGCAGGACGGCGACGACGCCGAAACGCTGATGAAGAAGGCCGACCTCGCGATGTATCGCGCGAAGGACATGGGCCGCAATACGTTCCAGTTCTATCAGCCGGAGATGAACGCCAGCGCAGGCGCGCGGCTGAATCTCGAACGGCGTTTGCGCCGCGCGTTGCGCGATAACGAATTCCTGCTGCATTACCAGCCGCAAGTGGATATGACGACGGGACAGATTGTCGGCACCGAGGCGCTGGTGCGCTGGCTCGACCCGGAAGTCGGGCTGGTGCCGCCGTCGTCATTTATTCCGATGGCGGAGGAGAGCGGGCTGATCGGGCCGCTGTCCGAATGGGTGCTGCGCGAGGCGTGCCGGCAGAACAAGGCCTGGCAGGATGAAGGCTTGCCGCCGGCGCGGGTGTCGGTGAATCTGTCGGCGCGGGTGTTCCAGCAACGCGATATCGCCAGACTCGTGATGCAGGTGCTCGACGAAACCGGGCTCGAACCGAAGTACCTCGAACTCGAATTGACCGAAAGCACGATCATGCGCAACGCCGAAGAGGCGGTGTCGATGCTCAACGAGTTGCACGCGCTGGGTATCGGCCTTGCCATCGATGACTTCGGCACCGGCTATTCGAGCCTCAGCTATCTGAAGCGCTTCCCGGTCGACCGGTTGAAAATCGACCGCTCGTTTGTGTCGGACATCGGCGTGTCGGGGGATGACGAGACGATCACGTCGGCGATCATCGCGCTCGCGCATTCGCTGAAGTTGCAGGTGATCGCGGAGGGCGTGGAAACGTCCGCGCAGCTCGCGTTCCTGAAGGAGCGTGCGTGCGATGAAATGCAAGGCTTCTACTTCGCGCGGCCGTTGTCGACGCAGGCTATTGCTCAGTTGATGCAGGACGGCGTGGGACGGGAGTTGGAGGCGGAGCCGGCCTGATTCACGGGCAGCGCCGTACTTCGGCGCACCCGTGCCAGTTTTTCTTCGCGCGCCGGGCCCGTATGATGGCGGCACCCGCCCTCTCATTCCTGCCGATGGAGCCGCCATGCCGTCTTCACCTATCCCGCCTGCTTCTGCCTCTGCTTCCGCCTCCGCCACTCCGGCCGCGCCACTGTCGTCGCGCGTCGATGCGGTGATCGACGCTGCGCTGGCTTCGCAGCGGCTCGTCGGCTGTGTCGTGCTGATCGCACAGCACGGCGAGCCGGTGTATCGCCGCGCGGCGGGTCTCGCCGATCGTGAGCACCGGCAGCCGATGCGCGAAGACACGCTGTTCCGTCTCGCGTCGATTTCGAAGCCGGTGGTATCGACAGCCGCGATGGTGCTGGTCGGGCAAAAGCGTCTCGGACTCGATGACGCGGTCACCCGCTATCTGCCCGAATTCACGCCCGAGGGGCCGGACGGCATGCCGGCGCCGATCACCGTACGGCATTTGCTGACGCATACGGCGGGTCTCGGCTACCGCTTTCTCGAAGCGGACGGGCACGGTCCTTATGCACGCGCCGGCGTGTCCGACGGCATGGACCACCCGGATATCACGCTCGCTGAAAACGTGCGCCGGATCGCCAGTGTGCCGTTGATGTTCGCGCCGGGTACCGGATGGCTTTACTCGTTGTCGATCGACGTGCTGGGCGCGGTGATCGAAAGCGTGACGGGTATGCCACTCGATCAGGCGGTGCGCGAACTCGTGACTGCGCCGTTAGAGATGAACGATTCCGCTTTTCACGCGCTCGATGCGTCGCGCCTCGCCACGCCTTATGTGAACGCGCCCCCTCACGCGCCGCACCGGATGCGGGACCATGAGCGTGTCGCATCGATCGAAGGGGTGGTCGGGATCGATTTCGAGCCGGCGCGTGCGTTGGACGCGCAGGCGTTTCCATCGGGCGGCGCGGGCATGGTGGGGTCCGCCGATGACGTGCTGAAGCTACTCGACACGCTGCGCCAGGGCGGCGGCAAGTTGCTGGCGAGTGAGCTGGTCGACGAGATGGGCCGCATTCAGACCGGCGAGATGGGACCGCCGGATCCTCCGGGCTTCAGCTTCGGTCTGGGTTTCGCGGTGTTGCGCGACCCGCTCGCGGCGGCGTCGCCGCAATCGCCCGGCACCTGGCGCTGGGGCGGTGCCTATGGACATTCGTGGTTTGTCGATCGCGCTCGCGGATTGAGCGTCGTGGCGTTGACCAATACGCTTTACGAGGGGATGTCCGGCGATTTTGTGTTTGCGTTGCGCGACGCGATTTATGGCGTGGATCACGTGCCCGTTGGCGACGCGGCGCAGTGATGAGCGAACCCGCCGCGGATCGGACCGGCGCGTAACCGTTGCCGCGAGGTTCCGCGATGTAGCTTCAACGCGCCGTACCGAAATGCAGCCTCACTCACTGCGCCGGGGTCTCCACAAAGACCGGCAACGCCTCCGCCGCCGCGGAAAACGCCTGTAAATGCGGATGCCCGGCCGGGCTGACGATCTCCGGCAACATCATCTGCGTGAAATGCCACGCCACCGCTACCGTGACGTCCGCCGCGTCGAACTGTTCAGCGTCGACCGGCAGCGCGGACGCGGCCACCTCGCGTTCGAGTTCGCCGTAAGCGGCGAGCAATTGCGTGCGCACGCGTTCGACCCACGGCTCGTGCTGCTTCTCGGCAGGACGCAGATTGCGCTCATACACGATCTGCACCGTCTTCTCGCATGCGGCCAGCGCCAGGCCGTTCAGGCGGGCGGTGCGCAACGCATCGTCGGGGCGGCTGGGAAACAGGCGCTGCGCCGGCCCGGCGAGCGTTGCCAGGTACTGAAGAATCACCGTCGAATCCATCACGCAGCAGCCGTTGTCGGCGATCAGCGTGGGCGCCTTGACGACGGGGTTGATCTTCGCGAACTGGTCGTAGGTGCTGAACACCGAGATCGAGTCATGCTCGACATCGAGTTTCAGCAATTTGGCGCAGATAGCGACCCGCCGAACGTACGGCGAATCGAGCATTCCGATCAGTTTCATGTTCATTCCGTTAGAAGTTCTATCATCATCCGCGCGGGCCTGACGCAGCGTGGCGATTGCCCAACCGGCATCCATTCTCGCGCGTTCAGCCGATAGATTAAGCATCTCCGCGCGTCAAAAAAAGCGACAATTACCGACGAGCTACGTCAGAATTTCTTACATGAAGCCGATTCCACCCCTTACCGCACTCCGCTGCTTCGAAGCCGTCGCCCGTTTGGGCGGCGTGACGCAGGCGGCGCGCGAGCTGCATGTCACGCACTCGGCGGTCAGCCAGCAGATCAAAGTGCTCGAAGACGTCATGGGTGTTGCGCTGTTCGTGCGCGAGGCGCGCGGGCTGCGGCTGACCGAGGAAGGGCGGCTTTACGCGCTCGACATACGCGCGGCGCTGCGCGACATCACGCATGCCACGCGTCGCGCGCAGGCGCGTCCGCATGAAAGCGAACTGGTGATCTCCACGTTGCCGTCGTTCGCGCAGCACTGGCTCGTGCCGCGTCTCGCGAGCTTTCGCGAAGCGCATCCGTACTATCGGGTTCGTCTGCTGACCAGTCTGCAAGTCGAGGATTTTCGTCAGGGTGTCGCCGATATCGGCATTCGCATGGGACAGGGCCACTGGCCCGACGTCGCGCAACAAAAGCTGTTCGACGACGAGATGGTGGTCGTCGCCGCTCCCCATTTTTCGCTTGGACCAGATGGCCGTCTTCCCGTTACCGCTGAAGACGTGCTGGCCTGTCCGCTGATTTCCAGCCCCGATACGCCGTGGGCCGACTGGTGCAAGGCAGCGCAAGTCGCGGAGCCGGCGGCACAAAGCGTGGTGTTGTCGGCAAACGACTCGAATATCGTGATCAGCGCAGTCCGATTGGGCCAGGGCGTCGCACTTGAACGGCGCAGCCTGGTCGCGCACGCGTTGGCGCAACGGGAACTGGTGCAGATTACCGGCATCCGCGTGCCGTATCGGTATCCGTACTGGCTCGTGTGGCAGCAACGCGAAATTCTCAACGCCCGCCAGGCCCATTTTGCGCAGTGGATCGAAGCGCAAGTCGATGTCTATTTGCGCGGCAACGGTGCTGCACAAGGTTATCCGGCGTCCGTTCGGAGCGCCTGATTGGCGTTCGGCGCAACGTAAAAGCGATTTGCGTGTGAATTTCAGTCGTATATATTCGTGGTTCCCATTTCAGAGTTGCTGGGAACCACGAAGTACCGATTCAAGCAGCGCTCCGCCCGTCCGTTCGTCCGCTCGAGTGTCGTTTTCGCTGCTCATACCCGGTCCCGGGCGTTGCGTTGTCGACTATTCGCCAATCCGACTGGAGAAAACAATGACGTCTTCACCTGCAAAGAAACTGGCTGTTTTGTTGACATCGGTTGTACTGAGCGTGGCGGCCGCCGCGCCAGCGTTCGCACAAAGCGGCGGCGGTGGAGGAGGGCCGGCCGGAGAGAATTCCGACTCGGCGAAGGCGGACACCGGCGCGAAGTCGCACACCACGAAAGCGCAGCGCAAGGCCGCGCACAAAGAGGCACGGGCGAAGAAGAACGCGGAGTTGAAGAATCTGGAAGCGCACGGCTATAACCCCGCGCGCAACGATCCGAACTATCCGAACGATATCCAGAATGCGCAGAAGAAGGCAGGGATTGGTGCCGCGGCGAGTCAGTAAGCGGTAGCGAAGCTGGAGCGGTCCGGCCCGCTTGTGGGGCCTTGTGAGGCCTGCATTTGAGGCCTGCTTTTGCGGCCTGCTAATGCAGATTGCAACGCATGAAACAGAACGAGGCGCGACAGCGCCTCGTTCTGTTTGTGCTTCAGCAGCGGTAGCGTGTTGAAGACTTAAGCGTTTCGATTTAATCCAGCACCGGCAATGCGCGCGGGCGACGGTCGCTGTCGGTCGCGACATAGGTGAGGATCGCCTCGGTGACTTTCACGACCTCTTCGGTCAGGCTCATGCGCTGCGCGTAGACCTCGACCGAGACTGTCACCGACGTATTGCCGGTCTTGACGATATCCGCGTAAAAGCTCAGCAGATCGCCGACGAACACCGGCTGCTTGAACACGAACGAATTGACCGCGATGGTCGCCACCCGCCCGTTCGCACGACGGCTTGCCGGGATCGAGCCGGCAATATCCACCTGCGCCATGATCCAGCCGCCGAATACATCGCCGTGGACATTCGCGTCCGACGGTTGCGGTACGACACGCAGTGCGCAGTGCTTTTGCGGGAGTTGAAGATCGGTCATCGGGGGAACCCTTGAAAACGTGATTGGCTCGGTCGGCTCGACCGGCAGGCGGGGACTTCACGACAACTGTACCTGGTCACGGACAACCCGGCGGTACAAGGCGGCCGCGCAGCCAAGGCTGCGGCCAGCGGCCGGACAGCCCATCAAAAGCGGCGCCAGCCAGCTTCTGCGACAATAGAAAGATCAGGAATTGTACGGGAAAGCGCCCAGCCAGGTCGCGCGACAAAGCAGTGTGCCGGTTGGCACGCGAGGGTCGGCGCACCGCTGCGAACTCCGGCATTTCCACTTTCCCCAGCCTATCCCCATGCGCCGCTCGTCTTCGTCCGAACTCTCCCCTGTTTCCACCCAGCCTCGCAACGACTGGCAGACGATTCTGTCACTGCTGCCCTATCTCGCCACGTACAAATGGCGCGTCGGCTTCGCGCTGACCTGCCTGATCGGCGCGAAGGTCGCCAATCTCGGCGTGCCGATCGTGATGAAGCGGATTGTCGACGGCCTCGCGTCGGTGCGGCATCTCACGGCGCTCGGCCGTGCGCACGATGCGCCGGGTATCGTGCTGCTGGGCGGCATCGGTTTGATGGTGGTCGCGTATGCAGTGGTGCGCCTGTCCACGTCGCTCTTTACCGAACTGCGCGAAATCCTGTTTTCGAAAGTAACGGAAAGCGCGGTGCGTCAACTGGCGCTGAAGGTGTTTCGCCATCTGCATGCGCTGTCGTTGCGGTTTCATCTCGAACGGCAAACCGGCGGCATGTCGCGCGATATTGAACGCGGCACGCGTGGCATCACACAACTCATTTCGTATTCGCTATATAGCATTCTGCCGACGCTGGTCGAAGTCGGTCTCGTGCTCGGCTTTTTCGTCGTCAAATACGAGGCGTACTACGCGATCGTCACGTTTATCGCGCTGGCGGTGTACATCGTTTTCACGGTGAAGGTCACCGAGTGGCGCACGCATTTTCGTCGCACGATGAACGATCTCGATTCAAAGGCGAATTCGCGTGCAATCGATTCGCTGCTCAACTACGAGACCGTCAAATACTTCGGCAATGAAGAGTGGGAAGCGAGCCGCTACGACGAAAATCTCAAGCGCTATCGCACCGCGGCGATCAAGTCGCAGCGTTCGCTGTCGGCGCTGAACTTCGGACAGCAGGCGATTATCGGCACGGGGCTCGTGTTCATTCTGTGGCGCGCGACGCAAGGTGTGATGGCCGGGCGGCTCACGCTCGGCGACCTGGTGCTGATCAACACGTTCATGTTGCAGCTTTATATTCCGCTGAATTTCCTTGGCGTCGTGTATCGCGAGTTGAAGCAGAGTCTGACCGACATGGATCGGATGTTCACGTTGCTCGGCGCCGCGCAGGAAGTGCCCGATCTCGAGAATGCGTCGGCGTTGCAGGTGAGCGGTGCGCAAGTGCGTTTCGAGCACGTCAATTTCTCGTACGAACCCGCGCGGCAGATTCTGCACGACGTGAGCTTTACGATTCCGGCGGGTACGACCACTGCCGTTGTCGGTCACAGCGGCTCGGGTAAATCGACGCTCGCGCGGCTGATGTTCCGCTTCTACGATCTGGATCGCGCGAACGGTGGCGCGATTACGATCGACGGTCAGGATATTCGCGACGTCACGCAGGATTCGCTGCGCGCGTCGATTGGCATCGTGCCGCAGGACACCGTGCTGTTCAACGATTCGATCTACTACAACATCGCGTACGGCCGGCCGTCGGCGACACGCGACGAAGTGATTGCGGCGGCGCGCGCCGCACATATTCACGAGTTCATCGAAGGATTGCCGAAGGGGTATGAAACGCCGGTCGGCGAGCGCGGTTTGAAATTGTCCGGTGGCGAGAAGCAGCGTGTAGCAATTGCGCGAACCATACTCAAGAATCCGCCGATCCTGCTCTTCGACGAAGCCACCTCCGCACTCGACTCGCGTTCCGAGCGCGCGATCCAGCACGAACTCGATCAGATCGCGCGCGAACGCACGACGTTGATCATCGCGCACCGGTTGTCGACCGTGGTACACGCGCAGCAGATCATCGTGATGGACAAGGGGCGGATTGTCGAACGCGGCACGCATGCCGAGTTGCTGCGCGCGAACGGACTGTTCGCGCAGATGTGGGCGTTGCAGCAGCGCGCGGCAGAGGTGCCGGAGTCGATGGAAGCGGTGGATGCGGGGGAGGGTGGGCACTAAGCGAGCGCGATGCGACGCGACGTGCTTGCCGGCAGGCGCGTGAGGTAGCGGCGGCAACATGCCCTCGGGCTGTCGCGCGCGAGCGAGGGCTTTCGCGCTCAGCGCGCCTTCAACTGCTGATCCAACGCCTGCAATTGCGCCGGCGTCCCGACGTTCTCCCACGAGCCCTCGTACAACTCCCCGCTCGCCAGTCCGCGCCCGATCGTGTCACGGTAATACGGCGACAGCGCGCGACGTGTGCCGCGCGGCAGAGCGTGGAACATGCGTGTGTCGTAAAGCCCGATGCTGCCGAAGGTCAAACGCGGTCGGGCATCAAGAGACAGCACGCCGTCGACCAGACCGAAGTCGCCAGCCGGATGAAACACCGGATTCGGCACCATCACCAGATGCATGCCCGGCTCTGCAAGCGTCTGCAATCTGTCGGCATGCGCATGCAGCGTGGCGTAATCGAAATCGGCGTACACGTCGCCCGCGACCGCGAGAAATACTTCGCTCTCGCCGTTATCTTCCAGCAGCGGCAGCGCCTGCACGATACCGCCCGCTGTCTCCAATGCGTCATGCTCAGCCGAGTAACGCAACTCGACCTGCCAGCGTGAGCCATCGCCCAGCGTCGCCTCGATCTTTTCGCCGAGCCACGCGTGGTTGATCACAATGGTCTGAAAACCGGCCTGCGCGAGCCGTTCGATCTGCCACACGATCAGCGGCTTGCCGCCGGCTTCGAGCAAAGGCTTCGGGCACGCGTCGGTCAATGGACGCATCCGTTCGCCGCGGCCCGCGGCGAAAATCATCGCTTTCTTCACAGACATCGTCATCGGTCAGAACGTGTAGCCGACTTCATTCGCGCGGCCTTCGAGTTCGTCGAGCAGTTTCGCGAACGGGCGCAGCGGTGCGTAGCGTTCAGCCACCTTGCGCGCATAGCCGATGAAACGCGGCAGATCGTTCATGTAGTGAGGCTTGCCGTCGCGGTAGTTGATCCGGCAGAACAGGCCGAGCACCTTGATGTGCCGTTGCAGCCCCATCCATTCGAGCTGGCGGTAGAACTCGCCGAAATCGGGATCGACCGGCAAGCCGGCTTTTTTCGCGCGTTCCCAGTAGTACACGAAGCAGTCCAGTTCGAACTCTTCGTCCCAACCGATGAACGCATCGCGCAGCAGCGACGCGACGTCATAGGTGATCGGGCCGTAAACCGCGTCCTGAAAGTCGAGCACGCCGGGATTCAGCGGATTCGGCTGCGGGGCGACCATCAGATTGCGCGGCATGAAATCGCGCAGCATGAACACTTGCGGCTGCGTGCGGGCGCTCGCGATCAGCAGCGCGAACGTGCGATCGAGCAGCCCGCGGGTCTTTTCGTCGACCTCGCGGCCCAGATGCCGGCTGATGAACCATTCCGGCAGCAACTCCATCTCGCGGCGCAGGAACGCTTCGTCGAATTCGGGCAGCACGCCTTCGCGCGACGTGAGCTGCCAGCGGATCAGCGCGTCGAGTGCATCGCGCATCAGCGTGCGGGCACGGCGCGGATCGTCGCCGTTCTGCGCTTGCGTCAGTGCGCCGAGGTACGAAGCCGTACCCAGATCGGTCACGAGCATCAGTCCGGCGTCGAAATCGACCTCCAGAATTCGCGGCACGTGCACGCCCGCTGCGTTGAGCAATTGGGCGACCTGCACAAATTCGCGGCACTTTTCGGGCGGCGGGGCATCGACGGCGATCAGCGAGCCGGTGTTTTCGCCTTCCACCACCTTACCGGCGACACGGAAATAGCGCCGGAAACTGGCGTCGGATGAAGCGGGGGCAAGCGTGTCGAGTTCGAGTGAATAGCGCGCTGCATGGCCTTGCAGCCAGGTCTTGAGCAGTTGCAGGCGGGAGTCGGGAGTGTCTTGGGAGGGTGGCAGCGTCATGTAAACCGGCGGCAAATTCTTAGGGGCAACGTCTTGCCATATAATACCCCACGACTTTTTTGACGCGACTCACGCTGGCTTTTCGCGTGTTCCGCTTCACCGCCCGCCTCATCGTTCGACAGATTGTAAATATGGATGTGCAGCCGACTGTCACGGTCGGGATGTGCAGGCGGTGGATCGTGACTGCAAAAGCTGACGGACGGGCCGATTCGCCAAACGATACATGCCGCCTAGACAGCTTTCCCAAACGACTCCCTCCTGTGCGGCCGCGCCGCGCAAAAGGCGGCTCGTCGCGGCGTTGATCGCCGTTCCGGGCCTGATGCCTGCGCTTGCTCACGCCCAACTGGTGGGGGAAGCCGCGCAGCCGCAATCTATCTACGCGCCCTGGGGCATGCGGCTCGCGCCGCAGCTCGAGGACCATCTGTTGCAACCCGGCCAGTCGCCGGCCACGTTCGTGCTCGGCGACGCCGCCAGCGGCACGATCGACCAGGACCTGGCGGCCAAGGGTTCAGCCGAGGTGCGCCGCAATACGACCGTGATCAAGGCCGACGCGCTGCACTACGATCAGGACACGGACATGGCCGATGCCTACGGCAACGTCCACGTGATCAACAGCGGCAACACCTTCATCGGCCCCGACGCGCATCTGCGGGTGGATTCGACCGAAGGCTTCATGACTTCGCCGAAGTACCACTTCACGTTGACGGGCGGCTCGGGCAGCGCGCAGCGCGTCGACCTGCTCGACGCGGAGCGCTCGGTGTTCACGAAGGGCACCTACACGGCCTGCTCGTGCGAGGACAACCCGGCCTGGTACATCAAGGGCAGCGAATTCGATTTCGACACCGGCGCGGACGAAGGCGTCGCGTACAACAGCGTGCTGTTCTTCCAGGGCGTGCCGGTGTTCGCGTCGCCGTGGCTGTCGTTCCCGCTGTCGGGCGAGCGGCGCAGCGGGCTGTTGCCGCCCACGTTCTCGCTGAGTTCGACCAACGGCTTCGAACTGTCGGTGCCGTATTACTTCAACATCGCGCCGAACCGCGATCTGACGCTCACGCCGCGTCTGATCTCCAAGCGCGGTGTGCAGTTGCAGACTTCGTTCCGCTATCTGTCGCCCACGTATTCGGGCTCGATCACCGGCGAATTCCTGCCTGACGATCACCTGACGCACACCAACCGTTACGCGCTGTACATCCAGCACAACCAGAATTTCGGTAACGGGTTCGCAGGTTACGTCTACTACAACAAGGTTTCGGACAACCAGTATCCGGAAGACCTGTCGTCGTCGGTCAACCAGTTCATGAACGGCACCCAGCTCCTGTATCAACAGGAAGCCGGGTTGACCTATAACAACGGCCCGTGGTCGGTGCTCGCTCGCGAACAGCACTGGCAGACGCTGACGCCGTCGGTCGCGCCATATGGCCGCGAGCCGCAGTTGAACGTGAAGTACGCGAAGTACAACGTCGGTGGATTCGACTTCGGCGCGGAAGCCGACTACACGAACTTCCGCATCACGACCGAGGACCTGTCGGAAGGCCAGCGGGTCGTATTCAACCCGTACCTGTCGTATTCGGTGGTCGGGCCGGGGTACTTCGTCACGCCGAAGGTGCAGTGGCACTTCGCGTCGTACAACCTGAACAACATCGGCACCGATCTGAACGGCGTGCCCAACGCGCAGAAGAACTTCACCGAGTCGATTCCGACGCTGAGCTTCGACACGGGCCTGACCTTCGAGCGCTCGGTGCGGATTTTCGGCGCGGACTATATCCAGACGCTGGAGCCGCGCCTGTACTACGTGTACACGCCGTACCGCAATCAGGAAAACGCGCCGCTGTTCGACACGGCCGACTCCGACTTCGGTCTGGCGGAGATTTTCACGCCGAACACGTTTGTCGGTAATGACCGGATCGCCGACGCGAACCGCCTGACCGCGGGTATCACCACGCGCTTCATCAACGCGGCCACCGGCGATGAGCGGGCGCGTTTCGTAATTGCGCAGCAGTACTATTTCCAGGACCAGCGCGTCACGCTGGAGCCGGGCCAGACCAGTACGCAGGCGACCCATTCGGACCTGATTGCAGGCGCGTCGGTCAAGCTCGGGGCCGGTTTCGCTTCGGAAACGGCGTTCCAATATAATGCCGACAACAACGAGTTGATCAAGACGAGCGTTGGCTTCGGCTTCAGTCCGGCCACCGGCAAGGTGATTAACGTCGGGTATCGCTACACCCGCGCGAACACCACGCTGGACAACGAGCCGATCAACCAGATACTGGTGTCGGGCCAATGGCCGCTCAGCCACCGGGTGTACGGCGTTGCACGGTTCAACTACGACCTGGGCGGGCACCGGATCGTCGACGGCCTGATCGGCATGCAGTACGACGCCGATTGCTGGACGCTCGGCGCGGGGATCCAGCGCTACGCAAACGGGCTGAACACGTCGGGGCAGAATCAGTCGAGCACGCGGTTCCTCGCGCAGTTGACGTTCAAGGGCTTGTCGAGCGTCGACAACGGACTGATGACCGCGTTCCGCAATGGCGTGGCGGGCTACACGCCGTTGCCGCCGCCGCCTCCGCCGGAATCACGTTTCACCAATTACGAATGACGAATGACGCTGCGCGATCATTCATGGCATGCGAAAAGACGGGCCAGGCGCGCCCGACATCATTGGAGTATCTGTGGCAATCATGAAAAAGCTTCGCTTGGCAACGCTTGCGGCCGGTCTTGCCGCCGCAGCGTCCTTCCTGTCGGTTGCGCCGGTTCACGCTCAGGCGCTGCCCGGCACTAACGGCAGCAGCGTCCCCGTCGCCAATAACGGTCAAACGGTCGACACTATCGCCGCAGTCGTCAACAACGGTGTCATTACACGACGTGAGCTTGACGAGCGCATGGGCCTGATCACGCACCGGCTGAATCAGCAGAACGCGCCGGTCCCGCCGCTCGACCAGTTGCGTCAACAGGTGCTCAACCAGATGGTGCTGGAGCGCATCCAGTTGCAGAAGGCGAAAGACGACGGCATCGTCGTCGACGACGCCGCCGTGCAGAAAACGCTTGAGCGTCTTGCGCAGGCGAACAACATGTCGCTCGAAATGTACCGCGCGCGGATCGAGGCGCAAGGCGTGCCCTGGACCACTTTCACCAGCGACGCGCGTACCGAACTGACGCTGTCGCGTTTGCGTGAAAAGGAAGTGGACAGCAAGATCACGGTGTCGGACGGCGAAGTGGCGAACTACATCGCCAGTCAGCGTGGCCCGAATGCGGGTGCGACCAGCGACCTGCACATTCAGCACATCTTCATCAAGGCGCCGTTGAACGCGTCCGAAACCGATATCGAAGCCGCGCAGACCAAGGCGCAGGCTTTGCTGGCCGAAGCCAAGGGCGGTGCCAATTTCGAAAAGCTCGCGAAGTCCAATTCGCAAGCGCCGGATGCGGCGAAGAACAGCGGCGATCTGGGTTTCGTGGCGCCGTCCAAACTGCCGCCTGAGTTCGTGAAGGCTGCGTCGGCCTTGCGTCCGGGCGAGATCAATCCGGATCTGGTCCGCACCAATGACGGCTTCGAAATCGTGCGCCTCGTCGAGCGCCGCGTCGGTCAGGGCAGCAGCTCGGACGCGCCGAAACTCACGCAAACGCACGTGCGTCACATCCTGCTGCGCGTCGGCGACGGCATGTCGGAGCCGCAAGCGCGTCAGAGACTGCTCGACATCAAGAGCCAGCTTGCCGCAGGCGGCGACTTCGAGAAGTTTGCCCGTACCTACTCGCAGGACGGTTCCGCGTCGCAAGGCGGTGACCTCGGCTGGATCAGCCCGGGCGAAACGGTGCCGGAATTCGAACGCGCGATGAACAACTTGCAGGATGGCCAGATCAGCGACCCGGTTCGCAGCGAATACGGCTATCACCTGATCCAGGTGCTGGGCCGCCGCGAAGCAGAAGGTTCGGTTTCGCAGCAGATGGATCTGGCGCGTCAGGCAATCGGTCAGCGCAAGGCCGAACAGGCTTACGCCGACTGGCTGCGTGAACTGCGTGACACCGCCTACGTGGAAGTGAAGCCCACGCAGGCGAGCTTGAACTAACCGTTTTAGCCATCATGACAAGCGCCGCCCCGTCCACCAGCCTGCCGTTACAGATCGCGATCACGACCGGCGAACCCGCCGGCGTCGGCCCCGAACTGACCGCGCAGGCGTTGGCCGGCGCGGCGGCGCACTGGCCCACCGCGCAGTTCACCGTGTTGGGCGATGCGAGTCTGCTCGCCGAACGTGCGCGCGCTGTGGGAGTCGATTGGGCCGCGCTGGTGGCGGACGGCAAGCGCGTACGGGTGCAGCACACGGCGCTCGGCGCGCCGTCGCTGGCGGGCCGGCTGAACGCCGCCAATGGCCGCTACGTGCTCGATCTGCTCGATAGCGCGATCGACGGCGCAGTGGCCGGCAGGTTCGACGCGATCGTGACCGCGCCGCTGCAAAAAAGCACGATCAACGACGCTGGTGTGCCGTTCACCGGCCACACCGAATATCTGGCCGAACGCACCCACACACCGCGTGTGGTGATGATGCTGGCCGGCACCGGCAAGCGGCCGCTGCGCGTGGCGCTCGCGACCACCCATTTGCCGCTGAAAGATGTCTCCGCTGCGTTGACGATCGAGAGCATTGTCGAGACGCTCTCGATCATCGACCAGGATTTGCGGAATCACTTTGGCTTACCCGCGCCGCGTATCCTCGTAACCGGGTTGAACCCGCATGCGGGCGAGAATGGTTACCTGGGCCGCGAGGAAATCGAGGTCATCACACCGGCGCTGAATCGCGCGAACGATAAAGGTATCGACGCGCGCGGTCCTTATCCGGCCGACACGCTGTTCCAGCCACGTTATCTCGAGCAGGCCGACTGCGTGCTGGCCATGTTCCACGATCAGGGTCTGCCGGTGTTGAAGTACGCCACGTTTGGCGAAGGCATCAACGTGACGCTCGGCTTGCCGATCATCCGCACCTCGGTCGATCACGGCACCGCGCTCGATCTGGCCGGCACCGGCCGCGCTGACGCGGGCAGCCTGATCGCCGCGATCGATACCGCGGTGTCGATGGCGCAGCACCGCCGCGTGGGCTGATCTGGCGCGGCAGCGGCGCAGCTTCTACTGCGTTTCGTGATGTAGCGGGATATGTCCGGCAGTGCGTGAACCGTGCCGCGCTGTTGCAGGATCTCAGGCGTGAAGCCATGACCGACGCATCGCTTGCACGGTCTGCTCACCCCAAATTCGGCGCACGACGCGCATTCTTCTCTTTAAGCAGTTTTCTTTCTTAGCGTTTTTTTCGATGTCCACCAGCAGACAGCAGCAGGGCCGCCACCAGGGTCATATCGCGCGCAAGCGTTTCGGTCAGAACTTTCTGGTCGACATGGGCGTGATCGATTCGATCGTCGACGTGATCCGGCCGCAGCGCGGCGAGCGCATGGTCGAAATCGGGCCGGGGCTCGGTGCGCTCACCGAACCGCTGATCGAGCGTCTTGCGACGCCCGAAACGCCGCTGCACGCGGTCGAACTGGACCGCGATCTGATCGGGCGCCTGAAGACCCGATTCGGCGATCTGCTCGAGCTGCATGCGGGCGACGCGCTCGCATTCGACTTCGGCTCGCTGGCCGCGCCTGGCGAGAAGGCGTCGCTGCGCATTGTCGGCAATCTGCCGTACAACATTTCGAGCCCGTTGCTGTTTCACCTGACGACGTTCGCGGATCGCGTGATCGATCAGCATTTCATGTTGCAGAACGAAGTCGTTGAGCGGATGGTCGCGGAGCCGGGCAGCAAGGCATTCAGCCGCCTCTCGGTGATGCTGCAATATCGCTACGTCATCGACAAGCAACTCGACGTGCCGCCCGAATCGTTCAACCCGCCGCCGAAGGTCGATTCCGCGATCGTGCGGATGATCCCGCACGAGTTGCACGAACTGGCGCCGGTGAACGAGCGCGTGCTCGGCGAAGTGGTGACGGCGGCGTTCTCGCAGCGTCGTAAGATGTTGCGCAACACGCTGGCGATGTATCGCGATTCGGTGGATTTCGACGCGATTGGCTTTGATCTGCAACGCCGGGCCGAAGATGTGTCGGTTGCCGAGTATGTGCAGGTGGCGCAGATCGTGGCGGAGAAGAAGTAGTTTGCGCGTGACGCGCCGCTGAGTGAGATGTCGGGCTGACGCGGGTAACTGGCCAGGCCCGCAGCCACAGAAACCAGGCATGGCGGCCGTTAGGTCAGGACTGCGCCAGGTCATCTCAGGTGTGGCCAGGCCCGACCTGTGAACTAAGCGTTGAGCCGCTTTTTCGCCGGCGCATTCACCAGCGCAATCCCGCTCAGCACCAGCGCCGCGGCCATCAGAAAGCGCGCGCTGAACGACTCGCCGAGCAGCAATACGCCGAATGTCACGCCGAACAGCGGCGTCAAAAACGAAAATACCGACAGGCGCGAAGCGATATAACGCGTCAGCAGCCAGAACCACACCAGATAGCTGACGAATGCGACGACCACCGCCTGATACGCGAGGCTCGCCAGCGCGACCGGCGTGACGTTTTCCACGCGGATCTGACCGAGCCCAAGTGCCAGCGCAAGCAGCACCACCGCCGACACCGTCAGTTGATAGAACAGCGTTTTGCTCGCGCTCGATTGAGCGAGGCAGGTTGCGCGCACCACTACGGTCGTCGCGGCCCACGCGATGCCGGCCAGTATGCCGAGCGCGTCGCCGGCTACCTCCGGGAGCGCTGATCCGCGCCCGGCGTGCCCATGCAGGAAGCCGTCGGCGAATGCCAGCGACATCCCCGCAAACGCGACAACGATGCCGATCCATTGAATGCGCCGCATCCGTTCGCCGTCGACAAACCAGTGCAGACCGAGCGCCGTAAAGCACGGCGCCGTGTACAGAAAGACCGCCATGCGCGATGCGCTGGTTAGCGTCAGTCCGAGAAAAATGCAGATGAACTCTGCGGCGAACAGCATGCCCGCGACTAGGCCGGCGCCGAGCGTGCCGTCGTCGCGAAAGAGCGGTGTACCGCGCGAGCGCGCCCAGCCCCATACGAGCACAGCCGCAATCGCGGAGCGCAAACCCGCCTGAAACACCGGCGGTAATGCCGCGTTTGTGCTCTTGATGGCCACTTGTTGAAGTCCCCAGATCGCGCACAAGCCGATCATCAACAGGATGGCGAAGCTATCCGGAGCGCGGCGGGCAGGCACGACGGCGATGCTCATGGGCGGTTGGTTGGCGTGGTGGCTGAATCAGTGAGGAACGGTGCGGTCGACAGTATCTGCTGAAGCAGGGGATCGGGCTAGTCGGCCGAATGGCTAGTCGAAGCGGCGGTCAAGGCAAAGGCGATGGCTACAGCCACAGTTAAAAGCCCGAGGCTCGACAACGCCAAAGGGCCCGCGGCCACCGTTGCAACGAGCGATCTGTCATGCCCGATTTCAGCAATACCTAACCGTCATCGCAACTCATACGATATCAAACCGCCGCCATCCGGCAGATGAAGCCCCTACGTTCTACGCGTGCTTCATACGGCCTGCAAGCTTTTGCTGATCCAGTTGCGGACTTGGCAACACCCGCGCAACACGCACCCACGACTAATTTCGTGCCGCCAACGTTTCGCGCTAAGGTGCGAATACACGTGTTTCGTCAGGCTATTCGTACGGACTGCATCACAGCAATGCCGCCACGCGTCAACGCGAAGCGCGCGCGTGCAGCACGCAGGATCAATGGGTCCTCGCTGCTTCTGCCGACGCACCCGGTCCGCGCGCGACGCCGACGGTACGAGGAACGATATGAGAAAGCTGAGCCGCTGGATGGCGAGCGTCGTGCCCGCAACCATCGCGTCATTGATCTGTCAGGCGGCGCATGCGCAGTCCAGCGTGACGCTTTACGGTGTCGTCGACGAAAGCGTGCGCTATCTGACCAACGTGAACACGGCCGGCGATGCGTCGGTTGGGCTGGGTGTCGGCGGTATCACGCAAAGCCGCTGGGGCCTGAAGGGCGTCGAGGATCTGGGCGGCGGATGGTCCACCTTCTTCAAGCTCGAAAACCGCTTCTACATCAACAGTGGGCAAAGCGATCCCACGCTGCCGTTCTTCAACGAAGCACAAGTGGGTGTGCGTTCGGATTCGTTCGGCCAGGTGATCCTGGGGCGCCAGTACAACGTGATGATCGAAGGCATCACGATAGGCGGCTACGGCAGCAATCTTTGGATTCCGTACGATTTCAGCTTCCAGCCGGAAGTGACGATGACCGGCGGCATCTGGACCAGCAACCAGGTGCAATATCAGGCGAAATACAACGGTTTTAACTTTGCGGCCGGTTACGCGTTTGGCGGCAACGCGGGCAATTCGTACGGCAGTCAGGTTGGCGCGGCCGCCGCGTACGCACCGGCGGGTGGCCCGTTCAGCGTCGGCGGCGCGTACGCGGAATCGAAGGACTCGATCAACGGCGCCGCGCTGAAAGCGTGGACGTTCGGTGGCTCGTACACGTGGAATTACACGCGCTTTTCGGCGGGCTACATCGTCAATCAGCGCGATGCGGGATTTTCTAATTTCGCCAATGGGCCGTTCTCCGCGCCTGTGCTGGCCGCGCTCAAGTACACGGATTTCGCGCGACGCCGGATGATCATGGGCGGCATCACACAGCAGGCGGGCAACGCCTGGCACTTTGCCGCCAACGTATGGCGCACGTTGCAGGATGGCACGAGCGCCGCACAGGACGGCTCGGCATGGCAGTATCAACTGGTCGCCGACTACGGCCTGTCAAAGCATACTGACGTCTATCTGGAAGGCGATTATTCGCTGTATCGCGGCGGGCTGATCGGTGCGCAACTGCAAGGCGTCAATGGCGTCGGGCTCGCGCAGAAAAGCACGCAACTCGGCCTGATGGCGGGACTGCGGCATCAGTTCTGAATGCCGCCACAGGTGTGCCGCGCTCTGCAGCGCCGCGTGATTCCGGGTACATTGACGGTCTCGTTTTCACGTAACAGGGAGTGCACAATGCGCCTGCTTCATACCATGCTCCGGGTCGGCGACCTGGATCGCTCAATTGCCTTCTACACCGAATTGCTCGGCATGAAACTGCTGCGCCGCGAAGACTATCCGGACGGCAAATTCACGCTGGCTTTCGTCGGCTACACGGATGAGCGCGACGGCACCGTCCTCGAACTGACGCACAACTGGGACACCCCGTCATACGATCTGGGCACCGGTTTCGGTCACCTCGCGGTGGAAGTTGAAGACGCGTACGCTGCGTGCGACAAGATCAAGGCGCAAGGCGGCACGGTCGTGCGCGAAGCCGGCCCGATGAAACACGGCACCACCGTCATCGCTTTCGTCACGGACCCGGACGGCTACAAGATCGAGTTCATCCAGAAGAAAAAGTAATTGGTGGGCGACCCGGTTCAACACAATGAATAACAACAATCCCTACTTCAAAGAACTCGTCGATATTCACGTTGACATTCAGGCATGGTTCGACGGCTCTGTGGATGACGGCGCGCTGCAACGAATCGTGGCGCGTTTCGCGCCGCAATTCTCGCTGGTGATGCCGTCCGGTGCCGCGCTCGATCGCAACGGTTTGAGCGAGGTGTTCGGCAAGTTGCGCGGCGCGCGCCCCGGCTCGCAAATCACGATTCGCGATATGGCGATGGTCGCGGAGTACGCGTCGGGTGCGGTGGTGACGTATCGCGAGTATCAGCGCGATAGCACGGGCAATGCGAACGTGCGGCGCTCAACAGCGGTGATGGAGCTCGATGCGCACGGCAAGGTAACGTGGCTTCATTTGCAGGAAACGCTCTGCGCGGAATGAGCGTTGAACCGGGCCGTGGGTCAGGCCGCTAGTCAGCCGCCAATCGTCACGATTGGCGGATAGCAGCTAGTTGATGATTCGAACCACCCGGCGCTTCACACCGAAGCGCCGGCTTCACAGCATGAAGGACGGCTCAAAGCGTCGGCAGCAATTCCGGCGGATGCGACTTCAAGGTCTGCCGCGCCTCGCGGAATTCCGGAAAAATCGATTCGACCGTTTGCCAGAAGCGCGGGCTGTGATTCATCTCACGCAGATGCGCGAGTTCGTGTGCGACGACGTAATCGATAATGGACAGCGGAAAATGAATCAGCCGCCAGTTCAGCCGAATCTTGCCGTCACTCGAACAACTGCCCCAGCGTGTGGCCGCCGAAGAAAGCGCATACGCGCGATAGTTCACACCCAGCTTTTCCGCATAAATAGCGAGACGTTCGCCGAACAGCCGCTTGGCTTCGCTTTGCAGCCAACCTTGCACGCGGTCTTTGATCTGCTGCGGATCGGCCTGCAACGGTAACGGCACTTGAAGAGCCGCGTTCTCAGCACTGAACACCAGCGTACCTTGCGGCGCGCCCAGTTTCACGCGCACGGGGCGACCGAGATAGGGCACCTCAGCGCCATCTTTCCAGTCGACTTTGGGCAGCGCGCGCTGTTCGACGCGCGTTTGCCATTCGATCAGCTTCGTGAAAATCCAGCGCTGCTTTTCGGTGATCGCGGTTTCGATATCGGTGAGCGTGACCCAGCGTGGTGCGGTGATCGTCAGACCGGTGCTGTCGATGGCAAAACCAATCGAGCGACGCGCCGAGCGTTTCAACGCGTAGTGCAGCGTGCGCGAACCGATGGTCAGGCTGCGCAGTTTGCTGCCGTCTGGTGCAAGCGGCGCGGCCGGCCGCTGATTGACAGACGAACCCGGTGAAGGTGCCGAGGGCGAAGGGGACGACGACGTCGACCCCGGCTCGGCGAAGAGCGGGAGATCGAGTTGCCGGTTATCGAGCGCCGCAGCGGGCTGCGACGTGGGAGACTTCTGCATCGGATTCGCTTCGCGCAATACGCCTTCGAGGGCGTGGGCGCGTCAGATTGGTGCGGCGGCGGAATCGCTTTCCGCCGCGCGGTACGCAGTAGGATCGATGCGGCGCATTTCAGCTTCGATCCACTGTTCGACGCGCGTGTTCACTTCGTCGGGCGTGAGCCCCGTTGTCTCAATCGGCTTGCCGATCGACACTGTGACTATACCCGCATATTTGAGAAACGAGTTGCGCGGCCATAGACGTCCTGCGTTATGCGCAATCGGCACGACCGGTGCGCCGGTGGCAATCGCAAAGCGCGCACCACCGGTTTTGTATTTGCCCTGCTTGCCGGTCTGCGTGCGCGTGCCTTCCGGAAACATGATGACCCAGGCGCCTTCCGCCATCCGCGCGTTGCCTTGCCGGATGACCGACTCGAACGCGTACTTGCCTTCCTTGCGGTCGATGTGAACCATCTTCAACATGCCGAGCGCCCAGCCGAAGAACGGCACGTACAGCAGTTCGCGCTTGAACACGTAGCACAACGGCTTCGGCATCAACGCGGGAAAGGCCAGCGTCTCCCATGCGGATTGATGCTTGGACAGCAGCACCGCCGGACCATCAGGCAGATTCTCGAAGCCCTCGATCCTGTAGCGGATGCCGTTGAGCCAGCGGACCGTATTCAGTGTCGCGCGGCACCAGCCGGCGGCCATCCAGTAGCGATTGTCGGCGCGCATGAACGGGAACGCGATGAAGCACGCGGTCGCGTACGGCACCGTGAACAGCACGAAGTAAATCAGCAGAAGCAAAGAACGAATGAAGCGCATCGGCGTGGTCGGTGAGAGTGGTGAACGCGCGTGACGTGGTTAGCGTGGTTGACGTGCGTTACTCGTGGGCGTCGGCGAGGAAGTCGAGCGCGAACGCACGCAGGTCGTCGTGAACGATCGTGCCTTCGGGCAGATTGCCGGCCGCGAGTGTTTTGCGGCCCTTGCCCGTCAACACCAGATGAGTCGGATGACCGAGCGCCGCGCCCGCTTGCAGATCACGTATCGCATCGCCGACGACCGGCGTATTGGCCGGCTCGACTTCGAAACGCTCGTTGATCATCTTCAGCATGCCCGGCTTCGGCTTGCGGCACTCGCAGTGATCTTCTGCCGTATGCGGGCAGAAGAACACCGCGTCGATACGGCCGCCGACCGCCGCCGCCATCCGGTGCATTTTCAGATGCATCGCATTGAGCGCGTTCATGTCGAACAGGCCGCGGCCGATGCCCGACTGGTTGGTCGCAATCGCCACGCGATAGCCGGCCTGATTCAGCCGTGCGATTGCTTCGAGCGAGCCGGGCAGGGCGACCCATTCGTCCGGCGATTTGATGAACGCGTCGGAGTCGACGTTCACCACGCCATCGCGGTCGAGGATCACCACTTTTTTGGTCGGCATGGTGCGGGGCTCAGGTGGCGAGTCGGGAGATGTCGGCGACGCAGTTCATCTGCTGATGCAGTGCGCCGAGCAGGGCCAGACGGTTAGCGCGCAACGCCAGATCTTCGGCGTTGACCATCACGTCGTTGAAGAATGTGTCGACCGGTTCACGCAACGCGGCGAGCGCGGTGAGTGCGCCCGTGTAGTCGCGTGCGGCGAGTTGCGTTTGCACGCGCGGCGCGACTTGTTCGAGTTGCGCATGCAACGCCTTTTCCGCCGCTTCGATCAGCAGCGTGACCTGCACGCCACCGGTCGCACCGCCTTCCGACTTCTTCAGGATGTTCGAGATGCGCTTGTTAGCCGCCGCGAGCGATGCCGCTTCGGCCAGTGTGGCGAACTCGCGCACGGCGTCGAGACGCGCGACGATGTCGTCGAGATGCGTCGGATTCAGTGCGAGCACCGCGTCGATTTCACCCGCTGCATAACCACGTTCGCGCAGCAAACCACGCAGGCGGTCCATGCTGAATTCGTAAATGGCTTGCGTCGAATCGGCGACGTTCGGCACCGCGGCGAATTGCGCGTAAGCGGCGCGCAGCAGTTCGACGAAGTCGACCGGCAGTTGTTTCTCGACCAGGATACGCAGCACGCCGAGCGCATGACGGCGCAGCGCAAACGGATCTTTTTCGCCGGTGGGCTGCAGGCCAATGCCCCAGATGCCGACCAGCGTTTCGAGCTTGTCGGCCAACGCGACGACAGTGCCGGTCGCGGTGGTGGGCAGTGCGTCGCCCGAGAAACGCGGCTGATAGTGCTCCGAACACGCGAGCGCGACTTCTTCCGGCTCGCCGTCGTGGCGCGCGTAGTACGTGCCCATCGTGCCTTGCAGCTCGGGAAATTCGCCGACCATGTCGGTGATCAGATCGGCCTTGGCCAGACGCGCGGCGCGCTTCGCAAGCGTGACGTCCGCGCCGGTCATGCCGGCAATCGCACCGGCCAGCGCTTCGACGCGCTCGACGCGTTGCAGCGCCGAACCCAGCTTGTTGTGATAGACGACGTTCGCGAGCAGCGGCACGCGGTCGGCGAGCGGCTTCTTCTTGTCCTGCTCGAAGAAGAACTTCGCGTCGGCCAGACGCGGACGCACCACACGTTCATTGCCTTCGACGATATCGCCCGGCGTCGACGTTTCGATGTTCGACACGATCAGGAAGCGCGAACGCAGTTTGCCGCTTGCGTCGGTCAACGCGAAGTATTTCTGGTTCGTCTGCATCGTGAGGATCAGGCATTCCTGCGGCACTTGCAGGAACTCGTCCTCGAAACGGCACGAGTAGACCACCGGCCATTCGACCAGCGACGTCACTTCGTCGAGCAGCGATTCAGGCATCACCACCTGGTCGCCATTGGCTTGCGCGAGCAGATGCGTGCGGATGGTTTCCTTGCGGTCGGCGAAATTGGCGACCACGCGGCCCTTGTGCATCAGCGTCTCGGAGTACGCGTCGGCGTGCTGGATCTGCACGAAGCCTTCGGACAGGAAGCGGTGGCCGAGCGTGGTGTCGTCGGCGTCGATGCCCAGTGCGCTGACCGGCACGACTTCGTCGCCGTGCAGCGTAGTCAGACGCTGCACCGGACGCACGAACTGCACATTGGTGCCGTCCGGACGCTGATAGGTCATCACCTTCGGAATAGGCAGCTTGGTCAGCGTTTCGTCGAGCGCGGCTTGCAGGCCGTCGGCGAGTGTCGCACCCGGCGCGGCGTAGCGCAGGAAGAACGCTTCGGCCTTGCCGTCCTGCGCGCGCTCCAGGTCGTTCACCGAGAAGTCGGGGAAGCCGAGCGCCGCCAGTTTCTTCGCGAGCGGTGCGGTGGGTTGACCGTCTTTGTCGAGGGCGACGGAAACCGGCAGCACTTTTTCGCGCACCTGTTTTTCCGGCGCAACCGCGCGGACGTTCTTGATCGTGACCGCGAGACGGCGCGGCGTTGCATAACGCTCGAACGACACTTCGCCGTCGATCAGATCGCGCGCCGCGAGGCGCTGCGCAATGCCTTCAGCGAACGCGTCGCCGAGACGCGCGAGTGCTTTCGGCGGCAGTTCTTCGGTCAACAGTTCGACGAGCAGGGTAGCTTGATGGGGTTGAGTCATTTGGTGATGTTCTCGTCAGTCCGGGTCGATCTTGCGTTCGACTTTCAGCGGCGGCGCCCATGCAGGCATCGCGGCATCTTGCGCGTCGGTGGTGAGGCCAGGCACGCCGTGCACCGGATTGCCGAGCATCGGGAAGCCGAGCTTTTCGCGCGACTCGTAGTAAGCCTGGGCGACCAGACGCGACAACGCGCGAATCCGGCCGATATACGCCGCGCGTTCCGTGACCGAAATGGCGCCGCGTGCGTCGAGCAGGTTGAATGTATGACCGGCTTTCAGCACGAGTTCATAGGCGGGCAGCGCGATCTGCGCTTCGATCATGCGCTTCGCTTCCGCTTCGTAGCTGTTGAAGAACGTGAACAGCAGGTCGACGTTCGCGTGCTCGAAGTTGTACGTGGACTGTTCGACTTCGTTCTGGTGATACACGTCGCCGTAAGTCAGACGACGGATTTCCGGGCCGTTCGGGCCTTGCTCTTCCCATTCGGTCCACACGAGGTCGTAGACGTTTTCGACCTTCTGCAGATACATGGCGAGGCGCTCGAGGCCATACGTGATTTCGCCGAGCACCGGCTTGCAATCCAGACCGCCGACTTGCTGGAAGTACGTGAATTGCGTCACTTCCATGCCGTTCAGCCACACTTCCCAGCCGAGGCCCCATGCGCCGAGCGTGGGATTTTCCCAGTCGTCTTCGACGAAACGCACGTCGTTCTGCTTCAGGTCGAAGCCGAGTGCTTCGAGCGAGCCGAGGTACAGGTCGAGGATGTTTTCCGGCGCCGGCTTGAGGACCACCTGGTACTGGTAGTAATGCTGCAGACGGTTCGGGTTTTCGCCATAACGGCCGTCTTTCGGACGACGCGACGGCTGCACATAAGCGGCGCGCCACGGCTCGGGGCCGATGGCGCGCAGAAACGTATGAACGTGGGACGTGCCCGCGCCGACTTCCATGTCGATCGGCTGGAGCAACGCGCAACCCTGCTTGTCCCAGTAGGACTGCAGCGTCAGGATGATTTGCTGAAACGTGAGCATGAAGTGCCTTTCGGGCAGTGGGCCGACCCGCGAGGCGCCGAAGCGCACGGGATGGCCGTGGAGCGAAGTGCTAAACCGTAGATTTTAACGGAAAGGGAAGGGGGTGTCCGTTTTGCGGGGTCGGACGCGAAGGTGTGCGGTTTTTGAACGACAAAGGGCCGCGTGTTGCGGCCCTCTGCTGATCGGTGATGGCGTCTCTGTTACGTCGCCGCCAATTCCACCTTCGGTGAAAACGAGTCGCTTTGCGCGACCGGCCAGTACTTTTCGAACAGCGAATAGCGATACTTGCCGTTAATCAGATCGTTCGGGTCCAGATACTTCAGCAACTCCGACATCAGCCGCACCTCATGCGACGACACGCGCCGCACGATGTGATGCGCGCGCAATTCCGCTGGATGCTTTAGCCCCGCCGCCTGAATGATCTCCTTCAGCGCATGCAGCGTGTTGTGGTGGAAGTTGAATACGCGGTCGGCCTTGTCCGGCACGACCAGCGCGCGCTGACGCACCGGGTCTTGCGTTGCGACGCCGGTCGGGCAGCGGCCGGTGTGGCAGGTCTGCGCCTGGATGCAGCCGACCGCGAACATGAAGCCGCGCGCCGCGTTGACCCAGTCGGCGCCGATCGCGAGCGTCTTGGTGATATCGAACGCGGTGATCATCTTGCCGCTCGCGCCGATGCGAATCCGCTGACGCAGGCCGATCCCGACCAGCGTGTTGTGAACCAGCAGCAGACCTTCCTGCAACGGCACGCCGACGTGATCGGTGAACTCCAGCGGCGCGGCGCCAGTGCCGCCTTCCGCGCCATCCACGACGATGAAGTCCGGCAGAATCCCGGTTTCCAGCATCGCCTTCGCAATGCCGAAGAATTCCCATGGATGCCCGATACACAGCTTGAAGCCGGTCGGTTTGCCGCCGGACAGCGTGCGCAAACGGTCGACGAATTCGAGCAGGCCACGCGGCGTCGAGAACTCGGAGTGCGTGGCGGGCGAGATGCAATCGCGGCCCATCGGCACGCCGCGCGTTTCGGCGATTTCCGGCGTGATCTTCGCTGCGGGCAGCACGCCGCCGTGACCGGGCTTCGCGCCTTGCGACAGCTTCACTTCGATCATCTTCACTTGCGGCTCGGCGGCCTGCTTCGCGAATTTTTCCGCGCTAAAGGTGCCGTCGTCGTTGCGGCACCCAAAGTAACCTGACGCAATTTCCCAGATGATGTCGCCGCCATGTTCGCGGTGATATTTCGACATCGAGCCTTCGCCGGTGTCGTGCGCGAAGTTGCCTTTCTTCGCGCCGAGGTTCAGCGCCATGATCGCGTTCGCCGACAGCGAGCCGAAGCTCATTGCGGAGACGTTGAAGATCGACATCGAATACGGTTGCGCGCGATCCGGTCCGACGACCACGCGGAAGTCGTGGTTATCGAGCGTGGTCGGCGCGAGCGAGTGGCTGATCCATTCATGCGCGACGGCCTTGACGTCGAGTTCGGTGCCATACGGGCGGCTGTCCACGTCGTTCTTCGCACGCTGATAAACGATGCTGCGCTGGACGCGCGAGAACGGCTTTTCGTCGGTATCGTTTTCAACGAAATACTGGCGGATTTCCGGCCGAATGAATTCGAACATGAAACGGAAATGGCCCCACAGCGGATAGTTGCGCAGAATCGCGTGGCGCTGCTGCGTGAGGTCGAACAGGCCGAGCGCGACGAGCGCGAGCGGCACGACGACGCAAAGCCACGAAAGCTGGTGAGTGACGGCGAGCACCGTGCAGACGGCCAGCAGCGCAACTGCGCACCACATGGCCAGATAACGTCGAGAAAACATGGGGACTCCAGTGCAGTGAAGATCGTCACGGCGGGATCGTCGACGCTGTCGGCGCAGACGGAATCCGCCGCGAGGGAAAACTGATGGCTGCTTGTTATGGTGAAGCTAGCCCCGGCTGGGAACGCCGAAGCGTGGGTGCGGCGTGCAGACGGCACGCCCGGTGAAAAACACAAAGATGAAGCCACGCGGGCGAGTGTGACCAGACCTCACGACTCGCCGGCGCCCGAGATTTAACGCCCGCCCAGCAGCGCCGCCTTTTGCGGCTGACGCGCGACCGGCTGCCCCGTCACCGCATGTTCGATGATGCCGCCGCCCAGGCATACGTCGCCATCGTAGAGCACCGCCGATTGCCCCGGTGTGACAGCCCACTGCGCGGTATCGAAAGTCAGTTCGAAAAGGCCTTTGCCGTCGCCGTTTGCCGGGTTGATCTTCGCCGCGTTGAAGGTGCACGGCGCATCCGCCTGGCGGTAACGCGTTTTCGCACCGCCTGTAAAGCCTTCCGCCGGCGGCTCGCCTGCGACCCAACTCGTGTTGCCGGCGCTCAGCGTATGGCTCAGCAGCCACGAATGATCGTGCCCTTGCGCGACATAAAGCGTGTTCGACGGAATGTCTTTGCCGGCCACGAACCACGGTTCGCCGCTGCCGTCCTTGCTGCCGCCGAGGCCGATGCCCTTGCGCTGACCGAACGTGTAGAACGCGAGGCCGATGTGTTCGCCGACTACTTTGCCGTCGGTGGTTTTCATCGGGCCTGGTTGGGTCGGCAGATAGCGGTTCAGGAAGTCGCGGAACGGCCGTTCGCCGATAAAGCAGATACCGGTCGAATCCTTCTTCTTCGCATTCGGCAACGCGATCTGTTCAGCGATCTCGCGCACCTTGGTCTTCGGGATCTCGCCCAACGGGAACAGCGTCTTCGACAACTGCGCCTGATTCAGCCGATGCAGAAAGTACGACTGATCTTTCGTATGGTCGAACGCCTTCAGCAGTTCGAAGCGGCCGTTGTTCTCGCGCACGCGCGCATAGTGGCCGGTCGCGATGGTTTCCGCGCCGAGCGACATCGCGTGATCGAGGAACGCTTTGAACTTGATTTCGGCGTTGCACAGCACGTCCGGATTCGGCGTGCGGCCGGCCGAGTATTCGCGCAGGAATTCGGCGAACACGCGGTCTTTGTATTCGGACGCGAAATTCACCGCTTCGACGTCGATGCCGATCAGATCCGCGACCGACACCACGTCGATCCAGTCCTGCCGCGTCGAGCAGTATTCGCTGTCGTCGTCGTCTTCCCAGTTTTTCATGAACAGGCCGACCACGTCGTAGCCCTGTTCCTTCAGCAGCCACGCGGTAACCGACGAATCGACGCCGCCCGACATGCCTACTACGACTTTCTGCTTGCTCATAAGGTGCTCACTGGGTGCTGCATCACTGCATGGATCGTGGGGATGGCCGCTCGTGACGGCTACCTTTTTTGCCCGACCGAATGCGTATGCACGAAGTCGAGCGGGAAACGCCGGCCTGCGAGGTAATCGTCGATGCATTGCATGACGAGCGGCGTGCGATGCCGTTCGGGACAGGCGCGCAATTCGTCGGCGCTCATCCACAAAGTACGGACGATATCGGGGTCGAGTGCGCGCGCCGCGTCGGGTTCGCCGCCTGCGCCGCAATAGGTGAAGCGCAAATACGTGACGCCCTCGCTGCCGGGCCGCTCGAAATGGGTCATATACATGCCGACCAGCGCCTCGGGCGCGAACGGATGGGCCGTTTCTTCGAGCGTTTCGCGGATCACCGCGTCCAGCAGCGATTCGCCCGCCTCCAGATGGCCCGCGGGCTGGTTCAGACGCAAGCCGTCGACGGTATGTTCCTCGACGACGAGAAAGCGCCCGTCACGCTCGACGATCGCCGCCACGGTGACGTGCGGCAGCCAGGTTTCCGGTTTCATGGGTGCGCATTTTACCGTTTATAGGCCTGGGCTGCCGGGAAGCGGGCCGGGGAGGGTCGGACTGATACGCCGGGCAATGCACGCCGATGGCCGTGGCTGGCGGAGCTTGCTTCGCCCTAGCGGGGCAACCACGGTTCCAGGCGGCCACGTGGGGCGAACCGCGCCGGCCGCGACAGCCATGATGCTCAGCCCCAGACTGGCTAAGCAAGATTAGCCGCAAACCATCGGCGCCAGCGTAGCGCAAACCGGCACGGCGCAAACCCGCACGGCGCATAGCGAGAAACCGAGAGGATGCAACCCACCCTCCACAATGCCCGTTGAATCCCGAACGCCCCCGTATTGTCCCCGGTTTCGACCAATAATCGGTTTCGGTTACAGTGGGGCGTTAGCCGTTGCACTTGCAAGCCGGCGTGCCTCGTCGGCGGAACTGTCGTCAAACAGGAAGTCGAGGAGGAACAACGATGCACATCGGAGTGCCAGCCGAGACGCGCGCGCACGAAACCCGTGTCGCCGCGACGCCTGAAACGGTCAAGAAATACGTGGGCCAGGGTCATCGGGTCACGATCCAGAGCGGCGCCGGCGCCGGCGCGAGCTTTCCTGACGACGCCTTTACAGCCGCCGGCGCGGAAATCGTCGACGCGGCAAGCGCTTTCGGCGCCGATCTCATTCTCAAAGTCCAGTCGCCTACCGATTCCGAGTTGCCGCTGCTAAAGCGCGGCGCGACGCTGGTCGGCATGCTCGATCCCTTTAACGCCGACAACGCGCAGAAGCTCGCCACGGCGGGCGTCACCGCGTTTGCGCTCGAAGCCGCGCCGCGCACCACGCGCGCGCAGAGCCTGGACGTGCTGTCGTCGCAGGCGAACATTGCCGGGTACAAGGCGGTGTTGCTGGCGGCAACGCTGTACCCCCGTTTCATGCCGATGCTGATGACCGCCGCCGGCACCGTCAAAGCCGCGCGCGTGCTGATTCTCGGCGCGGGCGTCGCCGGTCTGCAGGCGATCGCGACGGCCAAGCGCCTCGGCGCGGTGATCGAAGCGTCGGACGTGCGGCCTGCGGTGAAAGAGCAGATCGAATCGCTCGGCGCCAAATTTCTCGACGTGCCCTACGAAACCGACGAGGAGCGCGAAGCCGCGCAGGGCGTCGGCGGCTATGCGCGGCCGATGCCGCCTTCGTGGCTCGCGCGCCAATCCGCGCTGGTCCACGAGCGTGCGAAACAGGCCGACATCGTGATCTCCACCGCGTTGATTCCAGGGCGCGCTGCACCGACGCTGATCTCGGTCGACACCGTGCAGGCGATGAAGCCGGGCTCGGTGCTGGTCGATCTCGCCGCCGGACGCGGGGCGCAATACGAGGGCCAGCGCGGCGGCAACTGTCCGCTGACGGAGGCGGACAAGGTCGTCACCAAACACGGCGTGCAGATCGTCGGTTATACGAATCTGGCGTCGATGGTGCCCGCCGATGCGTCGTCGCTCTACGCGCGCAACCTGCTCGACTTCCTCAAGCTGATCATCACGAAGGAAGGCACGTTGAACATCGATCTCGCGGACGACATCGTCGCGGCCACGCTGCTGGCCCGCGACGGCGAAGTCACCCGCAAGGGCTGAGCAACAGGGATGCATAGGACCGGCGCAGGTGCGTTGCAGGGTCAACAGCGAACGCACTCACTCCGGTCGACCGCCATAAATTGCATGGGAGGCGAGCGGCAATGGAAGTCATCAACCACACCGTCATCAACCTGATCATCTTCGTGCTGGCGATCTACGTCGGCTACCACGTTGTCTGGAACGTCACGCCCGCGCTGCACACGCCGCTGATGGCGGTGACCAACGCGATTTCGGCGATCGTGATCGTCGGCGCGATGCTCGCGGCGGGCCTCACGCTGGGTACGCCCGGCAAGTTCTTTGGCACCGTTGCCGTCGCGCTCGCGGCGGTCAACGTGTTCGGCGGCTTTCTCGTCACGAGGCGAATGCTGGAGATGTTCCGCAAGAAAGAGCCGAAGAAGCTCATCGCCGACAAGACCGCCAAGGAGAACGCGTAATGAGCCTGAACGTCGTCACGCTGCTTTATCTGGTCGCGTCGGTCTGTTTCATTCAGGCGCTCAAAGGGCTGTCCAATCCGAAGACGGCGCGCGTCGGCAATACCTTCGGTATGGCCGGGATGGCGATTGCGATTCTCACGACCATCGCGCTGATCATCAAGGAGGCCAACGGGCTCGGTTCGAATCTCGGCCTGGGACTGGGTCTGCTGCTGGTCGCACTGGTGGTCGGCGGCGCGGTCGGCTCGTTCGTCGCGGCGCGTGTCGAGATGACCAAGATGCCCGAACTGGTCGCCGCGATGCACTCGCTGATCGGTCTCGCCGCTGTCTGCATCGCGTACGCGGTGGTATCGGAGCCGGCCGCGTTCGGCCTCGTCGATCCGGAATATCCGGTGCCGGGGTTCCTGCCGTTCGGCAATCGCATCGAACTGTTTATCGGCACGTTCGTCGGCGCGATTACGTTCTCGGGGTCGGTGATCGCGTTCGGCAAGCTGTCGGGTAAATACAAGTTCCGGCTGTTTCAGGGCGCACCGGTCGTGTACGGCGGCCAGCATCTGATCAACCTGATGCTCGCGATCGCGATGCTCGGCTTCGGCGTGATCTTCTTCCTCACGCAGGCGTGGCTGCCGTTCATCATCATGACGATCATTGCGTTCGTGCTCGGCGTGCTGATCATCATCCCGATTGGCGGCGCGGACATGCCGGTCGTCGTGTCGATGCTGAACTCGTATTCGGGCTGGGCGGCGGCGGGCATCGGCTTCTCGCTGAACAATCCGATGCTGATCATCGCGGGCTCGCTGGTCGGGTCGTCGGGTGCGATTCTGTCGTACATCATGTGCCGCGCGATGAACCGCTCGTTCTTCAACGTGATTCTCGGCGGCTTCGGTAATGAGGCGGGTGCGGCGGTGGCCGGCGGGTCGGCGGAACAGCGTCCGGTGAAATCCGGTTCTGCCGACGACGCATCGTTCATGCTCGGCAATGCCGAAACCGTGGTGATCGTGCCGGGTTACGGGCTGGCGGTTGCGCGTGCGCAGCATGCGTTGAAGGAGTTGACCGACAAGCTGGTCGAGAAGGGCATCGAGGTGAAGTACGCGATTCACCCAGTGGCCGGACGGATGCCGGGGCACATGAACGTGCTGCTCGCCGAAGCCGAAGTGCCGTACGACATGGTCTATGAAATGGACGACATCAACGGTGAGTTTGGCCAGGTCGACGTGGTGCTGGTGCTCGGCGCAAACGACGTGGTGAATCCGGCCGCGAAGAACGATCCGAAGTCGCCGATTGCGGGGATGCCGATTATCGAGGCATATAAGGCGCGCACGGTCATCGTGAACAAGCGCTCGATGGCGGCGGGTTATGCCGGGCTCGACAACGACCTGTTCTACATGGACAAGACGATGATGGTGTTCGGCGACGCGAAGAAGGTGATCGAGGACATGGTGAAAGCGGTGGAATGACGGTCTCTGGCGTCGCGGGTTGCAGAGCAACGGACCCGCGATTTTCAGTTCAAGCTGCTGTACAAGAAGATCCGGACCGCCGCTTGCGTAAAGAATGTTCGCGGGCCCATCGGGTGGAGCTCCGCGATCTTCACGTCGGCTTCTTCTTCACATGCCGCAACCAATCCGCAAGCCGTCTGCCTTCCTGATCCGGATACTGCTCCAGCACCCGAAGGTCGGCCATCTTTTCCAGCGAGAAATTGCGGAAGTCGCCGCGCAATTCGCACCACGCGCCGAGCGTCCAGCGCGCGCCCCAATAGGCGAGCGCGAGCGGCCAGACGCGGCGCTCGGTCGCCGCCTGATTGGCGTCGGTGTACGCAAAGCCGACGACGTGTCGTGAGTCGATCGCGCGATGCAGCGCGTCCAGTTGCGTGGAAAATTCCCCCTTGATGTGAAACGACGGCGCGAAGATCGCCAGCCTCTCGATCGTCGCGCGTTTGTCGGCGGGCATCGCCGATGCGATCTTGGCCAACGCCCCACGCGCGCCGCTCGCGAAATCCGCGCCGCCCCACGATTCGAGCATGCGTGCGCCCGCGGCCAGTGCGGCGAGTTCATCGACGGTGAAGGTGAGCGGCGGCAGACTCGCCGCGCGGCTCAGCCGGTAGCCGATACCGGCTTCGCCTTCAATCGGCACGCCCGACAGTTGCAGATCGCGAACATCGCGATAAACCGTGCGTAACGAGATGTGCAGCCAGTCGGCGAGTTGTTGCGCGGTGGTCAGACGCCGTCCGCGCAGCAGTTCGGCGATCTGGAACAGGCGGTCGGCGCGGCGCGTCATCGTGGGCGTCTTGTAGAAAAGGACGGGGACGGTCCCGCGATGATAGCGCCGCATGCTGCGCTCGGGTTCGGGTTCGGGTTCGGGTTCGCGATGGCGAGGCGGTTGCGCAATGCGATGCTTCGTCAGCATCGGCGCGTGCAGGTACACGTGCGGCCGAGCCGCTTGCCGCGACGCGAACCCTATCGCGAGTCAACCGTTGGTGAGCGAATGCAGGCCGACGCGGTTGCCTTCCGTGTCGATAAAAAACGCGATGTAGCCAATGTCCTGCGGCAGCTTGATCACCGGGCCATCGGTCTTGCCACCGGCTTTTTCGATGCGGGCAAGAACGGCGTCGACGCTTGGCTGCGCATTCAGATAGACGCACACGCCGCCGCTGGCCGGTTTCATCGACGGATTGTGGACGATGGCGCCGCCCGTGGCGGGCTCCTCGTAGCTGAATACGGCGATTGGCTGATCGCCGAATTGCTGGCGATTGAGCGGGGTGCCGAGAGCGGCTTCATAGAAACGCACGGCGCGATCGAAATCGACAGAAGGAATTTCGAACCAAGCAACGACTTTGGATGAGGTGGACATGACACTTTCTCCCTGCAAGGTGGACGGCGGGTCAGCCGCGTGAATCGCCGGATGGCGTGCAAAGAAGTGTGCAGGGGGGCTACTGACAGCGTGGTGTCAGTAGGGGCAGCAGCAAAGCGTCAGTAGCGCAGGCAGCCAGGGCTTGAGCGTCGGTCGAAAAAAAACCGCGTAGCCTGAAGGCCCCACGGTTTTCGTTGTCTATGCGACCGCGCGCATCAGGCGCGCTCCGCCTCACTCGGTCGGCGTAGCATTCTGCGGACGCTGACGCACGCTACCTGCGATCAGATCGAAGCGGAACAGGCGGCATTCCAGTGCGCCGTTGAACAGCGGCGTTTTCGTCGATTCACGCAGACGCAACTGCCCCGGCAGCTTGCGATCCGACGTAAGAATGAACGCATGCCAGCCGGTGAAGCGCTGCTTCAACGCGTCGCCAAGCGACTGGAAAAACTCGCTGTCCGGCGCCTCTTCCTGAACGCGGCGGAAGCTGTCGTCGTCGCGATTCTCACGATTGCCGCGACCTTCGCGAAGCTCACCACGCGCATTGCGCCCGCGCACTTCGATCCGCTCGCCGTACGGCGGATTCGCCACCAGGATGCCCGCATCGGAACTCGGCGGCGTCATGCCGCGCGCGTCGACCTGCTTGAGCGGAATGTTCGGCAAGCCGGCGCGCTGGAAGTTGGCGCGCGCCTTGTCGAGCATGTCGCCGGAAATATCGCTGCCAAAAATCTGCAGATCGGCGCGCGAGGTGCGCGCTGCGTGTTTGGCGTCCAGCGCGGCGGCCTTCAACGTCTGCCAGGTCTTTGCTTCGTATTGCTTGAGCCGCTCGAAGCCGAAGCTCCGGTCCGCGCCCGGGGCAATGTTCAGCGCGACCTGCGCGGCTTCCGCGAGGAACGTGCCGCTCCCGCACATCGGGTCATACAGCGGCGTGCCGGCGGTCCAGCCGGTCAGACGCAGAATGCCCGCGGCGAGGTTCTCGCGCAGCGGCGCCGCGCCCTTGTCGAGACGCCAGCCGCGCTTGAACAGCGGGTCGCCGGAGGTGTCGAGATACAGCGTGCAGTCGGTCGCGGTCAGGAACGCGAACACGCGGACATCGGGGTTGCCCGTGTCGATGCTGGGCCGCGCGCCGCTGACTTCACGCAGACGGTCGCAGATCGCATCCTTCACACGCAGCGTGGTGAATTCGAGGCTGCGCAACGGCGACTTGATCGCGGTGACGTCGACCCGCAGCGTTTCGTTCGCCGAGAACCACTGTTCCCAGCGCTGTTCGACGGCAAGCGCGTAAATATCCTGCTCGCTGCGATACGGCCGATGCGCGATCTTCAGCAGCACGCGGCTCGCGAGACGCGAATGCAGGTTGGCGGCCATGCCGGCGGCCCAGCCTCCGCGGAAATGCACGCCGCCTGGCACTTGCGCACCGGCGACGAATTGCGCGCCGTTCAGATGGTTGGCGGCAATTTCGGCGAGTTCAGCCGCAAGCGAGGCTTCAAGGCCGCGAGGGCAAGGGAGGAAGAAATCGAAGGACATTGAGGTTGCCGGAGGGCGTTAGATAAGGCGCTATTGTACGCGGTCAGGGTGGCGCGCCATGTGCGATTGCCTGGACGCCTGCGTAGGCAGTGCGGTGCGGCGCCGTAGCGATGAGCGGCGGCGACCCGTCGCGCATGTCCGGCGACGCTGGTCCGCCACCTCTCACGGGCAATTGGCTGCTGGCCGCTCATCAGTTCAGGGCGGAGCAAGCACCCCGCGTTACCTCACTTCGCGCTCGGCCTTTGCCGGCCACATCAGTTCCAGCGGATGCTGAAACACCCGGCGCCAGATCGCGCCGCGCAGCGAGCGCACCGCATTGCGCCGCAAGTCGCGCGATTTCACCGCCATGTAGAACGCGAGCGCGAAACTCACGGCGACGTTGAGAATCGCCATACTGCCGACCCCCGCCACCGCCCACCACAACTCCGGCAGCTTCAGCGCGCCCTTGCCGAGTACGCCGAGCGAAATGCCGATCGACCCGGCGCTGAGCGTCACATGACGCACTTCGAACGGGAACGCAAACGCGGTGAAAATTGCGGGCACCAGCCCGAGCATCAGGCCGAGCGTGATATTGCCGACGACCCCCGCCACATTCATCCGGCAAAAGCGTGCGAGCCGGTCGGCGCCTGCTGCGCCTAGCGTCATCCGCAGACGGCGGTTGTAGGCGAGCGCATCGGCAACGCGATGCAGCACGAACCAGTTGTCCGCCCATCCTGCCAGCAGACTGGACGACCACAGCAGCACGCCGGTCAACGCAGCGTAGAACGGCGTCGGCCCCCACAGCGAGAACGAATGCAAGGTGGCGTGCGCCTTCTCCGGCGAAATGATGTCGGCATGAAACAGCGCGCGCCACAGCAATTGCACGCCGAGGCACACTGGAAATACCATCAGCACGTTGCCAAACACCGCAGCGGCCTGGGTACGCATCAACGCGGTCACCGAACTCACGAAACTGTCGACGCCCGCAGGCGTGCCCACCCCGTCAAGCTCGCGGGCGAGGGTCGGCGCGGTCATCGCCGGCTGCTTGGTGGCGAGCGAGAAGTGCAGGAAGTGCATCAGCAGGAAGCTGGCTGCGTAGTTGATGCCGGCGAGCAGCCCTTCGAACATCGCGTGGAAATGGGCGTTGGTGATGGCGAATTTCACGCAGACCGTGACGACGGTAACGAGCCCGCCGCCCGCCGCCATGCGCAGCATCTTCAGGTATTCGGCGCGGTCGCGGGCGATGTAATGCTCGCCGGTATCCGCGCTGTATTCGACGACCTTGCGCGCCAGCAGCGAAAAGTTGCTGCGCACCAGATGCGCGACACTCTGGCTCGCGTGATTCGCGTTGACGAGTTCAGCGGTCAGACGCGCGTTCGCGTGCGGATCGTCGTGCGCCATCCAGGCGTTCAACAGATGCTCGGCGCGCACGATCCGCATGCGCATCCGTTCGACCTGGAACACGATGTCGACGCTGACGCCGTTACGGTACAGATGCGCGAACACCTTGTCGGTGGCACCCCGGCATTCGTCGAGCAGCAGCCGCAGATAGTTCACCTCGCGCAGCAGCTGATCCTGCGACCCGCCAGCCACGAACGCGTGATGCGCGGCTTCGACGGCGAGCATGGCGCGCGTGAGGCGGTAGAACGGCTGCTTTTCCATCGCGACGCGGACGTCGCTCGCGTCGCGCATGTCGTCGTCGCCGGCGCGACTGGCGTGCGTTCCGCCCAGCCGGCTGCGCACCGTTTGCGATAACCCCGTCGAACTGATCTGGCAGGTCAGGTTGTGCAGCGCGGCCAGCAGGTCGAGCGAAAACGGCGTGGCGTCGCGTTGTTCATCCTGGTCTTCAGCGTAGTCGAACAGCGCATGAATGCGCGTCAACAGATCCGCGGGCAGCGCGGCGATCCATTCGGCGTCGCGCTCCGAGCTGAACATCAGCGTGACGATGGCGGTGAGATCGCGCCGGTTCGGTGCAGGCGGAATCAACGACGCTTCGATGCGCTCGAACAACGCGCCGAAAAAGCCCGAATGCACCGGCATGCCGGCGTCGCAAAGCAATGAAAGGCCGTCGCTTTCGCGCAGCAGCGCCCGCAGAATGCCCGCGACGTTCGCCTTCCACGCAGGATTGCGATCGAGCACATGAAGCAGGTAACGGATGCGCGTATGCGGCGGGGTCGAGTGAGAGGGAGTGTCTTCAGCGGCGCCAGGATTGACCGCGCGACCCCGGCAAATCCAGTGCGCCAGTTCGATCAGCCATTCGCTGCGTTCGGGGTAGGGCGCGCTGCGGTCGGCGATCGCCAGCAGTGCATCGAGCTGGTGACCGCCATCGCGTGAAGCACGCCATTTCCTGATGAGCCGTTTGATCGAGTCGAACACGTCAGGCGCCGGTCCCCGTGCTGCCAGCCGCCGAAGGACACGCTGGCACCGGCACGTTCGCTTTGGCCGACGACGAAGAAGGGCTCTGCGAGTTGACCGCCGCCATCGCCTTCACCGCCGAAGCAACCTGCACGGAGATCTGCTGCAACGCCTGCCGATGCCCATCGACCAGCGCGTCATAGCCTTCGCCCACCGGCTGATTCACCACGCTGCGGCAGGTCATCACCGCGTTGCTGCTGACCGAGCGCACGCTCCATACCGCGTCGATCAACGCATGCGAGCCGGGCCACGACTCGAAGCGCTGCACGTTCATGCTGACGCGGTACACCGGCGTCGCGTTCGGGTGCGCGGTGCCATACACGTCGATGGTGTCGAGCTGCTGCGTCAGATCGGTCGACAACGCGCGCCGGATTTCGTCACCTGGCAGCGACGCCCAGCGCTCCTCTTCGAGCACCCTGACCTGGGTCGGACCGGTTTGCACGACCAGTTGATTCTTCGCCACCTGCGGCGGCACGTCGATCGGCGCGACTTCGATCATCCAGCCCGGCGCCGCGAGCGTTCTGGCCGTGGCGAGCGGCGCGGGCGCTGCCGGCGCCGCTGCCGAGCCGTCGGCGCCCAGCGTGTAAAAACGGCTGGACGGCGACGAACACGCGGCCATGGCGACCAGTGCGGCCAACGCGCCGGCATACATAGCGCCGCGGACGAGCCCGCGCGGCGGGCGGGGGGGCCGGGCAAACATCATGGTTTATCTCCTGATTTACCGCGCAACAGCGACTCGGGATGACGCTCGAGGTAGTCCGACAGCGCATTCAGCGACTGCAACGTGCGCGTCAATTCCTGCAACGCCTGATGAACATCCGACTGCATCGGCGAGTCCTGCTGCAGCGTGGCCTGCGCCGAGTTGAAGGTCTGCTTGGCGGCCGTGAGCGTATCGCGGGCCTCCGGCACGACTTCCGTATCCAGACGCTTGAACAGTCCGTTGGCGTTCTTCAACGCGCTGTTCAGGTTGTCGCCGATCTGGTCGAACGGAATCTTGTCGAGCTTCTTCGCGATGTCGGCGACCTGAACCTGCAACTCGTCGAGCGTGTTCGGGATAGTCGGCAACTCGAGCGGATCGCTGGCGACATCAACCGTAGCCGGCGGCGCTTTCGGGAAGATATCCAGCGCGACATACAACTGGCTCGTCAGCAGATTGCCGGTGCGCAACTGGCCGCGCAGCCCATGCTTGACCAGCGCCTGCAACAGACTCTGGCCCGCCAGGCTGCCCGGTTGCGGCGCAGTTTCGCGGAAGCGCTTGCCAAGACGGTCGGGGTAGATGTTCATCGTCACCGGCATCGTGAAGCTGCGCGTCTTCGGGTCGTAGTCGATACCGATGTTGGTCACCTGACCGAGCACGATACCGCGGAAATCGACCGTCGCACCGATCGACAGACCGCGCAGCGACTGGTTGAAGTTCATCACCACGCGCAGCGGCACGCCGTCCGGTTCGCGCATTGCATCCGATTCGTCGGAGGCGAGGCGGAACGTCATGTTGTTCGGTGCCTGCGCGCCGACGCCCTGGCCCGGCGGCGACTGGAACGACAGACCACCGACGATCACCGTGGCGAGCGACTGAGTGTTCAGCTTGAAGCCGCTGGAATCGAGCCGCAGGTCGACGCCGCTCGCATGCCACCAGCGCGAGTTGGTGCCGACGTACTGGTCGAACGGCGCGGACACGAACACCTGCATGGTCACGCCGGTGCCGTCCTTATCCAGCGAGAAGCCGACCACCTGGCCGACCTGCACGCGCCGGTAGAAGATCGGCGAGCCGATGTCGATCGAGCCGAGCGAATCGCCATGCAGGATGAACTGGTGGCCCTTCTGGTCGCCGGTAATGGGCGGTGGCGTCTCAAGCCCGACGAAGTTTTTCTCGGTGTCTGTCGAGCGGCCCGCGTCGGTGCCGATGTAAGCACCGGAAAGCAATGTAGTCAGACCCGATACGCCGCTTGCGCCGATTCGCGGCCGCACCACCCAGAAGCGCGAATCCTTGACCGCGAAGTTTGTGCCTTCCTTGGTCAGTTGCACCTCGACCAGAACGTGCGACAGGTCTTTCGACAGCGTGATGGTCTTCACCGAACCGACGGTCACGTCCTTGTACTTGACCTGGGTCTTGCCCGGTTCGAGACCTTCGGCGCTGATGAAGCTGATCGTGATGGTCGGGCCTTTTTCGGTCACCGATTTGATCACGAGCGCGATGCCGATCAGCGCGGCAATCAGCGGAATCACCCAGACTAGCGAGGGCAGCCAGCGGCTGCGCGGCTCGATGTCGGGGTCCGGCAGTTGCGGCGGCAGCTTCGGTCCGTTCGAATCGCTGCGCGGCGCATCGGCGGAGGCGGGCGTCGGTCCTTGCGGGCTAGTCATGGTCAGAATCCTGAGGTTTTTGAGTACGGCCGTCCACGTGGTCCCAGATGAGGCGTGGATCGAATTGCATGGATGCCAGCATGGTCAGAATCACCACCGAGCCGAACGCGATCGCCCCCGGCCCGGCCGTAATCACGGCAAGCGATTTGAAGCGCACCAGCGCGACGGTCAGCGTGACGACGAACACGTCGAGCATCGACCAGCGGCCGATCCGCTCGACCATCCGGTACAGCGTGGTGCGCTGGTCGGGCCGCCAGCGCGAGCGGCGCTGCGCGGTGATGGTGAGCAGCACGAGCACGCTCAGCTTGAGCATCGGCACCATGATGCTGGCGATAAACACGATCACCGCAAGCGGCCAGTCGCCCGAGGTCCAGAAGTACACGACGCCGCTCATGATGGTGTCGTCTTCGGAACCGAGCAGCGACGCAGTGTGCATAACCGGCAACAGATTCGCCGGAATATACAGCAGCGCGGCGGCGATCAGCAGCGCCCAGGTGCGCATCAGGCTGTCGGGGTTGCGCGAGTGAAGGCGCGCGCCGCAGCGCGTGCAATGTTGCGGGGTAATGGAGCGGATGCGCGGTTCGACGCGCCCGCATGCGTGGCAGGAAACGAGGCCCGCGCGCCTGGCGGTGACGTATTTCATCGCGGCGTCATCCCTGATGGGGCGCGGGCGGCAGCGCGCCTGGCGCACCGGGCTTTGCGTCCGGTTGCGCGGTGGTCTGCGCAGTGGTTTGCGCCGTCGTTGGCAGATCGTGCGGCGCGGGCGGACCGGCGACCGAACTGACCGCGACCGCCGCGCTGTCCGCCGACGTGCGCGGCAAGGGCCGCTGGCTGCGATCGCCCAGTTCGTCGGCGAGATCCCATAGCACGCGCGGATCGAACGTGACGACTACCGCGAACATCAGTGTCAGCACGCCGAACGCGAACAGCGCCGCCTCGGGAATCACGCGCGCGAGACTGACCATCTTCACGATGGTGATCAGCACGCCGAGCATGAACACTTCGATCATCCCCCAGGGTCGCACGAACTGGATCGCGCGCAGCACCCGGTTGAACGCGGGCGGCACATAACCCGCGCGCAGCGGGATCAGCACGTAAAGCAGCGCGAGCAGTTCGGTGAGTGGAAAGAGGATGGTCGAGCAGAACACCATCACGGCGACGATCTGCATGTCCTCGCCCCACAGCGCGATCAAGGCGCCGAACAGGGTGGTTTCCGACGTGATGCCGTTGGTTTCGAGTTCGACGATCGGAAAGCCTTGCGCGATCAGGAACGTGATCAGCGCGGCCAGCGTCATCGCGCAGATGGTGTCGAGCTTGCGCGACACGCCGCGATAGAGCGTTGCGCCGCAGCGCGGACAGCGAGCGGACACGCGCCCCACAAGCCGTGGCTTGCGGAACAGCGTATCGCATTCATGGCACGCGATCAGGTTGTCATGTTCCATACGGCAGAAGGGCAAACGACGTGAGGGGAAGCGTGCAAGGCCGGTTTCTAATGCGGGTCGGGAGCCATAGTACCAAACGCGGCTACTGGGCCGTGCGGGGCATGACTTCGTCCGCAGACTACACGAACCGATCGGGTTGTAGGAACGGTTCTTATACCGTGTTCCAGATTATCTGACATAGCTCCGACACTCTCCGTCCCCAATTGTTCAAGCGTGGCATGCTCCGGTTGCAAAATTCGGACCAGCCCCGCGCCCGATCAGCCCAGCCAGCTTTGTGCGCTTGGGGTAGCATGGCGCCCTTGACGTGTACCGCAGCGCGCCGCAGCAAACCTGGACCCCGGTTTTGTCCGCCGATGCCGTTCGCATCGTCGACGGAAGTCCTGGAATAGCAGCGCAAGTTGCGCCGTTAACCTACTCTCGCTTGCGTTGATCTGTCATGGCACTCAATCCTTCATTTGGCGGCAGGGAGTCGTACACGCGGACGGCTATCGCGTTTCACTGGCTGATCGCGCTGCTGATCGTTTGCGGCTTCGCGCTCGGCTGGGTGATGACCGATATTCCCGGCTTTACGCCCACCAAGCTGCGTTACTTTTCATGGCATAAATGGATCGGCGTGACGGTGTTCGCGCTCGCGATCCTGCGCATTCTGTGGCGCGCCAGTCACGCCGCCCCGCCGATGCCGCGCCGCATGCCGCTGTGGCAGCGAGGTGCCGCGCATCTCGTGCATCTGCTGTTGTACGTGCTGATGGTCGCGATTCCCGCGTCCGGTTACCTGTACAGCTCGGCGGCCAATGTGCCGGTGGTGTACCTCGGGCTGATTCCGCTGCCGCGTCTGATCGCACCCGACCCGCATCTCAAGGAACTGCTGAAAACCGTCCATATCACGCTGAATTACACGTTGCTCGTGCTGGTCGCGCTGCATGTCGTGGCGGCGCTCAAACATCAATGGCTGGATCGCGACGGCCTGTTGTCGCGCATGCTCCCTTTCCTCAAATAAAAGGAACACCATGAAGGTCTCGTTTTATCGCTATATGCTCGCCGCATTCGCCGCGGCCTCGCTGACCGCCGCAGGCAGCGCGCTCGCGCAGGTCGATGTCGCGAAGAGTTCCGTGACGGCGACCTCGAAGCAGATGAACGTGCCGGTGGAAGGCAAGTTCAACAAATTCACCGCGCAGATCAAGTTCGATCCGGCCAAACCCGCCGAGGGCAGCGCGCAGTTGACCATCGACGTAGGCAGCTATGATCTCGGCGACGAGAGCTACAACGACCAGGTGCGCGGCAAGGACTGGTTCGACGCAAAGACTTATCCGAATGCGACGTTTGTGTCGAGCGCGATTGCAGCGGCGGGCGGCAACCAGTTCAAGGTGACGGGCAAGCTGACCATCAAGGGTAAATCGCAGACGGTGACGGTGCCCGTCACGGTGACCCAGCAGGGCGGGATGCAAACCTTCGACGGCTCATTGCCGATCAAGCGGTTGCAATTCGACATTGGCACGGGCGAGTGGAAAGACACGTCGGTGGTCGCCGACGACGTGGTGATCAAATTTCATATCGTTTCCAGCAAGTGACGTTCGTGAAGTCGTGATACTCGCTGAGCGGTTTGGGCGAGGCTTTTTTACAGATACCCAGGAGCATGAATTGAAGACATCCCTGTTGATCGCAGTTGGCGCGCTGGCTTCGTCGTTGTCGCTCGGCGCGTTTGCCGCCGACACCTATCAGCTCGACCCGACCCACACGTACCCGAGCTTCGAGGCGGATCACTTCGGCGGTCTGTCGGTGTGGCGCGGCAAGTTCACGAAAAGCTCCGGCACGGTGACGCTCGACCGCGCGGCCAAAACCGGTACCGTGGAGGTGACCGTCGACCCCGCGTCGGTCGATACCGGCAACGCGAAGCTCGACGAGCATCTGAAGACGGACGCGTTTTTCGACGTCGCCAAATATCCTTCGGTGACTTACAAGGGCACCGATATCAAGTTCGACGGTGACAAGCCGGTCGAAGTGATCGGCAACCTGACGATTCGTGGCGTTACGAAGCCGGTGAATCTGAAGATCGAATCGTTCAAGTGCATGCAGCACCCGATGCTCAAGCGTGAAGTGTGCGGTGTAGAAGCGAGCACGGAATTCAACCGCGCCGATTTCGGCATGGATTTCGGTACGAAATACGGCTTCAGCATGCAGACGAAGCTGCATATCCAGACTGAAGGGATCAAGCAGTAAGCGTTTCTATCGGTCTTGAATGAGCGTGTCTGATGTGCCTTTAGTACCGGTATTAATAGCCGCGCACATTGCGCCGCAACACGAAAACCGCTTCATTCGCGTTGGCGATGAAGCGGTTTTTTTATTACCTGCGCAACCTGATACCGCGCGAACTAAAAACTTTATGCGGCACTGCTTCCAATTTGCCACTCGCGTCGGATTAATTTTCAAGTTAAATAGAGCGCTGAAACCGTACCGGTTATGCGCGTATCCGGTACGGACATATGAGGGCTATCAAGCTCGCATCAAAAATATTCCGCGCGAACTGGAGATCTGGATGAATGCAACGACCGCAACGAGCATCGCGGGGAGTCGACAGAGTTCATGGCGCGCCGTGGTCGCAGCGTCGATAGGCAATGCGCTGGAATGGTTCGATCTGGTGGTGTACGGCTTCTTCGCGGTGATCATCTCGAAGCTGTTCTTTCCGGCCGGCAACGATACGGTGTCGCTGCTGCTGACGCTCGGCACCTTCGGCGTGTCGTTCTTCATGCGACCGCTCGGGGCGATCGTCATCGGTGCATACGCTGACCGCGCCGGACGTAAGGCCGCGCTGACGCTGTCGATCCTGTTGATGATGAGCGGCACGCTGATCATCGCCATCTTGCCGACTTACCGGAGCATTGGCCTGGCCGCACCCGTGATCCTCGTGATCGCGCGTTTGATGCAGGGCTTCTCGGCGGGCGGTGAATTCGGCAGCGCGACTGCCTTTCTCGCCGAACATGTACCGGGGCGGCGCGGTTTCTTCGCGAGCTGGCAGGTGGCGAGCCAGGGCCTCACCACGCTGCTGGCCGCAGGCTTCGGGGTGTTGCTCACCGGTCAGTTGTCGCCCGAACAGATGAACACCTGGGGATGGCGCGTGCCGTTCTTTTTCGGTCTGCTGATCGGACCGGTCGCCTGGTTCATTCGCACGAAGCTCGATGAGACGCCCGAGTTCCTCGCGGCGGAAACGACGGACACACCGCTGCGCGATACCTTCGCGAGTCAGAAGCTGCGACTGCTGATTGCGATCGGCGTGGTGGTGCTGGGGACCGTGTCGACCTATCTCGTGCTGTTCATGCCGACCTATGGCGTGAAGCAGTTGGGACTCGCGCCGTCAGTGGCGTTCTCGGCGATTGCGCTGATTGGTGTGATCCAGATGGTGTTCTCGCCGGTGGTCGGGCATCTGTCGGATCGGCACGGGCGCACGACGATCATGCTCGGCTCGGCAGTGCTGCTGCTCGTGCTGATCAATCCGGCCTTCGTGTATCTGGTCGCGCATCCGACCTTCGGCACGCTGATCGCGTTGCAGATCGTGTTCGGTTTTCTGATGACCGGCTACTTCGGCGCGTTGCCGGGTCTACTGTCGGAGATGTTTCCGGTGCAGACGCGCACGACCGGGATGTCGCTCGCCTATAACATTGCAGTGACGATTTTCGGCGGCTTTGGGCCGTTCATCATCGCGTGGCTGATCAACGTGACGGGCTCGAAGGCCGCGCCGAGCTACTACATGATTTTTGCGGCGGTGGTGAGCCTTGTGGCGTTGATCGCGGCGCGTCGCAAGCTGGGTTTCCGTTGATGCTGATGCAGGTTGCACGACAGCGGTAAACGCAGAAGGCCGGTTCGAAAGAACCGGCCTTCTGCTTTGCAACGTCTACCTCAACAGCAGGCTCAGACCTGCGCGCCCGCGTTCGGGTCGTTCGGATCCGCGCTATCTTTCTTGTCCTTCACCAGATCTTCGCGCTTCACGCCGAGCCACATGGCCAGCGCCGCAGCAACGAACACCGACGAGTAGATACCGAACAGAATACCGACCGTCAGCGCCAGAGCGAAGTAGTGCAACGTCGGGCCGCCGAACAGGAACATCGACAGCACCATCATCTGTGTACAACCGTGCGTGATGATGGTTCGCGACATCGTGCTGGTGATCGCGTGGTTGATGACTTCGGTCACCGTCATCTTGCGTTCGCGGCGGAAGGTTTCACGAATCCGGTCGAAAATAACGACCGATTCGTTCACCGAGTAGCCGAGCACCGCCAGCACGGCAGCCAGCACCGACAGCGAGAACTCCCACTGGAAGAACGCGAAGAAGCCGAGAATGATCACCACGTCGTGCAAGTTCGCGATCACGCCGGCCACCGCGTACTTCCATTCGAAGCGGAACGACAGGTAGATCACGATCCCGACCACCACGCAGGCGAGCGCGAGCAGACCGTCGGTGGCGAGTTCCTTGCCGACCTGCGGGCCGACGAACTCGACGCGCTGCAATTGCACTTCAGGGGTGTCGGTCTTCAGCGCGCCCATCACCTGGTCGCTCTGTTGCGCTGACGTGTAGCCCTGCTTGAGCGGCAGACGGATCAGTACGTCGCGCGAGGTGCCGAAGTTCTGCACCTGAGCGTCGGCATAGCCGAGCCTCGACAACGTGCCGCGCACCGGATCCAGCGGAGCAGCGCCCGGATACTGCACCTCGATGACCGTACCGCCGGTGAATTCCACCGACAGATGCAGCCCGCGATGCACAAGGAAAAACACAGCGGCAACGAACGTCAGCAGCGAGATTGCGTTGAAGATCAACGCACGCTGCATGAACGGAATGTCTTTGCGAAAACGGAAAAATTCCATGGTCTTGTTCTCCGGGACTCAGCGGGATGAACCCGGTTTCTGCGGCGTATTCGACGAACCCGCCGGCTGGCCAGACGTGCCCGACGCATTACGACGACGCACGGTCGGCTTGCCACCTCGTGCCTGCGCGACGGCTTGCTGCGCCTTCGACTTGCTCTTGGTCACTGCGGCGACAGCCTGCGCGGTGTCGGTTGCGGCGTCGTCGCTACCGAGGTAAGCGTTCGAGCCTGCGGGTGCCGTTTCCGGACGCCACACCTGACCGATCGCGAGCGACTTCAGCTTTTTCTTGCCGCCGTACCAGAGATTGACGAGACCGCGCGAGAAGAACACCGCCGAGAACATCGACGTCAAAATGCCGATACAGTGGACCATCGCGAAGCCGCGCACCGGGCCGGAGCCGAATGCGAGCAGGGCGAGGCCGGCGATCAGCGTCGTGACGTTCGAGTCGAGAATCGTTGCCCATGCGTGCGCGTAACCGTTCTGGATAGCCAGTTGCGGCGGCGCGCCGTGGCGCAGTTCTTCACGCACCCGTTCGTTGATCAGCACGTTGGCGTCGATCGCCATACCGAGCGCGAGCGCGATAGCGGCGATACCCGGCAGCGTGAGCGTGGCCTGCAACATCGATAGCACCGCGACCAGCAACAACAGATTCACGGACAGGCCGATGACCGAGATCACGCCGAACAGCATGTAGTACGCGACCATGAAGACGGCGATTGCCACGAAGCCCCACACCACCGAGTGGAAGCCCTTCTTGATGTTGTCCGCGCCGAGGCTCGGGCCGATCGTGCGTTCTTCGATGATTTCCATCGGTGCCGCGAGCGAACCGGCGCGCAGCAGCAGCGCGAGGTCGGCGGCGGCCTGCGGGTTAGGCTGGCCGGTAATCTGGAAGCGGTCGCCCAGTTCCGACTGGATGGTCGCCACCGTCAGCACTTCGCCCTTGCCCTTCTCGAACAGCACCATTGCCATCGGCTTGCCGATGTTGTCGCGCGACACGCTCGCCACGGCACGGCCACCGGCCGAATCCAGACGAATGTTGACCGACGGACGCTGATGCTCGTCGAAGCCCGCCGACGCGTCGATAATCCGGTCGCCGGTGAAGATCACCTGCTTGCGCAGCATGACGGGCGCCTGATTGCCTTGCGTGAAGAGTTCGTCGCCCGGCGGAACCGGGTCGTTCGGGTTCGGATGCAGATTGTTCGGATCGGCGAGGCGCGCTTCGAGCGTTGCCGTACGGCCGATGATGTCCTTCGCCTTCGCCGTGTCCTGCACGCCCGGCAGTTCGACCACGATGCGGTCGGCGCCTTGCTGCTGGATCACCGGCTCGGCGACGCCGAGTTCGTTCACGCGGTTATGCAGCGTGGTGATGTTCTGCTTGAGCGCGGCGTCCTGCACCGCACGCTGCACGGCCGGCGTGAACGTGCCGACCAGTTGCAACCCACCGTCCTGACCCGGCTGCGTAGCCCACTGGAGTTCGCTGATGCCACGGCCGAGCAGCTTCAGCGCCGCGTCCGCCGTAGCCTGATCGGCCACATTGACCACTACCGACTGATTCACGCGATTCACACCGCCATCGCGGACGTTGTTGTCACGCAGCAGCGTGCGCACGTCTGATGCGTCTGAATCGAGCTTCTTGTTCAGCGCGCCGGCCATGTCGACCTGCAGCAGGAAGTGGACGCCGCCGCGCAGATCGAGACCGAGATACATCGGCAGAGCATGCAGTGCGGTCAGCCAGTTCGGCGACGCGCTTTGCAGGTTCAGTGCGACGACGTATTGCGGATCGGTCGGGTCGGCGTTCAGCGACTTCTGCAGCAAGTCTTTCACGCGCAATTGCGTGTCGGTGTCCGGCAGACGCACGCGAATGTTCGCGTTGGTCGACGAGTTGTCGAACGTGACGCCGTCCGGCTTGATCTGATTGGCGGCGAGCGCGGCTTCGACCGCGGCCAGCGTGGTCGAGTCGAGCCTGACCGTTGCCTTGCCGCTCGACACCTGCACCGCCGGCGCTTCGCCGAACAGGTTGGGCAGCGTGTACACGAGGCCGATGACCAGAGCCACCAGCATCACGGCGTATTTCCAGAGGGGGTAACGATTCATGAGTGGTCCAACGGGAAGGTTGGCTTGGAAGCGATGCGTCCGGCGATGAGCGCGGGCGATTCAGCAGGGTTGCCGTGGATCGCCGCGAGGCCGCGCCGGACGCGAGAGAGCCGGCCTTACAGCGACTTGATCGTGCCCTTCGGGAGAATCGTCGTGATCGACGCTTTTTGCACGGTGATTTCCGTGCCTTCCGAGATTTCGACGCCGACGTAAGCTTCACCCACCTTGGTGATCTTGCCCACGATGCCGCCGTTCGTCACCACTTCGTCGCCTTTAGCCATGGCGGAGAGCATGTTGCGGTGCTCTTTCTGGCGCTTCATTTGCGGGCGAATCATGATGAAGTACAGCACGCCGAACATCAGGATCAGCGGCAGGAAGCTCATCAGGTTCGATTCGATGCCACCTGCTGCTGTGCCTTGGGCAAAGGCATTGGAAATGAACGACACGTTGGTCTCTCCGTTATCAGTCAAACGATCAAAAAAATCAGCCGATTATTCTACCACCGGCCCGTTAAGCGTCGGCACGGGGAATCGGCTTTGCGATCAACCGTTTATGCCTTTTACACTGGCCAACGAAAGTTAATTGTAAGGTTTTCTCCGGCCACGACCGCGAAATCCTCTGCGGAAACTGCTGCCGGGTCTTGTCACGGTGCCTGTTCGATGCCGCGTGCACGGTTCTCGTGGAAGCGTTTGCGGAACGGCTCGAACATCTTTGCGTCGATGGCATCGCGCATTTCCTGCATCAGTTCGAGGTAGTAGTGCAGGTTGTGAATCGTATTTAGCTGCGCGCCGAGGATTTCGCCGACCCGGTGCAGGTGATGCAGATAGCCGCGCGTGAAATTGCGGCAGGTGTAGCAACCGCATTGTTCGTCGAGCGGACGCAGCGAGTTCTTGTGCGCGGCGTTGCGGATCTTGATGTCGCCGAAACGGGTGAACAGCCAGCCGTTGCGGGCGTTGCGGGTCGGCATCACGCAGTCGAACATGTCGACGCCGGCGGCCACCCCCGCCACCAGGTCTTCCGGCGTGCCGACGCCCATCAGGTAGTGCGGCTTGTTGGCCGGCAGCTTCGGACCGATGTGGTTCAGCACGCGCATCATGTCTTCCTTCGGCTCGCCGACCGACAGACCGCCGATTGCGAAGCCGTGGAAATCTTTCTCGGCGAGACCTGCCAGCGATTCGTCGCGCAAATCTTCGAACATGCCGCCCTGGACGATGCCGAACAACGCATTCGGGTTGCCCAGACGCTTGAATTCGTCGATCGAGCGTTGTGCCCAGCGCATCGACATGCGCATCGAATCGGCCGCTTCCTGATGCGAGGTCGGCACGTTATTGGTTGCGTACGGCGTGCATTCGTCGAATTGCATGACGATGTCCGAGTTCAGCACCTTCTGGATCTGCATCGACACTTCGGGCGACAGGAACAGCTTGTCGCCATTGATCGGTGATGCGAACGTGACGCCATCTTCGGTGATCTTGCGCAGATCGCCGAGCGAAAACACCTGGAAGCCGCCGGAGTCGGTCAGGATCGGCTTGTTCCAGCCCATGAAGCGGTGCAGGCCGCCGTGCGCCTCGATGGTTTCGAGACCCGGGCGCAGCCAAAGGTGGAACGTGTTGCCGAGAATGATCTGCGCGTGCATCTCTTCAAGCTCGCGCGGCTGGACCGCTTTCACCGTGCCGTAGGTGCCGACCGGCATGAAGATCGGCGTTTCGACCACGCCGTGATTCAGCGTGACACGGCCGCGGCGCGCCTGGCCGTCGGTGCCGAGCAGTTCGAATTTGAGGCCGTTTTCGGGGCGGACGTGATCGCCGAGGTACGCGCCGTGATCGGCGCGCGTGCTGCTGATGTGACCGTCGGTCATCTAGAGAACTCCTGTGCTACCGGAAAGCGCTTTGCGTGGGACCGGAGTAGCCGCTAAAGCGCCAACTCCGGTCGACAAGTCCGGCGCAAATGTTGAAACGCCGCCGGAAGGGCTCGCGGCGGCAGAGGAACTGCAAAAACTTGAAACGGCGGCGGTAGAGCGTGTCGGGCGGTTGGCCGGGCGTTCAGCCGTCGCGACGCGTCAGCAGCATCGCGTCGCCGTAGCTGAAGAAGCGGTACCGCTGCTCGATCGCGTGGCGATAGGCGGCGCGAATCGTTTCCACGCCCGCGAACGCCGACACCAGCATCAGCAAAGTCGACTTGGGCAGATGGAAATTCGTCACCAGCCGGTCGACCACGCGGAACTTATACCCCGGCGTGATGAAAATATCAGTCTCAGTACTCGCGGCGCCCAGCGGACGGCCCGCGGCGTCGGCGTCGCGCGCGGCGGCTTCCAGCGCGCGCATCGAGGTCGTGCCCACCGCGATCACGCGATTGCCGCGCGCTTTCGTCGCCGCGATCTTGTCGGCGAGCGACTGCGGCAGGTGATACCACTCGCTGTGCATCTTGTGTTCGTCGAGGTTTTCGACCCGCACCGGCTGGAACGTGCCCGCGCCGACGTGCAGCGTGAGCGTCGCGCGCTCCACACCGCGGGCGTCGAGTTTTGCGAGCAGCCCGTCGTCGAAATGCAGACCGGCGGTGGGGGCCGCGACCGCGCCCGGGTTTTGCGCGAACACCGTCTGGTAGCGGGTTTCGTCGGTCGAATCGGGGTCGTGCTCGATGTACGGCGGCAACGGCAGACGGCCGAATTGCTCGATCAGCGTCAGGCAGTCGTCGGGGAAATGCAGCGTGTAGAACGGTTCGACGCGCTCGCCGAGCGTGACGTCGAACGCATCGGCCAGGCGGATCGTGGTGCCCGGCTGCGGGCTCTTGCTCGCGCGGATTTGCGCAAGCGCCGTGCGTTCGCCCGTGAGGCGCTCTACCAGCACTTCGACCTTGCCGCCACTGGCCTTCTGGCCGAGGAAGCGCGCCTTCAGGACTTTGGTATCGTTGAAGATCAGCAGATCGCCCGGTGCGATGCACTCGGGCAATTCGGCAAAACGGCGGTCGATCAGACGCGCGGTGTCGGCTGAAGCGGAGTTCTCCACCTCGAGCAGGCGGCTGGCGCTACGCTCGGGTAGCGCAACTTGCGCGATCAGCTCGGGTGGCAGATCGAAATCGAAATCGGAAAGCGTAAGCATGCGAACGACTGGATGCGAATTGAGACTGAATTGAGCCGAAGCTTAAGCCGGACGGCTATGATTGCGGGACGCTGAACAGCCCGCGAGCCCGCGCGCGGTATGGCGTGCGAACCCTTTGACAGCCGATATTGTACTTGCGAAGCAGCCCATGCCTTTGTCCGACCGCCGATTGCCCTCCGCTAACGATGAAGAGAGCGCCGAACCGAAGCGCCGCGTCGCGCGGAATAGCGGGGCGCAGGAGGGTGGGGCGGCCGCCGGATTGACGGTACGGACGCGCGAAGCCGCGTCTGAAGACGGCAAGCCTGGTAAGGCGTCGGCGCAGAACCCGGGAGACGCGCCGGGCGACCTCTCGGGTAACGCATCGGCCGACACATCGGGTGACGCATCGAGTGACAACCCGCCGAACGAATTCGGCGACAAACCGGCAGGCAGACCCGCGGGCAGGTCTACTTCGAAGTCCGCCACGAAATCTGCCGCCAAGGCGCCCGTCACAACCGTCGACAAGCTCGCCAAACTCGGCCTCACGCGCGATATCGACCTCGTGCTGCATCTGCCAATGCGCTACGAGGACGAAACCTCGTTGACGCCCATCGGGCATCTGCTGCCAGGCGGTATCTCGCAGACCGAAGGCGTCGTGTTCGACAACGAGATCGCCTATCGCCCGCGCCGTCAGTTGCTGGTGAAACTGCACGACGATGCCGGCGACGAACTCGTGCTGCGCTTCCTGAATTTCTACGGCTCGCAGGTCAAGCAGATGGCGATCGGCGCGCGGCTGCGGGTGCGCGGCGACGTGCGCGGTGGTTTCTTTGGCATGGAGATGGTCCACCCGGCCGTGCGCGTCGTCGATGAAGACACGCCGCTGCCGCAGGCGCTGACGCCGGTTTATCCGAGCACCGCCGGTGTGACGCAGGCGTATCTGCGTAAATCGATCGACAACGCGTTGGCGCGTACGTCACTGCCCGAATTGCTGCCCGAGCCGATTGCGCGGGCTTATATGGAGCCGCTCGGCGTGCCGTCGCTGATGGACGCGGTGCGCACGCTGCATCATCCGGGTGTGCAGTCCGACGAAACTGCGTTGATCGACGGCACCCATCCGGCGTGGGTGCGCATCAAGTTCGAAGAGTTGCTCGCGCAGCAGATGTCGCTGAAACGCGCACACGACGAGCGCCGCACGCGCGCCGCGCCGGCCATGCCGCGTCGCAAGCTGGGCGACGAAGCGGCGCTGGTCGCGCGTCTGCTGAAGGCGCTGCCGTTTGCGCTGACCAAGGCACAGGAGCGCGTCGGCGGCGAGATCGCGCTGGATCTGACCCAGCCTCATCCGATGCAACGTCTGCTGCAAGGCGACGTCGGCAGCGGCAAGACGATCGTTGCCGCGCTCGCCGCCGCGCAGGCGATCGACGCCGGCTACCAGGCCGCGTTGATGGCCCCGACCGAAATCCTCGCCGAACAGCACGCGCGCAAATTGCGCGGCTGGCTGGAGCCGCTCGGCGTCTCCGTCGCGTGGCTGGCGGGCAGTCTGAAGACCCGCGAAAAACGCGCGGCAATCGAAGCCGCCGCACTCGGCACCGCGCAACTCGTGATCGGTACGCACGCCATCATTCAGGACGCGGTCGAGTTCGCGCGTCTTGGGCTCGTGATCGTCGACGAACAGCACCGCTTTGGCGTCGCGCAACGGCTCGCGTTGCGGGCCAAGGCGCAGAACGCCGCCGACGGCGCACGCGATTTCCAGCCGCATCAACTGATGATGTCCGCGACGCCGATTCCACGCACGCTTGCGATGACCTACTACGCCGACCTCGACGTGTCGACCATCGACGAATTGCCGCCCGGACGCACGCCGATCCTGACCAAGCTCGTTTCCGACGCGCGCCGCGAAGAGGTGATCGGCCGCGTGCGCGAGGCGGCGCTGACAGGGCGTCAGGTGTACTGGGTGTGTCCGCTGATCGAGGAAAGCGAGACCTTGCAGTTGCAGACCGCAGTCGAGACTTACGAGACGCTGGTCGCCGCGCTCCCCGAACTGAAGGTCGGGCTCGTGCATGGACGGCTCGCGCCCGCCGAGAAGGCCGCCGTGATGGACGCGTTCACGCGCAATGAAGTGCAGTTGCTGGTCGCGACGACGGTGATCGAAGTGGGCGTCGACGTGCCGAACGCGTCGCTGATGGTGATCGAGCACGCGGAGCGCTTCGGCCTCGCGCAGTTGCACCAGTTGCGCGGACGGGTCGGGCGCGGCAGCGCGGCGTCGGTGTGCGTGCTGCTCTACACCGGCCCTCTGTCGATGACAGCACGCGCGCGCTTGCAAACCATGCGCGAAACCACCGACGGCTTCGAGATCGCCCGCCGGGACCTCGAAATTCGCGGACCCGGCGAGTTTCTGGGCGCGAGGCAATCGGGCGCGGCGATGCTGCGATTTGCCGATCTCGAGAACGATCAATGGCTGATCGAACCGGCCCGCGAGGCGGCTGCCGCTTTGCTCGACAAGTATCCGGAAGTGGTGCTGCAGCATCTGGCGCGGTGGCTCGGCGCGCGCGAGCAGTATCTGAAGGCGTGATGTGACATCGGATGCGACATCGGGTTCGATGGGCGCTACGCGCGGCGGGAGTTCAGGATGTGGCAACCCGGCGCTGGCCTGCCGCCCGCCAGGATCGCCCGCGCGCACGCCCGAAACCAGAGGTTGGCGAACCGACCCTATCGGTGTATAACTAGAACCTATCGAATTCAATACACTGATTGGTCCCCGAATGACGCTCACCGAATTGAAATACATCGTTGCGGTTGCCCGCGAGCGGCACTTTGGCCGGGCTGCTGAAGCGTGTTTCGTTAGCCAGCCGACCTTATCGGTGGCGATCAAGAAGCTCGAAGACGAGCTCAACGTGCAGATTTTCGAGCGCGGTACGAGCGAAGTCAGCGTCACGCCGATCGGTGAGCAGATCGTCACGCAAGCCCAGCGCGTGCTCGAGCAGACGCTGGCCATCAAGGAAATTGCGAAGCAGGGTAAAGATCCGCTGGTCGGACCGCTGCGGCTCGGCGTGATTTATACGATCGGACCGTATCTGCTGCCCACCCTCGTCAAGCAGATGATCAAGCGCGTCCCGCAGATGCCGCTGATGCTGCAGGAAAATTACACACTCAAGCTGATCGAACTGCTGAAGCAGGGCGAAATCGACGTCGCCATCATGGCGCTGCCGTTTCCCGAAACCGGGCTGATGCTGCGTCCGCTGTATGACGAACCGTTTGTCGTCGCGCTGCCGTCGGGCCATGCATGGGAAAACCGCCAGAAAATCGACGCTGACGATCTGAAGCAGGAAACCATGTTGCTGCTCGGCAGCGGTCATTGCTTCCGCGATCATGTGCTGGGCGTGTGCCCGGAACTGATGCGTTTTTCTCAGAACGCCGACGGGATTCAGAAGACGTTCGAAGGGTCGTCGCTGGAAACGATTCGCCATATGGTCGCGAGCGGCGTCGGCATTACCGTGCTGCCGCGCATGTCGGTGCATGAGGTGAAGCCGCACGCGGGCGGGATCGACGCCGGCTTGCTCAGCTATGTCGCGTTCGACGAACCCGTACCGGATCGCCGCGTCGTGCTCGCGTGGCGTAAGAGCTTCACGCGGATGCCCGCTATCGAGGCTATCTGCGACGCGATCAACGCGTGCGAACTGCCGGGCGTCAAGAAGCTGGATCTGCCGGTCGCGGTCAACTGATCGGTAGTCTTGCAGGCCATGCTTTCGCGTTGCCTTGTCTTGGGCTGGCTGCACATTGTCCACGCAGACAGCCCGGCGATTACCCTGCGTGACGGGTAATGCCCCAATTACCTATCGAATAGATAAAATTAATCAAACACGATAGTTCGATAGCATTGTTATAGTTTCCTCCATGGATCGCCCGATCCCAGTCCAACAAGACCGAAGAGGAAATCATGACGCAACCGAATCCCCAGCAAGTTCAGGCCCTCGCCGCACAACCGGATAGCGCCGCCGCTGACAGCTTCGCCGCGACATTGCGGGGTATGCGCACGGTCGCGTTGTCGCTGCTGGTCGATCGGGCGTTGTCCGCGTAAAGCCACGTGAAGCCGCGTAAAGCGCTGTTAGGTACGTAAAAACGCGAAGCAGGCCGTCAGGCCGCAACGCATCGATGTCAGGCATCCGTGTGCCGTGCCTCTCCCCAATCTCATCCGATAAAAATCAAGCAGGAGTTCCGCATGTCCGAACAGAAGCTCACTAATGCCGCTGGCGCCCCGGTCGCCGATAACCAGAATTCGATGACCGCCGGCGTGCGCGGTCCGGTCGTCCTGCAAGATGTGTGGCTGCTCGAAAAGCTCGCTCACTTCGATCGTGAAGTGATTCCCGAGCGCCGCGTTCACGCCAAAGGCTCGGGCGCCTTCGGCACGCTGAAGGTCACGCACGACATCTCGCGCTACACGAAGGCCAAGGTGTTCGCCGAGGTCGGCAAGGAAACGCCGCTGTTCATGCGCTTTTCGACGGTGGCCGGCGAGCGTGGCGCCGCCGACGCCGAGCGCGACGTGCGCGGCTTCTCGATCAAGTTCTATACGGAAGAGGGCAATTGGGACGTGGTCGGCAACAACACGCCGGTGTTTTTCATTCGCGATCCGCTGAAGTTTCCGGACTTTATCCACACGCAAAAACGCGACCCCTACACCAACCTGCGCAGCAATGTCGCCGCCTGGGATTTCTGGGCGCGTCATCCGGAATCGCTGCATCAGGTCACGATTCTGATGAGTGATCGCGGCATCCCGCAAAATTTCCGCCAGATGCACGGCTTCGGTTCGCACACGTACTCGTTCATCAACGCGAACAACGAGCGCTTCTGGGTGAAGTTCCACTTCAAGTCGATGCAAGGCGTTGAGAACTTCACCGACGCTGAAGCCGCACAGGTCGTCGCGCAAGACCGTGAGAGCGCGCAGCGCGATCTGATCGGCAACATCGACGCGGGCAATTTCCCGAAGTGGCGCTTCGCGATTCAGGTCATGCCGGAAGCGGAAGCCGCGACGTATCGGTTCAACCCGTTCGACATCACGAAAGTGTGGTCGCAGAAAGACTATCCGTTGATCGACGTCGGCACGATCGAATTGAACCGCAACGCGCAGAACTATTTCGCGGATGTCGAGCAGGCCGCGTTCACGCCGGCTAACGTCGTACCGGGCATTGGTTTTTCGCCGGATCGTCTGTTGCAGGGCCGTCTGTTCTCATACGGCGACACGCAGCGTTATCGCCTCGGCATCAATCATCACCAGATCCCGGTGAACGCGTCGCGGGTAGCGAATCCGCACTCGTTCCATCGCGACGGCGGGATGCGCGTCGACGGCAATCTCGGCGGCAACGTGAACTACGAGCCGAACCGTTTCGGCGACTTCGCTCAGGACACGAACGCGTCGGAGCCGCCGCTCGCAGCGGGCACCGTGGATCGCTACGACCATCGCGCGGACGACGATTACTACACGCAGCCGGGCATGCTGTTCGCGCTGTTCGACGACGCGCAACGTCAGCGTCTGTTCGGCAATATCGCGCGCCATATCAACGGCGTGCCGCAGGAAATCGTCGCACGGCAGATCGAGCATTTTCGGCGTGCCGACCCGGCGTATGCGGAAGGTGTGATCGCCGCGCTGGCCGAATTGCAGGAAAGCAGCAGGTAACTCACTGAAGTAAACGCAGCAAAGCGGGATGCAACGGCGTCCCGCTGGTATCGATACGAACCCGGAGTACGCTCATGATCCAGATGATGATGGCCACAATTGGCTCGCCAGCCGCAAGCCATGCCGCCCGCGGCGCACCACAACGAACCGCGTTGATCTGGCGCAAGACAGTGGGATTCGCGATCGTCACGGGCGGTTTCGCGGTGGTCGTCGCACAGGCGCTGCAACACACACTGGGCGGCTGATTGCAGCCGTACCGCGAGTGCGGCAGGTGCCCACGGTACACACGAATGCCGCGGATTTCAGGCTAAACTGTCGAGCGTTCGATGTGTCGCGTTCGCTTTATGCAAACCGTCATTTTGCCGACCGGTTCGTATCACTCTTCAAAGGAGTCATCATGGCCAAGAAAGAAGCCGCAGCCGTACAGCACGTCAATATCGGAATCAGCGACAAGGATCGCAAGAAGATCGCAGAAGGTCTGTCGCGCCTGCTCGCCGACACCTACACGCTGTACCTGAAGACCCACAACTTCCACTGGAACGTGACGGGTCCGATGTTCAACACGTTGCACCTGATGTTCGAAACGCAATACAACGAACTGGCGCTGGCGGTCGATTCGATCGCTGAACGTATCCGCGCGCTGGGCGTTCACGCGCCGGGCAGCTACAAGGAATTCGCAAAGCTGTCGTCGATTCCGGAAGCGGACGGCGTGCCGGCTGCCGAAGACATGATCCGTCAACTGGTGGAAGGTCAGGAAGCCGTGGTGCGCACCGCCCGCGAGATTTTCCCGTCGACGGAAGCCGCCAACGACGAACCGACCGCCGACCTGCTGACGCAACGCATGCAAACGCATGAAAAGACCGCATGGATGTTGCGTTCGATGCTGGCTTGAGGTTGAGCCGGACCGCCGGACCGCTGGATCGCGCGACAAACGCGTCGCGACGTGCGGATAGGATGTCGAGTTGAAACGGTAACTGCTTTGCTTGTTTGCAAGCCTATCGCTTGACCTGTTAGCGATCTGGCTTTGCTCTTCTGGATACTGGTATTTCGACTACAACCCTTTGAGACTTGTTTCTCAAAGGGTTTTTTCTATTCTCATCGGGTGAACAGTAATTGTCTTCAGGACGAGAACCGTAAGACTGGGCGTGTCCGAACTCGCGCGGCGTGGGACGACAGTCCATTTCGTATCCGATCGGATCCCAAGCGGGTATCGATCCCGCGTGTAAAGAGGTTGAACACCTCACCATCGCCCCCTTGACCGACACACCCCTACCGCCTGTGGGATAATCGGCGTTTGCCCAGAGCGCGGCTCACAAGGTTGTTCGCACGGGCGCGCGAGGGCCTTTATTCCCACGGCCCGCTTCCTTACTGCGATATTTCTCCCACAACCACAATGCCCGAATACCGTTCCAGAACCACCACCGCTGGCCGCAATATGGCGGGTGCACGCTCGCTGTGGCGCGCCACCGGCATGAAAGACGAAGACTTTTCCAAGCCGATCATCGCGGTCGTCAATTCGTTCACCCAGTTCGTGCCCGGCCACGTGCACCTGAAGGATCTCGGCCAGCTCGTCGCGCGCGAAATCGAAGCTGCGGGTGGCGTCGCCAAAGAATTCAACACCATTGCCGTCGACGACGGCATCGCCATGGGCCACGACGGCATGCTGTATTCGCTGCCCAGCCGCGACATCATCGCGGATTCGGTCGAATACATGGTCAATGCGCACTGCGCGGACGCGATGGTGTGCATCTCCAATTGCGACAAGATCACCCCGGGCATGCTGATCGCCGCAATGCGTCTGAACATTCCGGTGATCTTCGTATCGGGTGGCCCGATGGAAGCCGGCAAGACGAAGCTGGCTAATCCCGTCACGAAGACGCTCGAGTTCAAGAAGCTCGATCTCGTCGACGCAATGGTGATCGCAGCGGACTCGTCCTATTCCGACGCCGACGTGGCCGAAGTGGAACGCTCGGCATGCCCGACCTGCGGTTCGTGCTCGGGCATGTTCACGGCTAACTCGATGAACTGCCTGACCGAAGCGCTGGGCCTGTCGCTGCCGGGTAACGGCACGGTAGTCGCCACGCACGCGGATCGCGAGCAACTGTTCAAGCGCGCGGGCCGCCGTATCGTGGAACTGGCTCGCCAGTACTACGAGCATGACGAAGAACGCATCCTGCCGCGCTCGGTGGGTTTCAAGGCGTTCGAAAACGCGATGACGCTCGACATCGCGATGGGCGGTTCCACCAACACCATCCTGCACTTGCTGGCGATTGCACGCGAAGCCGAAATTGACTTCACGATGGACGACATCGACCGTCTGTCGCGTATCGTGCCGCAACTGTGCAAGGTCGCGCCGAACACGAACAAGTACCACATCGAAGACGTGCATCGCGCGGGCGGCATCATGGCGATCCTCGGCGAGCTGGACCGTGCGGGCAAGCTGCACACCGACGTGCCGACCGTGCACACGCCGACGCTGAAAGACGCGCTGGATCAGTGGGATATCGTCCGTACGCAGGACGAAGCTGTGCGCACGTTTTATCAGGCGGGTCCGGCAGGCGTTCCGACCCAGGTCGCGTTCAGCCAGAACACGCGTTGGCCGAGCCTCGACACGGATCGCGCCGAAGGCTGCATCCGTTCGTACGAGCACGCATTCTCGAAGGAAGGCGGTCTGGCTGTGCTGACCGGCAACATCGCGCTGGACGGCTGCGTGGTGAAGACGGCGGGCGTCGACGAAAGCATTCTGGTGTTCGAAGGCACGGCGCACGTCACCGAATCGCAGGACGAGGCGGTAGAGAACATCCTGAACGACAAGGTCAAGGCTGGCGACGTCGTGATCGTCCGCTACGAAGGTCCGAAGGGCGGTCCTGGCATGCAGGAAATGCTCTACCCGACGAGCTACATCAAGTCGAAGGGTCTGGGCAAAGCCTGCGCGCTGCTGACGGACGGCCGCTTCTCCGGCGGTACGTCGGGTCTGTCGATCGGTCATTGCTCGCCTGAAGCGGCAGCCGGCGGCGCGATCGGTCTGGTGCGCGATGGCGACAAGATCCGCATCGACATTCCGAACCGGACAATCAACGTATTGCTGTCCGACGAAGAGCTGGCGCGGCGCCGCGCAGAGCAGGACGCGAAGGGCTGGAAGCCTTCGAAGGTGCGTCCGCGGAAGGTGTCGGCGGCGCTCAAGGCGTATGCGAAGCTGGTGATGTCCGCTGACAAGGGCGCCGTGCGCGACTTGTCGTTGCTGGACGACTGATACGGCGGCGGGTTTGTTCGTGGCCCGTGTCTGCTGATGAAGCCGCTCTTCGGAGCGGCTTTTTTATTGCCGCGTGGAGGGCGATGGGGGTTTGCGTTCGAACGCGTTTGTTTTTTGCTAGTCGAGCCGAGCCAAGTCAAGTCAAGCCGAGCCAAGCCAAGCCAAGCGCGTCCCGCCCGCCTGAAACTTGCTCGCTCCCCGCATCCCGTAAAATAGCGACACCCGTCTCCGCACTTCACCGAATCCGCCCATGTTCGCCCGACTTCCCCTGTATTTGCGGCTCGTCCGCATGGACAAGCCGATCGGCAGCCTGCTGCTGCTGTGGCCGACGCTCAACGCGCTGTGGATTGCGTCCGACGGGCATCCGTCGTGGCCACTGCTGGTAATTTTTACCGTGGGCACGATATTGATGCGCTCCGCAGGCTGCGCGATCAACGATTACGCGGACCGCGATTTCGACCGCTACGTGAAGCGCACCGAAAATCGGCCGATCACATCGGGCAAGATCAAGGCATGGGAAGCGGTGGCGCTGGCAGCGGGTTTGTCGCTGCTCGCATTTCTGCTGATCCTGCCGCTGAATACGCTGACGAAGGAGCTCTCGGTCGCGGCGCTGTTTGTCGCTGGCTCGTACCCATTCACCAAGCGTTTCTTTGCGATTCCGCAAGCGTATCTCGGCATCGCGTTCGGCTTCGGCATTCCGATGGCGTTCGCCGCGATTCAGGGCCACGTGCCGATGCTTGCGTGGGTAATGCTGCTGGCCAATGTGTTCTGGTCAGTCGCGTACGACACCGAATACGCGATGGTCGATCGCGACGACGACATCAAGATCGGCATTCGCACATCGGCGCTGACATTCGGCCGTTTCGACGTTGCGGCGATCATGCTGTGCTATGCAGTGACGCTGGGGATTTACGTCGGCATCGGCGTGATGCTGGGTTTCGGCATGCTGTACTGGCTGGGGTGGGCGGCCGCCGTAGGCTGCGCGATCTATCACTACACGCTGATTCGCAAGCGCGAACGGATGGCGTGCTTCGCGGCATTCCGGCATAACAACTGGCTGGGTGGTGCGTTATTTGTCGGAATTGCGGCGCATTATCTGATGGCCGCGGGTTGAGCGCTTTGCTCCGCCACGCACGCACATTGAGTGCCGTAGGCGCCGCCCTGGTTCGAACCTGAGGCGGCAGCGTCCTACGGCTGATCGATTTCCTGCCTGTCACGCATCACGAGGCTTGAAGCGCCGACCTGCGCTTCAATTCCCTTACTGCTTGCCAAACTCGTCGCCCATTTCCTTCGCGCGAGCATCGGCGGCGAGCACGCCACGCACGATCGCATCCTTGATCCCGCTCGCGTCGAACGATGCGAGCGCCGCCGCCGTCGTGCCGCCCTTCGACGTCACGCGTTCGCGCAACAGGCTCGGCGGCTCGTCGGAATTCGCGGCCAGTTGCGCGGCGCCAGTGAAGGTCGCGACAGCGAGTGCGCGGCCTTGCGCGTCGTCCATGCCGAGCTGGCGCGCGGCTTCCTGCAACGCTTCGATGAAATAGAACACGTAGGCCGGTCCGCTGCCCGAGATCGCGGTGACGGCGTCGATCTTTGCTTCGTCGTCGAACCAGACCGTGTCGCCGACCGCGCCCAGTACTTGCGATGCAAGCGCGCGCCCCGCTTCGTCGACGCCAGCAGTCGCGACCAGTCCCGTCACGCCCATGCCGATCAGCGCCGGGGTATTCGGCATCACGCGTACGATGCGGCCGTGGCCGTTCAACCAGCGCGACATGTCGTCCATCCGGATTCCAGCGACGATGCTGATGACTAGTTGCGATGCAGTCAGATGCGGCGCGATCGACTCGGCGACGCTCTTCAGGATTTGCGGTTTGACCGCCAGCACCACGGCGTCATACGCGGCGAGCGCCTGGTCCGCCGACGCGCCGGTGCGCACGCCGAACTGCTCTTCATTGCGCTTGCGCGCGTCTTCGTTGGGATCGATCGCGTAGAGGTCAGCGGGCGCGACGCCACGTTTGATAAGGCCGCCGATCAACGCAGCGGCCATGTTGCCACCGCCGATAAAAGCAATTTTCATGATGTTCCGGATGAGGTTCGGTGAAGAGCCCTTGAGGTCCACGGAGGCCCACCAGGGTTAGTTAGAGTAATCCCGTGCGCCGAAAATCGCGGTGCCGACCCGCACGATCGTCGCCCCTTCCAGCACGGCGGCTTCGAGGTCGCTCGACATGCCCATCGACAGCGTGTCGAGTTCGAGCCCGTCATCACACAGACGCTCGAACAATTCGCGCAATGCACGATGCGGTGCGCGTTGTGCTTCGATGTCGCCGGCAGGCTCGGGAATGGCCATCAGCCCACGCAGATTCAGTTTCGGCAACGCAGCGATCTGCTGCGCGACTTCGACCGCTTCGGCAATACTCACGCCGCTTTTCGATGCCTCGCCGCTGACGTTCACCTGCAAGCACACATTCAGCGGCGGCAGGTTCTCAGGACGTTGCTCGGACAGCCGCTGTGCGATCTTCAGCCGGTCGACCGAATGCACCCAGTCGAAATGCTCGGCGACGGGCCGCGTCTTGTTCGATTGCAGCGGGCCAATGAAATGCCATTCGAGCGACGCGCGCAGATCGGCCAGCGTTTCGATCTTGGTCAGCGATTCCTGCACGTAGTTTTCACCGAACGCACGCTGACCGGCAGCGTGCGCGGCGCGCACGTCTTCGGCAGGAAAGGTCTTGGAGACCGCGAGTAACGTGACCGAACGCGCGTCGCGTCCGGCCGCCTGCGCGGCCACGGCGATGCGCTGTTGCACCGCTGCGAGATTGTGAATCAGATCGGGCATGGAACGGAACCGGTAGTCCAGCGAAGGCAATGACTGGATTATACGGACAGCATGTGTTCCACCAACTCGATCCAATGCGCGACTGGCGTGGGTGTGCCGCTTTGCAAATGCGCAATGCAGCCGACATTCGCCGACACGATCACCTGTGGCTCCTGCGCGTGCAAGCGCTCGAGCTTCTGATCGCGCAGCGCGTACGAGAGCCTGGGCTGGGTCAGCGAGTACGTGCCGGCCGAACCGCAACACAGATGACTGTCGGCGGGAAGGCGCACTTCGAGACCTAGCGCGGTGAGCAAATGCTCGACCTTGCCGCGCACCTGCTGACCATGTTGCAACGTGCAGGGCGGATGAAAGGCGACCGTGTGAACCGAGCGGCGGCGCGTTTGCGCGACCAGTGCTTCTTCGAACTCCGGCAGGATCTCCGAGATGTCGCGGGTCAATTCGACGATGCGGCGCGCCTTTTCCGCGTAAGCCGGGTCGTGGCGTAACAGGTGCGCGTATTCCTTGACCGTTGCACCGCAGCCTGACGCGTTCATCACGATCGCTTCGGCGCCCTGTTCGACGTAAGGCCACCATGCGTCGAGGTTGGCGCGCAGGTCGTCGAGGGCTTCATCGTTATAGCCGAGATGCAGGCGGATCGCGCCGCAGCAGCCGGCATCCGGTGCAATCACGGTTTCGATGCCGAGCGCGTCGAGCACCCGCGCGGTCGCGATGTTGACGTTCGGCATCATCGATGGTTGCACGCAACCGGCCAGCATCAGCATCTTGCGCGGATGTTTCGCGCTCGGCCATTCGAGCGGACGTTGACGCGCAGGCACCTTGTCGCGCAGCTTCTTCGGCAGAAGAGGGCGAAAGTGCTGACCGAGTTTCATGGTCGGCGTGAAAATCGCGCTGTTCGGCACGACGCTCGCCAGCAGGCGGCGCGTGAGCCGCTGACGCAGCGGCCGCGTTACTTTTTCTTCGGCGATCTTGCGGCCGATTTCTACCAGCCGCCCATATTGCACGCCCGATGGACAGGTCGACTCGCAACTGCGGCAGGTCAGGCAGCGGTCGAGGTGAACCTGCGTGCTGCGTGTGACCGGTGCGCCTTCCACCATCTGCTTGATCAGATAGATGCGCCCGCGTGGGCCGTCGAGTTCGTCGCCGAGTATCTGGTAGGTCGGGCAGGTGGCCGTGCAAAAACCACAATGCACGCAATTGCGCAGAATGGCGTCGGCTTCGTCGCCGTCGGGTGTATTGCGAATGAAGTCCGCGAGGTTGGTTTGCATCGCGTCGCTCAGAAGTCGGAGTAGAGACGGCCGCGATTGAAGATGCGGGCCGGGTCGAAAGCGTTTTTCAGACCGCGATGAATTTTCATCAGCGGTGCGGGCAGCGGGGTGAATACGCCGGCGCTGCGATCGTAGCCGTGGCCAGTGCGGAAAATCGTGGCATGACCGCCGGCCTGCTTGGCGCTGATGCGCACGGTTTGCGCGTCGGTGTCGGTAATCCACCAGCGCTGGCCGCCGCCCCATTCCATCAGTTGCGCGCCGGGCAGCTGCATTGGCTCGGTGATGGACGGCAACGCGAGACGCCAGAGCGCGGCCTTTGGCGGGATGCCCGAGAAGAACGTGTCGGTCTGTTCGCGCAGGCCGGACCAGAAACGTTCCGCCTCGACCGCATCGACCACTTCGCCGCCGAGGGAAGTGCGCGCCGCCTTGACTGCCGCTTCAGCGCCGGCCAACCGCACGACTAGTGTGCCGTGGCGCCACGCGCTGGCCGTGATCGGCAACGGCCGGCCGCCCCATTCGTTGAGCTTACGAACCGCGTCGGTGCCATTCATATCGAACTTGATGGTGGCTTCGGTCGGCGGCAATGGCAGCACCTTTACCGACAGTTCGAGAATCAGGCCGAGGGTGCCGAGCGAGCCGGCCAACAGACGGGAAACGTCATAACCGGCGACGTTTTTCACCACCTGTCCGCCAAAATGCAGCTTCTGGCCTTGCCCGTTCATGACGACCGCGCCGAGCACGAAGTCGCGCACTGCGCCCGCAGCGGGTCGACGCGGACCGGAGATGCCAGCGGCAACACAGCCGCCAAGCGTAGCCTGCGGGCCGAAGTGCGGCGGTTCGAACGCGAACATCTGGTCGTGTTCGGCGAGTGCTGCTTCGATTTCCAGCAGCGGCGTGCCTGCCCGCGCGGTGATGACCAGTTCCGCTGGATCGTACGCGATGATGCCGCGGTGAGCGCGCGTGTCGAGGATGTCACCTTCCAGCGTCTGGCCATACCAGTCTTTGGTGCCGCCGCCGCGGATGCGCAACGCGCGTCCTTCGGCGCTGGCCGAACGCACGCGTTCCGACCATACGGCGACGATGTCGTCCTCTTCCATGGTGTCCTGCTTCGTTGTGTTTCGATTGATTGTACCTGGCGGGGGCTCGCTGGCAACCAGGAGCGGACCCGCATCGGGTAATCAGGGTGGCGGGGCCTAAGACCCGACACCGAAGCAGTTCTTACGTTTTTATAACTGACTAGAAGCGCGGCAATTCAGGGTGGGGCAACAAGCCGCCCCGCACATGCATCTTGCCGTATTCGGCGCACCGCGCCCGCGTGGGAATGCCCTTGTCGGGGTTAAGGAGGCCGGGCGAGTCGAAGGCCCGTTTGACCGCGTGGAAGGCGTCACGCTCTTCGGGCGAAAACTGCACGCACATCGAGTTGATCTTCTCGATGCCGACGCCGTGCTCACCCGTGACTGTGCCACCCAGTTCCACGCAGGCTTCGAGAATGTCGCAACCAAAAGCCTCGGCACGGTGCCACTCATCCTGGTCGTTGCCGTTAAAGAGGATCAGCGGATGCATATTGCCGTCGCCCGCATGGAACACGTTGATGCAGCGCAGGCTGTAGCGCTTTTCCATTTCCTCGATACGCGCGAGCAGCGGCCCGATACTGCGGCGCGGCACGGTGCCGTCCATGCAGTAATAGTCGGGTGAGATGCGGCCGGCGGCCGGAAATGCATTCTTGCGACCGGACCAGAAACGCAGCCGCTCGGCCTCCGAGCGGGAAATCTGAATTCGCGTTGCGCCCTGTTCACGCAACACCGCGGTCATGCGCACGATTTCGTCGGCGACTTCTTCAGGCGTGCCGTCTGATTCGCACAGCAGGATGGCCGCCGCGTCGAGGTCGTAGCCCGCGTTGACGAATTCTTCAACGGCACGCGTGGCCGGTTTGTCCATCATCTCGAGGCCCGCCGGAATGATGCCCGCCGCAATGATGCCGGCCACCGCATCGCCGCCTTTCACCACGTCGTCGAAGCTGGCCATGATGACCTGCGCAGTCTGCGGTTTCGGGATCAGCTTGACCGTGACCTCGGTGACGATCGCAAACATGCCTTCGCTGCCGATCATCACCGCCAGCAGATCGAGACCGGGTGAGTCGGGCGCGAGCGAGCCAAATTCGACGATCTCGCCTTCCATCGTCACCGCGCGTACGCGCAACACGTTGTGCACGGTGAGGCCGTATTTGAGGCAATGCACGCCGCCCGAATTCTCCGACACATTGCCGCCGATCGTGCATGCGATCTGTGACGATGGGTCGGGCGCGTAGTACAGCCCGTATGGCGCGGCTGCCTCGGAGATCGACAGGTTGCGCACGCCGGGCTGCACGGTGGCGGTTCGTGCATACGAGTCGACTTCGACAATTTTTCTGAAGCGTGCAAGCGACACCACCACGCCATGACGGATCGGCATGGCGCCCCCGGACAAACCGGTGCCCGCGCCACGCGGCACGATTGGCACTTCGAGACGGTGGCAAATCTGCACGATGCGTTGCACCTGCGATTCCGTTTCGGGTAACGCAACCGCAAGCGGTAGACGCCGGTAGGCAGCGAGGCCATCGCATTCATAAGCGACGGTGTCTTCTTCACGGTACAGCAGACAGTGGGTCGGCAGTACGGCCATCAGCGCCTGTACGACTTCGCGCTGGCGCTGGGCAAGTACTTCAGCCGTCAGTTCAGCGGGTGCGTTCATGTGACTTGTCTCCTCCAGCTTTGACTGATCGTGCTTTTCGGGGCTGGCGCGCGCGCTTTAAAAACGCCGCCGCGCCTTTGCCGCGTCTTTGTGACGCGTGAGCTACGTCAAGCTGCCCAAGCGAAAATCTTTCCTGGGTTCATCAGATTGTGCGGATCGAGCGCGTGCTTGATCGAGCGCATCGTATCTACTGCGACGTCACCGTGTTCTTCGAGCAGGAAGCCCATCTTGTGCAAGCCGACACCATGTTCGCCCGTGCACGTGCCGTCCATGCGCAGCGCGCGGTGGACGATGAGGTGGTTGAGCCGCTCGGCTTCGATGAGTTCTTCCGGTTTGTTAGGATCGACGAGGATCGCGACGTGGAAATTGCCGTCGCCGACATGGCCGACAATCGGGCAGGGCAGCGGTGACGCGTTCAGGTCCTTTTCAGTTTCTATCACGCATTCGGCGAGGCGCGAGATCGGTACGCAAACATCCGTGGTGACGGCTCGGCAACCGGGCTTCAACTGGAGCATCGCGAAGTAGGCGTTGTGACGCGCGTTCCACAGACGGCTGCGGTCTTCCGGCCGGGTTGCCCATTCAAACCCTTCGCCGGAATTTTGCGCGGTGATTTCCTGGACCAGTTCGACCTGCTCCTTGACGCCGGCCTCGGTGCCATGAAATTCAAAGAACAGCGTGGGCGCTTCACGCAGCGTCAGATTCGAATGACGATTGATGGCGCGGATGGCGAGCGAGTCGACAAATTCCACGCGCGCGATCGGCACACCCATCTGGATCGTCTCGATGACGGAACGCACCGCGTCGCCCATGGACGGAAAAGCACAGATCGCAGCGGACACCGCCTCGGGTTGCGGATAAAGGCGCACGGTGATTTCCGTGATCACGCCAAGCGTGCCTTCGGAACCAACAAAGAGACGCGTGAGGTCGTAGCCTGCCGACGATTTGCGCGCCCGCGTACCGGTTTTAATCACGCGGCCGTCGGCGAGAACCACGGTGAGTCCAAGCACGTTCTCGCGCATCGTGCCGTAGCGCACGGCATTCGTACCCGACGCGCGCGTGGCCGACATGCCGCCGATGCTGGCGTCCGCGCCCGGGTCGATCGGGAAGAACAGCCCAGTGTCGCGCAGTGCTTCATTCAACTGCTTGCGCGAAATGCCCGGCTCGACGGTGACCGTCAGGTCTTCGGCGTTAATGGACAGGACCCGGTTCATTTCGGACAAGTCGATCGACACGCCGCCTTGCACGGCCAGCAAGTGTCCTTCGAGCGATGATCCGTTACCGTAAGGAATGATCGGCACGTTGTACTGACCGCATAGCCTGACGACGGTTTGCACGTCTTCGGTGTTACGCGCGAACACGACCGCGTCGGGCAGTTGGGGATCGAACGGCGATTCGTCACGGCCGTGGTGGGTGCGAACGGCTTCGGCAACCGACACGCGCTCACCGAAGGCGGCTTTGAGCGCGCTCAGCAACTCGGCGGGAAACGGCCGGCGCAGCGGGGCCGGTGGCACGGGATGGTTCACGCTTGTCTCCTGATTTTTGGGGCAATGCTGTTTGCAGCAGGTGTTTCATTTTACGCCGATCGCCCGCGGGCCGCCGTCGGGGCGGCGACCGCTCCTATAATGGCGGCGACTTCACGATGCGCGCAATATGGATAAACGCGGTGGCTTTACTGGCCGTTTTAACCTACGTGCGGCGGGGCCGCGCTTTCACCTTTGAGCCTTCCTTTTAAGTCGTATTGCATGGACGCATCGTTACTGAATGCATGGGAGAAATGATGGGCAACCGCTTGAGCAAGATCGCCACTCGTACAGGCGATGACGGCACCACCGGTCTCGGCGACGGCCGCCGCGTACGCAAGGACAGCGCGCGCATTGCCGCGATCGGCGACGTGGACGAACTCAATTCGAACCTCGGCGTGCTGTTGTGCGAAAACCTGCCGGACAGCGTGCGCGCGGCGCTGGTTGCGATCCAGCATGACCTGTTCGATCTGGGCGGTGAGCTCTGCATTCCTGGCCACACGATGATCACCGAGCAGCATCTTGTGCAACTCGACACCTGGCTCGCCGACTACAACGCCGCGTTGCCGCCGCTGAAGGAGTTCATCCTGCCGGGCGGCTCGCGCGCGGCCGCGCTTGCTCACGTGTGCCGCACGGTTTGCCGCCGCGCCGAACGGGCGATTGTCGCGCTAGGGGAGGACGAGCCGGTCAATGCGGCGCCGCGTCAGTACGTGAACCGGCTGTCCGACCTGCTGTTCGTGCTCGCTCGCGTGCTGAATCGCGCGGACGGTGGTGCCGACGTGCTGTGGCAACACGAGCGTCAAGCGTAAGCCTCGCTGTCGTCCACGGCTAACCAACGGCCAGCGTCACCGGCTTGCCGATCCGGCTCATCATTTCCACCAGTGTGTCGATGGTGAACTTGGTGGTTTTCTTGTTGACCACGTCGGACACGCGCGGGCGCGACACCATCAGAATTTCTGCGGCCTCGGCTTGCTTCAGATGATGTTGTTCGATCCAGCTCGAGAGTTCAGTCATCAGCTGCTCCTTGAGCAGCCGTGTGTCGTTAATCTGCTTTTGCGACGCCGCGTAGAGACGCTTCGCCTCGTCGGGTGAAAAGCCCAGTTCGACGAACAGATTGGCACCGGGCTTTGTCACGTGACGAATTTTTGTGTCGGTCGTCATTGTTCAGTTTTCCTATCAGTGAGGATGGCGCGATATCGCGTCGCGGCAATCTTTTTGTCGAGCGGTCCCAGCTTTTGTGATTTCTTCTGGAAGCAGTGCAGTACATACAGCGCTTCGACAAATTTCGTCACATACATGACGCGGAAAATGCCTTCGGATTCCCGAATGCGAATTTCGCGTGTTCCGGGGCCGATAGAGTCGAACGGCTTCCAGTCGTCAGGGTCGAGCCCAGCCTGAATCTTGCGAAGCTGAAACCCTGCCCGACGCCGTGGCTCCTCGGGAAAAGCGAGTAAATCGCGAAAGCTGGAGCCCAGCCAGCGTATTTCTTTTTCGTGCTCCATAGCCGCCTTTCGTGTACAAAATATTATACGTAACGCGCCGTGCGGTCAAGTCATAAGCGACCTCGAAGCGATCCGGCGATGAGTCGTTACGGTACAGAGACGGTTCACGAAGCACCATTCGTCCGTTCGGCTAGTGCCATAAAAAAAGCCCGGCTCGAATTGAACCGACCCCGCAAAGTTGGACAGTTGTTGGCTAATGCCGTGAGGGCTGGGTTCTGTACATCACAGGACTCAGCCCTTTCAGCTTGAGCTTGATGCGGTGGTGATTGTA
>NZ_CAJHCP010000021.1 GCF_904848625.1 Paraburkholderia metrosideri
GGTGGGGTTGTCGTGGGTGGGGTTGTCGTGGGTGGGGTTGTCGTGGGTGGGGTTGTCGTGGGTGGGGTTGTCGTGGGTGGGGTTGTCGTGGGTGGGGTTGTCGTGGGTGGGGTTGTCGTGGGTGGGTGGTCAGCGTTTGGCTTGCTTGACGCGGATTAGTTGGAACCTCCCGCAGTTGCGTCGGGGGGCGGGCGCCAGTTCAGGGTTAGCGTCGCGCCTGCTCCCGACGAGGTTGCGTCTGACGTTTGCGAAGGTGCGTTGCGCGGAGGAAGGCGTGGTGCGGGAAATTTTTGCGCACCTGTTTCGCATGTGGATTTGCTCGATGACGATAGTGCGGAATGGCGAAGCTTGATGACTCTGGATTTTTGGAGTGGAAGTGTTGATGCGCAGCGCTGCGTTTCGGGCGATATTTTTTTGATTAGGATTACAGTTGATTTGGATTGGATGCGTGAGCTGAGCGAATGCGGCGCTGAAGAACGCGGGTGATCTGTCTGGGTCAAGCCGGGATGGGCGCGTGGCTGGACTACTGAGGTTGCTATTAACGCTCGGTTGGCTACGGCAGAGGCGCGTTCGGCCGCTCCACGTCATCCATAGCTCGTAGCGATCGACCCGTTTCTGCTGGCCACAAGTGCTGCGGGTGATCCAAGTGCCCTCCTACCCTGCCGACGGCAGCATTCGTGCGGATATGTGGCGTCCTCGGCGCACCGCGAGTCAGTTTCCTGCGGGCGCGCCGATGCTATGGCTGACCTGTCCGGCGAGACATTGCTGCACGCCGGACGCTCCGTGCGAATTGGCGGTTCCGGAGGCCGGACCACTCAGCACGAGGCACACGCACGGCGCACGGCAGAGTTGCAATGTCCGACGACGGCATTCGATAGGCTCATCGGAATCGCGCGATATAACTCGCCCAAGGAATCGAGTAGTCACTCCCATCCGTTCAAGGTGGATAGTGATTGCTGTAGAGGGATGTTTGGAGAGCGCGCGCGAGGGAGTCGCGGGAGCTTGGGTTTGGGTTTGGGTTTGGGTTTGGGTTTGGGTTTGGGTTTGGGTTTGGGTTTGGGTTTGGGTTTGGGTTTGGGTTTGGGTTTGGGTTTGGGTTTGGGTTTGGGTTTGAGCGCAGAGAATTCATTGAGCGTAGTCGTCGCCGGCTGGAACTCGATCTCCGCAATTGTTGCAATTCGCTCGCTTCGCCATAAACACAGCGAAGGACACAACGATGTGTCTTCCACCGCACCGTTGTGCGCGGCGAATTCGCGCGGGTCTCTCGCCTGCGCGCGGGAAGGCGTCGACTCAACTTTTGGATCAGGCTAAATGGGCGCCCGCGAGTCAATGTGATTCCGTATGAACACGCGTGGAATCGGTATTGAGGGTCGTTGGGGCAATGCGCGATGCCTGCTTTGCTTCGGATTGTCCTCTGTCGCCAACTCGGACTGGGTAGCTCGCTATCCGGCCCCACTACATATCACGTAACGAATACTACGATCTGGCACTATGCTGCGGTTTTGTTCAGGAACCGGCGTCATAGTTGCGAATCCGTCATGGATAGACATAAGATCACCCCTTTTCCGTGAAACACACATTGAAATTTTGGAGAAATTCCATATTAAACAATGAGTTGTTTTTGCCGATCAATTTTCGTTAGTGTTTCACGGGAAGTTTTGCGGCGGAATGACCGGAGCGTGGCGTCTATCGACGGAAGTGATCGAGTCGACTTCTTTTACCTTTCGGTTCTGCTTCCAAATTTTTCTAGCGGTGAACTGAAACGGCGATTGCCCTTGTGAAAAGAGATTGGGATAGATGAAATGGGAAAGTGATGCCCTTTAAATACGATGCGACCCTATTAAACGAGATCGAAGGGAGATCTCCTACGCTTCGGCGGTCGACCTGACCGAACTTCCAACGCACATCGACGAACATGGCGATTCTGGCAATCAAATAGTCACGTCGGCAGGTTGATGCCAGCTCCGCACCGATCCATCGAAGCCACAGATCGTTGCATCTTCTCGGAGCCCCACTCGTGCGATGAGGACGTTCGTGGATTTCGAGGATGCCTTCGGGGATTGCGTTCCACGTGGGAAACGGTCGCGTAATTCACTCCGCCGCGATTAAGGTCGTCGATGCGAAGGGGCACCAAGCGGTATGGACATGTTTTCTTTCCAGATCGCTGAGAGACATCTGGGCGGCTCACTTAGCTCCGGTAGTCCGGCTGCTAGGTCGCTAGACCACCAGCCCCAGACAATCGATGCGGGTAGATCTCAGGGGGAGATGCGTCTTCGGCAAGACCGATGCCGCCATTGATATGCCGCCAAGAATCTCCGTTCGTTATCCCTATCGCGATCATAGCGTCCTATGTGGCGTCGACAGCTAGGCCTGCGCAGTCCGAGACGAGGGGAATCAAACCACGTCGACCCGTCGTACCGGCACCAAGCTAGTTTTTCCGCCGGCTTATCCAGCACCCATCGAGCGCCCACCAAAATTCCTGTTGGCTTGACGAGCAACGCCCCGTCTGTGTGGTCGCAAAATAATTGGCTAGGACGGCGGAGGCGGACACAGATGCAGGAAGACGTGGTGTAACTCAGGGAATAGCAATCAACGGCTTGGGCGTCTTTAATCGACTATGAGCGGCGAGCCTTGTGGTGCTTACGCCGGCGCCGTACGCCAGAGAGGGCATCCATAGGTCGTCTTCTTTCCAACACCAACGCCCAATGCGGCTAGGCATTAGGATTACACCGAGGCCGAGATGCATGCTTCCTTGAAGCTATCCCACGGTGTCAAAACCGAGCTGTTGCGTAGTGATGGCGGCTTGCACCGCTTCATCCGCAGATTCTTCTGCTCATCTTTCCTATGACCTCAAATGTAATTTGAAGCCGATTCACGAGAATAGTCGCAGGTACGACGGGCGGCTTTGGGATCGCCTCCGCTTCGCTTAGTCCCGAAAACCGTTCAGGCATTTAGTCGTCAACGAGTGGCATGAGAACGAACCTAGGGCGGCTCAAAATGCAGGATTAGCAATCTGCTTTTGGCAGGGCCTTCTGCGAGGCATTCTCAAGCGAGGAGATTCGTAAGTCCCACCGACCAGACGCCAGATGCTCACCGACTAATTCACTCACGATGGAATGCGCAGAGTAATCGTCAAGTCAATGCCTAAGGACGCGGAGGCCGACTCCAAAGCATTGATCGAAAAGTCGAGCTATCTTGCCTTGGGGGCCGCCCAAGGTGTCAGACTTGTCCTTCCGAATTCAGCGTCCCGTTGCCGAGGCTGGTTGGACGAAATATATATTTGAAGCGCCTCCGTCAGTAGCGGTAAATAGTCGAGTACAACGCGCTACTTGCTCTTGAAAGTCGCCCGACCCAAATGTTTCTCAAGATATTTCCCCCTGGATGGTATTAGGCAGCGCCGGTAACAACAATCGCAGTCCGGCCCCCTGCTACACGGCGCTCCGTTTATTGCATAGCAAGACGCGCAGCGGGCCGCCACGTCCAAGCTGAATACGAGGGCTATTGCGAGGTCCGAGCGGCCCATCGCCGCTTTAAATCCTGCGCGTTTACTGAGTGCTTCGAAAATCTTTTTCTCTTCAACCAGCGGCCAGTTGCGAGCACTTCATGCGCAGAGAGTGTTAGCAGTCTCTACGCGCCATATATGTCCGAGGTCACGGATGAGAGGCAGAGCGCGGACGGCCAAGCGATCGCAGCCCCGATTCTTTTTCACACGGGAACGTTCCGAATCCGACGGGTCCGTCGAGCCGCTATTCGCCGAAGCCGGTTCCCGTGAGACGCAGCCCTACCGCGCGATTGGGAATGCCCGAAGAGGATCGCGTTCTCGATCACGAAAGCCGCAAGGCATATTCAGATGCCTGTTCGCTGACCGGATCATTAATGAACTGCTAGGAACTGCGAGCGGTGGACTGACAAATATCGATCGAAGTTCGGGGAAGGTGACGCAACCAGACGGTCTACCTGCTGCACCAGGTGTGTCTAGAGTCTAGACACATTGCCGTTCGTTTTGAGTGTCTAGACTCTAGACACTCCGACCCACCCCGGTATTCCTTACCCAAAAAAAAGCCCGCTTAAGCGGGCTTCACTTTTTAAAACGCTCTAACTAGTTTGCTTTCGGCTGCGGCTGAAACATCTGCCCGATAAGCTGCCGGATCTGTATCTCTTGCGCCTCGGTGAGCACGCCGGCCTTAATCTTCACAGTGAAGTTGCCAACGTCTTTGGTGATGCTTCCCGCTTGTTCTCTGCCCGCGAAAAACTTATCTATGCTGCGCGCGCCGGTATTCTCGGATGTGGTCTTCCGCGTAGCCAATGCAGCAATGGCCGGCGCCGCCTTGCCCTGATCCATTTCCCCTCTCACCACCAGCGGCCAGATTTCCATCGCAGCCTTTACCCCATCCTCGCCGTGTTTTTTGATCGCAGCAGCAATGGCTTGCGCAGCGGTCCCGCCAAGCAGTCGAGGCTGAATATCGAGGTCCTTCTTAACGAAATCTGGCAGATTCTCAAACGCCAGAAATTGATAGAGGCCCGCCCGCGATAAGCCCATCGCTTCCGCTAATCGCTTGCGATTCGGGAATTCAGACTCGGACCGTCGAATCGCAACACCAATCTCATAGTCGGCCAGGTCATCGCGGCTAATATTCTCGACCATGGCCAACACGGCCATATCGGAATCGGTGCAATCAGCGACAACAGCCTTGATCGAATCGATGCCCAACATTTTGTGTGCGCGCCACCGCCGTTCGCCCGCGACAATCTGATAGTCGTCGCCCATCCGCCGCACAACGATAGGCTGCATAAGCCCAACTTCGCGGATAGACTCGGCCAGCTCCGTCAGTTTCGCCTCATTGAATACCCGGCGCGGTTGCCAAGGATTCGGCAAAATCCCCGAGACTTGAAGCAGCGATGCAACACCTGTGGACTCCAACTCCTGAACGCGAAGTTGAGCAACGGCCAGAGCTCCCGCGAGGCCCGGCGCCGTCTGCGTCCGGTTGCTGCGTTTGACTTCGTCTTCGTTAATCGACGACGTCTTACGAATGCCGGACGTCTTGGCCAGCAATTGTTCTCGCATATTGCTCATTGCGCGTTCCTCCATTTTTCCGAATAGATTTCATCTATCCATCGGCAGTAGTCGACGAGAGGTTGTCGAACTCGCTGCAACGACTTCGCTGCACTATGGGTGCTGCTGATATCGAACACCGTTGAAAAGGCCAAGGCGCCAGTGCTCATCACCGAACTCGCCGGAACCTCAATTGAATGCAACCAATTTTCATAAGCACTTTGCGCCCACGCGCGCACAATGGGCGCCGACGAATTCCGACCGTAGTCAACTCGCGAAAGCACGAGTGAAACAAAGTCGTACTTCTTATCCTTCTCATACTTGATGAAACTCTTCGACACGTCCGAGAAGAGTCTCCAGAACGACAGCGAACTGATGAAGTCCAAATTCTCGGGCACCATCGGCATGATCATCGCGTCCGCTGCCATGAGAGCGTTCAAGTTCATATACGAGAGAGACGGCGACGTATCCATCAGGATGTAGTCGTACTTCTTTCGCAACGGTTCGAGCCCCTGCCGAAGCACAGTCCAGAAGCGAAAGCCCGGCTTCATTTTTTGCATGGCGGGCAGATGGAATTCGGCGCCGATCAGTTCCGTGTGCGCCGGGATCACATCAATTCCGTCCCAGTACGTCGACTGAACCCGCGCCTCCAGTCCTCCATCGATATCCTGATCGTAGACAAACGGCAACACCGTATCTTCCGGCGTCACGTCCTTCTCCGCGTAGAGCCCACAAAGTTCCGACAGCGATGCCTGTGGGTCAAGGTCAACCACCAGCACCTTGCGACCACGGAGGGAGAGCCCTTGGGCGAGACACATGGTGGTCGTCGTCTTCGCCGACCCTCCCTTCAACTGGGCCGTGATGATGATTTTCCCGTCCAGTTCCTTCAACCGAGTGACGAGCGATGTCTGATAGATATCAGATACCTTTTGCACCCAGATGCGCGCTTCTTCTAAGGTAAAGGTTCGAGTTCGGCCGGTGCCCGCCGCTGTGCCCGGCGGCAACTCGCCATCGCCTTTGGTGGCGAGATACTGAACTTGCGAATGAGAGATGTTGCACATCTCGGCAATCTCGCCTGTTTTAAAGACAGGAGCCATCTTTCGAGGACGCGGAGCGAGAATCGTGTCACGTAATTCGTTTGTGAAAATAGTGACCTTTTCTGCAAACTCGCTAATCTGCTCAAAATGAACTGTTCGGTCTACGGCAGGAAGTTGGCTCGTTCTGACCATTCTGAGGTTTTTCCGTAAAATTCTAGAAAGCTCAGAATACAGGAAATACTCGAAGTTAGCTTCCTAAATCGCTGTTTTTAAGTAAGATTTTTGCAAATTCCTGCCATTTTGCCATTTTCTAGCGACCGTGGATGAGTTTCAAAGCTCTCCAAAGCCGATTATCCAACTGCCGGCCTTGCTGAAGTGCGGCTCAAAAACGCGAATTAGCACAAATGACCTCACCTTCCTCGTTAAACAGCGGCTTCACCTGCCTGCGGCTGCTCAAAAAACCGGCACAAGGTGAGACCGTTTGTGCACTTCTACAATCGCAAAATCAGCGCCGATTCAAGTCAGCACAACGGACCTCACCTTCGTCGTAAAAATGAATCCTATGGAGCTGGCCAACGCAGAAGTAGGCCTTAGCGCGAACATCTTGCACAACCAACCTCACCTAAGCCCACGTATGTCGACAGTCCGGCCACACCTCCACAGCAACGGATCGACATTCCGCTCACGATTCTCTGCACAATCAACCTCACCTTTATCAATTTCAAAAACTCCGGCACAACCAACCTCACCTTCGCGTGCGGACTCAGTTTTTGTTTCTAGCCGCTGGTTTGTTTGTTTTTCTTAACTCGTAAACAAGCCAACCAACCAACAGGCGCATCTCATATCGATTAAATTCAAAGGCTTAACTATCGAAAGGTGAGGTTCAATGTGAAAAAGGTGAGATTGAATGTGCACGAAGGTGCGATTGGTTGTGCGACAAGGTGAGATCGGTTCCCCATCAAGGTGAGGTTCGATGTGCATGGAGGCGTCGCGAATCTGCAGGGTGAGGTGCATTGTGCAAGCGTTCCTCGGTTCGCCCCAAAGCCCGTCTACGTGGGACTTCAGCGCATAACGACCTCGCATGATGGTGAGATTGATTGTGTTGCAGGTGAGGTTTAATGTGCGCTCGCTGAGCGGACTCACCATGCGGACGCAGAAACCCAGCCTGATGGTGAGGTTCTGTGTGTTGACAGCTCACCACTGCGTGCTAAAGTCCCGACAGCAAAAAAGAACGGACAGAGAACATGGCGGCGGACGGTCCCGAAGAAGGTAAGTCGAAGGTAACGTCGCGCCAAATGGCGCTCGCGTTATTTGAAGACATGTTTGATCTCGGATTGCGCATTAATGAGGCCAATCGCGAGATCGGCTACCAGCGCAACGACTTCTTCACCGAAATCGTCAACATGGGTCTGCCGGCGCGCCGCTTTCTCGACGCCGCCTATTTCATCGTCGCGCAGGAGACGGACCCGCGCGACCAGTACGACGTCGAGTTGAACTACTTCAAGTGGTTGATGCGCTATGACAGCCGCAATCTCAAGCACTTGCGCACGATTGCCGATGAAGCTCAGAACGCCAAAGTCCGGGTCACGAACACGCCCATGGACCGTGACCCGAATGAAGACGATCTATGGGTTCAGGTTCAGCTCATAGGGATGGTCGGATTTCACCGTGGGCGCATGCGTTTCGACGTGCATCCTCGTCTCGTTCCGCACATTCGCGATCCGCAAAAATCTCACTGGCTTAGTCTGCGCATTTCAACGGCGTTTACGCGCAGCCTCGCGCGCGCGATTTACGACAAGGTTCTTCCACACGTTCCGGCAGGCAGGACCGATTGGATACAGCTCGACGAGATGCGCAACTGGCCCGGCAGAATGGGCGCGAACGCAGCCATCTTCAAATACTTCAAGCGCGACTGGCTCGAGCCGGCAGTTCGCGAGATTAATGACGTGTCGGACATTGAGCTGACATACGAGACGAGGACGGCGTCTACCTCGTCGAAAAAAATCGACCGTATTCGGTTTCTGCTCAAGCGCAAGGACACGGCGGACGCCGTGCTGGCCAGTTTGGCCGACGCCAGCCACCTTTATAAGACTCTTACGGACGAATTCACGCTGTCGACCAAGCAATTCAGCGAGATCTCGGAAAACCGCGATGTCTGGACCGACGAGCGCATCCAGCAAGCGATCGAGTACACGCGGTTCAGGATCAACCGCGGACAGGTTAAGAAGAGTCCTGCCGGTTATCTGATGAGAGCGCTGCGTGATAACTGGAAAATGTCCGACGCCGAACGGACGATGGTCGATGTGCAGGCGAAGCTCCTTTCCGACGAAGCGCAGGAGCAGGCGGTAAAAGCTGAAGTTCAGAATTCGGTGGCGCGCAGCGTTGCATCGCGCGAAGAAGAGGTTCGTGCGCGCATGAATGAGGATTCGCGTAAGGGACGTGACTTCTTCAACGCTGCCGATGCAAGAACGCGCAACGAGTTGCTGCACGCGTGGATGACGTCGCGCGAAGGCAAGCTGATGCTTCGGCGTATGAAGCTCGATCCATCGACGGTGACGGAGGATGTCATCCTCGCGAACACGGAACTGGTCTGGTATCTGGGGCAGTTCGTCTTCGGGCGGATAAATTCGTCACGAGCGGCTTGATCGCCTAGCCGGAACGGTTCTTCAGGCGTCGCGCACAACTCTCGCAGTTCGCCCACGCCGTGGCTACTGACGTGCAAGACCGCTCCGTCCGGTCTTGTCTGCAAGCGTGCACACTTAGGCTCACGCCTTCCGCTTGTAGTGAGAGGTTTACATTAGCCCATCGAACGGTATAGCCTCTGAATTCGTGTTGTCGAGGCTCGGAAAAAATACTGGGACGGGCGATGACGTCATACCACGGCAAGATTCGCGTTGTGCCCCTGGACGACCACACGGTTGTCCGGCGAGGGCTGGAAGCCCACTTTTCTCAAAGCCCCGACATTGCTGTTATAGCCAGTTTTGAGCGCTCACCTGACCTGGTGGCATCGCTCAAGACTAACAGCGCCGACGTCATCCTCTTCGATTACGCCCCCAGACCGGACGACATCGACGGTCTCAATCACATTCGGTTCATCGCGACTTGTTTTCGGGAGAGTCGTCTTCTGATCCCCTCTGGGAATGACACGCCGTCCACTATCAATATGGACATATGGGCGGGCGGTCATCGTTTCGTCGGCAAAAGCGAAAATTTGCATGAACTGGATCACGCTATCCGCACCGTAGCAGCAGGCAAGCTCCACCTTGGCGCGGCATTGGATACTCAACTCGCGGTCGCCTCCGCAATCAAAAATTCGCGTCAACTGTCACGTCCATCTGAGCCGGACGGCGCCGAAGATTCGCCCTCCGACGACGAAGGCCACGCGCAACTGTCCGATGATCTCTCGTCGAGGCCGCGTGAAGACGAGGGATTGCGCTCCAGCCTGGCGGCGACGCGTGCTTCGGATATCGCAGCCCAATTTGCCTGCAGTCCAAAAATCATCAGCATGCAAGAGCGCTGCGCATTCAGGACGCCGCTCGTTCGTAGCGATGTCGAACTATTCGCCGCACGTAACTCGCTGGAGGATTCGTGAGGCGCCGATGCCTGGGTAAGCTCGTTGTCCTTTTGGCCTTCCTCATGTTCGGATGGTCGGGCAGCGCGCGGGCGGCCGGCTCCCCTTTATTGACGCCCGAAGAGCAAGCGTGGATAAAGACGCATCCCGTTGTGCGCGTCATCGCCGAAAACAATTGGCAGCCGTTTGAATATCTGGAAAACGGAAGAATCGTCGGACTGGTCCCGTCATACATGGAACTGATTTCAGAAATGACGGGTCTGCGCTTTGAAGTCGTGCCGGGAATAGGGTGGGGGCAGGCTCCTGCTGCCTTTCAGCGAGGCGACGCCGACGTTGCCACCGTTATCTCGCGCAGCACTGCCGATCGCCTCGGAACCGACATCATCATCAGCAGGCCGTTTTTTGTTTCAGGCATCTCGATTGTTACGGATGACCAGGCGACTGTGATGTTCGATCTGGAGGATTTGCGCGGAAAACGGCTGGCCCTCAAAGGACAGGGAGGGCTCGAGTATCTGGTCCGCCAGCGGTATCCGTCGATCAAGGTACTTCCATTCGATACTCATGAGGAAGCTCTGCAGACGCTACTCGACGGCAAGGCCGACGCGGCGATAGGTCTCGACGCCACGATTTTGCCGGTGGTGCGGCGTAAGTTCTACGGCAGGCTGCATGTATCAGGTGCTGTTGCCTACTATCCAGTAGCTCTGTCGATGGTAACGCGCAGCGATCTTCCGCTGCTGGCTTCGATAATCGACAAGTCGCTTGCGGCGATACCAGTTCGCCAGGCGGAGGCCATCAAGGAGAGATGGTTGAGGCTTGCCGACTACGGTGAACCTTCGATCGAATCGATCCTTCGTTATCGGGCGCGCGAAGTGTTGGGCGCGCTCGGAATTCTGATCATATTTGCATTACTGACTATTTTCTCTCTCAGGGCGCGTACTGCCGCTATGCGAAGTGAGCGTGAGAAGGCCATGTTCCTCGCCTTCATGAGTCACGAAATCCGCACGCCCATGCATACGATTTTTTCGTCGCTCGAACTGTTGCAGCGCTCACCTTTGAATGAGAAGCAGGCTGAGCGCACTCGTACCGCTGTCATAGCATCGGAGACATTGCTGGAGTTATTGAATGATCTGCTCGAATACTCGAGGCTGGATTCACGCAGGCTGGAATTGGAGCAGATCGCCACGCCGATTGCGGCATGGGCGCGCCAGACCATTGATATGGTGCGGTGGCGCGCGGAAAAGAAACGCCTGACATTGTCTCTCGACGTCACCTGCGCGCCGGAACTGAACCTGATTATCGACCCGACGCGCTTACGCCAGATTGCTTCGAATCTGTTGGTGAATGCCATCAAGTTTACCGAAAGCGGGGTGGTCAAGTTGCGACTGGACTATGCGCCCCCGGCCAAAGCCGGTCGTCCAGGCGCGCTAACGCTTGAAGTCTCTGACACAGGCATTGGCCTGTCTGCCGAGCAGCAATTGCAGATCTTCGACGCCTTCCGGCAAGCCGACACTTCGACGCCCCGTCACTTTGGCGGTACGGGCCTCGGGTTGGCCATTTGCAAGGAGTTGGCGGTGTTGATGCGCGGGAGCATTGCGGTGAGGAGCGAGCCGGGTGGCTTGACCTCGTTCACAGTCCGCGTTCCGGTGCGCAGCGCGGAGTTCGCTGATGCTGAGGCGGTCCGCGTCAAGGGGGCGCCCTCTGTCAATCACGTTGAACGGTCACGTGCAGCGGAAGCCGCAGCGGTGGCCGCCGAGACGTCGTCGAAGCGCCCGTTGCTATTGGTGGTTGACGATCACGAGGCGGTGCAGATCGCGATCCGGGCTCAGTTAGATGAACTGGGATATGACGCGATCATGGTGGGTACCGGGACTGCGGCCCTCGAAGCGTTCGCGACACGCCGCTACGACATGGTGTTACTCGACTGCAACCTGCCCGATATTGACGGTTACACTGTGGCGGACCGTATGAGGGCGCACGAGTCCGTCATGATGGCTGAACATACTCCGATCATCGCGATCTCGGCGGCAGTGGACGAGCAGCACAAGGTGCGATGTATGACCAGCGGGATGGACGGTGCGCTTAGCAAGCCAATTCGCCTGGATATGTTGCGAGAACTCGTTGAACTTTGGTGTCCGGCATGGGCGCCGACCCCGCCCGTCGAATCGATTGAACCCATGCGTAACGACACCATGCAGCAGGTTTATTTACGCAGCTTGAAGGAGGATGTCGAGATTATTTTGCGCGCGATCGAGGAGAAGGATTGGGGCGGGGTGCGATATGCGGTTCATCGCATTAAAGGCTCTTCGCATGTGGCGGGGCAGCCAGAGATAGCTGTGATCGCAGAAAAATTCGAGGCATCTTTAGATTCAACGACGACCCCTTCGTCCGATCAGTTTGCAGAGATGCTGAACGGCCTGAGAGAGGCGCAGGAATCTCTGGAGATAGCGCCCGATAACGCGCGCCGTAATTGATTTTGGTAAATGCGTATGTCATCAACTTCGGTTGGTCGTTGCGCACGACAACCGGACATACCTGTTTGCTGCGCTGCTTTTCCATTCCGTCATACAGCGATCCCTTACACAGTTTCTACTAAATTTCCGGAATGGGAATTTGATGTATTTGTTGGTCGAACGTCGGCCTGAATAACGAAAGCAAGCCGAACGTTGCCTCCAACTTGCCCCGATACGAACTACACGTCAGAGATTGTTCTCCGCCGCTGAGGTCGTCACTTATTCGTCTTTCCAGACCCACTTCCTGTTCTGGCGCCGCCTGCTGCACGTTCAACCGACGGTCACGCGCACATCCCGGCAGAGAGTTGAGATTATTTAGGCTTAACCTTATATCTCGATTTTTTCGGCGCGGATATTATCGGTGCAATTGGAATCGAATGAGAATCGCCGCTATATATCGGCTGATGTTCCGCCGACGAGACAATCGTTTTATTTCGCATTTAACCATTTCGATCTCTAATGGAGATCCGCATCCGCAAAAAGCCAAGTGCAAACGCATTTTCTTTTTAAATTGATTTAGTTCGGTAACCAATTAATCAAAATAGCGATCGCGCGACGCCGTTATGCGTCGGTTTGTGGCGGATGTTCAGAGCTTTGCGGCAGTTTATCTAATGTGGCTGACAGGATAAGCGCTGGTAGATCTCTTTCTTGGGAATCAGTTTTTCTGAATGGTGGATGTTGAGCAATGGTGTCAATCGCTGTGAAGCCATCTTCTGACGGAATTTAGTTAGCTATAAATAACTTCAATTTATATTCGAGCGATGCTTGGTGAAGGATTTCGAGTCATTGATTTGTTTTATGAAAATTCATGCGTTTCGCAACGCGAAATTTGTTAATTTAAGGAATTAATGTGAATAAGTCGTATATTAGTGTATGGAATGAGGCCCTCGGCTCATGGGTGGCGGCGTCTGAAAACACGCGCGCACGCGGTAAGCGGAGCAGCTCACGAGTCGTAGCTGGGATAGGTATCGTGGCGGTCGTGCTGAGTGGGGTGTCGGGCATGGCATTAGCCGCTGTGATCACCGCACCGCTTCAGGCTCAGGACGGACTGTATTCGACCGGTGCTGCTTCGGCTACAGGTGGCGATTCTGTGGCTGTGGGAGCTGGCTTTACAGCATGTCAGCAAGGGGGTACTGCTGTTGGTGCAAGTTCCACTGCCGGGTATAACGGCTCGGCACTCGGCATTCAGTCGAATGCGTCAGGCAATGGCTCGAGCGCTTTGGGGTGGCATGCGACGTCCTCGGGTACCAATTCCACTGCAATTGGCTCCAACACCAATTCTGCTGGAGATAACTCAGTAGCGTTGGGTGAGGGCCGCTGCAGCAAGCGCTAATTCGGTGGCACTTGGTAGTAGCGCCAATGCATCGGCAGCAAACACGGTGGCGCTGGGCGCGAATTCAACGACGACAGCTAACCTGGCTGCAGCGGGGTACAACCCGGGCTCAACGGCGGTGTCGGGTACCGCCTCGGCCGCGAAAGGCGAAGTTTCGGTGGGCTCATCGGGCAACGAGCGCCGCGTGACGAACGTTGCAGCGGAAGCAGCCGTGACGGATGCGGTGAACGTCAGCCAGTTGCAGTCGGAAGCAGCGAAGTCGAACGCAATGGGGACGAACGCAGCAGCGGCGCTGGGCGGTGGGGCGGCCTATAACTCGACTACCGGCGCAATCAGCGCACCGAGCTACAGTGTGGGAGGCACGACAGTCCGCACTGTTGCTGATGCAGTTACCAACCTCGACGGTCGCACGACGCAGAACACTACAAATATTACGAGTGTTTCGGCTTCCGTGACGAACCTGAGCACCCAGATTAACAACGGCGAAGTGGGTCTGGTAAGGCAGGATGTGACGACCGGTAACATCAGTGTCGCAAGTGATATGGGCGGCGATACGGTTGACATGGGGGGCACCGCTGGTCCGCGTACACTGACGGGCGTGGCTAACGGCACGCAAAACACCGATGCAGTGACGATTGCCCAGCTAAAAGCAGTGGGTCTTGTTGATCCGAATGGCCAAACGTTGGCAGCCCTGGTGTATGACAATTTGAGTCTGGGTCATGCAACGTTGGGCGGCACGAACGGCACCGTAATCGGCAATCTGGTTGACGGACGGATCGCGGCGAACAGCATGGATGCTGTAAATGGCGGTCAGTTGTTCACTCTTCAGACTCAATATGACCAACTGAACGTTCGGGTCGGCAATCTTGACGGTCGGGTGAATAACCTGGCTGATCTGACCAATCCGGCATTGTCGGCTTCGGGTAAAAATAGTACGGCTGCGGGTTTGGGTGCGGACGCCTCCGGAGAGAACAGCACGGCACTGGGCACAGATTCAAGCGCAACTGGCAGCAATTCCGTCGCGCTGGGACATGGCTCCGTTGCGGATCGTGACAACTCGGTCTCGATGGGTTCCGTGGGTAACGAACGCCAGGTCACCAACGTAGCAGCGGCTACGGCCGCGACCGATGCGGTCAATCTGGGTCAGGTGAACAACCTGCTGGCCCAAGGCATGGCGCAAACCATGCAACAGGCTAACGACTATACCGATCAGCGCTTTGACCAGGCAGCTCATGCTATCAATAGCGTCGCGAGAAACGCCTATGCCGGCATTGCAGCAGCAATGGCAATGCCGAACATGACGCCGTCGGGACCTGGCCGCACAATCGTTGCCGCGGGTGCGGGTAATTACAAAAACGGTAGCGCAGTCGCAGCAGGCGCGACCTATCGTTCGCAGAACAGCAAGTGGCTGATGAACGCAGCTGTGTCGGTGACGTCTACGGGCGATGCCGGTGTGCGCGCCCAGGTCGGCTACGAGTTCTACATAAGGAATAAGAAAGAAAGTCAGGAAACAGCTTCAAGGTTTCCTGGCGAAAGATGGGTAGCACGGTCTTGCCGGTGACGGCAGACCGTGTTTTTTTGTATCGTCACTCCATTCGCGTTCGACACCTGCTCGCGAACGCGCCAGTTACGGGCGATCTACCTAGAACGACCCAACAATCGATCCCAGTACGATCACCACGATCAGCGCAAGCAACGCACCCAGAATGCCGACGATCACAATGTCGCGATAACTTTCGCGATGCGTCGATCCACACACCGCCAGCAACGTGACCACCGCACCGTTGTGCGGGAGACTATCGAGCGTACCCGACGAAATCACCGCGACCCGATGCAGCAGCGCAGGGTCGATACCATGTTGCGCGGCCAGTTGCAGATAGGTGCCCCCGAGTGCATCGAGCGCGATCGTGAGGCCGCCCGACGCTGAGCCAGTCAACGCGGCCAGCAGGTTCGTTGCGACGGCGAGCGACACAAGCGGACCTCCACCTACGCCGAGCACCCATTCGCGCACTAGCGCAAACGCCGGCAATGCAGCGATCACCGCACCATAACCGACCAGACTGCCGACGCTCAACACAGGCAGCACCGACGCGTTCGCGCCGGCGTCGACGGTGTCGCGCAATGCAGGAAGGCGACTGCGGTTGAGCAGAACAAGCGCGACGATTGCCACTGCGAGCGCCACGCACACGCCCCACACGCCACCCACTGCCGCCAGCGATGTCTCGCCCCAACGAACATCCGATAGATAGTCGGCATCCAGACGCGGCAACACGATCATGCTCATGACGAAGTTGACGACCACGACCAGCACGAGCGGCGTCATCGCGACCCCGAACGACGGCAGATCGCTGCTGATGTGACCATGCTCGATTTCTTCAGGATCGAAACTTTGCGACACGGTCGCGCGTTCGCGCACGAGATTGGCATTCGGCGCAGGCTTCGGTTGATTCAGCGACGCCGATGCGGCCGCACCGAATCCCTCGAAACCTTCATTCGCCGCTTTCGCACGGGACTGTTGCAACGATAGCCACCACAGCCCGAACCCCACCATCACGATACTCGCGATCACACCCAACCCCGGCGCGGCAAACGGCGTCGTGCCGAAGAACGGCATCGGAATCGCGTTCTGGATCGCGGGTGTGCCGGGCAGCGCGGACATCGTGAAGGTCGACGTACCGAGTGCAATTGCCGCCGGCATCAGTCGACGTGGGATGTTGGCAGCCTGGAACAGCGCGGTCGCCATCGGCGCAATCACGAAGAATGCGACGAACAGACTGACGCCGCCATACGTGACCAGGGCGCCACCAATCACCACCGCGAGAATAGCCCGATGCGCACCGAGCTTCTCCGTCATGTAGCTGGCAATTGCTTTCACCGAACCGCTGTCCTCCATCAGCTTGCCGAACAATGCGCCGAGCAGGAACAGCGGGAAGAACTGCGCGACAAAACGCGCCGCGCTGATCATGAAAGTTTGCGTCCAATGCGCGAGAACCGGCTCGCCGGAAATCGCGGCAGCCAGCATCGCGGCAAACGGGGCGAGCAACAGCACGCTCCAGCCGCGATACGCAAAGCCAATCAATACCGCGAGACTGGCGAGCATCGCGAACAACCCGAGACCGGCCGCGAACGGTGACAGGATAATGACGTCCATGATCAGACTCCGTCGAGCAACGCGTCGAGATCGAGCGACGATTCCACGCCTATTTTCGCGGCGTGTTCTGTGAGAAACGCTTCGGCGGAACGACGGCCTTCGTCGCGCAACATCGTCAGAAATGCCCATTCGGCATTCAGCTTCGATGAGTAGCCGAGCTTGGTCATCTCTTCGCTCGAAATGCGGTGAATGCGCATTTCCGCCCAATGCCGGCCTTCGTCGCTGCCGGCGTCCGCTGCGCGTCGCAATAACGCGATCATTCGTAACTCTTTCATGAGCGGTGCGTTAAACGCGACTTCATTGAGGCGGCTGATGATGTCGCGTGCGGAGCGCGGCGTTTCCTCTCGCTCGACCGGATTCACCTGAACCAGCAGCGTGTCGCTCGACGTGCATTCGCGGACTAGGGGCGTGATGGTCGGATTACCTGCATAGCCGCCGTCCCAGTAGTCTTCGCCGTCGATTTTGACAGCCTGAAACAGCGTGGGCAGACAGCCGGATGCAAGCAATACGTCAGGTGACAGATCCGCGTTACGGAACACCCGTGCCTGACCGGTGCGCACCCGCGTGGCGGTGATGAAAAGTTTGATCGGCGCATCGCGCAGATGGGCGAAATCGATCGATTCGTCGAGGATTTCCTGCAGCGGATTGACGCCGCGCGGATTCAGGTCGTACGGCGAAAACATCCGCGCCGCGAGATCCATGGCCATGAACATCGGCGAATGATCGAGTGTCCAGCGTCCCAGCAGCATGTCGAGAGGACTGCGCCGGAACGGGCTGTACGCGGCGCCGTCAGAGACGCGTCGCCAGAATGTTTCGAGCGCTTTACGCGCGCCTTCGGCACCGCCTTGCTGATAGCCGCTCACTAGCACTGCCGCATTCATCGCTCCCGCCGATGTGCCGGAAATGCCTTCTATCTGCAGCCAGGGCTCTTCAAGAATCCGGTCGAGAACGCCCCATGTGAAGGCGCCGTGCGAGCCGCCGCCTTGCAAGGCGAGATCGATAAGAGCGGGTGAGTGACGCGCAGTTTCATGGTTCGTAGCAGCCAAGACAACCCCGTTGTAAGGAGTGCTCTGTGTCGCGAGCTGGCGCCGATTGACGGCGGACGTGCAAACCAGTGGAGCAGAAACGACAGCAACGATGTGAGCGCAGCGGCTGGAAATAAATCCGGCGAGCGCTAATGAATGAACCGCATTGTTACGGAAATACGAATCTTTGAACGTGTGAACAGATTTATTTGACGATTAGGAAATCTGGAGCCACACCTGTTCTATTGAAAGTGGCGGCTGCTTAAAAGTCAAGCGTAATCGGCTTAGTAGCGGTGCTGGAAGGAAGATGGGATGGCCAGAATTTGTTAACTTGCGGCTGCGGGGCAACTGTGGTTGGCCGCGCGGGTACGGGCAATCGGTTATGTATCGACCGGTCATGAAGTGGTCAATAAAAGGGTGTAGGGGCGGCGTGCTTTCGGGGCGGATTTATTGGATTAATTCGGTACTGCGTGGAAAATTTAATATAGGGTTGTTAATCGGGAAAAGCAAAAGGTAGCGAAGTATTATCGATGCTGCTTTTCATGATGACAGACATGCAAAATTACTCGCGTACGGCGGGGTATTTTTGATGTAGCGCAGAAAGCAGCCTACGGGTTTCAGCGTGACACATGGCATTCAATCTGACGTCGGTTCGTAGAATTCTACTGTTGTGGAAGCACGAATGCGTCGCGTGGCGGTGAAAAGATTTAGGCGGGAACGTCCTCATTACACCGAGCGGCAGGCGATTGGGACGATGGAATCTGTGTGGGCCAGCGGGAAGCAGAGATCGGCAGACGCACGGCAACTATCACTAATAAACTTCGCGGCAGGCGAACATATTCATATTACTAATGCAAAACGTGGCAGATAAAGGGCACGATACCTGAAAAAATTAAAGATTTGTCCTTTTGGCGGAGGCCTGAGCGAGACCTTTTCCATCTCCGCTACTTTCGAAAAGCGAAGGAAACATTCGGTAAGAAATGCTTTGCGATGTCACTTATCGTGTCGCCTGCGGGCTACGTTGCGAGTTTGAAACGTTTATAATTCGTCAGTCTTGATTGAGCCTGCAGTTTTTACTGTGTTCTGTGAGAATTCAGTAATAATTGCAACCGAATCTTTTGGCGTTGGCGTTACGATTTATTCATCATATGAACACAGTTGATGAATGATTCTGCAGGTTATTTGCCTCATTTAGCAGGCGCTTGCTGCAAGACTTGTCACATCGGCCGTTGTAAGTGAAATGACGGGTTTGGCCGCCTGGTGGTGCCCTTGAATTTTCCATCGCATACGCTTGCCGTATGCGTGCGGTGCTCAGCTTCTCAGCTCGAATCGGTTGTTCACCTAGAGCGACTACTTCCGTCGAATGGATTCATTTTGTCGGTAAGTAATCCGTAATATAAGGCATGCAGATCAATGATGTGCGTCAGCTCTATGTGCACCGTGAGCTGGCAATGAATGACCGCAGTCTGCGCGTCAAGCTTCAGCTTCATCAGCAATAAACGCGATCAGCGCGTTTTCAGGTTCACCTCTCTCTGTACCCAATAACATCAAAGCGGGACGACCTTGGTCGATCTCGCGGAATTCTCGGGGAAAACCTGCTCTTTGCAATACATACGGATAACGATGAGATATTTCAAATTACTGGGAGTTGCGTCGGCAACAGTGTTGGCGTCGATGGGTGCGGAAAACGTCCAGGCGCAGACCAGCACTATCACGGTCGCAGGCCAGCAATACAAATTGTGCGGACAGGAGAATGGCAACTGTTCATTTCTTGGAACCGGCGCGGTGGTATTCGGCGCCGTACCGCCCACCTCACCGTCGGTCATGCTCAGCGCTCCCCGTACGTTTAGCAACGGCGTCGGCTGCTATGTCGGCGCGGTTTCGTCGACGGATCCCGCATATGGATACGGCAAATCGTGTTGGGTAAGAGCGGTCGCCGCAACGCCTGCGCCGGCACCGACCCCAACACCCACGCCTACGCCGACCCCAACGCCCGCGCCAACCCCGACGCCCACGCCAACTCCGACGCCAACTCCTACACCGACGCCAGCGCCCAGCCCCACAGCAACACCCAACACGACCACAACGGCACCCTCGACAGGCAGTTCGACGCTCACCTGCAGCACGCCGACGCAAACCGCAGGCGGCACCGCGAACGGCATAATCAGCGCAGACACGCCGACCACCGATGGTCTGCGCATCTTCCAGAACAACACGGCGTTCAAGCTCGCGATCACGACGAACGCGCCGGGCGCGGACACGGTCGTCTGGTCGGTCGCGGATTCGAATGGTGCAATCAAGGCGCAGGGGAGTTTCCCGGTCAGCGCGGGCACGCAAACAAACTCGATCCCATGTACATCGACATGGTCCGGTTACGGCGCGCTGACCGCGACGTTGAGTTCTCACGGCGGCACGTTGCCGAACAGCGGCACGCGTCCGGTCGGCATCGCAACGTTTGGCGTGCTGCCGAACCTGAGTCCGGTTCTCGGCGCGGTCACGTATGCGCATCAGGATCAGCACCGTTTCGGCATGCAGGGTTTCAACGGAAACATCGCCGCGTTACACGATCTGGGTATTTCGTGGACGATCGACGACCGCGAGCAATCGGCCATGGAGCCAAACGGTCCCAATACATACACACCGAGCGCCAGCGATCTCGATCCGTTCTATAAAGCCAATCCGGACCAGATGCGCATCGTGCGGCTCGACGGCATTCCCGCCTGGGATTCGAAGACCGGCCAGTTCAACGACAGCTACTACGCGCCCGTGAACATGACCGAGTTCCAGGGCTTCATGGCCAAAGTCGGCACCGACACGAGTCTGATCCGCGCGGCGACCTATCCGAATCAGCAGAAGAACTACTACCAGGTGACGTGGGAACCGAGCCTTGGCTGGGCGGATAGCGACGCTAATTTTGTCGCGATGTACAAGGCGGCTTATCAAGGGATTCACTCGACTGATCCGAATGCTGTCGTGATGGGCACCGCCAACCCGTTCGCCGCGAATTGCGATACGTGCACCACTGGTTATCTGCAGAAGTTCGGCGCGCTGGGTCTATGGAACTACATTGATGCAGTGTCCACGCATGGGTACTGGAATGCCGGCACATATCCGGCGCATCCGCCTGAATTGCAGGACTCGGATCCGGACCCGGCGAATCAGGCCAATGCACTCGACAACCAGATGACGCAGTTGCGCTCAGTCATGCAGGCCGGTAAGCCGAACATGAAACTCTTCTTCACCGAAGCAGGGGTGAGCTACGATCCGGGCCTGAACTATGGTCCGAATGTACCGTCGCAAAACCAGTTGTTCGCGCAAGCGGCTGTTGGCGTGCGGGCGCACATCATCACGCTCGGCGGTGGCGCGCAACTTACGACGCTGTTCTACGGTCCCGATTATCCGGGTGAGGTGGGATACGGCACGTTCTTCGACCTGAACGATGCACAAGGCGCGTACGGCGCGACGAACCTGTCGCCGAAACCTGAAGCGATGGCGTTCGCCACGATGACGCGTGTCCTCGATGGTACGAACACGTTAGGCCGCGTCAGGAATACGCCGTCCGGTACCTTCGCCTACGCGTTCCAGCAACTCGGTAACGGCAAGGTCATCACGGCCGCGTGGACACACAGCAACGCGCAATGGCCGACCACGGCCGGTGCATATAGCCAGACTTATTCGACCAGCTACACGCTTCAGGTGGATAACCCCGGCACGTCAGGCAATGTGACGAAGATCGACGGTTATGGCAATACCAGCACGGTTGCCTACACCAACGGCCAGGTTGCGTTGACGCTCACCGAAGTGCCGCAATACATTGTGTCGGGCAATGCATCTGTCGCGACGGCGAACTCAACCGTCCCGGTCGGATACACGGGGCAATAAGAAATAAAACCCCGAAAGCGGGACGACAGTCCTCGCTTTTGGGGTTTTCTCTTCAAATGCAAAAACGGTGGGCCGTTCAGGCGGCCGGCGTATTGCCGCCGTAAGTCAGCCTGCCGTTTTTCGACAGCAGAATCGCAACGGGCCTCGTCATTTCGAACTCGGAGAAAATGATCGTCACGATGACCGTGATCGGCACCGCGAGGAACGCGCCGGAAACGCCCCACAGTGCAGACCAGATTGCCATGCTTGCCAGAATGGCAAACGGACTCAGGTTTAACGAGTTGCCCATCAGATACGGATCGAGTATGTTGCCGATCAGGAAATGAATGATGATCAACGCCATCACCACGATCAGCACATCATTGAGATCGCCGAATTGCAGCACCGACATCAGCGCCGGAAAAAGAACGCCGAGTACTGAACCGATATACGGCACGTAGTTCAGCAATGCGGTCAGCACCGCCCAGAGTCCGGCAAATTCCAGTCCCATGCCGCGCATCGCGCCCCAGCACAGGCCGCCGAGTACCACGCCCAATAGCGTTTTTAACGCAAGATAAGCGCCAATACGTCGATTGATATCAATGACAATGCTCTTCACGCGCGCCGCATTGTTCGCGTTCGCCGCCATATTCGTGAGCTTTTCACCAAACGTCCGGTGTTCGAACAACAGGAAGCTCGCATAGAGCGCGACGACGAAAACGTTGATGATCACCGATGACAGCGATGCCAGCATCCCCGTCACAATAGCCTGAACATTAAACTGCGCCAGCATGTCGCGTCGCAGAGAGTCCCACGTGGGTTCGTTTTCCAGATGCAATAACGCGGCGACTTTCTGGATCACCGAGAGAATTGAATCCTGATAGCGCGGTGCCAGGGCGACGAGCGCATCGTAGTTCGCAACGAGCATGTCGACTGCGAAAAATATGCCGGCCGCGATCAGAAATATGGATAGCGCGTAACGTAACTGCACGGGCAGTCGCTCTCCGATCAACGGAATGCGCTGCAGCAATCGTGTGAAGCCGACAATCACATAGACGGCGATGATCCCAAATACGATGGGTACGAACACCGCGCGTCCAATGAAGAGTACCCAGCCGACAATCAGCATTAGCACGACAACGCATACGGAAGCCTGCAATCGGTCGGTCATCTGTCATGCCCCATTGATCTGCGAACTGTTTGTCTTTGGATATCGCCAATGAAACGATGTAAGCCGTGATGCAACGGCATGGTACCGGCAAATAGAATTGTGTATCGCCGTTGGCCAGTCGCCGTACGAATACCTTACAGGTGATGATCAGAGCGCGCAGCAAACGGCGGTTGCTCGCTTCAATGCCAAAGATGCGGCGATGCCTCCGTTCAGTGCCAGCAGGGATAGTCGCACAGAAGCGTGACTTTCCAAAAGACGCACGACGATCTTGCGCGCCCGCGCTTCCGGAGTAGTACGCAGCATGCAGTTGCTCAAACCGAAATGCTTCGTCAGTCCTGGTTAATCGACGATCCACCAGGACGGTTGCATCTTATATCGGGCAATAGCGGGGGCAAACCGTGGCAAGCAGATGTCGTGGTGCGGCGCCGCATCGATTATGCATGGAGCAATCAGTCATTGCAGAATGCGCGGATTGCCTTTATCCCGTCGACCGGAAATTCTCCCACTTTCAATAAGCAGTTCCAACTCTCCGATCTGCAAGATTCAATCCAGACGGCCTTGCTATCCCAACCTCCGCGTGTTTTGAAGTCGCACTTTTCTGTGCGACGACAAAGACGCATAAAGCATAAGCGAATACCCTTGTTCAATCGAAACGGCTGACTGACGAACACCCAGTTGCTCTGCGGACAGGTCCGTATCGCACGCGCAGTGGCCGTTTTGTCATTCGCCGATCATTTGACAAAAGCCGCTGGACAGACCATTCTTTTCTTCATGTGTCGTTTGCGGACAGGCGCAACGAGACACATCAGGTTGGCCAGGAGAGAGACAGGTTACGTTCGCCATGCATCACGAAAGTAATTGGAAGGCTAATTAAAAAGGAATCCGGATGGCTTCCGCAGCACAAAAAATGTCAAAGATGCAACTCACCGCAATGGTGGTGGGTGGGATGGTAGGAGCTGGGATTTTCTCCTTACCTCGAACTTTTGCTAATGCCACGGGGCCTCTAGGTGCCGTCTTCGCGTGGCTAATTGCAGGAACCGGCATGTATATGCTGGCGCGGGTTTTCCAGTCGCTTGCTGAGCGAAAACCCGAACTCGACGCAGGTGTCTTTGCTTATGCCAAAGCAGGTTTTGGCGACTATCCCGGCTTTCTCTCCGCCTTCGGCTACTGGATTGGTAGCTGTATCGGCAACGTCTCATACTGGGTGCTGATCAAATCCACGCTCGGCGCATTCTTCCCGGTCTTCGGCGATGGTAATACGATCGTTGCGATTCTCGTCGCTTCGGTGGGTATCTGGCTATTCCACTTCATGATTCTAAAAGGCGTGCAACAGGCGGCATTTATTAATAGTGTCGTCACGGTCGCCAAGGTCATTCCGATTCTGGTATTCATCGTCATCCTGATATTTGGGTTCAGGATGGACCTGTTCAGCGCAAACTTCTACGGCGGAGGGCTCGAGGGGAATCTGTTCGAGCAGGTGCGTGCGACCATGCTGGTGACGGTGTTCGTGTTCCTCGGGATCGAGGGGGCGAGCGTCTATTCGCGTTACGCGAAAGAGCGCACCGATGTCGGTAAGGCGACGATCATGGGCTTCATCATTGTGACTACGCTGATGGTGCTCGTGACCATGCTTCCGTATGCGGTGCTTCAGCGCGCAGACGTGGCGGGTATGCGCCAGCCGTCGATGGCAACCGTGCTTGAAGCAGTGGTCGGACACTGGGGGGCGATCTTCGTCAGCGTGGGTCTGATCATATCTGTGCTGGGCGCCTACCTCGCATGGTCGTTGATCTGCGCAGAAGTGTTGTTCACTGCGGCGAAGACCAAAGACATGCCGGCCATCTTCGCGAAGGAAAATGCCAACAAGGTGCCGGCCAACGCGCTGTGGCTGACTAATATCGTCGTCCAGCTCTTCGTTATCAGCACGTTTTTCTCGCGCGACGCTTTCGCGTTAATGCTGAACCTCACCAGCGCCATGTCGCTGATTCCGTATCTGTTTGTCGCGGCGTACGGTTTCATGTTGTCAAAGCGTGGTGAAAGCTATCAGATGCGTCCGGAGGAGCGAAGACGCGATCTGACCATGGCATCCATCGCGGTGATCTATACGGTTTTCATGATCTATGCGGGCGGGCTGAAATTTATTCTGCTTTCCGCCGTGCTGTATGCGCCAGGAACCGCCCTGTACATCTGGGCGCGCCGCGAGCAAAGCAAGACCGTTTTCACGTCGATAGACTGGATCATCTTTATCGTTGCCGTTATCGGTGCGGTCATTGGCATTTACGGGCTTGTGACAGGAATGATTACGCTCTAGTACGCAGATTGAACACAGCCGGCCAGCGCCGGAAAATTCAGGAGATCGTCATGGCTACAGATGCGAAAACGGACGGGTTCGGTGTGTATTCCGAAGTTGGGCAACTGCGCAAGGTGATGGTGTGCGCGCCAGGAGTGGCCCATCAGCGGCTGACTCCAAGCAATTGCGATGAATTGCTGTTCGACGACGTGCTATGGGTCGAGAACGCCAAGCGCGATCACTTCGACTTCGTGACGAAGATGCGCGACCGTGGTGTCGAAGTACTGGAAATGCACAACTTGCTGGCGGAAACGGTCGCTGTGCCTGAAGGCAAGAAATGGATTCTCGATAATCAGGTGGTGCCGAATCAGGTAGGGCTGGGTTTTATCGATGAACTGCGCAGCTATCTGGAAGGGCTGGAGAACCGCAAGCTGGCCGAGACGCTGATCGGCGGATTGTCGACTCACGACTTTCCGGAAGCACACGGCGGCAAGGCGCTGGAAATGGCGCGGGAAGCCGCTGGGGCCACTGAATATCTGCTGCCGCCACTACCGAACACGCTGTACACACGCGATACGACTTGCTGGATCTACGGCGGCGTGACGCTGAATCCGCTGTACTGGCCGGCACGTCACGAAGAGACGATCCTCACCACGGCGATCTACAAATTTCATCCCGACTTCGCGGGCAAGGTCAATGTATGGTGGGGCGACCCGACCCAGGATCACGGCATGGCCACGCTCGAAGGCGGCGACGTGATGCCGATCGGCAAAGGCGTCGTGTTGATCGGCATGAGCGAACGCACCTCGCGTCAGGCGATCAGCCAGTTGGCCGCCACTTTGTTCGCGAAGGGCGCGGCCGAACGTGTGATCGTCGCGGCCATGCCGAAGATTCGCGCGGCGATGCACCTAGATACGGTGTTCACTTTCGCCGACCGCGACTGCGTGCTGCTCGCGCCGGACTTTATGAACAAGACGCGCACGTTCTCTTATCGGCCGAGTAGTCATCCGAGCGGTGTGGAATTGCATCGCGAGGAAAAGCCGTTTGTCGACGTCGTGGCGGAAGCGCTGGGTCTGAAAAAACTGCGCGTGGTGGAAGCCGGCGGCAGCGACTATCAGCGCGAGCGGACACAGTGGGACAGCGGCGCGAACCTGGTGTGTGCGTCGCCGGGTGTGGTCTATGCCTACGATCGCAACACCTACACGAACACGCTGCTTCGCAAGGAAGGTATCGAGGTCGTGACGATTGTCGGCGCAGAACTCGGCCGCGGCCGCGGCGGTGGTCACTGCATGACGTGCCCGATTCAGCGCGATCCAGTGGATTACTAATCCAGCGGATAACTCGCGCGGTGTTGGCTGCCCGCTGATGCGTCAGCGGGCAGCGGTACGTTCGCGATAGTGCTGATTTCGCCGGCGCGGTTCCGGCGAATCGCAGCGTGTGCCGATACGGGGACCAGTTCAAATGAAGAGGCCCGAATCACCTCAACCGGTCACGCTGATCGAGGCGATCATTCCGGTTGGCAGCCTGATTATGCTGGTGGGCTTGTCGTATTACCTGTTTGGCGATGGCGGGGCGGGCGGCCCCAATCAGGTCGGCCTGGTTATCGCTACGATGATCGCCGTATTCATTGGATGGCGCCGCGGTCATTCGCTGGCGTCCCTCGGTGAAGCGGCTGCGGCGAGTGTCAGTACCGGTATCGGCGCGATCTTCATTCTTCTTGCGGTCGGTGCGTTGATCGGCACCTGGGCGCTCAGCGGCACTCTCGTGGCCATGGTGTACTACGGCCTCAAACTTCTCAGCCCCAATTACTTCTACGTCACTGCGGCCGCTATTTGCGCGTTTGTCTCGCTGAGTATCGGAAGCTCGTGGACGGTCGCAGGCACGATCGGTATCGGCCTGATGGGCATCGCCCAGGGGATGGGGCTGAATCCGGCAATCACCGCCGGCGCGATAATTTCAGGCGCGTATTTCGGCGACAAGTCGTCGCCTCTGTCCGACTCCGCGAATCTTGCCGCTGCGGCAGCTGGCGTCGATCTGTATCGACACCTCCGCGAGATGTTTCTGACTTCAGCCGTGGCGATAGTGGTGACACTCGGCCTGTTTTATTTTCTCGGCAAGCCGGGCGACTTCGATGCAAGCGCCGAGATTGCCGCAATGCGAGGTTCGTTCTACATCTCGCTGTGGTTGTTCCTGCCACTTGTGCTCGTCATTCTGCTGGCGATCTTCAAGATTCCACCCTTCACGGCGATCTTTCTCGGTGCATTGGCCGGTGGTCTGCTCGCTGTCTGCGTCACGCCCGAGCGTGTGATCGCATTCGCATCCGCGAAACAAGGTGTGCCGGCGTGGCTCGCGCTGCTGAAAGGCGTGTGGCTTGCGTTGGCGAGCGGCTACAAGGCGTCGACGGGAAATGCCGCGCTCGATGTGCTGGTCACGCGCGGCGGCATGGACAGCATGCTGAACACGATCTGGCTGATTATCACGGCATTGGCATTTGGCGGCGTGGTGGAGAAGTGCGGCGTGCTCGAGCGGCTGATCGCGCCCGTCATTGCGCGTGCAAAGACGGCGGGTGCGCTGGTCATGTCTCTGGTCGCGGCGATCGTTGCTACCAACGTTGTCACTGCCGATCAATACATCGCTGTCGTGCTGCCCGCGCGGATGTTCAAGACGGCGTTTGCCCGACGAGGTTTCGAGCCGATCGTGCTGTCGCGAGCCGTTGGCGACGCTGCCACACCGACCGGCGCGCTGATTCCATGGAATAGCTGTGGCGCGTATATGGCAGCGACGCTCGGTGTCAGCACGCTGAGTTACGCACCTTATGCGGTCTTCTGCTTCGTGAGTCCATTGTTGACGATCGCCATTGCGTACGCTGGTTTCCGTATGCCACGCCTGCCTTCTCCGCCAACGTCTGCGCCGGAAGGTGATTTAGCGGACCCAGTGTTGTCAAAGCCCGATGACTGAAGTTTTTCGCTGACAACCTTTTCAATCGTCGAAGGTTATTTAAACGGTTGGTTCCGGTTAGCGCGATGTGTCTTTTAACTCAACTTAACGGTTATCGCCTGTTATCCCGCCCCCTCCGTTTTAACCTGTGCGTCGGAATCGCGACGCGCGCAGCACGCATCGGGAACGTCAACGTCTAGGTTAGCTGCCCGGACCTGGAGGCACGGATCCCCAATTGCAGGAACGTGACGTCAGTTCCGATAATGAGCAAAGGAAATCCGCTTCACTTAGGTCTATTGGAATCGTCAGGACGGAAAATCCCGAGGCAACATCCCGCCGCGTCGCAAGACTCCCTGATTGTTGCGATAGCGTCGTCGAGGCTGGGGCGCTCCGACTCTGGCAAGGCGAGCAGGCTCTGCACGAGGTCGAATGGGCCGATGAAGACCGCGTCGATACCACGCACATTCGCAATGCTTGCCGCATTCGTCACGCCCGTGAAGGTTTCGATTTGCACAATCACGCTGATGCGCTCGTGCGCATGCTCCGCGATGGTTCGCAGTTGAGCACCATAAGACGAGCCCCGTGCGATGCCAACGCCGCGCGTGCCACGAGGCGAAAAAATAGGCTGCGCTTACCACCTGTCTCGCGTCGTCCTCTGTTTCCACGCGCGGAACCACCACACCTTGCGCGCCGGCGTCCAAGGCCCGGGCAATCCAACCGGTCGTAGCGTTGGGAACGCGAACCAGCGCGGGTAGCTGCCGGCAATCGGCTGCGCGGAACATATGCTCCATCAGCGCTTTCTAGACCACTCGCAGATCCCACAAGATATCGAGAACATGTTGCGTGGAACTCTCGACGCGCCCCGCCCGATGTGCAATGCCGAGCCGGCGCCATAGCGCCGGTCGCAACGGCCGCATGACGATGCGCGGATCGTGCGATGGAGTAGCGGCTTCATGAGGTAACAACGCTGCACCGTAACCAGCCGCGACCAGACTTCTGATTGCGTCGTTGTAGTTAAGCTGAATGCGTGGCGCAGGATGATGACCGGCCGCCGCAAACCACTCGGTGCTTAGTTGCGAAAGCCGGGTCGTCGAGTCATTGAGAACGAGTGGCTTGGCAGCCAGCCAGCTTGCGGTGACGCGGGCAGGGCATTTCCATTGTGCGGGTATGAAGGCCATGACAGGATCCCGACGCCAGGGCTTGATCAGGAGGCCCGTCATCGTGGGCTGAGGCAACGCGACCAGTCCAATATCCAGCGATCCTTCCGCGAGGCGGCCAAGCGTGCCCTGCGACGTCAGCACCGTAATCTGGACATCGATCGCGGGATGCTGCCGTCCCAATGCTTCAAGCGCTCGCGGCAGCAGGTTCGCTATAGCGCCCGTCGACGCGCCCAGTCGTACACGACCCTCGAGTCCTTGCACCTGCCGCCGCACATCGTCAAGCGCCTGCCCGGCATCGGCCAGCAGATGCCGGGCCTTTTTCAGAAGGGTCTCCCCAATCGCCGTGGGGTGAACGTGTCCGCGCTTGCGTGACAGCAACGGCGCGCCAATGCGTTCCTCCAGTTCCTGAATGTGCAGACTGACTGTTGGCGCTGACAGATGCAGGACGCGCGCGGCGTCCGCAAAGGAACGATGGTCCACGATTGTCACCAGCGTGCGCAGGCGGTCCAGACTAATTTCTCTCATGCCAATACCTGATTGGAAAAAACTGAACGAAGAGGTCAGGAAATTCAACTTTTCATATCTTATTCCCTGCATCAGCATCGGAGTTGTCAGTTCAGGGGATAGAAAATGATTGGTATCGAGAAGAGCGTGAAGGAGGATGAAAACGGGCAACTGTCAGCCAGCGATGTAGAAGCGCAACGATGGGTGGCTGGGCTGACGTTCACCGGTTTATTGATGACCATGCTGGTGATCGCCGGCGCGTATGCCGCGACGACTCCCCGTGACATCGATCAGGCGTGCTTCCAGGCAAAGATAGCCGACGAACACGCGCTCCTGGAAGCTGCGTTCCAGACACCTCCAGAGCAGGACGCAATGGTGGAGGCGAGGCGCGCCTGTTCACACTGAGGCAACCGCAATGGGAACGCCGTCGTGCACACCGCGCCATTGGCGGCTATCAAGGTAGCGGGCGACGACGAGCGGCCACGATTCCTCCCGTTTAGCGTCCAACTCTTATATAAGACATAAGACATTTGACGTTACAGGGCATCCCGATTAAAATTGCGCCAAAAGCAGTGCCCGGAAAAGCCTCGAAGGCTTGAAAAGCCTCCCCCTGAAACGCAATATCAGCAGGTTCCCCATGCTTGAAAACTTTCGTGCTCACGTGGCCGCGCGCGCCGCGCTCGGTATTCCTCCCCTGCCGCTGACGGCACAGCAGACCGCCGAACTGGTCGAGCTCTTGATCAATCCGCCCGCTGGCGAAGAGCAGGCGCTGGTCGATCTGATCACCAACCGCGTGCCCGCTGGCGTGGACGAAGCCGCCCGCGTAAAGGCTGGCTTCCTGGCCGCCGTGGCTAAAGGCGAGACCGCCTGCTCGCTGATCTCGCGCGCCCGCGCCACCGAACTGCTCGGCACGATGCTGGGTGGCTACAACATCCAGCCGTTGATCGAATTGCTGTCTGACGCCGAAGTTGCCGCCGTGGCTGCCGACGCGCTGAAGAAAACCTTGCTGATGTTCGACCAGTTCCACGACGTCAAGGAACTGGCCGACAAGGGCAACGCGCACGCCAAGGCAGTGATGCAGAGCTGGGCCGACGCGGAATGGTTCACGAGCCGTCCGGAAGTGCCGCAAAGCCTGACCATCACCGTGTTCAAGGTAACGGGCGAAACCAATACCGACGACCTGTCGCCGGCCCCGGATGCCACCACCCGCCCGGACATTCCGCTGCACGCGCTGGCCATGCTGAAGAACACCCGTCCCGGTATCACCCCGGAAGAAGACGGCAAACGTGGCCCGGTCAAGTTCATCGAATCGCTGAAGGAAAAGGGTCACCTGGTCGCCTACGTGGGCGACGTGGTCGGCACCGGCTCCTCGCGTAAGTCGGCGACCAACTCGGTGCTGTGGTTCACGGGCGAAGACATTCCCTTCATCCCGAACAAGCGCTTTGGCGGCGTGTGCCTGGGCAGCAAGATCGCCCCGATTTTCTACAACACGATGGAAGACGCCGGCGCATTGCCGATCGAACTCGACGTGTCGCAAATGGAAATGGGCGACGTGGTCGAACTGCGCCCGTACGAAGGTAAGGCGCTGAAGAACGGCGAAGTGATCGCTGAATTCCAGGTCAAGTCCGACGTGCTGTTCGACGAAGTGCGCGCCGGCGGCCGCATTCCGCTGATCATCGGTCGCGGTCTCACCACCAAGGCACGCGAAGCGCTGGGTCTGGCGCCGTCAACCCTGTTCCGCCTGCCGCAGCAGCCGGTCGACAGCGGCAAGGGCTTCTCGCTGGCGCAGAAAATGGTCGGCCGCGCATGTGGCCTGCCGGAAGGCAAGGGCGTGCGCCCGGGCACGTATTGCGAACCGAAGATGACCTCGGTCGGCTCGCAGGACACCACCGGCCCGATGACTCGCGACGAACTCAAGGACTTGGCGTGCCTGGGCTTCTCGGCCGACCTCGTCATGCAGTCGTTCTGCCACACCGCCGCTTATCCGAAGCCGGTGGACGTGAAGACTCACCAGACCCTGCCGAACTTCATCAGCAACCGTGGCGGCATCGCGCTGCGCCCGGGCGACGGCGTGATCCACTCGTGGCTGAACCGCATGCTGTTGCCCGACACCGTCGGCACCGGCGGCGACTCGCACACGCGTTTCCCGATCGGTATCAGCTTCCCGGCTGGCTCGGGCCTGGTCGCCTTCGCGGCGGCTACCGGCACGATGCCGCTGGACATGCCGGAATCGGTGCTGGTCCGCTTCAAGGGCAAGATGCAGCCTGGCGTGACCCTGCGTGACCTGGTCAACGCGATTCCGCTGTACGCGATCAAGCAAGGCATGCTGACGGTAGCCAAGCAAGGCAAGAAGAACATCTTCTCGGGCCGCATTCTCGAAATCGAAGGCCTGCCGGAGTTGAAGGTCGAGCAAGCGTTTGAATTGTCGGATGCTTCGGCTGAACGTTCGGCCGCCGGTTGCTCGGTCCACCTGAACAAGGAACCGATCATCGAGTACCTCAACAGCAACGTCACGCTGCTGAAGTGGATGATCGCTCAAGGCTACCAGGACCCGCGCAGCCTGCAACGCCGCATCGCGGCGATGGAACAGTGGCTGGCCGACCCGCAATTGCTGTCGCCGGACGCCGACGCTGAATACGCTGCTGTCATTGAGATCGACCTGGCTGACATCCACGAGCCTATCGTGGCTTGCCCGAACGATCCGGACGACGTGAAGACGCTGTCGGACGTGGCCGGTGCAAAGATCGACGAAGTGTTCATCGGCTCGTGCATGACCAACATCGGTCACTTCCGTGCGGCGTCGAAGTTGCTGGAAGGCAAGCGCGACATTCCGGTCAAGCTGTGGGTGGCCCCGCCGACCAAGATGGACCAGAAGCAACTGACCGAAGAAGGTCACTACGGCGTCTTCGGCACGGCCGGTGCCCGTACCGAAATGCCGGGCTGCTCGCTGTGCATGGGCAACCAGGCACAGGTGCGCGAAGGCGCAACCGTCATGTCGACGTCGACCCGTAACTTCCCGAACCGTCTGGGCAAGAACACGAACGTGTACCTTGGCTCGGCGGAACTGGCGGCGATCTGCTCACGTCTGGGCAAGATTCCAACCAAGGAAGAGTACATGGCCGACATGGGCGTGCTCAGCGCCGACGGCGACAAGATCTACAAGTACATGAACTTCGACCAGATCGAAGACTTCAAGGAAGTTGCCGACACGGTGAATATGTAAGCGGGCTGTTGGGCTACGGCGTGATGTTCTCGTCGTAGTGCCACGCAATGGCGCCTCAGGCTGAATGCCTTTGGCGCCATTTTTTTTGATGCGGTGGTAGAGCGTGCGTGAAATGACGCCTACGTTGCCAGTTTTTTGTTCAGCCGCCGCATGCCTTCAAAGATCGACCCGGCGACATCCATCGGAAAGTCTTCTGGCAATAACAACGACACTTCGTCGATGGCCGTTTCGGTCCGTGCCGTTAGATCGTCGATCATGATTTCAACGTCGGCGGCGGCAAAACCGACCCGTTGACCTTGTGCAATCCAGTGCCGTCGCTGGATCTGATTGAGCAGATAGTGGACGTTCTTGCCGCGTACTGCCATGGCGAGCTTGACCTTCTGCGCGGCCAGGCGACCCGCGCCGGCACCGATAATCGGATGTGCCGACAGTACATCGTAAAGCGGCGTGGCTTCGTAGCGATTGCCCGGCAAATGGGCGATGCTGAAGTTCTTCGCGTGGCCATCGGTCGCGGCGAGCAGCCAGAAAATCATCTGCGTGACGAAGAAATGGCGACGGTCTGCCGCCGCGCGGCTTGATCCGGACAGCACTTCCATAATCGCCTCTATGCCGGGGCCGCCGTCCGACTCGTACTTGTGAAGTGCCGACGTACCGGTCGCCTGGCACATGTCTTCTTGCGGGAGCCGCACGATCCATGTGGCGTCGCTGGATAGCCTGCGGTCGAACCGCTCGACGATTAGCACTTTCTCATCGTCGAATCGCGCGATCTCACAACGGGCGACAGGTAGCCCGTAAGCGGCGACGATTTGCGAGCACAGCCATTCGTTTTCGACCGACGTGCGCATGTCGGCTCGCATGTTGCCGACCAGCCCCAGCGGAAGCTTGAAAATATGGGTGGTTGGCGTGCTGCCTTCAGGCAACCACCAACGGTCGCGATGCCGCAGCAGCGCGGTCTTTTCCTGCGCGCCCGCGATGGACAGGCGTAGGTCTTCCAGAGGGTCGTCCTGACCCAGCGGCGACGCAGAAGTCGTTCCCCTGAGAAGTTGGGCGATCTCGCTTTCGCTGAGCGCGCGGCCGTTGATGCTTGTGAGGTCGCCGGGTGCTTCGTCGGGCGGCAACATCTGGAGCGCGCCGACGCAATCACGCCCGAGCGCCGCAAGAAGGGGAAACGGCGCGGTGCTGCCCGTTTTATAGCGTGTCGCGATCCGTCGACGAATCGGCTCGCTGTCGGGCAGCAGGTTGTCGAAATAGTCCGCGACGATCTGGCCGCGATACGGCTGATTGCCCGGCGTAAAAGGAAGCGATAGCGAAAGTGGACGCCCTTGAGGATCGCTGATCCAGTCGTCGTGATAGACCAGACGTTCGCCGCTACGCATGGTTTCCCAATGGCCGACCTGCAAACCGTTCATCCACAGGTTCAGGCGGCTTGGGTAGGGGCTTCGCGCCATGCTTACCACTCCTCCCGTTTCCTGTTGACGCTTTTTGGTTTGGTGGCGCCGCGTGAGGTGCCGCTGCTCGTCGAGCTCTTGCTTCTGGAGCGTGCGGGCGCGGCCGGTGAAGCCTTTTGGTTGGGCGAAGAGGGAGTGCTGCGCTTCGCGTTACCCGTCGCTTCTACCAGATCTTTCTTCGTTGCGCGGGTAGCTGCGGTTTTGCGAACTGGTTGTGTGATGGGCGCAGGTGGCAGCGTCTCTTCCACAACGACGTCGCTTTCCGATGAGCCGGCGGCGCGGGGGACGAGCGTCAAATCGACCTGTAGCACCCGCAAAACCCTGAATAGCCGATCCACGCTGACTGCGGCTGGATTGGCCTCGAGTTGCGCGTAGGTTTGCTGCGTTACGCCGAGATGGCTGGCCATACCGGCTTGCGTAAGGCCGGCCGCTTTGCGGAAGCCTTGCAAAATCGGCCTCAACTGGCCCAGCGTTTTAATGGGGTAGTCCACGGTGAATCTCCGCTTCGTGCTTCGACACCATAACAGGTTATACCCTGTTAAACGATGATACAGTCTATGCGCTGTATTTTGAAAATACAAGCTAAAGCCTGTTGAGGTCACGCAGGTTTAACTCCCGCACGGTTCCGAATCACGACTTCTGTCAACGATCGATATGCAACTAACGGTCAATTAAGCGTCTCCCCGTATTCACTGCTACGCAGCCACTTTACCCGCCGCCAGAATCAGCGTTTAAGCCTATACGGCATCGCGCCTGATTTTCGTCAAATAGCGCGTGTTTATTCCATCTCTCTTTCGCATTCGTATGGAATTGGTCCGCCCGAATGCGGGTTCCAAATGACTACACCGCTCGAAACGGTCTTTAAGAGTTGTCTGATGTCTGTGACCAAGCCTCAACCGTATTCTGGCGACCAATAAAGAAGCGGGCGTTATCGGATAAGTGGAATTAATGAAAATTCGTTGATTGGAATGGACATGAAGTTAGATGGAATTTTCAGGCAGAACGCAGAATAAGGCCGCCAATCTGGCATGAAATCCACGTACGTCAGCGCATAGCCGCTGAAAGAACAAAAATATCGTGTGAAAGAGTATTGGGAAATTTCTGCGGGATCTGTACGAAAAGTCATATTTCCATTTCGATATGAAATGAGAGATGCGGTTTTATGTTTAAGTGGCGTAAGGCGATGAGAACATATAAGACTCGAATTCTATAAATAGTGGTTTATATAGACATTCAGTGGAAATAGTAAATGTGCGCGGGGCTAAATAAAATTCGCCGAAAACGCATCGGCGTTTAAAAGCACATATTTTTAACATCTATCAAAAATAACTGTCATGCGCGAAATTGCTGTGATCGGAATGGCATGCCGCCTTCCTGGCGGACTGGACGATCTTGATTCCCTGTTGGCTGCGCTGCGCGAACGCGTCGTTACCGCAGGTCCGATTCCGCCAGACCGTTGGGATTCGGCTCGCTACTACTCGGCGGACGAGAGCGTGAAGGGCAAGGCTTATGTCAACAAGGCCAACTTCCTCAAGCAGGACGTCCGTTCAATGGACGCCGACTTCTTCGATCTTCCTGCGCGCGTTGCCGAAAACCTCGATCCGCAGCAACGCCTGCTGCTCGAACTGATCTGGGAAGCGTTCGAGAACGCCGGTCTCGACCTGCCCAGGCATGCCGGCAGCAAGGTCGGCGTCTACGTGGGCGGCTTCATGCTCGATCACATGGTCACGCTAATGCAGGTCGCGAACCGCACGCGCCATAACGCCAACACGGCGGCCGGCATGATGATGACCATGCTGGCGAACCGCCTGTCGCACGCATTCGATCTTCGCGGACCGAGCCTTTCGATCGACACAGCCTGTTCGTCGTCGCTAGTCGCATTCAGCTATGCATGCCGCGACATCTGGGCGGGCGACTGTGAGGTCGCCGTGGTCGGCGGCGCCAACGTGATGACGCGGCCCGAGTACTCGATCGGCATGAGCAAGGGCCAATTCCTGTCGCGCGACGGCCAATGCAAATCCTTCGACGCCCGCGGTGACGGCTACGGCCGTGGCGAAGGCGGCGGCATCGTCGTATTGAAGACGCTGGAGAGAGCGCTGGCAGACGGCGACACCATTCTGGCGACGGTCGCGGGTGCCGGCGTCAATTCCGACGGCCGCACGCCCGGCATCTCCATGCCGAGCGCGCAAGCGCAGAGCCAGTTGATCCGCGAGGTCTGCGAGCGCTTCGAAATCGATTTGAATCAGGTGCGCTATGTCGAGTGCCATGGCACCGGTACGGCAGTGGGCGATCCGCTCGAAGCAGCATCGATCGGATCGGTTTATGGCAGGGGCCGTCATGGCGATGAACGGGTCGTGCTGGGCTCGATCAAGAGCAATATTGGCCACCTGGAAGCGGGCGCCGGCGTGGTCGGCGTGATCAAGGCCGTGCTCTCGCTGATGCATCGCGAGGCTTTCCCACTCGGCAATCTTCAAACTCCGCACCCCGGCATTGCATTCGAAGAACTCGGCGTGCGTCTCGCCGATGCATCGATTCCGCTGGCCGAGCCGGATGAACCCTTCCTCGTAGCCATCAATTCCTTCGGCTACGGCGGCACGAATGCGCACGTGGTGTTGCGTTCAGCACCGCAAGTGGCGCGCAAGGCCGTTGCTCCAACGTCGGCGCGCCCTGCCGGTTTCCCCCTCTATTTGCCGCTCTCCACGCGCAGTGCGGCCGCGCTCAAGGCGCTCGCGCAACGCTACTCGGATCATCTGTCGAAGCCTGACGCTCAGGTCACCGATCTGCTGCATTCCGCCGCGTTACACCGTGCTGCGTTGAGCCATCGCGCTGTCGTGCTCGGCGCAGACAAGCGCGAGTTGCTCGACGCACTGGCCGCGTTGCAGCAGGGTGAAAAGTCGGACAAGGCCGTCACCGGTCAACAGGTTGCGTCAGGGCATCAGTTGCCTGTGTGGGTGTTCACCGGCATGGGTCCGCAATGGTGGGCGATGGGGCAGGAGCTCTATCGCGACGAGCCTGTCTACCGCGCTGCCGTCGACGAAGCCGACCAGCTCTTTCAGCGTATCGCCGGCTTTTCGATCCTCGCTGAAATGCTGAAGAGCGAAGCCGAATCGCAAATCACGCGAACGATCCACGCGCAGTCGGCGAACTTCATGATTCAGTGGGGCATCGTGGCCGTGCTTCGCGCCGCGGGCGTCACCCCGGGGGCAGTGACGGGCCACAGCGTCGGTGAAGTGACGGCGGCTTGCGTCAGTGGTGCGTTGAGCCTCGAAGACGCGCTGCGCGTGTGCTACGAGCGCAGCCGCTTGCAGGCGACTACCGCAGGCAGCGGCAGCATGCTCGCGGTCGGCCTCGACCGGGAAACCGTCGCAACGTTGCTGCGGCCGTTCGAGGGGCGCGTCGAAGTGGCGGCGGTCAACGGACCCAGCACGCTCACGCTGTCGGGAGAAACGGCGGCGATCGAAGCGCTTGCTGCCGAACTCGCCGCGCGCGAGGTTTTCCACCGCGTGCTGAATGTGGAAGTGCCGTACCACAGCTTTCTGATGGACCCGATTCTCGACGAGCTTAAGTCGTCGCTCGGCTCGGTCGTCGCGCGTGAATCTCAGGTTCCGTTGTACTCGACAGTCACGGGTCGCCGCGCCGAAGGGCCGTCGTTCGGCGCTGCCTACTGGCCGCAAAACGTTCGTCAACCGGTCGCGTTTGCCGACGCCGTCCAATCGTTGCTCGACGATGGCTTCACGACCTTTGTCGAGATCGGCCCTCATCCGGTGTTGTCGAGCGCATTGCGCGATTGCGCCAAGGCGCGCGCAAAAGAAATTCGCCTCGTCGAGACACTACGCCGCCATGATGTCGAACGGGTTCGGCTGCATCGTACGGTCGCGCAGGTCTTCGCAAGCGGTGGCGAGATCGACTGGACGCGGCTCAATGGCGACGGTCAAGCTACCGCGCTGCCGAACTATCCGTGGCAACGAGAGCATTCGTGGCTCGAAACAGAGCGCGCGGTTTATCAACGTGTCAGTCCGACCGATCGTCCAATGCTCGGCTGCGAGCAGTATCCTGCGCTCGACGTGTGGGTCAACGATCTCGAACACGACGGTCTCGCGTATCTGAAGGATCACATTGTGTCCGGTACGTCGATCATGCCGGCCGCCGGCTATGTGGAGACGTTGCTCGAAATCGCCGCATTGCTGCATCCTGATGCACCGGGCTGGCGTCTGAACGACGTGGAGATCCGCGCACCGCTCGTCATTTCCAGCGACCGCGCCATCGACTACGTTTCAAGCTATGAACGCAGCACGAGCCGAGTGGCGATTCGCAGCGTCGAAAGCGGCAAGATCGGCGAAGGTCAACTGCATCTGACCGGTAATGTCGCCGCGTTGCAAACGGCGGAAACCCGTCATGTCGATCTGCAAGCGCTAAAAACTGCGCTCTCTATCGAGCAGGATCCGGCCGTGTTTTATCGCGAGTTGTCGCGTATCGGTTTGCAATATGGTCCGAAATTCCAGTCGGTGCGGGCGCTGCGCGTCGCACCGGAAGGCGGACGCGTGCTCGCGCTGATCGAGCGCGATGCCGATCTGCGCGGCGACGGTTATCGCGCACAGCCGGTCATGCTCGACGCCTGTTTCCAGGTGCTCGTCAGCATGCTCGACGACAACGAATCGACCTTCCTGCCCACCGGTTTCAAGGAACTCCGCTTGCTCGTGCCGGCGTTGCCGGATCACTACTGGTGTGAGGCCGTGCAGGTCAGCGCCACGCCGCGCCATGTCGACGCGGACCTGACGATCATCGATGACGCCGGTCGCGTGCTGGCGGTGATCCGTGGGCTGCGCGTGACTGCATCGTCGGCGAAGGTGGAACGCACCGACGCGTATGGCGATCCGGTGAAGCTGCAAATGCTGCGCTACGAATGGTCCGACGCCGGCCGTCTGTCCGAGCCGCAGCGTCTCGGCCACTGGTTGATCGTCGAAGCTCGCGCCACAGCGCCGCTCGCCGACCGGCTGACCGCCGGGCTCGAAGCATTCGGCGCGCGAGTTTGCGCGCGACTGACCGAGGGCTCCTCGTTCAGCGTTCAGGGCGAGCGGATGACGGTGCGTCCCGATTCGGCTGAGGACATCGCCCGCGCACTGGAAGCCGCTGGCGCACTGCATGGTGTGGTGTTCATCCACGGCGCGAATGCAACGCTCGACGGCACCGACCCGACGGGAACCCAGGCGTTGCTCTTCATGCATGCGGTGACCCGCCGTCTCGCCAGCTTGCCGGTCACGGAGCGGCCACGTGCCTATGTGCTAACGCGTGATGCATTCGATGTCACAGGCAACGATGCACCTGTGCAGCCGGCACAGACTGCGCTGAATGGCTTTGCCCGCGTCGCGTTCAACGAACTCGAAGGCATGCGTTTCAGCACCGTCGACGTTCCAGCCGATGAAACCGACGACGATATCGACGCGGCGATCCTCGAATTGCTGTGTGACGCGCCGGAAGACGAAGTCGCGATCCGTCGTGGGCGCCGGTTCTTCAGCCGCCTGGCTGCCAATGCTTCGTTGACTCAATCGCGCATCGAGTCTCTGCCGCTGACCAGCAGCCGCGCGGTCAAGGTGCGTAGCCTCCGCGAACACGAAGAGGGCGCCGGTAGCGTCAAGCTGATCGAAATTGCCCGCGCGCCATTGCGCGATGACGAAATCGAACTGAAGGTGGACTGCGTCGCGTTGACGATGCGCGCGTTGCGCACCACGAACAACGACACCCTCGATCAGAACTTCGTGGAAGTGGTCGCGACGGTACACGGTGTTGGCGCTGCGGTTGCCGATCTGCGCGCCGGCCAGCGGGTCTACGGTCTCGCGCCTGCCGACTTCGCCAGCCACGTTCGCGGGCCGCGCTCTGCATTCCATCTGGTTCAGTTGGCCGAAAGTGCGGACGCAGCATCGCTGTTGCTGGTGGCGGCGCGTGACGCGGTTGCCGAACGCGTGGTCGACCAGGCAGATCTCGATGAGGACGCTCGCGTACTCGTCGACACAAGCGAACTGGGGCTGTCGATTGGCGCAGCGCTGCGCCGGCGCGGCATCCAGACCACGTTGCTGGCGCGGCAGGCGGCCGGTGACACCACGGGCGCCACCACGTTCACGGCTGGCTGCAACTTGATCGACGCGGGCCACGACGCGCTGGAAGCGGCGGTTGTCGATATCACTCAGGGTAAGGGTTTCGACGCAATCGTCGGTCCGATGGGGACATGGGCCGAGACGTTCGGCTGGCAGGCGCTCGCCGCCGGGGGCGTTCTGCTCGACACCGACCAGCACGCTTGCGCGTTCACGCTGCCACACTCGGTTTCGTCGATCGTGCGTGCCGACCTGTCGGTATTGACACAGCGTGCTGGGCGTTTTGCTGAAGCGCTCAGGCAAGCCGTAGACCGTTCGAACGCAGCTGAACTCACCGCACCCGAAAGCCTCTCGGTATCGATTGTCGATCTCGCCACCCGGAAGTTCGCGTTGCCCGATAGCGACTTGCCGCTGATCGTCAGCTTCGATGACGCATCCACCGCGTTGCAGGTGCGTGTGCACGAAGCGATCACGTTCAAACCCGATGCAACCTATCTGATCACCGGCGGCCTCGGTGGCTTCGGCCAGAAGACCGCGCACTGGATGGCGGAGCGGGGCGCGCGTCATCTCGTGCTGGCAGGCCGCAGCGGCGCCGACACGCCGGAACGGAGCGCATTCGTCGCCGATCTGCGGCAACGCGGAGTGAATGTCGTCTGCATGAAATGTGATCTGGCTCACGAAGGTCAGGTGCGCGATCTGTTCGCGACGATTGCTGCGTCGGCGCCGCCGTTGCGCGGTGTGTTCCACGCGGCGGCAGTCATCATCGACCAGCCGATTGCCGAGCTGAATCCGCAGGATCTGCTTGACGTGATGCGCAGCAAAGCCGAAAGCGCGCGTCTGCTGCACGAACTGACACGCGACATGACGCTCGATCACTTCGTTCTTTACTCATCGATCGCGAATCTGGTGGGTAACAGCCGTCAGGCCAGCTACGTTAGCGCGAACGGTTTTATCGACGGACTCGCGTGGCGTCGCCGCGCCATGGGACTGCCGGCCACCAGCATCAACTGGGGGGCGATTGCCGACGTCGGCGTCGTGACGCGCGATGAAAAGCTCGAACAGTTCATGCGTTACATGGGACTGCGCGGCATGGAATCGGCAGAGGCGCTGAACTGGCTCGAACGCGCGATGTTGCGCGACGTCACGCAACTCGGCGTCACGCTGATCACCAACTGGAGCGAGTGGGGCCGTTACGAAACGTTGGCGGGGCAGTCGCCGCGTTACGCGGAACTGATTGCCGCCGACTCCAGCCCCGACGCTGATCCGGGCGCTGTGTTGCGCGCCGAACTGGCCGGGTTGCCCGCAGCCGACCGTTTCACGGTGCTGGCGAGTCTGGTCGGGTCGCTGATCGCCGACGAACTGGACATCGATGCTGAAGCCATTCCAGTCGACCGGCCCATTCTCGATCTAGGTGTCGATTCGTTGATGGCGACCGAAATTCAGGCGCTACTTGGGCGCGATCTTGGCATCAGCGTGTCGGTGCTCGAGATTCTCGACGACCTGACGATTCGCGCGATTGCCGACAAGGCGTTGAATGCGTTCGGCTGGGGCGAGGGCAGTGACGCCGTCGCGGCAGAAGTCCAGGCCGCGTGATCTCGTCGCGCGCGTGAAAGAATCAAGGAGAGTTGAAGATGAATGCTGAAATGCATGCCGAGCGTTTGCGAGCCAGGCTCCTCGGCAAACAGCGCGGCGCGGCTGCGTCGGGCGATGACGTGCCGTTGGCGCGGAGCGCTTCTGCCAGGACCACGGTCGGTCCCGAGCATTACGACTTCGCACAGTTTCCCGAACTGCGCGAATACGAGAATACGCGCTGGTACTACGACAAGCAGGGCTACGAGTGGAACATGTTCCGCGAGCATGTCGGCGTGGCCAGCGCGGAAGTCGACGTCGCGGGACGACGAATGATCAACTTTTCGTCGTACAACTACCTCGATCTGTCGGGCGATCCGCGTGTGCAGACGGCGGCCAAGCAGGCAATCGACGACTTCGGCACGTCGACCGGATCGGGCCGGATCATCATGGGCGAGATTCCTGTCTTCAACGAGTTCGAGCGGGAACTGGCCGACATGCTCGGCGTCGAGGACGCGGTACTCGGCGTCAGCGGCTACGGTACCAACGTCGCGGCGATTGGCTATCTCGCACGCAAGCAGGATCTCGTGCTGTACGACGAACTGGTTCACAACAGCATGCTGGTCGGCGCGAAACTCAGCGGCGCGCGCCGCTTTGCGTTCCCGCACAACGATTGCGATGCACTGGAGCGATTGCTGGCCGAGCATCGCGGCAATTTCGAGCGCGTGCTGATTCTGACCGAAGGCGTGTTCAGCATGGATGGCGACATCCCTGATATTCCGCGGCTGATCGAGATCAAGAAGCGGCATCACGCGCTGCTGATGGTCGATGAAGCGCATTCGATGGGCGTGATCGGTACGCGGGGTCTGGGCGTGGTCGATTATTTTGGCTTGAACAGCGCGGATATCGACATTCACTATGCGTCGATGAGCAAGGCGTTCGCGACCATCGGCGGCTACATTGCGGGCCGCCGCGAATTGATCACGATGCTCAAGTACTACGCGCCGGGGCTCGGGCTCTACATCGCTTCGCCGATGCCCGCGAATGCCGCTGCGGGTCTTGCGGCATTGCGCATCATGCGCGCCGAGCCGCAGCGTGCCCGCCGCGTGGTGGAGAACGCGAACTACTTCCGCGAACAGGCGGCGCATGCCGGCTTGAATACCGGGCCGAGCGCGGGGTCGGCGGTGATTCCGGTGATGCTGCCCGACGCCGAAGTGGCGTTGTGGATGGCTGCGCGGATGTTCGACAACAACATCTTCACGTTCCCGATGATCTTCCCGGTGGTGCCGCGCGATGCAGCGCGTTTGCGCTTCTTCGTCAACACGGCGCATACGCGCGAACAGATCGACCGCACGATTCGCCTGCTGGCTGAACTGAAGGCTAACGCGCCGGCGAGCAAGGGGCTGTTTTGAAGCAGATTCGCTTTGACGCTTTCGGTCCTCCGTCGCACGCGGCACGGTGTTGCGAGGTGCCGGCGCCGGGCGACCCGTCGGCTTGGGAAGTGCTGGTCGATGTCGAAGCCTGCGCGATCAATCCCGCCGACCTGGCGAAGCTCGCGGGTCGTTACGGCGAACGGCCGAAGCTGCCTGCCACGCTCGGTCTGGAAGCCGCGGGGCGGATCGTCGCGTGTGGTGCGTCGGTGCGCGATCTGGCTGTGGGCGACCGCGTCATTCTGATTGGCAATGACAACTGGTGTCAGCAGCGTCGGGTTGCGGCTTCGACGGTGCTCAAGGTTGCGCCGGAACTCGATCCGCTGCAGCTTGCAGCGCTCAAGGTTGGCGCCTGCACGGCGCTCGAACTGGTGCGCCGTCACGCAGTGCTGGAGCGCGGCTCATGGATCGTGCAGACCGCGCCGCTGTCGAGCGTCGGCCGCGCAGTGATGCAGATCGCGCGGCACGACGGTTTGCGCACGCTGAATATCGTGCGTCGTCCCGATGCGGTCGATGAAGTCAAAGCCGCCGGCGGCGATGTGGCGCTGGTCGATGGCCCGCACATGGTCAAGGCGGCCAAAGCGGTCATGCACGGCGCGCCCGCCATGCTCGCACTCGACGCGGTCGGCGGCGACGGCGTCGCGCGTCTCGCTCCGCTACTCGAACGCGGCGGCACGATCGTCAACTACGGCATGTTGTCCGGCAGACCCATCGAGCTGGGTTGCGACGAAGTGATTTTTGGCGGCGTCGAACTCAAGGGCTTCTGGCTGACTCACCGGCTGTCGCGTATGACCCTCGCCCAGCGCAACACGCTGGTTGCCGAGGCCGTCGAGTTGCTGCGCCGAGGCGTTCTGAGCGCCGAAATCGCCGCGCTCTATCCACTCGATGCAATCGGCAACGCGTTGCGTCACACGGACGAGCCGGGTCGCCGCGGCAAGGTCTTTCTGCTGCCGAACGGACCCATAGCACGGCTCAGCACATCACCTGGCAATGTTGCTCCCGCCCATCTTTAGAGAATCAGGACATTCATGAGTATCGGTTTACATGAGTCCGCATCGCCCGATGCGGAAGCCGCGCGCGTGGCCGAACCCGCCGCGCCGGTTGCACGCCTGATCGGCGTGAGTCGCACATATGGCTACGTGCATGCGCTCGCCGACATCAACCTGGACGTTCAGGCCGGCGAGATGCTGGCGATCGTCGGGCCGTCAGGTAGCGGCAAGACCACGCTGCTGAACCTGATCGGTTTGCTCGACAAACCGTCGACGGGAGAGATCCAGGTGCTGGGCGAATCCACGGCCCGATTGACTTCGCTTGAGTACGCCAAACGGCGGCAAGCGTCGATTGGCTTTGTGTTTCAGAGCTATAACCTGATCCCCGTGCTCGATGCGGTGGACAACGTGTTGCTGCCGCTGCGCCTCGCTGGACGTACGAGTCAGGCGCAGAACACGCGGGCACGCGAACTACTCGACGAAGTCGGGCTGGACGGACATCACCACAAACGCCCGGACCAGATGAGCGGTGGACAGCGTCAACGTGTAGCCATCGCACGCGCATTGATTACGGACCCGCGACTCGTGATCGCCGACGAGCCGACGGCCAGCCTCGACAGCGGCAATACGCGAGCGGCCATGCAACTGTTTCAGCGACTCAACCAGACACATGGCGCCACCTTCGTCTTCTCGACTCACGACGAGCGCGCGCTGAGCTATATGAGCCGATCTATCCGCCTGTGCGACGGACGGCTGCCTGATGGAGAAGAACTCTGATGCATTCGCTTGTTCTCGCGCTTAGAAACGCGTTTAGAAACCGCCGCCGCAGCTTTGTCACGCTTGCCGCGATTGCATTCGGGCTCGCTGCGATCAATCTGTTCAGCGGGTATATCGCCAATGTCTATGCAGGGCTTGAACAGCAAGCCGTGATGGGTGAGCGGCTTGGGCATCTGACCATTTTCAAGCGGGGCTTTCAACTGGAAGGCAAGCTCCATCCGAAGCGCTATTTATTCACGCCGGAAGAAACCGCGAAGATAGAAGCGCTTATTTTGCGCGAGCCGGGCACCAAGCTGGTGTCGCCACGGCTCAGTCTGAATGGCCTGATTTCAAATGGTGAAGCGTCGACGGTATTCATTGGCGAGGGCATTGTTGCCGACCATAACGACAAGCTCGGCGCAACGCTCGATGGTGATGCCGGCGGCCGCCTCGATTCGCATAGAGACGCGGGCGTCGCCGTGTCTTCGGATCTCGCCAAGCTGCTCAACCTGAAAAAAGGCGAGACCTTCAGCTTGTTGGCGTCGACTATCGACGGCCAGGCGAATGCGGTCGATGCCGATGTCGTCGATATCTTCAATACGGGCAGCGCCGGCACCAATGACAAATACGTGCTGACCACGCTCGCACTGGCTCAGTCGCTGATGAACACGGAGTCGGTGGAACGCTTCATCGTGTTGCTCGACAACGCAGGTTTGACGGAGAAGTCGAAGCTGGATCTGAGCCGCCAGATGCGAGCCGAAGGATTCGATGTCGAGATCAGGACGTGGCAGGAAATGTCGAGCTTCTATACGCAAGTCAAAGGCCTGTTCGACATGATCTTCTCGTTCATTGCCAGCATCGTTCTGGTGATCTCCGCGATGAGCGTGGCAAACACGATGTCGATGGCGGTGATCGAAAGAACCCGGGAAATCGGCACGCTGCGCGCGCTGGGTTTGACTAACACGGGCGTGGTCAGACTGTTTGCATTCGAAGGATTCTGGATCGCGTTGCTCGGCTGTTTATTGGGGCTTGTCATCACGATCGTCGCGGCACTTTCTATTAACGCGTCCGGTATCGGCTATACGCCACCCAACTCATCAGACCGCGTGTTGCTGCAAATCGACCTCGACTGGCTGCGGATGGGCGGGATTGCCCTCGCAGTGAGCTTCTTCGCGGTGCTGTGCGCTGCCTATCCGGCTTATCGCGCGACACGTGTCGAAGTAGTCGACGCGTTGAGCTTCGTTTAAGCGGCCGCGTCGCTTTATTGTTTCTTATCAGGTATGACGAACATGCAGATTTTTAAAAAGACCGCTTTTCTGGTGGCGTCGCTCGTTCTCGCGAGTGCTGCTTATGCAACGGATTCACCGGCCAATACCACTTCAACTTCCACACTGGATGCGACGCAGATCGTCGCCGCTAGCGATCGCGCTCGCGGAGGTGGTTTGAACGGCGTTCAATGGACGATCGACATTACTGGCCAGGATTCCGGTGGTCCGATCGACAAGCGCAGTTATCTCGTGCGTGCAAGCGGTGAAGACAGTCTCGCTGAAGCGACTTATCCGCCGCGCGAAGCGGGTAGCCGTCTATTGCAGAATGGCCGCAGCATGTGGTTCGGCAAGGCGACGCTCACCAAACCGGTGTCCATTTCCACACGTCAGAAAATGGTGGGTCCTGCTTCGAATGGCGACATCGCGTCCACCAACTACGCGAAGGATTATGACGCCACGTTGCTTCGTACCGAACAGGTGGACGGGGAAGACGCTTACGTGCTCAATCTGGTTGCGAAGAGCAAGTTCGTTACCTACGACCGGATCGTCTACTACGTTTCCGTGTCGCGTCTCGTTCCGCTGAAGGCCGATTTTTACACCGTCTCGGGAAAGATCTTTAAAACGGCTTCGTTCGAGATGGCTAATCGACTCGATATCGATGGCCGTGCGCAGCCGTTTGTCAGCAAGATGAGTATCCAGGACACCATCGAAAAGTCAAACTACTCGTTGCTGCAATACAGCGAAGTCGCCACGAAGAAATTTGGCGCGGACATGTTCAACCTCGGTTCACTCAATCGCCCCTGATCGCAGGCTATCGAAGTCATGCATCTGAAAAGGGCGAAGGGACGGCAGCGCAAGCAGCGGGCCGGAACGGCGCGTGTCGTGTTCGGTCTGCTTCACACGCTCGCATTGGTATCGAGCGGAATGCCGGGGTCGGCGTGGGGCGCCGACACGCAAGATGACGATGCGTCGTCAGGGCGCTTCACATTGCGTCATCACACGCAGCTTGTCGGCTATGCGACCGAGAGCGTCATCAATGGACGCTCGCTTGCCAATCCGAATAACCAGATTGCGAAACTGCCCACCACGCAGGCTCAGTTCGCCCCTCGGGTGGACCTGACCCTGACGGTCGATCCGTGTTATCTGCAACTCAAGCCACGCGGCTTTTTTGTCTGGCAAGGTAATACGCCAGACGCCAGCGGCACGTCGAGTGATGCGTATCTCAACGAAGGGCGCCTGTCGTGCCAGGCGGGCCCCGTCAACGTCGAAGTAGGCCGCAGCGTGCTGCTTTGGGGCAGTTCGATCATGCTGTCGCCGAGCAATCCGTTTTTCGCGGAAACGGGCAAGACCGATCCAGTGAGGGAGTTGCTTGGCCGTGACATCGTGCGCGTGAGCGCGCAAATCAACCCGGCCTGGAGCGTTGAAGCGATCAGTAACTTTCACGTCGACACACGCGACACGATGAAAGAAAACTTTTCTCCAGTGACGGCGCTCAAGGTCAACTGGACGGGTGAATCGGCGTCGGCAAGCGCGCTGGTTTCGCATCGGGATAACGGCGTGGACCGGATCGGCGCATACGGTACGTGGACGGCGTCGGACGCATTGCTGTTCTATGGCGACGCGTCGCTAGGGCGGGGGCGTAATGCGCTATTTGCCGTTCAGCAGCCTCAGGCTCCGGCCGGGTGGACGTTCGTGCAGAACCAGACCCGCGACAGTTCGTTACGCGCGAGCGCGCTGCTTGGCGCAAGTTACACGCTTACGTCGGGGTGGACCCAGACTCTGGAACTGCTCTACAACGGCGATGGGTACAGCAGCGGCGAACGGCGCTCTTATCAGAAGGCCATTCAATCCGGTAATACGGCGCTTGCGGCAGGCAACCCAGCCGCGGCCGGACTGCTGGGGCAATCGCTTAACCCGCAGCAAAGCCTGCTCGGTCGACGTTACGCAATGGTTCAACTGGGTCGCACGGATCTGTTCAACAAGGTCGATTTGACAATTCGGTATATGCAGGCATTCGATTCGCCGCGGGGCGGCAATCTGGCCTTGTCGGTCAACTACAAATTGAGTCCGGCAGCGGAACTGTTTGCATATGGGCAATGGAACGTGGGGAATTCACAGTCCGAGTTTGCGCAGCTCTACCGGTTTTCCTTGATGAGTGGTTTGCATTACTACTGGAATTGATGTCGCTCAGCGCCGAGGAATCTGCGTGCCGCGCCGTTAAAGGATAGTTAACAAAAGTCAAGAGAACCCGAGTGCCTCGAAGCGTTATTCTTATACCGATTCTTTGGAAATAGACTTGGAAATATAAAAAAACGCTCTAGACTTTACTTCGTACCCTTTTGTCCACGTTAGCCGGCGTTGATCCACACGGCTGCCGCCATGGTCAACGCCGAACTGCCAAACCATCTTCAGCTGGCGTTCAGATACGAAGCAGCCGGGCTTGAAAGCAAACGTATTTTCTACCAGGCAATACCGAATGCACACCACTGACCAGATTCGGTGAGAGCTCACGAAAGGAGGCACGACCCGACACGGAGACAATGACTCTGCACACCAGATCGACGCCACCGAATGCGCTCGGCGGCAGACCGCAGGAGAACACAACTTCCACGGAGTAAGTGATGGCCACTCAATCACCATGGCGAACGCTGTTATCTCTGACTTTCCTGACGTTGACATTGACGGGCAATGCTGCCCGGGCAGATGAAATTCCGATTGTCACGGGCCAGCAATGGACGACTTCAACGGTCGAGGCCAAGAACGCGTATCTCGTGGGTGTCGCCAATCTGATCGATATCGAGCGGGCCTATTACGCGAATCACGGGCAGGCCAGCAACAAGGACATCGCGCCGCGCTTTGCAAAAGGCATGCAGGGTCAAACGCTCGACAGCGTGCGTCAGGGCGTTGACAACTGGTATGCAACCAATCCGACGATGATCCAGCATCCTGTGATCGAGACCATCTGGTTTGAAATGGTCTTGCCTGGCTTGCAAAAGAACCAATAAGGAGCCGATCATGAAACGACTTGGATGGATCGTGACAATTGGGGCTCTGGCGATTACGACCGGATGCACGGATATGAACTCGCGGCAACAGGGAACGCTCAGTGGCGCAGCGCTTGGGGCTGCCGGGGGGGCGGGTATCGCGGCGATTTCGGGCGGTGACGCGTGGACCGGCGCGCTTATCGGCGGCGCGGCGGGCGGTGTGGCCGGGAATATCGCAGGCGGACGCCGGTAAGGTCGCGCGGGCCGGGGCAGCGTGTGACGTGCGTGCGCGTCGGCCCCGGCAAGGTGATCGTTTCGAGTTGCCTACCTGACAATTTGCCCTCAGTTTTTTGTCAATTGAACGTCGTTAGGGACGCGAACGCGTCGCCGCACGGCGTCATGTTGCTTCGCAATAAATCATCTGTTTCTCCATGCGTGCGTGGTCGATCGCCGCGTGCCGCCTGTTCGTCCTGTTAATTTGCGTCGGGTCTGGCCAATCGTTGGCAATTTAATCCATCGCGGAATGTGGCATCCTGCATAGGCCGCATTTGGCTGCCGTCGAAATTGAACGAATGACTAAAAGACTTTAGGATGTCAAAGCGGGATCCAGAGCGCTGAAAAATCCGCACCCCTCACTGTGAGAGCACGAATGCTACGCAAGCTGCTGAAGGTGATAACAATAGGCGTATTGGTTCTGGTCCTGCTTGCCATTGGCGCATTGGCATTGCGTGCATGGTCTTCGCAGCGCGGACCGGCTCTGTCGGTCTGGCATACCTACGTGCCACGCGAGCTGACAGTCGAAGAAATGGATACGGGCGACTGGAATACCTACCTCAAGGCAGAGTCCCGCATTTTCGATGACGTGCGCATGAATGTCGTCGAAAAGCTGAGGCCCTCCGAGCGTGTTCCGTCGAACCGGTACTACGAAGGCGCGCCGATCTACCCTGAACATTTCAAGCAGGACTGGAACCGCTCGTACATCCTCGAACCGTCGGGGCCGCCGGTTGGCGCTGTCGTGATGCTGCACGGTTTGACGGATTCGCCGTTCAGTTTGCGGCACATTGCGCGCCGTTATCGCGACCGGGGCTTTGTCGCGATCGGTATTCGTCTGCCAGGACATGGCACGGTGCCCGCCGGTCTGACCAACGTCGAGTGGCGTGAGTGGGCTGCGGCGACCCGGCTGGCGGTGCGCGAGGCGCGTCGACGGATTGGTCCCGACAAGCCGCTGGAGCTCGTCGGCTTCTCGAACGGCGGGGCGCTGGCGCTGCAATATGCATTGGATTCCATCGACAACCCGGCGCTGAGCCGCCCGACCCGCGTCGTGCTCATTTCACCGATGATCGGTGTGACCAGCTACGCGCGCTTCGCGGGACTCGCCGGGCTGCCGGCCATACTCCCGGCCTTCGAGAACGCCGCGTGGCTCGGCGTGGTTCCGGAGTTCAACCCGTTCAAGTACAACTCGTTTCCGGTGAATGGCGCGCGTCAATCGTATCTGCTCACCAGGACCATCCAGGATCAGATCATCCGCTTGCATCGTGAGAACAAGCTGGTTGAATTGCCGCCGGTACTGACGTTCCAGTCAGTGATCGATTTCACTGTCAGTACGCCGGCTGTGATGTCGTCACTGTACGATCAGCTTCCGCAGAACGGCAGTGAAGTCGTTTTGTTCGATCTGAACCGCAGCGTGCGATTCCGGACCTTCCTGCGCGTGGCGTCATACACGGCGCTTTCGCGGTTATTGCGTGTGGGTCCGCAAAACTATCGGACCACGGTCATCGCGAACGCGTCGCAGGATTCTGCCCATACGGTGGAACGCAGCGTTGATGCGGGCGAAGTGGATGTGCGTGTGAAGCCGTTGGATATCGACTATCCGCAGGATATTTTTTCGCTGTCGCACGTCGCGATTCCGTTTCCAATAACAGACGCGCTCTATGGCATCGCACCCAATGACGAGGAGAACTTCAACGAAAACCTGGGGACGCTTGCACCGCGCGGCGAACGCGGCACGTTGATTCTCACGCTCGACTCGATGTTCAGAATCGCGTCGAATCCATTCTTCCCTTATCTCCTGCAACGTATCGACGAGGGCATAGGCAAGATGCCTGGCCCCGTGGTTCAGGCACCTGAACGCTCGCATGCGACCGCTGCGGGGCAGCCCGCCGACGAAGCGGCCGACGCCGCCGAGCTGGATCAGATGGACGCGTATGGACCGTGACGTCGCGCGGCTTAGTAATTGCGAGTCGTCAGCATGTTCCCTCTGGCGAGTGGTCCGTGATTATCGCGGACCACTCGCCACGAACAGGTCAAGGCTGATAAGCCGGATCGACAATCGCCCAGAAGGCCGCCTTCGGTCGCAGATTCGCGTCGAACAGCAGCGGCAGGTTGTTGCGCGGCGCCGGTGTCGACGTCAGCCACGTATGCTTGTCCGAATAACCCCAGAAGGTCACCGCCTTGATGCTCGGCTCATGGTCGAACAGATCGAACACGGCCCGGTAACGCAGCGCCTGAGCGCGCATCACGTCGTTCGGGACGGGATTGCCGAGGTCGGGCAGACATGCATGCGGATCCCTCCAGCACGCGCCGGAATCGTTATAGAGACTCATGTCGAGTTCGGTCACCTGGTTTTCGAGTCCCATTGCCGCCACGTCGTCGAAAGCCTGCTTGAGGTTCGCGATCGGTGGCCAGTTGACGCTGATATGCATCTGATGCCCTACGCCGTCGATCGGTACGCCCGCAGCGCGTAACTCACGAACCACGGACAGCAGCTTCGCGCGTTTGACTGAGTCGTCGGTGCTGTATTCGTTGATATAGAGCTTGACGTCCGGGTCGGCCGCGCGCGCCGCACGGAACGCAATCGCAATGTAGTCTTTCCCCAGCGCGCGATACCACGGGCTATCTTCACGATAGACCTGGTGCGGATCGTCGCTGATGACTTCATTGACCACGTCCCACGCATAGACCTTGCCACGGAAATGTGTGACCACGTCGGTCACATAACGGCGTAAGCGCGCCGCGACGAGGTCATGATAGTGCGGGTCTTGCGGATCGCCAGCGAAGAACCAGGCGGGCGCTTCTGTCCAGTCACCCGCGTGATAGTGCCACGCGAGCGTGTGGCCTCGCACCGCGATGCCGTGAGCCTGCGCAAATGCGATGATCTGGTCGGCAGGCCCAAAGTTGTATTGGCCTTCCGCGACGCCGATGGTGCCCGGCTTCATCTTGTTCTCCGCCGTGAGGCTCGAGAACTGCGCGGCTAGCAACGCGGCGTCGGCGGGATTTTCTATCGAATCGGGTTCGATCGCAGCGCCGACCTTGAAATGCGCGGCCATCACGTTTTTCAGTTGCGGTGTCGCTTCGGCGGGTGCCGCTGAGAGCGGCGGACCGTCATGAGCAGCCGGTGCATGATTGCTCGCGCAACCTGCCGTCAACGCAGCCGAACAAAGCGTAGCCGCCATATAGAGCAGGCGTGTCGAGGCCGATCTGATACGCATCCGTTGTCTTCCTTTGGTTTGTTTTTTATGTAGATACGTCGTTTAACTCGTCGTAACGTTATCGGTAACATGCGATACTAAGCAGAGGCTGCAACCGTCGCTATGCGGGGTTTACCTGACTTTTTCCATCCGGCGACAAACTAAGACTTTTCGAAATCAGAACATCAGAACAACAGGTGGCTGTGTATTGCGGGATCACTGAACGGTCCGGGACAGAGCCGATATTGAAACCGCATCAGTTTGATAAGCTTGGCCGGATTACACACCTGGTCAGACCAACGCATGGGCATCCGACAACTCGCCAGCGAGCTCAATCTTTCCGTTTCGACTATTTCGCGTGCGTTGAACGACAGCGACGAGGTCAGCGCTGAGACCCGCGAGCGTGTACGCGCCGCGGCACTCCGGCATGGCTATGCGCCGAGCAAAGCTGCCGAGAGCCTGCGTAAGGGCAGGCTCGACATCATCGGGTTGATGCTGCCCATGCGGCGCGAGGAAGAGAACTACACCCTCGGCGTGTTCATGACGCTGGCGGACGGCCTGCAATCCATTCTGTCGCAGCACGGTATGGACCTCGTGATGTACGCGAGCGAATCATGGGACGACGAATGTGCTCGCCTGCGACGTATCGTCGAGCGTCGTCATGTGGACGGAGTGATCCTGGCGGGCACGCGGCATCACGATGAGCGACTCGACTATGTGGCGGCCCGCAACTTCCCGTTTGTCGCGTTGGGCCGCAGCGAGTCGGGGGGGGATCACGCGTGGGTCGACCTCGATTTCAAATCCGCCGCCGAAGCCGGTGTGGCGCGCCTCGTGGCGCTTGGGCATCGGCGGATCGGATTGGGGATTCCCGATAACGACGCCATGCAGGCGCACGTCTATTTGCGCGCATGGCAGGGGGCGATGGCGCAACACGGCCTCGATGTGCCAGGCGACTATGTGCGCCGCGGCGAGTTATCCGAACGCGGCGGGTATCTGATCACGCAGGAGTTGCTGGAACTTGCGCGGGCACCGACTGCAGTGATGTTCCAGAGCGACTGTATGGCGATCGGCGCGTATCGAAAGCTTTACGAACTCGGCAAGACGCCGGGCCGCGATCTGGCTATTTCAGGCGGCGTGCTGACAGGCGAGCTTGCCGAATTTCTCGCGCCGCGTCTGACCGGCTTCACGCTCGACGCGTACGCGCTGGGAAGACGTCTCGCGCAATCGTTACTCGCCCAGTTTCCCGACCTCGCGTCGACCTATGGCGACGCCCGTGAATCATCGCTTTGGCCGCTCACTCTGAGGGAGCGCGATAGCGACGCGTCACCGCCGGCATCGCCCAGAGCCACGAACAAAAAGTAAAGAATGTGGTGATTACAACGGCGGTGCCGACCGGCTGAATCGACCGTTCCCCCTTGCGTCGCACTATCTTGCCGTCTGGACTATCAAGCGCGCTGTCCGGATGGTTGAAGCTACGTCAGCGATTCATTACGGCGAGCGCTCGACGCCACGACACTGACTTCTGGCCGGGTAGAATATTTTCTCCAAAGTACGACCCGGTATCAGCTTATGGAAATCAAGTGGATTGAGGATTTCATCACGCTCGCGCAATACCAAAGCTTCTCACGGGCCGCCGAGTTTCGAAATGTCACGCAGTCCGGCTTTAGTCGACGGATTCAATCCCTTGAGCAATGGGTGGGCGCAGAGCTGATAGACCGCAGCAGCTTCCCTCCCGTTTTGACGCCAGCCGGAAGGCTGTTTCGCGAAACAGCGGAAGATGTTCTGGCGAAGCTATTCGACACGCGCGCCGTCATTCGAACCGAACAGCGCATCGAAGGGACGAGCCTGCAGATATTCGCCGGGCACACCATCGCGCTGAATTTCCTTCCATCGTGGCTCAAGGCGCTGGCCCCGCAGTTCGGCGAAGTTCGCGCCCGCGTCACCCCGACCAACGTTCACGACTCAATCGTTGCGCTTGTGAACGGCAACTGTGAGCTGATGTTCAGCTATCACCATCCTGAGCTGCCCCTTCATCTGGACTCGGCCAAATACGAACACATCACGGTAGGACTCGATACGTTGATGCCGACGACCAAACCGAACCGGCGCTCGGCTCCAGAGTTTCGTTTGCCCGGCACCAGGCAAAACCCGCTGCCGCTCATCTCGTACTCGAAGACGAGCTACTTTGGCCGGTGCCAGGCTTTGTTGCTCAAGCGCCAGAAAGTCGCGCCATCGCTTCGCGTGCACTATGAGTCGGACATGGCCGAGGTGCTCAAGAAGTTCGTCCTCGAAGGCGAAGGTGTAGCGTGGTTGCCGAAGAGCACCATAACCAAAGAGCTTGGCAGCGGAGAACTGGTGCCAGCCGGAACCTCTGCCTGGAATCTGGACGTTGAACTTCGGGTGTACCGAGATTCGTCGAACCGGAGTGATTTCCTGGACACCCTGTGGCATCACCTCCGGGCCCTCTCGCCCGCGCAAAAATAAAGCGGTTCTCCGGTTATGCGGCTACCGCATACCTGCATTCCGAACCAGCATAGACGTTTTATTGGCCACTCCTACCATCCGTCCTACGGTGAAAGGCTCACTTCGGCGGACCTTTCAATTCTCTTCTCCGTAGACCGCCACTTCGGCGTCTGCGTTGCCAACGGACGGATAAAGATGAAGAACAGGCTCACCCTGAGCATCGGCATTGCGATGCTCGTCGGTATTGCGGTCGGCTACGGCTGCCACTCCAATATCGCTGACCCCGCCACACTCAAGTCGGTTGCCGGATACTTCTCGATTCTCACCGACATCTTCCTCCGCCTGATCAAGATGATTATTGCGCCGCTGGTCTTCGCCACGCTCGTCTCCGGGCTGGCGGGCATGGATGGTGGCGAGGATGTGGGGCGCATTGGCTTGCGTTCGATTGGCTGGTTCATCTGTGCGTCGCTTATCTCGCTGGCCATTGGGCTAACCATGGCCAACGCGCTTCAACCAGGCGTTGGGCTGCACCTGACTGAAGGTGCTGCCGAAGTGAACACCGGGCTAAACACCGGCGGATTGAATGTTAAAGATGTGGTCACGCACGCATTCCCGACGAGCCTGCTGGATGCAATGGCTCGCAACGACATTCTTCAAATCCTGGTTTTCTCACTCTTTCTGGGCGTCGGCCTGAGCGCGCTCAAGCGCGACCCGCGCGTGGCCATCGTCATCCAGGGTATCGACGGCATGGTGCCAGTCATGCTCCGCCTCACCAACTACGTGATGCGAGCAGCGCCGTTCGGCGTATTCGGTGCCATCGCATCGGCAGTCACGCTGCGCGGCGTCGACGTCATCTACACGTACGGCAGGCTAATTGGCTCGTTCTACCTCGGCCTGGTCTTATTGTGGGTCGTACTCGTCGGCATTGGTTACGCCTTCCTGGGCCGGAAAGTCTGGACGTTGCTCAAGGCCGTGCGTGAGCCCGCGATGATTGCGTTCTCTACAGCGAGCAGCGAAGCAGCCTATCCGCGTCTCACGGAACAGCTTGAGAGGTTTGGTGTTGAGAAGAAAGTGGTCGGCTTCACGCTGCCGCTTGGCTATGCGTTCAATCTCGACGGCTCCATGATGTACCAGGCGTTCGCGGCTATCTTTATTGCTCAGGCGTTTGGCATACAGATGCCGGTCTCGCAGCAGATCTTCATGCTCCTGATTCTGATGTTGAGCAGCAAAGGTATGGCGAGCGTACCGCGCGGTTCAGTCGTTGTCGTAGCAGCGGTCGCGCCGCTCTTTCATTTGCCGATGGCAGGCGTTGCGCTGGTTCTGGCCGTCGACCAGATACTCGACATGGGTCGAACCATGACAAACGTAATAGGCAACAGTGTCGCGACGGCAGTGATTGCGAAGTGGGAGACTGCTCGCAGCTCGAAGAGCGCCCAGACTTCGTTTGTGCAAGCGGAGGTCGAAGCACAATGAGTACGATGGTTGGAGAGAGTAAGCGCAAATTGGGAATAGTCGGCGGATTGGGTCCGCTGGCCAGCGCAGATGTCTTTTTCAAGCTAATCAAGGCCACGCCTGCGTCGTCCGATGCCGAGCATGTCGACCTGGTCTTCGAGCAACGGCCGTTTAAGGGCTCAGGCTCTGGCAGTGCCGCGACGACCGAGCGCAAGCTCTACATCTTCGACATGATTCGCGACTTCGAGAGGCGCGGCGTGTCGGCCGTTGTCTTGCCATGCTTTCTCAGTCACACCTTCATCGACGAGTTGAAGGCGAACACTCGACTGCCCATTGTGAACATTGTCGAGGCGGTGCGCGACCAGGTTCATCGGCAGTTTCCCGAGGCGCGGCGAATTGGTGTGCTCGCGTCCGACTATGTTCGTGAAAGCCGGCTATTCGAGCGGTATTTTGACTCGCAGGAATTCGAGGTTGTTTATCCGCGCATCGTCGCCGACGACGATGTCACGAAGGCCGTCTACGGTGTGGATGGAATCAAGAGCGGCAACCTTCGAGGACGCCCGGTGGCGTTGTTGCAGGCAGCATGCGACGACCTGGCGGACCAGAAGGTCGACGTGATCGTGCCCGGGATGACGGAAATTGCGCTGATTGCTGGGGAGATGGGGGCGCAGCGCGTGCCTGTCATCGATTCGAACCTGGCATATGCGCAATATGTGTTGGCTGGTCCTGCGCGGCCGGCGGTCTCTGTGTTCAAGGTCGGCGTCGTCGGCGGCGTCGGCCCAGCTGCCACGGTCGACTTCCTCAACAAGGTAGTTCGCAACACGCCGGCATCGCGCGATCAGGAACACATCAAGATGCTCGTCGAGCAGAATCCACAGATTCCCGACAGAACCGAGAATCTCGTGGGCGAGGGCGCCGACCCAACCATTTCCTTATATGCGACCTGCAAGAAACTTGAGGACGGTGACGCAGACGTTATCGTCATACCGTGCAACACGGCGCATGCTTTCGTTGAGCGTATCCAGCCGTATCTAGGTATTCCGATCATCAATATGCTCACCGAGACGGCGCACTATCTGAAGAACACATTTCCTGGATTGCGCGACGTCGGCGTTCTCGCCACCTCAGGCACGATTGAAAGCGGCGTGTACCGGACGGCGTTGGAATCTCATGGCCTGCGGCAAGTCGCACCCGACCCGGTGCTGCAGGCCCGAGTGATGGAAGCAATCTACGGCGAAGCGGGGGTGAAGGCGGGCTTCACCACCGGACGCTGCCTGGAAGACATCGACGCGGCTGTCGAAGGATTGATTGCCCGCGGCGTTGAAGTCATCGTCCTCGGTTGCACTGAATTACCCATCCTTCTGCCTGGCGGACAACTCACCCGACCCGACGGTCACCACGTCCACCTTGTCGACCCTACAGAAGTGCTTGCCAAGCGCTGTGTCGCACTCGCGATGTCTTAGCGTCGGCAGAAACACCTTTTAAAGATTGAAGGCCGCCGCCTTGCACGGTGGCGGGCGCCTTCGTCAAGAATTATCCCCGTGCAGTCATGAATCCTCCGCCGCGACTTACCCGAATTGGGTCTGCCTTTGTCGACTCCTTATTGCCACTCGTTGGTCATGGCTAACCCTTACTTCCGCCTCTCTCAATATTGCGTATTTCGGGAAATCCGATTGCGTTTTTTGCTGCCGACTTGACACCATTGCGCTCCGCAAGCAAAGATGCGCTGGCTTCCGGAAACGTTTCCGGAAACAACGATAGCGACGATGGAAATGACCTGAGCGGTCTCCTGTCGTCAAAAAAACCGAGAGAGATACGGCTCAACCGCAGTTCGAAAAATGAGCCAGAGACGAGCGTGGTTTGATCGCGCGAAAACGGAGACACCATGAAGAAGCTACTGGCCGCGTCCGCGGCACTGGGTTTGGCAATCTCGCTTTCCTGCACCGCCTTGCACGCCGCGACGCTGTCCGTGTGGGCCGTGGATGAGCCGGACAACTACACCGAAAAGATGGCGCAGGAATTCGCCAAGCTGCATCCGGACGTGCATCTGCAAATCCGCAAGGTGGGGTTCGCCGCGCTCAACGACGAGACCATGCGTGCGGTCATGTCCGGCAGCATGCCGGACGTCGTACCGATCGATAACCCGAATACCGCGATGTTCGCGTCGAAGAATGCGTTGCTCGACCTCACGCCGTATCTGGCCAAATCGAAAGTGATCGACGCGAAGCAGATCTTCCCCGGACCGCTGAAGAACGCCAGCTGGAACGGCAAGGTGTATGCGATTCCGCGCGGCACCAACACGCTCGCGCTGTACTACAACGAAGACATGTTCAAGGCGGCGGGCCTTGACCCGAACCGTCCGCCGCAAACGTGGGATGAACTGTACGCAGACGCCAAGAAGCTCACCGACGCGCAGAAAAACGTGTACGGCCTCGCGTTTTCGGCGATCAATAACGAAGAAGGCGTGTTCCAGTTTCTGCCATTCATTCAGGCAACGGGCGCGGATTGGGACAAGCTGAACGATCCGGGTGCGGCTCGCGCGGCGGCGTTCTGGCAGAAGCTGATGGACGCGAAAGTGGCGTCGCCCGATACGCTCACGCATACGCAGTCGGAAGCGGCGGCGACGTTCATCAACGGCAATGCCGCGATGGACATTGACGGCCCGTGGGAATTGAACGCGGTCGAGAAGGGTGCGAAGTTCAAGTGGCGTGTGGCGCTGCTGCCGACCGAGAAAGCGGGTGGTGCACGTGCGTCGGCGCTCGGCGAGCAGAATCACGCCATTCTGCGTGGCGCGAAAGATCCGGATGTCGCGTTCCAGTTCCTCGAATACATGTACTCGCAACGAGGCCGCGACTGGAACGAGTTCGGCATGCTGCCGCCGTCGAAAGACACCAACACGCCGAATCCGAAATGGCCGCAAGCGTACAAGGCGTTCAACGAGCAGATGGAATACGCGCGTGCGCGTGGTCCTAATCCGCAGTGGCCGAAAGTCTCGAAGGCGATTTCCGACGCGATGCAGTCCGTGCTGACGCATCAGGCGGCGCCAGCCCAGGCAATGACCACTGCCGGTCAGGCGGTGCAGGGCGTCGCTCACTAAGCAACGGGTTTTACGTCGCCGTGCTCGGGTTGCCGTGCGTCCTCAAGGACGCACGGTCGGCTCATGCCGTTCCTGTCAGATCAAAGCCATGAACACATTATTGCGCCGCTTCCCGCGCGCCAATGCTTTTGAAATATCGCTGGCGGTGTTTGCGCTGCTGTATCTGCTGATATTCGCCGGGCTGCCGCTCATTTACAACATCGTTTTGTCGTTCCAGCAGGTCGATCTGATGGAGCCCGCGACGTTGCTGCGACCCTTCGTCGGACTGGCGAATTATCGCGACGTGTTTGGACGTCCCGAAGCACGTCAGGTACTGATCAATACGGTGTTGTTCGTCGGTTTATCGCTGACGCTGCAAATCATTATTGGCTTTTTGCTAGCGCTGTTATTTGCACAGGACTTTCCGTTTGCCAGCGCAATGCGCGGTTTGTTCCTCGCCGGCTGGATCATGCCGGGGCTGGTAGTCGGCGTGATCTGGAAACTGATTTTTGCCGGCGATTACGGTGTGCTGAATCATGTGCTGATGCAAACGCATCTGCTGCACGAGAAGATTTTCTGGCTATCGGACCCCGCGTGGTCGCTGTATGCGGTGATTCTCGCAAATGTCTGGCTGGGCGTGCCCTTCAACATGCTGCTTCTGTCAGTGGGACTGGCGGCGATTCCCGCCGACCTGTACGAAGCGGCCGAGCTCGACGGCGCGAATCCATTGCAACGCTTCGTCGGCATCACGCTGCCGATGATGAAAGCCACCCTCGGCGCAGTCATCGCGCTCGGCGCAATCATGACAATGCAGCAATTCGATCTGATTGCCGCGCTGACGCAAGGTGGTCCGGCTAATTCGTCGCAGGTCGCACAGTTCTGGTCGTGGCAATTGTCGCTGCAAACCTTCGAAGTGTCGGCAGGTTCTGCGGTGGCGACGTTGATGCTGTTGCTGGTGCTGGTCGTCGCAGTGATTTACGTGCGCTCGACCCGCAATGAAAGGATGGTCTGACATGAAGCGCTACATCCTTTTTGTGGTCGCGTTGTGTGTGACGGCGGTCTACATGTTCCCGCTGTACTGGATGTACATCACCGTGTTCAAAAGCGCGAGCGAGATGTTCCAGTATCCGCCGAGCTTCTGGCCGCAGCATCCGGAATCGCATTTGTGGCAGGTGTTCAGCGAACGGGGCATGGGCAATTTTTTGTGGAATTCGCTCGTGACCGCGTGCGGTACTGTGGCCGTCACGGTGTTTGTCGGCACGGGGGCCGCTTATGCGCTGGCGTTCGTACAGAACCGCTGGACCAGCTTTGCGATTTTCACGGTATTGGTCTTGCAGGCATTGCCGTCGAGCCTGATGGTGACGCCCATCTTCACCGCATTCAAGGCGCTTGGTCTGCTCGAGACGCCGCGCCTCGCGGTGGTGATCGCGCAGATCACCAAGACGTTGCCGTTTTACATCGTTCTATGCCGTCCGAGTTTCGTACAGGTGCCACGGGAATTGCGCGATGCCGCGCTAGTGGACGGCGCTTCGCCGATGCGCGCGTTCTTCGGCGTGATCTTGCCGCTAGCCGTGAACGGCATTCTCGTGTCGGCCATTCTGGTGTTCCTGCAATCGTTCGGCGAGTACGTGTACGCCCGCTCGCTGATTCTCGACGACCAGTATCAGACTGCGACGGTGGGTCTGTCAGCGTTCGTCGGTGCAACCAAGATCGACTGGATCGGCATCATGACTTACTCGGCCATCTTCGTCACGCCGATTCTGATCGCCTTCATGTTGCTGCAACGCAGGATCGTCGCCGGGCTGACCGCCGGCGCGCTTAAGTGAATCAAGTAACGGATACGTATTTGCCGGTGAACGCCGGCCGGAGAACCGCTGTGGATCGAATTCAGATCGAGCGTCTGAGCAAGAGTTACGGACCCGTGCAGGTGTTGAAAGACATCGATATCCGCGTGCCGGAGGGGTGTTTTGTCGCGCTGATCGGGCCATCGGGTTGTGGCAAGTCGACGTTGTTGCGCACGATTGCCGGACTCGAACGGAGTACCGGTGGCACGTTGCGCATCGACGGCAAGGTGGTGAACGATATGCCGCCGCGTAAGCGCGATGTCGCGATGGTGTTCCAGAGCTATGCGCTGTATCCGCATATGAACATCGAAAAGAACATGTCGTATTCGCTGCGCTTGCGACGCACCGCGCCGCAGGCGATCCGCGAATGCATCGATGGTGTGGCGCGCACGTTGGGACTGGAGCAGTTGCTCGCCCGTATGCCGCGTCAGTTGTCTGGCGGGCAGCGGCAGCGCGTCGCGATGGGTCGCGCGATTGTCAGAAACCCCAAAGTGTTTCTGTTCGATGAGCCGCTGTCGAATCTCGACGCGGCGTTGCGGGTCCACATGCGTTCCGAAATTCGCAAGTTGCATGAGCGGCTGAAAGCGACGTCGGTGTATGTCACGCACGATCAGATCGAGGCGATGACGATGGCCGATCATGTCGTCGTGTTGCGCGCGGGGCAGGTCGAACAGCAGGGTGCGCCGCTGGATCTGTATCACCGTCCCGCTAACAAATTTGTCGCGGGCTTTATCGGCTCGCCATCGATGAACTTTATCGAGGCCGTCATCGGTCCCGACGGACGCAACGCGCAGTTCGGCGGTGCGCAGTCGCAGACGCTTGACCTCGGCCCCGGTCGGACCTTGCCTGCCGGCACGGCGGTCTGGCTCGGCTTGCGTCCGGAGCATCTGCGTTTTCAAGGTGGTGAGCGAGGCATCAACGCCGTGGTCGATAGCGTGGAGACAACGGGGTCGATGACGTTTGCGTCCATCCGGGTGGACGGGGTCGAAGCGATGATGCTGGTCTCGCACGCGGGCGTTTCGTCGATGCGAAGCGGCGATGCAGTGAATCTCGACATTGACAACGAGCACATCCACGTCTTCGACCGGAAGACGGAACGGGCGCTGTAAAGCAACGAACGCACTTTAACGTTTGCACTCCATTGACTTTCGTTCCGCCGTCCGGCGGAGCGGGTATCAACACGCAATGAGAAAGCTTGTATGAAAATCAGCGATGGCAACTGGTTGATCCGTGACGGCCTGAATGTGCTGTACTCGGCTGCGCTGCACAGCGTGGAAACGGTCGGCGATGAACTGCTCGTTCACGCCGCACCGCGCGACGTATCGAGCCGCGAGCGACAACTCGATACCGGCCTGCTCACGTGGCGGTTCTTTTCTCCGCAGGACGGTGTGATCGGCGTGACGATCGAGCATTTTCGCGGCACGCGCTGTACGGGTCCGCATTTCCAGCTTAACCGCGACAATGTGAAGGTCACCACGCGCAATACCGGGGACGAGGCCACGCTCACTAGCGGTTCGCTTAGCGTGCGCATTGCCAAAACAGGCGACTGGTGCGTGGATTTCCTGCGCGACGGTCAGCGCATCACCGGTAGTGGGTTTCGCGGCGCGGGTCATGTCAGCGACGCTAACCAGAGCGATGCACCGTTCATGTTCGAGCGACTCGACCTCAGCGTCGGCGAAAACGTGTATGGACTAGGCGAGCGCTTCACCGCTTTCGTCAAGAACGGGCAAGTGGTCGAGAGCTGGAATCGCGACGGCGGCACCGGCACCGAACAGGCTTATAAAAACGTGCCGTTCTATCTGACCAATCGCGGCTATGGCGTGCTGGTGAATCATCCGGAAAACGTCTCGTTCGAAGTGGGCAGCGAGAAAGTGGCGAAGATGCAATTCAGCGTTGCCGGTGAGAGGCTCGAGTACTACGTGATTGACGGTCCCACGCCGAAAGCGGTGCTCGAACGCTTCACACGTCTGACCGGTCGGCCTGCGTTACCGCCGGCCTGGTCGTTCGGCTTGTGGCTCACCACGTCCTTCACGACGAATTACGACGAAGCGACGGTGAATCATTTCATCGACGGCATGGCGGAGCGCGGCATTCCGCTGCACGTTTTCCACTTCGACTGCTTCTGGATGAAGGCTTTCCACTGGTGCGATTTCGAGTGGAACCGCGAAACCTTCCCCGATCCCAGAGCGATGCTGGCACGGCTGAAGGCGCGTGGGTTGAAGATATGTCTGTGGATCAACCCGTATATCGCGCAGCCGTCGCCGCTGTTTGCCGAAGGCATGGAGAAGGGTTACCTGTTGTGCAAGCCGAATGGCGACGTGTGGCAGTGGAACCGCTGGCAACCTGGCCAGGGCATCGTCGACTTTACGAATCCGGCGGCCGCGCAATGGTACGCAGGCCATTTGCGACGCCTGCTGGACATGGGCGTGGATTGCTTCAAGACGGATTTCGGCGAGCGGATTCCCACCGACGTGGTGTATCACGACGGCTCTGATCCGCAGAAGATGCACAACTACTACAGCTACCTGTACAACAAGGTCGTGTTCGACGTACTGCGAGAGGTGCGCGGCGAAGGTGAGGCGGTGGTCTTCGCGCGCTCGGGTACGGTGGGCAGCCAGCAATTGCCCGTGCATTGGGGCGGCGATTGCAGCGCAACTTACGAGTCGATGGCGGAGACGCTGCGCGGCGGCTTGTCCCTCGGTCTTAGCGGCTTTGGCTTCTGGAGTCACGATATTGGCGGCTTCGAGCACACCGCGCCAGCCGATGTCTATAAGCGCTGGTGCGCTTTCGGGCTGCTGTCGAGCCATAGTCGTCTGCACGGCAGCAAGTCGTATCGTGTTCCATGGTTGTTCGACGATGAAGCGGTCGAAGTGGTGCGGCATTTCACGGAGTGGAAATCGCGCTTGATGCCCTACCTGTTCGACGCTGCAAAGCAGGCTGTGGATCATGGCACGCCGATGTTGCGCGCCATGCTGCTGGAGTTTCCCGGCGATCCCGCGTGCGATTATCTCGATCGTCAGTATCTGCTCGGCGATGCGTTGCTGGTCGCGCCGGTATTTAATGCGGTCGGTGACGTGGATTTCTATCTGCCTGCAGGGCGCTGGACGCATCTGTTCAGTGGCGAGCAGGTCGAAGGCGGCCGCTGGATCCGCGAACGGCACGGATTCATGAGCCTGCCGCTGTTCGTACGGCCCAACACGCTGCTTGCGTTAGGCACCGAAGATCAACGTCCCGACTATGACTACACGAAGCAGAGTGAACTGCATCTGTTCGAACTGGACGATGGCAAGTCAGCCATGGCGACATTACGCGATCTCGGCGGCGCGGCAGTCACGCATGTCAGCGTGACGCGACAAGGCGATACGTTGCGGATCCGGCGGAATGGGGTGCAGGGTCCGCTGCCCCTGGTGTTGCGTCAGTGGAGTGGCTTGCGGGATGCGGGCGGTTTGCCGACACGGGCAGGCGAGACGGGCGTGACGATTACGTTGCCAGCGGGTGAAGGAGACGTGACGGTACACGTTTAACGCAGCGTGTTATCGATCCGGGCGATGCTTCACACGGGGACACACGTTCCCGGCAACGCCTGGAACACGCAGCGATACGCGCCCGGTGCGTAATACAAGAAACGTGGAACAGACGTCACGTAAATTCTTGTCCATTCCGCAGACCTTATAGCCCGAGTAACCTCAAAGGTCAGCGCGCTATCACGGCGGCGTCCACATCCGCTGCACAATCATCCAGCTTGTTAAAGCAGACGCAAACGTTAAACGTTAAACGCGCGGACGTTTCGAATATCGTCCGCGCGTGGTTTGCGTTTGCGTTCAACGTCCGCGAGAAAGCAGATTGTTCACCGACGTGACGCCGTCTACCGACGTGGCGCTTCGTTCAGCCAGCGCGACCTGGGTGCGCTCAGGTACCCAGCCGATCAGCGTAACGTGCCCCGAGTTCGCAAAAACAAACACATGAGACAGGCTCACGCCGTTACGCGCCGCTGACACGCGGACGCTGTGGGCGAGTTGTCCGTCACTCATCGACGAATCGGTGTCAGCATGGACGGCGGGTGTGATTGCGCCGGTAATCAACAGCACGAGAGTGGATGCAATGGCCTTTTTCACAATAACTCCTTTGCAGAGAGGCAAATTTGCCGGCGAACTCCGGCAACAACGCTTCCGGTCGGACTCCAGGATGGGCCACGGAAGTCAACGACAAAAGCCCTGTCCGCGCCATGCATACCCATCTTTTTCGATGGTGCGTCTGGGGATTTTGTCTGTCGGGACGTTTGGAGGAGGTGTTGTCGCCCGGCGAAAAGCTTGCGCGTTCATCGTGGTGGAACGCGAGGGTGGACTTGCGGCGTGGCGCGGGCCAGTCGAAGCCGATCGGGTCATGACCTGTGTGGTGGAATCAGCCAGAGGCAGGCAAGCCCTCTAATGCGATTCCAGGCCGCGTGTCCAGCGCTCTCAAGCTGGGCACGACCCGTGATTCGGCGTCCTATATCGAAATCATAATCCCGAATAAAAACCCGTGCTGGCGGCGGCGAGAACCGCAGCGGGGACGTCCACGATGGCCGCCATTTCTTCGCGTTTCGGGAATACAAAACGCGAAGATCAAAGAAATTGCGCCGGTGACTCGTCAAGCCCGAACTTTTGTCGTTGCATTTGTGCAACATCAAAATTGACTTTCACGCCCGTTCAAACGACTCCACGTCTTTTGCAAGCCGACGCGACGGCAGCGCATGCGGTCTGAGTCAATTTTCGCTGCATGGATTCAAACGGATTTGCCAGGCAGATGACCATGACGACATGGTCACAAAGCGTGTGCTACTTCGTCATCGAATCGCGCGCAACCGCTATGAGCAACAGCGTTTTCCCTGACACGGAAGATCGTTACGGCACGCCATGGCCATACCTATAATCGCCTCGAAATGTGAAGCGGACATTTCAGCAAAGCGGGGAGTGTGCGGAGTTAGTACATGTCCTGAGCGGCTCGGAGACGCCAAAACGAATATAGGATATCTAATGAAAAAAACAGTTATTGCATTGTCCCTGATGGCAGCGGCAGCGGCGGCACACGCGCAAAGTAGCGTCACACTTTACGGTCGTATCGACAACGGCATTCAGTACGAAACCGGCATTCCTGGTGGTCACGCATGGGCCGCTGAAAGCGGTAACTGGGGCTGCTCGTGGTTCGGTTTGGAAGGCTCTGAAGATCTGGGCGGCGGTACGAAGGCGATCTTCCAGTTGGAAGGGCAGTTGAATACGATGACTGGCGCGTCGGCGGGCAATCTGTTCGGCCGTCACGCAACGGTGGGCTTCACGAATGACCACTTCGGTCTGTTCAAGATGGGTAACCTCGGCGCTGGCGAACTGTCGCAGGACAGCTGGGGCACCGACCCGCAGTTGATGCAGCGTTACGCTATCTCGACGCTGGTGCGTGGTCGTAACTGGGCGAGCGCAAGCAACGGTGCAGAGTACAACTCGCCTGTTCTGCTCGGCGGCCTCGTCCTGAAGGGCCAATACTCGCTCACGAACAACACGAGCTGGAATTCGGCACCGGTTAATTCCGCTGGCGTGCCGACCGGCCAGGGCCGTACCAATGCTGTCGAAGGTATCTACACGTTCGGCAGCGGCGACTTCCGTGTGATCTATGACGAAGTCCGCGGCGCTGACGGATCGTTCAACAACGTCTACTCGGCCTCGCGCTCGATCCTGGCTGGCGGCACGTACGTGATCGGTCCTGTGAAGCTGTATGCCGGCTACCAGCACTTGAGCGCACCTGACGCGACCAACGCAAGCATGGGCGTGACCGCTGCATCGCAGCCGAATGGCGTGGGCGCTCCGACCGGCGTGAATCATGAATGGCTCGGCGCTGCATGGCAGGTGACGAGTGCCACGGCCCTGACCGGCGCTGTCTTCCATGCGAATGCGAACAACGGCAACGGTAATGCAACGCTGTTCACGCTCGCAGCGACCTATGCGCTGTCCAAGCGTACGTTCCTTTACACGGAAGCCGGCTACATCCACAACAGCTCGACGTCGAACATCAACCTCGGCAACGGCCCGTACGGCAACAACAACTTTGACCCGGCTACCGGCACGTCGTCCAACGGCAACCCGGACTATGGTCACAGCCAGACTGGTGTCTTCGCCGGCATCATGACCACGTTCTAAGTAGCAAATTGCCTGACCGGCAATCGTAGTGATCTCTGTGTTTCTAGTACTGCTTATATCTCTTTTCGTAGAGAGGCCGGTGCGACGCATCCTCCACCCTCGTCGCCCCGGCTGCTTTTTTCTGTAGTTACTTCAGGGATAGAAAGGTGTACGTAGTTTAGGCTCAAAAGCCTAGGGTTTACTCATGTTTGAAAGCGCTTTCAAAGCCGGTATTCTGTAGAGCATGAACGACGACGGTCAAACTCCACCCAATGTGACACTCGAGGAAATCGCGCGGGCAGCCGGCGTTTCCCCCAGTACGGTGTCGCGCATTCTGAACGGCTCAGCGCGTGTGTTGCCCGCCAAGCAGAAAGCCGTAGAACAGGCTATTGCACACTTCAATTATCGGCCGAACGTGCTGGCGCGCAGCCTCGCGAGCGGCAAGACCGACACCATCGGCGTGCTGACGCAAACCGTGTCCAGCCCGTTTTACGCGGAGTGGTTGCGCGGTATCGAAGACGGACTGTATGAGCCAGGCTTTACGCCGCTCTTTGTCAGCAGTCGCTGGAACGTAAAAGACGAAATGTCGCGCATGGAGCAGTTCATTGCGCGGCGTGTCGACGGCATCATTCTTCTGCATGCGCAAATCGACGAGGCTTCGTTGATCGAGTACTCGAGGCACGCACCGTTGCTCGTACTCGGGCGCTCGGTGCAGAACAGCTCGGTTCTCGCGAGCTTGCCGATCGACAACCTGCAGGGCGCACGCGACGCCACGCGTCACCTGATTGACGAGGGCCATCGCAAGATTGCGTTCATTGCCGGGCCGCGTGATCACGAAGATGCGATCGAGCGCCTCGACGGTTATCGGATGGCGCTAGAAGAAGCGGGTGTCGGTTTCGATCCGGAACTCGTCGAGCAGGGAGATTATCTCGAGACCGGCGGCCTTGCCGCAATGGAGCGGCTATTTGTGCGCGGCGTGTCGTTCAGCGCGGTGTTCTGTGCGAACGATCAAACCGCCTATGGCGCGCGTCTTACCCTGTTCCGTCGCGGGCTACGTGTGCCGGAAGATATCTCTCTGGTCGGCTTCGACGATCTGCCCACCTCGTCATACATGACACCGCCGTTGACCACGGTCCGTCAGCCGACTTATGAAATCGGCCGGCTCGCGGCCCAAGGAATCGTGAAGATGATCCGCAAGCAGTCCATCGAGCTAAGTCCCATTCCGCTCAAGCTCGTGACGCGAGAGACGACGCAGCGAATAGGGCCTTCGCCAACGCCCTCAACAACGCCCGCGCCCAAGCGGTCAAAAGCACGGCGTCAGCAGTAAGCAAGCACATGTAGTTAGCTGGATGCGCCTGTCGGTGCGTTTTTTTTGAACAGCCGTGAAAGCGCTTTCAGAAAGCATAAAAGCAAGTAAGTCGTAAGTGATGAGTCGCAACAGGTAAGCCACAGAAGCAACCACGAAGTAACCGAAAGCAATCTACAAACGGTTCAACAGGAGACGAATAAATGACATTCCGATTTACAGGGCCAGCCGCCGCAGTTCTGCTGAGCATTGCGGCAATCAGCGCACACGCAAACACCACATTGACGGTCGCCGTTTTCCCGAAGCTCGATCAGGAAATCAAGGACGCGCTTCCCGCCTGGAAGAAGCTGCATCCCGACGTGGATGTCAAGGTGTCGTCGCTGGCCATTGCAGATCACCACAACGCGATGACCACCGCGCTCGCGACCAGCTCCGATCTGCCTGACGTGATGGCAGTGGAAGTCGGCTTTATCGGTCGCTTTGCTGCGGGCGGCGGTCTTGAAGATCTGTCGAAGCCGCCGTACAACGCCGGCCAGTACAAGAGCCAGTTCATCGGCTACACCTTCGCTCAAGCCACTACGCAGGACGGCGCGATTGTCGGCATGCCGTCGGACATCGGCCCGGGCACGCTGTTCTATCGCAAGGACATTCTCGACAAGGCCGGCGTGACGGAAGCCGATCTGAACAAGTCGTGGGACTCGTATCTCGCCTCGGGTGTGAAGATCAAGAAAGCGACGGGCGCGTATCTGATGGCGTCGTCGCGCGATATCGAAGACATCTATATTCGTGCCGACCTGAAGCAGGGCGATGGCGTGTACTTCGACAAGGCCGGCAATCCGGTCGTCACGTCGGCGCGTTTCGTTACCGCATTCAAGCTCGCCAAGAAGGCGCGCGACCTCGGCCTCGACGCGAAGATCACGCCGTGGTCGAACGAGTGGGCGGAAAGCTTCAAGCGCGGCACGGTTGCCACGCAGATGATGGGCGCATGGCTCGGCGGTCACCTGTCGTCGTGGATCGCTCCGGACACGAAGGGTCTGTGGCGCGCGGCGAATCTGCCGAACAACTCGTACGCGTCTTTCGGCGGCACGTTCTATTCGATTCCGGTCAAGGCGACGCAAAAGGCGATGTCGTGGGAATTCATCAAGTTCCTGACCACGCGTCAGGACACGCAGCTCGCCTCGTTCCGTTCGATCGACGCGTTCCCCGCACTGCTCTCCGCGCAGAACGACGGCTTCTTTGCTGAGCCGGTTGCATTCCTCGGTAATGAAAAGGCCCGTCTGATCTGGCGCGATGCAGCGTCGCACATTCCGGCGATCCAGCGCAGCAAGTACGACCAGGTGGCTGAAGAAGCGGTCCACTCGGCGCTCGACAAGGTGGTCGACGATAACGAAGACGTCGACACGGCATTGAAAGAAGCGCAAGCCGAGATCACGCACCGCATCCGCCGTTGATGAAACACCACGGCGCGCAGTGGTTCTGTGACGCCGTGGCTGAAGTTAGCCTTAGCGTAGCCGGCGGTGGTTGCCGGTTACGCCCGACTGGACGGAACTACTGATGAGCCTGTCACTGCCCACACCCGAGCCGGGCGCCCATGAAGGGCGCGTGAGCGACGCGCTTGCGCCGCTCGCGGCGCCGCGCAGAAAATCGCTGGTCAATCCAGTGAAGGTCGCGCCGTACCTGTTTCTCGCTCCGTTTTTTCTGTTGTTCGCGTTGTTCATCGCATTTCCGTTGTTGTTCTCGTTGTACCTGTCGTTCCAGAGCTGGGACGCGACAGCGGGACTCGCCAACATGAAGTGGGTGGGCCTGTCGAACTTCACTTTCACGCTGACCGACCCGTGGTACTGGAAGTCGCTGTACAACACGGCGTATATGGCGATCGCGTCCGGCCTGCCGCAACATCTGATTGCGCTGCCGCTCGCATTTTTCCTGCAGACCGCGTTCCGGCGCTGGCGCAATTTCGTCGTCGGACTGTACTTTCTGCCGTTCATCACGTCGAGTGTGGCGATTGCGTTGATCTTCTCGTCGTTGTATTCGACCGACTTCGGCATGATCAATCTCGCCATTACCGAAATCGGCAAACTGCCAGGCCTGCACTGGATCGTGCCCGCGCATCGGATCGAATGGTTGTACAACCCGGCGAATGTCAAGCCGGCGGTGTCGGTGGTGATCTTCTGGCGTTATGTCGGCTGGAATACGGTGCTTTATCTGTCGGCGCTGCAAACTATTCCGAAGGACCTGTATGAGGCCGCGAAGATCGATGGTGCGAATGGCTGGCAACAGTTCACGCGCATCACGATTCCGCTGATCAAGCCGATGATCTTCTTCGCCGTGACACTCTCCATTATTGGCGGTCTGCAACTGTTCGAAGAGCCGTTCATCCTGCTGCCGAATGAAGGCATGGGTACGAGTCAATCGGGTCTGACTACCGCCGTCTATATGTATCGCACGGCTTTCCACGATGGCGACTTCGGCACGGCGAGTTCGATCGCGTGGTTGCTGTTCATTACCATCGCCGCGCTGATGTGGCTTAACACACGCCTCTTCCATCGCAGCGGCATGAACGAGGAGGGACAGCGATGAAACTGTCGCAATTGTCGAATAACAAGGCCCGCTATACCGGCTACGCAATCGTACTGGCGGGCGCGGTGCTGATGTTCTCGCCGTTCTATTTCATGTTCGTCTTCGCCACGCACACGAGTTCGGAAATCTTCTCGATGCCGCCACCGTTGTGGTTCGGTAGCGCGTTTCTGGACAACATGGCGTCGCTGATGCGGCATATCCCGTTCTGGCGCAATCTCGGCTGGAGCTTCTACACCGCCACGATGCAAACCGTGCTGACGTTGCTGGTCACGTCAATGGCAGGTTACGCGTTCGCGATGTACGAGTTCCGCTTCAAGAAGGCGCTGTTCGCGGTCGCACTGACAGCGATGCTGGTGCCGCCGTTCCTCGGCATGATCCCGACCTTCATGACGATGAACCTGCTGGGCTGGATCAACGAGCCGCGCGCGTTGTATGTGCCGGGTGCGGCGGCGGCGCTCGGCGTGTTCCTGATGCGCCAGTACGTGGCGTCGGCGATTCCGTCGGAGTTGATCGAGGCGGCGCGTATCGACGGATGCGGCGAATTCCGCATCTACTGGAGTGTGGTTCTGCCGCTGCTCGGTCCGGCCTTGGGCACGCTCGGCCTGATCAGCTTCATTCAGGCGTGGAACAACTTTCTGTCGGCACTCGTGGTGCTGCGCTCGCCGTCGATGTACACGCTGCCCCTCGCATTGCGCATCTTGCAGAGTCCGACCAATTCGGATTGGGGCGCCGTCATGGCGGGGTCGGCAGTCGCCGTATTGCCGTTGCTCGTGCTGTTCGCGTTTACGTCGCGCCGGTTGATCGACGGTCTGACGACCGGCGCGGTCAAGGCCTGATGCGGTTCTTTCCGATTAACGACTAATCACTCACATTGGCCCCTTACGGGCATGACTATTCAGGGCAACACTATTTATGTCGACATATCGCTTTAAAGAAGATTTCGTTTGGGGCGTCGCTACCAGCTCGTATCAGATTGAAGGTGCAGCGAATGATGACGGCCGTGGCGCGTCGATCTGGGACACCTTCTGCAAGGTGCCGGGCAAGGTGGTGAGGGGCGAGAATGGCGACGTGGCCTGCGATCACTATCATCGTCTGGAGCAGGACCTCGACATGATGGCCGATCTAGGCCTGCAGGCGTACCGGTTTTCGATCGCGTGGCCGCGCGTGCAACCGGATGGCCGTGGCGCGTTCAATGAGAAGGGCCTCGGTTTCTACGAGCGTCTCGTCGATGGTCTGCTGAAGCGCAATATCCAGCCGTTCGCAACGCTGTATCACTGGGACCTGCCGCAAGCATTGCAGGACACGCAAAACGGCTGGGAAAACCGCGACACCGCCTATCGTTTCGCGGACTACGCCAGCAAAATCGGCAGCGTGCTCGGCGACCGTCTGGCGTCGATTGCGACGCACAATGAGCCGTGGTGTACCGCGTGGCTCGGCAACGTGACCGGCTACTTCGCGCCGGGCAACGAGAGCCTGAAGAAAGCGGCCCACGTCGCGCACCATCTGCTGCTGTCGCACGGTCTTGCGTTGCAGGCGCTGCGTGCCGATGGCGTGAAGGCACCGCTCGGCATCGTGCTGAACCAGTCGTCGGCAGACGGCGCGACCGACTCGCCGGAAGATCAGGCGGCCGCGTCGCTCGAATACGAGAAGTTCGTCAGCTGGTACATGGACCCGCTGTTCAAAGGACGTTACCCGGCGCAGGCGCTTGCGTGGTACGGCGAGAATGGCCCGCAGGAAGTGATTCAAGACGGTGACTTCGACATCATCGGCACGCCGATGGACTTCCTCGGCGTGAATTACTACACGCGCATTTTTGCGAGCGCGTCGGGTCCGAAGCGTCCGCCGGGCGTCCTCGGCTTTACCGACATGGATTGGGAAATCTATCCGCAAGGTCTGACGGAATTGCTGACGAAGCTCAACGCCGACTACCACTTGCCGCCGATCTACATCACCGAGAACGGTTGCGCTGCGAAGGACGTGCTGGACCACGGCCGCGTGCGCGACACCGACCGCATCAGTTTCTATGACCTGCATCTGGCTGCGTTGTCGGATGCGGCGAAAAAGGGCGTGGACGTCGCGGGCTATTTCGCGTGGAGCCTGATGGACAACTTCGAATGGGCGTCTGGCTACGACAAGCGTTTCGGCATGGTGTACGTCGATTACGCAACCCAGCAGCGCACTCCGAAGGACAGCGCACTTTGGTATCGCGACGTGATTGCGCAGCACGCCGGCGTGGCGGCCCCACGCTAACGCGGATTGATCGGTACCGCACGCAACCCGCGCGACGCCGCTGAACGTAACAGTACGCAACGTCGCGTGGGACAGCAGGCATAAGGATTCAGGAGAAGCTAGAAATGGGCGAACTCGTATTGCGCAACGTCGCGAAGACGTATGGTGAAGGACCACAGGTCATTCAAGGCATCGATCTTCATATTCCGGATGGTCAGTTCACGGTGTTCGTCGGGCCGTCGGGATGCGGCAAGTCGACCATGCTGCGTATGATCGCCGGACTTGAATCGGTAACCGACGGCGATATTCTGATCGACGGCGTACGGGTCAACGACCTGCAGCCCGCTGACCGTGGCATTTCGATGGTGTTCCAGAGCTACGCGCTGTATCCGCATATGACGGTCGCGGAAAACATGGGCTTCTCGCTGAAGCTGTCGGGCAAGTCGAAACAGGAAGTCCGCGAGGCGGTGGGCCGGGCCGCGGAGATTCTGCAGATCAACCATCTGCTGGAGCGCAAACCCAAGGCATTGTCGGGCGGTCAGCGGCAACGCGTTGCGATTGGCCGCGCCATTGTGCGCAAGCCCCGCGTGTTTCTGTTCGACGAACCGCTATCGAATCTCGACGCAGCGCTGCGCGTGCAGATGCGGATCGAACTCGCGAAGCTGCATCGCGAACTCGGCACGACGATGATCTATGTCACGCACGACCAGGTCGAAGCGATGACACTCGGCCAGAAGATCGTCGTGTTCAACAAAGGACATATCGAACAGATCGGCGCACCGCTCGACCTGTACGACCGGCCCGCGAACCGGTTTGTCGGCGGCTTTATCGGCTCGCCGCAAATGAACATGCTGCCCGCTACGCTCGTGTCGCAAAATGAATCGCAAACGGTCATCACGGTGACCGGCGGCAACAACGAGATCGTATTGCCGGGTCGTCCCGAGCGCGCGCTCACCGGTGAACTGACGCTCGGCGTGCGGCCCGAATACCTCGGCATCGGTGCGCCGGGTGAAGGGCTCCCCGCTCGTGTCGAGCTGGTCGAGCATCTGGGCGACGTGTCGCTCCTGCATGCGCAACTCGATGGCGTCGGCAAGGCGATTTCACTGAAGCTCGACAAGAAAGACGCTCAGCATGCGGTCGGCGCGCGCGTCGGCATCAAGGTGGCGACGTCGTCAGTCACGCTGTTCGATGAAAAAGGCGCTGCGGTGGCATTTGAACACCGTGAAGTGGGAGAGCGGGCGCAGGCTGTCGCTTGACGGGATTTGTCAGGAACATCCGGCTGCAACCCGCAACGGTTCCGCCTCGAATCAAAACATAGCGGTATGAATTGCCTGGGTGGAGAGCGAAATGGAAAAGAGAGTATCGAAAGCCATTTTCAAATCGAGAGCATGCGAGCTGTTCCGGCATGTGGAGATGATGGGGGAAACCGTCGTTGTCACCGACCGTGGTCAGCCCACCATCGAAATCAGGCCTTACCGCAGCAAACAGGAAAATCCGCTTGAAGTGCTGCGCGGGTCGATCGTGCATTTCGATGAAAAGGGGGCATCCCGTCCGGACCCCTCGGAAACGGACGCTCAGTGATGGCAGCCGATACTTCGACGGCGTCGGCGAGATCGTTTTATGGGACGGGCGCCGTGATTAAAACAACCTGTTTTGACGCCATGTGTGCACCCGATGAGCGAATCTCCAATGGGACTTTCATGGCGTGGGAGATTCGGCGCAATCGCACGTCCAGTAAGCCGGAGAAGGATGACGTAGACCAGGTAAACTCCGCATGGCGGCGATACTTGCACGACATTAACATCATTTAACGTTAGGGATAACGTTAGACACGTTTATTCTTATCTGGGATAGTACAGCGAGGGCAAAGTATCGACCGTATCGGAGCGTCGTTTCATCGAAAGAGACCGGCTAACTGACCGGTTCCTGGGCGGCTTCATCGGGTTCGTTGCTGATGAAGCATGCCGCTGCATCAACATCGCGTTACATGACGAGCGTACAGCGTAATCATGTTTCCCTGCGAGAGCCACAAGCTTTGGAAAGTACCGGAAGTAGGGGAGAACTTCCAGAAGTGGTTGTACCGGATTGATAAAGAATATCTGGCCGCGAACCGTAATCACGGTAGCGGGCCCGATTCATAAAAAATAGCTGTACCAATAGGTTTGGGTGGAGATCGCAATGGAAAAGAGAGTATCGAAGGCCATATTCAAGTCCCGTGCATGCGAGCTGTTCCGGCAAGTGGAAATGCTGGGAGAGACCGTTGTCGTCACCGACCGGGGCCAACCCACTATCGAAATCCGGCCTTACCGGAGCAAGCAGGAGAATCCGCTCGAATTACTGCGAGCGTCGATCGTGCATTTCAATATGAAGCACCCGGCTGTTCCCGCTGCATTGGAACAGGAAGAGCGATGATCACGCTCGACACGCTTGCGCTTGTGTGTTGGCTGGGCAGGCAGAAGGCGTTGAGTCAGGCCGCGCACGACGCGATAGATAGGGAGCTGGACGGCGGCGAGATCCTGATCTCGGCGATCAGTGCGCTCGAAATCGCGGAGTTCGTGAAGGAGGGCCGGCTCGGGTTGTCGATGGACGCCCGCAGCTGGCTATCCACGTTTGCGTCGATGGAAGGTGTGCGAATGGTCCCGGTCGACACCGAGATCGCCATTCGCGCGGCCACCTTGCCGCCCGCGCTGACGTCGCACCAGCGTCTGATCGTCGCCACTGCCCGTACCTTTGGCGGCGCGCTCGTCACCTCGGATGCCAAGGTGCGAGCGTCAACTTATGTAGAAACCATCTGGTAATGTGCGCGGCTCTACTTCGTCCGGACCTGCCCGGTGGAGTCGCGCACAACCAGTTCCGCCGGCAGGGTAATACGTTGCGAAGCGGCGCCGATCCCGGCGATCTGCGCGAGCAACGTATTAACGGCGGAGCGAGCCATTTGCTGGAACGGCTGGCGAATCGTAGTGAGTGCCGGATGGAATTGCTCGGCCATCGGGATGTCGTCGAAGCCGATCACCGAGATGTCGTCCGGCACGCGCAAGCCCGCTTCCCGGATCGCAGCGATCACGCCGAATGCGCTCTGGTCGTTGGCCGTGAAAATGGCGGTGGGCGGATCGGCGAGATTGAGCAGATCGAACGTGACGTCGAATGCCATCATTTGCGACAGGTCGCCTTCGGCGACGAGCGCATCTTCGCGCGGCAAGCCGAGCCGGGCCAACGTGTCCTGGTAACCGCGCTGCCGGTCGCGCACCCCTTCAATCGTTTCATTGCCCGCGAGAAACGCGATCCGCTTGTGACCGAGTTCAGCGAGATGCTCGACCGCGAGGCGGGCGCCGCCGTAATTGTCGACCGAGACCGATGGGAAATCGGTGAGCGTGCTGCCGCGCTGATCGACGACGACAACCGGCACCTTTGCATTGGCCAGCGCTTCGAGACACAACGATTCGCGCGGCAGGATGGCGAGAATGCCGTCCGAAAACTGCTGGATCAGTCCCAGCAGATCGTGATGCGGATGACGGTCTTCGTCGAACACGGTGTAGACCAGAATCTCACAGCCCGCGCCGCGCGCTGCACGGCCCGCACCGAGAATCAATTCACTGGAGAACTGGGTGTCGAGAGTCGGCGTGATGATGCCGATGATGCCGTTGCGGCCGCCCGAGAGTTTCTGCGCGGTGCGGTTGACGACATAGCCGATGTCCGACGCGATTCTGATTACTTCGTCGCGGGTTTCGCGCGACACGCCGGGACGGCCGTTGAGCGCGCGCGACGCGGTCATCTGGGACACGCCGGCGAGCTTGGCAACATGCTCGAGCGTAGGGGTCTGCTGTGCCATGCGTGACGAGGGGGTCCGGGTGGTCATGTCGAATTGATTCGCTGACAACGTTAGCGGTAACGTCTTTCTTGCGATTATTCTACCAGAACCGGCTATGATCGCGGCTACGCAAGCTTGATCGACTTGCGCCGTCAGTAGCAGGCAGGTCAGATCACCAGGTAAAATCCCGCATAGCAGTCGTTTGAACACAAGTCTAACATTCGCTAACGTTAAGGCTAACGTTACACGGTTCGTTGACATTCTAATATCCATGAGAGGGGACACAAACATGGCGTACCCGGCTTTTTCCAAAGCGCGGTCTATTGCTGGCGCCGCGGCGCTTGCATTCTCGTTGTCCGCTGTCGTTTCGACAGCCGCATTCGCACAATCGACGATCACCGCGTGGGACCAGCAGACCAATACGTCGTCGAGCAAGATCATCCGCGACGCGTCGGATCGCTTCGAAAAGGCGACCCCGGGCTACAAGGTCGAGAATTCGCACATTCTGAACGAGGCCTACAAGACGAAGCTGAAGGTCGCGTTCGGCGCGAACCAGCCGCCGTGCGTGTTCGAGAACTGGGGCGGCGGTGGCCTGCAGGAGTATGTGAAGTCCGGCCAGATCGTCGACCTTACGCCGTACCTCAGCAAGGATCCGGCGTTTCGCAACCGCTTCATGCAATCGTCGTGGAATGTCACCACGTACGACGGCAAGACCTATGGCGTGGCTGCCGAAAATGCAGCGGCCGCAGTGATCTTCTACAACAAGGACGTTTTCGCGAAGTACGGCATCACGCCGCCGAAAACGTGGGATGAGTTGATGCACGTGGTTGCCGTGCTGAAGTCGCACAACGTGGCAGCGTTCTCGCTCGCGAACAAGAACAAGTGGACCGGTTCGATGTACTACATGTACCTCGTCGACCGCATTGGTGGTCCGCAGGTCGTGAAGGACGCAATCGACGGCAAGGGTAAGGGTTTCGAAGATCCGGCGTTCATCGAAGCAGGCAAGCGCATCCAGGAGCTGGTGAAGGCTGGCGCGTTCGCACCGGGCATCAACGGTCTTGACTACGACTCGGGTGCGTCGCGCCGTCTGCTGTACTCGGGCAAGGCTGCCATGGAGTTGATGGGTGCATGGGAAGCTTCGACGATCGCAAACGAAGATCCGGCGTTCTCGAAGAACCTCGACTTCTTCCCGTTCCCGAGCGTGCCGGGTGGCAAGGGCGATCCGCGTGATCTGATCGGCACGGTTGGCGATGGCTTCCTGAGCATTTCGACCGAGTGCAAGACGCCGGACGCAGCGTTCAAGCTGATCCAGGCACTGACCGACGACAAGGCGATGCAGGCTCGCGCGTCGGATGACCACAAGCTGCCGCCGGTCAATAACGTCAAGATCGACGACCCGTTCACGCAGCGTCTGCAGCAACTGCTTGCCGCCGCTCCGAGCGTGCAGCTCTGGTACGACCAGGCACTGCCGCCGGCCCTCGGCGAAATGCACAAGGACACGACGCAGCAACTGTTCGGTCTGTCGCTGACGCCTGAGGCTGCTGCGCAGCAAATGGAAGCCGCTTCGAAGAAGGGCGGTTAATCTTCAGTCCCTAAGGAAAGTCCGGCCGGCATCGTGAGGTGCCGGCCGGCATACACGCTCGTGAACATCGCACTTTCCGCTACACCCGAACGCCGGCTACGAATTTCGTCGCAAAAGCTCGTCACGGTCGTGTTTCTTGCGCCGTCGCTGCTGTTGCTGGCCGTGTTCCTGCTTTATCCGCTCGTCTCGAGCCTGCGTCTGTCGCTGCTCGACTGGAATGGCCTCGGTAACACAGCCCGTTATATCGGGCTCGCGAACTGGGGGCGACTCGCCCACGACGCCGTGTTCTGGCAATCGCTCAGGAACAACGTGATCCTGGCTGTCGCGTCGATCGTCATCCAGCTTCCCATCGCGCTCGTGCTCGCCGTGCTGCTGGAAAAGGCCGGCCGTGGTTCGCGCCTGCTCAAGGTTCTCTATTTCCTGCCGCTGCTCATGTCGAGCGTGGCAATTGGTGTGCTGTTCAAACAGATCTACGATCCGAACTTCGGCCCGCTCAACGTCGCGCTGCAGGCGTTCGGACTGGATGGTCTCGCGAAGGACTGGCTGGGCGATCCGCATTTGTCGCTGGGTGCAACGATCGCTGTGATCATCTGGCAGAACGCGCCCTTCTACATGATTCTGTTTCTCGCCGGTCTCTCGTCGATGCCGGCCGAGGTCAACGAGGCTGCGCTCCTCGACGGCGCTTCCGAGTGGACCATTTTCTGGCGCATCAAGCTGCCGCACCTGCAAGGCACGGTGCGCACGGCGGTGCTCCTGTCCGTGCTCGGCTCGCTGCGTTACTTCGATCTCGTCTTTGTCATGACCGGCGGCGGCCCTGAAGGCTCGTCCGAGGTGATGGCCACTTATATGTATCGCACGGTGTTCAGCTCGTTCCAGCTCGGCTACGGCAGCACCATCGGCTCGGCGATGTTCCTTATCGTCATCACGGTGGCGGCGGTATCGATGTACTTCACGCGCCGTTTTGCAACCGAGGTCTGAACCATGAATAAAAAACTGCGCTTTCCCCGCGTGGGAATTCCTCTGCTGGCGCTGATCTGGCTGGGTGTCACGACGATCCCGTTTCTCTTCATGGTCGTGTCCAGTTTCAAGAGCCAGGAGGAGACCTTTGCGACATCCGTGTGGGCGCCGCCGAGTCACCTGTATTGGGGCAATTACGCGGCTGTGCTACAGGGGCCGTTCTTCACGTATTTCCGTAACAGCGTGTTCACGGTGGGCGTGTCGGTGCTGCTGATCGTCATCATCAGTGCGATGGCGGCTTATGTGTTTGCGCGCATGCGCTTCAAGCTGAACAAGCTGCTCTTCGGTCTCGTGGTGGCGGGCATGATCGTGCCGCTGCATGCGACGCTGGTGCCGATCTATCTGCTTACGCGCAATCTCGGTCTTTACGATACGGCGTTCGCGCTGATTGGTCCTTATGTGGCCCTCAGTCTGCCGGTGTCCATCTTCATCCTGACCGAGTTCATGCGCCAGATTCCGCGCGAACTCGAAGAAGCGGCACAGCTCGACGGCTGCGGTCCGTTCACCATCTTCTGGCGGATTTTCTTCCCGCTCTCCGGACCGGGACTCGCCACGGTGGCGATCTTCAACGGCATTGGTCTGTGGAACGAGTTCATCTTCGCGTACATGCTGACGTCGACGTCCGAGCACCGTACGTTGCCGCTCGCAATCTGGGACTTCATGGGGCAATACGCGTCGAACATACCGTCGATGCTGGCCGTCCTCGTGCTCACGTCATTGCCGCTGATCGTTGCTTACGCGTTCGGTCAGGAGCGCGTGATCAAGGGGATGATGGCCGGCTCGCTGAAAGGCTGATCCGTATCGCACACCGCCTCCAATCGTGCGGGCTGACAAGTGGCCCGCACACCGAACTTCGCATAAAACGATATGGCAAGCATCTCTCTTTCTAACCTACAGAAGTCCTATGCGAGCGGCAACGCGGTGATCCGCGACGCCAACCTCGAAGTCGGCTCGAACGAATTCTGTGTGTTCCTCGGCCCGTCGGGCTGCGGCAAGTCCACGCTGCTGCGGATGATCGCCGGTCTTGAATCGATCACCGCCGGCGATCTGCGCATCGACGGCAAGCTGATGAACAACGTGTCGCCGGCGGAACGCCGTGTCGCCATGGTGTTCCAGAACTACGCGCTGTATCCGCACATGAGCGTCTACGAGAACATGGCGTTCGGTCTGCGTCAGGCAAAGATCGACAAAGCGACGATCGACACCAAGGTGCGCAGCACCGCGGCTACGCTGCAGCTCGATGGGCTGCTGGAGCGCAAGCCCGCTGCGTTGTCTGGCGGCCAGCGGCAGCGCGTGGCGATTGGCCGTGCGATCGTGCGCGAGCCGGGCGTGTTCCTGTTCGACGAGCCGTTGTCGAATCTCGACGCCGCGCTGCGCGTTCAGACCCGTATCGAGATCGCGCGCCTGCATCGCGAATTCCGCCAGGCGAGCGCGATTTACGTCACGCACGACCAGATCGAGGCGATGGCATTGGCCGACAAGATCGTACTGCTGCAAGCGGGCGCCGATCTGGAGAAGCACGGCAGTATCGCGCAGATCGGCGCGCCGCTCGATCTGTATCACCGTCCCAAAAGCCGCTTCGTCGCGGGTTTCATCGGCTCGCCGAAAATGAACTTCTTGCCGGGTGTCGTGAAGACAATCGACGCCAACGGTATCGAGATCGAACTGACGAGTGGTGAGCGCGTGCGGGCGCACGTCGACGGCCGCAAGCTGCAACTGGGCAACCACGTCACGCTCGGCATCCGGCCTGAGCACCTGGGCCTGCCCAACGGCCAGGCCGGCGCGCAGTCGATTCGCTGCGCGGTGCGTCTGGTGGAGCGGATGGGTGAGCACAGCTACGTTCATATCGACGGCGGCAGTCGTGAAGGCAGCCCGATGATCGCCAAGCTGCCGGGCGATGGCGGCGTGACGCACGACGAGCGAATCGAACTGACGCTCGCGCCGGACGCCTGCCACGTGTTCGACGACCAGGATTTCGCGGTGCCGCGTCTGCATTGATCAGCCGCAATTAAACATAGCTCGCGAGGGCGAGGCGGCGGCAGCCTCGCCACCAAATCGAATCAATGAATTTCGATGTTCATTAGTACTCCGTCTATTCGGAAGACTGAGAAATTCAACCATGAATATGAACGCAGAGCGTGGCCGCAGATAACGCGGCACGGTCCTCTGCGCCTATGAAGAACAACAAGATTGTCGGCGCGCTGCGCGCTACGACCACCAGGATCATTTAAAGGAGTTCTAGATGTTGCTTCGCCAAAGTGATGTTCCGCTTTACCGCAATCCGGAAGCTGCCGTAGACGCGCGCGTCGCCGACTTGCTGGCGCGCATGACCCTGGACGAGAAAATCGCGCAGCTTCACTCTGCGTGGCTGAAGCTGTCGTCCGACGGCAAGCACGAAGCGCGTACGGTGGATTTCGCGCATGGCGATGCCGGCGTGACCGTCGAAACAATTCTGCAACATGGGCTCGGCCAGATCACGCGTCCGCTCGGCACCCACACGGTCGAGCCGAAAGAGGGCGTGCGGGCACTCAACGCGTTGCAACGTCAGATGGTGGAAGACACGCGCCTCGGCATTCCGGTCATGTCGCACGAAGAATGTCTGGTCGGTTTGATGATCAAGGACGCCACGCTGTTTCCGTCGCCGCTGAACTACGCAGCGACGTGGAACCCGGCGCTGGTCGAACAGGTGGGCCAGATCATTGGCGAGCAGGCACGCTCGATTGGCTGTCATCAGGGGCTTGCGCCGGTGCTGGACGTGTCGCGCGATCCGCGTTGGGGCCGCACCGAGGAAACGCTCGGCGAAGACCCGTACCTGGTCGGCGTGCTCGCATGTCACTACATCAAGGGTTTGCAGGGCGAACGGCGCGATCTGCTCGCCACGCTCAAGCATTTCGTCGGCCATTCGGCAAGCGAAGGCGCGCGCAATCACGCGCCCGTCCACGTCGGTCCGCGTGAACTCAACGACGTCTTCATGTTGCCGTTTGAAATGGCGGTCAAGCTGGCGGATGCGGGGTCGGTCATGCCTGCGTATCACGACATCGACGGCGTGCCGTGTCATGCCGACCGCAAGCTGCTCACCGAGACGCTGCGCGACAAGTGGGGCTTCGACGGTCTGGTCGTCGCCGACTATGCGGGTGTCGATCTGCTTTTCAGTCATCACGCAGTCGCGCCCGACAGTGCGGCGGCCGCAGCGCTCGCATTCAATGCGGGGCTCGACGTCGAATTGCCGGGGCACGAATGTGCACTGCATCTGAAGGAGGCGCTGGCACGCGGCGAGATCAGTGAAGCAACGATCAACGCCACGGTGTCACGCGTTCTGCGCACGAAATTCCGTCTCGGCCTGTTCGAGAATCCCTATGCCGATCCGGACCAGGTGGATGTAAAGAGCGACTCCGCTGGCGATACCGCTTACCAGGTAGCGCTCGAGTCGGCGGTGCTTCTGCGCAATGAAGGCGGCGTACTGCCGCTGGACGCGAAGGGCGCGGCGAAGGTCGCGGTGATCGGACCGACCGCCGACGATCCGCTCGCGTTGCTGGCCGGCTACAGCTTTCCGGTGCATCTGATCAACTCCGGCGAGCAGTCGGTGGCGTCGATCAGCACCCCGTTGAAATCGTTGCGGGCGCTGCTCGGCGAAGATCGCGTGATCCATGCTAAAGGCTGCCACATCATCGCGGAGCGCCGCGCGGGTGCACCGGTGTTCCCGGGCGACGTGTCACTGGACACCATGGCCATCACCAATCCGGATGAACTGATCAGCCAGGACACCGCAGGTATTGCCGCAGCGGTCGATGCTGCACGCGAGGCCGGCGTGGCCATCGTGTTCGTAGGCGACCTGTCGGGTCTGTTCCAGTCCGGCACGGTAGGCGAAGGTTCCGATACCGACAGCCTCGACCTGCCGGGCGTCCAGCAGGCGTTGCTGGCGGCGGTGGTCGACAGCGGCACGCCGACGGTCGTCGTGATGACAGGAGGCCGTCCGTACAACCTCGGCGGTCTGGAAGATCGTATCGCGGCGCAAATCATGGCCTTCGCACCGGGCGAGCGCGGCGCGGAGGCGCTCGCGGACCTGCTGGTGGGTCGTGCGAACTTCACGGGCCGCCTGCCGCTGTCCGTGCCGAAAAGCGCCGGTGCGGTGCCGTACGTGTATAACCACAAGCTCAAGAGCGCCGGCACGCCTGTCGCTTATCATTTCGGCAGCCGCTATCCGTTTGGCTTTGGACTCAGCTATACGCAATTCCGTTATGGCAATCTCGACGTGGCGCAACGCGAAGTATCGATTGCCGATGGAACGATCGAACTCAGTTTCTCGGTCGAGAACATCGGTTCGCGCGAAGGCACCGAAATCGTGCAAATCTACGTGCGTGACCGGCTTGCATCCTCAACGCGACCAGTACGCGAATTGAAAGGGTTCGCACGGGTGCCGGTAAAAGCTGGCAATACGGCACAGGTTCATGTGAAGATTCCTGTCGATATGCTCAATTTCACCGACGGGCGCGGTGAGCGTATCGTCGAGCCGGGTGACTTCGATCTGCTGATCGGAAGCTCGAGCCGCGATCTTCACCTGAGCAGCACGGTGACGGTCACCGGAAATGCGGTGCGAACGCTTGAGCGCGACTGGCGTATGGTGAGCGAAGTCGACATCAAGCGGTAAAGGCATAGTGTGGCGCGTCAGCCGACGGGAGGCGGCGCGCCATCTGTTCGTTGTCATACTCGGAACAAGTGGAATATCAGATGTCGTACGCAATCTATCCCAGCCTTGCAGGCAAAACGGTTGTTATTACCGGTGGCGGCAGCGGCATTGGCGCCTCGATGGTCGAGGCTTTCGCGCAGCAGGGCGCGCGGGTCTTTTTCCTCGACGTCGCTGAAGAAGACTCGCTGGCGTTGCAGGAAGCGCTGCGCGGCTCCGCTCATCCTCCGGTATTCCATCGGTGCGATCTGCGCGACGCCAACGCAATTCAGACCACGTTCAACGCGATCGCCGAAGCGGCGGGTCCGATCGAGATTCTCGTCAACAATGCGGGCAATGACGACCGGCACGAGATCGAAGCCGTGACGCCGGAGTACTGGGACGGGCGCATCGCCGTCAATCTACGGCACCAGTTCTTTTGCGCACAGGCTGTAGCAGCCGGCATGCGCAAGCTGGGGCGCGGCGTGATCCTGAATCTCGGCTCGGTGTCGTGGCATCTGGCGTTGCCGAATCTCGCCATCTACATGACCGCGAAGGCCGGTATCGAAGGGCTCACGCGCGGACTCGCGCGCGACCTCGGCGACGCAGGCATTCGCGTGAACTGCATTATCCCGGGCGCGATTCGCACGCCGCGTCAGATGCAATTGTGGCAATCGCCCGAAAGCGAAGCGAAAGTGGTGGCGAGCCAATGTCTGCGTCTGCGGGTCGAACCGGAGCATGTTGCGCGCATGGCGCTGTTTCTCGCGTCCGACGACGCGTCCCGTTGTTCGGGCCGCGACTATTTCGTCGATGCAGGGTGGTACGGCGAATGAATATCCGCATTCCTGTCTGCGTATGGCCGGTCGGTGCCGAACTGGGCGAAGGCCCGGTTTGGCGCGCCGAAGAAAACGCGGTGTACTTCGTTGATATCAAGGGCCGTCATATTCATCGTCTGTCGGTCGATTCGGGTGAGACGCAGACGTGGGATGCACCCGACCAGCCTGGCTTTGTCGTGCCGCTCGCAGACCGCGATCGCGCCTTTATCTGCGGGATGCCGGGTGGCCTGTACCGCTTCGATGCCGGCAGCGGGCAATTCATCAGGCTCACGGCGGTTGAATCGCATCTGCCGGGCAATCGCCTCAATGACGGTTTCGTCGACGCGACCGGCCACCTGTGGTTTGGCTCGATGGATGACGCCGAGCAGCAGCCCACCGGCACGCTGTATCGGGTGAGCGATAGCGGCGACGTGCTTGCGCAGGACGATGGCTACGTCATCACCAACGGTCCCGCCATGAGTCCCGACCGGCGCACGCTCTATCACAACGACACGATGCAGCGCGTGGTGTACGCGTTCGACGTGAGTGAAGACGGCGCGTTGTCTAACAGGCGCACGTTCGCCACCATTTCCGGCGACGGCCACCCGGACGGCATGGCCGTCGATTCAGACGGTTTCGTGTGGGTCGCACTGTTCGGCGGATGGCGTATCGAACGCTATTCGCCCGCAGGCGAACTGGTGGAGCAGGTGCCGTTCCCTTGCGCCAACGTGACGAAACTCGCGTTCGGCGGCAGCGATCTGCAAACCGTCTATGCGTCGACGGCGTGGAAGGGCTTGTCGCCCGCAGAACGTCAGCGGCAGCCGCAGGCCGGCGGTCTGTTTTCGTTTCGCGCGCCAGTGCCGGGGCAACCTCAGGCGCAATGTAGCCGGGGCTTTTCGCAGTAAGCGCATAAGCGTCCGCAGGCTCATCCAGCGTTGCTGTGCCGTGCCATCGTCACGACGATGGCGGCACACGCGCTAACCGTCATGAAACCTCGACCTCCACGCGGAGTCGCCAGGTATCATGTGCGTTCCGTGACTTCAGCGCACTTGCATTGACCGATACCATGACGTTCAGGCCGCCCGTTCCGCCCCGCATGTCCGATGTTGCCGAACGCGCCGGCGTATCGAAGATGACCGTGTCCCGCGTATTGGCCGGGCGCAGCGTGTCGCCGGCCACGCGCGAACGGGTTCAGAAAGTGATCGACGAACTTGGTTATGTGGCCGATGCCGCAGCCGGCGCATTGTCCTCGGGCCGTTCGGAGTTTGTCGCGGTGCTGGTGCCGTCGCTGGCCAGTTCCAACTTCTCCGACACGGTGCGTGGCCTGAATGCCGCGTTGACTCCGCATGGTCTGCAACTGTTGCTGGGCGACACGGATTATCGTCTCGAGCAGGAAGAACTCCTCGTTCGTTCGATGCTGCGCCACCAACCGCGCTGTGTCGCATTGACCGGCGGCCGGCATACCGACGCAACCCGCACGTTGCTCCAGCGCGCGGGCATCCCGGTGGTCGAGATGTGGGATCTCCCCACCGATCCGATCGACACAGCCGTCGGCTTTTCCAACGCGACGGCGGCGCGCGCGATGGTCCGGCATTTGCATGCAAGCGGCTATCGGCGTATCGGCTTTATCGGCGGCGCGAGTGAACGCGATCGACGGGGCCTCGACCGGATGCGCGGTTATATCGCTGAAATGAAATCGCTGGAGCTCGGCGAGCCACGCGTGATCCGGCTCGGCGACTCGCCGATCACGATGAGTCACGGCGCGCCCGCGATCGGCGCGCTGCTCGAAGCATGGCCCGACACCGAGGCGGTGATGTGCGTGAGCGACATGTCGGCGTTTGGCGCGATGATGGAATGTCATCGGCGCGGGTTGTCGGTGCCGGGCGATATCGCGATTGCAGGCTTCGGTAACTTCGAAGTGTCGTGGTGTTCGCAGCCGACTATCACCACCGTATCAGTCGATGCATACGGTATCGGCTTGCGTGCGGGTGAGGCATTGCTCGCGGAGTTGAAGGCGCGCGAGACCGCCGGCACAAACAGCGCCTCCGCTCAGACTCAGCGCGCAAAAGCCATCAAGATCGACTTCACCGTCATTCCCCGCGAAAGCACGTGAAAATGTGCCGCTAAGCGTGTAAAGCGTCGCCGCATGGCCTTGCACACGCCGTGTCGGCGGCACGGATCAGGGATATCCCTTGGTTGTTCGGATGATTTACCACGCGTAACATCCACGGCAAGAAATGTTACCGGTAACTTCAGCGGATCGGATTAGCGCAATGTGCGCCAAACGTTGATATTCCGCCCACGCAGTACCGATACCAATACCGCTACGGAGATACGAATGACCACTGCGCCGCCCACCAGCGCGACCCTTCCCGCGGGAACCAGCGAGTTCGAAGAGCGGACCTACCGCAAGGTCGTGCGCCGCCTGTTGCCCGTTCTGCTGCTGTGTTACGTGGTGGCTTATCTTGACCGCGTGAACGTCGGATTCGCCAAGCTGCAAATGCTCGACGACCTGGGCCTGACCGACACCATGTACGCGATCGGCGCGAGCGTATTCTTCTGGGGCTACTTCATCTTTGAAGTGCCGAGCAACGTTTTCCTGCATAAGTACGGCGCGCGCTTCTGGATCGCGCGAATCATGTTCACGTGGGGCCTGGTTTCGATGGCGCTCGCGTTCGTCGAACCGCTCGCGCACCTCGCGCATGTCGAAACCGCGACGATGTTCTACGCGTTGCGCTTTCTGCTCGGTATCTGCGAAGCCGGCTTTTTTCCCGGCGTGATTCTGTACCTGAACTACTGGTTTCCCGCGCAACGCCAGAGCCGCGTGATGTCGGGCTTCCTGATCGCGATGCCGGTCAGCCTGATGCTGGGCGGCGTGATCTCCGGCTGGCTGATGGAGCACACGGCGGGCCTGTTTGGCTACCAGGGCTGGCAGTGGATGCTGCTGCTCGAAGGCGTACCGTCGCTGCTGACCGCATTCATCGTGTATTTCTCGCTCGATGACGGCATCGAGCGCGCCCGCTGGCTGACGCCGCAGGAAAAGAGCCTGCTGAGCGCGAATCTGCAGAAAGAAGCCACGCACAAGACCGCGCGTTTCGGCTCGGCGGTACGCGATCCGCGCGTGTGGCTGCTGGTGGCGATTCTGCTGACCTTCAACACGGGTTTCTACGGCCTTGCCTTCTGGCTGCCGTCGATCATCAAGGCAACCGGTGTGCAGGATCCCTTGCATATCGGCTTGCTGACGGCTATTCCTTATGGTGTGGCGATCATCGCGACGCTCGCCAACGCGGCTCATTCGAAGAAAACCGGCGAGCGGCGTCTGCATGCGGCGATTCCGGCGCTGATCGGCGGAGTCGGGCTGATTCTGAGCGCGGCGTTTGCGCATCAGATCGTGCTGGCGATCACGTTCCTGACGATCGCAACGGCCGGCATCCTCGCGTTGATGCCGATTTACTGGACCTTCCCGGGCCAGTTGCTGTCGGGTGCGGCGGCTGCCGCCGGCATTGCGATGATCAACGCAATCGGCAATCTGTCAGGCTTTACGGGCTCGATGATTACAGCGGTCGCCAAGAATCTGACGGGCGATATCAACAACGGTACTTATGCGCTCGGTGCGTGTCTGCTGGTCAGCTGTGTGCTGATCCTGCTCGTGCCGCGCAGCATGCTGACACGGACTGCGTCGACAGACGGCAGCAAGTCCGGCAGCCAGGCGGCGCGTGCGATGAAGCACGCGAGCGGCTCAACCCTTCAATGACAGAGAGACAGGCAACATGTCAGCATCCACACCGCGCCGGCTGAGAAGCCAGGAATGGTTCGACGATCCCTCGCACGCGGATATGACGGCGCTGTACGTCGAGCGCTTCATGAATTACGGCCTCACGCGTGAAGAGCTTCAATCGGGTCGTCCCATTATCGGCATCGCGCAAACGGGCAGCGACCTCGCGCCTTGCAACCGTCACCATATCGAACTTGCTGCACGCACGAAGGCCGGCATTCGCGACGCGGGCGGGATTCCGATGGAATTCCCGGTTCATCCGCTCGCGGAACAAAGCCGCCGTCCGACCGCTGCGCTCGACCGCAATCTCGCGTATCTCGGCCTCGTGGAAATCCTGCACGGCTTTCCGCTCGACGGCGTCGTGCTGACGACCGGTTGCGACAAGACCACGCCCGCGTTGCTGATGGCTGCGGCGACCGTGGACATGCCCGCGATCGTTCTGTCGGGCGGCCCGATGCTCGATGGCTGGCATAACGGCAAGCGCGTCGGCTCCGGCACCGTCATCTGGCATGCGCGCAATCTGCTGGCGACCGGCGAGATCGACTACGAAGGCTTCATGGAACTGACGACCGCGTCGTCGCCTTCCATCGGTCACTGCAATACGATGGGCACCGCGCTGTCGATGAACGCCATCGCCGAAGCGCTCGGCATGTCGTTGCCGGGTTGCGCGAGCATTCCGGCGGCGTATCGCGAACGTGGCCAGATGGCGTATGCAACGGGCAAGCGCATCGTCGACCTCGTGCGCGATGACGTGCGTCCGTCGCACATCATGACGAAGGAAGCGTTCGAAAACGCGATCGTGGTGGCGTCGGCGCTGGGTGCATCGAGCAACTGCCCGCCGCATCTGATTGCGATTGCGCGTCACATCGGCGTCGAGTTGAGTCTCGACGATTGGCAACGGGTGGGCGAGCAGGTCCCGCTGATCGTCAATTGCATGCCTGCAGGCGAATTCCTCGGCGAGAGTTTTCACCGTGCGGGCGGTGTGCCTGCCGTGTTCCACGAACTCAAGCAGGCCAACCTCGTGCATGGTGAATGTCTCACCGTGTCGGGTCGCACGATTGCCGAGATCGCGGACAATGCGCCGACGCCGGATCGCGACGTCATCAAGACGACCGACGAGCCGCTCAAACACGGCGCGGGTTTCATCGTGCTGTCGGGCAATTTCTTCGACAGCGCGATCATGAAGATGTCGGTGGTCGGCGATGCTTTCCGCCAGACTTACCTGAGCGAACCGGGCGCGGAAAATACCTTCGAAGCGCGAGCGATCGTGTTCGACGGTCCCGAGGATTATCACGCGCGTATCAACGACCCGTCGCTCGAAATCGACCAGCACTGCATTCTGGTGATTCGCGGCGCGGGCACCGTCGGTTATCCGGGCAGCGCCGAAGTGGTGAACATGGCGCCGCCGACGGAACTCGTGCGCCAGGGCATTACGTCGCTGCCGACGCTCGGCGACGGACGCCAGAGCGGCACCTCCGCGAGTCCGTCGATTCTCAACATGTCGCCGGAAGCGGCCGTTGGCGGCGGAATCGCGCTGTTGCGCACGAACGACCGCATCCGCGTGGATCTGAACTCGCGCAGCGTGAACGTGCTGGTCGACGAAGAAGAACTCGCGCGACGCCGCGAAACGGCGACCTTCGAAATTCCGCAGGCGCAGACGCCGTGGCAGGAGTTGTATCGCAAGACGGTCGGGCAGCTTTCTACCGGCGGCTGTCTCGAACCCGCGACGCTTTATCTCAAGGTGATTGCCGAGCGTGGCAATCCGCGTCATTCGCATTGAAGTGCAGATTGCAGCGCCGGGCTCGATAGACGATATCGCGCCCGGGCGCTTGTCTCCCAACTTTCCTGAAGATATCTATTCTCATGTCCGCAACTTCCCAATCCAGTTTCCTCCCGGACGACGTCAATCAGGCGTTGCTCGTGGGCCGCGTGTGGCGTAAGAGCGATCAGCACGAAGGTCCGTGCGTGGTCGTCGTGCGTAACGGCGAGGTGTTCGACATCACGGCAAGCGTGCCGACCACCGCCGATCTGTTCGAGCGCGAAAACGCTGCACAGGTCGCGCGTACGGCGCCTGGTGTGTCGCTTGGCGCGGCGGCCGATCTCATCGCGGCGAACCAGCCTGGCGCTGCAGCGCCCGCTGTGCGACTGCTGGCACCGTGCGACATTCAGGCGATCAAGGCATGCGGTGTCACGTTTGCGGTGAGCCTGATCGAGCGCGTCATTGAAGAGCAGGCGGGCGGCGATCCGGCGAAGGCGAAAGAAGTGCGCGAGACCATCGCATCGATGATCGGCACGGATCTCTCGAAGATCGAGCCGGGCTCGGAAGCGGCGATGAAGCTGAAGGCAGAACTGGAACGTCGCGGCGCGTGGTCGCAATACATGGAAGTGGGCATCGGCCCGGACGCGGAAGTGTTCTCGAAGTCGCAGCCGATGTCGGCGGTCGGTTTCGGCGCGGACGTGGGCCTGCTCGCCGCGTCGACGTGGAACAACCCGGAGCCGGAGATCGTGCTGGCGGTGAATAGCCGCGGCGAGATCGTCGGCGCGACGTTGGGCAACGACGTGAACCTGCGCGATATCGAAGGCCGCTCGGCGCTGCTGCTCGGCAAGTGCAAGGACAACAATGGTTCGTGCGCGATTGGTCCGTTCGTGCGTCTGTTCGACGACACCTTCTCGCTCGATTCGGTGCGCTCGGCCAGCGTCGCGCTGCGTGTGGAAGGCGCCGACGACGACTTCGTGCTCGAAGGCGTGAGCCACATGAGCGAGATCAGCCGTGATCCGGCAGACCTCGTGTCGCAGACGTGGGGACGTCATCACCAGTACCCGGACGGCTTCATGCTGTTCCTCGGCACGATGTTCTCGCCGATCAAGGATCGCGATGCAGCGGGCGGTGGATTCACGCATCACCTCGGCGATGTAGTGACGATTTCGACGGCGCAACTGGGCGCGCTGACCAATACGGTCCGCCTGAGCACGGAAATCGAGCCGTGGACATTCGGTGTGCGTGCGCTTTATCAGAATCTGGCTGCGCGTGGTTTGCTGAACGCGGCGTAAGCGGCTTGCTTTAGTAGCTTCTTGTTGGCCTGACGAGCAATGGCCTGAGCGGCTGTTGAGTCATCTTTGGCCCTCAACGTATTTTCTGTCGCCTCCGCGCGGTTTCAGACCATCGGGTATGAAACTGCGCGGAGGCTTCATTCTGTATCGACCGGAGAAAGAGAACATGAGCCAGTTTGCAAACTACATCGACGGACAGTGGGTGGAAGGCGCGAGCGTGTCGCGCAACGTCAATCCGTCGAACCTCGATGATGTAATCGGCGAGTTCGCCCAGGCCGACGCTGATCAGACCCAGCGCGCGATCAGCGCCGCGCGCAAGGCGTTTGCGCAGTGGTCGTTGTCCACGCCGCAGCAACGCTTCGACCTGCTCGATCAGGTGGGCAGCACGATCCTCGCGCGCAAGGCCGAGTTGGGGCGGCTCCTCGCGCGGGAAGAAGGCAAGACGTTGCCCGAAGCAATCGGCGAGGTGGGTCGTGCGGCGCAGATTTTCAAATTCTTCGCGGGCGAAACGCTGCGGATTGGCGGCGAAATCGTGCCGTCCGTGCGCCCGGGCATGACGGTCGAAGTGACGCGTGAGCCGCTCGGTGTGATCGGTCTCATCACGCCGTGGAATTTCCCCATCGCGATCCCTGCATGGAAGATCGCACCGGCGTTGGCGTTCGGGAACACGGTGGTGATCAAACCTGCCGATCTCGTGCCGGCCAGCACGTATGAACTCGTCAAGATCATTGCCGAGGCGGGCGCACCGGCTGGCGTGATCAATCTCGTGATGGGACGCGGCTCGGTGGTGGGCGAAGCGCTCGTTTCGTCACCGGATGTGGATGCGGTGAGCTTTACGGGTTCGGTTTCGACCGGGCGTGCTATCGGTGCGAAGTGTTTCGCGTCGGGCAAGAAGTTTCAACTGGAGATGGGCGGAAAGAATCCGATGGTCGTGCTCGACGACGCCGACCTCGCTGTCGCGATCGAAGCGTGTATCAACGGCGCGTTTTACTCGACGGGTCAGCGTTGCACGGCTTCGAGCCGCCTTATCGTGACCGAAGGGATCTATGACCGGTTCATCGACGGAATGAAAGCGCGGATGCAAGCGTTGAAGGTCGGCGACGCGCTGGCTGACGGCACGCATATCGGGCCGGTCGTTGACGACAAGCAGCTTCAGCAGGACGAGCGGTATATCGCCATAGCGCGCGAAGAGGGCGGCACGGTGTTCGGCGGGGAGCGGATCGAGCGCGAGACGCGGGGTTATTTCCTTGCGCCCGCACTGATCACCGAGACGACGTCGGGCATGCGCATCAATCGGGAAGAGGTGTTCGGCCCGGTGGCTTCGGTCATCAAGGTGAAGGACTACGACGCAGCGTTGGCCGCCGCCAACGACACGGAATTCGGTCTCTCTGCAGGCATTTGCACGACCTCGCTGAAGTACGCCAGTCACTTCCGCCGTCATGTGCAGGCCGGCATGGTGATGGTGAATACGGCGACGGCGGGCGTGGATTATCACGTGCCGTTTGGTGGACGCAAGGGTTCGAGTTATGGCCCGCGCGAGCAGGGTAGCTATGCCCGCGAGTTTTATACGACGGTCAAGACGGCCTATGTGAGCCCGGGCACGGTCTGATTTTTGTGGTTATGGCGACGTGCGGCTGCGCAATGACGCTTGATGTTTGCGTAGTTCGCGCGGCTAACTCAGGAACAGGAAGTGAAGGATGTAGAAGCAAAAAGCGCCCGGCCGCTGACGGCTAGGCGAAGCCACCGGGAATCCGGAGGCGGAGGTTCTGATATGTGACAAACCCGCGGTCGCCGCAAAAAACGCGCGATCGCGGGTTCGTTATTTCAAGCTACGGAGCGCGATGACGACACCCGCTCCGCTAAAGCAACAGCCCTTTCGGCCTGATAAAGCTTACTGCGCGACTGCGTGGCCTTCTTGCGACGAACCGCTGGTCACGCCGCCCACTGCGCTGTTTTGAGCAGCAACACGTGCTTCAGCAGCCTGGATGTTAGCCGGGTATTCGTTCGGGTTCGAACGTGCCGGGTTGTAACCAGCCTTTTCGATCTGAACCAGTTGTTCACGCACTTGAGCGCGGGTCAGGGGTTGGTTCGACTGGGCGAAAACAGCAACCGGAGCGGCAAGGGTAGCGGCGATAACAACGGCTTGAACGAGCGACTTCATGATTACTACCTCCAGAGATTTTGTCTTGTTGAGGCTGCAAACTCATTTGTCTGCAGCAGTGATGACAGTCTAGGAGTCAGTGAAAGTAGGGTAAATACCTAATTTGCGAAATCACTGTTTCGAAAATTAGAACAATGTGGGCGTCGAAGCTCGCATTTTGCGCACATTGATACGCGTGTTTCAAACATTTGGATTTGCGCACGGCGTTGTGCGGCGCGGCTCTCCGTCGGGAAGCCGGGTATTTCGGGCCATGTAGCCGCAGCTCTTTTTGGCGGGGATCGGGTTTCCCCGCGAGGCCGGATTGCCCGCGGTCGCGAGCGCGGGCAGCTCGCATGTTGGGATTATTTGCCGATCCAGGGCCTGCCGCGTGCGCGTTGCGGCGGTGTTGCGGTGTTGCCGGACTATCGGGTACCGTCAGCGTCGCGTTGTGCCACGACTCACTTCCTCCGGATATTGTTTTTCATCAGGAAGAATGTCAGGGCGGCGATCACCAGGGCTAGCGCAACGCCGAAGGGGGCGATTTCACGCGAGCCGTCCCACGCTACGGCCTCGCGCAGAAATAGAACCGCGAGAACGGCAATCACGACGCTGACCAGATTCCCCTTCAGGTCTTCGAGATTGCTGACTTCGAGCCACTTCGGCAGCGGCAGCTTATCGTCGACGAATAGCGAATAGAGACCGATGCTGATGATGTAGACCGCGATCGCGATCAGAAATACATCGACTGCTTCGACAATTCCAACCGCAAATATTTTCACCGACTTGGTGGTGAACGAGCGATCCCGAATCGCTTCAACGGCGTTGGTGTAGAGCACGACCGCCTCGTAGAGTATCAACGCCAACGAGCCCAGGAACGTTCCGACGACCGGGACGATCATGATGTAGCGGCTGGAAGCCAGGATACGTCGTACCATCGGAAACCTCTGTCGGCATGAGTGGGCAAGTTGATACCAGATCACACTTTGCTTATGCGCTACGTCAATGAGTTCGACCTTCCGGCTCAGAATTTATAAGTGAAGTGCTGGGGGGAATCAAGCGGTGGATCGGGTCGCTCGCGGTATGAAGAAGTATAGAACTACCGGAAGATTGATTTGGGCGCGCTGAGATTGGTGAACGGATCTGCAGGTCACGATGTTTGTGGCAGCGACGATGCGGATCGAGTGGGCTAGGTACTGACGCAATGCGGTTGACCAACGCGGTTGACGAGTGGGTGCCGTCGACTCTACTCATCGACGGATTACACGCGTTGCTCTTCTGAGGGTTCTTTCCTGCACGAACAGCGATGGACGCAATCGCCTTCTCTCTGCTGAGAGAAGAACTTCGGTGCAACGACCGGAGTAGAAGTTCGCGCGAGAGGAGGGGTCTCGCGTCTGCCTTCTTTATGAGCAACACGAAGAAGAAAAATTATTTTCGCGAATAGTATTGACCAATGAGTTTCCGGTCTGCATAATTCGCCTCCCGTTAGATGACGGACGCGAAGAAAGCAGAGCTTCCAAGCGAATGATCTTTAAAAATTAACAGCCGATAAGTGTGGGCGCTTGATGCGCGATGCGGGTGGGTCCTTCGGGGCTTGCCATAAAGCAGAAGTATCAAGTCTCACACAGTAATGAAAG
>NZ_CAJHCP010000022.1 GCF_904848625.1 Paraburkholderia metrosideri
GCAGCCCATTGGGCAGCCCATCCGCTGGCCGGATCATCCGGTCCACGTGTAACTACTACGGTAACTACTACGCGTGCGACCACCCCCGCCCGGAAACACTTCCTGCACCCCCCTCCCGCCGCAGATACCGTTGCGGCATAGGCCCCAGCGTCTTCCTGACCATCGAAATAAACGCGCTCAAAGCCTGATAATCCGGTTCAACCGTAACCGTAACCGTAACCGCAACCGCAACCGCAACCGTCGACGCCAGCACATCGAGCCAGCGACGATCAGCGCGTCAAAGCCCGCCCGCTAACCGCAACGGCCCATTCCTCACAGCGAACCGCAGCGGCCGCAACATCCCCGTCTCATCAACTCGTCCACAAAAAATCTACTCACCCTGCGCGAGAAACCGTTGCGCCAGTCGCACCCAATACGTCGAGCCAATTGGCAGTAGTTCATCGTTGAAGTCGTAGCTGGCGTTATGCAGCATGCAAGGACCCGCCCCATGTCCTGAATCCCGGTGGCCACCGTCGCCGTTTCCCAAAAACGCATAGCAGCCAGGCTTCGCAAGCAGCATGAACGAAAAATCCTCGGCGCCCATGGTAGGTTCCACGGCGTCGTCGACATTTTCCGCCCCGACTATCTCCTTCATCACCGTCGCTGCAAAGCGTGCTTCTTCGCTGCTGTTGATCGTCGGCGGATAGTTTCTGTGGAAATGGATCTTGACCGAGCAATCGTATGCGTCGGCCGTGCTCTCCGCGATCTTGCGCATGCGCGTTTCGATAAGATCAAGCGTTTCAGTGGTAAACGTCCGCACCGTCCCGGCGATCCATGCATCATTTGGAACGACGTTCACGGCGTCGCCAGCATGAATCTGGGTAATGGACAACACAGCGGTATCGAGCGGCTTTTTATTTCGCGTGATGATGCTCTGCAATCCATTCGCAATCTGCACCGCGGTGAAAACGGGATCACGACCGTTATGCGGCAGCGCCGCGTGAGATCCTATCCCTTTGATTTCGATGCGAAATTCGTTGCTCGACGCCATGATCGGACCTTCAGTCACACCAAAGTGTCCCGCCGGCATACCCGGCCAGTTATGGATGCCAAACACGGCATCAACCGGAAATTTCACAAACAGGCCGTCGTCGATCATGGCCTGAGCGCCCGCACCGCCTTCTTCGGCCGGCTGGAAAATGAACACGATCGTGCCGTCAAAGTCACCATGCTTGACCAGATGCCGCGCCGCACCGAGCAGCATTGCGGTGTGCCCGTCATGACCGCACGCATGCATCTTGCCGTCGTTTTTCGAGCGATGTTCGAAACTGTTCAACTCCTGAATCGGCAGCGCATCCATATCTGCGCGAAGACCAATGGAGCGTGGGCTGCTGCCGCGTTTCAGGACTCCAACCACGCCGGTCTTGCCCAAGCCACGGTGCGTTTCGATGCCCCACGATTCAAGGGTCTTGGCAACCAGATCAGATGTCGCCGTCTCTTCGTAGCGCAATTCCGGGCGGGCATGGATCGTTCGTCGAAGAGTCTGAATTTCGCCGTGTGCGGCTTGGATTTCGGGAATCAGTTTCATGATGGAGTGTTTGACGCACTTGTACTTTGACTTGCTTGGGATCGCTCGGGGCCACATAGGCCCGGGCACGGTGATAATCGATTCTACGCCGAAGGCCTTTTTGACGGCACTATCGAGGCCACTCGCCAATGGACGTAAAATCCCGCTTTGCTCCGTCGCTTTTCGTTTCCGCCGATAAATAACCCATGAATGCTCCGACAGAATTCGCGCGTGCCGTGTGCCCGCATGATTGCCCCGATACCTGCGCAATGCGCGTAACCGTCGAGAATGGTCGAGCGCTCAAGGTCGCCGGTGATCCGGATCACGCGCCGACACAGGGAGCGTTGTGTACCAAAGTCACGCGCTATCCGGAGCGTGTGTACCATCCGAACCGGCTGACTACGCCGATGAAACGCGTCGGGCGAAAGGGCGAAGGGCGCTTCGAGCCGATCAGTTGGGACGAGGCAATGGAGTTGGCGGCAACCCGTCTGTCGGAAATTGCGAGCCGCGCGCCGGAAGCGATCCTGCCCTACAGCTACGCGGGCACGATGGGCCTCGTTCAGGGCGACAGTATTGCGCAACGGTTTTTTCACAAGCTGGGCGCGTCGCAACTGGACCGCACCATCTGTGCGGCAGCCGGAGCCGCCGGTTTGAAGTACACGTATGGCGCAAGCGTCGGCATGCTCACCGAGTTTTTTGCGGAAAGCGAAGTGATTTTGATCTGGGGATCGAATCCGATCGCGTCGAATCTGCATTTCTGGACCCGTGCGCAGGAGGCCAAGCGTCGCGGCGCGCGTCTGATTGCGATCGATCCTTATCGCTCGTTGACCGCCGAGAAATGCCATCAGCATATTGCGCTCAAGCCCGGTACGGACGGCGCATTAGCACTCGGCATGATCAACGTCCTGATTGCAGAAAACCTGCTCGATCACGCGTACATCTCCGCGCATACGCTGGGATTCGACGAATTGAAGGGGCGCGCGCTGACCTATACGCCGTCGCGCGTTAGCGAAATCTGCGGCATTAAAGAGCAGGAAATCATCGAACTTGCACGACTTTATGCAGGTACGAAGAAAGCCGCCATTCGCATGAACTACGGTCTGCAGCGCGTTCGCGGCGGCGGCAATGCCGTGCGCGCAATCGCCTGTTTGCCGTCGCTCACCGGCGCCTGGCGCGAGCGTGCGGGCGGTGCGCTGCTGTCCTCCAGCGGGTGGGCGCCGGTCGACTCGCACGCGCTTCAGCGTCCGGACCTGATGCCGGGATGGCCGTCCAAGGTCAGCCGTGTCATCAATATGAATGCAATTGGCGACGCGTTGCTGCATCCCGGCGACGCCACTTTCGGCCCCAAGGTCGAAGCCGTCGTCGTCTATAACTCGAATCCTGTCGCCGTTGCACCCGATTCGCAGAAGGTCGCGGAAGGTTTTGCGCGCGACGATCTCTTCACGATCGTCCTCGAACACTTCCAGACCGATACCGCCGATTACGCCGATCTGCTGTTACCCGCGACGACGCAACTCGAACATCTCGACGTGCACAAATCGTACGGGCATACCCACGTGATGCTCAACCAGCCGGCCATTTCCCCCGTCGGAGAGGCACGCCCAAACACCGAGATCTTTCGCGGCCTGGCGCGTCAAATGGGACTCGACGACCCCGCATTGTTCGAAACGGACGAAGTCGTCGCGCAAGCCGCATTCCGCTGGGAAGACAAGACGCTCGAAGGCGTTGACTGGGACACGCTAAAGAACACGGGTTGGGCGAAGCTGAACCTGCCGGACGCGCCCTTCGCCGAAGGTGGTTTCAGAACGCCGTCCGGAAAATGCGAGTTCTACAGTGAGCGTCTGGCTCAGCAGGGACTCGACCCACTGCCGGACTATCTGCCGCCCTACGAATCTGCGGATGGCGCGCCCGAACTCGCCGCCCGTTATCCACTCGCCATGATCTCGCCGCCCGCCCGCAATTTCCTGAACAGCACGTTCGTGAACATCGAAAGTCTGCGATCCACGGAAGGCGAACCGCATCTCGACATGCACCCGTCCGACGCGCATATGCGCGACATCGTCGACGGAAACCAGGTGCGCATTTTCAACGATCGCGGTTCGATGCAGGCGCGCGCCCGAGTCACCGACAAAGCGCGCGAAGGCCTCGTCGTCGGCCTGTCGATATGGTGGAAAAAACTCGCGCCGGACGGTCGCAACGCCAATCAGGTCACGAGCCAGGCGTTGACCGACCTCGGCGGATCGGCGACCTTCTATGACTGCCTGGTCGAAGTCGAACGCGTTTGAAAATACAGGAGAAATCCCTGTCGCGCTGGCTCAGGAGCGGTTCGAGGCTGCAGTCTAACCAGGTTGCTTTTCGCGAATAGCAACGTGGTGTGCATGCTACGATGCGTTTTTAGCACGACCATTCGAAAATAAATCAGGAGACGCTGCATGGACAAAATCTGGCTGAAATCTTATCCGCCTGGCGTTCCCGCAGAAATTGACACGAGCCGCTATTCATCGGTTGCCGACCTGCTTGAAGAGGCCTTCCGTGAGCATCGCGCAAAACCTGCGTTCGCCTGCATGGGTAAAGAGCTCAGCTACGGCGAAATCGACACGTTGTCACGCAAGCTTGCGGCGTGGTTCCAGTCAAAGGGAATCGCCCGCGGTGCGCGTATCGCGATCATGATGCCGAACGTGCTGCAATATCCGGTGGCGATTGCTGCCATCCTGCGCGCGGGTTATGTGGTGGTGAACGTGAACCCGTTGTACACGCCGCGGGAGCTCGAGCATCAGCTCAAGGACAGCGGCGCAGAAGCTATTATTCTGCTCGAAAATTTCGCGGTGACGTTGCAGCAGATCGTGCGCAACACCTCGGTCAAACATGTCGTCGTGGCGGCGATGGGCGATCTGATGGGGATCAAGGGCGCGCTGGTGAATTTCGTCGTGCGCAAGGTGAAGAAGATGGTGCCGGCGTGGAGCCTGCCGGGCCACGTGCCGTTCAATACCGCGATCGCCGAAGGCGCGCGCCAGAGTTTCAAGCCGGTTCAGCAAGGTCCGGACGACGTCGCATTTCTCCAGTACACGGGCGGAACGACCGGCGTGGCAAAGGGGGCGACGCTGCTGCATCGAAACCTGATTGCGAACGTGTTGCAGTCGGAAGTCTGGCTCGATCCGGTTCGCGCGAATCGCACGGATATCGATCAGTTCATCACCGTGGTCGCGTTGCCGCTTTATCACATCTTCGCGCTGACCGTATGCGGGCTGCTGACCATGCGTACCGGCGGCCTCGGCGTGCTGATTCCAAATCCGCGTGATATTCCCGGCACTATCAAAGCGCTCGAAGGTTATGCGATCACGACGTTCCCGGCCGTCAACACGCTATACAACGCGTTTCTGAACAGTCCGGACTTCCACAAGCTGAATTTCTCGAAACTGCTGGCAGCAAACGGCGGAGGCATGGCGGTGCAGGAAGCGGTGGCCAAGCGCTGGTTCGAACAGACGCATACGCCGATCATCGAAGGGTACGGCCTGTCGGAAACGTCGCCATGCGTGACCTGCAATCCGGCCACGGTCACCGAATACAGTGGGACGATTGGCTTGCCGCTGCCGTCCACGGAAATTTCGATTCGCGACGACGAAGGCAATGAAGTGCCGCTCGGCCAGCCTGGCGAGATCTGCATTCGGGGCCCGCAAGTGATGGCTGGCTACTGGAAGCGGCCCGACGAAACCGCCAAGGTGATGACATCGGACGGCTTCTTCAAATCAGGCGATGTCGGCCTGATGAACGAAAACGGCTACGTGAAGATTGTCGACCGTAAAAAGGACATGATTCTGGTGTCCGGCTTCAACGTCTATCCGAACGAAATCGAAGACGTGGTCGCGAAATTGCCGGGCGTGTTCGAAGTCGCCGCGGTTGGCGTGCCAGACCAGCATTCGGGCGAGGCGGTGAAAATCTTCGTTGTGAAGAAAGACCCGGCGCTGACCGACGCCGATATCCTCGCTTACTGCAAAACGCAGCTGACCGGCTACAAGCGTCCCAAGATCGTCGAATTCCGCACGGAACTACCTAAGAGCAATGTCGGCAAGATACTGCGCCGCGAACTGCGTGATGGGCGCGTGTAAGCAATAGCGCCATAGCGAAACAGAAAGGCCCGGCAAACGAAAGTTTGCCGGGCCTTTCTGTTTATATCCGCAGCGATTCGAATCACAACGCTTGGCGCCGCTCCCACGCTATTCAAACAAAAAGCCGCACAAAAAAAAGGCGCCCGAAGGCGCCTTTGAGATGCACTGCTTTTTTACGACTTATTAGAACTTGTGACGGATGCCGACGCGTGCCGTGAACTGGTTCTGGCTGGTCGACGGCGTCAGGTTGTTGATGTTCGCCGTTGCTGCGACGACATCGCCTGCTGCGTTCACCGTGTCGCCCGTAGCGTGCTGGTACACGCCCGTTACGTACACGTCGGTACGCTTGGACAGGAAGTAGTCGATGCCCAACGCGCCCTGGTGGTACTGAGCGCGCGAATTGCCTTCGACCTGCGTGCCGCGCGTGTAGTCATACGCTGCGCCAACCAGCAGAGCCGGGGTCAACTGATACTTGAAGTTGACTTCGCCGTTGTTGAACGTAGCCGACTGGCCCTTGAACGGCGATGCGAATGCCGAGCCCAGGTTGCCGAAGCGGATGTTCGAGTACGTTGCACCGATCGTTGCTGCGCCGAACGTGTATGCGCCGCCAGCACCGATGACCTGATACGTGTTAGCCGATGCGAAGCCCGAGTAGATCGTGTTCGTCACAGCAGCGTTGGCAGCCGTTGCCGTACCGCCGTTGTTGAACAGGCCGCCCGAAGCTGCCGGCGTACGCGAGTTCAAGTACGCTGCGGCCAACTGGAGGGGACCGTTGTTGTAACCTGCGCCCAACGACCAGATCTGGTTGCCGGTGAAGTTGCCCGACTGGCCGCCGAAGCTGTACGTGCCGCCGAACGTCAGGCCGCCGTAGTTGCTGCTCGTGTACTTGACCGTGTTGTTGGTGCGGTACGCGTTGTTGAAGTTGTCGAGGTCGCCCGGGTGAGCCGCGATGTAGCCGCCCCACTGATCGCCCACTTCCAGCGGACCGACATAGTCGACCACGGAGTCGTACTGACGACCCAGCGTGACGGTACCAGCCTGGCTCGACAGACCCACGAATGCTTGACGACCGAACAGCAGACCGCCTTGACCCAGCTTGCCGTTGTTCACGTCAAAGCCGTTTTCCAACACGAAGATTGCCTTCAGACCGCCGCCCAGATCTTCCGTGCCGCGCAGACCCCAACGCGAGCCTTGCAGTTCGCCGCTGGACAGGTTGTACAGGTGGCTGCCACCTGCGTTCGTGTTGAAGTTGAAACCTTCATCAATAATGCCGTACAGGGTCACGCTGCTCTGAGCATGTGCGACGCCTGCGAATGCGCCCAGGGCTGCGAGAGCGAGAAGCGACTTTTTCATCGAATGATCTCCAAGGATTACGAATCTTTTATACAAGGCGAATATTTTGTGTGGCTCTCTGGGCCTTGCTTGTCCAACTTCGCGAGAAGTTGCACGTAATGTAACAAAAGGCATACATGGCACAAAGAAAAAGGAGGGGGCCTGGAAGGCTCCTGTTTCGTTTACGCAACATGGTCTAAAATCTTGAATTAGCTGCCCATTTCATGCGAAATCAAGGTTGCCGCGCAGTCGGTTTTGCCCCGCAAAGCCTTGTCACGTGGACCTGCCACTTCGGTGAGGCAGTTGTTGAATCAGGGAGTGCTTAATGTTTCTGGACGAGTTGATTACCGAGTTTGATCGGGGTTTACGCTCAATGACCGGCGTATCGCGGATGAGTCGTCCGTTGCCGGTTCCGCAAGAATCGGCGGCGCTGGCGGAGGCGCCCGAGCTCTCGCCGGCAGAGCGCGCACACGCCGCGGGTTTGATGCGTGTGAACCATGTGGGCGAGGTCTGCGCACAGGCGCTCTATCAGGCTCAGAAACTCGCTACGAAATCGCCGTCGTTGCGCGCCGTTTTCAATCACGCCGCGATCGAAGAAGAGGATCACCTCGCGTGGACCGCGAAGCGCCTTGAAGCACTCGACTCGCGCCCCAGTCTGCTGAACCCGCTCTGGTATACCGGCGCGCTCGCTATTGGTCTCGCGGCGGGCCGTCTGGGTGACCGCGTCAGTCTCGGTTTCATGGCCGAAACCGAACGCCAGGTGGAACAGCATCTCGATAGCCACCTGGATGAATTGCCGGCCGCCGACCGCGAGTCGCGAGCCATCGTCGAACAGATGCGCGCAGACGAAGCGGAGCACGGCAAAGCTGCGATCGACGCCGGCGGCATCGAGTTGCCATTCCCGGCGCGTGCGTTGATGCGCGCCGTATCGAAAGTGATGACGAAAACCGCCTATTACATATAGCGTTTACAGCACCGTCGCTTATCTCTTCTGAAAGTGGGACGGCGCCCCCTGCGCCGTCCTTTGAATGTCTCCCCAATACCCTCCGGCATCTCTTAAATCCGCTTAACGATCTCTTTCATTCCGCGCGCTTCCCCGGCACTTTTCACGTATCACCTTCACAAGCTTCACTAGCTCATTCATTTATAACGGTTTTCCGTTTTATGCATGATGTGAACGAGTCGCGCTAAGTCCTTGTTCTAACAAACAAAATCCGCTCGAAAAGCGTCGGTCTCCCTTGACCCCTGTTTAGCGTTCCTCTAAAGTGGGAGACAGTGTGAGAAAGTGTATTTTTGTGTGATCTCACGTGCAGTTTCGGGTAGATTTTCACGAATCGGGCAGCCGGCGCAAAAGTGCCGCGAGCAACTAGTCGCAGGGGACAGGAGTCAGCGCCAAAGCGCGAGCTCTGGTCACAGGGGAGAGCGAAGTGTTCCAAGGGGCGTCGGCGTTGACGCTCGATGCGAAAGGGCGGATGTCGATCCCTTCTCGTTATCGGGATGCGCTGCAAACACAGGCAGAGGGCCGGGTGACGATCACCAAGCACCCGGACGGCTGCCTGTTGCTCTTTCCGCGCCCGGAGTGGGAAATCTTTCGCGACAAAGTCGACAAGCTGCCCATGAACGCAGCCTGGTGGAAACGCATTTTTCTCGGTAATGCAATGGATGTAGATATGGACGGCGCAGGCCGCGTGCTGGTGTCGCCGGAGTTGCGCATGGCTGGTGGGTTGGAGAAAGAAGTGAACCTGCTCGGTATGGGCCGTCACTTCGAGTTGTGGGACGCACAAACTTACGCCGCGAAGGAACAGGCGGCGATCGCCGAGGGCATGCCCGAAGCGCTGAAGAATTTCACGTTCTGATCGCGGCATACATATATGGCACCTGCGATGGGAAACGAATTGCAGCATCGCTCGGTGCTGCTGGACGAAGCGGTCAACGCGCTGGTTAATCGCGCGGACGGCGTTTATGTGGACGGCACGTTCGGGCGCGGTGGTCACAGTCGCCTGGTGCTGGAGAGGCTGGGTGAGTCGGCGCGTCTGATCGCGTTCGACAAAGACCCGCTCGCCATCGCCACGGCGCAGCAGATTGCCGATCCGCGCTTTGAGATCGTGCACGAGAGTTTTGCTTCACTGCGCACCGCGATTGCGGAGCGCGGGGTTGGGCGGGTGTCGGGTGTGTTACTGGATCTGGGCATATCGTCGCCGCAAATCGACGATCCGGAGCGGGGCTTCAGCTTCCGCGCCGACGGCCCGCTCGACATGCGGATGGACCCGACGCGCGGCGAGTCTGCTGCTGACTGGCTGGCGCGGGCCACGGTGCAGGAATTGACGGAGGTGATACGAGATTATGGGGAAGAACGGTTTGCTTTTCAGATTGCAAAGGCGCTTGTTGCTCGCCGGGCAGAGTCCGACCGTCTTGGGCCTCTCGTCAGCACGGGCGAGCTTGCCCAAATCGTGGCTAACGTCGTCAAAACCCGTGAGAAGGGCAAGGATCCGGCAACCCGCACCTTTCAGGCTATACGGATTCACATCAATCAAGAGCTTGCGGAGCTGCAAGTCGTTTTAGAAGCAGCGTTGTCGCTGCTGGAGCAAGGGGGGCGGCTGGTGGTCATCAGCTTTCATTCGCTCGAAGACCGGATCGTCAAACGATTCCTGCAGGCGCACGCCAGTACGCCTGCAATCGATCGTCGCCTGCCGATTCGCGCCGTCGACCTGCCGAGCCCCCCGCTCAAGATCATCGGCCGTGTGTTCGCGAGCGACGCTGAAGTCGCCGCGAATCCGCGCGCCCGTTCTGCCGTCATGCGTGTGGCGGAGCGGATCGCGCCATGAATCGCCTCAACATCTTCCTGCTGATCATCGTGATGGGGTGCGCGTTGTCGGTCGTGAACGCCACCAATCAGCAGCGGCAGATATTTATCCAGTTGCAGCGCGCTCAATCACAGGAGCGCCAGCTGCAGCAGGACTATTCACAGCTTCAATATCAGCAGAGCGCGCTGTCGAAAACGTCGCGCATCGAGCAGATCGCCACCGACTCACTGAAGATGCAATCGGTCACGACCGGCCGCACCCAATACCTGACGCTCGACCCGGGCGCCGTGAAGGCTGAAGACGCGCCGATTCCCACCTCGGGCCCGGCGTCGGCACCGGTAGCGAAAGGTCGCGGAGGCGTGCGATGAAAAAATCATCGGCTCGCAAGAGCGTAGCTTTTTCGGCCAATCCGATCCTGTCGGTGCGTCTGCCGATGTGGCGTTCCAAACTCGTCGTGTTCATGCTGTTCATGGCGTTCGTCGCATTGGCCGCGCGCGCGTTCTGGATTCAGGGTCCGGGCAACGCGTTTTATCAGAAGCAGGGTGAAATCCGTTATCAGCGCCGGCTTGAGTTGCAGGCCACGCGCGGCAAGATTCTCGACCGTAACGGTCTCGTGCTCGCCACGAGTCTGCCGGTGCGCGCTATCTGGGCGATTCCCGAGTCTGTGCCGGACGACCTTGGCGCAGACAAGCTGAATTCGCTCGGGCAATTGCTCGGCATGACCAATAAGGAACTGCGCACGAAGTTGTCCGAAGACAAGAACTTCGTCTACGTGAAGCGTCAGGTTCCGGTCGACGTCGCCGACAAAGTGACTGCGCTCGACATCCCAGGCATTTATTCACGCGACGAATACAAGCGCTTCTATCCGGAAGGCGAGATCACGGCCCACCTGATCGGCTTCACCAATGTGGAAGACGAAGGCCAGGAAGGCGTCGAACTCGGCGATCAGAAGCTGCTCGCCGGTATGTCGGGCAGCCGCCGCGTGATTAAAGACCGGATGGGTCACATCATCGAAGACGTCGACGAACAGGTCGTGCCGCATAACGGCCAGGACGTCGATCTTTCTATCGACAGCAAGATCCAGTACATCGCGTACACGAATCTGAAAGCGGCCGTCGAGAAGTTCAAGGCGAAGGCGGGCGCGGCAATGGTGATCGACGTTCGCACCGGCGAAGTGCTGGCGCTCGTCAATTACCCGACATACAACCCTAACGACCGCTCGCACCTCACGGGCGACCAGTTGCGCAACCGCATTCTCACCGACACGTTCGAGCCCGGCTCGATCATGAAGCCGTTCACGATTTCGCTCGCGCTCGATCTGCACCGCGTCACGCCGACTACACTGGTAGATACGGGTGGGGGCCGCTTTGTGCTCGACGGTGCACCGATTACCGACGACAGCGGCTTCGGCGTGCTGACAGTGGGCGGCGTGATCCAGAAGTCGAGCAACATCGGCGCGACGAAGATCGCGATGCAGCTCAGGCCCGAAGAGATGTGGAATATGTACACCAGCATCGGTCTCGGCCTGGCGCCGAAGGTCGGCTTCCCGGGCGCGGCGGCGGGCCGCCTGCGTCCGTGGAGAAGCTGGCGCCGCATCGAGCAGGCGACCATGTCGTATGGCTATGGTCTGTCGGTGTCGCTGTTCCAGTTGGGCCGCGCGTACACCGCGATCGCGCACGACGGCGAGATCATGCCGGTGTCGATTTTCCGCACGCCGGGCGATCAGCCGGCCACCGGTCCGCAAATTTTCGCGCCGACTACCGCGCGTGAAGTGCGCGCGATGCTCGAAACCGTGGTGGCCCCGGGCGGCACGTCGCCGGATGCGGCGGTGCCGGGTTATCGCGTCGGCGGCAAGAGCGGTACGGCGTATAAGCACGGCGCTCATGGTTACGACCACTCCAAATACCGCGCGTCGTTCGTCGGCATGGCGCCGATGCCGAATCCGCGCATCGTCGTGGCCGTATCGGTCGACGAACCGACGGCGGGCAGCCACTTCGGCGGACAGGTGTCCGGTCCGGTGTTCTCGAGCATCGTCGGCGATACGCTGCGTTCGCTGAATGTGCCGCCGGATATGCCGGTCAAGCAGATGGTCGTGTCGGACGATTCGGCGAACGCTGTGCCCGGCAATCCGGGCAATGCGGCCACGCCTTCCACGCCGGGCGCAGCAAAGAAGCTGTCCACCAGCGCCAGCGCGAAAAAGCTGACGATTTCCGCCGACGCCAAAAATCACCCCGGAGTGGTGCGATGAGCGCGCTGCGCAAGCAACATCCCGCGCACCGGCAGATCGCCGACGCCGTCACCTGGCTGCACGCTCGCGTGCAGCCAGGTGCGCATCTGCACGCCGACACACGTTCGCTCGCAGCGGGCGACGTGTTTTTCGCGTATGCGGTGGACGGCGCGGATAACCGCGCGTTTATCGACGGCGCACTGGAACGTGGCGCGGCCGCAGTGCTGGTTCAACCCGAAGGCTTTAACGGCCCAATCGATCCGTCGAACACGCTCGCTGTGCCGGCGTTGAACGAACTCGCGGGCTCGATTGCAAGCGGCTGGTACAACGATCCGAGCGACCGCATGTTGACGGTCGGCGTCACCGGAACCAACGGCAAGACCTCGTGCAGCCAGTGGATTTCGACCGCGTTGACGGCGCTGGGCAAGCGTTGCGCGATCATCGGCACGCTCGGCACCGGTTTGCCCGGCCAACTCGTCCACACCGGTTTCACGACGCCCGACGCGCCGCAACTGCAACGCAGTCTCGCCCAGTTGCGTGACGCGGGTGCGCAGGCGGTGGCGATGGAGGTGTCGTCACATGCGCTGCATCAGGGGCGCGTGAACGGCACCGCATTCGACATCGCCGTGTTCACGAATCTCACGCAGGACCACCTCGACTATCACGGCACGTTCGACGCGTACGAAGCGGCGAAGACGCGTCTGTTCGCATGGCCGGAATTGCGCGCGGCCGTGATCAATCGCGACGATGCCGCAGGGCGTCGTTTGCTGGTCAGCACGCAAGGCCACGCGCGCACCATCGCTTACGGGCTTGATTCGACGCTGCAAGATGCGCCGCAAGCCGACGCGTTGCTGCTTGCATCGAATGTGCGCGCGACGGCGACTGGCACCGCGTTTCATCTGAGCACATCGGATTGGGGCGACGCCGAAATCGAAGTCCAGACGCTCGGCGCGTTCAACGTCAGCAATCTGCTGGGCGTCCTTGGCGCATTGCTCGCCGCTGACGTGCCGTTCGACGCCGCGCTCGTCGAACTCGCGAAGCTCGAATCGGTGAATGGCCGCATGCAACGCCTCGGTGGCCGTTTGCAGAACGACGAGCCGCTCGTTGTAATCGATTACGCACACACGCCGGACGCGCTCGAAAAGACACTCGAAGCGTTGCGTCCTATCGCGGAAGCACGCGGTGGCGAGCTGATCTGCATGTTCGGCTGCGGCGGCGATCGTGATGCGGCCAAGCGTCCTTTGATGGGCGCGATCGTCGAGAAGCTCGCCGACGGCGTGGTGGTCACCAGCGACAACCCGCGCAGCGAAGACCCGCAATCGATCATCGATCAGATCACGGCAGGCATGAACGACGCGTCGAAGGCCCGTCGTATCGAAGACCGCGCGAGCGCGATTCTGCAGGCCGTCCGCACTGCCGCACGCGAAGACGTCATCGTGCTGGCCGGTAAGGGACATGAAGCAACACAGGAAATCATGGGCAAGAAACGCGCTTTCTCCGATCAGGATCACGCACGCCTTGCGCTTGCCGCACGCGCGACGCACACCCGCGGAGGTGGCGAATGAGCATGTTCACGCTGCGTGATGCCGCCGCGCTGATTCCCGGCGCAACCGTTATTGGTGACGACAGCGTCGCGTTCGAACGCGTGTCGACTGATAGCCGCAGTGCAGGCCCAGGCGATCTGTTCGTCGCGATCAAGGGCGACCGTTTCGATGCTCACGACTTCCTGCCGGAAGTCGCGGCACGCAATGTCACGGCTGCACTCGTTACGCGTACGCCCGATGGCTGGAACACCCCCGCGATTCGCGTGAACGATACGCGCGTCGCGTTGGGTGCGCTTGCGCGTGGCTGGCGTCGTCAATTCGGCATGCCGCTCGTCGCCGTGACGGGCAGCAACGGCAAGACCACGGTCAAGGAAATGATCGCGTCGATTTTCGCCGCGTCGGTTGGCGCGGAAGCGCGTCTCGCGACCGCCGGCAATTTCAACAACGACATTGGCTTGCCGCTCACGTTGTTCCGTTTGCATGCCGCGCATCAATTGGCGGTGGTCGAACTCGGCATGAACCATCCCGGCGAAACCTCGTTGCTCGCGAAACTCGCCGAGCCGACGGTGGCTGTGGTGAACAACGCGCAGCGCGAGCATCAGGAATTCATGGCGACCGTCGAAGCGGTTGCGCTCGAACACGCCAGCGTGATTCATGCGCTGACGCCGGAAGGCATCGCCGTGTTCCCCGCTGACGACGCGTTCGCGAGCATCTGGCGGGTGGCCGCGACGGGCAACCGCATCATCGACTTCGCGCTCAACAGCGACGGCCGCACCACGGAAGCCGCCGTCACCGGCACGTTCGACGGCAATCAGCTCAGCATCGACACGCCCGAAGGCCACATCGAGCTCACGCTGCAAGTGCTCGGCGACCACAACGCGCACAACGCATTGGCCGCGACATCTGCCGCGCTGGCAGCAGGCGTTTCGCTCGACGCGATCAAGCGTGGTCTCGAATCGTTCGGCGCAGTCAAAGGCCGCTTGCAGGTGAAGCAGGCCGTACTCGGCACGCTCGCCGGCGCGACCGTGATCGACGACACCTACAACGCTAATCCCGACTCGATGCGCGCCGCAATCGACGTGCTCGCATCGCGCGCGTCACCGCGCGTCTTGGTGATGGGCGACATGGGCGAAGTCGGCGACAACGGTCCGGCATTTCACCGCGAAATTGGCGCTTACGCCAAAGAGCGCGGTATCGACGTGCTGTACGCGATGGGCGACGCATCGCGCGACGCCTGCACTGCGTACGGTGCAAACGCGCATCACGTGGCCGACGTTGGCACGTTGATCACGCAATTGCAGCAGGCCGGTTTCGGCGCTGCCGCAACGCTTCTCGTGAAAGGCTCGCGCTTCATGCAAATGGAGCGCGTGGTGGACGCCGTAACGAGTCCACAACCCAACGCTGCGGGCTCGAAGCCCGCCGCACATTGAAATAGAAGGACCGAAGCATGCTACTGGCGCTGGCGCAATGGCTGCAGAATGACGCAAGCTTCTTGCGCGTGTTCAGTTATCTGACTTTCCGTGCAGTGATGGCGACCATCACTGCACTGCTGATCGGGCTCGTCTGCGGCCCGGCAGTGATCCGCAAACTGACCGCGATGAAGGTCGGTCAGGCCGTCCGTAAAGATGGTCCGCAATCGCACCTGGTCAAATCGGGTACGCCGACCATGGGCGGCGTGCTGATTCTGCTCGGCATCGCTGTGGCGACATTGTTGTGGGCCGATCTGACGAATCGCTTCATCTGGATCGTGATTCTCGTCACGTTCGGTTTCGGCGTGATCGGCTGGGTCGACGATTACCGCAAGGTGGTCTACAAGGACCCGCGCGGTATGTCGTCGCGTGAGAAGTATTTCTGGCAGTCGGTGATCGGTCTGTTCGCGGCGGTGTATCTCGCGTTCAGCGTGTCCGAAGCTAGCAACGTGCGCGTGTTCGACCTGTTCATGGCGTGGGTGCGCAGCGGCTTGTCGATGGGCTTGCCCGCGCGCGCCGATCTGATGCTGCCGTTCTTCAAGTCGATCAGCTATCCGCTCGGCGTGTGGGGCTTCATCGTGCTGACGTATCTGGTGATCGTCGGCGCGAGCAACGCGGTCAATCTCACCGACGGTCTCGACGGTCTCGTGATCATGCCGGTCGTGCTGGTCGGCGCGTCGCTCGGCGTGTTCGCGTACGTGATGGGCAGTTCGGTCTATTCGAAGTACCTGCTGTTTCCGCATATCGCCGGTGCCGGCGAACTGCTGATTTTCTGTTCGGCGATGGGCGGGGCAGGGCTCGCGTTTCTGTGGTTCAACACGCACCCGGCTCAGATGTTCATGGGCGACGTCGGCGCGCTCGCACTCGGCGGCGCGCTCGGCACCGTCGCGGTGATCGTGCGTCAGGAAATCGTGCTGTTCATTATGGGCGGCATTTTTGTCGCGGAGACACTCTCGGTGATGTTGCAGGTCACCTGGTTCAAGTTCACCAAGCGCCGTTTCGGCGAAGGGCGGCGTCTGTTCAAGATGGCGCCGCTGCATCACCACTTCGAACTGTCGGGCTGGAAGGAAACGCAGGTGGTCGTGCGTTTCTGGATCATCACGTTGATGTTGTGTCTGTTCGGTTTGTCCACGCTCAAGTTGCGTTAAACGGGTAATAGGAAAGCAAGCGATGTTCGGCGAGAAGTTTCGGGATCGGCAAAAGCCGATGGTGCTCGTGCTGGGACTGGGTGAATCCGGTCTCGCCATGGCGCGCTGGTGCGCGCGGCACGGCTGTCGGCTGCGTGTGGCCGATACGCGCGAGGTGCCGCCGAATCTGCCCGCACTCGAAGCGCATGGCGTCGACGCCGAGTTTGTCGGCGGAGCGTTTTCGCCGGTGTTGCTTGACGGTGTCGAACTCGTTGCGATCAGCCCGGGTTTGTCGCCGCTCGCCGCCGATCTTCTGCCGTTGATCACGGCGGCGCGTGAGCAGGGCATTCCGGTCTGGGGCGAACTCGAACTGTTCTCGCAGGCATTGAAGTCGCTGGGCGAAAGCGGCTATGCGCCGAAAGTGATCGCGATCACCGGCACGAACGGCAAGACCACGACGACGAGCCTGACCGGCCTGCTGTGCGAACGCGCGGGCAAGAAGGTCGCGGTGGCCGGCAACATCAGCCCGTCGCTGCTCGACAAGCTCACTGAAGCCATCGATCAAACCGCGCTGCCCGATGTCTGGGTCCTCGAACTGTCGAGCTTCCAGCTGGAAACCGCCCACACGTTTGCTCCGGACGCGGCCGCGGTGCTGAACATTACGCAGGATCACCTCGACTGGCACGGTGGCCTCGACGCTTACGCGGCTGCGAAGGGTCGCATCTTCGGTACACAGACCGTGCGTGTGCTGAACCGCGACGACTCCCGTGTGATGTCGCTCGCGCCTTCAGCGAACTCCGAAGCTGAAATGATCACGTTCGGCGTCACTGAGCCGAAGAACGATGGCGACTACGGTTTGCTGCGCGATAACGGCATGGTGTGGCTCGTCGAAGCGCACGATCGCGACGCTAGCGACGAACCTGTGCCGAAGCGTCGCCGGAAGAATGAAGTGGTGAGCGCACCGAACATCGCGTTCAAGCGTTTGATGCCTGCCGATGCGTTGCGGATTCGCGGATTGCACAACGCGGCCAACGCGCTGGCCGCCTACGCATTGGCACGCGCGATCGGTCTGCCTGGCGCGCCGCTGTTGCACGGCTTGCGTGAATACCATGGCGAGCCGCATCGCGTGGAATTGATCGCGTCGATCGAAGGCGTCGATTACGTGGACGACAGCAAGGGCACCAACGTCGGCGCAACGGTTGCCGCACTCGACGGCCTCGCGCAGCGCATCGTGCTGATCGCCGGTGGCGACGGCAAGGGCCAGGACTTCGACCCGCTCGCCGCGCCGGTGATGCGCTGGTGCCGTGCGGTGATGCTGATCGGCCGTGACGCACCGTTGATTCGCGCGGCGCTCGAACACAGCGGCATTGCGCTGACCGATCACGCGACGCTCGAAGAAGCGACGCGCGCAGCGACCGCCCTGGCTGAACCTGGCGACGCCGTGCTGCTGTCGCCGGCTTGCGCCAGCTTCGACATGTTCAAAGGTTATGCACACCGTGCCGCCGTATTCCGCAGCACGGTCGAAGATATCGCGGCCGAACGGGGGACGATGATATGAGCTGGTCGGAACGTTTCGGTTCGCGTCAGGCTGCGGCAGGCGATGCAGGCGGTGGGTCGCGCGTCGCGAGCGGCCGCACAGGCGGCAGCGGTCTCGCGAGCGCGGTCAATGCCGTGCGCCCGTTGCGCTCACGGATGCTCGACTACGATCACTCGCTGCTGTGGGTGGTCGTCGCGTTGCTCGGCCTCGGCATCGTGATGGTGTATTCGGCGTCGATCGCGATGCCTGATTCGCCGAAATACGCGTCGTATCGCGACTACGCGTTCCTCGTGCGTCAGATCATCTTCGTGGTGATGGGCTCGGTGGTCGGCGTCATATCGTTCCGCATCCCGATCTCGACGTGGGAAAAATACGCGCCGAAGCTGTTCCTGATCTCGCTCGTCGCGCTGGTGATCGTGCTGATTCCGCACATCGGCAAGGGCGTGAATGGCGCGCGTCGCTGGATTCCGCTCGGCATCACGAACATGCAGCCGTCCGAAATCATGAAGCTCGCGGTGACGATCTACGCGGCGAACTACACGGTGCGCAAGCAGGAATACATGCACAGCTTCGCCAAAGGCTTCCTGCCGATGGCGTTTGCCGTCGGTGTGGTCGGCGCGTTGCTGCTGCTCGAACCGGACATGGGCGCGTTCATGGTGATCGCGGCGATCGCCATGGGTGTGCTGTTTCTCGGCGGCGTGAACGGCAAGCTGTTCGGCGGCCTGGTGGCGACGGCGGTCGGCACGTTCAGCCTGCTGGTGTGGGCGTCGCCGTGGCGTCGTGAGCGGATCTTCGCTTACCTCGATCCGTGGGACGACCGTTACGCGCAAGGCAAGGCTTATCAGTTGACGCACTCGCTGATCGCGTTCGGACGCGGCGAGTGGTTCGGCGTGGGTCTCGGCGGCAGCGTCGAAAAGCTCAACTATCTGCCGGAAGCGCACACCGACTTCATCCTCGCGGTGATCGGTGAAGAACTCGGCTTTGTCGGCGTGCTGGTGGTGATCCTGATGTTCTACTGGATCGTGCGCCGTTCGTTCGAGATTGGCCGTCAGGCGCTCGCACTCGACCGCACGTTTGCAGGTCTGGTTGCGAAGGGCATCGGCATCTGGTTTGGCGCGCAGACCTTCATCAACATGGGCGTGAACCTCGGCCTGCTGCCGACCAAAGGTCTCACGTTGCCGCTGGTCAGTTACGGCGGCTCGGGCATTTTGCTGAACTGCGTGGCCGTGGCTGTTTTGATGCGCGTCGATTACGAGAACCGGGTTTTGATGCGCGGAGGCAAGGTATGACCGCTGTGCCGCAACGCACGCTGATGGTGATGGCCGGAGGCACCGGGGGACACGTGTTCCCGGGGCTCGCGGTCGCTCATCTGATGCAGGCGTGGGGCTGGAAGGTCGTCTGGCTCGGCAACCCCGCGGGTATGGAAGCCACGCTGGTGCCGAAGCACGGCATTCCGATGGAGTACGTGCGTTTCGGCGGACTGCGCGGCAAGGGCATGAAGACCAAGCTGATGTTGCCGCTGAATCTGTTGCGCGCGTGTACGCAGAGCCTCTCCGTGCTGCGTCGCGTGAAGCCGGATGTCGTGCTCGGCATGGGCGGCTACATCACGTTCCCGGCAGGGTTGATGACTGCGTTGAGCGGCCGTCCGCTGGTGCTGCATGAACAGAATTCGATTGCGGGCCTCGCGAACAAGGTGCTGGCGAAGGTCGCGAAGCGCGTGCTGGTCGCGTTCCCGAATGCACTGCCGCACGGTGAATGGACCGGCAATCCAATTCGTGAGGAACTTGCGCGCGCGATTGCACCCAAAGCACGCTACGCGCAACGCAGCGGTCCGCTGAATGTGCTCGTCGTGGGCGGCAGTCTCGGCGCGGCTGCGTTGAACGAAGTGGTGCCGCGTGCGGTGGCTTTGCTCGCGCCGGATGAACGGCCGCGCATCGTGCATCAGGCGGGCGCGAAGCATATTGAAGCGCTGCGCGAGAACTACGCGGCAGCCGGTTTGCAAACGGGCGCGGACGTCGAACTCGTGCCTTTCATCGACGACATGACGAGTGCCTACGCGAAGGCCGATCTGGTGATCTGCCGTTCGGGCGCGATGACGGTGTCGGAGATTTCGGCGGTTGGCGTGGCGGCGTTTTTCGTGCCGTTCCCGTATGCAGTAGACGATCATCAAACAACTAATGCAGCGTTCCTCGCCGACAACGGCGCGGCGCTGGTCGTGCAGCAACGTGACCTGTCGGCGGAAAAGCTCGCTGACTGGTTGCGCAGCCAGACGCGGGAAACCCTCGCGGACATGGCGGAGCGTTCGCGCTCGCTCGCGAAACCCGACGCCACGGAACAGGTGGCGCAGATTTGCGCCACTGTGGCGGGTTCGATTTCGGGCGCGAGCCCAGAAGGAAAGCAATGAAACACATCGTCAAACATATTCACTTTGTCGGCATCGGCGGTGTCGGCATGAGCGGCATCGCGGAGGTGCTGGTCAACCTCGGCTATCAGGTGAGCGGCTCGGATCTGTCGAGCAACGCAATCACCGATCGCCTCGCCAACCTCGGCGCGCGGATCTCGATTGGTCACGCGGCGGAGAACATCGAAGGCGCGAATGCGGTGGTCGTGTCGACGGCTGTGCGCAGCGACAACCCGGAAGTGCTGGCCGCGCGTCATCGCCGTATTCCGATCGTGCCGCGCGCGGTGATGCTCGCGGAACTGATGCGTCTGAAGCAGGGCATTGCGATTGCCGGTACGCACGGCAAGACCACGACTACCTCGCTGGTGGCGAGCGTGCTGGCGGCGGGCGGGCTCGATCCGACCTTCGTGATCGGCGGACGCCTGATCAGCGCGGGCGCGAATGCGCGGCTCGGCACGGGCGACTTCATCGTCGCCGAAGCGGATGAGTCCGATGCGTCGTTCCTGAATCTGTTCCCGGTGATCGAAGTCATTACGAACATCGACGCCGATCACATGGACACCTACGGCCACGACTTCGCGCGGCTCAAGCAGGCGTTCATCGAGTTCACGCATCGTCTGCCGTTTTACGGTATCGCGGTGCTGTGCGTCGACGATCCGAACGTGAAGGAGATCCTGCCGTTCGTGTCGAAGCCGATCATCCGCTACGGTCTGGCGGCGGACGCGCAGGTGCGCGCGGTCAACGTGACGGCGCACGACGGCAAGATGCATTTCACCGCGCTGCGCGAAGACGCGGCGCCGCTCGACATTGTGTTGAACCTGCCAGGCGAGCACAACGTGCAGAACGCGTTGGCCGCGATCGCAATTGCGACTGAACTTGAAGTGAAAGATGCCGATATCCAGCGAGCACTCGCGGATTTCAATGGCGTGGGCCGACGCTTCCAGCGTTACGGCGAAGTGCCGGTCATCAGCGAAGGCAAAACCTCCGGCGCCTACACGCTGGTCGACGACTACGGTCATCACCCGGTCGAAATGGCGGCCACGGTGGCGGCGGCGCGCGGTGCATTCCCGGGGCGTCGTCTGGTGCTGGCATTCCAGCCGCACCGCTTCACGCGCACGCGTGATTGCTTCGAAGATTTCGTGAAAGTGTTGTCGACCGTCGACGCGCTCGTGCTGACCGAAGTCTATTCGGCCGGCGAGGCGCCGATCATCGCCGCGGACGGTCGCGCATTGGCGCGCGCGCTGCGCGTGGCGGGCAAGGTCGAGCCGGTATTTGTCGATACGGTGGATGAAGTGCCGGACGCGCTCTCAGCAGTGGTGCGCGACGGCGACGTGGTGATTACGATGGGCGCGGGTTCGATCGGCGGAGTGCCGGGTCGCCTGGCATTGGAAACCAAGGTGTGAAATGAGCAGTATTAAATCAGATCAACTCGCCAAACAATTCGGCAAGGTAGCAGTGCTGCTCGGTGGCGATTCGGCCGAGCGCGAGGTGTCGCTCAATTCCGGGCGGCTCGTGCTGCAAGGTCTGCGCGACGCCGGTGTCGACGCGCATCCGTTCGACCCGGCCGAGCGTCCGCTCGCCGCGTTGAAAGAAGAAGGCTTCGTGCGCGCATTCAATGCGCTGCATGGCGGCTATGGCGAGAACGGCCAGATTCAGGGCGCACTCGACTTCTACGGCATCAAGTACACCGGCAGCGGCGTGCTCGGCTCGGCGCTCGGTCTGGATAAATTCCGCACCAAGCTCGTGTGGCAGCAACTTGGTATTCCGACGCCGCCGTTCGAAGCCGTGCTGCGCGGCGACGACTATGAAGCGCGCGCGCAAGAGATCGTCGCGAAACTCGGCTTGCCGCTGTTCGTGAAGCCGGCGAGCGAAGGGTCGAGCGTCGCGGTGATCAAGGTGAAGAGTGCTGACGCTTTGCCGGCTGCGCTGCTCGAAGCGATCAAGTACGACCGGATCGTCGTGGTCGAAAAGAGCATTGAAGGCGGCGGCGAATTCACCGCGTGTATCGCCGGCGATCTGGACCTGCCGGTGATCCGCATCGTGCCGGCCGGCGAGTTCTATGACTATCACGCGAAGTACATCGCCGACGACACGAAGTATCTGATCCCGTGCGGTATCGCAGCGGAAGAGGAAGCGCGTCTGAAAGTGCTAGCACGCCGCGCGTTCGACGTGCTCGGCTGCACCGACTGGGGCCGCGCCGACTTCATGCTCGACGCGGACGGCAACCCGTACTTTCTGGAAGTGAACACGGCGCCTGGCATGACCGACCACTCGTTGCCGCCGAAGGCGGCGCGCGCAGTGGGTATCAGCTATCAGGAACTGGTTGTCGGCGTGTTGGCGCTGACGCTCAAGGACTAACCGGGGCGACCCGAAAGCAACACCATGTGGAACAACGTTCGCCAGCTCAATCTCGCCGCCAACGCATTGCATGTGTTGCTGGTGCTCGTGCTGCTGGCGGCAGGCGGTTACTGGCTGATCCAGCGTCCGAATTTCGCGCTGCGCGAAATCCAGATTGGCGGCGATACGGAGCACATCAATTCGCCGACGGTGCGTGCCGGGGTAGTGGGACATTTGAAGGGCAACTTTTTCACGGTCGATCTCGACGTGGCGCGTCAGGCGTTCGAGCAGATGCCGTGGGTGCGTCACGCGAGTGTGCGGCGGGTCTGGCCGAACGCACTGGCTGTCACGCTGGAGGAGTACAAACCGCTGGGAACGTGGGGCAGCGATCAGTTGGTGAGTACCGATGGCGAGCTGTTCACCGCGAACCAGGGCGAGCTGGACCAGGAGCTGCCCGCGTTCGATGGCCCGGACGGTACGGCGAAAGAAGTGGTCGCGCGTTATCACGACTTTCAGAAGTGGTTTGCACCGCTGGCTGCGACGCCGGACGAAGTGACGCTGTCACCGCGTTACGCGTGGACGGTGAAGTTGTCGAACGGTACGCAGGTTGAACTTGGGCGCGAACGCAATCAGGACACGCTGCTCGATCGCAGCAAGCGCCTGACGGCGGCGTGGGGCGCAGTGACGCAACGTTGGGGAAAGGATATCGAGTATGCGGACTTGCGCTATCCGAACGGTTTCGCGATTCGTGCCGCTGGCATGCGCTTTATCAGCGAACCCGACAAAGGCAAGAAGTAAACGGACATCACACGCAATGAGCACGCTATGAGTAAAGACTATAAAGATCTGCTGGTCGCCCTCGACATCGGGACGTCGAAGGTCGTGGCCATCGTCGCCGAGTTGAAGGGCGAAGGTCACTACGAGGTGATCGGCCTCGGCCAGAGCGAATCAAAGGGGCTCAAGAAAGGCGTGGTGGTGAATATCGAAGCCACCGTGCAGTCCATTCAGCGCGCGCTCGAAGAAGCCGAGCTGATGGCCGACTGCAAGATTACGAATGTGTTCACCGGGATCGCCGGCAGCCATATCCGCAGCTTCAATTCGAGCGGTATGGTGGCGATCAAGGAAAAGGAAGTCACGCAGACGGACGTGGCGCGTGTGATCGAAACGGCGAAGGCGATCAACATTCCGACCGATCAGCAGGTGCTGCATATCCTCACGCAGGAATTCATCATCGACGGTCAGGAAGATGTGCGCGAGCCGATCGGCATGAGCGGCATTCGCCTCGAAGTGAAGGTGCATATCGTCACCGGCGCGGTGAGCGCGGCGCAGAACATCGTCAAGTGCGTGCGCCGTTGCGGGCTCGAAGTGAACGATCTGATTCTGCAGCCGCTCGCGTCATCGCTCGCGGTGCTGACGGAAGACGAGAAGGAACTCGGCGTGGTGCTGGTCGATATCGGCGGCGGCACGACGGATATTGCGATTTTCAGCGAAGGCGCGATCCGTCACACGGCGGTGATTCCAATCGCCGGCGACCAGATCACGAGCGACATCGCGATGGCGTTGCGCACGCCGACGCCGGACGCTGAAGACATCAAGGTCGATTACGGCATCGCCAAGCAGGCGCTCGCCGATCCGGACGAGATGATCGAAGTGCCAGGTCTCGGCGAACGCGGTCCGCGTACGTTGTCGCGCCAGGCGCTGGCGGCGGTGGTCGAGCCGCGTGTCGAAGAACTGTTTTCGCTCGTGCAGCAGGTGGTGCGCGAGTCGGGTTACGAAGAGCTGCTGAGCTCAGGCGTGGTGCTGACCGGCGGCGCGTCGATGATGCTCGGCATGGTCGAACTGGGTGAAGACATTTTCCTGAAGCCGGTGCGTATCGGCGTGCCGGAATACGCGGGCGGTCTGGCGGACGTCGTGCGTAATCCGCGCTATTCGACGGCGATGGGCCTGCTCGTCGAAGGACGCTCGCAACGCATGCGCGGCCGCAAGGTCGCCGTGCAGTCGGGCTCGATGGGACAGGTTTTCACGCGGATGAAGGACTGGTTCCTCGGCAATTTCTAACGGTTTGCAGTGGCGTCAGCAGTCGAATAAGCAGTCGAATAAGCAATTGAATCAGCAGTCGGATTCAAAGCAGGGTTGAACAAATCGCGCCGGTGCCGGCGGCCAGCGCGCGACAGGAGGTTGCCCGATCTCCTGCCGGATAACGGCCGAGTGGCTGTACTTTTCTATCTTGACGGAGGCAACATGGAATTCCAGATGCTGGAAACCGAAACGAACGGCACCATCATCAAGGTGGTCGGAGTAGGTGGCGCTGGCGGCAATGCCGTTCAGCACATGATCAACAAAGGCGTGCAAGGCGTCGACTTCATCGTGATGAACACGGACGCGCAGGCTCTGTCGCGTTCGCGTGCCACCGCGGTGATCCAGCTCGGCAACACGGGTCTGGGCGCTGGCGCGAAGCCGGAAATGGGCCGCGCAGCAGCAGAGGAAGCACGTGAGCGTATCGCCGACGCATTGCGCGGCGCGCACATGGTCTTCATCACGGCCGGCATGGGCGGCGGCACGGGTACGGGCGCAGCACCCGTGGTCGCGCAGATCGCCAAGGAAATGGGTATCTTGACCGTTGGCGTGGTCAGCAAGCCGTTCGAATTCGAAGGCGGCAAGCGCATGCGCACTGCAGAAGCTGGTTCGCAGCAACTGGAGGATCACGTCGACTCGCTGATCGTCGTTCTGAACGACAAGCTGTTCGAGGTGATGGGCGATGACGCCGAGATGGACAAGTGCTTCCAGTGCGCTGACGACGTTCTGAACAACGCTGTGGCCGGCATCGCGGAAATCATCAACGTCGACGGTCTGGTGAACGTCGACTTCGAAGACGTGAAGACGGTGATGGGCGAGCAGGGCAAGGCGATGATGGGCACGGCGACGGTGGCCGGTGTCGATCGCGCGCGTCTGGCTGCAGAACAGGCTGTGGCCAGCCCGCTGCTGGAAGGTGTGGATCTGTCCGGCGCGCGTGGCGTGCTGGTGAACATCACGTCGAGCCGTTCGCTGCGTCTGTCGGAAACGCGCGAAGTGATGAACACGATCAAGAGCTACGCGGCGGAAGACGCCACCGTGATTTTCGGCGCGGTGTACGACGATGCAATGGGCGACGCGCTGCGCGTGACGGTCGTGGCAACGGGTCTGGGCCGTGCGGCGAAGAAGCAGCAATCGGCACCGATGACGCTGCTGCGCACCGGCACCGACAACCAGCCGATCGGCACGATGCAACACGCGGCTTACGCACCGGCAACGTCGCACGCGGCGACGGCTGATTACGGCGCGCTGGATACGCCGGCTGTGTGGCGCACGTCGCGCGATACGGCGGCTTCGCACGTGCAGGCGCTGCAGGAAAAGGGCGTCGACACGTACGACATTCCGGCATTCCTGCGCAAGCAGGCGGACTGAGCGCGCGAGCAGGCTTTCGTTGCCGCGTTGCGGGTGGTACGCAGTGCAGCGCTGGCGGACGAATGCACGAGCGTGGCGGGTGAACGGCGAACAGGTCGCGTATCGTCAGATTCGCGGCAAGGACAACTGCCCTCTTCGGATTCACGAAGCGGATGGGGCGACTGTCGCCGAACGGCGTAGCCTTTAATGGCCGCGCGCTAATTTCACTGCGACACGACGACGTGCGAGCGTGCTTCGCATCGATGCAAAGGACTGAGCATGATTCAATCAGGTGAAAAGCTGCCCGACGCAACGCTCTTCGAGTTTGTCGAAGACGAGCGGGCGGGCTGCACGTTGGGGCCGAACAGCTTCGACGTGCGCGAGCAGACGGCGGGCAAGCGCGTGGTGATCTTCGGATTGCCGGGCGCTTTCACGCCAACCTGTTCGGCCAAACATGTACCGGGTTATGTCGAGCACGCCGGGCAGTTGCGCGCTGCGGGCATCGACGAAATCTGGTGCGTGTCCGTCAACGACGCGTTCGTAATGGGCGCGTGGGGACGCGATCAGCACGCCTCGGGCAAGGTGCGCATGATGGCGGACGGTAGTGCGGCTTTCACGCGGGCGCTGGGTCTGGAGCAGGATTTGTCGGCGCGCGGCATGGGAATCCGTTCCCAGCGCTACGCGATGGTGGTCGACGACGGCGTGGTCAAGACGTTGAACGTCGAGGCTGCCGGCAAATTCGAAGTTAGCGATGCAGCAAGTATTCTCGCGACGTTGAGCTAGTTGCGCGGGCGTCGTCCCTTCGCCTGCGGCCGCGTGCTTTGTAGCGCGTTGCGTCGGGGCAACGGGGTTTGAGACGCTTTTGTGACAGGCCGTTACGCGGGCCGATGACCGGAAACGCCTCCGTTCCGGGACATCGGCCCGTCACGCTTTCCCTGACGGGAGCCCCTTGGGTAATGCAGCGAAACAGATTGATACGTTCCGTGCAACGACGCTTCCAAGGGTATTGGAGTATAATTCGTGCTATGGAATAAAAAGTCCCGATTGGGATTTTCAATCGAATAGAAGATCACCATGTTGAAGCAGCGCACTATCAAAACAATCGTCAAGACAGTTGGCATTGGCCTGCATTCGGGTCGCAAGGTCAATTTGACGCTTCGCCCGGCGGCGCCGGACACTGGCATCGTGTTTTCGCGCGTGGATTTGCCCACGCCGGTGGACATTCCTGCGTCGGCGATGGCGATTGGTGATACGCGTCTGGCTTCCGTGTTGCAAAAAGACGGCGCGCGCGTGTCGACCATCGAACATCTGATGTCCGCTTGCGCCGGTCTTGGCATCGACAACCTTTACGTCGACGTCACCGCTGAAGAAATTCCGATCATGGACGGCAGCGCGGGTTCGTTCGTGTTCCTGATCCAGTCGGCAGGAATCGAGCAGCAGAACGCTGCCAAGAAATTCATCAAGGTAACGAAGCCGGTTGAAATTCGTGACGGCGACAAATTCGCCCGTCTCGACCCGTACTTCGGTTTCAAGCTCAAATTTACGATCGACTTCCGTCATCCGGCCGTGGATAAGACTGGCCAGGCGCTGGAAGTGGACTTTGCCAACACGTCATACGTACGGGAAATTGCCCGTGCGCGCACGTTCGGTTTCGCGCATGAAGTGGAAATGATGCGTGAATTGGGTCTGGCGCGCGGCGGCAGCATGGACAACGCGATCGTGCTCGACGAATACCGCATTTTGAATAACGACGGCCTGCGTTACGACGACGAGTTCGTGAAGCACAAAATGCTCGACGCGATTGGCGATCTCTACGTGGTCGGCCATCCGTTGCTGGCGTCGTACGACGCGTACAAGTCGGGTCACGGCCTGAATAACGCGCTGTTGCGCGAACTGCTGGCGCACGAAGATTCGTACGAAATCGTCACGTTCGACGACACGCAAAAAGCGCCGCGCGGTTTTGCGTATGAGACGCAGACGGCGTTTGCGTAACGTTTTTCGGTAGCACGAAGTACAAAAAAACGGCCCCTCGGGGCCGTTTTTGTTTTCAGCGCGACTTCGGAAAACCTCAGCGGTTTCTCCGATGCCGGGCCGCCATTCTCGCCAGCGCTTCCTGCAACGGCGACGGTTCCAGCGTCTCGCTCAACGCATGCAACGCATCGGCGCCGACCGGCGTCATGCGCGCCTGCTTGACCGGCGGCGGTTCCTTGACCGGCTGCGGACGCACGCGAATTCTCAATGCATTGACTGGCCAGCCGCGCTGCTGCAAATCCGACAACAGCCGTGGTTCAAGATGCCGCAGCCGCGCCGCGAGCGCGTTGTGCGCAGCAAACAGGGCCAGCACGCCGTCCTTGATAAAACCCGGTTCGACACTCGTCGCGAGATAGTCGGGCAACAGCGAGCGCAAATCCTTCTCCAGCGCGGCAATCTGCTCGACGCCCGCGCGCAGCGCCGCGTACGCATCCGTGCGATTGAGCACTTCGGCGACAGGCTGCGGGCGGCGCGCCTTGAACTGCTGGGGCGGCCTTGAAAAGGATTGAAAACGGCTCATGTTTATAGATAAGGGCGTGTTCGCACCCTATTGCGCGTTCACGCAGCGATTGTACCGCGCGGGATGTACGCGAGCCCGGCTCAAGTCGTACTGTCACAGGTGGGCGCAACGGCCTTTGTCCACACGGCCAACGTAGCGCCTCCGACACAGGCGCGGCCGGGGGCGCGTGCTAAAATGCCCGATTCGAATTCACTCTTGGACTAAGCCGCCGAGGCCCTTCCGACCCCGGAGCGCAGTGCACGATCCGTACGATCGGCACCGCGCAACCCAGCCGAAGCCGCGACGCAGACAACGATCCGATGACCACCGGTTTTCTACAAAAGATTTTTGGCAGCCGCAACCAGCGGCTAGTCAAGCAATATCAAAAGACCGTCGCGGCGATCAATGCGCTCGAACCGCAGATCGAGCAATTGACGGACGATCAACTGCGCGCCAAAACGGGTGAATTCCGCCAGCGCGTCGCGAGCGGCGAATCGCTCGACAAGCTGCTGCCGGAAGCCTTTGCGGTCTGCCGCGAGGCCAGCAAGCGGGTGCTGAAAATGCGTCACTTCGACGTGCAGCTGATCGGCGGCATGGTTCTGCACTACGGCAAGATCGGCGAAATGCGCACTGGCGAAGGCAAGACCCTCGTCGCTACGTTGCCGGTGTACCTGAATGCGTTGTCGGGCCGCGGCGTTCACGTCGTAACGGTCAACGACTACCTCGCCCAGCGCGACGCCGAATGGATGGCGCGTCTGTATAACTTCCTCGGTCTGTCGGTCGGCATCAACCTGTCGCAGATGGACCACGAGTCGAAGCAGCAGGCCTACGCCGCAGACATCACGTACGGCACGAACAACGAATTCGGCTTTGACTACCTGCGCGACAACATGGTCTACGAGACCGACGCGCGCGTGCAGCGAGCGCTGAATTTCGCGGTAGTCGACGAGGTCGACTCGATCCTGATCGACGAAGCCCGTACGCCGCTGATCATCTCCGGCCAAGCCGAAGACCACACCGAACTTTACGTGCGCATGAATGCGCTGCCGCCGCTGCTCGAACGCCAGATCGGCGAAGAAAAAGCGGACGGCACCGGCGTCGAAAAGCCGGGCGACTACACGCTGGACGAGAAAGGCCGTCAAGTCTTCCTGACCGAATCGGGTCACGAGAAGGCGGAGCGTCTGCTCGCCGAGTGGGGTCTGATCGGCGAAGGCGAAAGCCTTTATGCACCGCAGAACATCACGCTGATGCACCACGTGTACGCCGCTCTGCGCGCGCACACGCTGTTCTTCAAAGACCAGCACTACGTGGTGCAGAACAACGAAGTCGTGATCGTCGACGAATTCACTGGCCGCCTGATGTCGGGCCGCCGCTGGTCCGATGGCTTGCATCAGGCCGTTGAAGCGAAAGAACACGTCAAGATCCAAAGCGAGAATCAGACGCTTGCGTCGATCACGTTCCAGAACTATTTCCGCATGTACGCGAAGCTGTCCGGCATGACCGGTACAGCGGATACGGAAGCGTACGAGTTCAACGAGATCTACGGTCTCGAAACGGTCGTGATCCCGACCAACCGTCCGCCGAAGCGGATCGACAAGCAGGATCAGATCTACAAGACCGCTAAAGAGCGTTATGACGCGGTGATCCGCGACATCCGCGATTGCTATGAGCGCGGTCAGCCGGTGCTGGTCGGTACGACGTCGATCGAAAACTCGGAACTGCTGTCGCATCTGCTGAAGCAGGCTGGCTTGTCGCACGAAGTGCTGAACGCGAAGCAGCACGCGCGCGAAGCTGAGATCGTCGCGGAAGCGGGTCGTCCGAAACGCATCACGATCGCTACCAACATGGCCGGTCGTGGTACCGACATCGTGCTCGGCGGCAATGCGGAAAAGCAGGCGTCGTTCCTCGAGCAGGACGAAACGCTTTCCGACGACGAAAAGCAGCGCCGTATCCAGAAGCTGCACGACGAATGGCAGGCTCTGCACGATCAGGTGAAGGCCGCTGGCGGTCTGCACATCATCGGCACCGAACGTCACGAATCGCGCCGGATCGACAACCAGTTGCGCGGCCGTGCCGGCCGTCAGGGCGACCCGGGTTCGTCGCGCTTCTACCTGTCGCTGGAAGATCCGCTGCTGCGCATTTTCGCTGGCGACCGCGTGCGCGCGATCATGGACCGTCTGAAGATGCCGGAAGGCGAGGCGATCGAAGCGGGCATCGTGTCGCGTTCCATCGAATCGGCGCAGCGCAAGGTTGAAGCGCGCAACTTCGACGTTCGCAAGCAATTGCTCGAATACGACGACGTGTCGAACGATCAGCGTAAGGTGATCTACCAGCAGCGCAATGAATTGCTCGAAGCGAACGACATCACCGAAACCATCGGCGCCATGCGTCATGGCGTGATCGCCGATATCGTCCATCAGTTCGTGCCGGTTGGCAGCATTGAAGAACAGTGGGACGTGCCTGAACTCGAAGAAGTGCTGCGTAACGAATGGCAACTCGACCTCGCGATCCAGGAAATGATCAACGAGTCGAACTCGATCAGCGCGGACGAGATTCTCGAAGCAGTCGAAGCCGCGGCGGACGAAGCATACGAGGCGAAGGTCGAACTGGTTGGTCGCGAGTCGTTCAGCTCGTTCGAACGCTCGATCATGCTGCAAACGCTGGACCGTAGTTGGCGCGAACATCTGGCTGCGCTCGACCACCTGCGTCAGGGCATCCACCTGCGCGGCTATGCGCAGAAAAATCCGAAGCAGGAATACAAGCGCGAGGCGTTCGAACTGTTCGCCGCGATGCTCGACGCGGTGAAGCTCGAAGTCACTCGGGTAGTGATGAACGTGCAGATCCAGTCGCCGGAACAGTTGGAAGATGTGGCCGATCAGTTGGAAGAGCAGGGTGGCCATCTCGAGAACGTCGAGTTTCGCCATGCCGAGTTCGCTGAAGCGGCAGCCGCCGCGGCTGCGCCAGTGGCGGCAGAAGCAGCCACCGCCGCGATGATCGGCGACGCGATGAGCCACGGCTCGTCCTCGCAAGTGACGGCCAACGTGAACGCGGACAACGTGCCGAAGGTCGGCCGTAACGATCCGTGCCCATGCGGCAGCGGCAAGAAGTACAAGCAGTGCCACGGCAAGATCGTGTAATGTCGAAAGCGGCGCGCTCCTGAGCGCGCCGCGTCGTTTTACCCGCTGCCTTGCTGTAGATTTCGCGGTGGTTCGGCATCTGCCCGGGCCACCAGTTTCCGTATCCCTCAATGCCGGCGCCTGCCGGCATTTTCTTCGACAGGTCGCGACCATGGCTGTCAATTTCCCTTCGATCGATCCCGCTCAACTCCACCCCGTCGCCGGCGTTTCGCTTGGCTGGGCCGAGGCGAATATCCGCAAGCCGAACCGCAAGGACGTGCTCGTCGTCACTGTCGGCGAAAACGCGACAGTAGCCGGCGCGTTCACGCTGAACCGTTTCTGCGCAGCGCCCGTCACGGTGTGCCGTGAGAATCTGGAGCGCGTGCGAGCAGGCGGCAAGCCGATTCGTGCGCTGGTGATCAACACCGGCAACGCGAACGCGGGTACCGGTGAGCCGGGCATGCTGGCGGCGCGCGAAACCTGCGCCGAACTTGCGCGTCTCGCGGACATCTCGCCGGAGCAGGTGCTGCCGTTCTCCACTGGCGTGATTCTCGAGCCGCTGCCGGTCGATCGGCTGAAGGCAGGGTTGCCGGCTGCGCTGGCCAATCGCAAGGAAGCGAACTGGTACGACGCCGCGCAGGCGATCATGACCACTGACACGCTGCCCAAGGCCACTTCGCGCCAGGTCACGATCGACGGTCACACGGTCACGCTCACGGGTATCAGCAAGGGCGCCGGCATGATCAAGCCGAACATGGCGACCATGCTCGGCTTCCTCGCGTTCGACGCGGCGGTCGCACAACCGGTGCTCGACGCGCTGGTCAAGCACGTGGCGGACCGCTCGTTCAACTGCATCACGATCGATGGCGATACCTCGACCAACGATTCGTTCATCCTGATCGCGTCGGGCAAATCGAGCCTGCCGGCGATCACCTCCACCGATTCGCCCGCTTATGCAGCGCTGCGCGATGCGGTGACCGATGTCGCCCAGACCCTCGCGCAACTGATCGTGCGCGATGGCGAAGGCGCGACGAAATTCATGACCGTGCAAGTCGAAGGCGGTTCGAGCGTCGGCGAATGCCGCCAGATCGCGTATGCGATCGGCCACTCGCCGCTCGTGAAGACGGCCTTCTATGCATCGGACCCCAACCTCGGCCGCATTCTGGCGGCCATCGGCTATGCCGGCGTGGACGATCTCGACGTCGGCAAGATCGATCTGTATCTGGACGACGTGCTGGTTGCCACCGCTGGCGGCCGCAATCCGGCCTACCGTGAAGAAGACGGCCAGCGCGTCATGAAGAAGAGCGAGATCGGCATTCGCGTCGTACTCGGGCGCGGCGATGCGCAAGCCACGATCTGGACTTGCGATCTGTCGCACGACTACGTGAGCATCAACGCCGACTATCGTTCGTAATCAGGTTCACTACGCGGCCTCTGGCCGCTTACCTCACTGTCATGGACAAACTCGAACAGTTTTTGACCCGGGCCGAAGCCGTGCTCGTCCGTCTGGAAGCGATGCTTCCGCCTGCCGCGCCGGAAATCGACTGGTCGGCGGCGGTGGCGTTTCGCTGGCGCAAACGCCAGGGGCGCGGCTACCTGCAACCGGTGCCCGCCATTTCGTCGATCACGCTCGACGACCTGCAGAACATCGATCGCCAGAAAGGCCTGATCGAGCAGAACACGCGCCAATTCGTGCACAAGCAGCCTGCCAATAACGTGTTGCTGACGGGCGCGCGAGGCACCGGCAAATCGTCGCTGATCAAGGCGTGCCTGAATGCGTACGCGAAAGACGGGCTGCGTCTGATCGAAGTCGACAAGGACGATCTGCATGATCTCGGCGATATCGTCGATCTGATTGCGCAGCGGCCGGAACGCTTCGTGGTGTTTTGCGACGACCTGTCGTTCGAAGACGGCGAGTCGGGCTACAAGGCGCTGAAGGTGGCACTCGACGGCTCGATCGCCGCACAGTCCGACAACGTGCTGATTTACGCGACGTCAAACCGCCGTCATCTGTTGCCCGAATACATGAGCGACAACGAGACATACAAGCACACGTCAGACGGCGAGATTCATCCCGGCGAACTGGTCGAAGAAAAGATTTCGCTGTCCGAGCGCTTCGGGCTGTGGGTCAGCTTCTACCCGTTCAAGCAGGACGACTACCTGTCGATCATCGGCCACTGGCTGCGGCATTTCGGTTGCGACGACGCTGAAGTCGAAGCCGCGCGTGGCGATGCACTGGTGTGGGCGCTCGAACGCGGCTCGCGTTCGGGGCGCGTGGCGTGGCAGTTCGCACGCGACTGGTCCGGCCGGAAGAACCCGGCATGAGCGACACGCAGAAAAACGCCGCTGCTCGCAAGGTGACCGAAGTCGCTGTCGGTGTGCTGGTTCAGCCGGATGGGCGTTATTTGTTGGCGCAGCGCCCGGCTGGCAAGCCCTATGAAGGCTACTGGGAGTTTCCGGGCGGCAAGCTGGAAGCGGGCGAGTCGGTCGAGGCCGCGCTTGCCCGTGAATTGCACGAGGAACTGGGTATCGACGTGAAGGCAAGCCACCTTTGGCACACGCTCGAACACGACTACCCGCACGCGTATGTTCGGCTGTTTTTCTGCAAGGTGACGCAGTGGTCCGGCGAGCCGCATGGTCGCGAAGGTCAGGCTTTTGTCTGGCAGACGCTGCCGGCGGACGTCGAGCCGCTCTTGCCAGCGACTATTCCGGTGCTGGAATGGCTCGCGGCTGAGAAGGGCTGAAAAGCCGGTCCGCGCGGCAGGGGCATGCGCTAGCGCCGGCCCGCGCGGTTCGTGACACGCCTCTGGCCCCCGGTACTCGCTGCGGGGCCACGTCACAATTAATGCGGGTTGTAATCCCCGCCAGGCGTCTCATCCGACGACGCTTCCTGATCGGTCCCGCCGATCTTGTATTTCTCAGCGGCCCAGGCGCCCAGATCGGTCTGCTTGCAACGGTCGGAGCAGAACGGACGAAAGCGGTTTTCAGGGGTCCAGCGGACATCTTTGCCGCAGGTGGGGCATTTGACGACGGTAGGCATACGGTCAGGTGATCAATCGCAAACGGAACAAGTAACGAATATAGGGGCTTTTCGCGCCGCTTTAAAGGCGCGAGGTTGTCGAAAGCGGATTCACGACGCGCGCAGAGAAGCGCTGAAGCTCAGCTTACAGGCTGCACAGAGTAAGCTGAAACGGCACGTCGACATCGGCCGCACGCGGACGCAGATCGCCATCCTGAACCGTGAAACGCACCCAGAGCATGTACTTGTTGGCGCTCGCTTCGGGAATCACCCGCAACTCCGGCGACACGCGCACCTGCATTAACTGATACGAGCGGCCCGACAGCATTTGCTGATAACTACCCTGCATGGCCATGACTTTCGACGCCTGACCAGATTCACGAGCAAGGCGCAGCACGATGATGGCCGCGTCGCGCAAAGGCAGCAGCGGTGTGACCCATTTCGCGATGTCCTGACGACGCTGATCAGGATGGATCTGCTGCCACGCGTAATAGGAGGGCAGGTCAAACTTGCAGGTGCCACCGGGAATAATTGCGCGGCTGCGGATGCTGGCAAGCCATTCGTTGTCTGCCAGATGCTGGCCGGTCTTGCCCTGCATCTGCGAAAGTCCCGCCAGGGTCTGTTCGATTTCGCCGAGCACCGCTTCCAGCGCGTTCTGCTCGATTCCCGGATTGCCACGAAACGGCGCCAGCGTTTGCCGTTGACGTTCGAGTTCCTTCATCAGATCGGATTTCAGATCTGCGCGACCCGCAACCTCTGAGATTTCGAACAACGTTGTCAGTGCGACGTGATGTTCCCTGGCGTCTTCCTGAGTCAGAAAGAACGTGAAGCGCTCGAACAGGTCTTCGAGGCGCAATAGCGTCCGGATTCGCTCGTTGAAGGGATACTCGTAAAGGATCAAGCGGGCTCGCCTCGGGCGTGGTCGGTGACGGGAATGCAGAACATTCTAATGCGGTGAGACTACCCTAGCAATCACGCACTTTTTCCGCGTGCTTTCGCAACTTTTTTCACCTGTTTTCGGTGGTTTCTGCGCGCTTCGGTTCATGTGCTGCTGCGAAGTCCGACGAATGGGTGACGCTGGCGTAGCTTTGACCTCGGCTGGTTACGTGAATGTGGGATGCAGAGGCCGTCCGGGCGTGAAGTAGTTTTGCACGCGGTTCGGCTTCAGTTCACGCGCTCGCCGCTCACGCAAGTGCAAGCGACAGGTACGCACGATGCTGTGCGTCGACCTGTGTTTTGAGCAATTCAAGTGGCGCGTTGTCGTTATCGATGACGTCGTCGGCGGCGGCGAGACGTGCTTCGCGCGTGGCTTGGCGCGCGATGATTGCCAGCACCTGTTCGCGGGTGAACCCATTGCGATTCATCACGCGTGCGATCTGTGTCTCGACACTGCAATCGACGGTGAGCACGCGGTTCGCGCGGTTTTTCCAGCTTCCCGACTCAACCAGCAGCGGTACGACGATGATCACATAAGGTCCTTGCGCTTCGCGCTGCTCGCGTTCGGTCTCCGCACGAATCAATGGATGCGTAATAGCTTCGAGACGTTTGCGCGCATCCTCGTCGCTAAACACCAGCGCACGCATCCGGGTGCGGTCGAGCGAGCCGTCTGGGGCGACGAATGCATCGCCGAACTCGGCGGCAATTAGCGGCATGGCAAGGCCATGTGGCGCGCTGATGCGATGGGCAATCACGTCTGTGTCGACAAGAGGTACGCCATGCGCGGCGAACAGATCCGCAACGGTCGATTTGCCGCTACCGATGCCGCCAGTCAGTCCCACGACAAACATGCTTCAGCCTCCCAGAGCCAGATAAAGCGGGGTGCCGACGAACAGCGTGAGCGCACCGCCCGCTGCGAGAAACGGCCCAAACGGCAGAGGTTCTTCGAAGCGCATGCGGCCTCGCCATGTTGCGGCAAGGCCAACCACCGCGCCGGTCACTGCCGCAATCAGCACGATCTGCGGAAGCGCGGCCCAGCCAAGCCACGCGCCGAGCGCCGCCAGCAGCTTGAAGTCACCATAACCCATGCCTTCGACGCCACGTACCAGCTTGAAGAGCCAATGCACGGCCCACAAGACCAGATAGCCGAAGATGGCGCCGAGCACGGCATCCTGCAGGTTTGTGAACATGCCGTTGAAATTGAAGATGAGCCCCGCCCACAGGAGTGGCAGCGTCATCGAGTCGGGCAGCAGATGCGTGTCGATGTCAATCGCGCTCATGGCGAGCAGCGTCGCGCAGAGTCCGAATGCAGCAAGCGCCGACGTTGTCGGACCAAACAGCGCGAGCGACCCCGCGGCAAACGCGGCGGTTACGATTTCGAGCAGCGGATAACGCAGGCTCACGCGCGCGTTGCAAGCGGAACAGCGCCCGCGCAGCAACAGGTAACTCAGTACCGGCAGGTTTTCCCAGGCGCTCAGTACATGTCCGCAATGAGGGCATGCGCTGCGTGGCACCCACAGGTTGTAGCGCGCCGGCAGACCGTCTTCTTCGAGCGATTCGCCGGTTGCTTCGCGGATTTCGTCACGCCATGCACGTTCCAGCATGATTGGCAGACGATGCACGACCACATTCAGGAAGCTGCCGATTACCAGGCCAAGCACGATCGCGAACGCAAATTGCACGCCGCTGGGCAAGCTGCCGAACGCCGCGCCGAAGGCGGCTGTGAAGTGCCCGGGCAGTAAGCCCGAGAGCAGGCTGGAAGAAGTTTCTGGCACGAGTGAAAGAGGAGCCCGCATGGATAAGGGATGGATTCGGCTGCGATCCTACACCACGTTGCCGAGTTGAATAATGGGAAGATACATCGCAATGACAAGGCCGCCGACCAACGCTCCCAACACGACGATCACGAGTGGTTCGCACAAACTGGCCAGCGTGCCGATCTTCTCGTCTACTTGACGATCCGCGAGCGATGCAACGTCGATCAGCATGGTGTCGAGCGCACCGGATTCTTCGGCAACGGCGACCGGCTGCACGACCTCGGGTGGAAAGCAGCGCTCCGCGCGCATTGCTGCGGCCAACCGCTCGCCACGCCGCAGCCGGGTGGCGATTTCGCTGGTGGCACGATCGAAGAATGCGTTGCCGGTGGCATGAGTCAGCGAGTCGAATGCATCGGCCAAAGGTGTTCCCGCCGACAGCAACGTGCCGAGCGCGCGACTCCAGCGCGCCGCGCACAACGTACTCAATAGCGGACCGACAACGGGCATTCTGAGCGATAACCGTGCGAACCGGATACGTGCTGCTTCGGAACGGCGTAGCAGAAACGTCGCAGCCGAACCCAAAGCGAAGCTCATGATGAACACCGGCACACTCCAGCGCGCCGCGCCGGACGACAGCGCGAGCACGAACTGCGTCGGTGCGGGCAGTTTCGCGCCGAAGCCGTCGAAGATCTGTTTGAACGTCGGCACGACCCACACGAGCAGCGCCGCAGTTATCGCCATGGCCAGCAGTAAGATCGCGGCCGGATAGGTCAGCGCCGCACGCACTTTCGCGCGTTGGGCGGCGGCGCGCTCCCGGTCTTCCGCGATGCGGGCGAGCACGGCGGGGAGCGCGCCGGCCGCTTCACCGACTTCTACAAGCTGGCAGTACAGCGCGTTGAACTGCACCGGGTGCCGCTGCAATGCTGCCGAGAAGCGCAGGCCGCCAGTGATGTCGCGCGCCAATGCGCCAACGATTCGCGGCATGCCTTGACGATTCGAAGACTGCGCCTGGGCGAGCAGATCAAGGGCCGGTGCTAGTGGCAGACCTGCACGCAGCAAGCTGGCGAGTTGACGAGTGAACAACGTGACTTCCGTGACGCGGGCTTTCGGACTCGGTGCCGCCCCTTGCGCCGTCAGTTCGGTGATGAAAAGGTTGCTCCGCTTGAGCATGGCGCGCGCGCTGCCTGCGTCTGACGCGATGAGTGTGCCGCTCCTGCGTATCCCGTCGGCATCGGCGCCTCGCCATTTGAAGCGGGTATCGGCAATAACGGGCCGCTGTGTCGTCGCGGTGTTCATGCAACCTCGGTGGCGGCCAGTGCTTCGGCGAGACTGGTGGTGCCGTCGCAGACTTTCGCCAGCGCAGCGTCGCGCAACGTGCCCACCTGTTCGGTTCGTGCGAGGCGTGCAAGCTCGTGCGAGCTGGCGCCTGCCACGATCAGTTCCCGCATTGCGTCGGAAACCGGCATCACCTGATGAACGCCGACGCGTCCCCGGTAGCCGATGCCGTGGCAAGCGGCGCAGCCGATCGCCGCAAAAGGTTGCCAGCGTCCGAGTTGCTGTTCGTCGAACCCGGCTGCGCGAAGCGCCGCTGATGATTGCGGCGCCGGCACACGACAGGCGACACACAGGCGCCGGACCAGGCGCTGAGCCGTGACCATTCGCAGCGCAGCGGCCAGGTTGTACGGCTCGACTCCAATATCGATCAGACGAGCGATGGCTGAAGGCGCGTCGTTCGTATGCAAGGTCGACAGCACGAGGTGGCCGGTCTGCGCCGCCTTCACCGCGACGTCGGCCGTTTCATGATCACGGATTTCGCCGACCATGATCACGTCGGGATCCTGTCGCAAAAACGCACGCAGTGCCACCGCGAAAGTCAGGCCGGCTTTTTCGCGCACACTAACCTGATTGATGCCGGCTAGCTGGATTTCCGCGGGATCTTCTACAGAACACAAATTGGTCGCTTCGCCGTTGAGCAGATTCAGGAAGCAGTAAAGCGACAACGTCTTGCCGCTGCCGGTTGGGCCCGTGACTAGCACGAGACCGTGAGGCGCGCGAATCGCTGCGTCGACCGTGTTGCGTTGACGCGGATCGAGACCGAGCGCGTCGAGCGATAGATCATTTGGCAGCGCCTCGAGTCGCCGCAACACCAGCTTTTCGCCGAATAGCGTGGGCAGCGAATTGACGCGATAGTCCTCGACGCGGCCCGGCGCTGTGGCGATACGCAGCCTGCCGTCCTGAGGCACGCGCCGCTCGGCGATATCCATGCGCGCCAGCACTTTCACGCGGGTAATGAACGCGTCTCGCAGATGCGCAGGCGGTGGCGGAATTTCATGCAGCACGCCGTCGACCCGCAAGCGTACGCGCCAGCTGTGTTCCATCGGCTCAATGTGAAGGTCTGATGCGTTGCGGCGGGTGGCTTCCTGCAACGTATCGGTCAGAAGCCGGACAGCAGGGGCGTTGTCGGGATCTGCGCTGGTGGCTGCGCGATTCGCGGCAGCATTCGTTGCATTGGCTTCGCCGGCGAACGGGCTGGGTTTCGGCCTGAGCAGGCTTTCGCGTTCTGGCGCGCTCGAACGCGGCGAGGCCGGCGCCGTTTGAAAAGACGTTTGCATGAGAGACCGGTGATGAGCCGCCTGTTAATTACGATGGCTTCATCTTCCGGCGAGACGATGGCTTAGCGCCACTCGGCCGTTCGGCCAATGGTACGAGTTTCGCCGCTGTGCGATGCTGGGCGAGTCAGGCGTGCGCTGACTTTGGAATTTAGCCCAGCAATGCTTTACCGGTCTTCGCGCGCGCTGGCGGCTTAAACAGTTTGACGGTACGAATGGCCTGATCGTCGCTGCGCATGACCTCGAGTTTGATATCGCCGATCTGCACACACACGTCACCATCGGGAATGTCCTCAAGAATTTCGAGGATCAGACCGTTGAGCGTTTTCGGCCCGTCAGTGGGCAACGTGATTTGCAGCCAGCGGTTCAGTTCACGCAGCGGCATGCTGCCAGCGACGATGCATTCGCCGCTCTCGTTCCAGCCGCCGCGCGAATTGGCGCTACGTGGAATCGAGGTAGTGAACTCGCCGATCAGTTCTTCGATGATGTCTTCCGGCGTGACGAGGCCCTGCAGTTCGCCATATTCGTTGACGACCAGCGCCGTTCGATGACGGCTCTCCTGGAAGTATTGAAGTTGCTGGAATACGGGCGTACCAGAGGGCACGAAGTACGGCTCGGCCAGCAGTTCACGCAACGTTTCGCGCTCCAACTCCTGGTTATGCAGCGCTGCCAGCGTCTTGCGGACGTGCAGCACACCAAGCACCCGGTCGATGTCGCCTTGATAGACGATCAACTTATTGTGATAGCAGGTTTCGAGTTGATGCAGGATCTGTTCGAACGGTGCCTCAAAGTCGAGCGCTTCGATGCGGCGGCGCGGAATCATTACGTCATCGACGGAAATGTTTTCGAGGTCGAACAGGTTCAGCAGAATGCTGCGGTGTTTGGTCGGCATGAAACTGCCGGACTCGAGCACGATGGAGCGTAATTCTTCAGTAGAGAGGCGTTGATCGCGCGCGCCCTTTGTATTGATGTGCAATACACGCAAGATGGTGTTCGCGAACAGATTGACGACCCAGACGAGCGGTTTGGCGACGCGCATCATTGGCGCGATCAGCAGGCTCGCCGGCAGGGCGATTTTTTCAGGGAACGTTGCGCCGACAATCTTCGGCGTGATTTCCGCGAACACAATGATCAGGAACGCGACGATGCCGGTTGCGATCGACAACACCAGGTTGTTGCGACCGAACGTATGCAGCGCGATCGACGTGGTAAGTACGGGGATGATCGTATTGAACAGATTGTTGCCGATCAGCACGACGCTTAACAGTTGATCGGTATGCGCCAATAGACCCTGGGTGGTCTTCGCGCCGAGTGCGTTCTTGCTGGCAAGGTGCTTCAGGCGATGGCGGTTGATCGCCATCATTGCCGTTTCGGAAATCGAGAAGAAGCTCGAGCAGATAAGCAGCAGAAAGACGGCGCCAATCTGCGCCCATAAGGGAAGTTGTTCCACGCGTCGTGAAGAATAGGGGAGAGGATGGAGAGAATATAGCAGAGGGGGCAATGTGAGCCGCCCGGGGAAAGGCGTGAGTCAGCAGCAGCTGGCTGCATCGCCGAAAGAGGGGTGCAAAAAACAAAAAACCGCCGAGCAAGCTGGGCGGTTTTTCGAGCCTTGAATTAACAAGGCAAATTTGGTCGGGGTGAGAGGATTCGAACCTCCGGCCTCTACGTCCCGAACGTAGCGCTCTACCAGGCTAAGCTACACCCCGATCTGTACTGCTGGACTCTTACGGTGTTTTAGTCTCGTTCAAGACTGTCTTGCCGTCGAGTAAGAACATAATTCTAGCAGGGTATCTTTGAAAATGGAATCGGGAAATGAAGAAATTGCTGCCGCTGCTGCCAGCGCTTCCTGCTTTGCGCATTCGAGCGTGTGATCCAGCGCGCCGGAACGGGTAATGGCCTCGAAAATCGTGTCGAAGCGATCCGTGCCGCCTTGTTCGATTGCTTCCCGTGCGAGCGCCGACTGTTCCGGCGTGCCACGTTCGATCAAATAGATCAACGGGAGGGTGGGTTTTCCTTCGCGAAGATCGTCGCCAGCGTTTTTGCCCATCGATTCAGCCGTGCCTGTGTAATCGAGCCAGTCGTCCATGATCTGGAACGCTGTGCCGATCCGGCGGCCGAATTCTGCGGCAGCCGCTTCGATCTTGGCGTCTGAGCCGGCCAGAACGGCGCCGAGTTGCGCAGCCGCCTCGAACAGTTTGGCTGTCTTGTAGCGAATCACTTGCATATAGCGGGCTTCGTCGACGTCTGCGTCATGCATGTTCAGCAATTGCAGAACTTCGCCTTCGGAGATGATGTTGGTCGCCTCCGACAGAATCTCCATGACGCGCATCTTGCCGACGCCGACCATCATCTGGAACGAGCGCGAGTAGAGAAAGTCGCCGACCAGCACGCTCGCGGCGTTGCCGAACAGTGCGTTGGCGGTCTGGCGCCCGCGCCGCAGATCGGATTCGTCGACGACATCGTCGTGCAGCAGCGTGGCGGTGTGGATGAACTCGACGACCGCCGCCAGTTCGTGCCGGTGCCCCGTGGTTTCACCCAGCGCGCCGGCCACCAGCAACAGCAGCGCTGGCCGCAGCCGCTTGCCGCCGGCACTGATGATGTACTCGGAAATTTGATTGATCAGCATCACGTCGGATGCAAGACGGTGCCGGATGACGCGATTGACCTGCTGCATGTCTTCGGCGATCGGAGCGAGCAGGCTGGCGGCGTTGGAGGAGGGGGTGGCAGTCGACGACATGATGGCTGAATTGGGTAGTGCCGCGAATTATAAGGCGAATCGCGACAGTTCCGGGTCGCAGGCTGCGGCGCGGCGCGTTCGAAGCCGCTTCAGGACCCGCGCGCCGGGCTGTGCGGCAGGGTGCGGTCATTGCGCGGGGCGGCTTGCAATGAGTTTTGACCGAGGAGCTAACTCTATGTATAATCACGGGTTTCCGCGCGCGGTGCGTGGAAAAAATGAACACAGAGTGAGGTTCTCAATGTACGCGGTCATAAAAACCGGTGGCAAGCAGTATAAAGTTGCCGTCGGCGAAAAACTTAAAGTAGAACAGATACCGGCAGACATTGACGCTGAAATCACGCTCGACCAGGTTCTCGCAGTGGGCGAAGGCGAATCGATTAAGTTCGGTACGCCGCTGGTCAGTGGGGCTTCCGTCAAGGCTACCGTCGTGTCGCAAGGTCGTCACGCAAAAGTGACCATCTTCAAGATGCGTCGCCGGAAGCACTACCAGAAGCATGGCGGCCACCGCCAGAACTATACCGAACTGCGCATCGACGCGATCAACGCGTAAGCGCACCGGTTAAGGAGCAAATCAAATGGCACACAAAAAGGCAGGCGGATCATCCCGCAACGGCCGCGACTCTGAATCGAAGCGTCTCGGCGTGAAGGTTTATGGCGGTCAGGCTATCAACGCTGGCGGCATCATCGTTCGTCAACGTGGCACGCGTATGCACCCGGGCGAAAACGTTGGCATCGGCAAGGATCACACCTTGTTCGCGCTGACGGACGGCCACGTCAATTTCTCGACGAAAGGCGCAGCGAAGAAGCACATGGTCAACGTCGTCCCGGCAGCAGTCTGAGTTTAGTCAGGCACGGGCTTCAGGACCGGAAAAAGGCCCCGCGAAGTTAGCGGGGCTTTTTTTATTGCAGCGCTTTCGCCAGACGGGCGCCGTTCAATCGCCCTCGGGACTATGCCGTTCGGCCGATTGATCAACGTGCGGTGGGCGCGGCAAAATAGCATTCAGAAGTATCTGGCGGCACAAGTAGCATTAAATCTAGCAGCACCATCTGGCAGTACACCACGGGACGGAGTTACGCATGAAGTTCATTGACGAAGCGAGGATTGAAGTCATCGCCGGCGACGGAGGGGATGGCAGCGCGTCGATGCGCCGCGAGAAATTCGTTCCGTTCGGCGGCCCGGATGGCGGCGACGGCGGCCGGGGAGGCAGCGTTATTGCGATCGCAGACCGCAATATCAACACGCTGATCGACTACCGCTACGCGAAAAAACATCTGGCGCGCAACGGCGAAAACGGCCGCGGCGCAGATTGCTACGGCAAGGGCGGCGATGACATCACGCTGCGTATGCCGGTCGGCACGACCATTACCGATATGGAAACCGGCGAGTTGATCGCCGACCTGACCGAGCACAACCAGAGCGTGCAAATCGCGCAGGGCGGCGCGGGCGGTCTCGGTAACCTGCATTTCAAATCCAGTACGAACCGCGCGCCGCGTCAGAAGACCGACGGCAAGCCGGGCGAACGCCGCATGGTGCGCCTCGAATTGAAGGTGCTGGCCGACGTTGGTCTGCTCGGCATGCCGAACGCAGGCAAATCGACCTTTATCTCGTCGGTTTCGAACGCGAAGCCGAAGATCGCCGACTACCCGTTCACGACGCTCGCGCCGAACCTTGGCGTGGTGCGTGTCGGGCCGAGCCGCAGCTTTGTGATCGCCGACATTCCTGGTTTGATCGAAGGCGCGGCCGAAGGCGCAGGTCTCGGTCACCAGTTTTTGCGTCACCTGCAACGCACCGGCTTGTTGCTGCACATCGTCGACCTCGCACCGTTCGACGAAGCGGTGGACCCGGTCGCGGAAGCCAAGGCAATTGTCAACGAACTGCGCAAATACGACGAACTGCTGTTTGAAAAGACGCGCTGGCTCGTGCTGAACAAGCTCGACATGGTGCCCGAAGACGAGCGTGAAGCGCGCGTCGCGGCGTTCCTCGAAGGCTTCGGTTGGGAAGGCCCTGTCTTCGAAATCTCGGCACTGACCGGCCAAGGCTGCGAAAACCTCTGCTACGCAGTGTTCGACCATATCGCCGCGCATTCCGATGCGCAGCGCCAGGCGGAAGCAGAAGATCTCGCCGCCGACGTGCGTTTCCGCGAAAAGCCGGTAGCACCGGCTGCGGCAGACGAATCTGGCGTCGACCCGCAGGAATAAAAGAGCTCGAGCGCCGGCAGCCCCTGCGCGCTGCCGGTTTGCATCACGCGTCATCTTGGGAGACTGCGCACAATGCGTTCCGTCATCGCAGATTCACGGCGATTGGTAGTGAAAGTCGGTTCGAGCCTTGTCACGAATGACGGGCGCGGCCTCGATCATGCTGCGATCGGCCGCTGGGCCGCGCAGATTGCTGCGCTGCGCGCACAGGGCAAGGAGGTGGTGCTGGTCAGTTCGGGCGCCATCGCTGAAGGAATGCAACGGCTCGGTTGGACCAAAAGGCCGCGCGAAATCGACGAATTGCAGGCGGCTGCTGCTGTTGGTCAGATGGGCCTCGCACAGGTTTACGAAAGTCGCTTTGCCGAGCACTCCATTCAGACCGCGCAGATTCTGCTGACTCACGCAGACCTCGCCGATCGCGAACGCTATCTGAACGCACGTTCCACGTTGCTGACGCTGTTGCGCCTCGGCGTGGTACCGATCATCAACGAAAACGACACCGTCGTTACCGACGAAATCAAGTTCGGCGACAACGACACACTGGGTGCGCTGGTCGCCAATCTGATTGAAGGTGATGCGCTCATCATCCTCACCGACCAGCAAGGCCTTTTCACCGCCGATCCGCGCAAGGATCCGAACGCCACACTCGTGCAGGAAGCCGACGCTGGTGCAGTGGAGCTCGAAGCCATGGCGGGCGGTGCTGGTTCGAGCCTCGGTCGGGGCGGCATGCTGACCAAGATTCTCGCTGCCAAGCGCGCGGCCCATAGCGGTGCGAATACGGTGATCGCGAGCGGGCGCGAAGCGGATGTGCTGTCCCGTCTCGCCTCTGGTGAAGCAATCGGCACGCAACTGATTGCACGCACGGCGCGGATGGCGGCACGTAAGCAATGGATGGCCGATCACCTGCAGGTGCGCGGTCATGTGGTGATCGACGACGGCGCGGTGGAAAAGCTGACCGGTGGCGGCAAGAGTTTGCTGCCGATTGGTATCGTCGGCGTGCAGGGTGCGTTTGCTCGCGGTGAGGTTATTGCCTGCCTGAGTTCGGCCGGACGTGAAGTGGCGCGAGGCCTGACGAACTACAGCAGCGCGGAAACGAAGCTGATTCAACGCCGTCCGAGTGGCGAAATCGAATCGGTGTTGGGCTATATGCTTGAGCCTGAGCTGATTCATCGCGACAACCTGGTGCTGGTCTAATCACTGACGGGTGGCCGCGCAGAGTACGTGAAAAAGCCGCTCCAGGCGAAACCTGGAACGGCTTTTTTCTTATCCGCTGCATGCTCAGAATCACATCACATCACATCACGCCACGTCACGCCGGCGCAACAGCGCCTCAATGAATCAACGAAGCCGCTGTACGCTTGTAGCGAATGTTCTCAACAATCTGCTTCGCGTTCGCTGCAGGCATCTTGTTCGCGCACATGTAATCCTGATAGAGCGACGCCTGATATGCATTCAGCGTGCCGTTCTCAATGCGCCTGAATTCGTTCGCAACGGTCGTGTCCCAACCATCGTGATCCGCATTCAACCCCGCGTATTGACGCGCCTCATAGGTGTCGCAGCGAATCCCCTCGTAATTCACATTGCGCGCGCCGCTGGGGCTAGTCACCACCACGACATAGCGCACCACGCCGTCGGAACCAACGCTAACCGAGGTCTGGTCGATTGCGAATTGCAGCGGCGTATTACCCGACACTTCGAAAGGCAGCAAATTCGATTCTTTCGGCAGCGGCGGCAGCGTGTCCACCTTGTTTTCAACCCAGTTGCCTTTCCGGTCCAGCAGATACACAAACGCGCTGTCGTCTTTATTGGTGGGTTTGCTGGCGCAGCCAGCCAGCAGGGCGCCAGTGGCAACGCACGCCACGACGAGTGCAAATGCTTTCAATATGATTTCCTCGAAACACTGGCGCGACTCGAGGAGCCGCGCCAGCAGAGACGGCCTGGACAGCCGCATGGAGTTGTTAATTGCGCACGCCCGGGCGGTACAGCGAGCCGAGGGTTTCGCTGGCCGATTCGTCTTCGTGTTCCGGCTCGGCGTGTACTTCCGCCGGTGACCCGGAGCCCGGACCGCAATCGGATGCGATCGTGACGTGAACCGATGTTTCGATGCTGACGGTGGTTACCGAAGTCACCGTCATTACCGTGGAATCCGGTGGACTTTCCATTGACGACGCTATCCGTGGATAACGAGGCCCGTGGTGCCCGCCAGGTTTTTCCGCACGCGGCGCAGCCCGGCGCATGAAACGGGATAGCTCCGTCAGCGCCAACTGGTACACATCCCGCTTGAACTCGATCACACAGTCGAGCGGCACCCAGTACTCGTTCCAGCGCCACGCATCGAACTCAGGGTGGTCGGTGGCGCGCAAGCAGATGTCGCAATCGCGCCCTACCATCCGGAGCAAGAACCAGATTTGTTTCTGGCCGCGGTAATGACCGCGTACTTCGCGCTTGATGAACTTGTCAGGCACCTCGTAACGCAACCAGTCGCGCGTGCGACCGATCACCTTGACGTGCTCAGGAAGCAGTCCGGTTTCTTCGTGTAACTCCCGATACATCGCTTGCACGGGGGTCTCTCCGTACTTGATGCCCCCTTGCGGAAACTGCCAGGAATGTTCACGGAGCCGTTTGCCCCAAAACACCTCGTTGTGCGCGTTCAAGAGGATGATGCCGACGTTCGGGCGAAAGCCTTCACGATCCAGCATACAACCACCTTCGAATCCTTTAAAATTGCTTTGATTATAAACAGATAACGGTCCCGACGCACCGAATCGGCTCAGAATGGAACGATTCGCCGCCAAAGGCCCGCGTTTGCGGTAGCCTGTCAGTCTTTCCGTGCCTTATCCCCTGTGCAAAGGCTTTGCGCGGCGCGGTTCGTCCAACAAGCGGCGCCGCATCGTGTACGCGTGCCGGTTGTCGGACAAACCGTGCCGGCCCGCGTCGGATCTGTGTCGATTTCCCCACCGTTTTCACCTTTCGGGCGGTCCCTCCGGAGCCGCCGCTTTTGGAAAATCTGAATGAAAGCTTCCCGTTTCTTTATCGGCACCCTGAAAGAAGCTCCGGCCGACGCCGAGATCGTCAGCCACAAGCTCATGGTGCGCGCCGGCATGATCCGTCGCGTGGCCGGCGGTATCTATAACTACCTGCCGGTTGGACTGCGTTCCATCCGCAAGGTGGAAAACATCGTGCGCGAAGAAATGAACCGGGCAGGCGGGATCGAACTGCTAATGCCGTCGGTGCAGCCGGCGGAGTTGTGGCAGGAATCGGGCCGCTGGGAAAAGTACGGCCCCGAACTGCTGCGCTTCAAGGACCGCAGGCAATCCGACTTCGTGCTCGGACCGACGCACGAAGAAGTCGTCACCGACATTGCGCGTAACCAGATCAAGAGCTACCGCCAGTTGCCGGTCAACTTCTATCAGGTGCAGACGAAGTTCCGCGACGAGATCCGTCCGCGTTTCGGCGTGATGCGCGGCCGCGAGTTCATCATGAAAGACGCGTACTCGTTCGACAAGGACGCCGAAGGTCTGCGTGAGTCGTATCGCAAGATGTACGACGCGTACGTGCGCATCTTCACGCGCCTCGGTCTGGACTTCCGGGCAGTGGCGGCGGACAACGGTTCGATCGGCGGCAGCGGATCGCATGAGTTTCACGTGATCGCCGAAACCGGTGAAGACGCGATCGCCTATTGCCCGACGTCCGAATTCGCAGCGAACGTCGAAGCGGCCGAAGCGCTGCCGTTGTATGCCGAACGCGCGGCTGCTGCAGAAGAGATGACAAAGACCGCAACGCCGGGCAAAGCGAAGTGCGAGGCCGTGGCTGAGCTGCTGAATATTCCGCTCGAACGCACGATCAAGTCGATCATTCTGGCGACCGAAAACGAAGGCGCCGAGCCGACCATCTGGTTGCTGATGCTGCGCGGCGACCACGATCTGAACGAGATCAAGGCAAGCAAGCTGCCGGGTCTGGCCGACTTCCGCATGGCAACCGAAGCCGAAATTATCGAGACCTTCGGCACGCCGCCTGGCTACCTCGGTCCGATCAACACGAAGAAGCCGGTCAAGGTCGTCGCGGATCGCACGGTCGCGAACATGAGCGACTTCGTGGTCGGCGCGAATGAAGTGGATTACCACATCACCGGCGTGAACTGGGGCCGCGATCTGCCGGAGCCGGTCGTTGCCGATATCCGCAATGTGAAGAAGGGCGATCCGTCGCCGGACGGCAAGGGCGAGATCGACATCTGCCGCGGTATCGAAGTGGGTCACGTGTTCCAGCTCGGCACGAAGTACTCGGAAGCGATGAACGCGACCTGCCTCAACGAGAACGGCAAGCCGCAGCCGATGGAAATGGGCTGCTACGGCATCGGCATCACGCGTATTCTCGGCGCCGCAATCGAACAGAATTTCGACGACAAGGGCATCATCTGGCCGGAATCGATTGCCCCGTTCGAAGTCGTGCTGTGCCCGATGGGCTATGACCGCAGCGAAGCCGTGCGCGAGCAGGCCGACAAGCTGTACGCGGAACTGGTCGAAGCGGGCGTCGACGTGATTCTCGACGACCGTGGCGAGCGCCCGGGCGTGATGTTCGCCGACTGGGAACTGATCGGCGTGCCGCATCGTCTGGTGATCGGCGACCGTGGGCTGAAGGACGGCAAGCTCGAATACCAGGGCCGTCGCGACGCCGAAGCAACGCTGCTGCCGGTTGAAGACGCAGGCCAAACGGTGATCGGGAAAGTTCGCGCAGCGTTGGCGCGCTAAGCGGAGCGGACGGTGGAGTACACCTTCCTGTCCGCGACCATCCTGCTGATTCTGATCACGGATCCGCTCGGCAATATTCCGCTGTTCATCAGCTGCTTGCGCAGCGTGTCGCCGGAGCGGCGCACGATCGTCATTCTTCGTGAAGTGGCGATCGCGTTTGCGATTCTGCTGGTGTTCATGGTGCTCGGTCAGGGCTTTCTGCGCGTGATGAGCCTGAGCGATCAGTCGTTACGGATCGGCGGCGGAATCGTGCTGTTTCTGATTGCGCTGCGGATGGTGTTTCCCCATCCGGACGGCCCGTTCGGCGGCGATTCGCGTGGCGGCGAGCCGCTGATCGTGCCGCTCGCAATTCCTGCGCTGGCGGGGCCGTCAGCACTGGCAACGGTGATGCTGCTGACGTCGCAGGCGCCCGGCAAGACCTTCGAATGGATCGGTGCGCTGACCGTCACGATGATCGTCTGCGCGATCGTATTGATGCTGGCTGAGCGTATTCAGACGTGGTTAGGCGAGCGCACGATGGCCGCGTTCGAGCGCTTGATGGGTCTCGTGCTGGTGGCGATTGCAGTGGAGATGATGCTCGGCGGAATCCGCTCTTTCGTGCATCAGCTTTGAATCCAGTATGGCGATCAACAAAAAAGCGGCCCGTATGGGCCGCTTTTTTTACATCTATCGTTACTCGGGCAGAAGCTTTGCTTCACGCGCCTTCGGTCAGCGCCCGGATGGTCGGCAGATTGCGCCAGTAACCCTTCGCGTCCATTCCGCAGCCGAACACATAGCGGTCCGGCACTTCAAAACCGCAGTAATCCGGACGCAACGGCTTCGCCTTCGGAATGATCTTCTCGCACAGCACCGCGCTCAGGAAACGCTTCGCGCCCATCGCCATGATGCGGTCGCGGATCGCGGCCATCGTCTCGCCTTCGTCGAGAATGTCGTCGAGCACCAGCACGACACGATCCTTCACCGACTCGGCCGGCGCCACGCGCCATTGCATCTCGTTGCCGCCCTTGGTGGTGTTGCGGTAGCGGGTCAGGTGGATGTAGTCGAACTCGAGCGGGAAATCGAGGTGCGGCAGCAGCATGCCGGTGAACACCGCCGCACCGCCCATGACCGACAGCACGAGCGGGAAGTCCTCGCTCATTTCGTCGCGGATGGCAGACGCCATGCCGCTGATCGACGCGTTGACGTCGTCGGCCGAAACGATTTCTTCGGAGTGGCTAAAAATGTGGAGAGCTTCTTCGCGGTTCATGACGTCTGACGGGCGGTGACTGTATACATAGTGTGGGTGAGAAGGGCGGCACGCGGTACAGAATAAACCCGCATGAATCCGAAGCTTGCCGCGCGTTCCGTGGTGCCTCTACGCAAACGCGCGTCCGCCATCCTGTTCAAGCTTAGCGCATGCCGGGCAACATGCCCTTCATGCCGCGCATCATCTTCTGCAGATTGCCGCCCTTGAGCTTTTTCATCATGGTGCGCATCTGGTCGTACTGGTTCAGCATGCGGTTGACTTCCTGCACCTGCACGCCCGCGCCCGCAGCGATGCGGCGCTTGCGCGTGGCCTTGATCAGGTCGGGCTTCGCGCGCTCGAGTGGTGTCATCGAATTGATGATGCCTTCCATGCGGCGCATCTGCTTCTCGGCCTGGCCCATGTCGGCGCCGGCGGCGGCTTGCTGGAATTGCGCGGGCAGCTTGTCCATCAGCGACGACAGACCGCCCATGCCCTTCATTTGCGTAAGCTGTGCGCGGAAATCGTTCAGATCGAAGTCGCCGCCTTTCTTGACCTTGTCGGCGAGCTTCTGCGCGGCCTGGACGTCGACGCCCTTCTGCGCTTCTTCGACGAGGGCGAGAATGTCGCCCATGCCGAGAATCCGGTTCGCCATCCGGTCCGGATAGAAAATTTCGAGGCCGTCGAGCTTTTCGGCGACACCGACGAACTTGATCGGCTTGCCCGTGACGTGACGCACGGAAAGCGCCGCGCCACCGCGCGAGTCGCCGTCGAGCTTGGTGAGGACCACGCCGGTGAGCGGCAGCGCGTCGCTAAACGCTTTCGCGGTGTTGACCGCGTCCTGACCGAGCATCGCGTCGACGACGAACAGCGTTTCCGCCGGCTTCAGCTCGCTGTGCAGAGCGGTGATTTCCTGCATCATCGCTTCGTCGATACCGAGACGGCCGGCCGTGTCGACCAGCAGCACGTCGTGGTAGTGGCGCTTCGCCCAATCGACAGCAGCGCGCGCGATGTCGACCGGTTTCTGATCCTGCTCCGACGGGAAGAAGTCTGCGCCGACCTGCTCGGTCACCGTCTTCAACTGCGCGATAGCAGCAGGGCGGTAGACGTCGCACGAAACGGTCAGGACTTTCTTCTTGTACTTTTCGCGCAGCAGCTTGGCGAGCTTGCCGACCGTGGTCGTCTTACCCGCGCCTTGCAGACCCGCCATCAGGATGACGGCCGGCGGCGTGACGGCGAGATTCAGTTCGATCGCTTTGCCTTCGTAGTCGCCGCCGATGATGGCGGTCAGCTCGCGCTGCACCACGCCGACCAGCGCCTGACCCGGCGACAGGCTGCTGATAACTTCCTCGCCAAGCGCCTTTTCCTTCACCTTGGCGATGAACTCGCGCACGACGGGCAGCGCCACGTCGGCCTCGAGGAGCGCGAGGCGAACTTCGCGCAGCATTTCCTGGGTGTTCGCCTCGGTGAGCCGGGCTTCGCCGCGCAGCGTCTTGACGACGCGCGCCATCCGTTGAGTCAGATTGTCGAGCATGGGGAGCGATGAACGGTGGTGCGGCCCGCGCAGCACGCAACGAGGGAGACGTCGCGGAGTAGGGGCCTAGTGTAAACTTCGAATATGGATATTGTACTGTATGCCCTCACTGCGCTCCTCTATGGCGGTCTCGCCGTGGCTGGCTGGCGCTCGCACCGGCACGCCGCCTTGCGCCCCATGCTCGAGAGCGTGCCGCCGGTGCCCGACACCGCGGGCGTGTCGGCGGCTTCGGGCATGAGCACGCCGGGCCGTGCGCTGTTATTCGTCGCGCTGCTCGCGCACGGCGTGCTGCTGCACACCACCATCTTTCCGCAGAACGCGATGGTGTTCGGCTTCGCGTTCGCGCTGTCGGCGATGTTCTGGCTGGGCGCGGGCATCTACTGGATAGAGAGCTTTTTCTTTCCGCTCGACGGGTTGCGTCTGCTGGTGTTGCCGCTCGCCTGCATTGCGTCGCTGATGCCGCTCGCGTTCGGCGGCGTGCGCGTGTTGCCGTATTCGGCCGCGCCAATGTTCAAGTTGCACTTCCTGATCGCCAATATCGCATATGGTCTGTTCGCGATCGCGGCGCTGCACGCGATCCTGATGCTGCTGGTCGAGCGGCGTCTGCATGCAATGCGCGGCGGTCTTGCGCAACGGAACGTGGCCGCGGCGAACCACGGCTGGCTGTCGGGCTGGCTCGACACACTGCCGCCTCTGCTGACCTTGGAAAAACTGCTGTTCCGTTTGATCGGCGCAGGTTTTGTTCTGCTGACGCTGACCCTCGTATCAGGCATTCTGTTCAGCGAGCAACTGGTCGACCGCGCGTTGCGGCTCGATCACAAGACCGTGTTTGCGATTCTTTCGTGGGTCATGTTTGGCGCGCTGCTAACAGCGCGCAAGGTGTCCGGCTGGCGCGGCCGTGCGGCATTGCGCTGGGTGCTGGCGTCGTTCGTCGCGCTGTTGCTGGCGTACGTCGGCAGTCGTTTTGTTTTCGAGGTGCTGTTGCACCGTGCTGTAGTGTGAGCGTGTCCCCATGCGACAAATTTTTCTGCTGATCCTTCTTTTCATCGTCGGGCAATGGCTGGTGAAGGCGCTGCGCCGTCATGACGCACAGTCTGCGCAACGCACCGGAGGTGCCGGCGCGAATGGCGCCAAAGGTGCCGGCGGCGGCGCGCGTCCCTCCGCCGCGCCGCAACTCGCTGAACCCATGATCCGCTGCGCCGAGTGCGGCGTGCATGCGCCGAAGAGCGACTCCGTCGTGGTAGCGGGCCAACCGTTCTGTAGCGCCGCGCACGCGCAGCGTCACGGCGCGCGTCCGTCGGGCCGCGACGCCCGATGAGCGTCGAGTTCACCGTCGATGCCGACGGTTGGGTCGCCGCCGCACGCAAACTGCCATCGCCGAATTTCGAAGCGCGGCCCGCAGGGGTCGTGCCGACGCTGGTCGTGGTCCACAACATCAGCCTGCCGCCGAATCAGTTCGGCGGCACGGCGATCGCCGAATTATTCCTGAACACGCTCGACTGCAACGCTCATCCGTACTACGACTCGCATCTGCGCGGCGTGCGGGTGTCCGCGCATTTCGTGATTCTTCGCGACGGCACGCTCGAACAGTTCGTGTCGTGCAACGAACGCGCGTGGCATGCGGGCGCGTCGAATTTTTTCGGACGCGAGCGCTGCAATGATTTCTCGATCGGCATCGAACTGGAAGGCAGCGACGCCGCAGCCTTCGAAGCGGCGCAATACCGCACGCTCGGTGCGCTCGTGAGCGCGTTGACGGCACGCTATCCGGTCGAAGCTATAGCCGGTCACTCAGACATCGCCCCCGGTCGCAAGACCGATCCTGGGCCCCATTTCGAGTGGCCGCGTCTGCGCGACGACACCGCGCTTTCCGATCAGTACTTCCCCTATCTCAAGTTTTCCGAAACGCGGTAAACCCCTTTCGCGCGAGATCGCAGAACCCGAAGGAGAGCGAGGCGTGGCCTCGTTTTTCGGGGCATATCCTCGTGTCCCGCTTCACGCCGTGCGAAGCAAAAGTCAAGACTTCGAAAGCAAATAAAACGATTTGACCTGTCTCGAATCTCCACTATACTTGGTGCCACAAACCGGGTTGTGCACTATATCTTGTGTGGTCTGTGCATAACTCTGTGAATAACCGAGTGTATAAGTCCGCGGCGCCCCGTTCTCCGAGCATGGCGCCGCAAGCATTCCAGAGCAGTGAAAAATTTCCTGCGGTGCAGCCGGTAGAGACCTCCGGCTGCATCCAGCAGCATTCGGGGAAAGGGCACAGCCAGTGATCGCGACACACACCATGAAGACCGTTTCCAATTCGAATCAGGCTTCATCGCAGTCGCATCCAGCCATCCGGATCAGCCGGCCTTTTTCCAGCACTCCATCGCTTGCGCACACGGCTGCGCAGCATTCGATTTAATCCGCGGCACTCGCCGCACTTTCCAGAACCAGGAGCTTTGCACATGCAAACCACCGACAACGCGACGACCCGCTACGAGGGCTCATCGACTGGCCAGGCGTTTGGCCAGGCTCAAGGCGCCCAGGCGCTCGCGCCGCAAGCGACTTACGCCGACTACAAGGTGATCCGTCGCAACGGCAGCGTGGTGTCGTTCGAACCGTCGAAAATCGCCATCGCAGTGACGAAGGCATTTCTGGCCGTCAACGGTGGTCAAGGTGCGGCGTCGGCGCGTGTGCGCGAACTGGTCGAGCAACTCACGCAAAGCGTGGTGCGCGCGCTGCTGCGCAGCCGTCCGAACGGCGGCACGTTCCATATCGAAGACATTCAGGATCAGGTCGAACTCGCGCTGATGCGCGGCGGCGAACACAACGTCGCGCGTGCTTACGTGCTGTATCGCGAGAAGCGCACGCAGGCTCGCGGTCATGACGAGCAGGTCGCGGCCAGCGCGCCGGGTCTGAACGTGACCGACAACGGCGTCTCGCGTCCGCTCGACCTGGCCGCGCTGCGTGGCGTGATCGAATCCGCTTGCGCGAATCTGGGCGACGCGGTGAGCGCCGATCCGATCATCGCGGAAACGGTGAAGAACCTGTACGACGGCGTGCCGATGACCCAGGTCTACGACTCGGCCATCCTCGCTGCTCGCACGATGATCGAAAAAGACCCGGCGTACAGCCAGGTCACCGCGCGCATCCTGCTGCACACGATCCGCCGCGAGATCCTCGAAGAAGAAGTCACACAAGGCGAAATGGCCGAGCGCTACGCCGAGTACTTCCCGAAGTTCATCAAGCGCGGCATCGCTGCCGGCCTGCTCGACGACAAGCTCCAGCAGTTCGACCTGAAGCGCCTGGGCGCGGCGCTCGACAACAGCCGCGATCTGCAGTTCGGCTACCTCGGCCTGCAAACGCTGTATGACCGCTACTTCCTGCATCACGACGGCGTGCGCATCGAAATGCCGCAGGCATTCTTTATGCGTGTCGCAATGGGCCTGTCGTTGAACGAGATCGACCGCGAAGCGCGCGCCATCGAGTTCTACAACATCCTGTCGAGCTTCGACTTCATGTCGTCCACGCCGACGCTGTTCAACTCGGGCACGCATCGTTCGCAACTGTCGTCGTGCTACCTGACGACGGTCGACGACGACCTCGACGGCATCTACGAAGCGCTGAAGGAAAACGCGCTGCTGTCGAAGTTCGCCGGCGGTCTGGGCAACGACTGGACGCGCGTGCGTGCGCTCGGTTCGCACATCAAGGGCACCAACGGCAAGTCGCAAGGCGTGGTGCCGTTCCTGAAGGTCGTCAACGACACGGCAGTCGCCGTGAACCAGGGTGGTAAGCGCAAGGGCGCGGTGTGTGCGTATCTGGAAACGTGGCACCTGGACATCGAAGAATTCCTCGAACTGCGTAAGAACACCGGCGACGACCGTCGTCGCACGCACGACATGAACACGGCGAACTGGATTCCCGACCTGTTCATGAAGCGTGTGATGGAAGGCGGCGACTGGACGCTGTTCTCGCCGTCCACCTGCCCGGACCTGCACGACCTGTTCGGCGCGGAATTCGAAACGGCTTACACGGCTTACGAAGAGAAGGTCGCGCGCGGCGAGATCAAGCTGTTCAAGAAGGTGCCGGCAGCTCAGCTGTGGCGCAAGATGCTGGGCATGCTGTTCGAAACCGGCCACCCGTGGATCACGTTCAAGGATCCGTGCAATGTGCGTTCGCCGCAACAGCACGTCGGTGTCGTTCACTCGTCGAACCTGTGCACGGAAATCACGCTGAACACGAGCGATGCTGAAATCGCCGTGTGCAACCTGGGTTCGGTGAACCTGGTCGCTCACCTGAAGGAACAGGCAGACGGCACGCTCGTGCTCGACCACGAAAAGCTCAAGCGCACGGTCAGCGTGGCCATGCGCATGCTCGACAACGTGATCGACATCAACTACTACGCGGTCGCCAAGGCACGTAACTCGAACCTGAAGCACCGTCCGGTTGGCATGGGCATCATGGGCTTCCAGGACTGCCTGCACCTGCTGCGCACGCCGTACGCATCGCAAGAGGCTGTCGCGTTCGCCGACACGTCGATGGAAGCGGTTTGCTACTACGCTTATTACGCGTCGACGGAACTGGCGCAGGAACGCGGCCGCTATTCGAGCTACCGTGGTTCGCTGTGGGATCGTGGCATCCTCCCGCAAGACTCGGTGAAGCTGCTGGCTGACGCACGCGGCGGTTACGTCGAAGTCGATTCGAGCGAGTCGATGGACTGGACCGAACTGCGTGCGCGCATCGCCCAATACGGGATGCGCAACTCGAACTGCGTGGCAATTGCACCGACGGCGACGATCTCGAACATCATCGGCGTGTCGGCCTGTATCGAACCGACGTTCCAGAACCTGTATGTGAAGTCGAATCTGTCGGGCGAATTCACGGTGGTCAACGACTACCTGGTGCGCGACCTGAAGGCACGCGGCCTGTGGGACGAAGTGATGGTCGCCGACCTGAAGTACTTCGACGGCACGCTGTCGCGCATCGACCGTATTCCGGCCGACCTGCGCGCGATCTACGCGACCGCGTTCGAACTCGATCCGGTGTGGCTGGTGGAAGCGGCGTCGCGTCGTCAGAAGTGGATCGACCAGGCGCAGTCGCTGAACATTTACATGGGTGGCGCATCGGGTAAGAAGCTCGACGAGATCTACAAGCTCGCATGGGTCCGCGGTCTGAAGACCACGTACTACCTCCGCACGATGGCGGCGACGCACGTCGAGAAGTCGACGGTTGCACACGGCGCGCTGAACGCGGTGAGCTCGGGTGGCAGCGAAGGTTCGGGCGGTGCAGCAGGTGGCGCGGCAGGTGGTTTCGGTGCAAACAACGGCGCGGCTGGCGGTGCCGCAGGCGGCTTTCAGGCTTCAGCGGCCACGCCAGCAGTCGGGATTGAAGCAGCGCCGGAAGCGGATGGTCCGGTGTGCATGATGCGTCCGGGCGACCCTGGCTTTGAAGAGTGCGAGGCTTGCCAGTAAGTTGTTGGCCAGCCGTCAGCAAGCAGCAGGATCGCTGCTTGCTGACGGGTTGTAGGTAATGACCCGCAGGGAACGATCAGCAAAGTTTGTTTGAGTCGTGAAGCAGATGTGAAGACGATGGGCGGCGAGTGGGATCAGCATCGCGTCGCTCGTCGGAAGCAGTGAAGCGGTGAAGCAGAATCGCAACGCCGCAGAGCGGCGCAGGGCAAGCACTGAAGGAAGTCGCGAAGCGACCGTCCGGCAACCCGATCGCAGACGAGCGGTTGAGTGACAAACCAGCGGCAACTGGCGGCGACCCGCAGCAAGCGCGTGGCATACAGCAGCAGACAAGCAGCAGGCAAACAGCAGATAAGCAGCAGCACGCAGTCCGCAGCCGGCATCACCTCAGCAAGCGCGCGACACAGTGCGCTCAGCAAACGCTTCGATCGGTGGGTCGATCAACACAATCGGCTGGATGCATCGCTCGACATCGCATTGAACTTCACCTCGCTGTCACTGACGAACAGGCAAACGCGAGGCAAACGCGAGGCAGATGCAAAGCAGGCGCGGACCACCGCAGCAAGCATCGCAACGCAAACGCAACGTAGTGCCCCGGCAACATCAGGACGCTGCGAACACGCTCCGCAATACAGATAGATAGAGCAGCGAAACGTCATGAAGACACGTTGCTCTTCGAGCTCGCGAAGCACGTCGACGACACACGTTCAACACGCTTCATCTGAGGCGTCACACACAGTAGGTTGAACAAAGTGTTGTATGAACGTAGCAACGCGAATCGAAAACAGGATTTTTCGTGAGCGAACTCTTTTATCGCTCGTGAAAAGATGGTACAAACCGTTCTAAATTGATGGTGACATTTATGCTCAACTGGGATGACGAGATCACTGCCGTAACTCCCTCGAGCGGCGCGCAACAGAATGCGTTGCGCAACGCGGCGGGATCGGCTGTCGGTTCGCAATTCGAAACGCGCTCCGCTCCTCATGCTCCCTCGGATCGAAACGTCTTCGCGTCTCAAGACGTTTTCGAAAAAGGCATTGCCGCTGCTCACGCTGCCGGAACGGCGGCGGTTTCTGAAGCGCGAGTCAACGTCGCCGACAAGCGCATCATCAACGGCCAGACCGACGTCAATCAGTTGGTGCCGTTCAAATACAAGTGGGCTTGGGAAAAGTATCTGGCTGGTTGCGCCAACCACTGGATGCCGCAAGAAGTGAACATGTCGCGCGACATCGCCCTCTGGAAAGACCCGAACGGTCTGACCGAAGACGAGCGCCGCATCGTCAAGCGCAACCTGGGCTTCTTCGTGACGGCCGACTCCCTCGCCGCCAACAACATCGTGCTGGGCACCTACCGCCACATCACGGCGCCCGAATGCCGCCAGTTCCTGCTGCGCCAGGCGTTCGAAGAGGCGATCCACACGCACGCTTACCAGTACATCGTCGAATCGCTGGGCCTCGACGAAGGCGAAATCTTCAACGCGTATCACGAGGTCGCCTCGATCCGCGCAAAAGACGAATTCCTGATTCCGTACATCAACGTGCTGACCGATCCGGGCTTCCAGACCGGCACGCTTGAGACTGACCAGACGTTGCTTCGCTCGCTGATCGTGTTCGCCTGCGTGATGGAAGGCCTGTTCTTCTACGTCGGCTTTACACAAATCCTGGCGCTTGGCCGTCAGAACAAGATGACCGGCGCGGCGGAACAGTATCAGTACATCCTGCGCGACGAGTCGATGCACTGCAACTTCGGCATCGACCTGATCAACCAGATCAAACTCGAAAACCCGCAACTCTGGACAGCTGAGTTCCGCGCGGAAATCCGCGAGATCTTCCAGCAAGCGGTCGAACTTGAATATCGTTACGCAGAAGATACGATGCCGCGCGGGGTGCTCGGCCTCAACGCGTCGATGTTCAAGAGCTATCTGCGCTTCATCTGCAACCGCCGTTGCCAGCAGATCGGTCTCGATCCGCTGTACCCGAACGAGGAAAACCCGTTCCCGTGGATGAGCGAGATGATCGACCTGAAGAAGGAACGCAACTTCTTCGAGACGCGAGTAATCGAATATCAAACTGGTGGCGCGCTGACCTGGGAGTGATCCGGGTTCGTGTCGCAGACGCAATATCGATGGGGATGCCGCCGGCTTCGGCAGCGGCAATTTTGGCTAGGAGCTTAACCGCCTGATGCAAAGCTTGCCCGGTGCGTCGCGTGCCTTCGCGGCCCACAAACATGACTGGCACTTTGCGGACCCTTCAGTGGGATGGGCAAACTTCCCCCCGGAAAAAGCCGTTGGCGTTGTCGCCAGCGGCTCGATCAAGCAATTGCCGGCATCGGAATTCGATGCCGAACAGATCTGGCGCGCGGTGCCTCGTGGCACGGCGCGCCTTACCGCATTCATTAGCGTAAGCGCGCGGCACCTGCGTACGCCGATGAATAGCCCGCTTCGTAGCGCGCGCCCTGAGAAGCGTCCGCGGGAAGCGGGTTTTGACGAAGGGTGTAGTTTGAACTGACTCTCATCTGAAAACCTGAAGGAGAAAATGATGGCAACTGCAAAGAAAGCCGCCGCTAAGAAACCCGCAGCGAAGAAGGTTGCAGCTAAGAAAGCTGCTCCGGCTAAGAAGGCTGCACCGGCAAAGAAAGTCGCTGCAAAGAAAGTTGCAGTGAAGAAGGTTGCAGCAAAGAAGGCAGCACCGGCTAAGAAGGTTGCAGCGAAGAAAGCTGCTCCGGCGAAGAAGGTTGCAGCCAAGAAAGTCGCTGTGAAGAAGGTTGCGGCGAAGAAGGCAGCACCGGCCAAGAAAGCCGCTCCGGCGAAGAAAGTTGCTGCAAAGAAAGTTGCAGTGAAGAAGGTCGCAGCAAAGAAGGCGGCGCCGGCTAAGAAGGCTGCAGCGAAGAAGGCTGCACCGGCCAAGAAGGCTGCTGCCAAGAAGGCTGCGCCTGCGAAAAAGGCTGCTGCTAAAAAGGCTGCGCCTGCTGCGAAAAAGGCTCCTGCTGCGAAGAAGGCTGCACCTGCCAAGAAGGCTGCTGCGAAGAAGGCCGCTGCTCCTGCGAAGAAGGCTGCACCCGCGAAGAAGGCTGTCGCCAAGAAGGCTGCGCCTGCACCCGCTGCGACTTCTGTCTCGAGCGCACCGGCTGCGACGGTGAAGACTGCGCTGAACCCGGCAGCGGCATGGCCGTTCCCGACGGGTAGCCGTCCGTAAGCCGTAGTCAGGCAGTAGTTAAGCTGTAGAAGTCATTCGACACGTCGCAAGATGTGTCCGATGACCGGATAGCGCTCGAGTTGTAGCGAGCGCTATCCGGTCATGATCCCGTTGCTGGTTTTCCGGCGACGGGATTTTTTTGCCCGGCATTTCATGCAGCGTCCGGCGACGCGTATCACGCCACGAAGCACGTGGTTAGACATGTGGAGTCGTAGCAGGGGAGGACGTGTTCAGGCCAATCGCACAGAGCAAAAGCGACAGACGAAAAAAGACGCATGCACAGGGGAGGGCATGCGTTTGAGGTCGTCGCGACCGCGTGTTAGCCGGTCGCGCGAGAGGGGAAATGGTTAGAGCGTGATCAACGCGTGACGCGTGAAACGCCACCGCTGGACAGGATTCGTACGCGGTCGCCAGCACGGAAGGTTTCGCCCGTGGCGGTTTGCGTGATTGCGCGCAGATCGCCGTTGTCGAGCCGCACGGTAATTTCGAGGCCGTCGCGCATCGCCATGTTGTTCTCGATCGCGTTGCCTGCGACCGCACCGCCTATCCCGCCGATGATACCCGTTGCTACGGAGCCGCGGCCGCCGCCAATCGAACTGCCCGCTAGTGCGCCGAGCGCCCCGCCGCCGACTACACCCAGCCCGCTGGACTGGCCGTTGTTGGTGCTGATCCGAACCATGCGTACGCTGTCGACCGTGCCCATACGCACCGTCTGTTCGCGCTGTGCCTGTGACGCATTGAAGACGTCGGGAGAACTACTGTTAACCGCACACCCCGTCATGGCCACTGAACCGGCAATCACGGTGGCTACCATCAGGCGACTCGTCGTTCTCATTACCTGGCTCCCATAGCTCAGCTCACGGCAGTTCGTATCCGAACGCCTGCTTGAACCGTTCGTTGATCTCCGCCCGGGTGGGCGCGTAATTTTGCGGCCCCTGTTGCTCAATCTTCAACGCACCCATCAGACTCGCAAGCCGGCCAGTGGTCGCCCAGCCAAGCCCGTTCTCGATACCGTAGAGCAAACCGCCGCGGAACGCGTCGCCGCAACCTGTGGGGTCGAGCACCTGCTTCGCTTTCACTGCCGGAATCTCTTCGATACCGTCTGCATGGTGAATCTGTGCGCCCTGCTCGCCAAGAGTGATGATCAACGCGTCGACCTTGCCGGCGATCTCTTCGATCGACCAGCCAGTCTTGTTGCTCACCAGCTTGGCTTCGTAATCGTTGACAGCTACATACGTGGCAAGTTCAATCATGCGCCGCAGCGTGTCGCCGTCGAATAGTGGCAAGCCCTGGCCCACGTCGAAGATGAACGGGATGCCCGCGGCCGCCAGATGTTCGGAATGCTGAATCATGCCGTCGTAGCCGTCCGGCGCGACGATGCCGAGCGTGATGCCCTTCGCTTCATCGGCGCGGTTCAGGTGCGACTGCATCATCGCGCCCGGATGGAACGCGGTGATCTGATTGTTTTCCAGGTCGGTCGTGATCATTGCCTGTGCCGAGTAGGTGTCGGGCACGACCAGCACGCTTTCCGTCGACAGGCCGAGCTGCGCGAAGCGGTCCATGTAAGGCTGCGCGTCGACCGAGCCGAGTGTGCCCATGATGCGCGCGTCGCCGCCCAGCAGCTTCAGCGAGTACGCGATGTTGCCTGCGCAGCCGCCGAACTCGCGACGCATCGTCGGTACGAGAAAGCTCACGTTCAGGATGTGGACCTGATCCGGCAGGATGTGCTCCCGGAAGCGGCCTTCGAAAGTCATGATGTTGTCGTAGGCGAGCGAGCCGCAAATGAGCGTAGCCAAGGCGAACGTTCCTGTAAAAACAATGGATAGAAAAGGGCGGCGATGCCACGGCGCCGCGCGCGAAGCGCGGCACCGGCATCGCACGGAAGGGCTTACTTCAGCGCGGCGAGTGCTGCGTCGTAGTTCGGCTCGTTCTTGATCTCGCCGACCAGCTCAGCGTGCACGACCTTGTCGTTTTCGTCGACGACCACCACCGCACGTGCCGTCAGGCCCGTCAGCGGGCCGCTCGTCACGTCGACGCCATACGCTTGCGCGAACTCATGGCCGCGGAACGTGGAAGCCGTGACGACGTTCTCGATGCCTTCGGTCGTGCAGAAGCGCGACGCGGCGAACGGCAGGTCACCCGACACGACGATCACAGCCGTGTTGGTCAGCTTCGCAGCGGCTTCGTTGAACTTGCGGGTCGACGTAGCGCAGGTCGGCGTGTCGAGGCTCGGCACGATGTTCAGCACTTTGCGCTTGCCGGCGAAATCGGCGAGCGACAGCGGCTTCAGATCCTTACCCACCAGCGAGAAAGCAGGGGCGGTGCTGCCAACCGACGGGAACGTGCCGGCTACTTCGATCGGGTTGCCACCCAGCGTGACTTGGCTCATGTTGTTGTGCTCCGAAAATTCGTCAGGAATGACGGTGAACGCGCCCAGTCATGGCCGGGCGCGCAAGGATGCGTTACGGATAAAAAATCTGCACGCGGAAATTGGAAGCGACCGCCACGCCCGTGTCGAGATGCACGATCATGGTCTGCGTGGCATGCGCCGGCAGACCCGCCGAGATCAGCGTGCCGGGCGGCACGTAGTCTTGCGGCCACAGCACGCGCCGGATCGCCACGTTGTTCTGGTCGTCGAGCAGCGTGAGTTCGATGGCCGGATACGCGAGCGCGATATTGAGGCGGTTGTGCAGCGGCATCTTCAGCTCGAGCTTGTGCGGCCCGTCGATTTGGCGCAGATCGGATGGCTCGACCAGCAAGCCGTCGATGTTATGCGGCGGTGTGATCTGGCAGCCCAGCTCCGAGCAGACCTTGACGTAGACAGCCTGCGAACGCGGCAGGTACACGAGCACGGTCTCGCGTTGCCACCATGCCAGCTGCGCGAGTAACGCGACGATCAACAGCACGAGCAGTATCGCCCCGCCGATTGCCAGGCCCATGTGTCGTGGTTTGCCAGGACGAGTTTCGCGCACGACCGGGAACGGCTCATCGCCATCGTTCACCGGATTGACGGAGAAGGGCTCGCCGCTCGAAGCGGCCGGAGAGGGCGGGAAGCCTGCGCCGCCGCTTCCGCCCGCAGCGGCCGTGCCGGCTGCGGGGTCGGCCGGGCCTTGCCTCGTAGCCGCGGCACCAAAGGCCGCCGCTCCACCGACTTCAGCCGCCGTGGCGGCAGCCGGCGCGCCGAAATGCGGTTCGTTATCGGGGACGCCATGCAATGTCGCCGAGGGGTTCAATACCGGCTCGTCCGGTGACGTATCGGACGGACGCTCGGTCTTGTGCCAGACGCGCGGCGCTTCGTCGACGGACGGTTCGACAGAAGGCTCTTCGTCTGCCGGGTAAGCGAAGGGGTCGAGAGGGGCATCTGCCAGCACCGGTTCTTCGTCGGCTGGCAGGGGCGGAGGGAACGCGCCGGGCGGCAGTTCTGGCTCGGTCGCATGGCGCGGTGTCAGCGCGACGCCGGCGTCGGTGGAAACTGGGGTGAGCGGGATGTTGCCGGCATTGTGCCGTAGACGGTCGTCGAGCGCAGCGTCAGTGGCCGGCGCCCATGGGTTCCATGCTTCCGCGCTGAAGTCGGGGCCTTTCTGGCGGACGCCGGAAAGCGCTTCGATCGCCGCAGCCGCCGCGACCGGTTTGGCGGCGGAAAAGTCGCCGCCTTCGGTTACGTCGAACAGGCTGCTCGACGCGTCGAACACTTCCTGGCAATGTCCGCAGCGGACAAGACCGCGGCGCAGCGCGAGCTGCGCCGGTTGCAGGCGGAAGACGGTTTCACAGAAGGGGCAACGCGTCGCCAGGAGCATATTGAGCCGGTAAGCCAGAAGGCCGGTGGTTGGACAATACGCCTTATTCTAATGGCTTTCGCGACGGGTTCCCGTTAGACATACCCAACCTTCGTGTTCGCGCCATACGCCGATATCGATCCACTGTGCGTAGACCTGCGCGACTTCATCCGCTTGCCGCGCCAGGATGCCCGACAGTGCAATGCGGCCGCCCGGTTTGACCTTCGACGACAACATCGACGCCATCAGCTTGAGCGGATTCGACAGGATATTGGCGACCACGATATCGAACTCGCCGGTCGGGCATTCGTCAGGCAAACCGTATGTGACTTCGGCTCGATTGCGCTCGCTGTTGTGACGCGCGGACTCGACCGCTTGTGGGTCGATGTCGATGCCATACACCGGGTTCGCGCCGCACTTCTTCGCGAGGATTGCGAGAATGCCCGAGCCGCAGCCGTAATCGAGCACCGACTGTTCTGGTTTGACCGATTGTTCGAGCCATTCCATGCACAGCCGGGTGGTCGGATGGCTGCCGGTGCCGAATGCAAGACCCGGGTCCAGTTCGAGCACGAGTGCGTCGGGGTCCGGCGCATCGTGCCACGACGGTACGACCCAGATGCGTTCGCCGATTGGAATCGGATCGAACTGCGACTGCGTGAGCCGCACCCAATCCTGGTCTTCGACAACGCGCACGGTGAACGACGGCGCGCTCGGCAGACCAATCTCGTTAGCCGCCGCGGTCAGCAGCACCGCTGGCTCGTGTTCCGGCGCGAGCAGCGCGATCACGCGCGAACGCTGCCACGCCGTGCGATCCGGTGTGAGACCGGGCTCGCCGAACAACGGCTGTTCGTCGGGCGTGTCGGCGTCCGCATCTTCAACCGACACGGACAACGCGCCCAACTCGAGCAGCGCGTCGGAGAATTCCTCCGCGTGCTCGCGTGCCAGCTCGGCGATCAGTTCCCGGTAGCTCATGACTTACGCTTCTTCCGGCGCGGCCTGCAGCTTCGCGGCCAACCGGTTTTCGAGGTAGTGAATGCTGGTGCCGCCTTCGACGAACTTCGCGTCCAGCATCAGCTCGCGGTGCAATGGGATGTTGGTCTGAATGCCTTCCACCACCATTTCCGACAACGCGATGCGCATCCGCTTGATCGCCTGTTCGCGCGTGGCGCCGTAAGCGATCAGCTTGCCGATCATCGAATCATAGTTCGGCGGCACGAAATAGCCATTGTAGGCATGCGAGTCGACGCGAATGCCGGGGCCACCCGGCATATGCCACGACGTCAAACGACCCGGCGACGGAATGAACTTGAACGGATCTTCCGCGTTGATCCGGCATTCGATCGCATGACCCTTGAACTGGATGTCGCGCTGACGGAACGCGAGCTTCTCGCCGGCTGCGATGCGGATCTGTTCCTGCACGATGTCGACGCCCGTGATCAGCTCGGTCACCGGATGCTCGACCTGCACGCGCGTGTTCATTTCGATGAAGTAGAACTCGCCGTTTTCGTACAGGAACTCGAACGTACCCGCGCCAAGATAGCCCATCTTCTTGCAGGCATCCGCGCAACGATCGCCGATACGGTCGATCAGACGGCGCGCAATACCCGGCGCCGGCGCTTCTTCAATCACCTTCTGGTGACGGCGCTGCATCGAGCAATCGCGCTCGCCGAGCCAGATCGCGTTCTTGAACGAATCGGCAAGGATCTGGATTTCGATGTGCCGCGGGTTCTCGAGGAATTTCTCCATGTAGACCTGCGGGTTGCCGAATGCACGGCCGGCTTCTTCGCGCGTCATGTTGACCGCGTTGACCAGCGCCGCTTCCGTGTGAACCACGCGCATGCCGCGGCCACCGCCGCCGCCGGCCGCCTTGATGATGACCGGATAGCCGACCTGGCGGGCTATCTTCACGATCTCTTTCGGATCGTCCGGCAACGCGCCTTCCGAACCCGGCACGCAAGGCACGCCGGTCTTGATCATGGTCTGCTTGGCCGTGACCTTGTCGCCCATCATCCGGATGGTTTCCGGGCGCGGGCCGATGAAGGTGAAGCCGGACTGCTCGACCCGTTCGGCGAAGTCGGCGTTCTCCGACAGGAAGCCGTAGCCGGGGTGAATCGCTTCGGCGTCGGTCACTTCAGCGGCGCTGATCAGCGCCGGCATGTTCAGATAGCTCAGATTCGACGGAGCCGGTCCGATACAGACCGCCTCGTCGGCGAGCTTCACGTACTTGGCTTCTTTGTCGGCTTCGGAATAGACGACGACCGTCTTGACGCCGAGTTCGCGGCAGGCGCGCTGGATACGAAGCGCGATCTCGCCACGATTGGCAATGAGGATTTTTTCAAACATAGCGGGTTTTCGACTCATCAATGGGCGCCGGGTTGAATGCAACACCGGCTGCCTCAGAGGATCGGTCGCGCGCCTTTCGAACAGCGGGCGCGCGGGCGGCGTACATGACGTGCCGCGTTAGCCGACCACGAACAGCGGTTGGCCGTACTCGACCGCCTGACCGTTTTCGACGAGGATTTCCTTCACCACGCCGGACTTGTCCGATTCGATTTCGTTGAGCAGCTTCATGGCTTCGATGATGCAAATCGTCTGGCCTTCCTTGACCGTGTCGCCCACCTGGACGAACGGCTCGGCACCCGGCGACGGCGCACGGTAGAACGTGCCGACCATCGGCGACGTCACCACGTGGCCTTGCGGCGCGGCGACTGCCGGCGTAGCCGGAGCAGCGGCGGCAGCCGGGGCTTCGCCGCCCATCGGCGGAGCCGGTTGCGCGTATTGCGGCGCGTACGAGGCGGACGGTTGCACGTAAACCGGCGGCGCGTTCTTGACGATACGCACCTTGCCTTCGCCCTCGGTCACTTCGAGTTCGGAAATGCCGGACTCCGAGACGAGGTCGATCAGAGTTTTCAGTTTACGAAGATCCATCAGGAAGCCCCTTTCAATGCAAAAAGTGCCGGCACTTGCGAGAGCCGGCTCAAATTAGTCGTGTTTGGATTCAGCCGCGCGACGAGCCGGCGGCGAGCCGGTCGAGCGCGAATTCGAGCGCGTATAGATATCCCTTCCAGCCGAGGCCGCAAATCACGCCCTCAGCCTGGTCGGAGAAATACGAGTGATGCCGGAACGGTTCGCGACGATGCACGTTCGACAGATGAATCTCGACGAACGGGATGCCGACCCCCGCCAGTGCGTCCCGAATGGCCACGCTGGTGTGCGTGTACGCGGCGGGATTGATCAGTATGAAATCGGTTTGCTCAGTCCGGGCGGATTGGATGCGGTCGACCAGAGCGCCTTCGTGGTTGCTCTGGAACGACGCCAGCTCGACGCGTGCGTCCGCTGCGCGGTCCGCCAGCGCCTGGTCGATCTGCGGCAAGGTCACGCGACCGTAGACCTCGGGTTCCCGGGTGCCGAGAAGGTTGAGGTTGGGTCCGTGCAGTACCAGCAGTCGCGTCATGGTCGCTTCTTTTTCCGTGGAATTGGGCGCACTTTAGCGCTGATTAGAGAAACTTGTCTAGTTTCCCGCACATAAGGAACGATGGCGCGACGACCGTGTCGTCACGCCGGACGCGCATCTTCTCTCAAATTCGCGCGATTTGCGTGCATTTTCGCTCGTTCCGACGGTAACTGAGCGTCAAAAGAATGTGATATTTAAAGCGCGTCGAGGGTCTGCCGGAGGACGGCGGGGTCGATCTGTCCTAATTTTGTCGAGCGGACATTGCCTTTCGCGTCGATCACGACCGTAAAGGGCAGGCCGCCGGCGTTATTGCCGAACGCCCGCGCAAGGTCAGCGCCGCCGAAACCGGTGACATAGACCGGGTACGCTACCTTCACCTTCTGCAGGAACGCCTGGACGTTTTTGTCCGAATCGACGCCAAGTCCGACGAACTGGATCCCTTTCTTCGCGTATTCGCGCTGAAGTTGGGAAAGCGCCGGCATTTCCTCCACACACGGTCCGCACCACGACGCCCAGAAGTTGACGACGATTGGGTGGCCTTTAAGCATGCTTAGCGACTGCGGCTTCCCGTCGACGTTCGTGACAGGCGCGGCCCACAGTTGATCGACCGCGCTCTGGTGAGCGGTGGGCTGGGCGGCGTGCGCGACCTCGGTGTCGCCATTCAGCCAATGATTGGCCAGCACACCACCGCCCGCCGCGACGATTGCTACCACTGCGCCTGCCAGAATCCGTCTCGTATTCATTGATTGTGGGTCGGTCTAATTAGTGGAAGGGGTTGCTTCGCTGCTGTCGAGCAGCGCCTGAACCGCCTGCAGATTCGCTCGCGCCGTGCGGCCACGGGCGTCGGCCCGTACCGCGCCGCGCAGGTCGTCCGATTCATACAGCGCAACGTGGATGCCCGCCGGTTCCGCGTCGCGCCCTTCGTTCGCGGGGCGCCACAGGAAGCTCAACGTTTCGACGTAGCCACGCCCGGCGAAGTGGCGGGTCTCGGACACGTCATATTGAATGTTCGCGTTCAGGAAGTAGATCGCGACTTCCTTCGGGTTGTCGCAAAACACCTGCAGATGAATGTCTGAATGCTCACCGGCTGTTCCGCCCAGCACCGCACCCGTCAGATAGGGATGAAAGGGGGCCAGCCGCTCCATCCAGTCGATCGCGATACGGCGCAGCCGCCGCAGCAGCACCGGCTGGCTGTCGCCCTGGAAGAGCGACTGGTACTCGCGGATTTCTTCTTCTATCTGGTCGTTATCCGGCAGCCATTCGCCGGCAACACGCGTCTCGCCGACAACCTGTCGGGCCGCTTTGCGCTTGGCCGTGGCGTAGTCCAGACCGTCTTCGGCGATCATGCGCGCAGCTGCTATGGCGATTTCCTCGCGCACGCGCTGCGGATCGAAATGTGATTTGCGAACCATCCGTCAATCATACTAGAGATTGACGACAGGCCTTTCCAGGCGGGGCGCGCCCCGCGCGCCGGGCAAGCGCGGCGCGCGGCAACGCTCGATGGGGGCAGTCGAACCTGTCGGTTACAATAGCGTCCTTTGCAGACGGTCGTTCCGGCCGTTTTGCTGCACTCCCATCCCTCGCAAAAAAACGCCCGCGCGGCACGACAGGCTTATGCATATCCACATCCTCGGCATCTGCGGCACGTTCATGGGCGGACTAGCGGTTCTCGCGCGCGGCGCGGGCCACACCGTGACGGGTTGCGACGCCGGCGTCTATCCGCCCATGAGCACGCAGCTCGAGGCGCAAGGCATTCGCCTGATCGAAGGGTATGACGCGGACCAGTTGAACGGTCTGAACGCCGACCTGTTCGTGATCGGCAATGTGGTGTCGCGCGGCAACCCGCTGATGGAAGCGATTCTCGACCGCGGTCTGCCGTATGTTTCCGGCCCGCAATGGCTGGGCGAGCACGTGCTGAACGGCAAATGGGTGCTGGCGGTGGCCGGCACGCATGGCAAGACGACCACCAGTTCGATGCTGACGTGGCTGCTGGAAGATGCAGGCCTTAACCCCGGTTTCCTGATCGGCGGGGTGCCGCTGAATTTCGGCGTGTCGGCGCGGCTGACCGATTCGAGCTTCTTCGTGATCGAAGCCGACGAGTACGACACCGCGTTCTTCGACAAGCGCTCGAAGTTCGTCCATTACCGGCCGAAAACGGCGGTTCTGAACAACCTTGAATTCGATCACGCCGACATCTTCCCGGATCTGGCCGCGATCGAAACGCAGTTCCATCACCTGGTGCGCACGGTGCCGGGCATCGGCCGGATCGTGACGAACGGCCGCGAAGACGCCCTTGAGCGCGTGCTGACGCGCGGTTGCTGGAGCGAAGTCGAGCGTTTCGGCGTGCAGGGCGGCTGGGAAACCTTGCCTGCGGAAGACGGCGTTCCCGTCGACGAACAGTTTGCCGTGTATCACAACAGCGAGCGCGTCGGCGTGGTCGACTGGCAGGTGCAGGGCGAGCACAACCGGATGAACGCATTGGCCGCAATCGCCGCCGCGCGCCATGTCGGCGTGCCGCCAGCGCAGGCTGCGCAGTCGCTGGCGAGCTTCCGTAATGTGAAGCGCCGCATGGAAGTGCGCGGCAGCGTCGACGGTGTGACCGTGTACGACGACTTCGCGCATCACCCCACCGCGATCGACACCACCGTGGCCGGGCTGCGCGCGCGGGTCGGCCGCGATAACACGCGGATTCTCGCCGTGCTGGAGCCGCGTTCGAACACGATGAAGCTGGGCGTGATGAAAGCGCAGCTACCCGCCAGCCTCGCCGACGCCGACCTCGTATTCGGCTACGGCGCGCCGGCGGGCCGCGACGCGCTCGGCTGGAATCTCGGCGCAGCGCTCGCGCCGCTCGGCGGCAAAGCGCAAGCCTTCGACAATCTCGACGCGCTCGTCAAAGCGGTGGTCCATGCAGCGCGCCCCGGCGACCAGATTCTGGTGATGAGCAACGGCGGCTTCGGCGGCGTGCATCAGAAGCTGCTCGACGCACTTTCCGCGCGAGGCGCTTCGTGATTCTCTATCTGCACGGTTTCCGCTCGTCGCCCAATTCGTTCAAGGCGCGCGTATTGGCGGCGCGTCTACTGGAATTGGGGCGTGGCGACGAATGGTGCTGTCCGATGCTGCCGGTCTCACCGTTCGAGACGGTAGCGCTCACCGAATCACTGGTTGCCGATGCAAAACCGAAGAACGTCACGGTGATCGGCAGTTCGCTCGGCGGCTATTTCGCGACCTACCTGGCGGAAAAGCACGGGTGGCCGGCTGTGCTGCTGAACCCGGCGGTGGTGCCGCAGCGCGACCTGAGCGCCTACCTCGGCGAACAGCCGTTGTGGCATGGCGGCGGCAGTATCGTTGTCGAACCGCATCATCTTGATGAATTGCGCGCGCTCGGCGTCGCATCGATCACGCGGCCCGAACGCTATTATTTGATGGCCGCCACCGGCGACGAAGTGCTCGATTACCGCGAAATGCTTGCGCACTATCCGGGCGCACGCACTACGCTGATCGAAGGGAGTGACCACGCGATCAGCGAGTTCGCGCAATACGCCGACGAGGTGCTGGCGTTTTGCGACGCAGAAGATATCGAGCCGCCCGCGCCGCGCGAAGCCGCTTGAGACGGCGGGACGGCGAGACCGCCTGACGTGACCGGGTAGACATGGCGCGTTGGGCAGGCTTTTGCGGCTGACGGGAAAGAGGGCCAGCTTAACGGGCTCACGGCAAAAAGGCTGGCGAGCTTAAGCAGCCAGGTGGCAACCCGGCAGTCACCGAGCTGCTACGGAAGAAAAGATTCGACGGTGCACGGCATAACCGAAGGCAACTGAAGCGTCCCGCGAACGCCTGCAGCCAACCGTCGTCCGTCACCAGATTTCACCAGATTCAACCCGCTGGCGCGCGTATCGCGCCGCGGATCCACTACCACGAACACGTTGCCGTGCCGCGCACGCAGTGACCGATCGCCGAACAGGATCGGGCGCGCCGGCAGATGCAAGACAGAACGAGAGTATTGAGTGAACGTTTTCTTCGAGGAATCGGGCAGTTTCAAGGCGGGCAGCGTGCTGTCGCGCCAGGGCGATGCTTTTCAGGTCGAGTTGCCGGGCGGCCGGCGTGCCAAGGTGCGCGCGAAAGACGTGCTGATCGAATTCGAAAAGCCGAGCGCGGCCGAACTGATGCAGCAGGCCGACACCGTCGCGCAGGATATCGATCTGGACTTTCTGTGGGAATGCGCGCCGGACGAGGAATTCCCGTTTGCGACGCTCGGCGCTGAATATTTCGGCGAACACTTCGGTTCCATCGAGCGCGCGGCGTTGATATTGCGCATGCACGGCGCGCCGGTGTACTTCCGCCGCAAGGGCCGAGGCATGTATCAGCGCGCGCCGCAGGAACAGTTGAAGATGGCGCTGGCCGGGCTCGAACGCAAGCGTCAGCAGGCGCTGGTTCAGCAGGGCTACGAGGAAGAGTTGAAGGCGGGTCGTCTGCCGGACGCATTGGCCGGCAAGACCGCGCTCATGCTGCTGACCAAGCCGGACAAGAACACGATCGAATACAAGGCGCTTGAAAATGCTGCGGCTGCGCGGGGCATTTCGCAGGCGCGTCTGATGCTCGAGTGCGGCGCGATTCCGTCCGCGCGGGCGTTGCATGAGGCGAAGTTCCTCGCCGAGTTTTTCCCGCATGGCACCGGTTTTCCGCCTGTCACCGCAGGCAGCTTGCCGGAGGATCTGCCGGAAGCCAACGTGCAGGCATTCTCGATCGACGACATCACCACGACCGAAATCGACGACGCGTTCTCCGTCGAGCATCTGGCCGACGGCCGCGTGCGGATCGGCGTGCACATCGCCGCGCCGGCGCTCGGTATCCAGCGTGGCGACGAAGTGGACGAGATTGCGCGCACGCGTTTGTCGACCGTGTATATGCCCGGCGACAAGATCACGATGCTGCCCGATAGCGTGGTCGAAGCGTTCACGCTGGCTGAAGGTGGTTTGCGCCCCGCGTTGTCGCTGTACGTGATCATCAATCGCGAGACGCAGGAAATCGTCGCGAGCGAAACGCGCGCCGAGCGCGTGTTCGTCGCGAACAACCTGCGTCACAACACGCTCGACGAGCTGGTCACCGAAGAGGCTCTGGCCAACGGTACCGGCGAGTATCTGCACAAAGACGACATCGCGGTGCTGTGGCCGTTTGCGCAGGCGCTGTTCGAAAAGCGCCAGACTGCGCGGGCCGGCTATGGCCTGCGCCGCGAAGTGCAGCGCAATACCGACTTCAACTTCTACGTGGAAGGCGAGCACATCACGATCACGCCGCGCCGGCGTGGCTCGCCGCTCGACACGATCGTCGCCGAGCTGGCGATTCTCGCGAACTCGTCATGGGGCGCGTTCCTGCATGATCACGGCGTACCGGGCATTTACCGCACGCAGCGCGCGTTCGGCGCGCCGACCGGCCCGAAGCGCACGCGCATGCAGACCAACGCCGCGCCGCACGAAGGCCTGGGTGTCACGCAATACGCGTGGAGCACGTCGCCGCTGCGTCGCTATACCGATCTGGTGAATCAGTGGCAGTTGATCGCCTGCGTGCAACATGGCGTGACCGCCAAGCTGGCCGCGCCGTTCAAGCCGAAAGATGCCGATCTGTTCGCCGTCGTGCAAGGTTTCGACGACACGTACACCGCGTACGCCGATCATCAGCGCCGGATGGAGTACTTCTGGTGTCTGCGCTGGCTGAAACAGGAAAACCGCAAGCAGGTGGTGGCCTCGGTGGTGAAGGGCGATCTTGTCCGTCTCGAAGAGATTCCGTTGCTGCTGCATGTGCCGGGTCTCGGTGTGCACGCACGCGGCACGCGTTTGCAGATGGAAGTGATGTCGCTCGACGAATTGACGGTCGAAGCTTCCGTGCGTCTGCTGCACGTGCTCGACGCACCGACCGTGACGAGCGGCAATGAAGCGGAAGAAGCCGAAGAAGCGGACGAAAGCGACGAAGAGCTGATCGACGCGGCCGACGACAGCGCCGAAGGCGAAGCCGAGGCTCAGGCCGAAGCCGACCTCGACGGCGAAGCGAATGCGGACGACGCAGCCGCCTCTGACGACGGGGAGAACACCGACGCTACCCGCGCCGCCGATCAGCACATTGCGGAGCCGGGACGATGAACACGAACGCAACACGCGACCGCTATGCGGTCATCGGCAACCCGGTGGGTCATAGCAAATCGCCGTTTATCCACGGGCGCTTTGCTGAGCAAACCGGCGAGCCGGTCGAATACGGCCACCTGCTGGCTCCGGTCGACGCGTTCGTGGCGCACGTGCGCGCTTTTATCGATGCAGGCGGGCGCGGTCTCAACGTGACCGTGCCGTTCAAGCTCGACGCGCATGCGTTCGCCAGCACGTTGTCGCCGCGCGCGGCGGCGGCGGGTGCGGTGAACACGTTGCGGATCGATTCGAACGGAATCTACGGCGACAACACCGACGGCTTCGGCCTCGTGCGTGACATCGAGGTGAATCTCGGCGTGTCGTTGAAGGATGCGCGCATTCTTTTGCTGGGCGCCGGCGGTGCGGCACGCGGCGTCGTCTTGCCGATGCTGGACCGCGCGCCGCATACGTTGACCATCGTCAATCGCACGGCGGCGAAGGCTGAGGCGCTAGTCGATCAGTTTGCGCAGGCTGCCCGCGACGCTTCATGCCGGCTGACTGGCGGCAGCGCCCGGGCGATCGATCCAGGCACGTACGACGTGATCGTCAACGCGACGGCCGGCAGTCTGGACGCGTCGTTGCCCGAGTGCGACGACAGCGCGTTCGGCAACGGCACGCTGGCGTACGACATGATGTACAGCGCGCATCCCACGGTTTTCATGGAGCACGCGAGCAAGCTGGGCGCGCGCGGCGCCGACGGGCTCGGCATGCTGGTCGAGCAGGCCGCCGAATCGTTTTTTATATGGCGCGGTGTGCGGCCTGACGGCGCGCCGGTGCTGGCTGAATTGCGCGCATTGCTGACGGCGCCGTCGCACGCATAAGGCCGCGTTTGCATTCTCTGAACTCTTCGAAGCGGGGACCGGAAGCACCATGACAGCAACGCGGCGTGCGAGCCGGCCAGGTCCGGTGCGATGGGCGTTCTATCTGGGCGCCGTGCTGCTGATCGCATGGCTTGCGACGCAGGCTTACTACTTCGCGCAGATCGCGATATGGAACACCGTCAATCCGCAGTCGACGGCGTTCATGCGTTCCGATGCGTGGACGCTTCCGAAGGAACGGCCGGGTGTGTCGCTGCAACATACGTGGGTGCCGTATGACCAGATTTCGCACAATCTGAAGCGCGCGATCATCGCTTCCGAAGACGCGAATTTCGTCAATAACAACGGTTATGAAACCGACGCGATTTTGCAAGCCTGGGAGCGGAACAAGGCCAAGGGCAAGATTGTTCGGGGTGGCTCGACGATTACCCAACAGCTGGCGCGGAATCTGTTTTTATCGCGGGAGAAGAGCTATATCCGCAAAGGCCAGGAGTTGATCATCACGTGGATGCTTGAGACGTTGATGGACAAGGAACGCATCTTTGAGATTTATCTCAACTCCGTTGAATGGGGTAATGGTGTGTATGGTGCTGAAGCGGCGGCGCAGTATTACTACAAGACGTCGGCCAGCAAGTTGACGGCGGGGCAGTCGGCCCGACTGGCGGTGATGTTGCCCCGGCCCAAGTATTTCGACGACCATCGGGGTTCGGCGTATCTGGTTCAGCGCGCGCGCGTGATTGCGCGGCGGATGGGGGCGGCGGAATTGCCCGATTAAAAGGGTGGGTTTGCCCGGCGGGGCGGGGTTTTTTTTCTGTGTTCGTGCGGGGTTGGCGTTTTTTGGATTTCCCTTCGGGATGGTTATTGGCGTTGGCCGTTGGCTGGGTGCTTTGGCTGGGAGCCGCCTTGGGTGTGTTCTTTGGGCGTTGGCCTTTCCTTGTGTTCACGGTGGTCTATTAGCACTGCCCCTGTGCGGGGCGGCACTCACTTTCTTTGCCGCCGCAAAGA
>NZ_CAJHCP010000023.1 GCF_904848625.1 Paraburkholderia metrosideri
AGCACGAGGAGTTCGTCAGCATTCACCGCTGGCGCAAGGCCGATATCGCTGTAGAGGTTCCGATGCCAGTCGGTGATGTGCTGCTGCCACCTTGCGAAATTGCCGCCGCCTTTCTGGCGATATTCCTCTCCCGTCAGGACATCGAGACCGTCAATCGTGTGGACGGCCAGGTAGACCGGACAACCGTTGCTTAACGACTTGAAGCGCTGCGACGTGTGAAAGCCAGTGACCGAGATGAGGGCGGGGAGCTTTTCAAGGCTGTAGAAGTCATTCCATTCGGCTTCGCTGGTGGGATCGGCGAAGCTGCATTCGACGGTGTAGATCATCAGATTATCCTTCGTTATAGCTTGGCATAGTGCAGCAAACGATCCTTGTTAACTGCAGTAATGTAATGATAGGCTGCCATTTCCAATGGCATATAGCGATATAAAGTCATCCTTCGGTGATGTTTTATCAAGCTGACGTCGAACGCATTCCAACCGGCGAGACTTTGATGCGACGTAAGATCCCAAGCAATTCCGCGCTCCTGGCTTTTGAGGCCGCGGCCCGACACGGCAGCTTCGCCCGCGCGGCCGAGGAATTAGCGCTGACCGAGGGCGCCATTAGTCGTCAGATCGGTCGCCTCGAGGTGTTTTTGGGTGTCGTGCTGTTCAAGCGCGTCGGGAATCGGGTGAGGCTTGCACCCAATGGCACGCGATACGCGGTGCAGGTTCGTGAGATTCTGGATCGACTGGAGCGGGACAGCCTATACCTGATGGGGCAGCCTATCGAGGGCGCGAGCATTGATATTGCCGCCATTCCGACCTTCGCCATCCGTTGGCTTATCCCTCGACTGAAACGCTTTCAAAATATGCATCCGAACATTACCGTGCATATCGCCGAGCGTATGGAGCCCTTCATTCTTGCTGGTAGCGGTTTCGACGCAGCAATCCATTTTGAGCATCCCGCATGGGCGGGTATGCATCTACATAAGCTGCTGGAGGAGGTGCTTGTGCCCGTCTGTAGTCCGGCGCTCCTCGCGGACGCCGGTGAGAACCGATCGCTAGACGATCTGCCACGCCTTCACAGGCGGCAAAATCCGGACGCGTGGCAGCTTTATGCACAAGAGGCCGGCATCGTGCTGACCAATTCGGCGGTAGGCGCACGTTACGATCTCCATTCCATGCTGATAGAGGCAGCGGTAGCCGGTCTGGGGGTCGCGTTGGTGCCGCGTCTTTACATCGGGACAGAGCTTAAACAAGGCCGTCTGGTCGCGCCTTGGCCGGACGGCAAAGCGATTACCAAAAACTTCTGCCTCGTTCTTCCTGAGCCGATCGAGTTGAGTGAAGGGCCACTGCAGGCATTTGCGAAATGGATACTTGACGAAGCCCGGGGCCTGGCGGTTTAAAGCATCGCCTGGTGCTCCCTTGCAAGGCGATTCGACTCGCCTCGAATTGACCGTCGTGAATTGACGAACGGCCGTTGTACCTTGAAAACCGTCGCAGATGCAGCGCGGGGTCGACCGGCAGCAACGGGTCGCCAAGACTCGTTCGCCGTTCTCAGAAGCCGACGTTGGCCTGCACCGAATCACGAATGACAGCAAAGCGGTGCATTGCAGCCCCGCGGCGGATAAACGGCGAGCGTCAGCTAAGGCCGATAACCTGCCGGCCAGGTTGACGGGGCGAGCGTCGGTTGTACTCCGGACGCGGTCATGGCTGTGTGACGAGCTTGAACGGCAGTTCGTAGTCGTGCGCAATTCGCTTCTACAACTCGAGAGCGCGGTTACTCCGGGTCAGTCGGTTACGTACGTACGCAACCGCCGCCGCTGGCAACCCAGATCCCTCAATGGCAAGCCGCGCACGAGGTCAAGGCACGGTAAGCGTCGGATGACGGCTTATGAGTGTGCACCCGCACGTCGCATGATGCCCGTGCAGGGCAGTCGGGGCTCCGCCAAGCATGCTGTTCCCGTCCCCTTCCGCTATGGTCTGCGTTCCGTGCTCCTTGCATTCAACCGTGTCACCCTTGCGGGCAACCGGCTTGCCGTCCACGATGTCGACGTTCGAACCGGTTGTGACAGTGCCCCCGTACGGGGCAAGCGTATCGCCTACGACAATGACCTGACGAGCCATCGGTTCACTCCACGAAAAATATCCGGCTCATGATGCAGTGCCGTTCCTGAAACCCGCTGGCGGTCATTCGATCAACCGCACGACCCTAAACATTGGACAGAAGACAGTGCGATAACGAAATACGCTAACCACGTACCGCCTGTCGCTACGACAACAATCACGAGTACGCTGACCACGTGCGGTATGCGTTTGCGCAGGAGCCAGCTTGCAGAGATCAGGCTGTCTACAAAACGATCTCGCGTATGCCGGGCATGCCGGTTTCCGCGTTCGGGCTGCCCAGATATGTCCATTGCAAGTCGTGGGCGGCGACGTCGATGAACTGCGCCGTGGGCTGCGGAAATGCGTGATCCTTCTCGACGAACGCCTGGCGATCCCACCGGTTATACAGGGTGGCCATCGGATGATCGTCGGCTATACGACCTTCCCATATTCCGGTCTGCGGGCAACGCTGCTGTCCGTTGCACCGGACAGGCGAAGTCTGCTGAGCGACCTCGCGCAAAGAGCCGGTATCGATCATCTGCTTCAGGAAATCGTACCGCTGCGGGGGCAAGGCATAGGCTTCACCAAGGTAGTGCCATTGCACATGGTCGGCGGGGAGCCATTCGAATGACGGCGCCTCGAAGCGCTCGCCGGCCTGGTAGCGTTCAGGTGTGTTCCGCCGGGCGGGAGTCAACTGGGTTTTATCAGCAGATACCGGACCGTAGAGAGCAAGCCAATAGCCATCACGCGGCACAATCTGGTTACCCATAATCGCCATCGTGCTTTGTTCCAGCGGGGGCACCGCGTACCCGTGCGAGACGAATTCACGTCCTTGAAGCGCTGCGCCCTGCTGGGCTTTGGGCGTAGGTGTGACGGCCTTTGCAGCGTTAATCAACGTTTGTGTGTTGCCGTCCCACTTGGGCAACAGCGCAGGAGGCAGGGGGAGCACCTTGTCGAGGTTGGGCAGTTTCAGGCGTCCGTCGTAGAGTTTCAGGACGTCTCCAATCTTGCTGTATCGTTGGGCACGTGCCTTATCTATGTGACCAACCAGGTTTTCTCCCCTTGTAAGACCGAACCCATTGAATTCCGTCGATAAATTGTCCGCGCAGTCCGCACAACCTAGTTTGACTCCTTCGTGCAGAACATGAAGCGCTCGAGATTTCGATTCGGACGTGGTTCCACGGTATATATACGAGAGCTTGTCAGCGGCCGGACCATAACCTTGCGCGAGGGCACATTCCAGCATCTTGCTCGCAATGGGTAAATTCCCCCAAAATTCCCCGCGCGGGTCATCATAGGTTCCGGACATCTTATCCCCCAGAAACGCCATTGCTGCTGGACTTCCCATATCCGCCGCTCGCTGAAAGAAAGCGTAGGCACTGGTGGCGTCACCGCCCTTGACCATCCTGTTGAGGTGATACACACCCATCCGGTCGTAGGCATCGGGAATATTCAGCTTCATTGCTTTCTCGACCCACTGGATCGCGGCTTCAGGATCCTGCTGTGGCACCCCGGGGCGTTTGCTCAGAATCAATGACGCGAGATTGAGCATCGCTTTCCAGTGGTTTCGCTCGGCCGCCTGCAGATAGAGCCGATACATCTTCGCGTAGTCGATCCTGTCGATAGGGACGCTCGGATCATCCAGCGCCAGTGCCTGCTGAAACCACATCTCGGCCTGCGGATCGAGGGGCGGAACCTGTTGTGCCTCATAGACGCAGTTGAATTCCTTGCGATGCGGATCGAAGAGCGGGAGTTTCTCGTAACGTGGCAGGTCAGACATGGCAGTGGTCAGCTTGTTACCCAGAGAGGTCAGGGCACCTGCGTGAGCCGAAGTTACCAGCATCAGCAAGGCAGCGGTGGCAATACACAACGCATTGAGAAATGCTTTCATGCGAGGTCCGGTCAGGCGGGAACGGATTGGGTTGAGGACGGTACGGAGATTGAGCCGTACAGGGTGGTGGTCGAACGGTGATCTTCAAACGGCAGCAGGAAGCCCGTCATGGGCTGTCCCTTCCTCATCTTCGACAAATTGTCGTTCATAGTCTTGGTCCACAGCTTAAATACATCCGGTAAGTCTTTCGGATCACCGCTATATGCAACATCACCACCGGAATGCAGCGCAAACACGCGCTGACGCAAATCGGCAGCATAGAGTTGACCCGTCGCAGCAATATTGATCTCGCTGTCGACTGACATACTGCGCTGATTCAGGTTGGCGCTGCCTACGGTAATAAACACGTCATCGATGATCATCAGCTTCGAGTGGATGTAGATTTCGCGATAAGCCATGTTGTGGTCTGCATCAGCGCCACTGGTGCGCAGGCGGGCGACACTCACCTCAAGACCTAGCGTTCGTTCGAGATCCTCCGTGCTGGGGCGGTCAAGTACCTCACCATGTCCTCTGGTACTTTTTCCATAGACAGAATTGAGATTACCCGTGTCCGCCAGATCGCCCTGTTCAGCCATCGACGAACCGGCTCCAAGTAAGGTCAGTGCGTCGTAGGTACGCGGTACCATCTCTCCGCGCTCTGGATGTGGAATCACGATAAACAGGTGCAACTTCGGCATCTCGGTGACCGGTTGTTGTGACGTTTTCATCCAGTCGCTGCAATGCTTCTGTCGCGTCTTGATCAGATTCCGCGCAAACTCCGGGTAAAAGAAGTACTGGTTCTCGATGTAGATATAGTTGCGGGCGCTACTGGTCGCCTGGAAATAGACTTCCTTGATTGACTTCTCACGCTCATGGGGCTGCGTCCGCAGGATCTGGACAAGATGCGCCGGATTTCCCGCCACCTTCGGAATCTTTACCGGTGGCTCTGGTGGCGTCTGGAACGGAACCGGGTGACCGAGTGCCGCCGCCCATCCGTTCTCGAAGTTGAAGTGCAGTTGCGCAAGCGCCGGCCCAACCACACGGCATGCGTAGTCCTGATGCGGGCGACCATGCACATAGTGTTCGTGGCCCTCCCCATGCTGAGCTGCAGGTTTCGAAAAGCTGTTTCTCACCCCCTGGTAAGCCCTGCTGGCCAGGTTGTCCTTGTCAGGCGCTTGCTGCGTTGACAGTTCACGGGCCAGCTCGTCGCTGATCTGTTTATCCGACAGGACCTCACGTTTCGGATCATCTATCGCATGGGCGGTCCGGTCCCAGTAGTCCGTTACCGAATTCAGTCCCATGACGTAGCCGACCGCCTTGCTGCCGCTGTCGTAGGCGTAGTCGATCAGGACTGGCTTCTGGTGGTGCGTTGCAAATTTTTCCAGCTGGCTTTTCTCGTCGGTTACGCTGAGCGTGGCGCTGACGGGCTGGTCCTCTTCAGCAGGTGCAACGGCCCGCAAGGCGGTCGCATCGGCTTGCGAGACACCACGTAGGACAACCTGCAACCGCGGATTCGTGCCGCGTCCACTCTTGCCGCCCGGCAAGTTGACGTTCCACCAGTCGATGCAATATTGATTGCGCGTCGAATCCTTGTAGGGTGGGTCCTGCTGCAAAGCGTACCGCTGGATCGGGTGCCCCAGGCGGGAGACTGGGACGTCGGTCAATCCTGGCATGTTGTTCTGGACCTTGGACCCATCGTCGTCGTACCAGATCAGCAGGCGCACCGTGACCGGATTCTCCTTGCGCTTCGTGATCTCGTCGAGCAGCTCGCCGTAACGGATGCCGCGCGGCCAGGTGTCGCTGTTCCGCTCAAGCTCCATGCCCGGATCGAAACCCCAGCAGACGATGTCCGCCGACTGCCTCGCTTCCCGCAGGTCTTTGGCGATCTGTTTGAATCCATCTTCGCCGCAGATCATGAAGTTCAGGGTGTTGCCCCTGGTGATCGGGCACGTGCCGTCTCCGTGTCTTTCTTTAATGTCCCTGTGTTCAACGAGGAACTGAAGCGCACTCTTCGCCTGCCGGGTCTGCTCGTCGATAGCGACCTTTGCAGGCTTGTGAGTCTTGAGTGGGAACTGGGCCACGTCTAGGTCCTCTTTGATAAATAGGGTAGGCGTCGCGCTCAGCTATGCCGTTCGCCCATGTTCGTGAGCTGGTCGACGTGATCAGGATCGGTTGCAAGCGCGTCTTTCACGTTCAGGTCATATTCCGCGCCGTTGCTCAGTCGTGCCGTGTAGGCGGGTGTGCCAGCCAGGTGATCCTTCACGACAATCCGTCCGAACTCGTCCGTGACACCTTCGCCGATCTTTGCGCTGCCCTTGTATAGCTCGTATGGCTCGCTGGCAATCTGAGGCCCTTCGCCCTGGAGTGCCTGCAATGCGAAATGCAGTTGCTCTTTCTCGGGCGGCAATGCAGGAATCGTCGAAGTGCTCACGCTGTCCGGCCCGGTGAACGTCCGGTTCGCCGAATGGACCTCAAAGCCGCCCGACGTACCGTGCCTGATCTGCCCGGATGTCCACCGGGTATAGCTGCCACCGCCGTTGATCTCGACCTCCTGCTGCGCGCTGAGCGTGATCTTGGTCGCGGTCACCGTCACGTTCAGCTTCGCCAGCAGATTGATACTGTCCTTCAGCGCCTTCACATCGATGTCGCCTGCGGCAGCGACGAGTCGCATGCCTGCCTCGGTGACGAACAGGCGAAACGCGCGGCGCGCGCTGGCAAAGAAGCCACCGCCCGTGCTGATCGATACGTGCTCGCCGGTCGTGACTGAGGTGGTCTTGCCGCTACTCAGATGAATCTGCTCCGGCGTGCTGGTTGCGACGCCTGCGGGACTTGCGATCACGAGGTGCGGTTGCTCGAACTGCTTCAATGCTCCACCGCCCTGAATGGCCTTGGCCTGCGCTTTCAAGGTACTGGCGACTGCCTTCTGTTCGCCATCCTGTGCGCCTGCTGTCTGAGCCGACTGCGCGAGGCTCGCTGCGATATCCTGGGCACTCGCCAGCTGGAGGTTGACCTCATCGACGCTGAACGCGTCACCGGTTGCCCCTGAGCGCGGATGAGTCGTCAGTAGCAGCCCGCGCGCACCACGCACGGCCGCATTCCCGTCGGTGCGCAGTTCCACGCCTTCGCCGCGCTTCTCGCCGCGACCGGACGGCTCACTGACCCGCGTGATATAGCCCGCGTGCAGCCCCGATTCGAGGTGATCGCTGCGTATTTGCGTCTGCACCTGACCGGTGGTGTCGTCCTTGAGCCAGACGTTGTTCTGGCTGCCGCCGATTTCCTTGCTGACGAACCCCGACAGCATGTGCTGATCGGGTAGGTTCCATTGCGGCCGGTTCGCTCCGTTGCCCACGCGCGCCGTAATGAGCGGCCTGTCTGGATCACCGCCGAGAAACGATACGACCGCCTCGTCGCCAATTCTCGGCAGCTGGATACCGCCAAAGCCGTCGCTTGCCCACGGCTGCGCGACACGCACCCAGCACGAACTCTGGTCATCGCGTTGGCCGATGCGGTCCCAGTGAAACTGCACTTTCACGCGGCCCAGTTCGTCTGTATAGACCTCCTGTCCTCCTGGTCCGACCACGGTCACCGTCTGCAACTGCATGACGGGCTTCTGATGTTCAAACGGACTGCGAAACGGCACGGACTTGCGCTGGACCTCGATCTCGACGCGGAAAAAACCGCTTGATCCATCCGCGTGCGTCACGCTGGAAGCCGGGTTGTCCTGAGTGTTTTCACGCGCCTGGGCTAAACGGTTTTGCAGGCTGTGCGGGAGGTTGGCATGATGGCTCGATGCCGGAATGTTGTTCTCGATCAGCCACACCGTTTCGATGATCGCGAACTGCCGCCTGTCGGCAGCGTCGGGGTCGTGCTCGGGATGCCCGGTGAGTTCGAACCAGCGACCGGCGTCGATGCCGCGCACACCGCCGACACCGTAAAACCGCTTCGCCTCCGATTCCCATTGCTCCATACGAATCTTCGACAGGTGTTCGCCGCGTTCCTGTTTCAGGTAGCTATAGGATCCCGTGTATTCGTAGACTTCCAGTTCGTCCGGCAATTCGTGCGACACCGTGGGGATGCTGGTGCCTTTCGGATTGGCGAATGACGACGGGCTTTTGTAGTCGGCTGTGCGGGTTGTCAGCACCGCGCTGTGCAGGGTGCGCTCGCTGGACCAGTGAACCAGTGCGTCCAATTCGCTGTTCGTACCGTAGCGGGAAAACTGCACCGTCTGCGGCGCAAGCGGTTCAAATGTGTCAAGCCGGTCCGTAATCGTCAGCGTATGCGACTTGCCGTCCTCGCCCTGTGTCCAGAAGCCGAACAGTCCTTCCTCTTCGATCAGCCGATGAGCAAAATTCCAGTCGTCTTCATATTGTGTGCAGTAGGACCTCGGCGGTAACGGCGTCGAGAGTTTGAACTGGAAGTGAGCTTTCGCTTGGGGGTGGGCATTGAATACATCGGTCAGGATGGCATCGGCGGACTTGTCCTGCCAGATACGCTGGTCGCGGCGGAATTTGAGGAAATTCATCCACGAAGCAAAACGGATCGAATAACTGGTTAAGCCGCCTTCTGATCCAAGTCGCCGCACGCCGAATACATAGCCATGAAAGGGGCGATAGGATTTATCCGCCTGTTGAAGCCACAGGGTTACCGGCTGGCCGATCAGTTTCTTAAGCTTGATATTGCCGTTTGTTGACTGAACGTCGAGCGTGAATTCGAAATGCCGCCCGATTCGCGACCAGCCCACCGCCCGTTGCGGTAACAACACATTGCTTCCGAGCGGCGTGTCCAGTTTCAGCAGACGGTCCTGCTGGATCAGGCCACCCTGAATGGCTCTAACAATATCCTGCGCATCCATATCCCCCCCGGTGCATTTTTTCGTGTTTATTGTCGAAAGCGGCGGAGGATTTTGCGATCCGGAAGTCAATCGATTGACCGATAAAGCCTGCATTCCGACAGGAGATTCAATACCTCTAACACGTGCGGGCCGTATCCTTAGCGCAATAAAGTGCGTAAAGACCCTCCCTTAAACCAATCAGATACTAGAGGGGAGAGTTTCATCTGATCATATCAGGCTTTGTATAATTTCAAGGCAGATTGGTGACATGAATTAGCGGTTTTATGCTGGATGGATCTATTCCACTCGCCTCGGGACGGCGCGCTCAAGTTTGTCCTGTCTTGCGACAATCGTTTATCCGGAATAAATATTGACGAACCCGTCGACTTGCGAGGTGACTACGATTGAGTGATTCCGCGCAAACTTGCGTACCCGGGTTATCAGGTAAATCATTTAAAATAAATAAATCGCGAAAAATTTCGTAAATTTTCGGATTAAATTGTTCTGGGATTTGATACACCAAAAATCGTGTAAAATATTCGCTTCCACTGAAACAACTTCTCATTGGTTCTGTGCCGTTTTCCATGATTTTTCGGAGCTTGAGATGCCGCTACTTAACTGTTCGCGAACGATGGTCTCTGGTTCGGATGGACTGGTATCGCCGACATAGTTGAACCAGTGCATCCCACGCGCGATCGCGATTAGCGGCCGCAGGATCTCGCGGCCTGGCCGCGCGGTGTTCTCACCAAGTTGCTGCGAGCCTTGGCAATGCTGCAATAACGGCAACTGCTACCAAGCGAGGTTTGACGGCGTAACACTAAACGAACCCACACACGCTGCACAAATTCGAAAAAACGGACTTCACGACAAGAAGCTGGTGATGCGGATCGCTTCTGAAAGACAAGGATATCCGACCCAACGCAAGGCTGTAGTTCGGGATTAGCTGACATCCGACCAGATAGGGCGCATACGGCGAGTGGTGGACTGCAGACGGTGGTGATATCACGCGGCTCGATGTCAGCTTCCCTCTTCAGCGAACTCACCCTTTCGACCCACTGCAGTCAGATAACTTTCTCTAAACCGGTCAGTCAGCCGAACCCCCATTTTGCGAACTGGAGTGCCAAAAAGCGGCCGTTGGCGACTTCACCCAACGGCCATGAAGCGCCATTCGCCTAAGCCGTCGAGCGAACGTTGGGACGTCGGCTCCGCACCATCAAACGGCCATTCGACTTGCGAAGTTGATGGTTGCTTAATCGGCACGTAAGCGCCCTTTCCGACTTTGACGCACGGCAACGTGCCGCCCCACACGAGCCCCGTATGTATCGCAGGTAAATTAAGACTGGTTTTTCTGTTGACTCAACAGAAGTTGTTCCGCAAACGAGGCCGGTTTATCTGCGCTGACGACCGGCGTTCCAAAACGATTGAGCGTGACGCCAGTGAGCGCCTTGTTTTCATCGAGGCCAACGGGGTTGAAGGAAGCACCCGGCGCGAGTGCCGGCGCGCCGAGGGTCTTCGCACCGGCGCCTGTTGGCAGGTTACCGGAAAGGGTTCCGACAGCGACAAGAGGAATCGGGCCAATGCTCATCTCAAATCTCCAGAGTTAGGTAGTGCGGGTGAAAAAACAAAATTCTGTGCCCCACGTCAGCAGGCCCTGTCCTTGGCATCGGGTCGGTGCGGGCTTTCTGATCCATTCAGAGTCACCGCTTCGATGGGTGAACAAGAAGATCGAAAGCCTCATCGATATAGTGCGTCAACGGATGCGCTGCCTCTTCCTGGCGCCAGTTTTCCTTGGCGAACCGAAGCGTACCCATCGCCATCATGGCGGTCAGACGTAAAGCGGGTCGCCGGGCCGGATCCGGCCATAGTTCGTACATCGCCTCGGCCAGCACATCCTCCAGCTGAACATGCAGCGCTTCCTTGCGTAACCGCAGTGTCTCGATCGATCGCAGGATCCGATCCGCCATCACTGACTCGGTGGTCTCGTACATCGAGGCCAGGATCAAAAAAGTCTTCCGGGCGGCATCAAGCGGCGATTGCTTGGGCGATTGCTGCAAAAAGGTAGGGCGCAGAAGGCGCGGGATATTGCCGCTCTCGTGCGCAAGCAGAACCTCTTCTTTCGACTTCAGATAGTAGAAGAAGGTGCGTCGCGATATCCCCGCTGCCGCAGCGATCGCATCGAGTGTCGTTGCCTCGTAGCCATTCTCTATAAAGAGCTTCAGACCGGTTTTGGCGATCAACTCGAGCGTCAACTGGCGTTTGCGTTCGCGCAGGTCACTCGTGGCGTTCTCTGTATCAATCATCGTCGTTACTTTGATGGCCGCTGAGATTCGACCTTTTCCGCTCGGAAAGAGGTCTTCACTTGCCGGTGATATAGGCCAGGGGACCGTTCCATCTCTATCGGAACGCGGTGCTGGTCAAAGGGAGGCACGGCGGCCGGCAACTCCCGTCTTTGGGATTATGCCGTAGCCGTCGATCGCCTCTCATGCGTGCCAGCCTCGAAACGAGATGCTTGGATTCCGCGATGACCTCGCGCCGAACCAGCGGACACCATTGCTCCTGGATTCTCGCCGTGCGCCCGGACACCTCATTTCGACGCGTCTTATTTCTTGACATTATTACACTCAGTGCGATAAATTGCACTAAGTGTAATTCACTTTCGGAGTCAAGAACATGAAATCGTCAAAGGTCTGGTTCATCACGGGTACATCGAGCGGGTTTGGCCGTGTCTGGACGGAAGCCGCCCTGAAGCGCGGCGATAAGGTGGTGGCCACGGCACGTCACGTGGGCGAGCTTGACGAGCTTGTAAAGGTTTATGGGGAGGCAATCGTGGTCCTGCCGCTCGACGTGACAGACCGCGAGGCCGTGTTCGGCGCGGTCGCCCACGCGCACCGGCAGTTCGGACGCCTGGATGTGATCGTGAGCAACGCTGGCTACGGTTACATGGGGGCGATCGAGGAACTGGAACCCGAGCAAGCGAAAGCGAGCTTCGACACCAATGTGTTCGGAACACTCTGGGTGATTCAGGCCGTGTTGCCGATCCTGAGGGCGCAGGGCAGCGGCCATATCTTTACCGTGTCGAGCATCGGGGGCGTCATCGCTTTTCCGACGGGAGGGACTTATACGGCGACCAAATTTGCCGTCGAGGCCATGTCGGAAGCATTAGCAGCCGAAGTGGCTTCGTTCGGCATCAAAGTCACCGTCCTGGAGCCGGGTCACTTCACCACCGGGTTTCGCTCGGCAGTGCAATCCCCGCCGGCTATCACAGCGTACGATCTCGTCCGTCGGGCCATTCGCTCGTCGTTCAAACCCGAGGATTTTGGCGATCCGGCTGCGACAGCAGCGGCGATCTTCGAAGCCGTGGATGCGGATGAGCCGCCGCTTCGCCTGGTGCTCGGTTCGACGACGATCGCGAAGTTCAGGGCGGTCTATCAGGCACGGTTGAGCAACTGGGACAAATGGGAAGCCGTATCGAACGCGGCTCAGGGCGCGCGGCAGGCTTAAGGCAGCGTTGTGTCCCCTATGTTGGCGACGAGGTTCATGTGACGATTAATTTCGAAGGTATCAAGCAATAGATCTTCGATTTTTCTTTGCGCGCAACGGATTTTTACCGACTTGCGTTGATTCGAACACCTGGATGGAATAACGCGAAAATGAAGCTGCTGCTGCTGGGTGCGACAGGATTGGTGGGAAGCAGAACACTGGCGCTTGCGCTTGCTGACGACGTCTTTTCCGAGGTGATTGCGCCAACGCGTCGGCCGCTGGCGCCGAACGACTGGCTAGTGAATCCGGTCGGGGAGTCCTTGGAAAGGCTTGTGCCGAATCTGATGTCGTATCGGCCCGATGCGGTCATATGCGCATTGGGAACGACTCGGGCAATAGCAGGCTCGAAAGAAGCGTTTCGTTACGTCGACTACGAACTGCCTGTCGCCATCGGGAAGATGGCGCACGCCGCCGGCGTGGCGAGATACGCGATTGTGACGGCCATGGGGGCATCCACACGGTCCATGAGCTTTTACTACAGGACCAAAGGAGAGGTCGAGAGAGACATCCGGAAAATCGGTTTTCCATCCCTTGCGATCTGCAAGCCCAGTCTTATCGACGGTGAACGAAATGAAAAAAGGAAGGCGGAAGGCGCCGGACTGGCGTTGCTTCGCGTCCTGGGGCCGGCTCTCCCGAGGAAATTCCGTGTCAATCCTGCGGATGCCATTGCTGCTTCGTTGATCGACGCCGTTATTACAGGAAAAGCGGGGTGTCGTTGGATTTATTCAGAAGAAATGAGTTGAACCCGTGCGACCCCGGGTTCCTCCGAGCCAACAGGGCGGTGTTACAGATCGGCAATTGACCAATGCATACGGACACGAAAACGTAAACGTTCTTCCGTTTGGAATTCCGCTTCGCTTTTTAAGCAATTGCTTCGTTGCGTATGAATGTCTCATGTCGGCGAGACAGCGGATCAGCAGATCCTGACTGAATGACTCAAACGGGTCGAGTCTCTGCCTTTTGCATCCCGGTCGCGATTGGCGATTGATCTCGGTCCGCGTCGGACCGGGTTCGGCCAGGAGGCGACATTCGACACATCAGGCGAAATCATCGAAAATCGGCGATACTGCGATTATAGGTTACTGGTTAGCAAGTGCAAATAGTTGAGTCGGGTTACATTGCAATGCGCTTAGTTCAGGACCATTTCGTTTTATACAGAATCTTAGAAACCGAAGTAAAAGTAATTGATTATCTATCGCTTCCGACAAGGGGTTGAGAGTTGGGGAAAATAATTTTTTTGTTGATGTTGCCTACACTCCTCGTCATTGTGCCGTATGGAATGGTGAAAATCGGCAAAGACGCCGAAAAGTGGCAGATAGAGATCAATAAAATATTAGAAACAAAAGGCATTCCTCAATGCATGCATTTTTTCTACTCAAAGGGAGCAGTTGCATTTGAAGCGATTTCTCAAATAGTCCTCACTGGAACGTTTCTGTTCATGAGCGCCGCGTGGTTGTGGGCTCCCTCGAAGCAGCCAAATGATCGTCTGGCTGCAATCGTGCTTGGCATAATTTTTTTGCCCGCAACAATTTTCTTTGGAAAGAAGGCTTGCGACACTGTTCGAATTTGGTGGAGCATCAACACACCCGCAGTAACGCTTTCAAAAACTGGCTATAAACACGGGAATTTTCAATTCCCGTGGGCTTTCGTTGCAAACGTAACTGCGACTAGTGGATACAGGAGAGTGCCATCGATCGTGGTGACATTTAAAAACGTCAATGGAAAATCAGAGAGGGATGTAATTAACTTGTCGCTATTGAGAGACCGGCATTTGGAGGCCTACATCAATGCCTACATGTCAACTTCTCAAGAGAACTGACGGGACGACAATTTTTAGCAATGGGAACAACCCGTGACCGGTTACTTGCCCGTGCTTTTGAGTGTCTGCTTCGGAGCGCGACCGCTGGCCGCTCCGGGGCGACAGGCGCCCTTCGAGCTATTCCGACTTTGGAAGCGTTCTGCTCGTCAGAATGCGAAGCAAAAGGGGTCGAAAGAAGCTGGGCAAGGCTTTCGGCGAAAACGGGGTTTTATACATAGAGATACGGCTACCAACGTCATCATGGCGTCCCTGGAAAGCGCTACCGGGTTGAATGTCTGGCGCTTTATCGCAGGGATCGGTATCGGCGTCGAACTGGTGACGATCGGCACCTACATTTCCGAACTGGTGCCCAAGCAGATTCGCGGCCGCGCATTCGCGTGTGAGCAGGCGGTGGGTTTTACCGCTGTGCCTGTGGTGGCGTTTCTGTCGTTTCTGCTGGTGCCGCGTACGCTGTTCGGCCTCGACGGCTGGCGTTGGGTCGTGTTGATCGGCGCCCACGGCGCATTGTTTGTCTGGTGGATCCGCCGCGCACTGCCGGAAAGCCCGCGTTGGCTTGCGCAGCAGGGGCGCGTTGCCGAAGCCGATCGCGTGATGACGCAACTCGAAGCGAAGGTGCGCCGCGAATACGGCCGCGAGTTGCCGCCGCCCGCGCCTGCGGTGCCGGTTGCACCGCGTGGTAGTTTCCGCGATATGTGGGTACCGCCGTATCGCAGCCGCACGCTGATGATGACGATCTTCAATATCTTCCAGACGGTGGGTTTTTACGGCTTCGCGAACTGGGTGCCGACATTGCTGATCAAGCAGGGCATCACGATTACCACGAGCCTGATGTACTCGAGCGTGATCGCGCTGGCTGCGCCGTTAGGTCCGGTGATCGGGCTGTTTATCGGCGACCGCTTCGAGCGCAAGACCGTGATCGTGGTGATGGCCGGCGTGAATATCGTCTGCGGGCTGTGGTTCAGTCAGGCGTCGGGGGCGGTGTTGCTGGTGAGTCTCGGCGTGTGCCTGACGCTCGCGGGCAACATCATTTCGTATAGCTTTCACGCGTACCAGGCAGAGCTTTTTCCGACCAGCATTCGCGCGCGGGCGGTGGGCTTTGTTTACTCGTGGAGCCGTTTTTCCGCGATTTTCACGGCTTTTCTAATTGCTGAAGTGTTAAAGCAGTTCGGTACGGCGGGTGTATTTGTGTTTATTGCCGGCGCAATGTTGATCGTGATGCTGGCGATTGGATTGATGGGACCGCGAACCAAAGGTCTCGAACTGGAAAAAATCTCCCGCTAGCTGGCGGGTAGCTGGCAGGTAGAGACCAGGTGCGGGAAGGTCTGGCAAGAGCGGCGATCCAGTCGCCGTTCTGGCCAGCACGCTGCCTGGTTAGCGTATCGACGAAGGATGACGCGCGAGCGCGGTCACCTTCATCGTCATATAGGGGAATAACGGCAGACCCGAGAGGATCGTGTGGAGTTCGTCGTGAGACTCGACGTCGAACACGCTGTAGTTCGCGTACTCACCGACCACCCGATGCAACTGCTGCCACTTTCCTTGCCGTTGCAGATCTTGCGAGTAAGCCTTTTCGCGGGCCTTGATTTCGTCGGCCTGCGCCGCCGGCATGTCGTGCGGAAGGTGTACGTCCATTCTGACGAGATAAAGCATTGTTTTCCTCTGCGAAATAAGACGCTCCCGCCGGCCAGATGACGGGAGAAGTCGAAATGGTCAGGTTGCGTTGAACTAGTGTGTTCAGGCGTTTTTGTCGCGACGATAAAAGGCGAGCTTGTCTTCATCGATATGAAGGCCCAGGCCCGGGCCTTCCGGCAAATGAAGATCGAAGTCCCGATATTGCGGCCGCGCAGTGACGATGTCGTCTTTCACGAGGAGCGGGCCGAACAGTTCGGTGCCCCAGGCAAGTTGGGGAAGCGCGCAGAATCCATGCGCTGACGCGATCGACCCAATACTTCCTTCCAGCATCGTCCCGCCGTACAGCGAGATACCGGCGGCATCCGCAATAGCGGCTGCGCGCATCATTCCGTAGATACCGCCCGACTTGGCGATCTTCAGCGCAAACACGTCGGCACACGCGTCGCGTGCGAGTTCGAGTGCGTCTTCGGGGCCTGTCACGGCTTCGTCGGCCATGATCGGCACGATGAAGCGCGCCGCCAGCCTGGCGAGTGCTCCGCGCTGTTCGCGCGGCGTGGGTTGTTCGATCAGGTCGACGCCAGCGGCTTCCAGGGCGGCGATGCCGAGCGTGGCGTCAATTTCGCTCCATGCCTGATTCACATCGACGGTGACTTTGGCGCGGTCGCCGAGCGCCGACTTGATCTTCGACACGTGAGCGACGTCGTCACGAACGCTGCGCCGGCCAATCTTCAGCTTGAACGTATTGTGGCGACGTTCGGCGAGAAGCATTTCGGCTTCTTCAATGTCCCGTTGCGTATCGCCGCTGGCGAGCGTCCAGAGAACCGGCAGCGTCTTGCGGACCGCGCCGCCGAGCAGTGTAGAAACCGGAACGTTGAGGCGTTTGCCCTGAGCGTCGAGTAATGCCGTCTCGATGGCACATTTGGCGAAGCGGTTACCTCGGGCAACCTTGTTCAGCTTCAGCATCGCGCTGTTGATGTTGGTCGCGTCCTGCCCAATGAGCGCGGGTGCAAGGTAAGTGTCGATGGTCAGCTTGATGCCTTCGGGACTCTCGTCGCCGTATGACAGACCGCCAATCGTGGTGGCTTCGCCAAGGCCCTCGATGCCGTCGCTCGAGCGCAGGCGGACGATGACGAGAGTTTGTTGCTGCATCGTCGCCATGGCTAGCTGATGCGCGCGAATGGTCGGGAGGTCAACCAGAATCGCTTCGACGGAGGTGATTTGCGGGTTCATACCTTGGATGGCGGAGTGGACGGGTTGGTGCAGTATTGCCCGCCTGATAATCGGCTGTCCAACACCATTAACGTCTAGTGCCATACCGCAGGGGTATGACAGGCGTTAGCGGCCCCGTTCCGTATGGGGTGTGTAGGGTATTTTTTCTTCGTCGTACAGCCGATAGACGAGTTCCAGCATGGCCTGGATGTCCCGCGACTCGTCGAGCGCGCGCATGCTCATGATGATGGGCGACACCAGCGTCGGGTCGTCCAGTTCCTTGTAGCTCACGTCGTCCCGTTTCAGGCCGTTGACGCTGCTCGGAACAATAGAAATGCCTTCTCCCGCTGCGACGAGCCCGAGCGCGATCTGCAATTCCCGTACTTCATAAATTCGCCGGGGCTTCAGAGCACGGTCGTGAAAGGCCGCCAGCACCTGGTCTGCGTAACTGGGGCGCGGCGCCTTCGGGAAGATGATGAGTGTTTCCTGAACCAGATCGCGAAGTGCAAGAACGGACTTGCCAAGTGAAAGCGGATGCCCCTCGGGCAACGCGACGATCATCTGCTCTTCGCGGAGAATCACCCGGCGGATGTTCGTGTCCTCCAGCCGGATACGGCCGAAGCCGACGTCGATGCGGCCGTCTTTTAGCGCCCTGATCTGGTCCATCGTCGACATTTCGTGGAGGCTGAGTTCGACAGTCGGGTTCTGGTCGCGAAAGCGCCGGATGATTTTCGGCAGCATGCCGTACAGCGTCGAACCGACAAAACCGACTGACAGGCTGCGCTCGATATTGCCCACGCGCCTTGTCATGGATTCGAGGTCGGCTGTCTGCGCCAGCAACTGCGCGGCATGCGAGTAAAAGAACTTACCGGTCTCCGTGAGCTTCAGCGGGCGCGAGTTGCGCTCCAGCAACTGCACCCCCAGCGTCTCCTCGAGTTGTTGGATTTGACGGCTCAAAGGTGGCTGGGCAATGTTGAGCCGTTGCGCCGCGCGCGTGAAATTGCGTTCCTCGGCCACCGCGACGAAATAACGAAGATGCCGCAGTTCCATTTCAATACCTCCTGGATATAGCCCGATACCAAATCAGTGTTGGACGCGGCTTTGTACTGTCCATTATTCTGCTTTCACACTCTGTTTCAGCACCCAATTATACCTTTCAGACATATCTAGACCAGTGCCGAATCAAGGGTTAACCCACACAAAACAGAGATTCAGGAGCAGACATGAGCGTCAAAGTGTTTGATACGAAGGAAGTGCAAGACCTGCTGAAGGCCGCTGCCAACCTCGGCAGCCAGGACGGCAATGCTCGCGCCAAGCAGATCGTCAATCGCCTGCTCGGCGACCTGTTCAAGGCCATCGACGACCTCGACATGACGCCCGACGAAATCTGGGCCGGAGTCCACTACTTCAACAAGCTTGGACAGGACGGGGAAGCTGCGTTGCTGGCTGCGGGTCTCGGTGTGGAAAAATTCCTCGACATTCGCATGGACGCCGAGGATAAGGCGGCCAGAATCAGCGGCGGCACGCCCCGCACGATTGAAGGCCCGCTGTATGTCACAGGCGCACCGGTGCGTGATGGCGTCACGAAGATCGACGTCGATCCGGACGAGGATGCCGGTCCGCTGGTTATCCGCGGCACGGTGACGGGGCCGGACGGCCAGCCGGTTGCGGGCGCAGTGGTCGAATGCTGGCATGCCAACTCGAAAGGCTTCTATTCGCACTTCGACCCGACGGGCGCCCAGAGCGAGTTCAATCTGCGCGGTGCAGTCAGCACGGGAGCCGACGGCAAGTACGAATTCCGCACGCTGATGCCGGTCGGCTACGGCTGCCCGCCGCATGGCGCGACCCAGCAACTGTTGAACGTGCTGGCCCGCCACGGCAACCGTCCCGCGCATGTGCACTTCTTCGCCACCACTGACAAGTACCGCAAGCTGACGACGCAAATCAACATTGAAGGCGATCCGCTGATCTGGGACGACTTCGCGTACGCAACCCGTGAAGATCTGATTCCGCACGTGGTCGAAAAGACCGGTGGCATAGCGCTCGGCATGAAGGCTGACGCATACAAGGAAATCGAGTTCAACATCGAGTTGACTCCGCTGGTTCAGGGCAAGGATAACCAGCTGGTCAATCGGCTGCGCGCGTCCGCCACGGCCTGAACGTTCGACGCGCGTTCAACGCGCGTTCACGCGGCTGCTACGTCCGTACCCCTGCTGCCGCCCAATTCTCCGCTCAATTTTTCTACACCGATGCGCGTGCTCCGCCAGGAGCACGCGCAGGGAGAAACTCATGTCTGCCACTATCGACAAAGCCCAGCAGCTGGATGAACTGCTGAATACCGCTGTTCAGGATGACAGGGAAAACGGCGTATTCCGTTGCCGCCGCGACATCTTCACCAACGCCGATCTGTTCGAACTCGAGATGAAGCATATCTTCGAGAGCAATTGGGTTTATCTCGCGCATGAAAGCCAGATTCCCAATAACAACGATTACTACACCACGTGGATTGGCCGCCAGCCGGTCGTCGTTACACGTGACAAGACTGGCGAACTGCATGCGGTTATCAACGCGTGCGCGCATAAAGGCGCCATGCTGTGCCGCAAGAAGCACGGCAACAAAGGGACCTTCACGTGTCCGTTCCATGGCTGGAGTTTCGCCAACACCGGCAAGCTGCTGAAAGTGAAGGATGTGAAGACCACCGAATACCCGGTGCAATTCAATACCAACGGCTCGCACGATCTGAAGAAAGTCGCGCGTTTCCAGAGCTATCGTGGCTTTCTGTTCGGTAGCCTCAACGCGGACGTGATGCCGCTGGAGGATTACCTCGGTGAGACCAGAGTCATCATTGATCAGATCGTCGATCAGGCTGCCAACGGCCTCGAAGTATTGCGCGGCAACTCTTCGTATATCTACGAAGGCAACTGGAAGATGCAGATGGAAAACGGCTGCGACGGTTATCACGTCAGCACCGTGCACTGGAACTACGCGGCGACGATGGACCGCCGTAAGGTCGATGGCACCAAGGCAGTGGATGCGAATAGCTGGAGCAAGTCGGTAGCCGGCGTATACGGGTTCGACCACGGCCACATCCTGCTGTGGACTCAAACGATGAACCCGGAGGTGCGGCCGGTCTATCAATACCGCGACGAAATCAAACAGCGTGTTGGCGAGGTGCAGGCGGATTTCATCGTCAACCAGACCCGCAACCTGTGCCTGTATCCGAATGTGTTTCTGATGGACCAGTTCAGCACGCAGATTCGCGTGGTGCGTCCGATTAGCGTCGACAAGACCGAAGTCAGCATTTTCTGCTTTGCGCCGAAGGGCGAGAGTGCAGAAGATCGTGCTACCCGTATCCGCCAATACGAGGATTTCTTCAATGTCTCGGGCATGGGCACCGCCGACGACCTCGAAGAATTCCGTGCCTGCCAGGCCGGTTATGCCGGTACCACCGCGCTGTGGAACGACCTGTCGCGCGGTGCGCCGTTGTGGGTCGAAGGTCCCGATGCGAATGCGAAGACGATGGGATTGAAGCCGCGTATCTCCGGCGAGCGCAGTGAAGACGAAGGTCTTTTCGTCTGCCAGCACGAATACTGGGTGCACGTGATGCGTGACGCGCTGAAGAAGGAACACGAGGAGGCGCTGGCATGAGCTTCGACCACCAGAAGATCTGCGCGGTGCTGTACCGCGAAGCGCGCCTGCTCGACGACCGTCAATGGGACGACTGGCTTGCCTGCTACACCGTCGATGTCACGTACTGGATGCCGGCATGGGATGACGACGATCAACTCACCGACGACCACGAGAGCCAGATTTCGTTGATGTACTACCCGGACCGTGGCGGCCTGGAAGACCGCGTGTTTCGCATCAAGACCGAGCGAAGCGGCGCTTCGATGCCTGAACCGCGTACCAGTCACAACGTCACCAACGTGGAAGTACTGGCGCAACGCGATAACGAAGTGGACGTGCGTTACAACTTCAACACGCTCAGCCATCGCTATAAGAGCACCGATCAATTCTTCGGCACGATGTTCGTCACGCTGCGAAAGGTGAATGACGCACTGTTGATTTCGTACAAGCGAATCGTGTTGAAAGACGACTATATCCGCCAGGTACTCGACATTTATCACGTTTGATATCGGGTACCGGAAGGAAACAGGAAGCACAGGAGGCAAGATGTCCAGCTACAACATTGCACTGAATTTCGAAGACGGCGTGACCCGCTTCGTCACCTGCAAGGCAGGCGAGAAGGTGCTCGATGCCGCATTTCGCGCGAAGATCAACCTGCCGATGGATTGCTCCGACGGCGTCTGCGGCACCTGCAAGTGCCGCGCAGAAAGCGGCCGGTACGATCTCGGCGACGATTACATCGAAGATGCGCTGAGCGAAGACGAAAAGGACAGCGGTCTGGTTCTGACCTGCCAGATGGTGCCCGAAAGCGACTGTGTGATTGCGGTGCCGGCATCGTCTACTGCATGCAAGACCGAGCAGAGCAAATTCGCAGCGACGGTTTCGAAGGTGGAGCAGCACAATGACGCGGCTGTCGTACTCGAACTCGAGGTGGACACGTCAGCGCCGGTATTTTTGCCGGGGCAGTACGTGAATATCGACGTGCCCGGCAGCGGCCAGCATCGTTCGTATTCTTTTTCGTCGGCACCGGGCGAATCGAAGATCAGTTTTCTGATCAAGAGAATCAGTGGCGGCGTGATGAGTACGTGGCTCGAATCCGCGCAGCCAGGTAGCAAGGTGGAATTGACGGGGCCACTCGGCAGTTTCTATCTGCGCGCAGTGGAACGGCCGTTGCTGTTTCTCGCGGGCGGCACGGGACTCGCACCATTCCTGTCGATGCTGGAAGTCCTCGCGCGCACGAATTCACAGCAGAAGATTCACCTCATTTACGGTGTGACCCGGGACCTCGATCTGGTACAGGTCGACGCCATTGAAGCGTATGCCGCGCAACTGCCGAATTTCAGTTTCAGTACGGTCGTCGCCGACGCGGATTCGGGCCATCCCCGCAAAGGTTGGGTGACGCAGCACATGCCGGCCGAGGTGCTGAACGATGGCGATGTCGATGTTTACCTCTGCGGGCCGCCGCCGATGGTCGACGCCGTGCGCAAGCATTTCGACGACAACGGTGTGAAGCCGAACAGCTTTCACTACGAGAAATTCACGCCCAACGCGAGCAGCGCACCCGTCGCTGCACCGAGGGCTGCATGATGACGCAACGATTCGCAGGCAAGGTGATGGTCGTGACCGGTGCGGCGCAAGGCATCGGTCGCGGTGTCGCGCTTCGTGCTGCGGCCGAAGGTGCGAAGGTGTTGTTCGTCGACCGTGCCGACTTCGTGTCCGAGGTGGCCAGTGAAGCGAATGACGCCGACACGGCGGGATTCGTCGCCGACCTCGAGACATACGAAGGCGCGGCGTCCGCGATGGCGTTTGCGGCAAGCCGGTTTGGCGGCATCGACATTCTGGTCAACGGTGTGGGTGGGGCGATCCGCATGCGTCCGTTTGCCGAGTTCGAGCCGGCGCAGATCGACGCGGAAATTCGCCGCTCGTTGATGCCGACGCTGTACGCGTGCCACGCGGTATTGCCGTATCTGCTGAAGCGGGGCGCTGGAACGATCGTCAATGTGTCGTCGAATGCGACGCGCGGTATTCGTCGTGTACCGTATTCGGCGGCCAAGGGCGGGGTCAACGCGATGACACAGTCGCTGGCGATGGAATATGCTGCACACAACATTCGCGTGGTTGCCACTGCGCCAGGCGGGACCGATGCGCCGCCGCGACGCGTTCCGCGCAACACCGCCGGCGATAGCGAACAGGAAAAAACCTGGATGGGCGAAGCGGTAAAACAGGTGACCGACTCCACCTTTTTGAAACGCTATGGCAGTATCGACGAACAGGTCGCGCCGATTCTGTTTCTCGCGTCCGACGAGGCCGGCTATATCACCGGGACGGTGTTGCCGGTGGCCGGTGGCGATACGGGCTGAACGAGGGGGAGTCATTATCACGTTGGCATTCGAATTTGCGAAGAGTGAAGGAGCACGCTTTGTCTAACGATATTCGCGAGCGGGCAACCGGTGACGTGGTTTCGGTGCTGCCAGCGCGGGCCGACGACCTGACACGGCTTCGAACGTTGCTTGAGAACAGCGAGCCCATCGTCACGGTCATCGGCAAATACAACCACGGTAAAAGCCGCTTGCTGAACGAACTGATTGGCCGCGACATTTTTGCGGTTGCCGACAAACGCGAAACAGTGGCATTGTCCGACAGCGTGCATGAAGGCGTGCGTTGGCTAGACGCACCGGGTCTCGATGCGGATGTCGGCACCGAAGACGACCGTCACGCGTTGCACGCTGCATGGCTGAAGTCCGACATTCGCCTGTTCGTGCATGCCGCCAAAGAGGGCGAACTCGATGCAAAGGAATTGGCACTGCTCGCCGAATTGGATGAAGACGGTGGCCGGACCCGGCGATCGACGCTGTTCGTGCTGTCGCAGATCGATCAGTTAGCCGACGATACTGAACTGGAGAAGGTAAGCCGCCGGATCGACACGCAATGGCCCGGCGTCGTGCTCCATGCGGTCTCCGCTACGCGCCATCGAAAAGGGGCAGAGGAAGGCAAGAAGCTGCTGCTGGAGAAAAGCGGTGTGCCGTCGCTGCGGGTCGAGCTTGGCGCGGCCCTCGCTCGCGTACCCGCAGCGCGAGCCCATGAAACTGCGCTGCTGTTTGCTGAAATCCGCAAGGAACTCGTCGAGCTTCTCGCTGTGCAGCAAGAATCGCGCGATGGGTTGAGCCAGACACAGAACCAGCAACGGCTCGAATTCGACGCCGGGCTGCAGACTGTGATCGGCAAAGTGAGTGTCGATATCGAAGCGATGCTGGATGCACTCGGCACCGACCACGCCATCATCCCGGACACCGCAAAGGATGCGTACGCGATTACCGCAGGCAAGCTGGAGCGCGCTCACATCCAGATTGCGTACTCGCGCGCCTGCATCGCGATCGACAGCTTTCTTGCCGGCCACGGCGTGATCGGCCTGCCGGCAGAGCAGGAAACCGTCGCGCGTGCGCTCAACTCGGTCATGGTCGCCGTGATGGGCGTGTCGGTGAAGTTTCGCAAGGACCTGCGCCGGATGTTTTGCGAGCCGTCGGGCCGCGAACGCATGCAGCGCGATTTCAGTCACTACTATGAGTTGTCCGCCGACAGAAAGGCGCTGGCGGCGCGAATCGCCGCCGGCGAATCAGCCGTGATCGCTTGCGAGAACGCGTTATCCGCTTTGCGCGCACTGGAGCACACCGGATGAAAGCGGACGCGAGCAATGAACAGCGCTTTATCGCCGACGTGGATGCGTTCGAGTTCATCGCGTGCGAACTCGATACCATATTGCATTTACTGGAAGACTGGCTTGCGCGACTGACTGACAGTCTGCAATTGCATGGCCTGACAAGTGCCGGATTGACGGAACGCAATCCGTTGGTCACGCAGGCCGACGCCATTAACTCGCTGCTGCGACATAGCGTGCCTGCTTGGGCTCGGCAATGGGCCAGCCTGAAACCTGCGCAGGCATTCGCCGAATCGTTCGACGACAAAGTACTGCTGCTGGTATTCGGCAAGTTCAACGCCGGGAAAAGTTCGTTCTGCAATTTCCTCGCGGATCGGTTCGCGGCATATGGCAAGACGGTGCAGTACTTTTATCTCGATGGCGGCCGCATCGTCGAGACATTGAAGCCTTTCAAGGAAGGCGTGACGGAAACCACCGCACGGCTGCAAGGCGTCTGTCTGGCCGGCAAACTCGTGCTCGTGGATACGCCGGGACTGCATTCGGCGACATCTGATAATGCGGCGCTGACTCAACGGTTCACAGATAGCGCTGACGGCGTGTTGTGGCTGACCAGTTCCACGTCGCCCGGGCAGGTCCAGGAACTCGACGAGCTGGGCCGGGAGTTGCATCGCAACAAGCCGCTATTGCCGGTCGTGACGCGAAGCGACGTGTATGAGGAAGATGAGATTGACGGTGAAATTCGCAAATGTCTGCGGAGTAAAACTGCGCAGAATCGTGCCGAACAGGAGGCTGATGTCACGGCGCGTGCGGCGGAGAAACTCGTAGCAATGGGCGTGGCTACGAGTCTTCTGAAGACGCCCGTGTCGATTTCGACGTACCTGGCCCGTGCACTTCAACACACGCCGGCCGCAATGACCGAGTCGGGATTCGAGAGGCTTTACGCGGCGCTTCTCGATGTGGTTGAGCCGACCCTGGCGTATAAGCAGCGCAAGCTTGCTGAGATGTTCCTGCATCACCTGGAAGAGAACGTGATGAGCACGTTGTGCGTCGATGCCATGTCGATGCTGGCGGAGTTGGAGGCTTTGTCCGAAGCTGCGTTGAGTCAGCTTGAGCGACAGCAGGAGCAGATCACTCAGGCTGTGTGGCGCAGCGTTATGCCGACCTTGCCCGATCTGCTGGAGCAGCACGCGGCAACACGCGATGTGACTGCCGTCTGCAATGGCCTGACGCAATCTATCCTTACTTCGTTTTCGCGAGAAGTGAGCGGGCAGTTGGGTGATTACGTCATCGAACTCGAAGCCGACGTTGCGGCACTCCGATTGACTGACGACGCTCAGTTCGAGGACATCGTGATCGCACCTTCAGTTGCAACCGGACACGTGCGCACGGTGATCGGGGTCGACTATCAGCGCCTTCATGCCGCGCTCGGAAAAGCGATTCACAAGTACGTTGTTCAACTATCCAGCCATGCAGTTGGACAGTGCCACGCTTCCGTCAAGCTGTTGATGCAACGCGCTGCGGGTCTGGAAGACTCGTTGCGAGTGCACGAAGACGATTTGCTCAGGCTGAAGGTGAAGCTCCGGCATGACTTTGCTTTGAACGAATAATAGAGATTGATACAAGGGCGTTCGGTATCGTCGTGCTTCGGTTTCAGTCAACCGAAAGCATAGACGGGCAAGACGCTTCAAGATGCAGAACGACATCGACCGGTGCGTAGCGCAAGGCTACGGACTCTACTTACTCAGCCCCTAGGCAGGGTGAGGTCGCGCTGCCTGCGTGCTGTGTACCAAGACTGTCTGCGCGAGATGGGTTTCGGGTGGGGGCAGGAGCGAGCCGCTCCGCTACCACGAGACACAGCGATTCTGTCCGGCGTGGGGCACGCCGGATAGGCCATCATTGAACATTACGGTGGGGAACCTGCGTTGCCCCTTACCGGCAGTTTCGATGCCGTTGCGAAGTTGGTCGAACTCGAAATCACGCCAGATGGGACGGGCCGCTCGCATGGAACAGCGAGGCCATTTCAGCCCGCTACCTCGAATCAAAAATCAGCATCGTTGCAGTCGATCAGGTCAGAGTCCGGTTGCAACGGAATTTGACAATTCTTCATACAATATATATAGATATCCCGCCCTATTTCCGATAGCCTGACGCCGGACATGCTGGAATAGGGATTCATGGAAGGAGATCAGGACTACGCAATTGGTCCGTGCCGTTGCTGTACGGATTCATGCAGAGGGTACGCAGCCGTGGCGGCTACGCGCGCCCGCATCGTTCAGTGCGCAGTCGGGCCCGCTCATCGTGAGGGTGAGGGTGAGGGTGTCGGCTTGCGACCGCGTATGAAAAGAGGCGCGTGAATGGACCCGCGCCTCCTGGAGCATTACACCCGCGAGCTGCGCTATCTGCGGGCGCTAGCCGCGGAGTTCGGTGCCGGGCATCAGAAGATCGCAAGACGTCTGGGCATGCAGGCGGGCGAGATTGGCGACCCCTATGTGGACCGCCTCGTGCAGTCGTCGGCCTTTGTGAACGCGCGCATGCAGATGCGCTTCGATGACGAATTCCCACGGCTCACCCAGGCACTGCTGTCCTGTGTCTATCCAAACTACCTGTCGCCCACTCCGTCTATTGCAGTGGCGCGGTTTTACCCGGGTGGCAAGGCAGGCGACCTGGTGTCCGGTCACCGCATCGCACGCGGCACCCTCGCTGCATCGAAGCTTTCCGACGGGGAGAAAACGGCCTGCCAGTTTCGTCTCTGTCACGACGTCACGCTGTATCCGCTCTTGATCGAAGCGGGGAAGCTGGGCGGCATTCCGCCGGATGTTCCTGGCATGGACCGCTTCGTGCCACCCCACCGGCGCGTGCGAGGCGCGTTGCGTTTGCGCATCCGCACGACCGGCGATGTGCCGATCGGGCGCCTGCAGGGACTGGACCGGCTACCTGTTTACCTGGCAGGCGACACGAAAACCGCATCGCATCTGCACGAGCTCATTCACACGGCCGCTGTTGCCACGGTGGTCGGCGAGCCTGGACGGTTCAGCGAGGCCGGCTACACATTTCACGCTGTCGCGTCGAATGCCGTAGTGCAGGAGGGAATTGGGCCTGACGAGAGCGTTCTGCCGCTTGCCTCGCGCAAATTTCTCGGCCACAACCTGATACACGAATATTTCGCGTGCCCGGAGCGATTTTATTTCTTCACGCTCGCCGGTCTGCAGGCTGGCCTGCGCAACATCAGCGGTTACGAAGCAGAGATCGTGATCCTGCTGGACCGTCCTGCGGGAGATCTGTCGGATCGGGTCGACGCGTCGATGTTCGCGCTCTTCTGCGCCCCAGTGATCAACCTCTTTCCCGTGCGTACCGAAAGCGTGCCGATCCGCGAAGGTAGCGCGGAAGTCCCTCTGGTCCCGGTCCAGAAAGCGCCGCTCGACTTCGAGTTGCACTCGTTGGACCTGGCACGCGGACAGGTCAGCGAAGAGTCGGAGGTGCTGGAATTCCGTCCGCTGCATCAGGCGCTGTTGCACGACGAAGGCGGTCACGGGCGTTACTTCACGGTGCGTCGCGAGCAACACCTTGCCACGACTCAGGGCCGCCGGTATGGCACGCTCTCGACGTACGTCAGCACGGAGTCCTTTCTGTCGCTCGTCGGCCCGGATGGACAGGCGTACGACAACGGAGAAGACGGCGAGATCCATTTCCTGTCGGTGGACGCATGGGTGACCAACCGCGATCTGCCCGGGCTGCTGCGCTGCAATGGCGTGCGTGACCTGGAAATGCGTCAGTCTGCGCCCGTTTCAAGTATCGGACTGATACGGCCACCCGGCAGGCCCAAGCCGCCGTTTGCCCAGGGCCTGAAGGCGTGGCAGTTGCTGATGCAGCTCGACATCGATCATTCGGTCTTCGACGACCGGTATGACGAGCCGCACCCCGGTGAAGGGTTGCGCAGTTTTCTGCGGCTGTATCTCTCCGATGACGCCGTCGCCCATCGCAGACAGGTCGAGAGTCTTATCGCCGCGACGCTCACACCGGTCAATCGCATCATCCCGAACCAGCAGCCACCGGTCGCGCGAGTACTCGAATGTGGGATCACGTTTGACGAAAGCAGCTTCGATGGCGTGAGCCCCTATGTCTTTGGTCTCGTGCTGGAGCACTACCTGGCCCGGCACGTCTCGATGCATTCGTACACGGCGACCGTGCTGGGTTCAAAGCAACGTGCGCGCATTGCAGAGTGGCCACCCCGTCCGGGTACGCGCAGCGTGGTGTAGGCACGCCCGCGCGAGGCGGGATCCATGTTTTCGCACGGCCAGGACCGTGCCTTTGCCGAGGAGAAGTCCCAGATGTTCAAACCGTTGCAGGCCCGGACCCTGAGCGTGGCGTCCGACGCGTTGCCTACCTGGGCTGGCGAGGCCGTGCTCATTCCCCAGCGCGTGCATGGCACCGAGGCCCTCGGCAATCTCTTTGATTACCGGGTGGAGCTGGCCACGCTGGACAGCCCGACATGCAGGCTGTCGGATGCCCAGCCGCTCCTCATTGCCGACCGGCTGATCGGCAAGTCCGTCACCATTTCGATCGAGTTCGAGGGTAACGGTACCTTCGTGCCGGGGTTACCCGGCAACCTGGGGGCCGCGAATGTCGGTGCCGGGGTGCGCACGATTACCGGCCTGATCACCGGGGTTTCAAGCACGGGCAGTGACGACCGCCGTGCGTACTACCAGTTCACGGTACGCCCCTGGTTGTGGCTGGCCACACAGAACTGCGAGAGCCGTATCTACCAGAACGTCAATGTCGTCGAGGTGACCGAGGCGATACTCAAGGGCGGGCAGTATCCGTGGCCCTGTGAACTGCGGCTGGGTGCCGTGGGCCTGAAAAGCAACGTCTATCCGCAGCGCGACTACGTCCGTCAATTCTGGGAAAGCGATTACGATTTTCTGACGCGAATCTGGCGCGAGTGGGGGATCTATTACCTGTTCGACGGGATGACGCTGGTACTTTGCGATTCGCCGGGTTCCCACAAGAAGCACCATAACGCGTACGACACGGTACGGTATCAGGCGCCCGGTGACCGGCGTATCGACGAAGAGCACATTCACCAGCTCAACGTCACGCGACAGATCACGGCCGGCGACGTCACGCTCAACGACTACGACTACACCCGCTCACTCGGCAGGTTCGACGTGAACCAGTCGCAGTACAGCAACGCGTCGTTCGACAACATCGAGCAGTACCACTGGGGCGAATACTCGCAGCCGCTCGCGGGTGCCATGGGCCTGTCTGGCGAACCCAACGACTATGACACCGAGGGCGCGTACCTCGCACGCGTGCGGGTGAACGCACTGCGTTGCCGGCGGCTGCGCGCCTATGGCTCGGGTAATCTGCGTGGCCTGACCACGGGCAAGACGTTCCGGCTGGAAGGGCATCCAGAGCGCGAAGTCAACGCGGAATATCTCGTGGTGTCGACCTCGCTCGAGGTCCGCAATCCGGACGAGATTACGCGCTCGCCGGGGGACCGGGCGCAGTATCAGTGCGTGATGGATTTCGTGCTGCAGCCGGCCAGTGCGTTCTTCAAGAACCGGCTGAGGAAGAAGCCGCAGGCGCATGCCGAAACCGCTGTGGTAGTTGGCCCCGCGAACCAGCCGGTGTGGCTCGATGGCTATGGGCGTACCAAGGTTTCGTTTCTCTGGGACCGGCGCAGCAGCCGGGATGAGAATTCGAGTTGCTGGGTGCGGGTGGGTCTGCCGTGGCACGGTGGGCCGCACAGCTTTATCGCGGTGCCGCGTGTCGGCGACGAGTTGACGATCGAGTATCACGAAGGCGATCCGGACAAGCCGTACATTTCGGCGAGCAAGGTCAACGAGTTCAACCCGCCGCCGTTCGAGCTGCCGAAGAACCGGGCGCTTACAGGGCTGGTGAGTCACAGTCTCGGAGGCAAGGGCCACAACTACGTGGTGACCGACGATACGTCAGGCCAGCAACAGGTCCAGGTCGCGAGCGATCAGGCCAGCTCGCGCCTCGTGCTCGGGTACAGCACCAGGATCGACTACGGCGTGGGGCGCCAGCAGGCAAGGGGGCTAGGCTGGGAGCTGGCCACGGACGCGTGGGGTGTGCTGCGTGCCAATCGGGGCATGCTGATTACCACGGAGGCCCGCAGCGGTGCGCAGGCCCCAGTCAAGGACATGGGCGAGACGGTGCAGCGCCTGACCCAGGCGCGTGATACCCACGAAAGCCTGGCAGAGCTGGCGCAGCAGAACAACGTACAGGACCAGGGCGCAGACCAGAGCGAGATCACGGCCGTCCTTAAGGCACAGAACGATGCAATCCGTGGTCGCGCGAAAAGCGGACCCAATGATTTCCCGGAATTTGCCGAAGCCCATGTCACGATCGCAAGTCCTTCTGGTATCCAGACGACCACGTCCGGTAGCACGCATATCGCCAGCGGCGAACACCTGGCGTTAACCACGGGCGATCACCTTGGCATTGCCGCTGGCAAGTCGTTGTTTGCGACGATTCGCGAGAAGCTGCGGATTTTTGTTTACCAGGCTGGCATCAAGCTGATTGCGGGCGCCGGCTCGATCGACATTCAGGCGCTCAGCGATGCCGTTAACGTTCTCGCGAAACTCAAGATTCATCAGAGCGCGCAACGTATCGAGATCTGGGCTGAGCAGGAGCTGTCGCTACGTGGAGGCAAGAGCTATATCACGCTGAACGATGGTGGCATCGAGAGTGGGACACCAGGCCAGTGGCAGTCGTATGCAGCAACCCATCAGATGCCGGGGCCAAAGAGCGGGCCCGGAGATGTGCCCGCTGCGCAACTCAAGATCTGCGAACTGAGCGCAACAAAGGCCACGGCCCAGCATGCCGCTATTGTGCCGCTTTCCTGAGGTCTCCATGCAAAGCCAGACACATATTGAGGCATGGGAGAGCAGCACGCATCTGCTGGCCGATCGACTTCTAATCCAGGACTGGCTGCGCGATCTGCCATGGCAGGTTGTAGCGCCCGAATTCCTGGCCCAGGAGGCACACCTGCTACCCGTGGTCCTTCAGCTTGACGAGCTTGAACCCCCGCACCGCAAAGAGGTGCAACAGCAACTCGCCATGAGCGATCCGTCGAAGGTTGCGCCAGCCATGCTGATTGGAAGCGATCTGAGCACCGGTGCGCTGGCACGGCAGCTTGCCCGACATGTGACGGTGACGCTTTCAGACGGATCGCATGCGCTGCTACGCCTGGCCGATCCCGAGGTTTTCATCCACCTGCTGTGGGTATTGCCGTTGCCGCACCTGGCTTCGCTCTGTGAGGCGGCAAGGCAGTGGTCAGTGCCACTCATGGGCGAATGGTTCGAGCTCCAGTTTGATAATCGTCCTGAACCTGCCTGGGACACGTTGTCAGAGGAGTCCTCGATCGCCCTGGTCAACGTTGGCCTGGTCAACGATGTGCTAGCTACCCTTCCCGAGCCAGGCGGCATCAAGGAACTCTGGCGCACCGGACAGCAGTGTAATCAGTGGCTCTGTACAGCGCAGACCCGGTTCGGGCTGACAGATGCCGCTGACTGCGTGGCATTCGCCCGCCATGGCGTGCTCCTTGGCAATGGCTTCACCCATCACCCAGTCCTTGCGCCCCATCTGGAAACGGCACGGGAAATTCCAGGGGCCTACGCTCAGCAGACCGCTCCCATCTCGCAGCGCGAGTGGAACCGCGTCATTGCAGACATCGAACAATCCAGCCAGAAACGGAACGCATCGTGACCAACACAAATTCCTCTCCGAATCCGCTTGCCCAGGCCATGGCAACCGCACAGGGCAAGTGCGAGTTTTGCGAAAAATCCGGCCTGGCGATTCTTCCAGTACGTCCGGCTGTCATGCGCCCTGATTCGGGTGCGCCACAGCTACCTCAGGCTCTGCGACCGACCGATGGTGAAGGAGGCAAGAGCCTGCTGCTTCAAGGTCCGGGGGCCCAATATACCGGGCGCGTCTTGCGTAGCGGGTATCTCTATGTCTACGACGAGCGTGGGACGTGGGACAAGTACTGGATTACCGAACAGGGCTACCTGATGAAGACGCCGGCGGACAAGCCCATCAATGCGGCCTATACCACGGGGCGGGAGCCATGCGACAAGACTGGACACAAGGAAATCGCGGCGTGCATTACGGTCAGCAATCCAAATGGTGCAGCACGTATCTGGATCGCGTACTCCGACGTCGAGTGGACTCCACGTGTGCTGAAGTCGAATCAGGACGAGGCATACCGCAAACGTCACATGCGCGTGTTTGATGTCAAGGCTTGGATGGACAGGCACAAGGATACGCACGCACAGACGCTCGATACTGTCGCGTCGGTGGTGGCGGAATATGCACCCAAAACTTCGGTCGAAAAGTTCGCGTTCTCTTCGTATCCGTTCCAGTCCCGCGCTTCAACAAAGGACAACCTGCTTGGCGCGGCCAGAACGCTGGGACCCGGACCTGGAGTCTTGCTGATGATTGACGATCCGGCGGGCATGGCTGCCGAGATTGGTACCCGTCTTGGCGAATTGCACCAGATGTTCATGGCGCTCGATGAACGCTCCCGGAAGACGGCTGTATCAACGGCAATCCTGAGCTTGCAGGGCGCGGTGTCGGATCGTGCCGAGCTCACTGAGATTGTGGCCGGCGATGAACTGGAAGCGGACAGCCACCTCGTGCCGGACGGCCTTGGACGCTTCACGTATGACCCCAATCCACCGAAGCTGCCGGAAACCGGAGCGTCCGATCTGCAGCGTGCGGCCAACAATTCGTGGACGAAGTACCTGAACGACTACAACGAACCCGCACGCAGCGCGTGGCAGAAGGAGTTCGACGGCGAGTACGACAGCTTTTGCAACAAGATGATTCTCCCCCTGGCGAAGTCTCATGCCGCGTGGATGGAGAGCGGGCTGATGTCAAACTACTTCGACTGCCACTATGACGGAGCGTCAGCAGACGTCGGTCTGGTCTACGCGCGCGTACTCACGACATGCATGCAGGGTACCGAACAGTTCAAGCCGTGTTCAGACCTGTACATCAAGTGGCTGAGTGGTACGTATTTCGATGAGAAAAACATCACGCTCCGCGCAATTGTGCTTAACCTTGAAACCAACAGGAAGAAACTGACCGATAGTCTCAAACCGGATGTCGCCTGGCAGGCCCTCGGGTGGGATTCGATGTTTGGTACCTTCAATAATTCGATCGACAAAGTCGCGGCGCAAGCACAAGAAGTGCTCGGCAGACTTCTGACCTCAATGGGTGGTTCGATTACCCACGTGTTGCAAAGCGCGATAGACGGGCCGGTGCGCCACGGGCTGGTTGCGCTGGGGATGGTCAGCCAGCGGCCGGTGGTCGCGGTGGAACTGAGCGGCTCGTACAAGGCGTTCCGAACTTCACTGATCCGCCAGTTGCTGAAATCAGCCGGCGTCAAGAAGATGAACGAAAACGCAATCCAGCGCGAAGTATCGCTGGCGTTGCGCCGACTGCAGATCCGTGGCGAGCCGATGGGCAAGCCCGTCTCCTCGAAATTTCTGGTGATGATCGACGAGGATACGATCCGGGGCATGCGAAAGGGATTGACCAAGAACGAACAGGCGAAGTGGATTTCCGGTTCGTTGCGTTCTGCGGAAGAAATTGAAAATCTGAATCTTTCTGCGTGGCGCGACCGTGTCAACGTTCCGGAGATGAGCGCGCACGTTGGAAAATCTCTGCCTTTTATTGGCAATGCGCTTGCAGGTTATTTCCAGTGGGCGGCCTACCAGAAGGTATCGACGGATCTGGCTGGATCGATGAAGGATGACGGGCTAGAGAATAAGACGAGGCTTGGCGCGGCCGTACTCGCCATTAGTGCGACTGTGGCGGACACCATTGCCCGATCGGCGGGAGCTCTGGCGGAAACGACGTTGAAGGCTGGGCGCGCTGCAGCTTTGCATGCGGCAGAGGAGATATTAGGAGTTGTTTCAAAAGCGCTGGGGATATTCGCAGCCGGCGTCAATGCAGCTTGGGATGCGAAGAATGCTAGAGAAGCCTATCAGCAGAAAAATTATGCATTGTCGATAACGCTTGGGATTTCGGCTCTGTCTGGCCTTGCTGCGGCAGGTTTCATCGTGGCAGGTCTTGTTATTCCAGCCATCGTCGCGACGCTCATCTTCATCGGTGCGGGTATCGTTGCCTCGTACCTTGCGGACGACAAGGTCGACAAGTGGCTCAAGCGCTGCTACTGGGGGGTACTCGATGCGAGGGACCGCTACCAGAACGCGGAAATGGAAATCAAGGAACTTTCTATCGCGACCGGGGGATGACATGGACTATACGGGGCTGTATGCAAAGAAATATCGGATCAACCGTAAACTGACAGTCGAGGAACGGTCTAGCCAGCTTCACCAAAATGAAAGGCTGGACATCACGCCGTTCTACAACCTTTCGGTGATCCGGATGAACTCGACCTACCTGGAATGCGTTGACCGGTGGTTTATTTATCGAGGCTCGATGACGGCAATCTGCTTGCTTTTCATCGCGTTTCCTGTCTCGATGATATTGGGTCCATTATTTATGTCGGAGCCGAGACATCTTATTCCGACAGCATCTGACTCCGGGTGGATGATGATTTGGGTCACTATTTCGATTCCATTCTGGCTTGCGATGGGATGGCTGCTTCTGAAGGAGTCGTTCCGTCACACCCACTTTCCAGTCCGCTTTAACTACCGGAACCGGATGGTGTACGTGTTCAAACCCAACGGAACCGTATTCAAGGCGAAGTGGCGGGACATCTTTTTCACGCTGGGGCGGTGTGAGCGAATGGCCGGCGCGCAGAACTGGGACATTCGTGGGCACGTGCTCGACAAGGATGGCGAAATTGTGCTCGACACCTTTGCACTCCCCGGCGACAACATCACGCTTAGTCAGTTGAAGCACGAGTGGGAATTCTTCCGCCGCTACATGGAGGATGGCCCAGCCGCAATCCACCGGGACGTCTTCTGGTGTCACGATATCGCCGAGCGACGCGAAACGTACAAAGCTGGACTCGTGACTTTGCTTTTTGCTTTAAACGGACAACCTATCGGACAGGTTCTGTTGTCGCCAATTTTCTTTGCCGCCTCGCTAGGCCGTTGGTTCGCAATGCGCACCAGCAAAATCCCGGTGTGGCCAGAAGACGTCGAGGCCCATTGCAAGTTCGATCAGAACGATCCATTTCTGCGTGATGCCTCAAACAATCCCGAAAAAATTCCGATGGAACCGCTCTCGGTTGCCAGAAGCCGCAGCGAATAGTTGGGGCGAACAGGTTTCCGCTCCATTCCACGAATCTTAGGTACTACATCGAAGGATTACCATGGCCCTTCCTGTTGCTGTCCTGGGAGACGGCACAGATCACGGCGGAACGGTTGTCACCGCCTCAGATACTCACACGATCAACGGCAAACCAATTGCCCGTCTGAATGATCTGGTCGACTGTCCGGAGCACGGCATCAACCGGATCACTGAAGCCCATCCGACTCTGACGGTTGGCGGAATTCGGGTGGCGCTTCATGGGCACCACACTGAATGTGGGTGTGCCCTCATCAGCAGTACCGTGGCGAGGGTAGGATGACAGATCGCGCCCAATTCCTGGGAGGCAAAGGCCGGGACGTAGCAACGGTCGAAGATGCTTCAACCCTGGCTGAGCGCGTCGACGCCGGATCCGGGGAAAGGAACTACACAATTCCGCCCGGTGAACCTTTTGCCCAGAGGCTTGCGAAGGTACGGGCAGCACAAAATCCACTGCTCGAAGCGGCGCGTCCGTTGCTGCGCGCGCAGGCCGACATACTCGACAAGCTCGACCGGGAGACCGGTGATCTGCTTCGCGAACTTATCAAGGATGAGCTGAAAGCATTCCAGAAGCTCTGTGAACAGGCGAACATCCGACGTGACCACATGCTGGGTGCGCGCTACTGCCTGTGTACGGCGCTGGACGAAGTGGCCATGGAGGCGTTACTCGCCAACCGTAGCCAGCAGAATGTCAATACGTGGTCAACGGATTCACTCGCCATCTTCGTCCACGAAGACAACAAGGGTGGCGACAAGATCTACCTGCTCGTCGCACGTCTATTGCAGGACCCGGACGAGCATCACGATCTGCTCGAAGTGATCTACCGCACCCTGAGTCTCGGCTTCGAGGGCCGTTACCGTCACGAGCGCAACGGCCATCGCAAGCACGAAGTCGTGCGGCAGCGCATCTACAACGAAATCATGACTCGACGTAGCCCAGCTCCCCCGGAGCTTTCACCGCACGCCGGAAGCGATGTATCGCCCAAACGCCAGTCGTTTTATGACTTCCCCGTGTGGATTACAGTCACCGCGCTGACGCTCATCCTGCTTGGCATGTGGGGCTACTCCAAGTACCAGCTCGTGATGCGAGCCGACGCTATCCAGAAGCAGATCGATGACATCGCGCGCATGACGCCGCCACCCGCGACACCGAAGCTGCACCTGAAGACGCTGCTGAAGAACGAGATCGCCGCAGGTATCGTGAGCGTGAACGAAGACGCGCAGCCCAGCGCGGTGACATTCCGCGGCGATTCGATGTTCCCGCCGGGCGGCGTTACGGTCAATGCCTCAATGGGACCACTGCTCGCGAAGATTGCTGCCGAGATCATCAAGGTGCCTGGCAAGGTCACAGTGCTGGGCTACACGGAGAACCTCCCGATCCACCGCCGCGCGTTTGCGTCCAATGACGCGCTGTCCGCCGAACGTGCCACCCAGGTGCTGCAGATGCTGCAGGCGGACGGCATACCCGCCAGCCGTCTCGAAGCTGCCGGCAAGGGCGAGGCCGACCCTGTTGCCGATAACCGCATGATGCAGGGCCGTGCACAGAACCGTAGGGTTGAAATCCATGTCTCGGAGTGACCCAGGCGCAGCAATGACATGGTATGCAGGCCGACGCCAGCAGATGGTCGTGCCGTTCTTTCGAGACCCGGCTGTGTATGTTGTCGTTGCGCCCGAATCGCCCGAACACACGTGCGTCGCCTATGAGCAGCATTGCTGGTGGGCCGGTCATACACGGTTTTCTGTCTTGGTCGTGACGGGCGAGGTGATCTGATGGAGCGTGCAGCACGACAGGACGCAGTCCTCTTTGAAGGGATACTGTCACTGGCGTTGCTTGAGCATCTGCAGGCCGAGCCCTGGCGGTACGGCTTCCTGTCGATGATGCGTCGTATCGGCGCGAATCCGGCGATTGATCCGATCGGTACCGCCGCGTTGCCCAATGCAGAACCTTTCCGCCTGGGCCAGCGGCCGAGCCTCGTGTTTGCACCGCGTGAGATCGCGGATGCCTCCGTGAAAGACGGCAAGCTGCACATGCGTCTCTTCGGCCTCGGCATGCTGGGACCGAATGGGCCGCTGCCGATTCACGTGACGGAGATCGCGCGTGAGCGTGAGGAACATCGGCGGGATGCAACGCTCAGCAATTTTCTCGATATCTTCCATCACCGGTCGCTGACGCTGCTGTACCGCGCGTGGGCAACGGCGCAATCTGCAGCAAGTCTCGACCGGCCCGGGCATGACCGGTTTTCTCTCTACGCCGCCTGTCTTTCAGGCTATCCGCTCAGGCAGAACCGGCCGTGGCCGCTGCCCGCGCACGCGCGCCTGTCGGCGGCGCCGCATCTCTCGCGCGAGGCGCGCAATCCCGACGGGCTGCGCAACGCACTCGCCCATTATTTTGGCGTGCCAGTCAGGATCGACGAGTATGTCCTCCACTGGATGGCGCTGGCGGCTGATAACTGCTGTGTCCTGGGCGAGCATCGGGCATCGTCGTTCATGGGCTCAGGAGCCGTGATGGGTGAACACGTGCCGGACCGCCAGTACCGCTTTCGCATCGTGATCGGTCCGCTGGATGTTGAGGACTATCACCGCTTCACGCCCCAGGGGGCAGACCTGTTGCGGCTGATCGAGTGGGTGCGTGCGTTCGTGAGCGAAGAGTTCGACTGGGAACTGGAGCTGCAGATCAAGCCGCGGAGCGCGCCTCCTGCAGTGCTGGGTGGTCCGCAGCAACTCGGCTGGTCCGGCTGGATGGGGCAGTCACCTTCACCCGAACCCATTACGGGGATGCGCTTCGAGCCGGAGCGCTACGTGCAGCAGTTACGGCAGAACGCAGCGAGGCAGGAAAGGAACGAACCATGAGCAACAACCGGAAGAAGAGCCAGGATAAGCCGGATCCGCTCAGACCATCTCCGTCAAATGCCGCACAATCGCCGCTGTCACGGCCATCTTGCCGTGCTGCGCGCGCTCCAGCATCCCCACATCGCGCCTCGCGTCGCTCTGAGGCAGCGGCAACACACGCAATGCGTCGTCGCGCGTCCACGAAGATCGCTTGAGCAGCGGCACCACCGCGACGCCAATACCCTGACGCACCAGTTCCGCAATCCCTTCGAGCGAGTTGAGTTCGAGAAATTCGTTGACCTTGAAACGCTGCTTGCGGATTGCACGGTCGATGACGACGCCGGTTCGTTGGGTCCGGTCGAAGCGCAGGAAGCGTTGTGTCTTCAGCAACTCCGGCACCGACGCGGGAACCATATTGGCGTTGGCGAGCAGCACGATGGGTTCTGAATAGACGGGGGTCCATTGGACGCTGGCCGGGCGGCGGCCTGGCGTGTCGATGATCACCGCTGCGTCGATCTCGCCCGCATCGACGCGCGCGGCGAGGTCGACGGATTTTGCCGCCATGATTCGCACGTCGAGATTCGGGCGCGCGATTTTCAGATGGGCTGCCGCTTCGGCGAGCGCGCCCACCACCGACTCGATCGCACCGATCGACACCGGCCCGACATGCTCTTCGAGCCCGCCGGCGGTCATCTTCATTGCCTCATATAGCGACAACAACTGCTGTGCATGCGGTAGCAGGCTTTTGCCCATTGCATTGAGCATGACCGAGCGGCCGCAGCGGTCGAAGAGTTCGTGTCTGAACTCGGTTTCGAGTGCGCGCATTTGCATGCTGACCGCCGACTGCGTCAGCGCCATCTGCTCGGCGGCCACCGCAAATGACCCGTGACGCGCAACGGCGACGAAGGTTCGGAGAAAACGAATGGTGCTCAAAGTCGACCTCTCATACATCAAATATTTTGAAGCGAAGTACAAGAAATTTTAGGCTTTCTTTGATGATTGCGGCTATGGACAATGGACAGACGAAAGACGAGTCCGTATCAGGCACAAGGCATGGCGGCGGCCCGGCAGATTTGCGATGTTATTGGGCTGCCTGAATCCCCCTAAAAACAACGAGTTGCCGTGCTCAAGGAGACGTAAATGGATGTATCCGTTCGACGACGCCAATCTGATGTGCTGTCTGCCGGCGCCCCAGCCGCCACGCGAATCAACGCACGAGTGATCGTGGTGGCCACGATCGGCAACGCGCTGGAGTGGTTCGACTTCACGGTCTTTTCGTTCTTTGCCGCGATCATCGCGAAGCAGTTTTTCCCGAGCGATAACCCCACCGCGTCGCTGCTGGCGGCGTGGACAACCTTCGGCGTGGGCTTTCTGACAAGACCGCTTGGCGGGATCGTTCTCGGCAACTATGCGGACCGCCACGGACGCAAATCCGCGCTGATGGTCACGATTTCGTTGATGGCGGTCGGTGTCGGGATCATCGCCTTCGCGCCGACCTACGCGCAGATCGGCATCTACGCGCCGATCCTCATGCTGATCGGCCGCTTCTTGCAAGGCTTTTCCGCTGGCGGCGAGGTAGGCAGCGCGACTGCATTTCTGGTCGAACATGCGCCGGTGGAACGGCGCGGCGTGTACGGCAGCTTCCAGATGATCAGCCAGGCGTGCAGCATGCTGCTCGGCGCGCTGACCGGCGTGGCACTGACGCGCATCCTGAGCGCGGAGCAACTCGATCAGTTTGGCTGGCGCATTCCGTTCATGCTCGGATTGCTGATCGTGCCGGTGGGACTCTACGTGCGTTCGAAGCTCGATGAGTCGCCCGTTTTCATCCGTCACACGAAACGCCTGCCGACCGCGAAGTCGCCATTTTTCGAATCGATCCGGCACTGGCGGGCGATTTTCGCCGGTTTCGGTCTGACGGTGTACGGCACGATCGGCACGTACATCTTCTATTACTACATGCCGAGTTACGCGACCCGGTCGCTGGCTATCCCATTTGCGGACAGCGTCATTGCGTCGTGTTGCGCGGCGCTCGCGTATATCGCCGCGACGTTCGCGTCGGGGATGATGTCGGACGTGATCGGCCGGAAAAAGCCCATGCTGGTTTCCACGATCCTCAGTCTGCTGATCTCGTGGCCGCTGTTCGCGCTGCTGACCCGTCATCCGACGCTGCCGGTGCTGATTCTGGTGCAGTGCTGCCTGATGGCATCGCTCGGTCTTTTCCAGGGATCGTACTGCGCATTCGTCTGCGAACTGTTTCCGTCGCATGTGCGTTCGACCGGGATGGCCATGGGTTACAACTTTGCGGTGATGATCTTCGGCGGCTTCGCGGGTGCGATTGCCACGCTGTTGATCAAATTGACCGAAGACAAACTCGCAGTTGTCTACTACGGGCTATTCGGCTGCGTGATCGGATTAGTCACGATTGCGCAACTGAAGGACCGGTCGAAGCAGGCTCTCATGTAATCGATCAAACGTGATCACTGATGTCGCGCGTTTCGCGCCTCACACCATTGCCGATAAAGAAGGAGCATTCATGAAAATCATCCCCGAGATCAGCCACGCCAAAGCCGAAATCCAGGCGATTCGCCGCGATATTCATGCGCACCCGGAGCTTTGCTACGAAGAGAACCGTACTGCCGACGTCGTCGCGCAGAAGCTCGAATCGTGGGGAATCGAAGTCACACGCGGGCTCGGCAAGACAGGCGTGGTCGGCGTGTTGCGCAATGGCTCCAGCCGCAAATCGATTGGTCTGCGTGCCGACATGGACGCGCTTCCGATCCAGGAACTCAACGCGTTTGAGCATGCGTCACAGCACGCCGGCAAGATGCACGCGTGCGGCCACGACGGCCATACCGCGATGCTGCTCGGCGCGGCGCAGTATCTGTCGCAACATCGCAATTTCGACGGCACGGTGGTGTTCATTTTCCAGCCGGCCGAAGAGGGCGGTGGCGGCGCGAAGGCGATGATCAAGGACGGCCTGTTCGAACGTTTTCCGGTAGACGCGGTGTTCGCGCTGCACAACTGGCCCGGCATGCCCGCCGGCGAATTCGGTGCGCGCGTCGGTGCGACTCAGGCGTCGAGCAATGAATTCCGGATTCAGGTGAAGGGTGTCGGCGCTCACGCGGCGATTCCGCACAATGGCATCGATCCGGTATTCACTGCGATGCAGATCGGCACCGGTTTGCAGAGCATCATGACGCGCAACAAACGCCCGATCGACGCTGCGGTGCTGTCGATCACGCAGATCAACGCGGGCGCAGCCGTCAACGTGATTCCCGACACGGCGACACTGGCCGGCACGGTGCGCACGTTCTCAGTGGAGGTGCTCGATCTGATCGAAAGCCGCATGAAGCAGCTGGCCGAAGCAACCGCGCTCGCTTACGGATGCAGTGTCGAGTTCTCGTTCCGGCGCAACTATCCGCCGACCGTCAACACCGAGAAGGAAACGCACTTCGCGCTGGGCGTGATGCAGGACATCGTCGGCAACGATCATGTGGAAACGAATATCGACCCCACGATGGGCGCCGAAGATTTCTCATTCATGCTGCTCGAAAAACCGGGCTGTTATGCGTACATCGGCAACGGTCATGGCGATCACCGCGACCACGGTCATGGTCTCGGCCCCTGCATGCTGCACAACACTAGCTATGACTTCAACGACGACGTGCTGTCGCTCGGCTCGACCTACTGGGTGCGTCTGACCGAATCGTTTCTGACGCCCGCGTAATCTTCCGGCCATTTGCAAACACCTGCTCGACGGGCACACCTATGAACGAAGCGCAGTATTTTTCATCGTCCTATGCGAACGCCCGGGAGCGGTATTTGCAGGCTGCCGCCGCGATTCAGGCACCAGTTGAAAGGCATGTGATACCCGGCTACCAGGGACTGGAAGGGGAGGACCTGTCTACCGACGTCGTGCGGCTCGGCCCCGGCAGTGCGCGGCGTCTGCTCGTTCTGACGTCGGGCACGCATGGGGTGGAAGGGTTTTGTGGCTCGGCCGCGCAAATCGCGTTGCTGCGTGACCGGTCGCTGCACGCGTTGCTCGACCAGCTGGATGTCGCGATCCTCGTGGTTCACGCTATCAATCCCTATGGCTTCTCGCATCTGAGCCGCACGAATGAAGATAACGTCGATCTGAACCGCAACAGTATCGATTTCTCGGGGCCGTTGCCGCTGCCGGTCAATCCCGCGTATGACGATCTGCACGCACTGCTGGTGCCGCCGAGCTGGCCGCCATCGGACAAAAATGCGCGGGCGATTGCTGACTACATTTCGCAGCGCGGCGAGCGGGCTTATCAGCAGGCGCTGACGATTGGCCAGTACCGCCATGCCGACGGAATGTTCTTTGGCGGTGATCGTTCCGTGTGGAGCACGCGGCTATTGCAGAGGCTGTTCGAGCAGCACGGTTCTGCGTGTGACAGCATCGGCTGGATCGACTTTCATACGGGACTGGGTCCATACGGACACGGCGAAAAGATCTGCGTGGGCCAGCTTGGCAGTGACGAATTGCGGCGTGCGCGCAAGTGGTGGGGTGCCGACGTGACAAGTCCACTCGACGGCACGTCGGTGGCGGCGAACGTGGCGGGTCCGGTACTCGATACGCTGCGGCGAACCTGCACGCATGCCGACACCACGGCAATCGCCATCGAGTACGGCACGGTTCCGCTGGTCGATATGTTGCACATGCTGCGTGCCGATGCGTGGCTGCGCCGGCATCCGCACGCAGAGAAACAATATGTCGACGCAATTCACGATGCCGTGCGTGAGGCGTTCTACTGCAATGACGATGTCTGGCGAGGGCTGATTCTCGGTCAGGCACGCGTGGCGATTCTGCAGGCGGTTACCGGTCTGGCGCGCGAAGCGGCGCGCGACGCGTGATTGAAAAGGGGGTACAGTGCGCCCTCAAACCGATTGAAGCGGGTTTTGTTCTGTATGAGTGTCGACGCTGGGCAGCGTAACCAGTCGTCGGGGAAAGGAGTCGCGCATGTCATTTACAACTCGTCCGGAATTGATCGGCACATTCGGTATGGTGGCCTCGACGCACTGGCTGGCAAGTGCATCGGCAATGGCCGTGCTGGAAAAAGGCGGCAACGCATTCGACGCAGCGGCCGCAGCCGGCTTCGTTTTGCAGATTGTCGAACCGCATCTGAACGGTCCGGGTGGAGAACTGCCGGTCGTGTTCTATAGCGCGCGCGAAAAGCGTGTGCGCGTGTTATGCGGACAGGGTGTCACGCCCGCCACGATGACGATTGCGCGTATGCGCGAACTGGGGCTCGACGTCGTTCCTGGTACGGGGCTGCTGCCTGCGGTCGTTCCCGGCGCATTCGGCGGCTGGATGGCGATGCTGCGCGACTACGGGCAACTGCCGCTCGAGGACGTGTTGAGCTACGCCATCGGTTACGCGGAAAACGGCTATCCGGTACTGCCGCGAATGACATCGTCGATTCTCGCCATCAAGGACTTTTTCCGGACCGAGTGGCCCACTTCGGCCGAACAATGGCTGCGCAATGGCGATGCGCCGATGCCCAACCAACTGTTCGCCAATCCCGCAATCGCCGAGACCTATAAGCGTATTCTGCGAGAAGCGAAGACCCACGGTGACCGCGCCGCGCAATGCGAACATGCGCGCGAAAGCTTCTACCGTGGCTTCGTGGCAGACGCGATTGATCAGTACTTTCGTTCGACACCGGTACTCGATACGTCGGGCCAGCGTAATCATGGCTTGCTCAATGCGGACGATCTGGCGCGTTGGGAGCCGTCGTACGAAGAGTCAGTGTCGTACGACTACGAGGGCTTTCGCGTTCACAAGACGGGGCCGTGGGGGCAGGGGCCGATGTTCCTGCAACAGTTGGCGCTATTAAAAGGCTTCGACCTCGCGGCAATGGACCCTGCTGGGCCGGAGTTCGTCCACACGGTCATTGAATGCTCAAAACTCGCCTTTGCCGACCGCGAAGTGTTCTACGGCGACCCGCTGTTCGCCCATGTGCCGATGGAAACGCTGCTGGGCGACGCGTATAACGATGAGCGCCGCCGGTTGATCGATCCCGCGCGTGCGTCGTTTGAATTTCGTCCTGGCACGCTCGGCGACAGTGAACAGCGTGCGGCGAAGATCGTCGCCCACGCCGGCAGGCAACAGTCGGGCGGTTTCGGCCAAGGCGAGCCGACTTACGCGCCGTTGCCTGAACTGCGCGGCGACACGGTTCATCTGGATGTCGTCGACCGCTGGGGCAACATGGTCTCGGCAACGCCATCGGGTGGCTGGCTGCAGGCATCGCCGGCAGTACCGGGTCTTGGCTTTAACATCACCACGCGCGCGCAGATGTTCTGGATGGAAGAGGGCTTGCCATCGTCGCTGGGTCCGGGCCGCCGCCCCCGCACCACGCTGTCGCCGACCCTCGTTACGCGCGACGGCATGCCTTACGCCGCGTTCGGTACGCCAGGCGGCGACCAGCAGGACCAATGGTCGATGCAGCTTTTTCTGCGGCACGTGCATGCCGGCATGAATCTCCAGGCGGCCTCCGAAGCGCCTTCATTCCAGACGGCCCATTTTCCGGGTTCGTTTTATCCACGAGCGATGCAATTGGGCAAGATGTCCGCCGAGTCCAGCTTTCCGCAGAGTACGCTGGCAGAGTTGCGCTCGCGTGGCCACGACCTGAGCGTCACCGAACCGTGGTCACTGGGCCGGGTCTGCGCGGTCGGAATCAGAAACGGTCTGATGCGTGGCGCGGCAACGCCTCGTCAGATGCAGGCCTATGCGGTGGGGCGATGAGTTTCGCCGACTGCCTGTTCTATTTGCCATCAAGCGCCGTAATGCAATCTCCGCCGATCCTGACGCGTCCCTGAAATGACCACGACCCACACGATAACCAAGCCTCCGGCGATTCAAACCTCAGCGTTACAAAGCCGCTGGTTGCTGGTCTTCATACTCGGCTATTTCGCGCTGATCGCCGACGGCGCCGACGTGATGATGTACGGCCTCACGCTCACGCGCATCAAGGAAGAATTCGGGCTGACCAATGTCGAATCTGGCGCACTGGGCGGTTTGACGTTGGTCGGCATGGCAATTGGCGGAATTGCCGGCGGCTGGGCGAGCGACCGGCTGGGCCGCGTGCGGGTCGTCGCGTGGGCGCTCGCGCTGTTCTCTGTTGGCGCGGGGCTGCTGGGTTTCACGCACAACTTTGTCGAATTCGCGGCGGTGCGCTTCATCAGTGCGTTGGGCATCGGCTGCATGGTGCTGGTGACGACGCTGGTGGCCGAATACGTCCCCACGGAACGGCGCTCGCTGATTCTCGGCGTATTGCAGACCGGCATTTCGGCGGGCTACATCGTCGTGATTGCACTGAGCAACTGGATTTTGCCGCATTACGGCTGGCGTACGCTGTACTACCTGTCCGCGTTGCCGGTGCTGCTGGCGCTGGTCATCAAATTCGCCGTACCCGAACCGGCAAGCTGGCAGGCGAGCCTGATCGCTTCCCTCGACAGGGTGCGTGGATTCGCCGGTACGCGCTATTTTCAGATCTTCAGTCAACCGCAATCGCGAACGCTGTTCATCTTATGGACCGTGGCGTCCGTTTTCTTTCTTTCCGGGTTTTATGGGCTGAACAACTGGCTGCCGACCTATCTGGAAAAAGAACTGCATATGAAGTTCAGCACGATGGCCGGCTATATGATCGGAACCTACGTGGTGGCCTTTATCGGCAAGATCATTGCCGGCTGGCTAGGCGACCGCTGGAGCCGTCGCGGTGTCTATGTGCTTGGCTGCGCTGGCGCAGCGCTTTTTCTGCCGGTGATCATCTTCTGGCATACGCGCGAGAACATTATTTATCTGATGCTCGTGTTCGGCTTTATGTATGGTGTGCCATTGGGTACGGCCGGCACGTTCATGAGCGAGAGCTTCACTACCTCGATTCGCGGTACGGCAGTGGGCGGGTCTTATAACCTCGGCCGTTTCTGCTCGGGTGCGGCGCCGATTGTGATCGGTTTCGTTGCGACCCAGTTTTCCATCGGCATCGGCTTTCTGATAGTCGGCGCCGTGTTCTTTCTGAGTGGTGTCACCGCGATCTTCATTCCGGATCGTCTGTATGACACGCAGCAATAAGCGGGATGCCAGTCGAACAGCACGCGGCTAGAACAATTGTCGTTGACCCGACATCAGCGTCGTAAAGTCGTCGCGCAATAACGGCAGGATGGCATCGGCAACGGGTTGTAATTGCCGCGTCAAATAGTGTTCGTAGTCGATAGCGGAGCGCAGCGTTTCCAATGGCTCCGGTCCCGCAACGGTCATGACGTAGCTGATCCAGCCGCCGTTCTGGTATTGCAGCGGGCGTCCTTGTTGCCGGTTGAACTCGTCGGCAACGCGCGCCGCCCGTACGTGGGGCGGGACGTTGCGCTCGTAGTCACCGAGCGATCTGCGCAGACGCTTGCGATACACCAGTTGCTCGTCGAGCTTGCCAGCGAGCGTGTCGCGCACATAGTCGCGGACATAATCCTGATACGGCTGCTGCTTGAAAATGCGCTTATACAGTTCCTGCTGAAATTGCTGGGCGAGTGGCGTCCAGTCGGTGCGTACGGTTTCGAGTCCTTTGTAGACGATCTCTTCGGTGCCGTCCGGCAGAACGGTGAGGCCCGCATAGCGTTTCTTGCTGCCTTCTTCGGCGCCGCGAATGGTTGGCATGAAAAAACGCTGGTAGTGCCGTTCGAATTGCAATTCCAGTGCGCTGTCGAGTTCGAATCGTTCCTGCAGATTCTGCCGCCACCATCCATTGATACGCTCGACCAGCGCGCGGCCGATACGACCCGCATCGTCGTCGCTATGCGCATGTTTCAGCCAGACGAACGTCGAATCCGTGTCGCCGTAGATCACTTCATAACCTTCAGCCTGAATCAGCTCACGTGTGGTGTGCATGATTTCGTGGCCGCGCATGGTAATCGAAGACGCAAGACGCGGGTCGAAAAAGCGGCACCCGGTGGAGCCCAGCACGCCATAAAAGGCGTTCATGATGATCTTCAACGCCTGTGATAAAGGCTTGTTGTTCTCGCGTTTTGCTGTTTCGCGCCCTTGCCAGACCTGTCCGACAATTGACGGCAAACAATGGCTGACGCGCGAAAAGCGTGCGCCGAGAAAGCCTGGTACCGAGTGCTCGTCATCCGGTTGCAGCATGCCTTGCACGAGGCCGACCGGGTCGATCAGAAACGTGCGGATAATCGACGGATACAGGCTCTTATAGTCGAGTACCAGCACCGAGTCATAGAGGCCCGGCCGCGAATCCATCACGAAGCCGCCTGGGCTGGCGGCGCCGGCCACGTCGCCGAGATTGGGCGCGACGTAACCGAGCCGGTGCATGCGCGGCATGTAGAGGTGCGTAAACGCCGCAACCGATCCGCCGCTGCGATCCGCAGGCAAACCGGTCACACTGGCACGCTCCAGTAGAAACGGCAATAACTCGGTCTTCGCAAAAATGCGCGTGACGAGTTCGCAGTCTTTCAGGTTGTACTGGGCGAGGGCGGGTTTGTCTTCATCGAAACGGCGCTGGATTTCGTCCATGCGCTGATACGGATTGTCGATCGACTTGCCTTCGCCCAACACCGAGCGCGCGACATATTCGAGGCTGAACGAAGGGAAGCTCCACGTCGCCGACCGCAGTGCTTCAATACCGTCGATGATCAGCCGTCCCGCTGCGCCCGCAAAAAAATGATTCTGCGTAAGACCATGCTCGCGCCATTCCATTACTGCACCGCCGCGCCCGAGCCGTAGCGGTACGCGATATTGTTCGGAATGCTGCTGCAGCACGCGCAAATCGAACTGCACCAGATTCCAGCCGATGATGGCATCGGGGTCGTGCTGCTCCATCCAGGTGTTCAGCTTCTCGAGCAACTGGGCGCGGGTTTCGCAATAGTCGAGTGCGAAGTCGACGGCACTTGCGTCGCCATTCGGTGGTCCCAGCATGTAGACCTGACGCTGTCCGCATCCTTCGAGCGCGATCGAATAAAGCTCGGCGTGCGCGCTGGTCTCGATGTCGAGCGACACCAGCTTTAACGGCGGGCGATAACCCGAGGCGGGCTTCAATTCGCTGTTCAACAAGGGGCCGTTCTTCTGCGGCTCGCCGCCGAACCACACGGGTGCGGTGATGAATCGCTCCATCATGTAGCGCTCGGGCGGGAAGATGTCGGCCTCGTAGACATCGACACCGCCGTTTTTCAGGCGCTTTTCGAGGCCGGTCAACTGCCGGTACTGTGGACAGTAGAGCCCCATGACCGGCCGCTGCTGAAAGTCGCGCAGTTCAAGCAGCCGCAGATCGAGCGGGGCTTCGCGGCGCAGGATAGTTTCGGCGCGCTCGCGATGTTCGACAGGAACGAAAGCCACTGAAGGTTGGGGGCGCAGACGGATGTGCCGGGGCCCGCCGTCCGTTGCCAGCCAGAAATCTACCTCGGTGCCGGCGGGCGTGTCCCGCCAGTGTCGGGTCAGAATGAAGCCCTGCTCAAGTTCTGTCAAACCACCACCTCTAAACAGGCACTATCGCCCGGTGCGATTTTACCGCTTGCGGGATGGGCGGGCAGCGCGATCAAAAGCGTCAATGGCTCGTGCCGATGCGCGCATTCATGTGAAGGCGACCTGACTGCAGCCGCGCCGCACAGTCTGTATGATCGTGCTGCAACGATTCGTAGCGCGCACAGTATGCGTCAGTCAAACCTGTCAGGAATGGAGTGAATGAAATGACGTTGGGCAAATTATTTGTTGTCGTCGCGGTAGCTGCAACCAGCATGAGTGCTCATGCGCAAGTCGCCGGCACGCAGCCGTTGAGCGTCACAGTCGAACAGTCCAACGCGCTGTTGAGTGGTTGGAGCGTGAAGAAGAGCATCCTCGGCAAGGCCGTATACAACGACCAGAACGAGAAGATCGGTACGGTTCGCGATCTGGTGGTCGCGCCGGACGGATCGCTGTCGGCAGCAATCGTGTCTGCGGGCGGTTTCCTCGGCGTGGCGTCGCATGACGTCGCCGTGCCGATCGCCGCACTGGACCTTCGTGGCGGCAACTTCTATCTGGCTGGCGCGACGAGAAATGCGTTGAAGGCCACGCCTCAGTTCCAGTACAACAAGGTTCAGGCGCCGCCGAAGCCGAAGAAGGTCGCGGATCAGTAAGCGCACGAATAACGGTTAGCGGTTTCGAGGCCTTGAAACGAGGCCTCGTTCCGATCTTCCTGTCAGGCTTCGAGAGCAAGCGTTGCAAAGGTACCTAGCCAGTGCTCGCCCATATAGTCACCGGCAACATGCGGTAAAGCGCTTTGCAAATGACGTTCGGCGGTATCGAACAGCACTGTTCTGCGGATTTCGCCAGCAGGCAGCGCTCGCGCCAGCGAACGTTGGCACCACGCGCGGCTCAGATTCAAGCCGTCCAGATGCGCGATCTTGCCGTCGGTACGATCGGTTACCGTAACAGGCTCGAATAAGGTCGCGGGCTGCTTCGCGCCGAGATCCGGCAGAAAGCGTCCGAACCACTCGACGAATTGCGCAGGCGGCAACACGCGCCGCATCAACTCCGCTTCCATCAGCGAGGGCGACAGAAATTCGTCGCCGGCCGGCTCCCATGCCTGACACGCAACGTCGTTGATAAACCAGCGTTCGGCGGTATTCACAATCAACGCTTCGAGCGATTTACGCGAGGTTTGCCGCGCGAAATCGAGAGTAAGCGACAGCGCGAACGCCATATTGAAGTGCGTTCCCACTCGCAACGGGTACGTCGCCTTAGGCAGAAACTCTTCGAAGCGTTCGACAAAGGCGTCGGTCAGCGGCGCAAAAGTTTTCGACCAGCGCGCGGCATCGGCGAGTTTCAGCGACTGCAGTTGCGCGCTGAGTGCGAGCAGCCACGCCCAGCCATAGGGCCGCTCAAAGCCGCGATTGTGCGGCAGATCGAGATACGCCAGTTCTCCCGCGACATGGCTGTCGGTGAAGTGTTCGTTCACCACGGCCACGATACGCGCGGCTTCGGGCAGATCGGGAAAGCGTTCGAGCAGATGCAGGATCAACCAGTAGCCATGCACGCATGAATGCCAGTCGTAGCTGCCGTAAAAGATTGGATGTAACGCACGCGGGCCTTGTACGTCTTGCGGTCCGGCGAGTGAGTGCGTCAGCTTGTTCGGATATTCGCGCGTCAGGTGGGAGAGCGCGAGATTGGCGAATCGGGACGCAAGTTCGGCAGTGAGTTGGATGGTCATCGGCGGCTCCTCGGAATCAAAAGCGGAAAACCAGCAGGTATAGCAGTATGGTGTTGACGATCAGCAATAGCAAAGCGGTCGGCCATTGCGCCTTGATCACGCCATTCTGGTCTTTCAGTTCCAGCAGCGCGGCGGGCACGATATTGAAGTTCGCGGCCATGGGGGTCATCAACGTGCCGCAGAAGCCGCACAGCATACCGATCGCGCCCAGAATCGCAGGGTTGCCGTGGAATTGATGCACGATCAGCGGCAAGCCGATACCCGCGGTCATCACCGGAAAAGCGGCGAAGGCGTTGCCCATGATCATCGTGAAGATTGCCATGCCGAACGTGTATGCGGCGACCACTGCGAACGCGGAGTCGACCGGAATCCATGTTTTCACGAGATCGGAGACGACGTGGCCGACGCCCGCTACCGCGAATAGCGCGCCCAGCGCGGCTAGCATCTGCGGAAGAATGGCTGCCCAGCCAACGGCGTCCATGGTATGCCGCGCGTCCTTCAATGCATGTACCGGTGAATCGCGCAACATGAAAAGCGCGGTCCCGAATGCGACTAGCGTACCCAGCACCAGCGAAATCAGCGTGACGTTCTTTGCTTCGACAAAAGGCGCGTATTTCAGCGTCAATGTACCGAGCAACGTAATGACCGGAATCAGCAGCGCAGGAATGAATAATTTATTGCCGAAACGCTGCGCCTTGGTTTCGCGGCGCGTGGCGGCGGCTTCGCTATTGTTGTCCGACTTGCCTTTGCCTAGCTTGCCGGAGCCGGCGATCAACGCGAGGGCGATTGCCAGACACCCCGTCACGAAATGCGGCAGTTCTCCACCGAACATAAACGTAATGGCGTAGATGCCCCAGAACAGAAAATTGACTACCCGACGCGGGTTCGAGCGGTCTTGCAGATTGAACAGCGCAAACGCAGCAAACATCAAACCGGCGAGCACGTAGAGAGATTCGAGCTTGATCATCATCGGGCAGCCCCTCGCCCCAATGCATTCATCTTGTGCGACAGATTCCGGTCGAGCAGCATCAACCGGATCAGATGAATCACGAGGGCGGCCACGGCGGTCGGAATCGCCCATACCGAAACCTGCAACGGCTCGACCACAATACCGTTCTGTTCGAGAAAGCCTTTGATCAGCAGGATCGACTGGATCGCAATGAAAATGTCTTCGCCGAAGAACACCGCGATATTGTCGACCGCCGACGCATTCGCGCGAATCTGCTGGCGCACCGCATCGGGCAATTCGCCGTAGCGATTGGCGGCGGCCGCTTCGGCCATCGGCGCGATCAGCGGACGCACCATCTGCGCATGGCCGCCGAGCGACGTGAGTCCGAGTGCGGCGGTGATCTGGCGAATCAGGAAATACAGCATCAGCACGCGGCCGGTGGTGGCGGCGTGCAAGCGTGAAATAAGGTGCTTTGCCTGTTCCTTGAGGCCGTTTCGTTCGAGCAGTGCGATGACCGGCAGCGTGAGCCAGATCAGGCCCATGTAGCGGTTATCCGCGAACGCCTTGCCGAAGGCACTCACGATGTCCACCGGATTCAGGCCGCCGGCCACGCCAGTGGCGACCCCCGCGATGGTCACGACCAGTAGCGCGTTGAAACGCAATGCGAAGCCGAGTACGACAATCGGCACGCCAATCAAAACCCACATTCCGTTCTCCTCGCCGTGTCGTCGCAATTCTTTTTACCGTGTGGTACTGCCGCCGCACGGGCGACGAAATCTAACACGATCATTTATCGACAAATAGTCAATAAATTGTGTTTTGCGGGTAAACGCCAGGAGTTGAGGCGCCAAGATGGCGTGATTGTTTGCCGACTGGCGCAGCCGACGTGCCGTTTCGTTTCGGCGGATATTGACGGTCATGCTGGTTCTGGCGACACATTGCCGCCAGAACCACTCGCGGCTATGAAATGCCGAGTTGCCGTGCGGTGGCGTCGATAGCGGTTTTCGCTTTCGACACGATTTCGTCGATCTCCGGTTTGCTGATCACGAGCGGCGGCGACAGCAGCATGCGGTCGCCGGTCGCGCGCATGATCAGGTTGCCGTTGAAACAGAAATCGCGGCACAGCGTGCCGACCTCGCCGCCATTTGCAAAACGCTTGCGTGTGGCCGGTTCCTGCGCGAGTTGCAGACCTGCCACCAGACCCGCGCCGGCAATTTCGCCGACAATCGGATGATTGGCGAAAGTATCGCGCAATGTCTTCTGAAAGTAGGGACCTGTATCGGTCTTCACGCATTCGACGATCTTCTCATCGCGCAGGAGTTTGAGATTGGCGAGCGCCACAGCCGCGGCGACCGGATGACCGGAGTAGGTGAGGCCGTGATTGAACTCGCCATGGTCGATCAGGGCCTGGGCGACGCGATCGTGCAGGCCGACTGCGCCCATCGGCACATAGCCGCTTGTCAGGCCCTTTGCCAGCGTGATCAGATCCGGCTCGAAACCGAAGTGCTGATGTGCAAACCATTCACCCGTGCGGCCGAATCCGCCGATCACTTCATCGGCGACCAGCAACACATCGTACTTGCGGCAAATACGCTGGATTTCCGGCCAATAGGTCGACGCCGGAAAGATGACGCCGCCCGCGCCCTGGAAAGGTTCACCAATGAAAGCGGCTACGTTTTCCGCGCCCATTTCGAGGATGCGGGTTTCCAGTTGCCGTGCGCGAGCCAGTGCGAATTCTTCGGGCGTCAGATTGCCTTGGGCTTCACCGAAGAAGTACGGTTGATCGATATGCACGATGTTCTCGACTTTCGACGGCATCTGTTCATGCATATAGCTCATACCGCCGAGCGTGCCGCCCGCGATTGTCGAGCCGTGATAACCGTTCTTGCGCGAGATCACGAATTTCTTCGAATGCTTGCGCTGAGTCGCCCAATACTGATGAACGATCCGCAGCACGGTGTCGTTGCCTTCCGAACCGCTGTTGCAATAGAAGAAGTGATTGAACGGTTCAGGCGCGAGTTCGGCGAGCAGCGCCGACAGTTCGATCACAGGCGGGTGGGTCGTCTTGAAGAAGGTGTTGTAGTAGGGCAATTCTTGCATCTGCCGATAGGCGGCATCGGCTAGTTCTTTGCGGCCGTAACCGACGTTGACGCACCATAGCCCCGCCATGCCGTCGATAATCCGGTTGCCGTCCGAGTCCCACACATACACGCCCTGCGCTTTGACGATCACGCGGCTGCCGCTGCGATTGAGCGCGCCCATATCCGAAAATGGGTGGATGTGATGCGCGGCGTCGAGGGTGCGGTATTCGGCGGTGCTGCGTCGCGCCCGGTGGGTGGGCTGGCTTGCTTGTGCCGGTTGCACGTCAGTAACTTCTTCGGTTCTGTAGCTCATACAGCCTCCAGTTAAACATGCAGCAGCAAATGCCGGCGTTCCCACGAACTGATCACGCGGAAAAACGCCTCGTATTCAGTCTCTTTCAATGCAAGGAACGCCTTCACGAACTTCTCGCCGAGTACTTCGGCAATCGGCTCGCATGCGGCCATTAGCGTCAAACCTTCTTCCAGATTGCGCGGCAACTGATACGGCAATTCATAGCCGTCGCTGAGTAGCGGCTCGGTCGCTTCGAGCTTCTGCGTCATGCCGAGATAGCCAGCGGCAAGCGTCGCTGCAATCGCCAGATACGGATTGCAGTCCACACCAGGAATGCGATTTTCGATCCGACGCGCGGCTGGACCCGAGTGCGGGATGCGGAACCCCACCGTCCGGTTGTCGTAGCCCCACGCGACATTGATCGGCGCGGCCATGAAGCGCGATAAGCGGCGATACGAGTTGATGTACGGCGCGAAGATCGGCATGAGCGCTGGCGTGTATTTCTGCAAGCCGGCCACGTAGCCCGTGAAAAGCGAGGTCGGTTTGCCATCCGCAGCGGTAAAGACGTTGCGGCCGGTTTCTTCATCGACGAGACTTTGATGCATGTGCATGGCGGAACCAGGTTCGCCTTCCATCGGCTTCGCCATGAATGTCGCGTACATCTTGTGACGCAGCGCGGCTTCGCGCACCGTGCGTTTGAACAGGAACACGCTGTCGGCGAGCTTCAACGGATCGCCGTGCATGAAATTGATTTCCATCTGCGCCGCGCCGACTTCGTGAATCAGCGTATCGACTTCCAGTTCCTGTACCTCGCAGTATTCATAGATATCTTCGAACAGCGGATCGAACTCGTTGACTGCTTCGATCGAATACGCCTGACGCCCGGTTTCCGGGCGGCCCGTGCGTCCAATTGGCGGCTGCAGCGGCAAGTCCGGGTCCTTGTTCATATCGACCAGATAGAACTCCAGCTCCGGCGCGATGACCGGCTTCCATCCTTTGGCTTGATAGAGTTCGAGCACGCGGCGCAAGACGCGGCGTGGCGAGATCGCGACGGGCGTGCCGTCGAAGTGGACGCAATCGTGAATTACCTGCGCGGTGGGGTCGACGGCCCATGGAATCATCCGGATCGTGCTGGCATCGGGCACGCAGACCATATCCGGATCGGTGACGCCGGTGAGTGACCCATCTTGCGGGTAGTCGCCGGTCACGGTCTGGATCATTACCGCTTGCGGCAAACGCATCGACTCACCGGATTCGAACTTGCTGCGCGGAATGATCTTGCCGCGCGCAATCCCGGCCATATCCGGGATGATCGCTTCGATCTCGGTGACGTGGTGCTTCTTCAGAAATTCGTCGATGTCATGCATGATTTTTTCTCTCGGTGTTGTTCTGTTTGCTTGCGCGACCGGCGCAGTCATGCGTGACGACCGCGGATGCCGTGGCGCGGCCTGTTCTGCTAGACATCCGGGCACGGCACGCAGCGCCGAACGCGCGAAAAATCGCGGTGGATAGCGCGTTGCTGGCGCGCTTCCATTCCGGGTGCCACTGCAGACCCAGAGCGAAAACTCGTGCCCCGGTAACGCTCACCGCTTCGATCAGACCGTCCGGCGCGGTGGCTTCAATCGTCAGCCCCTCACCTAATCGCTCGATGCCCTGAGCGTGCAGCGAATTCACCCGCGCTTCTTTCATGCCGTGTGCAACGCGCTGCAATAAGCCGCCTGGCATGAGTGCAATCGAATGTGCGGGACCGTATTGCGTATCGAGTCCGTTCTCCTGGTTCTCGCGATGGTCGTTGAATCCCTTCGTCGTATGAACGCGTTGATTCAAGCTTCCGCCGAACGCTACGTTCATTTCCTGAAAGCCCCGGCAAATGGCAAGCACGGGCACCCCCGCAGCGATTGCCGCACGCAGCAGGGGCAATGTCGTCGCATCGCGCGCGGCGTCGTGCAGGGTGCCGTGCTCGCTTTCATGGCCGCCGTAGCGGTGCGGTTCGATGTTCGAGTAGCTGCCGGTCAACAGCAGGCCATCGATCACGGATAGCACTTCGTCGCTCGACTGGCGCGCACCGAGTGCGGGCAGCAGCATGGCGAGCGCGTGTGAACCGTCGACGATTGCATCGATGTATTTCTCGCCGACGACATGAGAAGGGTGGACGCCCATCATCGTTCTGTCGGCGCTGATACCGACCAATGGTTTGTTTGGCATAGCTATAGACGTGTTGAGTCCCCGCTGTACGCGGTACCAATTACGTTAGATAAAGCGCGGCAACGATTTTCCGCCGGGCGTAATACGAAGTACGTCAGGCCGCCGGCATCATGCAGGCGGTCAGGGTCGACGCAAACGTGCCGCGCGAGCTAACAGAATGAGTCGTTCGACTCGATCTGCACGACAATGCACAGGCGGCATGAAGCACCGCTCTGATCAAGAGCGTTCGCGCAAACCGAAGAAAATGAACGACGAAAAGGAGAGAGGCGCTACGGCAGCAGTGACGCGACTTCATCGGTACGCACAGCGATAAACGCGCGCGCAGAAATGGAGTTGTGACGTCGAACTGAGCGACGGGAAAGAATAGGGAAGACGGACAGAGCGCGGCGGAACGCAAGGCTGCCGCTGCTGCCGTCGGCGATAGCGCCGTCAGTGCGAAGACCACTCGCCTGACTGCGACTCCATATCACCAAAGGGCCTCGGACTCTCACGATTACACTCGACTGGCGGTGTTGAACGTTGGACGATCGTCGTAAAAAGTATTCACGAATCGCACTATTCGCGGTACTGCGAAACACGCTTTAACCGCGTGCAACGCAAACGGGACGATCCTTCATAAGCCAGCATATACGAGCCAATATGGCCGTCAAATCTTTTTTAAGCGATATGTAAGGGCTTTCCCGATTGACGTGGCTCTATTCCAGATCGTTGCGGGGTGATCGTGCGCACGCATGACACGCACGCATGACGCGACATCGCGGCGCGACACTAGAGGTAACGGGTTGATTCACTAGCCGATGTTTCATTGCAAAACATCGCGGATGCAAACGCGAGCCACTGCCTAAGCGCAGTGGCCACGTTGATACGTCACTGCCCGGTCAATCTGGCTCGCACGGTGTATTCACCTTCATTGCCCTCATCTTCGATCATATGAGCCATGGCGGTATTGAAATCGGGCGGCAATGGCTCGACTGGATAGCCGCGCTTTTCCCAGGCGTCGAGGCCGCCTTTCAGCGCGCGAATATGATGAATGTTCTTGCGATGCAACTGGCTCACAATTCGCTTCGCCGTCGCTTCATTCGGACATACGCAATAGACGACAATCGGCCGCTTCAGCAGTTCAGGATGAATCGGATCAGGCGAATCGAGATCCAGTGGACGTGCGCCCGCAATCCGATGCGATTCTTTTTCGCGCACGCTGGGTGGACGCGCGTCGAGAATCAGCGGCGGCTCGTCGGACTTCATCAACGCATCGAGCTGATCCGGTGTAATCCGCGTGTGCGCGAGCCAGCGGCGAAATTGCAGGCGACGTACCCAGCGATACAGCAACGCTGCGATAAAGATAGCGGCGAACGCATCGAAAATCGTGCCGCCGTTCTGTCTCACGAGCAGCACCAGTTGCACGATCTGATCATGCAACGCCGCGCCGCCGATCACCCACACGCTCGCCCATAGCGTTGCACCGACCAGATCCCACCACAGAAACACGCCGACGCTGATGGCGGTCGTGCCGAGCAACGGCGCGGACACCAGACCGAGTCCCGGCAAAAATTTCGCGACGGTCAGAATCGGCGCGCCATGGCGTTCATAGGTATTGCGCGCGACGCGTACCGTCGTATCCAGCGACAGCGAGAAGCGCACCAGATAGTTCAGCAGACGTCGCCCATAGGCGCGGCCGGTGAAGAACCATAGCGAGTCGGCGATCAGCGTCGCGGCGACGGCGGCAAATACCACGTTGGCGTACGAGGTTTGTCCCATGGCTGCCATGGTTCCACCGAAGATCAGCATCGGCGCGGCCGGAATCGGCAGGCCGAGCTGGGTGACGAGCACGCTCATGAAAACGGCCCAGACGCCCAGAGAGGGTGGAATCGCAACAGGGAAATGCCACACAACCGCGCTCCTGAGAATGCAAGAAAGGGAGATGAATGAGTCTGCGCCGGGTCACTGCGCTGCGAACACGCGGTGCATGTTCCGTTCCCGGGATGACGCGCGCATGTCGAGCCAGGCGGCTGCCGCGTCGGGAAGGCGGGTATCGCTGGCAAGGTTCGTGCAATCGGTGCAGAAAGCGGATTTAAGCACAGGTGGCAAAAAGCCGCTGGGAGGAAGGCTTGACGCAGCGAGGATTCTCGCAGGGAAGAGGGGTTGCGCGCCACACGGCACACGGCACACGGCACACGCCACGCGGCAAACGGCAAACGGCAAACGGCAAACGGCAAACGGCAAACGGCAAACGGCAAACGGCAAACGGCAAACGGCAAACGGCAAACGGCAAACGGCAAACGGCAAACGGCAA
>NZ_CAJHCP010000024.1 GCF_904848625.1 Paraburkholderia metrosideri
GATGAAATGGCTCAGTCCGCTCAACAGCTATCGGCCGCGATGCAGCGGGCCGAATCTGCAGAGATGCAAGTCCTCGAACTGCAAGACTCGAAAGCGGCCGCGAGCGATGAAGCGGCTCAAGCCGCTAAACAGCTATCGGCCGCCATACAGCGCGCGGAGACCGCAGAACAGCAGGTGGCCGTTCTTGAAGACGCAAAAGCAGCCATGCGCGATGAAATAGCGCTGGCCGCGCAACAGGTTGCTGCGGCGAAGCAACAGGCCGAAACGGCCGAATTGCAAGTGCTCGAACTGGAAGACGCAAAGGCAGCCGCCAGCGACGAAGTAGCCAGCGCTGCGCAACAACTCTCCGCGGCGATGCAACGCGCCGAAGCCGCCGAACGGCAAGTCGCCGCTCTGGAGGATGCAAAAGCGGCCATGAGCGACGAAGTGGCCGAGGCCACCCAACGCGTATCCGCCGCGCTGCAACGCGCCCAAGCCGCCGAGCAGCAAGCCGCCGCGCTGGAACACGCGAAACACGCCACCAACGATGACGTCGTCCGCGCAGAACAACAACTGTCCGCAGCGCTGCAGCGTGCGCAAGCCGCCGAGCATCAGATTGCCGCTCTGGAAGACGCCAAAGCCGCCGCCAGCGATGAGACGGCTCAAGCCGCCCAGCAGCTTTCCGCCGCGATAGAGCGGGCGCAAACAGCCGAGCAGCAACTCGCCGTCATGGAGACCGCCAAAGCAGCCTCCAGCGACGAAGCCTCTCAGGCCGCCCAACAACTATCCGCTGCGCTACAACGCACTCAGGCCGCCGAACAGCAGATCGTCGAACTGAAACAGCGTCTCGCGGAACTCGCCACCACCCATCAGGAAGAAACCCAACGCGGCGAATCCACGAAAGCCGATGAGTTTGCGTCGTTGCAACGTCAGCTCACCGCGCAGGCCAAAGCGCACGAGAAAGCCTTCAACGAACTTCACACCCTGGCCGAGCAATGGGTCACGCATGCGAAGGATCTGAAGCAGCGGTTGAGCGTATCGAATGAAAGAATCGTGTTTATCGACGCACGCAGCATGGGCGAAGTGGCGCTGATCCGCAGACTCGCAACCGAACTCGAACGGTTCAAGCCCGACCACGAGTTGATCTCGCGGGACGCGCAGCAAAAGCTGATCAGTTCGACGATGGGCGAGCGGCTTTCGCAGAAGGGCTATCAGTATGACCCGACGACGGCGGCGATTTCGAAGAAGTAACGCGAACCAGACCGCGCCCGATTACGGCGGCGCGCCGGTCGGGTCGATCAAAAAAACCTTTGAAGAAACCAGGCGCGGCGCTTAATCCGCTGCGCCGATCATCCCCGTGTCGCGAAGCTGGCGCAGCTTCGTGTAAAGCGTGGTTCGCGATAAACCCAGTTGCCGCGCAGCCGCTGCGATGTTTCCGTGGTGTTCCTGTAGCGCGCTCTGGATTGCACTCAGCGTCTGTTCCTTGAGACTGGCGCCAGAGCTCGCTGCGGGGGCGGGCGGCGCGGGTTCGTCGAAGCGCGCCGCGGCAGCCTGATTCGCGTTGCGCGCCGTGCTGCGGTTTTGCGGCCCACGCGCATATTCGACCCACAGATGACTTCCGTCCGCACGCGCCATCCGTTGCACGCCACGACCTCGCTGAAGCAGCCGGCCGAGTTGCGCCGGTGACGCGTCGTCGAAAATCTGCCGTAGATCAAGTGGTGGCAGCGGTGCTCCCGCCGGCAGCGACAGCATGCGGCGCGCCACCCTGCTGACCGCGCGTACCTGCCCATCCTCTTCAATCGCGACGATGCCCGCGAGCGGCGTACCCAACCAGCGCGGATCATGTTGCAGACGCAGCAGATGACAACCGCGCAGTGTCGCGAACAGGCGCTGTTCGGCCGCCAGCGCCGCCAGCCGGAATTGCTCCTGCACCTGCGACACGTCACGTTTTCCGGTGCCGGTGATGTCCAGCGCGCCGATCACCTCGCCGTGAAAGCCGAACAGCGGCACGGCGACGCAGAACACCCGTTCGAACTCGTCGAGATAGTGTTCACCACCGGCCACGATCGCTTCAGTGCCGTCGTGGATCACACAACTCGGCGCAGTCGTACCGATATTGGATTCGACGATGCGCCGGCCGCACGTGATGGGCAGCAAAAGGTCGTCGTCGCACGCGGGGCTGTGCCGTGCGTGGATCACGGTACCTTCGGTGTTGACGCAGAAAATGGTCCAGTCGATGCCGCCGAATGCATCCCACAACTGTTCGATCTCATCGACGACGCAGCTATAAAGCCGACGGTCGGCCTTCGAATCGGGCACCGTGCGGGCCTTGTCCAGCAGCTCGTATTGCGGCGTGCTGGACGGCAGCAGACCCGCGCCGCGCGAGCGCTCCCACGAACGCGCAACCGGCGCCGACAGCAGCGCGGCAGGCAACTGCTCGCCGCTGATAAATTGCGCGCGAGCGGCATTCAGGCGTTCCTGCCGCGAATTCGTCGATGCGATTTTTGCCACACGAGTCTCCTGTCAGCGCGGCGCGGCCGGATTGCCCGACTCGCGCCGCAGTGTGTGGCGCACAGAATACCTCAGCGATTCCGCGCACCGTCGGCGACCCGGCTCACGTCGATGCCCGCCAATGCCCGTCAATGCCCGTCAATGCGCAAACCGCAAAATCGGCTTGAGTGTGACGCCGCTCGTGCTGTCCTCGGCGGCTTGGTTGATCTGGTCGAGTGAATAGAATTTGACCAGTTTGTCGAACGGGAAACGCCCCTGTTGATACAACTGCACGAGCTGCGGAATGAAGACTTGCGGAACACTGTCGCCTTCCACAATCCCGCGAATCGTGCGCCCGCCCAGCAACAGGCTATTGATGTCGAACTCGGCTTTCGTGCCGAGCGGCGGCGCGCCGACCACACCCATCGCACCGAGACTGCCGAGCGCGTCGATGCCCTGCGACAGCACTTCCGGCCGCCCGGTCGATTCGAGCGCGAAATCGACGCCGCCGTCCGTGATCTGCCGGATCGCTTCGATCATGTCGACTTCGCGGCTATTCACGGTATGCGTGGCGCCAAGCTCTTTGGCGAGAGCGAGGCGTGACGGCACGACATCGACAGCAATGATCGTGGTCGCACCGGCCACCCGCGCCGCCATCACGGCGCTCAAGCCGACCGCGCCTGCGCCAAGGCTCGCGAAGCTGCTGCCCGGACGAACCTTCAGCGAGTTGATCACCGCGCCCGCGCCGGTCTGGATCCCGCAACCGAGCGGACCCAGCAGTTCGAGCGGCGCGTCATGCGGCACCTTGATCGCGTTGTTCTCGCGAGCCAGCGCAAAGCTCGCAAACGACGATTGCGAAAAGAAGTGGTCGTGCAGCGGCCGTCCTTGTTCGTCCTCGATTGCGGTACGGCCTTCCAGATCGCCGCCGCCGAAGTTCAGCCCGAAGAACTGCTTGCAGTACGCGCCGTGGCCGCCATTGCACGCGTTGCAGTGACCGCATGCGCCGTAGGTCAGCACGACGTGATCGCCCGCTTTGAGATCTTTCACTGCGGGGCCGACTTCTTCGACGATACCCGCGCCTTCATGTCCGAGCACCGACGGCAGCGGCACCGGATAGTACTGATCGCGCACGATCAGATCGGTGTGACAGAGGCCGGTCGCCACCACGCGCACCAGCACCTCGTCCGCTTTCGGGCCGCGAATGCGCGCTTGCTGGATCGTGAACGGCTCACCCTTTGCGCGGGCGACGGCGGCGGTTATCGTACGAAGTCCCGTTGTTGTTGCCATGCTTGTCTCCGTGAAATTCAGATCGGGTAGAGGGGCGCTTCGCCCTTCACCGTGAGCCATTGCCACTGGGTGAATTCTTCCCAGTTCGCCGGTCCGCCAATGCTGGTGCCGTTGCCCGATGCGCCGACGCCGCCGAATGGATTGATCACCTCATCGTTGACGGTCTGATCGTTGATGTGCAGCAGGCCCGTGCGCAACCGTTCGCCCATCTGCAATGCGCGGCCGACATTCGCCGTGACGATGGCGGTGGACAGGCCGTACTCCGTGTCATTGGCGAGCGCGATGGCGTCCTCGTCCGTGTCGAATGGGACGACGACCGCGACCGGTCCGAATATCTCTTCCTTGAACGCGGGGTTGGCCGGCGTGACGCCGCTCAGCACGGTCGGCTCGAAGTACAGGTCCTGGCTGTTGCCGCCGGTTTCCAGCGTCGCGCCGGCTTTCTGCGCGTCCGCGACGACGCGTGCCACGTGGTCGCGTTGGGTCGCATTGATCAGCGGTCCGAGCGCGACGTCGCCGGAAGCGGGGTTGCCGACTTTCAGGCTGGCCGCCTTCGCCACCAGTTTCTTGACGAACGCGTCGTAGATTTTGCGTTGCACCAGCACCCGGCCGGTTGCCATGCAGATTTGCCCCTGATGCAGATAAGCGCCCCAGGCCGTGTTGGCGACGGCCAGTTCGAGATCGGCGTCGTCGAGAACGATCAGCGAATTCTTGCCGCCCAGTTCCAGCGAGACCTTCTTCAGATGCCGGCCGGCCGCTTCACCCACCTTCCGGCCCGCCGCCGTCGATCCGGTGAACTGGATCATCGCGATATGCGGATCGCTCGTCAGCGCCGCGCCCGCGCCGCCGTCGCCCGGCAACACGTGCAACACGCCCTTGGGCAAGCCGGCCAGTTCGAACAGGCGCGCAATCGCAAATCCGCCGCACACGGCGGTGCGCGGGTCCGGTTTCAGCACGACCGAGTTACCGAGCGCGAGGGCGGGCGCGACGGCGCGCATCGCGAGATAGAGCGGGAAGTTGAACGGCGAGATCACGCCGATCACACCAAGCGGGCGGCGGCGCGCCAGCGAAAGACGTCCCGGCGACGACGGCAGCACTTCGCCGGCCGAGCGTGACGGCAAGCCGCTCGCTTCGTGAAGCGCCTTGACGGTCACCGAGGTCTCGAAGCCCGCTTTGATCTGGGTCGAGCCGCTTTCCCTGACGATCCATTCGGCAATTTCGTTGAAATGCGTTTCGGCGATTTGCGCGGCACGGCGCAGCACGGCCGCACGTTCGTCATAGGGCGTCGCGGCCCACGCGAGTTGGGCGCGAGCGGCGGCCGCGGCCGATGCGGCGATGAGCGTCGCGTCGGCCATGCCGATGCGGCCGAGGCGCTGGCCCGTCGCCGGCTCCAGCACGTCCGCCTCGCTGCTGCCGGCGTGCCAGTCGCCGGTGTAAAGGCGTGCTTGCCAGATGTCGCTATCGAGTAGTTTCGAAGGAAGGTTCACGCTCATGCTTTCTCCTGAACGGTTCAGTGTCGCCATGGCCCGCCGCGAGGGGGCCGCCGGTCGTTGAAGATAGGAGTTCGACGACGACACGGCTATCGGTATTTCTTCCACCGGCTGGAAGCATTGCGGCGGGCGGCGGGGCGAGCTGAAAGTGTTCAGTTTCCGGACATGGCGTTACCCACGACGTTAGGCAGGGTCAGCCCGGAGCGGAATCCGCGCGCTTGACTCTCGTCAGAACGAACGCCTGCCGCTGTTCGAAGCCAAGCCGCTCATACAGCGTGATGGCAGCCTGGTTGGCGCTAAAGACGTGCAGAAAAGGGATGTCTCCGCGCTGCCCGATCTGCTTGCGCAGCACATTGACGAGCCGGCCCGCGAGACCCTTGCCCCGATAGTCGGCGTCCACGCACACCGCGCTGATTTCAACAAATCCGTCGAGCTGCATGCGCTCGCCCGCCATCGCAATCAGACGTCCGCCGTCGCGAATGCCGATGTAGTGGCCCATCTGGTGCGTGCGCTGGCCGAACGGGCCCGGTTTGGTGGTTTGCGCGAGATCGAACATCGCCGGGGCATCGCGCCCGGTCAGGTGAATGACGTCCTGATCGTCGACGGTCTCGTTCAGCGGGCGCGGTGCGATCATCTGATGAAGCATGCCGATGCGCTCTGCCTGCAATGCGTCGATGGGGTCGAGCGCGTCGAGCGACAACAACGACACAGCCTCATCCGCCTGTAGAAGATCGTGCAGCGCGTGCCAGTTCGCAGCAGTCTCCCCCGGTTCCGGCGACATCGCCGCAAACGGAGCCACGTCGGGAAAGTAGCGGCAAGCAAGCCGGTCGCCTTGCCGCAGATGCGCCTGGCGGGTCGTGAGCGCTGACCAGATCGGGCGATCGAGCGGCAGTTGGGTCGAATCATTCATCTCGGTTCCTTGTTGCTTACGCAACGTTCTCAGAGTGGGGTCAGGCGGCCTTCATCAGCAACCGGAGCGGCAGCAGCGGGCCGATCGGCAGCAGGTCGAAGGTCAGCAGATTCGCGCGGCCCAATGGCAGGTTCTTCAGAAGCTTGTCCGCTTCGTCGACGGACTCGACGTTCATCAGGAAAATGACGCCTTTGCTCTGGTCCTGCAACCAGAATTGTTCCATTTTTCCGTCGAGGTAAAGCTGCAGCGTCGCCGGGACTTCCGACGGCATGTGGGTTTGCGCCTGTTCGGGGCTGAGCGGTTTGAGGGTGCCAATTGCCATGACTTTCATGCTGTGCTCCAGAGGGAAAAGGTAGTCGGGGTGTGGTCCGGAACGCTTGCTGGTGCGTTCTGGATTGAGGTCCACTGTAGACACCGGAAGCCATTGGTACTATTGTCGTAAATGACATTTTTGGAGTCATTTGCGCCATGAAGATTTCGATCCTCGCGCTCGATGGGCTGTTCGATACCGGGCTTGCTGCATTGATCGACGCGTTCAAAACCGCCAATGACCTGTCGGCGCGCCAGCAACCGGGCGTGGGCCCGCGCTTCGACGTCAGCGTGGTAGGAATGAGGCGCGATGTGCGCACCGGCTTTGGCCTGCGTGTGCCCGTCAAGCCTGCGAGCGCGATGGAGCGGCCGGACTGGATCGTGGTGCCCGCGCCCGGCGCCAAGATGCCCGAGCAATTGCTGCCGGCGCTGGCGAGACGCGATTTTGTCGATGCAATGGCGTTGCTGCGTGAAAGTCACGCGGACGGTGTGAAGGTCGCCGCCGCCTGCATCGGCACGTTCGTGCTGGCCGAGTCGGGCTTGCTGAACGGACAGGAAGCCACCACGACCTGGTGGCTCGCGCCGCTGTTCCGGCAGCGTTATCCGCAGGTGCGTCTGGACAGTTCGCGGATGGTGGTGCCGTCCGGCCGTTTTTGCACGGCGGGCGCGGCAATGGGGCATCTCGATCTCGCGCTGTGGCTGCTGAATCAGGCCAGTCCGGATGTGGCGGCGGTGGTCGCGCGCTATCTGCTGGTGGACGCCCGGCCTTCGCAGGCGGCTTATATGATTCCCGATCATCTCGCGCGTGCGGATCCGCTGGTCGAACGATTCGAGCGTTGGGCGCGAGGGCGGCTTGCGGAAGGTTTTTCGCTCGACGCAGCGGCCGAGTCGCTCGCGACCAGCACACGTACGTTGCAACGTCGGATCGAGGCCGTGCTCGGAAAATCGCCGCTGTCGTATTTTCAGGATCTTCGCGTGGAGCGGGCGGTTCATCTGTTGCAAACCAGCCGGCTCGATATCGAGAGGATCGCCGCCGAAGTGGGTTATGTCGATGGCGCGACACTGCGTACGCTGTTGCGTCGGCGGTTGGGAAGAGGGGTGCGGGAGTTGCGGGGAAAGCGGGAGGCGGGGGGTGAAACCGTGTAGGCTTTTTCGGCTAGAAGCTATCGTCGACATGACGCTGATCCGGGGTCGACAGCAAGACGACACATTATTGAGGCATCATTGAACACTGTCGGCAAATCGTCGCAGCAGCAATGCGCGTTACGCGCTCTACGTGTTCGCAGCCGGTGGTAGCCAACAGTCATCCAGACCGACGCATGTTCGCTAACACCCAACAGCGGGTTCAGGCAATGTCCCCGGCGCGGCGCGCACAGCATCTGGTACGACACATGCTTGATATCTGTCGGCCTCGCACGACAACACCACTGCGCCGGGGCAAATGCAACCAGGCGGTCACCCAGTGACCCATTTTGGGGCGACGTTGAGGAAATTTGTGCCATGCGTCTGATTTTTGCGTTACTGGCTATCTTTGCAATAGTTCCAGCATCGGCATTCAGCCAGACGCTGGACGATCACCTGTCGTGCGCAGAAACCGCACACGATTTCGTCTCCGACCTCGTCGACACGCAGTCCATCAAGACCCCTGCCATGCGTGTCGAGCCGAATTCGGTCAATGCGTATCGCCCGGCGAGCGACAGCAGTCTGACCGCGTTCGGGCTGCACGTTCATGCGGTTTTCGGCTACCAGCCGGGGGATCCGCTTTTCAAGGCGGGCGGAAACGAAACGCCGTCAGGTCCGGTCTACGGCGTGGTCGTGTTGGGCTCGGCAGAGGTGGTCAAGCGGCGCCTCAGCGATGCGGGCAGCTCCGCCGTTGTGCATCCTGTGATCCCTCTGGTGCTGACGGCGATCGTATGCGGGCAGCAAGCCCCGAGTGAGCAAACCACCCGCTGATCAATGTGCACGCGGAGCACCACGTCGGAGTGTCGGCGCGACATGCCGCGCGCTATAACCCACGCGTTCTTTCCGTACAGATACGGGCTCTCGTTCTCGTATTGACGCATCAGGTGAGCGTCTCACACGGAACCAGAAACCACGCAATCCCCGCACGCCACCCTCTTCACTGAAGCGTCATTCGATCACCAGTGGCCAGGTCAGGTCTCATCGGAGCAGCCTCTTTTGCATGGTGCTCGCGAGAACGGCGGGCGCCGGCGTCCGGTTCCTCGTTGAGGAAACACAACAGAAGCCAGACGAACAGGATTCTGGGAGTCCATACGATCGCGTTGATCAGGCGTTGCAGCGTCTTTAACAAGGTGAACTCCGGCGCTAGTGTGTCGACACTCTGCCATGCATGAGAGCCTCGCTCGGTGCGTTTGAGCACACCGTTTGCCGTGCCTATTGCGGAGCGATATCGCGCTGCACCCGATGAATGTGCTGTTCCACATAGAACGCCGCAGCGTCTGCATTGCCGGTCACGATCGCTTCGTAGATCAGCCGGTGCTCCGCGACGTAAAGCCGGATTCGCGCCGGGTCGTCAATGCCATCGTCTTTTACCCGTTTCCACAGCAACTGGTCCATCGTCGCGGCGATCTCTTCGGCCAGTTTGGCGAGCAATGCATCGCCGGTCATGACCGCAAGCTGCCGATGAAAAAGCCGGTCGCTGTTATTCCACAAAGCCCGCTGTTCAGGATCGGCCACGTCGGTGAGCGTTTCCATCTGCGCGAGATAGTGTTCGGCGAGCCGGTCGCGCTTTTTATGCGCCGCAGCCCGCCGGGCGATGGCGGGTTCGAGGATCAATCGCACGTCTAACGTGGCCGAAGGGCTGAAGTCGAAGGCCTCCGATTCCGCTGGATTGGTTGCGGCAGCGGACGCGAGAATTTGCCCCGCCGTAGCGGCGACATAGGTGCCGGAATTGCGCCGCGTGATGACCAGACCTTCGTTCTGCAGCGCGCCGATGGCCTCGCGCACCGCCGGTCTGCCAACGCCAAAACGCGCCGCGAGTTCCCGCTCGGACGGCAGGCGCGCGTCTGGCAGAAATACGCCGGACCGGATCGCGGCGCGAATTTTCTCCGAGACCTGCTCGTAAATCTGCAATGGACGGAAGTGACTCTCAAACTCGCCGAGGGGGGAGGACATGTCGCTTTTTATGGACCCAATGTGGTTCTTGAAAATACCAGATTTGCACCGTGGTCACGGCGCACAACCGAGGGTTTGTCACGAAACCGGAATCACGGGATTGGTCCTATAGTAGCTTGCATCGACGAGTTCTGTCAGCAAAACTGGTCTTAATTCAAGTCAACGTTCTTCTCCTTTTTTGAAGCCGAATTGTTTCCTGAATTTTTTTGGTTTAGATTCCATCCACAAATCGATCGAGGTGGTCTGAAAGCGCAGCACGGCCGTCCCGCGTGAATCGCGGTGGAATTCTTTCCCGTTATGCACCGTTCGCCGTAGCGAGCGTCCCTCTATAAGTGAGCCGAATGACTGCCGTTATCACCAGGAATTTCGACGCCCAGGCGACCGCTGAGTTACTCGACTATCCCGCTCTCGTGCAAGGTCTGCGGCAAACCGTCCTCGAATATGGTGCGGGAAAAATCGTTAGCCCGGAACGCATGGTCGTCCCGCTGCAGGAGGGCGGGCTGATGCTGTCGATGCCAGCGAGCGCGGCGGATATCGCGATTCACAAGCTCGTGAACGTATGCCCGTCGAACGGAAAAATCCGGCTGCCCACCATTCACGGTCAGGTGGTCGCGTACGATTCCCACACGGGTGAAACGCTCTTCGTTCTGGACGGCCCGACCGTCACAGGCCGCCGAACCGCCGCGGTGACCGTGCTCGGCATTCAGACACTGCACGGCACGGCGCCACGCGAACTGGTGCTGATCGGCACGGGCAAACAGGCGGCCAACCATGCAGAGGCACTGGCGGCCATCTTTCCCGACGCGCGGCTCTATGTGAAAAGCCGTTCGCGCGAATCAGCCCAGGCGTTCGTCGAGCGGATGCAATCCGCCGCGCCGAATCTCGTCGTGCTGGACAGCGACGCGATTCCCGACAGCGTCGAGGTTGTCATCACGCTCACGACCAGCAAATCGCCCGTCTACAACGAGTCGGCGCGCGCGGGACGCCTGGTGATCGGCGTCGGCGCTTTTACGCCAGATGCGGCCGAGGTCAGCCAGACCACGATCGACGGCAGCTTCCTGATCGTGGACGACCCCGTCGGCGCAAAGCACGAAGCGGGCGATCTGATTCAGGCAAACGTAGATTGGAAAGCCGTTTCCGCGCTCGCCGACGCCATCGCCGGCCGCCTGACCGTCGAGGCACCGATTTTCTTCAAAAGCGTTGGCTGTGCCGCGTGGGACCTGGCCGCGTGCCGCGTCGTACGTCAGGCGTTAGCCGGGCGCTAGCTGTTGTCGTGTCATCTGCTTTACCGAAGTCGCGTCGTGTGCCGACCCAGCCTCAAGGGCGGGTTCTTTCCTGGTCAACCTGGAGTTCGTATGCGCAGTCTCACAACAATCGTGGCCGCTGTGGTGGCCACCGGCGTCACCCTGTCCGCCAGTGCGCAGGTCGTCGTCACGATCGGTCACTCCGCGCCGCTCACCGGCCCGCAAGCGCCCAATGGCAAGGACAACGAAAACGGCGCACGTCTCGCGATCGACGAGTTGAATAAATCCGGTTTGACCGTGGCGGGCCAGAAAGTCACGTTCAAACTCGATTCGGAAGACGATCAGGCCGATCCGAAAGTCGGGGTGCAGGTCGCGCAGAAACTGGTCGACAGTGGCGTGGTCGCAGTGGTGGGACCGTATAACTCCGGGGTGGCGATTCCAGCCTCGCGTGTGTACAACACCGGCGGCGTGCCAATGTTGCCCGTCGCGTCCAATCCGACGCTGACGAAACAGGGCTTCAAGAACATTTTCCGTATCGGCGCGAGCGACGAACAGCTTGGCGGCACGATGGGGCAATTCGCGGCGAAGACGTTGAAGGCAAAGACCGCCGCCGTGATCGACGATCGCACCGCGTACGGTCAAGGTGTCGCGGAACAGTTCATCAAGGAAGCCAAGGCAAACGGTATCCAGATCGTGGATCAGGAATTCACCAGTTCTTCCGCAACCGACTTCCTCGGCATTCTGACGACGATCAAGGCGAAGAACCCGGACGTGATTTTCTTCGGCGGCTACGCGGCGCAAGGCGCGCCGATGGCGAAACAGATGCGTCAACGCGGCCTGCGCGCGAAGCTGCTAGGCGGCGACGGCATCTGTTCCGCTGACATGGGCAAGGTGGCCGGCGATGCGGCGTCTATCGTGTATTGCGCGCAGGGCGGCATCGCGCTCGACAAAACCGCGGCCGGGCGCGAGTTCCTGCAGAAATACAAGGCCGCGTACAACATCGATACGCAGGTCTACGCCGTCAGCTATTACGACGGCGTGAAGATGCTGGCCGATGCGATGGTGAAGGCCGGCACGACGACCGACAAGGCAAAACTCACTGAACAACTGGCCAAGGAAAACTACAAGGGCGTCGCCGGCACCTATTCGTTCGACGAGCATGGCGATCTGAAAGGCGCGCCGACGACCGTGTATGTCATCAAGAGCGGCCTGCCGGTTCCGTACGGTCAGTAATCGGGCCACTCGTTGGCCCGGCATGCAGCCGTCCACTGAATTCACGAAGCCCACATGAAAATTACCCGCACCATTTCGACTGTTGAAGTTCACACCGGCGGCGAAGCATTCCGTATCGTCACGAGCGGTTTGCCGAGGTTGCCTGGCGACACCATCGTCAAGCGACGCGCGTGGCTAAAAGACAATGCCGACGATATCCGCCGCGCGCTGATGTTCGAACCGCGTGGCCATGCCGACATGTACGGCGGCTATCTGACCGAACCGGTGAGTCCGGACGCCGACTTCGGCATCATCTTTCTGCATAACGAGGGCTATAGCGATCACTGCGGCCACGGTGTAATCGCGCTCTCGACGGCTGCCGTCGAATTGGGCTGGGTGCAGCGTCAGGTTCCCGAGACGCGCGTCGGCATCGACGCACCCTGCGGGTTCATCGAAGCGTTCGTGCAGTGGGACGGTGAGCATGCCGGCAACGTGCGGTTCGTCAATGTCCCGTCGTTTATCTGGAAGAGGGACGTCACCGTCGACACGCCTTCGTTCGGCAAGGTGACTGGCGATATCGCATTCGGCGGCGCGTTTTATTTCTATACGGACGGCGCACCGCATGGGCTCGAAGTACGCGAGTCGTCGGTGGAGGAACTCATCCGGTTCGGTGCGGAGGTGAAGGCGGCTGCCAACCAGGCCTTTCCCGTCGAGCATCCCCATATCCCGGAGATCAATCACATCTACGGAACCATCATCGCTAACACGCCGCGCCATGCGGGTTCGACGCAAGCCAATTGCTGCGTGTTTGCGGACCGCGAAGTGGACCGTTCGCCGACCGGGTCCGGTACCGGTGGACGTGTTGCGCAACTCTATCTGCGCGGGCAGTTGGGCCAAGGCGAGACGCTGGTGAACGAGTCCATCATCGGCACGGTATTCAAAGGACGCGTGCTGAGCGAGACGACCGTCGGCGAATTCAAGGCGGTCATTCCTGAAGTCGAAGGTAACGCTTTTGTGTGTGGGTTTGCCAACTGGATCATCGATGCGAGGGATCCGCTAGCGTACGGTTTCCTCGTTCGATAAACCGCGGCGGGATCCTCCCGAACGCAGGCGAAGAAAGCGGGCTCACGTCTTTCTCCCCGCCTGCTTTTTTTGTGCGTAAATCAGAGCGCCGGTCTCGACCGGAACAAACGGCGCCTGAAAATGATCGACCAGAAAGTCGATGAAGGCGCGCGCACGGGTGGTCTGGTTGCGCTGGCTGGGGTAGTACACGAACAGGTCGGCTGACGGCAGCGGCGTATCGGGCAGCACCAGTTTCAGGCGGCCACTCTGTACGTACTTCGCCAGGTCCCATTCGGAACGAATCAGGATGCCGTGTCCGTCGAGCGCCCACCGCAACACGATATCGCCGTCATTGCTCGACAGCGCGCCTTTGACTTTCAGCGCTTCGATGCGGTCCCCCTGCAGGTATCGCCACACGCCGTACGCATCATCGTTCTGACGATGAACGATGCAACGGTGCTGCACCAGATCCTCCACGCGCTGCGGTGCGCCAAACCGCTCCAGATACTTTGGCGATGCGCAGAAGAAGCGCCGGTTGCTCATGATGCGTCGGGCACTGAGACGGCTATCCGGAAGTTCGCCAAAGCGGATGGCCAGATCGAACGCATCCGCAACCAGATCGATGGGCCGGTCGGTCACTTCGAACTGGATGTCGACGTTGGGAAAACGCTTCGCGAACTCCGACACCAGCGGAGCAATGGTCGTGCGCCCGAAGCCGAGCGTTGCGTTGATCCGCAAAAGCCCATGAGGATCAGGCCGGGCTCCGGCTAACTCTTCTTCCATCTGTCTGACCTGTCCGACGATTTGCGTCGCGTAGCGCAGATAGGTTTCGCCTTCGGGCGTCAGGCTGATACTCCGCGTGGTCCGGTTGACCAGGCGGACGCCCAGTTTCTGTTCGATCAAACCCAGACGCTTGGTCGCCGCCGGCGGGGTGAGATCGAGCGCCCGCGCCGCGCCGGACATGCTCTTCAGCCTGGCGAGAAGAATGAAAAATTCGAAGTCCGCTGCTGCGTCGGTTGCCATTCCAATTATTCACTTAAGGTAAAAAGTGATATGAATTCAGGTGAATTATAAGGCTCCCTTTCGCGGATAAGCTACGCTCCATTGCAGCCCGATGCATGCCAGCCATGCTCAAAACTCAGGAGACACCATCGTGAGAATCGTTGAAATTCGCGAGAAGACCGTTCCGATCAGTTCGCCGATCCGCAATGCCTACATTGACTTCAGCAAGATGACGCTGAGTCTCGTCGCCGTGGTGACGGACGTTATCCGCGACGGCAAGCCGGTGGTCGGTTACGGCTTCAACTCCAATGGCCGCTACGGGCAGGGCACACTGATGCGCGAGCGCTTCATTCCGCGCATTCTGGAAGCCGATCCTGCCAGCCTCGTCAACGACGCCGACGACAACCTCGATCCGCACAGGATCTGGGCAACGATGTTCACGAACGAGAAGCCTGGCGGTCATGGAGAGCGCTCGGTCGCCATCGGCACCATCGACATGGCCGTATGGGATGCCGTCGCGAAGATTGAAGGCAAGCCGCTGTTCCAGCTGCTCGCGGAGCGTTATGGCAATGGCCAGCCCGATCGCAAGGTTTTCGTGTATGCGGCGGGCGGCTACTACTATCCCGGCCAGGATCACGGCAGACTGAAAGACGAAATGCGCAGCTATCTCGATCGGGGCTATACGGTCGTGAAGAAGAAGATCGGCGGCGCGTCGCTCGACGAAGATCTGCGCCGCATCGACTCGATCCTGAGCGTACTCGGTGACGGTCAGAAGCTGGCAGTCGATGCCAATGGCCGCTTCGACCTCGATACCGCGATCCAGTATGCGAAGGCGCTGTCGCAATACGACCTGTTCTGGTACGAGGAGGCGGGCGACCCGCTCGACTACGAATTACAGGCAACGTTGCGCAACTACTATGACAAGCCGATGGCGACTGGCGAAAACCTGTTCTCGATGCAGGATGCCCGCAATCTGATCCGTTATGGCGGGATGCGTGCGGATCGCGACTGGCTGCAATTCGACTGCGCGCTGAGCTACGGCCTCGTCGAATATCTGCGTACGCTCGACATGCTGCGTCAGCATGGCTGGTCGCCGAGCCGCTGCATTCCGCATGGCGGCCATCAGATGTCGCTGAACATCGCAGCCGGTCTTGGCCTCGGCGGCAACGAGTCCTATCCCGATCTGTTCCAGCCGTATGGTGGATTCCCCGACGGCGTGAAGGTGGAGAACGGCTATATCACCATGCCGGATCTGCCGGGCATCGGCTTCGAAGGGAAGGCGGATCTGTTTGCCGAAATGCAGAAGCTGTCGGCCTGACAGGCACACTGGAAACGAGTGGTGAACGTGTAGCAGAACGCGCCGACGGGAAGGTCGGCGCAGTGCTCATCATGGAAAGCAGAGGGGGCTTTTGTTTCTGTCGCGGAAGAGGGCGTGCGGAGTCGGCAGAGCATGACATCCTTAACCGCCTACGTGAGATTCAATCCCCCGTCCGACAATAGAATCTCTCCCGTTAGATAATCCGACGCGATCAGCAATGCCACCGCCTGAGCAATATCGTCGGGACTGGCGGCCCGACGCATCGGCGAGCGCTCATTCCAGAGTTGCCGCGCCTGCGTCCAGTCTGCGGTGAGAGGCGTGTCCACGAGACCCGGTGCGACCGCATTCACGCGGATTTCCGGGGCGAGCGACAGCGCCAGCAGCCGGGTCATGTGGTTCAAGGCCGCCTTGGTCGTGGCGTAGGGAATGGACGCGCCTTTGGGCCGCACCCCCGCATGCGAACTGACATTGACGACACAAGCCGGCTTACCGCGTGCGGCGGATTCACGGAGCGCGGATTGCGCTTCAGTTATCAGGCGAAACGGCGCGACGACATTGACTTCGTGCAACGCCTGCCACACGTCCGGCGTGGCCGCTGCCAGATCGGCATGCGGGATAACGCGGCTGATCCCCGCGTTATTGACCAGAACGTCGAGTCGGCCCCATACCGCAATGGCTTCACGGACGAGTCTGACTCTGTCCGCGTCACAGGCCAGATCGGCTTGCACATAGACTGCCGATCCGAGTTCACGGACCAACGCGTGGCCTGCCTCTGCCGAACTCCGCGAATGCACGACGATCGAGAAGCCGTCTTTTGACAGACGTCGCGCGATGGCCGCGCCTATGCCGGAAGTCGAGCCTGTGATCAGAGCGACAGGGGAGGTCGTTTTCATGAAGACGCGCGTGGGCGAAGGAAAGTTCGACGATTGTCAGCGATCCGGTGGGGTGTGTCGAATGCTTTGCAGAAATCGGCTCTTGCCCGATAGTAATGACGCCCCGCGGCTATCCGCGTGCAGGCGGTGCATACTCACGGCGAATGCATGTCACCCCAGCGGCTTCACGCCAGTCATCCACCCATGAATAAAAAACGCGAACACCAACCACGCGACGACACCAATCACGACTGGAATCACGTCACGCGAGAGCGTTCCGGCCGGATAGACAATACCTTCGATACGATCGCGCCGTCGCGCAGCGCCGAAATCAACCAGCGACCAAACCAGGAATGCGCCAAATAGCACGACGGCGTTGAGCGTCCCGTTCGCGAGCAGATGAGCCAGCGCCCACGGCATCACGCTGACCACCATCGGATGCCTGAATATCGCCTTGAAGTGATTCCCCGGAACGTACGCAGCGGGAAAGAGAATGAATGCCGCGAGTGTGAGGACGGCCGCAACGGGCCGCGACCAGTCCGATGGGGACCAAAGGACGACCGGCTCGCGCCGCGCCATTCCGTAGCCCCAGACGATCAACCCGAGGCCAATGATGGACAGAACCGAATACGCCGCTTTCCAGCTGTTTTCGCCGATCCGCGCGATCAGTGCTTTGCGCCATCCGTCTGCGAAAATCCGGACCGAGTGCAAGCCAAGGAAGATCAACAGCCCCACGATCAGTACCGACACGGCGCACTCCTCTCGACAGATGTCGACAGGTAGTGATGATAGCCCCGCATGGCGTTGGACGAGCCAATCTCCTGTCACGTTGGCAGAAGTCGAATGCGCCGGAATGACCACTTACTCGGGTTGTCAATGCGTCGCTCTATTCGCGGCGAAATCCCCCCTTTACCCGCTTGTGATCGCGACAGAAGAATTCGTGCGATAGCGGAATAAAACGAAGTAGAACGCGAGAAAACGTGTGGCGAGATCGCAACCGCACGTGATCAGAAAGTCCGAGTGCCAGCCGTTTAACTTCACGCCGGAAGCTTGCCCTTTCTGCGCAACACGCCGATTACCTCGTCGATACTAATGTTCTTCAGCGGCGACGTACCGGCCACCTTGCGCTCGGCATTAATCGCATCGATGCTTTGCTGCATCGCGGAAGTCTTTGCAGAAATATAGACGGCCATACCGTAACCGAAGCGCTCGGTCAGATCGTTAAACAGAAAGGTTTTCATAGTTCAGGGTCGAGACAGGCCGTCAATTCCATGTAATTGAGAATCATTATCAATTATACAGAAATCCGACGGGTGTGCGCGAACGATCGGAGAGGTCTTCGCGCTCCACTGCCGACGCAGCTCGCGAGCGGACTGAAGACGTGCTGGAAGCTGAAGCCGAGCGCCTCAGTTCGTATGCGCTGCGACCTGCAGAGCTTCCAGCGCATGACTCCCGTCAGTGCGCGCCGTGTCTTCGGCCGGGAAGGTCTGTTCGCTGTAAGCGATCACCTTAAAGCCGCTCCCCAGCGAGCGCGGGACAGTGATGCCCCAGTGCCAGCCGCCTGCCTGCTCGAAAACATGCAACTGTGGTTCGGTCCTGCTCATTGACGTGTGAGAGATCATCATCGCCCGTTCTCCCGTTCTGTCTTTCCCCTAAGCGCACACTTCGATGCGACCACACTCAGTGTAAGACACTTTTGCTGCGGTGCAATATAGAGCGTTGTAAAAATGTCATAGGTGTTGCGGGTCACAATTATGAAACGTATCCCCCTCCGTTGTGGTGTGCGACCATGGATTGACCGGTTTAGATCTGAAGAACTGGATTAACGGGGGCTTCATGAGTAACCATGCACTCATTTGGGCAGCAGTGCCACATAATAGTGACGGCGTCGTTTTCTCTATTCGTATTGGCCGCGGGCTTCAACGTTTCCATATATCGCGCCGTGTACTCGAGGACGTATTCGAGCTGGAACGAAAAACCTCGGACGCGAGACAACTCGAATTGTTCTATTCATGCCTCAGTCGCATCCTCACTAAAGCTGGTACTAAGCGTTCAATCGCCAGTCGCGATACGGTTGCGCTTCACGCGTCTGATTTCATTTCGTCCTCGCGAAGTCAGGACAGGTGGGAACAACACGCGGGCGCACGTGGCGCGATTTAGGCGGGACCAGATTTGATGATGACGAGGGCCGCGCAGGGCAGCGCTATTCCAGATGGCGAGTGCCCCGATGCGGCACCCGCAATCAGTTGCTGCCAGACCGAAGCGTCGTTGTTCATTCCACGACATTCTCGCGACGGAATCGCGCCGCGATCATCTCGCGCGTATTGATCGACCCTCGCACACGCCATTGCGACGGCGCCTGCTCGCTATTCTCCACCCACCACGCCTCTCGATCGACAGCCTTCGTTTGCAGACAGGCTCCGGAAAGCGAACGCCGTCGTGACTATGAAATCACCGATCGATTAGCGATCAGCGTTGCATCGCCTCAAAGACTTACTACTCAGTAAGAAAACTTTTTTGGCTCATCAAGGAATAAACCCTCGCAGGGGATGTTTACGTCGACATGACACATGCCGGCTTACGCATCGAGGAACGTCCATCTTTGCTGACGGCATCGAACTGGGCAACCTCACCAATGACGAGACAACCTTGAATCCCGCAACGATTCAACCCGCCTGGGTCCGCATCACGCATTGGGTCAATGCGCTCGCGGTCGCGTTGATGGTCGCGAGCGGATGGCAGATCTATAACGCGTCGCCGATCTTTCCCGCGATTCAGTTTCCTCCGGCAATCACACTAGGTGGTTGGCTCGGCGGAGCTTTGTTATGGCATTTCGCGGTGATGTGGGTCCTCGTGGCGAATTTCCTCATTTATGTCGGCGCGAACATCGCGTCGGGACGTCTGCGGAAAAAGCTTTTGCCGGTTAGCCCACGATCGCTTGCGACGGATCTCGTCGCTGCGATGCGCGGCAAGCTCGGACATCAGGATCTCTCACGCTATAACGCCGTGCAGAAATTGGCGTATCTGGTCGTCATCGCCGATATCGCGCTTCTGATCCTGTCGGGAATGGCGATATGGAAGTCGGTGCAGTTTCCGCTGCTGCGCACGCTAATGGGCGGATATGACAACGCACGCGTCGTGCACTTCATTGCAATGAGCGTACTGGTTGCATTCTTCGTCCTGCACGTCGTGATGGTGGCACTGGTGCCGCGTTCTCTGCTTCTAATGATTCGCGGACGATGACCATGACGTTCAGAAAAAAACCCCAAAAACTCGCGACATCTTTTTCCTCTCACGCCGACTCCATCATCAAGGACGTGCGAAGCGAATTAAAAGACCCCGCACGCAGGTTACTCGGAAAGCGGATTCTCACGCTCGGCGGCATCGCGATGTTGTCGGGTTGCGATTTGTCCAATGACAAATCGGTGAACACGATGCTGCGCAAAATGTCGTTCTTCAACGACGACGTACAGGCGCTGCTATTCAATCCGAACGAGATGGCGCCGACCTATCCGGAGTCGATGATCACACGGCCGTTTCCGTTCAACGCGTTCTACGACATCGACGATGTGCCCGAGGTCGACCCCGCGACCTATCGGCTTCAGGTCAACGGTCTGGCGAACGGAAAACGTGTGTGGACGCTGGAAGAACTGCGCGCGCTGCCGCAGGAAAGTCAGATCACGCGGCACATTTGCATTGAAGGGTGGAGCGCGATCGGCAAATGGGGCGGCGTGCGTTTCGCCGATTTCCTCAGACGCTCCGGCGCCGATACGACGGCCCGCTACGTGGCGTTTCATTGTGCCGATAACTACTCGACCAGCATCGACATGCCGACCGCGCTGCACGCGCAGACACTGCTCACGCTGACCTACGACGGCCAGGTGTTGCCGCCAAAGTATGGCTTTCCAATGAAGCTGCGCATGCCGACGAAACTCGGCTACAAGAACCCGAAGCATATCGTCGCGATCAGCGTGACGAACGAATATCCCGGTGGCTATTGGGAGAACCAGGGCTACAACTGGTTCGGCGGTTCCTGATGCTCACTGGTCGCATGTCAACCCAACAGGTCTTTTACGGAGCATCCATGTCTATTCGTCTGAAACTCGGCATTACTCTCACGACGCTGGCAATGACCGGCGTTGCGCTCGCACAGACGCCCGCGGTCAAACCATCACGCATTCGCGGCGATATCGTGTCGCTCGACGGCGACGTCCTCAAGGTACATCGCCGCAGCGGCGACACGGTGTCGATCGACCTCAAGCCGACGGTCACCGTATCGGCGGTCAAGTCGATGCAGCTTTCGGACATCAAACCCGGTTCTTTCATCGGCACAGCCGCGACGACCGGCACCGATGGCAAGCTGACTGCGACCGAAGTGGTGGTCTTCCCCGAAGCCGCGCGCGGCACGGGTGAAGGGCACTACGACTGGGATCTGGGCCCGAACAGCTCGATGACCAACGCAAATGTCGACACAGTCGTTCAGGGCACCAGCGGCCGCGATCTGAAACTGTCGTACAAAGGCGGCAACAATACCGTGACGGTCCCGACCAATGTACCGATCGTCACGTTCACGCCGGCCACCCGCACCGATCTGACCGCCGGCAAGAAGGTGTTCGTGGTCGCCACGCCCGCATCGCAAGGGACATTCGTCGCACAACGCGTGGTAGTGGAAAAGGACGGCGTCGCGCCGCCGATGTAAGCGATTGTCTGACGCGGCTGACCCGATGTGACGGTTACCACTGGCTTACCGGAACCGTCACTGACGGTCATTTTCGCCGCCACCTCAGCGCAGCGCAGCGGAGGTTATCCGCAACGCCTGCGAAGCTGGAACTTCAGAACATCGGGTGAGCGTCTGGATACAGCGCGGTACGCAATGCAAGGCCACCGAGCACGACGAAGATCAGCGCCGCCAGGATATGGACTGCCTTGGTCGGCAATCGGTCGGCAAACTTGTGACCCAGATAGATCACCGGCACGTTCGCCAGCATCATGCCCAGTGTCGTGCCGGCCACGACGCCGAAGAATTCGTGAAATCGCGCGGCGAGCGCCACTGTCACGATCTGGGTTTTGTCTCCCATCTCCGCAATGAAGAAGGTGATCGCTGTGGTCCCGAAGACGCCCATCGAGTCTTTCACGGGCAGCGCATCCGCGTCGTCGAGCTTGTCCGGAATCAGAATCCATACCGCCATGACCGCGAACGACGCAACGACGGCCCAGTTCATGATTTCCGGCCTGATGATGCTTGCCAGCCACGCGCCAAGCGCACCCGAGAAGCCGTGGTTGATCAGCGTGGCAACGAACACGCCGAGCACGATCGGAATGGGTTTGCGATAGCGCGCTGCAAGCACCAGAGAAAGTAGCTGGGTCTTGTCGCCGATCTCCGCGAGACCGACCACGCTTGTGGAAACGAGAAATGATTGCATGGGGGTTGTTATAACCGGGCCGCACGGTCAATGCACGATGACACGCACTCCCGCGACCCGGCTGGTGGGAGTGTGAATCATCGGTCTTGCCAGGCGATTGCTGCGCGCGCCATGGACGGTCTGGCGACCGCTCCAAGTATGTTGACGCGTGCCCCTGAACATTCAGTTCAAGGCGGCTACTCCCCGAAGAGGCGCCGATTATAGCCGTCTGACCGTGACACAGGCAAGGCGATTCGCATCGGGCGTCTTCAATGAAAGCATCTGGAAAGTAAACTGTGCGCGATTCATGGGGCACGCTTGCTTCGCATTGCCCGCTCGTGATGAGATGGGCGTTGATCTGCCATTCCAGAAACAACGCGTCATTGTCACCCGTCACACGAGTCATGAATTTGCGTCTTAATCCGGTTCTCACCGCGCTGGTCGCCGCAGCGTTGTTCGGCGCGGCCACTCCGCTAGCCAAGGCATTGCTTGGCACGATATCGCCGTTCATGGTCGCCGGCCTGTTTTATCTCGGGAGTGGGATCGGACTCGGCGCGGTCATCGTGGCTCGGCGCTTCGGAGCCTTTGGCAACCGCCAGGCCACCCATCAGTCGGGCCAGCGGATTCAACGCGCGGAATGGCCCTGGCTCATTGGCGCGATCATCGCCGGGGGCGTGGGTGGACCCGCGCTCCTGATGCTGGGACTGGTAAGCACACCGGCTGCGTCCAGTTCGCTGCTGCTCAATCTGGAAGGGGTCCTGACAGCCGTCATTGCGTGGGTCGTGTTCCGGGAGAACGTCGACATCCAGGTGTTTCTCGGGATGATCGCGATTGTCGCGGGCGGCGTGATGCTGTCATGGCAGCCAGGCGATGCGGGGCTCTCGCATGGCTCCCTTCTGATCGTGGCGGCGTGCGCATGCTGGGCGATCGACAACAACCTGACACGCAAGGTTTCGTCGAACGATGCGCTCGTCATTGCCAGCCTCAAAGGCTTGATCGCGGGCTCGGTAAATCTGGCGATTGCGCTCGGCGCCGGCGCATCGCTGCCGGCGCCGCCGACAATCGCCGCAGCGATGCTGACGGGGCTCGCCGGATATGGTGTGAGTCTCGTGCTGTTCGTCGTCGCGCTACGGCATCTCGGGACCGCGCGCACAGGTGCCTATTTCTCGGTGGCGCCGTTATTCGGCGTGGCGCTGTCTCTCGCGATCTGGCCATCACTGCCATCAATGACTTTCTGGCTTGCCGCAAGCCTGATGGCGCTCGGCATCTGGCTACACGTGCGTGAGCGGCACATACACGAACACGTCCACGCATTTCTCGAACACACGCACCGGCATCATCACGACGAGCATCATCAGCACGGACACGATTTTCCCTACAGTGGCGACGAGCCGCACACGCATCCGCATACTCACGTTCCGATTACGCACACGCACGCGCATTTCCCCGACATTCATCATCGCCATTCGCACTAGCAGCTAACCATCTGCACGCTGCTGAGCAATAGCGCGGAGATGCAACGCACACTGTCATTTTTACGGGATTTTTTCTTGCGCCGCCTTTGCCGCGACTTCTAGACTTCAGCGTATCCGATGTCAAACGGGGGACGTCCTGGCGATGCAACATGCAGCTCAGAAAAAAGGCGTGGCGGTGAGTTACCGGCGCGGCCCACTGGCAGGTATCGTCGTGCGACGCTTCGATCCGACGCGCGACTCGTTCGATGAAATGACCGCGCTCCTGCATCGGGCCTTTGCACGTCTCGGCACGATGGGACTCAACTGCACCTGCGTGGATCAGCCCCTCTCGGTCACGCAGACACGCGCAAGCCTGGGCGACTGCTTCGTCGCCGTGTGCAACGGCAGCCTGATCGGAACCATCACGCTTCACACGCACGAACGGGCGTCGTCATGCGAGATATACAACCATCCCTATGTCGCTAGCGTGCATCAGTTCGGTGTCGACCCTGCGTGGCAAAACCGCGGAGTGGGGCGGTTATTACTGGCCTTCGCAGATCACTGGGCCGCGACACGCGGTTACGCGGAGATCGCGCTCGACACACCTCAACCCGCGACGCATCTGCTCGCCTTCTACCGGGCGCAAGGATTTCGCATCGTCGACTTCGTGCGGTTCAACGGCAAGCACTACGACAGCGCCATTCTCAGCCGTCCAGCGATTGCCAGCCGGACGCTCGCGGCATGGACACACCGGCTCGCGCTACCGGTTCGTCACGAAGTCCGCGCCGCGTAGGCGATATCCCAAAGTTCATCGTTGACAGATCCATGAGCCTGCACACCAGGGACTCAATGGGTAGTAACATCGTTGCGCCTGCTCCTGTTTCTATTCCATCTGCTGATCGGCGCATCTTCGTTGCGAGTGGGACCGCGTTTGGCGCGAACCCTCTACTGAATCGAGGAGCGTTCAGCGCACACGTCTGCAAGCGATGAGGGCTCCACGATGAAAGAGTACGACATCAGTACCAATGGCATCTCGTTGCATGTCACTGAACAAGGCGAGGGACCAGCCGTTATTTTTTGTCACGGTTTTCCGGATACGGCCTATACGTGGCGGCGGCAGATGCAAGCGGTGTCGGCGGCAGGCTACCGCGCCATCGCGCCTGATATGCGCGGGTACGGGCGCAGTTCCGCACCATCGGACCCAGCCTTGTACACGCCTCTGCAGACAGCCGGCGACCTGGTTGGACTGCTCGATGCGCTCGATATCCGCAGCGCTGTTCTCGTCGGTCATGATTGGGGAGCAAGCCATGCGTGGCAAGCGGCGCTGATGCGTCCCGACCGCTTCAAGGCGGTGTTCTGCCTCAGCGTTCCTTACGTGCCGCGCGGTGAGACGAGCATCTTCGACAAAATGCGGAAAACCGGACATCAGGATGATTTCTACATGTTCGACCAGATCCGCGCAGAAGCTGACCAGGCCTGGGCCGACGCTGCCGTGACCATTCCGGGAATTCTCTATTGGGCCTCCGGTTCTGCGCCGGCGAATGAACGGTGGAGTCCGACCGACCCCGCACGCAGCTTTCGCCGCGCGGCTCCCCGACCGTTGCCGACATGGGTCGCGCCCGATTACGTCGCTCATAACGTTGCGGAATTCCAGCGCACCGGCTTTCACGGCGCATTGAACTACTATCGGGCCGCTGAACCGTATTTCTATTTATCCGCTGCGTGGAAGGGGGCGAAAGTGACTCAGCCTTCATTCTTTATCTGGGGAAAGGCGGACGGTTTGAAAGAACTCTATTCGCTCAGCATCGACAGGATGCGCGCTGGCGCGCCGGGTCTTATCGATGCACTCGAACTCGACAACGTGGGCCATTGGGTACAACACGAAGCCCCTGATGTGGTCAACGCCCGTCTTGTCACGTTTCTGCGCACCGTCAGCCAGCCTGAAGCGAGTCAGACAGGCGTTTAATAAACCCATCTTGATCAGGTCACACGTTGCCATGCCAGCTACTTCTCGCAGCACCGCCAGCGGCACCGGGCACGAGGTTGGTGCGACCCAATCAGTCATTGCAGGATCGGATCGTCCCGACGCAGCCCGTCTGAACGTGCGAACTTTGGTCTCGCCGCGCCATACGACGTGCTATCTGGAGGCCGGTCCGGACGACGGGCCGTTAATAATCTTCCTCCATGGCTGGCCACAGATCGGGCTGATGTGGCGCGCGCAGATCGAGGCCTTTGCGTCACGCGGCTGGCGCTGTATCGCACCGGATATGCGGGGCTACGGTGGCTCATCTGCGCCGGCTGATGTCGGAGCTTATGCATTAATGGAGATCGTTGGCGATATGGTCGAGCTTCACGACCATCTGGGGGCTCGCCCGGCAATCTGGGTTGGTCACGATTGGGGAAGTCCCGTTGCTGCCGCTCTGAGCGCGCATCATGCGAACCGCAGCCGCGGTGTGGTGCTGCTGTCGGTCCCGTACTTTCCCGACGGGTTTGCGCTGCGTGGTCTCGTGCCGCTGATCGACCGCCAGCTGTACCCGGTCGATCGGTACCCGAACGGGCAGTGGGATTACTTCCGTTTCTACCAGACTCACTTCGACCAGACGGTTAGCGACTTCGAGGCCGATATTCCCGCCACGCTCGCGTCGATCTATCGGCGTGGCAATCCTGCTTCCGTGGGAATGGTTTCACCGACCGCGTCGATCACACAAAATGGCGGCCGGTACGGTTCGTCTCATCGTGCACCGCCAACCGCGTTCGACCCCGCGCTCTGGCCGTCCGCCGATTTTGACACGCTGGTCGGGGCATTCCGGCACAGCGGTTTTCGCCCGGCGAATGCCTGGTATCTGAACGACACCGCCAATATCGCCTACGCCCATAGCGCGCCCGACGACGGCCGCTTAGGTCAGCCGGTGTTATTCGTCATCGGTGAGTGGGACCCCATTTGCGATATCAATCGCGGCCGGCTCGGCGACCCCATGCGTGACGCTTGCGGAGACCTTTGCGTCACGAATCTTGCCGCCGGGCACTGGCTGCCTCTTGAGTGCAAGAACGAGATTGTCGAAGCCATCGTCTCGTGGCTTGGGTCCAAGCGGCTGTAAGCAGGGAGCCTGCTGAAAAGCAGCCTGGTCAGAATGAACCGGCTCGCTGCCTCACTCAGGCGAGCCCGCATCGTTCAAACGCTTACTGACAGACGCGTTCGAGCAGCTTCGCCATTGGGGTATCCGGAGCGACCGCCTGAAGTTCGTATTGTTTGCGCGAAAGCGACTGGATTGCCGTTCCTTTCTCGTCAAACCGGGCGAAGCTTCTGAGCGCGCCGGTTTTCTCTGCGCAGTTAAAGATAAAGTGATCCAGCCCGTAAGCGGTGGCAACCTTGTCGCCATCCTGAATCCGCGGCGTGCTGTTCACGGCTTTGGTCCAGACGTTCACTGTGTCACCCGTGCGCGCAATCGATGTCGTGTCGATATAAAACGTCGCGGTGGGGGTCTGGTTGATGACCTCCCATTTCGAGTCCGCGTAAGCGCCCGTTACCGTGACGAGCAGCGCGGCGCAAACCATTCCTTTCCTGAACATCTTCTGTCTCCATCATATTGGTTCGGCCAGCATGATAACGGCACTTGAGACACGGAAAATTAGCCGGAGCTTTCAGGATTCATGCGCCACGCCGAGGAATCGCGCTAAGTGATTGATTGGCAATGGAAAAATAGCGAAAGAAATTTTTCCGGCAACGCCTTCGCGGCCATCCGCCGACTGACTCGACGAAGACCATTTCGAACACCATTTCCGATCGACCGGTTCGCCGGTCCCGTCTTCGCACAGGGCGACAAGTGCCTGATTGATCGACTTTCGCAAAGCACGATGGTTAGCGATCGCGATGAGGTATTTCCCCGCACGGAGATTGCCGACACGGAGCGTCGTCACGGCGGCGAACCCCGCGATAGGGCCCGTGAAATCGCCTCCAGCAGATCGCTGGCGACAAATGGCTTGGTCAGCAATTCGAGACCGCCAGCATTGATGATTGCGTTGCGTGTCGCCTGACTGTCGTGCGAGGTGATGAATACGGCAGGAGGACGCCGACCACCCAATTGCTCATAAAATCGCGGACCGGATACGCCTGACAGTTGCACGTCCAGCACGAGGCAATCCGGCACGCGTGCGTCGTTCGCGCTCGCGAATGCCTCGGCACTCTCGAACGCCAGCGTGTCGAAACCCGATACGCGCAACAGGCGCTGCAAAGCGCGACGCATGCCGGCATCGTCCTCGACGACTACGATCAACGGTCTGGTATCTGTCATTGCGTGCCAACGTCCGATACGTCAAGTGTCGTGCGAGCCGAGCTTCGACGCTATCGGGGCGTGGGGCAATGCAATTGCCCTTCAGGGCAATGTGCTGCCGACGGCATTGTCAGATTCGCAAAACGGGATCAGCCCGCCTCATGAGATCGGCCGGCGAATCAGCATGACATTGATGCATTAGATCGGACCGGGGGGTTTTGATGGTTCACTCGCTCAACGCGAACTCAATGGCTATCTGTTTGTTTAGCCGGCCGGGCCACGATACCGCGCAGTACCGCCTGCTCGCGCTCGTTCAGGTCGACGTCGCCGCTCCCGATCACCGGCGATCCGGAGCGCTATCAGGGATTATGCAGAGATTGTGCCGTGCTAATAAGATTCTGCGGCACGACTCGAATAATGCCGTTGCGGGGGCTGTCGATATCCGCAATCAACATGAACGACAGCGACACCGTGATCGGCATGATTAACAAAAGACGGTTTCTGCCTTTGGAGATTTCCGCGCCATAACCGATCAGTCCATTGCTGAACACGCCGATCACGATCATCAGTATCCACGCTGCAACCGGCACCCGGTTCCACCATGCCGCCTGCGTGTAGCCCTGGGTGTTGATCACGTCGTTCATGCCCGCGACCGCAAGCGCGGTGACCGGAGTGGGTTGGGCGAGGGCGCCGTCTTTGGCCGCCGTCCACAGACGCGACTCCAACTCCGCCGTGGCCGTGTCGATCTGCTCGACGCGTTGCGTGTCGCGGGTCTGGTAGAACTCAATGCGCAAGTGCAGGTATTGAGCGAGAAGCGAGCGGATCGCCGTACCCTGAGCGGCGGGCAGCAGATCCGCGCGGAGGAACTCGGTGCCGATCGCGTTGGCTTCCTCTTCCTCATAATTTTTGCGTTGATCGTAACGACCTACCGCCATGGACAGGCTGAATCCGATCATCAGCGCGAGCAACGTCAGCGTGGCTGACTGGACGAGCTTGTAGTCGTCTTTGGCGCTTTCGTGCAGCGGCATCCGCGACCTGACAATCGAACTGCCGATCCAGCCGGCAAGCGACATCAGGATGAGTGCGACGAAGAACAGAATGATGGGATGTCTAATCAAATCCTGCATGCGTCGCTCCTGTCGAGATCCGTTGCACGATGTTAGCGGCACGGCTGTTGCTTTTGGCTTATTTTTTGCTGCAAGGAGGTGCAAGAGGGCCGTCGCAACCGCACCAGCCGTCCGGTAGGTATCATCAGCCCCGCTTGGGTCCTGCGCGCTTATTCACGCGAGCCATTGAGCGGACCGAAGAAAATGGTCTTGAGCGTTCTGTGTCCAATCACCCGTGCCAATTCGGCGATCACGCAATACATCAGGATCAGCGTGACGAGCAATATCTGAATCGCCCAGAAACGCGGCCAGTTTATTTCGGTGATGAGTTTGTGGTTGGCGACAATCAGGCTTGGCGCGTCCTTCCAGTAGTCGTACAGCCGCTCCAGAAAATGGACCACCAGCGCGACCATAGCGTACATCAGGGTTTTCCACAGGACGTTCCAGATCAGCGGCTTGTCGGGGAAGCGGTTGATGAACGGCAGCATATCCGCGACGAGGACCGATTTACCGAGTATCAGCGACGCGATCAGCACCGACCCCGAGGTCCCGACCGAAATGCCGGTACCTTTGATCATCAAGGCCCGAATCAGCGTGACGACGTGGAGAATGAAGAAAAAGAACAGGGTAGGCGGGAGGGCCTTCATGAGTTCATGTTTGATCTTGCCGGGCAGCGTGCTCATGATGAGATCCTCCCGTTTCACGGGCGGCTAAGGAAACGGCTGCGACTGTCAACGCAAAGCTGCCCGACAGGCTTCCGCCGCGCTCGCAAGCCTGTGCCTGTCAGCCAACGCCGGAAACGCGACGACCGGGCAACCTGTCAGTACGGCGCGCGTACCACGACGTATTGCGGGCCCTGCGGCTGATACCAGGTCGTACCGCACTGCTGATAGATCATTCCGCCATAGTTCACGGGGACGCAATTTGCGGGAACCGTGCGCACCATCGATCCGATGACCGCCGACGTGACCGCGACCGTCGCCGTGACCGCGGCGGCAGTTGCTACCGGGTGGTAATAGTCGTCCCAGCCGCCATGGTGGTAGTCGTCGTGATGATCGTCATGATGGCCGTCGTCGTGATGGTCTCCGCCGTGGTTGTTACCGTTGCCGCTCGCATTCACGTTGACATTGCGATTGACGTTCACGTTGTTCACGCTGCTGTTGCGAACGTTGTTCGTGCGGGGGTCGGCATGGACATTGTTCATCTGACCGCCACCGCCGTGAAATCCGCCACCGCCTCCACCGTGAGCTCCGCCACCGCCACCACCACCGTGAAATCCACCACCACCTCCACCGCCGCCGTGTCCGCCTCGCTGCATATGCCCTCCGCCCCCGCCGAATGCAAGCGCACCGGTTAGCGGCGCTGCGCAAAGGGCGGCACCAAGGGTCACAAGAACCGGAAGCAAGGTGCGATTTCGCCAAAATACGGTCTTCATGGCTTACTCCCGTTTTCCGCCAACCGGAACAATCTCGATCTTCTTCGCGCCCGCTGGCGGCCGGAACGTGAACACGGAGTCTTTAAAGGTCGGGGACATGACCCAGTCGATGATCGACACCGACTGTGGGCGCGCATCGTCATCCCGCCGCGTGATCACCAGTTTGCGCGGCAACGGTTTCTCGCCGGGCGTGATCCAGATCTGCCAGTCGATATCCTTCTGGCGGAACGCGTAATGGTTGGTTATATCCGAGCCGATATAGTCCTGGCCCGCGAACATCGCGGATTCGAACTGGTCGGTCGGTGCGTCGGGCGTGCCCCAGACAAACAGATCGGAAAGCGGAAACTCGACGCCGTAACGCTCGTGTAGCCGCGCGACCAGCGCCGCGAGACTGTCGTCGAACGCCACCGTCGAGTAGTACTTCTGTTGCGGCACATAGAACGACACGGTTTTGCCATCGTAGAAGATTTCGTGTTCGCTCCTCGCCGTTCGCATCACGGCGCGTACCCGGTGTGGACGGTCGACATCGAGTTGCGCGGTGGCGCTGTGCTGGAGTTTCTGGCCATCGTCGAGAACGCGCTCGCCGATCAGATCGACCGACACGCTAAACCGTTTGAGCGACTGAAGATGCGCGCCCATTGTCTTAAGCGCCTGGATAGCAGCCGGATCCACCGGATTGGCGGGACTGCTCGCCGCAGTGGCGGGGCTGCTTGCGGCAGCGTCCGACGCCGTTTGCGCCTCGACATGAGGCGCGACCACCGTTCCGGCCACCATCAGAATGGCTAAAACGCTTCGCTTCATTGTGCTCTCCCCATTCGTGAGAGAAACGCCTCGTGAATCTGAAGGCGTGTCGGCGGCAGATGCATCCGGGTGTTCGCGATGCACTCGCGGAACCTAATGTAGTTGCCGTCGGCATGAAAGGGAAGGGCGAAGTTGAATATTGCCCGAAGGGGAAATCGGTCTGCCCCAACTACCTATGGTGTCAGCGTAGCTTCTGTGGGAAAAACGCCCAGTGGCTCCATATCGCTGCACGAGAGGCCGCGAGCGGATGAACATGCACGCCGAACACGACGCGATATCCTGCTTGCAAGTCGAATGGACCTGTCGGCTGTAGTGAAGCACGCTTGCTACATCACCTGTTTCATCGACCAATGGCACTTGGGAGGCGTGGATCAGATTCCTTCCAGTGCGCGAGGATAACAATGCGCTTCTTCGGATCTCATGCACGGATACAGCAGGTGCCGCGCTGCGTCAGCGGCTTCATTTTCTGCGCGTGCGCGCTGCTGAGCGCGTGCGCGACCCATGAACCACCGGCCGCCACATCGCAACAGCCGCCGTCTATCCAGCAACTGGAAGCGGCGTTGCCTTCGTGGCAGAAAGGCGCGGCCCGCGCGGCCATCGTCAAGTTCATCGCCGATGTGACGCGCGAAGGGTCGCCGACTTATGTGCCGCCGGAAGCGCGTATCGCGGTGTTCGATAACGACGGTACGCTGTGGAGCGAGCAGCCCATGCCGTTCCAGTTGTCGTTCATGATCGAGCAATTGAAAGCGGCCGCGCCGCAGCATCCGGAATGGACCCGCAGTCCGGCCTACAAGGCGCTGCTTGCGAACGACACCGCAACGCTCGCCAAAAACCCCAAAGCGCTGATGCAGATGATCGCGGTGGCCAACAGCGGCATGAGCACCGACGAATACGACAAGTCGATCCGTACGTGGCTCGCCAGCGCGAAACATCCCGTACTCAATCGTCCTTACACCGCTCTTGTCTACCAGCCACAGCTTGAACTGCTCCATTTGCTGCGGGCGAACGGCTTTCGCGTGTGGATTGTTTCGGGCGGCACCGCCGAATTCATGCGCGTGTGGGTGAATGAGGCGTATGGCATTCCGCCCGAGCAGGTCGTGGGAACGCAGGAGAAGCTCAAGTACGAAATCCGCAACGGCAGGCCGCTTCTGATTCGCCAGCCGGGCATTGATTTTGTCGACGACGGCCCCGGCAAACCTGTCGGTATTTTTCGCTCGATCGGTAAGCGTCCCATTCTCGCGTTCGGTAATTCTGACGGCGATCGGGAAATGCTCGAATACGTCGCGAGCGGTCCTGGCGAAACGCTGGCATTGCTGCTGCATCACGACGATGCCGATCGCGAGTTCGCGTATGACAGGCAATCGTCGATGGCGCGGCTCGACAAAGCCTGGGACGAAGCCAACCGCGAAGGATGGGTCGTCGTCAGTATGAAGGAGGACTGGACGACCGTTTATCCCGCCACGGCCAGCGCGAAGCAATGACCCTGCGCCGTGAAGAGGTGGCGCGAGCGATCGCGGCATGGACTGTCGATACCCGCATCCGGAACACCGACACGCCGATCGCTATTCAAACAGGGTGGCTTCGACACTCCAACCATTCTGCTGCGCGCGTTGAGGAGTTGGAAGAGCGCTAGTCGCTGTCTGCGTCAACTCGCGACAATACTCGACTACCGCGGCTGCGACTCTCTCGGGCGCTATAGCATTGATATCGTGTTCCGAGAAAACGGGCCGCATCTTCGAGTTCGAATGGAGTCGCCACTCTGGCTTTATGTCACAGAAGATCGCGACGCCAGGCTTTCTCAAGGCTGCTGCGATATGCATTAGCCCGCCGTCCGCTCCGATAAAAAATGAGCTCTGCTGGATCAGTCCGGCCGCTGCAGTGATGGTCGGCAGATCGATGTGCGGTTCGACCTCGCCGCAATCCGGTTGAGCGCAAACTGTTTTCACGGTGTCGAGCGCTGTGTCGCCTGTTCCAATCAGAACGAATCGCGGCGCCGGCATATGCTCAGGCCAGTTCGAAGAAATCAGCCAGATAAGCTGTGCCCAATTTTCGTATCGACGGCGCTTGTCACCGCCGCCCACGGCGACTGCAATACTGAATCGCTGCGAGGGTAAAGGCCGGTGCGGGAGCCTCAATGCCGGTTCGACCGGGCCCGGGCCGCACGTACTGAAGACGCGCGCAATCTGCTCGTAGGCGAGCTGAATCCTTGAAAAGCGCTCATCCTTGCGGTGCGCCATGATCGACAGCCACGGCGTGAACGGATGATATTGAAGCTTCTTGAAAATGGTTCTGGTCGTCAGGCTCTGAACAATCACCATGTCGTACCGTGCGTCGCAATCGTCCAGCGAACGGGACACGCGGCGAAATCGGTCATCGTCGACGAAAAGCTCGATCGGGCCATGCGGCATGCATAGATCGATGGATATGCGCGGGTCTATCAGGAATCTCTGTGACAGGTCCATGATGGCGTCGCCGATCGTCGCCCAGTCGTAATACCACAGCAGTTTGCTGGTTTTTTGCGGTGCGTCGCTGGCTATCAAAAGTTGCTGCCCACTCAGAAGCATCAACACGCTGCGTTTGATAGCGGATAGGGACGGCGCACGCCGAACCGAAAACATGGTCTCTAAGACTTTGCACCTGACACGTGCCATTGACTTCCCCGGACGAAGCACCTGGTTATATTTTTAAGGCTGGCGAATTATAACGAGGACGCTCCCCGGCTGGGCAGTTGGCGAAGCTTTCCGACCGGTTCAGAAATTTCAGTTTATTTGGCGGTCACCCCGTTGCCGCTACGCGCCCCAATGCTGCTACGCGCGTCAATACATCCTCTGGTCTATTTGCCGTGGCATTCGAGTTGCCAGGTAATTCTCATCTAATTCAGCGTTTCTACAATTCCGGCTGATGATGCGTCCGGCATCTCCCGACACTGATCCTCCGGCGCTCACGGAACCCGAAACGGAATAGCCACGATGAAAGACAAAATCAAAACTGCCGACGAAGCCATCGCGTTGATCCGCAATGGGGACGTGGTGGGTTGCTCCGGCTTTGTCGGAACGGGTACGCCGGAGGAATTGATCGCGGCACTGGAGCGTCGTTTCTTCACTACCGATGGTCCACGTGACCTGACGCTCGTTTTCGCGGCCGCGTGCGGCGATGGCAAGGAGCGCGGATTGAACCGGCTCGCCCACGAGGGACTGGTACGTCGTGTCATTGGAGGCCATTGGTCGCTCGTTCCCAAGCTCGCGAAATTGGCGACGGACAACCGCATCGAGGCCTACAACCTGCCGTTGGGAACGATGTCTCATCTTTATCGCGACTCCGCCGCCCACAAGGCGGGCACCGTCACCAAGGTAGGGCTCGGGACGTTCGTCGATCCACGCCAGGACGGCGGCAAGATCAACGCGCGGACGACCGAAGATCTCGTGCGCGTCATGGAAATTGACGGAGAAGAGTGGCTCTTCTACAAGGCCTTCAAAATCAACGTCGCGCTGATTCGCGGCACCACAGCCGATCCCGAAGGCAACATCACGATGGAGCGCGAGGCCCTGCTGCTCGACGCTCAGGCGGCCGCGATGGCAGCGCGAAATTCGAACGGCCTCGTCATTGCGCAGGTGGAAAGAATCGCCTCGAGCGGCTCGCTCGATGCACGACGCGTGGTCGTTCCCGGCACGCTGGTCGACTGCGTGGTGGTGGCGCCTCCAGCGACGCATCGGCAAACCTATGCCACCGATTACAACCCGGCCTATTCAGGCGAGATCCGCGTCGCTATCGACAGCCTGCCGGCACTCGAACTCAACGAGCGCAAGCTGATAGCGCGGCGCTGTGCGTTCGAGTTGCCTCTGGGTGGCGTGATCAACCTTGGAATCGGCATGCCGGAGGCCGTCGCGGCAGTCGCTGCGGAGGAGCGCATACTCGATCAGTTGACGTTAACTGCGGAATCCGGCGTGGTCGGCGGCATGCTCGTGGGCGGCCTCGATTTCGGCGTCGGCATCAATACGCAGGCGCTACTGCACCAGAATCAGCAGATTGATTTCTATGACGGCGGCGGCCTCGACCTCGCGTGCCTCGGCATGGCACAGATCGACCGCGCCGGCAACGTCAATGTCAGCCGGTTCGGTTCTCATCTTGCCGGCGCCGGCGGGTTTATCAACATCAGCCAGAATGCGCGCCAGCTGGTGTTCGCCGGAACCTTCACCGCAGACGGAGACGCCACCCGTGCCGAAGGCGGCCAACTGCGCATCGTGGCCGAAGGGCGTACGAGCAAATTCGTCGACGCGGTTGAGCAGATCACCTTCAACGGACCGCTTGCCGCGGCAAAGGGGCAGTCCGTGCTGTACGTGACCGAGCGCTGCGTATTCAAGCTGCAGCCCGAGGGGCTACAGCTGATTGAAGTGGCGCCCGGCATCGACATCGAACGCGACGTGCTCGCTCATATGGCATTTCGCCCGATTATCGGCGACGTGGCGCTGATGGACCCGCGCATCTACCAATCGATGCCGATGGGTCTTGCCGGCTGAGATTCATTTACCGCTCAAGTGCAGCCCCCGTGGCATCCCGAACACTCTGATCCAGACCCAGCCACGCCGCCGCATTTCTCCATCGCAACGCTTCCTCCACGCGATTGCCCAACCCCAAAGACGCCACACGCGCAGCGGATCGGTGTCCATGATCGCGAACGGATAGTCGGTGCCGATCATCACGCGATCGTCGCCGACTGTGTCGATCAGCGCGCGAATCCCGACCGCACTGTACAGCAGGTCGTCGTAATACAGCGTGCGAGCGGCATCTCCAGGCGCTACGGGAATCGCATCGCGCAATGCGAGCTGTCGCTCCCACGCGAACTGCATGCGTGGCAGCAAGGTCTGGATCGATCCGCCACCGTGACTCAGCGCGATGCGCAAGCGGGGAAATCGCGTGGTCAGGCCACTGGTGATGATAGACGCCGCGGCTAGACCGATCTCGCCTGGAAAGGCAACGATCTGCTCCAGCGACGCGGGTCCGACCAGCCGATCCATGCCGGCCGGCCGCAACGGATGCACGAAAATCGCCGCGCCCAGCGCTTGCGCAGCTTCGAAGAAAGGCCAGAAGCGCAGGTCGCCGATCGGCACGCCGTTCACATTGCTGCCGACTTCGATACCGGCAAGCCCCAACTCGCCGACGGCAAACTCAAGTTCTTCGATCGCACGCTCCATGTGCTGCAGCGCATCTACGGATGGTCGAAAAGCAGATCCGCTTTCTGGATGCAAGCCGCGAGAAACTCGACGTGCGGGTCTACGGCGGCCTTGCTGTCGCAACCGGACCTCTGGCCCAGACCATTGAAATGAAGGAATCGTCACAGCGCATTGCCATGCACATCATGACCACTCAGGTATGGGCGCAACGTGATGGTGCCTGGCAACAGGTCAGCTTCCAGGCCACCAACTTATAGATTGACCGCCGGGGGACGGGAGGCGGCTGGCGGTAGCTTGACGCCTTCGGAAGCGGCGCGATCATGTCGGCGCGGGCGGGGGCCAGGCTCGACATGATGCGGGCATGGTAACTGACGCTGCGACCGACGTTACCGGCGGCGACAGCGCGCACAATGCGGCCCGAAACACGGCGCTGCGATGTCTCCTCGGTGGCTGTGCGCGTTGTTCGCTGCGGCACCGCGCCGCAGAGCTTTTCGCCAGACGATGAGCACGGGTGCCCCCGAGCAGATCCAGATCGCGCGACGACGAGCAGTGTCGAAGAGGGGACCGGTGCATTGCCCGACGATCGCGCTGAGGTCGCTACGCGACTCGCTTGCCACCGCACGCGATCAATAGACGCGCATCTCACCGGCCATGCGCGTTATCTCGCCTATGCCGGCGCGTTCAGGTCGAACTCAATCCGAATTCCACCCGGTTCGTAAATCATCATGTGACGCTTCGGCCCCTTGCCGAGCAGTTCCGGCGCGAATTCGACCTTCACGCCAGGCCACTTCGATGTGCGCTCGTAAATTGTATTGAACGCGTCTTCATCGGTAGCGCGGATCGCCAGATGGTGCAGTCCGATATTCGCCTTGCGGTCGAACTCCACGACGGGCTCTTCGCTCCTGCGTTGCCACAGCGTCAACAGCGTGTGTCCATCCGACACGAAAACCGCCGGATACTCCGGTTTTTCCCCGACTTTTTTCCAGCCAAGACACTCGATAAAAAACGCGCTGGTCGAGTCGATATCCTTAACGGTAAGACCGATATGATCGATGCCCGAGGTGAGCGAAGCCGTGCCCATGCCATTCTCCTTAAGAAAGTTTGACGTCGACGCAAGCGGCTGACTGCCGCCGCGACGCAGTCCTGTTTTGACTGATCGACTCAATGCACGCCCGGTCTGCTTTACGTTACACGCGTTGCCTCATCACTATAGTCTCGCGGTGGCGAGTTTCAACGCCAGTCCGACAAATACCCTGTTCGCGAAACGGTTGAGGCCACGCTGTACTTGCGGCGAACGCAGCAGCGGTTTTCCGTTCATGCCCGAACATAGCGCAATAAGGCGGGACACCATGAGACTTGCAACGATGACCACCAATCCACGCGTGATGATCTGCAGCCCACGATGTCCACGGCTTGCAATGACGAACCGCGACAACCATCAATGTCGCTAACTCAGCCCGCGCGCGCGGCGGTGGGCGGCAGCAACGTCAGGCCAAAGTGCGGTGCGGCGTCGATCATTCGTTGCTTCGCAGCGCTGGTTGGCGGTTCGCTCTCGAACGGTGGCGTCATGACTTCAGAGACGGTTTCCACAAATTTGTCGAAGCCGGCCGGCGCGCAGATCGCCAGATAGTGAGCCGTGCGTTCACTGCGATTGATCAGTTGATGCGCGGTGCCACGCTGAAGCAGCACGGTTTCTCCCGCGAATAACGTGAGCCGCGTGCCTTCGATATCGACATCGAGTTCTCCGTCGATCACATGGATGGTTTCATCTTCGTGCTGATGTCGATGCATGGGCGTCGCGCGCCCCGCCGGTGAAAATATTTCTATCATGCAGTACGATCCGGCTGACTGTGCGCCGGAGATCAGAATGCGCGCGCGCGATCCGCCGAAATCGTATTCGACGGGAAGGGTATTCTTGGCATACATCGGAATTCCTTTTGAGCGGGTTGTGTCGAAACCCAATTTACCGCTTTACGCACTGGCGTTTGATCTCCCGTGAGCCGTTTCATTGATGACTGAATGTCGGGAATCCTGTCGATGAAGAACCTTAGCCAGTTTCTCAATTTCGCCGCGGTCGCAACGCATGGAAGCTTCGCGCAGGCGGCTCGCGAATTGAGTCTCGCCCCGTCGTCGGTGGCGAAAAGCGTCGCACGGCTCGAACAGGACCTCGGTGTGCGGCTGTTTCATCGCACGACGCGTTCGGTGCAACTGACCGCCGAGGGACAGCGTCTTTTCGCGAAGTGTTCGAGACTGCTCGACGAGATCGAAGCGCTGGATCTACGCAGTGTCGGCGCCAACGATACGCCGACGGGAACCTTGCGCATTGGCGCGCCGATCGGCTACGGCACGCGCGTCATGCTGCCGGTACTGGCGAATCTGCAGCAGCGCTTTCCCGCACTCGATATTGATTTAAGACTGTCCGACGAGCAGGTCGATCTGGTCGCGCAACGGCTCGATGCCGTGATCCGCTTTGGCGCGCTGCGCGATTCGAGCATGATCGCGCGGCAGGTCGACTCGCAAGATCTCCTGCTGTGCGCGAGTCCCGCGTATCTCAGTGCACACGCGCGAATTCGCCGGGTCGCGGATCTGAGCCACCACACGTTGGTTGCGTTCCGCATGCCGACGACGGGCCGCGACCGGGCGCTCGAATTCTCCGAACGCGGCAAACCGGTCACGGTCACCCCGTCGTCGCGCTTTCGCATTAATCACGGCGAAGCGTTGGTTGAAGCTGCGTTGCGCGGCGCCGGCCTGACGCAGACGCCCGCCTTCATTGTGCGCCAGCACCTGGAGAGCGGCGCACTCGTCGAAGTATTGCCGCAGTGCCGGCCCGCACCGCTGCCGGTCAATCTGCTCGTACCGGGTGGGCGAACGCGGACTGCGCGCATCCAGGCGTTGATCGACGCGCTTGCGGCGGGTCGCTCCGACGACGCACCGGTGGCCAGCACGAAGACCGTCAAGCTGCGCAACGGCTCAGACCGACGTTCGGGCGACCGCTAAAAGCTACATAGGGACGATGTTATTGCCCGTCTCGCGATTGATTAGCCAGGGGACACAGTGCCGCCGCTGCGGAGTTCCCACGGGCTAACCATCCCCATCAGAGCGACACGATCTGGCGCAACAGTTCCAACGCCTTCGCCTCGTCCAGCCGGCCAGTCCGTGCCTTGCCTGCAAGGGTCTTGATCAGCGCCTCTGCGATCGGTTCAATACCGATCAGATCGTCCAGGCTAGTGACAGAAGCAGAACGACGCGGCTCCGCGACGAACTCGGTAAACGGAGTTGGCGCAGGCTGCTGGTGAGAAGCGGGCGTCGGGACATCTTTGTCAGCAGGTTGCCTGAGCGCAAGATCGGCGGCAGGCGCGGGTGCCGGCTCCTGTTGCTCCACGGCTTCCTTCGTCACGGCAGTGCTGTTGTTGCGCTCTGACTCAGACCCTTGCGGGTGAACCTGCCGATCGCTCGCGGTTTTGGCTTTCTTGGTCGTGGACTTCTTTGCCACTACCGTTTCCGGCTTTGTCGCGGCGGGTTGCTCCTGCTGACTGGAGGCAGGCCGACCCGATTGCGGATCGAGCAGCGCCGACACCGCTTCAGGAATGTCCGTTACCACACGCGGAACATCTAGCCAGCCTGATGGCAGTCCAAGGCGTTCAGTGAAACGATGAGCTTCGGCGTCGTCCATGCGCTTCTGACCATACAGACGGTTGTCCAGGTTGGAGGCGCTGATATCCACCACCGCGGCGAGTCGCACCTTCGATCCCTTGCGGGAGGTGAGGACGTGCAGGTTGGCGCGACGGAGGTTCTGCACGGCCGCCTCGTCGTTCAACGGCAGGGATTGCTGAGCCCCCCGTTTCATCGGCGCTTTGGCTTTCGCCGACGCGGCTTTCGATGAAGACTCAGTGGCTGACTTTGCCGGTGCAGGACTGTGCTTCACGACGGTCTTTGGCGAGCCGCCATCCATTTTCTTTGGCATTTCTGGTTCCTTGGGCAAGCGGTCAGCAGGCGTGCGGTGGTTCGCCAGCGTTGAAGGACCATGCTCGTCCGCCAATTCGGGTTCGGCGTTTGTGTGGACGAAGTCAAGCGGCGCCTTCAGACGACTGATGGTTTCGGGTGTGAGGGCAGGGTTGGGCTGGTCGAAAAAACCGTCGGGCAACCCGAGCGTCGTTTCAATGTGAAAGGCCGTCTCGGGGGTGAATCTCTCACCGTTGATCAGTTCGGCCACGCGCGACAGGTTCGAATCGAGTCCCAGTGCGATGTTCTCCGCGCCAACCGCATCGACCAGCCATTTGAACGAACGCGTTTTGAAAATGGATGCGGTCTGCCCCGGATCTCGGGCGGGTGGGGATTTTACATACGGTTTGTTTTGTCGGTGGGATGTCGTCTTTGAGGGCTGGCGCGATTGACGCGCGCCCTTGTCCCGAGATCCCGGATATCGCCCATGTGGCTGACTCATAAAGTGGGGCTCTCCGCCGGTGAAATCACTATCAATGCGGACGATTATAAGCGAGGGGAGTGTGGCAACCGACCTGTCGAGTGCCGCCCGTATGCGGCATCGGACATAAGTTCTGCAGTCGGCTTCTTTCATGACCGGACTTCTGGTGGTCAGTGATGAAAGCGCCCTTGTTGGCGTTTGCGGTCAGTCGTCGCGAGCCACGTGCGGCAGTTCGCGCTTGAGTACGGCCGCACACCCCGCGGTGACTTGAATGACGGCAACGGGTCGTGTGTTCGCAACGCTGTAGGCCCTTGCACACAATCGGGTGGCTTGGAAAACGCGGCCGTTGAGACAGCCGCGTCATCGCCAACAACGTCAGACAGTCTGACCCGCGCCGAGGTCCGCACCTGTTGTCGGATCGGAGGTCGCATCCGACGCAGTTCTCGATGCCATCGCCTGCAGCACCTCTACATCACGCTGCGATACGTTGACTGAGGCCAGTCCATCCCCACCGTCCACCGCCGGCTCTGGAGACTCGACGAACTCCCAATCCGGACCCTCGTTCCACGGTCCGCGCGGCGCATCATCACCTTTTGACATGTTGTAGTACACGCTCGTGTATTGCGGCACACCCGGCAGCTTGCCCTGCGGGAAGTTAGGTTGAATCGAATGCAGTGCCTTCTCGAACGATTTCTGGTGAGCAATCTCTCGCGTCATCAGAAAGCCGAGCGTTTCCTTGATATCCGGATCGTCGGTGACGTTGATGAGCCGTTCGTAGACAATCTTTGCGCGCGCTTCGGCGGCGATATTCGACCGCAGATCAGCCGTGGGTTCGCCGATCGTGTCGACATAGGACGCGCACCACGGTACGCCGGCCGAATTGGTCAGCGCCGGGCCACCGCCATAAAGCAACGCCGTCGTGTGAGAATCGTTTCCGCCGCCTGTCATCGATCGATAAAGCTCTGCCTCTGCCTCCACGGCTTCGGCAAGTTGGCCTTTGGCACTCTTGTTCAACATCGCCACGATGGACCCGATGATCTCCAGATGACTTAGCTCTTCCGTTGCGATATCGAACAGCAGATCCTTCCGGCCCGGATCATCTTCGCCGACGGCCTGGGTGAAATACCGGCAGGCGGCACCGAGTTCTCCCTGAGGGCCGCCGAACTGCTCTAGCAGCAGATTAGCCAAGCCCGGATTCGGCGCAGCGACGCGCACGGTGTACTGGAGGCGTTTGTTGTGAATGAACATGAGACTTCTCCGGTTGCTGGCCGAAGCAATTCCATGCGGATGCCAAGGTGGACCCGTTATGTCCCCGTACCCGCCAGAATCGCGTACGACCATGAATCAACCCGGACAGCGGTGCAACCGAATGGTTGTCCGCACCCAACGATGGGCGCCCGGCTCTCAGAGCGGACGCTCTGGCGGATGCATGGCGAAAATACCGTGCATGGCAACGCGTTGCCAATTGTCATGCCGCATGGGTTGTGCCCAGCACGCAAAATCGCGCTGCCTGACTGACCCTATCCCGCCAACACCACAGCCTCGCGGGGTAATGGGCGATATGGCATGCACGCTTCCTGAGCTCGACCGAGCGCTGCGCCCCCCTGTGCAGAGCAATTATTTACACGGGCGGGGGCGGGGGCGGGGGCGGGGGCGGGGGGAGGGGACAGTCCTGACTTCCGGCGAGCGCCCGATGAAACATTAGCGGTTGCGTGGCAGCCGTACCGAGAACGCCGTTTCCCCTTGTTCGGAGCGAACGTCGATTTCGCCTCCATGGGCCTTCACAATTTCGCGCACGATATACAGCCCGAGCCCGAGGTGGCTGTCTTCCTCGTATTTTTCCTCATGGTCCGCGCCGCGCTTCAGAGGCTCGAAAATCTGTTCGATGTCTGCCGGCGCAATTGCAGCGCCGTTATTCGCGACAACGACGCGGACATCGGCATCCTCGCCAGTCACACTGACACGCACTGGCGTGTCCGGCGCACCATACCTTATTGCGTTCAGCACAAGATTTCCGAGCATTTGCTGCAGACGCTGACCGTCCCACACCCCTCGACATTCGCCCGCTATCGCCAGCCTCAGGCGACGGTCAGGATGTATCGTACGGAGTTGGTCCAGTTCGTCGCCAAACACAGCCGCAAGGTCGACCTGCGTCGGCGCTATATTGATGCCCAATCCTAGCTTGGTCCGGTTGAAATCACACAGATCGTCCAGGAGGGCGTGCATTCGGGCGCCACTTCTGATCAACCGGCTCCCCGCGCGCGTCACATTCTCTCCGGCATTCAGGGCGACAAGATAGGAGGCGGTCATCTGAATCGTTTGAAGCGGGCTGCGCATGTCATGTCCGAGCATTCCGAGTAACAGGTTACGAGCCTGCTCAACCTGGGCACTAAAATGACCTAGCGACTCAGCGAGGGCCTGGTCGATCGCCTCATTGAGCCGGATGACATCGTCCATATCCAGTTCGTCGCGCGGGCACTCGTCCATCCACAAACGCAGAATGCTCGCGCGAAGCGCGCGATACTCCGCTGCCAGTTGCCTGATGTCGAAGCCGCTTCGAGCCCGCAGAATCGCATGCGTTTGTGCCGCAGTCTCGGGAGCATCGATCAACCGAGGTGCGTGCCCCTTTGATTTTTCGAATTGTGCTTCCCTCGTCTGGGCCGTTGAGAGATCCTTTGCGACCGCCTGCAGGATCTGCTGCGCATGGTCGCGCAGAGCGGGCGATTTCATGTTTGCCGCAGCGGGCAACAGGGTGGCAGCAAACGCCTCCCACTGCGCGACGATCGCTTCCATGTTCTGCAAGATGAAGTCAGCTAGCCGCATTTCTGCCTCGCACGTGGCACATCGCCCTGAACTGGGCCGGTTCTACCAAGCTCATGTTACGCGGAATTTTCTCGCCAGAACCTCGGGTGCACCGGTTGCGTCGGAGGATTGCCCAGCGAGGGGATAGAATCAATCCTCCTAAATTCGTGGCAGTCGGCGCCGTTAAACAGGTCGTTGCCTCGCTTTGCAATCTCGTACGGAATGCATTCCCATGGTGGCCAGTACATTTTCCGTTGAAGACGACATGGTGTCTGCGTCGCTCGCGCCCAGCAATCTGGCCGTGCCGGCGGCTGACCCACACTGTCAGACATTGACCCGCCTCGCGCGGACTCATTTCAACGTGGATACCGCATTAGTCACGGTATCTGACGCTCATGGACAGCGGCTTCATGCGTTCCACGGCTTAGCGCCTGATCTGTTGCCGCCGAATCTGTCCGCTCCGTCATTGCATGCGGTTTCGCCAAGGGCGAAAGTGGTCGTCGTGTCAGATACAGCGGACGACGAGCGTTTTGGCGGCGGACGAAGTGGCAGCGCCGCACGCTTGCCGCGCTTTTACGCCAGCTGCGAGCTGACGGACGATGACGGGCGCCACCTGGGCGCGCTGACCCTGCTGGATAAATTGCCTCGCACCCTGGATGACACCCAGCGGAATTTCCTGCGCGAACTGGCAGGGCTGATTGCCCACGGACTTGAGCGCGACCGGTCACTTGCCACGCTGCGTCAGCGCGTCGAAGAACTCGAGGCCAGCGGGGAGCTCATGAGTCTGGCGCTTGCCGGCAGCGAAACCGGCACCTGGGATCGCAATGTTCTCACGGGCAAAATCGACTACTCGGCCGCCTGGAAATCGATGCTCGGCTACGCGGAGCACGAAGTCGGCAACCGCATCGAAGACGCCTATCTTCGCGTGCATCCAGACGATCTCGCTTATGTGCAGGCGACGATGCGAAGCCACTTCGACAACAAAACCGACAGCTACATGGTCGAGCACCGGATTCGCTGCAAGGACGGCAGCTACAAATGGATCTGTAGCCGCGGCAAGGTCGTCAAGCGCGGCAGCGCCGGTCACGCACTGCGCATGGTCGGCACATCGACCGACATTACTGCGTTGCGGGAGACAACCGCGCAATTGCACCAGTCCATCGAGATGGTCACGAATCTGACCAACGAGGTACCGGGCATGGTCTTCCAGTACAGGCTGATGTCCGACGGGGTGGCTTCATTCCCGTATGCGAGCGACGGCATTCGCGACATTTACGAGCTGACGCCGCAGCAGGCAGCAACTAGCGCGCATACGATCGACGCACTGATCGATGCGCGTGATCTGGGCGCGTACCGGGAATCGCTTCAAGCATCGGCTGCGAGTCTATTGCCGTGGCACCTGGAATATCGCGTGCAACTGCCGCAACAAGGCTTGCGTTGGCGACAAGGCGATGCACAGCCGCGACGGCTGGACGACGGCAGCACGCTGTGGCACGGCTTCATCACGGACGTGACCGATCGCAAGCGCATCGAGGCGGAGTTACAGGAACTGGCAACCGTCGATTTCCTGACGCAACTTCCCAATCGCCGCCACTTCATGGTCCAGAGCGAGGCGGAGTTAGCGCGCATCCGGCGCGCCGGCAGTAGCGTAGCGGCCGTGCTGATGTTCGATCTGGACCACTTCAAGGCGCTCAACGACCGCTGGGGACATGCAGTTGGCGACAGAGCGCTCAGTCACTTCGCTGCGCTGCTGCGCGCTGAAGTGCGGCCTGGCGACATCGTAGGCCGGCTCGGCGGCGAGGAGTTCGCGATGGTGCTGCCCAATACCGGTACCGATGCGGCTATCACACGTGCAGCGCGAGTCCAGCAGCGTATCTCGCGGACTCCCATGCTGCACGGAGATGAGCCGATCCCGATGACCGTCAGTATTGGCATCGATATGATTCGTACGAGCGACGTCGGCGTCGACCAGTCGCTATATCGCGGCGACACGGCGCTGTATCGGGCGAAGGAGCGGGGAAGGAATCGCATCGAGATTTATAGCGGCTAGGTCCGTCATCGGACGTCGCTCGATTCTGCGTTGACGCTGAAGATGAAGAGCGGCGTGGCGAGGATAACGGCGGGCATGGCCATGCGGGGTGTCAGTCGAGTCATTTGGGCATCTTGCTTAAGGACATCGAATAGTTGATTTGACATAATATAAATTATCAACATTTTGCTTGTCAGAGCTTTTTAGAAATGTCCGGTTCTGGCTCATTAGAAATGTCCGGTTTCCTGCTCCGGGCTGACTGCTGTGGTGCATGCTGCGGCAACCCAGCCAGCCCGGAGCCAGACCATGAACGGACGTGGATTCATCACGATCAGCATGCACGAGCTCGAGCGCGTGAAGATCATCGAGGCAGTCGTCCAGCATCGCCTGACGATCGTGCTGGCGGCTGAGCGGCTACAGCTGTGCGAGCGTCAGGTCAGCCGGCTGGTGCGGCGCTACGAGGCTGCCGGACCGGCCGGGCTCGTTTCGGCGCGGCGTGGCCAGCCGAGCAATCGCGAACTGCCGGTGGATCTGCGGGCGCGGGCCATGGCGCTGGTGCGTGAACGCTACGCGGATTTCGGGCCGACGCTGGCGTGCGAGAAACTCGCCGAATGTCATGGCGTGGTGCTGGCGAAGGAAACCGTGCGGCGCTGGATGCGTGAGGCCGGGTTGTGGATTCCGCGCAAACAGCGGCCACCGAAGCTGCATCAGCCGAGAAACCGCCGCGCGTGCCTGGGCGAAACTGGTGCAGATCGACGGCAGTGATCACCGGTGGTTCGAGGAACGGGCGCCCGCCTGCACGCTGCTGGTGTTCATCGACGATGCAACGGGCCGGCTGATGGCGCTGCACTTTACCGCGACCGAATCGACGTTCAGCTACTTCGAGGCGATGCGCGCGTACCTCGAGCAGCATGGCAAGCCGGTTGCGCTGTACAGCGACAAGGCCAGCG
>NZ_CAJHCP010000025.1 GCF_904848625.1 Paraburkholderia metrosideri
AGCACGAGGAGTTCGTCAGCATTCACCGCTGGCGCAAGGCCGATATCGCTGTAGAGGTTCCGATGCCAGTCGGTGATGTGCTGCTGCCACCTTGCGAAATTGCCGCCGCCTCGACGCACCAAGAATCTTCGCGCCGTGCAACTGCTGTTGGGCCATACAAAAATTGAAAGTACCGTTCGATACCTCGGGATCGAAGTAGACGACGCACTCGAGATGGCCGAGCAGACTGAGGTGTGATAACGGGTGGCCGGCGAGCGTTCGCTTGTCGGCCCAGACTGTGTCAAAACGGATTTTGGAGCGTTAAAATTTGCCATCCGATAGGGAGGGATGAGCAACATGAAACGGTTCGTTCAAGGCGACAATCGTACACAAAGCTCTCTCCTCCCTGACGCGCTTGATGACTACGTGACGGACACCAATCCCGTGCGCGTAGTTGATGTCTTTGTCGATGAGCTTGATCTTCATAAGCTTGGGTTTGAAGGCGTCGAACCAGCGTTGACCGGTCGGCCGTCGTACCATCCCGAGGTGATGCTCAAGATCTATATCTACGGGTACCTGAACCGAATTCAGTCGAGCCGCCGCCTTGAACGCGAGGCCCAGCGCAACGTCGAACTCATGTGGCTTACGGGTCGCCTGGCACCAGACTTCAAAACCATTGCGCGGTTCCGTAAAGACAACGGCAAAGCGATCCGTAGCGTCTGCCGTCAGTTCGTCGTGCTGTGCCAGCGTCTGGACCTCTTCGCCGAAGCGATCGTTGCGATCGACGGCAGCAAGTTCAAGGCGGTGAATCACCGCGACCGTAACTTCACGAGCGCGAAGCTTGAACGACGCATGCGCGACATCGAGTCAAGTATCGCTCGCTATCTCGAGGCAATGGACACAGCGGATCGTCAGGAGCCGGCAATCGCGAAGGTTAGGACGCAGCGACTGCGAGACAAGATTGCGGCCTTGAAGGAGCAGATGCGAAGCCTCAAAGAGATCGAAGTGCGACTGAACGCGACACCTGACAAGCAGGTTTCGCTTACTGACCCGGACGCGCGTTCAATGAAGGCGCGTGGGAACGGCGTTGTCGGCTACAACGTCCAGACGGCAGTGGATACGAAGCACCATTTGATCGTCGCACAGGAGGTAACTAACAACGGCATTGATCCTGATCAACTGACGTCGATGGCGAAGCTTGCCCGAACGGAAATGGGTGTAGGCAAACTCACTGCGATCGCGGATCGAGGCTACTACAAGAGCGAAGAGATACTTGCATGCCATGAAGCTGACATCACTGTATTCGTGGCAAAGACGGTGACATCAACGGCCACGGCACATGGCCGTTTTAGCAGGGACGATTTTATTTACAACCCGGAAGCGAACGAATATCGGTGTCCGGCCGGTGAGCGGCTCATCTGGCGATGCTGGACCATAGAGCGCGCTCTGAAGCTCGGCAAGTATTGGAGTTCGAATTGCCAGCAGTGCTCGTTAAAAGAGAAATGTACGCCGGGCACTGAGCGGCGAATGACCCGTTGGGAGCACGAAGCCCTTGTCGAGGAAATGCAGGCGCGACTTGATTATGCTCCTGAGATAATGCGGACCCGGCGACAAACAGTCGAGCATCCCTTCGGCACGATTAAGGCATGGATGGGGGCCACTCATTTCCTCACACGGACCATCGAACGAGTGAGCACTGAAATGAGCTTGCACGTGTTGGCGTACAACATGAAGCGAGTGATCCGGTTACTCGGTTCAGAAACGCTTATAACAGCAATGCGGGCGTGATGCCCGCATTGGGTTGTCGAACCTCTGCAACTGCTCGCCGGGTTTCGTTCGGCGTGTCGAAATCGGAAAGATGCAACGTCCGATCAGACCGGTTTCGTTATTTCTTGTGGCCGCCAGTTTTGACACAGTCTGGGCCATTAGGAGCCATTCGCCGGCAGTTGCTCACAGTCCTTCCGATGTCTGCTTTGCGTCACTGAATGGCCACTTATCGCAGTAGGCCTGTGGTTGCGCTTTGGTCTTTCCCGGCCTAAAACCTGTTTCCTTGCAAGCCGGCCTGAAGTGTCGCGAAGGTCTGCAAGGCGGTGCAGTCGAAGTGCAGCGGCGTCACACGAAATGCGCGTCGACGCAACGGCGGCCGTTTCGCTATCTGGCGCCATTCACGCGCGGTGTCGCAGCGCACGCTTTGCGGTCGCTAAACGCGTGACTGAGCGCGATCGAAGGCAGGCCGGGCAGAAGGCCCGTCATCGCTGCACCGACGGGTGCCGGAGAACATTGTCTCCATGCCCAGGTTCACGCCGCGATTGATGCCCGACAAAACGAGCGTGGGCGGGCGCGGCCTTCATCAGATGTGCTCCTGCCTGTGACCCTCACTCATAGGATCACAAGACGCCTTCTTCCCTCGGTTTCGTTTGCTTAAAGTGACACCACTGCAGCAGCTTCCTTCTGTCCCGCTGCTGCAAGCACAGTTACTTCGCCACTTTATTCAACGACAACCTTTGGAAGAAATCATGAAATCGCTCATCAATGCTGTTGCGGTCGCCGCCGCCCTTGGCATCCCCGCAGCATCGTTCGCTCAGTCGAATGATCAGGTCACCCGTGCGCAGGTTCGCCATGAACTGGTGCAACTCCAGAATGCTGGATACCGTGCTGGCCAAGGCGATCAAGCGTTCTATCCGGCTCAAATCGAGGCCGCCACTGCACGTGTGGCTGCAGAGGAAAAGTCCGCGAGCGGCTTCGGCGGTGTAAGCAGCGGTTCCTCCGCCAGTGGCGCATCGGCGACCAACGGCGTCCGGTCTCTGTATTCCGGCCGTTGATTCAACGTCGCGAACGATGTCACGACGAAATAAACGGACCTTGCTGCGCCCTAACCGATTGCAGAGGCGAAGCACTGACTACATAGCCGTGTCGTCATGACAGCGTTGCCGGCAATTCGCAACTCAAATTCGCAACTCAGCTATCACGCATTGGAGAACGACATGAAAGTACTGATGGTTTTGACCTCGCACGATCAATTGGGCAACACCGGCCGCAAGACCGGCTTCTGGCTGGAAGAACTCGCGGCGCCTTACTACACGTTCAAGGACGCGGGCGCCGAGATCGTGCTGGCCTCGCCGCAGGGCGGCCAGCCGCCGCTCGATCCGAAGAGCAACGAGCCGGCCAGTCAGACCGACCAGACACACCGCTTTGAAAACGACGCGGCGGCCAAAGCGCAACTCGCGGCAACCGTGCGCCTCGACAGCGTCTCCCAGGCGGACTTCGACACGGTGTTCTATCCCGGCGGCCACGGCCCGTTGTGGGATCTGGCCGAAGACCCGCATTCGATCGCGCTGATCCAGTCGTTCATCGCCGCCGGCAAACCCGTTGCACTCGTGTGTCATGCACCGGGCGTACTGCGCCACGTCACCACGGCGGACGGCAAGCCGCTGGTCGAAGGCAAGAAGGTGACGGGCTTCACGAATTCGGAAGAAGCCGCGGTGGGCCTCACCGAGATCGTGCCGTTCCTCGTTGAAGACGAACTCAAGGCCAAGGGCGGCATTTATTCGAAGACCGTCGACTGGGCTCCGTACGTAGTCACCGACGGCCTGCTTATTACCGGACAAAACCCGGCTTCGTCGTCCTCCGCTGCCGCCATTCTGATGCAGCACCCGGCGCTCGCCGCGCAATAAAAACCGCCTGTCCGCCGACGCGCGTTGCCTTCGGGCAAGCGCGCGGCATTTTCACCAGAGAGCCAGTTAGCTGATCGCGCAGGATCGCCATGATCGCGCGCAGCCGGCTCGATCGAGCCCGTCGCAACGCGCGACCAGGGTTCATTCGGGAGCGAAAAGAACATGGAATATCCTTCACTCTTCACGCCGCTCAAGCTCGGGCGGCACATCTTGCGCAACCGTATCGTGCTGCCGCCGCTGACGCGCCAGAGAGCCGCCCAGCCCGGCGACATACCGACCGCATCGAGCGCGCTCTATTACGGCCAGCGCGCTGGCGCGGGCTTGATGATCAGCGAAGGAACGCAGATCGAACGGCGCGGTCAGGGCTACGCGTGGACGCCCGGCATCTACAGCGACGAACAGGTCGAAGGCTGGGCTCGCGTGACCGACGCGGTGCACGCCGAAGGCGGCGTGATCTTCGCGCAGTTGTGGCATGTGGGCCGCGTCTCGCATACCGCGTTGCAGCCCTACGGCGCAGCGCCGGTTGCGCCTTCGCCGATCGCGGCACAGAAGGTCAAGGCGTTCATCGAGACCGGTCCCGGCAGCGGCACGCTGGTCGAGCCTTCGGTGCCACGCGAGTTGAGCGTCGCCGAGATCGGCGAGTTAGTCGGCCTCTACGCAAAGGCAGCGCAGAACGCGCTGCGTGCGGGCTTCGATGGTGTCGAGATTCACGCGGCCAATGGCTACCTCGTGAATCAGTTCATCTCGGCGCACTCGAACAGGCGTGAGGACGAGTACGGCGGCTCGCTGCACAACCGCTTGCGCTTTCTGCGCGAAATCGTCGGGGCAGTCGCCGCGGTGGTCGCGCCTGAACGGCTGGGCGTGCGCTTCACGCCGTTGTTCACGAGCACCGATCAGGATCGCGTGTACATCGGCCTCGTCGAAGGCGATCCTCATCACACGTATATCGAGGCAATCAAGGTGCTGGAAGCTGCCGGTGCGGCCTATGTGTCAATAGCGGAAGCCGACTGGGATAACGCCCCCGATCTGCCGGCGGCGTTTCGTGAGGAAGTCCGCCGGGTGTTCAGCGGCCGCATCATCTACGCGGGTCGCTACACGGCCGAGCGCGGCGCGCGCCTGATCGAGGCGAACCTTGCGGACCTGATTGCATTCGGCCGCCCGTATATCGCGAACCCGGATCTGCCTGAGCGCATCGAGAACGGCTGGCCGCTCAATGCCGTGAATCCGGCAACGTTGTATGGCGGGGGGGACGAAGGACTCACGGACTATCCGGCCTACGCGGAATCGTTATCCGTTCAGGCAGACGAGGTGATCGCATGAGCAAAGAGTCGAAGCGGGCCATCGCCTGTGCGATCGGGCAGCCCGACGACGTCGACATCGACGAGATCCTGCTTCGTCCCACGAGCCAGGAGTTCTGAGCGAACGCTGACTTACACTTTCCAGCGACAGGGCCACGCGCAAGACATTGTGCGTGGCCCTCACGCAAATGCGGCGCTTCATTCGAGAGCGGTTTCGACGCGTTCGTATGAAGCGCCGCTAGTCGTCGTGGCACAACCTGGATATTTTGCCGTGATAGTGTTTGCATTCCCGGTCGAGCCAGGCATGCCCGGGCCGTCAGTTGGCTGGTCGTAAGCTGCCTCGCGACGATGCCCAGCACGTCCGCCCGCCTGCCCATTCGCCGTTAACCGAGACACTATGTCCAGAAGACCCTCTGCCGAGCAGCGACGCGAACTTGGCGCGTTTCTTTCAAGCCGCCGCGGCCGCCTGCAACCTGCCGAATTCGGCCTGCCCGACGGCCCCCGCCGTACCCCCGGCCTGCGCCGCGAAGAGGTCGCTGTCCTCGCGGGCGTCAGCGTCAGCTGGTACACCTGGCTCGAACAGGGCCGCGACATTCAACCGTCCGCCGATGCGCTGCGCAGAATCTCGCGCGTGCTCAAGCTCGACACCGTGGAGTCGGCGCATCTGTTCGCGCTTTCATCGCGCGAGCTCTCGCAGGTAGCAACCGGCAGCGGCGTCACCGAAGGCCTCGAACGACTGGTTCGCTCGATCAACGTTCCGGCCTATGTCCGCAACACGCGGCTCGACATTCTCGCGTGGAACGATGCCATTGCCGACCTTTTCGTCGACTATGGATCGCTGGAGCCGCACGAGCGCAATACCTTGCGCCTGCTGTTTCTTTACAAACCCTATCGCACGCTGATTCTCGACTGGGAGCAGATGACGCGCGGCATGATCTCCGCGTTCCGCGCCGCGCGCGCGCAGGCGCCGGACAAGGCGCCGTTCGATAGCCTCATCGACGAGCTCACGGAACTGAGCCCCGAGTTCAGCGACTGGTGGCAGGACACCGAGGTCAAAGGCTTCGATGAAGGCGACAAACGGCTTCGTCATCCAGCTGGCGGCCACATCGAATTCACTTACGTTGCGTTGACGCCCACCGGCAGACCGGACCTGTCGCTCGTGACTTACATTCCCCGGCACTCTGCCAGTGAGTCCGACTCATAGGATCACAAGACGCCTTCTTGACCCGCCCCGGTTTGCATAAAGTGACACCACTGCAGCGACTTTCCACTGCTCGTCACTTCACTCAATCGAGGCAAACATGTCGAACCTGAACCTTCCCACCGCCATCGGCGCAACGTCGCGCAATCCCGCAACCGGCGAGTTCATCGCGCACTATCCGTTTCAGACCGCCGACGAAGTCGAGCGCATGCTGGAGGACAACGCCGCGGCCTACCGGCTGTGGCGCGCGACGCCCATGGCTGTGCGCGTGGCAACTTACCGCCGCCTGGCCGCGACATTGCGCGAGCGTTCGGAAGTGCTGGCCGCGCTGATTACTCAGGAGATGGGCAAGACGCTCGCCGCCGCACGAGCCGAAGTCGCAAAATGCGCCAGCGCAATCGACTGGATCGCAGAGCATGGTCCCGCTTTCCTCGCCGACGAACCGGCGCCCGTCGAAGGCGACGATCAGGTGCATGTCTCCTATCTGCCGATCGGTTCCATCCTTGCCGTGATGCCGTGGAACTTCCCGTTGTGGCAGGTGATTCGCGCATCGGGTCCGATCATGCTCTCGGGCAACGGCTTCATCCTCAAGCATGCAGCCAATGTGATGGGCTCGGCGTACGCATTGCAGGACGCTTATGAAGCCGCCGGCTTTCCAGTCGGACTCTTCGCCAACCTGAGTGCCGATAACGAAACCGTGGCCCACGTGATCGAAGATCCGCGCGTTGCCGCCGTCACGCTGACCGGCAGCATGCGGGCCGGGTCCGCCGTCGCATCCACGGCGGGCCGCGCGCTAAAGAAGACGCTGCTGGAACTCGGCGGCGCCGACGCCTTCATCGTATTGGCCGATGCGAACATCGATCTGGCCGTGAAAGCGGCCATCGAGGCTCGCTTTCAAAACGCCGGCCAGGTTTGTCTCGCAGCAAAGCGGTTCATTGTCGAGCGGCCCGTTGCAGAAGAGTTCACGCGCAAGTTCGTGGCCGCCGCGCGTCAGGTCGTGGCGGGCGATCCGCACGATCCGGCAAGCACCATCGGGCCGATGGCGCGCGCCGACTTGCGAGACGAGCTGCACGGCCAGGTGCAACGCACCATCGAAGCAGGCGCGACGCTGCTGCTCGGAGGCAGCAAGGTAGAAGGCGCCGGGAATTACTACGAGCCGACCGTGCTCGCGGATGTCGCCCCCGGCATGGCTGCTTTCGACGAAGAAACCTTTGGCCCGGTCGCCGCAATCACCGTTGCCGACGACGCCGAGCACGCTATCGAACTTGCCAACACGAGCGACTACGGTCTCGGCGGCAGCCTGTGGACCCGCGACGTCGCCCGTGCGCAGCGAATCGCGCGCCGGCTGGAAACGGGCGGCGTCTTTATCAACGGCTTCTCCGCTTCGAATCCGCGCATTCCGGTGGGCGGGGTCAAGAAGAGCGGATACGGCCGTGAACTGTCGCACTTCGGTCTGCGCGAGTTCACCAACGCTCAGGCGGTGTGGGCCAAGACCATCGATTGATCCGACGTTCCCCCGTTCGCCCGATCACCTCACGTATCGTCAAGGCATCCAAAACATTCGCGCAGGCTTTCGCATGACCCGTACGCTAACGGGTCATCGGCGGCAGCCTGCAAGCTGAACCATTGCAACCAATCGTCCAATCATCGTTAGCATCTGGAGTCGAAAATGAAAACCATCAACAACATTCGCCGTTTTGCCGCAGCCTTGACCATTGGCGCCAGCGCATTCGCCACGCAGTTCGCCGAAGCCGCACCTGTCAGGAACATCGTCCTGGTTCACGGGTATTTCGCCGACGGCTCGGGCTGGCAAGCCGTGTCGAAGATCCTCACGCGGGACGGTTACAACGTTTCGGTGGTTCAGGAGCCGGAGACGTCGTTCAAGGAAGACGTCGCCGCGACTACGCGTATCGTCGATGCGCAGGACGGCCCGACAATCCTCGTCGGCCATAGTTATGGCGGAGCGGTGATTACCGAGGCGGGCAACAATGCGCGCGTGGCGGGCCTCGTCTACATCGCCGCGTTTGAACCGGACGCGGGCGAAAGCCTCAAGGACCTGACGACGAAAATGCCGGCCGCGACGAAAGCCATCAAGGCAACCGACGATGGCCACCTCTACTTCGACGCAGAGCACTTCAGAGCCGACTTCGCTGCCGATGTACCCGTCGCGGAGGCCGCATTCATGGCGAGTTCGCAGGTCATGCCGGCGCATGAGTCGTTCACCGCGCCGGTGAGCCAGCCGGCCTGGAAAACGAAGCCGAGCTGGGCCGTCGTGGCGACTCGGGACCGAACCGTGAATCCCGATCTCGAACGCTGGATGGCGAGCCGCGCGAAGAGCACGGTCGTGGAGGTTCCGTCGAGCCATGTCGCGTATCTGTCGCATCCGGCAGAAGTCGCCCGGGTGATCGAGCGGGCGGCCACTGCAACGGGCAGCCGCTGAGGGGATCGGGCCGGCTACTGGTGCGTAGGTAAACTGGACGAGCCGCGTGCCGGGACGCAGCGGCCGACCGGCGGCCGCTTCTCTCTTCTATCAAGAGACGCCGGCCGTCGAAGGGCCGCCAGGAGTCGGGTCCGAAGGTTAGAGCCGAAGTCGCCGGCGATACGTGCGCGTCACGAGCGATCTTCGGCAACCGGCCAGGAGCGGCCACTCCACTGCGTCTCCTAGATCGTCAACAATCGCAGCAGCCGCGTCGGGCATGCGAAACCTGCAACGCGGAATCTAGGCGACCGCGGTTACTTCAATCATCAAGTCGACGACCTAGTCGATTTTTTGCGTACGCGTGTTGCAGATCGTCGGATGTGGGATCACCAGACCCGCAAGATAGGCGCGATCAACAATTTTCCCCGCTAGAGACGCAAGCCCCAAAGCGACCTGAAAGCTTTTGCTCATAAACTGTCTCCGTCGTTAGGTTTCGCACGCATATGAGTGCCCCTGACGACCATAACTATAGAACCGGTTTTTGCGCGATGGAGGTCCTGAGATGGGATACCTGTTGGTGCTTTGCGTCGGCTTGCTTGCAGGAACATTGAGTGGCGTGATCGGCACGGGATCGTCGATGTTACTCATGCCTGTCCTGGTTGTGCTGCATGGTCCGAAAGAGGCCGTACCCATCATGGCGATTGCCGCAATTATGGGTAATTTCGGCAAGGTACTTTCCTGGTGGCGCGAGATTGACTGGCGCGCGTGCTCTGCCTATTGCGTGACAGCCGTTCCAGGAGCGGCATTAGGCGTGCGCACGTTGCTTGCGTTGCCGCCGCACGTTGTCGAACTGGCGCTTGGCGTGTTCTTTATAGCAATGGTTCCGGCACGACGCTGGCTATCTCGTCATGCGATCCAGTTCTCGCTGCCGCAACTCGCGGCAATCGGGGCGGTGGTGGGCTTTCTCACCGGCATTGTTGTTTCGACCGGCCCCATAACCGTGCCGGTATTCATGGGATATGGCTTGGTGAAAGGTGCATTTCTTGCGACTGAAGCAGCTGGCTCTCTCGCAGTCTACGGCGCCAAAGTTGTGGTTTTTAATCACTTTGGCGCACTGCCGTTATCCGTCGTGTTTGACGGGTTAATTACCGGTTCGGCGTTGATCGCCGGAACGTTTGTCGCACGCCGTTTCGTTGCCCGTATGAGTCCGGGTACGTTCAAGCTTGTCGTAGATGGTTTAATGCTGTCGTCCGGGCTATCGCTACTTTGGGCAGCGGCACGCTAGAATTGAATGTAGATCGCCGTCGCCACGACGTCGAATCAGCCGTTCATGAAGCGTAGAGAGTGTCGAAAGGCAGGTGTGCGGTTCTAGGCAGCTCTTGCCAGTTGCATTGGACAGCACGCGGCCAATTTCTGCCGTTCGCCTGAGTTATGCAGTAGTCCCTCGAACGGCTGGTCCACTCCGAAACCCGCCCGATTCTGGACGCGCGCTTGTCGGCCAAAGCCGACGCTCGGCAGTCGGCGATGACGAGGCGGTCTTGCGTCGCATTTCCGACATTCGCACGTCGGCAGTGGCGAATGTCGCACTCGCGTCGAGCGAATGCGCATTTTCAACGCTAACCAGAACGAGCCCGCATGCGACAGTAAGCCTGAACGCGGTCATTCCATCGTACCGGCCGCATCTGTGCCTCAAGAACACAAGCCCCCGATTCACTCCTTCAGCACGAGCTCCCTCGTCACGGGATTGCCGACATCAAATACGGCGTTGACGCCCGCTCTCTTCTGCTTGCGCAGCTCTTCCATTCTGACGAACTCCGTTCGGTGCATCTCAAGATATTCAGCTTGAGCGGCGGTAGGCGTCACGCGCAAGCCACCGATGAATCCCAGCTTGTTTAGGTCTTCGGCGCTCAGCGACTCGGACGCAAGGGCCGCCCCCGAGGGCGTGTACGAAATGAGATATCGGTCGTATAGCGCATCCAGGTTTGCAGACAGGAGAAGCCCATTGTTCGCATCAACGCGCTGCTCATCGGTTTCGCACCGAGCCCATGCGAGCGAATGTGAAGCTCGTAACGCCGCAGAAAGGCCCAGGCCGCTCACCGCGCACTGGCCCCCAAAGAGCCGCATCAAATCATCACGGTAGCGGCCCTGCCCCCTTCTCGCCTTCGAGACCCTCTCGTACATCGCTGCGCCTAAGCTTGGCCGGCGCTTCTGCAGCTCAGCCCATGCACGCTCCTCGAGGGTCTCCTCCGAGTCAACTTCGGGCGGCTGATAGGATGAACACAGGGCAGCCGTAATGGCGCGCACCAATACCATCGCAGAGTGGTGCTCGCTCACTCGAAGATATTGCTCTTCAACCCCATCTTTTCGCTGCCCCTTAGGTTTCTCAGGAGTCAAATGAAGATGTGCGACAGGTAGGCCTGTTGCTTGGGCCAGCGCAGCAAGGTCAAACCCAATCGTCTTGCGATTGCGGGAGCCACCTTCCGAAGTCAGAAACGGGATTCCGAGGAGAAAGTCCATTCGCTGCATGTCGTTGGGCTCGTACCCGACATAGTGGCACTTGCCGGGTCCTTCTTCCCATTCGACAACAATAGTCTTGCCGTTCTCTGAAAGGCCGCGGCCGCTCGACCGAATCTTGAAACCCTCGCGCGCGAGTGCGGCCAGCAATCGGCGAGTTCGTGAACAGGCGGCGAGCCGGTCTCCGTCGTACCCGCGGGACGTAAGGCGGGCGAGAAGAGCAAGACCTTCAGCTTCAAGGTCATCGTCTAAGTCTAGGTGTTTTAACATGGAGTGCGTGGGAACGGGTGCGGGAATGCGTGAGCATATCGTGTTGCCAACACATTCCGTCGTGTGGCCGATGTACTGTCCAACGCTCGAACGTGCCTAGACCGAACGCGGTGAGTCTCAGCTCAAAGTACTCTCTTCCCCGAAAGCGCCGTTGCTTCCGGGGATTTTTCTGTCTGCTCGCCGGTGCTACGGCTTAGCCTGTTTCTTCCCCAGCTTCGAGAGGCCAAAGACAAGCAAGCCTACAAGCAGAAACAGGCCAAAGGGTATCGAAATGGCCGAGACGACTGCCAGAAGTGCCGAGCTGACCAACGCCCAGAAAATCAGGATGAACGGTATCGAAAAGACGGTCGCCTTCTCGGCCACCGACAACGAAGAAAACGTCACGTCCGGCTCAGGAACTGGTATTTGCTTCCACGCTTCCAACAGGCGTTGGCACTCGGCCCGCACCGTCTCATCTCTCGCCTCCAGACCTTCGATCAGGAGCTTGCGCGCCTTCGCGTATTCGCGGCCTGCGTAGTCCGTGGACTCGAGGCCGTCGGTATAAAATAACGCTAGGGCGTGATAGTGCCGGTTGAACAGAACACGGCATGTTTCACCGTCTTGGACATACCGGTCAACGGCGGCAACGTATTCCGGTGAGCAATCAATGGCCCTCTTGTTCTCAATCATGATGTCGATCGCGTAGGGTAGGGCGAGCGACTGAGACGTTGAACCATCGTTAGCGTCGGCGAGCCTTCGGTACAGACGCAAGGCTTCGCCAAGGTCCTTCTCCAGAACTCCCTCGAGTCCCTCGTTGTTGCGCAGGGCATTGGCGTACCACCACACTGCCTTTTTACTGCCCATCTCCATCGCGAGATGGATGTGTTCCAGCGCCTTGACTGCGCTGGGTTCGATGCCTCGCCCCATCCTATAGCAGTAGAATAGGGAAACGTGCAAATTGGCCGTGGCGAAACCACGGTCGGCGATTTTTACCAGCGTCGGCATGTAAAACTGAGCGAGATCGTCATCCCGCATCAAGTGGTTCTCGATCAGCCTAAAATGCTTTTCGAAGCTCTCAGCGGGTGCCCCACTTTCAAGCAATGCCTCGAGCGCTTTGCGACGTTCAAGCTCTTGCGCGAGTTCCATGAGAAGTTCATCTTATGAGTTGTTGGCCCTCGGGCGCGCCGGCTCTTTCTTTTTCTTCCGGCCGAGGGCAAGGAATATCGCGGCGACGATAAACACACCCCAGACCACCATCGTATGGAGGTGCTGCATGTCCGGTTCGCCTTCGTAGTGAAGGTTCTTCTGGATGAAGAAGCCAACAAACAGAAGGAAGATGCCGATGATTTTGGACAACAGGCGCATTGATAGATCCCTATTTTATTGAAAACTTCGAGCGGCATCAGAAGCGCACGGAGCGTTTGACTCGTTCGAGGATGGGTCGCCACATCGGCGCGTCCGACTGACGCTGAGAGAGCGTGATCTCGGTGAGGCGGCCCGAGACCGGAATCTTGTACATCGTGACTTGCCACGGCGAGGGCCCGAATCTGTCCGCGCGGATGTACGGAACCACCAATGCGAGCCTCCCATTGAAACTTTCGGTATGCACGCGTTGCATTTCGAGAAGCTTGGGCATTCCAGAGCCTTCCGCTTGCGCATAGCCGCGGCGCATCTCTTCCTCGACGCCCTTGAAGTCGGCAGACGTCGCTGCTGCGAGGTCATCCTGGCTGTAGTCAGCTGGGGTAGTAACGCTCACTCGAACCATGGAGCCGGTCGGATAGGGCGTCGCGTTGACCGAGAGCAGTCGATCCTTCTTCCCGCCAGAGTCTTCGATTCCGGCGTTGGTCATGATTGCCGTACCGGCAGCCCCAAGGTTTTCTCTGGTCGCCTGGTCTAGCACCACCCAGTGGGAAGGGATTTCGATCGAGATCCCGTAGGCCAGATCGAGTCGACGAAATTCTGATGCGGGCACCGGGTTATCCGGCTTGGCTGTTGGCTGCAGTGCTTCAGAAATAGTGCAGGCGCCTTTCACGAAACTGGCCATGGGTGAGCCGTTCTCGACCTCAATCGTTCGGGCTTTCTGTGACGTGCCGAGGTCGTTGCCGTTCTTGTCGTAGAACCTCTGGCTGGTGATGATGGCTTGGTCGCGGTGCGCACAGTCCACATAGTTCTTGGCCAACACCACGTCGTAATCCTTAGTGGGTGCGTCAGCCATTTTCGTCCAGAACCAGGTTTTCTCGCCGGCGACCGTCACGTTATTAAGGTCGATCAAATAGCGAGCGCCATCAGGGGTGGCGCCGGCCTGAACCCAATTCGATCCCGCTGCCTGCGCGACGCTGAGCAAACTCGTCGACAAGAGAAACAGCACCCCCAACTTTTTAAATTTCATATTCCCGTGTGGCCTCGTGGCTCTCGATCGTCGGTGCAAGGTCTTGTTGTTTAAACACATACGCCCTCACACGTAAGCGAAGTGAATGCTAGTGGTCAGACGGAATCCGGTCAACTAGAAAGGCAAACTTCTGAGGGATGAACCGTGAAAACTCGGTTTAGCTAAAGGTGCAGAAGGCGGATAGCCGACGAACAGTACCCTCTGGAATCGGCCGCAATTCCCGCGGTAAAGAGCGTGGAAAGCAATGCAGTGGGCGATACCATTTGGAGCACCGGGCCGGAGCGACGAACGCTTGGCACTTGGCAGAACAGTGAGCAGCCCATCCATAAGCGTCGCCTGAGGAATGCTGACGCGTCAGTTTCCACGCGTCAACGATGGGGCCGCAAAGAAGGTGGTGTCCACGGATGGCCGCTCTATCTTGCAAAGCGGCCCATTTCGGCGACGACAATGATCGGCTGCTTCGGGTCGAAGATCGACCGCTATAGCAAGCGCACAATCGATCTCCCTTTCTTCGAAAAGGAGATTGTCATGGAAGCGCTTAATTCTTCCGGTGCTCGTCAGGTACCGTGGAACAAAGGAAGGTTGACCGGCCAAAAGCCGCCGTTAAAACTTCGAGAGATCTGGGCGATTCGAACGAGACTGCAGATGTCGTGCAACGTTCGGGAGCTGGCGATGTTCAACCTAGCGATCGACAGTAAGCTTCGGGCGTGCGATCTGACGCAGCTGCAGGTTCAGGATGTTTGCATGGGAGGTCACGTGCTCTCGCGAGCGAGCGTTTTGCAGCAGAAGACTCAATGGCCGGTGCAGTTCGAAATCACCGAACTGACGCGCCAGAGCGTTGCAGCATGGATCTCGGCACGAGGGCTGAAACCTGTCGACTTTCTGTTTCCGAGCCGGATCAGCGCCTCGCCTCATGTGTCGACTCGCCAGTATGCTCGCATCGTTCACCGTTAGATTGCATCGATTGGGCTCGATGATGCCGCATACGGCACTCACACGATGCGCCGCACCAAGGCTTCACTGATATATCGACGGACAAAGAATCTGCGCGCTGTACAGCTTTTGCTAGGCCATACCAAGCTCGAAAGTACCGTCCGATACCTCGGGATCGAGGTCGATGACGCGCTCGAGATGGCTGAGCAAACTGAAGTCTGATTGATACTTCGCCGGCGAGCGGACGCTTGCCGGCCAACATCCGCCGTTGGCCGAACACATAAGTCCGTCGTTCTAACGACCGGCCCACCGACAGAACCGGCCGCAACGAAGCTCAAAACCCGTTCTAACGGGCGTCCCGCCCACGCTACTGCCCATTCAGCGCGCTCCGGGCCAGCCCATCGGACTGGTGTTGGGAACGAGGCACCGGCGCCGCGCATTTACACGGTCTCATGCAGCAGCAAGCTCCGCTAGTTAGATGCGCAAGCGGAACCACAGGGGCAACGCGGGCCTGCTATGGGGTTGTTCCGCTTGCCACTGCAGCACAAGATGTGTGGTGCCCACTGGGATGACCCACACGCCGTTTGGCCCGAACACGCATGTCGGGGATGAGACTGGCGCGCTCATCCGAGCCGCAGCATCAACAATGCCGATCCTGTCCAATCGACATTGGACGTAAATGTCATGTTTCCGGCGTGCGCCGTTCGCGCCGGTCGCGGTGGGCATCTGCGGATGTGTTCGCGGTGCCACCGTACCGGCGAAAGGTGCTATCCGGCCATGGCCCTCCGCCAGACGGGACCAGTTCATCGGCGTAATAGAAGAAGCCAAAATTACCGATTCGACGGCTCGCACCAAAGCCCGCTTATGCTCCGATTTCCGTAGGGGACTGAAATCGCTCCGCCGCTTCAGTTTCTCATTTTCGTGCCGATAATGGGACCACGTTCCCCAAAGCTTCGCCCAAGTTATGCGCCCCTTTCCCTTTCCGAGAGCCCGGCTGGTCATCGGCCTCGCTACGACGGTGCTTGCGACCGTCTTCGCATTGTCCTGTTTTTGGGAAATTAAGCTGGAAGCTTGGACCATGCACGCGCTCAGCTTGGTCTATGAGCCGTCGTTCGAGACTGCCGAGCGGTGGCGTTTCATTCTGACGTCCACCAGCTTTGCGGGAATTGCGCTTATCGTCCCCGCAATGTGGCTGAGTCGACTGTTACGCAACGAGCAAGAGAGCTGCATCGCATTAAGACACGAAAAGGCGCTGAGCGAATCGCTGGCGCGCCACGACGCTATGACAGGGTTTTTTAACCGCCGTGTCTTCAATGACCGGCTGGCGGCCATACTTAAGGCAGACCGAAAGGAAATCGCGGTATTTCTAATCAACCTTGACAGGTTCAAACTGATTAATGACTCGTACGGTCACGCGATTGGGGATAAGGTGTTGTGCGAAATTGCCGAGCGACTCACGGGTTTTCCCGACCGGTCGACATCAAGCCTTGCCCGATTCGGGGGCGACGAGTTCGCGATGATCGTCAGCGATGCCGACAAGGACTCGCTTGCGAGTCTGGCAGCAGGCATCTTGCGGGAAATATGCACGCCCCTCGTTTCGCTCGAAGGCGCGGCATCAATCAGCGCGACAATCGGGATCAGCATCGCACACGTTGACGCGATCCTGCCCGATGCGCTCTTGCACTGCGCAGACCATGCGATGTGTCGGGGCAAAAGCGCCGGACGCGCGACATTCCGCTTTTACGATCCGGGATATGAGAGCGAGCAGCAGGTTGCAAAGCAGCTCGAATTCGAGCTGACATGCGCTGTTGAACAGGATCAGATCGAACCGTTCTTTCAACCATTCGTCAATCTGCCAGACGAAGAAGTCGTAGGATTCGAAATACTAGCCCGATGGCCGCATCCCCAGCGAGGTATGCAGATGCCCTCGACTTTTATTCCGATCCTGGATCGTTTGGGCATGATCCCGTGCATGACGTTCTCGTTGCTGCGAAAATCCATCGAGTACGCGAAGCTCTGGCCTCAGGACTTGATGCTGGCGATCAACGTTACAGCGTCGATGCTGGAAGACGCTGGCTTTGCGGACCGATTACACGATGCGCTGGTCCAGCATGGATTCTCTCCTTGCAGACTCGAAGTGGAAATTACCGAGCAGGCGCTTGTCACTAACATCGCGGCAGTGAGTGAAAGTCTGTCAAAACTTCGCGCGCGCGGGATAAGCATCGCACTCGACGACTTCGGCACTGGATATTCTGGTATCTACCATCTGACGCAGCTTGCAATCGACAAGATAAAAATAGACCGCTCTTTCCTGGACCTTGGTGTACGTGGCCACGACAAAGTTGTTTCCGCCGTGCTGGGCCTCGCGAATAGCTTCCGGATCAAAGCGGTCGCCGAAGGTGTCGAGCAACAGGACACTGCGCACTGGCTGTCCTCCCAACGCTGCGATTTTGCACAAGGGTATTTGTTCGGTAAGCCCATGTCGGCAGATCAGGTCTCAGCTTATCTCAGGGAGCGCCGGCGCGGCGAAGGTCCGGCGCGATCACGGAGCGCGGAGCAGTGTCACGGCTTCGGCGAAGCTAAGCAGGGGCGGCATCTACTTCTGGAACCTATCCGAAATACAATCACAGAGTTTAGCGGTCGCGACATTTCTGTGACTGGTTGCGGCAGGGCTGCGAAGTCAGGTCTGTCGCTGGAGCCGGAAGTTCATGCCTCGCGCTATCGCGCGTTGATCGACCTGGCCTACGACGCGATCGTGACAATGGATGATCAGCACAACATTACACTTTTCAACCGCGCAGCCGAAAATCTCTTTGGCTACTCGGCAGCGGAAGTCTTGGGGCGACCAATCGTAACCTTGTTACCGGAGAAGTTTCGCGCGAATCATCCGCATAAGGTGCGGCAGTTCGCGGACTCGTACGATCCGAGCGCGCGGCAGGCGACCCCACCGCGGATGGACGAGAGCAACAGTGTGTACGGTCGGCATCGTGACGGATCGGTGATGCCGGTCGAAATCTCTGTGTCCAAAATCGACCTGAACGGTAGGATCGAATTCATGGCGGCCGTCCGCGACATCAGCGATCGCGCCCGACTCATGGAGCTGTTGAAAAAAGAGGCCACGACAGACGCCCTGACAGGTCTCCCGAATCGGCGCGGGTTTGTCCAATTCCTGGAAAAAGTCCTTTGTACCGGCGACGATCTGGCGGTGTTCGTTCTCGACATCGATTTTTTCAAGAAGATCAACGATCAACACGGCCATGATGCTGGCGATGAGGTTTTACGTGTGCTGGCCAACGTTGGGGCGTCAATGACAGACGGGCCGAGTCTGTGCGCTCGATGGGGAGGCGAGGAGTTTGTTGCCGCCCTGCCACGCGCGGACGCAGATCTTGCGCACAGGATCGCGGATGACCTGCGGCAGCGCTATGAACGACAGGATTTCGAGCACATGTGGCGCCACCAACCGATTCGATTCACCGTTAGCATCGGCGTAGTCACACGTGAAGCAGGGGAGGTAGACGTTGACGCATTGATGAAGCGCGCAGACCGAGCGCTTTACCGTGCGAAGAAATCCGGACGGAATCGCGTCGAGGTTGGATAGACGCTGTAAACGGACCGGAACGTCCAGTCCGGCAACACATCGCCGGACGCAGACGTCCGTTGTACCGTTGAAAGCAGCCTTGAATATGGCGCTGCACCGGCGGACCGTTGCGGGTCGAACTAAGCCATCGACCATTTTGCAGTTCTGGCCATGTGCAGACGTCGCTCCAGAACCTCAAAGGAGTTTCACCGGTGTGGTCGATCTCGTATGCGGAATTCGAATCGTATTGGTGATGGTCACCGCGTGCTCGACGGAAGCGTTGTGCTCGCCCTCAAGTGTTCGACGAGGTCGCATTGACAGTCGACTTCGACAGATCGTGAAGATCTTGTGGACTGCGCGCGTAGCGCCTCGGCGCCATCCCCGACCAGCGGTGAAACGCGCGAGAAAAGGCCTTCTCGGACGAGTAGCCGACACGTTCGGCAATTTCGATCAGCTTGCGTTTGCCGTTTGTCAGTTCACCGCTTGCGAGGTACATGCGGTACGAAGTCAGATGACCGATCGGCGTGTCGCCCACCAGTTCGACGAAACGCGCGCTGAAGCGTGACCGCGACATGCCCGCGGCCGCCGCGAGACTCGCGACGCTCCATTCGCGGCGCGGATCGCGGTGGATCAGCGCCATTGCGCGGCCGATCTGCGGATCGGCGAGGCCGCGCAGCCAGCCAGTGTGATTGGCCGTCGATTGCAGATGCGCGCGCAGCAACTGCACGAACAGCACATCCGCGAGCCGCGCGGCCGCAATCGCCCAGCCGGGCTGACACGTCATCGATTCCTGAATGAAGGTTTGCAGCGTGCTCGCGAGCCACGGCGCGACGGCGGCATCGTTTGCACGTACGTGAATCAGCGGCGGCAACACGGAGAAAAGCGGGCTGCGCATGATGTCGCGATACACGACGATGCCCGTGTAGAGATCGCTAGTCTCTCCGCCGCCGCCCGCCGTGAATTCGAGCGGTGTGTCGAAACGCGGCTGGATTCCTTTGTTGGCCATCAGCGAATCGAATGGCACAGGTTGCTCTTCCAGCGATGACGCCATGACGTGCTCGTGCCCATGAGGCAACAGCACGAAGTCGCCCGGTTCGACATACACCGGTGGTTCGCCAGCGACAGACAGATAGAACGGCGTGCCAGAACATATGCGAAACGGCGCACCCGACACGGCAGGCTTGCGGATCGCCCACGGCGCGCTCAACGTGAAACGGCCGGTGACGACGGCGTCCGCGCGCAGGTCGGCGAGGATGTCGCTCAGCAGGTCGGTTGCCATGGGTTTGTCTCCGTTGTCCGCATCGGGCTTTTATGTGGTGGGCCCGTATGCGTGTGCCTTACCAGATCGAACGCGCCGATGTATCAGAAGCGCTGCTGGATGCCCGCCATTACGCCCAGCTGGTTCTGCCCCGCGCCGACCGATCCTCCTGCCGCCACAGCCGCGGCACCGCGCGAACTGTTTTCCATGTAGCCCACCGACGTATACACCGTCGTGCGCTTCGACAACAGATAGTTCACGCGGCCGACGAACAGCGTCGAGTCCGACGTTGCGCGCAGCAGATAGCGCAGCACCTGTGTGTCGAATGATAACGCGGCGCTCGCGTGATACGTCGCGCCGACAAAATAGATGTCCGACTGGCCATGCGTGGCCGCCGACGTATTGCGTCGAATCCAGCCGCCACCGATCTTCGCCGGGCCGACATTCGCATACGCATCGACGATCGTGCGTGTGTCGGTGTAGGCGGGGTTCGACAGCGGCGCCGCCGCGCCCGTGCCGCCGCGCATCACGTCGTACGAAGCTGCCACACCGAATTGTGCGGCGTCGTACGCGAGCATCATGGTGTACTGTCGGCACGCGACGGGGTCGCCTGCCACGTTGCCCGCGCAATTGGTAGCGGACGGTCCCGCGGGCCCGGCTGCATCGCGCCCTGTGCTGTAGGTACCCCCTACTGTCAGACCACCGAACTTGCCGAGATAACCGGCTGCGTTGTCGCTGCGCGCATTCGGCAGATAGCTGTCGAAGCTTGCCATCGAATGAATCGACGGGCCGATCACGTCGGCGTTTTGCAGCACGTACATCGACATGTTCATCTGTCGTCCGAGCGTCAGCGCGCCATACGGCGAACTCACGCCGACGTTTGCCTGACGGCCGAACAGCCGTCCGCCGTAGTTCAGCGCGCCGCTATTAACCGCGAAACCATTCTCCAGAACGAAGAAGGTCTTGTAGCCGCCGCCCAGATCTTCTAGGCCGCGCAAGCCGAACCGCGACGGCACTTCGCCCGTGAGCGTCGGCATACCGACCACCGAGCCGCCGCCCGACGCGTTGTTGTAGTACTGCACGCCCGTATCGACGATGCCGTATAGCGTCACGCTGCTTTGCGCGCGCGCACTGGGGGCGCCGAGCGCTGCTGTCGTGCCGATGATGGCGAGCATTGCCGTGGAGACAGCCTTTCTCGTTCGTGTGACTTTCATGTTCACCAAGCCTTTGTTTGCAGCTCTGCTTATCGTTGTGGGTCTGGAGACCGTTGCAACGACCGGCCTCCCCAAACGCGGCGTGCGTCAAACGGTTCCGGTGCCGTCGCGTACGTTGCGCATCGCCCGCCGCAATCGCGCTACATGCGAGCGGCAATTGCAGTGGACGAATGGGGAAATTCTTGGCGACGCAAAAAACGCCGCCAAGGACCGTGGCTCTCTGAAAAGTAGCTGATCGTCTCGTTGTCAAACGAGGGCGACCACGGGCGAAACGCGGCGTTTCAGGGACGAAGCGGGGGGAGGAAAGTGGCAGCGAAAGTGGGCCGTTAGAGGCTCGAACGGGACAGTTCGCTCGCAGCGGACTTGACGCTTGCTTCGGCCGTTTCGCGCAGGGACACATCGTTCGCGAACGCGGTATTCGGACCGGCCACGCTCAATGCGGCGAGCACGTTGCCGCGGCTATCCATGACGGCCGCCGCGCACGAATCGATGCCCGCTTCGAGGCCCGAGAAGCTCCACGCGCATCCTGTCTCGCGCACCTTGGCGAGCACGGCGTTCAGCGCTTTCCAGTCCGGCTGATCAGCGGCGTCAGCAGCGGGATGGCCGACGTACAGATCGGCCAGCGCCAAAGCGTCGAGCGTCGCCAGCATCGCGAGTCCGGGCGTTGCGCGGTGCGCCGGAATCCGGCTGCCCACCCGGATGCGACTGACGAGCGGGGTTTCGGGCGTCTCGCACAACAGATAGATCAGCTCGGTGCCTTCGAGCACGGCCAGATACGCCGACAAGCCCGTGGTCGCGACCAGTCCGGGCAGGATCTGGCGTGCGCGCGAGGTCAGATCCGCCGAGCCGAGCGCGCTCGCTGCTAGCGTCAGGAACGGCATGCCGAGTCGATGCGCGCCGCCTGACGGAACGGCTTCGATCAGGCCGGCCGCTTTCAGCGATTCGAGCAGTCGCATCACCGTGACGCGGTTCACGTTGATCTGGCGGGCGACGTCACTGAGGTTAGCGGTCGAGCCGCCGTCGGCGATATAGCGCAACAGGCGGAACGCACGTTCGACGGGCGACGCCGACGCGTCCGCGCTGCCGGATGGGTCCGATGGCTTGGTCATCTTCGGGTGTTTCTGGTTAGTTCGAATGGCGCGCGGAGGCTCAGGGCAGCGCCACGGACCACGCATCGTACCCGTAAACCCAGTCCGCATTGCCCCCCGTCTTCAGCCAGTTATTGCCGCGCGAACCGATCTGGATCTTCGCGGTGCGTTCCTGGCGCGCGCTTTCGTAGCGCTTGATCGCAGCGCCGAGCCCGCTGGCTTCGACGCCCGTCAGCGCACGCGACAGCACGACGGCGTCTTCGAGCGCCATGCCCGCGCCTTGCGCCATGAACGGCATCATCGGATGGCATGCGTCGCCGAGCAGCGCCATGCGCCTGCCCGTCCAGCTGCGCAGGGGATCGCGAATATACAGCGCCGACGCGAGCACGGTGTCGCAGGCGTCCAGCAGCGCGCGTGCTTGTGGATGGAAGTTCGCGTAGGCGCGGCGCAATGCATCGGCATCGCCGGGCGTGGTCCACGACTCGTGCGTCCAGTCGGCCTGCGACGTGGTCGCGAAGATGAACACATCGCGGCCGCGATTGAGCGGAAACGTCACGATTTGCATATCGTCAGTCGGCCCCCACCATTTGACGAACGCGCCGATATCGCTGCCGCTCAGGCGTTCAGCGGGGACTACCGCGCGATACGACACGATGCCTGTGAACTGCGGATGTTCTTCGCCGAACAGGAACTTGCGCACGCCGGAATGGATGCCGTCGGCGCCGATCAGCAGGTCGAACGCGTGCGTCGAGCCGTCGGCGAACGTGACGCTCGCCATGCCGTCGGCATCGGCGAAGGCGACACTGCGCTTACCGAGGTGCAGTTCGCCCGGCGCCATGGCCTGCTCCAGCGCGGCCATCACGTCCGCACGGTGCATTGTCAGCTGCGGAGCGCCGTATTTGCGCTCCGCTTCATCCGACATCGCGAGCCGCGAGGTTTCTTCGCCCGTGTCCCACATCCGGCTGATGCGAGCGTTCGGACGCGCCGCCGTTTCCCGCAACTGCGCGCCCACGCCGAGCTCGTCGAGCGCGCGCACTGCGTTCGGCGTCAGGTTGATATCTGCGCCGACCCGGCCGAAGCGCTCTGCCTGCTCGAACACGCTCACCTGATGTCCCGCTTCGCGCAGCGCGATGGCTGCCGCCAACCCACCGATCCCACCGCCAATAATGCCGATCTTCATGCTGCCCTCACGCCAGAGCCGTTGCTGTTTCGTTCAATAATGAACAGATAGAACAAAAATGAACGATGATTGTGCGATGATTTATTTTTGATCGCAAGGGAAAAACGCATCCTGTGAAACCTGTATATCTGTCCCCAGAAATGCTGCGTGCGCTGGACGAACGGCAACCTTTTTGGATTTTGTAGAGGTTGTGCGGCTCGCATGGGTCGCCAAGAATTCGCTCATCGCTGGAGCCTCGCCGGGTAGGGCGGGCGGCGTTACCGACATTCGAGGACACAGAACATGTTGAGTCAGGAAAAGAACAGGCTGCTTACCGAAGTGGGCCCGGACACGCCGATGGGCAGCTATCTGCGTCGCTACTGGCATCCCGTTGCGGGTGTCGCCGAGTTCGACGACAAGTCCGTGCGTCCGATTCGCCTGTTCGGCGAAGATCTCGTGCTGTTCAAGGATTTGAGCGGCAATTTCGGGCTCGTGCAGCGTCGCTGTCCGCATCGCAATGCCGACCTCGCGTTTGGTTTCGTCGAGCAATGCGGTTTGCGCTGCGCGTATCACGGCTGGGAATTCGATGCGAAAGGCCAATGCACGCATCAGCCGTACGAGGAGATCGTCGACACGCAGGCGCGTCTGCGTCAGAAGACCCGTGTGACGGCCTACAAGGTGCGCGCAAAGGCAGGCATGGTGTGGGCGTACATGGGGCCGTCGCCCGCGCCTGAATTGCCGGACTGGGAGCCGTTCGGCTACACGAACGGCTTCGCGCAGGTGGTGATGGCAGAGATTCCGTGCAACTGGTTTCAGTGCCAGGAAAATTCGATCGACCCGATCCATTTCGAGTGGACGCACAACAACTGGACTGAGCGCCAGCAGAACAGTCACTCCCAACACGTACCGACGCACCTCGAGACGAAGTACGAAGAGTTTGAGTATGGCTTCATCTACAAACGGTTACGCGCGCACGAAACCGAGCAGAACCCGATGTGGACGACGGGGCGCGTCACGCTGTGGCCAAACGCCTTTTATCTCGGACATCATTTCGAATGGCGCGTGCCAATCGACGACGAAAACACGCTGAGCGTGCTGTGGGTTTACAACAAGGTACCGAAAGAGCAGGAACCATATGTCCAGCAGCACATACCGGCATGGTATGGACCTTTGCGCGACGAGAACGGCGAGTGGATCACCAGTCATGTCGCGAATCAGGACTTTGCGGCATGGGTTGGCCAGGGCGCGATCACCGATCGTACGCGCGAAACGCTCGGCGCAAGCGATCGCGGCATCGTGATGTTGCGCAGGCGCTTCTTCGAGGAGCTCGAAGCAGTCGCTGCGGGCGCGACGCCGAAGGGCCTCATCACTGACAGCGCGACTAATCACAACGTGTTTTTGCCCTCGGCGTGCCGCGACGAAATGATCAACGGCATGACGCTCGCAGAGTTGTCCGCGCATCCGTTGCTCGGCGCGTATCTGCGCGATTTCATCGGTCAATACGGACAGCCGGGGAGCGTGCGCAAGGCCTACGAGGCCGCCATCGGGCAGAAGGTGAATCGTGCGCGGTTCTTCTCGGTACATGGCGCGCGGCAGGCTTCCTTGCAGGACGCGTGCGATGTCGCGCCTGTGGACGAAGAATCGTAAGCACACGTGTCATCAATCCAACGAGAGTCTGCAACCATGCAACAGCCAACAGGCGATGCGACCGCAAATCGCGCGCAGACGCGCATCGAAGCACGCGTGCGCACGCTTCGTTACGAAGCGGAGCGTGTGCTGGGCATCGAACTGGTGCCGGTGGATAACGGAAGCTTTCCGCGCTTTACGCCAGGCGCGCATATCGATCTGCACCTTCCGGTTGGCATCACGCGCAGCTACTCGCTCGTGAATTCGCCGGACGACGTGGATCGCTATGTGATCGGCGTGCTCGCGGACACGAATAGCCGCGGCGGCTCGTGCTACGTGCACGAGCAGTTGCGCTGCGGTGCAGTCCTGACGATCGGCGCGCCGCGCAACAACTTTGCACTGGATGAAAGCGCCGCGTCGACGGTCCTGATCGCAGGCGGCATCGGCATCACGCCGATGCTGTGCATGTATCGGCGCCTGCGCGAAGCTGGTCGCACGGTGCGTCTCGTGTACTGCGCGCGTGAACGCTCGCAGGCCGCTTATCTGGATGAACTCGACGCATCCGACGGCAGCGTGCATCTGCATTTCGACGCCGAACATGCAGGCCGTCCGTTCGATCTCGCCGCATTTCTCGCACAGCAGCCTGCCGACGTTCACGCGTACTGCTGTGGACCGAACGCAATGCTGAATGCGTTTGAAGCCACGTGCGCACACGCGGGCATTGCCAATGTACACATCGAGCGCTTCGCTGCGGGCGCTCCCATCGTCGAAAGACAGCAGGATGGCTACACAGTCGAACTCGCGAAAAGCGGCCGGCGTCTGGTCGTGCCAGCGGGCGCGGCGTTGCTCGACGTGTTGCTCGAAGCGGGCGTCGATATCGACCATAGCTGTCGAGAGGGCTTGTGTGGCGCATGTGAAACGCGCGTGCTGGGCGGCTGCCCAGCGCATCGCGACGCGGTGCTGACACAGTCCGAACGCGCCGCGAACGCGGTGATGATGGTCTGCGTGTCCGGCGCGCAAAGCTCGACGCTCGTGCTCGATCTCGCGTGACGCGAGCGCAGTGTGCGCGCGTTCCTGCAGCGTGAATGCCGGACTTGAAAACAGAAGCCGCTCGTTTTCGAAGCGGCTCACTCCCTTACGGACCCCGCAATTTCCCTTTTGAGGACATGATGGATCTATCGAGCACAGTGAAACAGGTCGACGCGAACGCCATGTCGCGCACTGGCGATCCGCAGGACGCCGCGCTGATTTCGGCGCGTATCGAACGGCTGCCGTTCACGCGCTGGCATGCGCGCGTGCTGGGCGTGGTCGGTTTCGTGCATATGACCGATGCGTTCGATGCACTGACGATCGCTTTCGTCATGCCCGTGCTGATCGGCTTGTGGCATCTGTCGCCGGGCGATGCAGCGCTGCTGGTATCGGGCGGCTATGTCGGACAGACAATCGGCGCGCTGCTATTCAGCGCCGCCGCCGAGCGTTTCGGCAGGCTGCGCGTGCTGCGCTGGCTGCTCGTGATTCTCGCGTTGGGCAGCCTCGCGTCCGCGTATGCGCCGGGCTATGCCGTGTTCATCGCGTTGCGGCTCTTTCAGGGCATTGGGCTGGGCGGTGAGTCGCCTGTGTCGGCTACCTACATGAACGAACTGTGTCCCGCGAAAATTCGCGGACGCGTGATCTTCGTTCTTCAATCGACCTTCGCTGTCGGCAATCTGGTTGCTGCTGTCGCCGCGTTGTGGCTGATTCCTGCGTATGGCTGGCAGGTGATGTTCCTCGTCGGCGCGTTGCCCATCGTGCTCGCGGCAATCCTGCCGCGCATGGCGCCCGAGTCGCCGCGCTGGCTGGCGATCAGTGGCCGTGCTGACGAAGCGGAACACATCGTCGGGACGATCGAGCAGTCCGTGCCGCGCGATCTGTACGCCTTGCTGCCTGCAGCGCAGGTCACTGGAATACCTGTCGATCAGAGAAAGGCGCCGTTTCGCGCCCTGTTCCAGCGAGGCTTCGCCACACGCACGCTGGTAGTGTGGCTGATGGCGTGCTGCGGCAGCCTGACAACGTACGGCATTCTCGTGTGGTTGCCATCGCTCTACCGCACCGTCTATCACCTGCCGTTGAACGTCGCGCTGCGATACGGCATGGTGAGCATGATCGCGACGCTGATCGGAACGCTGGTCGGCGTCTTTGTGATCGACTGGCTCGGCCGCAAGAAGACCTTCGCGCTGGCGTTTCTCGGCGCGGCGTTGCCGATGCTTTATCTCGCGTTCAGCGGCACGCATGTGCCCGCCGCGCAGGTTTCGATGCTGGCGTCGCTTAGTGTCGCGATGATCGCGATCGTCCAGTGCGGGATTTACGTCTACGCGCCAGAGGTCTATCCGACACGGGTTCGCGCGCGAGGCGCGGGTGCGGCGTCAGCCGTGACGCGTGTGTCGTCGGTGATCGGTCCGATGATCATCGGTGCGCTGTTGACTTACATGAGCGTCGAGGCCGTGTTTGGCTATTTCGCTTTTGTGTCGCTGGCCGGCGCGATCGTGATCGCCGCGTTCGCGATGGAAACGCGCGGCAGAACGCTCGACGAGATTGCTGGCGAGACGACGGTTCGTTCGCATCGGCAATGAAACGCCGACGCCGGCGCCGGGCACGCGCAAGGGTGCGGCCCGGCGTCTACAGCACCACGCAGTTTATCGGCCTTGCAAATGAGCGGCGTGAGCGGCGGCTGGCTGCTAATGGCCGACGGACAAAAGCGTCGTTTTTTATGTTCGGGGCTCGTTGCTTATTTGCTTCTAAACGCCACGAACTAAGGAGCGCACACGACATACGCAACGCCGTGTCCGGCCAGAAAGTGCTGATCCATCCCGTGTGGGGCGCGCGGCGCTATGCATACGCGAGCTTCCAGGCGATCTATTCGCCCGTCTGAAGCATGGACTTCAGCGCCTCTCCCGCCGCATTCGCGACCACGACCAGGCGTGCTTCCGACATCCCTTCGCGCGCGCTGCCCGAAAGCCCCGACATGACGGTCGAAACGAAATCCGTCACCGCATCGGTTGCATCGGGATGTGTCGCAGCAACGATCGCTCTCACTTGCGCGCGTCTTCGCCCCGCAATCTCGCGGGCCAGTACGGCACTTTCGCTCTCCGTGTTGCCACGCGCCGCTTCGAGCACGAGACATCCAGTGCGTTGCGGATCGCGCGAGTAGGTCTGCGCGGCCCGCTCGAGCAGTTCCCCGAGTGCCTCCGCCGGCGGACGATCTGGTCGCAGGATTTCCGCGAGCGACAGTTCGCTGCGCGCGTAACGCTCGAGCACCTGTCCAAAAAAGGCCGCCTTGCTGCCGAACGCCATATAAAAGCTCGGCGGCTTGATGCCGAGCGCATCCGTCAGCGCGCTCAAACCGACCGCGTCGTAACCGGCCTCGTGGAAGAGGCGCTGGCCGATCTCCAGCGCCTTTTCAGGATCGAAGGCGCGCGGCCGACCACGTCCCGGCCTGGGCTTTGAATTTAAAGTAGTGGTCACTACACAAATTCCTTGATTTACCGATGCGCGAATTTTATAGTGATCGCTAATTTAATTCAAGGAGGCCGATTTGACGCGTACACAGGACGTACCGGTGACGATCTATGTGACCTACGAAGGCGCTGCCGGCGCGGCCTTCGACCGCGCGTATTACGTCGAGCATCACTTGCCGCTCGTCATGCATCACTGGGCGCAATACGGGCTCGTCGGCGTTGCGGCGTTCTTTCCGGCAGTCGAGCAGGCCGGGACGCTCGCGATCTGCGAATGCCGTTTTCGCAACGCAGCCTCGGTCGATGCCGCGTTCGGATCGCCGGAAGCGCGCGCCGTCATGGCCGACGTGCCGCACTTCACCGATATCGCGCCCATTCGCGTGCGCGCAGTGGCACTCTAAAAAAGGGATCTGCATGAACAATCGATTCGCACCGTGGATGACCACGCCCGCGCGTACGGTCCGTCCTGGTCATTTCTGGGTGCCGGGAGACCGCGTCACGATTGGGGAGCACACTTATCAAACGCCGCCGATGTACGTCGAATGGGAAACGCCCGAGACGATCAAGCGCAGGAGGCCGGTTGTGCTGATGCGCGGCGGCGGGTTTCAGGGCACGGAATGGTTCGACACGCCTGACGGGCGTCCAGGCTGGGCGCAGCGTCTCGTCGAGGCGGGATACGCGGTGCTCGTGGTCGACCGTCCGGGTCACCGTCGCTCGCCGTATCACGTGGATACGGTAGGGCCGATGGGGCCGGTGTTCTCGTACGAAGGCGGCCGGCAGATCTATTTTCCGGGCGACGACCCGCATCACACGCAGTGGCCGTTCGACTCCGACGACGAAGCCGCGATGGACGAATTCATCGCCGGGGGGCCGATACGATCGAGCAGCGCGGCAGCGCGATCGGCGTCCATCGTTCGCGGCGGCCGGTCCGCCGACTGCGGCATTTTTCGACGCATGCGGGGCGTCGACCGAATAGATGCAACTCGCGGATCGCGGCTTGCACGGCAACGGCCACGGACTGATCTACGAAAAAAGCTCCGACGCGGCGCTCGCGCCCGTGCTCGACTGGTTCATCCAGCAGACCGAAACGGAACAAGCGGACATCGCCGGCTGAACTGACTGAATCGACCTTGCCTGGGAGAACACGCATATGGAAATCGGCATCATTGGTCTTGGCGCGATGGGACGCGCGATGGCGCGCAATCTGGCGGCCGCGGGACACGACGTGAAAGCCTGGAACCGCTCCGGCGGACACGTTGAAGGCGTGACGTTGGTCGCATCGCCCGTCGACGCATGCCAAGGCGATGTCGTACTGACGATGCTCTCCGACGACGACGTAATACGTACGGCGCTCGTCGAGCCCGACGTGCTGGCTCACGCAAAACCGGGTCTTGTGCATGTCGTGACTTCGACCATTTCCGTGGCGTTCGCCCGTGAACTGGTCGCGTTGCACGACGCAGCGGGCATCGGTTTCGTGTCTGCCCCCGTGCTCGGACGTCCGGACGTCGCGGCGAAGGGCGAACTCAACGTACTGGCTGGCGGCGCACCCGATGCGGTGGCGAAAGCGCGCCCTGTGCTCGATGTGATCGGAGGCCGTATCTGGGACATGGGCGCGGACGCACCGACTGCGAACGCAGCGAAGATCGCCTGCAACATGATGATCACGATGGCGATCGAGGCGATGGCAGAAGCTGTCGTGCTGACGGAGGCCAACGGCCTTCCTCGCGAGCGATTTTTCGACGTGATCCTGAACACGCTGTTCGGCAGTCGCTCGTATCAGGTCTATTCGGCCAACATCGCAGACAGCAACTACGAGCCTGGGTTCAAGGCGACGCTCGGCCTGAAGGATCTACGGCTGGCATCCGAAGCCGCCCAGCAGGCGGGCCGTTCGTTGCCGATGCTCGCGGCTGTGCATCGGCAGATGACGGACACGATTGCGGCGGGATTCGGTGAACGGGACTGGTCGGCGATGGCGAAATTCACGATCGAGTCGACGGACCGGTGAATCGCGCGTGAGCGCGAGGTGCGCTCACCCTCATGCTGCTGGTTTCGCATCCTCGCCACTCGCCGAACGGCGAAACACATCCACCAGCTTGTCGACGATGCGATTGAGTTCGTCGCGTTCATCCTGCGACAGCATCGACAGCATTTCCGCTTCCAGCGACTGTCCCAGTTCGTCGCTGGCGACGCGTGTCTTCTCGCCCGCCGCTGTCGCCGATAGCTGAAAGTGCCGCGCATCGTCCGGATGGATGGTTCGCCGCACCAGCTTTCTGTCGATCAGATCCGACAACAGTTTCGACAGCAGCGTCTTCTCAATCAGTGTCTGTTCTTTGAGCGCCGTCGTCGTGATGCCCGGCGTGTCGCAGCCCCGAATCGAATACCGTGCTCATGGTGTAGAGCGGACTCGTGCCGATGTCGCCGAACACGATGCCGATGGCGCCCAGTGCCAGCCCGGCCATCGACCCATGGTTGCCTGGGCGCCCGCTTGCGGGCCTGAAGACGATTCCATGAATGGCTCCTTCTCAGCGGGCGCGACCCTCAGCCTGCGACCGGTGCGCCGCCGGCCCGCACGCGCCGGTCGGCTCGTGTGGTCAAGCAGGTTTTGCCGCGATGGGCTGATCAGCGGCCAGCTCACAGAGACAGCGTACAGAAGAAAAGGCGCGTATCAAAGGGCTCCTGATCCCGATGCTTCGCAGCTGTTTTCAGCCGACGCTGTTGAAGCAAAAGGCTTTTTGTCCGCACCCCCGAAACGATTGCGACCGTGTTATTGGCTTCGAAAACCATCACTGTGACGTGCGGGTTTTCGTGAACGGTGCCACCGAAGCCTTCAACCGCGCTCGGGAAGACGATCTCGGGGGCGCCTCCCGCCTTCAGACTGGTTGACGTCACCGAGCTGTTGGCGGTCGCGAGCGTGGCGCCGATCGAGTTGGAACCACCGCAGCTTGCGAGACCAAAGCCGACCATGACGTTCGCGAGCTTTTCTTGAACTCAAGGTAAGTGAATCATCGTCGGCACAGGAGCGCACGGATGATTCCCTGCGAAAAAGATGGATCGAACGTCTGCCACTCCGCGATGGAGGCACCTTCTGATCGCACCTTCGTGTGCGATTCGCAAGACCGGGGGTTGACGACTTTCCTTCGTTTGGTGACAACTCGACTTGGGCTTACGACGCACAGCACGAGTCTGTTCAGAAGATCCCTGCGACGCTCTGTGATATTGCGAAACGTAGAATTGCGGATGCGCAGTCCGACCGAATGAAGAATCGTCTGCAGTTTTAGGTAATTGCAAGTATGTCGACGCGCTTACGCGCAGGCGGTAGTTTGATCTGAATCCAGCTGGAGCCTCGAGCCCGATCGCCTACTAGTACGAGAGTAAAATGCAAGAAAGCTTACGCGACCATAACGGTTACGAATACGGAGACTTGATGAGTCAACTCGACTGGTACCTGACAGCAAATTTAAAGGCGCGCCACTTGCGTTTGATATTAGCCGTAAATGATTTCGGTAATTTAAGTGAGGTCGCGTCAAACTCTTTCATCACGGTGTCTGCGGTGTCGAAGGCGCTGAGCGAAATAGAGAGCGCACTCGGCGTCAAGCTTTTTGAGCGTACCGTCAATGGGTTGCGACCCACTGCATATGGTGAGTGCGTAGTGCGTCACGCTCGCGTTCTCCTCAGCGGATTGGGGCGTGTTGCCGAGGAAATCAAGGCGCTGCAAACCGGGCAAGCCGGGAAAGTGCACATCGGCGCGCTGCCCAGTTTGATTCCGACGATCATGCCGAAGGCGCTCGTCAGGCTCAAGCAGCAGTCGCCGCACGCCAATGTGTCGATCTTCGAGGGACCGATGACGACCTTGCTGCAGGAGCTAAGACGAGGCGAACTGGACCTCGTGGTCGGACGCCTGCCGAATCAGTCGGCGATGGTCGGGTTGCAAGGCAAGGTGCTCATGTATTCGCAGGTCAGGTTGGTGACGGGCCCGAATCATCCTTTGGTCGGCAAAAAGACGCTTCGATGGAAAGATCTTCAGGACTTCCCGTGGGTGCTGCCTCCGCCTGGATCGTTGCTACGGGAGCCGATCGAAAGCACGTTCGCGCGTAACGGCATGTCCATGCCGCTGAACTACATCGAGACACTTTCGGCCCATCTCAGCCGTGCCTATATTCAATCTGAAGACGCCATCGCGCTGTACACAATCGATATCCAGTATCCCTACGCGGAAGTCAGTCCTATCCATGTTCTGCCGCTGGATCCCGGTTTTGTCAGATCTCCGCTTGGCGCCGCCTGGCGGGCGGACAAACCGCTCGTACCCAGTGCAATGCTGATGCTGAGTTGCCTGGAAGAAGTCAGCCCATTGCTGTTGTCGACTGAGGCGGAACACTCAGCGGGGCTCGTCGATACCGAGGTACGGTGATCCACGATAAGCGCGGCTGCTCGCGGCCCGCTTACAGAGAACGCGATTGCAAACGGATCCAGATGCGGCCTTTGGTCCTGCCGGAGTAAGCCAGCTCGCGTGCTGAAACGATCAGTTACCCGCCTCAATATTGCGTTTACGCACAAACAGCGGCAAGCGCGTCAATGCGAGTTTTGATTCGAGTGATCAACGAACAACTCTTCACTCCTCGTATTCCCTAAGTTTTACCATCTGGTTAAGACTGACGTAATTTTATTCAATCGACCGGATGGCGATGCACTGGCAACATCCTGATCGCCTGGCACCGGGGCATGGGTATAGAGCGCGAACAGATCTCAACCTACCGGCAACCCACAGCAGGACCATTCCGGAGTAGCCAGAACGTTTTCTGACGGTGCGCCGCGCATTGGTCGGGTTGCACCGCCACGCACGCAGGAGATCGCGCGAGCGTTCGTGCGCCACAGCTAACTATTCAGGAGAGACGCATGTCAACTAAGGTACATCTCAAGATCGCAATCGCAGATCATCCGCAAACATCAGCCGTTCGTGATGGCTCGATCCCTATAGAGGGCGTGGAAGCCGAATTCGTCACCGTCAAACCGCAGATCGGTGCGTTCCGGCGGATGGTGCGTGACGTTGAATTCGACGTATGCGAGCTGGCACCGACTACCTATATCATCGCGCGCGCATATGGCGCACCATTTGTAGGACTGCCGATCTTCGTGGTGCGCCGTTTCCACCACGGTGGCCTGCTGGTGCGTCCGGACGCCGGCATCAAGCATCCGAAGGACCTGGAAGGCAAGAAGGTCGGCGTCCGTGCTTACTCGGTCACGACTGGCGTGTGGACCCGCCAGGTGCTGATGGATGAATTCGGTCTGGATTCGTCGAAGGTGACATGGGTCGTCGATGATGAAGAGCACGTCACGCAACTGACGCTGCCATCGAACGTGATTCATGCACCGGAGGGCAGTTCGCTGGCCGACATGATGGCCAAAGGCGAACTGGCAGCGGGCTTTGGCGCTAACGCGGGAATTGGGCGCACTGGCGCGCCGACGGGCGGATGGAAGGAAGTCGAGGCCGACTATCCGGATCTCCTACCTAATGCGACCGAACTCGAGACCGAGTACTACGCACGCACCGGCGTTTATCCGATGCACGGCACCATCGTTGTGAAAGATTCGGTGCTGGCCGAGCACCCGTGGATCGGCAAGTCTATTTATAACGCGTTTGCACAGGCAAAAAACGAGTGGTTGGCACGCCTCGACGCGGGCCAGTCTCTTACAGCAGGGGACAACAAATATCTAAAGCTGCGCAAGATCGTCGGCCACGATCCGCTGCCTTACGGTATTGAGGAAAACCGCAAGACTATCGAGGCACTGGAAACGACGGCCTTCAAACAGGGCCTTACGCCGCGCCGTATGTCGATGGAAGAGTTGTTCTTCGACCTGCGGGTATGAAGTTCGGCCGCCATTGAGCGAGCGGGGTCAGTTCTATGGGGTGAGGCGAAAGCAATCCGGGTCCTGAGTGAGGCTATTCGGACGAGTAAAAGAAGATGATCGGCCGTTGATCCGTTGATCCGTTGATCCGTTGATGCTAGCGATGCGTCTGGCGAGGACGCTCCTTGCCAGACGACACGAGAGCCTTTGCGCGGCCGCTCGATCGCGGCCGCGGACGGCAAATCCGCTATAGCTGTCTTATCGGGAATCCAAGGCGAGGGCAGTAACTAAAGCGCTTGAGTCTCCCGCTTCTTTTTGCATCATCCTGCAGTTCGTTTCAAGTCATTCCGAAATGGCTACACTCCACCTGCTTCCGGGCAAGCGAAGGCGGGTATTTGCGTTGCTCTAGATTTTTGACGAGTGTGATCGAGAGCAATAGGGAACGCGCGATGCCCGTCGCACTATTCGCCATCCACATGATGAGGTCCACGCCCTTTCTGCGCATTCGGCTTGACGATTTCCTCAAGCCACGACCAGATTATTTCAATAGACCTACGGCGACAAGCTAGCAAGAATTACGGTGCTTCGATTCAAAAGCAAAACCGGAGACAACCCAATCCGTTAGAAACGGGTCGCGTCCTTGACGCGCCACGACGATGGATTGCGGATTAATACATGGAGACAGAAGCAGACATGAATCACAAGCTCGCATTGTGCGCTTGCGTGGCGCTCATCAATGTCGCACCGGCGTCGGCTCAGGAAATCAGCTCAAGCTCGGTAACCTTGTACGGCTCGATCGACGAGGGTGTGCAATACCTCAGCCACGCCGCCACTGGTAAAACGACCGGCGACGCCTTCCAGGTAGGTTCAGGCATGGCAACCTCGTTTTTCGGTATGCGCGGGACGGAAGATCTCGGCGCGGGTGTGCAGACCATCTGGAATCTCGAGGGCGGTTATTCGCCGCAGAACGGTACATCGAGTCAGGGCGGACGTCTGTTCGGCCGGCAGGCGTACGTCGGTCTCGACGGGCCGTACGGTAGGCTGACGTTTGGGCGCCAATACACGATGCGCTTTTACGCGATGTCCGCGATCAATCCGTTTGGCGACGGTGCACAGGGTCTGACTACGCTCGACAATGGCGTGGCCAACCCTCGTGCAGACAACGCGGTCAGCTATCGTGTCCACTTCGGTGCGCTGGAAGGCGGTGTGAACTACAGTTTCGGGCGCGATGGCGTCGCTGCCACGCCTGTCAGCGTGGTCGGAAGTAATTGCCCGGGAGAAACCACTCCCTACCAGGAATGCAAAGAGTGGTCAGCGCTGCTCAAGTATACCGGTAACAACTGGGGCGCGGCCACTGCCTATGAGCGAAACAACGGTGGGACCAAGGCGACATATGGTGGCCTCACATCCCCTGAACTGACGGATAGCCGCTACGTATTGGGTGGGTATCTCAACGTAGACGGCGCTAGGTTCGGCGTGGGTTGGATCAGGCGCATCAACCTGGGTATTGCGACGCCGAGGAGCGATCTTGTGTGGGTAACAGGAACGGTCCCCGTAGGTCACAACATCTCTATCGATGGCATGGTGGCCAACCTCAGATACGATCATTCGCCGAATAAGGCGCTGGTTGAAGTACTGCGCGGCGTCTATACGCTGTCAAAGCGTACATCGCTCTACGTAACTGCGGATCATATAAACAACAGCGGCAATCTCGCTCTTGCAGCAAGCACGATGCTGCCCGTCGAAGCTCCGCCGCCGGGAGGCTCGCAACTTTCGGTTATCGCTGGCATCAAGCATCGATTCTGAAACTACACGACGAAAACGTGATCGTATCGTGACACGCAAACCGAGTTCGCACAGACAGTCCACGGGGTGTCGTGCGAAGACCAGGAGCAGGCGTGAGCCTGCTTTACTAACGCTGTTTCAGCGGATCAGAGTAGCTGCGTCGTGCGCCGCTGTCATGTCTGCAATTGCGCGTTCAGGCTGCCTCTGCGTGAGGTTGCCGAGGTTGATCTCCATGTCTTGCAGATAGTTGATTTCTTCGTTGGTCAACGACAGATCGCGGGCGTAAGGCTGCTGGGTTTGATAGAAATTCCAGACCGCCTGCGCAGACGAGTTGTCGAACTTCTTCTGCACTTGCTTGCGGGCTTCGAAGAAAGCGTCGTGTGCAGCGGGCGACATCAGGTATTCGTAGAGCGAGCCATAAGCGGCCATGACCGCGACGATGTTCGCATGCTGGTTAAGAAGCGCGGACTCCGATGCATAAGCGGTCTGGAAGATGCATCGGGGTAACGCCTCCCACATGTCGGCACCGCGGATGGTCACCAGTCCGTCGTTGTCATTCAGATGTGAGACGCTCGAGCAGCAAGCATCGACCTCGCCTTTCACGACGGCTGCATGACATTCGTCATTGCCTCCCTTGTCGATGAAGTGCACCTGCGAAGCGTCGATGCCGGCTTCCCGCAAGAGCTGGACCGTCAACATATGCAACAACCCTTTTGGAGGACCCACGGCGACCGATTTGCCCTCCAGATCAGTCAGCGTACTGATGTCGCCAGACCGCGCGAATAAGGTCAGCGCACACCTGCGCATTCCAGCACCGACAATCTTCACCGGCGCACCTTCGGCAATTCTTGGCAGCACCATATTGGAGCCCGATATCATGCAGATATCCGCGACGCCTGCGGTAATCGCGTCGAATGGTCCGCTCGTGCCGGCTGCCTCGACGATGAGCGCATTTGCGCCGAATTGCCTGAGGTAGTCCTGTTTTTCCATCAACAGGTTGAGCGTTGCATTCTCCAGGCCCGGGTTGCTGACGATCCTCAGTTGGGTGGCATTGGCCTTCGCGACGTAGGGCGCAGCTAGTGAGGCCGTCAACAGGCCTAAGCCGAGGCGGCCCGTGTTGCGCAAGAAATGGCGGCGATTTAAAGTTTGCGTCATGTGAGTCTCCGTCCATGTTGTCGGCGCCATTTCTTGAGGAGCTACGCCTGCGTGCACAGCACGACAGCGGTAGCCGGTCGAATTCAATTGAAGTACCCATGCATCGATAGGTATCCTTCTCGTAACGTCGCCGGATGGAATTCATGTCGGCATAGCCGTCAAGCCTGTTCCGGGCGCAAGGATCCAGTCTGCGATCGACGTTTACTGAAAGATCCGGATCTTGCGCCCGACTCGCTCCTTGGGTCGATTGAATAAATCAACTTTGGACTTAACCAGATGGTAAAACCTGCAGGGGATACACGACGTGTCAGAGCTCGATTGGTACCTTAAGATCAACGTGAAGGCGCGGCATCTACGTTTGCTCGTCACAATCGACACCTATCGCAATCTGACGCAGGTCGCAGAGGCCACCCACGTGTCCGTGCCGGCGGTGTCCAAGTCACTGGCCGAGCTCGAACGCGGACTGGGCCTTACGCTGTTTGAGCGCACCACGCACGGCATTGTGCCGACGCCGTATGGCGAATGCCTGATTCGACACGCGCGAACGATCCTGACCATCCTGCATCGGGCCAGCGACGACTTGAAGGCGCTCAACTCGGGAACAGCGGGGAAGGTTCACATCGGTATGCTGCCGGCTTCCGCGTCGATGCTGCTGTCCACGGCGCTCAACCTGCTGAAGCAGCGCTCGCCCGGTACCAACGTCATGGTGACCGAAGGGACGACGGCCTTGCTGCTTCCCGAACTCTGGCAAGGCCAACTCGACCTCGTCGTCGGTCGGCTGCCGCCGACCGACACGCTGGGCAGTTTCGAGGAAAAGGAGCTTGTCGAAGAGCCCGTGATGTTGATGACCGGCTGCCACCATCCGCTGGCGCGCAAAAAGGTGTTGAAATGGTCGGACCTGCGGCCTTATCCGTGGATCCTGCCGCCACCCGGTTCGATACTTCGCGATCCGCTGGAACGGACGCTCGAAGCGCACGATGTGCCGTTGACCAACAACTACATCGAGACACTTTCGATGCACGTCGCGCGCGCCCATCTGCAGGTGTCCGATTGCATTGCCGTGATGGCTGGCACGCCTGTGAACGATACGGGGCAGCGTCTTCATACCTTGCCCCTGAGTTTGCCGCAACTGCTACGGCCTGCTGGCGTGTTATGGAATCGTAATCGCGGACTGACGCCCAGCGCGAAGCTTATGCTCACCTGTCTGGACGAGGCTGCGCAGAGCCTGTCGGACGCATCTGACAGGGCGGTTCCCAGCGTGTCGGCGGCGCGCAAGGGGATGTAAACGTTTTCTCGGCGCGAGTCGATAACATCTGCGCGACGTCTTACTACTTCCTCGATTCCATGGGGCTAACCCTTCTTGCCCGCAAAGCTACCCGCTCGATGATGCGAACCGCTCTGCAGGAGGGGCGGAATCCTGCCATCATGTCTTCACTTGCGGATTGACCGTTTGCTCAAGTGCACCCCTCTTTTTATCAATTGACGGAAAGCGGCGTATTCGCAAAAATTCAATTCGTTGATGCGCGAATCATGAGCGACAACACGAGCGACCAACGGTGGCGGCGACCATGCACGGCTTGCCGTGATCAGGGATCGCAAACAATCGGAGACATGGAGAACTATGAATTACAGGACCGCATTACGCACTTTCGCGGTGCTGATGGGCATGGCCACGACTGCGCTTGCCGCCCCGGCTTCTGATCAGTCAGTCGAGCAGTTTTACACCGGCAAGACCCTCACGCTCGTGGTCAGTGCCGATGCAGGGACGCCCACCGACATCATCGCGCGGCAATTTGCGCGCTTCTTCGTGAAGTACATGCCCGGGCATCCGCAAGCCGTGGTGATGAATGTGGTCGGGGCAGGCGGCATGGTGGCGGCGTCTTCACTTCAGTCCCGCCAGCCCGCCGATGGCACCGTGGTCGGCTTCCTTCAGCGCAACAACCTCTATATTCCGCTGCTGGATCCCAGACAGAGCCGATTCGACCCGCGTAAGGTGGAGTGGCTCGGTAGTTTGAATAAGGTCGACTACTGCATGGTGGCAATGACCCGCTCAGGCGTAACGAGCGCAGATGATCTGTTCAAAAAGAGGATGTTCAGTGGTGCAACCGGGTTTTCGAACGAAGACCGAACCTTGCCTGCACTACTGAATGAGTATCTCGGCACGAAGTTGAGCATCGTGCCGGGTTATACAGGACGAGGCGAGGTTTATCTCGCCATGCAGCGCGGTGAAGTCGATGGTTGGGCGTCGACGGTCGATGGACTGAAGCAGGGCGATCCGGTGCGGCTTCTGGCCAACGGAAAGATGAAAGTACTGCTGGAATTCGGCTGGAAAAGTCCTCCGGAGTTTCCTGATGCGCCGAACCTGAGCGCGTATATCACCAAGCCGGAGGTCAAGGCGGTTTTCAATCTGTTTCTGCTGCCTTTCGAAGCAGGGCGCCCGATTGCGGTCCCTCCGGGTGTGCCCCCAGATCGACTCGCCGCGTTGCGTTCAGCGTTCGCCAAAACGATCGCCGATCCTGAGTTCCAGACGATGATGAAAAACGCTGGTTTTCCGATTGAGCCGATCGACGGCACAGCGGTAGAGCAGATCGTCGACAAGCTTTACGCGACACCGGAGGCGCAATTGGAAAGCGCGCGCAAACTCATCTTCAGTCCTGGTTGAAAAAAATCCGCAGCGCGCGGATCGAGAATTCAGGTTCGCGCGCTTGCACTTGTCCCTGATATAGACACGAGTCGGGCGGGTGAATGTATCCGGGCAAAAATTAACTACACAGTATTTAGAGGTACTAACCGATGAACACAGAAATAGTCGATATTCATCCCCATGTAGTGTCAAAAGACACGGACCGCTACCCGATTGCTCCGCAGCATGGACATCGTTCGGACTGGTCCGCCACGCGTCCGGTGACGTTCGAGCAGATGATCGCCGAGATGGATGAGGCGGGCGTATCGAAGGCTGCGATCGTGCATTCTTCGACCACCTACGGTCATAACAACGCCTATGTCGCCGACTGCGTCGCACAGCAGCCGGAGCGCTTCACGGGCGTGTATTCGTTCGATCTTCTGGCGGCAGACGCACTGGAAACCTTCGACTATTGGCTTGTCCGTGGCATGGGCGGCATTCGACTTTTTACGGGCGGCGCGACCCATCAAGGGGACGGGAGATGGCTGGTCGATCCGGCAACGTTCCCGATCTGGGAGCGTTGCGCAGAGATCGGTATGACGATGGTGGTACAGACAACGCTGACCGGTGTGCCGATGGTGGCCGAACTGGCAACCCGCTTTCCAGACGTGCGTATCGCGGTCGATCATTGCGCGCGACCAGTTCTCGAAGAAGGGCCGCCGTATGCCGCCTGTGCGGCACTGTTTAACCTGGCGAAATACGACAATGTCTATATGAAGATCACGCCGCGCACGTTCGACCTCGCTCAGGCCGCGCTTGGTGGAGCGGACGCGTTCTTCCCGCATCTCGTGAAAGTATTCGGCGCGGAGCACCTGGCTTTTGGCTCCAACTATCCGGCGTCGGCGGGCCCGTTGAAGAAGCTGATCGATCAGGGGCACACGTGCTTCGCATCCCTCAGCGACGAAGAGCGCGCGTGGGTCTGGGGCGGCACGGCAAAAGTTCTTTATCCCGCTCTGGCCGATGAGCGCTTGTAATCGGGTTGGAGATTCAGGCATCGGGAATGTATGAGGAGACGACGGGCACTCGCTGGATACTCCGCTTAGCTGTGGTGTCTGTGCTGAATGAGCAATCGGGCGGCAATACCGTTGACAGTGGCTCAGCTTGAGACTTCATCGTTTGCCCGTCTGATACGATGCCTCAATTTTGCCCAGCCGCCTTACAGAGTAAGCCTCTGGAGCTTGCTCGCCAATCTGGATGACCTATGGAATTCTTCAACGATGCAACCTTGTTGGCAGCAGGTCACGCTCTGTCGACGCTCTTACAGTTCCACCGTCTTACCTTTCTCGTGTTCGGCGTCGTGGTGGGACTCGCAATCGGACTGTTGCCAGGGATCGGCGGCCTGACCGGCTTTGCATTATTAGTGCCTTTCACTTACACGATGGATCCGTATGCGGCGTTTGCGATGTTGCTCGGCATGGCGTCGGTTATCACGACATCGGACGTGATACCGGCGGTTCTGTTCGGCGTCCCGGGCCACGCGGCTTCGCAGGCGACCGTTCTCGACGGATTGCCGATGACCAAACGCGGAGAAGCCTCGCGTGCGCTCAGCGCGTGCTATATGTCGTCGCTTCTAGGCGGACTGATCGGAGCCGTGATCCTCGGCGTCTCTTTGCCGCTGGTCAGGCCATTCGTTTTGTCGATCGGCACGCCGGAGATGCTCGGACTTACGATCTTCGGCATCTCGATGGTGGCGTCACTTTCGGGTAATGCCCCGCTGAAGGGTATCGTCGCAGCGTGTTTCGGTATTCTGGTCGGCATGATCGGCACGAATGTGGAGACCGGTCAAATGCGCTGGACCGGCGATCTTCTTTATCTTCAAGACGGTGTTCCACTCGTTCCGATCATTCTCGGTATCTTCGCGCTGCCTGAGCTGTGCGAACTCGCTATCCGACGTACCGCGATTGCGGAGAACGTTCAATTCAGTTCACGCGAGGGCATGCGTCAGGGGATCGTCGACACGCTGAAGAACTGGTTCCTGGTTCTTCGCCTGGGGGCGCTTGGTGCTGCACTCGGCGCGATCCCCGGTATCACCGGTGCGGTAACGGACTGGATCGCCTACGGTCATGCGATGCAAACCTCGAAAGGTGCCAAGGAAACATTCACGACCGGTGACGTGCGCGGCGTCATTGCGCCAGAGGCTGCCAACAACGCGAGAGAGGGTGGAAGCCTCGTGCCGATGCTTGCTTTCGGCGTTCCCGGCGGAGCAGCGCAGGCTATCCTGCTCGGCGCGCTGATGGTGCATGGTTTCATCCCCGGTCCCGACATGTTGACGAAGCATCTGGACCTGACTTACTCGATGGTCTGGTCGATTGCACTTGCCAATATCTTCGGCGCCGGTCTGTGCTTTCTGTTGAGCGGGCAATTCGCGAAGATTTCGACACTGCGTTACACGCTCATTCTGCCGGTCATCATGCCCATCATCTATGTGGGTGCATTTCAGGGTTCGCGCAGTTGGGGTGATCTGTTCGTGCTGTTGATTGCAGGTGTGATTGGCTGGACCATGAAGCGAATGAAATGGACACGTCCGCCACTGATTCTCGGTCTCGTGCTCGGCGTGCTGATGGAGCGTTATATGACCATCTCGTTCATGCGTTATGGCATGCACTGGTTATTGCGGCCTGGCGTGACAATCCTGCTGATTCTCGCTGCCGCAATCTTTCTGAACCCGTTGTTCAAACTTGTTCGTAGTGGCGGACTTGCGCGGTTTAAGCCGAGTGGGAAAATCGCATTCAAGCTCGAGGATCTCACCTACCTGTTTTTTATCGGTGTGGGTCTGTACATGCTGACGAGCGCCCAGGGCTGGCTCTTCATGGCCAGGATAGGACCGACGGTGGTCGCAGGCATCCTGCTGGTTGCAGCAACCCTCAGTCTGGCCAATAAAGTTCTGGCTGCACCTCTTCCTTCTGGGGTGGCTCACGCGGGTGGTATACACATGGATGTAGCCAGCAGCAACGACGAACTGCTGACCAACAGGACTGTATTGCTGCGGGCGGCGAAGTTCCTTGGCTGGTTTGTCGCGTTTCTCGTGTGCATGGCGCTGATCGGCATGATCCCGACGATCCCTCTGATCATCGTCGCATTCATGCGTGTTGAGGGGCGCGAGTCGTGGCGACTGAGCGTGATTATCGCGTTCTGCGTGACGGCACTCGTCTACGGAATCTTCGAGCAGGTCATCCACATCCCGTGGCCAGGCAGTCTGCTCGGTCAGTATTTTCCTATGCTGGCAGTGGGTGGCGCGTGATGGACCCGTTTGATGTGACGGGCGTTGCGCACGCAAAAAAACAATCGTCGGGGCGGATTCGTATTGGTAACAGGCCATATGGATGCGGATCCTGCTTCCATGTCGTTTCAATTGAAGGAGAGAACATGGTGGACACAAGACTCGAAGCGATCGACCCGGAGAAAACCAGCGATAAGCAACGGGAAGTGATCGCGCGACTGGGCGAAGGGCGGGGGCGTATTCCGACGCCGTTCAATATCTGGCTACACAATCCGCGTCTTGCCGAAGGGATGGAAATCATCGGTACGCATGTCGATCACTCGCCGGTGCTCAGCGAAGCGGAGACGGAGGTGGCGATTCTCTCGACGGCGGTGTTCTGGAATTCCCCGTATGTGATCGCCAACCACCGTCGGCACGCGCTTAAATCCGGCATTCCGGAGTCGGTAGTCTCTGCAATCCTCGAAAAGCGTCGACCCGAGTCGGTCGAAGGACGGCTCGGTGTGGTGTGCGAAGCGGTATCCGCCATACTCGCGGGTGCTTCGGTCGATGACGCCCGGTTCGATCGTTATAAAAGCGAACTTGGCCGCGCGTTGATCGCCGAATTGCTGATTACCATCGGCTATTTCACTTCGGTGTCGCTCGCGATGACGTTGCACGCTCTCGAGCCCAAGAAGTGATGTTGAGCCCCACGCTGGAAGACCTGATCGCCTGGCGCGAGGTTGCTTGACTCAAAGGACTCCGAGGGTGTGGCTCAGGTGCAGTCTGATTCGGGATGTCGGTCGCGCCCTCGACGAAGAAACGCCTTCCAAGGATCGCCTGAACTGGACCCTTGAAGCAATCTGTGGGGGGATTTCTGATCCTCCAATTTCCCGGCCGCAACGGCCGGACACGCGAACCTGAGTTAGATAATATTCGCCCCCAAAACGTTTCGCAATTACTGGCGTTGCTGTTTAGCAATTGCATTTCGCGCGCGAATGATTTCGAAGGCAGATACGATCACATGGATTGAAGAATGCCGCAGCATGAGTTTTCTAAAGTCACTAATGCTGAGGTACAGGCGCTTTAATACCGGCGCTAGTAAAACAGGAAAGTTGAATCTCCCATGACGCGCGCCCCCGAAACAACGCCGAATTCAGTCGCCGTGGACACAGGCATGGCAGCCTTGATAGGCCGTGAATCGTTCAGGCGGTTCATGACAGCGCGGATAGGCTCCATCACTGCCCAACAGATGCTGTTGCTCGCGATCAGCTGGCACATGTATGACCTGACTTCCAGCGCATGGGATCTCGGCCTCGTCGGACTATTCCAGTTCATGCCAGGCCTTGCCATGACGCTTGTTGCTGGGCACTGCGCCGATCGCATGCATCGCGGCCGGCTGGTCGTGGGTTGTCTTGCCGCTCAGGCCATGACGGCTTCGTTGCTCGTTGGGGCGACTGTGACGCATGCTGTGACGCGCGACGTCCTGCTGGGTTTCTCGCTTTTCCTCGGCGCTGTGCGGCCGTTCCAGATGACAGGGCAGCAGTCGCTGCTGCCGATGCTGGTTCCGCAATCGCTGCTCGCGCGCGCGATGGCGCTTAGCACGGTTGTCCAGCAAATTTGCGTTGTGGGCGGCCCGGCGGTGGGTGGACTATTGTTCGCTATTGGAGTCAACTCGGTCTACTTAACCTGCGCCGCGCTTTTCAGCGTGAGCGCTGCGACGTGTGCATTTGTGCGTTACGACTACTTGCCGCCGTCGCGTGAACCCGTCAGTGCAGTGTCGGTCCTCGCCGGCCTGCGCTTCGTGTGGAGCAGTCCGCTATTGCTCGGCGCTATCTCGCTGGATCTGTTTGCTGTTCTGTTCGGCGGCGCCACTGCGCTGTTGCCGATCTACGCGAGAGAGATCTTGCATGTCGGGCCGCAAGGACTGGGATTGTTGCGTTCCGCTCCGGCGGTGGGCGCGCTATGTGTTGGCCTCGTTTTGTCGCAGCGTGCCATTCGGCGCGGAGTCGGCAAGAAACTGCTGGTTGCAGTTGCAGTCTATGGCCTTTGCATCAGCGCATTCGGGTTGTCGCGATGGTTTCCGCTCTCGCTGATACTGCTCGCGATCTCGGGCGCTGCCGATGCGATCAGCGTTGTCGTGCGGCAGACACTGGTTCAACTGGAAACGCCGGATCGGATGCGCGGCCGGGTTTCCGCCGTGAACACGCTGTTCATTGGCGCGAGTAATCAACTCGGGGAATTCGAATCGGGCGTGACCGCCACGGCGTTCGGCGTGATCGGGTCAGTTGTGCTTGGTGGATGCGCGACGATTTTCGTCAGTCTGGCATGGAGCCGTCTTTTCAGGTCGCTGGCCGACCGCGATAACTTGCACTGAGTATTGGGAGGCAGGCGTTCGAGAGCTGTGCAGGGGCGACCGACTGCGGGGTCATGCATGTGAAGCTGGCGCGGCAACCTAACCGATCAGGGCCCAGCCTGGATTCTTATCGCACCTGTCCGTTCAAGCCATTTCGGCGTTCCGGCAAGTGATAAGTGACGTTGAAGTAGAACGGTAAGGCACGACTGTCGTCGTGACGTTAGCTTCTCCTTTCGACGTGTCATCTTCGATTAAAAAGTCACCCACCCCGGCTCCCCGACGAACGCGTGCACTATGCTTGCGCGACCACACGACCGCACCTGGCAAAAGGCGCTCCACCAACATCTGTCGTCATCACACTCTGCCTTCGGAGTGGCGCTGGAGGTCAGAGGCTTTACCAAATGGTTAAGACATACGCCTCTTATTTCAATAGACGGGCATGCAGGCCGGCAAGATCATACGGTCAACGAGATCATTTGCAGCCGTTGCAGTTGGTCCGTGTTCGGCCCCACCTGCGATCGCGGCCGAATGATCGACAAACCTATTGAAACAGGAGATATCGTTGACCAGAAACGTCCCGCTCAAAATCGCTATCGCTGAGCATCCGCACACGTCTGCCATCCGTAACGGTTCCATCCCCATCGAGGGCGTGGATGCCGAGTTCGTTACGGTTCAGCCGCAAATCGGCGCATTCCGCCGGATGGTGCGCGATGTCGAATTCGACGTCTGCGAACTGGCGCCGACGACTTACATCATCGCCCGCGCATACGGCGCGCCGTTTGTCGGTCTGCCGATTTTC
>NZ_CAJHCP010000026.1 GCF_904848625.1 Paraburkholderia metrosideri
GGTGGACTCGCTGTCGACGAACCTGGCCACGACTAACAGCACAGTGACATCGTTGTCGACGGGAGTGGGTTCGCTTTCGACAGGTCTGGCTACGACCAACAGCACGGTGGATTCGCTGTCGACGAACCTGGCCACGACCAATAGCACAGTGACATCGTTGTCGGCGGGAATAGGTTCACTTTCGACAGGTCTGGCTACGACCAACAGCACGGTGGACTCGCTGTCGACGAACCTGGCCACGACTAACAGCACAGTGACATCGTTGTCGACGGGAATAGGTTCACTTTCGACAGGTCTGGCTACGACCAACAGCACGGTGGACTTGCTGTCGACGAACCTGGCCACGACCAATAGCACAGTGACATCGCTGTCGACCGGAGTAGGTTCGATCTCAACAGGTCTGGCTACAACCGACAGCACAGTGACATCGCTGTCGACGGGAGTGGGTTCGCTTTCGACAGGTCTGGCTACGACCAACAGCACGGTGGACTTGCTGTCGACGAACCTGGCCACGACCAACAGCACAGTGACATCGCTGTCGTCGGGAGTAGGTTCGCTTTCGACAGGCCTGGCCACGACTAACAGCACAGTAGCTACGCTGTCAACCGGAGTAGGCTCACTCTCGACGGGCTTGGCTACGACCAACAGCACGGTGGATTCGCTATCGACGGGAGTGGGTTCACTCTCGACAGGTCTGGATACGACCAACAGCACGGTGGACTTGCTGTCGACGAACTTGGCCACGACCAATAGCACAGTGACATCGCTGTCGACCGGAGTAGGTTCGATCTCAACAGGCCTGGCTACGACCAACAGCACAGTAGCTTCGCTGTCAACCGGAGTAGGTTCACTCTCGACAGGCCTGGCCACGACCACCAGCACCGTTAACTCGCTGTCCACAGGCCTGAACACGACCAACAGTAACGTTGCCTCCCTGTCCAGCAGTCTGACGACAACCAACAGCAATGTTGCGTCATTGTCGACCGGGCTGAATACGACCAACAGTAACGTCGCCTCATTGTCGACAGGCCTCACGACCGCCACCAGCAGCGTCACGGCGCTGTCGACCGGCATCTCGAACGGCACCGTAGGTCTGGTGCAGCAGGTGGGCGGCGCGCCGGGCAACGGTGTGATCACGGTCGGGGCCGGCACCGGCGGCACCAGCGTCGACTTCACGGGTACCGCGGGCGCACGTCAGCTCACCGGGGTTGCCGACGGCACCGCGCCGACCGACGCGGTAAACGTAAGCCAGTTGCAGGCAGTAGCTTCAGTGGCAAGCGATGCCGTGCTGTACGACAACGCCGCGCATACGAGTGTGACGCTCGGCGGCATCGGTGCAGCCTCCGCGGTCGCGCTCACCAATATCGCCGCAGGCGCCATTACCGCGACCAGCTCCGACGCGGTCAACGGCAGCCAGTTGTTTGCGCTCGAAACGCAAATCAGCACGCTGGGCGAACAGATCACGCCGGCCTTGCAGACCACGCCGACGGTCGGGTCGTCGTCGAATTCGCAGTACGTAGCCGTGAATTCGACAGGCAGCGCGGCGAGCGCCACGGGTACGGAGTCGGTTGCGATTGGTGGCAATTCGACGGCGAGTTCGAGCAACAGCGTCGCGGTGGGTTCGGGTGCCCAGGCAACCGGCTCCGCTTCGTCGGCAGTAGGCGCCAACGCGGTAGCGTCGGCGCCGAATTCGGTCGCGATCGGCGCGGGCTCGGTGGCGAGCGAGGCGAACTCGGTATCGGTGGGCTCGCCGGGCAACGAGCGGACCATCACCAACGTGGCGCCGGGCGTATATCCGACCGATGCGGTCAATATGGCGCAGTTGAACAGCGTGCAGGACTCTGTGAATTCAGTAGCGCGTGGCGCCTACTCCGGTATCGCCGCGGCTACAGCGTTGACCATGATTCCTGAGGTTGATCCAGGCAAGACCCTCTCGGTCGGGATTGGCACGGGGAACTATAAAGGTTACGCAGCGGTTGCGATCGGGTTTACCGCGCGGGTCACCGACAACCTGAAGGTGAAGGGTGGTGTCAGCATGACCGACGCGGGCTCTGTGTACGGCGCGGGAGTGGGTTACCAGTGGTAGTAGCGGCACGGTATTGGTGTGATTCAGAGCTTCCGTGTCGTGGATCACGCCGATCGTTTTGCGTCGACGCTCTTGCTGAACATCGGTTCGGCATGCTCAACGGTGCCTGCAATTAAATATTTCGACTGCTCCCTGGGGCGTGCCGGCATCCAGCCGGCCCGCCCCCACGGCGGGTCAACCCGTCGCGGTGGTGAATATTTTGTTGAGGAACGGAATCGGAAATGCCGTGCGGAATGTCGGCTTAGGGAATAGGTATGAGAGATAACTTATCTAATTTCGGCACGACTCAAACGGGCCGCCGGATAAAGGCCGCTCGTCAATGTCGACGTTGGCGGACCGTCGCGCAACTAGGCGGGTCAAGCAGAGAACTCGCCCTATGAGCGATTCGACAACAGTGAGCGTTGAACGGATCGATGAATTGACCGCGCAGGGAGATCTGATCGGAGCGTGGCGTCTGTTGAATGCGGGCGAGTTCGGGCAGTCCAGCCATTCTGGTGTGCTGATCGCTAGAGCGCGGCTCCAGCGTTTGCGGGGTCGTCACGCCGAAGCCCGTGTTTCGCTTGAGCAAGGACTGCTGGATTCTCCTGCCGAGCGCGCGGTGCAAATTGAACTCGCGCGTATTGCGCTGGATTTCGGCGAACCTGAAGTCGCGCATGCCTGGTATGAACGCGCTTATTGCGACGAGGCTCGGGGTGAGGGGTGGGTGCTGGACTGGGCCGACCTGTTGTGCCGTCTTAACCGGGTTGAAGTCGCGCAGTCTGTCGCGTCGGCTTTTTGCGAATGCACACCGGCGAGCGCGAACGGGTGGTTCGTTCTGGGGCTGGCGTACCAGTTGCAGAAGCAGCACGACATGGCGCTGTCTGCTTATCAGCGCGCGCTACAGCTTGATGCCGCAGTGCCCATGCTGCGTAACAATATGGCCGCGTCGTATATCGAAACAGGGGCACATGCTAAAGCGAAATCATTGCTGCAGCGGACGCTTCACGAAGAACCGGCCAACCCGTTTGCATGGACTAATCTCGCGGTCGTCCTGCTGCACGACCGCGATCCTGCTGCCGCGCAAGTGGCCGCGGAGCGCGCTTGCGCGCTCGCGCCAAACTATCTGATGGCGCTGCAAATATGCTCGAACGTTCATAAGGAACTCCAGGAATGGGACGGCGCCCTTGCTCTCATCCAGCGCGGGTTGACCCTCGAACCTGGCAATGCTTCCATGCTGTGGTCGCTCGCAATGCTGCAATTGCTTCACGGTGACTACGCCGCAGGTTGGTCGAGCCATGAACGTCGGTGGGACGGTTCTCCCGAGTTACGCAACTCATCGCCGTATATGCATGCGCCGCGCTGGCAAGGCCATTCCCTGGCAGGCAAGACGCTTTTTGTCTGGAGTGAGCAGGGCTATGGCGATGTCATCCAGTTTGCGAGGTTTCTGCCGTTAATCGCCGAACGTGTCCGACGCGAAAGCGGCAAGCTTGTCTTCGGCTGTTACTCGGGTCTGGCAACGCTGGTGATCCGAAGCTTTGGTGAAGTCGTGGATAGGATCGTGCCTCACGACCAGTCTCCATTTCCCCCTCATGATTTTCAGCTGCCAATGGCGAGCCTGCCGTTGATGTTGAACGTGACACTCGACCAGCTTCCGGCAGCCACCGCCTATCTGAAAGCCGACGCTCCGAAAGTCGACGCGTGGCGTGCTCGTTGGCCTGCCCGCTCGGGCAGGTTGAGGGTCGGGCTGGTGTGGAGCGGCAGTCGGACGCACCAGCGCAATCCGCTACGTGCAGTTGACCCCGTCGCGTATGCGAGGACGTTCAATCGTTTCCAATCCATCGATTTTGTCAGCGTGCAGCTCGATGGAAGAGATGACGTGCAAGTCATGCGCGACACGGGCTTACGTGTGATCGATCATTGCGATGAATTGACGACGTTCGACGACACGGCCGCGTTGCTGCAGAGCATGGATCTGGTGATTACTGTTTGTACGTCGGCGGCGCATCTGGCCGGTTCGCTCGGCGTGCAGACATGGGTATTGCTGGACGTGAACCCGCATTGGGTCTGGATGACCGGGCGTAGCGATAGTCCCTGGTATCCATCCATTCGGCTGTATCGGCAACAGACGCATGGTCAGTGGGCTCCGGTCCTCGAACAGGTCGCCCGGGATCTTGACACCGTCGCTGGCCGCGCCCCGGCGATGGCTTGATTGACAACACGGGCGCGTGCCGGGCCGCGGAAATGTGCGCACGTGTAATAGCTATGACGATCAAGAAGTCGGAGCGCGAAGCTCTTCAGGCAACCAGGACGTTTGAATAATGCGAATCGGAATTTCGGTTCTTAGTCATCACGGGCAGAACATCTGGCAGAACGGACTCGGCCAGAATGTCATATTTTTAGCGGAGCTATTCCAGCGCTTGCCAATCGTGAAATCGGTGTTGTTGATCGACGTGGGGGATCAGGGCGCGATGCCGCCGCAGGTCGACCTGGCGTCGCGCAATATCCGTCTCATGAGTGCTCATGAGGCAGCGGACGAGGTCGACGTCATCATCGAGATGGGTGGCGCGCTCGACCCCCAATGGCTGGATTTAATGCGTGCGCGTGGCAAGAAGGTGGTGTTTTACTGTTGTGGACAGCCCTACGTCGCGCTCGCCGAACCCGCGATCTTCGGGAAACCTGCTTACGCGTCGCGACCGGACCGCTGCGACGAGGTCTGGTACCTGCCGAAAGATGTCTCGCTTGCGCCGATGATGCGTCTGTTGCATCGCTGCGATACGTATGAGATGCCATTCATCTGGCATCCTCAGTTCGTACAGCGACGTATGCGGGAAGTCGAAGCGCTCGGCTTGCATTACGGGTACGCAATGTCCAGGACCAAGGAAGACAGTACAGACACGGTCGCACAAGGCGGCTTGCGCGTGGCCATATTCGAGCCGAACATTTCTGTCGTGAAGACGTCGAGCATTCCAATGCTGGTGTGCGACGAAGCGTACCGTAACGATCGCACCGCTGTCGCGACGATGCATGTGCTCAATACGCTGCACCTGAAAGATCATCCCACCATGCTTCATCTGGCCAATTCGCTGGACCTGGTGCGCGAGCACAGGGCCACCTTCCATGGTCGCCACGATGTTGTCGGATTCATGGTGCAGCATGCCGATGCGATCGTCTCGCATCAATGGCAAAACGAACAGAACTACAGTTACCTCGATGCGCTCTACGGCGACTATCCGCTTATTCACAACTCGCCGTGGCTCAAAGAGGCGGGGTACTACTATCACGGCTTCGATGCGCGCGAGGGTGCGTCGCAATTGCAACGCGCAGCGCAGCAGCACGCAACGGATCTCGCCGATTATCGCGCTCGCTCGCAACGCGTGTTCGACGCGGTCGATCCGTTCAGTCAACGCAATCTCGACGCATACGCAGCCCGACTCCTGCATATTTGCCGCGGCACCAGGTTTTCTGATACTGCGAGCTGCCGATGAACACTGAAAGAACCCGAACTCCCCTAGTCGGGAAGTTGCGCGTGGGTGTCTCTATCTTCGTGCGCAAGGGCGAGCAATCGGTGTGGGAAAACGGCATCTACCAGAACTGCATTTTTCTGGTGATGCTGCTGATGCGCTCGCCGCTTGTGGAGGCGACTTATCTGGTGGCGGGCGGCGCAGACGGCCGGCCAGAGGATGCCCGGAATTTTCTCGCTGACTCGCCAGTGCCGCTGATCGATATGCAGGAAGCAGCCACGACGCTCGACGTGATGATCGAGATGAGCGCGCAACTGTCGCGGGATTGGGTGGTTGCGTTTCGCGACCGGGGCGGCAAAATCGTGTCGATGCGGGTCGGCAACGATTATGTGATCGACATTGAGCGCATGATTTTCGGTCAGTCGCATGGCCTGTTGATTAGTGGCGCGCCGTACCACGAAGTCTGGACGCTGCCCGAGTACGAGAACACCTGTGCGCCGTATTACCTGAGCACGTTTCGCTGCCCTGTGCGCATCATGCCGCATCTTTGGAGCCCATTGATCTTGGCGCGCGAAGCGGCGCGTCTGCCCGACGGGCTCAGCTTTGGCTACCGGCCCGGGCGCAAGCGCTGGCGCGCCGGCATGTTCGAGCCGAATATCTGCATGGTGAAGACGAGCTTCATTCCGCTTCTGACCTGCGAAGCGGCGCATCGCGCCGATCCCGATTTGCTTGAGCGTGTGTGGGCGTACAACACTTTTCACCTGAAAGATCACGTGAGCTTCAACGGCTTCGCACGCAGCCTGGATATCGTCAAACAGGGTCTGAGTTCGTTCGAAGGGCGCTTTCCGCTTTGCCGTGTGGTGGCGGAGCACGTCGATGTCGTCGTGAGCCACCATTGGGAAAATGCGCAGAACTATATCTACTACGAAGCGCTACACGGCGCTTACCCGCTGGTTCACAACTCGCATCTGATCGGTGGCTGCGGCTACCGCTATCACGACTTCGATTGCGAGGAAGGCGGCCGCGCGTTGCAGCGCGCATTCGCCGAACATGACACTCATCTTGACGCCTATCGCCGCACGGCGAATGAGTTCTTGCACGGACTGGATCCGGAGAACAGCAATAACGTGCGGATTTATAGCGATGCGCTTGCAGCGCTCTATGCGCCGCGCTGAGCGGATCCTACGCATGAAACGGTTTGCCTCTTTCGCCTGAACTGTACGGATGGTCGTCGACGGTTCGGACGGCTATGTCTTAACACTGATTGCATTTATTTATACGCGGGACGTTTGACTTGAAACTCATCATTGCAATACTCAAGCTGGCCGCCGTCTGCGTGCTGGCAACATCGGGTGCGCTCGCCGTGGCCGCGCAGGGTACTTCAGCCGACGAACTGCTAGGCGATGCGGACCGTGTCGTGCAGCAGATCGACTCGAATCGGTACGTCGACGTTTGGCACGATGCGGCGCCGTTCGTCAAGGCAAAAATCCCGCAGGACCAGTTCGTCAGCGGGACTCGCCAGAGCCGTCAGGCGCTTGGCGCAATTGTCCGGCGTGGCTGGGCTTCGGTCACACGAGTCCAGTACGCTGGTCAGAGCGGGATTCCCGACGGACTTTACGCGAATGTCAACTACGCAACGACCCTCACCAATGGTCAATCGGTCATCGAGTTACTGAGCTTCCAGTTGGGGCAGGACGGGACGTGGCATTTGACGGGTTATGTACCGCATCAAAGGTAGGCCGGGGCGGCTCAGCACGACGCGGATCCGCGCGATAACCGCATACGTTGAACGGGCTTGCATGGCGGCCTGAGGCCTGCGATCTCCGCTGGGCCGACAGGCTGTCGCAATAGGTGAGGGGCAGCGGTATGCGGATGACGCGGAAAAATCCGGCTATTTCAGTGGATTATCGCCATGTCGACACATGGAGTGCATGCGCTCTACCTATCGCGAGCACTACGTTAGCCCCGCCCCGACAATGAAGGAAAACCGTAGACGGCTTCCGGATTGCTCACCAGAATCTTTTCCACCGTGCTTTCATCGCCCGCACAACGGATGAGCCAGTCCAGCAGCTGCGCGTCGACCGGGCGCGGCTTCGCATTCGGATGCGGCCAGTTGCTTGCCCACAGGCAGCGCTCCGGGTAGCGCGCGGCGAGCGAGCGTGCGAGCAGCGCCACGTCGTCGTAGCCAGGCGCGCCGACGCGCGACGTTTCGTAGGGCGCGGAGAGCTTGACCCAGCATTGCCCGCGATCGAGCAGCCGGCACAACGAGCGGAACGCATCGCTATCCGGCTGCACCGGCTCAATAAACTTACCGGTGTGATCGATAACGAGCTTGCAGGGCAGGTCCCGCAACGCAGACTCGTGCAGCGGCAGATCGCGGCCATCGAGTTGAAGATTAATGTGCCAGCCCAGCGACGCGATACGGGCAGCATCGTCGTGCAGGTTGCTCCATGCACTGAGGCCGCCGCCGAGCATCATGTAGCGCAGACCGCGCATGCCCGCGTCGTGCAGACGCGCGATTTCATCGTCGCTCTGCTGCGGTGGGAGCATGGCGACGCCGCGCGCCGTCGCGCCGAACTGCTTCAACGCTGCCAGCGTGCAGCTGTTGTCGAAACCGTAGCCGGTCGGTTGCACCACGACGACACGCGTGAGGCCCAACGCCTGTTGCATCCGCCGATATTCACTGACGGGCGCGGGCGGCGGCACGAACGTCGCGTTGGGCGACAGCGCATAGCCGTCTTCATAGATGTGGATGTGGCAATCACATGCGCCCGGGTATAGCGTAGCCAAATTCGACTCCCTACAGTCTCAGTGGTTGTCAGACGCGAATGACGGGGCACTTGTGGTGCCACCGCCATGGCCCTTGGCGAATCTGTCCAGGCGGTTCGCATGGCGCGCGTTGACCGCGCCTTCCGGTATGTCTCCGCGCAAGATCGCGCTGACCTGCGACACCGTCTGTAGCGCCTGGTGCTCGATCGCCTCCGGTGTAAGGCCGCCGATATGCGGCGTCGCAATCACGCGGGGGTGCCGCGCGAGCAGCAGCGAAGGCATCTGGTCCGGCTCGCTGCCAACGTCGAGCGCGCAACCGGCCAGATGACCGGAGTCCAGCGCTTGCAGCAGCGCGGCTTCGTCGACCAGTTCGCCGCGCGATGCATTGATGAAGTACGCGCCCGCTTTCATCGACGCGAACGCCTGGGCGTTCATCAGATGCGCGGTTTCGGCCGTAGCGGGCGCGAGGCAAACCACGAAGTCCGACATGCCCAGCAGCGCCGGCAGCGTGACCTGCTCCAGCGCGGGCTGGTCCACCTCGGTGTACGGATCGCTGACCACGACGCGCATGCCCAATGCGCTCGCGACGTCGCACAGATAGCGCGAGATCTGTCCATAGCCGATCACGCCCAGCGTCGCGCCGCGCAACTGGCGTCCCATGACCGGCTCCGCGCGCGCACCACGGCGATAGGTTGCCGCATAGGTGTCGATGCCGCGCGCCATCACGAGCATCACGCCAATTACCCATTCCGATACCGACGGCACGAATCCCGCGCTCGCCTGCGTGACTAGCACGCCGTGTTCGCTGGCGGCCTCGACGTCGATGGTGCGGATATCGACCGCGCAGCGCACGAGCGCAGCCAACTCCGGCAACGCGGCGAACAGCTCGCGCGGTGCCGGCGTTTGCCGATAGGCGATGATGGCGTCGCAACCGTGCGCCGCGGCGGCCAGTTCGCCGGTGGTGAGTTCCCGCTGCTCGGCGTTCAGCTTCACATCGGCAAACGCGCGCAACGCAGCGAGTGCCTTGTCGCCGAAGTAACGCTCCAGCATGTTGCTCGGATGACTAACAAAAACCGTATTCATTTCCTGGTATTCCGCTTTCTTGCGTGGGTAGACGGAGTCTGTGCGGGAGGTGCCGCGACGGATTCGCGTTCGATGAGCAACGTCGTGTTGAAAACCTGATTGTCTGCGTGCGCGTCGGGCGGACACTCGCGCGTCATGGCTCGCTCGACCATCGCGCGCGCCATTTCGGTGACGGGCAGCCGCACTGTCGTCAACCTCGGGTTCGAAAGCGCGGACAGAAAGAGGCCGTCGATGCCGACCACGGAGATGTCCGACGGCACGCTCAGACCGGTCTCGCGCAAGCCGGACATCAGACCCAGCGCCATCAGGTCGTTGACCGCGACGATGCCGGTGGGGCGGCAGGCATCTTCGACGATTTGCCGCGCCAGCTCGTGGCCCACTTCGCCGATCACCGAGTCGCCGTATTCGTTCGACGGACCCCCTTCGATCACCCGCGCTTGGTCGCGCAAACCGGCCTCGCTGGCCGCCGCGTAGAAGCCGTCGATTTTGTCGCTGCGGCTCTCGGTCATCCCGGCGACCGTCACGAACGCGAGATGCGTATGGCCATGCGCGATCAGGTGACGTGTGGCGATCCGCGCGGCTTCGAAGTTATCCGGCGCGATGTGGTTGACCGCCGATTGCTCGCCCGGTGTCGCGCGCCGGTCGTAGCTGACGACCACCATGCCGCGCTGCACCGCTTGCGTCAGGTGGCTCTCGTCGGCCAGCGAAGAAATCACGATCACGCGCCGCACGCCATGAGCGAGCAGGTCCTCGAAAAACGAGGCTTCTTTTGCCTTGTCCCGATAGGTGTTGCCGATCAGCACCCGGTGTCCGTACTTTTCCTGCGCGAAGGTTTCGACCTCACGCGCAATGTAGCCGTACATCGGGTTCGCGATGGACGGCACCAGCAGGCCGATGAGCGGCGTCTGACCGGTTTTCAGCTGACGCGCGAGCGTGCTCGGCCGGTATTTCAGCGCGACGATCGCTTCCTCCACGCGCGCGAGCGTCTCCTGACGCATCTTTTCCGTGCGGCCGTTCAGTACATTCGACACGGTGCTCACCGAAACGGCGGCATGTCGAGCGACGTCTTGTATCGTGCTCACAAATATCCTCAGTAAATTGACTTACATCCCGAAGCGGGATGGTAGCCAGAGAGAAAAGCCGGGCACAAGTACCAGCAGGACGAGGACGACGAAGAGTACCGCGAGGTATTTGAGCATGGGCCGCGCGACGTTTTCGACCTTGGTGCCCGTGATCGCGCACGTGGCGAACAGGCCCAGGCCGACCGGCGGCGCGAACAGGCCGAGGCCCATCGCCACCACGGCGACTGTTCCGAAGTGTAGCGGGTTGATCCCGAGTTGCTGGGCGATCGGCGTCAGCAGCGGCCCGAAGATGATCAGCGCGGGCGCGCCTTCCAGGATCGCGCCGAACACGATCATGATGAGCACGGACAGCAGCATGAAACCGGCCGCGCCATAGTGCGTGCCGAACGAAACCATCACGCCGGATACGAGCGCGGGAATCTGCTCGATGGTGAGCGCGAACGACACGCTCGACGCCGCCGCGACGATGAACAGAATGCTGCCGGCCATCGACGCCGAGCGAACGAAGAGCCGCGCCACCACTTTGGGCGTCAGCTCACGGAACGCCAGCCATCCCGCGACCAGCGCATAGACCACCGCGAAGGCCGACACCTCGGTCGACGTTGCAACGCCGGACGTGACGCCTTTGCCGATCATCACGATCATGACGAGCGCGACGAATGCGCCGCACAGCAGCGGCACCAGTGGCCGGCGCACGCTGAAGGCCTTGTCCGGATCGATGCGCCGGCCGAAGATCACCGCCACGATGCCGAGCGACACGGCGAGCACCGCCGCCGGCACGATCCCCGCGAGAAACAGGCCGGCAATCGAAATGTTGGCGACGAATCCCATGATGATCATGTTCACGCAGGGCGGAATGGTTTCCGCCATCACCGCGCTGCTGGCGAGGAGCGCCGCGATCTCGTCGGGATCTTCGCCGCTCTGGCGCACCGCCGGCATCACGACGCCGCCGACCGCCGCGATATCGGCCAGCTTCGAGCCGGACACGCCGGAAAAGAACGCGGTCGCCGTGATGGCGATCAGGCCGAGGCCGCCGCGCACGCGTCCGAAAACGCGCAGCAGCAGTTCGATCAGGCGCGACGACATGCCGTTCGATTCCATCAACAGGCCGGCCAGCACGAAGAACGGCACCGCGAGCAGAACGAAGTGATTGGCGCCGGACATGACCTGCTGCGAGTACACGAGCATCGGCAGGCTCGGTTCCGCGAGAAAGAACAGCAGCGCGGAAAGGGCGAGCACGAAACAGATCGGGATGCCGAGGAACAGGCCGCCGAAAAATCCCGCGGCGAGCAGCAGGCCGGGTTCGATCGGATGAGCCGGGACGAACGTATTCCATCCGAACAGCGCGGCCGCGATGACCACGCAGCCGGCGAGGCTTGCCAGGACGATGCGGGTCGCGCCGTTCACGGCATTCGCCACCGCGAACAGCGTCATGAACAGGCTGCCGATCACCAGCGGATAGACGTTGATCCAGCCGGGCAAACCACTTGCCGTCGTCTGCCCGTACGAATCGGCGAGCAGCAGGCAGGACGAGTAGAACAGGCTGACCGACACGCCCGCGATGATCCAGTGGCCCGCGTGAATCAACGCAGGTTGCCAGCGTCTCGGCAACAGACCGCGAAACAGTTCGATGCCGACGTGCTGGCTGCGCGCGAGCACCGTCGCGGCGCCGAAGAAGACCAGCACGATCATGAGCGCGGAGGCGATTTCCTCGGCCCAATCGACCGGGTCGTGAAGGAAGTAGCGGTAGATCACCGACACGAACACCACGGCCACGTCGGCGGCCAGCACCGCCGCCGACAGATATTCGGTCCATCGCACGAGGCGCTCGAGCCCCGATCCCCAACGAGTGCCGCGATCGAAAGCCAACGCGGTGGCCGCATTGGCGTGCCCGTCTGGCGTCTGGGTGGTGGGCAGCGCGTTCATCGATTAGCCCCTTGCCGCGGCGATTTCTGAAAACAGCGGCGCGGTCGCCGGATATTGTTTGGCGAAGTTCTGATAGATCGTGCTCTGCAGTTGATGGCGCACCGCGTCGCGCTCGGCTGACGCCATTGGATAGAACGTCATGCCGCGTGCCTTGAGCGCCTGTTCCGCCTGAATGACTTTGTCGTCGGCGATGGGGCGCTGCTTCAGGCTCGCGTCCTGAATGGCCTTCATGAAGCCGGGGCGCAGCTCGGCCGGAATCTTGTCCATCGAGCGCTTGCCGATCACGACCACGAGCGGGCTGAAGTTATGCTGGGTTTTCCAGCACGACTTCACGACCTCGTAGAACTTGCCCGACAGCACCGTGGCGGAGTCGTGCTCCAGCCCGTCGACCACGCCGGTTTGCGCGGCCATGTACAGCTCGCCGAATGGGATTGGCGTGGGGACCGCGCCCATTGCCTTAAACGTTTCGATGAACGCGGGCGTCGGCAATACCCGCAGCTTGGTGCCCTTGAATTGCGCGAGCGACTGAACGGGCTTCTTGGTGAACACGTTGCGCGCGCCGAACTGCGAGGTCCACGTGAGGATCTGGCAGCCCGAGCGGTCCTGCAGGGATTTGCTCAACGCGGCGCCCACGTGGCCGTCCAGCACTTTTTCCGCATGCGCGAAGCTGTCGAACAGATAGCCCATGTCCAGCATGCCGATTTCCGGCGCGAGCGTGGCCCAGATCGATGCGCCCGTCACCATCATGTCGATCGAGCCGATCTTCACTTGCTGCGCGACGTCGCTTTCATTGCCGAGCTGGTTGTTCGGGAAGAAGTCGACGCGGATGGCGTCGCCGACGTTCGCCTTCAGACTCGCGGCGAAGTTCTGATACCAGACATAGTGCGACGCGTTCTGGTCCGCGACCATCGACGATGAAAAGCGCAGCGCGACCGGTGCGGCGGCGCGCGAAAGGGTGGGCAAGGAACCGGTCGCTGCGGCGACCGAGGCGGCGGATGTGATTTGTAGGAATTTTCGCCGGGAAATCGAAGCCATGGTGTCTCCTGAAGTCCGTATCTTCCGGACAGTGGGTGTATCGATATACTAAATCGATACACCTCTCAAGGAAGCCAGGGATTTTACGTAGCTTCTACGCGATGGGGAGGACCGGACTGAGGAAGAGGATGGAGAATTGAGGCTCGGGAATAAGCAGGCCTGCAGTGCCGTCTGCTCATAGCGACGCGGCTTCCGCGTCCTGATTCCCACCAGATCTGGCGGGAATCAGAAATCGCGGTTCCGGCTTACTTTGACGGCTGAGAGGCGTCCTGAGAGGTGGAGAGCATCCGCTCCACGTAGCGCGCAATCAGATCGATCTCCAGATTCACCTTCGCACCTTCACGCAGATGCTTGAGCGCCGTCACTTCAACCGTGTGCGGAATCAGGTTGATCGAGAACTCGCAACCGTCGTCGCGATCCTTGACCGAATTGACAGTCAGGCTCACGCCGTTAACCGTAATCGAGCCTTTGTACGCGAGATAGCGGCCAATCTCACGCGGCGCGAGCACGCGCAATTCGTGCGACTCGCCAACCGGTGCGAAGTGCGTGACCGTACCCAGTCCGTCGACGTGACCGGACACGATATGGCCGCCAAGCCGGTCATGCGCACGCAGTGCTTTCTCCAGATTGACCTCGCCGGGTTCGCCGAGTCCCGCGGTGCAATTGAGACTTTCCCGCGACACGTCGACTTCGAACGAATGCGCGGTCTTCGCGACCACCGTCATGCAGGCGCCCTGGATCGTGATGCTGTCACCAAGCTGCACGTCGCCGAGATCGAGGCCGCCGGCTTCGACGTTCAGGCGCACGCCCGCGTCGCCGTCCGTACCCAGAGGCTTGACTGATTCGATGCGGCCCACTGCCGCGACGATTCCTGTAAACATCGTGCTAGTCCTTGATCAATTCAAAACGGGTGAGGACGCGGGATCGTCGCCGGGTTCCCCGGGTGGGGTTGGCGGCGCCGCCAGAGGCACGAAACGCGCGAGAATCCGCAGGTCGTCGCCGATCCGGTCCACTGCGTGAAAATTCAGTTTGACGCGGCCTTCGAGCGTGTCGGGCGCGTGAACGCTGAACATGCTCATCGAGTCCATTCCGAGCAGGCTCGGCGCGAGGTACACGAGCAGTTCGTCAACGCAGCCTTCGCGCAACATTGAGCCGTTCAGTTTATAGCCTGCCTCGACGTGCAATTCGTTCACATTGCGCTCGCCGAGTGCCTTCAGCATGCCGGGCAGATCGACCTTGCCGGCTGCGTTCGCCATCTGCACGATCTCGGCGCCACGATCGCGCAGTGCGCTGGCGCGCTCGGCGTGACGTTCATCGAGATTGCCGCAGAAAATCAGTGTGGGTGCGCCGGCCAGAATCTGTGCGTCCGGCGGCACGTCGAGTTGACTGTCGATCAACACGCGTTGGGGTTGACGCGGCGTGTCGACCGCGCGCACCGTCATGCGCGGATTGTCTTCGCGCACGGTGCCGATGCCGGTCAGAATCGCCGACGCGCGAGCGCGCCACGCATGACCATCGGCGCGTGCCGCTTCGCCGGTAATCCACTGGCTGACGCCCGAAGGCAGGCCGGTGCGGCCATCGAGCGAGGCGGCCACTTTCATGCGAACCCACGGACGGCCACGCGTCATACGCGACACGAAACCAATATTCAGTTCGTGCGCTTCCTGCGCGAGCAGGCCGCAACGCACCTCGATACCCGCGTCGCGCAACATCTTCAGACCGCGCCCGGACACCTGCGGATTCGGGTCTTCCATTGCCGCGACCACCCGCGCGACCTGCGCGTCGATCAACGCGTTCGCGCATGGCGGCGTGCGGCCGAAGTGGCTGCACGGTTCGAGCGTCACATAAGCCGTGGCGCCGCGCAGATCATGGCCGCGCGAGCGCGCGTCCTTCAACGCACGAATCTCTGCGTGGTCCTGACCAGCGGGTTGCGTGAAACCCTCGCCGATCACCTCGCCATTCTTGACGAGCACGCAACCTACGCGCGGATTCGGGTCGGTGGTGTACATGCCGCGCTTGGCCAACGCGAGCGCGCGTTCCATGTGGACGAAATCGGTTTGCGAAAACATCGGTGTCCGGTCGGGTGCGGTGGCTGGGCTTTGGGTGGCTTCGTATGCTGCAATAGGTGGCGGGTGCCGCTTTCCTTCAAGCCGCGAGCGACGCGAATGCGCTGCGCGCCGCGTCGATGGTGGCGTCGACGATCGCGTCGTCGTGCGCGCTCGATACGAAGCCCGCCTCATACGCCGACGGCGCGAAGTACACGCCCGCGTCGAGCATCTTGTGGAAGAACGCGTTGAAGCGCGGCACGTCGCTCTTCGTGACATCGGCGAAACTGGCCGGGACCGACTCGGTGAAGTAGATGCCGAACATGCCGCCGAGCGAATCCGCCGAGAACGGCACGTTCGCTTCGCGCGCCACCTTCGACAGACCTTGCGCGAGACGCGCGGTGCGCGCGGCGAGCGTGTCGTAGAAGCCCGGCGCCTGGATCAATTGCAGCGTTTTCAGGCCTGCGGCCACCGCGATCGGATTGCCCGACAGCGTGCCCGCCTGATAGACGCCGCCGAGCGGCGCGAGGTGGGCCATGATGTCGCGGCGTCCGCCAAATGCCGCGGCCGGCATGCCGCCGCCGATCACTTTGCCCAGGCACGTCAGGTCTGGCGTGATGCCGTAGACCTCTTGCGCGCCACCGAGCGCGACGCGGAAACCGCACATCACTTCGTCGAAAATCAGCACTGAGCCGTACTCGGTGCACAGGCGGCGCAATGCTTGCAGAAACTCGGGCGTTGCGCGCACGAGATTCATGTTGCCCGCCACCGGCTCGACGATCACCGACGCGATCTCGTTGCCGAACGCCTTGAACGCTTCTTCGAGTTCAGCGACGTTGTTGTATTCGAGGACCGTGGTGTGCTTCGCGATGTCGACCGGCACGCCCGCCGAGGTCGGATTGCCGAAGGTGAGCAGGCCCGAGCCGGCCTTGACCAGCAGGCTGTCGGCATGACCGTGATAGCAGCCTTCGAATTTGACGATGCGGCTGCGGTTCGTGAAGCCGCGCGCGAGACGCAGCGCGCTCATGGTCGCTTCGGTGCCGCTCGACACCATGCGGACCTGTTCGATCGACGGCACCAGCTTGCAGATTTCCTCGGCGATTTCCACTTCCGATTCGGTCGGCGCGCCGAACGAGAAACCATTGCCCAGCACGCGTTGCACCGCTTCGAGCACTTCCGGATGGACGTGGCCGAGGATCATCGGGCCCCACGAGCCGATGTAGTCGATATAGCGCTGACCGTCCGCGTCCCAGAAGTACGGGCCTTGCGCGCGTTCGACGAAACGCGGGGTGCCGCCCACCGAGCGGAAGGCGCGGACCGGCGAGTTCACGCCACCAGGAATGGTGCGTTGCGCGCGTTCGAAGAGGATTTCGTTGTTGGACATGGCGATGGCTGGAATAGGGTTGCGCAGCGGCGCGGGTTGCCGGGTCGGCGATTGGCGGCGCTGGGATAGGTGGAGAAATTGTACCGGAGTCAGCGTCAACGGGTTTTGCGGCTGGGCCTGGCGGGGTCGGCCGCGGCGGCCTGGCTCGTGGCTTTGCTGTGGGCCTTGTGCGCGGTGACTTTGCTGGAGCGTGTCGGGCCTGCGGGCGGGTCCAGTTGCGGCGGCTTACGCGCGCCAGTGAGTTCGCGCCAGCGCTTTTCCAGCGCGCCTTCCGCGATGGGTTTGATCACGGTGCCGGAACTTTGCGCGTCCCATGTTTGCACCGAGAAAGGATGCACGCGCAATGCTTCACGCGAGATCACGGGTTGCTGATGCGCGTCGACCAGCCAGTCGTAGACGAAATCGATGCACAGGCGATAGCCGCGTTTGGTCGCCGCGTCGGCGACCTCGTACGGCGCGCGCGTCACGTAGCCGGAGCCGAAGATGCCTTTCGGTTCCTGCGCTACGCGATGCAGGAACACGCGGTCGCCGGGCAGGATGCTGCGCGCGAATCCGCAGCCCCAGACGTCGGTGACGGCGACGCCGGAGGCCACGCGTTTCGCGACGTCGGGCAACTCGGGCCAAGGCCACTTCTTGGGGCTCCAGATCAGCAGGAAGGCGGTCATTGCACGGTCGAAACAGAAGGGTGGACGGGGCGCCGCGAATACCTTCGTCCGCGGCCCGCAAGGTTCAGGCGGCAGCTTAACCGATCGACAGCGCGCTTGCCGCCGCCGTTGCCGTCGCGTGCTTTCGGGTGCGGGAGCGCGTCCAGATGCGCGTCCCGTTGTGCATCCAGTTGTGCGAGGGCGCGCTCGAATGGATTAACCGTCGCGTACAATCAGGGGCTTCAAAGTCGCTTTCCCGTTTCACCGTTCCGCGGCCGATAAACGGCGCGGCGCTTCATCCGGATTCCCGATTTCCATGTCTTACGTCACCAGTAGCCGGCCTGATGGCCGGCTGATCCTGTTGCTCGGTGCGCTTGCCGCATGCGGGCCGATTTCGATCGACATGTATCTGCCGAGCCTGCCGACCATCGCGCAGGCGTTCGCGATCACCACGGGCGCGGCGCAAACCACGCTCACCAGTTTCATGTTCGGCTTTTCGATCGGCATGCTGCTGTACGGACCGTTGTCGGACACCTACGGGCGACGGCCGGTGCTGCTTGGCGGCATCATCATGTATGCGCTGGCTAGCGTGGCGTGTGCGCTGTCGTTTTCGATTGGCTCGCTAGTGACGTTCCGCTTCGTGCAGGCACTCGGCGCGGGCGCGGCTTCCGTGCTCGCGCGTGCGATTGCACGCGATGCGCACGGGCCGTCCGACGCCGCCCGCGTGCTGTCGATGCTTGCCATCGTCACTTCGATCGGTCCGTTGCTGGCGCCGTTGATCGGCGGACAACTGCTGCTGATCGGCGGCTGGCGGGTGGTGTTCGTCGTGCTGACGCTGTTCGGTTCGGTGTGCGCGGTAACGGCGTATCTGAAAGTGCCTGAGACCTGGCCGCCCGAGAAGCGCGCGCACTCCGCATTGCTGAAATCGTTCGGCGCATACGGCAGGTTGCTGCGCGATCCGGTCGCGTGGGGGCACATGTTGTGCGGCGGCATGGCGTTCGCGTCGATGTTCGCGTACATCACGGCTACGCCTTTTGTGTACATCGAATATTTCCATGTATCGGCGCAGCATTACGGTTTTCTGTTTGCGCTGAATATCGTCGGCATCATGTTCGGCAATTTCATGAACACGCGTCTGGTCGGCCGGCTCGGCGCGCTGCGGATCATTTCGTTTGCAGCAACCGTCAGTTGCGTTGCGTCGCTGTTCGTGAGTTTTGTTTCACTGACAGGGCTGGGCGGCCTGTGGTCGATCGTGTTCGGACTGTTCTTCGTGGTCGGCGTGGTGGGCGTGTTGTCTGCGAATTGCACGACCGATCTGATGCATCGATACCCGCTGAATGCAGGGGCCGCCGCCGCGGTATTCGGCGCTGTGCAACTTGCGCTCGGCGCGCTGTCGAGCCTCGCGGTCGGCCTGTGGCAGGACGGCTCGCCCAGGGGGATGGGCGTGGTCGTGGGCGTCGCGGGGGTGCTGTGTTATGTCGGGCGAATTCTGGTGATGAGGTGGCACGGGACCAAGGTGCCAGTCGCTGCGGCTTAAGCGCAGCACCATGACGTCGATGCGACCGGGACCGCAACGCGCCTATCACACGTTGACAGGGCGTGCGTATTGACGTGTGTACGGAAAACACCAGGTGTTGCGTCCGCGCGACCGTGTGCGGCAAATTGCGTTGCTATGATGGAGTCACTGTTCCTCGGAGCGGCAATCATGGCGATCAGAGATTTGATGAACGGCGAACGGCAACATGCCGCTTTCGCTGAAGCGCAAAAGCTGGCTGACAGCGGCGTCTATCACGATTACACGGACATCGAATATGTGCTGCGCTTTGATCATGGTTTGTCGGATGTGTCGTCGCTACTCGACAGCCAGTTGATGCATCGCGATCTGAATCGCCGTTGCGCCGACGCGCGCGAAAAGCTGGATCTGCTTAGCGCGTGACGGGTGCGTTCGGCGGTGGAGCGGTTTCGTATGTCGAAGCGGGCTGACGCGGCGGGGCGGGCATGGTTTGATGCATCCGTTGAGGTTGATTGATGCATTGAATGCGCACGCTTCAAGTGGCCTGGCCGCGTCTTCGTGCGATTCGGTGTGGCTTGGGCTGCGCGAGTGCGCTGTGGGTGTCATGGGCGCCATGGGTGCCGTGGATGCCGTAGGTGTCATACGCGCCACGTGGGTTGCGTGCGAAACCTGCGCTACATCGCCATGCGTGCAAGCGATACACTGCCAGACACCTCGTCACTTATGGAGTGGTATTGATGGCTGGTAGCCAGAACGAAGCGCGTGTGCCGCATACGGATAATCCCGCCACGCTGGCGAAGCCGGGCGGACATTACAGTCACGTGGCAGTCGCAAATGGCCTGGTTTTTGTCTCCGGGCAATTGCCGATCGACGGGCAAGGCGTAAAGCTGGCCGACGCGTCGTTCGAGGTCCAGGCCGAGCAGGTGCTGGCCAATGTGCGAGCCGCGCTCGAAGGTGTCGGCAGCAGCGTCGCGCAACTGGCGCAGGTACGCGTCTATATCGTCGATGTCGAGAACTGGGCGAGCTTTAACCAGATCTACGCGAAGTGGGCAGGGGACGCGCGTCCGGCGCGGGCTGTCGTGCCTGTGCCGCATTTGCACTATGGGTTCAAGATCGAGGTTGAGGCGACCGCGGTGGTTTAAATCGCGCCGCGATGCTTGATCCAAGATGCGTTGTGCGATTGCCGAAGCTCGAGGGGTCGCTCACTGGCCGACGCCACTCTACAGTTTCAGTGCACCACCATCCCGTTGAACTGTGCATTTCCCACCCCGCCCGCGATATTCACGCCGACATTACCGCTTACTGCGGCCATTGCGCCTGCGCCGACTTCGGCAAGGGCGCTGCCGGTCATCCGTGTGACCGTGTGGATATTCTGTTGCATGCTGACTTCCGCCTGCGTCGTCGTGATGAGCGCGATCTGATTTGTTTGCGCGTTCAGCGCACCGGCCGCCAGATTGACGCCGATGTTCCCGCTAGCGCCACGCAGCGCGTCTGTGCCCATCGATGCAGACGACGCGGCAGCCTTTGCGCCACCGCCGATGTCCTGCAACGCGGTCAACGTCGCTGAACCGAAGACCGCGGCGCTGTCGTCGTCTGACGATACCGTGGGCGTGCCGGCGCTCGCTGAGGAAGCACTTGCGCACGCGGCGGTGCAGATTACTACGATGGCTATTGAACGGATCTTCATGGGCGTCTCCCTCAAATGCGTCTGAATAGAGCAGATAGACTGGATATCGACCGGAGAGCGGGGAGTTGAAGGGAGAGGTTCTACTGAGTCGCGACACGGTTCACGGCAAACGCGCGTTTGATAGATAGGATAAGCCGACGATCGATTGGCGTCGATGACATTGCATCTGGCGTGGCGGTGATCCAGGATGCTTGCCACATATGAAAAACGGGCCAACAGGCCCGTTCTCATTGCAGTTCTGGAAGAAGCGGTGAGATTCATTTTTTCATCTGAAACGCCCGCCCGTAAAGGGTGACCACGAGTTAAAAAAATAAGAGTTATCACGTTTTCTACCACGTACCGTGCGCGGCCGTGGTAACCGCCTCCGACATGCAGCAGCACTACGCGCTGGACTGGCAAAGGGGCTTATTGAGCTAACGCCCGGATGCAGACTCTAGCTGTTCTGTGTCCCATTTCCCGAGCCGCATGGCATCTGCCAACATACCCAGTGTCAGCGGCATAAGTTCAGGCTTGCGGCGACGTTTTGAAAACAGGCCGATCAACGATGAAAACAGTAACTGGCCTTCAGCGGAGAAATAGCGCCGGTAGGGAAAATCGTTTATCTGCACGTTGAATTGATCAGACCACTTATCGATAAATTCGATGCCATCCAGCCCAGTTACGCCAAGGTCTTTTTCTAGCCTGCTGACTGGCGTCAATTTTATTGGGCCGCCGAAAATGGGCCGTCCTAGTTCTTCGCGTGTGAACGCTTCAAGCCGTTCCCAAGTATCGTCGTCCATCAAAGCAACCGGTCTTCTGGCCGCACGCGGCGGTTGTAGGTCATCACGCTGTGCCGCGCGATTTGTATCGCATCGAGTGTCAGCAATATCTCGCCAATCACCGGCACTGCTCTGCCGACAAACGCGCCGAGGTTTCGAGTGAAAGCTATCCGAACGCCTTTCAGTCCGACCAACGTAATCATTGGCAGCCGGAATGCCACTTTGAATGGCAGTAATTGACGAGCCGTGAGGGAAGCCACGGACGTGCCCGCAGTTGCGCCCGTGAATTTACCCGGCACCGGCAGATCAGCCTGCCCTAACAACACTGCCGCTGCCGCGGTCAAATCTGTCAAGCCAGGTTGCCGGGCCGTTTCATCAAGCGCCACGTACACGAACAGGTCCACAGGCCTGAGATTTTTGGGAATGCCAAACGTATAGGTAAATGGGTTAACCGCCATTCCGTGCCTTTCGTCGTGCAGAGGTGTTAACCGTAGCCGAAATCCGTGCGTGCGCGGAATCGGACGGATGTCAAAAATTGAAAAATTCAGGCTTATGATTTTCGCGTTACGCACATTGTCCGTTGCGCTGCTGGGGGTGCCATATTGCCGGCCTGCCGAGCGGCCGGATTACTCTTCGCCACCGTCTTGCGGCACGTCCGGTTCCCAAACAAACGTTGCCGAACAGCACGAAGGCAAACGTCAAAATTGATCACTACGCAACCCCTTGCGCGCGTGACTGTAGTAAGGTGCCCGCTAGCCGTTTGCAATACACGGCTAGCTTCTGCCGGAAACACCGGCACCAGGTCTGCAAACCTGGAATGCAACGCCCCGCACGCCCGCAAGGGTGTGCGGCTACCTCTGCACGTCTGTTGTTATCATCAATGGGCGGGCCCTGGTGGGGAAACCTTCGGGTTTGCCGGTTTGGTGTTGCGCCGGTTTTGCAGTCCTGCCTTGTGCCCGCTCACCCTCTCTCATCGCATGGGCGGGCGTTCTTCAGTACACCAGAGAAGGACGCAGAATGACAAAAAACGAAACGCCGGTCATCCCCGCCAATCAGGCTGAATCCAGCGCACGGCTTGCAGAAGAAAATGCTGCACTTCACGCGATGCTTCAGTCGCTCTGTCATCACACGGCAGAATTCGCGCGCTGCCAGGCTGATAATCTTGATGACATTCATGTTATGACCCACGGGCTCACCCAGAATCAGGGACGCTCAAGCAAACGTGTTTTTCTCGCGTACCGGGTCGAGACGTTCAGCAGGGAGTGCCTGGAAGAAGTGCACCAATATCAGCGTTATCTGCTGGCGGTGATGGGCTCACTGGGTGCGATGAGTGTAATGAAACATGCGGCTGCTACGGGCACGGATAACACGCGCAATCCGTCGTCGCTTGTCTTCACTATGTCAAAGGCTATTCACCAGGGCTGAGTAGGGCAGCGTTCAGGCGGCTGGCCGTCGTCCGCTCAGCAGTAGGGAGGGTGGGGGCTCGCTTGATTTCTTGATGAAGAATCAAGCTAACGCAAGATAGTTTTCCGCTCGGCGCAGGATTTCTTTCAGCGGCACGTCTTCGCCCCCGGGGATGGGATGCGTCGCGCCGACTGCGCCGGGGTCCAGTCGTCAACCACGGTGCGCCCGCGGTTAGCGCCAGCGTCGTCCACGTTACCTTGCGCCTTCGCTGCTTTACCCTGCGCGCCGCGCGCGGGTATCGCGACTTCCGTCTCCTCGTCCGGCCTGACGACCGGTGAGCCACCGCGCCGTCACCGGTTCATGCGTTCAACGGATCGCTCACGTAGCCGCCCGAAGCTCGCTATGGTGTTGACGATGTCGCACAGCAGGCACAAACCGTGCGCGACGGACATAGGCGGATCTAGCGGAGGGTGATGAACGCGGGACGGGTCTTACGCGGCCAAACGTATCGCCCGGCAGCAGTGAAACTCGGCTCAATGATGAGCTATTTGACGGGCAGAAAAAACAAAAGCCCCGTAAGCGTTTGAACTTACGGGGCTTTTCTCGTTCTTTGGCGGAGGCGGTGAGATTCGAACTCACGGAAAGATCACTCCTTCGCCGGTTTTCAAGACCGGTGCCTTAAACCGCTCGGCCACACCTCCAAGCCTTAAATTGTAACCCGAAAAAACCTCGCAGCGGAACTCCGTCGCTCAGCAATTACTGCGGATCTTTCAGAAACAGCTCTTGCAGATCGTTCAGGAACGCCTGGCCGAGCGGCGTGGGTGCGATTTTTTCGTGATCGCGCGTGATCAGCTTGCGCCGTTCCGCTTCCTGCAAAGCCGGTTCGATCGACGTCATCGACATTCCCGTGCGCTCGATAAATCTGTGCACCGGAAACCCTTCCACGAGCCGCAACGCGTTCAGCATGAACTCGAACGGCAGATCGCGGGGCCCGACTTCATGCTCTTCCTGTACCGCCGTGCCGGCCCTGGCCTGCTCGATGAAGGTGGTGGGGTGCTTGTAACGCACCTGACGCAGCACGCGATTCGGGAATGACAACTTCGTATGCGCGCCCGCGCCAATGCCGAGGTAGTCGCCAAAGCGCCAGTAGTTCAGGTTGTGCTTGCTCTGCCGATGCGGCTGCGCATACGCGGACACCTCATAGCGTCCATAACCGGCCGCCACCGTGCGCTCATGAATCCAGTCCTGCATGTCCGCCGACGCGTCGTCGTCGGGCAGCGCGGGTGGAAATTTCGCAAACAGCGTGTTCGGTTCGAGCGTCAGGTGATACAGCGACAAATGCGGCGGCGCGAACGACAACGCCGTTTCGATATCGGCCTGACATTCGGCGAGCGTCTGCCCGGGCAGCGCAAACATCAGATCGAGGTTGAAGTTGTCGAACGTGGTCGAGGCCACCTCGACCGCATGACGCGCTTGCGTCGAATCGTGAATCCGGCCGAGCGCCTTCAGATGCGCTTCATTGAAGCTTTGAATCCCCACCGACAGCCGGTTCACACCGCTCGCCCGAAACTGCGCGAACTTGTCGGCTTCGAACGTGCCTGGGTTGGCTTCGAGCGTGATTTCCGCGTCGGCGTCGAGCGGCAGCAGCGCGCGGATATCCGACAGCATCCGGTCGAGCCCCGCTGCCGACAGCAAGCTAGGCGTGCCCCCGCCGATGAACACCGTATGCACCTGCCGTCCCCAGACCAACGGCAACGCCAGTTCGAGATCGGCACGCAGCGCGTCGAGATACTCGGTCTCCGGGAACGTGTCGCCCTTCCACTCGTGCGAGTTGAAATCGCAATACGGACACTTGCGTACGCACCACGGAAAATGCACGTACAGCGCCAACGGCGGCAGCGACGTCAGGCGGATGCTGCCCGGCGACGTGAACGCCTTGATGACGCCATTGCCGATATCGGCCGGCGCCGGCTTGATCGGAATCACGCTTCCTCCGTGAGCCGCGCGAGCAGTTGCTGTAACGCAATCGCGCGATGGCTGCTGGCGTTCTTCACGGCCGGCTCCAACTCCGCGGCGCTCGCGTTCAGCGACGGCAAAAAGAAGTACGGGTCGTAGCCGAAGCCGTTGTCGCCGCGCGGAGCGTCGAGAATTTCGCCATGCCAGCGGCCTTCGGCGATCAGCGGTTCGGGGTCGTCCGCGTGACGCACGAACACCAGCACGCAGAAGTAATAGCCGCGGCGATCGGTTGCGTGCTGCAGTTCGGCAACGAGGCGCGCGTTATTCGCCGCGTCGCTTTTCTCGCCGCCCGCGAGTTGCGCGAAGCGCGCCGAATAGACGCCGGGCGCGCCGCGCAATGCGCGAACGCACAGGCCGGAGTCGTCGGCGAGAGCGGGCAGGCCGGTGAGCTTTGCCGCGTGACGGGCCTTGGTCAACGCGTTTTCGACGAAAGTCGGATACGGCTCTTCTGCTTCCGGCACGTTCAACGCGCCCTGCGGAATCAGTTCGATGCCGGCCGCGCCGAGCAGCGCCGCGAACTCGCGCAGCTTGCCCGCGTTGTTCGACGCGAGCACGACTTTCTTCAACGGCGCGTCTGCCAGATGCGCGCCACTGTTCCGGCTAACTTCACTCACTCTTTTGCTCCAGCGCGGCTTTCTGCATGCCGATCAGCGTGTTGATGCCGTCGCTTGCCAGATCGAGCAGCGCGTTCATTTCGTCGCGCGAGAAGGGCACGCCTTCAGCGGTGCCCTGAATTTCGACGAAGCCGCCCGCGCCCGTCATCACGACGTTCATGTCGGTGTCGCATTGCGAGTCTTCGTCGTAGTCGAGGTCGAGCACCGGCAGGCCGTCGTATACGCCCACCGAAATCGCGGCGACATAGTCGGTGATCGGCGAGCTGTCGATACGGCCCGTGGCCAGCAGCTTCGCCACGGCGTCATGGGCGGCCACGAACGCGCCGGTGATGCTGGCCGTACGCGTGCCGCCGTCGGCCTGGATCACGTCGCAGTCGATATGCAGCGTACGCGCGCCGAGCTTCTCCAGATCGAACACCGAGCGCAGCGCGCGGCCGATCAGCCGCTGGATTTCCTGGGTGCGGCCGGTTTGCTTGCCGCGCGCCGCTTCACGGTCGCTGCGGGTATGCGTGGCGCGCGGCAGCATGCCGTATTCAGCGGTGAGCCAGCCTTGACCGCGATCACGCAAGAACGACGGCACGCTTTCGGCAATGCTCGCGGTGCAGATGACCTTGGTATCGCCGAACTCGACCAGCACCGAGCCCTCCGCGTGCTTCGTGTAATGGCGCGTGATGCGCACGTCGCGCAGCTGATTGGCCTGGCGGCCGCTGGGGCGTTGGGTGTCGTTGGTCATGTTGGGATGGGTCTGGAAGAAATGCGGAGGGAAAGCGCAATTTTACAGCCGATCGGGCGGGACGGTCATGCGACGTCATCGGTGCGTAGCGTCTGCGGGCGACACGGCGGCCGGCAATGCACGGCAGTGCAGGGCAATGCAGCGCCACGCAAGGCCACGATGGGCTCGCCGCGAAGATTGCCGATACTTCGCCTATGCGCGCTCGACCGCATGGACTCTCGCTTTCAGCGGGGTGCGTCCGGTAAAAATGGGATAATACGGATTCTCCGCCCCGCGTCTCGTACACGCCGGGCGATTCACTTCTTGGACGGGCTTTCAACCCCCGTCCACAATCGCGAGAAATACGATGATCTACAGCATGACTGGCTATGCGAGCGCCACGCGCGAACTCGTCGCGGCCTCGGGTACAGGCGGCGTGAGCGTGTCGGTCGAACTGCGCACAGTGAACTCGCGCTTTCTCGATCTGAACTTCCGCATGCCGGAAGACGTGCGCGTCTGCGAACCGACGCTGCGCGAAATGCTGATGAACAAACTGTCGCGCGGCAAGGTGGATATCCGTATCAATCTGCAACGCAGCGAGCAGTCGGCTAACGCAGGCTCGGTCAATACCGACGCGCTGAAGCAACTGGCGCTGCTCGAACGCACGGTGCTGTCCACGTTCCCCGAAGCGGGCCGTCTGCGCACCGGCGAAATTCTGCGCTGGCCTGGCGTGCTCGCCGAAAGCGGCGTGGCGCCGGAAGTGCTGCGCGAGGCGGTGCTCGCGTGCGGCAAGCAGGCCATCGTCGACCTGATCGACGTGCGTGCGCGTGAAGGCGCGCAACTGGCGACCATGCTGATCGCCAATGTCACCGAAATGGAAGCGATCGTCACGAAGATCACCCCGCTCGTGCCGGAGCTGATCGCGAAGCATCAGCAGAAGATCGTCGAGCGTTTGCAGGAAGCGCTTGGCATCGCCGCGCCGGATACCGCCGCGACGATCGTCTCGCGCGAAGAAATCAACGAACGGATTCGCCAGGAAGTGACGATGTACGGCATCCGTATCGACATCGCCGAAGAACTGTCGCGCCTCACGGCTCACCTGAACGAAACGCGTCACGTAATCGAGAAGGGCGGCAAGGTCGGCAAGCGCCTCGACTTCATGATGCAGGAGCTGAACCGCGAAGCGAACACGCTCGGCTCGAAGGCGGCGGCGAAGGAACTCGCCGATTCGTCGATGACCCTGAAGCTGCTCATCGAACAGATGCGCGAGCAAGTACAGAATCTGGAATAAAGCTGGAGCACCAACACATGACCGACCACTCACGCGAAAGCGGCGCACCGCGCAACCCGTACGCCGGCGCTTATCCCGGCAACCTGTTCATGGTCGTCGCGCCGTCGGGCGCGGGCAAGTCGACGCTGGTGAACGCGCTGCTTGCGGGCGACGACGCGATCCGTCTGTCGATCTCGTACACGACGCGCCCGCCGCGCCCGAAGGAACAGGACGGCGAGCACTACCACTTCACCACCGTCGACGACTTCATGAAGCGTCACGACGAAGGCGAGTTCCTGGAAAGCGCGGAAGTGCATGGCAACTATTACGGCACGTCGCGCGTATGGATCCAGGAGCAGATGAAAAGCGGCCATGACGTGCTGCTCGAAATCGACTGGCAGGGCGCGCAGCAGGTGAAGAAACAGTTTCACAACGCGGTCGAGATTTTCATCTTGCCGCCGTCGCTCGAAGCGCTCGAAGAGCGTCTGAAAAAGCGCGGCCAGGACGAGCCGAACGTGATCACGCGACGCCTGCTGGCAGCCGGTAGCGAGATGGCGCACGCGGCCGAAGCAGAGTATGTCGTGATCAACGAGAACTTCGATCGCGCGTTGAGCGAACTGCAGTGCCTCGTCGCCGCAACGCGTTCGCGCTTCGCATCGCAATATGCACGCCACACGCAGCTTTTCGTGCAGCTCGGCATTCACCTGCCGCACGCGTGAGCGCGGCGATGTGTCGAGCACATAAGGTAGAATAAGCAACATACTGAGAAGGAACCCAACATGGCCCGCATTACTGTCGAAGACTGTCTCAAACAGATCCCGAACCGTTTCGAACTCGCGCTTGCCGCAACCTATCGCGCGCGTCAGCTCGCGCAAGGCCACACGCCGAAGATCGAAAGCCGCGACAAGCCTACCGTCGTCGCACTGCGCGAAATCGCAGCCGGCCAGGTGGGTGTTGAAATGCTGAAGAAGGTGCCGGTTTAACGCGCACTATTGCGTTTTCGATTGCTGTACCTGTCATACGCTTTAGCTTTACCTCCTCGTTTTAACGCGCAGACCCAGGCGTCCAACCCCCAACCGCTACGGAGGCGACCATGAGTGCTACCCCGCCCACCGCTACGGAAGTGGATCACGACGCCGACTCACCCTCGTCCGCGCGCAAATACATCGACGCGGTTCTCGAACAGTCGTTCCGCCATCTGTTCGGGCCAACCGCCACGCCGGAGCAACCGCGCCGGCATGACGTCGTCTCCATTGCCAAACTGACCTCGCTCCTTTCCGGCTATCTTCAGCCGGAAGAGATCAAGGACATCAAGGCAGCGTTCCATTTCAGCGACGAAGCCCACCTCGGCCAGTACCGCCAGAGTGGCGAGCCCTACATCACGCATCCTGTTGCCGTTGCTGAAATGTGCGCCGGCTGGAATCTCGACGCCCAGGCCATCATGGCGGCGTTGCTGCATGACGTGATGGAAGACCAGGGTGTGACCAAGGCCGAACTCGCCGAGCGTTTCGGCGCGAAGGTCGCGGAACTGGTTGACGGGTTGTCGAAGCTGGACAAGATGGAGTTCCGCAATCGCGAGGAAGCGCAGGCGGAAAACTTCCGCAAGATGCTGCTCGCGATGGCGCGCGACGTCCGCGTGATTCTGGTGAAGCTCGCCGACCGGCTGCACAACATGCGCACGCTCGGCGCGGTGCCGCCCGCCAAGCGCCGCCGCGTGGCACGCGAAACGCTGGATATTTATGCGCCCATCGCGCACCGGCTTGGCCTGAACAATACTTATCGCGAGCTGCAGGACCTGAGCTTTGCGAACTTCAATCCACATCGCTACGCCACGCTCGAAAAAGCCGTCAAGTCGGCGCGCGGCAACCGGCGCGAAGTGGTGGGCAAGATTCTGGAGTCGGTGCAGCGCGCCATTGCCGACGCTAAGATCGACGCCGAAGTCACCGGCCGCGAGAAAACCATCTTCAGTATCTACAAGAAGATGCGCGACAAGCAGTTGTCGTTCTCGCAGGTGCTCGACGTGTATGGCTTTCGTGTGGTGGTCGAGAGCGCGCTGGAATGCTACACCTGCATCGGCGCATTGCATGCTTTGTACAAGCCCGTGCCGGGCAAGTTCAAGGACTACATCGCAATTCCGAAGGTGAACGGCTATCAGTCGTTGCACACCACGCTCGTCGGCCCGTTCGGTGCGCCGATCGAGTTTCAGGTGCGCACGCGCAAGATGCACGAGATCGCCGAAGCCGGCGTGGCCGCGCACTGGCTGTACAAGAACGGCAGTGCCGATCTGAACGATGTGCAGAAGCGCGCCCATCAATGGCTGAAGTCGCTGCTCGACATTCAGAGCGAAGCGGGCGATTCGAGCGAATTCCTCGAGCACGTCAAGATCGACCTGTTCCCGGACGCGGTCTACGTGTTCACGCCGAAGTCGAAGATCATGGCGCTGCCGCGCGGTGCCACGGCGCTCGACTTCGCGTATTCGATCCACAGCGACCTTGGCAATCAATGCGTCGCGGTGAAGATCAACAACGAGTTGTTGCCCCTGCGCACCGAGTTGAAGAGCGGCGATATCGTCGAAGTCATCACGGCGCCGTATTCGAAGCCGAATCCAGCGTGGCTCGGCTTTGTGCGCAGCGGCAAGGCGCGTTCGGCTATCCGCCACTATCTGAAGACAATGCGCCTGAACGAGTCCGTGCAACTCGGCGAGCGTCTGGTCGATCAGTCGTTGAAGGGCTACGGCCTCGCGCTGTCAGATGTCACGCCGGAAGCGTGGGAAAAGCTGGTGCAATGGACGGGCAACAAGAACCGCCAGGAAATTTTCGCGGACATCGGCTTGGGCCGGCGTGTCGCGGCGGTCATGGCCAAGCGCATCGAAGTGCTGATGAGTGGCCGTGATGCCGACGACGACGGCTCGCGTTCCGGTTCGAATGCACCGCATGCGCCGCCGGTGGTCATCACGGGCACTGAAGGGATGTCGGTGCAACTGTCCGCATGCTGCCGTCCGATTCCGGGCGACGACATCATGGGCTACATCGGCATCGGCCTCGGCATGGCAATCCACACTACGGACTGCCGCGTTGCGCAGCGCATCCACAAGCGCGATCCGGGTCGCTGGATCGACGTGGCGTGGGCGCCGCAGCCGGGGCGTCTGTTCGATGTCGCCGTCAAGGTGCTGGTCAAGAACACCAAGGGCGTGTTTGCCCGTGTGGCTGCCGACATCACGTCGGCGGACGCGAACATCGTCCATATCGCAATGGACGAAGATCTGTCGCAGGAATCCACCGTGCTGCGCTTTGTGATCCAGGTCAGCGACCGGGTCCATCTGGCCAATGTGATGCGCCGGGTTCGCACGAACCCCGACGTCATGCGCATCGCGCGTGAGCGGCCGAGTGACGAGGGGCATCACCGTCACGATGGCGGCATGCGGATAGATCGCGAACGGGCCGATTACTGATCGTCCGTGACTGTGCCCGGGTTCGTTCCAGCGTGCCCGGGTTTTTTAATTGCCCTCCGCTTTGTCTCCCGCGTTTTTTCGACGCGTCGCTTTTCTTAAATCTGAACGTGCCGGCCACGAGCGAGTCTCACCTGAAATTCTTGGGAGAACGCTAATGAATGTTGCCGACCTCGATGGCATGGCGCTCGATTATTGGGTAGCCCGCAGCCTGCACGACTTCGTGCGCGAAATCTATTTCACCGACAGTGGCGAGACTGTTTCGATTCGCGGTAATGACCGTGGTCGCGCGTGGGATGGCCGGTTCACGCCGTCCACGTCATGGGAGGCGGCGGGCACAGTGCTCGAGCGCGCTCAGCGACTGGAAATGCGCGAGGAGACCGATGCCGACCTGGCCTATTGCGTGGCGACGTTCGAAGGCAGTCATCGAACGGCTGAAGGGCGGGGTGACTCGCTGCGGGCTGCGTTGCTTAGGGCGTTTGTTGAAAGTCGTTTCGGCGCAAGCGTAGACGATGTGCTGCGCGAGCCACAAGCACTGACCGGTGACCGGGCTCACCGGATCGGCGAGCCGACTCCAGATGGTTCAATCGACGATGTGCCGAGTCCGGACGGACAGATTGGTGATATTCAGTCGCCACCGCGATAACGGTGCCTGAAAACCAGCGAGGTGGGGTGGAGCGGTGCGTTTCGGCGCTTGCACAAAACCGTGCTGCAAAAACAAAGGGCCTTCCGATCGGAAGGCCCTTCAATAGATGGTGCGGCTGGCAGGATTCGAACCCACGACCCCTTGGTTCGTAGCCAAGTACTCTATCCAACTGAGCTACAGCCGCACGCTAAACGGTAATGCATTACTGCAATGAAACTTGGATGAAGCCGAGGACTTTCCGGAAGAAAACCCTCAAATAAGTTGGTGCGGCTGGCAGGATTCGAACCCACGACCCCTTGGTTCGTAGCCAAGTACTCTATCCAACTGAGCTACAGCCGCACACAGAAACGAGATTATAGCCAATGGTTTTGCAAAATGGAAGCCTGTAACTGCGATTTGTCTGCTGGCCCTGATCGTGTACCCTTGATAGGCAGTCGCTTGCCGCTGTTAATGCACTATCTGGATCATCATGAACAAGGCCTTTGTCAAAGAGTCGAGTGAAGAGAATGACGACGACCTCGACGTCGCCCAGCCGGACGTCCCGGCAGGGACCAAGAACTACATTACGCCAGCCGGCTACCGGCGCATGCGCGATGAACTGTTGCATCTGATCGACGTCGAGCGGCCGGAAGTGGTCAAGCTCGTGTCGTGGGCGGCCTCGAACGGCGACCGCTCGGAAAATGGCGATTACATCTATGGCAAGCGCCGCTTGCGTGAGATCGATCGGCGAATCCGCTTTCTGACCAAGCGTCTCGATCTTGCCGAGATTGTCGATAGCAGCAAACAGGAGAATATCGACCAGGTGTTCTTCGGCGCGACCGTGGAGTACGCGACTGAAGACGGCGAGGATCATAGGGTGACGATTGTCGGTGTCGACGAAGTCGATCTGGATATTGGCTATGTGAGCTGGATTTCGCCGATTGCGCGTGCGCTGCTAAAAGCAAAGGTCGGCGACACGGTGACCTTGTACACGCCGGCCGGTCCGCAGCCGATCGATATCGTCGACGTCAAATATCCGCCGCCTGATCCGGGCGGCTGACGGCTAATGCCCAACGGCCAACGCGAATCAAGCCGTCTCGATGAGATCGGCTTCTTCGTGTGGAGCACAGCGCTCGCTAGTGCCGGCGCGTGTTTCTGTCAGTAGCGCGCGCACCTGCGCCAGCACGCCGTTGCGCTTCCAGTGCAGATACCTCGCGTAGCAGGTCTGCTGCGCCGGAAAGTGCATGGGCAGATACATCCAGCGCTCGCCCGTATGTTCGATCCACAGAATGGCATCGAGGACGGCGCGCGAATCGGCGGCTGGACGGCCCCCGTGGTCTTCTGAGCGCCCGACGGCGGGAACAGGTGTCGAATGCACATCCATTCAGCGTCTGACAGCCGGTCCATCTTGTCTCCTCGTTTATTCGCACGCCGCGCTATTAAAAAAGGCGCCGCGTACGGCGCCTTCGATTCGGCGAGTTGTCTCGCGGCTTTCAGAAGCGGTGGCGCAAACCCGCGGTCACGGCAATCTGTTTGTTGTTGCTGGAAGCGGAGCCCAAGCCATTGATGTTGGCGTCGACGATCGCGCCTTCGTTGACTTGCTGATACACGCCTTGCAGGTACACGTCGGTACGCTTGGACAGTGCATAGTCGGTTTGCAGATTGAACTGGTTCCAGTGCGGCCGCGTTCCGGCCAGACTTCCGCGCGTGTACGTGTAGCCGCCGGCGATGCTGACAGCTGGCGTCAACGCGTAGCGCGCGTTGGCTTCAAAGTTCTGGAAGTGGGCGCTGTTGCTGGCAAAGCCGACCCCGCCCGTTTCGCCCGATGCCGCCGCGCCGATGCCCACGAGGTTGCCCAGATTCGTCTGCGAATAAACGAGGCCGAGCGTGGCCGGTCCGATCGCGTAGTTAGCGCCCGCGCCCCAGGTTTGCTGGCGGCCGGCGAAGAAGGTGTTGTCGCCCGATACCGCGCCGCCCGAGTTGAACGCCGCCGCGGCAGCGCCTGCGCCGTTGCTGTTCAACTGCATGTAAGCGCCGGCGATATTCAGGCCGTTCCAGTTGTACGACACGCCCGCACTGTATGCGCGGTTGTTGGCAAAGCCATCCGCCTGATTCGAGAAGCCGTACAACGCACCGAACTTCAGACCGCCATAGTTCGCGCTCTGATATTTGACCGAATTGTCGATACGGAACGAGTTGTTCAGGTTGTCGTTGTCGAACGGGTGCGCGAACTGTGTGCCGCCGTATTGGGTGCCGGTCAGCGCCAACGGGCCGACGTAATCGACCATGCTGTCATATTGACGACCGAGGGTGACGGAGCCGAAATCGTTACTCGACAGGCCGACAAACGCTTGCCGTCCAAACAGGCGGCCCTCTTGCCCAAGGTTGCCGTTAGCGATATTGAAGCCGTTTTCCAACGTGAAAATCGCCTTCAGGCCGCCGCCCAGATCTTCTGAGCCACGCAGACCAAACCGGCTGCCATTGATCTGGCCACTCGTCATTTGCCAGTTACTGTGACCTTGCTGATTATTCGTATAGGTGATGCCGGCGTCGATCAAGCCGTATAGCGTCACGCTGCTCTGCGCCTGCGCAGCGGAGGCAAAAACGCCCGTAAGGGCCGCGACCATGAGTGTCTTCTTCATTTCGTAACTCCGCGAACGATAGAGATACCGAACCCCGGCTTAGGAAACCTTTGAAGCGGGTGCTGCGAGAGACGTAAGTGCCCGTGAGAAGCGCGCTGACCAGAAAAGCGCGTTGGTTTCCGGTTAGGCAGAGTGTAAAGAGGCCATCTGTAAAGTGGGCATTCCGATTTTCGCAATAAAGTATTACGCGATTCGAAATTGTGAGCGAATGACGCGCAGCCCTTATAAATAAAGGCGGAGGGCAGTATTGACGGGATGAAAAACAAGAGATGTTTGAAACACGTTGCTCATTCGCGACACTCATCGATGCGAAAAAGCAACGCTATTTAACGAAAACGGCGATTGTTGTTAATGCCGCAATAGATGCTTGCTGATCGTGGAAATGATGGGAATTCGCCGAGCGGCTATACTGAGAGTTCTGCTTTTCGAGGCAGACTTTTTCGTTGACGAAAAAGATCTCCAAACCTTTGTCAGCGCGACTTAATCGTCGCGCTTTTTTTTTGCCGTCGATTTGCGGCGCTATTGAAGCGGGTCAGTGCGCGGGCGCGGTGCCGTCCAGGTCAGCCCAGTCTTCCGATGTGGGGACGCTCCAGTCTTCCATAACGTAGCGGCGCGCATCCATGGGCGAGGACAACAGGTTTTGCCAGTGATCCCCGTGCCACATAGGATCAAACTCGAAAGCGGACGATGTTTCGGCAGTCGGCGCAGCGCTGACGGAAGGCGTCTGCGCATGCGAATGAGTGAGCCAGGTGACGAGGCGGCGGATTTCGTTAAGCAGCATGGCAATCTCCTCATACTCGTTACTACAACGACCAGTCCATCATGCCGATGCGAATGTGCCGCAACAAGTCGGAAAAACACTTACTAAAAACAGGTTTTGTTACATCTGATTGGGCGCTGAAATTATTGCCGCCTGAGTTTTTTGTTGAACCAGATGAGGTAATAATGTCTTGCGCTCAATTAATCAGTTAGTTAATCGTCAATTCCTATTTAGGGTGCGCTTCGCATTGTCGTGGTGTCCAGCCTCCGAAAGGCACTAGAAGTTCACCAGGTGATGATTTAGACTCTGCGAAAAAACAGCAAGCTTTAGTAGGCCAGCCCGGTTGTATGAAGCCGGCGTGGCTTTCGCGTCAAAAAAAGTGTAGCGGCGGCTTTATCCCGCTTGGGGACTACCCAGTTTGAAAAATCATCATGGAATAACTGGACATCGACGCTGGTATCGCCAACTGATTCGGCGATGCGAAGGGCTTTGGGCTTCATCACTTCTGGTCCGTAGTGGGACGGCGATCTGTTCGTGCGCTTCTCGGGGATTCGCTCGGCGGGCTTTAAATCGTGGAAGGAAAGCCAGCGCATTCCCTTTAGCATCAAGGCCGGCCCCAAGGGCATGCAGGCCGCGAACATTCAGCCGCTTTAGGCGTCACGGCGCGGCACGCGTGGAGAATACGCCGGGTTGCGCAAGTTCATGCCGGATAGCGAAGGCTTTTTTATTACCTCGCGACGTTTTCATCGATCTGCATTGCACGACTATCCGCTCTCACGCCATTCGCTTAATTCGTCAAAGCGTGCGAAAGAGTTGGGCCGATTTTTTTGAGAGCTGCGAAAGCGTAATAAAGCAGCTTGATGGACAAATCCAGATCCAGCCGCAAATGAATCACCCGCAAAAAGGGTTCTCCGTGCGGTAATCGCGCATCGTCCAATGCGCTGGAATCTGGGTGGGCCGTGGCTAACTGGTGCATACTTGCTGCCAAGTCACGTGTCTAAAGTATCCTTTTCATGTCTGAACAGCTTTTGCCGGAACCGGCCCTGGGTGTACCGATTGTCTTCGTCGATCTCGAAACCACTGGCGGTTCCACCAGCGAGCATCGCATTACCGAAGTGGGTGTCGTCGAAGTAGGGGCCGCCGGCGTGTCGCGCTGGAGCAGCCTGGTCGACCCGCAGCAGTCCATCCCATCATTCATCCAGCAACTCACCGGTATCACGAATGCGATGGTGCGCGGCGCGCCCACTTTTGACGCCATCGCGCCGGCTCTGTTCGAGCGCCTGAATGGAAAGCTCTTCGTCGCGCACAACGCCAGTTTCGATCGCGGCTTTCTGCGGGGCGAATTTCGCCGCGCCGGGATTGCGTTCGATCCGGATGTGCTGTGTACGGTGCGTTTGTCGCGCGCATTGTTTCCCGCCGAAAAGCGTCACGGACTCGACGCGCTGGTCGAGCGTCACGCGCTCGTGCCGTCCGATCGTCACCGCGCGCTTGCCGACGCCGATCTGATCTGGCAGTTCTGGCAGCGTCTGCATGGTCTGGTGCCGCTCGACGTGCTGCGCGCGCAGATCGAGCGAACCACGCGGCGTTACCGGCTTGCCGGAGACATCACGGAAGATCTACTGGACACCGCGCCAAGCGGTTGCGGCGTCTATGCGTTCTATGGCGAGGAGGACTCGCCGCTGTACGTCGGGCGAAGTGTGCGCGTACGGCAGCGGCTGCGTTCACATCTGACCGGCGAGCGGCGTTCGTCGAAGGACATTCGGCTCGCGCAGCAGGTGCGGCGCGTCGAGTGGCGCGCAACCGGCGGCGAGCTGGGCGCGATGCTGGTCGAGGCGCAATGGATCGCGACGTTGCGCCCCGGCCATAATCGGGTGCCGCGCGTCACAAAGAGCGATCCTGCGGATGCACCGTGGCCATTCCAGGGGCCGATCGTCTTTGAGGAGCGAGAAGAGGCGTCGCAGGCGCGGGCTTTTCACGTCGTCGACCGTTGGCGTTACGTCGGGCATGCTCCGTCGCTGGATCAGGCGGCTGAGTTGTATGCGACGAGCGCCACAGCGCCATTCGAACTGTCGACCTATCGCATTCTGCAGAGTCACCTGGCGCGAGGTCTTCGCGTGATGCCGTTGAGCGTGCAAAGCGTCGCGTCGGTCGTGTCGAGCGTCGTCTGATTGTCGCCGACGCGTCAGCGCCGGCGTACCTCGTTTTATTTCCGTCGATTCATGGCGCGGTGGCGAGCGGTCAGACTCAACGTCATTTCTGCTCTTTCTCCTGCGTCGGCCGGGTCAACCGGTCGCGCCAACACCCCCGGTTTCGCAGACGTGACCGAGTGCGTGACTCAACGCGCTCGAATGCGTCGAGTCGTAGCGGGTTAGCGATTTCCAGCTAGCCAGCGACTGCGCGACGCGCGATGGACAATCGTCCGTTGCGCGAACCGGCTGCACGCGAGCAAGGGCCGCCACGAGGGATTGCGTCAACCGGTCCAGTTGCGGGCGCGTGCTGGCGGCGAGGTCGGGTGCGGGTCCTTGCGGCGGTTGTCCATTGCGCCAGGTCGCAAATAGTGCGTTTTGCACATCCTTGCTGGCGTCGATCTGATCCTGGAAGAAAGCGCGCGCGAATGCCGGATCGACATTGGCCGCTATGGCGCGCTTCTCCACGTCGGCGAGCAACGCATTTTCGCGCGGCGTGTCGGTGATCGCCTGATGATTGGCCCATTTCCAGCGAGCAACCGGTTCCGCGAGCGCGAGGCGCTGCGAAGCGAGTGCGATCAGGTTGGTGAGTGCGGTGTCGTCGCCATCGGCGACAGCGGAGGTGGGCGTGAACGCAGCGCAAGCGGCTAACGCGAGTGCACATGACACGGCGAGGCGAAACGAACGGTTCATGGAAGTTGAGCGGGGTCGGGCGACCACAGAGGAAAACCAGAAGAATAAATGATGGCGGCCGTCAGGATATTTTCGGTGAACGAAAATCGGCGAGGCAGCGTTTCGACGGAGCGGCACTCGGTAGGGGGCGAGCGCAATCAGACGCCGGGGCCATGTGCCCAAGCGCCGCCCGAATCAGGCGATCTGATTCAGCGTCACTATGCGGACGTAACACTGCGCAATAGGGCGGATACAGTAACCGCACATTCGATATGCGGATAGCAATGCTGCGTCGCGCCACCGCGCAATTACTTCGAATCGCACGACTTACGTTGTTCGTCGAAAAATGCGCGAACGTGCTCAGGCAATTCGGCACCCAGAAACTCGACGCCAGCGGGTTCCGGATCCGGGCAAAATACTTTATCCGGGGTCGGAATCTTCGTTGGTTTGGCATCCATGATCTTTCTCCTTTACAAACCGATTATCGGCCTCAGTCCCCGCTTCGCACCAGCGTCCAACGTACGTAGCTTCTTCTCTGTTGCTTTAACGGCACAAGGCAACACTTCAGCAGAGTGTTTGAATAGAATTTATTGTCTGGCTACACCCGCGGGGTTTTCTTCTGCGCCCATCCCGTCAGCTCAATTTCTCCTGCCGTTTGCTTCCTCGCCTTGCTCCGTCTGCTGTTCAGCCGATTGATCCGTTTTGCTTATATGTGATGCGCTTCACATCGTTTCATGTGAATAAATCATGACGAAAATTGATGCGTTGCGACATCGGCACAATTTGCACCATATCCGACTGAACGTTCGTTAATTACCGCTCGGTTCTTTCGCAGATTTCCGCCGCTAATCTTTTCTAAACGATTCATTTCCCCGATTCGTTGACGGGATCGAACACTTTTTCAAAGATTTTTTGCAAAAATTAACAAACTCGTGAGTGATGCGGAGTTTGGGCTCAGGCGACACGTCTGCGGTTTATGCCAAAAGCTCGTCATTGGATGACAAATCGGTCGGCGCGCTAATCGCTACCTATGCTTGAAGAGGTTATCTATTGGGCTACGTGCAGTGGCCAACGGACGGCGCTGCGTGTGCCGGAGAAGATGCCAGCGTCGCCATTCACGGAGTTCGCCATGGAAAACGCTGTCTACTGGAAAGGACGTCAGGTCGGAATCGAATGTGCCGGCCGGATCTTATGGTTTTCGTCGGCACCGCAGGAGGCGGTCGCGGCGTATTCGGTGCCGCAGACGAAGCCGGTCGGGATAGAGAAAGATTCGGTCGTGGCCCGCAATCTGGTCATGACGCCGGCCTATGACCGATTGGGCCGTCGCGATTGAAATGGCATTTGTTGCGCACGGCTTCGCAGAGAGCCGCAGCTCGGAATGTCATCGACCCGGGTGTTTGGGCTCCGGCGGCTCAAAATCGAGCTGGCTTTAGCTACGCAATTGCACGAAGCAGTTCACGTTCGGCATGGCTATTTGAAGAAGGCCAACTCAAAAGCGGTGTCGAGTTCTAGTGGGCCGTCCCACGTTGATACGAACCGCCTGCGCGACGTCAGAAAGCAAAAAGCCCAGTCACGAGGACTGGGCTTTTTGCTTGAATCTTGTGGTGCCGGAAAGAGGAATCGAACCCCCGACCTTCGCATTACGAATGCGCTGCTCTACCGTCTGAGCTATTCCGGCATCAGGAGAAACGAGATTATAGGGACTTCTTTATTGACTTGGCAAGCCCCTCTCGCTCACTTTTTTCATTTTTTTGCTTCGAGGTGATACCGGGTTACGCGATCGACCTCGTTCTTCGAACCAAGGAACACCGCGACACGCTCGTGCAGGCTCTTTGGCTGGATGTCCAGAATGCGTTTTTCGCCGTTGGTCGCAGCACCACCGGCCTGTTCGACGATGAACGCCATCGGGTTCGCTTCGTACATCAGGCGCAGCTTGCCCGGCTTGTCGGGCGTGCGCTTGTCGGCGGGATACATGAAGATGCCGCCACGATTCAGAATACGGTGCACGTCCGCGACCATCGAGGCGATCCAGCGCATGTTGAAGTCGCTTTGACGCGCGCCGTCCTGGCCCGCTTTCAGTTCGCCGATGTATTGCTCGACCGGCGCATGCCAGTGGCGCTCATTCGACGCGTTGATCGCGTATTCACGCGTTTCGACCGGGATGCGCATGTCGCTTTGCGTGAGCACCCACGATCCGAGTTCGCGGTCGAGCGTGAAGCAGTTCACGCCATTGCCGGTGGTCAGCACGAGCACGGTTTGCGGGCCGTACACCGCGTAACCCGCAGCGACCTGTTGCGTGCCGGGTTGCAGGAACGATTGTTCGGTAGGTTGCTGGCCGTCCGGGCAGCGCAGCACCGAGAAGATCGTGCCGATCGACACGTTGACGTCGATGTTCGACGAACCGTCGAGCGGATCGAACACCAGCAAGTATTCGCCCTTCGGATAGTTGGCCGGGATCGGGAAGAACTGTTCCATTTCCTCGGACGCCATCCCGGCCAGGTTGCCGCCCCATTCGTTCGCTTCGAGCAGGATTTCGTTCGAGAGGATGTCGAGTTTCTTCTGCACTTCGCCCTGGACGTTCTCGCTACCGGCCGTGCCGAGCGCGTCGCCAAGTGCGCCTTTGCTGACGTGATAGCTGATCGCCTTGCACGCGCGCGCGACGACTTCGATCAACAGGCGCAGATCAGCCGGGAGGTTATTGGTCTCGCGCTGCTGTTCGATCAGGTACTTCGAGAGAGTGGTACGACGTTGCAAAGCCATTGCTGTACTCCGGGAAGGCTAGAGGAATGAGTCGATTTTAACCGCTCGTTGTGTCGGGCCCGTGCTTTTGATGACGACGCCCACATGGCAACGCCTCGCGCTTAAGGCATGGCACGGCCGGATCAGGTTGGACGCTCAGGCTTTGCGGCGCGTTTTGCCGGCCGCGAGGTTGCTGCTTACGCTCACCGCCAGCGCGGCGGCGCGTGCGTGATCGGCAGACACCTTTGGCATTTTGGGGCGGTCTGCTTTGGGCATGGGTTCGATCTCGCGTTCGATCTGCTCGCCAGCGGCTGCGGTGGCCACGCGCAGGTCGTACGCGATTTGCAGGTTGAGCCAGAACTGCGCGCTGGCGCCGAAGTAGCGTTCGAGTCGCAGCGCGGTGTCGGCCGAGATCGCGCGTTTGCCGCGAACCACGTCGTTGATGCGCGGTGCTGGCACGCGCAACGCAAGCGCGAGTGCATTGACCGACATGCCAAGCGGTTCGAGGAACTCGCTGCGCAAGATCTCGCCCGGATGGATTTCCGGAATGCTGTCGCCGGTATCGATGTCGGAGAAATCGATACCGCCTAGTTCGGAGCGTTTGATGACCATGCCGGTCTCCCAATAATCAGTGATAGTCGACAATCTCGACATTCAGCGCGTCTTCGCCGACGAAGTGAAAACAGATGCGTCATTGCGCATTGATCCGGACACTCCATTGCCCAGCTGCGCTGGCCTTGCAACGCTTCGAGCCGGTTGCCGGGCGGTGCATGCAGGTTGTGGACGGAATTGGCGGCGTCGATCATCAGCAGCTTGCGTCGTGCGAGCGCCTGTATATGAAGCGGCAATGACTGCACGTATTTGCCCTGGAAGATTCTCGCCGTAGCTTTGTCGCCGAATGTCGTGATCATGGGATCGTATAATGTATTGCGTTAAACGTAAACCGTTAAATGAATACGTTTACTTTCACCCCACCCGAGCGATCTGAACAGTCGGCCAGATGGCCAACGCGGAGTCCCGCCGCACGCCTTGCGCACGGCCGCCTTCACGAAATCGGGACGAAAAAAAGCCGGCAAAACTGAACCGACCCCGCAAAGTTGGACAGTTGTTGGCTAATGCCGTGAGGGCTGGGTTCTGTACATCACAGGACTCAGCCCTTTCAGCTTGAGCTTGATGCGGTGGTGATTGTA
>NZ_CAJHCP010000027.1 GCF_904848625.1 Paraburkholderia metrosideri
GGCCTGAAAGATAGTCTTTGACAACCCGACGCTTGAACTGCGCACTATGTCTGCTCATGAAAAAACACCCCAAATCGTTGGACGGGTGTCCAACTTTTGGGGTGCAGTTCACAGGCGGGCTTTTCGTTTTGCGAGGGCGAAAGAGCCGTTGGATCAGGCAGTGCCGAACACGTAGTTCGTCATGGCCAGTGAGCGCTGGAATGTGCCGAGTGACTGGATGCCGAGCGAATAATCGTCGTCGGCGGCACCTAGCGCGGCGAAGACGGGCAGCAGATGCTCGTCGGTCGGGTGCATCAGCACCGCGTGCGGCGCCTGGCGGCGGTAATCGAGCAACGCGTCGATGTCGTGCGCGACGAGCCGGTCTTCGAACCAGGCGGTGAATTCCGTGACGCGCGGGTCGGCGTCTTCCGGTCGGGCGGAGAAATCGGCGGCGCGCAGATTGTGCGTGATCTGTCCGGAACCGATCACCATCACGCCGTCGTCCTTCAGCGCACGCAGCGCGCGGCCCACGCGGAAGTGGTGCGCGGCGTCCTTGTGCGGCTGAATCGACAGTTGGGCGATGGGCAGGTCGGCGCTCGGGAACATCAGCAGCATCGGTACCCATGCGCCGTGGTCGAGTCCGTGCGGCTGGACGTCCGCAAGGACGCCGTGGTCGCCCAGCAGCACGGCGGCCCGGCGCGCGACATCCGGCGCACCGGGCGCCGGATACTGGATCTCATACAGCTGACGCGGGAAACCGTAGAAGTCGTGGATGGTCTCCGGCGCCGTGGATATGCTCGCCACCGGCTGCGCGGTGCCCCAGTGAGCCGACAGCATCAAGACGGCTTCGGGACGCGGCAGCTGCGCGCTCAGCGCGCCGAATTCGGCGGATGGCATTGACGGGTCGATCGGCAATGTAGGTGCGCCGTGCGACAGGAAAAGCGAAGGCAGGTGGTTCATGGCAGCAACGCGGCCGCGTGGGCGCGGCGCAAAAGTGGGGTTGCTATCAATATAGTCCCGCACCTATGTTTAATAAACGGGCGAAAATAGAATTGATTGTGTCGCCACTGTTGTCAATCGAGTTGACAGTCCTGGCCGAGAGGTGGCGCCGCGTTATTCCTGAGGACCGCGCAACCCCGCCCATGCAGGCGACAAAGCCGGCCCGAGCGCAAACAGATCCAGCACGCGCGCAACGGTGTGATCGACCATTTGGTCGATGGACGTGGGCTGGTTGTAAAAGGCGGGGAGAGGCGGGAAGATCACACCACCCATTTCAGTCACCGCCGTCATATTCCGCAGATGCGCGAGGTTGAACGGCGTTTCGCGCACGAGCAGTACGAGGCGGCGGCGCTCTTTCAGCGTGACGTCGGCGGCGCGGGTGATCAGATTGTCGGAAAAGCCGTGCGCGACACTCGCGAGCGTTCTCATCGAACAGGGAGCGACGACCATGCCGTCGGTGGCAAACGAGCCGGACGCGATAGTCGCGCCGACGTCACGCACTGAATGAACGACATCCGCGAGCGGATGCACGTCTTCTTTGCTCAACTGGAGTTCGTGCTGGATATTGAGCCAGCCCGCGCTCGAAATCAGCAGATGGCTTTCGACGCCGCCGAGCCTGCGCAGCGTTTCAAGCAGCCGGATACCGTAGATGGCGCCGGTAGCGCCGGTGATCGCGACGATCAGCCGGCGGGGCGCCGCAGCGCGTGTTTCCATGGTTCGCGGCGCCTTATCGGGGAAGCTTGGGGGGCAAACGTCCGAACGAGGCCGATCAGGCCGCGGCGAACAGTTGCTGCAGTTCGCCCGATTCGTACATTTCCATCATGATGTCCGAGCCGCCGATGAACTCGCCCTTCACGTAAAGCTGCGGAATGGTCGGCCAGTTCGAGAACGACTTGATGCCCTGGCGGACTTCGTCGTCTTCGAGGACGTTGACGGTTTTGATTTCGCCGACGCCGCATGCCTTCAGGATCTGGATCGCACGGCCGGAAAAGCCGCACATCGGAAACTGGGCGGTGCCCTTCATGAAGAGGACGACGTTGTTGTCGACGACGATTTGCTTGATGCGTTGTTGCGTATCCATGACTGACCTTGCGGTTCCGTGATGTGTGGGGAGTAGGCTGAAATGATAGCGGATTTCGGATCGGCCGGCCGAGGGGCGCTTCGCAGCATTGCCGCTCGACTGGTTTGCCTGCGGTAGGACTTCACACCGAAGCGCCGCGCCGTGCCGTGCAGTGATGCGGCCCGCTAGCCGAGCCACACACCGCCGCTAATCCGTTCGATACCGGCAAGATCCCGCTCCGACCGGACTTGCGAGAATCCTTGCACCGTTAGCAATTCGCGGACGGCTTCGGCCTGATCGTAACCGTGCTCGATCCACAACACGCCATGGTTCGCGAGACGTGCCGGTGCACCAGCGACGATCTTGCGGATCGCGCTAAGGCCGTCGGCTTCGTCGGTGAGCGCGCCGCGCGGTTCGAAGCGCAGATCGCCTTCCGACAGATGCGGGTCGCCATTCGCGATATACGGCGGATTGCTGACGATGACGTCGAAGCGCAACGAGGTGTCGAGCGAATCGTACCAGTCGCTTTGAGCCAGGAGCGGAGCGCCGCCTGGCCGTTTAGCGTCCAGCAGACTAGCGGCATTGCGTGTTGCGACCACCAGCGCTTCGGCCGAACGGTCGAGCGCCCAGACGTGTGCGTCGGGTCGCGTCGATGCAATCGCCACCGCAATCGCACCCGTGCCAGTGCCGAGATCGAGCACCCGTGGACGCGAGATCCGCTCCATCGCGGCCAGCGCGGTGTCGACCAGCAACTCGGTTTCAGGACGCGGAATCAGCACGTCGGGCGTCACTTCGAAACTCAGGCCAAAGAATTCTCGCGTGCCAACCAGTTGCGCGACCGGCTCACCGGCCACGCGGCGAGCCTCAAGCGCCCGGAATTGGCCGACCTTCGTTGCATCGAGCGCTTCATCGCTACGCGTAATGAGCTGCGTTGGCCGCCAGCCGAGCACGTGCGTGAGCAGAATGCGCGCTTCGAGCGGCGGCAATGGCGAGCCGCGCAGCAGCGCGGTGGGAGTGACCGGCGTAGCTGAAGTCATCGGTTTATCGGCCGCTCAATCCGCATCGCCCAGCGAGGCCAGCAACTCGGCCTGATGCTCGCTGACCAGCGCCGCGATCAGTTCGTCCAGATCGCCGTCCATGATCGCGTCGAGGCGATACAGCGTCAGGTTGATCCGGTGATCGGTCAGGCGCCCCTGCGGGAAGTTATACGTGCGAATCCGCTCCGAACGGTCGCCCGAGCCGATCAGGCTCTTGCGCGTGGCGGCTTCCTTCGCCTGCTGTTCGTGCGACTGCTTGTCTTTGATGCGCGCGGCCAGCACCTTCAGCGCGCGATCCTTGTTCTTGTGCTGCGAGCGGTCGTCCTGACATTCGACGACGATGCCAGTCGGCAAGTGCGTGACGCGTACCGCCGAATCGGTCTTGTTGATGTGCTGACCGCCCGCGCCCGACGCGCGGAACGTGTCGATCCGCAGATCGGCCGGATTAATCTCGACTTCGCCGATTTCATCGGCCTCGGGCATCACGGCGACTGTACACGCCGACGTGTGAATGCGGCCCTGCGTTTCGGTAGCCGGCACGCGCTGCACGCGATGGCCGCCCGATTCGAACTTGAGCTTCGAATACGCGGCTTCGCCCGCGATCCGCACAATGACTTCCTTGTAGCCGCCCAGGTCCGACTCGCTCGCCGACATCATTTCGACCTGCCAGCGATTCCGCTCGGCATAGCGCAGATACATGCGCAGCAGATCGCCGGCGAACAGCGCGGACTCGTCACCGCCCGTCCCCGCGCGGATTTCGACGAAGATATTGCGGTCGTCGTTCGGGTCTTTCGGCAGCAGCATCTTCTGCAATTCGCTGCCGAGTTGCTCCATCCGGTCACGTGCCGCGCGAATTTCCTCTTCCGCGAAATCGCGCATCGACGGGTCCGTCAGCAATTCCTGCGCGGTCTCCGCGTCGTTCATCGCGTTGCGCCACAGCGCGTAATGCTCGACCAGCGGACCAAGCTCCGCGTGTTCGCGCGTCAGCTTGCGGTATTGATCGAGATTCGAGGTGACGTCCTCGCGGCTCAACAGGTCGTTCAGTTCGGCCAGCCTTATGGTCAGCTGGTCGAGCTTGCGTTGCATGCTCGTTTTCATCGGACGGGTATCGGTATCGGAGCGGTATCGGAGCGAACTCCGGAGGACGGCGACTAGGGGAGTGGGCGGATGCCCGAGTCGGAGGCACGTCGCGCGCCACTCTCGGGCGGCGCGGACAGCGCGGCGCTGGTTGCGCCGCTAACGCTCGGTGGAACCCGAATGTTTGTAGAAACCGCTCATCAGTTCGATGAGCGTGTCACGGTTGTCACTGCTCGCGCGATTGAGCGCGTGCGTGGGACCGTGGATCAGCTTGTTGGTGAGCGCCTGCGACAACGCTTCGAGCACCGCGGCCGGATCGTCGCCGCGCGCGAGCATTTTCTGCGCGCGTTCAACTTCGGCGCGACGCAGCACGTCGGCTTGCGTATGCATATGGCGGATCACCGGCACGATGCTGCGCGCGTCGAGCCACTGCATGAAATTCTGCACGCGCGTTTCGATGATCGCTTCGGCCTGCGCGACTGCGGCCTGGCGCGAGGCATTGCCCTCGCGGACGATCGCGCCGAGGTCGTCGACGGTATAGAGGAACACGTCTTCGAGCTGGCCGGCTTCGGGCTCGATGTCGCGCGGAACGGCCAGATCGACCATGAAAATGGGCCGGTGACGACGGGCTTTCACCGCGCGCTCGACCGCGCCCAGGCCGATGATAGGCAGCGTGGACGCCGTGCACGACACGATGATGTCGAATTCATGCATGCGAGACGGCAGTTCCGACAGCGGAATGGCCCGGCCATTGAAGCGCTCGGCAAGACGCGAACCGCGCTCGGCTGTACGGTTGGCGACCACCAGTTCACGCGGATGCTGCGCGGCGAAGTGGGTGGCGCACAATTCGATCATTTCGCCCGCGCCGATGAACAGCACGCGCTGGTTCGAGATCTTGTCGAAAATGCGCTGCGCGAGCCGAACCGCGGCGGCGGCCATCGAAACCGACTGAGCGCCGATTTCGGTCGTGCTGCGCACTTCTTTCGCGACCGCAAAAGTGCGCTGGAACAACTGGTTCAGATACGTGCCGAGTGCGCCGGCTTCAGACGCGGTGCGCACCGCATCCTTCATTTGTCCGACGATTTGCGTCTCGCCCAACACCATTGAATCGAGCCCCGACGCAACGCGGAACGCGTGGCGCACCGCTTCCGACTGCGGCAGCGCGTACACGTGCGGCGCGAGTTCGTCGATAGGAAGATTGTGGTATTTCGAAAACCACTGGACCGCAGCTTCGCGCGCGGCCTGGTCGTCGGTCGCGCAATAGAGTTCGGTGCGGTTGCAGGTGGACAGAATTGCGGCTTCCGGCGCCGTGCGGGCCGTGCGGCCCAGCCAGACGCTTTTGAACGTGTCCAGTGCAGGTTTGATCTGTTCGAGCGGAAACGCCACGCGTTCGCGCAGGGCGACAGGCGCAGTGTGGTGATTGATTCCGATCGTTAGAAGCTGCATTTTGGGGAGCTATGGTTTAGCCCAATATTATAGCGTTTCCACGATTTCCACATCTTCCACCTGTCAAGCGGGCACTGCAGGGAGCTCCGACGGGATCGCGTCGAGTTGATAGCCGTAGCCGTAAAGCGGTATCAGGCAATAGCCGAGCTCTGGACGCAGTTCCAATTTGGCCCGGACGCGCGAAACGTGTGTGTCGACGGTGCGCGACGGCACGTCGCGGCCACGTGTCCAGACAGTTTCAAGAATATGCACGCGCGAAACCGGCCGCGCCAGATTATTGAACAGCAGTAGCGCGAGGCGAAATTCCTTCGGCGTGAGGACGACTGTGCGATCGCGGAAGGCAACCGCGAAATGCGCCGCGTCGAACGAGTAACCGCCGATCACGTCCCGCCGCCGGTTAGCCGGCCGCCGCAGCCCCGCACGGCGCATCAACGCGTGGATGCGCGCCAGCATTTCGGGGCCGCGCACCGGCTTGCTCAGGCAGTCGTCGGCGCCGGCATGCAGGGCGGTGACAATCTGGCTTTCGCGCGGCTCCGGCAGCAGCACGATAATGGGCAAGTCCGGCAGGATCGCCCGGGCTCGCGGGATCACGTCTTCGGCGCAATGGTCGCCGGCCCAGTTTTCGGTGATGAGAAGATCGAAGAAATCGATCTGCGCGCATTGCAGGAACGGCGCGCTCGCGGTGAAGTGCCGGCACGCGTGGCCGCCGGCAAAAACCAGCCGGTCGACCACTCGGGCATGCTGCAAGTCGGGTTCGATAAGGGCGATTCGCATGGCGCGGTTTCAGCCTGGCAATGACTGGAACCGGGCTTATCCATCAGGCTGACAACTTGCCTAACCTCACCCCGACCCCTAAACTCAACCGCTATGCGGAAAGCGCCGTGCCGAACTTCACGAGTTAATGAGACAAAAATGCTAGATGTCTTGGCCCTCTGCTTCCATGAGACAAATCTGAAAATGCGCGAGGCTGATCGTTAATGGGATGGCCCGGCATTGTGGTACTCGGCGTCGTCATTGGCCTCGCCGGCTGGTGGTTGCATCCGCTGCGCCGATCAAGTCGTGCTCACTGGTGGATTGCCTTACTGGCAGGTCTTCTGGGCGCGGGCGTCGCGCGCATGGCGGGCAATGTGACCGGTCTTTTCCATGATGGTGATACGCTCGAATGGCCGGTTTGCGCCGCCGTCTCGTTAATCGCCGTTGCCGTGACGGTCGGCTTGTTTTCCCGTCGATGAATACTTGCAGGTGACTCCGATGAATGCCCGACTCCCCGAAACTTCCTCCATCCCCGAACGTCTGGCGACGTTGCGCGAAGCCATGGCACGCGAAGGTGTAGCCGCTTATCTGGTGCCGTCCGCCGACCCGCATCTGTCCGAATATCTGCCGGGCCGCTGGCAAGGCCGACAGTGGCTGTCAGGCTTCACTGGCTCGGCGGGCACGCTCGTCGTCACCGCCGGGTTCGCGGGCGTCTGGACCGACAGCCGCTACTGGGAACAGGCCAACGCGCAACTGGCGGGCACCGGCGTCCAGCTCATGAAGATGACCGGTGGCCAGCAAACCGCGCCGCACGTCGACTGGCTCGCGCAGAACGTCGCGGAGGGCGGTACGGTCGGGGTCGACGGCGCGGTGCTGGGCGTGGCGGCGGCGCGGGCGTTGACCCAGGCGCTGCACGCTCGCAACGTGAAGCTGCGAACCGATGTCGATCTGTTCGAAGCCATCTGGCCGCAGCGGCCGTCGTTGCCTGCGGCGGCGGTGTTTGAGCACACCGCGCCGCATGCGAGCGTCGCGCGTTCGGAGAAGCTGGCGCAGATTCGCCGCGCGATGGCCGACAAAGGCGCGCAATGGCACTTTGTCTCCACGCTCGACGATCTCGCGTGGTTGCTGAATCTGCGCGGCGCGGACGTCAGCTACAACCCGGTATTCGTCGCGCATGCGCTGATCGGCGTCGATAACGTGTCGCTGTTTGTCGCCGACGGCAAGGTTTCCCCAGAGCTAGCCGCAGCGCTCGCGCGCGACGGCATCAGCGTGCAGCCCTACGCGAAGACGGCTGACGCGCTCGCCGCACTGCCCGCCGGCAGCACGCTGCTGATCGACCCGCGCCGCATCACGTATGGCTCGCTGCAATCGGTGCCGTCCACGGTGAAGGTGGTCGAGGCCGTCAATCCGTCCACGTTTTTCAAGGCGAGCAAGACCGACGCCGAAGCCGCGCACGTGCGCGCGACGATGGAGCAGGACGGTGCCGCGCTGGCCGAGTTCTTTGCCTGGTTCGAAAGCGCGCTGGGTCGTGAAACGATCACCGAACTGACCATCGACGAAAAGCTGACGGCGGCGCGCACGCGTCGTCCGGGCTTCGTGTCGCTGAGTTTTGCGACGATCGCGGGTTTCAACGCGAACGGCGCGATGCCGCACTACCGCGCGACTGACGAATCGCATTCGGTGATCGAAGGCGACGGCCTGCTGCTGATCGACTCCGGCGCGCAATATGTGAGCGGCACGACCGACATCACGCGGGTCGTGCCGATCGGCACCCCGAGCGAAGCGCAGCGGCGCGACTTCACGACTGTGTTGAAGGGCACGATGGCGTTGTCGCGTGCGCAATTCCCGCGCGGCATCCGTTCGCCGATGCTCGATGCAATCGCCCGCGCGCCGATCTGGGAAGCGGGTGCCGACTACGGTCACGGCACCGGCCACGGTGTCGGCTATTTCCTGAACGTACACGAAGGTCCGCAGGTGATCTCGCACTACGCGCCGGCCGAACCGTGGACCGCGATGGAAGAAGGCATGATCACGTCGGTCGAACCGGGCATCTACCGGCCGGGCAAGTGGGGCGTGCGGATCGAAAACCTGGTGCTGAACGTGGCCGCCGGGAAAACCGAATTCGGCGATTTCCTCAAGTTCGAAACGTTGACGCTTTGTCCGATCGACACGCGTTGCCTCGAACTGTCGCTGCTGCGTGACGACGAGCGCGCGTGGCTGAACGCGTATCACGAGACGGTGCGCACGCGCTTGTCGCCGCATGTGTCGGGCGACGCGCTCGCGTGGCTGACGTTGCGCACGCAACCCATCTGATTCCCGTCCGCTCGCGGCAGGCAACTGACTTTACGGAGAGTGCATGGCCATCAAGGCAGTCGTGTTCGATTTCGGCGGCGTGCTGATCGACTGGAGCCCGGAGTATCTGTACCGCGAGCTGATTCCGGACGAAACGGAACGCCGCTGGTTTCTCACGCACGTTTGCTCGATGGACTGGGTGATCCGCCAGGACGGGGGCCAGCCGATCGTCGAAGCGACCGACGAACTGATCGCGAAGTTTCCCGATCACGAACCGCTGATCCGCGCGTTCTATGAGCGTTGGCACGAGATGGTGGCGGGCGTGCTGGAAGAGGGTGTCGCGATCATGGAGAAGCTCGAGGCCGCCAATGTGCCGCTGTTCGGGCTGACCAACTGGTCGGCCGAGACCTTTCCGTATGCGTGGGAGCATTACCCGGTGTTGCGGCGCTTTCGCGACATCGTCGTGTCGGGGCGGGTGAAGTTGGTGAAGCCCGATCCGGCGATTTTCGCCGAGATGCGTCAGCGAATCGAAGCGCAAATGCCGGGTGTTCAGCCCGGCGAGCTGGTTTTCATCGACGACAATCTGAAGAACGCGCAGGCCGCGACGGCACTTGGCTGGCATGGCGTGCATCACACGAATGCCGCGCAGACTGAAGCGAAGTTGCGGGAGTTAGGGCTGCCGGTTTGAGCGTGCAGTTTGCGTGACTGGCGGGACGAGCCATTGCGTTTTACAGCTCGTCCCGCCAATAACCCACGCGTCACGCGTTATTGCCCCAGCAGATTCTTTAACGCATTCCCCAATCCCTTCACCGTCTCCCCGGCGCCTTTCGCCACCCCTTCCACGCTCACGCCCAGTTCCTTCGCGAACCCCGCGCCGAGACGCTTCATGATGCCTTCGCGCACCGAAAACTTCGGATCGCGCAAATTCCCATCCAGCACGAAATGCAGCGTGATGTCGCCGTTGTGCGACTTCAGTGCGGCAACGACCGCCTTGGTCGGAATCGACAGGAACGTGTCGAGCGGACTGTCGCTGTCGGCGAGTTGCAGGTTGTGGACCGTCACGCTGCCAGGCGCGTGCAACTGATAGTTGTGTACCGTCGACTCGACTGTCAGATCGACCGTCCCGCCGGTGATCTGCGCCCTCGCGCCGGCCTTTTTCAGCAGGTACGGATCGAGCATCACGATATCGATGCCGCGCAGTTTGCTGGTGGTGTGCGAATCCCTGCTGGCAATGATGATCCAGCCGCCGAACGACACCGTGCCGGTATGCGCCGGCCCCTTGATCGAGCCGCTGACGTCGACGGTGGTCTGCTCGGTGAGTTCAGGTAAATGGAGATTGCCGACGGTCGCGTTCGCATTGCTGACCGTCACCTTGAAGGCCGGCGGTCCGACGGTCATGTCGTAAAAATGGAAGTTGCCCTGCTCGAAGCGGATCTGATCGATCTGCTTTTCGCGCGGCGTGGCGGGTTCTGCGCCACTGGCACCGCTCGTGTCCTGATCCGATTTATTCACCGAATCGCGCAGGTTCGGTAGCAGATTCAGCGAGCCGTCTTTCGTCCGCAACACTGCCATGTCGAAGCCGCGCACCACCACGCTGCGAATATGGATGCGCCGCGCGAGCAGATCGCGAATGTCGGGGGTGAGGGTGATTTCGTCCGCCCTGAGCGGATCGCCGGCCGGCCATCCGGGCGGCGCCTTCAGAAGCACATTCGTGAGATGCACCGAGGTCAGGCCGACGTCGATGCTTTCGGCGCTGCCAAGCGGGCCAAGGGCTGCGATCACGCGCTCCTTGACTTGCCGCTGCGCGAATTGCAGCGCACCGACGACTACGACAATCAGCACCAGCAGGATGCCGCCGACGGCGATCAACCAGCGCTTGCCCTTCGACATCGCCATGCTTGTCTCCTCGTCATCACGTCGCGCGTGGTGTGGCCTGGCCGGCGTTGGACGCGATTATTCTCACGGACCGTGACGTTCCGCCAGCAAGACGACATGTATCACGCTATGGCAAGCAACGCATGTGCCCTGGCACCCATTTCGTCGATGGGAGAGGTGGAGGGCGCGCGTCACGATAGAGGTAGCTGCTTTTCTGGCCACTGCCATCTGCCCGGCAACGCAACCGTGAAGCAGCGGATGAGACGACGATCTGATTGGGCCGGCTAATTGAATTTGCCAACCAAACCGGACTAGCCAGACCAAACCAGACCGACCAACCAGACCGGCAAACCAAACCAGCAAACCAAACCAGCCAACCAATTCGAGCAAAGCGACCCGCCCCACCAGCAGGCCGCCCGCCTCACAATTAACGCGCGATTGGCTTATAACGCAGACGCTTCGGACGCGCAGCCTCTTCACCGAGACGTGCGCGCTTGTCCGCTTCATATTCCTGATAGTTGCCGTCGAAGAACGTCACTTGCGAATCGCCTTCGAACGCGAGGATGTGAGTCGCGATCCGGTCGAGGAACCAGCGATCGTGCGAGATCACCAGCACCGAGCCCGCGAATTCGAGCAATGCGTCTTCGAGCGCGCGCAGCGTTTCAACGTCGAGGTCGTTCGACGGCTCGTCCAGCAGCAGCACGTTGCCACCGGCGATCAGTGTCTTGGCCAGATGCAAACGGCCGCGTTCACCGCCCGACAGGTTGCCGACGACCTTTTGCTGATCGCCGCCCTTGAAGTTGAAGCGCCCGATGTACGCACGCGACGGCGTTTCGTACTTGCCGACCGTCAACACGTCCGCCCCCCCGGAGATTTCCTCGAACACGGTCTTCGAGCCGTCCAGCGCGTCGCGGCTTTGATCCACGTAAGCGAGCTTGACGGTCGGGCCTTGCACGATCTCGCCCGAATCCGGCTGTTCACGGCCGGTCAGCATGCGGAACAGCGTCGACTTACCGGCACCGTTCGGCCCGATAATGCCGACGATCGCGCCCGCCGGAATCTTGAAGCTCACGTCGTCGAGCAGCAAACGGTCGCCATACGACTTGCTGACGTTCTTGAACTCGATCACTTCATTGCCGAGGCGGTCGCCGACCGGAATGAAGATTTCCGACGTTTCGTTGCGCTTCTGGTAGTCCTGGCTGTTCAGTTCCTCGAAGCGGGCGATACGCGCCTTCGACTTCGCCTGACGGCCCTTCGGGTTCTGGCGCACCCACTCCAGTTCCTTCTTGATCGCCTTCTGACGCGCCGATTCCGACGACTCTTCCTGCTTCAGACGCTCTTCCTTCTGATCGAGCCAGCTGCTGTAGTTGCCCTTCCACGGAATGCCGTGGCCGCGGTCGAGTTCGAGAATCCACTCGGCGGCGTTATCGAGGAAGTAGCGATCGTGGGTGACGGCGACGACCGTACCGGGGAAGCGCGTGAGGAACTGTTCGAGCCAGTCGACCGATTCCGCGTCTAGGTGGTTGGTCGGTTCGTCGAGCAACAGCATGTCGGGCTTTTCGAGCAGCAGCTTGCACAGTGCGACGCGGCGTTTTTCGCCGCCCGACAGATGCTCGATTTTTGCGTCCCAGGCCGGCAGACGCAGTGCGTCGGCGGCGATTTCGATCTGCTGCTCGGCGTTGCCGTCCGAGGTGGCCAGGATCGCTTCGTACTTCGCCTGTTCAGCGGCGAGTGCGTCGAAGTCGGCGTCTTCTTCGGCGTAGGCCGCGTAGATTTCGTCGAGCTTCTTCTGCGCGTTGAACACGTCGCCGAGACCTTCCTCGACCGCTTCACGCACGGTCTGATTCGGGTCGAGTTGCGGTTCCTGCGGCAGATAGCCGATGTTCAGGTTCGGCATCGGCGTGGCTTCGCCTTCGATGTCCTTGTCCACACCGGCCATGATGCGGATCAGCGTCGACTTGCCCGAGCCGTTCAGGCCGAGCAGGCCGATCTTCGCGCCGGGGAAAAACGACAGCGAGATGTCTTTCAGGATTTGACGCTTGGGCGGCACGATCTTGCCGACCCGGTTCATGGTGAAGACGTATTGGGCCATTTGCTTGCAATAGACGTTGACGACGCCGGCCGCACGGGGGCGGGCAGTCGCGGGGTGGATGGGTAATCGGTACTAGCTGTTTAGCGGTATCAGCGTATAAGGCCAGGCAGACTGCCTGGCGCCGCCGGCGCGGCATCGAGCGTGACGTCGAACTGAGCGACGCCCCGCGCGCGGGCGGGTGGTTCAGACGGCATTGTACTTCGGGGTTGGGGTGGGGCGGCAGGGGCTTCGGTTTCGTGCGCGGTGGCGCGGGACCGAAGAGCCCGCCTCAGACCCTGTCGGCTACACCGCCGTGTCGTGAGCATGTGCCGCTGCGGTGCTGGCTGAAACTGTAGGTGCCGTCGCGGCAGCGCGCGGTGGCACCCTCCGGCGTTTTGCCGGACAGCGAGCGGGCCGGTGCGTGAACGGTATTGCCGTCGCGATTGGTGTAGGTGTTGTGATTGCTGAGATTGGCTTCGTCGGGAGCCGTGCCTGTTGGCGGCGCGACATATGCGAGTGCCGACGCGGACGACAGGCTCAACAACGCTATGGCCGAGGCTGCGAATGGACGAGCGTACTTAAGGGCGATGCGTTCCATTGTCCCGGATGGAGTCGTTGTTCTGAGTTTTTGACTTTGAAATGAAAAAGCCCGCTGTAGAAGCGGGCTTTTCAAACGCATATGCGGCGACCGATCGACTGACCAGGTCCGGCTCGGTAACAACCGGGTCGCCAGTCGCCGCAACGTGGCTGATGTCTTTAGACGTTGAACAGGAAGTTCATCACGTCGCCATCATGCACGACGTATTCCTTGCCTTCCGCGCGCATCTTGCCGGCTTCCTTCGCGCCTTGCTCACCCTTGTAGGTAATGAAGTCGTTGAACGCGATGGTCTGCGCGCGAATGAAGCCGCGTTCGAAGTCGGTGTGAATCGCGCCCGCGGCTTGCGGTGCCGTGTCGCCGATATGAATCGTCCACGCGCGCACTTCCTTCACGCCAGCCGTGAAGTAGGTTTGCAGGCCCAGCAGCTTGAAGCCCGCGCGGATCACGCGGTTCAGGCCCGGCTCTTCCATGCCCATGTCGGCGAGGAACACTTCCATGTCGGCTTCGTCGAGGTCGGCGATTTCGGCTTCGATCGCTGCGCACACGGCCACCACCGGCGCGCCTTCTGCGGACGCGAATTTCGTCACTGCGTCGAGGTGCGGGTTGTTTTCGAAACCGTCGTCCTTCACGTTCGCGACGTACATGGTCGGCTTGGCGGTGATCAGGCAGAACGGCTTCAGCGTCGCCTTTTCTTCATCCGACAGATCCAGCGCGCGCACCGGCTTGGCCTGGTCGAGTTGCGCCCGGACCTTTTCCAGCACGGCTGCGTTCTTCGCGGCTTCCTTGTCGTTGCCCGATTTGGCGGCCTTCGAGTAGCGCGTCAACGCCTTTTCGACGGTGGCGAGGTCGGCCAGCGCGAGTTCGGTGTTGATCACTTCGATGTCCGACAGCGGATCGACCTTGTTCGCGACGTGAATCACGTTGTCGTCTTCGAAGCAGCGAACCACGTGCGTGATCGCATCGGTTTCGCGGATGTTCGCGAGGAACTGGTTGCCGAGGCCTTCGCCCTTGCTCGCGCCCGCCACCAGGCCGGCGATGTCGACGAATTCCACTACGGCCGGCAGGATGCGCTCCGGCTTGACGATTTCGGCGAGCGCCTTCAGACGCGCGTCCGGCACTTCGACGATGCCGACGTTCGGCTCGATCGTGCAGAACGGGTAGTTTTCCGCAGCGATGCCCGCCTTGGTCAGCGCATTGAACAGGGTGGACTTGCCGACGTTAGGCAGGCCGACGATGCCGCATTTGAGGCTCATGGAAATCCTTCGATGAATCAGTAAGTTGCGTGATGTGCTCGACGCTGTGTGCGGGATTCGAAAAGCCTTCGCGGGTGGCGTGGCGGCGGCAAACGCAGCGGAGCGGGACAAGTCACCGAATCGGGGCGTTGGCTCAACGATTGAGTGCGAGTTTTCACGGAAAGCGCAATTGTAACCCGTTCGGATCGGCGAACTGGTCCGCAGACCTGAACTTGCGTGCATCGCAGCCGAGCTCGCACCAATCAGCTCGTGAAGACAACTCCAACACACCTCTTGTGTACGCCGCTCGAATCGTTATTGCATCCTTCTGAACATTTGGTCCGGCCACTGTAGAATCGATAAATCGGGGCCGCTAGAGCTCTTTCTGGGGAAACAGTGTGCGAATCATTGGATGGGTGGGAACCGGCCTGGCCGTCGTAGTGGTAGGCAGCGCAATTGCAACGTGGCTATCAACGGGCTTCGACGAGGCTCAAGCAAACTCCGACCGGCAAACGGTCGACTGTCTGACGGGGCGGCTGACCCAGGACGATCGGGCGGCCATTGCGCAATCCGCCGATCGGAACGACCTCGACTCGCTGTGGCGCGTGTACGACCGCTACTTCCCTGACTGCGCGGTGCGCGGCGATCAGCGTGAGCGCAAAGCCGAACTCGAAGCGAGCGCGTGGCGTACCCTGCAAACCGACCCCGATTTCACGCGTTTGCGTGAATCCAATGCGGCGATGGCGGCAGGTTCCCATTGATTAGCCCCTCGAGGCGCGTGACGGAACCTCGATTTAACGACCTTCGCTGAACGCACCGTCGCCATTTGCGAACGCGCAAATGTAGCGTGGGTCGATCCGTCCCCCGCACACCCCGCAGCTATAATGCGCGGATGAACGCACATCACCAGACCTTTGATGCCGCCGTGATCGGTGGCGGGCTCGTCGGCAAGACCGCGGCGCTGGCGCTCACGCAAGGCGGACTGCGCGTGGCATTGCTTGCGCAACCTTGCGCACAGCTGCCCGCCGGTGCGTCCTTCGACTCGCGGGTCTACGCGCTATCGTCGAGTTCGCAGGCGTTGCTCGAGCGTTTGCGGGTCTGGCAGGCGCTCGATCTGCCGCGGCTCGGCCCCGTCTACGACATGCGGGTCTATGGCGACGCTCACGCCGAACTGCATTTTTCCGCGTTTCAGGCTTCGGTGCCGCAACTGGCGTGGATCGTCGAGTCGTCGGTGATCGAGCGCGCGCTGGATGCCGCGCTGCGTTTTCAGCCGAATCTCACCTGGATCGACACCCGCGCTCAGGCGCTCGATTTCACACCAGACAGCGCGAGCGTCGGTCTCGCGAACGGCAACGTGATCGAAGCCGATCTGCTGGTTGGCGCGGACGGCGCGCATTCGTGGGTACGTGCGCAAATCGGGTCGAAAATGGATCGGCGCGACTATAAGCAAACCGGGGTGGTTGCCAATTTCAAGGCGAGCAAACCGCACGGCGAAACCGCGTACCAGTGGTTCAAAGACGGCGAGATCATCGCGCTGCTGCCTATGCCGGACGGTCATCTGTCGCTGGTCTGGTCGGCCCGTACCGGGCACGCCGAGCAACTGCTCGCGCTCGATCCGGCGCAGCTTGCCGCCGAAGTGGAGCGCGTGACCGGCGAGCAGTTCGGCGCGCTCGAATGCGTGACGCCTGCGCAAGGCTTTCCGCTCGCGCTGCAAACGGTCGACCGGCTGGTCGCGCCGCGCGTCGCGCTGGTCGGCGATGCTGCCCATCTGATTCATCCGTTGGCGGGGCAAGGCATGAACCTCGGTTTGCGCGACGTCGCCACGCTCGCCGAGACGGTCGCGGCCAAGGAATCGTTCCGCGATCTCGGCGACATGGTGCTGCTGCGCCGCTACGAGCGGGCTCGCCGCGAAGACATCCGCGCGCTGATGGTCGCCACCGATGGCCTGCAAAAACTCTTCTCCGTCCCCGGACCGTTTGCGAAGGTTCTGCGCAATACGGGCATGGCGTTCGTCGGCGCGCAACCGTTCATCAAGCGTTGGCTCGTGTCGGCCGCGTTGGGATAAACCAGAGGTCCGCCAGCCAGTGCTGGCGACACAGGTATCATGAACGGATAGACACCTTTCCGGTCTGACCGGAAACGTCGTAAAACGCGTAATTCACGCGATTGACCCCAGGAATTCAGCATGAAAAAGACCTTCCGCATGGTAGCCGCCGCACTCGCGATCGCTGCCGCCACGCTTGGCTGCTCGGCGCAGGCCGATCAGGCCACCGACAAGCTCAAAGCCACGTTGCAAACCCGTTTGTCCGACGTCACGATCAAGAGCATCACGAAGTCGCCGGTTGCCGGTTTGTACGAAGTGAACCTCGGCACCCAGATCGTCTATAGCGACGCGAACGGTGACTACCTGCTGCTTGGCGACATGGTCGATGCGAAGACCCGCAAGAACCTGACCGAAGCGCGTCTGGCGGAAACCAATCGTATCGACTTCGCGAGCCTGCCGTTTGCGAACGCGGTAAAAGTTGTGAGGGGCAACGGCGCGCGCAAGATCGCCGTGTTCTCCGATCCGAACTGCCCGTACTGCAAACAACTCGAGACCTCACTGAAGTCGCTCGATAACGTGACGGTCTATACGTTCCTTTACCCGGTTCTGTCGCCGGATTCGGCCGCCAAGTCGAAGTCGATCTGGTGCTCGACGGATCGCGCGAAGGCCTGGGAATCGTGGATGCAGGACCACCAGGCGCCGACCGCCGCCGGCACGTGCGACACCGCCGCGATCGACAAAAACCTCGCGCTGGGCCATGCAATGAATGTCGACGGCACGCCCACGGTGTTCCTCGCCGACGGCCGCCGCCTGCCGGGCGCCGTGCCGGCAGACCGTCTGGACAAGGAAATGTCCGCGGTGCGTTGAAGCCGCCGTACACGTGAAGGACAAGGAGGCGCGTACGGCGCCTCCTTTCGCATCAAGCCTCCGAATCTCCCCGCCTCAATCGAATCTCTCACCATCCTATTCCGCCGCCGATGAAGCCGATCCGCTACACCATCGTTCCGAAGCAACCCGCCGCCCATCTGTTCGAAGTCACCGTTACCGTCGCCGATCCCGATCCGGCCGGTCAGCGGTTCATGCTGCCGGTGTGGATTCCAGGCAGCTACATGGTGCGGGAGTTCGCCCGCAACATCGTCACGCTGCGCGCCACCAACGACGCCGGCCGCAAGGTGCGTGTGGAAAAGACCGATAAGCACAGCTGGCAGGCCGCGCCAGTCAAAGGCGCGCTGACGTTGCGCTACGAGGTGTACGCGTGGGATATGTCGGTGCGCGCCGCGCATCTCGACGATACGACGGGCTTTTTCAATGGCACGAGCGTGTTTCTGTCGCCGCTCGGTCATGAAGAGGCGCAGTGCGTGGTGGACATTCAAAAGCCGGAAGGCGCGGCGTACCGCGGCTGGCGTGTTGCCACCGCGTTGCCTGAAGCGCGCGGCACGAAGCGCTACGGCTTTGGCGAATATCACGCGCAGAACTATGACGAGCTGATCGATCATCCGGTCACACTGGGCGAATTCGCGCTGGCGACGTTCAGCGCGCATGGCGTGCCGCACGACATCGTGATCGCGGGACGCGTGGTGGGGCTGGACATGGCGCGTCTTTCCGCCGACCTGAAGCGGATCTGCGAAGCGCAGATTGCGTTGTTCGAACCCAAGACCAGGAAGGCGCCGGTCGATCGCTACGTATTCATGACCCAGGCCGTCACCGACGGTTACGGCGGCCTTGAACATCGTGCGTCCACCGCCCTGATCTGCAACCGCGGCGACTTGCCGGTGCAAGGCCGCGACGCCGCCAGCGAGGGCTACCGGACCTATCTTGGCCTTTGCAGTCACGAATACTTCCACACGTGGAACGTCAAGCGCATCAAGCCGGCCGGGTTCGCGCCGTATGACCTGAGCGTCGAAAACTATACGTCGCTGTTGTGGCTGTTCGAAGGCTTCACGTCTTACTACGACGACCTGATCCTCGTACGCAGCGGCCTGATCTCGACGGACGACTATTTCGGCCTGCTCGGCAAGGTGGTGGGCGGCGTGCAGCGCGGCAGCGGGCGTCTGAAACAGACCGTCGCCGAAAGCTCGTTCGACGCGTGGGTCAAATATTATCGACAGGACGAGAACGCGCCGAACGCGATCGTCAGCTATTACACCAAGGGCTCGCTCGTCGCGCTCGCGTTCGATCTGACGATTCGCGCGCAAACCAACAACCGCAAATCGCTCGACGATGTGATGCGTCTGCTGTGGCAGCGCTTCGGTCGTGATTTTTATCGCGGCAAGCCGGTGGGAGTCGAAGAAAGCGAGATCGAAGCGCTGTTCGCTGAAGCAACCGGTGCTGAGCTCGACGAACTGTTTGCCGAAGGCGTGCACGGTACGCGTGACCTGCCACTGGATGCGTTGCTCGCGCCGTTCGGCGTGTCGCTCACGCCCGAAATGGACAAGAACGGCAAGCCGTCGCTCGGCGCGCGTCTGCGTGGCGGCGCGGATTGCACGCTGGCGGCTGTGCACGAAGGCAGCGCCGCGCAGAAAGCCGGGCTTTCAGCTGGCGACGTGCTGATCGCGCTCGACGGCCTGCGCGTCACCGGCTCGAATCTTGATGGCCTGTTGTCGCGCTATCAACCGGGCGCGAAAGTCGAAGTCCACGCGTTCCGCCGCGACGAGCTGCGCACGACGCAAGTCAAGCTGGACGGGCCGGAGGTGCAGCGCTACAAGCTCGCGGTCACCGATAAACGGGCTGCCGCGCGCAAGGCTCGCGAGGCGTGGCTGGCAAGCTGATCGTCACTCCGCCCGCTATTAATGGCGGACCCGGGCGGCGGATTGTCCTACCAGTGCAACAATCCGTCGCCGCCGGATGGCTTTTTCCCGGATCGGTAAAAAAACACAATGGCTCCACTCGCGCAACACTGCGCGCCCCTACTGGAGTCAACCATGACCACGATCCTGCAAATCAACTCGGCAGCCCGCTCGCAAGGCGCGAACTCGACGCTGCTCGTCAACGAGCTGACCGAAAAGCTGCAACAGTCGAATCCGGGCGCGCAAGTCGTCGTCCGCAATCTGCAAGCCGAACCGCTGCCGCATCTGGACGACGCCGTCCTCGGCGCGTTCTTCACGCCGGCTGACCAACGCACGGCTGAACAAGCCGCGATCGCTGCACGCAGCGAAGCGCTGATCGCCGAATTGCAAGCCGCCGACATCGTCGTGATCGGCGCACCGATGTACAACTTCGGCATCTCGTCGCAACTGAAGACGTATTTCGACTTCATCGCACGCGCTGGCATCACGTTCCAGTACACGGCGAACGGCCCGGAAGGCCTTGTGAAGGGCAAGAAGGTCCATATCGTGTCGGCACGCGGCGGCAAATATCTGGGCACGCCGAACGACAGCCAGACGCCGTATCTGCAAAGCTTCCTGGGTTTCCTCGGCATGACCGACGTGAACTTCATCTACGCTGAAGGCCTGAACATGGGCCCGGACGCTGCTGGCGCTGCGTTGGCTGCTGCGCGCGAAGCCATTGCCGCTGCGTAAGTTTTGAATCTCGCCGCTTCGATGCGGCGGATTGCGGTGGAATGAAAAAACGCCACGAATGTGAATTCGTGGCGTTTTTTTTGTGTGCGATGCGCTTGATGCCCTAGTGCTTGATGACCGATGCCCGATGCCGCGAGGATTACGCAAGCATTTGCGCTTCGTCCGGCAGACGCCAGTCAATTGGTTCGCGGCCATGCTGCGCGAGATAGTCGTTCGCCTTCACAAAATGCCCGCAGCCGAGAAAGCCCCGATGCGCCGACAGCGGCGAAGGGTGCGGCGCTTCGAGCACGTAATGCGACTTGCCGCCGAGCAACGCGCGCTTGGCCTGCGCATGTGCGCCCCACAGCATAAACACGAGACCGTCGTGACGCATCGCCAGTTCGTGGATCAGCGTGTCCGTGCATTTTTCCCAGCCGCGTTTCGCATGACTCGCCGCGCTGTCGCGCTCGACGGTGAGTACCGTGTTCAGCAACAGCACGCCTTGTTTGGCCCACGTGTCGAGGCAGCCATGACGCGGCGTTTCGTGGCCGAGACTGGCGGCGATTTCCTTGAAGATGTTGCGCAGCGACGGCGGCGTGCGCACGTTCGGTGCGACGGAAAACGCGAGTCCATGCGCTTGCGGCGTGCCACGGTCTTCGCCGTGATACGGGTCCTGGCCAAGGATCACCACTTTCACTTCGTCGGGACTGGTCAGGCGCAATGCGCGGAACACGTCGGCGGGATAAACGGTCTTGCCTGCCGCGCGCTCACCGTCGACGAAACGACACAGCGGCGCGTAGGCGTCGCTGTCGATGAACGGCTTCAGATGCGTGCGCCATGCGGGGGGCAGCGCGGCGAACTGGGCTTCGAGTGTGGGCGGGGGCGAGTCAGTGGTTGCGGGCGTCTGCGATTGCGCGGCTGCGTGAGTGGCAGGCGTGGCTGGCGTGGCGGTAGCGTCGTCGAACAACGAGGCTTGCGACGAATTGGAGCGTGTTCGGGATGCAGAGGTCATGACGGGGGAGTGTCGCAGCAAACGCGGTCGGGCTCAAGCCGCGAGCGCGTGAGGTAGGGGATCGGTGCCGTAAAGCGTTGCGCAAGCGGGTAATTCAAGCAAGAGCTTCACGCGCAGAAAGCAGACTGGCAACACGGCGCGTTGTGCGCGCACCGCCGCATTCAACGCGCTCGCAACTGATACCCGCGTTGCGCCTTGCTGACGTTATCCGGCGCGAGGCCTTTGACCTGCTTGCCGAGTTCGGCAGCGAGCGAGTGAAGCGCGGCTTCGTCACCAGACTTCAGTTCAAGCTCGACTTCCGAGATCGGCGCGCGGCGGTTCTCGCCATTCACTTCGGCAAGCACATCGCCCTGATCGATCGCGGCCTCGACTTCCGAACCGTCGAATTCGACATGCCAAAGCGTCCGTGTGAAATTCGTCCGGAACAGTTCGATCAACGCGGACGCCGCCTGACGCAAGGCGTCCGCTGCAGTCGGCTCGTCGCATTCACGCAGCAGCGCGTCGATCTCCAGCTTCTCGCCCGCCACCGGCATCTCCCACTCGTGGCGGCTATGCAAACCATCTTTCGCCTGACCTACGGTTTTGAAAGTTTGCAACCAGCCGTCCGGCGTTTGACGCAGACGCAGCGCGCTTTTCGAGCTTGCCAACGTGAGCCGTGGCGTATCGAAGTAAATGTTCACCAGCTTGACCGGCTGTCCATCGACTTTCGTCCGCGCGACAAACCACTGCGCTGCTGCCTGCACCTGCTCGACCGGCAGTGCCAGTTTGATTTCGCGTTCCATGCCCATGAACTGCTCCGCTGCGTTTGCGCGTTGTTGCGTGTGTTGCGTGTGTTGCGTGCGTTGCGTGTGTTGCGTGCGTTGCGTGTGGTTAAGGCCGGGTCTTAGAAAAACATCCGCGCAAGTTCCACGCCCGGTTCTTCCGCACGCATGAATGCCTCGCCGACGAGGAACGTGTGCACGTTCCTCGCGCGCAGACGCTCGACATCCGCACGCGCCAGAATGCCCGATTCCGTGACGACGATCCGGTCTTCCGGGATCGATTCAAGCATGCCGATGGTCGTCTCGATCGACGTTTCGAACGTGCGCAGATTGCGGTTGTTGATGCCGATCAGCGGCGTCTTCAAGGTGAGCGCTTCCTGCAGTTCGCGGCTGTCGTGTACTTCGACCAGCGCTGCGAGACCCAGCGAATGCGCGAGCGCTTCGAGGTCCTGCATCTGCGAAGTTTCGAGTGCGGCGGCGATCAGCAGAATCGCGTCCGCGCCCATCGCGCGGGCTTCGACGATCTGATAAGGATCGACGATAAAGTCCTTGCGCAGCACCGGCAGATTGCAGGCCGCGCGCGCTTCCTGAAGGTACGCCACGCTGCCCTGGAAGAATTGCACATCGGTCAGCACGGACAGACAGGCTGCGCCGTGCTTTTCATACGACTGTGCGATCTCGGCGGGTACGAAATTCTCGCGCAGCACGCCTTTCGACGGGCTTGCCTTCTTGACTTCGGAAATCACCGCGGCCAGACCGGCCGCATGCTTCGCGCGCAATGCGCCGACGAAATCGCGGATATCGCGCGACGACGCTTCGAGGTGCAGTTCTTCAAGCGGCGCGCTTTGTTCGGCCGCGCGAACTTCTTCGCGTTTGACCGCGATGATGCGGTCGAGGATGTCGCTCATGAATGTCTCGCTACGTTGATGACGGGTTGATCACTTCTTGAATTGCTGGGTGAAGCGGACCAGCTCGTCGACTTTCGCGCGAGCCTTGCCGCTCGCGATCGCTTCGCGTGCCAGCTGGATGCCGTCCGCGATCGACGATGCCACGTTCGCCGAATACAGCGCCGTGCCCGCGTTCAGCGTGACGATTTCGCGTGCGACGCCCGGCTTGTTGTCGAGCGCGTCGAGCAGCATCGCTTTCGATTCGCTCGCGTCGGCCACTTTCAGCGAACGGTTCGACACCATCTGCATGCCGAAATCTTCGGGATGAATCTCGTACTCGAAAATCTGGCCGTCGCGCAATTCGCCGACCTGCGTGGCCGCGCCGAGCGACACCTCGTCCATGCCGTCCATGCCGTACACCACCAGCACGTGCTTCGCGCCGAGGCGCTGCATCACGCGAACCTGAATGCCGACGAGGTCGCCATGGAACACGCCCATCAACTGGTTCGGTGCGCCGGCCGGATTGGTCAGCGGGCCGAGAATGTTGAAGATGGTGCGCACGCCGAGTTCACGGCGCACCGGCGCGATGTTTTTCATCGCGGGGTGATGGTTCGGCGCGAACATGAAGCCCATGCCGGTTTCCGCAATCGACGCCGCGACCTGGTCCGGTTGCAGATCGATATTCACGCCGAGTTCTTCGAGCACGTCGGCGCTACCCGACTTGCTCGACACGCTGCGGCCGCCGTGCTTCGCGACCTTCGCACCGGCTGCGGCAGTGACGAACATCGTGGCCGTGGAAATGTTGAAAGTGTGCGCGCCGTCACCACCGGTGCCGACGATGTCGACGAAATTCGAGTTGTCCTGCACCTCGACGTGGCGCGCAAATTCGCGCATGACCGTGGCGGCTGCGGTGATCTCGCCGATGGTCTCTTTCTTCACGCGCAAGCCGGTGATGATCGCCGCCGACATCACCGGCGACAGCTCGCCGCGCATGATGAGCCGCATCAGATGCAGCATTTCGTCGTGAAAAATCTCGCGGTGCTCGATGGTCCGTTGCAGCGCTTCCTGGGGCGTAATGGACATGACTTCGTCTCTCTTCATCAGGCGTGGCGGATTGATGCGTAGCTGCTCGCGAGCTTCGACTGTTTGACGAAGTTTTCGAGCAACGCGTGGCCGTGTTCGGACAGGATCGATTCCGGGTGGAACTGCACGCCTTCAACCGCCAGTTCCTTGTGACGCACGCCCATGATCTCGCCATCTTCGGTCCATGCCGATACTTCGAGGCAGTCCGGCAACGATTCACGCTCGATCGCGAGCGAATGATAGCGGGTCACGACGAAGTGCTTCGGCAGATCGGCGAACACGCCTTTGCAGTCCGTTTCGATCGTGCTGACCTTGCCGTGCATGATGGTTTGCGCACGTACCACACGTCCGCCGAACGCTTCGCCGATGGCCTGATGGCCGAGGCAGACGCCGAGAATCGGCGTCTTGCCGGCGAATTCGCGCAGCACGTCGAGCGTAATGCCCGCGTGTTGCGGGTTGCTGGGGCCAGGCGACAGGCAGATGCGCTCGGGGTTGAGCTTGGCGATTTCGTCCAGCGTGATTTCGTCGTTCCGGTAGGTGCGCACGTCTTCGCCGAGTTCGCCGAAGTATTGCACCAGGTTGTAGGTGAACGAGTCGTAGTTGTCGATCATTAGCAGCATGGTGTATCTCCGGTCAGAAGTCGCTATCGAGGCCGTCTTGAACCTGTTCGGCGGCGCGCAGCACGGCGCGCGCCTTGTTCTCGGTCTCTTGCCATTCGGATTCGGGCACCGAATCCGCGACTATGCCCGCAGCCGCCTGCACGTACAGATTACCGTTCGCGATCACGCCAGTGCGGATCGTGATCGCGAGATCCATTTCGCCGGTGAACGACAGGTAGCCGACCGCCCCGCCATACAGGCCGCGCTTGATGGGTTCCAGTTCGTCGATCAGTTCCATCGCGCGAACTTTCGGCGCGCCGGACAGCGTGCCGGCCGGGAAGGTGGCGCGCAGCACGTCGAAATTGGTGGTGCCGGGCTTCAGCTTGCCTTCGACCGAACTCACGATGTGCTGCACGTGCGAGTACTTTTCGATCACCATCTTGTCGGTCACGACCACTGAGCCGATCTGCGCAATACGGCCCACGTCGTTGCGCGCGAGGTCGATCAGCATCACGTGTTCGGCGATTTCCTTCGGGTCGTTCAGCAGTTCGGTCGCGAGTTCTGCGTCGCGTTCAGGCGTATTGCCGCGCGGACGCGTACCGGCCAGCGGACGGATCGTGACGATGCGATCCTCGCCGCGCTTTTCCTGGCGCACCAGAATTTCCGGCGATGCCCCGACCACGTGGAAGTCGCCGAAGTTGTAGAAATACATATACGGCGACGGATTCAGCGAACGCAGCGCGCGATACAGCGACAGCGGGTTATCGCGGTACGGCTTGGTCAGACGTTGCCCGACCTGCACCTGCATCAGTTCGCCGGCGGCAATGTATTCCTTCGCCTTGCGCACGGCGGTCAGATAGTCGTCTTTCGCGAATTCGCGGAACGTCTCAGTGCGTACGCTCGCCGACGTGACGGGCGGCTGCACGGTCGTGCGCAAGCGCTGACGCAATTCACGCAGACGCTGTTTGCCCTTCGCGTACGCCTCGGGCTGCGTCGGATCGGCGTAGACCACCAGATAGAGCTTGCCCGCGAGGTTGTCGATCACCGCGACTTCTTCGGTGAGCAGCAACTGGATGTCCGGCAGGTTCAGATCGTCTTTCGGCGCGCTGTTGGCGAGCTTTTTCTCGATGTACCGCACCGCGTCGTAGCCGAAATAGCCGGCGAGACCGCCCGCGAAACGCGGCAGACCGGGGCGTTGCGCCACTTTGAAGCGCCCCTGGAATTGTTGGATGAACTCGAGCGGATCGCCTTCGTGCGTTTCGACGACCTTGCCGTCGCGCACCACTTCCGACACGCCGTTACGCGTACGCAGCAGCGTGCGCGCCGGCAGGCCGATGAACGAGTAGCGGCCGAAGCGTTCGCCACCCACCACCGATTCCAGCAGGAACGAGTTCGCGCCGTTACGCTCGGTTTGCGCCAGCTTCAGATACAGCGAGAGCGGCGTTTCGAGGTCGGCGAGCGCTTCGGCGATCAGCGGAATGCGGTTGAAACCCTCGTTGGCGAGGGACTGGAATTCGAGTTCGGTCATGTTCCGATCCTGTACGGTGATCCGGCGGCAGCGTGCGTCGGACAAAGCGGGGCGTAGCGCAACCGGTCAGGGCGTTCGTGGACTATGCAACACGATGATGATACCGACCGGCGCGAGTTCCCATCGACGCGTACAACGGGATTTCAGCATACAGATGTACTTTTGCAGGTACACGCAAGCCGAATCAACCGATGCAGCGAAACAAGACGATGGAAAAACGCGTGAGCGCAGCGAAGTAAAAAACGGTTGCCGAAGACGAGCTTCAGCGTACCTCAGGCGAGGTTAGCGCGACCAGCGACGCCAGGGCCAGGCTCCCCGGTCGATGCTAATCAGACTCCGTTTTTTATTCAGAAACATGAGATTGAAGGACTTTTCAAGTCGTGGAATGGTGCGCTGCGATCGCCTTGGCGGCGTCGAGCAGCGAGGCAACTATACCATCGGATTTTATTGTTTGTATAGCTTGGCCGTGGTTGTAGCCGTACGGCACGGTGAGCGTCGCCATGCCTGCTGCACGGCCCGCCAGTGCGTCGTTTTCCGAATCGCCGATGGCTACGGTGGCTTGCGGTTCGACGCCTAGTTGCGCCGCCGCGGTGAGCATGGGCAGCGGGTCGGGCTTCTTTTTCGGCAGACTGTCGCCGCCGAGCACGACGCTGAAATATTGGGCAAGACCGTACTGTTCCAGCAGTTCGACCGCGAACCGGTGCGGCTTGTTGGTCACGCAGGCGAGCTTGAGCCCGGCTTCGCGCATGGCGTGCAGACCCGCTTCGACATCGGGATAAAGCCGCGTGTGCAGACCGTTGATTTTCGCGTATTCCGCCTGATAGATCGCGAGTGCCTCGTCGAAGCGGTCTTGCGCGTGCTCCGTCTCGAAGCGCGGCGCGAGCACGCTGCGGATCAGGTGCTCCGAGCCCTTGCCCACATAACCCACCACTTCTTCTCGCGACGTTTCCGTTGCGTCGAGTTGCGCAAGCATGCCGTTCAGGCCGGCGGTGAAGTCGTCGGCGGTATCGACCATCGTGCCGTCGAGGTCGATGATCGCAGCTTGCAGGCGTGGGCCGGTGAACGTCGGGGTAGGAAACGGAGCGGTCATATTACGTGGTGGCTTCAGTGCTGGATGTTGGCGAGCGCCGCGCGCATCTTGTCGATCACGACCTTGTGATCGGGCTGGCCGAAGATCGCCGAACCGGCCACGAACGTGTCCGCGCCAGCCGCCGCGATTTCCGCGATGTTGTCGACTTTCACGCCACCGTCTACTTCCAGATGAATCTCGCGGCCCGTGCGCTCCTTATAGGCGTCGATCCGCTTGCGGGCTTCACGCAACTTGACGAGCGCCTCGGGAATGAACGACTGGCCGCCGAACCCCGGGTTCACCGACATGATCAGCACGAGGTCGACCTTGTCCATCACGTAATCCAGGTGGCTCAGCGAGGTGGCCGGATTGAACACCAGCCCGGCCTTGCAGCCGTGATCGCGGATCAACGACAGCGTGCGGTCGATATGGTCCGAGCCTTCCGGGTGAAAGCTGATGATGTTGGCGCCGGCCTTGGCGAAGTCGGGCACGATGCGGTCGACGGGGCGCACCATCAGATGCACGTCGATCGGCACGTCGACGTGCGGGCGGATCGCTTCGCAGACGAGCGGGCCGATGGTCAGGTTCGGCACGTAATGATTGTCCATCACGTCGAAGTGAATCCAGTCGGCGCCGGCGGCGACGACGTTGCGGACTTCTTCGCCCAAACGGGAGAAATCGGCGGACAGAATGCTGGGAGAAATGCGAAATTGCGTCATGGCGGGGGCGGATGCAAGCGGGAAAGCGTCATTTTACCGTTTTGTGCGTCGCAGGACCGCCTGACCGAAGGTTATAAGCCAGCCTCAAGTTCGTGCGACGGAAGCACGAAATCGCCCTAATCGTTTTTGACCGAAGGATTTGCCCGGTTGCGGGCATCCGTCGCATCAAGCAGAATGCCAGTCCATAAGCGCCGCATCGCCGGTAGGCCGCAAACCATTGGCGTTCGGGCTTTCCCGCGATTTTTCACAGCAGTTTGATCAGACCGGAATCAGGATGAGCCAGTACGAATTCAGCGTGTCGGCGCAGGTGCAGTTTCTGCCCGAAGAGTCGGACCCGGAGCGCCGCCAGTATGCGTTTGCATACACGCTGACCATTCGTAACACCGGTCAGGTGCCCGCACAGTTAATCGCGCGTCATTGGGTGATTACCGACAGCGACGACAATGTTCAGGAAGTGAAAGGTCTGGGCGTGGTCGGGCATCAGCCATTGCTTAAACCAGGCGAGCATTTCGAGTACACGAGTTGGGCCGTAATTGCGACGCCGGTCGGCACGATGCGTGGTGCTTATTTTTGCGTTGCCGAAGACGGTGAACGCTTTGATGCACCGGTGCCGGAGTTCATCCTGCGCATGCCGCGAACGTTGCATTGAACCGGGGCGCAGGCCCACGGTCTTTAAAGCTGTTGAACGAACTGTTGAGTAGTGGTTAGCGCGTAGTCGAGCGCCTCGCGTCACTGTGGTTTTTGCTGCTTGTGCTGTTCATTCGCTTTGGCGCGCGCCGTTTTCTTCTTGCCGGACGACGTCCATACGACGATGAAGACGAGCAGGAAGAGCGCGATGAGCGACTCCAGCGCGAAGATGAGCATCGGGTATTCGTCGAACAGATCAGACATGGCGGTTTCCATCAAGAACGAACATTGTATGCGTTTTGTCCGCACGGCCGGAGCATGGCTCGGAGCGCTTTCGTTTGCGGTCATGCTGGCGTCCTGCGGTGGTGGCGGCGCGGTCCGGTCGACAGTTTCGCCGCCCGCGGGTGCTGCGATCATACCCGGGCAGATTGCTGCCACGCGACTCACGGCAGTCGCGTGGCAGCAGGTGCCGGGTTGGCAGGACGACTCGCTGATCGGCGCGACGGCTGCGTTGCGGCAAAACTGCGTGAGGCTCGCGCGTCAGCCGAACTGGTCTCGGGCGTGCGCTGCGGCCGCGCAAATCGACGATCTCGACGTGACCAGTGCACGGGCTTTCTTCGAAGCCTATTTCACCCCTTTCCAGCTAGCCAATAACGACGGCACGCTGGACGGTCTCGTGACAGGCTACTACGAGCCTTTGCTACGCGGCTCGCGTACACGGCATGGCGTATATCAGACTGCGTTGTATCGCTGGCCGTCCGGTTACCGCACAGGGGCGGCCATGCCGGCGCGTGCCCAGTTGGAGCGGGAGGGTGTGCTCAACGGCAACGAACTGGTCTGGGTCGACGATCCGATTGAAGCGTTTTTTCTGCAGGTGCAAGGGTCCGGGCGGATCGTGATGGAGGACGGCAGCGTCGTGCGCCTCGGTTTTGGCGGCACCAACAATCAGCCGTACAAGTCGATTGGGCGCTGGCTGCTGGATCGCGGCGAACTGACACCGTCGCAGGCGACCATGCAAGGCATCAAGGCATGGGCACGCGCGAACCCGACACGGGTCGATGCTCTGCTCGATACCAATCCGCGCTTTGTGTTTTTCCGCGAGATGCCGTCCGGCGAAAATGTGCCGAGCGGCGGCGCGGATGGTCCGATTGGCGCACTCGGGGTGCCGTTGACGCCCGAGCGTTCGATTGCCGTCGACCCGACTTCGATTCCGCTTGGCACGCCGGTGTTTTTGCAGACCACGCGTCCGCTGACGAACTCGCCGATGAATCGCCTCGTGTTCGCGCAAGACACCGGTTCGGCGATCAAGGGCGGCGTGCGCGCCGATTACTTCTGGGGACTCGGCGACGATGCAGGCGATCTGGCCGGCAAGATGAAGCAGGGCGGCAGGATGTGGTTGTTGCTGCCGAATTCGTAATGATTCGGTGGCACGGCGGCTTTTGAAATTGAAGTTGCCGCTGTGCGATTTACAGGTCTACAGATTTACGGATTTGCAGACCTAAAAAGCCAGGTTCGCAGGAACGCTCGCTTCTAATGAGCCTCTGCGCGGATCGCCGATGAAAACGGCGCCACAGATGGATGTCAATCCATCTGTGGCGCCGATCGCTTTGCGATGAGTGAGTAGTTACAGTCCCGACCGGCGCTTGTCCACTACACGTCGCGCCTTACCCACCGAACGCTCTATCCCGTTCACGCCCAGCACATTTACCACTGCGCTCACGCCGATCAGCGCCTTGATGTCGTAGGCCAACGCCTGTTTTGCCGTGGTCAGCGCGCCCGCATCCGGTGCGGCTTCCGGGCAAGGTTCGACGTTCAGCGTCAATACGTCGAGCGGGCCTTCCTTGGTTAACACGATCTGATAGTGAGGCGCGAGCGCGCGCTGCTTGAGTAGCAATTCTTCGATCTGCGTGGGAAACACGTTCACGCCGCGCACGATCATCATGTCGTCCGAACGGCCTGTGATCTTTTCCATCCGTCGCATGGTGCGAGCGCTGCCAGGCAATAGACGCGTGAGGTCGCGCGTGCGGTACCGGACAATGGGCAGCGCCTCCTTCGTCAGCGACGTGAACACCAGCTCGCCGAGTTCGCCGTCCGGCAATACCGCGCCGGTTTCGGGGTCGATGATCTCGGGATAGAAATGATCTTCCCAGATGGTCGGGCCGTCTTTCGTTTCCACACATTCCGACGCTACGCCGGGTCCCATCACTTCGGACAGTCCATAGATGTCGACCGCATTGATACCCATGCGCTTTTCGATCGCCTGGCGCATGTCGTTGGTCCACGGTTCCGCGCCGAAGATGCCGAGGCGCAGCGAACAGCTGACCGGATCGATGCCTTGTCGTTCGAGCTCGTCCGCAATGGAGAGCATGTAGCTCGGCGTCACCATGATGATGTCCGGCTTGAAATCCTGGATCAACTGCACCTGCTTTTCGGTCTGGCCGCCGCCGAACGGAATCACGGTCAGCCCCGCGCGCTCGGCGCCGTAATGTGCACCGAGGCCGCCGGTGAAAAGACCGTAGCCATAGCTCACGTGCACCTTGTCGCCACGCTTTGCGCCAGCGGCGCGGATCGAACGCGCGACGAGGTTCGCCCACGTGTCGATATCGCGCGCGGTGTAGCCCACCACCGTCGGCTTGCCCGTCGTACCAGATGAAGCGTGAATGCGCGAAACCTGTTCCTGCGGGACGGCGAACATCCCAAACGGGTAGCTGTCGCGCAGATCCTTTTTGGTGGTGAAGGGAAAGCGCGCCAGGTCGGCGAGCGTCTTCACCTCGCTCGGATGAACGCCGGCTTCGTCGAACTTGCGTCGGTAGACGGGCGAATTTTCGTAGGCATGGTTCAGCGACCATTTGAGCCGTTCAAGTTGAAGCGCGACAAGTTCGTCGCGGCTGGCGGTCTCGATCGGGTCGAGCGGAAGGTCGGTGGTCATCGAATGTCTCCTTGCTGGCTCAATGCTTGTGTCTAATGTATGGTGCGCTTGCGCGCAAAACTGGGACGTGTGCGATTTTCCGGTGTGACGTGGAGTGAGCCGCCACTGTGCTTTCACCACGGCGTTGTTTGCGGGATTTGTCGCAGCGTCGCCCTGGATTGCCGCACATGTGTTGCGCTTGCTGTTCGGTTGCCCGTCACTCACCCGAGGGAATCAGGTTGCCTTTGATTTGCGCCGATTTGCCACGGAACATTGCCACGGTTTCTCCAGCCCGGTTCGTGACGCGAATGTCGTAAATGCCGGTGCGACCGCTTAGCGTCTGCTCGATGGCTTCCGCAGTCAGCATCTCACCGCGTGCTACCGGCTTCAGAAATTCGATCGAGCAGCCTGCTGCGACGGTGTTGATGTTGTACGTGTTGCAGGCGAATGCGAACGCCGAATCGGCTAGCGTGAAAATCAAACCGCCGTGGCAAGTCTGGTGGCCATTCAGGAAGTCGTCACGCACAGCCATGCGCAAACGCGCATAGCCGCGGCGAATTTCCAGAATTTCGAGGCCGAGCGCCCGGGTGCACGCATCGTTCTCATACATCGCAGCAGCGGTTGCACGGGCGAGTTCGTCTGGAGTCATCTGGTTGGCCTGGGTGGCTTGAGTGAACATATCAGCGGCCTTCGAAACGTGGTGCGCGCTTTTCCACGAACGCTTGCACGCCTTCGGCGTAGTCGTGAGACGCACCGAGTTCGCGTTGCAGGTCTCGTTCGAGATCGAGTTGCTGATCAAGCGTTTGCGTCGCGCCGGCGCGCATTGCCTGCTTGATCGCGGCGATCGCGCGGGTGGGTTGTTGTGCGAGTTGGGCCGCAAGCCGGGCTGCGGTGGCGGCGAGTTCCGTGTCGTCCACCGTCTGCCAGATCAAGCCCCAGCTTTCGGCTTTTTCCGCGCTGAGTTTGTCGCCGGTCATGGCGAGTCCCAATGCGCGAGCCATGCCGACACGCTGCGGCAGAAACCAGGTACCGCCCGAGTCCGGCACCAGACCGATCTTCACGAACGCCTGAATGAAACTGGCGGAGCGGGCTGCGAGCACGAGGTCGCAAGCGAGCGCGAGATTGGCGCCGGCACCAGCGGCCGTGCCATTGACTGCCGCAATCACCGGAAGAGCCAGAGCTTGCAGTCGACGAATCAGCGGATTGAAGTACTCGTCGATTAGCCCGCCGAGGTCGGTCATTGCACCCGGCGTGAAATCGAGATCGGCGAGATCCTGGCCGGCGCAAAAGCCGCGACCCGCGCCAGTCAGCACGAGCGCACGGGCACCGGACGCTTCGACCTGATCGAGCGCTGAGCTCAGTTCCTGATGCATCGAGCGTGTAAAGCTGTTGAGCTTGTCCGGACGATTCAGCGTGATAGTCGCCACATGGCTCGACGGGTCGATGTCCAGGCGGATCGCTTCATATGACATTGGGTGTCTCCTCAAAGTCTCTTCTGGCCGAAGGGTGCGGCGGCGTTGCCGTCAGACCCGTTCGATGACTAGCGCAATGCCTTGCCCCACGCCGATGCACATCGTACAAAGCGCGAAGCGGCCGTTGCTCCGTTCCAGCTGGTAGAGCGCAGTCGTAATCAGACGCGCGCCCGATGCGCCTAATGGATGCCCCAGCGCAATGGCGCCGCCGTTCGGATTGACGCGCGGATCGTCATCGCGCAGACCGAGCGTGCGCAGCACGGCCAACCCTTGCGACGCGAATGCTTCGTTCAGTTCGATCACGTCGAATTGTTCGAGCGTCATGCCGAGCTGCTTCAGCAGTTTTTGCGTAGCAGGCGCCGGGCCGATTCCCATGATGCGCGGCTCGACGCCCGCTGTAGCCATGCCGACAACACGTGCGCGGCGACGCAGCCCATATTGATCAGCGGCCTGTTGATTCGCTAGCAACAACGCGCAAGCCCCGTCATTCACTCCAGACGCATTGCCCGCCGTCACGCTGCCCTCCGGACGAACTACGCCCTTGAGTTTGCCCAAGCTCTCCAGTGAAGTTTCTCGCGGATGCTCGTCAAGCAGGACCCGCACCGGGTCGCCTTTCTTCTGTGCGATTTCAACGCCGACAATTTCGTGGGCCAACGTACCGTCGCGCTGCGCCCGTGCGGCCTTCTGCTGACTCGCGAGCGCAAACGCATCCTGATCGGCGCGGCTGATACTGAACTCGACAGCAACGTTTTCCGCTGTTTCCGGCATGGAGTCGACGCCGTACTGGCGCTTCATCAATGGATTGATAAAGCGCCAGCCGATGGTCGTGTCGCAAATATCAGCCTGACGCGAAAATGCACTGGCCGCTTTACCCATGACGAATGGCGCCCGTGTCATGCTCTCGACGCCGCCAGCAATCATGAGGCGCGCCTCGCCCGATTTGATCGCGCGCGCTGCAGTGCCCACCGCGTCCATACCTGAGCCGCACAGGCGGTTGATGGTTGCGCCGGGCGCATCCGTGGGTAGACCGGCCAGCAGCGCAGACATACGCGCTACGTTACGGTTGTCTTCACCAGCCTGATTGGCACAGCCATAGATCACATCGTCGAGCGCTCTCCAGTCCACCCCAGGATTGCGCTCGATCAGCGCCCGGATCGGAACGGCGCCGAGATCGTCTGCACGGACGTCCTTCAGGGCGCCACCGTAGCGGCCGATTGGGGTGCGAATCGCGTCGCAAATGAAGGCGTCGTTCATTGGAATTCCCGCTAAGGCGGATCAGCGCAAGAGCCCGATCCGATGTCTCATGTTAGTTGGGGTGCACGACCCGGTCCATTCGGCCAGATGGCATAGGACGAAGCCGAGCTTTGTCTTATGACATTCAGCCAGCTACCGCTGGGGCCGCTTTCGGTTCAACATGAACGCGGCTTTGCACTACGCGGAAGCGGTTCGCGACGAAGGCTGCATCGGCGAGCGCAGCGTTTGCCGCCGGGTTGGCGCCCGTGCCGTGGAAGTCGGAGAAGGCCGCGGATTGATTGACGAACACACCGCCGGTCAGATTGATCGAGAGCGCTACACCGCCGCGAATCGATGCTTCGTGCGCGTCTTCGAGCACGGCTTCGTTTGTGCTGTACACCGATAACGTCAACGCGCCGTGTTCGGCTGCGATGGCGCCAGCGAGATCAAGTGACTGCGCGGTTGAGTCTGTTGCGATCACGAATGAGATCGGGCCGAACCATTCCTTGGTGAACTGCGCGTGGTCGTTGGCGGCGTCGAGTTGCAGAACGAGCGGCGTGCGTACTCGAGCACCGGCAAAAGCGGGATGTTCGAGCGTCTGACTTTCGACGAGAACGCGGCCGAGCTTCGTGGCTTCGTCAATGCGCTGAGTGACGCCTTCGTTCTGGATAGCTCCCAGCAGTTCGACCGCACGGGCGGGTTCCGCGACGAGTTTCTGCACGGCGGCAGCAATGGCTTGAGCGACTTCGTCGAAGCCAACTATGCCCTCGGCCGTGCGGATGCCGTCGCGCGGTATATAGATGTTCTGCGGCGCGGTGCACATCTGGCCTGAGTACAGCGCGAGCGAGAAGGCGATGTTGCGGGCGGCCGCCTTGATGTCGTCGACCGAGTCGATCACGATCTGGTTGACGCCTGCTTTTTCAGTGTAGACCTGCGCCTGGTGCGCATTGCGCTCGAGCCACGTGCCGTTCTGCGAACTGCCCGTGAAGTCGATAAGTTTGATTTCCGGACGCAGCGCCAGATTCTGGACGAGTGCGCCGTCGTTCGGCTCGGTGGCGAGCAGCGTGACGACGTTGGGATCGAAGCCGGCTTCGCGCAATACGTCGCGCGCAATTCGGACTGTCAGCGCGAGCGGAAGAATCGCGCCCGGGTGCGGCTTGACGATGACCGTGTTGCCCGTGGCGAGGTCGGCGAAGAGACCGGGATAGCCATTCCATGTCGGGAACGTGCAGCAGCCGAGTACAAGGCCGGTTCCGCGCGACACGACGGTGTAGCGCTTGCGCATGGCGAGCGGCGGGTTCTTGCCTTGGGGCTTTTCCCAGTGAGCGTCGGCGGGAATACGGCGCAACTGGTCCCACGCATAGACAACGGCTTCGAGCGCGCGGTCCTGAGCGTGTGGGCCGCCAGCCTGGAAAGCCATCATGAATGCCTGACCGGTCGTATGCATGACGCTGTAGCCAATTTCAAAACTGGCCCGATTTACTCGCGCAAGAATCTCGAGGCACACGCCGATCCACGCCTGCGGACCCGCGGCGCGCCAGTCGCGCTGAGCGGCAGCGGCGGCTGCGATTAGCGAGTCGGGGTCGGCCTTTGGGTAGCGAACGCCAAGCGGGAATCCGAATGGCGAGATTTCCGCCCCGACGGTTTCACCTGTCGACGGTTGGTCCAGATCGAAAGTCGTGTTGAGAAGCGCCTTGAATGCGGCTTCACCATCCGCGTTGGCTGTTTCCCCGTACACTTTTGGACTGGGCATCTCGACGAAAGGACTCCAGTAGCCGCGCGTTTCGACCGCGGTGAGTGCCTTTTGCAGCGTGTCTTCGTGTTTGGTGAATAGCGGATGTGTCATGGCAGAGGGGCTTGGCTATACGTTGGGGAACAGCCTGTCTAATAATTGACCGACCGGTTGGTTGGTGAATGGTAGCATCATTAATTGCGCCGCGCGAAGCGTTTTCGCGTGTGATTAACCATTAGGAAGGAGGCGGCATGGCTTACGAGAACATTCTGGTTGAGACGCGGGGACGGGTTGGATTGGTCACACTGAATCGCCCTAAAGCACTGAACGCGTTGAACGATGCGCTGATGGACGAGTTGGGGGCTGCGTTGCGCGAGTTCGATGCGGACGACGCCATCGGTGCGATCGTGGTGACTGGCAGTGAGAAGGCGTTCGCTGCCGGGGCCGACATCGGCATGATGGCGACCTACACCTATATGGATGTCTACAAGGGCGACTACATCACCCGTAACTGGGAGACGGTTCGCTCGATCCGCAAACCGATCATTGCTGCTGTAGCCGGCTTTGCGCTGGGCGGCGGTTGCGAATTGGCGATGATGTGCGACATCATTTTTGCCGCCGACACCGCGAAATTCGGGCAGCCGGAAATCAAGCTGGGCGTGATGCCGGGTGCTGGCGGAACGCAGCGGTTGCCGCGCGCCGTGTCAAAAGCCAAGGCCATGGACCTCTGCCTGACCGCCCGATTCATGGATGCAGCCGAAGCCGAGCGGGCGGGGTTGGTTTCGCGTGTTATTCCGGCGGCTTCGCTGATTGACGAAGCGCTCGCGGCAGCCGCGACCATTGCCGAGTTCCCGTTGCCTGCCGTGATGATGGTGAAGGAGTCCGTCAACCGCGCATATGAAACGACGCTGGCCGAAGGCGTGCATTTCGAGCGCCGCCTGTTCCATTCGCTCTTCGCTACTGAAGACCAGAAGGAAGGCATGGCGGCATTCGTCGAGAAGCGCAAACCGGTTTTTAAGAACCGTTAATACGCTTGTCAAAATAACGCTTGCAAGTGCCGGTACGGCTCGCTAGAATTTCGCTCTTTCGTGCTTCGGATACCGGGGCACGGGGAAGCGGGAAAGCCAGCAGTGGCAAGGCTTCCAGCGAAGTGGGCAGGTTCAGTAAGTGATAAAAACCTGTTGACGGCGCTGAGAAAGTTCTTCATAATCTCGTTTCTCTGCTGCAGACGCAGCGACGCAGAACGAAGCGGTGCCGGGTGGTTGAAGTAGGCGCTGCGGATTTCGCGGATCGATCTTTAAAAATTAACAGCCGATAAGTGTGGGCGCTTGATGCGCGATGCGGGTGGGTCCTTCGGGGCTTGCCATAAAGCAGAAGTATC
>NZ_CAJHCP010000028.1 GCF_904848625.1 Paraburkholderia metrosideri
AAACGACTCCACGCCGATGATAGTGCGGATTGCCCGTGTGAAAGTAGGTAATCGTCAGGCTCCCCAGCATGTCCAGAAACCCCACCCCAACAAGGTGGGGTTTTTGCGTTTACGCGCCCAGTCGGGCCATGGGGCACGGAGTCATCGGCAGTGCACGGCAAGCAGAAATTACACGCGGACGCTTTGCTGCGCATCGAGTGGCGCAGCGACCCAGTGCTAACGTCGCCGGATTCAAGCCGCAGACGTTGATCCATCTTCGCCAGTTCACAACATCAGGCATGCCGGGGTCCTGATTCGCAGTCGGCGAGCGAAAGTAAGCGGCAACCCCACCTCAACCAGATACTCTAGCCTTCGTCGGGAATAGAAAGACCAAGTTCTTCGAGAACTTCCCGCGCACTTCGAAAGGCTTCCACTGCTGCTGGGGCGCCCGCATAGATCGCACTGTGCAGCAATACCTCACGAATCTCGATGACCGTCGCGCCATTGTTAATCGCGCCACGTACATGCCCTTTGAGCTCCGTGCTTTTACCCAGCGCCGCGAGCATTGCACACGTACACAGGCTGCGCGTTTTCAGATCGATACCTTCCCGAAGCCACGTGCTGCCCCACGCATGTTCGTTGAGCCAGTCTTGCAGCGGTCGATTGAATTCGTCCAGCCCATTCATCGCGCGATCGACGAAAGGAGCTCCCATCACCTGAGTACGACGTGCCTTTCCTGCGCTCTGTTCCTGATCGCTCATGCTGTTCTCCGAAAACAATGTGACGAAAACGAAGTGACGTACTAAACGAAATCTTAGTGTAGTGTGAGCCGGACGACACGTTGCCCCAACGTCATTGTGTTTCATGTGTCGACGCGCTGTGCTCAGCTTCATCGCCTGAGTACAACACGTCTGACATCACCCTGCATCTCTCCAAGGTGAATCCATGCTCAGAATCGGTTCGTCGCTAACCCTGACCACCATCGGCCTGTCGCTGCTGGCAGCATGCACGACAACACCTCCATCAACCGTTGCTGCTGCTTCCATTGATCCACCTCAAGCCGAGCGCGTGATGACTCTGGCTGCCTCCGGCGTGCAAACGTATTCATGTGAGTTCGATACGCAGCATCGTTTGGGATGGGTATTCAAGAGCCCGCAAGCAATTCTTTTCGACACTAGCGGCCACGCAGCCGTCCGCCATAGCGCGGGGCCGTCCTGGGAAGCAGAAGACGGCAGCCGTATTCAGGGGCGCGTACTGGCGCAGCAACCCAGCACCACGCCAGCAAGCATTCCGCAGCTATTGCTGGAGACCCATGTCACGGCCGGCAACGGCACGTTGTCGGCGATCCGCTATGTGCAGCGGGTGCATACGGTCGGAGGGTTAGCGCCGTCGGCTCCGTGTTCGGCGGAACACGAAACCGGCAACTCACCTTATCTGGCTGACTACGTTTTCTACCGGTAGTGGCCAAACGCAAGTCGATCATTCAAGCGCAGCGGCGGGTCCAAAAAACTCGTAACGACTTTGCGACTCCGGCACGCCTATCGCCTTGAGGTGCTTCTTGATCGCCTTCATGAAGGCAGTAGGTCCAAGAAAATAGACATCGACGTCGCGGGTTTCCGGCAACCATTCACCCAGGCGCTTCTGGTCGATATAACCAACGCCGTGCGCATCGGCATCGCCAGCACGGTGTTGTTCATAGCAATAGAAGTGCTTCAATTGCGGATGACGCGCGGCCAGTGCATCAATCGCATCGCGAAACGCATGCACGCCACCATGACGCGCCGCGTGAATAAAATGAATCGCGCGATGGGTCTTCAACGCGGCTTGCAGCATCGCCAGCGTCGGTGTGATTCCGACGCCGCCGCTAATCAGTACCAGTGGCTTATCGTTATGTTCGAGTTTAAAGTCGCCCGCTGGTGCAAACAGTTCAATCGCGTCGTTTTCATTAACGCGTTCGTGCAGATAGTTCGACACCTTCCCATTCGGTTCGCGCTTCACGCTGATGCGATACTCGTGGCCATTCGCCATGGCCGAGAGCGAATAATTGCGCCGAACTTCTTCACCGTCGATCACTAAGCGCACGCCGATATATTGCCCCGGCTGAAACGCCAATAATGGGCCATTGTCGTCTGCACGCAGGTAAAACGACGTAATTTCCTCGCTCTCCCGCACTTTGCGTGCAACGCGGAAAAGCCGGGTGCCACGCCATCCACCTAATGCGGCTTCACGCTCGGCATACATCTTTTCTTCGAGCCCGATCAGCAGATTGGCGAGTTGCTGATAAGCGGCGGCCCACGCTTCGATAACGGCATCCGTTGCGATGTCGGCGCCCAATACTTCGCGAATCGATTTCAGCAAACACTGTCCGACAATCGGGTAATGCTCCGGCAGAATATTCAGCGCGACGTGCTTGTTGATGATCTGCGAGACGAGTCCGCCCAGCTGTTCGAGTTGATCGATATGGCGCGCATACATCAACACGCCGTTGGCCAGCGCACGCGGCTGTGCGCCACTGGCCTGATTAGCCTGATTGAACAGGGGCCGCACTTCGGGATGTTCGCTCATGAGCATCGTGTAGAAGTGCGTGGTCAGCGCCTCGCCCCCGCTTTCGAGAAGGGGAACCGTTGCTTTGACGATGGCGCGGTGTTCAGCGGAGAGCATAGTGAGAGTCCTGGTGATAGATGAGCAGTCAGTGGACTGCGGCTGATCGCGTCTATCTATCCATGATTCGTGCCAGGTATAAAATGTAGGTAAATCAAAGATCTGGATACGAAAATGGTCAATCCGACTCTGGTCAAAGAGACTGGCAACATAGTCAATCTGACTGCAGAGGCACTGCTGGACGCGCTCACCCCGCTGATCCTCGACCTGTCGCGCGACCTGTCCGATCACGAGCGTTATCGGCGCTTGCTCAGCAGTCTGCGCACGCTGTTTCCGGGCGATGCCGCCGCGTTGTTGCGTCTGGACGGCGACACGCTGGTGCCGCTTGCCATCGACGGCTTGAGCAGCGACACGCTCGGGCGGCGCTTTCGCGTCAGCGATCATCCGCGCTTCGAGCAGCTTCTCTCCGGCCCCGAACCCACCCGTTTTGCCGCCGACTCCGATTTACCCGATCCCTACGACGGCCTAGTGCAAGGCGTCGCCGGCAAACTTCATGTTCACGATTGCCTCGGCTGCCCGCTGTTTATTCGCGGCCGACCGTGGGGTTTGCTCACGCTCGACGCACTGGACCCGGCCCGCTTCGACGCGATCGACATGGCCTCGCTGCGCGCATTCCTCAGCCTGGCCGCCGCGACCGTGAGCGTCGTGGAGCGCATCGACACGCTGGCCCGCACTGGCGAGGAAGAGCGCCGCCGCGCCGAAGCGTATCGGCAGGCGAGCAGCCAGACGCATCGTGAGTTGATCGGCAGCAGCGACGCTCACAATCATCTGGTTAAGGAAATCGAGGTCGTCGCTGGCAGCGACCTGACCGTGTTGATTACCGGCGAGACCGGTGTCGGCAAGGAGCTCGTGGCCAACGCGATTCACGCGCTGTCGTTACGGGCAAACAAGCCGCTGATCAGTCTGAACTGTGCGGCATTGCCAGACACGCTGGTCGAAAGCGAACTCTTTGGACATGTGCGTGGCGCGTTTTCGGGGGCGTCGACGGATCGGCGCGGCAAATTCGAGCTGGCCGACGGCGGCACGATTTTCCTCGACGAAGTCGGCGAATTGCCGCTTGTCGCCCAGGCAAAACTTCTACGGGTTCTGCAGAACGGTCAGTTGCAGCGAATCGGCTCGGATCACGAACACAAAGTCGACGTCAGGTTGATCGCCGCCACGAATCGCGATCTCGCGGAAGAAGTGCGAGCAGGCCGCTTTCGCGCGGACTTCTATCATCGGCTCAGCGTTTATCCGCTACGTGTCCCGCCATTGCGTGAGCGAGGGCGCGACGTGTTGCTGCTTGCCGGCAATTTCCTCGAAGAGAATCGCTCACGACTGGGTCTGTTGAGTATTCGTCTCGCGGCGGATGCGCAAGCCGCGTTGCTGCACTACCCGTGGCCTGGGAATGTACGTGAACTCGAGCATCTGATTGGGCGAAGCGCGCTGAAGGCACTCGCCGCGAATCGCGAGCGCCGGCGTATTCTGACTTTGACCGCGGCTGACTTCGCGTTGTCCAACGCGTCGACTCAGGCTCACACTCAGCCTCAGGAAAATTCCAATGCAGGGGAAACGCAGATCGTACCCAAGGATTTTCGCAGCGCGGTGACTGAGTTCGAGCGCAACATGCTCCTCGATACGCTGGCCCGCCACAACCAGAACTGGGCCGCGGTTGCACGCGAGCTGGGACTGGATCGCGCCAACCTGAATCGGCTCGCAAAACGCCTCGGCCTGAAATGACCGGTGGCGCCCAGCCATCAGGGCGTTCCACGAGCCTTAAGCAAAACCAAAGGCCCGCTTCGAAATTGCAAACTTCGCGGGATGTAGAGCCTGGTACATAGTAGGGATCTATTAAGTCAACAAGCGCATCCGGAGACTTCGCCCATGTCTGCGTCTTTAGAGAAACTCGACGACTGGCTCGACAAGAAGGAGGTGGTGAAAGACGACATCACCGCCTTTCCGCTGGCGGCGATGGCTGCCACGCTCGATCGCGACGAAGGTGGCAATGCGGTGCCACCGCTTTGGCACTGGCTGTATTTCCTACCCATTTCTCCGATATCCGATGCGGGTCCCGATGGTCATCCGAAGCGTGGTGGCTTTATGCCGCCGGTGCCTTTGCCGCGTCGTATGTGGGCCGGTGGCCGCCTGACGTTTCATGCGCCTTTGAAGGTCGGCGAGAAGGCCACGCGCGTTTCGACGATTGCCAATATCGAAGACAAGACGGGCCGTTCGGGCCGTCTCGTGTTTGTCACGGTTCAACATGCCATTGAAGTCGGCGGCGAACTGAGGCTCGAAGAAGAGCATGACATCGTCTATCGCGACGCGCCGCAGGAAGGCACGCGGCCACAGCATCCGCAACTTGCGCCTGACGGCGAAACATGGCGCCGCACGATCGACGCAGACGCGGTGATGTTATTCCGCTATTCGGCTTTGACCTTCAACAGCCATCGCATTCACTACGATTACCCCTATGTCACGCAGGTAGAAGGCTATCCAGGTCTCGTCGTCCACGGTCCGCTGATCGCGACGTTGCTAGCCGATCTGGTGCGTCGCGAACAGCCCGACGCCACACTGCAAAGCTTCGCGTTCAGGGCGCTGCGCCCCACTTTCGCGGGACAGCCCTTCACCGTATGCGGGCGACCTTCCGCCGATGGCAAAACCATCGACCTGTGGGCCAAAGATCACGACGGTTATCTGACTATGCGCGCTACGGCCGCCATCGCCTGAATCTGGCTGACTATCACGAGACTGGACATGCAAACCACGCAACACGATTCTTTCCAGGACATTCGCGAAGCGGTACGCGATCTGTGTCAGCAGTTTTCCGGTGAGTACTTCCGCAAGATCGACGAAGCGCGCGGTTATCCCGAAGAGTTTGTCGATGCACTCACGAAGGCCGGGTGGCTGGCCGCTTTGATTCCGCAGGATTTCGGCGGCTCGGGGCTGGGGCTCACCGAAGCATCAGTGATCATGGAGGAGATCAATCGCGCGGGCGGCAACTCGGGCGCGTGCCACGGTCAGATGTACAACATGGGCACGTTGTTACGCCATGGCTCCGACGAGCAGAAGCGCAGGTATCTGCCGAAGATCGCAAGCGGCGATCTGCGTTTGCAATCGATGGGCGTGACCGAACCGAGCACCGGCACCGACACCACGAAGATCAAGACCACCGCTGAGCGTCGCGGCGACCGTTATGTGATCAACGGCCAGAAGGTATGGATCTCGCGCGTTCAGCATTCGGATCTGATGATTCTGCTCGCACGCACCACGCCGCTTGCTGATGTGAAGAAGAAATCGGAAGGCATGTCGATATTTATCGTCGACCTGCGCGAGGCGATTGGCAACGGCATGACCGTGCAGCCGATTCTCAACATGGTCAATCACGAGACCAACGAACTGTTCTTCGACAACCTTGAAATTCCCGCCGAGAACCTGATTGGTGAAGAAGGCCAGGGCTTCAAATACATTCTCGACGGCCTGAACGCGGAGCGCACGCTGATCGCTGCGGAGTGTATCGGCGATGGTTACTGGTTCGTCGACAAGGTCACGGAATACGCGAAAGAGCGCATCGTGTTCGGTCGTCCGATTGGGCAGAACCAGGGCGTGCAGTTCCCCATCGCGCGTTCGTTCATCAATGTCGAAGCGGCGAGTCTGATGCGCTTCGAAGCGGCCCGTCGTTTCGACGCGCATCAACCGTGCGGCGCGCAGGCGAACATGGCGAAACTGCTCGCGGCGGATGCATCGTGGGAAGCGGCGAACGCCTGTCTGCAGTTTCACGGCGGCTTCGGCTTTGCGTGCGAATACGATGTCGAACGCAAGTTCCGCGAGACGCGTCTTTACCAGGTTGCGCCGATTTCGACCAATCTGATTCTGTCGTACGTGGCCGAGCATATTCTCGGGCTGCCGCGTTCGTTCTGACCTTAGGGCTGACACACATATGAGACCACTCGACGGTATCAAGGTCGTCACGCTCGAACACGCGATTGCCGCGCCGTTCTGCACGCGTCAACTTGCCGATCTCGGCGCACGTGTGATCAAGATCGAACGGCCTGGCGTTGGCGATTTTGCGCGCGGTTACGACGAGCGCGTGCATGGACTGTCGTCGCATTTCGTCTGGACCAACCGGTCGAAAGAAAGTCTGGCGCTCGATCTGAAACAGCCTGCCGCCACGGAGATTCTCGACGCGCTGGTCGCCGACGCGGACGTGCTGGTACAGAACCTCGCCCCCGGTGCAGCGGACCGCCTCGGCCTCGGTTACGACGCGTTGAGCAAGAAGTACCCGAAGCTGATCGTCTGCGATATTTCCGGCTATGGCGCGGACGGCCCCTATCGCGACAAAAAGGCCTACGACCTGCTGATCCAGAGCGAAGCCGGCTTTCTGTCGATCACGGGCTCGCCTGGCGCACCCGCCAAAGCAGGCTGCTCGATCGCCGATATCGCCGCTGGCATGTACGCGTATTCGAATATTTTGAGCGCACTGCTTATGCGCGGGCGCACGGGACGTGGCTGCCGGATCGACGTGTCGATGCTGGAAAGCATGGTCGAATGGATGGGTTATCCGCTGTACTACGCCATTGACGGTCAACCGCAGCCCGCGCTGTCCGGCGCGGCCCACGCGACGATTTATCCATACGGCCCGTTCCCCACAGGCGACGGTAAGACGGTGATGCTCGGTCTGCAAAACGAACGTGAGTGGAAGCTCTTCTGCGAGCGAGTACTGGAGCAACCCGAGCTTGCCGTCGACGAACGCTTCGCATCGAACTCGAAGCGCACGTCGGCACGCGACGCGTTACGCGAGGTGATCGTCGCAGCATTTGCAACGCTGAGCGCCGTGCAGGTGAGCGAACGCCTCGATCAGGCGGGCATCGCCAACGCGCAAATGAATACGCTCGCCGACGTGTGGGCGCATCCTCAACTGAAAGCACGTGAGCGCTGGCAGGAAGTCGGCACCCCAGCGGGCGCGATCCCCGCCTGGTTGCCACCAGGTCTGCCCACTGATTTCGAACCGCGCATGGACCCGGTTCCCGCGCTCGGCCAGCACACTGAAGCGATTCTTCGCGAACTCGGCTACGACAGCGAGTGGATCGAAGCGTTGCGCGCAGCCGGCACGATCTGACCAGACTTTCCGTGCCGGACGTGTGCGTGCAAGCGACGACGCCATGCCGGCTATCCGAACGACTCTGACGCGACATCATCATGAACGATCATCCTGGTCTCACGCTTGCCACCTTCGCCGCGCAACTCGACTTCGGCAGCATTCCGCCTGCGGTGGTCGAGCGCACGGTCAACCTTTACGTCGATTGGCTGGGTTCGGCATTGGCCGGCAAAGGTGCGCGGCCGGTCGAGACGATTGCGCGTTTCGCGCGTCAGGCGGCCGGCGCCGCGGCGAATAACGGTCCGTGCGAAGTGCTGATCGACCGCAGTCGCACCACGCCGTATTTCGCGGCGATGGTCAACGGCGCGGCGTCGCACTTCGCCGAACAGGACGACGTGCACAACGGCTCGGTGTTTCATCCGGCGACGGTGGTGTTTCCGGTGGCGTTAGCACTCGCACAGGCGACGCGCGCATCGGGGCGCGACTTGATCGTCGCGGCAGTCGCGGGCTATGAAGTCGGTATCCGCATCGGCGAATTTATGGGGCGCTCGCACTACAAGGTGTTCCACACGACGGGCACGGTCGGGACCATTGCAGCCGCTGCCACAGCAGGTCGCCTGCTCGGCTTGTCGCCGGTGCAGATGCTCGACGCGTTCGGTTCGGCGGGCACCCAGGCGAGCGGACTGTGGGAGTTCCTGCGCGATGCGGCCGACTCGAAGCAGCTTCACACGGCGATGGCCGCCGCCAACGGTTTGATGGCCGCGCAACTCGCCGCTGACGGCTTCAAGGGCGCCACGCACATCCTCGACGGCGCGCAAGGGATGGCCGCAGGGATGTCGAGCGACGCCGATCCGGCGCGTCTCGTCGACCGTCTGGGCAGCCGTTGGGCGACCGTGGAAACGTCGTTCAAGTATCACGCGGCCTGTCGTCATACGCATCCCGCTGCGGATGCTTTGCTCGCTGTCGTCCAGGCGCACCGTCTCGCACCGCGCGATATCGCGAAGGTCGTCGCGCACGTTCATCAGGGCGCGATCGACGTGCTCGGTCCGGTCGTCATGCCGCGCACCGTGCATCAGGCGAAATTCAACATGGGGACCGTGCTCGGGCTCGTCGCGCATCACGGCTATGCGGGCGTGACGGAGTTCGAGCAGGGGTTCGACGCCGACGCGGTGGTCGCTTTCCGCGATAACGTGACCATGGCCTTCGACGCCGAAGTCGATGCGGCGTATCCCGCGCGCTGGATCGGCAAGGTCACGGTAACCACGACCGACGGCCGCGTGTTCAACGGCCGTGTCGACGAGCCGAAGGGCGATCCGGGTAACACGCTGTCACGCGATGAAATCGCGACCAAGCTGCATCGGCTGGCGGCATTTTCGGGCGCGGCGACCGAAGGTGAAGCGGCCAGGCTGCTCGGCAACGCATGGCAGATTGCCGGGCAGGCGCAGGTCGGATTGGTGTTCGACAACGCGCATGCGCAAGCCGATTCGACGGTGTCTGCATGAGCGCCACGCTGCCACGGTCGTATCTTTTCGTGCCGGGCAACCGGCCCGAGCGTTTCGACAAGGCACATACGTCTGGCGCTGACGCGGTGATTCTCGATCTCGAAGACGCTGTTCAGCCCGATGAAAAACCCGGTGCACGAGAGGCCGTGCTGGCCGCAGTCTCCGCGCCTGTGTCACGGCCCACGTGGGTGCGCATCAACGGATCTGACACGTCGTGGTTCAACGAAGACATCGCCGCGCTGGCCGCGCAGCCAGGTGTCGCTGGAATCGTGCTGCCGAAGGCCGAAACGCGCGCGCAGATCGATGCCGTGCTGACGAACGCGCATCCCACGTTGAGCGTGTTGCCGATCGTCGAAACCGCGCGCGGCTTCGCGAATCTCACGGTGTTATGCGCCGCAGCGCGCGTGCAGCGGATCGTGTTCGGCACGCTCGATTTCCAGATCGATCTGGGCATCGACGGCGACGCGGAGGAACTGCATTTCTTCCGCTCGCAGATCGTGCTGGCATCGCGGCTGGCGGGTATCGGCGCGCCTGTGGATGGCGTGTCGACCACGATCACCGATATCGACGCAATCGAAGCCGATGCGCGACGTGGGCGTCGGTTTGGCTTTGGCGGCAAGCTGTGCATTCATCCGAAGCAGATCGACGCGGTGCATCGCGCGTATGCGTGGAGCGACGCCGAGCGGGAGTGGGCGCAACGCGTGCTCGCGGCGGTAGAGGCGAGTCACGGTGCGGCGGTGGCTGTCGACGGAAAGATGGTCGACATGCCGGTGATTCTGAAGGCGCGCAGGATCGTGACGGGGTAAGAGGCCGGCGTCCACGCAACCGGCAACGGCTGATTTCATCGAGTCGATGGGGAAGGGAGCAATGCCTCAGCATTGCGCACTCGCTTCCATGTTCGCCCCATTCAAGTGCATCGGGCCATAATGAGCGGCCCCCAGAAATTCAGTCACCGCCATCAGGCAATTGCGTTCAGCAAACAGCAGGTGCGGTCATGCCGTTTTCGCATTCGGCCAGCAGCGACAGCAACTTATCCAGCGCAAATGGCTTTCTGAGAAAACCCTTCACCGGTAACGATGGCGTTTCGCCGCTGCCGCTCGTCAAGATGACGGGCACGGACGCCAGTTCGCTCCTCGCCTGCATCGATTCGATCAATTCGGCGCCATCCATATTGGGCATGCGCCAGTCGCATACCACGGCGCTTACGCGCGTGCGTTGCAAGCGTTCGAAAGCTTCCGCGCCATCCGCGGCGGTGGCCACCGTGTAGCCACGGCCGACCAGTACGGCGCGCAGCGCGGACAAGGCTTCAGGTTGGTCATCTACCAGTAAAACGCGACTCATATTGCTTATGCCTAAGGAAATTCGGTTGGGGCGCCCGTCGCCTGGCGTTGGGCTGCCCTTGACAGGGACTTGGGCTGAATAGCGCCACGCGGGTGTGTCCTGTCGAGCCGCATGAATAAGCAAGTGCTGTGCCCGTTTGTTTTCATCGACCCGATTAGGTAGGTCGGCGTTGAAGTCGCCCCGGATTGATCCGTTGGATCAACGCGCGCCCGGGTTATTCGCGTTGAGTTGGCGCAGGTCACCGAGTATTGGGAGATTGGATATAAACGCGGTGCGTCGCTAGCGCGGTAAGCGATTCAACTTTTACCGGTAATGGGAGCCATTCTGTGTAGCGTTATCGAATGAGAAAACGATCGAGCGACGACTTCTGGCGCATCGGTTTCCGCCATTCAAATCACTTATCGTTCAACCCAGCCTCCGAAATAAACGCCAGCAAGCGCGCCCTGCGGCACGCCGGCTGAGGCCACGGAAGCAGCCCAGAGATTCACCCTTTTCGAACGGCCGCTTCACCTGCGGTTAAGATTGACGTTTGTCCTGCGAGCGCCCATTGGCGTTTCATCTCTGGCTTCCGTCATGCATTTCGATTTCGTGGATTTGCGTCTGCTTCTGAATATCGCCGACACGCAGAACCTGGCGCGCGCGTCTGAACGCTCGCATCTGTCGGCACCGGCCGCGAGTAATCGGGTCAAGAATCTCGAGGAACAACTGGGCGTCAAGCTGCTTTATCGAACCAGCCAGGGCGTGACGCTCACGCCTGCGGGCGAGGCATTCGTGCATCACGCGCGGCTCGTGCTCGAACGCGTCGAGCATCTGGCCGGCGACATGCAGGAGTACGGCGAGGGCATCAAAGGCCACGTGCGCATCTGGGCGAACACCACGGCAATCAGCGAGTTCATGCCGGGCGTGCTGAGCCGCTTTCTGCGCGATCATCCTGACGTCAATATCGATCTGCGCGAAGTGCTCAGCGGCGAAATCGTCAAAGGCGTGGCGGACAGCGCGACGGATATCGGCATCGTCGCGGGCAACGTACATGCGGATCATCTGGAGATGTTGCCGTATCGCGACGACCGTCTCGTGCTGGTTACGTCACGCGATCATCCGCTCGCACAACAGGCATCGGTCGATTTCGCCCAGGTACTCAATGCCAACTTCGTCAGCCTGCCTACGTCGAGCGCGATCCACGCGTTCATCATCAGCGCGGCCGATGCACTGGGCGCCCGCCTGAAATTGCGTATTCAGGTGGGCAATTTCGAAGCCGCCTGCCGGATGATCGAGGCGGGCGTCGGCATAGGCATCGTGCCGGAGTCGGTTGCGCTGCGTCATGGAAAGACGATGCAAATCTCCATGGTTCGTTTGAATGATCCCTGGGCCGAACGCAAACTCAAGATCTGTGTACGCAGCCTGAAGGACCTGCCGCCGTTCGCGCGGGCGCTGGTCGATCGTCTGATGGCGGGTGTGTGATGGCGAAACGCGGCCCGCTGAAACGATGCCTCCAAAGACGTCGCCACTTGCCGCTCGTGTTTCCTTAAGGAAACATCTTGTGGTTGACAGGGTGAGATCTTCCTCGTTTTCCCATCCTTGCCGCCATAAAAGCCCGCGTGTATAGTTTCCTAACTTACTCTTGTTTCGTATCGGAAATTAAAGGGGTTTCTCATGGACGCTTCCACCATCCTCGCCGACCTCGGCATCGCGCACGCGGTGCAAGCCGGCGACCTCGCGGTTCATTCGCCGATTACCGGTGAGCTCATCGGCCGCGTGGCCATCAATACGGTGGCGGAAGTCGACACGGCCCTGGCCAATGCAAAAGACGCGTACACCGCGTGGCGCAACGTGCCCGCGCCGCGTCGCGGCGAACTGGTGCGCCTGCTCGGCAACCGTCTGCGTGAGAAGAAGCACGCGCTTGGCAGCATCATCACGCTCGAAACCGGCAAGATCCTGCAGGAAGGTATGGGCGAGGTGCAGGAAATGATCGACATCTGCGATTTCGCGGCTGGCCTTTCGCGCCAGTTGTACGGTCTGACCATCGCGTCGGAGCGGCCGGGTCATCGGATGGCGGAAACCTGGCATCCCATGGGCACTTGCGTCGTGATCTCGGCGTTCAATTTTCCGGCTGCGGTGTGGTCGTGGAATGCGGCGCTCGCGCTGGTCTGCGGCAACGCGGTGATCTGGAAGCCGTCGGAAAAGACGCCGTTGACCGCGCTCGCCGTCAATCAGATTCTCAACGAAGCGTTGAAGGAATTCGGCGACGCGCCCGCCGGCCTGACCGCGTTGATCAACGGTGGCCGCGACGTCGGCGCGAAACTGGTGGCCGACCCGCGTGCGTCGATTGTCAGCGCGACCGGCAGCACGGAAATGGGCCGCACCGTCGGCGTGGAAGTGGCGAAGCGTTTTGGGCGCTCGCTGCTCGAACTCGGCGGCAACAACGCGGGCATCGTCACGCAAACCGCCGATCACGAGCTTGCGATGCGTGGCATCCTGTTCTCGGCCGTTGGCACGGCGGGGCAGCGTTGTACGTCGCTGCGGCGTCTGTTCGTGCACGACAGCGTGTACGACAAAACCATCGAACGTTTGACGCAGCTTTATAGCAAGGTGCCGATCGGCAACCCGCTCGAAAAAGGCACGCTGATGGGACCGCTGATCGACAAACAATCGTATGCGCGGATGCAGGAAGCTTTGCAGCAGGCCACGGCCGAAGGCGGCAAGGTGCACGGCGGCGAGCGCGTCGACGTGAAGGGTTACGAAGGCGGTTACTACGTGCGTCCGGCGATTGTCGAAATGCCGTCGCAGACAGCGGTCGTGCTGAAGGAAACCTTCGCGCCGATTCTCTACGTGCTGCGCTACACGGATTTCGCCGCTGCCGTCGAAGCGAACAATGCGGCGGTCCACGGTCTGTCGTCGTGCGTGTTCACGACGGACTTGCGCGAAGCAGAGCGCTTCCTGTCCGATTCAGGCAGCGACTGCGGTATTGCGAACGTGAACATCGGGCCGAGCGGCGCTGAAATCGGCGGCGCATTCGGCGGTGAGAAGGAAACCGGCGGGGGCCGCGAGTCAGGTTCGGATGCGTGGAAGGCGTACATGCGCCGTGCGACCAACACGGTCAACTACTCGTCGGCGCTGCCACTTGCGCAGGGGATCGACTTCAATATCGACTGATCGCGCGGTGCGATGGGTCGGGCGAAGGTGGCGTGATCAGACGCAGCCTTCCGCAGCGCTGCTGTACCCATAAGAAACTCTCTTCAGCAATCCGTTTGCGCCGCCCGGCGTTTTCAGAGCGGCCACGTTACTCGTGGAGTAAGGCGTGAGTTCCAAAGTCGTGGTGATCGGCGGTGGAGTGATCGGCAGTTCGATTGCGTATTTCTTGCGACTGTCCGACCCGACAGTCAGCGTCACGGTGATCGAACGCGATCCGACCTACGCGCGATCGTCGTCGGCGTTGTCGGCGGCCTCGATCAGGCAGCAATTCTCCACGCCGCTTTCCATCCAGATGTCGCTGTTCGGCATCGAGTTCTTGCGTTCGATTGGCGAGCGGCTCGAAGTCGACGGCGCGCGACCATCGATCGATCTGCACGAAGGTGGCTACCTCTTTCTCGCCACGCCAGCGGGCCTTGCGACGCTGCGTGACAATCACGCGCTGCAAAAGCGTCTTGGCGCAGATATCAGCCTGCTCGACACGCAGGAATTGCAGACGCGCTTTCCCTGGCTCAATACGGAAGACCTGGCAGCCGGTGCATATGGCGAAAGCGGCGAGGGCTGGTTCGACGGTTACGGTCTGGTCCAGGCGTTGCGCAAGAAAGCGCAGGCGCTCGGCGCGCGCTATATCGCCGCCGATGTCACCGACGTGCAACGCACCGGCAACCGTGTCACTCATGTGCAGACCGCGAACGGCGAGCGCTTTGCGTGCGACGTGGTCGTGAACGCTGCGGGCGCCTGGTCGCGCAAAGTCGCGCAGATGGTCGGCATCGATCTGCCGGTTTACGCGCGGCGGCGCAGTATTTTCAACGTCACGTCGCCAGCGAAGCTCGAACGCTGCCCGTTACTGATCGATCCAGGCGGTGTGTATTTCCGGCCCGAAGGGCAATCGTTTATCTGCGGCACGTCGCCGTCCGCGGATAACGACCCCGACGATCTGCCGCTCGACGAAGTCGATCATGCGCTGTTCGACGACGTGATCTGGCCGGCACTGGCGCATCGTGTGCCGCAATTCGAAGCGCTGCGCGTACAGAACTGCTGGTCTGGCTACTACGAATACAACGTGCTCGATCAGAACGCGGTTATCGGCTATCACCCCGATGTCGCCAACTGCCTGTTCGCCAACGGCTTTAGCGGCCATGGTTTGCAACAAGGTCCGGCCACCGGACGTGGTATTAGCGAACTGATTCTGCATGGGCGTTATACGACGCTCGATCTCGGCTCATTGAGTTTTACGCGAGTTCTTGAGAACCGGCCCATTGTGGAAAAGAACGTGGTGTAACCGTGGATAAAGCGGGAGCGAAAAACCAGCCGGTTATGTCTCCCGCCTCTACGTATTAAACGCACATGGGATCCTGTGCTGGACGCAGCATTTTAATAAGAAAATAATCGTGCATCTGCCCGCCATCGGTCATTCAGTGTGATCGATATGCGCGAAGCCGGACTGGCGCGCGGAGAATTGAAATCTGCGTTTGACTGTCTGTACTGCCAACGCGGACCTCCACAGACTCATGCCGATCTGACTCACTGCGTTGCCGCTAATAGACAACACCGTTGAATTATTGATGAGACACGCATCGAATTCCCTGTCAAACTCCGGAAGCCTTATAGATTGTCAAATACAGACCATCGCTGGTTTCCTGTCAAAAAACTCGGCTATCATCGCTGCCCGCGGCGATTGATTTAGAAGACTTAATCCGTCAGGCATCCACGTTATTACCGTCGCATCGAACCAGAAGAAGAATGCAGATGAAGATGTCGCGTAAAAAGATGGCAATTCTGATAGTCGGTCTTCTGGTCGTGGCCGGCGTGATTATTCAGGCAGTGTGGCGGCCGTTTGCGCATCGCAAAGCGACCGGCACTGAAGCACTCGCGTTCGATATCCATCGCCCCGACGTGGTAATCGACAGTGAAGCGCTGTCGCGTTTGCCGCGCGATATCTTGCGTGTGCCACTACTGCACGACGTTCTGACGCAAGACTTCGTCGACTATTACGAATCGGACAATACGCGGTTATCCGCCGAGGGTGCGCTGCGGCGTCTCGCGTTCGAACATCAACTCGACTGGCGCGACGAATTGATGCGCCGCGTGTTCGACGAACCCGCGCACGTGTTGTTGTGGCGTTCGCCAGATGGCCGTCCTGGCTACTGGCTGATGTCGATGCATCGCAACGGCCTCGCCAAACTCCTGCAAGGCATCGGCAACGTCGCCGCGAGTGACTCGCAACTGAGTCAGGTCGCAAAGCTTTCCGGCGATGTGCCCGTCTACGCACTGAAGCTGGCGGTCGGCCGCACGCTGCTGTTCGCCACGAAAGACGACCGCCTCGTGGTGCTGTCTGCACCCGGCATGCTGCTCGACGAAAAGGGCGGTTTGCTGAGCGAGCGCGCCGATGCCGTGTCGGGAATGCTGTCGTCAGGCCACGACGACGCCCCGGGCGCCTATCAGCTCGATGCAGTTGGGGATGCGCCGAAGGGCCACCGGGTGGTGGTGTCGGCGAATTACCTGTCGTTTGGTTATCAGGCGTTTTTCTCGGGTCTCAACGCGCTGCGCTTTGATTTCTCATCGAACGGCAACGGCAACGGCAACGGCAACGGCAACGGCAACGGCAACGCCGCCGCGACCTGGCAGACCTCGGCGCTGATCGACCCGGACAAGCTGCCGCAGCAGTGGAACAGCGCCGACTTGTGGCGCGCGTTGCCCGCCAATCCGGCCGCCTGCACGAGCTTGCCGGCGGACTGGAAAGAAGCGTCGAATCTGCTGGGCAAGGTGACAGCCAATGCCGGTGGCGCGGACGGCGCGGCTGCGATCGGCGATCAGCTCGCGGGTCCTGCGGCGGTGTGCTGGTACGCGAAATCGACGCTGGTCGCGCCGGTGTTCGTCGCCCGTGTGAAGACCCAGGACGCGGCGGGCAGCGCCGCGCTGAAGGGCGCGCTCGGCAAGACCTTTAGCGATGTGATCGGCGCTTACGAGGTCAAGGCTGCGAAAGCTGACGGCGCCGATTCGGGTTATCTCCGGTTGCCGGTTACCACGCGGGAGCCGAGCGCCGATGTCACCGTGTGGCAACGCCCGGTGAGTGCGCGTTCGGGAACGGCGCTGACCAGCAAGGCGTCGTTCGCGTCGCAGTTGTCGGCGGAACGTTATTTCCCCGTGACGCTCGCGCTCGCGCACGGCTATCTGATTTTTTCGCCCGACAGCCGCCTGGTGGATGACACGCTCGCGGTGCTCGACAAGCGCTACCCGGCGCTCGCCGATACGCTCGCACCGCAGCGCTTGCCTCGAACGATTCTGACGCTGACGCCGTCGTCGGCGGCGGCGCTGGTCGAACGTGAGGCCGCAACGGCATTACCGGTCGATCAGGAAGCGGTGTTCCGCAACGCGTCGCGAACTCACCTGGTGCCGAAGCTGCATGCGCTCGCGCACTATCCACCGGTTTCGCTGACGTTGCCGCCGAACCTGCCGAAGTCGGCGGGATGGGTGCCGGTGCAGTGGTGGTTCGATCGCGCGAAGGGCGACGCGGCTGCGCCGGATGCGGGCACGGGTGCGCCGGATGCGCCTGCGGATCAGCCTGGCACCGAGGGCGATTGAGTGCGCCACGTTCGCGTTTCTCCTGCGGTGCCGGCAGCGGATAGGGCTGCGCCGCGCGTCAGCCACGAGCCCGCCGCTGCGCGCCGCGCATGGCTTGCGCGTGCCGTCTCCGGGGCCGCGCTGGCAAGCCTCACCCCTTATGCGCACGCGCTCACAGCCGCCACCGCCTCGGCCGACCCCGACGCGCTCACCCCCCAGCAGTCCGCAGCGTTTCGCGCATGGTTCGTGCGCATCGTCGATCAGCAAATGCGACGCGGCCCGACACCACGCTGGACCCAACGCGATTGCGCGGGCCTCGTACGCTTCGCGGTCGGCGAAACGTTGAAGCCGCACGACAGCAAGTGGCTGCGTGCCAACGGCATGACCGGTCTCGCGGACAGCAGCAGCATGCCGCCCGAGTTGCAACTGTCCGCGTCGCAACGCACGATCTCCAATCGTTGGACCCAACTCGACGGTTCGACCGGTGCCTACGCATCGGCGATCGCACTGATTCAACGCAACAGCCGGTTTGTTTCGAAGGATGTCAACCAGGCGCTCCCCGGCGACCTGCTGTTCTTCGATCAGGGCGATGACCAGCATCTGATGATCTGGCTGGATCGCTACATCGCTTATCACACAGGCACCGTGACGCCGACCGATACCGGTCTGCGTGCCGTCGCCGTTTCCGACCTGATGCAATGGAAAGATTCCCGCTGGCAGCCGCTCGACGGCAATCCGAATTTCGTTGGCGTGTTTCGTCTGGACTTTTTGACACCATGACCCGAATGAATTCCGTCATCTCATCGAGCGGCTGGCTTGGTCGTGCACGTCGTCGCACGGCATTCACGTGTGTGGCGTTGCTCGCGGTTCTGACGCTTGCGACGACACCGCCATCCGCTTACGCCGATGACGACGCATCGTCGAGCAGCACCGCCGATGCCAGTATCGCTGCAAACCCGACATTGCAAACGGCGCCGTCGAGCAACTTCGATTGGCAGAAGATCGACGGCCAGCCGTTCTTCCTGCTGTCCGACGCGAGCTTCGGCAGCGATCAACTCGCGCAGGTGCGGCTCGAAGCACCCGGCCGCGATTTCAAGGATGTGCTGCAAGGGTATGGCGGCGCGGACATCGTCGTGTATCGCGTGCCGAAGCCGTTAGAGTTTCTGAAGGCGCAGAAGAATCTGCATCGGCTGAATGTTGCGCCGAATTATCAGGGCGAAGGGCTTGCGAACACGCTCGCGTATTTGTGGGACCGCTGGTACACCGAAGCGCGCCGTGCGTGGCAGCGCGTGCTGTCGTTCGCGACGCGCAGCAAGGCGACCGAAGCCGCGCCGCAATTCAAGCTCGGCAATCAGACCGGCGCGCCGACGCATTTCGAACAGAATTCGCAGTTCGCGCCGCTGAAAGGCTATGACGTGGTCGCGCGCTTCCGCTACCCGATCTGGGACGCGAAAGTGATCGAGCCGCCGAAGGGCGTGAATCTCGAAGGCAGTAGCAGTAATTTCATCGAAGCCAGTTCGGGCAACGTGATGATTCCGGTCGGCAAGCTGCCGCCGGGGCTGTATATCGTCGAAGCGGTGATCGGTAACTATCGCGCGCATACGCTGCTGTTCGTGTCGGACACGGTGGCGGTCGTGAAGGCGGCGTCGAGCGGGATGCTGGTGTGGACCACGCGGCGCGATAACGGCAAGCCCGTGCCCAATACAGACGTGAGCTGGACCGACGGCGTCGGCATATTGCAGAGTGGCACGACCGCCAGCGATGGCGCGCTGGTGCTGCAACACGTGAGCCCCGAACGCAGCTACGTGCTGGGCGTCGATCCACAGGGCGGTGTGTTCGTCTCCGAAAACTTCTATTACGACAGCGAGATCTACAACACGAAGATCTACGCAGTAACCGACCGGCCGATGTACCGGCCAGGCGATCCGGTGCACGTGAAGTTTATTGGCCGCACGTTCCAGAACGCGACTCAATCGTCCGCGCCTGCCGAGGCCGATATCAAGCTCGACGTGCTCGATCCGAATGGTGCGCCGGTGGCAACCAGCAAAGTGCATTTCGCGTCCGACACCGGCGCGGATACCGCATTCACGTTGCCCGCCGATGCGACCGCCGGTGGCTACACGCTGCGCTTCGACTACAACGGCGATGTATACGGCAGCGCATTTCGCGTCGCCGACTATGTGAAGCCGCATTTCGACGTCGACCTGTCGATGGATAAGGCCGACTATGCGACCGGCGAGCCGCTGAAGGGCAAGATTCAATTGCGTTATCCGGATGGCAAGCCGGTGCGCGACAGCAAGATCTCGGTCACGTTGCGCGCGCAGAAAGTGACGATTGTCGATGGTGAATTGCGGTACGCGGGGCTGTTCCCGGTCAAGCTCGACCAGCAGGAGTTGAAGACCGATAGCGACGGCAATGCGAGCCTGACGCTGCCCGCCGCGACGGAACCGAGCCGCTATGCGTTGACGCTGTTCGCGCAGGACGGGGCTGCGTACAAGGTGCGCGTGACGCGCGAAGTGCTGATCGCGCGCGGTGCAACGCCGTACCGGTTGACGACGGCGAAGTCGTTCTCGCAACCGAAGGAGGCGGTCAGTTTCGATTTGCAGGCGCTCGGCGCAGTGGACGCGTCGTCGCATCCGCCGTCGAAGTGGGAATGGACGCGGCTTGAATCGCAAACGCATGGCGAAGGCGCGATATCCGGAGCGGCCAAGAGCCCAGGCAAGCTGTCGTTCCCGGTGACATTCGATGCACCCGGTTCATACATGCTGTCGGTCAAGGACGCCAGCGGTAACCTGCTCGCTGCCGCCAGCCACTGGGTGGCGGGCGATGGTTTGAAGGCGATCCCGGGCAGCGTTGAAATCGTATTCGATCGCGACAAATACCACATCGGCGATACCGCTGAAGCGCTGATCACGTTTCCGATGCCGGTCGACGATGCATTGCTCACGCTCGAGCGCGACAACGTCGAACGTCGCGCGTTGTTGAGCGCCGGCGGCGACTGGCTGCAATTGCAAAAGGTGGCGCCGTCGCAATGGAAGGCGCGCATCAAGGTCGATGCCGACTTCGCGCCGAATATGACGTTCTCGGTGCTGTACGTGCACGCTGGCGAATATGTGTTTCAGAACGCGGGGATCGTCGTCGCGCAACCGCAGATCGAACTGAACGTGAAAAGCGACAAGCCGGTATATGGTCCTGGCGATACGGTCACGCTGAACTTCGACAGCACATTGAACGGCAAGCCCGAAGCGGCCAATCTGACGGTCAGCGTGGTCGATGAAATGGTCTACGTGCTGCAGCCGGAAATCGCGCCGAACATCGTCGACTTTTTCTATCACCCGCGACGCAACAACGTGCGCACGTCGTCGAGTTTGTCGTTCATCACTTACGACCTCGCGCGTTCGCCGTTGAAGGGCGCGCCGGGCGGCCCGCAACGCGCCAACTACAACGAGCGTGGCGTGAAGGTGCTCGAACGCCCGCGCCGTGACGATCAGGACACGGCCGCGTGGGAAGGTAACCTGAAAACCGACGCGAGCGGTCACGCCACGATGACGTTCAAAATGCCCGACTCGCTCGCGCGCTGGCGCATTACCGTGCGCGCGGCAGCACCGGACGGCATGGTCGGTCAGCGGACCGCGTACGTGCGCTCGGACAAGGCGCTTTATTTGAAATGGAGCGGTCCGTCGCATTTCCGTACCGACGATCAACCGGCCATCGACATGATTGCGTTCAATCAGACCGACGCGGATCTGGATGCGCAATGGCTCGTCGATGGCGGCGGCTTGTCGTTGAACCAGAAGGTCACGCTCAGGCGCGGCGCGAACTATCTGCGTCTGCCGACTGGCGCGCTGAAGGCCGGCGTGATCAACGCGACATTGCGCAGCGGGGGCAAGGACGTCGACCGTCTGCAGACCACCATTCATCTCGATGCAAGCGGCTGGCTCGATCTGCATCAGAACACAGTGGCGCTCGACGGCTCGAATGCGCCGCTCAATCTGCCGCAAGATGCGCAGGATGTGAGCGTGCGCTTCATCGGCAATGCGGCGAGCCAGTTCATGCGCGTCGCCGACGATCTGATCGACTATCCGTACGGTTGCGCCGAACAGACGTCGAGCCGGTTGATTCCGCTTGCGCTTGCCCACGACGCAATCGGTCACGGCGATAACGCGGGTTCGGCGCAAGGGCTCGAAGCACTGCTGCGCAACCAGCGACAACGGCTGGCGATGCTTGCGGGTGTCGGCGGCACGTTTGGCTGGTGGGGCGATACCACGGGCGGCAGCGCGCTGATTACGGCCTACGCGTACTACGCGGACTGGCTCGCGAGCCGCAGTCTCGGCATCACGCTGCCCGCCGATAACTGGCAGCACGCAATGGACGTGTATCGCGATGCGGGCGCAAAGGAGCCGCTGCTGCAGCGTGCACTGGCGCTGTGGTTCATGCAGCAGATGGGCTTGCCGGTCGCCACGCCAGTGTCGGGCGTGGCGTCCGACCTGATCAGCGACGCGGCGGTCACGGCAGCGAAGACCCCCGCGCATAACGGGACGTATGGCGCCTCGGATAGCATCGTGTTCGCACAAGCCGACTCGTCGCGCGGCAAGCAGATGGCGACGCTATTGATCGCAAACATGGCCCGCAGTACGAACGCGCAATTACCGGATGGCTTCGACGCTGCGGCGAGCGCCGCGCGTGTTGCGCTGAGCGGCGATAATGCGCCGCTCGTACAGAGCCTGTTGTTCATGTCGGGCGATGGCGGCGGTGTTGCGATCGACGCATCCGCGTTGCTCGCGAAAAGCAGCGCCGACACCCCGACGCTCGATCGCGCGTTGACGCTGTTGTGGCTGCGCAAGGCACTCGGCGGCGAGGTCGCGGCTGCGTCGTTACCCTCACTGCAAGGCGCGGGCTGGACGCGTGCAGCGACGGCGACAGGAACGCCGCTGTACAAGTGGACCGGTGCCGCGGTGCCGACCACGCTCGACGCGGACGTTGCCCGTACCGATGTCAACGCGCTCGTCTCGTTCCGCAGTCATACGAGCGAGAACAGCCGTTTGAACATCACGGTCGAGCGCCGTTTCTACAAGCTCGAACCGCTCGATGCGCTAGCCGCGGACCCGAAGAAAGCCGCGCCCGCCGGGAGTCAGCTGGGACGCGCTTCGTTCACCGCGCGCCTGGTGAAGCCGGGCGATGCGATCGACAGCAACGCACTGTACGTCGACGAAGTGACGCTCACGCCACGCTCGGGCAATGCCTACCACTACGGTTTGCTCGACGTGCCGCTGCCGCCGGGCGGCGATGTCGAGGCGACGAGCTGGGGCGTGTCGATCGACGGTCTGCCGGGTTTGAAGGAAGGCGGCAGCGGACCGCAGCCGTTCCAGCGCGCGGCGTCGTATGAGATGGGCGAGCTTTCCTATCATCAGCCGGTGCCGTTGCTCGATCGGCCGGTCACGTTGCGGCAACTGGTGCGCTTCGCGTTGCCGGGCACGTTTGGGTTGCCGCCCGCACGCTATTTCCGCATGTATCAGCCGGATGCGAAAGCGTTTGAGGGCGGCAGGAGCGACCGCGTGACGACGATGCGCATTCAGTAAGCGAGACGCTATGTTCAGCACGCTTTGGCCGGTTCGCGATTGTCTGGCGATGACGCTAAGGATCGCGCTCGCCTTCAGCGTGAGTGTGGGCTGCGTGGCTAACGCCACGCTCACGCATGCGGCGGAGTCGACCGCTAACGGACTGGCGGCAAACGCGGGCTTTGCTTCGGATCGCGCTATCGCAGTGAACGCGGGCGCCGCCACGCCGAGAGCCGCGTCGTCTTCCGCGCAACTGCTGAGCTTCGCCTGGCTGCGCGACGGCCAGAGCCAATTCTGGCAGACCGGTGCCAACGCTAACGCTAACGCTGGGGGCGCCGCGCCGGGGCTCTCGCCACAATCCGCGCGACCGTTGCCCGCGTCGCTTGAAACCGAACTTGGCAGCGTGTGGAAGCTATTCGTCTATGGCTACCTCGTGGACCGCAACATCGCGACGACGGATTACACGTGCAATGGCGGCGACCGCGACGAGGTGTATTGCTGCATGACCGGCGGGCACATCGACCGCGAGCATGCGCTGGTGCAATCGTGCGGGCTGTATTTCGAACCCGCGCGCCTGCAACTCGATGCAGCCGACTGGCGCAAATACTGGAGCGCCGCTCACGCGCCCGCATGGTTGCGCGATCTTCGCTCGATGACGCCGACGCATCGCGTGCGCGTGATCGATCTGCTCGCGGCATTGCAGGCCATGCCCGCCCGTCCGCGTGAGGCGGCGGCAAGCACGCTGGTGTCGGTGCTCACGAGCGGCCGCGGCGAAGGCACGGTGTCGCTGTACGGCAGCGTGTTGCGGGCAAAAACCTGGACGATGCCGGATGCGACACGGCCAGGCGCATCGGTGGGCGGAGCGGCGGGCTGGCTTGTCGACGGCACGCCAGTGTGGCTCGGTGGGCCGGGCGGCAGTGCCCGCGTGCTGGCGGCCGCCGCGCCGCGCATCGCGCCGCTGCTGACGTCGATTGCCGTACCGGATGACGGTGGTTGCGTGCTTGTCGATTTCTTCAGCCGCTACCCGATTCGCGAAGTGCTGGGCGACACAGGCTCCGCCGTGGCGCCGGACGGGCCGCTGCATGGCGATTTCCGGGTCGGTTTTATCAACGGCAACTGGGCGCGGGTGACGAGTCGCGGCGAACTGCGGCTCGATCGGGACGCGGGCGGCGCGCCACAAGTGGTCGGCCGGTTCGGTATGAACGATTATGTCGCGCGGGTGGTCGAGCGTGAAGGCGATACGCGCCAGCCGGAAGCGGCCAAGGCGCTGGCGGTGGCGGCGCGGACTTATGTCGTCCAGCACGGCAACCACGACCATGGCTGTTTCCGTATCGACGATAGCAGTAGCACGCAGCGCGTCCTGCCGCGCGAACCGACCGCTGCCGCGCGCCATGCCGCCGATCTGACCGATGCTCTGGTGCTGACCGGCGTGCCGGTTCAGTATCACCACGACAAGGCCGCGCCGGGCCAGATGAGCTGGCTCGCCGCGAAGGCGTCAGGGCAAAGCGGTCTCACCTTCGACACGATCCTCGCGCGCACGTGGCCGCAGGCGACGTTGACCTCGTTTCTGAGCCCCTTATCGGGCGACTGCATCGCGGTGGCGGGTGCGCAGGCCTGGTTGAAACGCAACGCGTCCGCGTGGGAGCAGCGGCTCGACGGCGCGGCCGGCTACGAGACGCCGGATCCGCCAGCCGTGTGCGAAGTGCGCGAAGGTCGCCCTTATGCCGACGCGCAGCGCAATCGCGTCTACGTGTACCGGTTGCAGACCGAGGAGGACCGTATCGCGTTGACGCATGAATATCTGCACCTCGCCTTTCAGCATCATCCGCGCGGGCTCGACGAAGGGTTCGTCGAACGCACCGCGCGCACGCTGATCCGTACCGATAATCCGATCCAATGAACGACGTTACGCGTCCATTTTTAGCGGTGTGCCGGCAACCGGCTTTTGAGTGCCGGGAGCGCGGTCGCGTGGTGGTGGCTCTCGCCATCACGCTGCTGCTGACGACCATCGCGCCGCTCAATGCAACCGCCGCCGATAGCGCCGCGGGCAGTGCAACCGGCGATCTGAGCGGCGCATTCGGCGACTGGCGCTATAGCGCGCGGACGAACGAGGGCAAGCAGCTCGTCGCGGCGTACTCCAGAGTGCGCGATCGCGACGCAATCACGAGGGCATCGACGCAGGTGTTCAACGGAAAGATGCCATGACGGCATGGGGCGATGGTCGTGCCGCCGCGCGGGATCGGCGATCTGATGCTCGTGAAAAGCGAGCGACTTTGACAGCAGGATGGGAGCATTGACGATGAAGTGCGATACGACGGCTTGGATAAAAGCGGCTTGCCGACTGCTCGTCGCCGCGTGCCTGCAAGCCACGACAGCGGCGCACGCGAGCGATATCGACGTCGCTGCGCCGTTGAACGGCTGGCGCAATACGAGCGGCGATAGCGAGCGTTATACGCAGGACGTGCATTACCCGGCGGTGTCGGTGTCGACGCCAGAGGGGCAGTCGAAATTCGCGCTGATCGAAGGGCAGATTCGCAATACGCCGAAGAAAAAGGGCACGTCGGTCGGCACGCTGGTGGTCGACGGCACGCCGTTGCCGCAACGTGTGGAGGAAGACGGCAAGTTTTCGCGGCCTTACGCGTTTCCGTCCGGCAGCAATAGTGTCGAACTGCGTGCACCGGACGGCAGCCGCAAACGCGTGCAGTTCTATGACGGGTACAGCGGAAAGACCCAGCCGAAGCTACGCGTGTTGCTCGCGTGGGACACCGACGGCACCGATCTGGATTTGCATGTGGTGTCGCCCGATGGCGTCCACACGTGGTACGGCGACCGGGTCGCGCCCAACGGCGGCGCGCTCGATGTCGACGTGACGACCGGTTATGGGCCGGAGATTTATTCGTCTGCGGCACCGCTGAAGGGGACGTATCTGGTTTTTGTGAATTATTACGGCAGCGGTGAGAGCGGCAGCGATATGACGGTTGCCCAGATCACGATCATCACAAATGAAAACACGCCGGATGAAAAGAGCGAAACGATCCGGGTGCCGATGCGCAAGGCGGGGGAGCTGACGCTCGTCAAACGGTTTGTGGTGCCGTGAGGTGGAAATGTGCGACTTGTTCAGAGCGCCGGTAGGAAATTCAATGCGTTCAATGATTTGGGTGAGTCATGCGCAGGTTGTCCACAGGCTTAGGAACAATTTCTGTGGGTAAGTGGGTAGGTGGGCGATTTGCGGGCCGCTCCTATTGGCTTGATGGACTCGCCGATGCACGAGGTTCATTCGGTTCATTCCGTTACGCTGCTACCAAGAAACCGGGTGCGCGTGGAGAGAGGCATAGCGGTTTGGCCAACAAGTCGTGACGACTGTTTAATCGTAGAGGGGTGGGCGCTTTAAAGCGCTGACCCGGTGCGCCGCTCTTTCCCTGAAGCGGCGCTGGATCATTGGTGGTTTGGGTCGCTTTGCGTGCCGTTTGTCAAAGGTTCGATTCCGATTCCCGATCCTCCACCACGTCGCGCGTCGCCGTCCAATACGGCGAACGGTTGTAGTACGCGTGCACCGACGCGCCCCATTGCAGATCCGCCATCGACGGCCAGTGATCCTTGTCGAAGCCGGGTGCGTTTTTGATTCGCTCGACGGGTGCGTCGAGCACAAAGCAGCGATCGTCGGTGTCGAGTGTGAGCGCGCTCCACGGTATCGCATGCAGCGTGTCGCCTATGCCGAGAAAGCCGCCGGCCGACAACACCGCATAGGCGATTCGCCCACCGCGCACGTCGAGCATGATGTCGGAGATTTTGCCGACATGTTCGCCATCGGACGACATCACCTTGTTGCCGTCGAGCGTCGACGCAGCCATCACATCGGGGCCCGGGCCTTCGCCCACGCCCATTCCAACTATGTTTGCGCCGGGTGCGCCAGGTGCGCCAGATAGGTCGGCGGATGCCGAATTTTGGGGATCGAGCGGGGTCATGATGTGCTCCTCGTGAAAGATAGGTGTGCAGTGCAGAAAGCGCGCAACGACTATGCCTGGCCGGCGGCGGGGATGTGCTTGGGTGGGGCGGGTTGTGGTTCGATCGGTGATGGTGCTGGTGCTGGTGCTGGTGCTGGTGCTGGTGCTGGTGATGGCGATGGCGATGGCGATGGCGATGGCGATGGCGATGGCGATGGTGATGGTGCTGTTGATGGTGATGGTGATGGTGCTGTTGATGGTGATGGTGCTGGTGCTGGTGCTGGTGATGGTGATGGTGATGGTGATGGTGATGGTGATGGTGATGGTGATGGCGCGGGTGCTGTGCTGTTGTCAGTGCTGGTGCTGGTGCTGATGTCGATCTCGATGTCGATCTCGATGTCGGTGTCGGTGTCGGTGTCGGTGCCGTTTGCCGTTGTCGTCTGCCGTCGCCCTTGCCGCTGCCCTTTGCCGTAGAGGGATGTGGGCACATTTGACGCCAGTCGGGCGACTGGAGAGGGGCGCGATGCAGCGCTACGTCGAGGCAGGCTTACCGCGTCTTACCAGAGCTCAAGTTCCAGCTAACCGCCGTCGATAGGCCTTATGACCCATTGCGCGTTGCCCCGCTGCGTGAGCCGCCGATGCTTTGCCGATACACGACGACCCCGCGTTCCGCAGTAGATGGCGCGACGCGTGCCTTGAGCGACATGAAGGAGGTAGCTATGCAAATCGACAGTACGTTGCCAACGACGACGCAGCTAGCGGCGCCCGCGACGACGAACCGCGCGCCCGCCGCGAACGACTCTGTCGCGCAGACCGGTACATCCGGAACATCTTCGCAGGACGATGCTGTCAACATCTCCGCGGACGGCGCAGCGCTCGCCACTCAGGCGTCTCAAACCGCTGCAACGGGAGATACGACGCAGGACGGTACCGCGAGCGATAGGTCAGGAGGCAACGGGGCGGCTTCGGACATCTCGGCGGTGAAGTCGTTCGCGTACGGCTCGCTCGGTCTCGAACGGCCGGACCAGCCGGAATCCGATGGCAATCCGTTCTATACAGCCGGACGTTGGCTCGCAGCAGGCATCACAGTTGGCGGCCTTGTGTCGCTATTAATTTGATGCAGAGGGTGAAAAGCGGAGGGGGGCGACGCGGGGGGAGAGCGGAAAGCAGGAGAGCGGAGAGCAGGAGAGCGGAAAGCGGAAAGCGGAAAGCGGAAGAGCAGACAAACTGCGCTTGCCGTGCATGACGCACGGCAAGCGCGATCGCTAACTGAACGGCTAGCTTAGCGGTCGAGGAACGACTTCAGACGGTCAGCGCGGCTCGGGTGCATCAGCTTGCGCATAGCCTTGCTTTCGATCTGACGAATCCGCTCACGCGTGACGTCGAACTGCTTGCCGACTTCTTCGAGCGTGTGGTCCGACTTCGTGTTGATGCCGTAGCGCATACGCAGCACCTTCGCTTCGCGCGGCGACAGCGAGTCGAGCGCGTCGTCGATGGCGGCGCGCAAGTCGGCTTGCATCGCCGCGTCGGCCGGCGACGAAGCCGCCGAATCTTCGATCATGTCGCCGAGCGTAGCGTCGCCGTCGTCGCCTACCGGCGTCTCCATCGAAACCGGCTGCTTCGCGATCTTCAGAATGCCGCGAACCTTCTCTTCCGACAGTTCCATGCGTTCCGCCAGCACCGACGGATGCGCTTCCATACCCGTCTGTTGCAAGATTTCGCGCGAAATGCGGTTCAGCTTGTTGATCGTTTCGATCATGTGCACCGGCACGCGGATCGTACGAGCCTGGTCTGCGAGCGAACGCGTCACAGCCTGACGAACCCACCACGTTGCATACGTCGAAAACTTCCAGCCGCGACGGTATTCGAACTTGTCCACCGCCTTCATCAGGCCGATGTTGCCTTCCTGAATCAGATCGAGGAACAGCATGCCGCGGTTCACGTACTTCTTCGCGATCGAGATTACGAGACGCAGATTCGCCTCGATCATCTCGCTCTTGGCTTTGCGCATCTTCGACTCAGCCGCGACCATCTGGCGGTTGATCTCTTTCAGATGCTTCAGCGGCAGCGAAACCGTGGCTTCGATCTCGATCAGCTTTTGCTGTTCGGATTGAATGGCCGGCAGATGGCGCTCGAGCGCCGGACCGTACGTCGAGTTGCCGCGTGCTGCGCGCTCCGTCCAGCCGAGGTCGGCTTCGTGGCCGCCAAACGACTCGATGAACTTCTCGCGCGGCATGCCGCTCTTCTGAACGACGATTTGCAGAATGTTCCGTTCGATCGCGCGAACTTGCGCAACCTGGTGCTGCACGTCGCCGCACAGTCGGTCGATCGTACGGGCGGTGAAGCGGATTTTCGCGAGGTGCTGCTGAATTTCTTCGCGAGCGCGCAGGTAGGCCTTCGAGCTGACGTCGCCGCGCGTATGCGAAGCGTTCATCTCGTCGGACAGGATGCCGACCTTGGCGAAAATTTCGAGGCAGTCGTTCGTGAGTTGCTTCAAACGCGCTTCGTCCGCCGCCGACGAATCTGCCGGGCCGACGTCGTCGTCGCTATCTTCGTCTTCGTTGTCGTCGCTGTCGGCGTCGTCATCGGAGGTAGTGTCTGCGCTGGCCGCTTCTTCTTCCGCCGCGACCGTCTCTTCATTCAGACCGTCGACCATTTCGTCGATGCGCAGTTCGCCGTCGGCGACCTGCTGGGCGCTTGCCAGAATCGCGGAGATCGCGAGCGGGCAGGCGGCGATGGCCTGGACCATCTCATGCAAGCCGTCTTCGATGCGCTTCGCGATGGCGATTTCGCCTGCGCGCGTCAGCAGTTCGGTTGCGCCCATTTCGCGCATGTACATACGCACCGGGTCGGTCGTGCGACCGAACTCGGAGTCGACCGTCGACAACGCGACTTCGGTTTCTTCGTCTGCCTGATCGTCCGACACCACGGCGGGCGCGTTCGAATTGAGCAGCAGCGTTTCTGCGTCGGGGGCCTGTTCATAGACCTGCACGCCCATGTCGTTGAACGCGCTGACAATGCTGTCGATCGCTGCCGTTTGCGCGAAGTTATCGGGCAAGTGGTCGTTGATCTGAGCGTGAGTAAGGTAGCCTTGCTCCTTGCCCAGCTGGATCAGCGCGCGCATCTGACGCTGACGTTCTTCGGCTTGTTGCGGCGCCAGTTCTGCTGCAACGGGGATCGCTTTGCCGGCCGCCTTGCCCTTGGCCGTGCGGCCGGACGGGGCTTTGGCTGTGTAGCTGGCGTTTTCGTGTTGCGAATCTTCGCGATCAAAAGGGTTCACGTATTCTCCTCTAGAGGCTTCGCTATGAGACGCAAGACGCGACCGTCAGGCGTTTCGAGCATGGCTCAACATCACCTGAGTGACTCAACGCGGTTGTTTGGCTTGTGCTCTTGGAGAGCAAAAAGATGAGCCCGCTCGAAGCGGGCCGATAGAAAAATGCGAAATTCGCGCGGCTCGCATTATATACGAGGTTGCGCCTTCGCGCTCATGGGGACCCACTAATTAGTGATGCACGTTTGTCGCAGTTCCGCTTGTATCCCATTGGTAGCGGGCCAGACGGAGCGCCGACGTAGACGTATATGGGCGCACACTGGGCTAAATGCAAGCCTTTAACTATAGAGTAAGTCGCGGGTTTTCACACGGCGCGCTCCGCCGCTTTCCCTTCCCATATATAGGGACGGCAAGTTCCTCGCGTCGTACGAATCATCTCTGCAAGAAAATTCACGAAAGGGGGTTGACGACCTGAGGTCCGATCGCCATAATCTCGTTTCTCTGCTGCAGACGCAGCGACGCAGAACGAAGCGGTGCCGGGTGGTTGAAGTAGGCGCTGCGGGTTTAGCGGATCGATCTTTAAAAATTAACAGCCGATAAGTGTGGGCGCTTGATGCGCGATGCGGGTGGGTCCTTCGGGGCTTGCCATAAAGCAGAAGTATCAAGTCTCACACAGTA
>NZ_CAJHCP010000029.1 GCF_904848625.1 Paraburkholderia metrosideri
CGCGGTAAAGTGCAGCGCCATCAGCCGGCCCGTTGCATCGTCGATGAACACCAGCAGCGTGCAGGCGGGCGCCCGTTCCTCGAACCACCGGTGATCACTGCCGTCGATCTGTTCGCCCAGGGGTGCGGCCCGAGCGCACCGTCTTCCCGCCGCCGGGACTCTCGACCGGCTGTCCTGTAGAGCCAGGTACGACGATGTCCGGTCCCGCCCGTAGACGCACCCACGGATCGGCAAAACGCCTATAATGTATGGGCATATTGCCGAAGGAGGCCCCATGACAATCGTTTCGTTTAAACCAACCGGCGCGGCCGATCCGCGACGGGCCGAGTTCGCCATGCTGGAGCAACTGCTCGACGCCCGGGTTCAGTCCGGTGCAGATCTCGCGGAGATAGCGAGCGCCCGTGTGAACGTTACCGTGCTCGACCGGCTGTCCGAGCGTGGCCTTAAGGTCGACGAACTCTCGTTCATCATCCCGCGACGCACGCTGACCCATCGGCGCCAGCACAACGAGCGACTATCAATTGACGAGTCCGACAAGGCGATCCGGCTCGCGAAGATTCTCGCCCAAACCACGTCGACCTTCGGTGAGCCGGAAAAAGCAATGGCCTGGCTCAGGAACGGCCAGACGCGCTTTGGTGGAAAGTCGGCTCTCGATATGGCCAGCACCGAGCATGGCGCACGTCTCGTCGAGGAAGCCCTTGTCCAGATCGACGAAGGTTACTTCGCCTGATGATCCTCTGGAGAATAAGCAACTATGCCGACCTGAGAGGTATCGGTGGGCTCCGCGCGCCGGGGCGATGGCACTTCGCCGGACAACCCATCGTTTACCTGGCCGAGCACCCGGCGCTGGCGCTCCTTAAGATTCTTGTCCACATGGAGATCGCCAGCGTCGGCCAGTTGCCTGACGGCTATCAGCTGTTGCGCGTAGATGTCGGCGACGACGTTCCAGTCGCTGAGATCGCGGACGCTGATGTCCCGGACGACTGGCGGCAAAATCCCGACTGGTCACGCGGCGCGGGCACGGAGTGGCTGCAGACCGAAACGAGCGCCGTGTTGAAGGTGCCGAGCGCGGTCGTTCCCTTCGCCCACAACTTCCTGTTCAATCCAGCCCATCCAGCTGCCGACACGGTGCGCATTGTCGACACACACCATGTAAAGCACGACGACCGCATCCTTAAACTTCTGACTCGGGGCTGAGTGGATCGCGTGGAACCGGGCCGTCCAGCATCCCGATCCAGACTGGGTTTCGGCGCTTGAGTTGTCAGGACTATCGCCGGCTCGAACGAAATGGATTTGTCAGTTCACCTCGGCGGAGCGGGTTTCGATTCTAGGCGGGGGATGTTGCCGGGTAGAGCGAACGGCTCTTGTCGACCTAGGTTGTGTAAAAACGCGGCGCGGGCGCTCCGACGACTTTTCACGCGAGCAATTGCAGCCGTCACCACCAGCTGGTCCCCTCGCGCCGCTACCGCCTGCGCGAGGTGTTGGCCCAGTCCGCTGGAGCAGCCGGTAATCAACCAGGTCTTTTTCACGATTGTCCTTGCGCCTGCTTCGCTGCTTCCGTGTGTTCGATGAGCCAGTTCAACACCGGCGCCAGCGCTTCATCGGAGTTCTTCTCGTAGATGAGCCCGTGGCCATTGCCGAACACGCCATGATCAGGAAGATGCAGCACTTCGGCGTGGCTGCCCGCCGCCTTGAGTTGCTCGATCGCGGGACGGCTGGCAGCGGCGAACGCGGAGGCCTCGGCCGTGACGGCGACGATCGGCAAACCGGCGAGCGCAGGCAGCCGATGCGTACCCGGCGCGGCCGCGCGCAGTTCGTCGGGCGACGCGACCGGCGGCTCCCAGCTCAGCGGCGCCGCCGCGAGGCCCCATGTCAGCGACCCGATATTGGGAATCTCCGCGAAAGGAGGGCCCATCGGCTCGACGGCGACGATCGCCTTCACAAGTCCTGGCCGACGATCAGCCACCAACCAGCCGACCGGCCCCGACGCCGAATGCGTCAGCAGGATCGCCGGACCAATCCTGTCCAGCAGCTTTGCGATCCGGTCCGCCTCCATGTCTTCGGAAAACGCGAGGTCGGCGGGAATCGGACCATAGCCTGCGATGAACTCGTCCATCGCGGCTTCGTCATCCCGGGCAAAGGGCCATTGAGTGTGCTGACCTTCGTATTCGGCCGGGAAGTAGATATGGCGGCCGTGTTCGTAGGAAAACGCCGGGCCCATCGGCCCCATCGTCTCGACGTGAAAGGGTGAGCGTCCTTGCCCTGGACGGTCGGCAACGAGAACCGCATAGCCCGCTTCCACGAGGCGCTGAGCCCAGCCGGGCCGGCCATCCGGCGTGTCGAACCACTCGGTTCCCTGATAGCCGCCTCCATGCAGAAGCACGATCGGCCACGGACGAGTCACCTGTTCCGGCGCTTCCCACTCGACAAAGAGCGGACCGCATTGGTAGGTCTCCCCGTCTCGTTTGATCCGGTCACCGGCAATCCACATGTGTCCGCGACGCACGGTGCGGGGGGCAGCATTTTTCCAGAAGGCCATGGTCATTCTCCTGTCTCTAGCGTGAGTAACGTGAGGGGTATGCGGCGCGCGAGTCGTGCATCGATCCGCTCAGAGCCGGGCGACGCACAAGCGCGTTGGGGAAATATCGGTAAAGGTCGGAACGTCGGCCATGACTTCCGCGGCTTGCGGAGATCCGAAGGCGGCTTCAACCGCCGCCTCGTCGCGGAAACGGCATTCGCATATCACGAGGGTGCCCACGCGGGCGTTCACATCCGTCAGCGCCGGAAAGAAAGCCGCGACATGCTCCAGACCGTAGCGTCGCCATGCCTGCATCACGAGCGGCAGGTGATGTTCGATGTAATAACTCCGGTCGAAGCGATCGTTGGGCGCGCCCTTATAGATGACGTACACCGTTGATGATGCGATGCGAGACATGACGATCTCCGTTCCGGCCGTTGTTTTGATCGGCCTCGCAAAACTACTCGCGAGGGCCTTGCGACATGCGACGGATCGAAGTCTCGCAAATTCATTTATGTTCGACAATTCACTATAATGCACAGCTTCCGTTCATTTTTGTGGGTAGATGAATATGGAGTGGAGCGACGTCAGGATCTTTCTCGCGGTCGCGCGCACCGGAACGCTCGGTGCCGCCGCACGCGCGCTGCAGCTTAGTCATCCGACCATCGGGCGACGGCTTCGCGCGCTCGAAGAGGCCACGGGGCAAATGCTGTTTCAGCGAACCGCGGACGGTTTCGTTCTGACCGGGGAAGGCACCGCGATCCTGCCGCTCGCCGAGCAGATGGAAGAGAGTGCGTTGACGATGGAGCGCAGGCTGACCGGCGAGCAACAGAAGCTGGAAGGAACCCTCAAGGTGTCGTCGGCCGACTGGTTTGGCGCTTATGTGCTACCACCCGTGATCGCCGCATTTTCGAGCACGTATCCGCTTGTTGGAATCGAGGTCCTGACGGGAACACGCCTGTTCAATCTCGCACAGCGTGAAGCGGACGTCGCTTTCCGCATTGTTCCGTTCAACGGGACCGATATCGTGCAACGACGGCTGACCCGGATGCACTACGGGGTCTACGTGGCCACAACAAGTGCCGACCCTGTGGAAAGTGACGGCACGGGGCACCGCTTGATCGCGATGGATACGTCGACCGGCGGCTTTCCGGATATCGACTGGCTAAAAAATCGCTTCCCCAACTCGGGTCTCGTATTGCAGTCGAATAACCGCAATGTCCAGGCGCAGATGTGCGGGCGAGGTTTGGGCATTGCTGTTTTACCGCGACCTGTCGGAGATCAGCTCGGCACCATTCGCAGGCTCGATCTGAGCGACGAGCCGCCGAGTCGGGAGATCTGGATGGGCTACCATCGCGATCTCAGGCGGCTGCATCGATTACGAGCTTTTGTGGAACTCGCGGTTAAACATCTGGCAGATTAGTCGATGGGCGCGATTAATATCGAACTGTAGCGGCTCACCCGCCGGTTGATACCGGCCTTTTAGACCGTTGCTCTCAGCGGGTGTGACGGGCCACATGCGGGCCGTAATCGTAACGGCCAGGATGGATCGATCGCCTGAGGCAGCGCGGATTTCGTCACGGCCGAAAGGATTCGCGGGGAAATCGAGCGTTAATCTGCCTGACTGGCGTAGCTTTCGGATGGTTCACCGGGTGTCGCGAGCCGGCCCCTCGTTAAACCTCTGTGGCGGCAGCTATCAGGCAATCAACAGCCGTTCGACTGTCCGCTCCGATCGACGCGCGAAAGGCGGTTCATGGCCGATCGGGTTAGGTCGCCAACGGCCGCTTAGCGGCATTCCAAGTCGCAAAACATGAATTTTTCTGACTGACAGGTTCGCAGAAAGTTATCTGTCCGCTGTGGGTCGGGCAGCGTCCCTCCACGATCGGCGCAGACTGATTCTCCTACCGTTGAAAGGAGAAAAGCTGTGGAAACGATTGATGTTGTTAGCACGCGCCGCGTGCCGTGGAACAAGGGCAAACTGACGGGTCAGAAGCCGCCGCTGAAACTCAAGGAAATCTGGGCAATTCGTATCCGCTTCCAGCTAGCGGCAAAGACTCGGGAGCTCGCCATGCTCAACCTCGCGATCGACAGCAAACTTCGAGCGTGCGATCTCACAAAATTGCGAGTGTCCGATATCTGTCTTGGCTCTCGGGTGGCGCCCCGGGCAACCGTTATGCAGCAGAAGTCTCAGCGGCCGGTTCAGTTCGAAATCACTGAGCAGACTCGCGCAAGCGCTGAAGCGTGGATCCGAGCGGCGGGACTTTCGTCGGGCGACTATCTGTTCCCGAGCAGGATCCACGGCTCGCCGCATCTCTCGACGCGTCAGTACGCGCGACTGGTCCATCGCTGGATCGGATCGATTGGGCTCGACGATACGGCTTACGGAACGCATACGATACGGCGAACAAAGGCGTCTCTTATATATCGGCGCACCAAGAATTTGCGGGCGGTTCAACTGCTGCTAGGGCACATCAAGCTCGAAAGCACCGTACGGTATCTCGGCATCGAGGTCGACGATGCACTTGAGATGGCGGAACAGACCGAGGTGTGAAGGCAGAACGCCGGGCAACGATGGGACGCTGTCCGGCCATAAGCTGCCGGTCGGGGTCGTCGTCCAGTTTGGTTCGACGAGGTCTCGTTCGCCCTCACTCAATGGCCGGTCTCCGGAGAGCAATTTGAGGAGGGCACTGCCTCAACCGGGCCAGGAGGAGCCGGTAATCGGGCGCGTTACTCAGCATTTAGATGGCGGCTCGTCGTCGGATAGCAGACCGTCACATCATCGCTAACTGGGCTGCTTGTTAAAGTGGCACCACTTACTGCCGCTATGTTCGCTAGCGGTTTTTGTGTCACCGGTACGGCTTCGTTGACGGCCGGGCAGCGTTTTAGACTTTGCAGGTAGAAATATGGCGTATCGATGTTCGGTGTCGCGATGTCTTGTGGGCCGCCGACGACTTGCCCCACTGGTGTCGCTCCCTGCTTAGTGGACACCTCACTGACAGCGGACTGGACGCAGGCGCGAGACCTGTGGCGGACACAGTGTTTGGCTCAATGGTAAACCACGGACCTCCCGGGGGTAACCAGCGATTTGACTCGGAGTGCTGGCGAGTCCGGTGTTGTGAGGGTCGATCCGGCAACTGTTGCGCGGACCATTGCTCCACTTATCCAGTGTGTAATCGCACTACTTTGCGATCCAGACTACGACCACCGCGCCAACTTATCATCTGGGAAAACGGAGGTGTTATCCATGGCGCGCCGACTGCACGTCAGCGACCGGATCGTCGTCGACGCTCCGGTCGATCAGGCCTTCATGTTTTTTACGCCGGCGGGCGAGGAGTTGTGGCTCGACGGCCGGAAGCCGACCTACGTTCACCCCACCGATGGCCGCACCGATCCAGGGATGGTGTTCCTGACGGGCCACGGCGACGAATTGACGGACTTCGACCGCAATGCGAATCGATCGCGCTATGTTCGTTCGACACTTGCCTCGCGCATCAGTCTCGTCGAGGTGCATTGCGCCGCACTCGACGAGGTACGCACCGAGGTCGAAGTCAGCTACACGCTAACCGCACTGAACGCCGCGCGCGAAACGGCGCTCGAAGATTTCGAGGGTCAGCCATTCACTTCGATGATTGACGACTGGGCACGCAGGATCGCAGCGTGTCGGGAAGTGCTGCTCGTTGCTTCAATCCGCTGAGCTTTGCTGCTTTTCGCATCGGCTGCTTGCAGCACAACGGCTACGTATCCGGTCAAACCGAATCAGGAACGTTCGCAGACGGTGTCTGTTCGGCCATTAAGAATGTCAAATTACCCATAGCGCAATGGCGAAATTTGGGCACAAAAGCCGATCCAGCACGCCAGATGCGAGCCCCTAACGTGCGTCTCTATCCCTTAGGACTGTCTCCCGTGCGCTTCCACGAGCGGAACAGATCGAGCAGCACGGCGTGGTGCGGCCATCAACACGTCATTGGAGTACACATTCCTAGTGATCATGGCTGGATTTTTTCACGAAGGTGATCGGCCTGACGCGGGAGGATTGTTTGCATCTGCTGTCAACCATCGTCCTACGCAACATCGTCTTTAATCCTGCGTCGGGAATGGTCGCGGTCCGGATTGGCCATCGTCGAGTGATCGGCTTTGCAGAGGGAGCCGGCCCGGCCATTACCGCGCCGCTGATGTACAAGATGCCGCTTCTTTTCAAAAGCCACTCTGCGATGATGGCGCCGTTCGGCGTGCTTTACGGCACCACGCTCGCCTCTTTCGTTCCGCTCTCTGCTCTGGTCCCGAAACTGTGTTCGAAAGAGAAGGGGCCCGCGCTGTGGATTCTAGGTTTGTCGACGTGAACGCCTCCCTTTGTGCGAGGTTGTCGAGACATTAACAAACAGGATGGTGCATCTCTGGCAGGCGATTGAAATATCCGTTTGCAAACGCACGCCCGCTCATGGTCATTGGTAAGAACTGGCGTGCGGCAATGTTCCGAGCGAAATGACGGCGACCCGTACCGCTGAATCAAGAGGATATATTTTTCCCTAGAATACGCCATTTGGTAACCAGAGTAATCCGCGCAAATGTTTTCGTATTATGAATGCGATCGGAAGATCTTCCCGACTCGATAATAAAAACAACTCAAGCATTGAACGCCGCCTGAGTGATTGCGGCGCTGGAATTTTTTAGTCAGCGATGCGGTGGTGGCCGCCCTGCGGTCGTCAGGCAGTCGTTTTATTCGGCCCTAAATAAAAATTTTACAATCTACCCCTAAAGTATTGGGCGCGCCTGCCGATCACGCGCACGATATCGCAGCCAGATTATTTACAGTTGTCGATAAATCGCCACAAAGGTCTCGAAATAGAAATGTAAGTGTTTGCCACATGGGTGAAAATCAAGAAACGTTTTGATTAACTCATTTAAGGCTTTATTACCGGATAGGAAATATTTAGTAATCCGGGCGCCGCTGATGATTTAGTGGCGCGGGCTTTATCCCAAGTTTGCGATCTCTTCCATGACTGCTTCGGTTCCTCACGAAATTCTTGCTGTTCCATCAAGTGACGCGACACCGTCACCGGATGAGCCTCTCGCCACCCAAGCGGTTGCTCAACCATTCACCCGGCTCGTTTCGACCAATGGCACGTCGAAGCCGCCGTTCCCGCCACCGGCCAACGTGCCGACACAGGCGGCGGTGGCTGGCGTGCGCTTCGATTTCAACGACGGATGCCGGGTCGTGCTGCCCGAAGGGGACTGGCATGTCCGCCTGCGCGACATCGAAACAGGCAATGTTCTATTCGAGACCGACATCGGCTCGGGAGTCGTCGCAAGCGGCAAAAAATATTTTGTGCCATTCGAACTGGAAATCCGGCAGCGCGGCAGGAAGGCTGACGCGGCTTTCGTTCACACGTACAACGCGAAGGATCGCGAAGTCCTCATTCAGTTTCCGGTCGGTACGCTCGGCGATCTGATGGGCTGGTTTCCTTATGCAGTGAAGTTTCAGCGCAAGCACGGCTGCAAACTGACCTGCGCGATGTCGGCGCTGATTGCTCCATTGTTTCGCAGGGCTTATCCCGAGATCGAATTCGTCACGCACGAGGAGGTCGACGTTGCGCGCTATTACGCGACCTACAACATCGGCCTGTTTTTCAACGACGAAGGGAATGTGCTTCAGCCGGTCGACTTCCGGCATGTCGGTTTGCACCGGACAGCGGGCCACATTCTCGGCGTCGATCCCGAAGAATTGGCGCCCGAGATCGTTCTCAAGGACGAAAGCCGGCCGATTCCCGAGCGCTATGTCTGCATCGCGGTGCAAAGCTCCACGCAATGCAAATACTGGAATCACCCGACCGGATGGCGTGAAATCGTCACGTTCCTGAAGGCACAGGGTTATCGCGTGATCTGTATCGATCAGAAGGCGACTCACGGGTCTGGGCTCGTGTGGAACCACATTCCGCACGGCGCGGAAGATCAGACCGGCGACAAGCCGCTGGAAGAACGTGCCCGCTGGCTGCGTCACGCGGATTTTTTCATTGGCCTGTCAAGCGGGCTGGCCTGGCTCGCGTGGGCCTGCCGCACGCCGGTCGTCATGATCAGCGGTTTCACAGCGGAGAACAACGAGTTCGCCACGCCGTATCGCGTCATCAATTACCACGCCTGTAACGGCTGCTGGAACGACGTGCGGCACCGCTTCGATCACCAGGATTTCTTCTGGTGTCCGCGTCACAAGGACACGCCGCGGCAGTTCGAATGCACGCGGCTGATCACGCCCGAGCAGGTGAAACGCACGCTGCGTCGCATTCCTGGTTTCAGTGAAGTGGTACAGGCAGCCTGAGACCTGCTTGCCCAACTTTGCCGTTCGTCAAAAAAACACGCCCACGCGTCGAGACCCGTTTCCGTCGTGCGTCATGCACGGCGGAACGCTACTAATACTATCGCACCACTATGAAGCCCATTAATTTTCGCCGGAAGTTCTGCCAGCACATTTTCGGCAACCGTCGACGCGGCCTGTCGCGGCTGCTTTCGGGATTGCTGACCTTCGTCGGTGTTCATGCCGGTTTGTCGACGCCGGCGCTTGCTGTCCCGCTGCCTCAGACATTTACGCCGAGCGTGACGAGCGGCATTACGGTCAGTTCGGAGTCCATCGACGGTCCCGGCGCTCAGGTCGTCACAACCGGAGGCACCGCGATTCAAACAGAATTGAGCCTGGGCGGCGCGCAGGAGGTGTTGGGCGGCCTCACCAGCGGCACGATCGTGAACGGCGGAGGTGAGCAGGACGTACTGGCCGGAAGCGTGGCGCGGCAGACCATCGTAGACAGCGGCGGTGTGCAGAGTGTGCAGGCGTCCGGCGTCGCCAGTAGTACGTCGATCAATAGCGGCGGCGTGCAAAACGTTCTTGCCGGCGGTTCCGCGTTTGTGACGGTGAACAGCGGCGGGACGCAGAACGTAGCAGGCTCTGCGACCTCGACAACCTTGAGCGCCGGCGGCGTGCAAACCGTGCAGGCCGGTGGCTCGGCGATCGTGACCGCGGTGAGCAGCGGCGGGACGCAGAACGTAGCGGGTCTCGCGACATCGGCTACACTAACCGATGGCGGCGTGCAGACCGTCCAGTCGGGCGGCACGGCGCGTGTCACGGCGGTCAGTAGCGGTGGTACGCAAAACGTGCTGGCGGGCGGTGTCGCCAGTGCGTCGACCGTGAATAGCGGCGGTGTGCTGAACGTTTCTTCAGGCGGCGTCGCGAGCGGCACGATCGTGAGCAGCGGCGGCACGCAGGACGTGCTGGCGGGCGGCTCCGCGTTCACCACCAGCGTCAGGAGCGGCGGCACGCAAGACGTTGGGGCGGGCGGCTATGCGAGCGGCACAACGGTGTCGTCGGGCGGCACCGCGCGGCTCGAAGCCGGTGCGACAGCGCTCGGCGTCACGCTAACGTCCGGTTCGATGCTGTCTGCGACGACCTCCGGCACTATCGCCGGGACCAATGCCGACGGAACGGCGTTCGTCGTCTCCGCGAACATCGCGGACGGCGAGCATCTGACGAGCGGCAGTCAGTTAACGGTGCTCGCGGGTGGCTCGGGACGCAACCTGGTGGTCAGCGCGGGCGCGACCGAATTGGTGAACTCGGGCGGCCTCGGCGTGACGAACACGATCAAAGGCGGCCTCGAAACGGTGCTGGCGGGCGGTTTGTCGACATCGGAGACGGTCACGAGCGGCGGTACGCAGAACGTTTTCGGTACGGCCAACGGCACGACGGTCACGAGCGGCTCGACGCAGAACGTGGAACTGGGTGGCCTTGTTAGCTCGACCACGCTTACGAGCGGCTCGGTCCAGAACCTCTACGGCGGCCAGGCGATTTCGGCCACGCTGAACAGCGGCACGACGCAGAACATCGACGGCGGCATCGGCGAGTTCACCTCTCTTGGCAGCGGTTCCTTGCAGACGGTGTCCGGTGGCGGACTGTCGTATTTTGCGACCGTCAATTCCGGCGCCAACGTGGTGATCGGGGAGGGCGGAACCGGAGAATTTGCCACCATCAACCGCGGCGGCTCCATGACGGTCAGCAGCGGCGGCGGCATTCTCGATACGGTCGTCAACAGTGGCGGCAACCTGACCGTGAGCGCGGGCGGCGGCTCGCTGGACACGGTGCTGAGCGGAACGCTTCCCTACTTTGCGACCCAAACCGTGCTTGGCGTGGAAAGCGGCACGTCGGTCGGCAACTACTCGACCGACACGGTGATGTCCGGTGGCGTAGCTAGCGCGACCAACGTCAGTGGCACCTATGCCACCCAGACCGTGTTGAGCGGCGCACAGACCATCGCCGCGACGGTGTCGAGCGGTGGCACGGTCCACGTGAATTCGGGGGCGACGGCGCTCTCCGGCACGGTTGCATCGGGCGGCACCTTCGAGGTCGACTCGGGCGCGACCGCGCTGCACCTCACCCAGGGCGAAAACGGCGGCCTCGTCGCCACGACCTCGTCAACGGTAAGCGGCACGAATACGCGTACCGACGGCACGGCGTTCACGATCGGTGACGGCGTTGCCTCACATACGCAGATTGTCGGCACCGGTCATCTGACCGTGCTGGGCGGCGGCCTCGGTATCGATGCAGTCTATTCGGCGGGCGGCGTCTTCGAGGTCGACGCGGCCGGCAGCGGGACCAACCTTGTGCAAGGCGCGGGCGGCCAGCTCGTCACGAACACGTCGGCGACCATTACCAACGCGACGACCGATACCGGCCGCACTTTCACGGTGTCGAACAACGTGGCGTCGGGCGTGCTGCTCGACGGCGGCGCGGCGAAACTCGAAGTCAACAGCGGTGGCTTTGCGAGCAACACCGTGATCTCGGCAGGTACGCTGCAAGTGGATACAGGCGGCTCGGCGACCACGGTCGTGCAGGACGCGGGCGCCGCGCTGATCACCACGACGTCGGCGGTGATCACGGATGCGGTCCACGGGAGCACGTCGTTCAACGTATCGAATAACGTCGCGTCGAACCTGCTGCTCGAAAACGGCGGCAGCCTGACCGTGCTCAACGGCGGCTCGGCGGTGCAGAGCGAAGTCGGCGGCAACGGCAACATCACGATCAACAACGGCGGCCTGGCGACGTCGACGAGCGTGGCCTCGAACGGACGGGTCGAGGTCGACGCAGGCGGCATGGCCGATACGCTCCATGTCGATTCGGGCGGTGCGCTCGTGACCAACACGTCGGCCACGATTACCAACGCAACCAACGCGTTGAGCAGCTTCTCGGTCAGCGGCAACGTGGCATCGGGCCTGATCCTCGAAAACGGTGGGGCACTGACGGTGCTGGACGGCGGCACGGCGAGCGGTTCGACCGTGAACTACTACGGCGAGATCGTCCTGTCGGGCGGCGTTGCACAGGACGTGACGGTCAACAGTCTCGGCACCGCGGTCGTCTCCGGCGGCACGCTGAACAACGCAACGCTGAACGGCGACGCGGAACTCGAAACGGTGGGCGGCACGACGAATAATACGGTTGCCAACTCCGGCTCGCAGGTCGACCTCTACGGCGGCGTCACCAACGGCACGCAACTCGGCTCGGGTGCGCGTGAGTACGTCTGGGCCGGAACCGCGAGCGGCACCACGGTGATGGCGGGTGCGGCCGAATATGTGGAAGGCGGCACGACGAGCGGCACGGTGATCAGCGGCGGTACACAGATCGTCGACTACGGCACGACCAGCAACACCGACTTCCAGAGCGGCACGCTGACGATCAACGGCGGTGTCGCTTCAGGCACCTCGGCGGCCAGCGGAACGACCATCAACGTGACCGGCGGCGCGACGCAAGGCACGATCCTCGCGGCGGGCGCGAACGAAAACGTGCAGGGCGGTTCGGCATCGGGCACCCAGATCGGCGACGGCGCCACGCAAACAATCGGGGTCTACGCCACGGCATCCGGCACACAGGTGCAGGCGGGCGGCGCGGAAAACGTCAGCGGTTCAAGCATCGGAGCAGTCGTGTCGGCTGGCGGCAGCCAGACCGTCACCGGCGTGCTGGCCAGCACGACCTCCGCGACGGTGCTCGCAGGCGGCACGGTCAACGTGGCCGGCAGCGCAACCGCCAACGACACCAACGTGAGCGGCGGTACCCTCAACATTTCCGCTGGCAGCGTGGCGTCCGGTACCTCGGTGGTATCGGGCGGCACGCTGTCGCTGCTCGCGGGTGCTGTCGGCTCCAGTACTGAAGTGGGCAGCGGCGGCACCGAAACCGTTTCGGCGGGTGCTCAGGCGCTCTACGACAACGTGGACGGCGGCACCCAGCAGATCCAGTCCGGCGCCATCGCGAACTATACGACGGTCAGCAGCGGCGGCCAGCAGGTCGTTTCCGCGGGCGGCACTGCCACGGGGACGACGATTGGCGCGGACGGTCTGCAAACCCTGAGCGGCGGCACGGCAACCCTCACGACCGTCGACGGCGGTATCCAGTCGATCGAAGCAGGCGGCAGCGCAGTCACGACTACGATCACCAGCGGCACGCAGAGCATCGACTCTGGTGGTGTTGCGCGCAACACCACACTCGACGGCGGCAGCCAGCAGGTGAACAACGGCGGCTCGGCGACTCTTACGACAGTGAATGCCGGGGCCACGCAAAGCGTCGCGTCGGGCGGTTCGGTGTCCGGCGTCACGGTGAACTCGGGCGGCGACCTGACCATCGTCGCGGGCGGTTCGGCGCTCGGCGTCGTTCAGGCGCAGGACGCGATCCTTCAGGCAGACACTGGCGCGCTGGCGTCCGGCCTGAACGCCGACGGCAGGAGCTTCCGCATCAGCGGCAACGTGGCGTCGAATGTGTCGGTGATGAACGGCGGTCAACTGACTGTGCTGGGCGGTGGTTCGTCCATCAATACGGATGTCGGCAGCTCGGGCCAGGAAACTGTGCAATCGGGCGGCGTCACGAGCGGCGCGCTGGTCGAGGCGTTTGGCTTGCAGTCGGTGGCCTCGGGCGCGAATGCGGTGTCGGCGAGTGTCGCAGGCGAGCAGGATGTCGACGGCACTGCGAGCGGCACGAATGTGCTGGCGGGCGGCAATCAATTTGTGAATGACGGCGGCACGGCGACTGGCACCACCGTCCAGTCCGCGGCTTCGATGACCGTGCAGAGCGGCGGCAGCGCCACAGGCACGGTCATTTCAGGTGGCACGCAAACCGTCGCTGCGGGTGGTTCGGCCACGGCGACCACGCTGTACAGCGGCGATCAACTGGTCGCCGGCAATGTGACGAACACGGCGATCAGCGGCGGCGAGCAGACCGTCAGCGCAGGCGCGACCGCGACCACCACGGACGTGTATGCGGGCGGCACGCAGAACGTGGCCGGCGGCTCGGCGACCGCGACGACGGTGCACGACGGCGGCACGCAAAACATCGGCGACGGTGGCTATGCAAGCGGGACGAACATCCAGGCGGGCGGTGCCGCCAATGTTCTGTCGGGCGGCACGATCGACACGGCTATCGTGAGCAGCGGCGCGAATTTGACGATCGGCAACAGCGGCCTGAGCATTTCCGCGATCGTTCAGACCGGCGGCACCCAGGCGATCACCTCGGGCGGCGTCGCCAGCGGCACCTGGCTTGCGACCGGCTCGCATCAGACCATCGACGCGGGCGGCAGCGCATTCGACACGTCGGTCGGCAGCGGAAGTTTGCTGGCGGTGAGCGCCGGTGCATCGGCATTGAATGTCAATCTGGTTTCGGGCGCGGCGATCGTCACCGATACGGCGGCGACGGTCAGCGGTACGAACGCCAACGGCCAGTTCTCGATTGAGAACAATCTCGCGAGCAACGTGCTGCTGGAAAACGGCGGCGTGCTGAACGTGTCGTCGAATGGCACGGCGAGTGATACGCAGGTCGCGTCGGGCGGAACGGAAACGATCGCCGGCGGCGGCACCGCGAACAGCACGACGGTATCGGACGGTGGGCAGGAAGTGGTGTCGTCGGGCGGTTACGCTAGCGCGACGAGCGTGTTGGCAGGTGGCTCGCAGACGGTCGAGTCTGGCGGCCTCACCAGCGCAGTCGTGTTGACCGGCGGCGCGCAATACGTGGCCGGCAGTGCGGCGGCGACCGAAGTCGGTGCGGCTTCGCTTCAGACCGTGGTGGATGGTGGCACCGCATCTGGCGCGATGATCGATTCGGGCGGCGTGCAGGATGTGGCGGGCGGCGTGACGAGCGGTACGCTGATTTCGTCGGGCGGTACGCAAAATGTCACTTCCGGCACGAGCTTCGACACCACGGTGAACGGCGGTGTGCAGAACGTGTCGGGCGATGCGGTGGCGAGCGGCACGGTAGTGTCGGCGGGATCGCAGCAGATCGCGGCGGGCGGCAGCGCCGTGGACACCGACGTGAAGTCCGGTGCGCAGCAGATCGTCTCGTCGGGCGGTTCCGCGCTGGGCGGCGAAATCCAGGGCAATGCGTCGCAACTCGTGCAGACGGGCGGCTTGGCCACCAACGCGACAATCGATGCAGGCGCATCGCAGACCGTGTCGGGCACGGCCATCGACACAGTGGTCTCGGGTACGCAGACGGTGTACGGCGTGGCGTCGAACACCAGTGTCGCAGGCGCGGATGCTCTGCAAACGGTGGAGGCGGGCGGCACAGCCAGCGGCGGCAGCGTGACGCTGGGCGGCAAGCAGACAGTCGCGGCAGGCGGCGAGGCCGACGGCACGACGGTCGGCGCGCTGGGCACGCAAACCGTGTCCGGTACGGCGAACGCCACGGTGATTTCCGGCGGCGTGCAGAACGTCGCGCTGGGTGGCACATCGATCAGCGCGACTATCGATGCAGGGACACAGAACGTCAGCGGTGTCGCAAGCGGCACGCTGGTTCTGGGCGGCGCCCAGAACGTGGTGGCAGGCGGCGTCGCGCAATCGAGTGTGCTGAGCGGTAGCGGTACGCAGGTCGTGCAGGCGTCGGGCGCGGCGTCGGGCACGCTGATCGAAACGGGCGGTGCGCAGAAGGTCGCCTCGGGCGGCTCGGCTACATCCAGCACGGTTACCTCGGGCGGCAAGCTTTCCGTGGTCGGCGGCGGCGTCGTGAACGGCGTCGATCAGCAAGCCGGCGCTGTCCTCATCGCCGATACGTCGGGCACGATCCTCAACGGCAGCAATACGTTCGGCGTGTTCTCGATCGACGACAACGTCGCGTCGGGAGTGCTGGTGGAAAACGGCGGCAAGTTCACCGTGTTGTCCGGCGGCAGCGCGTCTGGTGACCACGTCGGCAACGGTGGTCTCGAAACCGTGGCCACCGGCGGTACCGCGAGCGGGACGTCGGTCAGCGGCGGCACCCAGAGCGTGTTGGGAACGGCGCTCAATACGTCGGTCACGCTGGGCGGTCTGCAGACGGTCGCCGCGGGCGCCGAAGCGGACGGGACCACGGTCGACGGCGGCGGCACGGTCCAGGTGACGGGTGTCGCGAGCGGTACCCAGGTTGGCTTGGGCGGCCTGATTTCGGTCGGCGCGGGCGGTACGACCGCGACGACGCAAGTCGGCAACGGCGGCTCGTCCGTGGTCGGCTCGGCAGCGACGGCGACCGGCAGCATCGTGAATTCGGGCGGCGCGCAAACCGTGCAAGCAGGCGGTGCGGCGAGCGGCACGGTCATCAATCAGGGCGGTGTCGAAACAGTCGCGGCGGGCGGTGTGTCGACCGATGCGAATGTGACCAACGGCGGCGAGCAGCAGATTGCCTCCGGCGGGCTGGCCAACGGCACGGTGGTGTCCGGCGGCGGCCTGCAGACCGTTGAAGCGGGCGGTACGGCATCCGGAACTCAGGTGCTGTCGAGCGGTGTGCAGAATGTCGCGTCGGGCGGCACGGCAAGCGCGACGCTGGTCGCGGGCGGCGGGTTGCAAACGGTGCAAACGGGCGGCGAGGCGATCGACACGACCGTCGCGAGCGGCGGCGAGCAGGATGTCGCGTCGGGCGGCATTGCACAAGGCACCGTAGTCAGCGCGGGCGGTATCCAGCGCGTGTCGTCGGGCGGCAGCGCGGGCTCGGTGACGGTGGGCAGCGGCGGCGCGCAATACGTGTCGGGCGGCGGCTCGGCGACCGGCGTCACAGTCACGGCGGGCGGCTCGCAAACGGTGCTGTCGGGCGGCTCCGCAAGCGGAACGTCGGTGTCGAGCGGCGGCGACCAGACGGTCGCTTCGGGCGGCAATGCGACGGGCACGTCGGTATCGAGCGGCGGTAGCCAGACCGTATCGTCGGGCGGTAATGCAACCTCCACGACCGTCGCGGACGGCGGCAGTCAGACGGTTTCGTCGGGCGGTGCGACGAGCGGCACTCTGGTTCAGAGCGGTGGCGGAGTCACGGTGACCGGCGGCGGGGCGGCCGGTGGCGTGACGGTCGATAGCGGCGGCTCCGTGACGGTCACGAGCGCAGGCAGCGCAACGATCGACCAGAGTTCCGGCGCGGCGCTCGTCACGAACACGTCGGCAACCGTGAGCGGCACCAACGCGAGCGGCTCGTTCCAGGTGGCGAACAACGTTGCGTCGAACGTCCTGGTCGAAAACGGCGGGGTGTTTAGCGTGTTGTCCGGCGGTGTGGCGAACGGCACGCAGGTCGGCTCGGGCGGCGCGGAAATAGTGTCGTCGGGTGGCGTCGCGAACAGTTCGGTCGTTTCCGGCGGCACGCAAACCGTGTCGGCCGGCGGCTCGGCGGTCAGCGCCACGGTGAGCACAGGCGGTACGCAACAAGTCGACGCGGGGGCAAACGCGCTCGGCACAACGGTTTCGTCGGGTGGCACGCAGACGGTAGCGGGCGTGGCAAGCGGCACGAGCGTCAACGGCGGCACGCAGACGGTGTCGTCGGGCGGCGTCGCCCTGGACACGAGCGTGACCAGCGGTGGCCAGCAGACCGTCAACTCGGGTGGCGTCGCGGTCTCGACCACGCTCGAGACGAGCGGCACGCAGACGCTGACCTCGGGCGGCGTCGCCAGCGGCACGACGATCAACGGCGGCGGCACACAAAGCGTGCTCGCGGGCGGCACGGCGAACGACACGACGGTCAACGCGGGCGGTCTGCAATATGTCGACGGCGTGGTCGAAGGCTATGCGAACAACACAGTCGTCAATAGTGGCGGTGTACAGCAGGTGGCGTTCGGCGGCATGGCGACCAGCGCGACGGTCAATAGCGGCGGCTTGCAGGAAGTCCAGGCCGACGGCGTGGCGAACGAAACGCTGCTCGACGGCGGTACGCAGGTCGTGAGTTCCGGCGGTGCAGCCAATAACACGACGATCAACGCAGGCGGCGTGCAGGACGTGTTGTCTGGCAGCACGGTGACGACCACGACGGTCAACAGCGGGGGCACCCTGACCGGTGACGGCGACGTTGCCGGCGTGACAGTGTCGAGTGGCGGTCTGGTGTACAACCTGGGTAGCGCGAGTCAGGGCATCGTCGCCAACGGCGGCACGGTTCAGGTCGATACCGCCACGACGGCCGATGTCTTGATCAACGCAGGGGCGATTCTGGTGGGCAGCGGCACATTGACCGGCAACGCGTCGATCAACGCGGGCGGCTCGCTCGTCGCGACGACGCCGGGCAGCACGTTGAATATCAACGGCAGTCTGGCGTTCAACGACGGCTCGATGTACGTAGTCAGCGCAAACGCGGCAGGTGCGAGCGGCGGTGTGGCGGTAACCGGCAACGTGACGATTGCGTCGACGGGGACCAATGGCGGCGCGCAAGTGGTCGTGGACGCGGGCAGCGATGCTTCCGGCTGGAAGCCCAACACGACGTACAAGATCCTGAGCTACACCGGCACGCTCTCCGGAGCGTTCGCGGGTGTGTCGACGGACTTCGCTTACCTCACGCCGACGTTGACTTACGGCGCGCAGGAAGTCGATCTGACGCTCGGCATTACGTCGATGTTCTATCAGGGCGGCGCGTTCTCGGGCTTCGGCCTGGTGGGTCAGACGTCGAACCAGTTGCAGGTGGCGAGCGCGCTCAACCGCATTTACGCGGCAGGCGGCAACACGATCACCGAGAAGCTGCTGCTTGAAACGACCACGGGTGCACGCTCGGCACTCACCCAGATGGCCGGCGACGAAGCCGCTGGCGTGCTACGTGTCGCGCGTCAGAACACCGAAGCGCTTGGCAACGCAGCGGGCGACCGGATGACGGCAACGGGTATCGAACGGCCGTCGAACGATCTGTGGGCGTCGGTGCGTTACAGCCAGTCGCATACCTCAGGCGATGCGTCGATCGGCAGTTCGTCGGTCGCGGCCAAGACTAGTTCGCTGACGATCGGCTACGACCGTGAGGTGGTGCGCGATCTGCGAGTCGGCGTCGCTGTCGATGCCGACTACAACGACCTCGGTTTCGGCGAAGCGGGTGCGGGCGGTCATTCGAGCGGTTGGCAGGCGCTAGTTTACGGCGCATGGCAACCGGTGAACCAGCCGCTCTACGCGCGGGCCACGCTGGGCACCGGACGCTGGAGTAACAGCATCAACCGCACCGTGGCGTTCGACGGTCTTGCGGGCACGCCGCACGGCAGCTTCGGGACCAGCGCCACGACCGCGTATGCGGAAGGCGGCCTGAACTTGCGTCTGCGTGACGACATGGCGTTGCAACCGTATCTCGGCATGCGTGTCGGTCGCTACAACCAGGACGGTTTTGCCGAAAGCGGCGGCAACGTGTTCAACCTCGTGTATCAGGGCAGCGGGCAGGCCGCGACAACCGGCGTTGCAGGTGTGCGTTATCTGTTCACGCACAAGCACGACAACGGCACGGCCGACACATGGGAGATCGACGCGAACGCGCAGCAGCGTTTCGGCAGTCTCAATCAGACGTTGAACACGGCGTTCGCCAGTGCGCCGGGCGATGTCTACCAGGTGTCGGGCACGCCGCTCGCGCGCACCGTCGCGCACATGGGCACGGGTGGTACGTGGCAGATCGGCCGCCACGCTTCGGTATTCGCGCGCGTGTCGGCCGATCTCGGCAAGCACGAGCAGGAGTACAGCGGCGTTGCCGGTCTGAACTGGAAGTGGTGATCGTCGTCTGGTCGATCCGCGTGCTCGCCTGGCCGGCGGGCGCGCGGCGCCGCGGCGAAAGCGTTCGGGATGACCGCGCATATGTCATGCACTCTCCCGCCAGCCACCTCCGTCCTCGAACAATCGTCCCTGTGTGGGCCGGTGACACGATCGGGTCGGCAAAGCGTGGCTTGTGTGATGTCGCCAGCACTTGGCAATACGCTGATCCTGCTGGTGGTAGCGCACAATCTCTGGCGTGCGGACTGGCGTGTGCATGTTTATGGCGATCACGTGGATTCGCTTGCGGCATGGTTTCCGTATCTGACGGTGTCACCCGCGCTCGAACCGGAAGAAGCGGATACCGTACTCCACGATTACGCAGTCGTTTTGCAATTGCACGGAGACCGGCCACTGATGAATCTCGCCAACGGGCACCCTGGCTTTATCGATCTGCACGATGGCGAGTATGCGAAAAGTGCTTTGCCCATGGCACAACGATGCGCTGAATTCACAAAAGATTCATTTTGGTCTTGCTGATGCAGTGGCGTCCAATAGGATCAAGGCTCCGAAGCATCTGAGGTTTGGCCGGCAGGGCGCGCGAGTCGCCATGCATCCTGAAGCCAGCACCGACGACAAGCGCTGGCTTGCCGCCCGTTTTGTCGAGCTCTCGCGCCGCCTGAAGTCGCAAGGCGCCCCCGGTGTCACAATAGTTGTCGCCTCTGAATTTTCTTAAATTGAAGAGTCAGAGGTGCAGGTTGAAGGAAAAGCAAACGTATTCTGTCGAGTTCAAAGAGCAAGCGCGGTCGAAAGTCTTGCAGCGCGGAAGCCGCACCGTTGGATCGGTAGCCGACGAATTGAACATGAATTTACTGACATTAAGGAAGTGGATGAGAGGTAGCGCCGCTGTGAACCGGAACCCAGACTCCGGACGTGCCAAACGTCCAGAAGACTGGTCGCCGGAAGAACGGCTGCTGGCTTTGCGCGAGAGCCACGGCCTGGTCGACGAAGCACTGAACGCGTGGTGTCGTGAGCGGGGGCTGTTCGCTCATCATCTCACCCAGTGGCGGATGGACTTTTGCGCCGTCGGCGGGACCGGCGCTCGGCGTGAGAATGCCCCGGAAGTACGGGATCTGAAGTAAGACAATGTGCGATTGCAGCGCGAATTGAACCGCAAGGAGAAAGCGCTAGCGGAGGCGGCGGCGCTGTTGGTGCTGCAAAAAAAGTATCGTGCGTTGTTCGAGGGCGAGGCCGGATGACGGGCCTTGAAGAGCGCAAAACATTGATCGACCTGATCAGCGAGGCGACGCTGGCCGGGGCTCGCCAGGCGCCCGCGTGTGAGATGCTGGGGCTGAGCGCACGGACGGTTCAGCGTTGGCGAGGCGAATGCAATCGATACGTCTGGCCGTTCAATCTGGATGTGCGGGAAATGAACAATGTCTCCCCAAACGAGCAGGCCCTGATCAGGGGATTCGAAAAGATATCCGGAGTGTC
>NZ_CAJHCP010000030.1 GCF_904848625.1 Paraburkholderia metrosideri
CAATGTGTCGATCACGGTGAAGCTGATCAACCCGATCGCGATGGAAGAAGGTCTGCGCTTCGCTATCCGCGAAGGTGGCCGTACGGTCGGCGCTGGTGTGGTTGCCAAGATCCTCGAGTAACGCCAGTTAGTTCTCGTTGATCAGTAGTTTCGGGGTTGGCGGTGTCGTCAGCCCCAAATGGTTTAGGGGCATAGCTCAACTGGCAGAGCGTCGGTCTCCAAAACCGAAGGTTGGGGGTTCGATTCCCTCTGCCCCTGCCAACTCTCGCGTCGTATGTGGCGCTTCGTTAAGGTGTTATGGCGAATCCTTCCGTCGAAACTGTAAATACATCCGGCGACAAGCTGATGCTCGTCGCGGGCGTATTGTTGGTCTTGGCCGGGTTCGTGGGGTTCTTCTGGCTTAACGGTCAGGAATGGTACGTCCGCGGAGCTGCCTTGGCTGTTGGTGCGATCGCGGGTGTTGCAATCGGTCTTCTCTCCGCGCCTGGCAAGGGTTTCATCGCTTTCGCCAAAGACTCGTACAAAGAAGTTCGTAAGGTTGTTTGGCCGACTCGTAAAGAGGCCACGCAGACAACGCTAGTAGTTTTCGGCTTCGTGTTCGTCATGGCAATCTTTCTGTGGGTTAGTGATAAATCCATCGAATGGGCGATTTTCTCGGTGATTCTGGGTTGGAAATGATATGAGCGATACTCCGGCATCCCCGAGCGGCAAACGTTGGTATGTGGTGCACGCCTACTCCGGCATGGAGAAGAGCGTGCAACGTGCGCTTCAAGAGCGCATCGATCGTGCTGGCATGCAAGACCAGTTTGGTCAAATTCTCGTGCCGACTGAAGAAGTGGTCGAGGTGAAAGGCGGTCACAAATCAGTGACCGAACGTCGTTTCTTCCCCGGTTACGTGCTGGTGGAAATGGAAATGACAGACGAAACGTGGCACCTCGTGAAAAACACGGCAAAGGTAACCGGTTTCGTCGGCGGTGCGCGTAACCGTCCGAGCCCGATTTCCCCGCGGGAAGTCGAGAAAATCATGTCGCAAATGCAGGAAGGCGTGGAGAAGCCGCGTCCGAAGACTCTGTTCGAAGTTGGCGAGATGATCCGGGTGAAGGATGGTCCTTTTACGGATTTCAACGGCAGCGTTGAAGAAGTGAACTACGAAAAGTCGCGCGTCCGTGTTTCCGTTACAATCTTCGGCCGCGCAACGCCGGTCGAGCTGGAATTCGGCCAAGTCGAAAAGCTGTAATCCAGAATTTTACGGAACGCGCCTAAGGGTGCGTTTCGTATTTCGCGCTTACGGTCCGCGTAATGGCCGTTGAGGAGCGCCAGTAGTCGAAGTCGACGAAAGCGCGCTATCACTCACTGAACGTTCGCATGCTTCATCCGGCGTTCCAAAGAGGTTTTCAAAATGGCAAAGAAAATCATCGGCTTTATCAAGCTGCAGATTCCTGCAGGTAAAGCCAATCCGTCGCCGCCGGTCGGTCCGGCATTGGGCCAACGCGGCCTGAACATCATGGAGTTCTGCAAGGCGTTTAACGCGCAGACTCAAGCATTGGAACCGGGTCTGCCGATTCCGGTCGTGATCACGGCGTTCGCGGACAAGAGCTTCACGTTCGTTCTGAAGACGCCGCCGGCTACGGTTCTGATCAAGAAGGCAGCAAAGATCGACAAGGGTTCGAGCAAGCCGCATACCGACAAGGTTGGCACAATCACCCGCGCTCAAGCTGAAGACATCGCCAAGACCAAGATGCCCGATCTGACGGCAGCTGATCTGGACGCAGCGGTTCGTACGATCGCTGGTAGCGCCCGCTCGATGGGCATCACCGTGGAGGGCGTGTAAATGGCTAAGCTTTCAAAGCGTCTGCAAGCATTTGCAGCCAAGGTTGATCGTCAAAAGCTGTACGCGATCGACGAAGCTCTGTCGCTCGTGAAGGAGTGCGCAAGCGCGAAGTTCGATGAGTCGATCGACGTTGCTGTGCAACTCGGCATCGACGCAAAGAAGTCGGACCAAGTGGTTCGTGGCTCGGTCGTGCTGCCGGCTGGTACCGGTAAGTCGGTCCGCGTGGCCGTGTTCGCACAAGGCGAAAAGGCTGAGCAGGCTCGTGCTGCTGGTGCAGAAGTTGTCGGTATGGAAGACCTGGCTGAACAAGTCAAGGCTGGCAAGCTGGACTTCGACATCGTGATCGCTTCGCCGGACACGATGCGTGTTGTCGGTACGCTCGGTCAGATCCTCGGCCCGCGCGGCCTGATGCCGAACCCGAAGGTCGGCACGGTTACGCCGGACGTCGCGACTGCGGTCAAGAACGCCAAGGCTGGTCAGGTGCAATTCCGTGTCGACAAGGCCGGTATCATCCACGCGACCATCGGTCGTGCTTCGTTTGAGCCGACGGCTCTGCGTAGCAACCTGAATGCTCTCGTCGACGCACTGCAAAAGGCGAAGCCGGCAACGAGCAAGGGTGTCTACCTGCGCAAGGTTGCAGTGTCGAGCACGATGGGTGTTGGCGTTCGCGTCGACCAAGCATCGATCGCAGCACAGTAATGAATCTCATCGCCTCGGCGTGAGTCGGGGCGGTTTTATGGGCTTTGGGCGGTTGCAAGGTGGCAGTATGCATCGTGCAACCGGTTGTCAAAGACCGTTGGTGGGCAAGCAGCAGGTAGGCGGGCCCTTAATTCAAGCCAACGCAGATGGCGAACCCGAAAAGGTTTTGTAGTGATGAAGCCGGTTGATTTCCTCAGTGATGTGGACGTCAGGCGGTCGAAATACTCCTGACTGGTCGGACGCCGTTATTGAACGCGGTACGCATGGCGCACGCCGTGTGTATCGAATCTGGAGGTTAACCGTGCCACTCAACAAAGAAAGCAAGCAGGCCGTCGTCGCTGAGGTTGCCGCGCAAGTCGCGAAAGCCCAGACCGTGGTTCTGGCTGAGTATCGTGGAATCGCGGTTGGCGATCTGACCAAGCTACGCGCGAAAGCGCGTGAGCAACAGGTGTACCTTCGCGTGTTGAAGAACACGCTGGCGCGTCGCGCTGTCGAAGGTACCCCGTTTGCTCCGCTGGCAGAGCAGATGACTGGCCCCCTGATCTACGGCATCTCGGAAGATGCAATTGCTGCTGCTAAGGTCGTGAACGACTTTGGCAAAACCAATGACAAGTTGATCATCAAGGCTGGTTCCTACGAAGGCAAGGTGATGGACAAGGCTGGCGTGCAAGCGCTGGCAAGCATCCCGAGCCGCGAAGAACTGCTCTCCAAGCTGTTGTACGTTATGCAAGCACCTGTTTCTGGCTTCGCGCGCGCTCTGGCCGCGCTGGCTGAAAAGAAACAAGGCGAAGAAACCGCTGCGTAACGCACTTCAGTCGAGCGTGATTGATCGCTGGCTGTATCCGAATTCAATTTAGGAGTATTTCAAATGGCAATCGCAAAAGAAGACATCCTCGAAGCAGTAAGCTCGATGTCGGTTCTGGAACTGAACGAACTGGTCAAGGCGTTCGAAGAAAAGTTTGGCGTGTCGGCAGCTGCTGTTGCAGTGGCAGGCCCGGCAGGCGGCGCTGCTGCTGCTGCTGAAGAGCAAACCGAATTCACGGTCAACCTGACGGAAGTCGGCGCGAACAAGGTTTCGGTCATTAAGGCTGTTCGTGAACTGACGGGTCTCGGCCTGAAGGAAGCGAAGGACCTGGTCGACGGTGCACCGAAGCCTGTTAAGGAAGCGGTACCGAAGGCTGCTGCTGAAGAAGCGAAGAAGAAGTTGGAAGAAGCCGGCGCGAAGGCTGAAATCAAGTAAGTTTCAGCGGGCTGTGCGAAGGCTGGCGGTTTTTCACCGCCGGCCTTTTTGTGCTTTGTGGGAGCTGCGTTTTTGCAAGGCAATTTTGGCAAGAACGTGACTCCCAGAAGCCAAAGAAAATCGCCATTCGGCAATATTGACCGGCGTTTTTCTTTGTCTTCTGAAGCGACTGCAGAAGGCAAGTTTGGTCGGGTAGCGGGCAACATAGGCATCCGCTGCCGTCAGCCAGCGGTTGGTAGCGGCCAACCACCAAGCTTCTAGGCTCGTTCAAGCCATCGGACGGCCATCGGGTCTCAGTCGGTGAACACTCGGGTTGTCTCATCAAGGTATCCTGCCTCGACAACAATGCCCGCCGTGATTCGGAGATCGTATGCAATATTCCTTCACCGAGAAGAAGCGTATTCGTAAGAGTTTTGCGAAACGCCCCATCGTTCACCAAGTACCTTTCCTGCTGGCTACCCAGCTTGAATCATTCAGCACGTTTCTGCAAGCAGACACGTCGTCTACGCAACGCAAGCCGGAAGGCCTGCAAGCGGCGTTTACTTCCGTTTTCCCGATCGTTTCGCACAACGGTTTCGCTCGTCTCGAGTTCGTCAGCTACATGCTGTCGCCGCCGGCATTCAACATCAAGGAATGTCAGCAGCGCGGTTTGACGTACTGTTCGGCCCTGCGCGCGAAAGTGCGTCTGGTGCTGCTCGACAAGGAATCGCCGAGCAAGCCGGTCGTTAAGGAAGTGAAGGAACAGGAAGTCTACATGGGCGAAATTCCGCTCATGACGCCGACCGGTTCGTTCGTCATCAACGGTACGGAACGTGTGATCGTTTCGCAGTTGCACCGTTCGCCTGGCGTGTTCTTCGAACACGACAAGGGCAAGACGCACAGCTCGGGCAAGCTCCTGTTTTCGGCACGTATCATTCCTTATCGCGGTTCGTGGCTCGATTTCGAGTTCGACCCGAAAGACGTGCTGTACTTCCGCGTCGACCGTCGCCGCAAGATGCCGGTCACGATCCTGCTGAAGGCAATCGGCCTGACGCCGGAACAGATCCTCGCAAACTTCTTCGTGTTCGACAATTTCACGCTGATGCCGGAAGGCGCGCAGATGGAATTCGTGCCGGAGCGTCTGCGTGGTGAAGTCGCGCGCTTTGACATCACCGACCGTGATGGCAACGTGATCGTCCAGAAGGACAAGCGGATCAACGCGAAGCACATTCGCGATCTCGACAACGCAAAGACCAAGTTCATCTCGGTTCCGGAAGACTATCTGCTCGGCCGCGTGCTCGCGAAGAACGTCGTCGACGGCGACACCGGTGAAGTCATCGCTAACGCGAACGACGAAATCACTGAGTCCGTCCTCGACAAGCTGCGCGAATCGAAGATCAAAGACATCCAGACGCTCTACACGAACGATCTGGATCAAGGTCCGTATATCTCGTCGACGCTGCGTATCGACGAAACCGCGGACAAGATGGCCGCTCGCATCGCGATCTACCGCATGATGCGTCCGGGCGAACCGCCGACCGAAGAAGCGGTCGAGGCGTTGTTCAACCGTCTGTTCTATAGCGAAGACGCATACGACCTGTCCAAGGTGGGTCGTATGAAGTTCAATCGCCGCGTCGGTCGCGACGAGATCGTCGGCCCGATGACGCTGCAAGACGACGACATCCTCGCAACGATCAAGATTCTGGTCGAACTGCGTAACGGCAAGGGCGAAGTGGACGACATCGACCACTTGGGCAATCGTCGTGTGCGTTGCGTCGGCGAACTGGCAGAAAACCAGTTCCGCGCAGGTCTCGTGCGTGTCGAACGTGCTGTGAAGGAACGCCTCGGCCAGGCCGAAAGCGAAAACCTGATGCCGCATGACCTGATCAACTCGAAGCCGATTTCGTCGGCGATTCGCGAGTTCTTCGGTTCGTCGCAGCTGTCGCAGTTCATGGACCAAACGAACCCGCTGTCGGAAATCACCCACAAGCGCCGTGTTTCGGCACTTGGCCCGGGCGGTTTGACGCGTGAGCGCGCTGGCTTTGAAGTCCGCGACGTGCATCCGACTCACTATGGTCGCGTGTGCCCGATTGAAACGCCTGAAGGTCCGAACATCGGCCTGATCAACTCGCTAGCTCTGTACGCGCACCTGAACGAATACGGCTTCCTCGAAACGCCGTATCGCAAGGTGGTGGACAGCAAGGTGACGGATCAGATCGACTACCTGTCGGCGATCGAAGAAGGCCGTTACGTGATCGCTCAGGCGAACGCGGCAGTTGCTGCCGACGGCTCGCTGACCGACGAACTGGTGTCGTCGCGTGAAGCTGGCGAAACGCTGATGGTCACGCCGGACCGCATCCAGTACATGGACGTGGCGCCGTCGCAGATCGTGTCGGTGGCAGCATCGCTGATTCCGTTCCTCGAACACGATGACGCGAACCGCGCATTGATGGGTTCGAACATGCAGCGTCAGGCTGTACCGTGTCTGCGTCCTGAAAAGGCCGTGGTCGGTACGGGTATCGAGCGCACGGTGGCAGTCGACTCGGGTACGACGGTTCAGGCATTCCGCGGCGGTGTGGTCGATTACGTCGACGCAGGCCGTATCGTGATTCGCGTGAACGACGACGAAGCGGTTGCTGGCGAAGTCGGTGTCGACATCTACAACCTGATCAAGTACACGCGTTCGAACCAGAACACGAACATCAACCAGCGTCCGATCGTGAAGATGGGCGACAAGGTTGCGCGTGGCGACGTGCTGGCTGACGGCGCATCGACCGATCTGGGCGAGCTCGCGCTCGGCCAGAACATGCTGATCGCGTTCATGCCGTGGAACGGCTACAACTTCGAAGATTCGATCTTGATCTCGGAGAAGGTGGTTGCTGACGACCGTTACACGTCGATCCACATCGAAGAACTGAATGTCGTGGCTCGCGACACGAAGCTCGGACCGGAAGAAATCACGCGCGACATCTCGAACCTGGCTGAAGTGCAACTTGGCCGTCTCGACGAGTCGGGCATCGTGTACATCGGCGCGGAAGTCGAAGCAGGCGACGTGCTGGTCGGTAAGGTGACGCCGAAGGGCGAAACCCAGCTGACGCCGGAAGAAAAGCTGCTGCGCGCGATCTTCGGTGAAAAGGCTTCGGACGTGAAGGACACGTCGCTGCGCGTGCCGTCGGGCATGAGCGGCACCGTGATCGACGTCCAGGTGTTCACGCGTGAAGGCATTCAGCGCGACAAGCGTGCGCAACAGATCATCGACGATGAACTGAAGCGCTATCGCCTCGACCTGAACGACCAGCTGCGTATCGTGGAAGGCGACGCGTTCCAGCGTCTGGCACGTATGCTCGACGGCAAGGTCGCGAACGGCGGTCCGAAGAAGCTGGCGAAGGGTACGAAGATCGAACAGGCTTACCTGGAAGATCTGGACCACTACCACTGGTTCGACATCCGCCTCGCGGACGAAGAAGCAGCGGCACAGCTCGAAGCGATCAAGAACTCGATCGAAGAAAAGCGCCACCAGTTCGACCTGGCGTTCGAAGAAAAGCGCAAGAAGCTCACGCAAGGCGACGAACTGCCGCCGGGCGTGCTGAAGATGGTCAAGGTGTATCTGGCAGTCAAGCGTCGTCTGCAGCCTGGCGACAAGATGGCCGGCCGTCACGGTAACAAGGGTGTCGTATCGAAGATCGTTCCGATCGAAGACATGCCGTACATGGCCGATGGCCGTCCGGCTGACGTCGTTCTGAACCCGCTCGGCGTGCCGTCGCGGATGAACGTGGGTCAGGTTCTCGAAGTGCATCTGGGTTGGGCCGCGAAGGGTCTGGGCTGGCGTATCGGCGAAATGCTGCAACGTCAGGCGAAGATCGCTGAACTGCGCGAATTCCTGACCAAGATCTACAACGAGTCGGGCCGTGCCGAAGAGCTGGACAGCTTCACCGACGAGGAAATCGTCGAACTGGCGAAGAACCTGCGCGAAGGCGTGCCGTTCGCAACGCCGGTGTTCGACGGTGCGACGGAAGAAGAAATGTCGCGCGCGCTGGATCTGGCATTCCCGGACGACATCGCGAAGAACCTCGGCATGACGCCGTCGAAGAATCAGGTTCGTCTGTACGACGGCCGCACGGGCGAGATGTTCGAACGTACGGTGACGGTGGGCTACATGCACTACCTGAAACTGCACCACTTGGTCGACGACAAGATGCACGCGCGTTCCACGGGCCCGTACTCGCTCGTGACGCAGCAGCCGTTGGGCGGTAAGGCTCAATTCGGTGGCCAGCGTTTCGGTGAGATGGAAGTGTGGGCGCTCGAAGCGTACGGCGCATCGTACGTGCTGCAAGAAATGCTGACGGTGAAGTCGGATGACGTGACAGGCCGGACCAAGGTGTATGAGAACCTGGTCAAGGGCGATCACGTGATCGATGCAGGCATGCCGGAATCCTTCAATGTGTTGGTGAAGGAAATCCGCTCGCTGGGTATCGACATCGACCTCGACCGCAACTAATCGGACTACGGAGAGAAGGCAATGAAAGCTCTGCTCGATCTATTCAAGCAAGTCCAACAACCCGAAGTTTTTGACGCGATCAAGATCGGTCTGGCTTCGCCAGACAAGATCCGTTCGTGGTCGTTCGGCGAAGTGAAGAAGCCGGAAACCATCAACTACCGGACGTTCAAGCCGGAACGCGATGGTCTGTTCTGCGCGAAGATCTTCGGGCCGATCAAAGACTACGAATGCCTTTGCGGCAAGTACAAGCGCCTGAAGCACCGTGGCGTGATCTGCGAGAAGTGCGGCGTCGAAGTGACGCTGGCGAAGGTGCGTCGTGAACGGATGGGCCACATTGAGCTGGCCTCGCCGGTCGCGCACATCTGGTTCCTGAAGTCGCTGCCGTCGCGTCTGGGCATGGTGCTCGACATGACGCTGCGCGACATCGAACGCGTGCTGTACTTCGAAGCTTATGTGGTGATCGATCCGGGCATGACGCCGCTGAAAGCGCGGCAGATCATGACCGAAGAGGATTACTACAACAAGGTCGAAGAATACGGTGACGAATTCCGTGCCGAGATGGGCGCGGAAGGCGTTCGCGAGCTGCTGCGCGCGATCAACATCGACGAACAGGTCGAGATGCTCCGTACCGAACTCAAGAACACGGGTTCGGAAGCGAAGATCAAGAAGTACGCGAAGCGCCTGAAGGTGCTCGAGGCTTTCCAGCGTTCGGGCATCAAGCCTGACTGGATGGTGCTCGAAGTGCTGCCGGTGCTGCCGCCGGAACTGCGTCCGCTGGTGCCGCTGGACGGCGGCCGTTTCGCGACGTCGGACCTGAACGACCTGTATCGCCGCGTGATCAACCGTAATAACCGGTTGAAGCGTCTGCTCGAGCTGAAGGCGCCTGAAATCATCGTCCGCAACGAAAAGCGGATGCTGCAGGAAGCCGTCGACTCGCTGCTCGACAACGGTCGTCGCGGTAAGGCAATGACCGGCGCGAACAAGCGTCCGCTGAAGTCGCTCGCTGACATGATCAAGGGTAAGGGCGGTCGTTTCCGTCAGAACTTGCTCGGTAAGCGCGTTGACTATTCGGGCCGTTCGGTGATCGTGGTCGGCCCGACGCTCAAGCTGCATCAGTGCGGTCTGCCGAAGCTGATGGCGCTCGAACTGTTCAAGCCGTTCATCTTCAACAAGCTCGAAGTGATGGGTGTTGCTACCACCATCAAGGCTGCGAAGAAGGAAGTCGAGAATCAGACGCCGGTGGTGTGGGACATCCTGGAAGAGGTGATCCGCGAGCATCCGGTCATGCTGAACCGTGCGCCGACGCTGCACCGTCTTGGCATTCAGGCTTTCGAGCCGGTGCTGATCGAAGGTAAGGCTATCCAGCTGCATCCGCTCGTTTGCGCGGCGTTCAACGCCGACTTCGACGGTGACCAGATGGCTGTTCACGTGCCGCTGTCGCTGGAAGCGCAGATGGAAGCGCGCACGCTGATGCTGGCGTCGAACAACGTCCTGTTCCCGGCCAACGGCGATCCGTCGATCGTGCCGTCGCAGGATATCGTGCTCGGCCTGTACTACGCGACCCGCGAAGCTGTGAACGCCAAGGGCGAAGGCCTGACGTTCACGGGCGTCTCGGAAGCGCTGCGTGCATACGAGAACAAGGAAGTCGAGCTGGCCTCGCGCGTCAACGTGCGGATCACTGAAATGGTCCACAACGAAGACAAGTCGGAAGGCGCTCCGGCATTCGTGCCGAAGATCACGCTGTACGCAACGACGGTTGGCCGTTCGATCCTGTCGGAAATTCTGCCGCCGGGTCTGCCGTTCTCGGTGCTGAACAAGCCGCTGAAGAAGAAGGAAATTTCGCGCCTTATCAACACCGCATTCCGCAAGTGCGGTCTGCGTGAAACGGTGATTTTCGCCGATCAGTTGATGCAGTCGGGTTTCCGTCTGGCAACGCGCGCTGGTATCTCGATCTGCGTCGACGACATGCTCGTGCCGCCGCAGAAGGAAACCATCGTTGGCGACGCTGCGAAGAAGGTGAAGGAATACGACCGTCAGTACATGTCCGGTCTCGTCACGTCGCAAGAACGCTACAACAACGTGGTCGACATCTGGTCGGCAACGTCGGAAGCGGTCGGCAAGGCGATGATGGAGCAGTTGTCGACGGAACCGGTAACGGACCGTGACGGCAACGAAACGCGTCAGGAATCGTTCAACTCGATTTACATGATGGCGGACTCGGGTGCTCGTGGTTCCGCAGTTCAGATTCGTCAGCTGGCCGGTATGCGTGGCCTGATGGCGAAGCCGGACGGCTCGATCATCGAGACGCCGATTACGGCGAACTTCCGTGAAGGCCTGAACGTGTTGCAGTACTTCATCTCGACCCACGGTGCACGTAAGGGTCTGGCTGATACGGCACTGAAGACGGCAAACTCGGGTTACCTGACGCGTCGTCTGGTCGACGTGACGCAGGATCTCGTGGTGGTCGAAGACGATTGCGGTACGTCCAACGGCGTCGCGATGAAGGCGTTGGTCGAAGGCGGTGAAGTCGTCGAAGCACTGCGTGACCGTATCCTTGGTCGCGTGGCGGTGGCTGACGTCGTCAATCCGGAATCGCAGGAAACGCTGTACGAAACGGGCACGTTGCTCGACGAAGATGCGGTCGAAGAAATCGAACGCCTCGGCATCGACGAAGTGCGCGTGCGTACCCCGCTGACTTGCGAAACGCGTTACGGTCTGTGCGCAGCCTGCTACGGCCGCGACCTGGGCCGCGGCTCGTCGGTCAACGTCGGTGAAGCAGTCGGTGTTATCGCTGCTCAGTCGATCGGTGAACCAGGCACGCAGCTCACGATGCGTACGTTCCACATCGGTGGCGCGGCATCGCGTGCGGCAGTGGCTTCGTCGGTTGAAGCGAAGTCGAACGGCACGGTGCGTTTCACGGCAACGATGCGTTACGTCACCAACGCGAAGGGCGAGCAGATCGTCATCTCGCGTTCGGGCGAAGCGATGATCACCGACGACCACGGTCGCGAGCGCGAACGTCATAAGGTGCCGTACGGCGCGACGCTGTTGCAACTGGACGGCGCGCAGATCAAGGCGGGCACGCAACTGGCGACGTGGGACCCGATGACGCGTCCGATCATCACCGAGTGGGGCGGTACGGTGAAGTTCGAGAACGTCGAAGAAGGCGTGACCGTTGCGAAGCAGATCGACGATGTGACGGGTCTGTCCACGCTGGTCGTGATCGACGTGAAGCGTCGTGGTTCGCAAGCTGCGAAGACGGTGCGTCCGCAGGTCAAACTGCTCGACGCGAACGGCGAAGAAGTCAAGATCCCGAACACCGAGCACTCGGTGCAGATCGGCTTCCAGGTCGGCGCTCTGATCACCGTGAAGGACGGTCAGCAAGTGCAGGTCGGTGAAGTGCTGGCACGTATTCCGGTTGAATCGCAGAAAACGCGTGACATTACCGGTGGTCTGCCGCGTGTGGCGGAACTGTTCGAAGCACGTTCGCCGAAGGACGCAGGTATCCTGGCGGAAGTCACGGGTACGACGTCGTTCGGTAAGGACACGAAGGGCAAGCAGCGTCTCGTTATCACGGACCTCGAAGGCAATCAGCACGAGTTCCTGATCGCGAAGGAAAAGCAGGTTCTGGTGCACGATGGTCAGGTCGTCAACAAGGGCGAAATGATTGTCGACGGTCCGGCCGATCCGCACGACATCTTGCGTCTGCAAGGTATCGAAGCGCTGTCGCGTTACATCGTGGACGAAGTGCAGGACGTGTACCGTCTGCAAGGCGTGAAGATCAACGACAAGCACATCGAAGTGATTGTTCGTCAGATGCTGCGCCGCGTGCAGATTACGGACAACGGCGATACGCGTTTCATCCCGGGCGAACAGGTCGAGCGGTCGGATATGCTCGACGAAAACGACCGTATGATCGCGGAAGACAAGCGTCCGGCAACGTACGAAAACGTGTTGCTCGGTATCACGAAGGCGTCGCTGTCGACCGATTCGTTCATCTCCGCAGCGTCGTTCCAGGAAACGACCCGCGTGTTGACCGAAGCGGCGATTATGGGCAAGCGCGACGACCTGCGTGGTCTGAAGGAAAACGTGATCGTTGGTCGTCTGATTCCGGCGGGTACGGGTCTCGCGTTCCACAAGGCACGCAAGACCAAGGAACTGTCCGACCGCGAGCGTTTCGATCAGATCGCAGCGGAAGAGTCGTTCGAATTCGGTACTCCGGAAACTCCGGCCGCCGAACAGCAGCACTCAGGCGAGTAAGTCACGGCGGCGCAAGCCGCTTGGGCTCACCAGCCAGCGAAGCCGCTCAGTTTCGACTGAGCGGCTTTTTTTTCGGCAGGAGTTAATGCTTTGGCACTTACTCCTGTCCCACGCACCGCGGGCGCCTCTTATCTGTGCGTTTTTGTGGATTCGTAGGCCGGATGGCTAACGTTGTCGCAAAGCGCGGGCGCAGCACGAATGCGTTGGTAAAATTCGTGTCACCGGCTTTAAGCTGCTTCCTCCAAATTCATGTCCCGTCCGCTCGAAATCCTCAACGAAGTATTCGGTTACCCCGCGTTTAGAGGGCAGCAGGGCGAAATTGTCGAGCACGTCGCCGGCGGCGGCGACTGTCTCGTGCTGATGCCGACGGGTGGCGGCAAGTCGCTGTGTTATCAGATTCCATCGCTGGTGCGGCGCGAAGGGGGGTTCGGCACCGGCATCGTGGTGTCTCCGTTAATCGCATTGATGCAGGATCAGGTGGCTGCGCTCACCGAAGTCGGCGTGCGCGCGGCGTATCTGAACTCGACGTTGTCGAGCGCAGAGGCAATGGCTACTGAGCGTGCATTGCGCGACGGCGAGATTGATCTGCTGTACGTCGCGCCAGAGCGCTTGATGACGCCCCGTTTCCAGGAGCTGCTGGAACGTTCGCGGATCGGCTTGTTCGCAATCGACGAAGCGCACTGCGTGTCCCAATGGGGACACGACTTCCGGCCGGAATACATTCAACTGTCTGTGCTGCACGAGCGCTTTCCGAGCGTGCCGCGCATCGCGCTCACCGCCACCGCGGATGCAATCACGCGCGATGAGATCATTCACCGTCTGGCACTCGACGACGCGCGGGTTTTCGTGTCGAGCTTCGATCGGCCGAACATCCGCTATCGGATCGTCGAAAAGGACAATGCGCGCACGCAGTTGCTGGATTTCATTCGCGCCGAACACTCGAAACCTGATGGCACGACGGACGCCGGCGTGGTCTATTGCCTGTCGCGCCGCAAGGTCGAAGAAACAGCGGAGTGGCTGAAGGAAAAGGGCATGCGCGCGTTGCCTTATCACGCCGGCATGGATTTCGAGATTCGCCAGAAGCATCAGGAGATGTTTCAGCGTGAAGAAGGCATCGTGATGTGCGCAACGATCGCGTTCGGCATGGGAATCGACAAGCCGGATGTGCGATTCGTAGCGCACCTTGATTTGCCGAAGAGCGTCGAAGGGTATTACCAGGAAACGGGCCGCGCGGGCCGTGATGGCATGCCGGCGAATGCCTGGATGGCCTACGGTCTCGGCGACGTCGTGCAGCAGCGCAAGATGATCGACGAGTCGGACGCTGACGACGCGCATAAGCGCGTACAAACGGGCAAGCTCGACGCCCTGTTAGGCCTGTGCGAAGCGGCGACCTGCCGGCGAGTGCGATTGCTCGCGTATTTTGGCGAGTCGAGCAAACCATGTGGCAATTGCGACAATTGCCTCGAGCCGCCTGCTACATGGGACGCAACGCGTGAGGCACAGATGGCGCTCTCCTGCGTGTTTCGCGCACAGCGAGCAAGCGGATTTCATTTCGGCGCGGGCCATCTGATTGACATCCTGCGCGGCAATCGCAGCGAAAAAATTCTGCAGCGTGGCCACGAAAAGCTCACCACCTTCGGCATCGGTGCGGCGCTCGGCGAACCGGAGTGGCGCGCCGTGTTTCGTCAACTCGTGGCATTCGGCTTTCTGACGGTCGACCATGAAGGGTTCGGTTCTCTTGTTTTGACCGAGGCGAGCAAGCCTGTGCTCAAGAGCGAGCAGAACGTCACGATGCGTCGCTACGTCAAGCCGACCCGGACCCGTCACTCCTCGGGGCGCACCAGCGAGCGAGCCGACCCGACAATTGGCATGGGTCCGCGCGAACGTGCCCGCTGGGAGCGCCTGCGCGCGTGGCGGACAGAAACGGCGAAGAGCGATGGTGTGCCCGCTTACGTCATTTTCCACGACGCGACGCTAGCGGAAATCGCCCGTAACGGCCCCGATTCAATCGAGGATTTGCGAGGTATTCCGGGCATGGGCGCCCGTAAACTCGATCGTTTCGGCGACGAATTACTGGAAGTCGTGTCCGCCGACTAGGCACCTCACGACGCATCAAAGCGATCTACAGGGATGCGAAACATTGCAACCTGTTGACTCCCTTAGTATTTTCGGAATATTATGCTAGGTTCCGGTTCTTGGAATGCTTGCGCGCGGAGTTAACTCGCACGGAAACAGGCCAGCCGGAAGTTCGATGCGCAAGCGTTTCCGCTTTGCCCGGGAACATATGCGTCGATTTTGTTCAATTTCAGGAATAAACAATGCCAACCATCAATCAACTGGTTCGCAAAGGCCGCGCGTCGGAAACGACGAAGAGCAAGAGCCCGGCTTTGCAGGACTGCCCCCAGCGTCGCGGCGTGTGCACACGTGTGTACACCACGACGCCTAAGAAGCCTAACTCGGCACTCCGTAAGGTTGCCAAGGTTCGTCTGACGAACGGCTTCGAAGTTATTTCGTACATCGGTGGTGAAGGCCACAACCTGCAGGAACACTCGGTCGTGCTGATTCGCGGCGGTCGTGTTAAGGACTTGCCGGGTGTGCGTTACCACATGGTTCGCGGCTCGCTGGATACCCAGGGCGTCAAGGATCGTAAGCAGGCTCGCTCGAAGTACGGTGCGAAGCGTGCCAAGGCTGGCAAGTAATTAGCCGGTCAAAGTAGTTTCAGGTCGCCTGCAAAGGCGGTAATAGCGGTGGTGCCGGAGTCGCCGGTGCTGTCGAGTAAGTGGTCACCCGACCGGGCTGGTAAGTCTTGAAGATGAATCGGGTTAGTTGGTGGCCGCGGGGCTGAGTAGCCCCAACTGAAAAGTTAAAGGAAGAAACATGCCGCGTCGTCGCGAAGTCCCCAAGCGGGAAGTGTTGCCGGATCCGAAGTTCGGTAACGTTGATGTAGCTAAGTTCATGAACGTGCTGATGTTGTCCGGCAAGAAGTCGGTTGCTGAACGCATCGTGTACGGCGCTTTCGAACAGATCCAGACCAAGGGTGGCAAGGACCCGCTGGAAGTGTTCACGGTAGCGCTCAACAACGTCAAGCCGGTGGTCGAAGTCAAGAGCCGCCGCGTTGGTGGTGCGAACTATCAGGTTCCGGTCGAAGTGCGCCCGTCGCGTCGTATGGCATTGGCGATGCGTTGGCTGCGTGAAGCCGCGAAGAAGCGCAGCGAGAAGTCGATGGCCCTGCGTCTGGCAGGTGAACTCTCCGAAGCGGCCGAAGGCCGTGGCGGCGCGATGAAGAAGCGCGACGAAGTTCACCGGATGGCAGAAGCCAACAAGGCGTTCTCGCACTTCCGTTTCTAAGCTCCCCGAACCCGGGTTTAGCTGAAAAAGCGGAAAGAAATTCCGGGCGGGTGCGCTTACAAAGCGCCTCGCCCGTTTGTGTTACAGCGCGATGGGTATTTTCTCGCATCGCGTCATCCCAATAGAGGATCAAAGTGGCTCGCAAGACACCTATCGAGCGCTACCGTAACATCGGTATTAGCGCTCACATCGACGCCGGCAAAACGACGACGACCGAGCGCATCCTGTTCTACACCGGCGTGAACCACAAGATTGGTGAAGTTCACGACGGCGCTGCAACCATGGACTGGATGGAGCAGGAGCAGGAACGCGGTATCACGATCACGTCCGCTGCTACCACGGCTTTCTGGAAAGGCATGGCCGGCGACCGCGCTGAGCACCGCATCAACATCATCGACACCCCGGGCCACGTCGACTTCACGATTGAAGTCGAGCGCTCGATGCGCGTGCTCGACGGCGCGTGCATGGTCTACTGCGCTGTGGGCGGCGTTCAGCCCCAGTCGGAAACCGTGTGGCGTCAGGCTAACAAGTACAAGGTTCCCCGTCTCGCGTTCATCAACAAGATGGACCGTACCGGCGCGAACTTCTTCAAGGTCTACGACCAGCTCAAGCTGCGTTTGAAGGCGAACCCGGTCCCGGTCGTGGTGCCTATCGGCGCGGAAGAAAACTTCACGGGCGTCGTCGATCTGCTGAAGATGAAGGCGATCATTTGGGACGAAGCGTCCCAAGGCACGAAGTTCTCGTACGAAGACATCCCGGCAGAACTCGTCGACACGTGCAACGAATGGCGCGAAAAGATGGTCGAGGCGGCTGCTGAGTCGAGCGAAGACCTGATGAACAAGTACTTGGAAGAGGGCGAGCTCTCCGAAGCGGAAATCGTCAAGGGTCTGCGCGACCGTACGATCGCTTGCGAAATCCAGCCTATGCTGTGCGGTACCGCGTTCAAGAACAAGGGCGTGCAACGCATGCTGGACGCCGTGCTCGACTTCCTGCCGTCGCCGATCGATATTCCGCCGGTTACGGGCGAACTCGAAAACGGTGAAAAGGCTGAGCGTCGCGCAGCTGACGACGAGAAGTTCTCGTCGCTCGCATTCAAGATCATGACGGACCCGTTTGTCGGTCAGTTGATCTTCTTCCGCGTGTACTCCGGTACGACGAAGTCGGGCGACACGTTGCTGAACGCGACCAAGGACAAGAAGGAACGTCTCGGTCGTATTCTGCTGATGCACGCAAACCAGCGTGAAGAAATCAAGGAAGTGCACGCTGGCGACATCGCTGCTGCAGTCGGCCTGAAAGACGCGACCACGGGCGACACGCTGTGCGATCCGCTGCACCCGATCGTGCTCGAACGCATGATTTTCCCGGAGCCGGTGATTTCGCAGGCTGTTGAGCCGAAGACGAAGCCCGACCAGGAAAAAATGGGTCTGGCACTGAACCGTCTGGCTCAGGAAGATCCGTCGTTCCGCGTTCAAACGGATGAGGAATCGGGCCAAACCATTATTTCGGGTATGGGCGAGCTCCACCTGGAAATTCTGGTTGACCGTATGAAGCGCGAATTCGGCGTGGAAGCAACGGTTGGCAAGCCGCAAGTTGCTTACCGCGAAACGATCCGCGGCAAGGCGGAAGACGTTGACGGCAAGTTCGTCAAGCAGTCGGGTGGTCGCGGCCAGTACGGTCACGCGGTCATCACGCTCGAGCCGAACGAGCAAGGCAAGGGCTACGAGTTCCTGGACGAGATCAAGGGTGGTGTGATTCCGCGTGAATACATCCCGGCGGTCGACAAGGGTATTCAAGAAACGCTGAAGGCAGGCGTGCTGGCAGGCTTCCCGGTCGTCGACGTCAAGGTTCACCTGACGTTCGGTTCGTACCACGACGTTGACTCGAACGAAAATGCGTTCCGCATGGCCGGTTCGATGGCGTTCAAGGAAGCAATGCGCAAGGCTCAGCCGGTCATCCTCGAACCGATGATGGCTGTCGAAGTCGAAACGCCGGAAGACTACATGGGCAACGTCATGGGTGACCTGTCGGGTCGTCGCGGCATTGTTCAGGGCATGGACGACATGGTGGGCGGCGGTAAGATCGTCCGCGCAGAAGTGCCGCTGTCGGAAATGTTCGGCTACTCGACGTCGCTGCGTTCGCTGACCCAAGGTCGTGCAACGTACACGATGGAGTTCAAGCACTACTCCGAAGCACCGCGTAACGTGTCGGAAGCGATCATCAACGCCAAGTCGAAGTAATCGCGCGGCAAAGTCATTCAACGATTAACTTTTTGAAAGAAGAGAAACATGGCTAAAGGTAAATTCGAACGGACCAAGCCGCACGTGAACGTGGGCACGATCGGTCACGTCGACCACGGCAAGACCACGCTGACGGCGGCGATCACGACGGTTCTGACCAAGAAGTTTGGTGGCGAAGCAAAGGCATACGACCAGATCGACGCGGCGCCGGAAGAAAAGGCACGTGGTATCACGATCAACACGGCACACGTCGAGTACGAAACGGCTAACCGCCACTACGCACACGTCGACTGCCCGGGCCACGCTGACTATGTGAAGAACATGATCACGGGCGCAGCGCAGATGGACGGCGCGATCCTGGTGTGTTCGGCTGCAGACGGCCCGATGCCGCAAACGCGCGAGCACATCCTGCTGGCGCGTCAGGTTGGCGTTCCGTACATCATCGTGTTCCTGAACAAGTGCGACATG
>NZ_CAJHCP010000031.1 GCF_904848625.1 Paraburkholderia metrosideri
CACGCAGCGCTTCCTGTCGAACTTCGGCCCGATCCGTCAGCACTTCGCGCTGCCCCGGCACAGGGTGAGTGCGGCTAACCATCGCGCACAACTGCGGGCACGTTTGGCCAGGTGGTTCCAGTGGACGGTCGCTGAGCCGTCTGGTGTCGATCGCTAATCAACAGGAATCCTACTCATACTGCATTGGTACATGCCCACGTCGTCAACATGACAAAGCCCGCCTACGCGCTGCGACGCCCGCCGGCGATTACCCGTTCCAGCGACATCTTCAGATGGCGCTGCATGCTCGCCTGAGCCTGGATCGGATCATGCGCCTCGAGCGCTTCGAGGATTACCCGATGCTCATCCGGGACGGCGCCCCATGTGGTCTCGTTTTCGAAATGTCCACGCAGCTTTTCGGACAGCGGACTTTGCCGCGCATCGAAAAGCGAACTGACGGTGCGCACCAGCACTTCATTTCCGGTCATCTGCGCGATCGCGAGATGGAATGCACGGTCGGCCGCAACTGGAATTCTTCCCGCTTTGACTTCGCGCTGCATCTCGTTATATAGCTCACGCAGATGCTTCAGATCCTTCGCTTTGCAAAACGGCGCGACGCTTGCGGCGATCGAGCCTTCGATCACACAGCGCGCGCCCACGATGTCGAGCAGGCTGTCGCCAAGTTCGGCGTGCGACAGCGGAGTCTCGGTGCGAGGCTGCGGCGTTGCGCACACGTAGACGCCGGAGCCCATGCGGATTTCAACCAGCCCCTCCAGTTCGAGCGCGACTAGCGCCTCGCGTACCGACGGCCGTGACACCGCAAGCGTCGCAGCGAGTGTGCGCTCTGAAGGCAAGCGGCCGTTCGGCGCGAAATCCGGTTGTGCGATCAGATCGCGCAGCTTTTCCGCGATCTGCAGATAAAGGCGACGAGGGTCCGCGGGTTTGTCGTTCACAAGCGTTCCTGGCGAGATGGCGCCGTCATGCGCCGGTTGATGCGAGCGCCGATTGTAGATCGAAGTGCGCCGCCCGCAAACTGCGCGGCACGGTGCAAAACCGGACGTTCGACACGCGTGGCGCGTCCCGGGGATTTCCCGAATACCCCCAAAATTGGCTTGACCACTCGCGAGCATCATCTTAATTTATCGGATCTGGTAAGGCCAGATAAGTGTGGCGCACGGCTATGTCCGGCGCGCTAGCCACCCCCACCCCACGTCCCGAGTCACGAGCAATGAAGACCGTCATTTGCGAACAACCCGGCCAGTTGGCTGTCGCCGAGCGCGCGATGCCGAGCGCCGGTCCCGACGACGTGCTGATCCGCATCAAGCGGGTCGGTGTTTGCGGCACCGATCTGCACATCTTCACAGGCAATCAGCCATACCTTGCTTATCCGCGCGTGATGGGTCATGAATTGGCCGGCATCGTCGAAGCGGCGCCAGAGGGCGCACGCGTAAAGGCGGGCGATCAGGTCTATGTGATGCCGTATTTGTCGTGCGGGCACTGCATTGCGTGCCGCAAGGGCAAGGGCAATTGCTGCGTGAACATTCGCGTGCTGGGCGTTCATACCGACGGGGGAATGGCCGAATATCTGGCGGTGCCGCAAGATTTCGTTTTCAGCGCCGCAGGCGTCACACTCGACCAGGCCGCGATGATCGAATTCCTCGCGATCGGCGCGCACGCGGTTCGCCGCGCGGACGTCCAACCCTCCGAGCGGGTGCTGGTCGTCGGCGCCGGGCCGATCGGCATGGCCGCGACGATCTTCGCGAAGCTGCGCGGCGCCGAAGTCAGTGTGCTCGATGGCCGGTCGGACCGGCTCGCGGTTTGCGCGAGCGCGTTGCAGGCGGATCACACGGTGCTGCTCGACACCACCGACGCGGCAACCGATGTCGCTCAACTCGCGAGCCTGACCGACAATGAATTTTTCGACGTAGTCTTCGACGCAACAGGCAACGTCAAGGCAATGGAGCGCGGCCTGCAGTTCGTCGCGCACGGCGGTAAGTACGTGCTGATCTCGATCGTCAGTGACCGCATTTCATTTGCCGACCCGGAATTCCACAAGCGTGAGACAACCTTGCTGGCGAGTCGCAACGCGACCGTCGCCGACTTCGAAACGGTGCTGGATGCGATGCGTGCGGGGAAAATCCCGACCGCCGCACTGAATACCCACGTCCTTGAACTCGGCAATCTGCCGGCTGAATTCCCGCGGCTGCTCGATCCGGACGCCGGAGTCATCAAGGCGCTCGTCGCGTGCTGAGCGAGGAGCGAGACGATGGGTAACCCGATCCTTCAATTCGGCACGAGCCGCTTCTTGCAGGCACATGCCGATCTGTTCGTCTCCGAGGCGCTCGAGGCCGGCCGCGCGCTTGGGCACGTGACGGTCGTGCAGACCACGGCCAATCCGGAGAGCGTCGCGCGTATTGCGGCCCTGCGCGAGTCGGCGCATTACGACGTTCGGATTCGCGGCGTGCGCCGCAAAGCGGTGATCGACACGACGACGCAATGTCATGCAATCAGCGAGGCGCTGAACGCCAACACCGACTGGCCGACGGTTGTCGAACGTTTCGCACGCGACGCGCGCGTGGTGATCTCGAACACCGGAGATCGAGGCTACGAGTGCTTCGCCGAAGACACCGCCGACTTGCTGCAAGATGCGGCGCGCGTACCGCATGGCTTCGCGGCGAAGCTCGTAGTGCTGCTGCACGCCCGCTTCAATGCAGGGGCCGCGCCGCTGACGTTAATGCCGTGCGAACTCGTATCGAGCAACGGCGATACGCTGCGCGCTCTCGTGGCTCACATTGCGCGTGACTGGGGAACCGGTCCCACGTTTGTCAGCTATATCGAGCACACGTGCATCTGGGTGAATTCACTGGTGGACCGCATCGTGTCCGAGCCGATACAACCGATCGGCGCTTACGCCGAGCCTTACGCGTTGTGGGCGATCGAGCGACGGCCCGGCATGGTGCTGCCCTGCGAGCACGAAGCGATGATCATCACCGACGACCTCCCGCGCTACGAGCGCCTGAAGCTGCTTTTGCTGAATCTCGGTCACACATGGCTCGCCGGGCGCTGGCAGGCCGACGCGCGCGCGGCGGATGAAAATGTACTGGATGCGATGCGCGATCCGTTGCTGCGCGACGATCTCGACACGCTCTGGCGCGACGAGGTGCTGCCGGTCTTCGATGCGCTTGGCCAGGGCGACGAAGCACGCGCGTATCTCGACGACGTACGCGAGCGCTTCGAGAACCCGTTTCTCGATCATCGGCTAGCCGATATCGCCCGTAATCACCAGCAGAAGAAGGAGCGGCGCTTCAAGCCGGTGATCGAACTCGCGCGTGAACTGGGACTCGAGATCGCACAGCCGCGACTCAGCGCTGCGCTCGGCTGACAGGAAGCATTGCCACGAAATCAGCCTGCGAGGCATCGTGGCGGACCGGGAAATCAAACGATAGATGTTGATAACGGAGGAGACGTGATGCGCAAGATGCGATGGGTGGTGATCTTTCTGTGCTTTCTGGCAATCGCAGTGAACTACATCGATCGCGCGAATCTAGCGGTAGCTGCGCCGCAGATCGAAAAAGCGCTAGGCATTGGACCGGCCGAGATGGGCTTCATCCTGAGCGGCTTTTTCTGGACCTACGCGTTGATGCAGATGCCGTTCGGCTGGTTCGTCGATCGAGTCGGCGCAAGGATCGCGTTGCCTCTCGCGGTCGGCTGGTGGTCCGTGTTCACCGCGATGACTGCAGTGACCACCAGCGTCGCAGGGATGTTCGGCTGCCGGCTGCTGCTGGGCGTCGGCGAGGCGGGCGCGTATCCGTCGTGCACCAAGCTCGTGAGTCAGTGGTTCCCCGCCAGGGAGCGCGCGATCGCGACCAGCATCTTCGATAGCGGTTCGCGCGTCGGCTCCGCGCTGTCGATTCCGGTCGTCGCGCTGATCATCAGCTCGGTCGGCTGGAAAGCGGCGTTCGTCGTCACCGGCCTGCTCGGCGTGGTGTGGATTCTCGGCTGGTTCGTGATCTACCGGAACCCGGAGCCCGTCGGCACGAACAGCGCGAACGCCGCCGCGCCCGTGCCTCGCGCCAGCGAAGCGCGCAACCGCGTCACATGGGGCTCGCTGTTTCGCCACCGCACGCTGTGGGGCATGATGCTCGGCTTCTTTTGCCTGAACTTCGTGATCTATTTCTTCATCACGTGGTTCCCGAGCTATCTCGTGCAGACGCGCGGCTTCTCACTGAAATCGCTCGGTACGCTCGGAATGATCCCGGCGCTGGTCTCGATACCGGGCGGCTGGCTCGGCGGCTACGTATCGGACGCGCTGTTCCGGCGCGGCTGGAGTCTGACGGCGGCCCGCAAGAGCTGCATGGTCGGCGGAATGCTGTTGTCGTCGGTGATTACGTTGTCGGCATTCACGTCGGACATCTATCTGATGCTCGCTTTCTTCGGCATTGCCTACGGCAGCCTCGCGTTCGCTGCGGCCAGCATCTGGTCGCTGCCGGCCGATGTCGCGCCGACGCCGGACCATGTCGCGTCGATCGGCGGCATTCAGAATTTTGCGTCGAACCTTGCCGGCATCGTGATTACGACCTTCACCGGCGTGATGGTCGCGATGAGCAAGGGCTCGTTCACGGTCCCGCTCGTCGTGGCCGGCGGCTTCTGCTTTCTGGGCGCGTTCAGCTATCTCTTCATCGTGGGCCGCATCGAACCGCTCACGATCCCGCCCGATACCGGCAAAGCGCCGACGCGTGCCGGCTCGGCGGTCTGACATACCGTCACTCATCCCGACCTTCGAGGCATTTTTCATGTTGACTCAAGCCAGCAGTGCGCCCACGGTGATTCGCCTGCATCCGAACGACGATGTGATCATCGCGACCCGGCAACTTATGCCGGGCACGCGTATCGACACAGAACAACTGGTCGTGACCGGGCTCATTCCGCCTGGCCACAAGGTCGCGACCCGCGATATCGCGAAAGGCGAGACGGTCAAGCGTTATAACCAGATTATCGGCGTCGCGCGCGAAGCGATCAGGCGGGGGCAGCATGTGCACGTTCACAATCTCGGCATGTCAGAGTTCGCGCGCGACCATGCGTACGGCGTCGATGCCCATCCAACCGATTACGTCGAAGAGCCTGCGCATTTCATGGGAATTCGCCGTGACGACGGCCGCGTCGCGACACGCAACTACATCGGCATCCTGACCAGTGTGAACTGCTCCGCCACGGTCGCGCGCGCGATCGCCGATCACTTCAGGCGCGACGTGCGTCCCGAAGCGCTCGCCGACTTTCCGAACGTGGACGGCGTCGTCGCGTTGACGCACGGGCTCGGCTGCGGCATCGACACGCTGGGCGAGGGCATCGCCGTGTTACGCCGCACGCTGGCTGGCTACGCGGTGCATCCGAACTTCGCGTCGGTGTTGTTCGTCGGCCTCGGTTGCGAGACGAACCAGATCGACGGAGTGCTCGCCGCGGCCGGTCCCGCCGGCAGCAAGGCGAAGTTGCGCAGCTTCACGATTCAGGACAGCGGCGGTACCCGCAAAACCATCGAGCGCGGCATCGCGATGGTGAAAGAACTGCTCGCCGACGCGAACCGCGTGCAACGCGTGCCGGTGCCCGCATCGCATCTGTGCGTCGGCTTGCAGTGCGGCGGGTCGGACGGCTATTCGGGCATCTCCGCGAATCCCGCACTCGGCGCCGCGGTCGACCGGTTGGTGCGGCACGGCGGCACCGCGATTCTTTCGGAGACGCCCGAGGTCTACGGCGCCGAGCATCTGTTGACGCGCCGTGCCGCGAGCCAGGCGGTCGGCGACAAGTTGCTCGCGCGGATCCAGTGGTGGCAGGACTACTGCACGCGCAACGGCGGCGCGCTCGACAACAACCCATCGGCCGGCAACAAGGCGGGCGGCTTGACAACGATCCTCGAAAAATCGCTCGGCGCGGTGGCGAAGGGCGGCACGACGAACCTCGTTGAAGTGTACGAATACGCGCAACCGATCGATGCAAAGGGCTTCGTGTTCATGGACTCGCCGGGCTACGACCCGGTATCCGCGACCGGTCAGGTCGCGTCGGGCGCCAATCTGATCTGCTTCACTACCGGACGCGGGTCCGCCTACGGTTGCGCACCTTCGCCGTCGCTGAAACTCGCGACCAACACCGCGCTGTGGGAACGGCAGGAGGACGATATCGACCTGAACTGCGGCGGCGTCGTCGATGGGACCGCCAGCATCGAGGAGCTGGGCGAAGCGATCTTCCAGATGATGCTCGATTGCGCGTCTGGCACGCGCTCGAAGAGCGAACTGCATGGCTATGGACAGAGCGAGTTCGTGCCCTGGCAGGTCGGCGTGGTGACCTGAAAGCAGCATGCACGATAGACGGATAAATACAACAGGAGAAGTGAATTGAAACGCCGCCTTTATTCTGGCCGCGACGTGAACCGCGCGCACAGCATCGATGATCTGCGCGCAATGGCACGCGGGCGGCTGCCTAATTTCTGTTTTGAGTACATCGAAGGTGGCGCAGAGGACGAGACGACGCTGTGCCGCAATCGCGACGTGTTCAATGACATCGCGTTCTTGCCGCGCACGCTCGTCGATGTCGAACATCGCAACCAGAGCAGGATGCTGTTCGGTCAGCGCATCGCGTCGCCATTCATGATCGGCCCGACCGGCTACAGCGGGCTGATGTTTCGCGAGGGCGATGTGAAGCTCGCCAGCGCGGCGGCGGCAGCCGGTATCCCGTTCGTGCTGAGCAATGTGTCGACGGTCGCGCTGGAGGACGTCGTGCGCCGCGCAGGCGGGCGCGTGTGGATGCAGGTGTACATGTATCGCACGCGCGAATTCCTCGCGAAGCTCGCACAACGTTCGCAGGAGGCGGGCATCGAAGCGCTGGTCGTCACGACGGACAGCGCGGTGTTCGGCAAGCGCGAATGGGACCTGCGCAATTACATCAAGCCGTTGATGCTCGACTGGCGCAATAAATTCGACGTGTTGCGACATCCGCGCTGGATGAGCAACGTGCTGTGGCCGGGCGGGATGCCGCGTTTCGCGAATCTCGGCGACCTGTTGCCGCCGGGGCAGAACAGCGTGAAGGGCGCGACGATCACATTGGGCCAGCAACTGGACCCGTCGCTGTCGTGGGACGACATCCGCTGGCTGCGCGATCTGTGGCCGAACCGGTTGATCGTCAAGGGCGTGCTCGGCGCGCCAGACGCTTTGCGGGCGGTCGAGGCGGGCGTCGACGGGATCGTGCTGTCGAACCACGGTGGGCGGCAGCTCGACGGCGCAGTGTCTGCGATGGACGTGCTGCCGGAGGTCGTCGACCAGGTGCGCGGCAGACTCAGCGTGATGCTCGACGGCGGATTTCGACGCGGCTCGGACATCCTGAAAGCCGTGGCGCTGGGCGCCGATGCAGTACTGCTAGGCCGGGCGACGACCTACGGTCTGAGCGCCGGCGGTCAATCCGGCGCCGCGCGCGCGATTCAGATACTGCAAACCGAAGTCGATCGCACGTTGGGCCTGCTTGGTTGCAGCGACATTGCCGCGCTCGATCGCAGCTATCTGCGGTGGCCGATGCTGAGCCCGGCGTTGGCGCGCTCGCACGCAGGCGGCGAGAAAGACGCGCTGTCAATCGCATGACCGCGAGCAGCGCATCGATGCAGCAAAGCGAAGCTGGAACGACGCGCGACCGCGCGAGCAACGCCGAACTGCGCGCGGAAATGGTGAACCGGCCGCACGAGTTCTGCGGGCGGCAGTTCGCCGACTCGATTAACACGGGCGCCGCGTCGAGGCCCGGCTACGACTCGCCGTGGTGGTCGTTACCGGTAACCAATCCGAATTGCACACGCTATGACCAGTGGCTATACTGGCTTTGCGATTGTGGCCTGACCAGAATCAATTGGCCTGACCGCAGTAGGAGTCAACGCGAACTAATAACGGCGCGCTGTCGATCAAGTCTTGTCGCGCGTCTCGAAGAAAAATGAAAGGAGATGACAGGATGTTCCGTAAAGGAATGGAGGTCAGGGCCGCGCTTGCGCTTGCAGCGTGCATGCTCGGTAGTGCGGTTCACGCACAGGTTGCCACCGGCGATACGTCGCAAAAGAAGATCGCACTATCCAACAGTTTCGCAGGCAACGCCTGGCGGCAGTCCATGCTCAAGAGCTGGAACGGTATTGCGCAACAGGCGGTGAGCGACAAGAAAATCGCCGCCGCACCCGCGTTCACGACCGCCGAAAATCAGGTCACCGAACAGGCGCAGCAGGTGCAGAACCTGATACTGCAAGGCTATAACGCGATCGTGATCGACGCGGTGTCGCCCACCGCGCTCAACGGTACGATAAAAAAGGCGTGCGCCGCGGGCGTCGTGGTCGTGTCGTTCGACGGCGTTGTCGACGAACCATGCGCGTATCGTGTGAACTTCGATTTCAAGGGCTGGGCCGAGCAGGGCGTCGACTATCTGGCGACCCGCCTGAACGGCAAAGGCAACATCCTGGAAGTGCGCGGTGTAGCGGGCATTTCCGTCGACAACCTGATGCACGAGGGCGTGCTCGACGGACTCAAGAAGCACCCGGGCCTCAAGCTCGTCGGGTCGGTGAATGGCGACTGGACGCAATCGGTCGCGCAAAAAGCCGTCGCGGGTATTCTTCCAACGTTGCCGCAGGTTGATGGCGTCGCCACCGAAGGCGAAATGTCGTTCGGTATCGCGCAGGCGTTCAAGGCGGCCAATCGCCCCACGCCACCCATGATCATCGGCAGCACCTATCCGGAACTCCAGTGGTGGAAAGAGCAGGCGGCGACGGGTTACCAGTCGCGCTCGCTGTCGAACCCGCCGGGCGCGGTCTCCTTTGCTTTCTGGGTCGCGCAGCAGGTTCTCGCGGGCAAGAAGATCCCGAAAGAGGTGACCATCAACGTACCGTTGCTCGCGATCTCGCAGCAGGAGTTGCCGGCCAAGCTCGCCGCTACGCCGCAGGGCGGCATCGCCGACGTGACCTACACGTTGCCGCAAACCGTGGCCTTGCTCGACAAAAAGTGAGCATGGGCACGACGCCACACATGGAGGCATGTGAATGGGCGCAACATCAAGCAACCAGCAGCAGGGCACGCTGATTCGCTTCGAAGGCATCGGCAAGACCTTCGGCCGGGTACGCGCGCTCATCGATATCGATTTCGCGTTCATGCGCGGGGAGTGCATCGGCATCGCGGGACATAACGGCGCGGGCAAATCCACGCTAATGGCCGTGCTTGCCGGCGTCTATGCGCCGACACAGGGACGTATCGAGGTGGAAGGCCAACCCGCGCCGCGTTACGACGCGCGCGCGGCGCGCGATGCCGGCGTGCGCTGCGTGTTTCAGGAGCTGTCGTTGTGCGCGAACCTGACGGTCGCGGAAAACATGACGATCGTGCATCCGCAATTGCGCGGGCGAGGCTGGCGCGCGAGGGCGACCGCGTTGATGCGAGAAAAGCTCGACGAAATCTTTCCGGGTAACGGGCTGAAGTGCAACGAGCTGGTTTCCGATCTGACGCTCACGCAACAGCAGATGGTGGAGATCGCCCGCGGCTTCACGGTGACCGATACGCCCGTGCGTCTCGTGATTCTCGACGAGCCGACGTCGTCGCTCGACGCGCATACCGCCGATCAGTTGCTCGCATTCGTGCGACATGCGGCACAACGCGGCATCACGTGCGTGCTGATTACGCACATGCTCGGTGAAATCGAGCGGGTGGCGGATCGCGTAATGGTGATGCGCGACGGCGGCATTGTCGGCGTGTTGCCTCGCGACGCGTCGAGCCGCACGGCGATTATTCAGGCGATGGGCCAGCAGCTCGAAGCAGACAGGACGCCTGCGGCCGTGCGCGGGCACGATGTGCGCAGCGACGAGCGCGCTTTCCGCTGGAACGTCGGTGCGCATAAACGTACTTCGATCGAGGCGTCGCGCGGGGAGATCGTCGGCTTCGCGGGGCTCGCCGGTCAGGGTCAGACCGAGGCGCTACTTGCCATCCATGAAGCCGCGACGCGTCACGGCGCAGCGCGCGTGAAAGTTGCTTTCGTCGCGGGCGACCGCGGCCGCGACGGGGTGTTTCCCGTCTGGTCAATCGCACAGAACCTCGATATGCGATGGCTTCTCGGCGGCGCGAAACCCAGGCACGGTCTGGTCGATCGCAGCGCGGCGCGCGCGCTCGTCGAAGCGTGGCGCACCAGGATCGGCATACGCGGCGCGCCGATGAACGCCGGCATTCTGTCGTTGTCCGGCGGCAATCAGCAGAAGGTGCTGTTCGCCCGAGCGCTCGCATCGGACGCCACGCTGATCCTGATGGACGATCCCACGCGTGGCGTAGACGTCGGCACGAAGCGCGACATCTATCGCCTCGTGCACGACGAAGCAGAGAAGGGCCGCACGTTCATCTGGTACACGACAGAAAACGAAGAACTATCGCATTGCGACCGCACGTATGTGTTCCGCTCGGCCGCCGTCACGCGCGTGCTCGCGGCCGACGAATGCACGGAAGAAGCACTGCTTGCAGCGAGCTTCGAGGAGCAGGCCGCATGACCCCTGCGAGTGTAACGTTCCGTAGTACGCAGGCCCGTCTGCGCGCGCTGCTGCCGGCGATCTCGCTGATCGCGGTGCTCGTGCCGATTCTCATCATGCAGCCGACGGTGATGAGCTATTTCGGCAGCAGCCTGCTGCTCAATCTTGCGGTGCCGATCGTGCTTGCGACACTCGCGCAGCTCGCGATCATCACCGTCAACGATCTCGACCTGTCCATCGGTTCTTTCGTGAGTCTCGTCGCATGCATCGGCGCGACACTGCTCGTGAAGCAGCCCTGGCTGGGCGCGCTCGCACTGATCGGGTGTGTGCTGGCGTATGCGGCTGTCGGGGCGCTGATCGAACTACGGCAGATTCCGTCGATCGTCGTCACGCTCGGGCTCTCGTTTGTGTGGAGCGGCCTCGCGATCGTGCTGCTGCCTTCTCCAGGCGGCACGAGTCCCGACTGGCTTGGTACGGCGATGAACTATCAGACTCCGTGGATCGCGGCGCCGATCGTGTGGTCGGTGCTGGTCGCGATCATTGGCCACGTGCTGCTGATGCGCACTTCGGCCGGCGTGCGCGTCCGCGGTGCGGGCGGTAATCCGCGCGCGATGCGGCGCTTCGGCTGGTCGCTCGTGCGCAGCAGGGCGACGCTGTACGGCGTCGCGGGGATCTTCGGTGTGCTGTCCGGTCTGTCGCTGCTCGGCCTCACGACCTCCGCCGACGCCAATCTCGCGCTGCGCTACACGCTGTTGTCGATCGCGGCGGTGATCTTGGGCGGCGGCGAATTCATTGGCGGGAGGGTCTCGGTCATCGGCGCGGTGCTCGGCGCGATCACGCTGACGCTCGCGGCATCGTTCCTCGCCTTCCTCAACATTTCTGCGGACTGGCAGGTCGGTATGCAGGGCGCGATCCTGATCGTCGTGCTATCGCTGCGCGTGCTGCTGCAACGCGGGGAGCGGCAATGAAATCGCAGACCTCGGGGAGCCCCCTTGGCGACAGCGAAACGGCCTGGTCGCGGATGAAGATCCTTCAGGCGCCGTGGCTGTGGTCGTTCGTTGGGGCGTTGCTGGTGTGGTTCGGAATCGTCGGCGTGTTCGGATTCGGCATTGCCGCCAATGTTGCGCAAACAGCGCTTACCTACGGCGTGTTCATGGTGCTGGTCGGTCTCGGGCAGATGCTCGTCATCACGTCGGGGGTCGGCAACATCGATCTGTCCGTGCCGTCGACAATCGCGCTCGCTGGCGTGATCGGCATGCACGTAATGGGCGGCGCGAATGAACGCGTCGCGCTCGGCGTGGCGGCCGCGCTCGGCGTCGGCGTCGGAGTGGGCCTCGCGAACTACATGCTGATCCGGCTGCTGCGCATTCCGCCGATCATCGCGACGCTGTCGTCGAGTTTCATCATCCAGTCAATCGCAATCACGCAGGGGCGGCAGCTTCCGCCGCCGCCGCCCGCGCTCGGCACGTTTGCGACCGGCCGGCTGTTCGACGTGCCTTATATCGCGCTGCTTGCGCTCGCACTATCGGCGGCGCTCGCCGTGCTGCTGCATCGCGCGGTGTACGGCCGCAAGCTCTCCGCGATCGGGCAGAACGCACGGGCCGCGTGGCTTGCGGGCGTCGACGTGCACCGCACGCGCTGCCTCGCCTACGTGCTGTGCTCGATGATCGCGGCACTCACGGCGCTCCTGCTCGCGGCGACCTCGGGCGGTGCGTCGCTCGACATGGGCGTCGAGTACATGTTGATCTCGATCGCCGTGGTGGTGATCGGCGGCACGCTTGTCACCGGCGGCAAGGCGACGATCGTCGGCGTGTGGGGCGCGTCGATGTTCCTGTTCCTCACGAACGCCGCGCTCAACGCAATCGGTGCGGATGCTGGCGTGCGCGCGATCGTCTATGGCGTGCTCATCATCGTGGTGACGGTGGCGGCCGGCGGCAAGACGGCGCGATGAAGGATTCTGAACAGACTATCGCAACTCACCTAGACAGCGAGGGGACGTGAAATCCAGCGACTACGAAGTGCATGATCCGCGTTTCAGGCTGCTGCTTCAGCCCAACGCGTTCCTGACCCGCGTCACCGACGAATGCCTTTGGGCCGAAGGACCGGTGTATTTTCCGGCGACCGACCTGCTCGTCTGGAGTGACATACCGAACAACCGCATGCTGCGCTGGGCGCCTGGCATGGGTGTGGGCGTGTACCGTGCGCCGTCGAACTACAGCAACGGCAACACGCGCGACCGCGAGGGCCGGCTCGTCACCTGCGAGCACGGCGCGCGGCGTGTGACCCGCACCGAACACGACGGCAGCGTGACCGTGCTCGCGTCGCACTACGAAGGCAGGCGGCTGAATTCACCGAACGATGTGGTCGTCGACTCGAATGGCGTCATCTGGTTCACGGATCCGGATTACGGGATCCTAAGCGACTATGAAGGATATCGAGCGGACAGCGAGATCGGTCGATGCAACGTGTACCGGGTTTCGCCTGAAAGCACGCGGGTGGAGCTTGTCAGCGACGACTTCGTGAAGCCAAACGGTCTCGCGTTCTCGCCGGACGAATCACTGCTCTATATTGCGGATTCCGCAGCTTCACACGCGGACGACGCGCCGCGTCATATCCGCGTATTCGACGTGTCGGGCGAGGGCCGGTTGCGCAATGGGCGGCTATTCATCGAGATGCAGAGCGGCGTGCCCGACGGCATGCGCGTCGACGAGCGCGGCAACGTCTGGACCAGCGCGGAAGACGGCGTGTATTGCTACGCGCCAGAAGGCTCGCTGCTCGGCAAGATCCTGATCCCTGAAGTGGTCGCGAATCTTACGTTTGGGGGGATCAACCGCAATCGACTGTTTATCGCGGCGACCTCGTCGATTTATTCGCTTCACGTCGGTGTGCGCGGCGCGGGGCGTTGACGCATCACAACCTCGAGAAAACGGAGACGAACATGAAGATGACAAGAGCCGCCGTGGCACTTTGCATGGTCGCGGCGTCGGTGGGCGCGTCGGCGCAGGTCGCAACGGGCGATACCTCGTCGATGAAGATCGCGCTGTCGAACAACTATGCGGGCAACAGCTGGCGCCAGCAGATGCTCAAGAGCTGGTCGAACGTCGCCGATCCCGCGGTGAAGGAGAAGATCGTCGCGGCCGCGCCCACCTTCACGACGGCCGAGAGCCAGGCGACCGAACAGGTCCAGCAGATCCAGAACCTGATTTTGCAGGGCTACAAGGCGATTGCCGTCGACGCCGTTTCGCCGACCGCACTCAACGGCGTCATCAAGCAGGCCTGCAGCGCGGGCGTGACGGTCGTATCGTTCGACGGCATCGCAACCGAGCCATGCGCGTATCGCATCGCGGTCGACTTCCAGGGCATGGGCCGCATGCAAGTCGATTATCTGGCCAGGCGTTTGAACGGCAAGGGCAATCTGTTGGAAATTCGCGGACTCGCAGGGGTGTCGGTGGACGACGAGATTCACCAGGGCATCGTCGACGAACTGAAGAAGTATCCGGGGCTAAAGATCGTCGGCTCGGTACACGGCGACTGGACGCAGACCGTCGCGCAAAAGCAGGTCGCGGGCATTCTGCCTACGTTGCCGAAAATCGATGGCGTCGTGACCCAGGGCGGCGACGGATTCGGCGCCGCGCAGGCGATCAAGGCGGCGGGGCGGCCGACGCCGATCATTATTCTCGGCAACCGTCAGGAAGAACTTGCGTGGTGGGCCGACCAGAAGAAGAGCGGCTACGAAACAATGTCGGTGACGATTCCGCCGGGGGCGTCGACGTTCGCATTCTGGGTAACGCAGCAGATTCTGGCGGGCAAGAAGGTACCGCACGATATCCGCATGCCGGTTCTCGAAGTGAAGCCGGATGAACTCGCTGCAGTGCTCGTAAAGACGCCGGCTGGCGCACTTGCCAATAAGGAGTACACGCGCGACGAAGTGGTCGCCGTGGTCGACGGGCATAAGTGAGCCCGGACGGGTGACTCGCGTGGCTGCGGCCGGCGAGCCACCTGCTATGTCATTTCACGGCGCGTCCACATCGACGGGTCCGCTCGCCCCCTGCGCCTGCGAGACGTCGCTGTACTAGGGAGCCGCAGGCCGCTGCGTGTCCCGTATATTTATTCGCATCATCATGACCGGCTCCGAACTCATGATCGACGGCGGCTATACGATCTGGTAATCGGTCACACACACGATACTGAAACGCTACTGAAGCGACCTCAAACGCACATCTGAAAACGGAAACCTGGACATGTCGGAACCGACAGTAATCGATGCGCTGCTCGCCGAGCTTGGCGCGGAGGTGGTGCAGTTGCCACGCGACTTCGGCAGTCGCCAGTTGCAGGATTGGAGCGGCGTGCCGGGCGCGGTGCCGGCGGCACTGATCCGCCCGCGCAGCACGCAGGACGTCGCCAAAGCGCTGCGCGTGTGCCACGCGTTCGGTCAGGCCGTCGTGACCCAGGGTGGCCTGACAGGACTCGTCGGCGGCGCAAATGCGCTGGGTGGCGAGGTGGCCCTGAGCCTCGAGAGGATGAGCCGAATCGTCGAAATCGATCGCACGTCGGCAACCATGACAGTCGAGGCAGGCGTGCCCTTGCAAGTCGTTCAGGAGGCAGCGCTCGATGCAGGCTTTTATTTTCCGCTCGACCTGGGCGCGCGCGGAAGTTGCACGATCGGCGGCAACCTCGCGACCAATGCGGGCGGCAATCGCGTGATCAAGTACGGGATGATGCGCGACCAGGTGCTCGGCATCGAAGCGGTCCTCGCCAACGGCGAAGTGACGAGCGCGATGCACAAGATGATCAAGAACAACAGCGGCTACGATCTGCGCAATCTGCTGATCGGCAGTGAGGGAACGCTTGCCGTGATCACGCGAGCGGTTTTGCGGCTGCGTCCAAAGCCGACGGCGGTTGCCACCGCCTGGTGCGCGCTGCCCGATTACGAGGCCGTCACAAAATTGCTCGCACTTTCGCAGGCACGACTGTCCGCTGGCGTGTCCGCTTTCGAAGTAATGTGGGCCGGCTACTACGACGCCGTGCTGGCCAATCTCGGGCAATTGCGCGCGCCGCTGGACAAGCGTCATCCCTATTACGTGCTGCTCGAAAGCGTGGGTAGCGATCCGGAACGGCATGCCGAAGCCTTCGAGGCGTTTCTCGGAAACATGCTTGACACGGGGATCGTCACCGATGCGGCACTTGCGCAGTCCGAAGCGGATGCGCTCGCGTTCTGGGCGATCCGCGATGCGCCCGGCGAGTATCCGAAGTTCATCCCGCACCATAGCGCGTATGACGTGAGCTTCTCGATCAGCGACGTGGGGCAGGTGGCCGAGGTTTGCGAGCAACGTCTGCAGGAACGCTGGCCCGATGCGCTGGTGATGATTTACGGTCACCTCGGCGACGGCAATCTTCATATCGTCGTCGATATTCCCGGGACGCAAGGGCGCGTGCATGACGAGATCGACAACGTGATCTACGACGTGACGCGTGACTTTCACGGCTCGGTGTCGGCCGAACACGGCATCGGTGTCAAGAAAAAGGCCTTTCTCGGCCATACGCGCAGCGACGCGGAAATCGCGGCCATGCGGCTGATCAAGTCCGCGCTGGACCCCCGCTCGATCCTCAATCCCGGGAAAATTTTCTGATGATCCGCGAGCGGGGCGCCCTTGCCGCGAATGCCGAAGACGCCGATCTCTGATGGTGGTTTTTGTGTCTGGTCGAAGACCGCGGCGTGCGCTGGTGGCGTTCTGAGCGAGGGTGGGTCGTATATACGTTGGTACAACGACAAGCGAATCAAACTATCGCTTGGCTCATTCAGCCCCTCAGAATACCGAGAACGGCTTGGTATCGGAGCATAAACAAGTCCAACTTATCCGCCGCACCCCCGAACACGACATTTACATAAAGCCGCTACATACAATGTCGAGGCCAGACTGAAATGTCGGGGTTTGGACTTTTTAGAAATGTCCGGTTTTGAGGTTCAGAAATCTCTATGTTAGAGGGCTTTTAAGCACCGAGCCAACCCGCAT
>NZ_CAJHCP010000032.1 GCF_904848625.1 Paraburkholderia metrosideri
GGGTTGCCGCAGCATGCACCACAGCAGTCAGCCCGGAGCAGGAAACCGGACATTTCTAATGAGCCAGAACCGGACATTTCTAAAAAGCTCTGACAAGCAAAATGTTGATAAATTATCTTATGTCAAATTGTCGAGGCAATTGACGGAAACTGACAGTCGCGCGGCTTTGGCAACCAGACATGGAGAATATAGGAAGGCACTGCAATGGCCATTGCGAGTGGCGATTGGGAATTAAATTTAAAGCCACGTCGAGGCTAGCCGATCACCATCCTAATCTAGGCGTGTCCGACCGTCGGCATCACAAAGAGGCGTTCATCCCACACCACGGCTTTGTCAAGTTGACGACGTGGGCATGTACCAATGCAGTATGAGTAGGATTCCTGTTGATTAGCGATCGACACCAGACGGCTCAGCGACCGTCCACTGGAACCAGCTGGCCAAACGTGCCCGCAGTTGTGCGCGATGGTTAGCCGCACTCACCCTGTGCCGGGGCAGCGCGAAGTGCTGACGGATCGGGCCGAAGTTCGACAGGAAGCGCTGCGTGCGCCGCGGGTCACGGAAACCCTGCATCTGACGCTCACGCCGACGCGTCGGCTGATGGCTGTTCTCCACGCGGTTATTGACCCGGGCCGAGGCCTTCACGAATACGTGCTTCACGCCGGCCAGCTGCGGCACCTCGGATCCTGCCGCCGGATAGCTGCGCAGCTGGTCGGTGACAATCTTCCGGGGCACCGGGTATGAGCGCAACATCTTTTTGAAGAAGCGCCTTGCGGCGGTCTTGTCACGGCGCTTTTGCAGCAGCACGTCGAGTTCGACGCCGCGCTCATCCACCGCACGCCACAGCACATACGGCTTACCGCGCAGTTTCACGAACAGCTCATCGAGATGCCACGTCGTTCCCGGCTGCGGCCGGGCCGCTTTCACCTGGTAGGCAAACATCGCGTCGAATCGGTCGCACCAGTTGCGCACCGACTCGTAGCTGACCACGACGCCGCGCTCGGGCAGCAATTCCTCTATGTCACGCAGGCTCAGGTTGAAACGGTGGTACCAGCGCACCGCGCAACTGATAACTGCGGCCGGAAAACGGAAACCGTGATACGGCGAGGGATTTTTCTTCACCCCCCCATTCTACCCAGCGCGGTCTTCAAGTTGACATTGCCGTCATGGGTGCCTCTTTCGCGTTAGACAGCCACCGCTGGAGACGGCTGCGAGGCGCGTTGCACATCCTCCGGCCATACCGGTTCACGGCTCGTTAGCTGCGCCACATAGTGCAGCAACACCATCAGGGACATAGGAGCGGCAATGAAGGTCGTCAACAGCCACAAGGCTTTATTAGCCTTGCGGACAGTCAGAAAATTATGAAACAGAACGCTCGCCGACGCCTTGAGAGACGGGCCCTCAGGTAAATAGTCTTTTACCGGCGGAAGCGAAGCCGGGCCCTGCTCCATAAACCTGCGAACAAACTCGAAGTTAGTCAGAAGCTGTCCGAGAACTTTCTCTCCCCAAGCCGAAGTTTCCGACCCGCCATTGACCGAACGCTTGCCAAAACTGAAGGTGTTGATAATGGTCTTGCCGTCCTCAGCGAGGACGAAGCATCTCAATACAGTCGGCGCACCGCCTAAAAGCGGCGACGAAGTTTGCCTGTGCGCGAAGAAAAAGGCTTTATCCCAGGGTACCTCGATAACTCCGCCCTTGCCGTTATGCCGGAACGCGTAAACCATCCGGTTCTTGCGATTGAATAGGATCGTCTTGTGCCGGTAATTGAAGCAGTCCTTGAACAGAATGGCGGCGCAGAACAGGCACCCGATTGCACATGGCACAACCAGCGTCCAGAAAATCGGGCTGAGGTCTGTGAACCGCGAAATTTGCCAACCGAAATAGGCAAACGCAGGAAATCCGACCAGAAAGGCCAAGGTCGCCCATCCGAGCTGCTGATATGACGTATCGCATATGTCCAGATAGACATCGTTTATGCGGAAAATCATGTGTTGGTCGCGTGCTTCGCTGGTTCTGCGTCTCGACACGCGCTTCCGCCGCTTGCAGTCCCGACGGATAAAACGCGCCTGCGGTACTCGGGTTGTAGCCGGCCTTTTCCAGCTGGCTCATTTCAGCACGCACTTGCGCACGCGTCACGGGCGGGGTGAATTTCAAGCTAGATGTCGCCTCAACGGTTAAATTCAGGCGGCTTTTTGCTCCTGTCGGTGCTCGCGTTTGATGGGTTCGAAGTTGTCTGTCTGATCGGGATTGAGGTGGACCGTGTGTACGCGCTTCCAGTTTCGCGTGGGGCCTTTCCATCGTAGCGGGTTGCGCTGCTTTGCCGCCTCGTAGAGCATCGCGCGGCGATCGAGGATCTGCTGGTCGAGATTGGCGTGCCGTTGGGCAGCCGTGACGAAACGGATCGCGCTGTGACGATGTTCGTGGTTATACCAGCGCACCAACCCGGTGACCCAGGCGCGCGCGGCAAATAGAGTGTCGAACGCCTGCAGAGGATAGGCCGGCCGATACTTCAGTGTTTTGAACAGCGATTCCGAGAACGGGTTGTCGTTGCTCACGCCCGGTCGACTCAATGACGGCATGACACCCAGAGCCTGCAGGGTGGCGAGCATCGTGGCACCCTTCATTGGGCCGCCGTTATCCGAATGCAAAATCACCTGGCCCGGTTTGATCGCTTCACGTGCACATAGATCCTTTAGAAGCTCGCTGGCCTGGGCGCTGCTCTCTTCGGCGTAGACCTGCCAGCCGACGACCATCCTGCTGAACACGTCCATGAACAGATAGAGATAGAAATACTGCCCGCGAACTGTCGTCGGCAGGTAAGTAATATCCCAGCTGAACAACTGATTGGGCCCGTCGGCACATACTGCGCGGGGCTTGCTGCGGGCCCGGGCTGGTCGTTCACTGCGCCGATGAGCAAGCTGTTTTTCTTCACGCAGCACCCGGTAGAACGTCGATTCTGACGCGATATAGCGGCCCTGGTCGGCTAGGCGAGGGACGATCTGGCTCGGTGGCAGATGACCGAATTCGACAGAGTTGGCCACCGCCAGTAGTTCAGCGCGCTCATCGGTCGACAGCTTGTGAACAGCATCATGATGGCGTAAGGTGCGCCCATCCACCGCTTCAGGACCGCCGCCTTGCCAGCGCTGCACGGTGCGCGCGCTTAGCCCGAGCACGGCACATGCCCGTGCCTGACGAGCCCCGGCTGTAGTCGCCTCACCGATCAGCTCCCACAATGTCGCGCGCTCTTCGGGGAAAGTCATTCGTCCTCGTCCCTGAACAGCGCCTGATACTTTTTTGAAAGTACCAGCAACGCGGCCGCCTCCGCTAAAGCCTTTTCCTTGCGTTTCAGTTCGCGCTGCAGTTGCGCATTGGCCTGTTTCAGCGCGCGCATCTCTGGAGCGTTTGCACGTGCGCTGCTCGCGGTGCCGGCCGAGCAGAACTGGGCACGCCACTGGTTCAGATGATGGGCAAACAGGCCCCGTTCACGGCACCACGCGTTCAGCGCCTCGTCGCTCAGTCCATGGCTCTGCTGCAAGGCCAGCAGGCGCTCTTCCAAAGACCAGTCTTCCGGGCGCCGTGCATCGACTGGCCCCGGGTTGCGGTTTGCGGCGTTAGACACGCGGATCCACTTCCTCAAGGTTAATACGTTCATGTTCAGTTCCGAGGCAACCGTTCCTACGGACCGGTTGCCTCGTTGCAGGACCTTTGCCAGCGCCTGCTCCCTGAATTCGACAGAATACGTCTGTTTCGCATTCAACCTGCACCTCTGAGTTCTTCAAATCAAGAAAATTCAGAGGCGACATCTAGTGTGACGCAGGGGGGAGGGTGTGCATGGATACGCGCTTGTCGATGTGTGCGGCCTCGGCGGCGGCATGGATGGCGCGGTTCAACTGTCGCGTGCTGAGCGGGTCGACGGGATCGAGCCCGGGAAGGAGCCACCCGCCATCGAGCATCTTGCCCTGGGCCCGCGCCACGTGCCACCAGACGCGCAGGCGCTCGAGCAGCACCGGCGAGAGCATGGCGTAGCGGTCGCGGCGGCCCTTTCCCTGCTCGATGCGCATCGTCATGCGCTGGCTATCGATGTCGCCGACCTTCAGGGCTACCACTTCGCTCGCGCGCAGCCCGGCACCGTATGCAACCGACAGCGCGGTCTGGTGTTTCAGGTTGCCGGCCGCCTCGATGAGGCGGCGCACTTCATCGGGACTGAGCACGACGGGCAATATGCGTGGAACGCGCACCGGGTGCATCCTGAGCATCAGCTCAGGCCGGTCGAGCGTAACCTCGAAGAAGAACTTCAGGCCGGTAATCGCGTGGTTCAGTGACACGGGCGATGTGCCGTGATCGACCAGATGCAGTTGGTAGCGCCGCAGGTCCTCGACGGTGGCCGTGTCAGGTGAGCGCCCGAGAAACCGGGCAAATTCGCGCACGATGCGCAGATAGGTGTCCTGCGTCTTCGGTGAAAGCTGGCGCATGCGCATGTCGTCGGTCATGCGCATGCGCAGTGGATTGGCGTTTGTCTGTGAGGAGGTCGTGATTGGGCTCCTGCTGGAGAACGAGGCGGATTGCCTCATTCGCCAACATACGGAACCGCGCGGCGGACCTCCCATGAACCGCACGCGCTGGCCAGAGCCCCCTACCGCGCGAGCGGTTTCGTTCGTCGACCCTAAGCAGCCAATGGTTCCCCGCGAGTTGTGCGTCCGCTTTCGAAGTTGAAGCGGCCCGTCCCATGCCAACGATCGAATGATCGAAGGTAGTCGACCGAACCCTGAACGATTCTTCCCGATGCGTTGACTGTCAGCGTTTTTCGGTCAGCCCGCTTCAATGCCCCCTCGCTTTATGCCTCTGTGGAATGACTGTTATCGACAGCGCCTGCCTTCTTTGGAAAAGCGCTGACCCTCATCATTTGCTCACCGTCAACCAACAGGAGCAAAACGATGAGCAACTTCCAAACCTACACGATCGATAACGCACCGGCCGCCTCGAAAGCCAGCCTCGAAGACACGAAGCGCGCCTTCGGCTTCGTGCCCAATCTCCAGGCGCATATGGCGGAGTCGTCCGCGCTGCTGGCCGGTTACTCGGCGCTGTGGGACCTGTTCTCGAAAAGCACGCTGACGCCGCACGAACAGCAGGTCGTCTACCTGACCTCGAACTTCGAGAACAACTGCCACTACTGCATGGCGGGTCACAGCACGCTGGCAAAGATGATCAAGATGGACGCCGGCGTGATCGCCGCACTGCGCGCCGGCACGCCGCTGCCCGATGCAAAACTCGAAGCGCTGCATCGCTTCACGACGCTCGTGGTGCGTGAGCGGGGTTTCGTTCCCGACGCCGATGTCGACGCGTTCCTCGCCGCGGGCTACACCCGTCAGAACGTCTTCGAAGTGATTCTGGGCGTGGCGACCAAGGTGATGAGCAACTACACGAACCACATCGTCCACACCGAACTCGACGGCTTCATGGCCGGTAACGAGTGGACCAAGCCGGTCGCTGTCGCGGCTGCTGCCTAAGCCGTCTTTGGGAGCCCTCGCGGCTCCCGCCCAACCCATACCGAAGCTCACCGAGAACCCGCCATGTCCACGTTCGATCGCTATAAAGACGCTTATCCCAATGCCCGCCTGACCCGTACACCCGACGGCGTGCTCGAAGTCCGTTTCCATACCGGAGGCGAGAAGCTCGTCTTCAACGGCCACACGCATGAACAGTTCACCGATATGTTTCATCAGATCGGCGAAGATCCGGATAACCGCGTGGTGATCCTGACAGGAAGCGGCGACGCATTCATGGACGCGATCTCGCCGGAAGGTTTCGATTTCTTCACGCCGCGTGGCTACGACAAGATCTTCCGCGAAGGCCGCAAGATCCTGATGAACATCCTGGACATCGAAGTGCCGATGATCGCCGCGCTGAACGGTCCGGTCCTGTTGCATTCGGAATACGTCCTGCTGTGTGACATTGTGGTGGCGACGCCCGAGACGGTGTTCCAGGACATGCCGCACGCCGCATTCGGCATTGCACCCAATGACGGCATCCATCTGCTGTGGCCGGAAATGATCGGCAGCATTCGCGGCCGGTACTTCGTGCTCACGCAGCAAAAGCTCGACGCTGCAGAGGCGAAGTCGCTGGGCGTGGTTAATGAGATCGTGCCTGCGGATCAGTTGCTCGAACGTGCGCACACCATCGCCGCGACGATCGCGAAGCAACCGCCGCTCACCACCAAATACACCCGCATCGGCCTGACTCAACGCCTGCGTCGCGTGATCGACGAGGGCATCGGCTACGGCCTCGCGCTCGAAGGCATCACCGCGGCCGAGGTGGCGCGCATCGCAGCAGCGTAGAACGCAGCCTGAATCCACTGATCCATCTATTCCTCTCGACGGAGAACACTCATGTCACTGCAAGACAAACTCGATGCATTCCGGGCCGACTTCAAGGCAGGCAAACCGCCGTTCAACGCACCACCGGAGATTCATCCGGTGATGGAACGCGCTACAGCCGAGCTGATTGCGAGCGGCCAGGCTGGCCGCGCGATCAAGGCCGGCGACCGTGCGCCGCATTTCAACCTGAAAGACCAGAACGGCCAAGACGTGTCGTCCGCTGCGTTGCTGGTGAAAGGGCCGCTTATCGTGACGTTCTATCGCGGTGTGTGGTGCCCGTACTGCAACATCGAATTGCAGGCGATCAACGACGTGCTGCCGCAGATTCAGGCCTATGGCGCAAACGTCGTGGCGATCTCGCCGCAGACGCCGGTCAATAGCCGTAAGTCCGTGCGCACCAACGAACTCGGCTTTCCTGTACTGAGCGACGAGAAGGGCCAAACTGGTGCCGACTTCGGACTGCGCTTCGCGTTGCCCGACTACCTGGTCGAGTTGTACAAAAACCTGAAGAACGACCTGCCCGCGTTCAACAACGACCCGAGTTGGAGCTTGCCGATGCCCGCGCGTTACGTCATCGGACAGGATGGGATCGTGCTGTATTCGGAGGTCAACCCGGATTACACGCGTCGTCCGGATCCGTCGGACATGTTCCCGGTTCTGGAAAAGGCGACGGCCAACGCTTGAGCCTTACCGCTCAACGCAGGCAACTGCCACGCCGCTCCGCGCCGGAGAACCCGGCGCGGATTTTTCGGTTCCTTCTGGCTCTCAAAGGACATTTGATGACACAACGTACATTTCTCATTACCGGCGCGACCAAAGGCATTGGCCTCGCGTTGACAGAGCGGCTGATTGCCGACGGCCACCACGTGGTGGGCCTCGCGCGCGAAGCAGGCGATTTCCCGGGCGAACTTGTCCGCGTCGATCTGGCGGACCGTGCTGCAACCGCTGCGGTCCTTGATGACCTCGTGCGACGTCATGCGTTCGATGGCGTGGTGAACAACGTCGCGCTAGTCAGGCCGCAGCGTCTGGGAGAAGTCGCGCTAAACGATCTCGACGACGTTCTCGCGCTGAATCTCCACCCTGCCGTGCAGACCGCACAGGCGCTCCTTCCCGGCATGCAGGAACGCGGCTGGGGACGCATCGTGAACATTTCCAGCCTGACGATTCTCGGCATGACGCAACGCACGGCCTATGCAGCAGCGAAAGCAGCGCTGGTGAGCTTTGCACGTTCGTGGGCGCTGGAACTGGCGGGCACGGGCATTACGGTGAATGCCGTGGCGCCGGGTCCAACCGAAACCGTGCTGTTTCGCGCGAACAACCCGCCCGGCAGCGACGGCGAGAAGCGCTATCTGTCCGCAGTGCCGATGGGGCGCTTTGGCCAGCCTCATGAAATTGCCGCGACGATCGCGTTTCTGCTATCCGATGCGGCAGGTTTCATGACCGGTCAGACGCTTTACGTCGACGGCGGTGCATCAATCGGCAAGCTCGCTTTCTGAAGGTGCGCGGCCCTGGTTGTCGCCTGTGACGCCAAGTACCTCCTCCACGAAGGCGACGAACGCTCGCGCCTTCGCACTCACCAGACGTCCGGCCGGGAAGACCGCCCACAGATCGATCGAGGGCAATTCCCAGTCAGTGAGTACGGCCTGCACCGTGCCGTCGGCGAGTTCCGGCGAGAACATCCATTCCGACGCAATCGCCAGGCCCAGACCGCCGAGCAAGGTCGTACGCATGCCCTCGGCGGCGCTCACGCTGACGCGTCCGGACACCACCACCGCCACTTCCTTGCCGTGCTGGCTGAACGCCCACGACTCACCGCCGCCTCGCAACGAATACACGATCACCTGATGCTGGCTGAGATCGGCAGGCGTCTTCGGCACACCCGCTTCAGCGAGATACGCAGGCGTTCCAACAACCCGTCGACGGCTTTGCGCAATGCGGCGTGCGGTCATCGTCGAGTCGTCTAGCGAGCCCATGCGCAGCGCCACGTCCACGCCTTGTTCGAGCAGATCGATGGTGCGATCGTCCAGCACGATATCGATCTGCAAGTTAGGGTGCCGGTCCAGAAACGTCTTCAGCGCGGGCAGGATATGCAACCGCGCGAAGGTCACGGCCGCGCTGACGCGCAGTACGCCGGACAGTCCGGTAGACGCGTCTCGCGCGACATGCTCGGCGAGATCCACTTCTTCGATTGCGCGCCTTGCATGCTCGTAGAAGCGCTGACCTGCATCAGTGGGCGTCAGGCCGCGAGTCGAGCGCAACAGGAGCCGCACGCCGAGCCGCTCCTCGAGTTGCGCGATCGACTTCGAAACAGCCGGTTGCCCGAGCTTGAGCCGCTTGGCGGCTGCCGAGAATGAGCCCGCCTCCACGACGCTGACGTACGTTTCCATTGCTGCCATCCGGTCCATGCTGCTGCTTCTCCTTGAGGACCTTGAAGTCCGTGTCGTGGCTACGAGTTGTTCAGCCGGGAGTCTAGCGCGTCAGAACACCGACAATGAATTTGATCACCTCGCGCCCGCTCTGCAATTCGCGCCGCAAGCCCGATTGACGAACACAATCCGCAAAGTCAACCGGCCCCGCCGCAGACGATTCTGCGGCGGGGCCGGTTGAGACGCGTGCAGTCCGGTTCAGATCACCGGCGCGCGCTATGGAAGGAATAATCGGTGTAACCGCGCGCATTGCCACCATAGAACGTCGACCGGTCGTAACGGTTAAGCGGCGCGCCAACGCGCAATCGCTCGGGCAAATCCGGGTTGGAGATAAACAGACGCCCGAACGCGACGAGATCGGCATCGCCTGCTTCGATCATTCGATGTGCGCTGTCCGCAGTAAAGCCGCCCGCTGCGATGACTGTGCCTTTGAACACTTGCCGCAAGTCTCTCGCCGAGACCGCGGACGCCGCTGCAGCGACGTCTTCGTTACCGCGCACACGCGGCTCGACGACATGCAGATACGCGAGACCATAGCCATCCAGACGACGCGCGACATAGCCGAACGTGGCATGCGGATCGCTATCGGACATCGTGCCGTACGAGCTTCCCGGCGAAAGACGGACGGCGATCTGGTCTGCATCCCACACCGAAGCGATTGCTTCTATCACTTCGAACAGAAAGCGCGCCCGATTCTCAAGCGAGCCGCCGTACGCGTCCGTACGATGATTCGAGCCGTCCTGCAGAAACTGGTCGGGCAGATAACCATTAGCGGCATGCAGTTCGACACCGTCGAAACCAGCCTGTTTCGCCAGCGTCGCAGCGTGACGAAATTCTTCGATCACTCCGGGAATCTCTTCCAGCGCGAGTGCGCGCGGGACGACCTGCTCGATCTCGATAACGCGCCCGTTTTCGTCGTGAATTGCCGAGTGTTCATAGGCGCGTACGGCAGAAGGCGCGACCGGCAATTCTCCGCCGATGTTGGCAGGATGCGCCTGTCGTCCCGCATGCCACAGTTGCAGAAAGATACGTCCGCCTTTCGCGTGGACAGCGTCGGTAACGCGTCTCCAGCCGCGTGCGTGTGCTTCGGTGTAGATGCCCGGCGCGCCCACATAGGCGAAGCCGAGAGGAGACACGGATGTCGCATCGGAAATCAGCAAGCCTCCCGACGAAGCGCGTTGCGCGTAGTACTCGACCATCAGATCGCCGGGGACGTTCTGCGCGTCGGTGCGCATCCGTGTGAGCGGCGCCATGACGACACGGTGACTGACCGGATAAGGACCAACTTGAGTTTGAGTAAAGAGAGTGTTCATTGCGCGTACCTGAAAAAGGAGAAGACCTTTGGATCTTCAGGGTAAGCGCGAATCTGCAGAAGACAGCACCGGGCAATAGCTGTATCAATTTACAACTGCGCGCGACACATGGTCGGCTTCTCCCCCCGGCCGTCGTCGTTGCGCACCGAGTCCCGGCCGTCTCGGAATCCTTTACTTTGCTACTGCGGCTGAAAGGCCTCGCTGCAGCAACCGCTACGGATCTTGAGCACGTGGTGCTATTGCTTGAATACTGGGTACCCTGCGCAGTGCTCATCGATACTCGTCTATTTTCCGGGCGGCACAAGCGGACAGAACGCCTCGTATGGCATGGTCAACTCTTCGGCCACTGCTGTAAGCAAGCCTGAGCGTCGCCATTTCAGGAACGTGATGTAGCAGGTTTGTTGCGGAGGATAGGAAGCCGGCAAACGAGTCCATTTGTGCTCGTCAAAGCAAGCCCAGAGCACGGCATCCAGTATCTGCCGCGGATCTGTTCGAGGACGACCCAGAGCGCGCCCGCCTGCAGGAAACAGATGCTCCACTCGACCCCAGTCTTCGTCAGAGAGACGCGCGGGCCCGGTCGAAAAAAGCAAGCGCATCGCTTCGGACATATGCCCTCCTCAAGACAATGCGCATCATCAGCACGTTTCGCTCCCGCACGTCGATTCTATTTGACACTCCGAAATCGAGCGCCCCTGATTGGCGATCGAGAAACTGGTGACGGATGCGGAACTGGAATCCACGCCTCCGCAGGGATTGCGTAGAACATTGACGTGGCCACCGGCTAAATTGTTGACCATTGTCAGAGTCGAAGGCGACTGGCCGATTGTCGCCTCACGCCGGCGTCAAGGTTGAATCGCGTTGGTCCCAAGAATCGTCATCAAGGTCCGCGCGTTGCGCTAGCCCTGATCTTCCCAGGTGTTGATCGATGCATCGAACAGGAGTGACCGGCGACAGCGAAGGTCGGGGGGCGAACCTCAGCAGCCGTTCAACACTCGGCGGCCACGACGTCTCTTGCTGAGGTACAGCGGACACTCCCTTAATCATGCAACACCGGTCAATCCCGTCATTCAAGTCCAGCCGCTATCCAACTTTCTGGGGCTACCAATAGGTTACAAAAAACGCCACCAGCGCGAGATGCAGATCAGCCCGACCAATGGCTGATCGTCACATGGCTCACAAATGGAGCGCTTCAGCCGGGCCGGTTGCGTCGGAATATTGATCGAAAAAACAGGTGAAGAGCCCGGCCCATGCTCGCGCCGTTCTAGAAGGCGCTCTTTATGACCCCTCCGTCGGCTCGCAACGCAGCTCCCGTCGTGGCAGACGAAAGCGGACTGGCAATATAGGCCACGAGCGACGCGATTTCCTGCGGCGAACTAAAGCGCTTGATGAGCGACGTGGGACGAACCTTTTCGAAGAATTCCTTTTCGAACGCTTCAAACGATTTGCCGTCGGCCTTTGCGAGGGTCTCCACGAACTCACCCACTCCCCGCGATTTCGTTGGCCCCGCAGCACGCTGTTGATCGTGATACCCGTGCCGGCAACGGCTTCGGCGAGCCCGCGCGCGACCGCCATCTGTGCGGTTTTGGTCATCCCGTAGTGGATCATTTGCACCACAGCCCTAATCCCGGTCTGTCGACCCACAACACGCGAATCGCTACACCACCACTTCCCCCTGCTGCTTTTCAAAACCACCGTCATTGACCTTCGGCGCCCATTTGCGCCGCAACAGCACCATCGTGCTGGTCGCACCGAGCAGCAGGAACACAAAAATTGCCAGCATCGGCCATGTGTAACTGCCTCCCACATGAAGCAGCCATCCCGACAGGCTTGCGGACACGCCACCTGCCAGACTGGTCGCCACCTGCTGCAAGCCTGTGTTCAAACCCGCCGCCTGCTTCGGAATCAGAGTCAGTTTGACGAGCGCCAGATTGTTCGCCGTCACGAGGCCCAGCAGCGACAGCGAAACGACATTCCAGAACAGAGCCAGTTGCTCTGACGGTGCATAAGCACCCAGCAGCACCGTGGTGCCGCCGATAAACCCGGCAACGATAAACGACTTGCGTACCACCACGGCGTCGTACCCGCGTGCGATCAACCGGTCTGCCGCGAATCCGGCCAGAGCCGCCACGATCGCGATGCCGATGAAGCTGAAGAACGTATATAAGCCTGACTGCCTCAACGACAGACCGCGCTGCTCGACCAGATATGCGGGCATCCACGTCATGCAGTAAAAAGAGAAATAGCTGTAGCAGAAGTTGGTAATCAGACCACCCCATACCACCGGACTCGCGAGGAGATTGCCGAGCGGCACCGATGCGGCCCGCTGTTTCGCCGCCGCCAGCTCCGCTTTGGAAGGAAAGTCATTGCGCAGCATCAGGAACCAGGGCAACAGCCAGATCAACCCAACCAGGCCGGTAACGACGAACATCACTTTCCACGAGTTCGACACAATCAGCCAGGCCGCGATCGGCGCACCGAGGGCGGGTCCCATTTTCCCGCCGATCGAATAGATTCCGAGAGCCGTGCCTTTCTGGGTTTCCTTGAAGTTGTCGGCGAGATAGCGGTAAGTGGCGGGAACGACCACGGCTTCAGCGGCGCCAATCAGAAGACGCACTAGAATCAGCGCGGAAAGCGTTGCGACCATGCCGGTCGCGGCCGCTGCGAGACACCAGACCACAAAGCAGATCGAGTACGGCCACTTGACGCCATAGCGATCGACCAGCCAGCCCATCGGCAACTGTAGCAAACCGTATGACCAGAATACGGCTGAGCCGAGCCATCCGCGCTGGACATGCGTCAGCGTAAATTCGCTGATGAAATGATGATCCGCGAGCGCAGCGGACATGCTCGTGCGATCCACGAATGAAATCATTAACCCTAGCGCGAGCAGCACGAGAATGCCCCAGCGATTCTCGGGGCGTGGGCCGTTTTGTCGGGTTGTCTCCATTACTCAACCTCCAATCGTTTCTGTTTTTATTTGACGGCAGCTTGCTACTTTATGCGATCCGGTACGACATGCTTTCTGCAAGGGCAAATCAACCTCGCCATCGCAGCGTCTTCAATTCAGAATTCAACACAGCTGCTTCCGACACGACATCGGCGATTACCTCAGGCTACTAGTCACATCGTCGAACAACTCGTCCACGGTCAGGCGACGCTCGATGATCTTCTGATCCAGCGCCCAATCGATTGCGAGTTGCAAACCCTTGCGGTTCGCTTCGAGACCGATCGGCGGAAAGATAGCCGGCACGCCCTCAGCCAGATTGCGGCTCTCGGCCACCATCCGGTAAAGCTCACGCACCACGTCCGGGCG
>NZ_CAJHCP010000033.1 GCF_904848625.1 Paraburkholderia metrosideri
GGTCGTTCAAGACCAGGACGTTGATAGGTCAGGTGTGGAAGCGCAGTAATGCGTTAAGCTAACTGATACTAATTGCCCGTAAGGCTTGATCCTATAACCGGTGTGTTTTACGTCATGAGTTGGTGCTTCAGCACTTGCTCAGGACCACCCCCGAAGGGGGTAGGAAACCACGTACGGTTGAGTGATCGATGTTGTGCCTCGAACAACACAACCCCAAGCGCTTTACCCTGGTGAGCATCACCAGAAACTACTTCTTCCAGATTGGCTGTGGCGCCCACCAAAGCGACACGGCAACAAGTCATGCCTGATGACCATAGCGAGTCGGTACCACCCCTTCCCATCCCGAACAGGACCGTGAAACGACTCCACGCCGATGATAGTGCGGATTGCCCGTGTGAAAGTAGGTAATCGTCAGGCTCCCCAGCATGTCCAGAAACCCCACCCCAACAAGGTGGGGTTTTTGCGTTTCTGGCCGTCGCATCGGTCGATGTGGTCGCGCCCGCGGGGGCCGCCTTCAGTCCGGCGGTGCATGCCTGTACACGCGCCCGCCCGGGGCAGCCATTGCCATCGGCGGCCCCCGTCAGCAGCCCATTGGGCAGCCCATCCGCTGGCCGGATCATCCGGTCCACGTGTAACTACTACGGTAACTACTACGCGTGCGACCACCCCCGCCCGGAAACACTTCCTGCACCCCTCCCGCCGCAGACACCGCTGCGGCGTATCCCCCAAGCGTCTTCCGGAACATCGAAATAAACGCGCTCGAACCCTGATAATCCGGTTCAACCGTAACCGTAACCGTAACCGTAACCGTAACCGTAACCGTAACCGTAACCGTAACCGTAACCGTAACCGTAACCGTAACCGTAACCGTAACCGTAACCGTAACCGTAACCGCAACCGTCGACACCGGCACGTCGAGAGCGAGCTGTGCCGCCGTTTTGCAGAGCGAGGCTGCCAATTCCGGCGCGCACTCTAACCATCAATACGTCAGATTGCACCTATAGCCTCAGTGCTTACCGAGCCAGATAGGTGCTTTGTGAGCAACGTGGCAGTTGCTACCTATCGACGCGAATTTGCGGTTTGTGATTTTGGTGCCTCTCGCGTTGCCGCGTATCTATCCGCGTATTCATCGCGGTCGGATACCCTGAACCGCATTGGGCCTTTGCCTTGGTTCAATCGCCCGATCCCTTCCCTATGCACTGTGGCAATCACTGGTGGCAAATTGCCGGTAAGGCCTTCCAGGTCGATATCCATCAGCCAATTTGACCGCGCTGGCTTCTCTGGACATCCCATCGAAGTATCAATGAGTAAGTCGCTCTGAAAATGAGAAATAAAAGAATGTAGCGCCACATTTGGCGAAAATAGAGAAAGTTAAGCCTTTTTGAGGCTCCCTCTATCACGCCCCGCCGAGCGACCCTCCTTAACATTCGCCACAAAATACTGTATAAATATACAGTGAAATTCATTCTTCCAAGCTTGCTCGATTTTCGAAGCAGGGCGGAGCTTTCCCTTTCAGCGAGCGTGTCTATGGCAGCAGCGATTCAGCTTGCGACGACCACACTGTCGTCGCAATTGCGGCGTCAGGTGTGGCAGGGCAATGAAGTTGCCGAAGTGGAATCACGCGTAATTTCTAGCGGCTACACCGCGCTGGATCGACTGCTACCGGGGCAAGGCTGGTCGGTTGGCACTTTGACTGAAGTCCTGATCGAGCATTGTGGAGTGGGGGAAGTGCGCTTGCTGGCCCGTACGCTTTGTCATCTGACGAAGCAGGCCGGGCGGCATGTCATGCTCGTTGCGCCCCCCTATAAGCCATGTGCTGCGACATTGCGAGCTTGGGGTGTCGATGTCGAGCGAGTCTTATGGGTGCGCTCGAGTGAGGATCAGGCTTTGTGGGCAGCTACCCAGGCATTAAAGCAGGAGGGCATCGGCGCGGTTCTGGTCTGGCTGTCAAATGCGCGCGCCGACAAGGTCCGTCGTCTGCAGGTAGCGGCTCAGGAATCGACCTCACTGGCATTTTTGATCAGACCTGTCGGGGTCGCCACGCAGTCGTCACCTGCGCCTTTGCGAATGATTTGTGAGCCGCTTTTGCCTGCTAATGCGCAGACGATCAACCGTCGTCAATGGTTGCAGGAGATTGCCCTGTCGATCGATATCTTCAAGCGTCGCGGGCCCCCTCTAGCCGAACCTCTTCGTCTCGTTTTGCCCGTGCAAGGCATTTTGTTACCGGAAAACGGAGCCGGCAGCCCTCAGGAAGCAGAGGTCAAACATGTTGTGGATCGCAATCACATTGCCACTCTTGTCGCTCGAAGCGGTGAAGCCTCTCGTCCCGCTTCCGGATGGTTTGCCCGCGAAGTCGAAGCTGTGTGAGCCATGCGGCGAGATGAGAAAAGCGCAGGATGTCAAAAACATCGCTGAACGGAGTTGTTATGCACTCGCTGATCACGCGCACATTCTGCTGCCGGATTTCGACGCATTGCGTGCGGGGGTGCAGGTGGGTCATTCGCGTTCCTATGCGTTGGCGCTGGCGCCGGGCCTGAAGTTGCTTGCTGCCGATGTTTCCCGCGAGACTCAGGCATTCGAAGCGATGGCGCTTGCGTTGCTGACATACACGCCGAAAGTGGCGCTTGCCGATGCCCATACTCTGTTGCTGGAAGTTGGCTCGGGTTTGAGATTGTTTGGCGGTTTGCGGATGCTGCTGTCTCGCGTGTCCGCGACAGTGGCAGAGTTCGGCTATACGGCGCGCATCTCCTGTGCACCGACTGCGTGGGGCGCGTGGTTATTGGCGCAGGCACGCGTCGGTCGCCAGGGGTATCGCTGGCATGTGATCAAGGAGACGTCGCTCGAACGTACGCTTGATGGTTTAGCAGTGTCGTTGCTGCCGGTGGCGCAGGCACATCGCGATGCATTCGCGCATATCGGCTGCATGACGCTCGCCGATTTGCGTCGATTGCCAAGATCGGGTGTGGTGCGGCGGTTTGGTGGCGGCATTCTGGATCTGCTAGCGCAGGCGTATGGCACTCGTGCGGATCCGCGTGAATCGTTTCGCGCGCCAACGTCATTTCACGCGCAACTGGAGTTGCCATCGCGCGTCGATAACGCGGACGCGTTGCTGTTCGCGGCGCGTCGGCTGATTGTGCAACTGGCCGGCTGGTTGAGTGCGCATCACGCGGCACTGAGTGGTTATACCTTGCTCCTTGAGCATGAATTGGCATCTCGTCATGCGCCGAAGACATCGAGTCTGGAGGTCGCGTGGGCTGTCCCGTCGCGCGATGCCGAGCATCTGATCTGGCTGTTGCGGGAAAAGTTGAATCAAACTGTATTGGTGGCGCCAGTCATCGAGTTGAAGCTGGTTGCCGATCGGATCGGTGAATATGCGGGGAAATCCGATACGTTATTTGCGATGCCGGAATCGGACGGTGAATCGATTGCGCGTCTACTCGAACGTTTGAGCGCACGATTGGGGCCTGAGAATGTGCTGCAGATGTCGGTGCAAGACGATCATCGCCCTGAGCGGGCAATGCGCGCCGACGCTTATCAGGCGCAGGCGTTTTCGCGCAAGAAGCGCGCGTCCGCGAAGGGGCGCTCGAAGGTGCGGGAAGACAAGACCTGGTTTATCGATGAGTTGAGGAATAGCGAAAAAGGGGCGATCGCGGAGGGCGATGCGATGGCGCGCACGCCACATGCGGAAGCGAATCCCATCGCGCACAGGATCGATGCCCTCAACGCGACCAACCCAACCAACCCAACCAACCCAACCAACCCAACCAACCCAACCAACCCAACCAACCCAACCAACACAACCAACACAACCAACACAACCAACACAACCAACACAACCAACACAACCAACACAACCAACACAACCAACACAACCAACACAACCAACACAACCAACACAA
>NZ_CAJHCP010000034.1 GCF_904848625.1 Paraburkholderia metrosideri
CGCGGTGCGCGGCCGCGATCCGGAAAACGGCCAGTACTTCGACGACACGAAGCGCTATATCGACGCGTGCGAGGCGCTGTCTGAACAGGATCGCTACAAGATCTTCGAAGGCAATGCACGTCGCGTGTATCCGCGCCTCGATGCGCGCCTGAAGGCGCAGGGCAAATAAGCGCGAGCACAGGCGGTTCGCGAGCAGCCTGAAAGCGGCTCACAAGCGCCGCCAGTCAACCAGACAAGCATAGAGACATTCATGACAATCGTTGATATTCACCCGCACATCATCTCCGACGACGAAACGCTGTATCCGCCCGCGCCGCTGTTCGGCAAGCGTTCGGACTGGTCGAAGGAACGCCCGACCACCGTCGAGACGCTGATCGAATCGATGGACGCGGCCGGTGTGACGAAGGCCGCTGTGGTTCATTCGTCGACGACTTACGGCTTCGATAACAGCTACGTCTTGGACGGTTGCGGTCAATATGCCGATCGTCTGGTGGCGGTCGGTTCTGTGGACGTGCTGCAACCGGACGCACCTGAAAAGATCCGCGAATGGGTCAAGCGCGGTCTCGCGGGTTTGCGCCTGTTCACCGGCGGCAGCACGAAGGAATTCGACCCGAGCGAACTCGACGATCCGCGCTCGTTCCCGGCATGGGAACTGTGCGGTGAACTGGGTCTGCCGATGTGTATCCAGACTGGGCCGATCGGTCTGCCGCAAGTGACGGCACTGGCGAAGCGCTTTCCGAACGTCGCGATCATTCTCGATCACCTGGGCCGTCCGGAAGTCGCTGACGGCGCGCCGTACGCGAAGGCGCAGAGCCTGTTCGATCTGGCTCCGCTGGAAAACATCTACATGAAGCTCACGCCGCGTATTTTTGGCGATGTGAAGAAAGAGAAGGCGAGTGCTGAAACCTTCTTCCCACGCGTGGTCGAGGCCTTCGGCGCGCAACGCATGGCGTGGGGTTCGAACTACCCGACGTCGCCGGGAACATTGTCGGAAATTCTCGCGACCGCGCAAGCAGGTCTTGCAAGCCTGAGCGAAGAAGATCGCGCATGGATCTTCGGCAAGACGGCACAGAAGCTGTACCCGGCTCTGGCCTGATTTACCGTTGTATCCGGGCCGGCCTTTCGAGGCGCTGAAACAGGCGTCTGCAGACATGGGCGGCACGCAGAGTCTAATCAAACTTAAGAGAAACAAGCAGATGGAGACAAGCAATTCTGTACGACCCGGGATGGCAAGCCGCTGGGCCGTACTCGCGCTCCTTGCGCTTGGCGTGCTGATTTCCTTCGTCGATCGCACCAGCATTTCGTCGACGCTGGCAGACCCGGGCTTCGTTCAACATTTTGCGCTGACGGACATCGACCGCGGCTGGATCAATGCGGCCTTCTTCTGGTCGTATGGCGTGTTTCAGGTGCCGATGGGCTGGGTGGCAGACCGTTACGGCGTGAAATGGCCGTACGCGATCAGCTTCGCGCTGTGGTGTATCGCCACCGCGTTGATGGGCGCGGTGACGGCGCTCGCGAGTCTCGTCGTGATGCGCCTGATCATCGGCATGGCTGAAGCGATTGTGATTCCCGCGAGCTATCGCTGGATCCGCAACAACTTCGACGAAAGCCAGAACGGGCTCGCCGTTGGCATTCTGGCGATGGGCAACAAGTTCGGTCCCGCAATCGGCGCACCGGTCGGCGCATGGTTCATCGTCAACTACTCGTGGAAGATGATGTTCATCGCAACCGGCCTGGTCGGTCTGCTGTGGCTCATTCCCTGGTTGCTGATGGTGCGCAACGATCTGCCGACCAAAGCGGCTCTGACGCAGGCCAATCGCAGCGCCCGCACGGTGACCTTCGGCAGCATTCTATCGAGCCCAGTGGTGTGGGGCGGCATGGTCACCAACTTCTGCTACGGCTACTTCACGTTCTATTGCATGACCTGGATGCCGTCGTATCTGGTCGAGCAACGCGGCCTGTCGATTACGCGCTCCGGACTTTTCACGTTCTTCAGCTTCGCCGGTATCGCCATCGTTGCGGCGGTCGCGGGCTGGGCCGCCGACCGGATCATTGCGCGCGGCCATAACCCGATCACGGTACGCAAGGTATTCACGATCGCGGGCTTTATCGGCGGATGCACGGTGCTGTTCGGTGCCTACGCGCCGACGCTGCAGATGGCGCTGTTCTGGAATGTGCTGTCGCTATCGCTGCTCGGCTTCGTGACGGCGAATAACCTGGTGCTGTCGCGTCTGACGCTGATCCCGAAGCAGACCATCGGTCTCGTGACGGGCGTGCAGCAACTTGCCACGAGCCTTGCCGGCGGTGTAGCGGCGAGCCTGTCGGGTTGGCTGCTGCATGTGAGCGGAAGCTACGACCTGCCGATGATGGTGATCCTCGGATTCCTCGTCGTCGGCGCGCTGGCCACGGCCATTCTGTACCGCCCCGAGTGGGCCCCCAAGGTGACCGAGTCCCACGGATCGCTGCGGCGAGCCTGACAAATCACGGCCTGGCCGGGAATGGCCTGGATAGCTGACATAACCGGCCTAGTTGAACACACTAATTCACAGAGAAACGTAAATGGCGAAGATTGTATTCGGGATGGCCGTGCCGCACAGCGGCATGCTGGGGCAAGCTCCGGAGGACTGGCTCAATAACGGCGAGCGTGACCGTAACAATCCGGAACTGTGGTTCCGTAACCGGACGTGGACGTACCCTGAACTCGAAGCGCACCGTGGTGCCGCATTCGAAAAATTCCTGACCATCGAAGAACGTACCGCACGCGCCGCACGCTGCCGTGTTGCACTCGACAAGATGGCCGAAGCGTATCGCGCAGCGGACGTGGACGTCGCGATCATTCTGGGTAAGGACCAGAAGGAAATCTTCACCGACTTCTCGCCGTCAATCGCAATCTATACCGGTCAGGAAGTGCACAACGGTCCGCCGCAACGTTCGGTGTACGCACCCGACCATCACGTCACGCACCAGTGTCATCCGAAGCTGGCGACGTACCTGATCGACCACTTCCAGCGTGAAAACTTCGATCTGACCGATCTGTTTGCATGGCCGGATAACGTATGGATGAAGCCGCTGCCGGAATATCCGGTCGTGCCTCACGCATACAGCTTTGTGTATCACCAGATCATGGGCGACAACCCGCCGCCGCATGTGCCGATCATCATGAACTGCTTCTACCCGCCGACCCAGCCGTCGATGGCGCGTTGTATCGATTTCGGCCGCGTATTGCGCGATGCAATCAACGCGTGGCCAGACGATGTGCGTGTCGGCATCTTCGCATCGGGCGGCTTGTCGCACTTCGTCAACGACGAAGAGTTCGATCACAGCATCATGAAGATGCTGGGCGACTACGACTACGACGGCCTCGCTGCAGTGGACAACCGTTCGTACCAGTCGGGCACGTCTGAAATCAAGTTGTACGTCAGCGTGATGAAGGCGGTTCAGGAAACCGGCGCCGAAATGACGCTGGTGGACTACGTTCCCTGCTGGCGCACGGCTGCCGGCACCGGCGAAGGCATGGGTTTCATGTACTGGAAAGCGGCCGACTGATCGCGCCACGCCGACCTGACGCACCCAATTCACGAGATTACGAGAGAGAAAGACCATGAGCGACACTCGCCTGAACAGCATCATTCGCGCCTTCGAATCGGGCAAGACCGCGTACACCGCATTTTCGAAGCTGGACAAGCAGAACGCGATCGAGATGAGCGATGC
>NZ_CAJHCP010000035.1 GCF_904848625.1 Paraburkholderia metrosideri
GCCATAGCAGGTGATAGCCCTGTAGACGAAAACAGCGAGGAAGAACTGGGTGTACGAGAAGTAGGGCGGGACACGTGAAATCCTGTCTGAAGATGGGGGGACCATCCTCCAAGGCTAAATACTCGTGATCGACCGATAGTGAACCAGTACCGTGAGGGAAAGGCGAAAAGAACCCCGGGAGGGGAGTGAAATAGATCCTGAAACCGCATGCATACAAACAGTAGGAGCCTCCTTGAGGGGTGACTGCGTACCTTTTGTATAATGGGTCAGCGACTTACATTCAGTGGCAAGCTTAACCGATTAGGGCAGGCGTAGCGAAAGCGAGTCCGAACAGGGCGATTCAGTCGCTGGGTGTAGACCCGAAACCAGGTGATCTATCCATGGCCAGGATGAAGGTGCGGTAACACGTACTGGAGGTCCGAACCCACTAACGTTGAAAAGTTAGGGGATGAGCTGTGGATAGGGGTGAAAGGCTAAACAAACCTGGAAATAGCTGGTTCTCTCCGAAAACTATTTAGGTAGTGCCTCGTGTATCACCTTCGGGGGTAGAGCACTGTCATGGTTGTGGGGTCCATTGCGGATTACTACGCCATAGCAAACTCCGAATACCGAAGAGTGCAATCACGGGAGACAGACATCGGGTGCTAACGTCCGGTGTCAAGAGGGAAACAACCCAGACCGCCAGCTAAGGTCCCCAAATATTGCTAAGTGGGAAACGAAGTGGGAAGGCTAAAACAGTCAGGAGGTTGGCTTAGAAGCAGCCATCCTTTAAAGAAAGCGTAATAGCTCACTGATCGAGTCGTCCTGCGCGGAAGATGTAACGGGGCTAAGCAATATACCGAAGCTGCGGATGCACATTTATGTGCATGGTAGGAGAGCGTTCCGTAAGCCTGCGAAGGTGCATTGAAAAGTGCGCTGGAGGTATCGGAAGTGCGAATGCTGACATGAGTAGCGATAAAGGGGGTGAAAAGCCCCCTCGCCGTAAGCCCAAGGTTTCCTACGCAACGTTCATCGGCGTAGGGTGAGTCGGCCCCTAAGGCGAGGCAGAAATGCGTAGCTGATGGGAAGCAGGTTAATATTCCTGCACCATTGTTAAATGCGATGGGGGGACGGATCGCGGAAGGTTGTCCGGGTGTTGGAAGTCCCGGTCCTTGCATTGGAGAAGGCGCTTAGGCAAATCCGGGCGCGGAATTCAAGGGTGCGAGGCCATTCACTTAGGTGAAGAAGCAATCGGAAGTGGTTCCAAGAAAAGCCTCTAAGCTTCAGTTTAACAAGACCGTACCGCAAACCGACACAGGTGGGCGAGATGAGTATTCTAAGGCGCTTGAGAGAACTCGGGAGAAGGAACTCGGCAAATTGGTACCGTAACTTCGGGATAAGGTACGCCCCTGTAGCTTGATGCCCCTGCGGGCAGAGGGTGAAGGGGTTGCAATAAACTGGTGGCTGCGACTGTTTAATAAAAACACAGCACTCTGCAAACACGAAAGTGGACGTATAGGGTGTGACGCCTGCCCGGTGCCGGAAGATTAAATGATGGGGTGCAAGCTCTTGATTGAAGTCCCGGTAAACGGCGGCCGTAACTATAACGGTCCTAAGGTAGCGAAATTCCTTGTCGGGTAAGTTCCGACCTGCACGAATGGCGTAACGATGGCCACACTGTCTCCTCCCGAGACTCAGCGAAGTTGAAGTGTTTGTGATGATGCAATCTCCCCGCGGCTAGACGGAAAGACCCCATGAACCTTTACTGTAGCTTTGCATTGGACTTTGAACCGATCTGTGTAGGATAGGTGGGAGGCTATGAAGCGTGGACGCCAGTCTGCGTGGAGCCAACCTTGAAATACCACCCTGGTTTGTTTGAGGTTCTAACCTTGGTCCGTTATCCGGACTGGGGACAGTGCATGGTAGGCAGTTTGACTGGGGCGGTCTCCTCCCAAAGTGTAACGGAGGAGTACGAAGGTACGCTAGGTACGGTCGGAAATCGTGCTGATAGTGCAATGGCATAAGCGTGCTTAACTGCGAGACCGACAAGTCGAGCAGGTGCGAAAGCAGGTCATAGTGATCCGGTGGTTCTGTATGGAAGGGCCATCGCTCAACGGATAAAAGGTACTCTGGGGATAACAGGCTGATACCGCCCAAGAGTTCATATCGACGGCGGTGTTTGGCACCTCGATGTCGGCTCATCTCATCCTGGGGCTGTAGCCGGTCCCAAGGGTATGGCTGTTCGCCATTTAAAGAGGTACGTGAGCTGGGTTTAAAACGTCGTGAGACAGTTTGGTCCCTATCTGCCGTGGGCGCTGGATATTTGAAGGGGGCTGCTCCTAGTACGAGAGGACCGGAGTGGACGAACCTCTGGTGTACCGGTTGTCACGCCAGTGGCATCGCCGGGTAGCTATGTTCGGAAGAGATAACCGCTGAAAGCATCTAAGCGGGAAACTCGCCTTAAGATGAGATATCCCCGGGGCTTTAAGCCCCTTGAAGGGTCGTTCAAGACCAGGACGTTGATAGGTCAGGTGTGGAAGCGCAGTAATGCGTTAAGCTAACTGATACTAATTGCCCGTAAGGCTTGATCCTATAACCGGTGTGTTTTAC
>NZ_CAJHCP010000036.1 GCF_904848625.1 Paraburkholderia metrosideri
CTGAAGAACGCGATCGGCTCGGTGGTTTCCACCGTGATGATGTGTTTGAAAGCCTTCAGATAGTCAACCGCCTGACCGACTGCATACGGAATGCGTTCAAGCGTCACACGACCCGCGCCGCGTTCGATCCGCGCGCTGAAGAACTGCGTCGCAATACGGCAACCTGTGGCAGCTTTGAGCTTGCCGGCGAGTTCGAGTGCGCGGCCTTTTGTCGAATGACCTGCGAGCACGATCAGCGTCGGCTCGCCCGAGTGCAGGACCTTCGCGATGTGCTCGACGCGTGCTACATCAGGCGCTTTCGCTTTCTCGAAGGCAACCGCGCGGGAAGGGACAACCGCCTCGCCCGCTTCCTGCCACGATGCATCGCCCGGCAGGATCAGCGTGGCGATCTGGCCGACGTGTTCGCTTGCCTTCGCGACCGCAGCAGCCACGTCCCACGCCACCGAATGCGACGACTCAACGCGACGCACCCAGTGACTCAGCGGACGCGCGAGCCCTTCAATGTCGGACGTCAGCGGCGGATCGTACTTCAGGTGCGAAGCCGAATGCTCGCCCACGATGTTGACCATCCCCGACGACGCGCGCTTCGCGTTGTGGATATTGGCCAGTCCGTTAGCGAGACCCGGGCCCAGGTGCAGCAGCGTGGACGCGGGCGTACCCTTCATCCGGTAGTAACCGTCGGCTGCGCCCGTGCAGACACCTTCGAACAGGCACAGCACGCTGCGCATCGCCGGGTTTTCCAATGCCTTCAGAAAATGCATCTCCGACGTACCGGGATTCGCGAAACAGATATCGACGCCCTGAGCGGTGAGCGTCTGGACCAGGCTTTCGGCTCCGTTCATTTATTAATACCCCGCCAGCTCACGTGCTGCGCCGACCACGCCATAGCTGCGTTGCGGTGCCGACATCAGGAAGCGGTAGCCTTCCTTGACCAGACGATCGTGATTCTTCGCGGTGGTGTGCGGATTGCCGACCACCACGTTGTGCTTGTGGCAGGTCTCGACGATCTGGCGCATCGCGTCGAGCACTTCAGGATGCTCGTACTGACGCGGCAGGCCGAGTTGCTGGCTGAGGTCGCCCTCGCCGATCAGGATGAAGCCAATGCCCGGCACGTTCGACAGAATGTCGTCGAGGTTCCCGATTGCTTCGGTGCTTTCGCACATCAGGCCGACGAGGATTTCGCCTTCCGGCGCGAGCGGCCACACGTCCGCCTTCCTGTAGTAGTCGGCCATGCTCAAGCCCCAGTAACGCGCGGCGGTTGCGGGACCGTCGCCGCGAGCGCCCTTCGGCTCATACAGCGGCGCGTTCTTCGGACGTGCATAGCGGCACGACGCTACTGCGTTGTACGCCTGCTCCACAGTGGCAACGTGCGGCCACACGACACCGTAAGCACCGCGATCGAGTACCTGCTTCGCAAACGCCTGATTCATTTCGACGCCGTTCGCCGGGATCCGCGCAATCGGCGTCACACGCGGCGAGACTGAAGCGGATTCCGCGATCTGTTTGCGGTTCAGCATGTATTGCAATGCGTCGCCGAGCGCCGATACGTCGTACGGGTTGTGCTCCATTTCGAAGACGATGCCGTCATACGGTGCATCGCTCATCTCGATCGCGTTCTGCTTGTCCAGCTTCGAAAATGCGGTGTACGCGGTCTTGCCCGATTCGAAGGCGCGAATGATGCTGTTCAGGCGAGTGTCGCTCATG
>NZ_CAJHCP010000038.1 GCF_904848625.1 Paraburkholderia metrosideri
TGAACCGACCCCGCAAAGTTGGACAGTTGTTGGCTAATGCCGTGAGGGCTGGGTTCTGTACATCACAGGACTCAGCCCTTTCAGCTTGAGCTTGATGCGGTGGTGATTGTAGTAGTGAATGTAGTCCTTGATACCGGCCTGAAGTGCCTCAATGCTTTCGAAGCGATTCGGGTAAAAGAATTCTGACTTCAGCGTGCCGAAGAAGCTCTCCATCGTCGCGTTATCGTGGCAGTTGCCCTTGCGCGACATGCTCTGTGTGAGACCGCGCCGGGCAAGCAATGCCTGATAGGCACTCATCTGATAGTGCCAGCCCTGATCGGAGTGGACCATGGGCCGGTCGTCGTGCTTCAGCTTTCTCATGGCCTTCCTCATCATGCCCGCGACCATCGCAAATGCCGGACGCGTGGCTGTTTCGTAAGCCACAATCTCGCCGTTGTACAGGTCCAGAACCGGTGAGAGATAAAGCTTGCTTTCCCCCACCCGGAACTCGGTGATGTCGGTGACCCACTTGCGGTTCGGCGCATCGGCATCGAACTGTCTTTGCAGCACGTTCGGTGCAATCCGTCCCACCGTGCCCCGAAAGGCGCGGTACTTCTTCGGACGCACCAGACACTTCAGTTCCATCAACTGCATCAGTCGCTGGACAGTCTTGTGATTGACAACGATCCCCAGACGCCGGATCGCGCTGGTGATACGCCGATAGCCATAACGGCCCTTGTGCAACTCGAATAACGAGCGGATACGCGCCTTGAGCGGCGCGTGCTTGTCCGCGACCAGCGATGCCTTGCAGTGGTAATAGAAAGTGCTGCGCGCCAGGCCCGCCACCTTCAGCAGACCCTCAACTGGAAACCGATGCCTTAATCCGGCCACTATCTGCGTTTTCTGCGCGGTGCTTTGGGGCTTTCCGAGCGGATCAAGGCATCGAGTTTTTTTAGGTACGCGTTCTCCATGCGCAGATAGTTCAGCTCTGCAAGGAGTTCTTCTTTCGTGCGGGTCTCGTCGGATTCTGTCGAGTCAGGCGGCACAGATGACTTGGGTTGCTTCACGGGTCGTCCTCGGGGGCGAGGCTCCAGGGCCTGGATACCTCCGGAATCATACTGGCGTTTCCAGATGCCGATCACCCCCGGATTACGGATATCGAACACAGCAGCAACCTGCCGGCAGGACAAATCCTTCGACACCATAAGCCTCAACACCTTCAGCTTGAAGCGCGAATCATAGTGACTGAACTTCTTTCTGAACGCGGCTTCGCCGTGCAACCGCCAGGCGGCGACCCATTTCCGTACTGTGCCGTGATCGATATCGTGCCGCCGCGCGACCTCCGCGCTGCCACCCACCCGGCCTGAAAGATAGTCTTTGACAACCCGACGCTTGAACTGCGCACTATGTCTGCTCATGAAAAAACACCCCAAATCGTTGGACGGGTGTCCAACTTTTGGGGTGCAGTTCA
>NZ_CAJHCP010000039.1 GCF_904848625.1 Paraburkholderia metrosideri
GGGCCTATCCGTAATTTCGTGGGCGAGGCATATCATGAAGGATGAAGATCATGGATATGCCAATCATGAAGAAGAAACGCACTGTCGCTTCTCAGGCAGCGGCCCGCGGGCCGCTGCCTGAACTTCCTGAAGCGCTGCTCGATGAACTGGTGAAGGGCCCGATGACGCCCGCCGAGGTTCAGGACCTGATGCTGGCGTTCAACAAGGCGCTGATCGAGCGGGCGATGGGCGCCGAGATGAGCATGCATCTGGGCTACCGGCCCGGCCAGCCCAGGCCCTCTGAGCAGACCAACGAGCGCAACGGCGCCAGCGGCAAGACGGTGATCACCGAGCGCGGCCCGGTCAGGGTCGATCTGCCGCGCGACCGCGAAGGCAGCTTTGAGCCGATCCTGATTCCCAAACACGAGCGGCGTTTCACGGGCTTCGATGAGCGCATTATCGCGATGTACGCCCGGGGCATGAGCGTTCGCGAGATTCAGGCGTTTCTGGCCGAAAGCTACAGCACCGAGGTCTCCCCCGACTTCATCAGCTCGGTCACCGACGAAGTCATGGCCGAAACGCTCGCCTGGCAGAGCCGTCCGCTCGAGCCGATGTATCCGGTGGTGTTCTTCGACGCGCTGCGCGTGAAGATCCGTGGCGACGGCGTGGTGAGCAACAAGGCGGTGTATCTGGCGCTGGGCATCCAGGCCGACGGTCAGCGCGACGTGCTCGGGCTGTGGATCGAGCAGACCGAAGGTGCGAAGTTCTGGCTGAAGGTGTTCAACGAACTGAAGACCCGGGGCTGCCAGGACATCCTGATCGCGGTGGTCGACGGCCTGAAGGGGCTGGCCGAGGCGATCGGCACGGCGTACCCGCGCACGGCCGTGCAGACCTGCATCGTGCACCTGATCCGCAACAGCCTGGAATACGCCAGCTACAAGGATCGCAAAAGCGTCGCCGCAGCGCTGCGTCCGGTCTACGCCGCCGCGAACGAACAGGCCGCGCAGCAGGCCCTGGAGGCCTTTGCCGAAGGGCCATGGGGCGCGAAGTACCCGACCATCGTGCAGTCGTGGCGACGGGCGTGGGAGAACGTCACGCCGTTCTTCGTGTTTCCGCCCGACATACGCCGGGTGGTGTACACAACAAATGCCATTGAGAGTCTGAACATGCAACTACGCAAGATCATCAAGACCCGCGGCCACTTCCCCAACGACGAGGCCGCCATCAAGTTGCTCTGGCTGGCGCTGCGCAATGTGCTTGCCAAATCCGTGCGAACGGCATTCGACTGGTCGAGCGCCATGAACCAGTTCGCTATTCTGTTTGGAGAGCGTTTTACCAACGCACGCGGGTAACTCCGTTAACCGCCTCGCACACAAAAATCCGGACAGGTTC
>NZ_CAJHCP010000040.1 GCF_904848625.1 Paraburkholderia metrosideri
CCTTCGAAGATCTTGTAGCGATCCTGTTCAGACAGCGCCTCGCACGCGTCGATATAGCGCTTCGTGTCGTCGAAGTACTGGCCGTTTTCCGGATCGCGGCCGCGCACCGCGCCGATCATTTCCGAGCCGAACAGCACGTTGTCCGACGGAATCACCCTGGTCAGCAGTTCGACGCCCGGCTTGTGATACACGCACGAGTCAAAGAAGATGTTGTCGAGCAGGCCTTCGAGCGGACGGTCGCACATTTCGAGCGACATCCCGCGATAACGGCCCCAGTGATAAGGCACTGCACCGCCGCCGTGCGGAATCACCAGACGCAGCGTCGGGAAGTCCTTGAACAGATTCGATTGCAGGATCTGCATGAACACCGACGTGTCGGCGTTCAGATAATGGGCACCTGTACCGTGGAAACAGGGGTTGCACGATGCAGCGACGTGGATCATTGCGGGCACGTCGAGTTCGCACAGCGCTTCGTACATCGGATACCACTCGCGGTCTGTCACCGGCTTGCCGGTCCAGTAGCCACCGCTCGGGTCCGGATTCAGGTTACAGCCGACGAAGCCCAGTTCCTCGACGCAACGGCGCAATTCGGCGACGCTGTTCGCGGGTGCCACGCCCGGCGATTGCGGCAACTGGCAGACCGGCGCGAAGTTATCCGGATACAGTTCGGTCACGCGATGCACGAGGTCGTTCGATACGCGGGCCCATTCGAGACTCGTGCGTTCGTTGCCCAGGTGGTGGCTCATCAGGCCGGCGATCGGCGAGAACAGCGTGAGGTCGCTGCCGCGTTCGCGTTGCAGCTTCAGTTGACCGTTGCCGATGGCTTCGCGGATTTCGTCGTCACTGACGCGAGCGCCGTCGAGTGAAGGCGCGTTGGCCGGGTCGTTGGCAAATTCAACCTGCTTCGCGCGCCATGCGCGGAACGAGGCGGGAACGGTCGTGAAGTGACCGTGGCAATCGATAATCATGGTGTCTCCAATTGACCGGCGCT
>NZ_CAJHCP010000041.1 GCF_904848625.1 Paraburkholderia metrosideri
GAGATCAAGGTGATCGGCGTGCAGACCGATGATTCGTGTGCAATGGCCGCGTCGCTGAAAGCAGGCGAACGCGTGACGTTGAGCGAGGTGGGCCTGTTCTCGGATGGCACCGCCGTGAAGCTGGTCGGTGAAGAAACCTTCCGTCTCTGCAGTGAATATCTCGACGACGTGCTGCTCGTGAACACCGACGCATTGTGCGCGGCAATCAAGGACGTGTTCCAGGACACGCGCAGCGTGCTTGAACCCGCGGGCTCACTGGCAGTAGCGGGTGCCAAGCAGTATGCCGAACGTGAAGGCATCGAGAACCAGACGCTGATCGCGATCACCTCGGGCGCGAACATGAACTTCGACCGCATGCGCTTCGTAGCCGAACGCGCCGAAGTGGGTGAAGCACGTGAAGCGGTGTTCGCCGTGACGATTCCGGAAGAACGCGGCAGCTTCCGGCGTTTCTGCGAACTGGTCGGCACCCGCAGTGTCACCGAATTCAACTACCGCATCGCGGACGCGAGTTCAGCGCACATCTTCGTCGGCATCCAGACGAAGAATCGCAGCGAGTCCGTGCAGATCGCAGGCGCGTTCGAAACGCACGGCTTCGCCACCGTCGATCTGACCTTCGACGAACTCTCGAAGCAGCACATCCGCTACATGGTCGGCGGGCGCTCGCCGTTGGCCCACGACGAACGCCTGTTCCGTTTCGAATTTCCGGAGCGGCCAGGCGCGCTGATGAAGTTCCTGTCGTCGATGGCGCCGAACTGGAATATCAGCCTGTTCCACTATCGCAACCAGGGGGCGGACTACAGTTCGATCCTCGTCGGTATTCAGGTGCCGACAAGCGAGAACGATGGGTTCGAAAAATTCCTCACGACGCTCGGCTATCCGTATTGGGAAGAAACCAAGAACCCGGTTTATCGCCT
>NZ_CAJHCP010000042.1 GCF_904848625.1 Paraburkholderia metrosideri
ATCTTGGCAACCACACCAGCGCCGACCGTACGGCCACCTTCGCGGATAGCGAAGCGCAGACCTTCTTCCATCGCGATCGGGTTGATCAGCTTCACCGTGATCGACACATTGTCGCCCGGCATGACCATTTCCTTGTCCTTCGGCAACTCGATCGAGCCCGTCACGTCCGTCGTACGGAAGTAGAACTGCGGACGATAGTTGTTGAAGAACGGCGTATGACGGCCACCTTCGTCCTTGCTCAGCACGTACACTTCAGCCGTGAAGTGCGTGTGCGGGTTGATCGAACCCGGCTTCGCCAGAACCTGGCCACGCTCCACGTCTTCACGCTTCGTGCCGCGCAGCAGGATACCAACGTTGTCGCCTGCCTGACCCTGGTCGAGCAGCTTGCGGAACATTTCCACGCCCGTGCAGGTCGTCTTCACCGTCGGCTTGATACCGACGATTTCGATTTCTTCGCCGACCTTGACGATGCCGCGCTCAACGCGACCCGTCACCACCGTGCCGCGACCCGAGATCGAGAACACGTCTTCCACCGGCATCAGGAACGCACCGTCAACTGCGCGCTCCGGCGTCGGGATGTACGTGTCCAGCGCGTCGGCCAGATTCATGATCGCCACTTCGCCCAGCTCGCCTGCGTCGCCTTCCAGGGCCAGCTTCGCCGAACCCTTGATGATCGGCGTATCGTCGCCCGGGAAGTCGTACTTCGACAGAAGTTCGCGAACTTCCATTTCGACGAGTTCCAGCAACTCAGCGTCGTCCACCATGTCGCACTTGTTCAGGAACACGATGATGTACGGAACGCCAACCTGACGCGCCAGCAGGATGTGCTCGCGCGTTTGCGGCATCGGGCCGTCTGCAGCCGAACACACCAG
>NZ_CAJHCP010000043.1 GCF_904848625.1 Paraburkholderia metrosideri
TTGAGGCCTCGGACGAGTCGATATTCGACAGGAATTCCAGGCTGGCGGTGAGGTAGCCGTCGCTGATCGCGGTGATCGTGAAATCCCCGACTCGCTGACTCGGAAACGTAATGGTGGACACGACTCTTCTCCAGAAGACTTGCTAATTACGGGCGTGAATGTTCGACGCGGCATGACCAAAACAACGGATGCGCGCCGTGAGACCAGTGCGGCGCGCAATGGCGTCGTCCAGGGCTTCCATGAACCCGTTCATTACCGAAGGCGTGCGAAACGTCTCAAGGCGATATTGCACTTCCGCGAACACGGGATGTCCGTACCCATGCCGAACATCGACATAGATGACATGAACGCTTTCGAGCGCCGCTTCAAGAACACTCGTACAGAGTTCGACGCAATCGCGGGAAAGCTCGGCAAGCCTCTCATCAGACGGCATTTGCCCCGCGGAAATATAGAGTGTGACATTGGGCATCGCGGACCTATTTTTCCTGTTCGGTCGAAACGGTGCGGGAGCTTATCAGTTGTTCCGTCATCGGCGAGTAGAGGTGAACGCCTTCCAACTGAGCGTTTCGCCGAGGCATTCTTGCGAGCCAACGGCGTTGCGGAAACTTCTCCAGCGCGACTGCTCGCATGGCCAACGGTGTGAGGCCCAACTGAATCAGAGGTTCGGGGCCGCTTGCACATAGCACGAGGAGTTCGTCAGCATTCACCGCTGGCGCAAGGCCGATATCGCTGTAGAGGTTCCGATGCCAGTCGGTGATGTGCTGCTGCCACCTTGCGAAATTGCCGCCGCCT
>NZ_CAJHCP010000044.1 GCF_904848625.1 Paraburkholderia metrosideri
CGACTCCACGCCGATGATAGTGCGGATTGCCCGTGTGAAAGTAGGTAATCGTCAGGCTCCCCAGCATGTCCAGAAACCCCACCCCAACAAGGTGGGGTTTTTGCGTTTACGACAGAACTGCAATCACTATATAAGTGAGAGCCTATGATTCGGAACGGTCAAGCAAGTCTTGACAACAAGCGGTAGTTCCCTCATAATCATCAGTTCTCTGCGGAGGGGTGCCCGAGTGGCTAAAGGGGGCAGACTGTAAATCTGTTGGCTTACGCCTACGTTGGTTCGAATCCAACCTCCTCCACCAGAATGCAAGTTGTAGCAGTTGTTGGGAATCCATGAGTTCTGCGGGTGTAGCTCAATGGTAGAGCAGAAGCCTTCCAAGCTTACGACGAGGGTTCGATTCCCTTCACCCGCTCCAGCAACACAGAAGTAGCGCCCATGTGGCTCAGTGGTAGAGCACTCCCTTGGTAAGGGAGAGGTCGGCAGTTCGATCCTGCCCATGGGCACCAGAAGTATTCGGTGATTGTTTGCGCCCGGCGCAACGTACGGAAAAATCCTCTTAGGAGTCGAAAATGGCCAAGGGTAAGTTTGAGCGGACCAAGCCGCACGTGAACGTGGGCACGATCGGTCACGTCGACCACGGCAAGACCACGCTGACGGCGGCGATCACGACGGTTCTGACCAAGAAGTTTGGTGGCGAAGCA
>NZ_CAJHCP010000045.1 GCF_904848625.1 Paraburkholderia metrosideri
AACGTGTGCCCGAGCCGCTTGTTATCGATCACCGCCGCCTGATCGATCTCCGAGAGCCGGTCGTAGGGCACACAGGGCAGGGCAGCACCATTCACCCGGATTTCGACGCGCCCGTCCGGATACTCGAACACATCCAGATAACGGTGAATCAGGCCGCGGTTCGCCACCGTGTCTTCAAGCAGGTAGATCACCCGGTCGTACTGCACCGTCAGTACCTTCGACACGCGCCGCGGCACGCGAACCGTCAGGATCAGATCAAGATCGTCATCTACCCGCAGCGGCCGGTGTGCATCGAATGTGCTGCGCGGCAGCTTGCCAAACCGGCCGTTAAAGTCAGCGATGAAGTGGGGCGCGTAAGCATTGGCCGCCTCCTTCGTGCTGATTTCGCGTAGCCGCAGTTCCTTCACGAGACGATCCTGCAACGTCAGGTTCGCCCGCTCGACACGCCCTTTGGCCTGGCTGCTGTTGGCGCAGAACGTATCCACATTGAGCTCGTACAGCGCGCGGCCAAACTGCGTTACGCCCTTGCCTGGCGTCACCGAATGACTGTTGCAGTGAAACACGCTGGCCTTGTCGCTGTACAGCGCAACCGGCTTGCCATGCTGCTCGAGGTACGCGCGCATCGCCTCGAAGTAGCTGAACGTCGATTCGGTCGCGGTAAAGTGCAGCGCCA
>NZ_CAJHCP010000046.1 GCF_904848625.1 Paraburkholderia metrosideri
TTACATCATCGCCCGCGCATACGGCGCGCCGTTTGTCGGTCTGCCGATTTTCGTAGTACGCCGCTTTCACCACGGTGGTCTGCTGGTTCGCCCGGACGCTGGCATCAAGCAGCCCAAAGATCTGGAAGGCAAGAAAGTCGGCGTGCGCGCGTACTCGGTCACGACCGGCGTGTGGACCCGTCAGGTGCTGATCGACGAGTTCGGTCTGGATTCGTCGAAGGTCACCTGGGTGGTCGATGACGAAGAACACGTGCAGCAACTGAAGTTGCCGGAAAACGTGATTCACGCGCCGCAAGGCAGCTCACTCGCCGAAATGATGGCATCGGGCGAACTGTCGGCGGGTTTTGCCGCTGCGGCCGGCATTGGCCGCACGGGTGCGCCGACCGGCGGCTGGAAGGAAGTCGAAGCCGACTACCCGGATCTGCTGCCGAACGCCACCGAACTCGAAACCGAATACTACGCACGCACCGGCGTTTATCCCATGCACGGCACGATCGTGGTGAAGGATTCGGTGCTGGCGGAGCATCCGTGGATCGCGAAATCGATTTACGACGCGTTCGCGCAGGCGAAGAAGGAATGGCTCGCCCGCCTG
>NZ_CAJHCP010000047.1 GCF_904848625.1 Paraburkholderia metrosideri
GGGCGCACCGACTTCACATACGCCGCCACCCCTGCGGCCAAACCACCGCCGCCGATCGGTACGAAGATCGCGTGAATCGGGCCTTGATGCTGACTGAGAATCTCCATCGCGACGGTGCCCTGGCCGGCGATCACATACGGGTCGTCGAACGGATGCACGAAGGTCAGCCCGCGTTCTTCCTGAAGCTTCACTGCATGACCGTAAGCGTCGCTAAACGACTCACCGAACTGCACCACTTCGACTGTCGGGCCGCCATGTGAGCGCACTGCGTCGACCTTGACCTGCGGTGTGGTCGTCGGCACGACGATGATCGCTTTCACGCCCATGCGAGCCGCCGACAACGCCACGCCCTGCGCATGATTGCCCGCCGACGCGGTGATCACCCCACGTTGCAGCGCCTCTGCCGGCATATGCGCCATCTTGTTATACGCGCCGCGCAGCTTGAACGAGAACACCGGCTGGTTGTCCTCGCGCTTCAGATATACCGGGTTACGCAGCCGCGCCGACAGATTCGGCGCGCGTTCGAGTTCGGTCTCGCGGGCCACGTCGTAGACGCGCGCGGTCAGGGTTTTTTTCAGGTAGTCGTGG
>NZ_CAJHCP010000048.1 GCF_904848625.1 Paraburkholderia metrosideri
ACACACGCTACAGGTTGAGTATTCGTGTTGCGCCGTATTCCAAAGCAATCTTTCGATCACCTTTTCATACATTGATACAATCACAACCCTGATTCACCTACTCGCACACCCATCTCTAAGTATGCTTTCGTGAATCTCTTTACTACTTCTTCCTGATTGTTAAAGAACGACAGCCGATATCGCAGTTGCTATAACCGCGTATCCTTACTGACTGGCTCAATCGCCAATGCCTGTTTCACTACACCGCAAACCTCTTTCAAGGCTTGCCGCAGTAAAACCGGCATTGAGGATTGGTGGAGGATGACGGGATCGAACCGACGACCCCCTGCTTGCAAAGCAGGTGCTCTCCCAGCTGAGCTAATCCCCCAGTCATACACAGATAATCGCTATCCGCATTTACTACCCAGGGGCAACCGGTCAGCGCCAGCCACCGCAGAAACAGTGGTGGGTCTGGATGGATTCGAACCATCGACCCCCGCCTTATCAAGACGGTGCTCTAACCGACTGAGCTACAGACCCCTGAGTCTGTCTGCGTATCTGTCTTCAAATTTACAGCCGATAAGCGTGAGCGCTCAACACTTGA
>NZ_CAJHCP010000049.1 GCF_904848625.1 Paraburkholderia metrosideri
TGGAGGATGGTCCCCCCATCTTCAGACAGGATTTCACGTGTCCCGCCCTACTTCTCGTACACCCAGTTCTTCCTCGCTGTTTTCGTCTACAGGGCTATCACCTGCTATGGCGGCACTTTCCAGAGCCTTCGACTAACAATGAAGATAAAGAGTACAGGCTGGTCCCATTTCGCTCGCCACTACTCTGGGAATCTCGGTTGATTTCTTTTCCTGCGGTTACTTAGATGTTTCAGTTCACCGCGTTCGCTTCACGTAGCCTATGTATTCAGCTACGGATGACCCATACGGGCCGGGTTTCCCCATTCGGATATCGGGGGATCAAAGCTCGTTTGCCAGCTCCCCCCCGCTTTTCGCAGGCTACCGCGTCCTTCATCGCCTGTGATCGCCAAGGCATCCACCACATGCACTTGTTCGCTTGACCCTATAACGGGTGTGTCTCAGGCTGCATTCACTCGGAATGCAACGCTCGCTACACACGCTACAGGTTGAGTATTCGTGTTGCGCCGTATTCCAAAGCAATCTTTCGATCACCTTTTCATACATTGATACAATCACAACCCTGATTCACCTACTCGCACACCC